>OY781965.2:0-4181686 GCA_963677395.2 Bacteroidales bacterium | reverse complement strand
AATTTGCTGATTAAGTAATAACTCACTCTGTTTTTCCAAACTGCTCAAACGTTCTTTTGTTGCCAAAACCTTAAATCCATTGAAAAGAACCATACTTGCATTGATATTTGCACTTATCGCATTTGAGGAAACATCATTCATTGTTGATTCAGTTCCATTGCTCATTTTCTGCGTTTGATTATAGAGAGAAAGATTATCGCTTGCCGCAATATTAACCGAAGGTAGTCCTCCTGCAACACCGAAAGAGTTGTTTAGTTTACCGATTTCGGCATTGTTTCGGGCTATTTGAATGTCGAAATTATTTTTCAGCGTGGTATCAATTGCCTGTTGCAAATTGAGTTTTTGCTGAGCAATACCCAAAAATGGTGTAAGAATAATTATTGAGAGTAAGAACCTTTTCATTTTCAGGAGAATTTAGATGGATGAAACAATTTCTTCAACTTCTTCTTTTGACGATTTGTGCTTTCCGGAAATGAACGTATAAATAGAAGGAATCACAAACAGGGTAAGGATTAATGAAAACAACAAGCCTCCAACAATTACAATCCCCAGCGGAATACGGCTGGTAGCAGCAGCACCTAAACTCAACGCAATGGGTAACGCACCAAGAGAAGTGGCAAGGCTCGTCATTAAAATGGGTCGTAAACGTTGTGTAGCTGCTTCTATAGTTGCCTGCTTTAGTTCCAGACCTGATTCACGCTTTTTATTGGCAAATTCAACAATAAGAATCCCATTCTTTGTTACCAGACCAATAAGCATAATCATTCCGATCTCTGAAAAAATATTTAAAGTTTGCCCAAAAATCCAGAGACTCAAAAAAGCTCCTGCAATTGCCAGCGGAACAGTAAGCATAATGGTAAACGGATCTTTAAAGCTTTCAAATTGAGCTGCTAAAACAAGATAAATTAAAACAAGCGCAAGTAAGAATGCGTAAGCAGTATTTGATGAACTCTCGGCATAATCGCGTGAAGGACCACTTAAAGATGTTTGAAAACTGTCGTCCAATTTTTTGGATGCAATCTTTTGCATTGCTTCTACGCCATCTCCAATGGTTTTCCCTTCTGCCAAAGATGCTGAGAATGTAGCAGATTTATAACGATTGTAATGAAATATGGAAGGAGGGTTTGCATTGGGGATAATTTTTACAACATCTGCCATTGAAATATTCATTCCTTTATCATTTCGCACATATAATTTGAGAATATCCTGTGGCATTTGCCTGTCGCCAAGCTTCACCTGCGAAATCACCTGATATTGTTTTCCGTTCATAATAAAGTAGTCGAGGCGGCGACCACTAAAAGCACTTTGCAAAACCTCGGCAATATCAGTGATTGTTAGCCCAAACTCATGAGCTTTTATCCTGTCGATAATAATATCTGCTTCCGGCTTATTGAATTTCAGATTAACATCCACATTTTGAAACACTTTGTTATTTCTGGCTTCATCCAGAAATCCAGGAATCACACTCTTCAGTTTATTAAAATCGAGATTTTGAATTACAAATTGAACGGGAAGAGATCCTCGTGAAGCTAAGCCTACAGAGATCGTCTGTTCTTCAACCGGGAAAATACGTATATTATTGAATTTCATCACTTTTTTAGACAAATCCATGGCTATTTCATTCTGACTGCGATCTCGTTCAAAGGGAGAAACCAATCCAATACGTCCCACTGCACTGTTTACACCTGTACTGCTATATCCTGGAACTGAGAAAAATGCAAACTTGTTCTCAGGTAATGAATCTGCCAAATAATTTTCAAGTTCGGCAGTAGCTTTTGACATATAACTAAAACTAGCACCTTCCGGACCGGTAATCTGCATACGCATTTGGCTTTTATCTTCCAGTGGAGCAAGTTCACTTGGAAGTGTTTTGCTTAGTATAAAAATGATTCCGACACATACAATAACGATACCCCATGCCACCCATCTATAATGTATAAAGTATTGTAAGATCTTTTTGTATCCATTCTCCATTCCTTGAAAAAATGGTTCAGTTCGTTGATAAAACCGACCATGCTGAGCCGTTTTACTACTCAACAAAACATTCAATACAGGGGTAATTGTTAACGATACAAATGCCGAAACGAGCACAGCACATGCCACTACAACTCCAAATTCACGAAACAAACTGCCTACAAATCCTTGTAAAAAAAGTACCGGAAGAAATACGATTGCTAATGTTATGGAAGTAGAAACAACCGCAAAGAAGATTTCCTTACTTCCTTCCAGAGCCGCTTTCCGGATTGGCATTCCTCTTTCAAACTTCCGAAAAATGTTTTCTGTAACTACAATACCGTCATCTACCACAAGTCCGGTTGCCAAAACAATCGCCAATAACGTGAGGATATTAACAGAAAATCCTGCAATATACATTATGAAAAATGTGGACATCAACGAGATAGGAATATCAATCAATGGTCGAATTGCAATCTTCCAGCTACGGAAAAAAAGATAAATTACCAGAATTACCAGCATCAAAGCAATCAGTAATGTTTCTTTAACTTCCGTAAGCGACTTTTTAACATTTTGGGTATTGTCAATCAAGGTTGTAAACATGATATCACCACCTTGTTGCGATTTTTTAATCTCTTCAATACGTTTGTTAAATTCTTTCGAGATGTTTACATAATTTGCCCCGGGCTGTGGAATAATTGAGATTCCAACACCACTCACACCATTCAGTCGCCAGCTTTGTTCATATTGTTCAGGTCCCAGTTCAACCTTGGCAATATCGCTCAATCGAATGATTCCCGTTGCATCTTGTCGTATAATCAGGTCGCGGAAATCTTTTTCCGTACTGAGACGCCCCATGGTACGGATCGTCATTTCAGTCTTGTTGCCATACAATTTTCCGGAAGGAATTTCTGCATTTTCTTTTTTGAGAACGGTAGAAATATCGTTGAACGCTACATTGTGAGCGTTCATTTTATCAGGATCGACCCAGATACGCATGCAAGGACGCTTTTGTCCAAGTACATTTACGGCACTTACTTCGGGAATTGTCTGAAGTTTATTTTGCAGTACATTTTCGGCATAATCACTCAATTCCATAAGTCCTTTACTTGGGCTTTGAACAGCCATAAGGATGATAAAATCACTGTTTGCATCTGCTTTGGTAACAACCGGTGGAGCATCAATATCCTGCGGAAGATTCCGAACTGCCTGGCTTACTTTATCGCGAACATCATTGGCTGCAGTTTCTAAATCTGCATCCAGATTAAATTCAACAGAAATCCTACTGCTCCCTACTGCACTTGAGGATGAAATTGTACGGATTCCGGGAATTCCATTAATTGCTTTCTCGAGAGGTTCCGTTATCTGGCTTTCAATAATATCGGCATTTGCGCCTATATATGATGTTGTAACGGTAATCATGGGAGGATCGATGGCCGGATAATCACGAACCCCTAAGAAATAGTACCCAATTATACCAAACAGGATAATGAACAAATTCATTACCGTGGCTAAAACCGGACGTTTAAGCGATAGTTCTGAAATATTCATCTTTAGTTTTTCTGTTTAGGTTGGGCTGTAGAATTGAAAATATCGGTTTTAATTTTTCGGACTTTAACCTTGGCATTCGGACGGACAAATAATACGCCACTTACAACAATACTGTCGCCGGGGTTAATACCCTTAAGAATTTCAACAACATCGGCATTTCTGACTCCGGTTTCAACATCTGTAAATACTGCTTTCCCATCTTTTACCACAATCAATTGATTGCTTTGAGCATCTGGAATTATTGCATTCGTTGGCACTACAATTTTCTGATCTTTTTTATTAAGCATTACCTTTACAAAAGTACCCGGACTGATTTCTCCCTTTTCAAGACGTGCTCTTACCTTGATATTCTTACTATTTACATCAACCTGTGGCTCAATGGCATTAATAATTGCATTAAATGGAATATCCGTACCGGAAGTCTGAATCGTTACACGATTGCCAACAACAACCATACTCATATATGACTCAGGAACAGTAAAGTCTATTTTTACTTTGTCAGATTGCTGAAGAGTCCCAATTACTGTTTGCGGATTTACAAATGCGCCCGGACTTATCACCCGTAATCCCAATTTTCCACTAAACGGGGCACGAATAATCGTCTTATCTATTTGTGCATTCAGAACTTTTATATTAGCATTGTAGAGACTCACCTGACTTAATGCTGCATCATAATCTGCCTGATTCACACCATTTATCGCGATTAGTTTTTTAAGGCGCTGTTCTGTTTTAACAGCCAGTTCAAGCTGAGCTTTCTGTTGTTCAAGCTGGGCTTGCAGATCTGCATCATTAATTTTGGCAAGAATCGTACCATTCGTAACGCTTGCTCCATCAGGCATATTCAGATACACAATACGACCACTGATTTCTGGATGAAGCTCAACAAGCTCTTCTGAAAGAACCGTTCCGTTAACTTCAATATTTGTAGGAAAATCGACAATTCCAGCCAATAGAACATCTACCATAACTGGTGGCTTTTCTTTTTCTTTATCCTTTTTATTTTTACAAGAAAAAATACTCAACGCAAAAAACAGAAGGATCAGAATGCGTATGCTTTTCATATTTTTTGTTTTATATATATGCAAATCAAGTGTTTACAATGGAGTGCCAAGGGTGAGACAATATTGTCTGTAAAATTACTTTAAAATTTCTGTGTAGTCTCGAATATAAATCAACAGGTTAATGGTCTTATTTCTGCAAAACTAAAAAATCCCACATTTAGCGGGATTTTAATTTGTTTTATTTAACGATAAAAAAACATTACTCTATTTCATCTTCAAATTTTGCTTCTTGGCGGGCTTGCATTCTTTCTTTTGCTTTAGCTTTCATTTTTTCGACAAGTGCCTGGTATTTCACATATTGATCGGGCGTAAGTGTTGATTTCATTTGAAGATTTCGATCCTCGTTAATCTTTTTAATTTCAATCATCTTGTCTTTTCGTGGAATATCCTTCTGACGGACATCCTTGGTTTGGTTGATAGCAGAAAGAATAATCTGTTCTACCTTCGTTTTTTGCTCAGGGGTTAACTGGCACTCTTTATCAATAGCCTTGGTTTGATTTTTTGCTCTTTCTTCAGGAGTTTTTCGCGTTTGTTCTTGTGCGAAAGTGTTGAATGCCATAAACAGAATCAACATTGGCGCAATTAATTTTACGAGTTTCATAATGTAACTTTTTAAATGTTTCCTTTATGACGATGAAAAAAGACACAGGTTTAACGGGCAATAAAATTCTGGAATATTTTTTTACACAAACAAGTTCACTGTCCCAATACAATTTCGGATATGATCCTAATTGTTAAAACGATATATCAGGATCAATCATGTTTTTGAAGAATGGGCAGGTGCATTTTTTCAATCGCATTTGATGAAATTACTGTTTTACCGAAAAACAAAAAAATCCTGCATGAAAATCATACAGGATCTTTTAATATCTTCGTTAAGAACGAATTAGTTCTGTTCTTTTTGTTCAAATGGAACTACAGAAACGGAAGAAACGTTTTCTCTTGATTTGCGGAATTCAACAACACCATCAACCAATGAGAATAAAGTATGGTCTTTCCCAATACCTACATTTTTACCAGGATGATGTTTTGTACCACGTTGACGAACGATAATGTTGCCAGCGATAGCAGCTTGTCCACCAAATATTTTGATTCCAAGTCGTTTACTCTGTGATTCACGACCGTTATTTGAACTACCGACACCTTTCTTATGAGCCATAATTTTATTGTTTTATCACTTACGTGAGATTACAAACTCTTGTTACTTAATTACTGAATGTTTTCGATTTGAATCTGAGTCAAATACTGGCGATGACCATTCATTTTCTGGTAGCTTTTTCTTCTTTTCTTCTTGAAAACAAGAACCTTTTCACCACGAAGGTGACGGAGAATACGTGCAGTTACTTTTGCGCCTTCGATAACAGGTGCGCCAACGATAATTTTACCTTCAGCGTCTTTTAAGTAAACCTGATCGAACTCCACAACCGCGCCTTCTTCACCTGATAAACGGTGTACAAAGACTTTCTGGTCTTTTTGGACTTTAAATTGCTGTCCGGCGATCTCTACAATTGCGTACATTTTACTTAATTTGTGTTTATAGTATTCCTAACTATTTTGGGAGTGCAAAAGTATGCAAATATTTTTGATATTCCTATATCGCTGGATAAAAATAATATACATTTGGTGATATTTTTATTTCTCCAACTTATAAACAAGGTTATGAACAGCTACAAAATCTATGTTGCGGGCAAATTTATCAAAACTTCTGAACTTCTGAATGTTTCGAATTCATTTGACGGGAAAGTATTTGCTCAAACGTTTCTTGCCGGGAAGAAAGAACTTGAAATGGCTATCCAAAAAGCTGAAGAAGTGAAAGAAGTTCTTAAACAAATTCCATCTTTTCAGCGCTATGATATTTTAATGGAAATTGCTTCAAAATTGCGTGAACGTATCGAATTACACTCCGAAATTCTGGCTCTGGAAGCTTGTAAGCCTGTCAAACTTGCCCGGATGGAAGTAGAACGAGCCATCAACGCGTTTGTGGTTGCAGCCGAAGAGGCAAAACGTTTGCCGGGAGAATATCTTTCTATTGATTGGACTGTAGCCGGAACTGGTAAAGAGGGTTGGGTAAAATATTTTCCGGTTGGCTTGATTGCCGGTATAGCTCCTTTTAACTTTCCTCTTAATCTGGCAGTACATAAAATTGCTCCGGCTATTGCTGCCGGATGCCCGATTATTCTAAAGCCAGCCAGATCAACTCCTCTTTCTACCTTATTATTAGCAGAAATTATTGACGAAACTTCATTACCTAAAGGAGCTTTGTCTGTTTTACCAATGAATCGTGAAGCCGGAAATCAATTAGTAACAGATGAACGGTTTAAATTACTCACATTTACCGGGTCTCCGGAAGTGGGCTGGAAAATGAAACAGGATGCCGGAAAGAAAAAAGTTGTCCTCGAACTGGGCGGAAATGCTGGAGTTATTGTTACTGAAACTTCCGATATGGATTTAGCTGTAAAAAAATGTCTGGGAGGTGGTTTTGCATATATGGGTCAGGTATGTATCCATGTACAACGTATTTTTGTTCACTATACTAAATATGAAGAATTTATCAGCAAGTATATTCCGCTGGTTCAAAGTCTGAAACATGGAAATCCATTGGATTCTGAAACCGAAATAAGTGCAATGATCGATGAATCTAATGCAATTCGGGTGGAAGAATGGGTTCAGGAGGCAGTTTCTCTGGGTGCAAAATTGCTTACCGGAGGAAAACGGGAAGGTGCCCTTATTGAACCTGTTGTGTTAACATTAACCAATACTTCCATGAAAGTAAATTCGCAGGAAATATTTGGCCCTGTTGTAATTGTTGAGCCTTATCAGAATTTTGATGAAGCTGTTTCGATGATTAACGACAGTCGTTATGGCTTACAAGCGGGTGTTTTTACCAACAGAATTGATGAAATGAATCAGGCATTCAATCAGATAGAAACTGGTGGTGTAATTATAAATGACGTACCAACATTTCGTGCCGATCACATGCCTTATGGAGGAGTAAAAGATTCAGGGTTAGGTCGCGAAGGGATAAAATATGCCATTCTTGATATGCTGGAACCAAAGATTCTTGTAAAAAACAATTAAGGTAAAATCCATCTTTGCAATTTAAGTTATCTTTGTCCGTTAATTTTCCAGTACGTATAAATCTAAGCCAGTGTTGCTGAATCAGGGTAATCGTTATTGATTCAAACTTTAACCTGATACCATTGGAAATCAGATTCAAAATAAACCGTGACGATGAGAAAAATTTTCCTCAGTTTATCATTTCTATTCTTCGGAATAAGCCTTTTTGCTCAAATCCATGAAACCTTTGAAGGTTCAGCATTTCCTCCTACAGGATGGTCGGTTCAACGACCTGACGGCGGAACAGGCTGGGATACAATACGTTTAAACTCAACCCCCGTGCCAGGTTTTAACGGAGGGTTTGTTACATCATTGGATACCAGTAACAAAAAAATGGTTTACTGTTCCTACACAACAGGTGGTGCAATTTCAAACAATCAATATTTGATTACACCCCAAATTTCCATTCAGGCTAACTATAACCTTAGCTTTTGGATGCGGAAATTCGGAAATAATGCGGATACACTCAGCGTAAAAATTTCAACCACAACATCTGACGTTGCAAGTTTTTCTTCAACCCTTGCAACAATAGGCTTTTCTGTTTCAGATAGCGGATGGGTTCAATATACCTACCCGTTACACGTATATACCGGCCAGCAGATTTATCTTGCTTTTAATGAAAGTGTACATGATAATAGCGCTGATGGTGCCGCTTTGTTTATTGATAATGTGGAAATAAGCACAGTAGCAGCAATCGCTCACGAAGAAAATGCGTTTGAATTTTCAGTATATCCAAATCCGGCAACTGATTACGTAAAAATAAAATCTGCCAAACAGATTGATCAGATAAAAATCTATACTGTATCAGGAGCATTAATCGAAAATACTAAGATAATAAACGAAACAGCAGTTCTTCCTTTAAAAAATTATCAGGAAGGAATCTACTACATTCAGGCAATTGGAAAAGCAGGAATTTCAACACAAAAGATTGTAATTCGATCGCATTTGTAAAACTCGTTAACAAATAACTGGAAAAGCGAAACCGTAATTTATATGGTTTCGCTTTTTTGTGTTAAAACAAACACTGAATAATGTTATATTTCTTTCATTTCGCATAAATATGCGGTTTATATGTTAATAAATATTTAATATGACTAAATATGATCGATGAGTTTAATTAATTGATATATAACTATATGTATGTATATCAAGAAGGTTCAGAGCTCAAAATTTCATTATTTTTGCTGTTCTGATTATCGATATTATTTCATCATCAAAAAGAATATTATTCATGAAAAAACTTTACACACTTGTTGCGCTATTGCTTGCTGCTACCAGCATATTTGCGCAGTTAAATGAATCGTTCGAAGGAGCAGTATTTCCTCCCACAGGATGGACAAAAGCTATGCCGGATGGAGGTACCGGCTGGAGGCTGGATACTGCCGGCACTGGATTAAATGGATGGAATGGATCCGGAGTTGTTACAACACCTGCAACAGGCGGAAGCAAAGTTGCGACTATGACCTATCTGGATGGCGGAAGTAATTCAAACGATTCCTGGCTGATCACTCCTCAGATAAACCTGACTGCAGGAAATACTATTTCCTTTTATGCTGCGAACCTAGTGCCATCCTTCCCTGATAAATTGGAAATATATATTTCCACTACTACCAATCAGGCAAGTGCATTTACCACTAAATTAATGGAAATTACCGATCTGACGAATATTTGGCAAAAGACGTATTTAAATCTTTCTGCTTATGCAGGTCAGAACATTTACATAGCGTTCAGAGAAGTATGCAACAATAATGTAACATACGGTGGCTATGTATGTATTGATTTGGTTGCAACAGAAGCAATGGCTACGTATCCTGATCTGAAAATTGCAGATTTGATTTCTCCTCTTTCTTCTGCAAGTTTATCAGCTACTTCAAACGTGAAAGTATTACTTAAAAACAAAGGGTATGTAGCTGCAACAGGCTACACTGTTTCTTATAAAAAAGGAAATGCTGCAACTGTTACAGAAAATGGTACTGTTTCAATTGCGGCCGGCGACACGATGACTTTTACGTTTGCGACTCCTGTTAATCTTAGTGCTATTGCAACAGACTCCATTAAAGTATGGGTTAGTTTAGCTGCGGATGTAATAAAATCAAATGACACACTTCCATACATTAAAGTAACACATTACCAACCATCTTCTCTTCCAATGAATATGGGATTTGAAGCAGGTGATAATGTAAGTGGCTGGATTCTGAAAAATATAAATATGGGTTCAACCTGGAAAATTCTGAAAAGTGCAGCTTATGCTCATAGCGGAGAATACTTTGCTGTATATTCATATGATCAAAATGACAATACGCTGCCTGCCGATGACTGGATTATCAGCAATGGCATTTCAATGACTGCCGGACAAAATTTAAACTTGTCATTTTATTACAGAATATCAAATTTCGCTTATCCCGAAAGATTAAAAGTGTACCTGATGAAATCAAACAGCATCAATGATACATTGAATAAATTAGTAAACTATACAATGATTACAGACACCGTGTATCAACATTCTGTAAGTAATTTCACCGTTCCTTCTACAGGAATTTATTACATTGGCTTTCATGCATACAGTATTCCTGATATGGGAAATTTAATTATTGATGATATTTCGGTAAGTGTTGGTACAAGTGTAAACGAAGTTGTGGCTGATGAAACATTCAGAACATTTCCAAATCCTGCCCGCGAAGTTGTAAATATTGTTTCTGCATCAACGATCAAATCATTGGTTATTTACAATTCATTGGGACAAGCTGTAATTAATATGAATCCTGATACTGACAATATTCAGGTTAATACTTCTTCATTAGAAAATGGCATTTACGTTGTAAAAGCGATAACTGCTAACGGTCAGAAAACCACCAAACTCGTGATTAAATAAACTCAATTTTTAGTAAAAAGGGGTTGCTTGAAAAGCCTCAATCTTAATATATTTTCCCGGCTTTTGAGACTCAGTCTGACAGTTATAATTCAATAAGTTGTCATATAGAGTCTCAAAAGTCGGGAAAGTTTTTTTTACCTGGCGAGAGGCTTTTCCTGACAGCCCCTTTTTGTTTATTTTGACATTAATGTAGTTATAAAATGATCCAAAACAATTTTGTAATTTTACTATGATTAATACTAATGTGACTTAAATATAGTCTAATGAGACGAAAGCAAAATTGAGTTATATTGAAAGTACAATCGGTATTACATCAACGTGAATACTAAAATTAATTCGGAGCCAATCTATATTAAGGCATTGTAAAACCAAATTAGATTTTTTCTTTATTTTGTTTTATATTTCATATACCAGACCCTAAATATCTGTGTTGCTTTGGCAGGTTAATTTTTAACATAAAATCCCTTAAAAACATGGATACGATATAAAAAATAACACTACTTTTGTAGCTATGACTAGCATCATTATTTAATCATCTAAAAATTAATTTATTATGAAAAAACTTTACACACTTGTTGCATTGATGTTTGTTGCTACAAGCATCTTTGCACAATTAAACGAGTCGTTCGAAGGAACAACTTTTCCTCCGGTAGGTTGGAAGAGTTTGGACGTTGATGGTGATGGAATGAATTGGGGCGCATACACTGTAACCTCTTCAAACATTGCCCACACTGGTACTTATACAGCCGCATCTGCTTCATGGGATAGCCAGACAGAATTAGCTTTAACTCCAAACAACTGGCTAATTACTCCAGGTTTAAAAGTTACCTCTGCAACCGATAGTGTTACATTTTGGATTGCTCCTCAGGATAAAAAATGGCCTGGAGAACATATTGATGTAAAATTATCAACAACTGGTATTAATCAAGCTGATTTTACCACTACGCTTTATTCAAAAACATTTACATTTGCTGATACGTTGGTTGACTGGCATTATGTAGCAAAATCACTTTCATCTTACGTTGGGGATACTGTTTATGTTGCATTTATTCATAGTAACTGTACAGATATGTTTATGTTAAAATTGGATGACGTTAAAGGGCCAGCTACTTATATTTCCGGCAATGATTTATCTGTTCTCGCTTTATCTGTTCCAACAGGTATTGTTCGCTCTGGCAATATAAATTTGAAGGCTTATCTTAAGAACGAAGGTGGAGCATCAATTGCTGCTGGTAAAACTATTACATTTTATAGTGGAACAACACAAATTGGCACTGCTGCTACAACTGCTGCTATTGCTTCTGGAGCTATCGACTCTGTTTCGTTCACATGGAATAATGTTCAACCAGGAATTTATGCTTTAAAGGCACAATCTCCTTCAGATGATTACAACGCAAACAACATTGCGACAGACTCTTTAGAAGTTTTTCCTGCTGATATTTTAATTGAAAGTTTTGAAGATATCGCAGCGCTTCCTCCAACCAATTGGACAAGCACTGAAGCATGGGCTTTAGGAACGAACCCTGTAAATGCTTTTAAAGGAACCCAATATGCTTATTGTCCTGCAAGTACTCCAAGTGCAAAACTGATTACTCCAAAATTAATTTGTGCAAATGGTGATTCTTTAACTTTCATGGCTTACTCATTAGCTACTGCAAGCAATCCAACCATTAAAATTCAATATTCAACAGATAAAGCTACATGGACTGATCTTCCTGGTGCTTCATATATTATGACAGGTTCGTACACTTATTACAAAGCCAGTATCAACCTAACTGGTCAATACTATTTTTCATTCACTTGTATCAACAATAGTACCGCATCAGCCCGTATGGACTGGGTTGTTGGACCTAAATTAGCTCCAGTTGGTATTGAAGAAAGTACCACTTCAAAAATATTAGTTTTTCCAACTATTGCAAATAACCAGGTAACAATTAAAGGAACTGAAACGATTGAAACATTATCCGTTTACAATATGCTTGGTCAGGTTGTATTATCAATGAATGTAAATTCTAATGAAACATCAATTAACGTTGCTAACTTAGTAAATGGTGAATATGTTGTTATTGCTAATGCTAACAACCAGCTTCTGAAAGGAAAAATCATTGTAAAACACTAATAAATATTATTTATAAAAAAAGCTGCCTGAAAATCAGGCGGCTTTTTTTGTGGTTTTTAAATTCGCAAAAAAAAATCAATCGTAGCTGCCCGATTTTAGAGAATATTCCTTTTTAAACCTCTCTAAAAAAGGCACATATTCTG
This sequence comes from Bacteroidales bacterium, assembly GCA_963677395.2. Classification (GTDB taxonomy): domain Bacteria; phylum Bacteroidota; class Bacteroidia; order Bacteroidales. The sequence goes on along the minus strand of OY781965.2, from coordinate 4,168,870 downwards.
CAGAAAGAACAGAGATTGTACGGTGCCGGAATTTAGGATTTGACATCGAAAAACTGACTTCTAAGATTAAAGGGATTGAAAAAGATTGAGAGGATTGAGGGGCTTGAAGTTCTAACTCCTAACTCCTGACTTCTTACTTCTGACTTCTTCTCTCACGTTTCACTTCTAAGATTGATAGGATTGAAGCTCTTACTTCCAGCTTCTAACTTCTTTTTACCTTTCTCCTCTATAATATAAATGTTTAACTATATTATTTAGATTAATTGAATTTATAAAAATACAACTAATACGTTCACTCATTTATCCCTGACGTTCATCAGCCAAATCCATACGTTTATTAATTGGTTGCCCATATCTCATTTTTTGATTATATATTTGTTGCGTGACAAACAATAAGATAGTTATTGCAATAAAATACTGATAATAAATCCAATATAAAAGAAAATAACATTCATTATGTAAAACCTTAAATCTGCATGCTTTATTTATTCTCTACTAATTACACTAATCTTTAAAATAGATTTTAGAGGATGATAAAGTCTTTAGAAATGGCGAATCATAAAGCACTCCTGAAAATCATTACGTATTTAAGGATTGACAGGAATATAATTCGATTAATTATTTTGTATATTCCGATATACAATGTACATTTGCCGCATCATATAGTTATGAAAAAACAAAACAACAAATATAAAGTATCATGAAAAAATTATTTGCAACAAGCTTTATTTTACTAAATTCAGTTTTAGCAATTTATGCACAATGGAACGGGACAAATCCTCTTTACACCACCAGTGAAGTTGGAGTTAATACTGGTACAACCAAAGGAGCAGGTCTTACAGTTGGCAATAATGATCCTACTGCATTCATAAGTTCTGGAGGTGATAATACCCACCTTACCTTAACAACAATGGGACCCAATGGAGCTATCCGTTTTTACACGCAAGGCGGAGTTTCAGGCGTAAGAGCCACAACCGAAAGCATGCGTATAAGTCCGTTAGGAAGAGTTGGGATAGGAACCATTTCCCCCGGCGAAAAACTGGATGTAATGGGGAATATCCGGTTCAGCGGGGGCTTTTTTATCTTTAACACGCAACAAAGTTTTATCAACTGGGGGGGCAGTGGAGCCGGCGATTTAACCTTCAGAACCTTAAATACTATCGGGAATACAAGCAGCTTTAACGATAAAATGATCATTAAATATGATGGGAATGTCGGGATTGGAACAACCACGCCCGGTGAAAAACTGGATGTATCCGGGAATATCAGGTTTAATGGTGGTCATTTAGTTTACAATTCACAGCATGGAATAATCGACTGGGGAGGCAGCGGAGCCGGCGATTTAACCTTCAGAACACTAAATACGGTGGGAAATATAAGTACCTATAGCGATAAAATGATTATAAAAAACGATGGAAATGTAGGGATTGGGACAACATCACCATCAAGTAAATTAGAGGTGATAGGAGATATAAAACTTCAAACTGAATTATCATTTTCAGGCACTAATAGTTATATAGGATTAAATGGAAACTTATATTTTAGAAAATCTATACAAGGAGGATATCAAAACTTAGTAAAACTTTGTAGCAATGGTTATTTGGGAATAGGTGATTTTTCTTCTTCGCATGATTGCCCGGAAGCCCCACTTACTGTAAGACCAATAAGTGCTTTGCCTGCTAGTTCTCCAATAACTGTTTTGGATGGAAGTAATTATAAATTTATAAAAATATATTTAAATAATCCTTATAATTATACTAATTCATTAGTTCAAAACAATGATTATTTAATTACATACAATCATATTCAGGATTTTGGGGTTCCTTTTACACCTTGTGGTTTTACTATTGCACCAAATGGAGATGTTAACAGCAATGGAATACGAATTTCACCTGAAGGCCGTGTTGGAATTGGGCATGCAAATCCGACTGCAAAACTGGGTGTTGGCATTAGCCAGGCAAGTGAAAATGCTTTTTCGGTTTACCGAAAAGATCTATCACGTGATGTATTCCGGATTACCGGCGAAGGCAAAGTTTATGCTACAGAAGTAGAAGTTAAGCTTGCTACTGCGTTTCCTGATTATGTATTTAGTTCGGAATATAAACTCAGAAGCTTATATGATGTAGAGCAATTTATTAAAACAAATAAACACCTGCCAGAAGTTCCTTCTGCTTCGAATGTTGAGGCAAACGGGATGAATATTGGCGAAATGCAAACCATACTATTAAAAAAGATAGAAGAATTAACTCTTTATGTTATTGAATTGAAAAAAGAAAACGATAAGTTAAAAGAGATGATTTCTAAATAATCACGGCAATTAACGATCAATTTCATAATCAATACCATATAAAATATGAAAGCAAAGATATTGCTCAAAATACAATTGGCTTTGTTAATTGTGTTCCCGGTAATTTGTAATGCACAGCAAGCAAATTATATATTTACCAGTGCTCCTTCCCCGAATAACTCACCTTATGTAGCCCGAGATTTTATTAAATTGTTGCCTGGTTTCACCTATTCAGGAGCGAACGGAACATTTCATGCAAAAATAGATGAAAATCTGATTCCTTTAGCAAATACAAATCCATCATTTCCTTTAACCGAAAATTCCCCGGAACTAGATATCGATGCGAATTTACCTGTGGCAGCTATTAATGGAACAGCAGGAGTTAGTCAAAGTGGAGGTGCAACGTATCAAATACCTATAGGAATGCCTCCTGGAACAAAAGGAATCGTTCCAAATTTATCTGTTGCTTATAACAGCCAAAGCGGAAATGGATTATTAGGTTTGGGTTGGAATTTAACCGGGCTGTCTTCTGTAAACAGAATTTCTAAAACATTTTACAAAAACGGAGATTTATCGGGCGTAAACCTGAATTCAAATGACAGGTTTGCGTTAGATGGGAACAGATTGGTATTAACTTCAAACAATAATTATGGTGATAATAATGCAGAGTACCATACTGAAAACGAAACATTTTCCAAAATAACATCTTATGGTGTATCGGGTACAGGACCAAGCTATTTTACCGTTATAACAACAGAAGGTACAATAATCGAATATGGGAATACATCCGATTCCAGATTTATTCCAAGTGGAACCAACACTGTATATTCCTGGTACATAAACAAAATAACCGATAGGTTTGGTAATTACATGGTTTTTAAATATCGCGTTGTTGACGATATGGAAATCTTAATTGACGAAGTTAACTATACAGGAAATAATACAGCTAATTTACTTCCATATAATAAGGTTAAATTCTATTATGAAAAAAGAACCGACCCTTCGTTTGTGTATGTTGGCGGTGTACAAATAAAGCAAACTGTAATTCTTAGCAAAATTAAGGTTTTAGCCGAGGAACAAATCCGAGACGAATACACCTTTGATTACTTTTTTGACAATATACTTAATGCTACAAAGCTTAAGAAAATAAACCAAAAAGTAAAGGGACAAACTGATATTAACGCTACGAAAGTATTATGGTATGATAATACTGAAGAAACTTCTTTTTCTTATAATCCTTTTGGAAGTGGTGAAACGGGAACAGGATTCCCTATAAATTATACTGTCGGTGATTTTAATGGCGATGGGAAGTCAGATATAATTGCCTTAGTGGGAAATTCTGATAACGGGGTTTTTTATGGTACAAATATAAAACTATATTACTCAAAAGGAATAGATAATGGAATACAATTTTATTCACAACCCGATTTCACTGGCTCATTTGGAAGCACCCATGATGTAAAAGAAATTTTTGGCAACGATATTGACAACGACGGAATAGATGAAATAATCATCAAATACAAAGGTGTGAATTCCGGAGGTCCGTATGAAAAATATTATTATTATGAATTAATTAATAATGCATTAGTAGAAATGCAAGGTATATTTGCTCCATATACTTTTTTGCAGCAAACAAATGCAACTTTTTCTAATCCATCAGCTTCTTTAACAATGGATTTTAATGGGGATGGACGTAGAGATATGTTATTTATTCAAACTAATTATCAGGGTTTTAATTACATTTCAAAATCAGTTATCTCAACGAATAATGGTTATGTAGAGACAGGTTATGGAAGTGTAGTAGGAAGCAATTCAAGAATATATTTTCTTGATTTTAATGGAAACGGCAAAACGGATATTATGTGTGTTGGTGAAAATTCCACTACTATTTACGAAGCACAAGATGTTTATAATCTTACTGTTCTTTACAGTTCGGGATTTCCATTATATAGCCCTACTTGCCAAGCTTGCTCCCATAAGTTCCATTTAGGAGATTTTAATGGAGATAGAAAAACTGACATTTTGTTCTTAGATAATAATGTGCAGAAGTGGAAGATTGCATACTCAATAGGGAATGGATTTACTCCTTCTATCACAATTAACGAACTTCCTTACAGAGCGATTAGTCAATTTTATATTAAAGACGTTAATAATGACGGGAAGGATGATATCGTCGAAGAATGGGGTATGTATATGGAAGACCTAACAATCAAAAACGATTATATTAATATCTATTTTAGTAATACAAACTCTTTTAGGGCAATCACAATTGATAATACTAAAAATAAGAAAAATGGATCACTTCTTTTTGGAGACTTTAATGGTGACGGATATAGCGATATTTTAGGAATGTCTTTTTATAATGTACCTTGTAGACCTTATATTCTTTATACTCACTTACAATACAAAACACATTTAATAAAATTTGTTATAGATGGTTTTAAAACTCCCCATGAATTCACATATAAAACGTTAAGTTGTGGAGATAATAATTTCTATACGAAAGGCAATGATAATATTGTTCTTCCATTTTTGAAATTACAACCTTCTATTTATTGTGTTAATTCACTAAAGACAATAGAAAGTAATACTACAAATTCAATAACAAATTATTATTCATATGAAAAGCTACTTGCTTTTATAGAAGATTATAAAAATCTTGGCTTTTCAAAAATTACAAAACAAACATTTATAAATACTACTGAAATAGGGAAAAGTATATCATTTTATGACTTTACTTCATTTTTACATAATCCAATTTTATTAAAAACCGAAAACTGGATAAAAAATAATTCTACATATATAAAAACGGACGAAGCTGTAAATGAATATTTTACTGAAACAATATTTGGTAGTACGAATAATATCACAAAGTATGATAAAGCATACTTTTTATCTGCTATAAGAAGTACTACTACAAATGACCTCATTAATGATACCAAAAAAGTATCTGGTTTTCTTAGCATAACCAATGATGCTTATTGGACAGCCTCTATTTCTTTAGGGAAACCTTCGGTAAGTGATAAAACAATTCAACGTACATATAACTCTGTAGCAAGTGCTACTCCTACTGACGAAGTTATAAAAGAGATTTCCTACAAAACACCTCTTACATATTCTACATGGTATGCCTCTTTGGTTACAGAAGAAAAAACAACACAAACTCTTTCAGGTGCATCTTCATATATAAGAACAAAAAGTAATGCATACGATTCTTACGATAGATTAGAGTCAGTTACTGTTGATAAAAATAATCTGGATTTTGATGTAAAAACAGAATATAAATTATACAATACTTTTGGATTGCCAACTAAAATCGTAACGAATCCTCCCACAAATAATACAACTTATAATCTCAGTATAATAACCGAAACGAACACTTATGACGATAAATGCAGGTTTGTTATAACTAAGAAAAATGCTTTGGATTATATGGTTATAAGCGAATATGAACCATTTTACGGGAATATAGTAAAATCAACCGATGCAAATGGTTTGATTACAAAATTTGAATATGATAATTTAGGACGAAAGAAAAAAACAATTTTTCCTGATAATACTACGGAAACCGCAACATATAACTGGGTATTTGGTAGTCCTTACCCTTCAAACTCTTTATATAAAGTTGTTTCTTCTTCTTCGGGCAATCCTGACGTAGTTACCTTGTATGACCAACAAGGGAGAAATATCAGAACCGAATCGACTAATTTTAATGGAGAAATAATATGGACTTCTACAATTTATAACGAAAAAGGACAGGTTTATAAAACGTCTCTGCCATATCTTGCTAATACAACTAATATTAAGTACATTATGTATGAGTACGATTATTTAGGCAGAAAAACAAAGGAAACTAAACCAGACAACTCTTTTGCAAGTATAAATTATTCAATTACAACTCCGCGATTGATAACTACACAAACAGGAGGAGCCGGAATATCCCCGCAATCAAAAGAAACAAAACTTAATTGTTTGGGAAATCCTGAGTACGTGAAAGATGATAATGGTAAAAAAGTAAATTATATTTACAACAGTGCAGGTCAACCTGTTGAAACATGGGTTGATGGCATGTCAGCACATGTTTTAACGACCTATAATTTTCATGGCAAACGAACATCTATCAATGATCCTGATGCAGGTCTTATTACTACTGTATATGATGCGTATGATCAGATAAGAGTTGAAAAAAATGGCAATCAAAATGTCGCTGGAAACAGTTTTTCAGGAACCAGTAAAACATATACGTATGATATTTTAGGCAGAATTGTTGCAGAAACTCAGCCCGAATTTACAACCACCTATTCCTATAATAATACAACACCTAAATTAGGAACATTGCAATCTGTTTCAAGTTCTAACGGAACAAGTAATACGTATGATTATGATGCCTTTGGTAGAGAAATTCTATCAACAGAAGAAATAACAGAAAACGGAAACGTAAAATCGTTTAATTTATCTAAAAGTTACGATGCTAACGGGAGAGTAAATACGATAACCTACCCAAATGGTGTTACAATAAAGTATTATTATCAAAACGGAGAATTAAGTGATGTTAAAAAGATAAATGCCGATTTAACTGAGATGCCAATTTGGCATGCTAATTCACAGGATATTTTAGGGAATTACAACAGTTACGTAAATGGAGGCTTAACTACCCTGAAAAACTATGACGAAAATACAGGACAATTACTTAGAATACAAACAGGTAGTTCTTCAAACAGAATTCAGGATTTTCAATATGAGTATGATGCATTAGGCAACCTTAAATCACGCACGGAATACTTTCCATTAGTTAATTTAATTACATTCCAGAAGGAAGAATTTAAATATGACAATTTAAATCGCTTATATGAAATTACGTATAGCGATAATACAAATGCGTATCTCCCAAAAACAATAGAATACGATCCTGCCGGATTTGGAAATATTATTCAAATGCCATATGTTGGTACATTTACCTATGGAGAAAATGCAGGGATGCATGCTCTGACGTCAATAACTCCTCAATCATCTTCATTAAGTCCAATACTTTCCAACACTCCACAAAATATTACGTACACATCCTTTAATAAGGTGCTGCAAATTAATGAAAATAATGGGCTGCATAGACTCGAATTTACCTATGGCTCTGATTATTCTCGCCGTAAAACTACTTATTATTATAATAACTCAACAACAGCAAGCACTTTGAGATACTATGCCTTAGGGTGTTATGAAGAAGAAGTAAATGTAAATACAAACACAACAACGAAGGATTTATATATAAGTGGTGGTGATGGTTTAGCGGCTATTTTCCGCATTACAACCTCGAATCCTACAGGCACTTGGTATTTTATTCACAAAGATCATTTAGGTTCATTTGACAAAATCACCGATATAAACGGGGACGTAGTTGACAGTTACAGCTTTGATGCCTGGGGTAATCGTGTTGGAAATCTCTGGAATAGTCCAGATCAATCAGTACACTTATTTGCAAGAGGGTTTACAGGTCATGAACATCTTGATATATTTGGAATTATCAATATGAACGGAAGACTTTATGATCCTAAGCTTGGCCGATTCCTCTCTCCTGACCCGTATCTTCAAGAGCCCGATAATTCACAAAGTTTTAATAGGTATAGTTATTGTTTTAATAATCCGTTGGCGTATGTAGATCCAGATGGAGAAATTGCCTGGTTTGTACCAATAATAATGGGCGCAGCAATAAACACATGCTTTTATGCAGCAACTGTAGCAGCAAGCCCTGGTGGCTTTAATAACTGGGACTGGGGTAGTTTTGGAGCTGCATTTTTTAGTGGTGTAATAAATGGAGCAATTTCTGCATTTAATCCTCTTAGCTTTAATTTTGGTCCATTAAAAATGGGAGTGGATCTTTGTGTTTCCTTTGGCAGTACTGGTTTTGCCTTCGGAGCAGATTTAGGTTGTAAATATATGCCATTCCACAATAAATGGATGGGAGTTGGATTGGGAGTTGGATATCAATATTCTTCTAATAGTTATGGAATGAATTCAGAAAGTAGTATCTTTACTGCAAAAGCTTCGGCTTTTCTTGATTTAGGAAAAGGTTGGGAGCTTGGTTATTACCAAAAAATGTATGCAGCAAATGATATTACTTCACAACGCAATGGAGGAGTTTATTTTTCTAAGGATTGGGATTACCAAAAAAGTAATAATGAAGTAAAACATACTTTTTGGGGAAGAAAAGAGTTTAAATTTACTTTGGAAAACGATCTTCTTGGCGATGGCGATGATAAATATCGTACGCATGCCATGCAAATTGATTTTGGGTATCTAAGTGTTAGGGCTCAACTTTTTACTGGAGATAAGAATACAAGAGATGGCGTAATTGATAAAGGAAGCAATGTATATCCTTATGGCTATTACGTGGGTGGTAATGTTGACAGCTATCGTTTAGGAGCATTAACTTTTGGGTATAAAAACTTTAGAGTTGGTGTTAATTCGGAAAATGTTAGACATGTAATACAAAATGGGTTTCATAATTTGATAGAAAATCCTGCTTTTAAAAAACTAAATAATGACTGGTCTTTGTATTATTATACGGGTTCGCAAAATAATTTATGGTAATGAAAACAATTTATAAAATAGTATTAGTATTACTGATTTTCTCAGTAGTTCAATGTAAAAAGGATAAATTTGGTATTGATATGAGTAAATTCACTTATAAAGGCAAGTTTGTCTTTAATAATCAAATTAAAATGGATGGTTACTTTTATAGATGTATTGGGCTTAATGATTACTGTATTGCATATTTTTATAAAGATGGAATATTATACGCAGGTGGTGATACAAATATAAATATTAACACTACAGAATGTATCTTGATTAATCCAAAAGAAAGAAATATTCCGTATGGCTGGGGCTTTTTTGTTATTGAAAATAATATTTTAAAATATCAGACATTTTTGGATTCTGGAGGCTTATTTTCAGATCCAGAACCAGATGAGTTTTGGGCAGAGATCGTAAATGATAGCACATTGCATTTTTATAAACACATCACAACAAATAAAGATGTACTGGATATGAATGATACCTATCATTTCAAAACTTGTGAAAACAAACCAGATTCTATGAATATACTAATGACATATTAAAATAGATAAACATGAAACACAAAGCAATTATATTCGTTTTTATTTTGATCTGTAATTACCTGTCAGTTTCAGCCCAAACCAAAGTCCATTACACCTACGATGCTTCGGGTAATCGTACAACACGCTGGATTGAGGTTTTACCGGTAATATATCATGCAAGCAGTAATGATACCACAGTGGAGCTACAGGTAAATAACCTGCTGAAGCAGGACAAAAGCACCCCTGAAAGCGAGAAAGGCAAGACTCTTGCCGAGGGCGAGCAGGGTGCGATTAAGGTTTACCCTAACCCGGTAGTGGAAAAACTCAACGTGGATATACCGGAAGGTACCGGTGGTAGCTCTTTGCTGTTGTATGATGGCAATGGCCGGCTGGTACTAAGCCAAACCAGCGTGAGTACTCATAATGAGCTGGATTTAAGTGCGCAAAACAAAGGGAATTACTTCCTGGTTTTTCAAACGGCCAACGGAAAACGAATGTTCTGGAAACTGGTGAAGTACTAAAGAGAAGTTAGAAGACAGGAGTTAGAAGTTGGAAGTGACACCCCAAAAGAGGTCGAAGACCCTTTTGGTGGTGAAGAAAAGAACCCCCGAAGAGTAGTGGTAAAATATCCTTTGGTCAGCAAAACGTAAAAAGAACCTTCAATCTTTTTCAATCTCTTTAGTCTCGTCAGCCCTGTTAAGAAGTTAGAATGCGAAGATATAACTGTAAAAACATTTGTATCTTCGCATTTAATTTTTGTATTGTATCAATTAAAAATGAACTACATCGTATATTTGGGAACTATTCAGGCAGACTTTTACAAATTCTGCAATAAAACATACACGGGAAATGTTCGTATGTACGATCCAGCCCTCGGGCGTTTTCTTTCTCCTGATCCCTTTATGCAGGATCCGTCCAATACCCAAAACTTTAACCGTTACTCCTACTGCTTAAATAATCCCCTGAAATTTATCGATCCCAGCGGGTTTGTTTATAGCGGGGCTACACCTCATTCTTATTATTCTTCACCTTCTTATCCTATTGCTTATGGGAACTACAGTGGCTCTATATCTTTACAATTCAGAAGTTCTTGGGATAGCGATTGGGGCGACTTGATAGCTAGTGGAATTGATCCTAAGTGGATTTCTAAGATTAAATTTAATCATGGAAAAAAACATAGTGGAAACGGTTCAAGTGAAGTCGAAGTACCATTGGGAATACCCACTGATTATAGAAAAATAGATACTCCTATCGGAACAGGGTATGCTAACTACTCCACAGGAAATGTATTATTCCCTATATACAATGATGATGCTATGTATGGGTATGGTAATTCCGATCATATTTATATATCTGGTAACACTGCTCAATGGTTAACTGGAAGTACAAATGTTTATGACGAAAATCCTATTGGATATATAACTTATACACCAATAAAGTTTGAAAATTCTAATATTTCTGAAACCGACGAGGTACATGATATAAGCGATGCAGGCTTAAAGTTTATTGCTAAATTCGAAGGGTTTTCAGCAACTGTTTATCGTGATGTAGCGGGATTTCCCACTATTGGATATGGACATTTAATAAAAAAAGGCGAGTATTTTAATTCTTTAACTAAAGCTCAGGCGTTACAATTACTCAATAAGGATGCTGCATTTGCTGTTAATGCAGTTGACAAATATGTTTCTGTTTCTTTAAATCAAAATCAATTTGATGCATTAGCCAGTTTTACTTTTAATCTTGGAGCTGGTGCATTATCTAAATCTTCACTATTAAAAAATATTAATTCAGGAAATATATTATCTATAAATGAATTATTTATGGTATGGAATAAAGCCAGAATAGATGGAGTATTAAAACCAGTGAGAGGTTTAACTATAAGAAGACAAGCAGAGGCTAACTTATTCTTATATGGTGATTATTAAATATTAAACAATATGAAATATCCATAATATTAAATCATGTCCATTGTGAACGAATATTACTTGCTGAATTCAAGTTACATTTGTAACTTGAATTCAGCATTGATTATTAACCAATTAAAAAATTAATACATACATGAAAACAATAGCAATAACAATAGTAGCTTTCTTGATAATGTATAGTGCTTATAGCCAAACACAAGCTGAATTAAACAACAAAGCAAAAGTTGAATACGAAAAAGTTGACAAACAACTAAATCAGATTTATCAAAGGATTCTCCAAGAATATAAAAATGATTCTATTTTTACTAAAAGCATGAAGGAGGCTCAACGTCAATGGGTTAAATTTAGAGATGCTCAGATAAAAATGAAATATCCTCCTTATCCCAATTCTGACGAAAGCGTTCTAATGATGTGTCGATATTATTATTTAAAGGAACTTACTGAAGATAGGAGAAAAGTACTTACGCAGTGGCTAGATAGTGAAGAAGAAGGTGATGTTTGTTCTGGCTCTAAAAAATAAAAAAATGATAGTTAATATTTTATTACTTAAAAATAAGACTTCATAATGAATGATATTTTCTAAAAATACTATAATAAATATGAGTTTGAAATTTATAAAGACGCTTATTGTTAGTGTGATTTACTGCTTAACAATCAACTATACTAATGCCCAAACCAAAGTCCATTACACTTACGATGCTTCGGGCAATCGTACAACACGTTGGATTGAGATTTTACCCGTAACATATCATGCAAGCAGTAATGATACTACGGTGGAATTGCAGGTAAATAAGCTGCTAAAGCAGGACAAAAGCACCCCTGACAGCAAAAAAAATAAAGCACTTGCCGAGGGTGAGCAGGGTGCGATAAAGGTTTACCCCAACCCGGTGGTAGAAAAACTCAACGTGGATATACCGGAAGGTACCAGCAGTAGCTCTTTGCTGTTGTATGATGGCAATGGCAGGCTGGTACTAAGCCAAACCAACGTGAGTACTCATAACGAGTTGGATTTAAGCGCGCAAAACAAAGGGAATTACTTCCTGGTTTTTCAAACGGCCAACGGAAAACGGATGTTCTGGAAACTGGTGAAGTACTAAAGAGAAGCTAGAAGACAGGAGTTAGAAGTTGGAAGTGACACCCCAAAAGTGGTCGAAGACCCTTTTGGCGGTGAAGGATAAGGAATACCCCAACGTGCCCAAATACCTTTTTGGCCGTGAAACATAAAAAAAACCTTCAATCCCATCAGTTCTGTTAAGAAGTTAGAATGCGAAGATATAACTGCAAAAACATTTGTATCTTCGCATTTAATTTTTGTATTGTATCAATTAAAAATGAACCACTTCGTATATCCAGGAATTATTCAGGCAGGCTTTTACAAGATCTGCAATAAAATATACACGGGAAATGGTCGTATGTATGATCCAGCCCTCGGGCGTTTCCTCTCTCCTGATCCCTTTATGCAGAGTTCTCTCAATACCCAAAACTTTAACCGTTACTCCTACTGCTTAAATAATCCCCTGAAATTTACCGATCCTAGCGGGTTTACTTATAGCGGTGCTACATCTCATTCTTATTCCTCTTCGCCTTCTTATCCTGTTATTTATGGAAATTATGGAGGAGCATCTTTGAATACGTATGAAGGTCCAAGCGGAGGGTATTATTTAGATGGAATGTTTATTCCTGGTCGTTTCTCGTTATGCGGAGTTGGTGCTGCAAATATTGATAGAATTGACATTGGACAAAATAACTTTTTTAATTCAAGTACACATGGTAATTTTAAAAAACCAACAGTAGCCGGAAGTTGGCAAACAAAAATACTTTACGACAGTTGGATACAAGTTCAAAAGCCTTTTGGAACATCAAATGATTACGAAGAATATACTTGTACTTCGGAAACTTATGGAGAGTATGCTTTAACCACAGAATTTGTTTCCACTTTAACCGATGTACAAAAGGATATTGTTAGGGATGTTAACTCAGAAACCAAAAACTCATCTTTTTTTTTGGTATCAATTTATTGGGCAGGAACATTAACAACACTATATGAAATGCAAGAAGTCAAATATTTAAATAATTTAACTTCAAGAGCCAATGCATGGAAAAAACTAACATCAACAATTCCCAAAAGTTTAAGAAATGATATATCTTATGTGAAATCTATAACAAAAATAACAAAAGCAGCTAGTCGGGGGCTTTTGTTGTTGGTACTGTCGCTACTGTTTCTAGTATGATTGCAGACCCTACAACAGAAAACCTCGTTCTTGGGAGTGCTGATCTTGTAATGAGTGTAGTTTCGATTGCATGTCCAGTCGTAGGAATTACCTACTTTACAGGAAGATTAATATACGATATATTTAAAGATTAATATCACTATATGAAAAATGTATATATAAGAATATTTGCAAGTGCAGCTGTATTTGCAAAAAAGATAAAGAAAAAGGATGATTCTTTGGAAATAGCCTATTTTTGGATTTCACTACTTATGGCAGCAAATATTGCAATATTGATTTTTTTGATAAATATATTTGTGAATAAAATAATAATATATAATAAATTTATTCTTATGTCTGTACTTTTAACGCCACTTCTATACAATTTTATTCAATTAAGAAAAAATTCTAAAACAATAAAAAACACATGTAAATATGTCAGTAGTAAACTTTTTATCTTATATATGGTATTGTCAATAATTATATTTATATTGATTGGCTCAATATATATTTATATTTTATAATACATAAGACCTTTTATATAAATTACACTTAATATATCATGAAATACTTTATAATTATTTCAATACTGTTGCTCAATAACTCCTTATTAGCCCAAGTCCACTACACCTACGATGCCTCGGGTAATCGTACTTCACGTTGGATTGAGGTTTTACCGGTAATATATCATGCAAGCAGTAATGATACTACGGTGGAATTGCAGGTAAATAACCTGCTAAAGCAGGACAAATGCACCCCTGACAGTGAGAAAAATAAAGCACTTGCCGGGGGAGAGCAGGGTGCGATAAAGGTTTACCCCAACCCGGTGGTAGAAAAACTCAACGTGGATATACCGGAAGGTATCGGCGGTGGCTCTTTGCTGTTATATGATGGCAATGGCAGGCTGGTACTAAGCCAAACCAATGTGAGTACTCATAATGAGTTGGATTTAAGTGCGTAAAACAAAGGGAATTACTTCCTGGTTTTTCAAACGGTCAACGGAAAACGGATGTTCTGGAAACTGGTGAAGTACTAAAGAGAAGTTAGAAGACAGGATCTGGAAGTTAGAAGTGACACCCCAAAAGTGGTCGAAGACCCTTTTGGCGGTGAAGGATAAGGAATACCCCAACGTGCCCAAATACCCTTTTGGGGTGAAACGTAAAAAGAACCTTCAATCTCTTCAGTCCCATCAGTTCTGTTAAGAAGTTAGAATGCGAAGATATAACTGTAAAAACATTTGTATCTTCGCATTTAATATTTGTATTGTATCAATTAAAAATGAACTACTTCGTATATCCAGGAATTATTCAGGCAGACTTTTACAAATTCTGCAATAAAACATACACGGGAAATGGTCGTATGTACGATCCAGCTCTCGGGCGTTTCCTCTCTCCCGATCCATTTATGCAGGATCCGTCCAATACCCAAAACTTTAACCGTTACTCCTACTGCTTAAATAATCCCCTGAAATTTACCGATCCCAGCGGGTTTACTTTTATTGGAGCAAGCGAAAAGAACCAGACACAAATTTCATACATTGAAGGGATCAACAAAAGGCTACAGTATGATTGGTATTATTGGTTTCAAAGCTTAGATAAGGTTAGAGATCGAATAACTTGGGGTAAAAGCTATCATGGTGGAGAAGGAACAGCGTTAACTCATTATTTATTATGTTATGATTATATATCAATAATTTCTATAGATGGCTCTTCGTATGAAAAAAGGTATTATAATCAAGATGTGATATCTACACAACTCACTAATTCAATAGGTAGCACTCATATTATTAATAGTATCTCACATTTAGAAAATAATGATTATAGTGAAAATAATATTTTAGTATGTAACCTTCCAACAATTGAAGTAGTTTGGGACGGAGAAACTCCAAATAGTGCTAGAATTATAGGTTTGTATGATGATCTACCTCGTGGAGATACAAAAATTGAATGGTATAGAACTACAAGTATGGTGAACTATATTGCAGGTACTACTGCTGAGCTAATGTCAGACTTAAGCAAATCCAAAACTGTTATAAAAATAACAAAAATAACAGGAAAAGTAACTATTATAATTGGAGTGGTTACAGATGCACTTGGAGTGATTACATATTATCAATCTGGCCCGAATGATCCAAATGCAGTAAGTCCTACAAAAGCAACTATAAATACAGGAGTAGCTATATATGGAATTTGGAATCCTGCAGTAGCTATTACTTATGGTCTTATTGAAACATTTTACCCAGGTGGCTCTGAAGGCTACTTAAAAGATCTTCATAATGCGTATAATCCTAAAAATGACCCATATATAGAGCAATCATTTATTCAACATTCAATGGCTATGCCTTTTTAAATATATATAATATGAACCTAATAAAAATATATTATTATCTGTATTATAGAATGTATAAGATATCAATGAGCGGTACTATAAAATCATTAAGTAAATTCTATGCAGAGCTTTTAATGATAATACTCGAGGTGAGTATTGCATCGTCAATGTATATATATTATGTGATATACATCAATAGATACGCTAAGCTTATTTTATATTCATGGAAGGTGTTTGTATTTATATTTTTTATTATAATTACAAATTATTTTTCATTTAATAAAAAAACAGATTATTATATTGATTTATTTGATAATATGAAGTTTAATAAGAAAATAAAGTATGAAATTATAATATGGCTAATTGTATTTATGATATTTTTAAATTTAATATTCTCATTTTATTTGATGAGTAAAATAGATTGGTCTTTATACCGCACATAAAGTATGAATGCAAAAATAATGAGTATGAAAATTACAATAATTATAACATTACTATTAATAGTAACTCAGGTTTCAGCCCAAACGAAAGTCCATTATACCTACGATGCCTCGGGCAATCGTACAACACGTTGGATTGAGGTTTTACCGGTAATATATCATGCAAGCAGTAATGATACTACGGTGGAGCTACAGGTAAATAACCTGCTAAAGCAGGACAAAAGCACCCCTGACAGCGAGAAAAATAAAGTACTTGCCGAGGGTGAGCAGGGTGCGATAAAGGTTTACCCCAACCCGGTGGTAGAAAAGCTCAACGTGGATATTCCGGAAGGTACCAGCGGCGGCTCTTTGCTGTTGTATGATGGCAATGGCCGGCTGGTACTAAGCCAAACCAACGTGAGTATTCATAATGAGTTGGATTTAAGTGCGCAAAACAAAGGGAATTACTTCCTTGTTTTTCAAACAGCCAACGGAAAACGGATGTTCTGGAAACTGGTGAAGTACTAAAGAGAAGTTAGGAGCACCCCAAAAGCGGTCGAAGACCCTTTTGGCGGTGAAGAAAAGGAACACTCCCCAAAAAAGTCGAAGACCCTTTTGGCGGTGAAGGATAAGGAATACCCCAACGTGCCCAAATACCTTTTTGGCCGTGAAACATAAAAAAAACCTTCAGTCCCATCAGTTCTGTTAAGAAGTTAGAATGCGAAGATATAACTGCAAAAACATTTGTATCTTCGCATTTAATTTTTGTATTGTATCAATTAAAAATGAACTACTTCGTATATCCAGGAATTATTCAGGCAGACTTTTACAAATTCTGCAACAAAGCATACACGGGAAATGGTCGTATGTACGATCCAGCTCTCGGGCGTTTCCTCTCTCCTGACCCCTTTATGCAGAGTTCTCTCAATACCCAAAACTTTAACCGTTACTCTTACTGCTTAAATAATCCCCTGAAATTTACCGATCCCAGTGGGTTTGTTTACAGCGGTGCTACACCTCATTCTTATTTCTCTTCGCCTTCTTATCCTGTTATTTATGGAAATTATGGAGGAGCATCTTTGAATACGTATGAAGGTCCAAGCGGAGGGTATTATTTAGATGGAATGTTTATTCCTGGTCGTTTCTCGTTATGCGGAGTTGGTGCTGCAAATATTGATAGAATTGACATTGGACAAAATAACTTTTTTAATTCAAGTACACATGGTAATTTTAAAAAACCAACAGTAGCCGGAAGTTGGCAAACAAAAATGCTTTACGACAGTTGGATACAAGTTCAGAAGCCTTTTGGAACATCAAATGATTACGAAGAATATACTTGTACTTCGGAAACTTATGGAGAGTTTGCTTTAACCACTGAATTTGTTCCCACTTTAACTGCTGTACAAAAGGATATTGTTAGGGATGTCCAGTCTGAAATGAGTTCTGAGCTGAATTGGTGGAATGCATCATTTTCAGCAATGGGTATAGCTGGTGATGTCGCATCACTAAGTAATGGTTCATTTAGGTTTAAAAAAGGAGGCTCATTTAGTTTCAAATACTATTCATCTGGATGGACGGGTGGTAGTCGTGCAAATATTACTACATATAGTATTTCAAAATCAGGGAAAAATCTATCTGCTGCAACTGGAGTTATTACAACAGGAATGTCTTATTATGATATTTATGATGGGAAATCGGAACCGATTACTTATGCCGATGCAACTGTCGGTACTGTAGGTGTTATTAATTCAGCAGCTTCATATTTCTATGGCGTTGAAATACCAATTGTTGGCGAATTTGTTGCAGTATATGGCGCATTCCGGTTTTCTTGGGATATAGGTTGCGCAGCAGGCGAACAATGGGGATCTAGTAAATGGTACGGAACGGATGATACTAAATGGTTTAAATAGATAACTAATGAATAATATATATTATATGATTTGGTCAGATGCAATTCAAAGCTATAGAAAGCATCATCCAACTAAAACAGACTGGAAAGTTATTTTATTTATATATATTACATGGATACATGCTATAAATTGGTGGATAATAATGATTTGGTTAAAGTATTTTAATATATTAACTATTCCGCTTATAATTATTGATGTATTTCCAGGTCAAATGTTGAACAGCTTTTTGGGATTTGCAATTGAATTTGCTTTGCCACTTGGGGTTGTAAACTATCTTTTAGTATTTTATAAAAACAGATATAATAAAATTATAATAAAATATAATAATATAAAAATTCGATATGCTCCAATTTATTCAATAATTGTAGCATGTGTTGCCCTATTTTCTGCATTTCTTTACGGAATATTGAGTTAGATTATCATGACAAATGATTAATCGTAAAAAACAATTAACTTATTTATAATTAATCAAATTATCTAAAATAAACATTTAAACATGAAACACAAAGCAATTATATTCGTTTTTATTTTGGCTTGTAATTACCTATCGATCTCAGCTCAAGTCCATTACACCTACGATGCTTCGGGTAATCGTACAACACGCTGGATTGAGGTTTTACCGGTAATATATCATGCAAGCAGTAATGATACCACGGTGGAGCTACAGGTAAATAACCTGCTGAAGCAGGACAAAAGCACCCCTGAAAGCGAGAAAGGCAAGACTCTTGCCGAGGGCGAGCAGGGTGCGATTAAGGTTTACCCTAACCCGGTAGTGGAAAAACTCAACGTGGATGTACCGGAAGGTGTCGGCGGCAGCTCTTTGCTGTTGTATGATGGCAATGGCAGGCTGGTACTAAGCCAAACCAACGTGAGTACTCATAACGAGCTGGATTTAAGTGCGCAAAACAAAGGAAATTACTTCCTGGTTTTTCAAACAGCCAACGGAAAACGGATGTTTTGGAAATTGGTGAAGTACTAAAGAGAAGTTAGAAGACAGGAGTTAGAAGTTGGAAGTGACACCCCAAAAGTGGTCGAAGACCCTTTTGGCGGTGAAGAAAAGAACCCCAAAAAAGTGGTAAAATATCCTTTTGGGGTGAAACGTAAAAAGAACCTTCAATCCCATCAATCCCATCAGTTCTGTTAAGAAATTAGAATGCGAAGATATAACTGTAAAAACATTTGTATCTTCGCATTTAATTTTTGTATTGTATCAATTAAAAATGAACTACTTCGTATATCCAGAAATTATTCAGGCAGACTTTTACAAATTCTGCAACAAAACATACACGGGAAATGTTCGTATGTACGATCCAGCCCTCGGGCGTTTCCTCTCTCCTGATCCCTTTATGCAGGATCCGTCCAATACCCAAAACTTTAACCGTTACTCCTACTGCTTAAATAATCCCCTGAAATTTATCGATCCTAGCGGGTTTACTTATAGCGGGGCAAGTGGAAGAAATCAGACTCAAATTTCAAACATTGAAGGGATCAACAAATGGCTACAGTATGATTGGTATTATTGGTTTCAAAGCTTAGATAAGGTTAGAGATCGAATAACTTGGGGTAAAAGCTATCATGGTGGAGAAGGAACAGCGTTAACTCATTATTTATTATGTTATGATTATATATCAATAATTTCTATAGATGGCTCTTCATATGAAAAAAGGTATTATAATCAAGATGTGATATCTACAAGAATAGAAAATTCTTCAGGTGCTTTATCTATAATTAATAGAATTTCTTCTTTGCCTAATGAAAATGCTCCTATGGAGACTATTGAACTATCTCCAATAACAATATGTTGGAATGGTCAGCCTGGAAGTGCTCATATTGTAGGAGATTATCCAGACATCAATACATATAATAGTAATGAATTGGGAAATACTCCTTACACTATGTATTATGCAACCGAAGTAGCTTTTCCTTTAGTGCCTGGTGCTACTATTGTAACCTCTACAACCGTAGGTAATGGCTCTGTTCATATGAGAAGCGTCAATGGAGGCACTCCTTATCCTATTAGATCCCTTCATTCTGAGTCATTTACCTATGAAGTTGAAGAAAAAGAAGGAGGAACAAAAAGCTTATCTCTTTCTATTAAAAAATATTATATTTCTGTGGGTTATGGGGAAAATGGAGTAAGTATAGGAAGTGGAGTAAATAAAGGTAATTTTTCAATTGGGCATGAGCAGAAAATGCCCAGACCTATATTTAAAGCATTGATTTTGCTTTATTTACCAGAGCTTGCTCCTCGAATTGCACCAACACTTATACCATTGAATTCTATTAGATATAGCTGGTAAGAGTTGACTTACATCAAATCCTTAGCAATAGCTAGAATTATATGATTATGAATTAGGTAGTATTTTATATATAAATTATGAGAATAAACTTTAAACATAAATATTTTTTTCTTGTTCCATTATTTTTTATAGTTGGTTGGGTTTTATTTATAATAGTATCATCAGAGTTATGTTCTTTTTTTTATGGTTATAAACTAACACTATACAATCAAGAAATTTTTTTTCTTTTTGGAAAAGAGCATAAGGTTAAATATACATATAAATCTGGAGAGCTTGGCTCTATCTATTATGTAAATAAAGATATATTGTCAAACATTGCAGTAATAGAAGCAACTAATTATTATGATGTGTTATCAAATAAGATCATCATATCTTCTGTTGACAAAGCAAAAGTATCTCAGAACAAGACATACACAACTATTGTAAATAACAATCCATTTCCTTTAATACAGCAGGCATTAAATCCGAGAGAATCTAATTATCTAAAAATTACATTTCAAACCCCATTCACTATAGAAAGTAGAATAAAAACGAGTCACTACTGCTATATTAAAGGAAATTTTAGCTGTGTTATCTTTGGAAACACACAAAATTGCAGCATAGTTTCATTTACAAGAAAAAAAGGAAATGAAATTCTAATATTAAAGCATAATGGTAGATTATACTTTGTTACTCAGACAATTGTAAATAAAAGCTTGTTAGAGATGGTAAATCCGATGCTACTACAAGAATAATAATGAACATCTTCATATGTTATATAAAATTAATTAATAAGATATGAAAATGAAATACAAACAAATAAAAATATTTATTTTAATTATAATTTATTGCTTAGCAATTAATTATACTAAAGCCCAAGTCCACTACACCTACGATGCCTCGGGTAATCGTACTTCACGTTGGGTTGATGTTACGCCCGTACCTTATCATGCAAGCAGTAATGATACCACAGTGGAGCCTACAGGTAAATAACCTGCTAAAGCAGGACAAAAGCACCCCTGACAGCGAGAAAGGCAAGACTCTTGCTGAAGGAGAGCAGGGTGCGATAAAGGTTTACCCCAACCCGGTGGTAGAAAAACTCAACGTGGATATACCGGAAGGTATCGGCGGTGGCTCTTTGCTGTTGTATGATGGCAATGGCAGGCTGGTACTAAGCCAAACCAACGTGAGTACTCATAACGAGTTGGATTTAAGTGCGCAAAACAAAGGGAATTACTTCCTGGTTTTTCAAACGGCCAACGGAAAACGGATGTTCTGGAAACTGGTGAAGTACTAAAGAGAAGCTAGAAGACAGGAGCTGGAAGTTAGAAGTGACACCCCAAAAGTGGTCGAAGACCCTTTTGGCGGTGAAGGATAAGGAATACCCCAACGTGCCCAAATACCCTTTTGGGGTGAAACGTAAAAAGAACCTTCAGTCTCTTCAGTCCCATCAGTTCTGTTAAGAAGTTAGAATGCGAAGATATAACTGTAAAAACATTTGTATCTTCGCATTTAATATTTGTATTGTATCAATTAAAAATGAACTACTTCGTATATCCAGGAATTATTCAGGCAGACTTTTACAAATTCTGCAATAAAACATACACGGGAAATGGTCGTATGTACGATCCAGCTCTCGGGCGTTTCCTCTCTCCCGATCCCTTTATGCAGGATCCTTTCAATACCCAAAACTTTAACCGTTACTCCTATTGCTTAAATAATCCCCTGAAATTTACCGATCCCAGTGGGTTTGTTTACGGCGGGGCTACGCCTTATTCTTATTCCTCTTCGCCTTCTTATCCTGTTATTTATGGAAATTATGGAGGAGCATCTTTGAATACAAGATCAAAAAAATCAGGTATTTATATTGATGGAGAATTTATCCCCTGTAATAATTTTTTTGTTAGCATGGTTGGATGGGCTGAAAATATAGAAAATGTTCAGCAAGATGGACATATTGCCTGGGATTCACAAAATTTTGATTATGAAATAGGATTATGGACTCAAATTACTTCTAATTGGACTAATCAATACAGAGTTGGAATGGTTGGTTCGAAAAATTTTATATGCGGTATGGCTGGTGAAGTTATCTGGACATTTACCTCTTACAAAGACTTAAATTATACTTTAATGAATTTTTTAAGCCTTATAAAGGACAATTAGCGTTTTCTTTTGATAAAGCTGTTGATATATTAAATTCACGTGCGCTAGAACGTTCTAAAAAACGTTGTGGATTATATGTAGGAATAGCTATACAGGGAGGCGGTTTGAAAATACCGATACAAAATGTATTTAATTACAAGAATGTTTTGCCTAATTTTGGGTTTAGGGAAGTTGGTATTACAGATTATTCACCTAAGAAAGGAGATGTCGTTGTCTTCGATAGAAATTCATATCATATATGGGGGCATGTAGCTATGTATAATGGAAACCAATGGGTTTCAGATTTCAAACAAGGATACATTGGTATAAATCAAAATTATCCTAATGCAGGCAGTGGTTTTATCGTATATCCTAGAAATTGTCCACCTTTTACACTATTTAGATATTAACTAATTTTTAAATAAGATGAATAATATAGTATTTAAAAAAACATTAATAACAATAGGATGCTTCTTTTTAACATATTTCCTTTACTCACAGGATACAATTTGCAAAAGTGAAGCTAAAAAAACATTAAAAGAGTTTTATACGATATATCTCAAAGAAACAAGCTATACATATGATGAAAATAAAATTAATCGTATATTAAATAAATATTGTACTCTGAAATTAATAAAGCAAATCAATAATCCTGATATAGATTGGGATTTATTGATTGATGGTCAATTTTGTGAGGAAAGCTGGATAAAGACTCTAGAAATCGCTACAGATACCAGTTGTAGTAATGTATTTTATGTTAAATTTTATTATTATAGAGAAAATAAAAAGATAAATAAAGAAATAAAATTATATGTAATAAAGGAAAATAATACATATAAAATAGACAAAGTATTGTTTAATCACAAGCGTAAATAGATTTATGAAGCCATTTATATATATCTTCTTATACTTGTTTACGACTATATTGGTATTTGTAAACAATAAAACTTCAGCCCAAACCAAAGTCCATTACACCTACGATGCTTCAGGCAATCGTACTTCACGTTGGGTTGACGCTACTCCCGTACCTTATCATGCAAGCAGTAATGATACTACGGTGGAATTGCAGGTAAATAACCTGCTAAAGCAGGACAAATGCACCCCTGACAGCGAGAAAAATAAAGCACTAGCCGGGGGTGAGCAGGGTGCGATAAAGGTTTACCCCAACCCGGTGGTAGAAAAACTCAACGTGGATATTCCGGAAGGTATCGGCGGTGGCTCTTTGCTGTTGTATGATGGCAATGGCAGGCTGGTACTAAGCCAAACCAATGTGAGTACTCATAATGAGTTGGATTTAAGTGCGCAAAACAAAGGGAATTACTTCCTGGTTTTTCAAACAGCCAACGGAAAACGGATGTTCTGGAAACTGGTGAAGTACTAAAGAGAAGTTAGAAGACAGGAACTGGAAGTTGGAAGTGACAGTTTTTTGTTTGGGATATGGTAAATTTAGATTAGGTTGGAATAGTGAAGGTATAAGAAAAAATTTTCATCGCTATATAACAAAAGATCCTATTTTCCCTGTTTTATCAGATAGATATCCTGGTCATTTATATTATGGATATTCAACAAGTGGTGGTAATGCTTTATGGTAAATAATAATGAAATATAAAATATTAATATCTATCATTGTTACCATATTAATATATGGTTGTGATAAAGAAAAGAATGGATGGACAATAGATAACTTATCTTTGTCAAAAGTTAACTATACAGGGACTGAAATACGTCTGGATGGTTATTACTATCAGCATAATAATAATTACACAGATATCATCTTCTTTTATAGAAATGGTGTTGCTTTATTTCCGGGAGGTGTAGAATCATCTGAAAAAGGAATGGATGATTATATAAGTCGTGAGTTCTTAAATAATTTTGCATATAAGGAAGATCAACTATCTTGGGGCTTATTTAATATTGATGGGAATGTAATTAAATTTGAAAATTGGTTTCCAACAGGCTGGATAGGGAAAAAAGTTTATATGAGTTCTGGAAATATATTAAATGATACTACATTTGTGATTACGACATTCAAATATTCATACGGATCTGATTTAGAATCAAGAAATGATATTTATCATTTTAGAAAATTTTACCCTAAGCCTGATAGTATAAATAATATTATTAAATAATAATTTTTGAAAATGAAAGCAAATTTTGTTTTTGTAATATTAATTTATTGCTTAGCAATAAATTATACTAAAGCCCAAGTCCACTACACCTACGATGCCTCGGGCAATCGTACTTCACGCTGGGTTGATGTTACGCCCGTACCTTATCATGCAAGCAGTAATGATACCACGGTGGAACTACAGGTAAATAACCTGCTGAAGCAGAACAAAAGCACCCCTGACAGCGAGAAAGGCAAGACTCTTGCTGAAGGCGAGCAGGGCACGATAAAGGTTTACCCCAACCCGGTGGTAGAAAAACTCAACGTGGAGATACCGGAAGGTACTGGCGGTAGCTCTTTGCTGTTGTATGATGGCAATGGCAGGCTGGTACTAAGCCAAACCAACGTGAGTACTCATAACGAGTTGGATTTAAGTGCGCAAAACAAAGGGAATTACTTCCTGGTTTTTCAAACGGCCAACGGAAAACGGATGTTCTGGAAACTGGTGAAGTACTAAAGAGAAGTTAGAAGACAGGAGCTGGAAGTTGGAAGTGACACCCCAAAAGTGGTCGAAGACCCTTTTGGTGGTGAAGAAAAGAACCCCAAAAAAGTGGTAAAATATCCTTTTGGGGTGAAACGTAAAAAGAACCTTCAATCCCATCAGTCCCATCAGTCCCATCAGTCCTGTTAAGAAGTTAGAATGCGAAGATATAACTGTAAAAGTTCTAACGGAAATAACAGTCTAATTATCAATACGAATTTTCTTTACGAATGAGGAAATCCAGTTTAATCCAGCTTAAATCTTTTTCCGGGCATAGCACGAATAATTCCCTGAAATTCGAGGTTCAATAAGGCTGCTGCAATCTTCGAAGTGGATAGTTTTAAAGTCAGGCACAGATCATCCATAGATGATTCTCCGTTCAAATTCAGATAATCGTAAATTACACGTTCATCACCGCTTAGCTCAATAAACAATGATTTCTGGATTTGCTTAGAAAGAGAAGCATCTTTTTTCCATCCCATAAAATACCGGATATCATCTGCATTTTGGAGCAAAGCAGCTTTGTTGGTTTTGATGAAATAGTTACATCCTTCGGAGTAATTATCGGTAAGCTTTCCGGGAACAGCAAAAACATCCCGATTGTATGAATTTGCAATTTCGGCCGTAATAAGAGCTCCACCTGACTTAGCAGCTTCAACAACCACAAGAGCATCACACATCCCGGCAATTATGCGGTTGCGTTTCGGAAAATTTTCACGATCGGGTTTCGATTCGCTGAGGAATTCTGTGAGAAGTCCTCCGTTTTCGAGCATTCGTTCAGCCAATGTTCTGTTTTGAAACGGATAAATACGGTCAAGACCATGACCTAAAACACCTACAGTTGGCAATCCAAGTTCAACGGCTGCTTTATGTGATGAAGTATCAATTCCATACGCGAGTCCGCTTGCAATCAGTACATTGTCAGAGACCAGATCGCGTACAAGCTTTTCGGTTACTTCTTTTCCATATTCTGAAGCATTACGAGTTCCAACTATGGCAACAATCTTTTCATGGTTCAGATTTGCGTTCCCTTTGTAGTAAAGCATCACAGGTGAATCAGTGCATTGCTTTAGTCGTTGAGGATAATCAGGGGAGAGATAAAACAGTGGTTGAATTTTATAGCGTTCAATAAACGCAAGCTCTTTTTCTGCACGGGCAAAGGGATTGGCTTCAGCCACAGCCTTTGCAATAGCGTCTCCCACGTTGGGGATTTTTAGTAAATTCCTGCCTTTTTCACGAAAAACAGCTTCTACTCCGCCACAGTATGAGACAAGTCTTTTGGCTGTTATATCTCCTATGCCGGGAATCAGGGTCAGTGCTATCTGATAAAGTGTTTCCATATACGTTTCGTTGCCGTATTCAAATATACTGTAAATCTTTTCTATTTTTGTAAAAAAGAAAAAATCTTTGAAGAAGGCAAAAACCGTATTGATTTCTCCCCTCGATTGGGGTTTGGGTCATGCAACCCGCATTATTCCAATTATCCGTGAATTTCAGGCACAGGGAGCAAACATTATTCTGGCAGCGGAAGGGAAAGCCTTCAATTTATTGAAAATAGAGTTTCCGGATCTTTTGATAATCCGGTTACCCGGAATTTCAATGCATTACCCAAATGGAAAGTTTCTGGCATTGAAGCTTGTTTTTGAAATTCCGGCTTATCTCAAACAAATCAGGGCGGAGCATCAGTTACTCGAAAAAATTATTGATGAATATTCTGTTGATATTGTGCTTTCCGATAACCGGTATGGCTTGTGGTCAGGAAAATGTAAAGCAATATTTATGACGCACCAGTTACAAATCCAAGCTCCCGGAATATGGAAATTTATGAATCCCATTATCCAGATTGTAAATTATTCATTTATACGAAAATTTGATGAATGCTGGATACCGGATATTGCCCAATTTCCGGGCATATCGGGTAAATTGGGGCATCCTGCTGTCTTTCCTAAGTCAAGTTATTATATAGGGATTTTAAGCCGATTTAAACGGCAGGAAATTCGTTCAACCTCAATCCAATATGATTATTTAGGAATTGTATCAGGCCCGGAGCCTCAACGAACGCAATTTCAAAATCTATTGTTTGAAGCGTTTTCTAAATCGAAGAAAAGATGTGCGTTGATTTGTGGCTTGCTTAATGATAAACTGCCTGAAAACCAAACGAATGGAAACGTTCATCTTTTTGATCATCTTAGAGCAGAGGAATTTCTTGAACTGATTCATTCCTCTGATACAGTAATTTGCAGATCTGGTTACTCTGGCATTATGGACATGATCGTTTTACAAAAGAAAGCAATTCTTATTCCAACCCCTGGACAAACGGAGCAGGAATATCTTGCTAAAATACTGAATGAATGTGAAGTATTTTATTCTGTTTCCGAAAATGAGTTTAAATTGAGTGATGATATTTTTCTTCAAAATCAGTTTTCGGCTCCGGATTTCATTTTTCAGGATGATTTGCTGAAAAAAAATGTGGCGCGCGTACTGCAAATTGAGAATTAATACCGAAAGCATTAACAAGTACGACTTTAGGTTGATTTATAATTCATTTTGGTATAACAAGATACAAAATGCTATTTTTGCACTCCCAAAATCAACCTCATGTTTTCATTTTTGACCGAAGAGCTGATTAAAAAATTTGTAAAGTTTGGAGTAGTAGGAGCCAGTGGTGTTCTTGTTGACTTTGGGTTTACATTTTTGTGTAAAGAGCTGATTAAGATACCGAAATACGTATCAAATGCCATCGGATTTACGATTGCCGCGAGTACAAATTATTTGTTGAATCGAGTATGGACGTTTCATAGTCAAAATCCTGAAATCGCGATAGAATATGTTCATTTTTTATTGGTTTCGCTTATCGGATTGGGAATTAATACTCTTATTTTATGGATATTGGTAAGTAAATTCAAGAAGAATTTCTATGTATCAAAGCTTTTTGCCATAGCGGTTGTAACCGTATGGAATTTCTTTATCAACCTGATATTTACGTTTTAGTGAGTCTTTGTCATCGATTCGGGAGTAATTAGTACAAAGTCGGCAATTGATTTCGAACCAGTTTCCAATGAATCGAGCTGAGTTTGCTCCACACTTGCAATAGTGAGAATCTTTAACTTGGGATTTGCCTTTTTCAGATACCATACAATTCCTTCGTAATTTTCGGAATGATATGTTCCGTTATAATGCAGAAAAACATTCCCTTTCTGATAGTTCTTCAGGATAAAGTAAGCCATTGTTGCATCTTTCACGGCTTGGGCTTTTGGCAGATTAAGATTTTTGTGTCCCATTGGACCTCCTCCCATTTTCAGCATAGTTTTATAACAAGGAAGTTCTGCATCATAAGATACGGGTAACGGCATAAAATAGTTTTTGGCTTCTGTGCTTAAACTATCTAATACCTCAAATCCGAATTTACTGACCATAGCAGCATATCTGCGGGGAATATTTGTAGCTATAAAATTCAGCTTATTCTCTTTTGCAAAATCCAACAGAGGTTTATAATCTGTATTATAATTTGGCCAGAGTTTTGCTTCTGCGTCCAATTGAGAGTCTTTAATTCTTCCATTCAGATACTCATTTAAAATAAGCTGATCATCAACCTCAAACATTTCGGCTCCCAGGACAAGTTTTTGTCCAAGCTGCGTGTATAAATCTTTGGTGAGTTCAAGCTGCAACCAATGTGCAATAGGATTGTTGTGCAGTTCTCCAAAAAGAACAATGTCAGACTTTAACGAAGCATTTAATAATTGTTGATAGCTGGAAACAACTCCTTCTTTATCAAATATTTTATATGCTGGTTTATCGGTGCTGAAAGAAAAGAGCATGCTAATAATAGCCGCTATCCATAGCTTTTTCATGTTTTACTTTTTTAGGTCAGAACCATCAAAAATGAGCGGTAGAAGATTATCGATTCCCTTAAGAACTACAATTTTTCCGGTTTCACCACCCAGAATAATTGTCATTGGCTTTTTATGAAGTATCTCGTATTCAGCCAGTACCTGACGACAAGCGCCACAAGGTGATACCGGATGGTTCAACTCAAAATCTTCAGTTTTTGCAGTAATAGCAATTAACTCAACGGCCTGCCCCGGATGATTAGCTGCTGCCGAAAAAACGGCAACACGTTCAGCACATAAACCAGATGGGAATGCAGCATTTTCCTGATTGTTACCAGTGACAATTGTTCCGTTTTCCAGCTTTAAAGCTGCTCCAACATGAAATTTAGAGTAGGGAGCATAAGCATCTTTAGCCGCTTCGCGTGCTTTGGTTAAGAGAGATAAATATTCAGGAGAAAGTTCTTTCTCCGTTTCATATTCATAGTATTTGATGTGTAGCGTGTTCTCTTTCATGGTGAGGATTTTCATTGTAAAATTAACGGATAATTTTCATTCTGGTTCATTTTTGAACAAAATCCTGACAATGTTTACCTTTTTTCGGGTTCCCATTCCATCAGTTTTCGTGCAGTAAAATAAAAAAAGGAAAGGAAAAATGCTACAAATACCACTCCTGCTTCGGTTTCAAGAGTATCTTCTGTAAGCATACTGCACATAATGATGATAAATAAGGAGACAAATATCCAGTTTTTGAATAATCCCAGTTTAAGAGGCGGATAAATCATGGCAAACATAAACCAAAGAAAACCAAAGATTCCCAATGCAATGAAAATAGAAAGGTATTGATTATGAGCTCGTAATGAGGTGTCTTGTAAGTCTGATTTCATGCTTTTTAGTTCTTGTTCAAACTTATCGGGAACATCTCCGGTTCCTACTCCAAACAGAAAGTTTTGCCCGATCACATTCAAGGCAGCCTTCCACAACACAATTCGCTGAATTACAGAATATCCCCGTGATTGACCTGTGTGTTTGTAGCAGCTATATTCAAAAAACACTTTATACAATCTTGACTTTACACTGAACTTGTTGCAATAAATAACGTTGGCAAAACCTTGTTCTACTGCCTTAATTTCATGATCAGTCAATGACATTACTCCTGCAGAATCTTTTGTCAGGCCTTTGGAATTTAAATAACGGAGAAGCGTTTTCTTAAGAGGTTGTTTTATCAGATCTGCTCCATCATAATTGAGCTTACTTCGCTTTTCCCAGGCTTCCTTCAGCTCTTTTTCGCAAACAAATAAGGTAAGGATATGCCCATTTTCAACAGTAGTTGTATCCCACCTATGAGAATAATTGTTCCCGTTTGCAGTTTTCAAAGGCAGAGCAGATGGATTTAAGTCAGGCAATGAAAAATAGCTTCGCATATAACCACTTACAATCGTAAAGATTGAAACCGGAATGAGCAATATTACAATCCAAAGAATGAGTTTATGTATAGATTTTTTTGCAACAATTGCACGGTAAAAAGCAAAAACCCACAATATAAAAAAGAGAAGAAAAAGACCTGTAACAGATTCAAGCACAAAAAGAAAAAAAGCAAACCAGGCTATCAGTACTATCCAATGAATTTTACGAACAAGAGTCTGTGATGAGGTATTGAACAGATAAATAGAAATTACTATACCAAATACAAGGTTCAGGCTAAAGCGAACATGAGATATGAAATTTATGATCAACCGGATGTCATCCCAGTCAACATAAAAATAACGATAAAAACCATACAAGGAACCTACAACTAAGGCATATACATAAATCACAAACAGTTTGCGGATATCTTTCAGCTTTACAGGTTCATACGAACCAAGAAGGATCGGAAGAATTATCAGAGGAAGCTTTACACGGAGATCTTTGGACGCATATTCAAATGCAGAAGTATGGATTAAACCGGGTAAATGAATCAGAAATAGGGAAATTAAAATCCAGAATACAGGATTAGACTTTAATCGTTGAAATTTTGCCTTGAAGTCTCCATCAATCAACCAGATACCTGTCAGTAAAAACT
This sequence comes from Bacteroidales bacterium, assembly GCA_963677395.2. Classification (GTDB taxonomy): domain Bacteria; phylum Bacteroidota; class Bacteroidia; order Bacteroidales. The sequence goes on along the minus strand of OY781965.2, from coordinate 4,137,742 downwards.
GACTCACGCTCATCAGATAATTTGACAATGGTATAGCGATAACCATTATCATAAGTGCGATGATTCGTAAGCGGTAACTTTGTGATTCACTGATAACTTTCATAAGCGGAAAATAAATCTTCAGTTTGGATTACTTCGATTTTTTGTAACTTCCGTCGAGAATTGACTTGTAAAGTTGGGTGTTATCAAGCAATTCAACTGCTTTTGCAACTTCTTTATCTGAAGAGAGAGATGCCTTGATTCTGCCTTTTTGGAACGCATAACGAGAGATAATTTCTTCATTTAGCAGTTGAATGATTTCTTCTTTAAATTTCATTAAATCCGCTTCTTTATCATGTATCAGCTTTTCGCGTAAGGCATCTAACTGAGGCTTGATTGCTTCGAGATATTTCTCATTTTCTGCAGCTTTTTTCAACTCATTCAGTTTGCTTTCGCTCTGAGTGGTATAATCATAATCTTTCCCTTTAAGAAAATTGATGAAGTCGGTATAAATTGCATCGGTTACCGAAAAACCGACTGTATCTTTCAGAATCGGATTTTCACGTTTGAATTTAGATGCATAGTCAAAGATTAGGTATTTGGTAATCAAACTTATTGAAATATTGCTCAATGTTTCATTTTCCATCGCAATATCAGGTTCAATTCCACCACCATCGTAAACCGTCCGTCCGCTTTTAGTTTTGAATGCATTGCGTAATGAATCAGCAACACGTTCAGGGCTTCCATCACTTTTCTTGTGCGAATAATCCAAGGCCTGAATACATCTTCCGCTTGGAATATAATATTTTGCGATGGTAACTTTCATTTGAGCATTGTAACTCAATGGATAAACATTTTGAACCAGGCCTTTTCCAAAGGTTTTTTGACCAAGGATTATACCACGGTCTAAGTCCTGAATAGCTCCCGAAACAATTTCGGAGGCAGAAGCACTGTAACGATCCACAAGGAAAATTATCGGGATATTTTTATCAATTGGATTTGCAGCTGTTTTGTGAACGGCGTTTCGTTCTTCAATCTTCCCTTTTGTACTTACTACAAGTTGGTCTTTTTCTACAAAAAGATTCACGATATTAACCGCTTCCTGAAGCAGTCCTCCTCCGTTTCCACGTAAATCGAAGATGAGAGCCTTCATATTTTTCTCTTTCAGTTTGAGAAACGCATCCTGAACTTCTTTCGAAGCATTTTGAGTGAAGCCGGTAAGTTTAATATAGCCAACATGATCATTTATCATCCCGAAATAGGGGATATTGTCTATTTTGATTTCTTCACGAACAATCTCTTTTTCAATAGGTTTGCTAATGCCTTCGCGTTCAATAAGAAGTTTTATGGATGATCCCGCCTGGCCTTTAAGCATATTGCTAATTTCTTCAACTTTTTTATCTTTTGCTGATTTTCCGTTTACTTCCAGAATTTTATCGCCTGAAATCAGTCCAACTTTGGTTGCCGGAAATCCTTCATAAGGGTCACTGATATAAATCCAGCTACCCCTTTGATGGATTAATGCACCAATGCCACCATATTGTCCCAGCGTCATTATCTTATAGTCTTCAATGTCTGATTCAGGTATATAAACGGTGTATGGGTCGAGTGATTCGAGCATTGCATCCATCCCTGTTTTCATAAGCTCTCCCGGATTGATATCATCCACATAATTCAGATGAAGTTGTTTATAAAGTGTTGAGAAAATCTCCAGATTTTTAGAGATTTCAAAGTCTTTATCTGGTTGAGCTTTTACATTGATTGATGTAAAAACGAATAAAAGAATTAAAAGGCTTAATTGGGTAATACGAGAGTTTAAATGTTTCATAAATGTAATATTTTTAGGGAACTGGATCATAACCGCTACCACCCCAGGGATGACATGAGGAAATTCGCTTAATCGTGAGCAAACCTCCCTTAAAGGGACCATGCTTTCTGATTGCCTCTATACCATAGGCCGAGCAAGTAGGTGTATATCTGCAACTTGCAGGAAAATAAGGAGATATCGTGTATTGATAAATTCTTATTATAAAAATAAATATGGTACTGAATGCTTTTTTCATGTCAATGTTGCGTTGAACTCTCCTGACATTTTACGGTTTCTCTGAGTAAACGTTGTAAAATTAGATTTATTTTGATTTCAATTTGTGTCTGTGTCATGATTTCCTTTCCAACATAGAGTAAGGCCAAATTTAACCTTGTTCCTGATTTTAAATTCAATCCGGCCTGTTTCAGAATGTTTTTTCGCCAGGCTTCTTTTGTAAGACGTTTAACCCTGTTTCGATGAACAGCGCGTTTGAAATATCGTTTGGAAACGCTGATAAGAACTGTTAAAGTTTCATTTTTATTGTCGTTTTCAATTTTCCAAACGACCTTGTAGGGGTAAATTAAAAAGTTGGAACCTTCTTTAAATAAAGCATCAATCTCTTTCTGAAGACAAAGACGTTCCTGTTTATGAAATGTATTCATCTTTAAAAAGAGATTGATAATGAGATAAATATTCTGATAAACAGAAGGTAGCTAAAGCTTAACTTCGCTATTAGCGGAAGTTGATTTTTTAGCTTTTGCCTGCTTCTTGATAAATTCTTCGATAGCCATTGCCATAGACGGCGCTGTTTTGGTAGGTGCTCCAATGTGCAAGGTTAACCCTGCTTCTTTGATTGCGGCGTGAGTGGTAGGTCCAAATCCGGCGATTACGGTTTCTCCTTGTTCAAAGTCAGGGAAATTGAGGAAAAGAGACTTAACTCCGGAAGGGCTGAACAGTACAAGCATATCATATTTCTTAATATCTACATCTTGCAGGTCAGCAGCTACTGTTTTGTATAAAACGGCTTTTGCGTATCTGATACTCACCTTGTCAAGCATTTTAAACATATCTTGCTTGTGAATATCGGAGCATGGGAAGAGAAATTTTTCTTCTTTGTGCTTGAGGATAACTTCCATTAAGTCGCCGAAAGTAAGTTTTCCATGAAAAATTTTCCGCTTACGATATTGAACATATTTCTGAAGGTAGAATGCAATTGCATCGGTAACGCAAAAATATTTCATGGTGTCAGGAATATCCACCCGCATCTCTTTTGCAATACGGAAATAATGGTCAACAGCATTTTTACTAGTAAGGATAACCGCCGAATAATCAAGTAGATTAATACGGTTTTGTCTGAACTCTTTCGAGGTAACTCCTTCTATCTTAAAAAACTTGTTGAATTCCAGTTTCAAGTTATACTTTTCTGCCAGATCCTTATAGGGAGACTTTTCGTTTTCTGCCGGACAGGGTTGTGAAATGAGTATATTTTTTATCTTCATCGTTTCCTGAGATAGGTTGGTTTTTATATTTCAAAGGAAGTACCATGCCTCTCTTTAGTGGAGAAATCCTGCATTCAGAATCGCTTTTCCAACGATGAGATAAGGTACAATTTCGACAGTGCAAAGATACAAAAATAAATATATGCCTGAATATCCGGAAGTGCCCGAGCCAATGATTAATATGCGAATGAAACGGAATACCATCACTAACGTTGTGATTCCCATTGTTAAATAAAGTGTAAAAGATTCCCATCCCTGAGGAGCGTAAAAGCAAATAAATAACAATGGAATCAAATACAGTCCTATTAATGAATTGAACACTAGGTTGTTAATTAAATGAAGATTTGAGGCCTGTTGGTTCTTGAAAATATTCCCAATCATCCTGATAACAATCATTTTTAAGAAATAGAAGATAGTAAGCCCTCCTAAAATCTGGCCAAAAAAGAGCACACTATTCCATGTAGAATGAATATGAAATCCGAAATAAATGGCAATTCGGTAAAAGAACAGAGCGATTGCGGGCAGAAAAATCAGGTGTAAAAAGAAAGAAATTTGTTCTCCAAGAATGTTTCCATCACGTATCATCTGATTTACAGAGCGATTGAAAACAGCACTTTTAACAATTTGCTCCAGTCTCTTGCGTGAATTGAGTAAAATTCGGGTATAAATTATCAGGCAGAAAATTAATACGATAGAGATCCAGTCGTAACTTGTCGATTTGATGGGAATTACATCATGGTGTTGCGGTTTTAACTGATGTCCGGTAAAGATTGATTTTCTCCAGACTGTTGAATCAGGGATAACGACAACTTTGTTAAGTTTTTGAAAGTTATGCGTAAAGAAATTTTGGAAACGCAGCGAATCAAGTTTGAGCTGAAATGTATCTACAACAGGACTTTCTGCCGCTTTAAACGGAATCAGTAAATCCTGTGAAATATACGAAATTGCTGTAGTATCAGCGTGCAGGCTATCGCTTATCATTCCTTATAAAATCAGGAATCAAAAGTACAAAAACTATCTTCTGCATCGAAATTCGTCAATGCATTCGAGCAAAATTGATGAAATCTGATTAATATTTCCAGCTCAGGTTAAACAACATCCCTACATTTATAGAGAGCCCCATTGCTACCGGCTCTGCAAAAATGATGTTATACCTCACATCGGCATTGAAATGCCACAACTCATTAAAACTCACCATAACACCTACATGCGGAGTGATTCCAAAGTTTGCTTTGATAGCAGGATTGTACATTCCTTCAAGTGCTATGAAATCTTTATTTTTGATGCTGTCGGTAGCAACTTTAAAAGAATTGTTGGCAACGTGGAATCCCAGGCCTAGTCCAACATAAGGTTTGAAGTTTTCGCGTGAGAGATAATACTCAAAATTGAGTGTGAACGCTGTGTATTTTAAGGATGCAGTGAACGAAGATGTAGTGATATTTGTATCAAAAGCACTAAAAAGAGTATCTGCATATTTTAAATAGACATCTTTGTTCGAAGATCTGTAATATCCAAAATCAGCTCCAAAAGCGAATCTGTCCGTTACAAAATATTTTGCCTGTGCAGAAAAACCAATACCCAGGTTTACATTTTTCGACCAATCGCCAATAGGAATATGAATTCCAAAGCGTGCGCCAACAAAGGTTTTATCCTCCATGTAACGCTTGTTGTACAATGCAACACTTTGATCATCAGGAGATGGAGCGGTTGTTCTGAAATAACGCATTTGTCCAAAAACGCTTATTACGAAAAGAAAACTTAAAACGGTGAGTAAACTTTTTTTCATACCACAGAATTTTGATTCAAAGATAGAAAAATCTCTTTTAGAAATACAAGCATCATTTTTATTGAAACATAATTTCTTCATGGATTTTACAAAAACGTTAGCGAAATGTTTATTTCAGAATGCCAAAAGTGAATTCCGGATGAAAGTTCTATTTTTGCTTTTTATAAATTTAATGAATACAATGATGAGAAGAAAAACTTTACTGGTACTCGCAATGATATTTCTGGGAAGAACCCTTTTATTTGCTGATGAAGGGATGTGGATTCCATTGTTTTTGGGGCAGATAAACGAGAAGGAGATGCAGGCGAAGGGTATGAAAATTACTGCTGAAGATATTTACAGCATCAACAAAACTTGCTTGAAAGATGCAATTCTGCTCTTTGGAGGAGGTTGTACTGCTTCTTTTGTGTCAGATCAGGGTTTGATTTTAACCAATCATCATTGTGGATACAGCAATATTCAATCCCATAGCTCTTTGCAAAACGACTATCTGAAAAATGGTTTCTGGGCAATGTCAAAAAATCAGGAGCTGGCAAACCCGGGTTTAACGGTTACCATGCTTATTCGTATGGAAGATGTTACAAAACAGGCTCTGGAAGGCGTTTCCCCTCAATTGAATGAAACAGAACGTGAAAAACGTATCGAAAAAAATTGTGCTGCGATCACAAAAAAAGCCATTGAAGGAACGTCTTATACAGCGTATGTTCGTCCGTTTTTTTATGGAAATCAATTTTTCCTGTTTGTTACCGAAGTATTTAGAGATGTTCGTTTGGTGGGAGCTCCTCCTTCGAATATTGGAAAATTCGGAGGGGATACCGACAATTGGATGTGGCCCCGTCATACAGGTGATTTTTCAGTATTCAGAGTGTATGCCAACAAGGAAAATAAACCTGCTGTGTACTCCCCGGAAAACATTCCTTACAAACCTAAAAACTTCTTAAAAGTAAACCTTAAAGGAGTTGATAAAGGCGACTTTACGTTTGTTTTTGGGTATCCTGGTCATACCAGCGAGTATCTCACTTCGTATGCAGTAAATCAAATTGCAAATATTGACAATCCGGTGAAAATCAAGTTGCGTCAAAAACGCCTGGATATTATTGGGGAAGGAATGAACTCTTCCGATTTAATTCGGATTCAATATTCTGCCAAGCATGCTTCTATTGCCAATTACTGGAAAAAAATGATTGGGGAAAGTAAAGGTGTTAACCGTATGAACGGTGTTGCTAAAAAACAAGAACAAGAAAAAACGTTTATAGCCTGGGTAAATGAAAATGCCGAACGAAAGGTTCAATATGGAGGGCTTTTGGCTTCTCTTGAGAAGGCTTACAACGAGAGTATACCAGGCAATCTGGCGTATGACTATTTTGCCGAAGCAGGTTTGTCTCCTGAGATTGTTCGCTACTCGCGCAACTTTGAAAAACTGATAAATTTCTGCAAGAAAGAAGATGTTACCCAAAAAGGAGTAGATTCTCTGGTCTCTCTGTTTAAATTAGGGATTCCTCCTTATTTCAAAAACTATAATACGGCTACCGATCAAAAGATTTTTGCCGCCATGATGGAGATGTATGTCAAAGGTTGTGATGCAGCCTGGCTTCCAAAGGTAATGAACGATGTTAAAGTGAAAGCCAAAGGCAATTACAATCATTTCGCAGCTGAGTTTTTTAAAGAATCAATCTTTTCAGATGAAGCGAAGTTAATGACATTCATGAACAACTTTAAAAAGAAAAGCTATCGCCGGATTGAAAAAGATCCTGCTTATATTTTGGCACAAGGCTTGTATGAAGATTATAAAACCCGTGTAATGCCTGTTCTGTCTGCTTCGCAAGATTTGATTGACAGTTTACAACGTGTGTATATGAAAGCAATGATGGAAATGCAACCCAACCATACATTCTATCCTGATGCGAATTCGACCCTGCGTGTCGCTTATGGCAATGTGGACGGTTTTTCCCCTGTCGATGGAGTTTATTATCAACACTTCACTACCCTGAAAGGGATAATGGAAAAAGAGAATCCTGACATTTTTGATTATCGTGTAGAACCAAAACTGAAAGAACTTTACCAGAAAAAAGATTATGGTCGTTATGCCAATAAAAACGGAGAGTTGACGGTTGCCTTTATTGCAAACAATCATACAACCGGAGGCAATTCAGGAAGTCCTGTGTTAGATGCTTATGGAAATTTGATTGGATTGAATTTCGACCGTGCATGGGAGGGAACGATGAGCGATTTGATGTACGATCCTGAAATTTGTAGAAATATTACACTTGATATTCGCTATTGTCTGTTTGTAATTGATAAGTTTGCCGGAGCAAAACATCTTATAGACGAAATGGTGATTGTGAACTAAAATTTGAAATCAGAAACGACCAAACCTAACAGGTTGCGAAAATCTGTTAGGTTTTATTATACATATTATGAGGTACTTAAAGTTGATTCTTTTGTTTTTAGCCATATCTGTTGCTTCAGAAACATGGGCACAAAACATTGCTGATTCTTCCCGAAACGGCATTCATACTATTCAGCTTTTTAAAAGCGGCTTTGAACTTTCACTACCACTGATAAAACTGGGCAGCGACGAAAAAATAACGCTCTCGTTCGACGATTTGGAAAATGAACTTCGCAATTTTAAATACTCTCTGGAACTATGTAATTCTGACGGCACTACTTCTAATCTTCCCATAAACAGATATATGGAAGGCTTTGCTGAAGAGCAAATCCGGAATTTCAGCTACTCGGTTAATACCATTCAAACATTTATCCATTACGAAACCGAGATCCCAGGACAAAACATGCTCCTTTTGAAATCAGGAATTTATAGAATTAAAGTTTACGAAGAAAACAATCCTGATTCTATTCTTTTCTCCAGACTCTTTTATGTTCTGGATGAAAAATGTACGATTAACGGGCGGGTTATGCAGGCAACTTTAATTGAACAAAAGAAATTTAAACAGGAAGTTGACCTTAAAGTAAGAGTTAATCCTGATTTTGAAATTGTAGAATCATATAAAAACTTAAAACTTGTAATTCAGCAAAATGGACGGTCAGATAATGCCATCACCATCTTAAAACCCCGGTTATCAGTCGCCAATGAGTTCGATTATAATTATGACCGTGAAAATACATTCAATGGAGGGAATGAATATCGTATGTTTGATGTGAAAAGTCTTCGTTACTTTTCGGAACACACTCAAAACATAACATTCAATAACAGAATCAACAATGTATATCTTACACCAGATCAGCGTCGTCCGTTTAAAGTGTATAAAACGGAAGAAGATCTTAATGGCAGATTCTACATAAAAGCCAATGATACCCACGATAGTCGCGTGGAAGCCGACTATTTTTTCGCACATTTTTCTCTTCCGTATGAGTTCCCGGTGGTTGATGGAGATATTTACCTTTTTGGTGAATTAACCGATTGGCAGCTAAAGCCTGAAGCCAAACTGATTTACAATTATCCTCAGAAAACCTATCAAACAACACTTTGGCTAAAACAAGGATACTACAACTATTTTTATGTGTTTGTAAAACAAGGAGAGACAATCCTCGACGAAACCTTTGTGGAAGGCAATCATTGGGAAACCGAAAATGATTATTATGTGTTTATCTATTATCGTGACCCATCCGACAACTATGACCGCTTGATAGGGTATCGTAAATTCAATTCTATCAACGATAATAAAGCAGAAGATTAACCTTATGAAAATATATTCCATAGAAGCCCGCAGAGCCAAATTTGACGGGGGAGCCGTTTTTGGTGTAGTTCCCAAAGCTCTTTGGTCAAAAAATTATCCTGCCGACGAAAACAATCTTTGCGAAAGCGCCATGCGTTGCATGCTGATTATTGAAGGTGATCGCAAAATATTAATTGACACCGGAATGGGCGAAAAGCAGGATGAAAAGTTTTTTAAGAATTTTTACGTGCACAGTAATTTTACCCTGCTTTCTTCTTTGAACAAAGTGGGTGTATCGCGTTCCGAAATTACCGATGTGATTGTGACGCACCTTCACTTCGACCATATTGGGGGTGCCGTGCAATACACTGAAAACCGGAGCGAACTTGAACTTACATTTCCCAATGCAATAATTCATATCAGCAAAGGACAATGGGAACTTGCACACAAGCCCAATCCTCGTGAAGCGGCTACTTTTCTTCCACTCAACTTTCAACTGATTGAAAAGAGAGGGTGCTACAACCTGATTGAAAATGACCAACAATTTTCACCCAATATATTCTTGAAATTTTTTCACGGGCATACTGATGCGCAAATGATTCCCGTCATCCAATATCATGGAAAAACCATCGTTTATACCTCGGATATGCTCCCATCGGCTGCACATATTCCGCTGGTTTGGGTTCCCAGTTTTGATGTACGTCCGTTGGTTTCTATCCAGGAAAAAGAACAGTTTCTGAATGATGCCATCGAAAAAGAATACATCCTGTTTTTAGAACACGATAGCTATGTAGAATGCTGTACAGTAAGCAAAACTGAAAAAGGATTTCGCCTTGACAAAACCTTTAAACTGGATGAAATTACCGGAAATTAATCGTAACTTCGCCTTACTGAATCGAGATTATTTTACGTATTGAATCATAAATACTTACCATCATGACTGAACTCTATCCCATCAAATTCCAGCCTTTGTTTAAAGATAAAATCTGGGGCGGAAATCGCATCAAAACTTCCCTCGGAATGGATTATGGCTCTTTGCCCAATTGTGGTGAAGCATGGGTGCTTTCGGGCGTTGAAGGAAGTCAAACCGTGGTTGCTAACGGCTTTTTGGAAGGAAATGAACTCAACGAACTGATTGAAATTTACATGGGAGAACTGGTAGGTGATGCCGTGTTTGAACGCTTTGGGAATGAGTTTCCTCTGCTTATCAAATTTATTGATACCAACGACTGGCTTTCCATTCAGGTACATCCTGATGATGAGCTTGCTGAAAAACGAGGCATTGGTTACGGGAAAACCGAAATGTGGTATATCCTCGATGCTGAAAAAGATTCAAAACTGATCAGTGGCTTTCGTCAGAAAGTGAATGCAAATGTTTATCAACAGCATCTGCAAAACAAAACACTTTCTTCCATTCTCAATTACGAAGAAGTAAATGCTGGTGATGTGTTTTTTATGCCTGCCGGAAGAGTGCATGCAATTGGCCCGAATATTCTGTTAGCCGAAATTCAGCAGGCTTCCGATACCACTTACCGAATTTACGACTGGGACAGAACCGACGACAAGGGAAATCCACGTCAGCTTCACATCGATCAGGCTATGGAAGCCATCGACTTTGATGTACATGATTCGTATAAAACGCAATATCATGCAGTGAAAGATGCAACTTCTCCTGTCATCAATTCGCCCTGCTTCAATTCGCAAATTATTAATCTTTCTCATGCCATTGAAAAAGATTACAGCGAACTCGATTCATTTGTGATTTATATTTGCGTAAACGGAACATGCAGAATTGAATCCGGTGAAAATTCACTGAATCTGAAAACAGGAGAAACCTGTCTGATTCCTGCTGATCTGGAAACCGTTCGTATTTTCCCCGAAAAAGAGTGCAAACTTCTCGAAGTATTTATTCTCTAAAATCCTGATACTATGTCTGCTCCCCGTAAATCAAAAAAAAACAAATCCTCTGACAAGATTTTTGTTTTGGACACGTCGGTGATTTTGTACAATCACAATGCAATCAACAGCTTTGCCGAACACGATGTGGTGCTTCCCATCACAGTTCTGGAAGAACTCGATAATTTTAAGAAAGGAAACGATCTGATTAATTTTGAAGCCCGTGAGTTTACCCGCATTCTTGATAAACTTTCGGAGCAATATACGCTTCAGGATTGGATTCCACTCGAATTTGAAGGAGCCGGAAATTTCTGCGTAGCATTTGATGAAAACAGCGATCCGGACGCCAATAAAGTGTTTGGCGAACATAAAGCTGACCATCGGATTCTGAATGCTGCTCTGGTGATGATGAAAAAATATCCTGAACGGAAAATTACACTGGTTACCAAAGATATTAATCTTCGCGTAAAGGCAAAATCGCTCAATATCAACGCTGAAGATTTTCTTACCGGAAAAATTCGTGATGTGGAAACACTCTACACCGGAAAAACACTGGTGGAAGGTTGCGATCGCGCCGCCATCGATAAACTCTATGACCTGGGGCTTTGCGATCCTTCTGATTTTGGCATTGAAAAGCCGATTCCCAATCATTATTATATTCTGAAAAATACACGTACTTCGGCTCTGGGCTTTTACAATCCATTACTCGAAAAAATAGAACGTGTGGAAAAACGCCAGGCATTTAAAATTACGCCTCGTAATGCCGAACAGGTATTTGCGCTTCATGCTATTATGAATCCAAATATTAAACTGGTTACCTTGCAGGGAGTCGCTGGTACGGGAAAAACCCTGCTGGCACTTGCCGGAGCACTGGAACAAAAACGAAACTTCAAACAGATTTATCTGGCACGGCCAATCGTTCCGCTCAGCAACAAAGATATTGGTTATCTGCCGGGCGACATTAAATCGAAGCTCAATCCATATATGGAACCACTTTTCGATAACCTGAAATACATCCGGAATCAGTTTGCCGAAAAAGATAAGGAGTTTAAAACCATTAATGATGATCTCGAAAAAGAAAAACTGGTCATCCAACCTTTGGCCTATATTCGTGGACGAAGCCTTTCAAATGTTATGTTTATTGTAGATGAGGCTCAGAACCTTACGCCTCATGAAGTGAAGACAATCATTACCCGTGCTGGAGAAGGTACGAAATTTATTTTTACCGGCGATATTTATCAGATTGACACCCCTTATCTTGATTCGCAGTCGAACGGGCTTTCTTATTTGATTGATAAGATAAAACATCATCCTATTTATGCTCATATTCGTCTCGAAAAAGGTGAACGTTCCGAATTGGCAAACCTTGCAAACGAACTATTATAAATCATGATGACTCCTGAAAAAAAAGCGGCACGTTACAGTCGTATTTATACACAATTGGAAGAGCTACTTCAGAAAAGTAATGATATAGAGGCTCGTATGGCTACTGTGATTGCCGTTTTGCATCACAAGATGGATGGCTTTTTCTGGACTGGATTTTACCTGTTAAATAACGGGAAATTGATTGTTCGCAAGTATCAGGGACCGGTTGCATGCATGGAATTGAAAGAAAACACAGGAGTTTGCCGGGCATGTATAAATAAACGGGAAACGATTGTGGTGGAAGATGTTCACCTGTTTCCCGGACACATTGCCTGCGACTCACGCTCTAATTCCGAAATTGTAGTTCCGTTCTTCTCCGGAGAAGGAGAGATTATTGGAGTACTTGATATTGATAGTGCCCGATTTAAGAATTTTGATTCTGTAGATACTGAGTGGCTTGAGAAAATACTGAAGCTTATCTGAGAAAAATTCATTGCAGATAATCGGAATTAACTCCGGGGAATACCCTAAAAATCGATATGCATTTCTTTGGGAGTATATGAGTATGAATTTGTATTGATGACAAATCTTTGTGTGCTGGTAAATAGCTGTGAATGTTGTTTTTAATATGTAATCGCAATCTTTGTGAAATTGGCAAAATATGGTTCTGCTTCCTTTTGCCACATTCTAAAACATTTGTACTTTTGCACATTAACTCATGTTAAAAATAGTGATTAAAATCACCACATAATTAAACCATTCATTCCATGATAAAAAAAATATTGGTAACTGGTTGTGCCGGTCAGATTGGTTCTGAGCTTACGCTCGAATTCCGTAAAATTTACGGTGCAGAAAATGTAATTGCGACCGACAAATGTCCTGAAGGAACAAAGAAACTGAAAGAAAGTGGCCCGTATGAAGCACTTGATGTGCTTGATGCAAAGGCAATGGCTGCAATGATTGATAAATACGAAATTGATGCCGTGGTGCATCTGGCAGCAATTCTTTCAGCAGTTGGCGAAAAAAATCCAATGTTGGCATGGGATGTTAACATCAATGGTATGCTGAATGTGTTTGAAATCGCCCGTGAAAAGAAACTGAAACGGGTTTTGGTTCCAAGCTCTATTGCAGCCTTTGGCCCAAGTACTCCGGTTGACAACACTCCTCAGGAAACGATCTTACGTCCTACTACCATGTACGGAATCACCAAAGTTGCAGGCGAATTATTAGGCGATTATTACGTTGCAAAATATGGGCTGGATATCCGCGGGTTACGCTATCCCGGTATTATCAGCAACGAAACATTACCTGGTGGCGGAACTACAGACTATGCGGTAGCAATTTATTACGATGCGGTAAAACAGGGTAAGTATAACTGTTTTCTTTCAGAAAACACCATGTTGCCAATGATGTATATGCCTGACTGTTTGAAAGCTACCTTGGATCTTTTTCATGCTGATTTCAACAAGTTGAAACATCATACCGATTTCAATGTAGGTGCATTTAGCGTTACTCCAAAAGGGATGACTGAATCTATTCAGAAATATATGCCTGATTTTCAAATTTCGTACGAACCTGATTTTCGTCAGGCAATTGCAGATTCATGGCCAAACTCTATCGACGACAGCACTGCCCGCAGTGAATGGGGCTGGAAACCTGCATTCGACCTGGATACCATGACTCAGGATATGCTTAAAGTGATTGGAACGAAACATAAACAAGGTTTAATCTGATATTAAAGTGAATTGATAAATTAATCCGGAATTACCCCGGCTTAATTCCGATAGATAAAAAAGGGACTGATTGATTTCAGTCCCTTTTTATTTGGTAAAGTTGCCATGAAATAGTTGTAAAATCCTTGCATCGAATGATCTGTCAGGTAAAACAGGGCATAACAAAAGTAATGCCTTACGAAAAAGTATTATGAAAAAGAAGTGGAAAACAAAACAGAAATTGGATGGAAAATTGAGGTTCAGGTCCGTAAAAAAGTTAAACCTTGCAGATATTTAACAAGAGACTGTTCCTTAAATCAGTATTAAACAAATAATAAATTGGAGATAATAGGATAATAAATTATTTTTGTTGACTCTTCTCTAATAGTAGAATCTGTCAAGCTAATTTAGGACAAGTCATACGGGACTATTGCATGAACTTGCAGAGGCACTTTGAAAGTACAAGTATCATCCATAAGCTTGAAGATCATATCCTGCAATAAAAAATAGAATTTACACAGTTTTTCGGACAATACCTGTCAATTTTTCAGTAATATCCTGTCTTCGTTAGAGGATGCAACTATTATTTCAGACAGTGAAACAAGAATACTCACGGGTTGCTTATTACCTGTTTGCAGTGATAAATTAACATTTGATTAATTCCGATAGAAAAAAGGGACTGATTGATTTCAGTCCCTTTTTATTTGATGATGTTGCCAGAAATAGTGTTACACAAAAAATAATATATTATTGTGAAATTACTTTTTTTTCATTTGACGCATTCTATTTCTTCCTGCTAGTAATTTTTGTAGTAGGATGCTTCAAAATTTCTATTTCTTTTTCCAGTAAAGCTATTTCTTTTTCCAGTAATTTGAGATATTTTTCATGAGCAACTATACCAGGAATGTTTGTGAAATTTTCAGAATATCCTTGGGCTTGAATGTTAGAATCTTCTGGCAAAGTAAGACTAAAGGCTTTGGAGATTTCAAAATCAAATAAACGAAAAATCTCTACATTAAGAATTCTGGCAATTTGATCTAATTTAGTTAGATTTAGATCAACTTCACCACGTTCAATTTTACCATAACCACTTACGGTTAACTTTAATTCCGAAGCCATCTGGTCTCTTGTGATTCCTTTTAGCTCCCGAATTAGCCTAATAATTTTGTAAACAGATTTTTTTTTCATGTGTGGAGTATTTTGATACAAAGATAAGTAGTGAATGTTAAAAAATAACAAAATAATTAGTTGTAAAATGTTATCCATAAGGAGAAAATACAACTCAAAAGGAGAAAATACAACTATAAAATATTGTTACAGAGTATTATATGAATGATATTTGCAAAATAATTTAGTTAGTTAAAAATTAAGAAGTAAAAAACATGCATGTAGTAATTATTGACGACGATAAGTTTTGCCTGTTAAGTACTGATAATATGGTAAGAAGAATTCTGCTTGGGAGTAAAACAACTCTATGTAGTTCTAAAGAAGAATTTGTTGCCTTTATTGATAAAATAGATGATGATATACCTGATTTATTGATAACAGATTATAATATAGGAGATTTTAATGGCATTGAGTTGTTGTTAATGATTCGTGAATATTACCAGAAACAGGGGAAAAATGTACCTTTTCCTACATACCTGTTATCGGGTAATGAAAGCTTTATGAATTTAATGAACGAAAAAAAATCACAGCTTGCCACAGGGTTCATAAATAAGCCTTTAACAAAAGAAAAAATGAATATAATGATTAACAAGTTAATAAAACAAAATAGAACATGAAAAATTTACTAGTAGTTTTTACAATTGCAATTTGCAATATAGGCTTTTCTCAGGGCGTAATTGTACAACCAGGAACATGCGTAAAGGTAATGTCTGGAACTACAATGAATATTGCAAATGGAAACCTTACAGTTAAATCTGATGCAACCGGGGATGCTTCTCTTATTGACTATGGAACCGTAGTATATGGGAGCGGAACCGGCAAGGTACAACGTTATTTGCTAAAAGGCAAATGGCATGATATATCCTCTCCGGTTACAACTGCAGTATCCAGCTTGTTCGCAGGTGACTACCTAAAGTATTATAATGAACAAACAAATGCTTATGTGCAAATAACAGCTACAACAACACCGCTTACTCCCGGAAAAGGCTTTTTTTATGGCACAACAGGGAGTGGTTATGTAACAAAAACTTTTAGTGGAGTAACAAATACCGGTGATGTAACCTTTAATTATACGAAATATACGGATGGTTGGAACCTGGCTGGTAATCCATATCCATGTGTATTGGACTGGGATCTGATTTCAATACCCTCTTCTTTAAATGGAGGATTTTCAATATATGATCCGTTAACCAACACCTATAAATATTATATAACGGGAGGGGGGGCAGCCAATACGGCCTCCAAAAATATTGCAATGGGTCAGGGTTTCATGATTCAGGCAACTTCTGCAGGAAGCATTACATTTAACAATGACATGAGAACTCATGGGCAAACAACTTTTTATAAAAGTGCAGCAAACGAACCATTGCTAGTACTTAAATCAACAGGGAATAACATTACAACACAAACAGCTCTGAGGTTTCGGGATGATGCTACAAACGAGTTTGATCGCTTGTTAGATGTGCAAAAAATTATAGAATCGTCTCCAGATGTTCCTATTCTTTATACAAAAAGCCAGAATAATGAAATGGCTATTAATTCGATCCCTTTAACAACGTTAAATTCAGATGCTGTAATTCCTTTATATTTTAAAGCTGGGAAATCAGGTAATTACCAAATATCAGCTTCAGAATTGCAAAGCATTGACGGCAATATTTCGATATACCTGAAAGATGTTAGCGAAGGTTATATTCAGGATATCCGGCAAAATCCGGAGTATTCATTCTTATACGATACTACCGAACATATCCGGAATATGCTGATTTATTTTAAAAATACATCCAGTATTACGGATAATGAATCAAATGACGGAATTATTTGCTATGCAAATGACAATCAATTGCATGTTAACTTTATTGATATCGATCCTTTTATGAAAGGTGAAGAAGCTGAAATTAGCGTTTTTAGTTTGACAGGTCAGCAAATATATTCTTTAAAAACAAATAATGCGAGTAATACAATTGAATTGAATAATATGCCAAGGGCTATTTACCTGGTAAAAGTTATACTTGATAAAAAGTGTTATGCTAAAAAGATCTTGTTTTAATAACTCTGTAAAACCAAACTGAATATGAAAAAATATATTTTAACATTGTTTTTGTTTGGAGTGTTTAATTACGCTGCAATATGTCAACCACTGCCAGAAGGTGATCCGGGAGGTCCGGGGGATGTCCCCGTAGGTGGACAGGCCCCTATCGCAAATGGCATGGGAATGCTGTTATTATTTAGCGTAGCGTACCTTATATACAAACAGAGAAGAAAAATAGAATTAAAAAAGGAAGACAATTTATGTAGTAGTAATCAGCTTTCCTGATTTTACTCTAAGCCTTACATTTTGAATGTAAAGCTTAGAGTAAAATTATTATTTAAAAAATAATATATATATAATTATATATTCATAATAGTTAAAAGTACACAAAACATTAGCAAATGTACAATGGTTACAAATATTAATATGGAAGTATAAGGTGCTAAGCGTGAATAGTTCACATTTTTGTTGAGTATTCGGATGTTTTGTGGTTCGTGAAGCAGTAGGGTGTACATTACTCCTTACTGCTTGTATTGAGAAATGTAAATAATAATGCGTATGAAAAAAATAATACTATCAGTTTATATATTATGCTTAAGTATGATAAGCGTATATGCACAGGAAAATGAGAAAGAAAGCTACCAGTTACCAGATAACTGGTATGTAAATGCAAATTTTGGTTCTTCATTGTTTTGGGGCGATTTACGCGTAAATGATTTGTGGCCGGTTGATAAATACCAAAACGAACGTAAATGGGCTTATGGCGGCATACTCGGGAAAAAAATAACCCCCTGGCTTGATTTGCGGGGGCAATTTTTATTTGGAGAGCTATCAGGAACCAAGCGGACGGAAAAAGAATACTTTAACGCGGAATATTACGAGTATAACCTTGGCTTGGTGATAGACTGGGTAAATATTATTTACGGATATAACCCCGACCGGAAAATAAATGCTTATACCCTGATTGGGGTGGGTAACTTTCTGTACAGAACGCAAAAAAGAGATTTGCGAACCAATGCTTTTATAGCCGGAACTGCCTGGAATGTCAAAGGAGAGAAAACTTCCATGAAATCGGAAACAGTGATTCCGCTGGGACTTGGATTAAAGTATAACATCGACAGACGGTTTTCGATTACGGGCGAAGTTATCTGGAAATATACCAACACCGATGATATTGATTTAACAAGAGGAATGTCGGAACATGATATGTATTCATATATGTCGTTAGGTTTCTCTTATCGCTTTAATTTTAGAAGCAGAAGCAGTTCCATGTATCAGAAAAACAATAATGTAAACCACAATGCGGAAAAAAATCTATTGTGTGAAAAAGAACGTACAAACCTTATTCACTCGGTTGATTCACTTACAGAGATTGTTAGCCTGAAACAAGAAGAATTGGCTAATTGTAAAAGTGATGAAGCAAAACTTGCTCATACAGCGGACAGTTTGAAAAGTGCAGTACTGCAAAATGCTAAAAAAGAGAAAGTTAATCAGGAAGTTGTACAAATACAACCCCAAGCGAAAAAAGAACTGAACGCAAGTTTTAAAGATGCGCTGAGGAAGTTAAACTCCAACGAGCTTAAAGTTGAGGAGATGAATGGCTGCGTAAAAATTTCATTACAGGGTAACTTGTTATACAAACCCGGAAGTTGGGAAATTTCACCCGAAGGAATAAAGATGATAAAAGAAATTGCCTCTGTATTGGATATGCACGATGATATACAGATAGAAATTGTGGGACATACCGATAATACTCCGTTTGCCGGAAATGGAATCGTAAAAAACAACCAGGATTTAAGCATTATGCGGGCGTATAATGTGTATCGGAAAGTAATGGAAAATTCGTCTGTTAAGCAAGAGCGGGTTAAAATAACGGGAATGGGTAGCTCCCAACCTGTTGCAGAAAACTCTACTCCCGAAAACAAAGCAAAGAACCGCAGAACAGAAATAGTTATCTGTAATTTAAAATGAAAATATGAATAATTCTGACAAGAGAAGTGCCATTATATCATTAATAATATATATTATCATAACTATACTGCTGTTTTGTATAACACAAGTGATGCTATCAAAATGTTCATAGTTTCAATAAATAATTAATTATTCACTAAATCTATATTTTTATGAGGAAAATCATTTTACCATTAATTTTAGCTGCTCTTCTGCCAATTCTGAGCATAGCCCAGGTGGCAGTAACCACTGACGGGAGTTCTCCGAACTCAAACGCCATGCTGGAAATAAAGAGCACAAACAAGGGGCTTTTGCCGCCACGTATCGCGCTTACCTCCACCTCCTCTGCATCGCCTTTGAGTAGTCATGTGGAAGGGATGATGGTATATAACACCGCCACGGCAGGTGATGTTACACCAGGGTTTTATTATAACAACGGTACCGCGTGGGTACGGCTAAGCGGTGGCAGCAGCAGTAGCAGCCAGTGGGACACCAGCGGGAGTGATATTTATTACAACACAGGTAACGTTGGCATTGGTACCACAACCCCGAACAGTTCGGCAGCGCTTGACGTGAATAGCTCCAGCAAAGGATTTCTGGTTCCGCGCATGACCGAAGCTCAGCGCAATGCCATTGCCTCACCGGCAGCCGGTCTGGTTGTTTACAATACTACAGTTTTGTGCCTCCAGTTTTATAATGGCACAGAATGGATTTCACTTTGCGAAAACTCCGGCGTGCCAAATTATACCCCCAATGCGAGCAATGTGGCCCTCTCGGGTACGCTCATGGATGGCGCTACCCTTACCGGTTCTTATGATTATTACGATGCAAATGGTGATGTGCAGGGCACTTCAACCCTGATGTGGCTGCGTGCCGATAATGCTTCGGGCCTCAACATGATGGTAATTGGCGGTGCAACAAGCAGCACTTACGTGCTTACCTCATCCGATGTTGGTAAATACGTCGCTTTTAAAGTAACCCCGGTTGCAGTTACCGGTCATTCACCCGGCCAGGCAGTAATATCTTCTTACAGCGGACCTATACTAGGTTCTATCGCAACCCTTGACTGTGCGGGAGCAACCAATAATGGCACCTTGGTCAACGGTGTAGCCGCTAGTAGTGTAAGCTCGGTTATTGCCTACACGGGAGGTGATGGGGGCTCGCATAATGGTCAGGTTGTAAACTCAACCGGTGTAACCGGCTTAACCGCCACACTGACTGCCGGCAACTTTGCCAGTGGCGCAGGAACTTTAACATATGCTATTACAGGCACCCCAACAAGTAGTGGTAATGCCAGTTTTGCTATTAATATAGGCGGGCAAAGTTGTACGCTAACCCGGACCGTGGCAGCAGGTTCTATCACTACCCTTGACTGCGCGGGCGCAACCAACAATGGAACCTTGACCAAAAATGTAGCCGCCAGTAGTGTAAGTTCAGTTATTGCCTACACGGGAGGCAATGGTGGTTCGCATAGCGGGCAAACCGTAACTTCAACCGGAGTAACCGGCTTAACCGCCACACTGGCTGCCGGCAACTTTGCCAGTGGAGCAGGCTCTTTAACCTATACCATTACGGGTACTCCAGGAGGCGTTGTTGGTACAGCCAGTTTTGCTATTAATATAGGCGGGCAAAGTTGCACGCTAAGCAGAGTTGTAAATTCTTCTGTTATTGTAGATGTAACCAACGCCACTACAGGGAAAACGTGGATGGATCGTAACTTAGGAGCCATCCAGGCAGCCACATCCTCTACCACTGAATATGCTTACGGCGATTTGTACCAATGGGGCCGTGGAACCGACGGTCATCAAATCCGTACCTCCACCACAAGCTCTACCCTCAGTAGCAGTGATACACCGGGGCATGGTAACTTTATTTTAATGGGTGGTAGCCCTTACGACTGGCGCAGTCCCCAAAACACCAATCTGTGGCAGGGCGTAAGCGGAGTAAACAATCCTTGCCCAAGTGGTTATGCCTACCGAAACCGAATTAGATGCCGAACGTGCAAGCTGGAGTACACAGAATGCAGCGGGTGCTTTTGCTTCTGTACTTAAGTTACCCGTGGCGGGCTACCGCGACGCCGGCAATGGTGCGCTCGGCAATGTGGGTACCAGCGGCTGCTATTGGAGTAGTACGATGATTGGCAGTACTTCGCGCTACCTCGATTTCAGCAGCAGCAATGCCAGCATGGACAACTACAGCCGAGCGTTCGGATTCTCTGTACGTTGTATAAAGAATGATGGCACTGGTTCTATTTCATCACTTGACTGCTCGGGAGCAACCAATAATGGCACCTTGATAGGCGGTATAGCTGCCAGTGGCGTAAGCTCGGTTATTGCCTATACGGGAGGCAATGGTGGTTCGCATAGCGGGCAAACCGTAACTTCCACCGGAGTAACCGGTTTAACCGCAACCCTGACTGCCGGCAACTTTGCCAGTGGAGCAGCAGTATGCCACTACTTTAACCAGTATGCGGGCAAAGTTGTATTACAGGTGCTACCCCAACAAGTTGACCAAAAATGTGGTAGTGTAAGTTCAGCCAGTTTTGCTATTAATATAGGCGGGCAAAGTTGTACTCCAGGAGGCTAAGCCAGCTTTGGACCGTGGCAGCAGGTGGATGGATCTATCCATCTACCACTTATGCTTACTGCGCGGGCGCAACCAACAATGGAACCTTGACCAAAAATGTAGCCGCCAGTAGTGTAAGTTCAGTTATTGCCTACACGGGAGGCAATGGTGGTTCGCATAGCGGGCAAACCGTAACTTCAACCGGAGTAACCGGGCGTTAACCGCCACACTGGCTGCCGGCAACTTTGCCAGTGGAGCAGGCTCTTTAACCTATACCATTACGGGTACTCCAGGAGGCGTTGTAGCGGGCAAACCGTGGTACAGCCAGGCTGCCGGCAACTTTGCCAGTGGATCTTTAATATAGGCGGAGGCAAAGTTGCACGCTAAGCAGAGTTGTAAATTCTTCTGTTATTGTAGATGTAACCAACGCCACTACAGGGAAAACGTGGATGGATCGTAACTTAGGAGCCATCCAGGCAGCCACATCCTCTACCACTGAATATGCTTACGGCGATTTGTACCAATGGGGCCGTGGAACCGACGGTCATCAAATCCGTACCTCCACCACAAGCTCTACCCTCAGTAGCAGCGATACACCGGGACATGGTAACTTTATTTTAAGTGCTAGTAGTCCTTACGATTGGCGCAGTCCCCAAAACACCAATCTGTGGCAGGGCGTAAGCGGAGTAAACAATCCTTGCCCAAGTGGTTACCGTTTGCCTACCGAAACCGAATTAAATGCCGAACGTGCAAGCTGGAGTACACAGAATGCAGCGGGTGCTTTTGCTTCTGTACTTAAGTTACCCGTGGCGGGCTACCGCGACGCCGGCAATGGTGCGCTCGGCAATGTGGGTACCAGCGGCTGCTATTGGAGTAGTACGATGATTGGCAGTACCGGTTCGCGCTACCTCGATTTCAGCAGCAGCAATGCCAGCATGGACAACTACAGCCGAGCGTTCGGATTCTCTGTACGTTGTATAAAGAATGATGGCACTGGTTCTATTTCATCACTTGACTGCTCGGGAGCAACCAATAATGGCACCTTGATAGGCGGTATAGCTGCCAGTGGCGTAAGCTCGGTTATTGCCTATACGGGAGGCAATGGTGGTTCGCATAGCGGGCAAACCGTAACTTCCACCGGAGTAACCGGTTTAACCGCAACCCTGACTGCCGGCAACTTTGCCAGTGGTGCAGGCTCTTTAACCTATACCATAACAGGCACCCCAACAAGCGACGGTCATGCCAGTTTTGCCATCAATATAGGCGGGCAAAGTTGTACGCTAAGCCGGACCGTGGCAGCAGGTTCTATCACTACCCTTGACTGCGCGGGCGCAACCAACAATGGAACCTTGACCAAAAATGTAGCCGCCGATAGTGTAAGTTCAGTTATTGCCTACACGGGAGGCAATGGTGGTCCGCATAGCGGGCAAACCGTAACTTCAACCGGAGTAACCGGTTTAACCGCCACACTGGCCGCCGGCAGCTTTGCCAGTGGAGCAGGCTCTTTAACCTATACCATAACCGGCACTCCGGCCAATGGAGGTACAGCCAGCTTTGCCATCAATATAGGCGGGCAAAGTTGCACGCTAAACAGAGTTGTAAATTCTTCTGTTATTGTAGATGTAACCAACGCCACTACAGGGAAAACCTGGATGGATCGTAACTTAGGAGCCATCCAGGCAGCCACATCCTCTACCACTGAATATGCTTACGGCGATTTGTACCAATGGGGCCGTGGAACCGACGGTCATCAAATCCGTACCTCCACCACAAGCTCTACCCTCAGTAGCAGTGATACACCGGGACATGGTAACTTTATTTTAAGTGCTAGTAGTCCTTACGACTGGCGCAGTCCCCAAAACACCAATCTGTGGCAGGGCGTAAGCGGAGTAAACAATCCTTGCCCAAGTGGTTACCGTTTGCCTACCGAAACCGAATTAGATGCCGAACGTGCAAGCTGGAGTACACAGAATGCAGCGGGTGCTTTTGCCTCTGTGCTTAAGTTGCCCTTGGCGGGCTATCGCCACAACAGCACTGGTTCGCTCAGCAATGTGGGTACCCTCGGCGGCTGTTGGAGTAGTACGAATAGCGGTATTTATTCGCGCAGCCTCAGCATCAGCAGTGCCAACATGAGCACCGAATACCGCACGACCGGACTCTCTGTGCGTTGTATAAAGGATTAAATACTTTGATTAATTCTAATAACTGATCGCTTAAACTCCCTGTCTCGCGGGATAGGGAGTTTTTTAATACCACCGCGAAAAATATTTGAACAATAATTAAATGAAGAACAGGACGTGTTAAACGTTAATACTAAAGGATGGAATAAAAAGAGTAGTGAATAATTTATAACCTCTGCGCGCTTTGCACCTCCGCGGTAAAAAACAAACCGCAAAGACGCAAAGAACGCGAAGAAAAAGATAAAATATGACTGAAAAGAAGACAGAAGTTAGGAGACAGGATACAGACTCGCTTTTTGCGATCTTGGCGAAAAACTTCGCGGTCTTGGCGTGCAATTCAAGAAAGTGAAAAGAATACAGGAGACAGAAGTTAAGACTCGCTTTGCACCTCCGCGGTAAAAAGATAAACCGCAAAGACGCGAAGAACACGAAGAAAAAGATAAAATATGACTGAAAAGAATACAGAAGTAAGAAGACAGGATACAGACTCGCTTTTTGCGGTCTTGGCGAAAAACTTCGCGGTCTTGGCGTGCAATTCAAGAAAGTGAAAAAAAGACAGAAGTTAGAAGAATTCCTGGTTAGCCCGATATTATTTTTCTTTTCAAAGAAACTGAAGATAAATACCCGGGCTGCACTGGCTCCTCTCCTCTCAGGAGAGGCGGGGGTGAGGTGAAAGAGAATATGACTGAAAAGAAGACAGAAGTTAAGACTCGCTTTGCGCTTCCGCGGTGAAAAAAATGATGAAAATGGAATTGCAAACAATACAAAATAAGCTGTACACGATAAGAGGGCAGATAGTAATGCTGGATAGTGATTTGGCAGAATTATATGGCGTTGAAACCCGTGTATTAAACCAGGCTATAAAAAGAAATATTGAACGATTTCCTGATGATTTTATGTTTCAAATCACAAAATTGGAGTGGGAAAACATGTCATCACAATTTGTGACGACATCTTATACAAAACGCCCGAAGTCAGCATTGCCACTGGTATTTACTGAACATGGTGTTACAATGTTGTCGGCTGTGCTTAGGAGCAGTGTTGCCATAAATATAAGCATTCAAATTGTTCGGGCATTTGTAGCTATAAGGCAAATGCTAACGAATCAGCCGGCGGGAATAGTGGTTGCTGATTTTCAGCGCGAAGTTGCAGAACTGAAAGCCTACATGGATGAATTACTAACCGACCAAAACGACATTAATGAGGATACACGGGTGCAGTTGGAGCTTATCAATCAAACATTAGCCGAAATGCAAGCATCAAATAAGCAAAATACCTACCCACGGCGGCGGATAGGGTTTGTAAAAGAAAAATAAAACCTCCGTGGTAAAAAGATAAACCGCAAAGACGCGAAGAACAAATAGATATGAATGATATTATAAAATTTGATACAGTAGAGCAACGCATCATCACACTGCACGGCGAGAAGGTAATACTCGACAGCGATGTGGCTGAGTTGTATGGCGTGGAAACAAAACGGGTAAATGAAGCTGTAAAGAACAATCCTGAAAAGTTTCCTGAAGGGTATATAATTTTACCAGATACTGATGAATTGAAAAATTTGCGGTCGAAATTTTCGACCACAAAATTATCAATGACAAGAGTTGAACCCAAAGCCTTCACCGAAAAGGGGCTCTATATGCTGGCAACCATACTGAAGAGCGAAAAAGCCACCCAAACCACCCTGGCAATTGTAGAAACCTTTGCCAAATTCAGGGAACTTTCGCGTACAATAGTCAGGATGTCGAAAACTAAGAAAGAGTTCGAGCAAAAAAAACTGACGCAAAAAAGTGCCGATTTGTTTACCTATTTACTTGGTAACACTATGAAGGTAAGCGACAGCGAAACTTCCGTCGAGCTGAATATTGCAGCATACAATTAAACGAAAAGAAAAATAAAACCTCCGTGCGCTTTGCACCTCCGCGGTAAAAAAACAAACCGCAAAGACGCGAAGAACGCGAAGAAAAAGATAAAATATGACTGAAAAGAAGACAGAATACAGAAGTAAGAAGACAGGATACAGATTTGCTTTTTGCGGTCTTGGCGAAAAACTTCGCGGTCTTTGCGTGCAATTCAAGAAAGTGAAAAAAAGACAGAAGTTAGAAGAATTCCTGGTTAGCCCGATATTATTTTTCTTTTCAAAGAAACTGAAGATAAATACCCACCTCACCCCCGCCTCTCCTTTCCAGAGAGGCGGGGGTGAGGTGAAAGAGAATATGACTGAAAAGAAATTAGGAGACAGGATACAGACTCGCTTTTCGCGGTCTTGGCGAAAAACTTCGCGGTCTTGGCGTGCAATTTAAAAGAAATGAGAAGAAAACCATAAAATAAAAACGAATATGACAACAAACCCAAAAAACAATGTAATTGTAGAACTGTACGACCTTTCCATAACCAGTCGCGAAGACGATCGTTTTGGGCGGGTGGTAACCAGTAAATCGTTGAGCGAAGACGACCTGATAGCTATAGCTGCAGCACGACGCACCGAGCTGAGCCCTGACACGCTAAAGGCATCGCTGCAAATACTAAAAAATATTGCAATAGAACAGGTAGCTAACGGGGCTTCGGTACTTTTCGGGCTGGGCTATTACAGCCTTTCGGTAAACGGGGTTTTTTATGGCAACAATGCCAAATGGGATAGCCAGAAGCATAGCCTTTCGGTACGTATAATCCCTACCGCCGATCTTCGTGCTGCTGTGGAAGCTACTATTGTAGATGTTCGTGGTATGGCCTCAGCCGGGCTTGTAATTAACGAGATAGCCGATGTGGCTTCGGGTCAGGTGAACGGAAGGCTCACACCAGGCGGGGCAGTAAACCTTTTGGGTACAAAAATAAAGATTGTCGGCGATGCTCCGGCTAACTGTATCAGCCTTATCAACCAGGCTACCGGCACGATTGTAAAAATACCGGTAAATGCTGTAGCAGTAAACGAACCATCAAAAATCACCTTCGTTGTTCCGGCATCACTACCACAGGGCGACTATAAACTGAGTATAGCCACCCAGTTTTCGGGTACTGCAAGAATACTCAACGAACCTCGTGTTTATACATTCGATTATATTTTGAGTGTGTAAAACACTTGACCCATTACCCGGGTGATATTGATACCGAAAGCAAGGTGATACCGATACCGAAAGCAAAGTGATGGATATCACGAGCAGGTAATGAAGAAACCAGCCTTAAAAGTGAAGAATGAAAAGAAATCAGGAAACAGAATTAACTTATTTATTGAAAATAAAGTGATTGTTGAAATTAAAGCAGTGGATGCACCTGACGATATTCATACTGCACAACTACTGACTTACCTTAAATTAAAAGATAAAATATGACTGAAAAGAAGACAGAATACAGAAGTAAGGAGACAGGATACAGACTCGCTTTTTGCGGTCTTGGCGAAAAACTTCGCGGTCTTGGCGTGCAATTCAAGAAAGTGAAAAGAATACAGGAGACAGAAGTTAAGACTCGCTTTGCGCCTCCGTAGTGAAAAACAACTGCAAAGACGCAAAGAACGCGAAGAATAAATAGTATGAATGGTATTATAAAATTTGATACAGTAGAGCAACGCATCATCACATTGTATGGCGAGAAGGGAATACTCGACAGTCATACCCGGTGAGATGTTTTGGCTGGGTGTAGCAATCAATTCAGGCAGAGCCGAAGTTTAACAACCACTACCTGCGAAACTCGGTAACAACAGAGAATGAAAACATCAATTAAAACGAATAACCAAAAAATGATAAGCATGAGATCACACACAATTATGAAAAGAATCGTTTTTACTTTAATGTTGGGTATATTTCTGCCAATTCTGAGCATAGCCCAGGTAGCAGTAACCACCGACGGGAGTTCTCCTAACTCCAATGCCATGCTGGAAATAAAGAGCACAAACAAGGGGCTTTTGCCGCCACGTATCGCGCTTACCTCCACCTCCTCTGCATCGCCCTTGAGTAGTCATGTGGAAGGGATGATGGTATATAACACCGCCACGGCAGGTGATGTTACACCAGGGTTTTATTATAACAACGGTACCGCGTGGGTACGGCTAAGCGGTGGCAGCAGCAGTAGCAGCCAGTGGGACACCAGCGGGAGTGATATTTATTACAACACAGGTAACGTTGGCATTGGTACCACAACCCCGAACAGTTCAGCAGCACTTGACGTGAATAGCTCCAGCAAAGGATTTCTGGTTCCACGCATGACCGAAACTCAGTGCACATTCATGGATACGCCGGTTGCCGGTATGGTTATTTACAATACGACAGTTTGGTGTCTTCAGGTTTATAATGGCACGGAATGGATTTCGCTTTGCGAAAACTCCGGTGCACCAAATTATGCCCCCGTGGCAAGCAATGTAGTTATCGCGGGTACACCTGCCAATGGCTCTACCCTTACCGGTTCTTATGATTATTACGATGCAAATGGTGATGTGCAGGGTACTTCAACCCTGATGTGGCTGCGTGCCGATAATGCTTCGGGCCTTAACATGATGGTAATTGGTGGGGCAACAAGCAGCACTTACGTGCTTACCTCATCCGATGTTGGTAAATATGTCGCTTTTAAAGTAACCCCGGTTGCCACTACCGGTCATTCACCCGGCCAGGCAGTAATATCTTCTTACAGTGGGCCTGTAGTACTTGGTTCTATCGCAACACTTAATTGCGCAAGTGCAACCAACAATGGTACCTTGATTAACGGCGTAGCCGCCGGTAGTGTAAGTTCAGTTATTGCATACACGGGAGGGAATAGCGGTTCGCATAGCGGGCAGGTAGTAAGCTCAACCGGTGTAACCGGCTTAACTGCAACCCTGGCAGCAGGCAACTTTGCAAGTGGGTCAGGAACCTTAACGTACACCATAACAGGAACACCAACAAGTGCCGGTACAGCAAGCTTTGCTGTGAATATAGGCGGACAAAGTTGCACGCTAAGCCGAACCGTGGCGGCAGGTTCTATCACTACCCTTGACTGCGCGGGAGCTACCAACAATGGAGCCTTAGTCAATGGTGCAGCCTCCGGTAGCGTAAGCTCAGTTATTGCCTACACGGGAGGGAATGGTGGTTCGCATAGCGGGCAGGTAGTAAGTTCAACCGGAGTAACCGGTTTAACCGCCACGCTGGCAGCCGGCAACTTTGCCAGTGGAGCAGGTTCGTTAACCTATACCATTACGGGTACTCCAACAGGCAGTGGAGGTACAGCCAGTTTTGTCATCAATATAGGCGGACAAAGTTGTACACTAAGCAGAACTGTGGCGGCAGCTTCTATCGCTACCATTGACTGTGCAGGTGCAACCAATAATGGAACCTTAAACAATGGAGCAGCTGCCAATGGTGTAAGCTCAGTTATTTCCTACACGGGAGGGAATGGTGGTTCGCATAGCGGGCAGGTAGTAAGTTCAACCGGAGTAACCGGTTTAACCGCAACCCTGACAGCCGGAAACTTTGCAAGTGGTGCAGGAACTTTAACGTATACGATAACCGGCACCCCGACCAACGGAGGTACAGCCAGTTTTGCCATCAATATAGGCGGGCAAAGTTGCACGCTAACCAGAACCGTAATTTCTTCTGTTATTGTAGATGTAACCAACGCCACTACAGGGAAAACGTGGATGGATCGTAACCTGGGCGCTTCGCAGGCAGCTACATCCTCTACCGATACCAGTGCTTACGGTTACCTGTACCAATGGGGTCGTGGAACCGATGGTCACCAGTTACGCACTTCTTCAACAACCTCTACACTCAGTAGCAGTGATACACCGGGGCATGGTAACTTTATTTTAAGTGCTAGTATTCCTTACGATTGGCGCAGTCCCCAAAATACCAATCTGTGGCAGGGCGTAAGCGGAGTAAACAATCCTTGCCCGAGTGGTTATCGCTTACCAACCAATACCGAATTAGACGCCGAATGTGCAAGCTGGAGCAGCCAGAATGCAGCGGGTGCTTTTGCCTCTGTGCTTAAGTTGCCCCTGGCGGGCTACCGTAGCTACAGCACTGGTTCGCTTAACTATACCTACGGCAGCTTCTATTGGAGCAGTACACTCAATCAATTTTGGACGGCTTACGGCACTTACTTCTCTGCGAAAGTATTAGTCTTCAAGGACGACTATTTGAGCATTAGTAGCCCCTTCCATTACGCGAACGGATGCTCTGTACGTTGTATAAAGGATGATAGTACAGGTTCTATCACTACTCTTAACTGTGCAGGAGCTACCAACCATGGAATATTAACCAATGGTGTAGCTGCCGATAGTGTAAGTTCAGTTATTGCCTACACGGGAGGAAATGGTGGTTCGCATAGCGGGCAAACCGTAACTTCAACCGGAGTAACCGGTTTAACCGCCACGCTGGCCGCCGGCAACTTTGCCAATGGAGCAGGCTCTTTAACCTATACCATTACGGGTACTCCAACAGGCAGTGGAGGCACAGCCAGTTTCGCCATCAATATTGGCGGGCAAAGTTGCACGCTAACCAGAACAGTAGGTGCAATAGCCATTGTAGATGTAACCAACGCCACTACAGGGAAAACCTGGATGGATCGTAATCTGGGCGCTTCGCAGGCAGCTACATCCTCTACCGATGCCAGTGCTTACGGCGACCTGTACCAATGGGGCCGTGGAACCGATGGTCACCAAATCCGTACATCCACCACAACCTCTACTCTCAGCAGCAGTGATTCTCCTGGGCATGGTAGCTTTATTTTAAGTGCTAGTAGTCCTTACGATTGGCGTAGCCCACAAAACATTAATTTATGGCAGGGCGTAAGCGGAGTAAACAATCCTTGCCCAACGGGTTACCGTTTGCCTACCGAAACCGAATTAGATGCCGAACGTGCAAGCTGGAGTACACAGAATGCAGCGGGTGCTTTTGCCTCTGTGCTTAAGTTACCCTTGGCGGGCTATCGCCACAACAGCACTGGTTCGCTCATGGATATGGGTACCCTCGGCGGCTGTTGGAGTAGTACGAATAGCGGTATTTATTCGCGCAGCCTCAGCCTCAGCAGCAGCAGTGTCAACATGATCAACGAATACCGCACGACCGGACTCTCTGTGCGTTGTATAAAGAATGATGGCACTGGTTCTATTTCATCACTTGACTGCTCGGGCGCAACCAACAGTGGCACCTTAACCAATGGTGTAGCCGCCAGTGGCGTAAGCTCGGTTATTGCCTACACGGGAGGTGATGGGGGCTCGCATAATGGTCAGGTTGTAAACTCAACCGGTGTAACCGGCTTAACCGCCACACTGACTGCCGGCAACTTTGCCAGTGGCGCAGGAACTTTAACATATGCTATTACAGGCACCCCAACAAGTAGTGGTAATGCCAGTTTTGCTATTAATATAGGCGGGCAAAGTTGTACGCTAAGCCGGACCGTGGCAGCAGGTTCTATCACTACCCTTGACTGCGCGGGCGCAACCAACAATGGAACCTTGACCAAAAATGTAGCCGCCAGTAGTGTAAGTTCAGTTATTGCCTACACGGGAGGGAATGGTGGTTCGCATAGCGGGCAGGTAGTAACTTCAACCGGAGTAACCGGTTTAACCGCCACACTGGCCGCCGGCAACTTTGCCAGTGGAGCAGGCTCTTTAACCTATACCATTACGGGTACTCCAGGAGGCGTTGTTGGTACAGCCAGTTTTGCCATCAATATAGGCGGGCAAAGTTGCACGCTAAACAGAGTTGTAAATTCTTCTGTTATTGTAGATGTAACCAACGCCACCACAGGGAAAACATGGATGGATCGTAACTTAGGAGCCATCCAGGCAGCCACATCCTCTACCACTGAATATGCTTACGGCGATTTGTACCAATGGGGCCGTGGAACCGACGGGCATCAAATCCGTACCTCCACCACAAGCTCTACCCTCAGTAGCAGTGATACACCGGGACATGGTAACTTTATTTTAAGTGCTAGTAGTCCTTACGATTGGCGCAGTCCTCAAAACACTAATCTGTGGCAGGGCGTAAGCGGAGTAAACAATCCTTGCCCAAGTGGTTACCGTTTGCCTACCGAAACCGAATTAGATGCCGAACGTGCAAGCTGGAGTACACAGAATGCAGCGGGTGCTTTTGCCTCTGTGCTTAAGTTACCCTTGGCGGGCTATCGCCACAACAGCACTGGTTCGCTCATGGATATGGGTACCCTCGGCGGCTGTTGGAGTAGTACGAATAGCGGTATTTATTCGCGCAGCCTCAGCCTCAGCAGCAGCAGTGTCAACATGATCAACGAATACCGCACGACCGGACTCTCTGTGCGTTGTATAAAGGATTATGGTTCAGATTCTATTTCATCAATTGACTGCGCGGGCGCAACCAACAATGGCACCTTAGCCAATGGTGTAACAGCCAGTAGTGTAAGCTCGGTTATTGCCTACACTGGAGGTGGCGGAAGTTTTCATAGCGGGCAAACCGTAACTTCAACCGGTGTAACCGGCTTAACCGCAGCGCTGCCAGCTGAAAACTTTGCAAGCGGGGCAGGTTCGTTAACCTATACCATTACAGGCACCCCAACAAGTAGTGGTACAGCCAGTTTTGCCATCAATATAGGTGGGCAAACCTGTACCCTACTCAGAACAGTAGTGGCGGCAGGTTCTATTTCATCAATTGACTGCGCGGGCGCAACCAACAATGGCTTTTTATCCATTGGTGTAGCTGCCAGTAGTGTAAGTTCGGTTATTGCCTACACGGGAGGTGATGGAGGTTTACATAACGGGCAGGTAGTAAACTCAACCGGAGTAACCGGTTTAACTGCAACCTTGGCAGCCGGCAACTTTGCCAGCGGAGCAGGTTCGTTAACCTATACCATTACAGGCACTCCAGCAAGTAGTGGTACAGCAAGCTTTGCCATCAACATAGGCGGGCAAACGTGTACTCTAACCCGTGCCGTATTTCACACAGCCATTGTTGATGTAACCTCCCCCTCCACAGGAAGAACCTGGATGGATCGTAACCTGGGAGCTTCGCAGGCAGCTACATCCTCTACCGATGCCAGTGCTTACGGCGATTTGTACCAATGGGGTCGTGGAACCGACGGGCATCAGTTGCGCGCTTCTTCAACAACCTCTACTCTCAGTGGTGGTGACACACCGGGGCATGGTAACTTTATAACGAATACCAATAGTCCTTACGATTGGCGCAGTACTCAAAATAATAATTTATGGCAGGGCGTAAATGGAACAAACAACCCTTGCCCAAGTGGTTACCGTTTGCCAACCAATATGGAATTAGACGCCGAAAGGGCACACTGGAGCAGCCAGAATGCAGCCGGTGCTTATGCCTCTGTACTTAAGTTGCCCATGACGGGCTATCGCGTCTACACTGGTTCGATCAGTGATGTGGGTACCGGCAGCTATAGTTGGAGTTCTACGGTAAGCTATAATTCTAAGTCGTACTACCTCTACTTCTCCAGCAGCGAAGCCAGCACGTCCACCACCTTCCGCGCGTTCGGAGTCTCTGTGCGTTGTATAAAGAATTGGTGACTTGAGAAAAGTCAAGAATAACAAACAAACTCCCTGCCCTATGCATGGGCGGGGAGTTTTTAAAAGCTCTGCGAACTTTGCACCTCTGCGGTGAAAAATAACCGCAAAGAACGCGAAGAAAAAGATAAAATATGACTGAAAAGAAGACAGAATACAGAAGTAAGAAGACAGGATACAGATTCGCTTTTTGCGGTCTTGGCGAAAAACTTCGCGGTCTTTGCGTGCAATTCAAGAAAGTGAAAAGAATACAGGAGACAGAAGTTAAGACTCGCTTTGCACCTCCGCGGTAAAAAAACAAACCGCAAAGACGTGAAAAACACGAAGAAAAAGATAAAATATGACTGAAAAGAAGACAGAATACAGAAGTAAGAAGACAGGATACAGATTCGCTTTTTGCGGTCTTGGCGAAAAACTTCGCGGTCTTTGCGTGCAATTCAAGAAAGTGAAAAGAATACAGGAGACAGAAGTTAAGACTCGCTTTGCACCTCCGCGGTAAAAAGATAAACCGCAAAGACGCAAAGAACGCTAAGAATAGAATGAAAGTATGAAAACAATATATAAAAAATTAAACAGGTACAAAGCAATGAAAAAAACGGCAATTGCATTTATTGTCATTGTTTTAATTAGTTCCGGAGTTATTGCCCAAAAAATTACTGGCAGCTTTCCCTCACTTGCCAACCAAAACGTAAAACTGGAAGGATTTAACGGGTTTAGTACTTACCCTATTTCCAATACGGAAATTTCGAAAGAAGGTAATTTTGAATTAAAGTATTCCAAAACCGACTATGGTGTAGGCTACCTTATGGCCGAAGATAATAAGCCATTGTTTGTGATATTAAGCGGCGAAAACATAGCCCTGAAAGGTGAAGCATTGAGTGTTTCTGAAACTATTGAAATAATACAAGGCGATGAAAACCAGCTTTTTGCTCAATACGCTGGTGAGCATCCTCGGCGTGAACAGGCTTTGAGTGCCTGGGAGTATTTAGAAAAGATTTATAAACTCGACTCACTCTTTGCCAAACAGGAAGTACCCAATAAAGCCATAACAAATGAAAAAAAACGTATTATAACAGAAGACAGTATTTTTTTGGCAAAACTCAAGCCTAAAAGTTATGTTAGCTGGTTTTTGCCAACGCGCAAACTGGTGAGCTCGGTTTCAACCATAGCTCAATACCGTACCGAAGAAATTCCTTCGGCTATAGCTGCTTTCAGGGCGTTGGACTATACCGACCCGCGCTTGTATAAAAGTGGCTTGTATAAAGATGTGATTGACAGCCATTTTTGGTTACTCGAAAACAGTGGTCGTTCACTGGATTCCATGTTTATTGAAATGAACCTCTCCATCGACCGCATGGTCGGGAACCTTTCAACCAATGAAAAAAGATACAATGAGATAATCAATTATCTTTTTAATTTACTGGAACAACATAGTTTGTTTAAATCGTCAGAGTATTTAGCTATTAAGGTGCTGAACAAATCAGGCTGTACCCTAAATAATGATTTGGCTAAACAAATGGAAACCTATCGTGCCATGAAAAAAGGAAATATAGCCCCTGACATAATTTTCAATGGCGATATGTTATCTGCCCGTTATGAAGGGAAGAGTTTTCCCAAAACACTTTCCGAATTAAAAAGTAAATATACGGTGGTGGTATTTGGTGCAAGCTGGTGCCCTAAATGTTCCGAAGAATTCCCGCAAATAGCAGCTTCGTATGATAAGTGGAAAGCCAATGGTGTAGAAGTAGTATTTGTGGCTCTTGATGATAACAAACAGGCATTTAATAACTTTGCAAAAGGTTTCCCTTTTATAAGTGTTTGCAATTATCAAAAGTGGAACTGCCCAATCGTAAATGCTTACTATGTTTTTGGCACCCCAACAATGTTTTTGCTTGATGAAAATCGGAAAATATTACTGCGACCTGGCTCAGTAAAGCAAATGGATGCATGGGTAGATTGGTATTTAGTGCAAGGAAATCCGTTCCCAAATAATTGATGGAGTCTTGTTCCTTTGGTATTGTTGAGATGATGATTATGTTATCAGGTATTTTGTATAGCGAGGGGACTGTAATGAAGAGTACTCAGATCGGGCGGCTTTTACATAGATGAGCAAAATTCTGATTGATAACTTGAGCTTGAAACTGAAGCTGGAATTATTAGGTTTTATTAAAAACGTACCTGTCTTAGCAAACAGGAGAATATGCTGCCACGTTGGGAAATTAGATTTCGGACATGCGACAATCCTAGAATGGCTGGGAAATCACTCAAACTATTTAGTTATTATTGAAAATTTGCAAAAAATGAGCAAATGTTACAGGCAATACAAAGATTTTCAGGTTCGGAAATTATAAGCAGATAGAATTGATGTAGCATAGAGGTAGAGTGCTTTAGACATTCTTTTTTCTAATGACAGATAAGACATTCATACTATCGATTGAAAATAAAACAAATAATAGAGATTACCTCGGTTGTAAAATGTGATTTAAAAGTATAAAATACAATTATAAAGGACAAAATACAACTAAAATATTTATTAAAATTTAACACTATGAAGTATTTTTGCGTATCTGTTTTAGATGCATACATATATGCTAAATGTTATTTACTAACCTAAAAGTTGAGTGTAAGTATTTTCGTTATAACTTTTATATTATAAAATATCATGAAACTGACAAGCACATCAAGCACACAGGATTATTATCATAGAGCATGAAAATGGAATAAAAAAATAATAGTACAAAAACATCTGCTATTGAAAAATCAGAAAGAAAAAGACAAGAAAAGTCGTTGAAACAAAATTATTAACTATGAAAACAGCTTATTATGAAAACAAAAAGATTAGTTATTAGCACCGTACTGGGTTTAATCTGTGGATTGATCTGCTATGGTTTTGCTATGAGCGGTCAAAAAGAAGTATCAACAGCTTTAGCCTTAAACGTAATCCTGAGCAGGGCTTTAATTGGTGTAGCCATAGGAATAAGTCGTTTTACGCTTATACATTGGGCATTGCACGGGATTGTAATGGGGTTTGTATTCAGCTTACCGGCAGGGTTTGGTGCTATGCTAGGGTCTGAAAATCCTGATTTCTCGCATACTATGTTGATGATATTAGTAATTATGATGGGTATGTTTTATGGCTTTTTGATAGAATTGCTAACATCTGTAGTATTCAAAGAAAAGCAATAAAATAAAAAATACGGCAGCGAGGGGTGAGCCAATATTGGTAAGGCGATATATGGATTTGCGGGATTTTTGCTCTTAAATTTTTGGGGTAATTACTTTACGGTTAAAAATCCTCTCTTACCCATTTCGATGCCGTTCATAAAATACATTTTTACCGGATAACGCAATACTTGAATACGTGTAACCGATGAATATTAAAAGATTTGTAATATTAATGATATTAATGGCCGGAATGTTTTTAAAGGGTCATGGTCAGGTTGCTATCAGCAGAAACGGAAGCAACCCGCATCCTGATGCCATGCTCGATATTCAGGATACTACAAAAGCATTAATTATTCCGCGTATAGCACTCCGAAGTACAGTCCAGAGCACACCGATGAACAGTTTTGTTGCAGGGATGGTAATTTATAATACGGCAACATCTGGTAGCGGAATAAATGCAGTAACACCGGGGCTATATTATTGCGACGGGACAAAATGGATAAAAGCATCGTCCCAAGGATCTGCTACAAGCGATAGTAGTATTTATAATACCGACGGATCTCTGAGCGGAACACGTAACGTGTATTTAAATAATAATAACCTGATATTAAATTCAACAGGAGGAAATCTGTTATTTAACA
Organism: Bacteroidales bacterium; assembly: GCA_963677395.2. Lineage (GTDB taxonomy): Bacteria > Bacteroidota > Bacteroidia > Bacteroidales. Next base: position 4,100,858 of record OY781965.2, on the reverse strand, counting down.
GTACGAATGGCCGGGTGGGCATAGGCACACAAACCCCCAATGGTACATTGCATGTTAACGGATCCGTATATATAGATTCACTGCAAAGCGGATCACTGACTGACAGTGTGGTAACTATAGACAGGGTGAGCGGACGGCTAAGAATGATTTCACCGTCTGCTCTCAAAAGTAACGGAGCCGTAGTAAAAAAAGTAAGTTACGTTGTAAGCAGTAATGGACAGACAAATTTCGCCACACCCTTGAGTATAAGCAGTGAAGACAGTGTACAACTATTCCGGAATGGAGTATTCATAAAATTTAGCGTACCTACTCCTGGAGGGAATACAATCGTATCAGAAGTCCCCTGTGCTGTAAACGACGAAATATTAATTATTCAGATAAATTAACCCTAATTAACAATGTATTCATCTTAAATTCAAAAAAATGAAAAAACTATTATTAATTTTAGCAATGCTTGTGATTGCCGCCGGAGTGGCCAATGCACAAAAGGTAACAACAAAGGTTGTTGATAATAAAGGTACAATTAAATGGGTACTCGACAGTACTACGGCCGTAATTACAAAAGGTGACAGTACGTTGCTGTTTGTTACTCCACACCAGATGGGCGACACTCTGACCAAATTTGTACGATATGCAGATACTTCTGCAATGCTGAACCCTTACCTGAATAATGCAGAAAATGGCCTTACCAAAACAGGTCAGAAAGTAGAACTGGGTGGTGCATTAACAAAAGTAACCACGATCACCACAACTGCGACAAATTTTTTGCAAATTACCGGCTTACAAGGAGGGTCCAATACCGATAGCGTAATGGTTGTAAATCCAACCACAGGACAGGTAAAAATTGTATCAACAGCAACGCTGTTTAATAATCTGAAGGTTGCCAATGGTTTAACCAAAACCGGAGATTCAATCCAATTAGGAGGTAATTTGGTAAAAGCAACAACAATCGGAGCAAGCACTGCAAATACCTTTGCAATTACAGGACTTGAATCAGGAACAGTGGCCGACAGTATTCTGGTAGCCGATGCAAGCAGTGGTGTATTTAAACGGAGAGCAACCGAAAGTATCCTGCAAAGCGGCGATGTAAATGTAACTGCAACAGCCGGACAAACTACAATTACTGTAGCTGGAATGCCTGCAAATGCATCCAAGGTATGGGTATTCCGAAATAGTGCCAAACTGATTGCCGGAACTGATTATACAGTTACCGCGGGCAGTGTAACACTTATCCCCTCTGATTGGTCAGTGATTGCGGGTGATGTATTTGAAGTACAATGGGTAAAATAAAATACCCGGAAAAAATTAATAGATTGTAAACTGTTGCTGAAACGTGCAGGTAACGTGATGATTATGAATTTACATGATTATGTTGCTTGGTTGATAACATTTATTGTAATGAATAACTAACAGGTAACAGTTTCAATCTATTACTATAGCATGATAAAAACTAAAAAAACAGGCGGGTAAGCTGTTGCAAAATCTGAGATGTTGTTTGACAGATAACGTATAATGGATTCCTTTCATTTTGAATAGCAACAGCTTCTGTCTTTATTTATTAAACGAATAATGTGTGTTCTCGTAGTGTGTTTTTAATTAATAATGGAGGAGAACTGTTGCCTGATTTATATAAAGTTACCATACAATCGTAACGGAGTATCTATTTAATAACAATTATATATTGGTTCTTATGGTTCTTGCAAAATATATAGATAAGCAGCAGTTTCTCCATTTATTACATAAGTTAATGAAATACTTACCAATAATAATATTATTGATACTTTGTAATACAAATCTTTTTGCACAGGTACTTCTTCCTGATGCCAAAGGGACAAAATTAACAGTAGATACCAGTAAATGGAGCTTAAGCGGAGGAAATACTATATTAAAAAGTACGGGAAATGTAGGAATAGGTATTTCTGCGCCGATATATAAACTTGACATTAATAATTCTTCCAATCCCATCAGGATACAAACATTATCTGGTGGAAATTTATTAACGGATAGTATTATGGTAATTACCGTATCGGGAGTTGTTAAGCGGGTCAATAGCAATTTATTCAGTAAAACAGACAGCACAACGGCCTCAAACGGACTAAGCCTAACAGGCAAAGATATAAGACTGGGCGGAACATTAACGCAATCGACCACGCTAACCCAGAACAGTAACACGTTTACGATTGCCACCGGAGGTAGCGGTTTTAACATAACCGGCTTAACAAACGGGACGACAAGCGATAGCCTTGTAACGGTATTAAATGGAAGTGTGAAAAAGATAGGTAGCACACTATTCAGTAAAACAGACAGTACAACGGCCTCAAACGGGCTAAGCCTAACAGGCAAAGATATAAGACTGGGTGGAGCATTAACGCAATCGACCACGCTAACCCAGAACAGTAATGCGTTTACGATTGCCACCGGGGGCAGTAGTTTTAACATAACCGGCTTAACAAACGGGACGACAAGCGATAGCCTGGTAACTGTATTAAATGGAAGTGTGAAAAAAATAGTGAATACCTATAACCCGTCAATTATGAGTGTATATAGTAATACACTTAGTAACCTTAGCACTACCTATACAGCTGTTCAATTTAATATTCAAACGATTGTAGATCCAAATTATACAATATCCGGCAATACCAATGTTACTCTTTTAACTGCCGGAACCTATCGGATTTCATATACAGTTAAAGATACAGTGTATGCCACATCAGGCACCTCTTATTATGTGTGTGATTATTACCTGAATAAAAATGGATCCAGCATTTTAGGGTCAAATGGGTCTTTTACTCTTCAAAGAAGTAATTTAAAAACAAGTTCAATCACGATAGAGATAATTGGATACTTTAATCAAAATGATGTGATTAAACTATATGGCAAAGCCTCTTCAAATTCAGTAATAAGGCAATCACCTTATGGCGTAAGCTTAAGAATTGAAAAAATAAGGCCCTAGAAACTAATTGAGAAGAGCTATTCTATTTATAAATAAAAGAAAACGATATAAGGTAGATGGCTGAAGATTATTAATTGAATTTTGGAGATGGTATAACTGCTATCGGACTTAATCTGCCTCATGTTTATTCTAATCCCCAAAATTTTATTACACAACTTACAATTAAATAGTACCGAATATACTTCCACAATGTCACACGTTGTGAAAGCAAATTCTATCACATTTAAATACTTATCATTATTAACAAGCCCTAAAATTTATCACTATGAAAAAAATCATTATCCTTTTTGTATTTATTTTTGCTACATGGCAAGCTCAAAGTCAGCAAAATCAAAATCCCACACAAGATGTTTGTGAAGGAAGTACTTCAAATTACAATGTCGCTACCACATTAACCGGGTCAAGCTTTGCCTGGAGTATAACTCCTGCCGCTGGTGGTACAATTATTAACGGTCAGGGAACAAACAATATAGACATCACGTGGGGTACAACCCCCGGAATCTATACCGTTGAAGTAATAGAAACCTCGTCGAATAACTGCCCAGGTCCTGCAAAAACAGTAGCAGTTACAGTTATTGCAGCACCTACTGCCAATGCAGGTATGAATCAAACAATCTGTGCTATTGCGGGGACAGACATTAACCTTTCGGGAACAGTAAGCAATGCAACCTCACAGTCATGGGTAACTTCAGGAACCGGAACATTTATAGGTAGTACAACATTAACCCCGGTATATACCATTACAGCTGCTGATCTAACAGCAGGTAGTGTAAGTTTTGTATTAACGGCTGCCGGGTATTCTCCTTGTGCTAACGCCACAGATACCGTTATATATACGATTTCAACAGCTCCAACGTTAACGATAAGCAACAATGGACCAATCTGCGAAGGCAATATACTAAACCTAACATCAGATATTACCGGAGCCACCTACAGCTGGACTGGTCCAAATGGTTATACCGCCACTTCACAAAACCCAACCATATCAACAAGTGCAACTACAGCAATGTCGGGAACGTATTCGCTAACTGTAAGCGGAATTTCAGGTGGATGCCCGAACTTAAATGGCACTACATCTGTAACAGTAAATCCTATTCCTCCCACTTCTTCAATCTGGCATGATTAAATTTGCTTTATGAAGAGAATTTTGTTTCATGGAGTCAGTATTGTTTTGTTTTGGGTGTTGACGTTTAACGTCAATGCCCAAACAGATACTGTTTGTGTGAATCAAATATCTCATTACTGGCTTTTAGGGGGGACAAGCTCTGTTTTTAACTGGAACATCACGGGAGGAACAATCACAAATGGTCAGGGGAACGACTCCATCACAGTTACATGGGGTAATATCCCGGGCAACTATAAATTAAATATAGTTGAAATCAATAATTCGGGATGTAAAGGAGATACCAATCAATTAAACATTGTTGTTTTACCAAACTTTCCTATTTCTATTTCGGGACCTTCTGAAATTTGCATCGGAGAAACGGCAACACTTAAAGCTACTAACAGTATTTTTCAGCTTTGGAGTACCGGAGAACAATCGGATAGCATTCAAATACATCCAATCAACACAACAATTTATCAATTGATCGGCAAAAACTCTTGTTCTATAGATACTCTTGTGCATTTGCTTACCGTATATCCACTACCAATTCCTGATTTTAGCTATACTCCATCAATTCCCCAAAAAGGAGAAAATATTAATTTTACCTATACCGGTACTACCGTAAATAACTGGAGTTGGTATGATGAACAAAGCTTATTCTCGAACAATCAGAACCCCGATTATCTTATAAACAAAACAACTCAAATAACACTGTATGTAACAGATATTCATAATTGTAGTGATAGTATTCATAAAACAATCCGGGTAGATAATCAAATAAACATCTGGGTGCCTAATGCTTTTTCGCCAAATGGAGATGGATTAAATGATATTTTCAAAGCTGAGTGCGAAGAAAATATTGGTGACTTTGAGCTTTCCGTTTACAATCGCTGGGGTCAACTTTTATTTACAGGAACAAATCTGCAAATGGGATGGGACGGTACCTTTCTTGGAGCAAATGCTCCACCAGGTATTTACACATGGATATTAAATTACAATATTTCCGAAAACAACAGACAACCAAGCAGACATAGTAAACAAGGAATAGTAACTCTCATACGCTAATTTATACGATATATGCCTACAATTTAATTATTTATACATAGTGTTTTGCTTCGTTTTGTTGATGGCTTTTTTTACTGATTTAAAGAATGAAAAAAAATAGTATAATATCAGTTTTTGTAATCTTATTTGTATTTTTAATACAGAATTTGAAAGCACAAACAGGATTACAGAATATAGCTTGTATAGGTTATGATAAGGATATTGTAGCTAATGCAAATGGCAATGCCAGTGCTTCCACTAATGCAACTTTTGATAGTGGAAGTGCTGTGCTTATTGGAAATGAGTTTAATTTTTGCACAACCGGACTTTTCCCATCCACATTAGCAAGTCATGTAACTTCGGGACTAACGTATATTCTGCAATCTGCTTCAGGCAATAACTCATTGATGATTTCAAATGGAGGATCTGGAACATTAACTTTATTATCTCCGGTAGCAGTATCAACTTTATATTTTCTTGGAATGAATGGTAGTAATACCAGTACCGTTTCTATAACCGTTACATTTACTGACAATAGTACAGAAACAGCATCTTTAACAATGCCGCTATACAGCACCTCTAGTAATATTAATGCAGCCTCAGATGCATTGTCAGGAACATATCAAGATTCTTCGTCTTGCAATCCAATGGGAGGAGGAATATATTTACAAGAGATTAAGTTAATAATAAGTACAGCTAATGTAACAAAAAATATATCTTCTATTTCATTTACGAACATGGGGGGATTATTACACATAATGGCTATCGGTGGAAAAATATTAAGTATCCCTAAACTTACACCAAACCCGGTATCATTAACTTTTGGATGTACTGCATACGGAAGTTCATCAGCAGAACAAACATTTACACTCGCGGGAAGTGACTTAACATCGGGAGGAGGAACTATTACTATAATACCCCCAACCGGGTTTCAGATATCTACAACATCAGGATCGGGATATACAACAGATACCTTAAATATTCCTTACACAGGAACTAGTTCTTCTTCAACTACTATTTATGCTAAATGTGTTCCCACTGCACCCAATACATCTTATTTCGGCAATATTATAGCCTCAGGAGGAGGAGCATCTGCAAACGTTGCTGTTTCAGGGAGTACAGTAAGCCCGACATCATTAGCATTTGGATTTATTCCTGTTGAAAGCTCGTCAGCAGAACAGTCATTTACACTCACCGGAAATTGTTTAACAGCAGGCGGAGGAACTATTACGATAATACCCCCAACTGGGTTTCAGATATCCACAACATCAGGATCGGGATATACAACAGGTTCTTTGAATATTCCTTACACCGGGACCAATCTTTCTTCAATTACCATTTATGTTAAATTTACTCCCACTGCACCCAATACTTCTTATTCGGGTAATATTACGGCTTCAGGTGGCGGAATATCTACAAATGTTGCTGTTACAGGAAATTCTATAGCAACATATTGTTCCTCTGCACCTTTGGGTTATTCTATTAATAAAGGTTATATTGCAGGAGTATCCTTACCCGGTTTTATGTTTATGAGTGCTAGTATGTATTCAGCAGGAGGATATGCTGATTATGCATTCATGCCTACTTCAGTTATGCAAGGACAAAGCGTTACGATTACTATTGAAGTTTATACTGACGCTAATTATTCACAATATCGGGAATTAACAGTTTGGATAGACTATAATAATGACGGTATTTTTGCTAGTTCTGAAATAGTTTACGATACTCCAATCCCCAACATTTTCGGTTCTCAAACTTTTTCAACAAGTGTAATAATACCTTTAAATACAATTATAGGAATCACAAGAATGAGAGTAGTTGGAAATTTTGGGAATAGTACTGCATCTGTACTCTCAACGATTAATCCTTGTTGGTATCACGACAATAATTACTATTATGGTGAAACAGAAGACTACAGTGTTAATATTATTGCAGCTTCATCCCCCACTTGTACAATACCCACTACTACTCCTGTAGCTTATTGTCAAAATACAACTGCGATGGCCTTGTTAGTAACAGCTACGGTAGGAAGTAGTGGAACAACAATCAGCAATTATGCCTGGTATTGTAATAATACTGCATCCAATTCAGGAGGAATCTTGGTGGCTACGCATAATTCATCAGCTACAACCGATGCTTATACTCCTGTTACTTCAACAACAGGAACATTTTATTATTACGTAATTGTAACAAATTCTAGTGGAGGTAGTATAACAAGTAATGTTTCAGGTTCGGTAACAATAAATCCCACTACTCAAACAACATCAGATATTTATCACGATCCTTAACCCAACTTGAGCTGTAAGTGACAGATTAAAAAATATTTTAACAGGACGTCTTATAACGCATATATAATCAATGTATTAGTATTTAGATGTATTTGTAGCTTCCGAAACAGACTTTATCTATTTTGAGAAGGCAAAAAATAATACAGAAATAGTTTTTTCCACTTATTGATCATTCTTTTGAAGTTAAATGCAACCGTAATATAAAGTGTTATGTAATATTATCTCTCAAAGCACCTTTGTAAAAGTTACAACGTGTGTTCTAATCTACTTTGTTGAATCATAAATAATTGTATACTTTTTAAGACTGGGCAAAATAAAAGAGATCGTATATTTAGTTGTAAGGCGCAACTCAAAAGGACAAAATACATCTCAGAAGGATAAAATACAACTAAAAATTTGTTAAAATATTAAAGTTATAATGTATTTTTGATATACATTTTTAAATGCTCATGGTTTTTAATATTATTTTCTAGTGTAAACATGAGTTGAGAATGTTTTCTATCCCTTTAATGAAAGGTTGAGCTTTCAGCCTTTCATTTTAAAAATATATAAAGTCTATGATTATATTAAAGAATGGATTTAGAATTGAATTTGTTGAAGAAAAATGGTCGCAGAATGTAAAAATAATATATGGATTTAAAAATGATAATATATTTTTTAGTACGGATAAGTGTTTATTTAAATTATCACTCTCGATAACTGGTATGGATATGTGCTATTATAAAAGTATTATATTTGAAGAAAATAATGTATTGCTAAATCCATTTGAATTACCTTTTGGAATATATGTCGTCGAAATAGTATCTGGTGACACTCAGTTTGCAAAATACAAATTAGATGTAAGCAGAAAGCTTTTATTTTAAGCTTGTGATAAAAATATAGTGTAAGATATGAGGTTGCCTTATAAGGTGCAGTCTTTGTATGTTTTCCCCGGCTTTCGGAACTCACTATGATAACGTATAGAATTATAGCAATCAAACTGAGTTACGATAATTGGAAAAGACTTTTTATGAAAAAAGGGACTGATCGATTTCAGTCCCTTTTTCAGGTATTGTAACAGCTAATTATTCTTCATTATCATCGGCAAACCATTCGGCATAAGAAGTGATGGTTTCTCGTAATTTGAGGCTGAAAAGTTTTGCATTTTCCGGGAGCAGGGGTTTAAGTCTTGCCGCAAAGTCAATCAGCATATTTTCGCTGGTAGGTTGATAATCCACAAATATAATATTGCTAAAGCGTTCATGCGAATCTTTTAAATCCGGACTTACGGTATTGCGATTAAGCATAAGAGCATGATCGAGCGGATCTACAATTTCGTTACGAACAATCTTTTTCAGATCACCAAAATCCATTACCATTCCTTGCTTAGGATTTGTTTTACCCGCAATGGGTGTTCCAATTACGGTAACCCACATTTCGTAAGAATGCCCATGAATAAAACGGCAACTTCCATCGTAACCATCCAGTGCATGAGCCATCTCGAATTTAAACTCTTTGGTAAGGCGAACCTTATTCATCATCCTTATTGTTTTACAACTTTTACTACGGTGCTTCTCCCTGATTGTGAATCAGAAACTTTTACAAAATAGATTGATTTTGCCAGATTTGAGGTGTTGAAACGGAAACTGTTATTCACAATTTCATAAGCAGGAGTGAATGATTTTCCGGTGATATCCAGCCATTCAACAGAAACTTTTTGTGCATTAAAATTTTCGGTTAAGTCAATGGAGCAAATATTCTGAGCAGGATTTGGATAAACCATCACACTTTGGCTTAAATCAACATCCTCAACAGAGGCGTTACTTCCCCAAATCATTGCAATCCATTCCGGATGGTCAATATAAGGATTGCGATTGTGCTGTAAAGCATACACGGCATTGTTACGGTTTATTTCTTTCTGACTTACAGGGTCTTGCACACACCATTTTAGCAACAAATTGATAGCCCATGTTTTAAAAACAGTTGTATTATTTCCGGCATAAAAAGCAGCACATTCTGTTGAGTTTCCAGGCCAGTTTGCAACTTTGTCCTGATAGCGTGTAGCCATGTATAAATAAGTGCGGGCAAAATCACCTTTAAATGTATCATTGGGTTCAAAAACAGTTCCAGAATAACCAGAGAAAGAACATGATCCCAATTTGCTGCCATTTGAAGAGGTGTATGTGGCATTTCCAACTTCACCGTAAGGATGGTTACTACGACGATTGTTTACATAACCATCGGTAGGGTAAACATTAAATAAGTCGGAATACATCGGAGTTGCATCATTAAACCAGCTTGCAGGAGTTGTGTGTTCGCGATTGTAACAATCGCCTTCGGCACTATAGCTTCCACAATTATCACTGCTATGTGTAAAATAGTAATTTGCAGTTCCATTCATTTTCATCGAATACATATCCCAAACTTTGTTGGTTGGGAGATTATCCGTTGTTTTGTATGCATTATACAAACCATCATACGTAATGGTAGTTACGCCTGATTTGATGATGTTAAACAAAGCGGTTTTCAAAGCTTGCCCGCTTAATCCATTTGTGGAACTATAATAACCTGCGGGAGGTTGCGCCATTAAAGCAACTGTGCTCAGTAAAATGGCAATTGACACTAAAATTTTTCTCATAATTTAAAAGCGTTATGTTCGATCAATACTTTAATTCCAATTCCAATTAATACAATGCCTCCCACCACTTCAGCAACACGTGGTGAAAGCCATTTAGTTGTTTTTCCTATACATACTCCTGAAAATGAAAACAGAAAGGTAACAACCGCTATAACAGCAATGGTGAACCAAATGTTTACATCCAGGAAACATAAACTTATTCCTACTATAAACGCATCAATACTGGTTGCTATTGCTAATCCAATAAGTATAAACCATTTATTGATGTTGAACTCATGATCTTCTTTTTTAGTTTTGAAAGCTTCAACGAGCATTTTCCCTCCAATAATCAATAAAATTCCAAATGCAATCCAGTGGTCAACGTTCTCAATCATGCTTTTGAATGCTAAGCCGGATAACCAACCCAAAAGTGGCATTAAACCCTGAAATATACCGAAAACCAATGCCAGTCGTAGCCCTTTCTTATGTGTAACACAGGGAATTGCACCACTTGTGATAGAAACCGCCAGACTATCCATTGATAGGCCAATTGCAAGGAGTAAAATCTCTAGAAATGCCATGTTAAGTTTTTGAGAAAAAGTTCGCAAAGGTAATGAAAAGCTTATTACTACTCTAATATTTAGGAGTAAAAGAATTGTTATACAAACGTGAAACGCAGCAGTATGAGAGCATGCCGGGCTTATTCAAAACAAAATCCTTTCTGTTCGGTTTTTTCTTTTTACCTTTATTCCAGCAAATTATAGACAGAAACAGATTTGTAAATCATTGATTATCATGATACAACTTAGTTATTTACGTGAAAATACTCAAGAAGTTATTCAACGTCTTGCCATCAAAAATTTTAATGCTACCGAAATTGTAACAAAAGTTTTAGAAGCAGATACAAATCGTCGTGAAACTCAGCAGAAACTGGATGAAACGCTGGCAGAATCGAAACAGATTGCGAATGAAATAGGAAATCTGTTTAAAAGCGGAAAACAAACCGAAGCCAATGCATTGAAAGAACGTACTGCTGAACTGAAAGTGCTGGCCAAAGAATATTCTGATAAAATGAATCAATGTGAAAGTGAACTGGAAGGTTTGCTGTTACAGATTCCGAATATACCTCACGTTTCGGTTCCCAAAGGAAAGTCTGCCGAAGACAATGAAATAATTCATCAGGAAGGGATCATTCCGGAACTGGGCGAAAATGCACTCCCTCACTGGGAAATTTGCCAGAAATATGACATCATCGATTTTGAACTGGGAGTGAAAATTACGGGTGCCGGATTCCCGGTTTATAAAGGACAAGGTGCCCGTCTGCAACGTGCCTTAATCAGTTTCTTTCTCGACAACGCAACCGAAAACGGATATCGTGAAGTTCAGCCTCCTTTGATGGTAAACGAAGCTTCGGCAATGGCTACAGGCCAGTTGCCCGATAAAGAAGGTCAGATGTATCATGTAACTGCCGATGGTTTCTACATGATTCCAACGGCCGAAGTTCCGGTAACCAATATCTATCGTGATATGATTGTGGATGCAAAAGAATTCCCAATCAAAAACACTGCTTATTCACAATGTTTCCGTCGCGAAGCGGGTTCTTATGGAAAGGATGTTCGTGGTTTAAATCGTTTACATCAGTTTGATAAAGTGGAAATTGTTCAGATTCAACATCCTGATAAATCGTATGAAACACTGGAAGAAATGCGCGAATATGTAGCAACACTTCTGCGTAAGCTCGAGTTGCCTTTCAGAGTTTTGAGACTTTGTGGTGGCGATATGAGCTTTACGTCTGCTCTTACCTACGACTTCGAGGTCTATTCTGCTGCGCAAAAACGCTGGTTAGAAGTTAGCTCGGTTTCTAATTTCGAAAACTATCAGGCAAACCGCATGAAATTGCGTTTCCGTGACGAAAATGGCAAAACCCGTCTGGCACACACACTAAACGGAAGTGCTTTGGCGTTACCCAGAATCGTTGCTGCTTTGCTCGAAAACCATCAAACAGTTGATGGGGTGATGATTCCCAAAGCATTGCAGGAATATACCCGTTTTGAGAAAATATCTTAATTCAGATTATAGATGAAAATCGTACAACTGGCACTGCTTTTTCTGCTTTTTCCTTTGCTCACTCTTGCGCAACCTGATATAAACAGCAGGCTTGCTGATGAGTATTTTATGAAAGGTGAAAATGAAAAAGCAGTGGCTCTTTATGATGAATTGTACGATAAAAATCCTACTTTGCAGATTTACAACAACTACCTTCAGGCACTCCTTAATCTGAATAAATTCGATGATGCCGAAAAGTTGGTAAAGAAACAGAAACGTAAAAATCCTGGTGACAAACGTTTTGTAATTGATCAGGGCTTTGTACTTCAAAAAGCCGGAGAGTCTAAAAAGTCTGAAAAGATTTTCAATGAAGCCATTGAAGCACTTGATCCTAATCAGCAACAAATCATTGATTTGGCAAATGCATTTATGTACCGGAATCTCACGGATTATTCTATCGAAACGTATAAGGCAGGGCGTCTCAAATTAAAAGATTCTCAGATATTTGCACTTGAAATTGCATCTGCGTATGAAATGAAAGGCAAATATGAGGAGGCATTGGATGAATATATTCGGTTGATTGATAACAACTATTCATTTATTAATTACATTCAATTACGTTTGCAAACCATTATTAATCAAGATAAAGATGGTTCTAAAACGGAAAGGTTACGTCAGGGTTTACTATCCAGATCTCAGAAAAATCCAACCAACCAAACCTATTCTGAATTATTGCTTTGGTTTTCGGTTCAGCTTAATGATTATGAAACAGCGTTAATCCAGGCAAAAGCTTTCGACAAACGATTTAAAGATGGAGGAAAACAGGTTTTCATTCTTGCAGGTATTTGCATGAGCAACTCCAACTGGAAAGTTGCCCGGGAAGCTTACGAATTCCTGCAAGCCAAGGGAAAAGAAAGTGATTTCTATTTTCAGAGTCGTACCGGAGTATTAAGGTCTTCTTTTAAAGAACTTGCTGCTTCTCCAAAATCAAAACCTGGTGATTTTTTGAAATTGGAACAAGCCTATACTCAAACGCTTACTGAATTCGGAAAAAACAGAAATACGTTGCCTATTATGCAGGATCTGGCTCAGATGCTTGCCTTCAATTCGAAAAAAATTGATGATGCGATCTCTTTGTTGAACGATGCCGTGAATACTCCACAAATTGATCCACAATTACAGGCCCAGTGCAAATTGCAATTGGCCGATATTTTATTGTTTAAGGGCGATGTTTGGGAATCGACACTGCTTTATTCTCAGGTAGAAAAAGCATTTAAACAGGATACAATCGGATTTTATGCCAAGTTTAAAAATGCGAAGCTTTCCTATTATATTGGTGAATTCGAATGGGCATTGTCGCAACTGGATGTATTGAAAGCGGCAACTGCCAAAACCATTGCCAATGATGCCATGGAACTTTCGATGCTCATCAATGAAAATCGTGATGAAGACAGCTCATTTTCTGCACTGGTTTATTTATCGAAAGCTGATCTGTTGATTTTTCAGAATAAACCAAACGAAGCACTTTTGGTTCTGGATTCAACTCGTTTGCTGGGATTAAGTCATCCCATATTCGATGAGGTAATGATGCGTAAAGCGAAAATCTTTATTCAACAGGAACGACTGACCGAAGCGGATAGCATTTTGCAAAAGCTGGTAGATTTTTATCCGGATAAAATTCTTGCCGATGATGCTTTGTTTATGAGGGCAGAGTTAAACGAAACTCAATTGAAAAATATCATAACAGCCATGAGCTGTTATGAAAAAATATTCACCGATTATGCTTCAGGATTTTACGCTCCGGAAGCTCGTAAACGCTTCCGTAAACTACGCGGCGACCTGGTAAATTAAACCGATTTTCATGGATAAAGTAAGCCCAAAAAAACAACTTGGACAACATTTTTTAACCGACCCGTCCATTGCTCAACACATTGTGGATAGTCTTTCGAAAGAACATCAGAATGTGATGGAAATAGGCCCGGGAATGGGCGTACTAACTCGCTTTCTGCTCAATCGTCATCCCAACTTTAAAGCGGTAGATGTTGATCAGGAATCTGTTCAATATCTTAAATTTCACTACCCCGAATCAGAAAACAGTTTCCTTTATGCCGACTTTTTGCGATTGAAAGAAGGAGAGGTTTTTCAGGAAGAATATGCTATTATAGGCAATTTCCCTTACAACATTTCGAGTCAGATTCTGTTCAAGATGCTGGATGAACGCAATCAGGTAACAGAACTGGTAGGAATGTTTCAGCGCGAAGTTGCACGTAGGGTAATTTCGCCTCCGGGAAATAAAGATTACGGAATTCTGAGTGTTTTGATTCAGGCTTTTTATACCGGAGAATATTTGTTTACAGTAAATGAAGGTTCTTTCAATCCTCCGCCAAAAGTAAAATCAGGCGTGATTCGTTTGAAGCGAAACGAGGTCAAAAGTTTACCTTGTGATGAAACGCGCTTTATCAGGGTTGTAAAAGCCGGATTTAATCAACGCAGGAAAACACTTCGCAATGCCTTGAAGTCCGTCACAAAACCTGGTTTCCAGCACGAATTTCTCGACAAACGTGCCGAACAACTTTCGGTAGATGATTTTGTACAACTTACGCTCGCCATAGAGGAGTAGTTATTGTACCTCGATATTATATTCTGATAATTCAATGTACTTAAATTAAGAAAACTGTTTTCCCGGAAGTCGGGAAAATATATCAAGGTTGTGACTTTTTAGACAGCCTCAAACCTTTTTTTGTACTTTTGCACTCTTATGCGAAACCTGATAGCATTTTTACAACGATTCCATTTTTTTATTCTGTTTCTGATTTTGGAAACGGTGGCTATCATTATTATAGCATCCAATAATTCGTATCAGGGCTCCACAATACAAGGCTTTGCCAATGAGTTTGGTGGAGGGATTACCAATCGGTACAATAATCTTACGGACTATGTAGATCTTCGTGAAACCAATCGTATTCTTGCTGAAGAAAATGCACGACTTCGTCGTCAGATCGAAAGCTCATACATTAAATATACGCACCACACGTTCACAATTAACGACACTATTTACAAACAGCAATATACGTTTATTGATGCGAAAGTTATCAGCAGCAGCTCCGGTAAACGAAACAACTACATGATGCTCAACAAGGGGAGTATTCATGGAGTAAAAAAATCAATGGCTGTAATTTCGTCAAATGGGATAGTTGGGATTGTGAGCAGTGTGTCGAAAAATTATTCGAAGGTAATGATGGTTCTACATAGTGAATCACGTATAAGTGCTAAGTTAAAACGAACAAACTATAGTGGCTCGCTTATCTGGAAAGGTGGAAACTACCGTTATGGCTTGCTTACCGATATTCCTTCTCATATTGATATAAAAAAGGGTGATACAGTGATTACCAGTGGTTTTTCGCTTGATTTTCCCGAAGGAATTATGATTGGTCGTATCGAAAATTTCAAACAAGATCCAGGAACAAGTACTTACGAGGGAAAGGTGAAATTCTCTGCCGACTACAATAAACTTGATTATGTTTATATTGTACGAAATTTGTTTAAAGAAGAGCAACAAACAATCATGAATACAGAACAATGAGCAGTCCTATTATCCGAAACATATTACGCCTGATTGTTCTTGTGTTTATTCAGGTTTTTATCCTTGATAATATGCATTTGGGAGGCTATATCAATCCCATGCTTTATGTTATGTTTGTGTTGATGCTTCCTTTTGAAACTCCGGGCTGGCTGATGCTTCTCAGTTCGTTTGTAATGGGATTTTCGGTAGATATTTTTACCGGGATGACCGGAATTCATACTTTCTCAACCGTTTTCATGGGCTTTGTTCGCCCATCTGTCTTACGACTTGTATCTTCTTCACGCGACTACGAACCAGGTATTCAGCCTTCAGTTCGTGATTTGGGATGGGATTGGTTTTTGCCCTACTCAATTTTGCTTGTTTTTATTCATCATACACTCTATTTCTTTGTAGAAGTACTTCGCTTCAGTGAGTTTTTTGCCATTCTCGGACGAACTATTCTAAGTTCTCTTGTTACCCTTATCTTTATCTTCCTTGCACAGGTTATCATTTACAGAAAGAAGAAAAGATAGGACAATTTCCGAAGAAAACTTTTTCATGATTATCCGGAAACTCAGATTAATTACCTTTAAAAACTGATGGTATGTTAACGAAACAACGAATCAAATTTATACAATCGCTTTCCGAGAAGAAGAATCGATCAGAATCGGGACTTTTTGTGGCAGAAGGAGTAAAACTGGCAGAAGAAATCCTGCATTCCGGTTTAACGATAGAAACACTTTATGCAACACACCAATGGGCAGATTCGCATTCTGGATTGCTTCAAAACAAACAGCTTGCCCTTGAGCTTATCACCGAAGGTGAACTTAACCGAATCAGTTTGCTCAAAACTCCGAATCAGGTTTTGGCATTGGTTTGCATTCCTCAACCCGAAACATCAGCCATCCAATTGAACAAACAACTAATCCTTGCATTGGATGATATTCGCGATCCCGGAAACATGGGAACCATTATTCGAATTGCTGATTGGTTTGGAATAAAGCATATTGTTTGCAGCGAATCAAGTGTAGATGCTTATAACCCAAAGGTTGTTCAGGCTACTATGGGGTCTATTTTCAGAGTAAAAATTCACTACTGCAATCTGCAAAGTTATTTAAGCATATTGGAAAAGGGAACACCCGTTTATGGCGCACTGCTCGAAGGTGAAGATGTTTACAAGCAAAACTTAACCCAAAACGGTGTTATTGTTATTGGAAATGAATCCAGAGGTATTTCTACAGAAATTCAGCAATATATTACCAACAAAATAATGATTCCTTCTTTTGCTATACGTTCGGACTCACATGCCGAATCGCTCAATGCTTCTATCGCAACAGCCATTATCTGCTCTGAATTTCGCAGAAGAGGATAATAGGATTTATGATCAGCTATTTTTGATTGCTGTATTCTAACACATCATGATTGAAATAATCAAGAGTAATTCCTGCCTGACGGAACATCTCTTCCGACTCATCCCCGGCATGATAGCGAAATTCGCAAACCACACGAGTAATTCCGCAGTTGATAATCAGCATTGCGCAGGTACGGCAGGGCGTCATCCTGCAATAAAGTGTTGCTTTTTCGAGTGCAATTCCCATTTTTGCAGCCTGACAAATTGCATTTTGTTCAGCATGAACGGTTCTCATGCAATGATTGGTGATTTTTCCATCTTCATGAATTACCTTTTTGAAAAGATGGCCTACTTCATCACAGTGAGGTAATCCGGTTGGCGAACCTACATATCCGGTTACCAGTATCTGTTTGTTACGGGCAATCACGCAGCCACTTCGTCCCCGATCGCAGGTAGCTCGTTTGGCTACAGTACGGGCAAGTTCCATAAAATATTCGTCCCATGATGGACGAATATATTCCTGCGTATTTCCTTTTTCCTGAATATCAATTAATGCTTTATCCACTTGTTGATTCAATTGGTCAATAGTTCCGTTATTGTCGAATATATAATTTGCCATATTGATACAACGCTGCAAATTCTGATGATTCGGATCCGTAGAGTTCATTTCACGATGCTCATTCTCAAGAAAAGTTTCAAAGCTTACATTATCGGTTTCTGAATTGCGGATCTGAATACGATCATACCGTTTATGTGCTTCAGCATCTACTGCAAACAAAAAGAAATGGCCTTTTTTACGCAACGAGTCAATTTCTCCCGGAGTTCGAATGCTTTCAATGATTGCGTTTTTTCCTGATTTCAGTGACAATTCATACAATTGATCAATAAGATATGATGAACCATATTTTTCCCGAAGTTCGTTAGCTACCAGTACCATGCTGTCGCGATTTACAGGAAGCTTCCTTAAAATTATCTCATCAACCAGATAAGAACGAACAGAAAAATGTGCAAATCCTTTTTCTTTAATAAGGTAATCCACAATTGTTCCTTTTCCTGCACCTAATGTTCCTGTAATTCCGATTATCATCATATATTTTTCTCTGTCTTATACTATTTAGAATATAAAAATTATCCCAAACCCATTTCGGGCATAATGCCGACGAATAGAAATAGTAAGGCTAATCGAGCTTTCGAAGATTGGGCTGTTATATTCCTTCAATCGGTATTAAAGTGGTTTACAAAGGTCAACATTTTTCAGTGAAAATAAAAAGGTCAATCATGAAATAATCTACCTTTACATTTTCAACCGTAAATTCAATTAACAAGAACCAAGTTGATGTTCTGGATTTGTCCGAATTGTAACCGTGAATTTCACAATACAAATCAGTCGCATAGCTGTGGAACTACTCCAATTGAAAAACATTTTGCAAAAACGCTCCCTTCTGTTCAACAACTTTACAATCAATTGATTCAACAGGTAGAAAACTTTGGGGTAATACGAATTGCTTCGGTAAAGAATGCAATATTAATAAGTAATCGTACAACTTTTCTGGCGTGTAAATTATCGAAAACATATTTAACCCTTGAGTTTTTTCTGGATCATGAGGAAGATTTATTTCCGGTTTATAAAACGGTACGGATCAGCAAACGCAGAGTTGTTCATTTTATGAAACTTCAATCGGAAGAAGAACTGGACAGTCAATTGCTTGCCTGGCTGAAAGCCTCTTACGAACTGATTGAGAAAGGGTAATGCGTTTGTGTTTTCTGAGAACTATAATATTCATATCTATTCTTGTTGGTTTAAATCATATATTTCATTTTCGCAGCTCAAAAAACCTTGCTACTTTTGAGGTGTAAGTATGCAGGATGAGTAAAGCAACTATATTATCGGGAAGTAATCTGGACGACAGGAGCTTTTATCTCCAACAGGCTATTAAGCTGATTAGGGAGAGAGTTGGTGTTGTAACAGCACAATCTTCGGTTTATGAATCGGAACCGTGGGGATATGCTTCATCTAACTCATTTTACAATCAGCTCATCGTGGTAGAAACAGAATTTAATCCTCAGGATTTATTGTGTCAGCTTCAGGAAATTGAACATCAGCTTGGGCGCGTACGTGATCGGGAAAAAGGATATATTGACCGTACACTCGATTTGGATATTTTATTTTATGATGATCTGGTTCTGAATAGTGAAGGATTGGTAATACCACATCCGGAAATCGCAAACAGAAAGTTTGTCCTTGCTCCCTTAGTAGAACTTTTTGCCGAAAATATTCACCCTGCACTTCATAAAACATTTGCCCAACTATTGAAGTTTTGCCCTGATAAAGGAAACGTCTTCAAGCTCTAATTGAATCAGAATGATGCACTACAATTATATTGCCATAGAAGGAAATATTGGCGCCGGGAAAACGTCATTGGCACAACATCTTGCAGATGATCTTAATACACGATTAATTCTGGAACAGTTTGAAGAAAATTCCTTTCTTCCCAAGTTTTACAAAGATCCGGCAAAGTATGCATTTCCTTTGGAACTTTCATTTCTGGCCGAACGCTATCAACAGTTGAAAGATGAGTTGAGTAAAACAGATTTGTTTAAGCCTACCATTATTGCAGATTATTTTATCAATAAATCACTCATTTTTGCCCGTAAAAACCTTCAGGAAGATGAATATGCATTATATCGTAAAATGTTCAATATCATACTTCCATCACTTCCCCGGCCTGATCTGTTAGTTTATCTTTACCGTCCGATAGATCAGTTGAAACAAAATATTCAGAAACGCGGACGAAGTTATGAGCAGGAAATAGTTTCGGCGTATCTTGAGCGTATTCAGGAGAGTTATTTCGAAACGTTTCGCCAGTTACCCGACTATAGAATTGTGGTAGTTGATACTTCAAATCTTGATTTTGTAAACTTTTCCGAAGATTATCAAAAACTCCTCAATCTTATTAATCAGGAATTTCCGATAGGATTAATCAGGGTTGAATTGTAGGTAAAACAGCCTTCCTGTTAAATCATCTTATCAGATAATATCTTAAACTCAATAAACGGGGAGATGTTTTCATAAAGAATATTGTACACAGCTTCCATAATAGGCATTTCAACTTTGTAATCAAGGTTTATTTTATGGAGGCATTTTACAGCGTAATAACCTTCTGCAATCATTCTCATTTCAAGCTGTGCAGAACGAACAGAATATCCTGATCCGATCATGTTTCCGAATGTACGGTTGCGGCTAAACTGCGAATAAGCGGTTACCAATAAATCACCAAGGTAAACTGATTGATGAAGATTACGATCTATCGGGTGAACCGCGTGAATAAATCGTTCAATTTCAATCATTGCATTGGAAACCAAAACGGCCAGAAAATTGTCTCCATAGCCCAATCCTTTACTTATACCAGCGGCAATTGCATACACGTTTTTGAGCACGGCAGAGTATTCCGTTCCATAAATATCATCGCTTTGGGTTGTGTTTACATAGCGGCAGGAGAACATTTCGGCAAGCGTAGCTGCAAACTGGCTGTTTTGTGAAGCTGCGGTGAGATATGTAAGCTTTTCCAACGCGATTTCTTCGGCATGTGAAGGCCCAATTATCACGGCGAAATTTTGAAAATCAACCCCAAATGTGCTTTCGAAATATTCACAGATGATTTGATTTGTTTGCGGTACAATTCCCTTTACGGCAGAACAAATCATCTTTCCCTGAAAACTGGTTTTTTCTAAACAACTCAACGAATCATGCAGGAATGCGGAAGGGATTGATAGAATAATAATATCGGAGTTTTTAACAGCTTCCTGAATGTCTGTTATTACCTGTATTGACTCTTTATGAAATTCAACAGAGCTTAAATAGAGTGGATTATGCCCAAATGTTCTTAAACCATCCGCAATTTCTTTTTCACGTATCCACCAGTTAATCTTTTCGAGATTTCCGGAAAGAATTTTTACAATAGCGGTTGCCCAGCTTCCACTTCCTAAAACACAAACTCTGGGTTGAGTTTTCATCTTTCTCCAATGTTTAATCGTTGTGCAAAGGTAGAAAAAAGAAGCCAGAAGTAAGAATTCAGAAACGTGAAACGTGAAAAGATGTTAGAAGACAGATGTTCAATCCCATCAATCCTTTCTGTCTTTTTCTATCTTCGAATTCAGAAACGTGAAAATAAGTCAGAAGGCAGAAATTCAATCTTTTCAATCTCCTCAATCCTTGAATTAACTGGCCTTGAGGATAAATTAGGTCTTCTTACCGATTTCATCATTCAAATCAATATTTTGGGGCAATGTATAATGAATACTGTTGAACTGATTGATGCTTCCCTTACATGGATTTCTAATATTATGTACTGAATTACAATTTTAAGTATTGGGCTAATCGATTTTAGAGTCCGTATTATGGATTTCAGGAACTATATGACCGATTTAAAGAACTGTATGATGGATTTCATTTTGAAATTTAACATATGATTCCTAAAATCGGTCTTCTGTGTTAACAAATCCTTAATCGGTAGATTAAAATCCATTATCTGAACTCTGAAATCCATTGTTTGTATTCTGAAATCTTATTTACACAACCCTAAATTCATCTGCGGAATACGAAATCGGTCTTCTGTGTTAACAAATCCTTAATCTGTAGATTAAAATCCATTATCAGAACTCTGAAATCCATTGTTTGTACTCTGAAATCTTATTTACACAACCCTAAATTTATCTGCGGAATATGAAATCGGTCATCCGTACTAATAAATCCATAATCTGCAAATTGAAATCCATTGTTTGTACTCGGAAATGGTACTGTCCGAAAAACTGTGTAAACTTTATTTTTTCTTTTCGAATCTCCTCTCAATTTAAACTGAGGGGTTTGAGAAGAACATAATTCCGAATATGATTTTTTTAATCTGTAAAACAAATAACGAATCTTTCCTCTTCCGAAAACGATCTTGATATATCGCGTTAATATGGAAACGGGTAACGTTGCATTTTGCCAACCGGAATAACCACTTATTCCCTAAAAAAAACGGCTGATCATGATGACCAGCCGTTTTTTATGTTCGTGTTTGGAATATGTTTAGTATCCAAAGATTTCTTCAAGCGTGAGGGTTTTGATTTTTCCCCATTTTTTTACAGCTTTGAAGTCGATATCTTCTTTATTTCCAAGGAGTAAATAGGTATGAGTTTTACCTTTTACGTATTGATTCTGGAAATTTTTGATATCGCTGAAACTCATGGTTTGTACTTTTTCAAAAACATCTTTACGATCGTCGTAGCTCAAACCAAGTTTACGAGCTCCTTCGTAAGCCCAGAGAATATCGGATTTTGTGATACGTTCGGTTCTCAGCTTCTGGATAATTCCATCTTTTGCAAGTTTGAAAGCTTTATCTGATTCAGGCATATCGCTCAGCAAAGTGCTTAATCCGTTTAAAGCATCAATTACTTTATCGTTTTGTGTTGCAATGTAAGAAATGTTGTAGTAAGAACGGTCAAGTTTGCTTGGGCTTTGGTACATTGACATTGCAGTGTAAGCCAGTGAACGTGCTTCGCGTAATTCCTGGAATACGATAGAGTTCATGCTTCCGCCAAAGTATTCGTTGTAGAGTGAAATAGTTGGTTCTAACTGAGCATTATATAAACCACCTTTCGCCATCATCATTAATGTAGCTTGTTTTGCATCATACTGAACGTGATAAACAATGTTTTTCTTTGTTTCCTGTTCTGCAAATTTTACTTCTGCAGGAACTGGTTTCAGTTGACTGGCTACTTTGTGTTCATTATTTAAAATACGGGTTAATTCGTCGGTTGATTGCGAACCATAGTACATGATGTGGTGTTGGTAGGTTGAAAGACTTTTGATAATGTCTAACAGTTCGGCAGGAGTTAAGGCTTTCAGTTCTTTTTCTGAAAGCAGGTTTGTATTTGGTGAGTTTTTACCATAACGACCATAGGTTGAAAGAGCACTGAAGATAGAACGTTGGTTCAGTTTTGCGTCAGCACGTTGTTTAATGATATCTTTAATCAGATTATCAAATGCTTCCTGATTTGGTTGAGGATCGTTGATCATGCTTTCGAGCAGTTTTACTGCCTTTTCCATATTTTCACTTAATCCCGAAAGACTTACGTATGTTTGATCTGCTGATGAGGAAACGTTGAAAGAACATCCGATACGGAAGAACTCTTCTTTTACTTTTTCAGGAGTCATCGTTGAGGTTCCCAGATATTTCAGGTAGTTTGCTGCTGTACGGAACTTTTTATTGTTGTTGCTTCCCATTTCGAAAACGTAGTACAGATCGAAAGTTTTGTTTTCGGTGTTTTCTTTATAAAGAACCGGGATACTGCTTTTGATATTGAATTTGGTAAGATCCTTATTGAAATCAATAAATACAGGTTGAATGTCAGCAACTTTATTTGCTTCAATTGATTTCAAAAAGTCTGATTGAAGATCGCGGTTGATCACGATAGGAGTGATTTTTGGTTTTTTAACCTTTGCAACACTTTCATCTTTTCCTTTACGTTTGTAAACAAGAACGTAGTTGTTTGCAAGCGTTTCATTTGCAAATTTTACTACTTGTTCTTTGGTGATTTTTGAAAGACGATCGATTGCACTTACAGCATCTTTCCAGTTTTCACCCATTACAAAGGAGTTTACAAAAGCATCAGCACGTCCTTCGTTTGATTCATATTCTTTAATCTGACTCAGTTTTAAATCATTGATAGCTGCTTCCATTAACCAATCAGGAAAATCACCTTTTTTCAAAAGTTCAACCTGTGCTAAAAGCAAGTCGCGAAGTTCTTCTAAGGTTTGGCCTGTTTTTGGTTTTCCTCCCAATACGAGTGCTGAATAGTCTTTCATGTTGTTAGGATAAGCATACGCACTCAGTGCTTTTTGTTTCTGGTTGATGTTGAGGTCGATTAAACCAACATTTCCATTGGTCAGAATCATCGAAATTAAAGCGGTCATGTCCTGATCAACAGAATTAACTCCACCAAAACGATATGCAATAGAAATATTTTCAGCATCCTGTCCTATAACATTTTTTACGACAGGTTCTTTGATAGGATCTTCTTTCTTGAAAGTGAACGGAGGAATAGGTTTACTTTTCAGTCCACCAAATTTTGCATCAATCACGCGGATAGCATAATCAGGATCAAAATCACCAGAAAGACAGATTGCCATATTGTTTGGAACATAATAAGTATCAAAGAACTTACGAATGTTTGCCATTGAAGGATTTTTGATGTGTTCGGCCAAACCGATGGTAGTTTGTGTACCATACGTATGATTTGGGAATAAACCTTCTAATAATGCAGTGTAAACTTTACGACCGTCATTGGTGAGGGTCATATTTTTTTCTTCGTAGATAGTTTCCAGTTCGGTATGGAATAAACGTAATACAGGATTGCTGAAACGATCAGACTGGATAGTTGCCCAGTTTTCCAATTGGTTTGAAGGAATGTTTTCAACGTAAACAGTTTGCTCGAGAGATGTATAAGCATTTGTACCATCCGAACCAATGATTGACATTAGTTTATCATATTCATTGGGAATTGCAAGTTTTGATGCTTCGTAAGAAATGCTGTCAATAACATGATACATATCTTTACGTTGACTTTCATCTTTAAGAGTACGGTAAATTTCGAACAATGAATCGATGGTTGCAATCATAGACTTTTCTTTTGTCCAGTTAGCAGTACCAAAATGGTTTGTACCTTTAAACATCATGTGTTCAAAATAATGAGCCAGACCAGTGGTTTCCTTTGGGTCATTTTTGCTACCAACTGCAACCGCAACGTAAGCCTGAATACGAGGTTTGTCTTTGTAAACCGTCATATATACTTTTAAACCATTATCCAGCGTGTAAATACGTGCATTTAACGCATCACCCGGAACAGTTTCGAATGTGTATTGTTTTTGAGCAAACACATTTCCGGCAAAAAGCCATAGCATCAACGATGCCATGGCTAGTAATTGAATTGATTTTCTCATCTTACTATTTAAAATTGATTATTTAGTTTTCGGTTCAGGCATTAGTACTGTACGAACATATTTTTCGGTCGTCAGCATTTTTTGGGCAACCATTTTTACATCTTCAATGGTCATAGCCTTTACGGTTGCGTCATAGTTGTTCATGGTGCTTAAATCATCATGGTTCATATATGCACTTTCAAGCTTGCTGATCCAATACTCGTTTTTGTTAAGATTCGTTTCACGTTCGCGAATCAAGAGTTCTTTTACCTTATCGAGGTCAACCTGGGTTGGTCCTTTTTTGGCAATTTTCTTCATTTCTTTGAAAACCGCTTTTGATATTTTGCTGGCAGCTTTCGGTGAGCATCCGAACATTACGGTTAAGTTATATTCGCTGGTTGGAAATTGGTCAATAGAGGTACTTACCTGTGGAGAGTAAACGCCTGCAAGTTTTTCACGGATTACTTCAATTAATTTGATGCTGAGAACTTCTTCTACAAAGCGAACACCCATGCGGTTTTTGTCGTTCCATTCCATTGGGCCCGACATCAGTATGCCAACCATACTTTGTGGGTCTGTCCCTTTCTGAATGGTTACATCTGTAAGCTTGTCGTTAAACTTAGGATTTTTGTCTAACCATGTTTCTTTACGGTTGGTTACAGGCAAGCTTCCCAGATATTTTTCGAGCATTGGAGTGATACTGTCGATGTTGAAGTTTCCAACAAAGAAGAATGTAAAATCACTTGCATCGGCAAAACGGTCTTTGTAGAAATCATAACTTACATTCAGGTCAATTTTGTTGAGGATCTCTTCTGAAGGGAAAATAATCAAACGGGTACTGTTTGGATAAGCAACTTTGAAAAGAGTATCGTAGAAAGCCATTATTGGACTTGCTTTGATAAATTTCAACTGATTTTTGGTTTGTGAAATAAAAGTTTGGAAGGCTGCAGTATCTTTTCGTGGAGCTTTAAAGTAAAGATAGGTTAACTGGAGCATAGTTTCCAGGTCTTTTGGAGAGCAACTTCCGTCGAAACCTTCTTCCAAAGCAGAGATATACGGCGAAACATTCACCACTTTTCCTTTAAGTTTTTTCTGAAGCTGACTATTGTCGAAGTTTCCGATACCACTTTGGTCAACAATAGATGATGCAAAGTTTGCAGATGGGAAATCTTTATCAGCACATAAAGAAGAACCGCCTAAGCTATATCCTTTAAATAAGATTTCATCATTTTTGAATTCGGTAGGTTTTAAAACAACTTTAATCCCGTTGTTTAATGTTACTTCAGTATAGTCTGGGTTTTTGAATTCTTTATGACTTTTAACTTTAACACCGGTTAATTCATCTATAATCAGAGGTTCTGATTTAAAGTTATCAACCCAAGGTTCAACTTTTGCTGTTTTGCTGTTTTTCAGAATTTTAATGAGTTGATCCTGTGTTGGAACTTTTAGTTCGCTCTTTTCAGGAGCAGTAACAACAATCACCACGTTTTCGTCGGTAATCCATTGTGCAGCAAGTTTATTTACATCTTCGAGGGTGATTTCCGGAATTAATTTTTTGGCATATTTCAATTCATTTTTGATGCCGGGAGCTGCATTTTCTCTTAAGAAATGCTGAGTATATTCATCGGTAAAAGAACCATTTTCGGTTTTGTCGGCTTCTTTTGCCATTGTTTCGTAGTTGCTTAAAAGCTCTTCTTTCTGACGTTCGAATTCGGAAGCAAGAAAACCAAAACGTTTTACGCGTTCATTTTCAGAAAGAACAAACTCCATGGTTTTTTCAATCTGATTTTCTTTTGGCATAGCATTAATTGCATAAGTGTCATTGGTTCTGTTAAGAAAACCTCCGTAGTAGCAACTGGCCATAATGTAGGGAGCATCCGGTTTTTTCGAAAGTTCGTTCATACGGGCATTGAGCATTCCATTGTAGAGTGAGCGGATAAGCATTGCTTTGTAATCGCCCATCGTTTTCAGTGGTTGGTGTGGATGTTTCCAGAAGACCATCAAGTCTGTACTTGTTGCTTCTTTATCAGTAGCAATTGCAACCAGTGGTTCTTTATTATTCGGAATTTCGATAACGGGTCTTGGTTTTACGTTTTCCGGATTTTTGATTCCGGCAAAATGTTGCTTGATCTTAGCTTCAGCAGAGTCGAGATTAAGATCTCCAACCACGATCACAGCCATTAAATCAGGACGATACCATTCTTTATAGAAATTACGGATAGTTTCGTGTTTGAATGAGCGAATAATATCAACTTTACCAATTGGCACGCGGTCGGCATAACGAGAATCTTTAAAGATAATCGGGAAGTATTTTTTACGCATACGATCGTCGGCACCGAGTCCTAAACGCCATTCTGCTTCAATAACACCGCGTTCGTTGTCTATTTCTTTACCATCCAGCGTAACATTGTGAGCCCAGTCTTCAATAACCTGATATCCTTTTTCAACAAGTTCGCTTTTATCGGAAGGAATTTCCAGCATATATACCGTTTCATCAAACGAAGTATAAGCATTGATATCTGCACCAAATTTCACACCGGTTTTCTGTAGAAAGTCAACCAGTTGATTTTTGGGGAAGCTTTTAGTTCCGTTGAAACACATGTGTTCCAGGAAGTGAGCCAAACCTTGTTGGTCATCATTTTCAAGTACCGAACCTGCATTTACAACCAAACGTAGGTCAAGACGGTTTTCAGGTTTCTTATTTTTACGGATGTAGTAAACCAGTCCGTTTTCAAGTTTTCCTACTCGCACGCTGGGGTCGAGGGGAAGTTGCTTTGTAAGGTCAGTTTCGCTCTTTTGTGCAAATAGCGAACCTACCGAAGTAAGCACCACGAATAATACGAATAATCTGAATTTCATAATATTGATCGGTTTGTTTAAAAATCTAATTCTAAATTTAATTCCTGACGAAAGCGACTCAGCAAAGGGTTTATTTCAGCCATAGCTTTGAATTTGTCATCGGGGGTATAGGGTTTTGCATCTTTAATGATTTCTGTTACAATGATTTCTACACTTAAACGATAATTCTGCGTTTTTTGTTTAAGAAAATCAAGTAATTCTGTTTTTCGATCACGAATCTCTGTTTCCTGAATTTTTGAAACTACTTCAAATTCAATCTTATCATTCTCTTTCAAAATGGGTTTTCGTCCGCTTAAAGTTACAAACATGCTCGAATTAGTTTGCTTGAAACCGGAAGCGAATTCATTCCAATGCATTTCAATTTCATCCTGAGTAATTACTCTGGAAGCAGTTGATTCGGGTTCATTTTTTTTTTCTTCCTGCGGATTATCCGAGGAAGTATCGATCATTTTTTTTATAGAAGTAGAACTGTGTGTGGGCATACCAGGGGGCATTCCACTTACAGTTTTGGGAGGTTGTGCACTTGAAACGGGAGAATTTGCAGCGGTTTGAGTTGGTTTAGAAGTTGGCTGAGTTGTAGGTGTGGCTGGTATCGCATGCGTTACACCTGCAGTAGTAGTAGTTGGTTTCGCAAGCTGAGGCTTTCCTTCCTGTGAAACTTCCGGATTTTGTAAAAGTGCAGTTATTTGAAGGAGTGCAATTTCAATGCTTAAACGCTTGTTATTGCTCGATTTATAATTTACATCGCAACGATTGTTTATTTCGAGTGCTTTTAGTAGAAAATCTGGTTTACATTGTTGAGCCTGCGCTTTGTATCGTTCACGGATATTTTCTCCGGTTTCGAGTAATTTCAACGTAACTTCATCTCTGCATACAAGCAGGTTGCGAAGGTGTTCTCCAAGACCTATCAGAAAATGTTGCCCATCAAACCCTTTTTCCATTACTTCATCATACAATAATAAGGTATTGGAAGCATCTCCGGTAAGGAAATAATCGATTAAACGGAAATAATAATCATAATCCAGTACATTCAGATTTTGAATCACTAAATCATACGAAAGATGATTTCCTGCAAAGCTCACCAACTGGTCGAACATCGACAACGCATCACGCAAACCTCCTTCGGCTTTTTGTGCAATAATGTGAAGTGCGTCTGTATCAGCCATAATGTTCTCTTTGGACGCAACATAAGCAAGATGGGATGCAATATCTTCAAGACGGATACGACGGAAATCAAATATCTGACAACGAGAGAGTATGGTAGGAATAATTTTGTGTTTTTCGGTGGTTGCCAGAATAAATTTTGCATAAGCAGGAGGTTCTTCCAATGTTTTCAGAAAAGCATTGAATGCAGCCTGTGAGAGCATGTGAACTTCATCGATAATGTAAATCTTATATTTGCCAACCTGGGGTGGTATGCGTACCTGGTCAACCAGATTGCGGATGTCGTCAACAGAGTTGTTGGATGCGGCATCCAGCTCGTACACATTGAATGAAGCCGAATTGTTGAATGATTTACACGATTCACATTCGTTACATGCTTCAATGTTAGGAGTCAGGTTTTGGCAGTTGATCGTTTTAGCTAAAATACGCGCACAGGTAGTTTTTCCAACGCCCCTGGGGCCACAAAATAAAAATGCCTGAGCAAGATGCTCACTTTTAATTGCATTTTTTAAAGTTTGTGTAATGGGTTGTTGTCCAACAACTGTGTCAAAGGTTGCCGGGCGGTATTTTCGTGCTGAAACAATGAAGTTTTCCATGCTGTAATGATTCGCTTACAAAACTGCCAAAAGTAATAATTCTTTTTGTTCTCTAAAAGACTTTCCAATCCAAATAAGTAGCTTCTTTACAAAAAAGCCAGAACCCCAGTAAAGGAGTCCCGGCGAGTGATTGAGAAAATCAAGACCTAAATTATTAAAAGATCGAGAGTGGTTACTTTTCGAGTCTGAAGTCAAACTTCATATAATGGGTTTTCCCGGTTGCAATGTCGTTAGAATCTAATACTATTTGCTGAAGTTTTTCTTTAACGTAGTTTGCAAGTTCAGGTTCCAGAGTATTGGTGCGAACTACTTCAATTTTACCTTCTTCGCTAACTTTGAATTCTACATATACAAATCCTTCTAAGAGGTTTTCCTGGGCGAATTCAGGGAATTTAACCATTTCGGTTACTTTTTGAGTCAATTGGCTTTTTACTGCTTTTGTATCATCACCTGCTTTAACATTTGAAGCTAAAACTACGAGGATTAATGCTGCTGCAAAAAATTTAACTGCTTTCATGGTATTCAATTTTTGAATGTTGATAATTGGGTTATTTTGATTTGTTTTTGTTTGATGCTGCAATATTACATTCCTTTTAATACTGAAAACAAGTTAATTGGATGAAGTATTCAATCTTCTTTATCAACCCTGAAATATACTCGTTGAACTGTCGAAATAGCTATTTTTGGCCTTGAATTAGTGGTTATCGTACAAAATAGCCGATTCATCAGGCAGATTCCTTTTTATGTCGTTTCACACATTTTTTTTAGGAAACATTCGCCTAACTGGCTTATCTTTGAAAAACAAAACCGAATCTATGCTTTCTTTTAAAAAAACGTTTAATAACATACTGTTTCAGCATATTGTTTTCTGGATATTTGTATTAGGCAGTATTGTGTTGGTACTCTCAGGTTATGACCGGAATTTTATTGATAAACTCAGCATTCGATATTTTCTCAGTATTCTGGCTTCTACATTTTTTCTGGCAGTAACTGTTTATATTAATCTTTTAATTCTTATTCCCCGATTTTTACGCAAACGCAGGTATCTCTACTATGCGCTTTTTCAGATTGCGAATATTTTACTCTTCATTTTTGCAAATATTTCGTTTTCGCTCTGGCTCGAAGGCAAGGTTATAAAAATCAATTATTCGAATGAAATCCTTTATGAAAGTTTGATTGTCCTGCTTTTTTTGGGGATGACTACTTCTTTTAAGCTTTTGCGCGACTGGATTAATTTTCAAGATCAAACCCTCAAGCTCAACGAAGCAGAAAAAGAAAAACTGGAAGCCGAGCTGAAGTTTTTAAAAACCCAAATCAATCCGCACTTCTTGTTTAATACTTTAAACAACATCTATTCGCTGGCATTGGATAATTCCGAAAAGACATCAGTCATGATTCTGAAATTATCCGATTTGATGCGTTATATGCTTTATGATTGTCGTGAACAGGTAGTGCTGCTTGATAAAGAAATTCATAATCTTCGCAATTATTTGGAACTGGAAGAAATTCGGCTGGGAAGCAATATTGAAACAAGTATCAAAATTAAAGGCACATCGGGATTCAGGCAGGTGGTTCCTCTGCTTTTTGTAACGTTTGTTGAAAATGCCTTTAAGCATGGAAGTAAAAGCAAAGACTCATATATTCGGATTGAATTTGATTTGCAACGCGATGATTGTATTACTTTTACAGTAGAAAATAGTAAAGATGAAGATTTATCGCCGATGCCTAAGAGATATTCCGGAATAGGAATTCAGAATACCCAAAAACGATTGGATTTGCTTTATCCTAAAAAACATAAACTTGAGATTTCGAGTACCGAAAAAACATATAAAATATCTTTAACCTTATACCTATGAGTACAATTAATTGCATAGTAGTAGATGATGAGCCTTTGGCACAGCGTGTTGTGGAAAAATTTGCCGAAGATATTCCCTGGCTCAATCTGGTTTGCAAATGCAACAATGCTTTGGAAGCAATGGAGGTTTTGTCGAATCAGAAGATAGATTTGATGTTTTTGGATATAAACATGCCCAAGATAACGGGGATGAGCTTTTTAAAATCACTCAAAAATCCACCTCTGGTAATTATCACCACTGCTTATCCTGAATATGCTCTGGAAGGGTACGAACTGGATGTCCTCGATTATTTAAAGAAACCCTTTGCCTTTGAACGGTTTGTAAAGGCTGTACAGAAAGCACAGGAACGACTCAATAAACATGTTGCAGAGCCACAGATACAGGTAATTCAGGAAAAACAATCAACATCTTCTGCCGATGATTTTATTTTCGTGAAGTCGAATAAAAAAACCTACAAAGTGGGGATTAGCGATATTTATTTTATTGAAGCACTGGGTGATTATGTGAAAATTAATCTTGTTGATAAAATAATCATTACCTATCAGTCTATGAAAAAGATTGAAAGCTTATTGCCTTCGTCAACCTTTTTCAGGATTCATAAATCATTCATTGTATCAATCCCGAAGATAAAAGCCATTGAAGGGAATATGGTTGAAATTAAGGATGAAAAACTTCCGATCGGGAACAACTACAAACAGCAATTTCTCGATTTTATCGAAAAATACTCGGTATCGTAGAAAGGAGGAGAACTACCTAAACTTGCAGCTCACTGAAAGAAATATTTGCAATTGCTTGTTTGTAAGGGATAAATAACTACCTTTGCACTCCAATTTTAATGAGAGTATTAAAATCAATTAAAAACATCATTAACAATGACAAACCAGTACGAAACCGTTTTCATTATGACTCCCGTTTTGTCTGATGAACAGATGAAGGAAACGGTAAAAAAGTATCAGCAGTATCTGACTGATAATGGAGCAGAAATTGTTTACGAAAACAATTGGGGATTAAAAAAACTGGCCTATCCGATTCAAAAGAAATCGACCGGTTTTTATTATCTCATCGAATTCCGCACCGAAAATGGCGGTTTAATTCGCGATCTTGAAGTTCAATATCGTCGCGATGAACGTCTTCTTCGATTCCTCACCATTCGTTTAGACAAGCATTCTATTGCTTACAACGAGAAAAAACGTGGAATGAAGAAAGAAAAAGCTGTTGTAGCTGAATAATTATTAATTGTTTAACCGTAAACCAATTACACAATGGCAAACGATGCAAACGACATTAAGTATCTAACACCGATCAATGTCGATACAAAAAAGAAAAAATATTGCCGTTTCAAAAAGAGCGGAATTAAGTATATTGATTACAAAGATGCTGATTTCTTATTGAAATTCATTAATGAACAAGGTAAAATTTTACCACGCCGTATTACCGGTACTTCATTGAAATATCAGAAGAAAGTAGCTCAGGCTGTAAAGCGTGCTCGTCACCTTTCCCTGCTACCTTATGTAAGTGATTTATTAAAATAATCTCAGGAGGGAAATACGATGGAAATTATTTTGTTACAAGACGTACAAAAACTCGGATATAAAGACGACGTTTTAAAGGTAAAAGATGGTTATGCCAACAATTACCTGATCCCTCAGGGTTATGCCATTATGGCAACCAAAACCAATCTGAAAATCCATGCAGAAAACATGCGCCAGCGTGCTTTCAAAGAAGATAAAATTCGTAATGAAGCATCAGCAATGGCTCAGAAACTCGAAGGACTTTCTGTTCGTATTGGTGCAAAAGTGGGTAACACCGGCAAAATCTTTGGTTCTGTTAATGCAATTCAAATTTCGGATGCACTAAAAGAACAACATAACATCGAAATCGATCGCAAACGTATTGTTGTTGATGGCGATAGCGTGAAAGAAGTTGGTACTTACAAAGCAAAAATCAATCTTCACAAAGAAGTTAAAGGCGAAATTTCATTCGAAGTTTTCGCAGAATAAAGCACATATAGATAATTCCGGTTTGTTTCTGAAACATCTTCAGAAAATGAAGCCGGAATTTTCTCTCATGGCTTTATAAAAACCCGGTCACTCGCCGGGTTTTTGCCGTTTATAAACGCTGACTCTGGTTAATACCATCAAAGTTCTCTCCCGAAGCTAAGAGACATATACTATGCATTTAATCAAAAGTACTACAATATCCATACCTCTTTGCAAAACCGCCCGATTAAAAATGTAGTGCCCTGATCTGTTCTTTGAAACATGAATATCAACTGATTATATTTATAAACCGTTGAAGTCGGGTGTTACTATAAATATCGGGGTTCTTTTTTCTAATAGTGAAAATTGTAAAATTTTTCGTAAAACGAAAAGACCAACAGAAAATCAACTAATAACACGGTATCTCTCTTTTCACTATTTAAAAAAGAAATCAAAATCTGGCAACAAACGGTTATCGTTCAGAATTAAAGGGAGTTCTTTGGTAAATCCTGAAAATGAAAATACTGCCAAAATTTGCAGTAATCTCCCTCTATTCAGCTTCTTTTAACATGTTGTTGATTAATAGATTAAAGAATATTATGTTGAAGAATTAAAAAATGGCATCTTTCTATATTTAGAAACTTTCAGGATTACAAATGACAAGATCTATAATCAACTGGTATTGTGAAGCATTTGACAGATTGATGATTATTCTTTTTTCTCAGATATTTTTATCACCTTGATTACTTCCTTTACCACTTCGTTGGGGACAGCAACCGAAAGCTGATAGTGGAGAATTTCGAGTTTGCCTTTTCGATTGCTGATTACGCCTGAAGATTGACACGTTCCCATCCATGTATCAAGCAGTTCGTCAAACCAGATAAATTTGGCATCACCGGAAATGTAAATATTCCGTTTTGTGGCTTTAAAATCCCAGCCTTTGCCTGCATCGAACGATTTCTTACACCATTTTTTAAACTCATCACGTGTCCAGTTTTCAGTTTTGTCGGTTCCGATAAAAATGCCATCCATGGCTATCTTGTCAAAGTATGTATAATCGGCTTTTGCCGCCAGTTGATGCCATTGGTCGAGAAAGAGCGTAACGTCTTTTTTCAGAGATTCCTTCTTTTGTGTATTCTCAACAGATTTACATCCTGTAAAAATTAAAAAGCAAACAACAAGTGTTGACCCGATTAAAATCCTGAATATATGCCTCATACGTTAATTATTTTTAATCTTTTCGATGGAGAGAACAATCCGTTCATTTGTAGCTGGAAGCGAATACTCCGGTTCTGTTTCATGATTTCCGACTGCCGAAATTGCATCTTTGATGGCCAGCCAAACAGAGAACGCAAGCATAAAAGGAGGTTCTCCCACAGCCTTACTTCGTCGAATAGCACTAAAGTTGGGTGCATTTTGCAACAGTTTTACATTGAAAATCATCGGAATATCCTGAATACCGGGAATTTTATAGGTATCGGGAGAATGATTAAGCAGATTTCCGCTCACATCCCACTTAATCTCTTCGGTGGTACACCATCCCACGCCCTGAATAAATCCTCCAACTATCTGACCTTTATCTATTTCCGTATTTAGCGATTCACCTACGTCGTGCAAAATATCTGTTCGTAAAAGTTTTACCGCTCCGGTATAGGTGTCAATTTCCACTTCTGAAACCGACATTCCATACGCGAAATAGTGAAACGGCTTCCCTTCTCCTTTTTCTTTATCATAATAAATATCAGGTGTTTTGTAAAATCCGGTTGCGCTCAGGCTTATCTGATTCAGGTAAGCCATTCGGATAAGGGTATTAAAGGAAAGGCTATTCCCCGGATGAGAAGGATAACAGATTGTATCATTCTTTAAAACAGGTTCTTCTTTTATTTCCGATCCAATTTGATCGTTCAGCAATTGTTTGGCAAGCGGAAATAACCGTTCTTTTAGCTTATCGATAGCATTTTTTACAGCCATTCCGTTCAGGTCAGATCCTGAAGAAGCTGCAGTAGCAGAAGTATTGGGAACCTTAGAAGTATTGGTTGCCGTAACAATAAATTGCGAAGCACTCACACCCAGTTCTGCACTGGCAACTTCCAGAATTTTGGTATTGAGTCCCTGTCCCATTTCTGTTCCGCCATGATTAACCTGAATTGTTCCATCTGCATAAATATGCACCAATGCTCCGGCCTGATTGAGAAAGCAGGTGGTAAATGAAATTCCGAACTTCACCGGAGTAAGTGCAATTCCCCGCTTTTTATTTTTGTGAGAAGCATTAAACAGATTAATTTCATTCCTTCGATTTTTATAATCGCTTTCAGCAACAAGCTGATCATAAAGAGTATATAAACGATTATGTTCAATCCGTTGTTTGTAAGGAGCAATGTTTCGGTCGTTGATCCCGTAAAAATTTTTGAATCGTATTTCAAGAGGATCTTT
The DNA here is from genome assembly GCA_963677395.2 of Bacteroidales bacterium. Taxonomy (GTDB): domain Bacteria; phylum Bacteroidota; class Bacteroidia; order Bacteroidales. The sequence goes on along the minus strand of OY781965.2, from coordinate 4,065,063 downwards.
TTTAAGAAAACGGGCAATGCGATCAATGGCATTTTCGATAGCAGCCATCCCCTGCGGGCCTCCAAAGCCGCGATAAGCGGTATTAGAAGGGAGATTGGTTCTCCACGCATTCCCAATAATCCGGATATTGGGAATAAAGTACGTATTTTCTGCATGAAACAAGGCTCTTTCAAGGATTGCCATACTTAAATCAGTAGCATAGCCCGCATCGGAATTCAAAGTTATATCGTAGGCCAAAATCAGACCTTCATCATCAAAACCAATGGTGTATTCCGAAAAAAAGCGATGCCGTTTTCCGGTCATAATCTGGTCATCATCGCGAAAGAGCCGGACTAAAACAGGATGTTTTGTTTCCCAGGCAAGCAGTGCAGCCCAGGCAGCTACATGATTTCCCTGCGTTTCTTTACCACCAAAACCACCCCCCATTCGTTTTACCTCAACCGTAACCTGATGTTTATTCCAACCCAAAACTTCGGCAACTATGGTCTGTGTTTCAGAAGGATTCTGACTTGAAGCATGAACCATAATCTCTTTCCCTTCTCCACAAACACAAAGTGCAGCTTGTGTTTCCAGATACCAGTGTTCCTGAGCTCCGGTAGTTAACGTTCCGGAAAAAACATGCTTCGATTCCGAAAAACCTTTGGCAATATCGCCCCGTTCTATTTTTCGGGGAGGAGCAATACGATTCTCTTTTGTAATCGAAGTTTCGATATCCAGAATAGCTTCCAATGGTTCATATTCTATCTCTATAAGTTTAGCTGCTTCGATGCAAATTTCGGTTGACTCGGCTGCAATTAAAACAACTGCCTGGCCAATGCACTGAACCATATTTTCAGCCAGACAAGGCTCATCGTGAACCACAGGCCCCATCTGATTAGCACCGGGAATATCTTTGTACGTTAAAACAGCCTTAACTCCGGAAACTTTACGGGCTGCCTCGGTATTCACTGAAAGAATCCGGGCATGAGCATGTTTGCTGTAAACAACATGTCCATAAAGCAATCTATTGCCAAAATCAATATCTGATACGTAAACGGCTTCACCGGTTACATGCTTTTGTGCGCTATCGTGAAGGAGGTTTTTCATAGGGGTTAGGTTTTTGGGGAGGTTTTAATGGGAAAATAAATAACGATTATTCCGGGTTCTTGTAATGACTGTCACCAGCTCTTTTTGAAAAACAACCGTCACATTGAACAATGCCGAAGTGCAGGCAGTTGTAGAAGTTCTAAATTCCATTCCGACCTGTGCTTCTCTGATTCGTGAAACTCCGCATAACAGAAATGTTCCAATTGTCGGTGAGTTACTACGTAAGTCATCTCTCTTTCTTGTTTTTAATTTGAATTACTTTCTTCAAAAAACTTCAGCAACAGATTGCGGGCTGCAATGGAGCGGAAACCAGCGCCGGAACGTGCATCTGAGAGGGGCGTAAATTCACTTTCCAGAATTTTTGCAGCTTGTGTAACATTTGCTTCATCCCAGATTTTACCCATCAGAAAGGCTTCCGTTTGGACTGCTCTTTTTGTGTGAGCGGACATTCCGCCAAAGGCAAGAATAAGCTCTTCAACCTTTTTTTCTGAATTCATTTTCAAACGAAAGGCTCCGCTACAGGTTGATATATCGAGGTCTTTCCGTTTGGAAACTTTGTATGATTTGAGGATGGTTTCCTTGTCAGGAACAGGAATAACAATTCTGACAATCAATTCATTTTCACGAATATTTATTTTTCGGTATCCGATAATAAAATCGGATAAAGGAACCTTGCGTGAATTATTGGAACTTTCAACACATACCTCTGCATTAAGAGCCAAAAGGATGGGTAATGTATCCCCGATAGGTGAGGCAGATCCAATATTTCCGCCTAAAGTGGCTACATTCCGGATTTGTCTCGAGCCGAATACAGAAAGCATTTTTTCGAGTGCAGGAAACGTTCCGGAAAGTCTTTTTCGCAACTGTTCCAAAGGTAAAACAGCTCCTATTTCAACTTCATTTTCATTCAATTTGAAGAAATTCAATTCCGAAACATCTGAAATATCCAAAATCTCTGGTAAAAGCTCGTGCTTTTTAGTTACCCGCAGGGCAACATCGGTAGAACCTGAAACAATAAGCGCATTGGGATGGTTTTGTCTGAGAGAGTGTGCATCATCCAGGCGGGAAGGGCGAAAATAGCTTTGTGTTTGAGTCGTAATAATTACAGGACATTTCTCTCTGAGTATCTCTTCCAGTAAAGCCACAAGCTTTGCTTCCATCCGGTCAAATTTATCTTCTTTCCGATATAAACATGCTTCGATTGCTGCTTCTTTAATGGGAAGATAACCCGTGCAACGACACAGGTTTCCGGTTAACGCATCGGAGATGTCTTCCGGATCAACCGTATTTCTGCTTTTATACAATGCAAACATCGACATAATAAATCCGGGCGTACAAAAGCCACATTGTGATCCATATTTATCGACCATTGCTTTCTGTACAGGATGTAATACTATTTCATTATCAACTATTTCAGCCAGATTTTCCACGGTAACCACCATCTTTCCATGAATAGAAGGAAGAAAAACCAGGCAACTATCAACTGCTTTATAGTGGATTTGATTGTTACAAAGTTCACCTATAACAACAGTACAGGCGCCACAATCACCCTCAGCACAGCCCTCTTTTGTTCCTTTATGCCCTTTGAGGGAGCGAAGAAAATTCAGAAGAGTTGTGGTAGGTGTAAATTTTGAGTTATCAAAATCCACCTCGAAGATTTCAAAATCGAGAACAAAGCGAATGGCGTTCATATTCAGGAGTTATTTACGGGAGTTCTTAACATTAATAAGTTGTGCAATAATGCTGATCGCAATTTCTTCGGGAGTTTCAGCATTCATGGGAATTCCGATTGGCATATCTACCGCATTTAACTGCTCTTCGGTAAGAATTTTTTCACGAAGAAAACGCGTACGGGCTTCCGCTACTTTTCGTTTGCTTCCAATCATCCCCAGATATGAGTTAGGTTTTTGAGCGCAAACGGAAAGGATTTCTTCATCATAAAGATGCTTGGGCGTTACGATTACAATAAACGTGTTTTCGTCAAACTCCGCTTTTTCGAGAGCTGTAAAATAATCATCTGTTATACATTGAAAACAGGAAGTATCAAACTCTTCAAATATTTCCGGGCGGGAATCAAAGAGTGTAATTCTGAATCCAAAATCCAGCGCATAACGGGCAACGATTCGTCCGATATGACCTGCCCCGAAAATATAAAGCTTCGGGCTGCTTAAAATGGGTTCGAAATATACTTCCATGCTTCCGCCACAGTGCATTTGCAAATCATCCTGAAGTTCGTAAAACTTCTGAGTAGGTGTTCCGGTTTTTAAAAAGCCGATTGCTTCTTCAATAACCTGAAATTCAACAGCTCCACCTCCTATGGTTCCGACAATTTTTTTATCAGGAAACACCAGCATTTTTGCACCAGCTTTACGCGGTGAAGAACCCTGGGTGTGAGTAACAATGCATAGAATTGCAGGTTTATTTTCTTCTATTGCCCGGTAGATTTCGGAGTAAATATTCATAGATCTTGTATTATCTCCATCAAAAATACAATAATTCTCAGGCTGTAACAAATTTCTGAATGAATGCCTGCTGATTTTAATCAGAAAATTCGGAAAATGCTTTTTAAAATTGTACTTTTGAGAAACAGGAATAAACGGGACTGTTTAATATATACAAATAGACATTCCTGATTTCTGGAAAAACACACCTGAGACACAAATTTCAAACAGATTCGCTTATTCATTCATTCCTTAACAGAGGAACTATCAAACCATAGGACTTGTTAAGGAATAATCAAAATATGTTACCATTATAAATGATGGGGACATATGCATAATTATTTCTTTTCGGCGGGAACAAATGATTTTGGCAGTAATACAAACGGGTATTCACTAAATACTAACATTTATGAAAAACATCTATGTTTATATATTTCTGTTTGTTGCATGTATGAATCCATTATTGCTCAATGCACAAAGTCAGCAAAGCAAACTTGAAATTCAAAAGAAAACCCGAACTGCTCAACTGAGAAATTTTGCAGATTCATGGCATATAATTGCGGATTCCAATAAACAAAAAGCTGAGCTTACAGCTCAATTAAAAGGCTGGCCAATTAAAGGCGACCTCCCGGATGGAGGCTACTTTGAATTGCAACGGCTCGACAAAAAAGGCAAGCCGGTTTACAATATTACAGCGAACGAAAATGCCGCGAAAACTATTTCAACAAATAAGTTATATTCGGGTGGAGGATTAGGTTTTTTCCTAACCGGAAACGGCTTTCTGATCGGAGAGTGGGATGGTGGAAAAGTTCGTATCACGCATCAGGAATTTGGAGGAAGAGCGACTCTTGGCGATAATGCCTCAACCCTTAACGGACATTCAACACATGTTGCCGGAACATTAATTGCATCAGGTGTTACAACCGCAGCCAAAGGGATGGCGTTTCAGGCAAACCTGAAATCTTATGACTGGAACTATGACGCTGCCGAAATGTCGATGGCTGCTTCCAACGGCTTGCTGCTTTCAAATCACTCTTACATCAGTATCGCCGGTTGGTACTACAGTAGTCCCAACTGGTATTGGTATGGCGACACAACAATCAGCACAACAGAAGATTATACATTCGGATTATATGACCAGACCTCAAGAATATGGGACATTATTTCATACAATGCTCCTTATTATCTGATTGTAAAAGCTGCCGGAAATGAAAAAGGCGAAGGACCAAATCCGGGAACATCACATCTTGTATGGAATGGTGAAAACTGGGTTTCAAGTTCTGCTACCCGGCCAAAAGACGGAGGAACTCAGGGGTATGATTGTCTGCCAACATATTCTGTAGCGAAAAACATCCTGACAGTAGCCAATATAAATGATATTGTTGCAGGATATAATGTTCCGGGAGATGTTACCCTTATTTCGTCAAGCTCTTTTGGACCTGCTGATGACGGTCGTATAAAACCCGACATCAGTGCAAACGGAGCAAGCTTGTACTCAACCTATTCTCCGGCAGATAATGCTTACACAACCATGACCGGAACTTCGATGGCTTCGCCTTCGGTATGCGGTTCGCTGGCGTTGCTTCAACAGCACTTCTACAATCAGAACGGTCATTACATGAAATCGGCAACGTTGAAGGCTTTGGCGATACATACGACTGATGAGGCCGGGACTGCAAACGGTCCTGACTACCGGTTTGGCTGGGGATTGATGAATTCGGCAAAAGCGGCAACGTTGATTTCCCGGAACGATTCATTGTCTATGATTTGCGAACTATCTCTCGACAACGGACATACATACAGCCTGGAGGCATATTCTGACGGCACCCAGCCATTGATTGCGACCATTGCATGGACTGACCCCGCCGGAACTCCTGTTGCTGACAGCCTCAATCCCAAAACATTGATGCTGGTGAACGATTTGGATTTGCGTATTTCAAAAAACCCGGACACATGGACTCCCTGGATACTTGACCCGGCCAATCCGGCCAATGCAGCTGCCAATGGCGATAACTTTCGCGATAATGTTGAAAAAATTAACATCAATAACCCAACTGCAGGAATCTATACAATTACGGTCAGCCATAAAGGTGTTTTACAGAATGGAAGTCAGGAGTTTGGGCTAATCGTGAGCGGAATTACAGATAATGCACCTAAAAAGTTTTCCGCATCGGCTCTCTCTTCGGATTCTGTTTGCTTAGTCTGGGAACGAAAATCTTCTTTCACAACTTTACTTGCATGGTCGTCCACCCCCGATTTCGGAAAACCGCAAAACGGCGTAAGCTATCAAAACGGGAATACATTACCCGGAGGCGGTACCGTTCTTTATACTGGCAGCGACACAACCTTTCTGCATACACAGCTTTCGCAGGCATCAAAATATTATTACCGAATCTGGAGTATTACGAACGGAATCCCTGATTATTCAACGTTCAGCAGCAGCGATGCTCAAACCGAATGCAAAGCCGTGCTGCTTCCATACACCGAAAGTTTTAATGGAAGCTCGTTTCCTCCCTGCTGGAGTCAGCAAAACCTTGCCTGCTTTGATGGCTGGGAATTCTGGAACACAAACATATCAGGAGGTGATGTTGGCGAAGCCGGGCATAACTGGGAATATGTAGATGGGATCGGAGTGGATGGGCTGGTAGCCAAAAGCCGTTTAATAACGGCTCCGCTCAATACATCTGGAATTACCGCTGCAACCCTGCGTTTCAAAACGTATTATGAAGATCACGCAGGATGGGGTGGTAATGGCGCAACCATGAACGTTCAAAGCAGTACCGATTTGATAAACTGGAACAATGAAAGCTGGTCTGTTCAATCGGATAATGGAAATTACGATCCGCAAACTATTTCGGTAAATATTTCACAAAACCTGAATTCACCCAATACATATCTTGCCTTTACGATTGAAGGAAATCCCTACCATATCTGGTATTGGACCGTAGATGACATCACGCTTACAGGATCTTCCGGAATCTGGTCAGGGAAGAGCAGCACAAACTGGAATGATACCGCAAACTGGGTCAGTTACTCCGTTCCCAATACATCCACAGATGTAAGCCTGCTTCTGGCAGCCGAAAACAACCCGCACATCACCTCTGCTTACAATACTCCGGCACAGGCGAATGATCTTACGATACCGGCCGGAAAATCGCTTATTCTCGATTCTGCAAAAGCCTTGACAATAAACGGAATCTTAACAAACAACGCGGGAGTTTCGGGAATTGTGCTAAACAGTGCCTCGTCGCTTATTCATTCAACAAGCAATGTACCGATGACTTTGCAACGTTATTTCACCGCCAATAATTGGCATTTGATTGCATCGCCTTTTGCTGCAAATTACGGCACATCCCTGACCCATTTAATTCCTCCGGCAGGATTGGGATATCTGCGAACGTATGTCAATGGTTCTGAATGGGGTACTTACCTGAGCGATACCTCCAATCAGCTCAATGCAGGAAAAGGTTATGCTTTATGGGTAACTCAGGCATTTACGGCTTCCCTTTCGGGGAATATGCAAGTTGCACCCGTAACACAAAATCTAACGCTCAGCACAAACGGGTATAACCTGATTGGAAATCCATTTTCTTCTTATCTGGATTTAAATCAGGTACAACGGACAAATACGAATTCTACCTTTTATTTCTGGGAAGAAGAATATGCCGTGAATAATGGAGGAAATTTCAGAACATGGAACACATTGCTCAATGTTGGAACTCCTGTTTCAACAACATCGGTAATTGCGCCTTTGCAGGGATTTTTTGCAGAAGCAAACCTGTCGCCGGCAACAGTGCAATTCCCTGCTTCGGGCTGTGTTCATGCAAACCAGAGCTTTTACAAAACGTCTCCGGCAATCGAAACTTTAATCCGGATAAAGGCTGAAAATGCAAAAGGTCAGACGGATGAAACCCTCCTCGCATTGAACCCTGCGGCAACCGATGGAAGCGATGAAGGCGATTCCCGGAAATTTTCGCCCAATGCCGAAAACTATTTCGAAATTTATAGTCGCGACGAAGATGCTCAAAAACTGGTAATTCAAAACCGAACCACAAAGGCATCGGTAATCCCGCTTGATTTTTCCACCTCCGAAACCGGACTTATCACGATCTATCCCCCGGTAATCAGCGGTAAAAATATCCGGTTAATGTTAGCCGACGTTCAAACAAATATCAATACCGACCTTTCCTCCGGAAACTATCAGTTTATGGCCACCAAAGGGACAACTCAAAACCGGCTTTTCCTGCATCTGATTCCTGAAAGCAGTAAAAGTCCCGAAAGTATCGTTTTTGCAGATGCAAACAGCATTCATGTCTATTTCAGCCAGTTGAAATCCGGACAAATTACGTTGTATGATATTTCCGGTAAAAAAGTTTTACAACAAGAAATTGCATCACAGAGCTATCTGAAACTATCTCCCAATATCCCAAGGGGAATCTATCTGTTGCAAATTATTTACAATGATGGCACTACCGAAACTTTAAAAGTGGTAAAACCGTAAAGGGATTGAGGAGATTGAAAAGACTGAAAAGATTGAGGAGATTGTTAGGATTGATGGTTCAACCTGGAATAATCGCCGGGGCTATACACCGCTCATATTTCTAATGTATTAGCAACTGGGCGATTATTCTTTATCATGTTCATGTTTCAGTATTTCTTTCTTAAATCTCTGTCGTTTCAAATATTGGAATCGATTTGTAAAATTGTCTTGTAAATCCCTTTGAGACTTTAAATCATCACTGTCTTGTTCAATTGCTTTTACTGTCGTATTATAAACACCAAATATATTGAGCCTTGAAGTGCCTATAGCTCCAAATCCACCAATAAGATTAGGGTCGCTATCCACAAATAATTCAATTCCCTCTGGTAGTATTCCTTTCTATTATTGTCGAGTAATAATTTAATGTCAAACAAAAACTGTGCTTTAATAGCATTCCATATTCTTTCTTCTTCTGCGTACATTGTCTGTCTTTTCTTCGCCTTGTTGCTAACGGTTTAGCGGTATGTTTTGTTGCTGATTACGGAGCACAAAACTGTCTGCCACCACCAAACTTGATACGAAGCAAAAAGCTTCATTTAACCACTGAAACGCCAATTTCTTGTAGGTGCTGTTATGCGTTCGTGCTACTTGATTATTCCCCATATCACAAGTTCCTCTCTACTGTTTAATAAATTTTAACGGATGCTGTTTGCTGTTTTTCAGTCTAATAAAGTAAAGTCCATTTGGTAAATCTGCAATACAAAGGGTTGTCGTACATGAAGCATCTAAAACTTTTGTTAAACGTCCGATAGGGTTGTAAATTTGAATCTCATCCCGTACAGAGTATTTCGTAAATTTAATAGTAATAGTTTCTGATGCGGGATTGGGAAATAAAGTCCAGAATAATTCTTGATTTATTTCTTCAATACCAACTATTCCACAATCATATTCAAGAACGTAAGAAGTAGTGTCAAAAGGACAATCAGAATTGGGGTTAATGACTTTACATCCGTATTTTCCTGATGAAGTTATAAATAAAGTGTCTTCATTAGTCATAAATGGTAAAAGCGTATCATTTTTAAACCATAGAATATTTTCTGAACCGGATAAGAAACCATTAATATGTAATACGGCAAATGGTACAGTATCTCCAGCGCAAGGATCACCAATTGCATCAAAGTAATAACCGGACCATACAGCATTTTCTGCAAATACTTCTGATAATTCAGAACAACCATTCAAAGTAGACATAACGGAAAATTCGGAAATACCATAGTGAGCATAATCCGGTAAGTATTGATTGGTTTCAGGTAAAGGAACTCCATAAGCAAACCATTGATAGGAATCTGCTGTTTGTGTCCAAAGTGTATCATAATTGCACAACCATGGATGAGATGTATAAATGGTTGGCGTATGATTACAAAATTGAATAACTGAATCAGTAAAGCTGGTGTGCAGCCCTTGCAAGTCGCAATTTGTTGTGGTTAATGAAACCGTGTATATTCCGTCAGTTAAATAAGAATGTGTTGGATTTGGTGCGGAAGATGTATCGCCATCTCCAAAATCCCAAAAATATGTTTGTCGGACACTTTGGTTTATTGGACTAAAAATTACTTCATTAATACCAGAACCTATCTGATAGTTAAAATTAGATATTGGTAGTCTCTTAAAATCCCACAATTGTAAACTGTTGAATACTTTTGTTTTGACCGCATTTTTTATAATGGACGCATCGCTTGCATTTAATCCAAAATTATAAGTAATCAATGTAGGATCTTTTTTAAAAAGGCTTGCATAAAAGCAACAGGCAGCAGCATAAGAACCTTCTAAAGATGGGTGACTTTCGTCTGCCTGGTACAATTCAATGCCCGGATAATTTTGTCGCAGGTAATTCCACACAACTGAAACAGGAGATACTTCTCCATTAATAACAGTTGTGAGGTTTAGATAACGGTTCCTTATCGTAGTGTCCATACCCTGATAAGTACACATTACAGGGAAGGAAACACAATTTGATGCATCTCCGTTTTTTCTTCCCCAGGTCATATAGGGCATTGTTACTGCACATGGATTATATTGTTTTATCAGGTTATATAAAGCACCACCACCACTGTTAAATTGATTGTATAACGTAATAGGCTCCTGGCTTTGTCCCTGAATAACTACATAATCCCAATCACCAGTCATTATTTTATTTTGACTGATAGCATCTGTACTATGATCTATTAATTGATATCCACCGGGAGTATAACTATCAAAAATTAAAGTATCTCCTGCTGACAAGGCAACGTCATGCACAATTTGTGGTAAATTATTAACCCCAGTATAACTGTTTCCAAGGAACAGAACTTTATAACTGAGTTGAGCTTTTAATTCATATCCTGAAATACAAAAGATTGATGAAAACAATACGATTAGAAAATGATTTATTTTATTGATGGTTAAATGTTTTCGCAATCTGTAAAAAACAAAAGTAAAAACTGTTGCAGTAAATGACAAGGTTGTATTTGTTTTGTATTTCATTTTTTACTGTTTATTTTTTTCAGTCAGTTTGAAGTTCCGATGTCGCCCAAGCATGACGCATAACACCTGTATATCCACAAAGTTGTGGATATATCAGCATTCGTTGAAATGCAAATTACATCAACGAATTGATTATTTTTAGCATATTTAACCAAACCACCTTTGATTAATTTGCATCTGCTATTTTTCAATGAGTAAAAATAATAAAGTTTTAAACTACATGCAACTTAATGAAAGAAATAACAAATTCTCTTACCTCCTCACCACTCTTTACATCGCTTCCAGGATTGAGGAGATTGTTAGGATTGATGGTTCAACCTAAAATAATCGCCGGGGGCTGCACACCGCTCATATTCCATACTTATTGGCGGTTCGCTTTTCATTTTTTCATTAGTCATTTTCTTCATAGTAATATGAGTAGTCAATCCCTTTCATAAACATTTCGCGGTCGTTTATTTTGTTGGTAAGTGCTTTTTCCAAAAGTGTTTTTAGAACACTACTTTGGGTTGGACTTAGCATCATTGCGTTCATGTAATCCCGCTTGCTTATTTTACTCCAATCAACGCATTTTTTGAGGTGCTTTTTTAGTATCAAATCCAACCATATTCGGGTACTTCTGCCATTACCTTCCATAAAAGGGTGTGCAATGTTCATTTCTACATACTTGTTTACGATTTCGTCAAATGTAGTTTCGGACATTGCTTCTATTTGCTTTAATGCGTCGCCTAAAAAGCGTGATACAGCAAATTGAAAACCACCTTTTGAAATGTTTTTTTGTCTGATTTGTCCCGCAAAATCATACAATCCGCCAAACAAATAAGCGTGTATTTGTTGCAAACCTTTGGTTGTACCAACTTCTATGCTGTTGATAAACGAACTTTCAAACAATGCATACGCTTTTGTTTTGCTTTTTCCGTCTATGCTTTCATCGCTGTATGTAAACCAATCAATAAATCGGTTTGCTTTTTTGCCCGGAAATTCTTTGCCTAAGGCAATAATACCGGTGTAATCCAACATATCAGTCATATATCGCTTACCGTCATTTGCTAAAAGTTTCAGTTGGGTAGTGGCACTAACCACCTCACTATTTTCTTTTTTCAATTTGGCTTTAAGATATTTCCAATAGTTGCGAGTTTTGGTATAGTCGTCTTGGTCGGTAAGCAAAGCTACAATATCCAATACACTAAACCACCACTTGGCGTTTTGCTCATCCCAAACAGCTCGCACTTCGCGGTCGTCAAAAAAACGAATGGATATTTTTGTATTACTCATAATTTGAATATGACCTATACTGTTGCTTTAAGATTTTCTGTCCAAAGGTATGATAATTTATAGCTTGTAGTTGCTGTTGCTGTGTCACGTTACAATAACCGCCAACAGTTGTATAAACGCAATTGTGTTTATTTACAATTTAGTTGAAATACAAATTCCATCAACAAATTTATTGTTTTTAATATATTTAACCAAACCGCTCTTATTCATTTACATCTGTTGTTTTTCAGTTAGTAAAACTAATAAAGTTTTTAAACTATATACAGCTTAATGAAAAAAATAACGAATCTCTTTATCTCCCAACTGCTCTTTTACTTCAGTTTCTTTAAAAAGAAAAATAACATCAGACTAACCAGAAATTCTGACTTCTAGCTTCTGAATTCTACCCGGCAACAACAAAAAAAGCCACCCTTTCGGATGACTTTTTTTATTGATTGAGGAATGATTATTTTGTATAATCCATTTCAGACTGACGTACATAACCTTTGTAGCGCCAGAGAGCATTTTCCTGAGCAGCTTTAAAAAGTTCGGTAGCTTCAGCAGGGAAGGTTTTCATCAGGGAAGTATAACGTACTTCGCTCTTGAGGAAATCCTGGAATGCATTCCAATCTGGTTCTTTTGAATCGAGTGTAAATGGATTCTTTCCTTCAGCTTCCAGCATTGGGTTGAAACGGAATAAATGCCAGTAACCACATTTAACAGCTAATTCAGCTTCGAGTTGTGATTTTCCCATACCGTTACGTAAACCGTGGTTGATACATGGTGCGTAAGCAATAATCAAAGATGGTCCCGGATATGCTTCGGCTTCTTTCAATGCGCGGAAGTATTGGCTTGGATTAGCACCCATCGAAACCTGAGCTACGTAAACATAACCATAAGTCATGGCCATTGCGCCGAGGTCTTTTTTACGGATACGTTTTCCGGAAGCAGCAAATTTAGCTACTGCTCCTACAGGAGTTGATTTTGAAGCCTGACCGCCGGTGTTTGAGTAAACTTCGGTATCCATTACCAATACGTTTACGTTTTCGCCTGAGGCCAGTACGTGATCTAAGCCACCGTAACCGATGTCATAAGCCCAGCCGTCGCCACCAAAAATCCATACTGACTTCATTACAAGATATTGTTTGAGGTCAAGGATTTCTTTTGAGATTGCATCGTTCGCTTTTTCGAGTAATGGAAGGAGCAGATCTGTAGCTTTTTTAGAAAGGTCAGCATTTTCTCTGCCTTCTAACCAGAGGTTGAAAGCTTCTTTAAGTTCTGCTGAGATTCCGGTAGCCATCGCTTCTTTCATCAGGCGTTCAATACGGTCGCGTAATTTATTTACACCGGTAGCAATTCCTAAACCATATTCAGCATTGTCTTCAAACAATGAGTTTCCCCAAGCCGGACCATGTCCTTCATGGTTTTTGCAATAAGGAGTAGATGGAGCTGATCCGCCATAGATAGAAGAACAACCGGTAGCATTTGCTACGATCATACGTTCTCCAAAAAGCTGAGTAACCAGTTTTACGTATGGAGTTTCGCCGCAACCGGCACAAGCACCTGAGAACTCAAATAATGGTTGAGCAAACTGGCTATTTTTGAATGTTTTTTCGCGTGGAGCAAATTCAGTCTTGTAGGTAACATTTTGAGCAAAGTGATTCCAACGATCACTTTCTGGCATTTGGCTTTCGAGTGGTTTGAATTCAAGTGCTTTGGTTTTTGCAGGACATACGTCAATACAGTTACCACAACCGGTACAGTCAAGTACACTTACCTGCATTCTGAAGTCTAAACCAGCCAGGTCTTTTCCTACAGCTTTCAGTGTAGTAGTTCCTTCAGGCAGGTTTTTCTTTTCTTCTTCATTGATCAGGAATGGACGGATAGCAGCGTGAGGGCAAACAAATGCACATTGGTTACACTGGATACAATTTTCAGCAATCCATTCAGGAACGTTTACCGCGATACCGCGTTTTTCGTAAGCAGAAGTACCGTTATCCCAGGTTCCGTCTTCGCGGCCTAAGAATGCACTAACTGGCAGATCATCACCTTTTAGTCCATTAATAGGATCTACAACGTTACGGATAAATTCAGGAGCGTTACTTGTATTATTTGTATTTACGTTGAGTTTGATGTTTTTCCATTCAACAGGAACAGCTACGCTAACTACATCACCACCACGTTCAACGGCTGCATAGTTCATTTTTACGATTTCTTCACCCTTACGACCGTAAGATTTGTAAATCGCTTTTTTCATTTGTTCTACAGCAAGATCGTAAGGAATAACTTCCGAAACCTTGAAGAATGCACTTTGCATGATGGTGTTGGTACGGTTACCCAGACCAATTTCTTCAGCAATTGCAGTTGCATTCATGATGTAAAACTTGATTTCGTTTTCAGCCAGATATTTTTTCATAGTATCCGGTAAACGAAGTTTCGTTTCTTCGACATCCCAAATTGAGTTCAAAAGGAAAGTACCTCCTTTTTTCAATCCCTTGAGCATATCATATTTATCCAGATAAGAAGGAACGTGACATGCAACAAAGTCAGGAGTGTTTACCAGATACGGCGAGCGAATTGGGTTGTCACCAAAACGTAAGTGAGAAACAGTGATACCACCTGATTTCTTTGAATCATATGCAAAGTAAGCCTGAGCATATTTGTTGGTATTGTCACCAATAATTTTGATAGAGTTTTTGTTTGCACCTACAGTACCATCAGAACCTAAACCATAGAATTTAGCTTCGTAAGTTCCTTTTGGAGATACACTTACTTCCGGAAGGATCGGTAATGAACGGAATGTAACGTCATCAACAATACCTACAGTGAATTGGTTTTTAGGTTCATTCATTGCCATATTTTCGAATACAGAAATGAAATGAGCGGGAGTAGTATCTTTTGAACTTAAGCCGTAACGGCCACCAACAATCATTGGTCTTACCTGTTTGTTGTTAAACAGTTCAACAACGTCTAAGTATAAAGGATCTCCGTTAGCACCCGGTTCTTTTGTACGATCCAGAACGGTAATTCTTTTTACAGATGCTGGTAATATGTTAAAGAAATATTTAGCTGAGAATGGGCGATAGAGGTGAACATTGATAAAACCAACTTTTTGGCCTTGAGCGTTCAGATAATCCACAACTTCGGTTAAGATATCACAAGCAGAACCCATTGCAATCACAATGTTTTCAGCCTGAGGATGACCATGGAATGTAAATGGATGGTAAACGCGACCCGTAAGTTTGGTAATCTCGTTCATATAATTTTCTACGATATCCGGAACTGCATCGTAGTAGCGATTAACAGCTTCTTTAGCCTGGAAGAAAATGTCAGGGTTTTGAGCAGTACCACGGGTTACAGGATGTTCGGGGTTTAAAGCACGATCACGGAATTCTTTCAGAGCTTGCTGGTCTAACAGCGGAGCGAGATCTTCGTTTTGGAGAACTTCTATTTTCTGAATTTCGTGTGAGGTACGGAAACCATCAAAGAAATGGCAGAAAGGAACACGTGATTTGATTGCTGAAAGGTGAGCAACACCTGCTAAATCCATAGCTTGTTGAACACTGCTGCTTGCGATGAATGCAAAACCAGTTTGACGGGTTGCATAAATATCTGAATGATCACCAAAAATTGAGAGAGCGTGAGCAGCAACTGTACGGGCACTTACGTGGAATACGCCCGGGAGAAGCTCGCCTGCAATCTTATACATATTTGGAATCATCAATAATAAACCCTGAGAAGCAGTATAAGTGCTGGTTAATGCACCTGACTGTAACGAACCGTGTACAGTACCTGCAGCACCGGCTTCCGATTGCATTTCTACCACTTTAACTTCTTCACCGAAAATGTTCTTGCGACCCATAGAGGCCCATTCGTCAACATTTTCAGCCATGTTCGACGATGGGGTGATTGGGTAAATTGCTGCAACTTCGCTAAACATGTAAGCGATATGCGATGCAGCCTGATTTCCATCGCAAGTGATAAACTTTTTCTTCTTTTCCATTGTTTAATAGGTTTAGAACACTTTATATCAAGAATACGTTCTTGTTTTTTATTGTAAGTTGTAAAAAAAAATGCCAGTTAGCATTGTTTTTCAATCAGGTATGCTTTACTTGAAGCTTTGAAAATCAAGAATTTTTGGCATAGTCTGAAAATTGCCGCAAAAGTAGTAAATTCTTTATAATCAAAATAGTTAGCTCGTGCTTTTAACACGAAATTAATGTGCGATTTTGATCCGGATTTTTAATCTGTTTAACCTTCTGTTTTTTGCAGATAACAAGTTCTGCAAAGAGGTTCGTAGCTTTCTTTTTCGCCTAAAACTACCAGCTTTTCATTGTGGATGGTGCGATGTGAAAAGTGAGCTAAATTGCCACACTGCATACAAATTGCATGAACTTTTGTAACATATTCGGCTATAGCTAGTAATTGAGGAATAGGGCCAAAGGGTTTGCCCAAAAAATCCATATCTAATCCTGCTACAATTACCCGGATTCCTCTGCTCGCAAGTTCATTACAAACATTGATCAATTCGTCGTCGAAAAACTGAGCTTCGTCAATTCCTACGACCTTGGCATCATTTACAAAAAGTAAAATTTGCGAAGCGGTTTCAACAGGTGTTGATGATATGGCATTCTCATTATGCGATACTACATTTTGTTCATCGTACCGTACATCAATAGCCGGCTTGAAAATCTCTACTTTTTGCTTTGCGATACGAGCCCGGGTAAGTCTGCGAATCAACTCTTCCGTTTTTCCCGAAAACATAGATCCACATATAACTTCAATCCAACCTTTCGGAATTGTAATGTTTTCGGGTAGAATATGTTCCATGCTTAAAATCTAAGTTGACTATTGTTGATGAGCGTGAAAACAAAGTTAGAGAATTTCTTTCGAATCAGACTCCGGATTTTAAATTTTGTTTTCAATGTAATATCGACAGGGGAAATGGAACAGTCCAGTTTCTACGCACTCAATCGGTCTTGATGTTTCTATTCATCGGCATTAACCCGGAATGACTTCGGGCTGATTGATATTTTATTTTTGGAGTAAAACTGTAGTAGCGATAAAACTACCTGTTCATAAGTTGATTGAAAAATCAGTAGAATTTGCAAATAAAATTACCGTAACTCAAAGAGAGAGAATAATCTATTGCTCAACTCCTCGCATTGATTCTTCGATAAGCTCTTCAAATTCACGACGTCTGCGTTTTTTGTTCTTGATATACTGATAAATACAAAACGCGATCATTATAATCACAAAAATTAATAACCCAAGCAGATTTGTTACTTTTTCTGTTTCGCTGCCAAAACGAATTCCTTTGCCAAATGCCAAACGGAAACCGATTAGAAATACGAGAAGGTATATTAGAAATTTCCATGAAATTTTATAGTCGGGGATATCATCTTCGAGCTGGGGAGTCATGATTTTTTTGTAACGAAGCATAATGGGTAAAACCATAAATCCAAGGCTTATATTTAAGAAATTTTCGCGCAAGGGAACATGCGGAATAAAGAATAAAAAAATTATCAATGAACCAATTAGCCAGGGGAATAAAAGCTGTGTATAGATAAAATTTGTACGATTGACTTTGTTTATCAATGAGAAATTGTTAGCTGAAAATAATATGGCATTTGTTGTGTAATTTCCTATTATATAAAGAATTATGATGCTTATTGCGACAAATATGATTTTGATTTCCATACCCATAAACATCCAGTCAGCAATCAAATTTGAGTCATATTGAAAGAAAATAGTTCCGATTGCATATGAACCAAATATTCTGTTAAAACTGTGAACTGCAGTCCATAAAAAAAAGAGCTTAAAAAGACCCGTTGTTTGCATCGCTTTTTGGTAAAGCATTATACTGACAAATGCTAAAATTGCACATATTAATGGTGCAGCACCAAATACGGTTAGAGCCGAATCAGCATACCAGCGAAAGGAATTATCGGGTGTTAAAAAAGTAAGTTTGTAGAATTGTAATAAAGTTCGAATATTGTATTCTGTCGCCATTAAGGCTGTAACAGTTTGATAAACAAAGAAAACAAACAGATAAGAAAATATATAGACAATTGTAGAGTTGAAGAGAATTACCCAAAATTGCTTAGAATCTATTTTTTTGTTTTTCATAAAGTTGCAAGTTGAGTTTTGAATAATATTTGCTATGCATAAAACAAAAATAGTGTTCAAAAGTCTCCTCCCTGGCCACAAATGTAGGTAATTATTTAATGAACAAAGATATTAACAGTAAAAATGAATCAGAAAACTGTTTTAAAAAGTCGTAACTTAGGTATGTTATTCTTGTTCTTGGAAAGCGTATTCATGTCTTTGTGGACTTTTTTTAATAACCTCTTTGTTGTAGAATAATGAGGTTGTTTATCTATTGTTTTGAGATAAAACCAGTCACAATATCTATAGTTTCTTCTACTGCTTTTTCAAGATCGTCATTTACAATTATGATATCAAATTTTGGAGCGAATGTTAGTTCCCATTCTGCTTTATCGAGTCGTTTCTGAATACTTTCTTTGCTATCTGTACCTCGACCGCATAGACGTTCTGCCAGTGTTTCTGAGTTTGGAGGCATTACGAAAATTGCCAATGCTTCATCGGGATATTGTTTCTTAATATTTAGTCCGCCCACAACATCAACGTCAAAAAGTACGTGGTTCCCTTTTTTCCAAATCCTGCTTATTTCCGATTTCAAAGTTCCATAGCATACCCCGCTGTACACTTCTTCCCATTCCAGAAATTCATTGTGATCAATTTTTTCTTTAAATTCTTCGGCAGAGAGAAAGTAGTAATCCTTGCCATCTGTTTCTCCTTGGCGCAAGGTACGGCTGGTTGCCGAAACCGAAAACTCCAGATTAGGGAGTTTCTGTAATAAATGCTTTACAATTGTAGTTTTGCCTGCTCCTGATGGTGCTGAAAATATGATGAGTTTTCCCATTTAGATTCTTTAAACAAGTTTGCGTTCAATATAGCTCATGAAAGTTTGGTAAGGTAAAGAAGTTGGATCCCAGTTATACTTTTGAAAAAGACCATCCAGGATATCTTTTGCGTCTTCAAGATGAGTCATATCGTTTAAACGAAGAATAGTATCCGTATAATCTTTCATGTTTCCTTTAAATAGCTCATTGATAAACAGGAATTTTTCATTTATTCCAATAGCAGTTTTTAAATCCTTTATGGGATTTTTTTGCATACGTAAGCCAATACTTTTGTCTTGTTTGTTTTTTTGAAGCCTGTCGTTAATGGAAATAGTTTCGTTTTTATACTTGCCGGCAATAGTAGTCTGTGATGATTGTGCAAATAAATCGGGAGTTTTATTTTCTTTTAGCTCTTTTGTTTCTTTAGCTTTGGGTTCAATGTCGAAAAGAGATTCAAGGGTTTGTGGCTTAAGTACTTTTGTTTCCGGAATTATTTCTGCTTCAGGCTCCTTGGCGATTTTCTCCATTTCAATTAATGGTTCGGCAATATTTTCTACGGGTATTTCGATTTCCGATTTCAGGGGTTCTGAGATAACCTGCTCTTCAACCGCAACTTCTTCTTCTGGTTCTGGAAGAGAAGTTTCCAGTAGCTCAACCTCAAGAGCTTCCATCTCAGGAGTTATTTCCGGTTGTTGAAACGGAACTTCTTTTGTTTTAGGTGCTTCTTCTGGTTTTGAAATGATTATGTTAGATTCATCATCCGGTAATAACCTTGAGTTCGTTTTATTCAAGGCATAAAATTGTTCATAAAGAGTGCGTACATTCCCCATTACTATATCAATATCAATTTGAGGAATCTTATTCGGATAGTGGCTCAGGTTTTCTACCTGTTCCAGAATTTCTTCGAGCTTATTGATGATGTTATTTTTAATCCGATTGCGCTCTATTTTATTCATAACCAATTGTTTATTGAATTGTACATTGTTTGTTTGTCGCCAATATAAAAGTATCAATTTTTATTGAAACAACAATAATTTAGCAATGCTATTTTATGAACAAGTTATGATCAATATACCAATGGATAGAAATGTAAAGGTCAATCAAGCATGCGAAGATTGGGCCTTTATATTTCTCCAATCTATGTGAGATTTGGAAATCGGACAGGCGAAAATTAATTTCCGTATCTTTGTACATACTGATTTAATTTAAAGATTATGGACAGAGGATTTTCATTAAAGGCTCATATCGTTGATGTTATAAGTCGCAGGATCGTAAAGGGTACATTGATGATTGAAAATGGGAAAATTGCAAATATTATAGAAGCAGATATCCCTGCAAATTCACCATACGTTGTTCCTGGCTTTATCGATTCACATGTGCATATTGAGAGTTCTATGCTTATTCCTTCAGAGTTTGCCCGTCTGGCTGTAGTTCATGGTACTGTTGGAACAGTTTCGGATCCTCACGAAATTGCAAATGTTTTAGGAATGCAGGGAGTGATGTTTATGATTGAAAACGGTAAGAAAACTCCTTTTAAATTTTGTTTTGGTGCTCCTTCTTGTGTGCCAGCTACGCCTTTTGAAACATCTGGAGCCGCACTGGGATTACCGGAAACAGAAGAATTGTTAATGATGCCGGAAATACATTATTTGTCGGAAATGATGAATTTTCCGGGAGTTCTTTTTGATGACAAAGATGTTGTTGGTAAATTAAAATTGGCAGCAAAATATGGAAAGCCTGTTGATGGTCATGCTCCTGGTGTTTTGGGAAAAGATGCTGAAAAGTATATTGATAGTGGGATATCAACAGATCATGAGTGCTTTACATTAGAAGAAGGACTTGAAAAAACTGAGATGGGAATGATAGTCCAGATTCGTGAAGGAAGTGCTGCGAAAAATTATGAAGCATTGATACAACTTCTGAATCATTATCCGGACAAAGTAATGTTTTGCTCTGATGATAAACATCCGAATGATTTAGTGAAAGGTCACATGAATGAAATCATTAAACGAGCATTTAATGATGGATATGATTTGTTTGATATTTTGAGAGCTTGCACCTATGTGCCTAAAATGCACTATAAGCTTAATACGGGTCTGTTGCAAATTGGGGATCCTGCAGATTTTGTAGTTCTGGATAATTTGATAGAGTTTACGGTACTCTCTACATTTATCAATGGAGAAAAGGTAGCAGAATGTGGTAAAAGCTTGTTGAAATCTGTTGTAGAAACAGAACCCAATATTTTCAAAGCAGAGCCCCTTACGCTTTCAGATCTTGAACTTAAAGCCGAAACAAAAAAAATAAGAGTATTTAAAGTATTTGATGGAGAGCTAATTACAGAGGGTTTTGTAACGGAAGCGAAGGTTGAAAACGGATTGGCAATATCAGATCCTGAACGGGATATTTTAAAAATGATAGTCTTGAATCGATATGATAAAGCAATGCCTGCTTTCGGGTTTATTCAGAATTTCGGGTTCAACAAAGGTGCAATTGCATCAACTGTAGCGCATGATAGTCATAATATTATTGCAGTTGGAACCAATGATCGGGATATGATGAGGGCAATTAACCTGTTGATTCAGTCAAAAGGTGGTATATCATTGGTAAATGGAGAAGCTGAAAGTTTTCTTCCTTTACCTGTAGCTGGATTAATGTCGGCCATGGATGGTTACAAAGTGGCTGAATTGTATGAAAAACTCGATAAAAAGGTAAAACAATTAGGAACAAAACTACGGTCGCCTTATATGACCTTGTCATTTATGGCATTGCTTGTAATTCCTGATTTAAAGCTAAGTGATAAAGGTTTGTTTGATGGGAAAACATTTTCGTTTATCCCTCTTTTTGTATAAGAATGAATTCTTAGATAGAGTTAGCAACCTGAAAATCCGAAAGTTTATTACATTTGCAAAAAATTAAGACGTAATGACTACCATCGACATCGACAGATTAGAAGCTGCTGCAAGTAAGCTGAAAGCAATAGCACACCCACTCCGTATAGCTCTTATCAACCTTTTAGAAAGCGATGAAAGATTAACCGTTACAGAAATTTATCAAAAACTGAACATCGAACAGGCTGCGGCTTCTCATCATTTGAATATTTTAAAAAATCATGGTATTGTATTGAGTAAGCGTGTCGGTAAAAATAGATATTATTCATTGAAAATAAAAGAGTTAAATAAAATGTTGGATTGTATAAATAAGTGTGAAGTGAAATAGATTCCATCTATTTGTAATAACGTTTTATAAGAAGAGACTGTTCAAACAGTCGCAACCCTAATATTTTTCCCCGACTTTCGGGACTCAATATGACAACTTATTGAATTATAACTGTCAGACTGAGTCCCGAGGATCGGGAAAGTCTTTTATACTAGATGAGAGACTGTTTGAACAGCCTTTTTATTTATAATAAATTGCCCTAATTCCGTAGGAAAAGAAATAAATTGTTGTCTATAACTGTTATAGGACTTAAGATTTTAACTGCATGTCGGAAGAGCAAATTATTGAACAAATTCTAAATGGCAATATTCAGGTTTTTGATAATTTGGTAGATAAATACCAATCGATGGTATTTCATACAGCCATGGGTTTTGTTCATTCAAAAGAGGATGCAGAAGATATTACACAGGATGTTTTTATTAAAGCGTTTCAATCAATCAGTTCATTTCGAAAACAAGCAGGGTTTCAAACATGGTTGTATAGGATTACGGTAAATACATCCCTCAATCATCTGAACCGGAATAAGAAAAATTTCTTTTTACAGCTTTCAGAGTCTGTCAGTGACAAATTTACTCAGCTTAAAAGCGGGTACAGAAATCCTGAACAAGAAGCGATAGAAAACCAGAAAGAGGGCATGGTTCAGGACGCATTAAACAGCTTGCCTGAAAAACAAAAAATTGCGTTCATATTGAGTAAGTATGATGAGCTTTCACAGAAGCAAATTGCTGAAATTATGACCTGCTCAGAGGGCTCTGTGGAGCAGTATTTACAACGTGCAAAATTAAACCTTCAGAAAAAAATAAGCAGAACGCTCTTTTACGAGTAGGAAAATGGAGAAAGAAATGTCTAATTATGAAAAGAATAAATAGCATGAAGTCCGGAAAAGAAATTGAAAGAATGCTGGATACATATATTCAAAAAGAGAAAGCAATAGAGGTTGACTACTTTTTGAAAACACGTATAATGAGCAAGGTGAGTTCTTTGAACGAAAATAAACTTCATTTACCGGAACGAATTAAATTTTGGCAAATTACAGCAGTTGCAGCGAGTATAGTGATTGCCGTTACTGTAGGAATAAGCTTAGGAAGCAGTTACCCAAGCTCACTAAGTAGCTCGGATAGGCTTGTTATAAATGACACCCATATTGAAAACCTGGATTTGTTTTTAATGGATGAAGGAGAATAGATTATGAATTTACAAAACAGACAGAGAATATTGTTATGGATTATTGCAGTTTTGGTGATATTTAATATTGCAACAATCTCTACGATATTTTATCATAAACATACAGAGAATCTTGAAGGAGAATCTGTAGTACTGGATAATAAGGGAACTGTATTAAAAGGAAAATATTTCCGGCATTCACTAGGCTTTGATAATGAACAGATGGATGTGTTCAGAAATGCAAACCGTGCATTTAAACATTCGGCCAGAGAATCAGTTCAGAATATAGAATCGCTTAAGTATCAGATGTTCATTGAATTGCAAAAAGCGGAAAGTGATACATGTAAACTTGACTCAATTTCGACTCAAATAGGAGTTCAACATGCTGAACTTAAGAAGAGTACGTGCGAATTTTATTTAAACATTAAGAAAGTATGTACTCCAGAGCAACTCAAAAAATTTGAATCATCTTTTAATTCACTTTTTACCAATGATGGTTGTAAGCAAGGAGACCGGAATCATGGAAAATGTACACAAGAACACAATTAATATAACTAATTATTTTAAAATCAAATTATTATGAAGACAAAGTTTTTTTTAGCAATTATTGCAGTGATGTTATCTTTAGGAGTTGCATCCGCTCAAAACACTGATTCTAAAACAACAAAAGCAGAAACCAAAAAAGGATGCTTTGTAGATGCCAATAAAAATGGTGTTTGCGACAATTTCGAATCTAAAACCTGTACAAGAGGGGATGGAAGTGGTTTGCAAAATGGGAAAGGTTCAGGTTGTTGTAAGGGTGAAGGTGCTAAAAATGGCAATGGCCACAAACATCGCCATGGAAAAGGTCACAAGCACGGTAATGGCAAAGGGCAGGGTCAAAATTTTGTAGATGAAAACAAAAATGGTGTTTGTGATCACAACGAAAAGAAAACAAACTAAAATATACTAATCTGCGATTTTAAGAGGCTGTCTAAAAAGCCGTAGCCCTACTTATTTTCCCGACTTTCGGAACTCAATATGACAACTTATTAAATTATCAGCTGTCAGACTGAGTTCCGAAAGTCTTTTTACCAAATGAGAGGCTTTTAAGACAGCCTCTTTTTTGTCATTTTTTGACTGATGTATCCAATTCTGAGTTTATTCCAAAGCAAAATTAATTCGAAGTCATTCATTCTGATATTAAATATTTGGCTTTTTCTAAGGACACTGAGACAATATTCCTGAAAATTATACCTTTCTGAAAATAAATAATTAGTATTTGTATAATCCATAAGATCAGTCTATAAGCATTATTTTTTGCGTTTATATGCAAATAAATTTGGTTATCTCGTTTTTTAAAACATATATTTGCGTATTCAAATACCGAAATATAACAAATTAAGAAATGAGCAAAATAGTAAACATATCCGAGGCGGCATCCATTGCAATTCACAGCATGGTTCTTATAGCAAATTCGGAACGTTTACTTAATGCCAATGATCTTTCTAGCCAAATGAAATTTTCGAAAAACCACTTGTCAAAGGTTTTACAATCACTTACTAAAAATCAATATCTTGAATCAGTAAGAGGACCCAAAGGTGGTTTTTTGCTTGGAAAGAAGCCTGAGCAGATAAATCTGTTAGAGCTATTTGAGCTTGTTGATGGTAAATTCGAGTTAGAAGAGTGCCATGGAAATTGTGCTTCATGTATGTTCAGGTATTGCATTTTTGGTGGGCTAACCAGCAAGTTTGCTGTTGAATTTCATCAATATTTAGAACAGACAACATTAAGGGACTTAATAAAATCAAATCAGTATGAAACGTACAATCATTAAAATAGACGAAGAAAAATGTAACGGATGCGGTTTGTGTGTATCTGGTTGCCATGAAGGCGCATTGCAACTTATTGACGGGAAGGCTCGTATGGTAAGTGAGCTTTTTTGCGACGGGCTGGGTGCATGTATTGGAGAATGTCCTGTTGGGGCTATTGAGCTTGAAGAACGCGAAGCTGAACCATACGATGAAATGGCTGTAATGGAAAGAATTTCTCCGAAAGGTGAAAAAACGGTATTAGCTCACCTTCGCCACTTGAAGGATCATGGTGAAATGGAATACTTCAAACAAGGAGTTCAATATATTCGTGAACAAAATCTTCCATTTGATTTAACCGAACTCCGGAACGAAGTTCACAGTGGAAATCATGGCGGACATGCCGGAAGTGGATGCCCTGGTTCACGAATGGTGGATTTGCGTGAATCGGAACCCGCTGTTGAAGGTGCAGAAATTAAGAAAGCTCCTTCAGAGCTTCGTCAGTGGCCAATTCAGCTTCACCTGTTAAACCCGATGGCCGGGTATTTTAAAAATGCGGATGTTTTATTAGCTTCAGATTGTAGCGCATTTGCGATGGGTAGCTTTCACAGCGAAATGCTGAAAGGAAAAACCTTAGCCATTGCTTGTCCGAAACTCGATTCGAACAAAGAATCGTATGTTGAAAAACTGAAAATAATGTTCGACGAAGCAAAAATCAACACATTGACCATTGTAATGATGGAAGTTCCCTGCTGTGGAGGTTTACTTCAGGTGGCTAAAATGGCTCAGCAAATGGCTGGTCGGAAAGTGCCGGTTAAAGCAGTGTATCTAAGTATTCAGGGAGAAATTATTTCAGAAGATTGGGTTTAAAAATATTAACTTAGTAACTTTATTAAAATCAAGAAATTATGAGCATGTTTTGTTTTCAATGTCAGGAAACAGCCAAAGGTACAGGATGTACAATCAATGGCGTTTGCGGTAAACCCGCTGAAGTTGCAAATATCCAGGATTTACTGTTATTTGTCTTAAAAGGGATTTCTCACTATTCAGTTCCGGCTCGTAAGCTGGGAGTTGAAGATGCTGAAGTAAATAAATTTGTGGTTGACGGTTTGTTTATGACCATCACCAATGCAAATTTCGATAAGAAAGTATTTGTGAACAAGGTTCTTAAAGGCTTTGAACTTCGCGATCGCATGAAACAAAAACTTATTGCTGCTGGTGGTAATACTACTGAAGTGGTTTATGAAGCAGCTTTGTGGCGTTGTGCTTCAGAAGCTGAAATGGATGAAAAAGCTACCAAAGTCGGGGTGTTAGCTACGGAAAATCCAGATGTTCGCTCTTTGCGTGAGTTGTTAATCTATGGTGTGAAAGGGATAGCTGCGTATGCAGAACATGCACAAAATCTGGGTTTTGAAGAACCGGCAATCAATGAGTTTATGCAACGTGCATTGGTTGAATCAACGAATGATACCCTCAATGCAGATCAACTGGTAGCATTGGTAATGGAATGTGGTAAATTTGGTGTTTCTGTAATGGCTTTGCTCGACAAAGCAAACACTACATCTTACGGTAATCCTGAAATTACAAAAGTAAACCTGGGTGTTGGAACAAATCCGGGCATTCTTATTTCAGGCCATGATTTAAAAGATATGGAAGAACTTCTGAGGCAAACAGAAGGAACTGGAGTAGATGTTTATACTCACAGCGAAATGCTTCCGGCTCATTATTATCCGGCATTCAAGAAATATAAACACTTTGTGGGTAATTATGGTAGTTCATGGTGGAAACAAACGGAAGATTTTGAAACATTCAACGGGCCAATCTTGTTTACTACCAATTGTTTAGTTCCTCCTCGCTCAAGTGCAACGTATAAGGATCGTATTTATACGACCGGTGCTGCCGGATTTGACGGATGTACACATATTCCAAACCGTGAAAACGGAAGTGAAAAAGATTTTTCAGTAATTATCGAGCATGCGAAACATTGTAAAGCTCCGATTGAAATTGAAACTGGTGAAATTATTGGTGGTTTTGCTCATGAACAGGTTTTTGCTTTGGCCGATAAAGTTGTGGAAGCTGTGAAATCAGGTGCAATTCGTAAGTTTTTTGTAATGGCTGGTTGTGATGGTCGTATGAAAGATCGTAATTACTACACTGAATTTGCTGAAAAACTGCCGAAAGATACGGTTATCCTCACTGCAGGTTGCGCTAAATACCGTTACAACAAATTGCCTTTAGGCGATATTAATGGTATTCCAAGAGTGCTGGATGCTGGTCAGTGCAACGACTCATATTCATTGGCTGTTATCGCTCTTAAATTGAAAGAAGTTTTCGAACTCAATAATATCAATGAATTGCCAATAGCGTACAACATTGCGTGGTACGAACAAAAAGCGGTAATTGTTCTTTTGGCACTTCTCTCTCTTGGAGTGAAAAATATTCACCTCGGGCCAACCCTTCCTGCATTTCTGTCACCAAACGTTGCAAAAGTACTGGTTGATACATTCGGAATTGCTGGTATCGGAACTGTGGATGACGATATGAAACTCTTCTTAAATTAACAATACAAAGTTTGACAGAGCTGGAATGAGGAATTGTTCCGGCTCTTTTTTTAATAAGAGATTCATTAAGAAACAATATCTTTATTTTGTAATTTAATATTTTAGAGAGCTATGGGTACACAAGAATCAATAATCAACAGAAAATTTAATTTTGAAACGGAAATTGAGTATGCTTCGGATGCAATTGTGAGTAAGACGTTGATAAAAACGAACGGGGGTACATTAACTTTGTTTGCATTTGATAAAGATCAGGAATTGAGCGAACATTCTGCTTCATTTGATGTTTTAGTGCAATTGATGGATGGCAAAGGAGAATTTATCGTGGGTGGAGTATCACATCATCTTTCAAAGGGAGAATGTTTGATTATGCCGGCAGATATCCCTCATGCTGTAAAAGCTACCGAAGCTTTCAAAATGTTATTAACCATGATTAAAAAGATCTAAAGTGATGGAAAACCGACTTATTTGCATTTGTAAAGATGTTTATAGCGAGGATATTGAAAAGGCAGTTCGGGAACAGAATCTCAGAACGGTTGAAGAAGTAGGAGAAGTCACTGGAGCCGGAACTGTATGTGGTTTATGTCAGAGTGAAGTCGAAGCAATTATTGAAGATATAATTCAATTGAACGGGAATGAATAAGATGCCATATGATAAAGCCCCTAAATTACCTGTGCGCTGGGATGCCCGTTTGCTTCAGAATCAGGAGGAATTTCAGCTACTTCAGATTGCTGTTGGTACTGGCGATGTGATTGAAACGCATGATAATCCTGACGATGTGGCTTTTTATGTTCTGGAAGGAAAGGGCGCTCTGGTAGTTGACGGTGTTGTGTATGAGGCTATAGTTGGTGATACTTTTTTTATTCCAACAGGTTGTCAGCGTGAATGGCAGAATACTGGAGATCAATTCTTGAAATTGCTTGTTTTCAAGCTGCTTAAAGGGTGATTTTTGATTAAAAAAAAACAGGCCACTCAGGAAAGAGAGGCCTGTTTTTACAGGAAAAGGGGAAGATTAGAGAGTTAGGTCAGGAGTTAGAAAGAATATCTTTTACCATGTCGGCAACAATCTTCGATTCAGCTTTGCCGGCTAGTTGTTTTGTTGCTAAACCCATTACTTTGCCCATGTCTTTCATTCCGTTAGCTCCGGTTTCGGCAACAATTTTTTGTACCAGTTCGCGGACTTGTTCTGAGCCAAGTTGTTCAGGAAGATATTGTTCAATAATAGCAACCTGAGCAAGTTCTACATCCGCTAAATCTTTTCTGTTTTGTGAATTATAGATATCGGCAGCTTCTTTCCGTTGTTTAATGAGTTTTTGAAGAGTGCTGATTTCGAGTTCTTCCGGAATTTCACCGCTGCTTACGTCTTTGCCGGTTTTAATGAGCAATAGAGCAGCTTTAATACCTCGCAAAGCTTCAAGTTTTTCCCTGTCTTTGCTTAGCATTGCTTCTTTAATATCGTTGTTTATTTTTAGTTCGAGGCTCATGATTAATCCACGTTGTCGTGTAAGAATGAATTGTTTTGTTTGATTTCGATAGATGTTTCTCCTCCATTGTCGTTCAAGGTATAACGTGATACTTCCGACTCTGAAGAGTGAGGAACGTCATTGAGTTTTACATTTCGGCGTTCGAAAGCAGGGACTTTTTCAATGTGAGCTAATCCTTCGGCAGTTTTGATATAACTTAGGGCTTTCAGTTTGTCAATTCGTTCACGTGAACGTTGAAGAAATCCACCTTGTTGAGGTTTTTCGAACTCAATTTCAGTAGGTTCGTTGGTGATACTTGCTTCTGGTTTACTGTTTTCGTCAGTTTTTGTAATCAGATAAGGTTCATCTTCACTTTGAGCAACCGGAGCTTGTTCTTTTTGAGTATAAAAATCAGTTTGAGCAGGGGTAAATGTTTCGGCAACTGAAGCATCGAAAATAAAGGTTAATGGTTCTTCGGCAGGTGTTTCAGTTTTGTTGATTACCTGAAAGTCAACCAGGTCATCATTGACAGGCTCTGGTACTGCAACAGGCATTTCTGACTGAGGAGTTGTTTCGGTAAGAATATGTTTTGTTTTCTGAACAACACTGTTTTGGAACGAGAAGCTGTTTTCTTTTTCGAAACCGGTAGCGATAAGGGTTACCATGAGGCTGTCGCCAAGTTTTGGGTCATTACCTGCACCCCAGATAATGTCGGCATTTGAGCCACTTTCTTCAAGGATGTAATCGGTAATGTCGCTGATTTCGTCCATTGTGATTTCAGCAGAACCAGAAGAGATATAGAGCAGGATGTTTCGGGCTCCCTTAATGTCGTTATCGTTGAGTAGTGGTGATGTAATTGCTTGTTCAATAGCTTTGTAAGCACGATTTTCTCCTTCAGCAATTCCCGATCCCATTAATGCAACGCCACTGCTTCTCATCACAGTGTTCACATCTTTAAAGTCGATATTGATATAGGCTTTTTCGGTGATGATTTCTGCTATACCTTTTGCTGCAGTAGTAAGAATATTGTCTGCTTTTGCGAAAGCTTTGCTTAAGGGCAAGTCTCCAAATTCGCGAAGCTTGTCATTGTTGATTATCAGAATAGAATCAACATATTTGCGTAATTCTTTAATGCCTTCTTCGGCCTGTTGGCGGCGTTTCCGACCTTCGAATGAGAAAGGAAGAGTAACGATTCCAACTGTTAAAATACGGTTTACATCATCTTCGGGAAGAACTACCTCTTTGGCAATTTGTGCAATAACCGGAGCAGCACCTGTTCCTGTACCACCGCCCATTCCGGCTGTGATGAAGAGCATTTGCGTGTTCTTTTCTATGATGGCTTTGATTTCATCCGCTTTTTCTATTGCAGCCTGACGGGCTACCTGTGGCATGTTTCCAGCCCCAAGTCCACCTTTGCCAAGTTGAATTTTTGTAGGCACGGGGCTATCTTCGAGAGATTGAGCATCTGTATTACAGATGATGAAATCTACACCGGTAATTCCCTGGCTGTACATGTGATTAACTGCGTTGCTTCCGCCTCCTCCAACACCGATTACTTTGATGTAAGACGACTGAGTTTTCGGTAAGTCAAATTTTAAAATTTCGTCTTGCATAAGCTTTATCCTTTTTTCTCTGTTAATCTTAATGAATTGTTAATGTTCTGTTCGTTCATTTTGAAGCAGTTACATTTGCTGTAAAGCGTTCTATAAATTTAGATACTTTCTGAATACAAAAACAATCTGTTTTAAAGAAGTTATTCACACTTTCATTGTTAATTACTCTGTAGTATCAGATTCGAAGTAATTTAAAAGTCGGTCGAATAAACCGGGGCGCGGTTCGTGTTCTTCTTTCTTCTCTTTTTTATCCTTTTTGATTTTCTTGTCTTTCTCTTTTTGAGCTTTCGGATCTTTTGTTTCTTTATCAGGCTGTCTGTCAGATCTTTCATGGCCTTTGATTACTAGTCCTACACCCGTAGCATAAAGAGGATTGCTCAATTCATCGGGAGAACCTGAGGAAAGATGTTCGTTCGGGTATCCAATACGGGTATCCATTCCGGTCATAAATTCTGTTAATTGTGCTGCATGTTTTAGCAAAGCGCCTCCACCTGTAAGTACAATACCCGCAATAAGCTTCTTTTCGTAACCTGAGCTTTTAATCTCGTAAAGTACATGTTCAATGATTTCTTCCATTCGAGCCTGGATGATATTGGCAAGATTACGAAGTGAAATTTCCTTTGGCGGACGACCGCGTAAACCGGGAATTGCAACAATTTCTTCATCACGGTTTTCGCTGGCAAGTGCTGAGCCAAATTTTACTTTTAGAGCTTCTGCCTGACTTTTGATGATGGTGCAACCTTCTTTGATGTCTTCGGTAATAATATTTCCTCCCAATGGAATTACTGCTGTGTGACGAATTATCCCATCTTGAAAAATAGCGATATCTGTAGTTCCGCCCCCGATGTCGACCAGTGCAACACCTGCTTCTTTTTCACGTTCGTCCAGAACTGCTTCGGCTGAAGCCAAAGGTTCCAGAATGAGACCACTAACATCCAATCCGGCTTTTTTAACGCTTCGGATAATGTTTTTTATTGCCGTAATCTGACCGGTAATGATATGGAAATTTGCTTCCAGACATCCGCCGGACATCCCGATAGGATGTTTAATGCCTTGCTCGCCGTCGATAATATACTCCTGAGGGATAACATCCACAATTTCTTCGCCGGGTTTCATTACCAGCTTGTGCATGTTTTCAATCAGTTTATCAACATCTTCTAACGTAATTTCTTCTTCGGCAACGTCACGCATGATATTTCCACGATGTTGCAGACTTTTTATATGCTGACCGGCTATCCCAACGTAAACCTCACCGATCTTTACGCTTGATCTGGACTCGGCTTCGGCAACAGCAGCCATAATTGATTCAACCGTTTTTTCGATGTTGGCCACAGTACCACGCATTACTCCAATGGATTCTGCTCTTCCGTGTCCCAGAATTTCAATTTTTCCGTAACTGTCTTTACGGCCAATGATTGTAGCTATTTTGGTTGTGCCAATGTCTAGCCCGACTATAATTTCGCTCGGTTCCATAGCATTATGATTTTGTACAAATTACCTGATTTTTATACTTGAGATTAATGATACTGTAGGCATCCCAGCCTTTACGCTTCATTCCATCGCGGTAAAAATAAATCAAAT
The DNA here is from genome assembly GCA_963677395.2 of Bacteroidales bacterium. Classification (GTDB taxonomy): domain Bacteria; phylum Bacteroidota; class Bacteroidia; order Bacteroidales. The sequence continues at coordinate 4,032,970 of OY781965.2, read as the reverse complement.
TTTCAAATTTATCTTCAATGTTCACTGCATCACCGAATAAAATCATTTGGTCGCCCACTTTAGGAACAAGTTCAAACTCATTTTTTTCGTTCACGTAAATCTGTTCAATCATTGCTTTGAGAAAATCATTGTTATTGATTTGCTTTGCAATGAGATAAATTTTGTGGAGCAGAGAATCCCGGGGAAAAGTTCCTGTATCTTTCGGATTTATGGCCGGATCTGGTTCGTACCCAGTTGGAATGTAGCCATTTGCAATTGGAACATGTGATGTGTAGTGCTTGCTCAATGGCATTCTTCTCCCGGTTTCGTCAAGATAGTAGTGAGTTCCGTTCATGTTGATGACACGAACTATAGGGTTGCTTTGTTGAATATTGATAATTACCGTTCCATCCATTTTGTCATACACTTCGGTATGTGCAATATATGGATTTTGCGCTATTTGTGCTTCAATTTCAATGGTATTTACTTCTGATATAGGTTGCCCTTCTTTCTTGAATCCCAGTTTATTCAGGTATTCTTTGATATCAGAAACGGTTAAAAAGGTATCCGTTGAATTATATGTAATACTTATTTCAAAGCCTTTGAATGTCCGTTGATTATGATGTTGATTAACCAAAAATACGGCAACAACTATCACAATCAATAGCAAAATCCATAAAGCCCATTTAAGTTTCTTTTTCATAACTTCTCCATTTTTTTACGGAATGCTTCTTCTATTGGGAGCACGAGTTGGTCAATATCCCCGGCACCGAGTGTGAGTAAAACTTCCGGATTGGATTGTAAGAGATTGTCAATTAGCGCTTCTTTTGAAATGAGTTTTTTGGCAGTTTTTCGAATAATATTTAAGAGTGCAGCCGATGTAACTCCTTTGATTGGCCATTCGCGTGCAGGGTAGATATCAAGAAGAAAGAGTTCGTCCACAAGTTCCAGGCTACGCGCAAACTGATCGGCGAAATCCCGGGTTCGGGTGTAAAGATGCGGTTGAAAAACGGCTGTAATTTTTTTTCCGGGAAAGAGATGGCGCACCGATTTGATGCAAGCTTCCAGTTCTGCAGGATGATGAGCATAATCATCAATGTAACAGAATGTTGGAGTCTTTAAACGGATATCAAATCTGCGTTTAACACCTTGAAATTGAGGGAGAGATTCTCTGATTTCGTTGGGAAGAACACCGGCAAGCATTGCCAGGGCAATAGCAGCCACAGCATTTTCGATATTATGCAATCCCGGATAATTCAATTGAAGGTTTTCAAGTTCGCCGAAAGGGGTGATCATATCGAAAAAGTAAGAACCATCTTCAACCCTGATTCGGCGTACGTGAAAATCAGCTTTCACGTTTTCCAGCGAATATGTGTAATGTTTCAGATTTTCAGGAAGTTCAGAGAGAAGTCCAATTTTGCGAATGAGGATTCCTCCCGGTTTTATTTTTGAAGCAAAGGCAGAAAAGGCTTCCTGTAGCGAATGATGGTCACCGTAAATATCCAGATGGTCAGCATCCATTGAGGAGATGACAGCCATTTCAGGCTCTAATTGTAAAAATGAACGGTCGAATTCATCGGCCTCAATTACCACGAAAGGGCTTTCGGGCGACAGAATAAGATTGCTGTTGTAGTTTTTAGAAATCCCGCCTAAAAAAGCACTGCATCCTTTTGCAGATTGTTTCATCAAATGTGCAGTAAGTGTAGTAATAGTGGTTTTTCCATGCGTTCCGGCAATCCCAATTCCTTTTTGGTGACGGGTAAGCAATCCAAGAACTTCACTACGTTTTTTTATAGGAATATTATTTTGCTGAAGAAATATAAATTCAGCATGCTCTTTGGGAATTGCAGGGGTATAGATGATTAAATCAGCATTTTCAGGAATCAGGGAAGGGTTTTCGTGGTAGTGAATCTTCATTCCTTCGGCTTCAAGTTCACGGGTCAGAGGGGTAGCGGTTTTATCATAACCGGAAACATTAGCTCCTTTGGCATTGAAATAACGTGCAAGTGCACTCATTCCGATGCCTCCAATGCCCAGAAAGTAAACTGTTTTTATCTCTGTTAGTCCGCTCATCTTTGTTTATTTCTTTTTCTTTTGTGCTAATTTTATGATTTCCAATGCAATATCGTTGGCTGCATTGGGTTTTGCAAGTTTGGATATGTTTTCTCCAAAGCGATAGCGCTGACCGTCATCTTTAAAGAGATTTACCACGAGAATTCCGAGTTTTTCAACAGCTTCGCTGTCGCGGATCAGAATTGCAGCATCTTTATTCACCAAAGCCATTGCATTTTTGGTTTGGTGATCCTCTGCAACATTTGGCGAAGGAATTAAAATAGCTGGTTTTCCGATTAAACAAAGTTCCGAAATGGCGATTGCACCTGCTCTGGAAACAATCATATCTGACACCTTGTAAAACTCATTCATTGCAGAAATAAAGCTAAACGCTTTTACACAGTGAAGATTATGTTGCTTGATAATCTGGTTTGCTTCGTCAATGTAGGGTTTTCCGGTTTGCCATAACACCTGGATTCCATGCTCGGCAAAGAGTTGTATTGAAGCAGCAATGCTATGGTTAATTGTGCGGGCGCCAAGACTTCCTCCAACAACCAGTAAAACAGGCTTGCTGGAATCAAGTTCCAACTCCTGCAAAATCTCATCCCGACTTTTATCGCATTGTGTAATGGATTGTCGTACAGGATTCCCGGTGAAAACTATTTTTGAAGGATTAAAAAATTTCTCCATTCCTTCGTAAGCCACACATATTTTTTCAGCTCTGCGAGCCAGAACTTTATTGGTTATACCAGGATATGAATTTTGCTCCTGAATTACACAGGGTACTTTAGAAAATGCTGAAACCCGCAGGGTAGGACCACTTGCGTAGCCTCCCACTCCAATTGCCACATCGGGTTTGAATGATTTTACAATTTGCAAAGCTTTAAGCAAACTTCCGGCAACTTTGAATGGAAAACTGAGGTTTTTATAAGTAAGGCGACGTTGTAATCCGCTAATCCAAAGTCCTTCAATTTTATAACCGGCTTCAGGAACCTTTTCCATTTCCATACGACCTTTTGCACCAATAAAAAGGATCTCAGCTTCTTTGTCGAGTTCACGTAGTGCATTTGCGATTGCGATAGCCGGGAAAATATGACCTCCGGTTCCACCACCACTTATAATATACCTCATGCTTTACCTCCTTCCGGGACTGGTTCGGGCATTAGTGCATTTTTCCCTTCTGAAATTTCAGTTTCGGTTTTTTCTTTTTCTCGTTCTATTTCAGCACTCACACTGAGGATAATTCCGATACCGATGCTGGTAAACCAAAGCGAAGTACCTCCCATACTTATCATAGGCAAAGGCTGCCCGGTTACGGGTAACAGATCGACGGCAACAAGCATATTTATAAGCGCCTGTAATACAAGGATAAATCCAATTCCGATTGCCAAAAATGCGCCAAATGTTCCCGGACTTCCGCGTACAATTTTCATGCATCGGTAAAACAAAATAAGATAAAGCAAAAGGATAAAAATGCCTCCTATTAATCCATATTCTTCAATAATAATTGCATAGATGAAGTCGGAATAGGGGTGTGGCAAATAGTTTCGCTGATTACTGTTTCCGGGAAGCTTACCAAAAATTTCTCCGCTTGCAATTGCAATTTTGGATTGCTCCATTTGGTAGTCACCATCGGGGCTATTGTCAATACCAACAAAAGATTCGATACGATTTTGCCATGTTCCGAAACGACCAACATTTGGATATTGATATATTAAAATGATAAAAAATGTTCCCAGAACAATCCCGACTCCTATCAGTGAAAGCATGTATCTCCAGTTTATTCGCCCGATGAACATCATGATAAAGCATGCTAAGAATAATATGGCAGAGGTTGAAAAGTTTGCCGGAAGAATTAACATACAAACACCTGCTACAGGTAATATTACCGGAATAAAACCTTTTTTGAAATCGTCGATATCTTCTTGATTACGAGCCAATACGCGGGCGACATACATCATCAGCGCCAGCTTGGCAAGGTCGGAAGTTTGAAAAGTAACATTGATTAGCGGCAGTGTTAACCAACGGCTTGCTTCGTTAAGATTTGTACCGGTAAATAGTGTAAATACGAGTAGCGGCAATGTGAGAAAAAGCGCTATTTGAGAAATACGCGAGTAATAAGTGTACTTTAACTGATGTGTAAAAAACATTAATCCAAGCCCAATAATTAATATCAGAAAATGCTTAATCAGATAATATTCGGTATTACCAGCCTGGTATTTGTACGCCAAAGTTCCTGTTGAACTGTACACAGCCAAAATGGAGAAAATGGAGAAAACAAACACAATAAACCAGATAACCCGGTCGCCTTTCAGATATTTAAACAGCGCATTCATCGCTTTGGATTATAGTTCGTTAATTGCTTCTTTGAACTGACGACCACGGTCTTCGAAGTTTTCGAATAAATCGAAACTTGCGCAAGCGGGTGAAAGTAATACAACATTTTCTTCTTCAGCAAGATAATAGGCTTTTTCTACAGCTTCTTTTGCTGAACGTGTTTCAACGATGGTTGAAACCAGTCCCTGGAATTCTTCAATGATCTTCGAATTGTCGACCCCCAAACAAATAATGGCTTTCACGCGTTCGCGAACCAATGCTTTAAGTGAAGTGTAATCATTTCCTTTGTCTAAACCACCTGCAATCCAGATTACGGGTTTTGTCATGCTTTCTAAAGCATACCAGGTTGAGTTTACATTGGTGGCTTTCGAATCGTTAATAAATTCGATACCGTGTACTTTGGCAACATATTCAAGACGGTGAGGAATACTTTCAAATTCAGCAAAACTCTTGCGAATCACTGATTTGCGTATTCCCTGAATTCTGCCGGAAATGCCTGCTGCCATCGAATTGTACACATTGTGTTTTCCTTGTAAGGCTAATCGTTCGATGTTCATGGTCATCGGGTTTTGATGTATGTTTATAATAAGTTCTTTTTCATTGAGATATGCACCTTCGCCTTCAATTTTTCGTTTGATGGAGAAGGGATATTGTTTTGCTTTGGGTTTAAAAAGTTTAATGCCGTTCAATGTAGCTTCATCATCTGCACAGTAAATAAAAGCATCATTGGCAGTTTGATTTTGCAGAATTCTGAACTTTGAAGCAGCATACTTTTCAAAGGAGTGGTCATATCTGTCGAGATGATCGGGTGTGATGTTGGTTATGATTGCAATATCAGCTTTGAATTTATACATGTGGTCGAGCTGAAAACTGCTGATTTCCAAAATATAGATGTCGTAGTTTTCAGTTGCAACCTGTAATGCAAAGCTTTTTCCTACATTTCCGGCCAAGCCGACGTTAAATCCTGCATTTTGAAACAAAAAATGCGTAAGCATGGTCGTTGTGGTTTTTCCATTGCTTCCTGTGATGCAGATTTTTTTTGCAGTAGTATAGCGTGCTGCAAATTCCAGTTCGTCAATGATGGGAATGTTGTGTGCAACAATTTTTTGAATCAGAGCAATATGGTCGGAGATTCCTGGGCTTTTAATTACTTCGTCGGCTTCCAGAATTCGGGATTCGGTATGCTTTCCTTCTTCAAACTCAATTTTATGTTTTCGGAGCAATTCTTTATGCTCTTCTTTGATTGTCCCTTTATCCGAAACAAAAACATAATGTCCTTTGCAAGCTGCTAATACAGCTGCACCGGTACCGCTTTCACCGGCTCCAAGAACAATGATATTTTTGAGTTCGGTATTCATTTTTTAGCGAAGTTTCAGGGTTACGATGGTTATAATTGCCAGCATAAAGCCGATGATAAAAAAGCGTTGAACAATCTTTGCTTCAGCATATCCTTTTTTCTGGAAATGATGATGTAAAGGGGACATCAGGAAAATACGACGACCTTCTCCATATTTTTTCTTGGTATATTTAAAGTAGCTTACCTGCATCATTACGGAAAGATTTTCGATCAGGAAAATACCACATAAGATTGGGATTAACAGTTCTTTACGGATTAAAATTGCAAACACGGCAATGATGCCGCCGATAGAAAGACTTCCTGTATCGCCCATGAATACCTGTGCAGGGTAAGTATTATACCAAAGAAATCCAACGGTTGCTCCTACAAATGCACTGATGAAGATTGCAAGCTCTCCGGTATTTGGCAGGTACATAATATTCAGATAATCAGAAAATATTATATTCCCCGAAACCCATGATAGCATAGCCAGCGTCCCTCCGATAATAGCAGAGGATCCAGCCGCAAGTCCATCAATTCCATCTGTTAGGTTTGCTCCATTTGAAACGGCAGTGATGATAATTACTACCAATGGAATGAATACTAACCATGCATAACTGCGGTAATTGTTGCCAACCCATGCGATAAGCTGTGCGTAATCAAACTCGTTATTTTTAACAAAAGGAATGGTTGTTTTGGTCGATTTCACAGTAGTTCTGCTTAATTCTTCTTTTGCTTTTTCGTATTGAGTTTCGTTCAGAACATTATGCGTTTCAACGTATTGTTGAGTTGATATTTTTTCACGAATCACGATGTCGGGATGAAAATACATAGTTGCGCCCACAACAAGTCCTAAAACAATCTGTCCTAGTACCTTGAATTTTCCGGCCAGACCTTTTTTGTCTTTTTTGAATACCTTGATGTAATCATCTAAAAATCCGATAAATCCAAGCCAAATGGTGGTGAAAAGCATCAGCAGGATGTAGATGTTGTTCAGTTTTGCAAAAAGTAAGGTTGGAATCAGAATAGATCCCAGGATAATTAAACCACCCATGGTAGGAGTTCCCTGTTTTTCTAACTGACCTTGTAAGCCTAAATCGCGAACGGTTTCGCCAACCTGTTTTTTTCGGAGATAGAGAATCAGGCTTTTGCCGAATATCATCGAAATGGTTAACGAAACAATTACGGCCATCGCTGCTCTGAATGAGATGTATTGAAATACGCCGGCTCCAGGGAAGTCGAAAGTTTTGTCGAGATAGGTGAAAATGTAATATAACATCGCTCTCAGTTTTGATTATTGAATATGTTGATTCCGGAGAACAAAAAATGCAGCCAATTCTTCTTTATCATCAAAGTGATGACGAACACCTTTTATTTCCTGATATTTTTCATGCCCTTTGCCGGCAACAAGAATGATATCACCCGGTTGAGCCAGCATACTTGCAGTTTTAATGGCTTCGCGACGATTCACGATGGAAAGGACTTTGCGTTGATGCGTTAATTCAACCCCTTTCATCATTTCTTCAAGAATTACTTCGGGCTCTTCGCTACGTGGATTGTCGGAAGTCAGAATAACTTTCTCACTCATTTCGCAGGCTATTTTTGCCATAACCGGACGTTTTGCCGCATCGCGGTCACCTCCACAACCAACTACAGTGATAATGCTTTCGCCACCGTTACGGATATTGTGGATAGTTGACAATACATTTTGCAGTGCATCAGGAGTATGTGCATAGTCAACAATGCCGGTAACATCATCCTGAGAACGAATGTACTCGAAACGACCTTCCACGCTGTTCATGGTACTGAGTGTTGTAAGAACCTGTTCGCGGTCGGCATTCAGTAAAATCGCGGTAGCATAAACTGCCAGTAAATTATAAGCGTTGAAACTTCCAACCAAACGGGTGTATATTTCGGTACCGTCAACTACTAAATGAAGTCCTTGAAAAGCATTTTCAAGTATCTTGCATTTGAAATCAGCCATGCTTTTCAGGCTGTATGTATGCTTCTCAGCTTTAGTGTTTTGGAGCATTACCATCCCGTTCCGATCATCAATATTGGTTAAGGCAAATGCAGTTTTGGGCAAATTGTCAAAGAACGCTTTTTTGGCTTTGATATATTCGTCAAAGGTTTTATGAAAATCGAGATGATCGTGTGTAATATTGCTGAAAATACCTCCCTGAAAGGTTAATCCTGCAATGCGTTGTTGCACAACAGAGTGTGAACTTACTTCCATAAAACAGTAATCGCAACCGCTTTCAGTCATTTCGGAAAGAAGTTTGTTGAGCTGCAATGCATCCGGAGTAGTATGTGTTGATGGAATATCTTTATCGATAATCTTGTTCCCGATGGTAGAAAGTAAACCGCAGGCATATCCTAAGTCCGAAAAAAGCCTGTATAAAAGAGTAGCGGTAGTTGTTTTACCGTTTGTTCCGGTTATTCCTACAAGTTTAAGTTTTGAAGAGGGATTATTGTAATAATTTGAAGCAAGAATACCCAATGCTTTTGCTGAGTTCCGGACTAAAATGTAGCATACATCAGACCTTAGCTTTTCAGGAAGCTCTTCACAAACAATAGCAGTAGCACCACGTTCGATGCAGGAATCAATGAATTGATGCCCGTCCACACGTGTTCCGCGTTGAGCAACAAACAGTGTTCCCGGCTCAATAACTCTTGAGTCGAAACTGATGGAAGAAACAGACATTGCTGTATTGCCTTCTGTTTGAACTATTTCGATGGAGTTTAGTATGTTGTTGAGCGCTTTCACGGTTTCTGGTTTATTATCTTGATTTATTTTTATCGGACTTACTGGTCTTTTTATCTTTTTCAGCTTTTTTAGTGCTTTTGGATGTCTCTTTCTTTTTCTCTTTTGGTTTTTCTGTTTCTTTTTTCTTTTCAGGTTTCTTTTCTGTTGGCTTCTTGGATGTGTCGGTTTTTTTCTTTTCGCTTTCCTTTGGTTTCAGAGCCTCTTTTTTTGGTTTTTCGCTCTTTTTCTGACCTTCCGGTTTTGAAGTTGAGTCGGTGATTGCAACTGTTTTGCTGTTTTGTGCTTTTGTAGTGTCGGAAGCGGAAAATGAGAAGTCATTACTTAATCCACAATTTTTAGGAGGAGTCAGTTTTAAAATGATTTTCTGACCTTTGATACGAATTGATCCTGGCGTTACGCTTTGGCTTACAACTCTTCCACGACCAAGAGCAGTTGCGTTCATCCCTGCTTTTTCGAGAAGATAGATTGCATCACGAACACCCATGCCTACTACATTTGGAACGGCTCCGCGAGTAATAGCGTATGTATTGTATTTTGGAATAGAATCCATTTTGTTTGCGCTTACCCAGAGAGAGCTAATGTCTTCTGTTTCGATGGGTTGTCCTACAAAACGCAGAATGGTTAATAAGTCAGGCTGATAAGCTGCTCTTACAAAGGGAGGACGAACCTTTATTGAATCAGGATTTTCTTTTGCAGAGATACCCAATTGCGTTGCATACACTTTGTCAGCAATTTCTTTGAATACAGGTGCCGCTACTTCTCCACCATATATTTTATTCTTTTTGGGTCCATTCACAACTACAATGCAGGAATATTTTGGATTGTCGGCAGGAAAATAACCAACGAAAGAAGCTTTGTAATTGAGAGCTTCATCTTTATTATAATAGTTAAGTTGGGCAGTACCAGTTTTTCCTGCAATTTTATATACCGATTTGCGTAAGCTCTTTGCGGTGCCATTTTTGCCGGAAACAACGTTTTCGAGAAGTGTTTTTACTTTGTTAACAGTGCTTTCAGAGCAAATAGAACTCTTGAGCACTACAGGGTCAAATTTTTGGATAAGTTTTCCGGTTAAGCGAATTTCTTTCACAACATGCGGTTTCATGAGCTTTCCATTATTCGCCACAGCATTATACAATGCAAGCGTTTGTAATGGTGTGATTTTTAGTTCGTAACCTATTGACATCCAGGGAAGAGATGTAGCTGACCATGTTTTACTGTCAGTATTTTTCACATAAGGGTTTCCTTCCCCTTTAAGTTCAATTCCTAAAGGTTTGTTTAATCCCATCTCATGCAGATAGTCAATGAATTTTTGAGGATTTTCTGAAAAACTTTTTACCACAGCTTTTGATATTCCAACGTTTGAAGAAACTTCAAAAGCTTTGGCAAGTGTTATATTTCCATAACCTTCTTCGTGCGAATCTTCCATTTTACGGTTTGCCATCATCGCAATTCCGGTTGGGACAATGTCATTAGTGTCGAGCTTTCCTTCTTCTAATACTGCAATTGTTGAAGCAAGCTTAAAAGTTGACCCCGGTTCTCCACTTTCCCAGATTGCATAATTGATATCTTCGCCGTAGCTTCCGTCGGCATGACGTTTTAGGTTGGCTATGGCTCTGATTTCGCCGGTTGCTACTTCCATTAAGATTGCACAACCGTGATCTGCTTCGTTGGAGTCAAGGCATTTCATCAGGGCACTTTCGGCAACATCCTGAATTCGAGTATCTATAGTGGTAATGATATCTTTTCCGTTTTCAGGATCCATTTCATTTGCATTTTCTACCTGACGCCATACTCCATTTGCTATTTTACGCATTAGTCGTTTTCCGCTTACGCCGGCAAGTTCTTTGTGGAAAGCCCCTTCTATTCCAACATAAATGTTATCATGCTCTTTGCGATATCCAATAGTACGGCTTGCCATCATTTTGTACGGCATTAAACGGAAGTCTTTTTCTTCAATGATTACGCCTCCTTTGTAACGTCCTTTCCGTAAAATTGGGAATGTGCGAAGCTTTTTAAGCTGTGAATAGTTGATGTTTTTGGCAATTAACAGATCTCTTTTTTTCTTCTTACGACCGTTTTTCAGGTACTTCTTAAACTCATCTTTTGATTTCTGGGGAAATAATTTTGACAGACATAGAGCGAGAGAATCCAGATTTTCGCGGAATGTGCTATCGGGAACTACTTTACGATGCATATCCATACGAACATCAAAAATAGGTACAGAAGTAGCCAGTAAATTAGAATCGGCAGAAATGATATTTCCACGAATTGCATCTACATTTTCATAGCGAAGGGTTAAGTTTTCGGCACGACTTCGCCATTTATCACCTTCTACAAACTGAATTTTGATAACCCGGAAAACAATAACGATTGCTATTACAAGCAATAGCATGTAGATAAGGTAGATACGGCCTAATATGTCTCTTCTTTCGTCTTTCATATCTATTTGCCGCTTATTCTTTTTCGGTTGGTTGTACAATGATTTTCGAAGGTGGCGCTACCGATTCTTTGATTCCGGTAGAGTCAAGCCTATGTGCAACTTCCGACTGCTGACTGTTGTATATCAGGGTCGATTTGGTTGAGATATGTTCAAAACGGAGCTCTTTTAGCTCTTTTTTGATTGATTCTATTTCGCGAACCGTTTTGTCACCCCAGTAATTATTGGCAATGTAAAGAATTCCAATTACAGACAAAAAGAGGATAAACGGTACAAGTCTTAAAACACTTTCGCGTGTAAGAACCGAACCGTCCATCACATTAATAACAGCACTCCCAAAAGAAGTGTCTTTTGGTTTTGGAATCCGAAACAAACTCTTTCCTTTTTTTGCTTTCTTTTTCTTTTCGGAAGAGTTATTACTTGGTTCTGTTGGTGTTATGATTACATTCTTTGCCATGTTAACGTTTTTCTACAATTCGTAATTTGGCACTTCTCGAACGTGGGTTCCGTTCAAGTTCTTCTGTTCCGGCAACAATAGGTTTGCGGTTTACAACAGTAAACGGGCTTTCAATGTTACCGAAAAAGTCTTGTTTTACTTCTCCTTCAAAGTTTCCGGTTTTGAAGAAATTTTTTACGAGCCGGTCTTCAAGGGAGTGATATGACATTACAACAAATCTGCCTCCGGGTTTCAATGCTTCAAGCCCCTGAATGAGCATTTCCTGTAAAACTTCCAGTTCTTCATTTACTTCAATACGTAAAGCCTGAAAAATCATGGCAAGAGTTTTTTGCTCACGGCCTCTGGGTAGCAGATGTTGAATAGCTGCTTTCAAATCATTGGTAGTTTTGATTTCGCTATTATTACGTGAAACACAAAGCGTTGAGGCCAGTTTTCCTGCATTAGGCAGTTCGCCGTAAAGATGAAATATCTTGCGGAGGTCGGCTTCTTCATATTGATTTACAATATCTGCTGCAGTTCGAGGATTGTTTACATTCATGCGTAAATCCAGATCAGCGTCAAAACGGGTAGAAAAACCACGTTCGGGTGTATCAATCTGATGTGAGGAAATACCCAAATCAGCAAGAATTCCGTCAACAGGAAATTGATTGTGATATTTTAAAAAATTGTTGAGAAATCTGAAATTGTGTTTTACGAAGATGAAATTTGGATCATCTGGAATATTATTTATTGCGTCGTCGTCCTGATCGAAACCGACCAGCTTCCCTGTAGTAAGATGTTTTAAGATTTCCCGGGAGTGGCCACCACCACCAAAGGTAACATCAACATAGCTTCCTTCAGGCTTAATGGCAAGCCCTTCGATACACTCTTGTAACAAAACCGGATCGTGATATATCATAACTTATTCCTCCGGTTTATTCGTTATAATTAAAACCAATTTGCTCCATAACCTCCATGAGCATTTCTGGAGTAAGAGCTTCAGAAGAATGCTGTTGGTTAAATATTTCCAAATCCCATATTTCAAGATTTCCGGCATTGCTAATAAGTTTAATGTCGGTATTTATACCTACATCTTTCTTTAAATCTATTGGGATTAAAAAGCGGTCGCTACTGTCGAGTTCTACAAATACAGCGGCAGAAAGAACACGTGAGATATTGCTTTGATTTTTATGCCATAGGTTTAATTTGTTGATACGGGCACTCTCTTTTTCCCACATATTTTTTGTGAAGATTTCCAGACAGCCTTTTTCAAAGAAATGTTTACGAACGTAGAATCCATCGGATATTTCCGACAGTAATTGCTTTTTCAATGCAGATGGAAATTTGAACCTTCCATTGGCATCTACTTTACAACTTTCATTAGCAACTACATTCAACATTGGCACTTATTAAATTTTCAGGATGTAAAGGTAATGCAAAAAACTTATGAAACCCATTTTGTTGATAACTTTTGCCATATCCTGCCAGTTAATCCCATTTTTGCCCATTTCTGAAAAACAACTTTACGATACTAAACTCTTCGGTTTTGTTGATTTTTGTTGAGAAATCTAAACTCTACTTTAAAAAGATGCAGCTAATTGATGGGTAAAATATACTGCATCTACTTATTAACAACGGATTCTCTTTTTTGGGCTTTTTTGAGTTTATCAAAGTACTGTAATCAAAACGAAACCCTTTGCAAAAGTAAGCATACAAAAATACAATTAGCTCTCTGGAGTTGTCTTTTTAATCATGCTTAAGTAGAGAAATGATGTGAATTCTGGAATTAGAGATCTGTTGCTTGATTGTAGGTTTTAAGATCAGCTTTTGCTTCAATATTCAGTTTGATAAAGTAGATGAACTAAAAGTGAATGTAAGGACTGCTGCTTGATACTGTTTAGCATGATTTTTTTAATAAATGCCATATATAATCACTTGCTGTTAATTATGAATACAATAATTAATAAATAGATTAGTGTGTCATTATATAATTATAATATCTAATTATGAATTATGTATAAGTGAAATATTATATATATTTGCATTCAGTAAAAATTAAAAATAATATCGTTATATAAATTAAATATCTATAAATCAGTTAGTAATAATATCGTTATGAAATTTGTTAAATTCAAAAATAATTATGGAGTAACCGAAAATCCTTAAAAGAGTAGGGTAATTATTAATTTTAAATTTTATGAAAAAAGTACTTAGTATTGTAGTATTAGCAATGATTGCTGTTTTTATCTCATGCAGCAAAGATGATTCTTCAGACAACAATTCCGCAAATCAAAATAAGATTTGCAATGGAGTAACGAGTAACAGCATTATACCTCTTAAGCAGGGAGATGCATGGACTTGGACTACATTAGGTTTTGGAAGCATCATTGAAACTGTGGTTGGTAAAAAAACGATTAACTCTGTAGAGTATTTTGATGTTACGCACCTTGAAACAGCGTTTTCTCAAACAAATCATCATTATTACAGAGTTGCTGCAAACGGAGATGTCTATCAGAATTTCTCGGAAAATCAAACAAATGAGTATTTGTTAATCCCTGCTAATCCAACAGTTGGTCAAAACTGGCAGATTCAGGGAGCTATTTACATGGATAAAAGAACGGTAAAAAGTCTTACTGCAACAGTAAAAACGTCAAAATGTACATATTCAAATTGCATTGTAATTGACGAATCAAATACAAGCAACGGCTCGGTTATTTCAACTTTGTATTATAAAAAGGGTATTGGATTGGTTAAGTCAACAAGTACTTATATTAACGAAGAGTTGAAGGAAGTAACTTTGAATTAATAGAATCAATAACAGAGTGAAAATGGGGTATGTAAAGGAAAAACTATATACCCCTTGTTTTTTTTCAATAAGTTTTTCTTTCAGCGATTATTCATTTTTACCTACTTTTGTCAGGTATCCACTAAATCTCATAAATTAAATTCTACATGAACCAACCCTTTGATCCCCGAAAGAATTACGAAGAAACCAAAAAATCAATAGGTTATGTAGTTCGAAAACAGGCAAAACAACAGGATTATGATCGTATTGGATTCAAATCCGGTCTTGAAGTTCATCAACAATTACTCACGAAAGAAAAGCTTTTTTGTCGCTGTCCGGCTGGTGTCTATCAGCATCATGATGATTTTGATGCCGAAATTATCCGCCACATGCGTCCGACTTTGAGCGAATTAGGTGAGTATGATGGTACTGCTCTGATGGAGTTTAAAACCAAAAAGGAGATTACCTATCGCCTGAAAAATCGTACTTCCTGTACCTATGAAGTGGATGATACTCCTCCTTTTCCAATCAATCGTGAAGCATTGCAAATTGCCATTGAAATTTCGCTTCTTTCTAAGTTCAATATTGTAGGTGAAGTGCATATTACCCGCAAACAGTATCTGGATGGAAGTATTCCTGCTGGTTTTCAACGTACTGCTATTATTGGAGTGGAAGGTGAAATTCAACTGAAAAATAAAAAGGTACGTCTGATTCAACTTAGTATTGAAGAGGATTCCTGTCGTGAAATTTCGGATATTGGACATAAACGTATCTATAAAACCGATCGTCTGGGAATGCCTTTGATTGAAACGGTAACTTATCCTGAAATGCTGAATCCGGAGGAAGTGAAAGAAGCTTGTGATTATATTCGCTTTCTGAACAGAAGTACTAATAAAGTTCGTACCGGAATTGGTGCCGGACGACAGGATGTAAATGTCAGTTGTAAAGGTGGTCATCGTGTTGAAATTAAAGGAGTTGCTCATACAAAGTGGATTCCGGAGCTTACACATAATGAATGTTTTCGTCAATGGGCTCTTTTAAATATTCGCAATCTTCTTTTGAAACAAGTCAAAGACGTGAAGAGTTGGGCAATTGTTCCAAAAGAGCTTGATTATAAAAAACTTAAATTTCCTTGCGATAGCATAAAGGTCGCTCGTGAAAACCATGATAAACTTTACGTGGTAAATCTGCCGGGTTTTAAAGGACTCTTATCTCATTTTACCCAGCCGGGACAGATGTTTGCAAATGAAATCAGCGATCGTTTAAAAGTAATTGCTTGTATCGAAAAACCCAATATGGTTCATTCGGAAGAACTGGATGCCCGTATTTCGGCTGATGATTTGGCGATTATTTGTAAGCTGGTTAATGCAGAAGAAAATGATGCGCAGATTTTGTTTTGGGGACCCAGAGAGGATATTAAAACCGCATTGGATGTTATCGAAGAACGTTGTAAAATGGCCTTTGAAGGCGTTCCTCCAGAAACACGTAAATCTTTTGCTGACGGATCTACCATTTTTGAACGTGTACTTCCGGGTGCCGACCGTATGTACCCTGATACCGATAGCAAACCCATTCCATTAGCTGATTCTTACATCGAAGAGCTTAGAAAACAAATTCCGGAAGAAGTTGTTTATCGCTATCGTCAGTTGCAGGAATGGAATGTCCCTCAGGATTCCTATTCATTTATACTGAGTAAAAATCTTTATCCTCTCATTGAAAAACTGGTGAATGAGCTGAAAATGAACCCCGTTTTTGCAGGAACATTTATAGGTCATACTTATAAACACGTATTAGGACATTACAAAATTGCCGACACATTTACAAGCGAACATATTTTTGATCTCTTCCAGTACTTGTTGAAAAATAATCTGGATCTGGCTTTAGCTCGCAAAATGATGCCGATAATTCTGGAACATCCAAAAATGGATTTTGACTCAGTACTTACGAGCATTAAGTTTAGACGGACGTCCGCTGGCGAAATCATTTCAAATATTCCTTTCCTGAAAGACAAGTTTAGCAAGATACGTCGTGATGGTAGCAAAACTGACCAGATTAACTGGATTATGGGAGAACTTCAACAACAGGCATTAGGAAACATGCCGCTGGTTGACCTTTATAATAATGTATGTAAGATTATTGGAGAATAAAATTTCTAAAATCATTTTTGAGGCTGTTCAAAAAGCCTCTCATCTGGTAAAAAAAGACTTTCCCGACTTTCGGGGCTCAGTCTGACAGCTATAATTCAATAAACTGTCATATTGAGCCCCGAAAGTCGGGAAAATATAATAAGGTTATGGCTTTTAAACAGCCTCATTTGCTTTCAATTATATGCCTTCAATCAGTTTGAAAGTCTGTCAAAAATGTGTATTTTTGTCAAAAATTTATCTTTTGAATGGATAATTGGTTTTTAATTGCTGTATCATTGGTACTATCTGCATTTTTTTCAGGAATGGAGATAGCATTTGTTACAGCAAATAAATTAAAAATAGAAGTTGACCGAAGCAAAGGATTGCTCTCCGCTCGTATTATAGCCCGCTTTCAGCAAAATCCTGCTCGTTTTATCGGAGCGTTACTTTTAGGTAACAATATTGCATTGGTTATATATGGATCGGCTATTGCGGCAATATTGGATCCATGGCTGATGAGGATTCTTCCTGCAACATTTAATGGAGAGTGGATTGTTCTTATTTTGCAAACAATTATTGCAACGTCGATTATTTTGGTTAGTGCCGAATTTTTGCCTAAAGTTTTTTTTAGAATTAACCCAAACCGATGGCTGAATATCTTTGGAATTCCCGTCTGGTTGGTATATTATCTGCTTTATCCCATCATTTGGATTTTTATCGGAATTTCCGAATTTATTTTACGGGCTGTCTTTAAAGTGAAGCTGGAGACTCGCTCAAAATCATTCTCAGCGGTTGATATTGACCACTTTCTGGAGGAATTCAGTAAAGGAGATGTTGAAGAAAATGAAATTTTACAAGAAATTCAAATGTTTCAGAACGCAATTCAGCTTAAGAGTACAAAGTTAAGAGAGTGCATGATTCCTCGTACCGAAATTATTGCACATGAAAAACAAGATGAAATTGAGCAGCTAAAACAGAGTTTTATAGAAACAGGCCTTTCTAAAGTACTGATTTATCAAGATAGCATCGACAATATAATTGGCTATGTTCATGCGTATGATATTTTTCGGAAACCTCAATCTATTAAGGAAGTATTACGTCCTGTAGTGTATGCTCCTGAATCAATGCCGGCAAATCTGTTGCTTAAACAGTTTATCGATCAGCAGAAAGGAGTTGCAGTGATTGTAGATGAATTTGGAGGAACTTCAGGTATGCTTACCATGGAAGATGTGATGGAAGAAATATTTGGAGAAATCAGAGATGAATTCGATATTAATGATCTTACTGAAAAACAGCTTGCAGAGGATGAATATTTGTTTTCTGCCCGTCTGGAAATTGATTATCTCAATGAAAATTACCGGCTAAATCTACCCGAATCGGACGATTATGAAACCCTTGGCGGATTTATTTTGCAAAAATACGGAAGTATTCCAAAACTTGGAGATGAAATAGATATTGATAATTATCACTTTAAAATTTTGCAGGCTAAGAATAATGGAATAGATAAGGTAAGTGTTAAGTTGAAATAGAAAGTTAAAAAAAATAATTGGGCGGGTTGTAGTTTTTTGTATTTTTGCCTTCCATTCATAAAAACAGAAGATTAATATGGCTATCTTAAGTAGAATCAGAAAAAGATCCGGTTTACTCATTGCTTTAATCGGTGTTGCCATTGCCGGTTTCGTACTCCAGGATGCATTTAATGGTAAAGGCGGATGCAATCGTCGCAGTCAATCCAAGTATGTAGGTGAAATTAATGGTGAAGAGATCGGTTACAGAGATTTCGAAGTAAAAGTTGAACAACAAACCGAAGCATACAGACGTCAAATGCAAAAAGATAACCTGTCGAATGACGAGTCATTCAATGTTCGCCAGAATACGTGGAGTATTCTTTTGAATGAAATTTTGATGGGAGATCAATATGAAAAAGTTGGAATCACTGTTTCCGGTGATGAACTTAGTGACTTGTTCTTTGGTAAATTCCTTCATCCGTTTATCATTCAGAACTTTACAAATCCTCAAACCGGACAGGTAGATCGTAAGCGTATTACAGACATCGAAAATAATTTCGATCAGTTAAAACCTGAAGAACAAAAACAGTGGAACGATCTGAAACGGATGATCAAAGAAGATCGTTTACGTACAAAATACAATAACTTGATTGCAAAATCATTCTACATGCCTCGCACTTTTGCTAAACGGGCTTATGAAGCTCAAAGCGATATGATGAAAGCTCGTATGTTTGCAGTAGATTATAACACAATCAAAGACGAAAGCATTAAGCTTACCGATGCTGACTATCAAAAATACTACGACGAACATAAAGCTGAGTTCGAACAAGAAGATTCACGCGATATTGACTATGTAGTTTTTGAAATTCAGCCATCAAAAATTGACATGGAACAACTTACCAAACAAGTAAATGAATATTATCAGGAATTTCAGACTACTGATAATGTTGCTGATTTTGTAAATTCAATTTCCGATACAAAATTCGATAGTGCTTTTATTAAACGTGGTCAGCTTTCATTTCAGTTGGATTCAGTAATGTTTAATTCAGCTCCCGGACGTTTAGTTGCTCCTTTTATTGATAACGATAAATTTGAATTTGCAAAACTTTTGGATGTTCAAATGCGTCCTGACTCAATGAAAGCATCTCACATTCTGATTGCTTACCAAGGAGCAATGAATGCAGGTCAAAATGTTGTGCGTACAAAAGAACAGGCTGAAAAACTGGCTGACAGTTTAAAAGCTGTTGTGATGGCTAATCCTGCAGGGATTGAGCAAATTGCGTTCACATCTTCTGATGATGGTTCTGCAAAAGAAAATAAAGGTGATATGGGCTGGTTTACAGATGGTTCAATGATTAAAGAATTCAATGATGCAGTTGTAAAAGGCAAAATAGGTGATGTTGTAAAAGTTGAAACTCCTTTTGGATACCATATCATTAAAATTACTGACAAAAAAGCTCCGGTAAAGAAAGTTCGTGTAGCGCTTGCAACTATTGCTATTGAACCTTCTGCAGAAACACAAAAAACAGTTTTTGCGAAAGCAAACAAATTTGCAGCAACAAACCGCACTTATGAAAGCTTTGATAAAGCTGTTCAAAAAGAAGGCCTAAACAAACGCAGTGCAGAATTCGTTGAGCCAATGTCAAACAATATTCCAGGTCTTGAATCTGCTCGTGAGCTTGTACGTTGGGCATTTGAAGAAAACTCTACAAAAGGAATGGTTTCTGACAAGCCATTCGAATTCAATCATAAGTATGTAGTTGCTACAATAAAAGAAGTTCGTGTAAAAGGAATTGCTCCACTGGAACAAGTCAAAACTCGTCTTGAATATGTTGTAAAACGTGAAAAGAAAGCAGAAAAGTTAATTGCAAAATTAAATGCAGAACTTCAGAAGAACAAAGATCTCTACGCTTTAGCCGCAATGAATAATTCAGTAGTTGACACTGTTGATAATCTGAATTTTGCTTCATTCAATTTAGGCCGTCGTGGTTATGAACCTGAAGTATTGGGTGCACTCTTTGCTCAGAAGAAAAACACAATGACCAAAGCATTGAAAGGTTACAGCGGTGTATATGTTGCTCAGATTGATGATTTAATCAAAGCTCCTGCTGCTGCTGATTTAACAATGCTTCGTCGTCAATACGAACAAATGTATATGCAACGCGTTCAAAATGAAGTGTTCCGTGCATTACAGGAAAAAGCTGAAATTAAAGATAACCGTTATTTCTTCTATTAATAGGAATATACAGTGTGTTTTGCTTTAATGAGTTGAAACTACATTGAACAATAAAAACCGGTTTTGAATTCTGGATACTTTCTGGAAAATTCAAAATCGGTTTTTGTATATCTACAGAAATGGAATGTCGTGAAAAATGTGGTGCCTGTTGTATTGTACCATCAATATCTTCTTCTATCCCCGGAATGCCACAGGGAAAACCTGCCGGAGTAAGATGTGTGCAACTGGCCGATGATTATCGTTGCAGGATCTTCGATAATCCGGAACGCCCTAAAGTTTGTGCCGGATTTATGGCTGAAGAGCTCTTTTGCGGCAAAAGCAGAGAAGAAGCATTCGTAATTCTTAGAGAGTTGGAACATTAGCACGCTCCGCAATCATAATTTCTCTTAGATAATCTATACAAGTCAATGAGATAACTCATGAGGTATCATTGATGGATAAGATCTACAATGATGATTTCCTTGTTCTGCTTGTTGAGATTCTGTGCTTAAAATGTATATTTCAAAGCAGCCGTTGGGAAAATTTCCAGTTTTTCTGATTTGGTTACAAAATTGTTACTAATTTCAATTTCGCTACCTGCAGAGAAATTTTTAGTAAAGTTGTACCAGATTTGAGGCTCGGTAAGTAATACGATATGCTTTCCATCACGTCCGGTGGCTCCGAATTTATCCTGCGACCATATATCGATAAATCCACTGAGCGTAATTTTGCCTTTGGCCAGCATCGCAAACCATGTTCCGGTAAGTTGAAAGTCTGGTCCTTCTGTCGTGTTACGGATGCCTTTGTATGCTCCATATACGCTGAAAGAAGCGTCTCCGATTTTAAAAGGATAGGAGAAACCCAGTAAAAATGCATTGTCGAAAGAGAGTCCAAAATTATTTTTCTCGGTGATTAATCCGCCATTGTATTCAAAATGAGCTAGTAATGGAAATTTTTTGCATATTTTTTGATCGCGGGTAATTTCCATATAAGCTAAAGACACGCTTCCTTTATCGCCATTGTAATCCATATCAGTGAAGAAAAATGTAGAACCACTTTTATCGGGATGGAACATTTCGATGGTTGAAGTAAGATAACCTCTTCCCGAAGCTTTTGTATCGCGGGCATCTTTCAAAAAATCATAATGTAATTGCACATTCTGTGCCTGGCTCATTGTTGCAATACACATGATAAGTCCAAAAAATAAATGTTTTACCATAGAATTGGGGTTTTAGGTGTAAATTATAGAAAATCCCTCAAAAATAGAAAAAAATGATCTCCGGAAGATAATCCTTTACATAAGAGAACATTGTTTCAAATGTAAGGAATGATAATGATACCTTCCGTTATTGTAATTTGTAGCAAGTAAGTCCTGCTTTAATCAGCTTGTATAGCATTCAAAGCGGAGAATGTTCCCTTTGGATACGGAAGTGGGACTCTTCAAAAACAAAAGGCTGTTTCTTTTATAACACTTTAAAAAGATATTATAAAAGAAACAGCCTTATGAGAGCTTATGGTATGATGCTTACTTTCTTGATTCGATCATAATATCGAGCATCTTGATTGCTGCATCCGAAATTTTAGTTCCGGGGCCAAAAATAGCAACTGCACCGGCCTGATAGAGATAGTCATAATCCTGTGGAGGAATAACCCCACCCACAATTACCATGATATCGTCACGACCCAGTTTTTTCAGCTCTTCAATAACCTGCGGTACCAGTGTTTTATGACCGGCAGCCAGTGAAGAAACGCCTAAAACATGTACGTCGTTTTCAACCGCCTGTTTTGCAGCTTCGGCAGGAGTCTGGAAGAGTGGTCCCATGTCCACATCAAATCCAATATCGGCATAACCGGTTGCAACAACTTTTGCACCACGGTCATGACCATCCTGACCCATTTTCGCAATCATAATACGTGGACGACGACCTTCCATCTTTGCAAATTCGTCGGCCATTGTGCAAGCTTTGCGATAGCTTTCGTTGTCCTGAGTTTCTGATGAATACACGCCTGAAATGGTTCTGATTACTGCTTTATAACGTCCGAATACTTTTTCCATTGCATAGGAAATTTCACCTAATGATGCGCGTTTACGGGCTGCATCAATCGAAAGTTCCAATAGGTTGCCTTTGCTGGTTTCAGCACAACGTGTAATAGCTTCGAGAGCTTTTTGTACCTCTTCGTTGTTACGTTCAGCACGAAGCTTTGCTAAACGAATCAACTGTGATTCGCGAACAGCTGTATTGTCAACTTCAAGCGTATCAATTGGGTCTTCTTTTTTCAAACGATGTTTGTTTACACCCAAAATAGTATCGCGACCAGCGTCGATACGAGCCTGCTTACGGGCTGCAGCTTCTTCGATACGCATTTTCGGAATACCTGTTTCGATAGCTTTGGCCATCCCGCCCAACTCTTCTACTTCCTGAATCAGTTTCCATGCATTGTGTGCAATTTCGTTGGTCAGGGTTTCAATGTAGTAAGAACCAGCCCATGGATCTACTGCGCGACAAATGTTGGTTTCTTCCTGAATATAAATCTGAGTATTCCGTGCAATACGTGCCGAAAAATCGGTAGGAAGTGCAATTGCTTCATCCAAAGCATTGGTGTGTAATGATTGAGTATGACCCAGTGCAGCCCCCATTGCTTCGATACAGGTACGAGCCACATTGTTGAATGGATCCTGTTCGGTTAAACTCCATCCTGAGGTTTGAGAGTGCGTACGCAATGCCAGAGATTTCGGATTTTTCGGATTGAATTGTTTTACAATCTTAGCCCAGAGCATACGGGCAGCGCGCATCTTGGCGATTTCCATAAAGTGGTTCATCCCGATAGCCCAGAAGAACGACAAACGTGGAGCAAATGCATCAATATCGAGACCTGCTTCCACTCCTTTGCGGAGATATTCCAGACCGTCGGCCAGAGTATAAGCCAGTTCAATGTCGCAGGTAGCACCGGCTTCCTGCATATGATATCCTGAAATAGAGATTGAGTTGAACTTCGGCATTTTCTGTGAAGTAAACTCAAAAATATCGGCAATAATTTTCATGGAAGGAAGGGGTGGGTATATGTAGGTGTTACGCACCATGAATTCCTTCAGAATATCGTTTTGGATAGTTCCACTCAGCTTGTCCATAGAAACGCCCTGTTCTTCAGCAGCTACGATATAGAATGCCAGAATAGGCAATACAGCCCCATTCATGGTCATCGACACCGACATTTTATCTAATGGAATCTGGTCGAACAGAATTTTCATGTCCAGAATAGAGTCAATAGCAACACCCGCTTTTCC
This sequence comes from Bacteroidales bacterium, assembly GCA_963677395.2. Lineage (GTDB taxonomy): Bacteria > Bacteroidota > Bacteroidia > Bacteroidales. The sequence goes on along the minus strand of OY781965.2, from coordinate 4,009,706 downwards.
TACGTCACCAACAACACGTTCGTGATCGGAGTCATAACCGCGGTGAGTTGCAAGGTCGAATGCTACCGAAAGCCCTTTCTGACCTGCAGCTAGGTTACGACGGTAAAATGCATTCGATTCTTCGGCAGTAGAGAAGCCTGCATACTGACGAATAGTCCAGGGTTTCTGAACGTACATGGTTGAATAAGGTCCGCGAAGGAAAGGAGGGAGTCCTGCAGCGTAGTTGAGGTGTTCCAAACCTTTTAGGTCATCTTCGCTATACACTGGTTTTACCGGAATTTGCTCAGGCGTTAACCAATCTTTTGAAATACCGGCTTCCTGTTCCCATTTCGAAAAATCTTTTTCCGGGGCAGAAGCCTTATAGTCAACGTTCTTAAAATCGGGTCTCATTATTGTGGGTTTAATGATTTTGACTTAAAACTGAAGGGCAAAGGTAAGATTTTTTGCGAAAAGGGAAAGGATTTGGTAATTTGGTAATTTGACCTTGATAATTTGGTTGAAAATGAGTTAGCTAGCGCAAAATTAGAAGTTAGGAGGCTGACCGTTTTTGTTTCTCGTTATGCTGTTTGCCCGCGTGTGCGACCTGCATAAGTGCCTGACGCACATCTACCGCGGCTTTGTAGTTTTCCTGCTGACTACTTCGGTTGCATTTGTTGCAACGATCGAGTTAATCAGTGTTGTCATGCTTACCACGCTTTCTTGTGCACGGGGCGGAGCATACGCTGTTGAAGGTTAGAAGGTCTTGTACTTTTCTTAATTTTGCTCCAAATGATGTTTCTGATGTTGAGGCTATTGTTTTAAAGATTTATAAAAACGCGATTGTTTAAAATGAAACTCAAAGATAGTAACTTTATTACAGGATTGTATAAAAATATTTTTGAATTGTGCAAGATTAAAGTGTAATTGTGTAAGTTTAAAATGCAACTGTGTAAGATTAAAGTGCAACTGTGTAAGTTTAAAGTGCAACTGTGTAAGTTTAAAGTGCAACTGTGTAAGTTTAAAGTGTAACTGTGTAAGTTTAAAATGCAATTGTGTAATTATTTATTTCTGATTGAGCAACATTACCGTGAGAGTGTGTAAACTATAGAAAAGAATTAAATTTGGTTTTTGAAACATTGTGTTATACATCTACCAGGGCAATAGTCCTTTTTACATAACAAGAATAATAAGTAAAACCGCTCACGCCTTTTTTCACCTCACCCCCGCCTCTCCTGAAAGGAGAGGAGCTGTAGCATGGCTTGATTTCCAGATTATTGCTTTGATTGAAGAGCCCGAAGAATAGACAGTAAAACAAATGCAAGATTATTTTCTACCTGACTGTTTTCAAAACGAATAACTTGGATTCCAAATTTTTGAATAATCATTGTACGTTCCCTGTCTCTCTCTTGTTGTGATAATTCCTGATGTATTTCACCATCTACTTCAATTACAATTTTACATTCTGAGCAATAGAAATCTGCAATGAATTGATTAATGGAATGCTATCTCCTAAATTTGTATTCACCTAATTTTATGTTTTACAGGCTACCGCCAAACGTAGTGGCCGAAAGATAGAAAGAACCGGAACTGTAATGGTGTTGCGATAATTCTATTTCACCTCACCCCCGCCTCTCCTGAAAGGAGAGGAGCTGTAGCATAGCTTGATTTTCAGATTATTGCTTTGATTGAAGAGCCCGAAGAATAGACAGTAAAACAAATGCAAGATTATTTTCTACCTGACTGTTAATTTCAGCCGGGATTTTTATTTTGTTGCTTTATTTTTAAATTAACAATGACTTTTTCCTGTTTCTCCGATTTTAGTCATGTCTATTTCGAAGCTATATTGTTTTTCCACATGGTCACAATGAAGAACACATTGATCGCAAATGGTTAATTCGCCCTGCAAGCGTTTCTTTACCATATCTTCCAAGCGCACTTTTAATGCTTCGATGGCTATTTTCTGGATTACTTCATCAGCAAAGGCATACATCAGTAATGTTCGGGCACTTTGAATGCTGATTCCTCTGGAACGCAGGTAAAACATGGCTTCTGTATCGAGCTGTCCGACGGTTGCTCCATGACTGCACTTTACGTCATCGGCGTAAATTTCGAGGAAAGGCTTTGTGTTTACCAATGCCTTGTCGGTAAGCAGTAAGTTTTTATTGCTTTGAAAAGCTTCAATTTTCTGAGCATTAGGCCAAACTTTTACATGTCCGTTGAAAACGGCTGTTGCTGAATCGTCCAGAATACCCTTAAAAAGTTCGTTACTGGTGGTATGTGGTTTAAGATGGTCAATGTGAACGTAATTATCCACATGCTGGTTTTTATCCATCAGATAGAGCCCATAAACATTGGCATTGCAGCCTTCACCATCCATTTTAATATCGATATTGTTGCGGATAGAGCCTCCGTTTAAACTTACAGCCATTGAATTTACACGACTATTTGCCTCTTCATGAATGAAAATGGAGTTGATGAGGGTGGTTTCATTGTTAAGATTCTGCATCTTGTAATGCTCAAAACCAGAGTTTTCTCCAACAATCACTTCGGTAACTACATTGGCAAAACCAGGAGTATGGTTGTAAGAATCGTCACATTGAATCAGTGTAAGCGAACTGTTTTTCCCAATAATCACAAGGTTGCGAATATTCAGAAATTCGGTGTTTAGCGAACGCATCACATTCACAATTTGTAACGGCATTTTGCAGATTACCCCATCCGGAATATAAACGAAGAAACCATCGGTAGCCATTGCAGTGTTGAGAGCGATCAAGCCTTCAGCGCTTTTTTGCGTCATTGAGTCAAAATACGTATGGATGAGTTCGGGGTGAATCTTCATGGCTTCGGCTAAACTTCCGACAATAATTCCTCCTGTAAGTGTTTCCAGTTTTCCGGTTTTTGGATAAAACCATCCGTTGGCCACTACCATCTGATATGCCTCTAAATGAGGAACATTACATTGAAGCAGATCTTTTTGATCTTTGAAATCCTGAGGATGAAGTTCTATAGCATAATCTTGGCTTAAGGCGTGCGAAAGGTCTGTGTTTCGCCATATTTCCTGATTGGTACGAGGAAATCCTTCTGCGACAAAACGATCAAATGCTTCTTGGCGGGTTTGCTGTAAAGTTTCAGATTCGTTGGCAAACAATGCTTGCTTTTGAGTTTGAAAAGCTACAATAAGTTTATTTTTCAGCGGAAATTCAGGTATTTCCATTTCTTGTTTCATGTTACCCTTCTTTTGATAAGAGTGATTGAATTAATGATGAATGACGTATTAGAAAGTTCCTTGTTTCAGCCATTCGTACCCCTTGTTTTCGAGTTCGAGAGCCAATTCTTTGCCTCCTGATTTTACGATTCGTCCTTCGAACAATACGTGAACAAAATCGGGGACAATGTAATCGAGCAGGCGTTGATAGTGCGTAATAACGATGGTTGCGTTTTCGGCAGAACGAAGGTTGTTTACACCATTGGCCACAATACGTAGAGCATCGATGTCGAGGCCTGAGTCAGTTTCGTCCAGAATGGAGAGTGTTGGTTCGAGCATGGCCATCTGGAAGATTTCATTTTTCTTTTTTTCGCCACCCGAAAAGCCTTCGTTTACCGAACGATTGGTTAACTTAGTTTGGAGTTCAACAAGTTTCTTCTTTTCTTCCATCATGCGAAGGAATTCGCCGCCAGGCAATGGATCAAGTCCGCGATATTTACGTTGTTCGTTTACAGCTGTGCGCATAAAGTTGGTGATACTCACGCCTGGAATTTCCACAGGATATTGAAATCCGAGAAAAATACCTTCACTGGCGCGTTCTTCTATCGAAAGGTCTAACAGATTTTTCCCTTTGTAAATAATTTCCCCTTCGGTAACTTCAAATGTTTCTCTTCCGGCAATAACCGAAGCCAGAGTGCTTTTCCCGGTTCCGTTAGGACCCATGATGGCGTGTACTTCACCTTTGTTCACTTCAAGATTCACCCCTTTCAATATCTGTTTTCCATTAACGGAAGCGTGTAAATTTCTTATACGGAGTAACATATATTTCTTTTTTTTATTTCTTTTTTCCTGATTTACGATTGATGTTCCACTGTGCTACAAAATAACCGAATGTGATAAAAACAATCAGTCTGAGCAAGGTTTTTATACTTAAGAAGATGGTGAGAATATTGTCGGTAGAGGCTTTCATGTCAATAAAATCGAGCAATGAAACCAAAGCTACCAGACTTAATCCCCAAAGTATGGCATAGAACCAGATACTTTTTTCTCCGGATTTGCTTTTAGAAGCTGTTTTTGCTTTTTTCGTCATGAGATATTTGATTAACCCACGCTGCCTTCGAGGCTGATGGAGAGTAATTTCTGCGCTTCAACGGCAAATTCCATCGGAAGCTTGTTCAGTACTTCTTTAGCATAACCATTCACAATCAATCCGATTGCACTTTCGGCACTAATACCGCGTTGCTGACAGTAGAACAACTGGTCTTCCGAAATTTTAGAGGTGGTAGCTTCGTGTTCAACAATAGATGATTGATTTCCGGTTTGGATGTAAGGCCATGTATGAGCACCGCATTGGCTGCCTAGTAAAAGAGAGTCGCATTGAGAAAAGTTACGTGAGTTCAACGCGTTTTTAGTAATCTTTACCAATCCACGATAGCTATTTTGACTATGGCCTGCCGAAATCCCTTTGGAGATAATGGTGCTTTTGGTGTTTTTTCCGATGTGAATCATTTTACTTCCTGTGTCTGCCTGTTGGTAGTTATTGGTTACCGCTACAGAATAGAATTCTCCCACCGAATTATCGCCCATTAGCACAACGCTTGGATATTTCCAAGTGATAGCAGAACCGGTTTCAACCTGAGTCCATGAAATTTTGGAGTTGTTTCCTTTGCAAATTCCACGTTTGGTTACGAAATTATAGATACCGCCTTCACCATTTTTATTTCCGGGATACCAGTTTTGAACAGTAGAGTATTTTACTTCAGCATCTTTCATTGTGATGATTTCTACTACCGCAGCATGGAGTTGGTTTTCATCACGTTGTGGCGCAGTGCATCCTTCCATATAGCTGACGTAAGCACCTTCATCTGCGATGATGAGTGTACGCTCAAATTGTCCGGTATTCTTCGCATTGATCCGAAAATAAGTTGATAATTCAATCGGGCAACGAACTCCTTTAGGAATATACACAAATGAACCATCGCTAAATACCGCTGAATTGAGAGCTGCGAAAAAGTTGTCATGAACCGGAACAGCAGTTCCCATGTATTGTTTTACAAGATCAGGATGTTTTTGCAGAGCTTCACTGATTGGACAGAAGATAATTCCTTGTTTTGCAAGAGTTTCGGTAAAGGTTGTTTTCACGGAAACGCTGTCCATAACTGCATCCACAGCTACTCCGCTAAGCATTTTTTGCTCTTCAAGCGAAATGCCGAGTTTATTGAAGGTATCCAATAGTTCGGGATCCACTTCATCCAGACTGTTTAAAACCTTTTTAGGTTTGGGTGCTGCATAATAGATGATATCCTGATAGCTTATCGGCGGATATTTTAGATGAGCCCATTCGGGTTCTTTCATTTCCAGCCATTTTTTAAATGCGTTGAGGCGAAATTCAAGCATAAATTCCGGCTCATTCTTCTTGGCTGAGATAAAACGGATGGTATCTTCGGTCAGTCCCGGAGGAGCTGTTTCAGTTTCTATATCCGTGACAAAGCCCCATTTATACTCGCTATTGGTTACTTCATTTATTAAATCGTTGGCTTCGGCAGACATTTTCTTATTTTGATTGATTATAAATTACGGCAAAAGTACTTCTTCGTGCATTCTTAACAAAATCAGATTGGAAAAGTTTAGGTAAGATTCTTGACGTGCCTGTAAAGGAATAAAAATATCAATTAGACATTCTTCGAAAAGGATATCAAAAATACGCATTTCAATTATACCATAAAACTCAAGGTGGTTTCGTAAGCCGGGTTCTGTTTTGGTTTCGGAACAAGTCAGAAACCTAATCTGTCATTTATCTGGGATCGTCATCACTGGCGACCTCAATCAGCCTACCCCCCGGTATTGGACGAGCCTCCTTAGCACCCGGTATATTTGGCCTTTCAACCCGTAAGGTTTACCCCAGGAGTATGTTGCCATCCCCTGCGTGAGCTCTTACCTCGCGTTTTCACCCTTATCCTGTTGCAAGCAACAAGACGGTTTTTTTCTGTGGCACTTGCTGTAATCCAAAGCTTGAGCTTTTGGATTCCTTCCCGTTAGGAAGCACGGTTGCTCTGCGTTGCCCGGACTTTCCTCCCTCTCGCCAAAAGGCGAGACAGCGACAGATCGAACCACCCTCTGTTTTATGGTTTTGCAAAGATAGCAATTGCATTGCTATTCATTTCTTGATTTCGGAAAAGTGTAATTATTTCGTATTCTGACTGATAAATACTTCTGTGGCTCCGGTTCCATATTTTGCAATGGACGCATCAAAAGCATGTAATCCACTGTAATTCGAAAAAAGCTTACTCATTTCACGTTTCAAGGTGCCTATTCCTACACCATGTATAAAAATTATTTTTTTAATTCCTCCGGCAATAGCAGCTTCCAAACATTTCTGCGCATATTCCAGTTGTAAATTCAGCATTTCTGAAGGTTCCAGCATATAATAATCGGTTACCAATTCTCCAATGTGTAAATCAATTTCCGCAGTTTCTTCATTAATAAGATGTTTGGTAAGAATAGTCTCTGGCTTAAACGAGGTGGCTTTTCCTTCTTTTACAGAAGACTCTTCATTTTTATCATTTACGAGAGTTGTATTCAGAGGTGTTTCTGATGCCTTTCCCAGTGTAACAATCAATGCCTTTTCCCTGAGAAAATCAGGACGAATATAGTTGTCTTCCTTTAAAAAACGAGTTGATTTTACTTTGAATTCGGCATTTAGGGGTAAAGGAATCCGGCTTAGTTCATCTTTGTGAAATAATACCTGTATGACACCTTGATTCCATTCGTCAATTTCTTCACGATCAATAGATTCGATCAGAATTTTTTGACGTGGTTCTACTGCATCAAAGTCCATTCCATAGTTAATCTCTTTTTCTCCTTTGAGAAAAAAGCTGTACAGAATATGATAATCAGTGTAGTTTACAAGATAAATGTCAAGTTTTCCTGAAAATAACCAACGTTGATCCTGAGGCACATATACCAGATAAATTCCGGCAGAAAGTGCATTTTGTGAAACAATGGCTTTGTGTAAGTCCATTTTACGTTCAGGCAAATCACTTTCTGTTATTTCAGAATGTTGAATTTCTGGCTTTGTTTTGGTATGAATTGATGAAACACTGTTGTCTGTTTCAGAAACTTTTATCAAATCGCTGGTCAATGTTGGAATTTCGAAACCATCTTCGATAGCCACATTTACCATCATTGGGCTTAATATTTTGGTAACCACACCGCCTCCAATCTGGCTTATAAATTTTACTTTATCTCCGGGTTTAAATTGCATAGCTTAAATTTTTATCAAAGGTACTGCTTTCCTTCTGTAATCAGATTTTTTTTGATGCAACAGAAAATGTGCAGTATATTTTGGTAATTGCAAAAATATTCGTTGCGAAATTTATTGCAATTATAATGAGTTTAAATACAGCTGAATATGAGTTGCGCTGGATTATAATGATTGAAGAATGATACGGCACATCTCTTCGGCCGCATGCCCGTTCCCAAATACGGAGGGATAGTTAACTGGAGGATTTGCTGCATAAAATTCGTATGCATTGAGGATATTTTGGCAGTTTGCATCGGTAATTATCGCACATTTATGCTCTGCAATTTCTTTCCATTCTGTTTCCGGACGAAGGATTAAACAAGGTTTTTGAAAAAAATAAGCCTCTTTTTGTACTCCTCCTGAATCGGTAATAATGAGTGTGCAATGCTTTTCAAGCAAAATCATCTCTAAAAAAGAAACAGGAGGGATGATGATAATCTGGTTTGATTTTTGAATTTGCTGATAAAGGTTTGTGTCCAAATTTACAGGAAGCATTTTTGCTGTTCGAGGGTGTAGCGGTAATACTACATGAACTTGGTGATTTTTGGTAATCTCCAGAATAGCCTTGAATATAGCATTCAATCGTTTAGGATTATCGGTGTTATTATCACGATGGATTGTACATAAAATAAACTCTTTATTGGCTATGTTTAAGTGATTTAGTAGTTCATTTTTTTGTTCAGCCAGTTCAGTAAAATAGAGAGAATTATCATACATAATATCTCCTGATAAGAAAATGCCGGGATGATCAATTGTAAAGGGCGCTTTGGTTTGGTCAGAGAACCCTTCATTCAATAAATTTTTCAATCCGGTGGGAGTTGGTGAGAAAAGTAATGTTGAGCAATGATCACATACAATACGATTAATTTCTTCAGGCATGTTTTTGTTAAATGAACGCAGTCCAGCTTCGATGTGAATAACGGGAATGTGAACTTTGGAAGCGGCAATAGCTCCGGATAGTGTTGAGTTAGTATCACCATATAAAATCACAGCATCTGGTTTCTCGCTTAATAAGGCTTGCTCAATTCCTTCTGTCATGCGTGCTGTTTGTACTCCATGACTTCCAGATCCGATATTTAGATTAATATCTGGTTGGGGAATTCCGAGTTCGTGAAAAAAAACATTCGACATATTTTCGTCATAATGCTGACCTGTATGAAGAATAATCTCTTCAATCAGAGAAGAATAGTGAGTTCGAATGGCGCGACTTAAAGCAGCAGCTTTTATTATCTGGGGTCTGGCGCCGATTACGGTTAATATCTTCATAGATGGGATTCCTTAATTTTTGAGCAAAGGTAAAAAAGAATATGCTATCATGCAGTTTGATGGAGTAAGGCCATGCTTAAGGTTGAAAAAAAAACTCTGGAAAAGCAATCAGATAAATATTTGTACGGGCTCGGGTTACGGCAGTATAGAGCCAGCGCAAATACTCTTTATCCAGCATTTCGCGGGTAAAATACCCAGCATCAATGAACACAGTATTCCATTGTCCGCCTTGCGTTTTATGGCAAGTTAATGAGTATGCGAATTTGACTTGTAAGGCTTGATAATAAGGGTTGTTGCGTGTTTTATCGAGTCGTTCTTTTTTGGGAAGGTCTTCATAATCTTTCATGACTTCCTGATAGAGAGTCTTGAGCTTTTCCCAAGGAAATGAAGGAGTTTCTACCGATAAAGTGTCTAGTAGAATCTTTACTTCAATTTCCTTTTCGTTTGGATAATCTACCAAGCGTAACGAAACATCGGCAAACCGGAAATCATACAATTCCTCATATTTACGGATTCGTGTAATTTCAACAAGGTCGCCATTGGCAAAAAAGCCTGCTTCAGAATCTTTCGGTAGCCAGTAATAATTATTCCGGACAATCATCAGATAATCTCCGGCGGCAATTTCATTGTCCTGAAATAATATTCTTCGTCTGATTTCCTGGTTAAACATGTTCGCCCGCTTATTTGAACGACAGATTATTACAACTCCTTCTTTATCATGACTGTTGAATGCTTTGGTTAATTCTTCTTCAAGTTCAGTTCCGGGCAAATTTACGATGTCAGTAAAACCGTTCGTATCGAATAGTGGAAAATCAGGTATTTCTTCTGTCATTATTTTACGTAGCAAAGTAGCATTGTAAAGAATTCCAGAGTCGGAAGCCTGACGAACTACCTCTTTTAACTCATGCATCTGTATATGAGCATTAAAAACGGATTTAAGATATTCCGGATTTAATGCAGGACTTATGTCAATTCCAACAGGAGGCAACTGTGCTGTATCTCCTGAAATAAGCAATTTGCAACGATAACCAGAATCAACATATTCCATCAAATCCTGTAATAGATTTCGTGAGGTAAATAATGAAAGTTCTGCATCCGACTGATAGTCGGGGATCATCGACGCTTCATCTACAATAAACAGAGTATTCTTGAACATGTTGGGTTGGAGAATAATACGCAGATACCCATCTTTTTGAGTGTAAATCTTATAGATTCGCCTATGAATGGTTGATGCCAGAGAGCCTGAATAATTTGCCATCACTTTGGCCGCCCTTCCTGTAGGTGCAAGTAGAACGGTTTTTAAACGAAGTTGTGGCAGGCTTTTTACTAAAGATGCAATTATTGTGGTTTTGCCCGTTCCGGCATACCCTTTCATCAAAAAAACTGTCTGCTCATCATATTCAAACAGAAAATCAGAGAGTTTTTGCAATAAAATTCGTTGATCCTGAGTGGGATTGTGTCCTAGGTTTTTTTCCAATAATTGCCTGATCTGTGCTGAATCCATTTTTCAAAGGTATAGAAAATGAGGTGACATTGGGGCTCGATTTTTCTTAATTTGTTTGTTTATTACATTGATATCAATCAGCATTCTGCCAAAATGATTCCGGATTATTTAGAATTCACTTTTGTGAAATTTCGGATAAACGACTTGTCAGATCAACTGATTGTCAATTTTTCGCCCTCTCTTCGTTTCATTCTATTTCTTTCCTTATTTTTGATGATTCGGAAATAAAAGCAATCATATTAAAACAGATACTCATGAAAATACTTGTAACAGGCGGCATTGGGTACATTGGTTCTCATACAGTTGTGGAATTGATGAATCAGGGTTACACACCATTAATTATTGACAATCTTGTGAATTCTGATATTGAAGTAGTTGATAGAATTGAAAAAATCACAGGTCAACGTCCTCTTTTTGAGAAAGTTGAGATGTGTAATTTCGATGAGATGAAAGCCCTTTTCGCAAAGCACAATGATATTAAGGCTGTGATTCATTTTGCAGCTATTTTATTGGTGGAAGAGTCGGTAGAAAAACCGTTGATGTATTATGAAAACAACCTGCTTTCAACTGTTAATTTGTTGAAGTGTATGCAGATATACGGTGTGAAACATATCGTATTTTCTTCATCTTGTACGGTTTATGGTCAACCGGACGAACTGCCTGTAACCGAAAATGCTCCGGTGAAACCAGCAATGTCGCCTTATGGAAATACCAAGCAGATTTGTGAAGATATTTTACGTGATTTCTCGAAAATAAGTGACATTCATGTAATTGCACTGCGATATTTCAATCCGATTGGTGCACATGAAACTGCAATTATTGGTGAGTTTCAGGACGGCCCACCTCATCACCTGATGCCATATATTACTGAAACAGCATTCGGAAAACGTGAATTTCTGAGAGTTTTCGGAAGCGATTACAATACCCCTGACGGTACTTGTGTACGCGATTACATCCATGTGGTGGATGTTGCTACGGCCCATATTTCGGCAATAGACAGATTGGTTTCTGAAAAAGCAGAAGCAAAATTTGAGGTGTTCAATCTGGGAACGGGAATAGGTTATTCAGTATTGGATATGATTAACGCTTTTGAAAAAGCTACCGGAATAAAAATCCCGTATCAACTGGCACCCCGCAGAGCAGGAGATGTGGAAGCTGTTTATGGCAATACTTCTTTGGCAAATAAAAAGTTGAACTGGAAAGCCGAACGATCACTCGAAGAGATGATGCGTTCAGCATGGGAATGGGAAAAAGTGCAGAAATAAAAATTCGACTTACTTGTGAAAAGTCGCTGATTGTTTTGAAATTATCAGCGACTTTTTTTATTTTCGCACGTTTAAAAGCCATTTAAATGAAAAAGTATGTATCTCTTTTTGGATTTATTTTGGGTACTGTTTTGAATCTTTCAGGACAGTCCGTTTCTGAATATCGTGTAAAAGAATTAATTACTAATTATTTTGTTAGTCCGAAAATAATTAGCTCTGATAATTTAAGTTTTCTGCTTTCTGAAAATTTGATAGATAATCAGGAATTCAAACGTAGAAAAAGCCGAAAACGGAAAGCCATGGAATCGGATATGTATGTTGTAGGTTCTCCTTCTTTCAATATTCCAACAGGGAAAATGGCTGACAGAAATAATGCTGGTTTTGGACTCAATGTTGGCTATGGGTATAAGTTTACAGAAAATTTTAGTGCCTTTGTTTTGGTTGGATATCAGATGTTTTCAGGAAAAACATTCAGGCAAACACAATATGATCCTATTACCGGAGCTCCTTTGCAAACTCTTACGTATGAATATCCTAAACTCAGTCTTATCCCGATTGAAGCTGCAGGCAGATATTTTCCTTTTACTGAAGATTGGAAACCATATATTCAGATGAGTTTTGGGATATCACTATTAACGCAGGATGAATCTTCAACAGAAAAATATATAAGGCTGGCAACTGGCTTACTTTACGGTAGTAGCATTGTATATGGGGTGGAAGCTTCGTTATTGAATCATTATTCCAGTAATATTGGTCATTCAGTTACAATGATTTCAGCAGTTGTAATGTTCCCGTTGAATTAATATTTGAGTTATTTATTTAAAGTATATAATCTATGAAAAATGTATTATGTGTATGTGTTTTTTTATTTATAAGCATAAGTTATGCTTATAATCAGGATAATGTTGTTTCATCGTATGTATTTGGTAACCAATCTTATAAAACAGATGATGAAAATGATGTTATAAAAATGAAAACAGAAACAACTGTGTTTATTTGCAGAAGCGAGGAAGAAGAAGAACGAGAAATGATGAATGAAATTTTAAAAGATGTTTGGAAGGTAGGCAATTATGATGTGATTGTAAAAAGTGAGCTAAAAGATTACCTGGAGAAGCCGGGAATGGTTTATGCTTCTTATGAATTAATAGCAGAGTCTTATAAAGCGGGAGCATTGCAATCACAAAATAAAATGGGAATAAATGAATTTATTCCAATGATTCGTTTTTGGACGATAAAGGAAGATAAAAAGAAAGGAACTCCATTTGTAAAACCCCTTGGAAATATTAAACTAATGCTTGATCGTAAAACGGAGTTAAAGGCTGAAGAAATAGAACGTCAGAATAATAGAGACGCTCAAAAAACATATGAACTGGTTTCGGATTGGGTGGGAAAATATGGAAAATATGAAGCATTTAATTACGCAGTTCTGAAGCTTTACCTTGGGAATTATTCAAAATTCTTGCTGAATCAATTTCCCAAAACCAAGTTTCCTAAATTTTCGTATGGAGTTTGTTCTGCTGATTTAAAAAATATTTTAAATGATACGTTGTATATCCCTGAATCAATGTTTATAATCAGAAATTCAAAATGTTTGGAGACTAACAAAATGTTGAATATTCAAGAAGAAATTGAGGATTACCCAGGACCATGTCAAGTTGTGTCTGATGATCAGATTTTTGAAATCGTAAATAATTCATCTGAAAAAGCTCATTACGTATTAATTTGCAAACGAAATAAATTTTTTGAGGTGTATAATACAAAAACATTTGAAAGGGTGTATTACAGGGAAGAATCAGGTGAGTGTGATTTTAATTATAAAGCATTAAATCATATTTACCAGGATGCAGAAAAGATTAAACGATAGTTATTTGTGATTGACTATAAAAGAGAATTAGTCCCTTGTTGTAGTTATCACTTCTAAATTAGAAAAGAAAATACTCATAAAATGTTAAGTTTAACATTTTGGTATTAGTTAATTATATACTTTTGTCTTTAATAACTAATTTTATAATCCAAATCTTAGTCTATGAAAAAAGTATTATTTGTTGTTGTACTTGCATTTGTTGTTTCATTAGCGTCAAGTGCTCAAAGCTTTAGCTCAAAAAGCGAAGATAGCTTTTTTAAAGTAAAAAAGAGTCCACTTGCATGTGGATTTAGTCAGAATTTAAAAATGGATGACAAATTTTCATTTGTACCAGATGACGAAAACGATACAGACAAGAAAAGAAGAAAGAAAAAACGTAGAGGAAGAGGGGGTAGTTCTGGAGAAATGTTTCTTTCTTCACGTTTAGGTATAGTAATTCCGGTAGGTGATATAAGTGAATCAACAAAATTAGGTTTTTCCTCTATGGCTGATTTCTTTTTTCCAGTTTCAGATAATATCTACTTGGGTTTATCAACTGGTTGGGTTGTGTTACCAGGAAAATCAATTACCATATTTCCTGGTATGCCAGCTCTAGATGGACCTGCTGTTGGATTTATTCCCGTTTTGGTAAATGGGCGCTATTTTTTTAGTACTGATGAGTTTAAACCTTATGTAGAAGTAAGTACAGGTTTATATATTGGTTCCGGTGATGCTGATATGGGTACTAAATTTGGTTTAACACCACGTTTTGGCTTTCAATATGGTAGCGTGGTACGCTTTGGTGTTGAAGGAAGCTATAATATGATTTTTACAGAAGGATTTACTACTCAATACATTGGACTATTAGCAAGTATTGCATATGTATTTTAATGTTCAATCATGATCGTTACATTGATATTTTTAAATTGTCTTCAATTATTTTATCAATGTAACGAATTTTCCATTTTTTAATGCTAGATTTTAAATTTGCCCGTATTACAGACAGGATTTTTTGCTTTTATTGGTATATCGTATTTCATTACATTTGTATCAAAATCATTAAATTCAAAAATTTATGAAGAGAATTGCGTATGGTTGCTTAATATGTATTGCCTTTTTGACCTCTGCTCAGGCCCAATTAATCCTAAAACAGGATTTGAAGAAATCCTTTTCGCCCTCTCGGAATTTCTATTTTGAAAATAGTTTTAAAACCGGAAGTGATGCTTCATCTGTTCGCGGAAAACGTCGTTGGGGTACCGAACGATTGGCTACTGAATTCAAGGGACTTGCTTTTACCGGTTCACTAGGGTTTGCCTCATCTGCTTTGGATACGAATGTAACCATGGGCTTTGGTGGTAATCTTTCTCTGGAATATATTTTTAATAGCTTTGGGGTGGGTTTAAATACCGGATTCTTTTTTAGTCCGGGTGAAGAAACTGTGTTTCTCGAAGATCTTACAGAAACTACCTTCAAAAAAGGAAATCGCATGCAAATTCCAATTTTTGTGCAGGCCAGATTTATAGGATTAAATGATATTATTAAACCGTATGCCGGATTTCAAACAGGGGTGATGCTTAATTTTACTGGAAACTATACTACTACTGTTAAAACACTTGTACCTACCTCAACTACTTCTTTCAGTTCAGATGGAACCAGCGATGTTCGGTTTGGAATGGGTCCCCGTTGTGGTGTGCTGTTTGGTGAACGGATTCTCTATGGTCTGGATTTCTCTTATATCTACCTGTTCAAGAAGACAAAATCGGAAGAAATAGCAGGTGTAAATGTTGAATATGATTTACCTTCAATTCATATGATTACAATACAGGCCTCTATTGTTGTTCCTTTCTAGTAATATGGAATTCTTCGTAATAGATTGTCAATAAATAAAAAAACTGACTGTATTAATCACAGTCAGTTTTTTTTTATCTTATCAGATTCTGTTTATTATTTCAATCCATCCCAACCTTGTGCCTGTAATGTGATGGCAGTTCCGTTTTCAGGAATAAGATAACATCCTGCAGATGCTTCGGTTATGTGTCCGATAATCCGGATATCATCTTTAAGTTTACTTACCTTTTCAAAATCTTTTTGATTGATAGTGAAAAGCAGTTCGTAATCTTCACCTCCGTTTAAGGCTGCTATTGCAGGCTGAATACCGAACTCTTCTGCTAAGTTTGCAGTAGAGATATCAATCGGGATCTTCTCTTCATAAATATGGCAACCTGTGTTCGATTGTTTGCAAATATGAAGGATTTCGGATGCTAATCCATCTGATATATCGATCATTGATGTAGGAGTGATCTCATTTTCAGCTAAAAGTTTTGTAATATCGACTCTGGCTTCTGGTTTTAATTGACGTTCAAGTACATAATCATGCCCCTCTAAATCGGGTTGCATATTCGGATTGGCGTTAAATACTTCTTTTTCACGTTCGAGCAAGAGTAATCCCATGTAGGCTGCGCCTAGATCTCCACTTACACAGACAAGATCATTTACCTGTGCAGTATTTCTGCAAACTGGTTTTTCTGCACTTCCTAAAACTGTGATTGAGATAAACATTCCACTTGAACTGGATGTAGTATCTCCTCCAATCAGGTCAACATTGTATTTTTCACATGCTAAACGTAAACCAGCGTAAAACTCTTCAATCGCTTCTAACGGAAAACGACTGGAAACAGCTAACCCTACCAATAATTGACGAGGTGTTCCGTTCATGGCGACTATGTCTGAAAAATTTACTACCGCCGATTTATATCCAAGATGCTTCAGTGGAGTGTATGTCAGGTTAAAATGGATGCTTTCTACCAATAAATCTTTGGTGACCAGGATCTTTTCGCCACCATAATTCAAGATAGCAGCATCATCTCCAATTCCTTTTTCGGTAGAAGGTTGATGAAGTTCAATTCCAGATGTAAGATGGTCAATCAGTCCGAATTCACCAAGTTCTTTTAAATCAGTTTTATGTGGAAGAGAGTTCTCTAGCATATTTGCAAAATTTTAGTTTGCAAAGGTAAAAAAGAATCCCAACAAAAGTATTCAACATTAATTCAACGCTGTTAGTGTCCTGTGCCTTTGTGTTTAGATATCCTCAAAAACACCAATTTTCAGCAACTAACGTCAAACAGACAGTCCTATAATTCTTAAAATTTGCCAATCTACGAAGCACTTAATCTTCCTTATTTACTGCCAATTATACTACAGACAGATTATATTGATAATAAAAAATTGTTAAATATTAACCCGTGGGTGCGGTTTTGTAAATCAATATTGCGTACATTTGTTACTCAATATTGCATCGTTTACCCGCAATATCCCTCGTTAGAACACTCTTTGGATGTGACTGACGGGGCGAAGCTGTGGGAAGAACAATAGCTTTTCAATCTTAAAAAGTTTGTAGATCACTGATAACTATTGGTTTATATTTTGTAGTTGTTGATTGAATTTTAATATACCCCCTCAAGTGTTAGACACTCTCATTACCAGTAAAACTCGAATAAAACTGCTGTTGAAATTTTTTTTAAACAGCCAGACAGAATCATACTTACGTGGATTAGAACAGGAGTTTGATGAGTCATCCAACTCTATACGTCAGGAATTGAACCGATTTGAGAAGGCTGGTTTGCTGACATCCCGAACCGAAAGTAATCGGAAGTTATTTCGGGCAAATGCAAAACATCCACTCTTTCAGAATATTCAGGATCTTGTTCGGAAGTATATAGGGATTGACCATATTATCGAAAAAGTGATTGGAAAACTAGGTGATCCCGAAGAAGTTTATCTTACCGGTGATTTTGCCAAAGGAATTGATGGACCAATCATTGATTTGATTATCATTGGAAGCAATATCAACGTTGAAAACCTTGCCCGGCTTTGCCATAAAGCAGAAGAAATAATTAACCGTAAGATCCGTTACATGCTCTATACATCAATTGAATTTAAAAAACTTAAATTTACCTTGCTTAAGGAAGATGTACTGCTTATCTGGAAAAAATAGAGAAGCCAAAAGTTAGAATATGATAGCCCCATCCCCATTTAATCGTGTTACTTTGTTACAGTAGTACCCCAAAAGACCCTCTTGTTTTACCAAAAATAGAATCTATGTCTCATAAAATTTGTATGATTGGCCTTGGCTACGTAGGATTGCCTCTGGCCGTGGAATTTGCCAAACATTTTTCTGTAATAGGTTTTGATATTAAGCAAGACCGCATTAATGAACTCAATTTAGGCCATGACAACACTCTCGAAGTAGAAGACGATAATTTGCAATCTGTCCTGATGGTGGAAATACCCAAAGATAAAGGTATGTATCTTACCAGTAAACTGGACGAAATCCGTGACTGTAATATCTATATCGTAACAGTTCCTACTCCGGTTGATAAAAATAACCGCCCTGATTTGACTCCGCTTGTTAAAGCCAGCGAAACCATCGGAAAAGTAATCAAGAAAAATGACATAATTATTTATGAATCAACTGTTTATCCTGGTTGTACCGAGGAAGACTGCATCCCTGTGATTGAACAAACTGCAGGAATGAAACTGAATGTGGACTTTTATGCAGGCTATTCTCCCGAACGCATCAACCCTGGTGATAAAGAGCATACCGTAACCACTATCCATAAGGTTACTTCCGGTTCAACTCCTGAAATAGCCGAAGTGGTGGATCAGCTTTACAAAAAGGTGATTAAGGCAGGTACGCATAAGGCTCCTAGTATTCGTGTAGCAGAAACTGCTAAAGTAATAGAAAACTCACAGCGCGATATTAATATTGCCTTTGTAAATGAACTTGCCCGTATCTGTGCACACATGAGCCTTGATACACGCTCTGTACTTGATGCTGCTGGTACTAAATGGAACTTTTTAAAATTTTCTCCAGGTTTGGTAGGTGGGCACTGTATAGGTGTAGATCCCTACTACATTGCACAAAAAGCACAGGAAGTAGGCTATCATCCAGAAATCATTCTGGCTGGACGTCGTATGAACGATGGAATGGGTGCTTGGGTTGCCGCTCAGATTGTAAAACTGATGATTAAGAAAAACCTGCCGGTAAATCACGCTCCCGTACTTGTTTTGGGAGTAACCTTTAAAGAAAATTGCCCGGATGTACGCAATACCAAAGTGGTGGACGTCGTAAATGAATTACGTCAGTTTGGGTGTAAAGTAGATATCTATGATCCTTGGGCAAACAAAGCAGATGTAAAGCATGAATATGGTGAAGAGCTAATCGAAAAATATAATCTGGAAAATTATACAACTATCGTATTGGCCGTTTCTCATCGCGAGTTTTTAAAAATAGACTTTTCAAAACGCAAGAAAGAATCTGTTCTTTATGATATAAAGGCACTGTTGCCAATAGAAATGGTGGATGGAAGATTGTAAAGATTATCCCCTAAAAACAGATATACGCATGAAAATCAAAATAATTAATCTGAATAATAAAAGTATATCGCGTTGAATATTCAGCAATAGCTGTCATCACTTTAAAAACTCTCATCTAAATATTGTTGATGCCATTCAGGATGAAACAAGACCTGAAAAATGGATAATCTGCTGATTCAGACTGTTTAAAAATCAAAAGAGAACAAAAGTTACTTCATGTTGTTTCTAACACTTATGATGCATGTAAAGATGCACATGTAATTGCAGTTCTTATGGAGTGGGATGAGTTTAAATCTCTTGATTAGGACGCATCTATAAAGAGATGAAGAAGCCAGCTTTTTTATTTGATGGTAGATCGAGGAATTATGAAAAATATTGTATTTGAACTATTTAGCATAAGAAAAGATAGATAATTACAGTTAATTAATCTGAAATATATGAAAGCATTTATTTTTCCAGGCCAGGGATGCCAAAAAGAAGGAATGGGCAAGGACCTGTATGAAAACTTTCCTAAAGCAAAGGATCTGTTTGAATATGCAAATGAATTACTTGGAAGAAGAATATCTGATGTTATGTTTTATGGTAGTGAATTGGATCTAATGGAAACAAAAAATACCCAGCCATCAGTTTTTTTATATGAAGTAATTTTGGCACTAACGCAAAACGATTTGCGGCCGGATGTTGTTGCTGGACACTCTTTAGGCGAATTTGCAGCATTGGTTGTTAACGGCACACTCAGTTTTGATGATGGTTTGAATTTGGTTCTTAACCGGGCTTTAATTGCACAAAAAGTTTGTGAAAAATATGACACTGCGATGGGGGCTGTAATTGGATTACCCGAAGACTATATCTCAAGAAGAATTCAGGAGATTTACAGCGAAACAAATGAACCTGTTTATTTTGCAAATTATAATGGCCCAGGACAAGTAGTTATTACAGGTTCTAGAAAAGGAATAAAAATAGCTTGTAAAGCATTCAAAGAGGAAGGTGCAAAAAAAGCAATCCCTCTTGCAATAGGTGGGTCTTTCCATTCTCCATATATGGAAGAAGCTAGAATTGAACTCGGTGAAATAATTAAAAAAACGAAATTTAATAATCCTGTTTGTCCAATTTATCAATGTGTTGATGCAAAGTCTCATACTAATCCTGATGAAATTAAAAATAACTTGATTGAGCATATTACACATCCTGTTTTATGGACAACGATGACACAAAATATGGAAACAGATGGAGTTGATGAATATTATGAAGTGGGTACAGACGATACCCTTCAAAAAATAGTAGCAAGAATGTGTCCTGATAAGAAAGTAGATACATTACTATCAATTCCCTTATATAATGGTTTAATAAAAAATTATTCACTTTAAAATTAATGATTATGGAACTTAATGAATTTGTACAAGTATTTGCAGAACAGTTTGATGACACTCCTGTAGAAAGCTTTTTACCAACTACAGTTTTTATGGAGTTAGAAGAATGGGGTTCATTAGTAGCCCTTTCAATAATTTCTATGATCGATGATGAATTTGAAAAAAGAGTTACAGGTGCTGATTTGAGAAGTGTAAAAACTATCGAAGAATTGTATAACTTGATTCTTGCTAAGTAATTTGAGCTTAAGAGGCTGTTTAAAGAAGCAGAAAACATAATAATCGACTTTTGTTTTTGTAATTCTATAAACTGCAATACTTAATATTGTCGAAGTATATTGGATTTCAGATTTTTAAACAGCCTTATTTAAAAAAATATTTAAATCTCAAGTGTATGTCATACGTAAGTGTAAAAAATGTAAAAATAAAAGGACTATCTGCTTGTGTACCAGAGAGGGTTGAAGAAAACAGAGATTACGAGTTGATCCCTAAGGAAGAAATTGAAAAGTATATTCAAACAACAGGTGTGGAAAGACGTCATTGTGCAATTCACGATGGGTCAATCTGTACAAGTGATTTATGTCAGAAAGCAGGTGAAAAACTCTTAAATGATCTTGGGTGGGATAAGTCAGAAATAGATTTATTAGTATTTGTTTCGCAATCTGCTGACTATAAATTACCTGCTACCGCATGTGTATTACAGGATAAGATGGGTCTTCCAACGTCTTGCATGGCGTTTGATATTTCATTTGGATGTTCGGGTTACTTGTATGGACTTGGTGTAATAGGAAGTTTATTACAGGGCGGTACATTTAAAAAAGCATTATTGATGGTGGGAAATACACAATCCGTATTTGCTAGTTATGAAGACAGAAGTATGTACCTGCTATTAGGTGATGCCGGAACAGTTACAGCACTTGAATATTCTCCTGAAGGTGGAGATATAATGGATTTTCATTATATGACAGATGGTTCTGGCAGGGCTTCTGTAATTGTGCCGGATGGAGGAAGCAGAAATCCTGTAAATGAAAAATCATTTATTATGGAAGATTGTGGTGATGGAATCAGACGCACAAGATTGCATGAAAAAATGGATGGTTTAGAAGTATTTTCATTTGCAATGGCTAATGTGCCTAAAAGTGTTTCTATGCTTAAGGAAAAGTTTCCTTTTAACGATGAAGAAATTGACTACTTTCTTCTTCATCAGGCTAATAAGTTCTTATGTGAGAAGTTGAGAAAGAAACTTAAATTACCTGCAGAAAAAGTACCTTATAATTTACATGAATTTGGAAACACAAGTGCAGCTACAATCCCGTTGCTTATGGTTACCAATTTAAAGGAAGAATTACAGGAAAAAGAGTTAGATTTGATGATGACTGTAATAGGTGTAGGCTTTTCGTTAGGTTCTGCAAGAGTAAAAACGGGGAAAATTATCTGTTCTGAATTACAAATGTTATAATCTGTAGTTGTTATGCATAATCCATTTTCATTAGAAGGCAAAACGATATTTATTACGGGTGCTTCTTCTGGTTTAGGAGTAAGTATTGCTCAGGAATGTGCGAATATGGGATCTCAAATAGTTATTACCGGAAGAAATCCTGATCGTTTAAATGAAACCTATTTAAGTTTAAGCGGCTCCGGGCATAGCCAAATAGTTGGAGATCTTACTCTTCAAGATGATATTGACTTAATTGTTGATAAACTGCCTTGCCTTGATGGATTGGTATTAAATGCAGGTGTTTTAAAAACCTTGCCTGTTAAAAATATTACTAGCGCTGCACTAGAAGAGGTTTTTAATACAAATATTATTTCATCAATATTGTTGGTTCAAAAGTTGCTGAAAAAGAAGAAGATAAACAAAAATGCATCGATTGTTTTCATCTCTTCCATATCATCTTTCCATGTGAAAATTGGAAATTCTTTGTATTCTGCTACAAAAGGTGCTATTAATTCATTTATGAAAGTGCTGGCACTTGAACTGGCTTCACAGAAAATTACGGTTAATAGTATTCAACCCGGGTTTATTAAAACCAGGGCATTAGATAGCGGAATAATAACAGAAGAGCAATTAGAAAGTCATTTTAAAATTTATCCGCTTGGTATAGGAAAACCATCAGACATTGCCTATGCGTGTATTTATCTTTTGTCAGATGCAGCTAGCTGGGTTACTGGTAGTGTTTTTACAATTGATGGAGGCGTTACTATAAATGGCGGACATTAAAAATAAAGATATGAAGAATTTAATTATTATTGGTGCGGGTAATTTTGCAAAAATTCTTTATGAATATGCATTGGTAAACCCCGATTGTAATGTAAAATGGAAAGTAAAAGGATTTATTGATCCGGATATTCATTCATTAGATAATGATCCGGAGCTACCACAGGTACTCTCTTCAGTAGAAGATTATAATGTATGTGAAGATGATTTATTTATATGCTCATATGTTAGTCCCAATGATAGAGAGAAAAGTGTCAATATTATCAAGTCCAAAGGTGGCAAATTTGCGAACCTGATACACCCTACTGCAAATATTAATCGGAGGACAGTTTTAGGTGAGGGTATTTTTATAGGTGCTTTTACCACATTGTCTGTAAATACAATAATAAATGATCATGTGATTATTCAGGATCATTGCAATATAGGTCATGATTCATCTATTGGTGGTTTTTCCCATTTATATGTTCGATCTACTATTTGTGGAAAAAATAATATTGGTAATAAAGTAGCTCTATATACGTGCTCTGTAATTTATCCATTAATCAAAGTTTGCGATAGTTCAATAGTTGGTGCAGGAAGTGTTGTTATGAGAACAGTTAAGGAAGGAACGACTGTTATTGGTAATCCTGCAAAAAAAATGGAATAATTTAAAAAGACATAAAAATGCTGAAAATTGGAGACTCTACGGAAGAAAAAATAAAGTTTACAAAGCAGGAAGTAGTTGATTTTGTGAATCTAATTGGGGATCCTAACCCTGTGCATTTAGATGAGGAATATGCAAAAAATTCTTACTTTAAGAGATTGGCTGTTCAGGGGATGCATGCAGGATCAAGTTTTTCCAGAATAATTGGTGCCTATTTTCCTGGAGAAGGCAGCATTAATGTTTATAGAGAATTTACATTTATAAGGCCTGTTTTTATTGATGAAGAATATACTATGGCATTTAAAGTTATAGATGTAAATAAAGAAACGAATGTTGGTACAATAAGATGCAAATTAATAAATCCACAAGGAAAAATCTGTATTGATTGTACTACAAAAATTAAAAATACAATTCAATTTATTTAATAAAATAACACCATATGGCATTTCTTGAAATTAAAAATGTTGCCTTAAGAGGTGTAGCTGCATGTGTGCCGGCTAAAACCGTTGAAACAAAGGATCTTTCAGTATTCAAAAAAGACGAAGCCGAAAGATTTACAAAAACTACAGGTATTGAGCGACGCAGAATTGTTGATAATGGTATTTGCACGTCTGATCTTTGTTTAGCTGCTGCTGAAAAACTAATTCAGGATTTAAATTGGGATAAATCAGAAATAGATGCATTGATATTTGTTTCAAATACACCTGATTACAGATCTCCGGCAACATCTTGTATTCTCCAGGATAGAATGAAATTACCGACTTCATGCTTAACATTCGATATTTCTACAGTATGTGCGGGCTTTTTACAAGGAATTGTAGTTGTGTCCAGTATATTATCTGCAAGTACAATAAAAAAAGCATTGCTTTTAGTAGGAGATACAAATTCTCTTACGTCCTCTCCAGAAGATAAGTCTCGTTATCCGTTACTCGGAGATGCAGGAACAGCTTCGGCCTGGGAATATGACGAAACAGCAGATAAAATTTATAGTAATTTGTTATCGGATGGTTCTTGTTATAAATTTGTAGGTAGTCCATATAGCGGTTTTCGAAATCAACCTACTCCTGAGTCTTTTGTTGTTCAAGACGCAGGAGAAGGAATTAGGAGAGCTCCTATCCACGGAGTTATGGATGGAATGGAAGTTTTTTCTTTTGCTATATCAGAATGTCCCAAAGCATTAAAATCTTTGTGTGAGCATTACAATATTGATATGCACTCAGGTGTTGACTATTATTTATTTCATCAGGCAAATATGAAAATAAATTCAACCATAATGAAGAAGTTAAAACTTCAAGAAAGTAAAATTCCATCTAATATAAAAGACTTTGGTAATACAAGTTGTGCTGCAATTCCTCTTTTGATGGTCACTAATATCAAAGAAGATCTTAAAACACGGGAATTATCTCATATATTATCTGTTATTGGCTCTGGATTTGTTTGGGGTAGTGCTTACATTAAAACGAAAAATATAGTTTGTCCAGATCTCTTAGAATTGTAGTCGTTGAAATAAACAAATAAATCATGGAATACAATCCATTTTCTTTAAAAGATAAAACAATACTTATAACCGGAGCATCCTCTGGAATTGGGAAAGCTGCTGCGATTGAATGCTCTAAAGCCGGAGCAAGATTAATAATTACGGGTCGGGATGTTGAAAGACTAAATGAGACTTTTTTAGCATTGTATGGTCAGGGACATATGCAAATAACATCTGATATATCTGAAAACGATGGAATTGACAAACTCGTAAATTTTGTCCCTGAATTAGATGGTATGGTAAGTAGTGCAGGAACTGCAAGGTATTTATTGACGACTTTTATCAATGAAAAGGAGTTAAATAATACTCTGAGAATTAATACAATCACACCAATTTTACTTACACAGCGATTGATGAAAAATAAAAAAATAAAAAAATCAGCTTCTTTGGTTTATGTTTCATCTGTTGCTGGAAATGAAGTTACTACAGTTGGTTTAGCTATGTATGCAACCTCAAAAAGTGGATTAAATGCTTTTGTAAGACATGCAGCAATTGATTTTGCTTCAAAAAATGTAAGATGTAACAGTGTAAATTTATCCCGGGTTTTTACACCATTGATTGCTTCGGGAATTATGACGGATGAAAGTCAAGTAAAAGAAGATTTGAAAGATTATCCTCTTAAAAGGTATGGCCAGCCTGAGGAAATTGCATATGGAATAATTTATTTGTTGTCGAATGCAAGCTCTTGGGTCACAGGAACTTCTTTGTTGATAGATGGGGGTTTTTCTCTTAAAAGATAATCTGTAAAAATAATTTAAATGCTGAATATAACAAGGTTAGTTAATAGCCCGGTTCCTTCGAATTGTTATATAGTTTCGAGTGTCGTAAGTAATTCCTGCTTAATTATTGATCCTGGTATTGAAGATTGCATTGAACTGATTTCAATATTGAGAGAAAATGAGCTTTCTCCCGAGTATATCATTTTAACGCATGAACATATCGATCACATTGTCGGTATAAATAAGTTAAAGGAAAACTTTGATGTAAAATTAGTTACCTCAGCCAAATGTGGTCAAAATATAATATCTTCAAAATATAATTTATCCGGTTATTCTGAAAAATATGATGAATATGTTGATTTTCCGGCTTCGGATATTATATTAGATGATATTAATTATTCATTGAACTGGTGCAATTATAAACTGAAATTTACAAAAGCAGAAGGCCATAGTTTGGGATCTATAATTCTTAGTATTGATAATAATTTATTTACAGGAGATACTTTACTCAAGGGATATAAAACAAATACATCATTTCCGGGAGCCTCTAAGGAAAACCTTTTACATACTTTAGAAGGTATTATAAATCAATACAATGCTTTAACAACAATGGTTTATCCAGGTCATGATGATCCTTTCTATTTATATGAGGTCGAACAAGATATTAGAAACCAGATAATTGAACTAAGGTCGAAAATAAATAAAAAACTTAAAAAACTGGTTGAATAAAAAATAGAATAACATGAGTATCTCGCATATTGAGCATATTGGAATTGCTGTTAAGTCTCTTGATGATAGCATCCCTGTTTTTGAAAATTTATTAGGAGTAAAGTGTTATGCCATTGAAGAGGTAAAGGAACAATGTGTTAGAACAGCCTTTTTTCTGATTGGTGAAACCAAAATTGAATTGCTGGAATCTACCTCTCCTGAGGGACCAATTAACTCTTTTGTGGAAAAAAATGGCGTGGGTATTCATCATATTGCATTTTGTGTTGATGAAACCAATAGCGCTTTATCATCTGCAAAGGAAAATGGATTTAAATTAATTGATAAAGTTGCAAGAAAAGGAGCTGAAAATATGAACATAGGATTTTTAAATCCACGATCAACTTTGGGGCTTCTTATAGAGTTTTGTTCAAAAGATAAAGCTTAGTGCCATCTGTTTTTATTTACACTGCTCTTTATTAAAATAAATATAATATATCTAGATAATTAAAAAAATAATTTAAAATGCTGAGTAATAAATCTATATTAATTACTGGAGGCACAGGCTCTCTTGGTAAGGCTTTGACTAAGACGATATTAGAAAAATGGCCCGACGTAAAAAGACTTGTAATTTATTCACGCGATGAGCAGAAACAATTTGTAATGGATCAGGAGTATCCTCATTCCAAATATCCACAAATTCGTTTTTTTATTGGTGATGTGAGAGATAAAAGTAGATTAGTACGTGCATTGAGTGGTATAGATTATGTTATACATGCTGCTGCAATGAAACATGTTCATATAGCAGAGTATAACCCTACAGAGTGTGTGCAAACTAATATTGGAGGTGCTCAAAATGTAATAGAAGCTTGCCTTGATACAGGAGTTAAATCTGTTGTAGCTCTTTCTACGGATAAAGCTTGTGCTCCGATAAATCTTTACGGTGCAACAAAGCTTACATCTGATAAACTTTTTGTTGCAGCAAATAATTATAAAGGGAACAATCCTATAAAATTTTCTGTAGTAAGATATGGAAATGTTATGGGATCTAATGGCTCTGTAATTCCTTTTTTTATTAATAAGAAAAAGGAGGGTGTGATTCCTATAACAGAACCTAATATGACTCGTTTTAATATTCCAATTCATGAAGGTGTTGAAATGGTTTTATTTGCATTAGAAAATGCGTGGGGCGGAGAAATTTTTGTTCCTAAAATTCCTTCTTATAGAATTATGGATGTTGCAAAAGCAATTGCTCCCGAATGTGAACATAGAATAATTGGTATTCGGCCAGGTGAAAAAGTTCATGAGGAAATGATTACAGCATCAGATGCTTTTCATACATATGATATTGGTAACTATTATGCAATATTGCCCCAAAAACCGACGTGGAAATTAGAAGATTTTATTAGATCTTATAATGCTAAAAAAGTACCGGAGGGATTTCATTATAGCTCAGGTGAGAACTCCGAATGGGAAACTATTGATGAACTTAGAAGAAAAATTAAGGAATTTGTAGATCATACATTTGAAGTTTAAAAATATGAAAAATATACCATATGGCAGGCAATATATTACAGAAGAGGATATTGCAATAGTTGTTGAAACGCTTAAGTCTGATTTTTTAACTCAGGGGCCTCGTATTAAACAATTTGAAGATGCCTTTGCCGAGTATTGCAATTGCAAATATGCAGTTATGGTAAGCAATGGTACAGCTGCACTTCATTTAGCGGCAATGGCTCTTGGCATTAAACCAGGTGATAAAATAATTACGACTCCTATAACATTTGTTGCAAGTGCAAACGGTTTTAGATATTGTGGAGCCGATATTACATTTTGTGATATTGATTCCAGAACATATCTGCTTGATTTAGATAAGTTGGAAGAATTATTAGCTGCGTCCCCAAAAGGAACATACAAGGCTGTTGTTCCTGTTGATTTTGCAGGATATCCTGTTGATGTGGAACGACTACGTGCAATTGCTGATAAGTATGGTTTGGCAATAGTTGAAGATGCTTGCCATGCTCCAGGAGCTTTTCTTTACAATGGAAAAGGAGAGAAACAAATAGCAGGTAGCAGTAATTATTCTGATATGACTGTCTTTTCTTTTCATCCTGTAAAACATATTGCAACTGGAGAAGGTGGCGCTATTGTGACAAATAATGAGGAATTATATAAAAAGCTATTGCTTTATAGAACTCACGGGATTACAAAAAACCCGGATGAACTTGAGAAAACAGATGGTGGGTGGTACTATGAAATGCAAGAATTGGGATACAATTACCGTATTACAGAAATTCAGGCAGCCTTAGGCATCTCTCAGCTAAAACGCTTGGAATGGAGCATTGAAAGAAGAAATGAGATTGCAAATAAATATGCGAAAGCCTTTGAAGGGACATCTGTAAGAACACCTTTTGTACAAGCAGGTATTAGGCATGCTTTTCATTTATATGTTGTGCAGGTAGCGAAACGTAAAGAATTGTATGAATATTTAAAAGCTCATAATATCTTTGCACAGGTGCTTTATATTCCTGCACATTTAATGCCGTACTATCGCCAATTTGGTTGGAAACAAGGAGATTGCCCGGTTGCTGAAAATTATTATAACCACTGCTTAAGTTTGCCAATGTATCCTTCATTGACAGACGAAGAACAAGATTATGTCATTGAGAAAATCATAGAATTTATTAATTAATGAGCTTGACTAGTAAATTAATCATAGGAACTGTTCAGTTTGGACTAAACTATGGAATCAATAATCAAGGAGGTAAGGTATCGCAAAATGAGGTAAATACTATCTTGTCTTATGCAAATACAAAGGGTATTGATATACTTGATACTTCTTATGCCTATGGCTCAAGCGAAATTGCTATTGGAGAGGCATTGAAGCAAAATCCGATGAGGTATAATATCGTTTCAAAGTATCCCCGATCGGAGAAAAGCGTTTTCACAATTTTTGAAGAGTCTCTCAATAGATTGAATCAAACTAACTTGTATGGCTATCTGATTCACCATTTTGATTTTTACCAATCTAATCCTCATATATGGGCTGATATGCTTAAATTAAGAGATGATCAAAAGGTTGAAAAAATAGGATTCTCACTTTATACTATTGATCAGTTGCGTTTTTTGCTGGACAATAATGTTGAATTCGATCTTTTGCAGATTCCATACAATATTTTTGATAGACAATTTGAAGCTTTTTTCCCTGAGTTAAAAAAAAGAGGGGTTGAGATACATACCCGATCAGTTTTTCTTCAGGGATTATTTTTTAAAGATACAGTTACCTTAAGTGGAAAATTGGAACCTCTCAAATATTACCTTGATATGCTTCATCAATATTGTAATGATAATGATTTTGGAGTGGAAAAATTGGTTTTAAATTATGTAGTTAACAATCCATATATTGATAGGGTTTTAGTGGGTCTGGATAATTTAGAACAGCTTAAAAAGAATATCTCTATTTTGAACTTAGGTGTTTCTCAATGTGATATGGATTTTGTTGATTCATTACAAATAAAAGAAAAAGAGTTGCTTAATCCTGTTAATTGGAATTAGATTATGAATGTAATTGAAAGTTTTTCCCTGAAAGGGAAAGTTGCCGTTATAACTGGTGGTGCGGGGCATTTAGGCACTGCTATGTCTGAAGCTTTAAATGAAGCTGGAGCTGTAGTTGCAGTGATTGAATTATCTCAGGAAAAATTTGATGAAAAATTTGCCGGAAAAGAAAATTATTTTTTTGTACAGGGTGATATTTCTGATACAGAGAATATTAAAAAATGTTACCAGACTGTATTTGATAGATATGGTCGTATTGATGTATTAATAAATAATGCGGTTTATTTAAAGGGAGGGGGATGTTTACCAGAGCAAATTACAGATGAGATGTGGGCAATAAGTGCCGATGGCGTTTTGGGAAGCGTTTTCCGTTGTATAAGAGAGATAATTCCATATATGGAAAAAAATGGTGGATCTATTGTAAATATTGCTTCTATGTATGGTGTAGTCATTCCTGATCTATCTATGTATAATGGAGTATGCAGTCCTTATTTAAATCCAATTAATTATGGCGCATTAAAAGCGGGAGTAATACAGTTAACAAAATATTTCGGAGCTTACCTGATATCTAAAAATATAAATGTTAATTGCGTAACACCAGGTACATTTCCATCACCAAAGGTTCAGGAAAATATAGAGTTTGTCGAAAAATTATCAAGTAAAAATCCTGCCAACAGAATTGGTAAGCCGGAAGATCTGAAAGGGGCAATACTGTTTCTTTCATCAAATGCTTCAAATTATATTATTGGCCAGAATATTATCATAGATGGGGGATGGACTTTAGCTTAGAAATTTATATTAACAATAGTGATATATAAAACTATTTAAAATGGAGTTTAGGATAGGTGATAAAACGATTAACGATAATAATTTATATTTTATCGTTGAAGAAGGGCAGGCAAATCAAGGCGATTTGAATATTGCTCGAAAAATGATTGAGCTCGCCAAGGATACCGGGGCGGATGCGATTGAGTTTCAGTTGGCAATTGCGGATGATTTCTATATAAGTTCACATCCTGTATATGAAAGATATAAGAAAATCGAATTACCATTACAGCATATGGAAAACATTATACATTATGCTCATGAGTGCAAAATCGATTTTATTGCAGCATCATTAAGCCATAATCTAATTAAATATTTGGTTGACTTTGGGTGTGATGCGTTTAATATAAATGCATCAGATATTAATAATCCATTTATTGTTGATGAGGTTTGTAAATCTGAATTGCCTTTTTTTGTAAGTTTACCACTCGCAAATGAATCTGAAATAGATTGGATTAATAATAGAATTGAAAAAAGAAATGTAAATAACTTTACGTTCCTTCATGGGCAGCATTCAATGGCAAGCGGTGCTGATGGTGTTATGCCTGAACATACAAGTTTAGGTTATATAAAGACATTAAAGAATAGATATAAAAAACCAGTAGGTTACATAGATCATACTCCTGATATTTGGATGCCGGCATGTGCAGTAGCTTCTGGTGCTAATATTATTTCAAAACATCTTATTATTGATAGAGAACTTAAAGGGCCTGATTGGAGAATATGTCTTGAACCGAGTGAAATGAAAGAAGCAATAAATAATGCGAGAAAGATAAATAAAAGTATAAGTACAGTTGATAAAATTTTGGCTCCAGGTGAAAATATTGATATCTCTATCATGCGTAGAAGTATTGTATTTAAAAGAGATTTGCCGAAAGGTTCTGAAATATCAATTGAGGATATTGAATTTAAAAGACCAGGCACAGGTATTGCTCCGAGTGAATATGATTCGATTTTAGGCAAGAGATTAAGTGAAAGTGTAGTAAAAGATGATATTTTACTAATGAATAATTTGTATTAATATAATTACATAAAATTATGGATTTATACTTAAAGGATAGAGTTGCGGTAATTGGAGGTAGTAGTAAAGGTCTTGGGAAAGCTTGTGCTTACAAGCTCGCTTGCGAAGGCGCTAATATTGTACTATGTGCTAATGATTATGATTCTCTTTGTAGAACAGAATCCGAAATACGTTTATTAGGAGTTGATGTATTACCGTTGATGGTAAATATGTCATCGAAAAGTGATAACGAGTTTATTGTTAATGAGACAATTAAAAAATTTGGAAAGATAGATATACTTGTTAATAATTCAGGAGGACCAAAACCTGGTGCTTTTTTTGATATAAATGAAGAAGATTGGGTAAAAGCATTTGAAGATGTTCTGCTTTATGCTGTTCGAATGATTAATTTGGTGGCTCCTTACATGAAAGAAAATAATTGGGGGAGAATTGTTAATCTAACTTCATTAGCAGTTAAAGAACCAGCTCCGTCGCTTATTCTTTCTAATGTTTTTAGAACAGGAGTAGTTGCAATGGCAAGAAGTTTGTCGAAAGAATTAATTCGGCATAATATAACAATAAATAACATTTGTCCGGGAGCTTTTAAAACAGAAAGAGCAATAGAACTCATGCAAGTAGCTGCAGATAAGCAGAATAAAAGTATTGAGGAGATTGAAAATAATGCAATAAGTAAAATGCCGTTAGGACGGTATCAACATCCCAATGAGCTAGGCGATTTAGTAGCTTTTCTTTCATCTGAATTGGCAAAGGGAATAACGGGTACTACTATACAAATAGACGGAGGTATTTTTAATGGGCTGCTTTAAAAATGTATATATTAAGTAATTATGGATAAGATTAAGTTTATTCCGACTTTAAAGAATAATAAAAAATCAGGAGAGTTAATATCACTTGGTGATGATCTTGACTATAATAGACCATGTGATAGTGGGTTAGATTTGAGTGAAATAGAATTACTTGTTAGGGGGTATAATGTATTAGCTGTTGATAAAAATTCTGGAGAACCATTATATTCTAGTGATTTTAGAAAGGCAAAGATAGCGATCGTAATTGCATGTAGATTAAGCTCAAAAAGACTTCCTCGAAAAGCATTACTTAATGTTGGATCTTTGTCCTTGGTGGAATTAAGTATAAAGAATAATCTAAAGTTAAAAAATGTTGATTATACTGTCTTGGCGACTTCTGTAAATCCTCAAGATGAGGAGTTATCCAAACACACATATTCCAAAAATGTAATCTTTTTTGCAGGAGATCCAGATGATGTAATAAAAAGATATCTGGATGCAGTAGAACCTTTAGGAGCTGATGTAATAGTAAGAAAAACAGCAGATTGTCCATTTCCTTCTTCTGAGATTTTCGATATACTGCTTAAAGAACATTTTGTACGAGGAGCTGATTATACTGCAGGTAAAAAAACGACAGTTGGATTGAATTCAGAAATAATGAATGTGAAATCTTTAAAAAGAATCAAGGAATATTTTCCAAAGGCTTCTTACTCTGAATATATGACTTGGTACTTTACAAATAATCCAGAGTACTTTAAATTAAATATAGTTGATTTGCCTGATAAATTTTCGAGAAATTATCGTTTAACAGTTGATTATAAAGAAGATCTGTTGATGTTCGATATTGTACAAAAATATTTTGAAAGTAATAATCTGGAGTATTCTACAGAAAAATTATTTGAATTTCTGGATAAAAATCAAGAAATAAGTTCTATTAATTCACATATCCAATTGAAATTCAAATCTGATCAGGAATTGATCGATATTTTGAATCGTGAAACAAAAATGAAACTCTGAAAATATTCATGCGTGTTGCTTTAAAACAGTGTCTATGAAAAAAAATAAAATATTTTTTCGTACAGATGCAAGCAAGCAAATAGGTTATGGGCACTTCGTTCGCAGCTTGGCTCTTGCGGATATGCTTAAAGATACTTTTGACTGTACATTTTTTACTCAATCGCCAACTGAGTATCAGAAAAATGAAGTAGGGAGAATATGTAAATTAGTTGAATTGCCTTCTGATGAAACAAAATTTGATGTTTTTCTGAACTATTTAAACGGTGATGAGATTGTTGTTTTGGATAATTCGTTTTATTCTACTGATTATCAAATATGTATTAAAACAAAAGGTTGCAAGCTTGTTTGCTTGGGTGGAAATGATAAGCATTATGTTTCAGATATAATTATTAGTCAAGGTTCTTTGGACAGTAGTAGCTTCTCTGCAGAAATATATACGAAGTTTTGTTTAGGCCTTAATTGGGCATTGCTCAGAAGGCCATTTTTGGAAAATAAAAACAAAATAAAAACAGGATCTGCTATTCGTCGTGTTGTTGTTTGCTTTGGCGGGACAGATTTTCATAATTTTACAGGTAAAGTGACAAAAATTCTTTGTAGACTACCTTCTATTGAAAAGATAGATATTATTATAGGAGATGTTTACGAAGGCTCCATTGAATCTGATTGTATATCAAAAGTTCAAATGCACAAGAATCTTAGTGCAGAGGAAATTGTTTTGTTGTTTGATCAAAATGATCTTGCTATTCTTTCGTCAAGTTCTGTATGTATTGAAGCAATGGCTTGTCGCATCCCTGTTATCGCAGGCTATTATGTAGATAATCAAGATGCTTTTTATCACATTCTTGAAAAATCAAATTATATTATCGGCATAGGGAGTCTTCTTGATCCCAATATGACAGATAAGCTTCTTAATGCCTTGATTCACAAAAACGAATATCATCTGATTTCTCCTTTTTCTGATTTAACTGCTATTCCCAAACGTTATTATGAAGTATTTAATGAATTATGATAATAGATAGATGTAAAATATATATTGTTGGCAATTATACTTTTAAAAACTTTATTAATCTAAGTGAACAAGAGTTAATGATGGTGCTGGAGTGGCGAAATAATGAGGCTATCAGAAAATGGATGACCAATACTGAACCTATTTCGCTTGAAAACCATTTGAAATTTGTAGGATCTTTATCTCATCGGGATGATTTATATTATTGGGTAGTATTTAAAGATGATTTACCAGTTGGAGTTGTGGATATATTTTCCATAAATCGGAATGAGGACAGCGCTGAAACTGGTTATTATTTAAATCCTGAGTATCTTGATTCAGGAGCAGGTTTTGAATTTTATTATTATTTTAAATTATTCATTCACGATAGTTTAGATATAAAAATAACGAGAGGGTTAATGCAAAAGAAAAATATAAAATCATTTATGTTAATTACTTATTTTGGAGGGAAAGTGATTAATGTTAAAACGGTAGATGGTGATGATTATTTTCTGATGGAGACCAATAAGAAAGATTTTGAAAAAATTAAGGGAAGTGCAAATGATATATTGAGATTTGCAAAATATATAAGAAGTAATAAAATAGACTTAAATAGCCTCTATAAAGAAAAAATATTGAACAAATAGAAATGAAAGATAAGGTATTTATTATAGCTGAGATGTCGGCAAATCATAATCACAATTTTGATTTGGCGGTGAAAACCATCGAAGCAATGGCAGAAGCAGGAGCTGATGCCGTGAAATTTCAGACATATAAACCCGATTCATTAACTCTAAATATTGATAATGAGTATTTTGGTCCGAGGGAAAGCGGTTTATGGAAGGGGATGACATTATATGATATATATACAGAAGGATCTATGCCTTATGAATGGCAACCCAGATTGAAAAAAATTGCAAATGATTTAGGTCTGATATGTTTTTCAACACCTTTTGATATGGAAGGAGTTGATTTTATGGAAGAAATGCAAATGCCAATTTATAAAATAGCTTCTTTAGAAATTACAGATATTAATCTGATAGGATATGCTGCCTCAAAGAATAAGCCTATGATTATTTCTACCGGAGTTGCAACAATTGAGGATATTGAGTTGGCGATTAATACGTGCAAAAAAGTTGGCAATAATGATATTACCTTGTTAAAATGTACAACAGAATATCCAGCTCCGATTGAGAAAGCAAATCTTTTGACTATCTCCGATATGAAAGATAGATTTAGTGTAAATGTTGGTGTCTCAGATCATTCCATGACGAATATAATTCCTATTACCGCAGTGGCTTTAGGAGCTACAGTGGTTGAAAAGCATTTTATTATTGATCGTGCTTTAGGAGGGCTGGATTCTGCATTCTCATTAAATAAAGACGAATTTAAAGCAATGGTAGAAGCAATCAGGGATACAGAAAAAGCTCTTGGTAAGATTTCGTATGATTTAGAAGGCAGAGGTGTTACAGGGCGGAGATCTCTTTTTGCAAGTGCAGATATAAAAGCAGGAGAGTTATTTACTCAATATAATGTTAAATCAGTCAGACCTGCTGCAGGGTTGCATCCAATGTATTACAATGAAATAATTGGGAAACATGCAGTCTCAGACATACGGAAGGGAAATCCATTAAAGCTGAATGATATTAAAGAGTAAAAAATAACTTAAATTATATTAATGAGTTTGTTTAAGCGATTAAAAGTAGTATTCCTAAATAAAATTACTTTATATATTATCTCAAGGTATTTTGTTTTCTTTATTCAGTTTGTTGCTTCAATGTTTCTGGCAGTTAAACTGGGGCCGTATTATTTTGGAATTTGGGGTTTTATCCTCTTATTAATTACATATTTTGATTTGTTTAATTTGGGGATCCCTAATTCAACTACAGTTTTACTTGTTCAATACAAGAATGAGACTGTTAAAAATCGTAATATTGAGACAACTTCTGTTTTTCTGATTGCATTGCTCGGAATATTTGTAATTGCCTTAGCTTTATATTACTACATTTGGGGGATAAGCTGGTTTAACAAATATCAGGTTGGAAACTTTTTTTATGGTGTTTGTTTTATAGCAATTTTAGTATATTTTAATAATTTATTTTCAAAGATTTATCGTGTTAAAGGCAGGATATTTGAAATAGCGTTATTTCAATCGATTGTACCTGTCTTGACATTTATTGTTTTATTCTTTGCTAAGGATAGAGTATTGTTATACGTTTTGTTAGGTGCTTATATTTTAGGTCAACTATTTTCTCTTTTTATGTTTATTAAAGGGAAAAGGATACAATTTGATGGAAATTACAGTACCAGTGATGCGAAGAAAATTTTAACAAAAGGATTTTTTCTCTTTATTTATAGTAGTTGTTTTTATCTGATTGTACTTTCTACGCGAACAATAATTAGTGCATATTATAGTGTTGAGGAATTTGGATATTTCACCTTTGCATATACATTGGCGAATTCTGTACTATTGCTTCTTGAAGCATTTTCTTATCTGATTACACCTAAATTGTTAGATAAGGTAAATTCACCCGATGTTAAACAGGTAGAAGCTACCATAAATAGTTTACGTGATAATTACGTTTCACTGTCACATGGACTTATGTATTTGGCAATGTGCTTTTTTCCAATACTGTTGTATTTTATTCCAAAATACTCAAACACTCTGTCTATTATTAATTTAATAGCATTAACGTTATTATTGTACACTAATTCATTTGGATATATTTCATTGTTAATGGCAAGAAATCGCGAAAAAACAATTGCAATAAATTCTTTTTTGGTATTAATTTTAAATATATTAATTGCATTTACATTGGTTGAAATGTTTCATGTGAAATTTAATTATGTTGTGATATCTACTATGTGTAGTTATTTGGTTTACTCTTATTTATTAGTCTTCTTTGGCATGAAAGAATTAAATCAGTCAAGAAATATTAAATCAGTGATAAGAAACTGTTTTCCATTAAAATTAATTATCCCTTTTGTTGTTGCATTTGTAATAATATTGATGGATTTGCAGCTGTTTATTTTTATTCCGGGTATAATCTTTGTGATTTTGAATGTTAATTCACTTAAGAGTATATTTAAAATGTTAAAAAAAATAATTAATAATCCTGGAGTTATTGATATTTAGACGAGCAATGTTTTTTAAACCCTAGTATATATGGAGCTATTCAAGAATATTAAAATATTAGATTTTTTTCGTTTTGTAGTAATTGGATTATTATTGTTTTCTAATGCTGTATATCAAAATACAATTCACCAATTATTATATTATGAAATTGTAAGTGCCATTTTTATTATAACAGTAGTTTATGTATTGATAAAAACATTAACACCTGGGAAATTTATGAGAGTCAGGCTTAGTCGTAAATTTTTGATTTGGATATTGCTTTTGTTTTCTTTTTATACATTTCACTATTTTTTAGCACCTCAAAATAAAGAGATTTCAGTTTATAGTATGCTTTCTCAATGTGTTATTGTGTTGTGTATTATATTGTGGTTGTGTGATTTAGAGTATGAGGGAGCCTTTGATGTATTTGTATTTAGTGCATCTATTGCATCAGTAGTAATTTCTCTTTATTATGTTTACTATAGTATTGGTGATGTTTTATTATTAAATATGAGATTAGGAGGTGTGACAGATAATGTACTTTCAAACATAAACTATACTTCACAAATTGTATTAATGATCTCATCCTTGAGTTTGTATAAGATATTTTTTGAAAAAAAATATAATAAACTATATGTAATTATATTTTTTATACAATTTTTATTTATTCTTTTATCAGGAACAAAAAGGGCAATTATTAGTCTTCCTATTTTTTATATTGTGTTTATCTTAATTAAAAATCGCCGATCGTTTTTTAAGTATATACTACCATTAACAATTGGATTAGGTTTGTTTATTTATCTTTTGTTGAATAATGAATTATTATATAACATTGCGGGAGAACGTTTGGAAGGAATGTTTTATGCACTTGGAATTGTGCAAGATAATAAGTTTGATATTGGGGATAACTCTACTAATATCAGAAAGGAATTATTTAATACTGCCATTGGAATGATTCCTGAAACTCCAATATGGGGGCGGGGACTGGGCTATTTTGAAACTCATTCTGGATTGAATACTCATGTTCAAATTTTTCACTCTCATAATAATTATCTTGAGTTGTATTTATGTTATGGATTAATAGGTTTTTTGATGTACTATAGCATCTTTTTCAGAACAACAATCAGGTTGTTTCGCAAGAAGAAAAAGTCAACTATGGTATATTTATTTCTTGCTTATTTCTTGGTTTTATATGTGATTATTGAGCCCTCTTCTGTAACATTTTATACACTACCGATATATTATCTCTATCTGTACTTTGCGTATTTATATTCATGGAAGAGAGATTCTAATATGCCCAATCCGGACATACCTGTGCAAAAAAATCAAAATCAAGTTTGATATGTGAGTTTGTTTCTGACAATACATGAGAAAAGTATCTGTAACAGGTTTAGCTGTCTTGGCTGAGGTAATGTTTGTAAATATTTTTTGTTTCTTTTTACCATCAAGATTGCGATAATTGCTACTCTTTGGAGTAATGTAAATACGCTCCTGCTTTATTAATTCCATGTGCTGGGAGGCGAATTTTGTTCACCGCTGACAAGTTTAAAAAGCCAGTCTGGTTTCTGTCCTTTTGTTAAAAAACTACTTGAATTACTAATACTTATTAATAGATGTTAAATGAATTTATTTATAAGGTTGATATAGTTGTCGATTGAAATAGCAATATAAAAAATGTTATACTCATAATTTTTTACAGTATGGAAAACTCTTTTTCAGTATGTATGTCTGCTTATAAAGGCGATAAGCCCGATGAATGTGAAAAAGCAATTTTAAGTGTTATCAACCAAACAGTTTCTCCTTCAGAAATTATCATTGTTGTTGATAGTACTGTTGGTGAAGAAGTTGCGAATAAGATAAAAGAACTTCAACAGATTCATTCTATTATTAAACCCATTTGGCTTGAAAGGAGTGTGTTCTTTGGTGAAGCTTTACAAATAGCAGTAGATAATTCCTCGCATGAATTGATCGCCAGGATGGATATGGATGACATATCGTTGCCTGATCGCTTTGAAAAGCAGATCAAGTGTTTTGAGGCTGATGATGAATTGAGTGTTGTCGGAGGAGTAATTGCAGAATTTTACGGAGAAGAAGATAATATAGTAGGGAAACGATGGTGTCCTCTTACGGATGCGAAAATTAAAAGGTATATGAAATATCGTTGTGGCTTAAGTCACGTTGCGGTAATGATGCGTAAGAAAGCAATTATAGATTCGGGACATTATCAGAATTGGACATGGAATGAAGATTACTATCTTTGGATTCGCATGATGGAGCATGGATGCAAATTTAAAAATTTAGAAGATGTGCTAGTGAATGTGAGAGTAACTGATGCTACTTATACAAGACGGGGAGGAATGCTTTACTATAAGGGAGAAATTGGACTTCAAAAATATATGCTGGAGCATCATATTATTTCATTACCACAATATGCATTTAATGTGATAGTTCGCATTATTATTGAAGTATTAATGCCGAGTTCTGTTCGAAGGATATTTTGGAAAAAAGTACTTAGAAGTAGCTAGTGAATAGCGTTAAATTATTGGTTACTGTTGGAAGTCGTTTTGTAAATTAAAATTTTTCCGACTACTTTAAGATAATTGCACTATTCTAATTTTGAAATTTCTTGAAAATGACTATTTTTTTGATATTTAAGCTTTTATCGGCAGCATAAAGTTAAGTTCTTTGAATTCTTCCGTTAAAGAAGAGAGATGATGAGAATGTTATTTAATATACTTACGAAAATATATAAAAACAAAATGGGAAAAACAATTGTCGTTACAGGTAGTGCAGGATTTGTAGGAAAAGCTCTGTGCAATAAATTGCGAGTGAAAGAGTACAGTGTGATAGAGGTAGATATTTCTTTGGGCATGGATATTACTACTGCTGAAACATTTGCTAGCTTACCTGATTACGATTGTATCATTCATTTGGCAGCAAGGTCATTTGTACCAGATTCTTACATTATGCCGGCAGATTTCTATGAAACGAACCTCATGGGTACGCTTAATGCACTAGAGTCGGCACGAAATAAAGGTGCAAAAATGATATTTATTTCATCATATCTATACGGAACACCTAGCTATTTGCCGGTGGACGAAAACCATACTCTTTCTGCACACAATCCTTATGCTCATAGCAAGTTGATAGGGGAAATGCTTTGTGAAAGCTATCACAAGGATTTCAATGTGCCGATTATAATTTTCCGACCATTCAATATCTATGGTAAAGGCCAGAATCCTGAATTTATGATGCCTAAAATTATACGTCAGATCAAGGAGGGTAAAGTAAATTTGATGGATTCACGTCCCAAACGCGACTATATTTACATAACCGATGTTGTTGACGGGATAATTGCAGGTGTAGAGTTGGAAAATGTTGAGTTTGATAAATTTAATTTAGGTACAGGAGTTTCGATTTCTGTTGGTGACTTGGTAACGAAGGCTGTTGAAATATCGGGAAAGAATGATGTCGAAATTTTATATCAAAATATTGAAAGAAAAAATGAAGTATTTGATTGCTATTCTGATATAGAGAAAATCAAGACAAAGCTTCATTGGCAACCAGTAGTTAGCCTTGAGCAAGGTTTTACCAAGATGTGGAATGATTCATTGGATGATTAATAATTTGAATTATGATAGATGCTTCTCTTTTCGATAAAATTAAAAACAGAATTGTAGAGATTGATTCAACATTGCTTTTATGTATGAAGCAAATGGATACCGAAGGTATTAAATTGCTGATGGTATTTGATGATAATAAATTTATTGGAATATTAACTCTGGGCGACATTCAAAGGTCAATAATTAAGAAAGTGGCTCTATCGGATAGTATTTCAAATATTATCGATCGTAATAAACTTTATGGTTTGCCTTCCGACACTTTGGCAGAAATAAAGAGTAAAATGTTTGCTATACGAGCCGAATGTGTACCTGTTGTTGATAAACAAGGCAATTTAATTGATGTTTATTTTTGGAACGATTTGTTTGCTGATAATGAGGTTGTTGATGCTCGTAAAAAGTTGGATTTACCTGTTGTAGTAATGGCGGGTGGAAAAGGACAAAGATTACAACCGCTTACGAATGTGATCCCTAAACCATTAATACCTTTAGACGAAAAAACCATAATTGAAATAATTATGGATCAATTCGAAGCAATCGGTTGTTCTCGTTTTTATATTTCGGTGAATTACAAAGCCGAAATTATAAAGTATTATCTTGATAATATTCCGCATAAATATAATATTAATTTCTTTAAAGAAGATAAACCGTTGGGGACGATAGGAAGTGTTTCGTTATTGAAAGATAAAATTACCACTCCGTTTTTCGTGACCAATTGTGATATAATTATCGAGCAAGACTACCGTGATGTCTATGATTATCATATCAGTAATAAGAATGATATCACTATAGTAACTGCAATTAAGAGTTATAGTATTCCCTATGGAGTTATAGAAACAGGTGACAATGGAATGATGATAGAGTTGAATGAGAAGCCAGAGATATCTTATATGATTAACACAGGTGTTTACATTTTGCAGCCTGAATTAATTAACGAGATTCCCCAAAATGAGTTTTTCCATATTACACATCTTATAGAGAAAATAAGGCAACAAGGGGGTAAGATTGGTTGTTTTCCCATAAGTGAAAAGTCGTTGACAGATATAGGTCAATGGGATGAATATTTGAAGTTAATAAAAAAGTAAATTTTCAATAGGGATGTATCATTCTTAAACCTGATAGTAATACTAAATTTTTGTTGGTAATGATTAACTTGGTTAAAATCAAAATACATAAAATACCTGTGTTTTTATTTCGCAATAAGTCGGTAAAATAGTGAATTATTTACAATGTATAAGTTTTGTTAGATGCAAGAAAAATGTTGATTTCAGATGTTTTTAATACTATACTTATTCGGTAGTGCTAATATTCTCTTTATTTCAAGGAAGAGAAGCTTTTGTTAAAATAAGAAAGTTTGGTAAGAATGCCCGAATTAACAATAATGACTAATTGGAATTAAAATAAACTAAAATGTTTTACAGCTTTGAATTAAGACAATTATTAAAAAAAATATCTCAAAAAAAAATCAGAAGCACCTGTGCTTATGTATTAAAAAATAATAAATTAATATTGTTTCTGTTTAATTATTATTATAAATTAAAAAACAGAAAAGAGTTTTTTTTACAGATAGAAAAAAGGGGAAAATTATCGTTATTTGAATATCAGGAACTAGCTAAACCAATTCCATTTTGTCCTATTGAGAAAGTAAAGGATTCTAATTACTATGGGTATGCGGCTGCACTTAAAAAATATACAGGCCTTAAAACGCTTCCATTCTCGATAGAACATGGCCTTTATTTAGGCTCATATGTGCCTAAGGCTTCGTATTATCGTACAATAAGATCAATAATTACGTTTAGTGAAAACAGAAAGAGTCATTTACGAGAAGGAGGGATTGAAAAAAAAATAATTCCCATAGGTCCTTATATTCATTACGCAGAACCATTACTTGATGACCAATCTTTTCAAAAATTAAAATTAGAATTGGGAAGAGTTTTATTAGTATTTCCTTCTCATTCTAGCTTGGAAGAATTGTCAAATGTTGATATACAGCCTTTTATATTAGAGATAAAACAGTTGTCTAAAGGATTTGATACTGTTTTAATTTGTATGTATTATATCGATATTCTGAATAATAATTGTTGCCAAAGTTATATTGATGCTGGTTTTAAAATTGTAACAGCCGGCAATATTTTTGATATAAATTTTATTCGTCGTTTGAGGTCTATTATATTGTTAGCCGATTTTACGGTTTCCAACTCTATAGGGACTCATTTAGGATATTGTGTTTATCTAGAGAAACCGCATTACATTTATAAGCAAAAAGTAAATTATGTGTCAACAAGCAATCCAAATATTATTCTTCCGAGAAGTAGGAATTGGAACACAAATCAACTAATTACCCTTGATCAGGAAAGAGATGAGATTTATAAATACTTCTCAAGTATTTCATTAGTAATTACTGACGAGCAACGAAATTGTGCAGATAAATATTGGGGAATGACTTCTCTTAGATCAACCGATGAATTACGTCAACTTCTAACTAGTTAGCCTGAATTCACTAATTGTTCATTGTGGATTGTATAAAAAATAACTAATAACAAGTGAAAGAATATAGATTTAAAATCTACTCATTAAATGTAATTTTTTAAAATATTAAATATCATGCAAAACCTGACTAATTTCATTCGTTCCACTTTTCAGGAACCCCAAGATTTTATTCCCCTTCATGATCCGCGCTTCATTGGCAATGAAGTAAAATATATGGAAGAGTGCATTAAATCTAATTTTGTATCCAGTGTTGGAGCTTTTGTTGCACAGTTTGAAAAAATGTGTGCTGAATATTCAGGTGCGAAATATGCTATTGCTGCAATGAATGGTACTGCTGCTTTACACATTGCGCTACAATTAGTTGGTGTAAAACAAGATGAGGAAGTGCTCACACAGGCACTAACCTTTATTGCTACGGCCAACGCAATTAGCTATACTGGAGCAAAACCTGTTTTTCTCGACGTTGATCGTGATACAATGGGTCTTTCTCCCAAAGCTGTTGAAGCTTGGTTAAAGGAAAACGTCGAAATGCGTTTATTGCCAGCCGACAGCAGTCGACAACCTTTCAATAAACACACCAATCGCCGTATTGCAGCTTGTGTTCCTATGCATACTTTCGGACATCCGGTTAAATTGGATGAACTAATGGAAGTTCTTGCAAAATATAATATTCCTCTGATAGAGGATGCTGCTGAAAGTATTGGTAGTTATTACAAAGGCAAGCATACCGGTACTTTTGGAAAGATGGGAATTCTCAGCTTTAATGGAAACAAAGTGATAACTACCGGTGGAGGTGGAATGATCCTAACTGATGATGAAGAACTGGCGAAAATGGCAAAGCATCTGACTACTCAGGCAAAAGTTCCTCATGCATGGGAGTTTGTACATGATCATGTTGGTTATAACTATCGCTTAACCAATGTTGCTGCAGCTTTGGGTTGTGCACAAATGGAGTCATTGGACCATCTGCTTTCACTCAAAAGAAATCTAGCAGAGAAATATAAAGAATTTTTCAAAGATTCAGAATTCGAATTTTTTGCTGAACCTGAAAACTGCAAATCTAACTACTGGCTAAACGTGATTTTAACCAAAGACAAAGTTCAACGCGATGAAATTCTCGAATTTACAAATAAGAATGGAGTAATGACCCGCCCGATATGGGAGTTGATGAATCGTTTGCCAATGTTTAAGGATTGCCAGACTGATAGTTTGGAGAATTCTATCTGGTTTGCCGACAGAGTTGTTAATATTC
The DNA here is from genome assembly GCA_963677395.2 of Bacteroidales bacterium. Classification (GTDB taxonomy): domain Bacteria; phylum Bacteroidota; class Bacteroidia; order Bacteroidales. The sequence goes on along the minus strand of OY781965.2, from coordinate 3,965,111 downwards.
CAAGCAGTGCAATTATTCCGGGATATAGAAAAAACCTTTAAAAGACTTTGGTATTTAGCTTTTGGCTATTAGTAGTTAATAGCTAAAGAATGAGGATCTCTAAATGAACAAAATGCGAATCTTCTTATTGAAGAAATAAATATAATTTAAAAACAAATTTAAAGGCTAATAGTAAAAAATAAATGTTATGATTGACATAGGCAATTTTATAAAAAATCACATAACAAATCGCAAAGAAAGTTTTTTTGTAAATGATTTGGAAAAATACAAACAACAACTTACGGATGCTATTTCCGGAAAATCAGTTTTGGTTATCGGTGGAGCAGGTACCATTGGTTCATCCTATATTCGTTCGGTGCTAAAATATAATCCTAAACGTCTTTATGTAGTAGATATCAGCGAAAACGGGTTGACGGAATTAACCCGCGATTTACGCAGTACGTTGGGCGGTTATGTACCAGAAGATTATAAAACTTATCCGATAAATTTCAATGACTCCGTTTTTTACCGTTTACTTGAAAATGAAGGGCCATTCGATATTGTTGCAAATTTTGCAGCACACAAGCATGTCAGAAGCGAAAAAGACCATTACAGTATTACAGCATTACTCGAAAATAACGTAATACGTGCTGAGAAGTTTATGAGTGTTTTAAAACAACGTCCTCCTCAACACTTTTTCTGTGTTTCTACTGATAAAGCTGCAAATCCAGTAAATATCATGGGCGCAAGTAAAAAGATCATGGAAGAGATGATTATGGCTTATGCTAATTATTTCCCAATTACCACGGCTCGTTTTGCAAATGTTGCGTTTAGTAACGGTAGTCTGTTGGATGGCTTTATACAACGATTGATGAAACGTCAGCCTTTTTCTGTACCCACAGATGTGAAACGATATTTTGTTTCGCCAGATGAATCGGGTCAAATCTGCATGTTAGCTTGTATGCTGGGTCAAACCGGAGAGGTTTTTTTCCCAAAGCTTGAAGAGCACCAGCTTACATCATTTAAAGACATTACAGAAGAGTTTGTGAAATCATTAGGAATGGAAGTTCTGCAGTTTGAGACTGAACAAGGAGCAAAGGAATATGCAGCAAATATGCCGGAAGATACAAAGTATTGGCCTGTTTATTACTTTAGTTCAGATACTTCGGGCGAAAAGGCGTATGAAGAGTTCTTTACAGAAGGTGAAATTTTGGATATAGAAACGTATCATGCATTAGGTGTAATAAAAAATGCACCCCGTCGCTCTTTGAATGAAATTCATAGCATGATAGATAAACTTAATCAGGTTTTAAATAGTGAAAATTTATCCAAATCTGAAATTGTAAACGTAATGACTGAATTCTTGCCTAATTTTCACCATGTTGAAACAGGTAAAAATTTAGATCAGAAAATGTAATGTGAAATATGAATACGGATGACATAGATGTATTTTATTATTGCAAATCGGTGAAATTCGCTGTATTTGTGTCATCCGTGTTCATGTGAAAAAATTTAGGGTATCTGTGTTTGGTAAAAATAAATTCTATGTATAAATACTTTTTTAAACGTTTGATAGATATTGTTTTATCGCTCATTGCGATTTTGGTTTTGTCGCCATTGCTAGTACCGGTGATGATTATTTTGTTGCTCACAGCTGAGCATTATATTTTTTACGGACAAAACCGTATTGGTTATAAAAACCGGACTTTCAAAATCTGGAAATTTGCGACCATGCTCAAAAATAGCCCGAATATGGGTACTGGAAGTATTACACTTCGAAAAGACCCGCGTGTTTTGCCGTTTGGAGGCTTCCTTAGAAAAACCAAGATAAATGAGCTTCCTCAACTTTTTAATATTCTATTGGGAGATATGTCTGTTATAGGTCCTCGTCCATTGATGAAAGTAGATTTTGATAAATACACTGATGATATTCAAAAAGTAATTTATAACACTCGTCCAGGGTTATCCGGAATAGCTTCCATTGTATTTTGTGATGAGGAAAAGCTACATTCAGATGCTCAGATTGATCCTCATGAATTTGATCGTTTATATATTGCTCCTTTTAAAGGTGCCTTGGAAAAATGGTATCAAGAACATTGTTCTTTTTATACTGACATGATGATTGTTTTTCTGACAGTTATCGTGATTTTGTCTCCAGAATCGAAACTTCCTTTTAAACTATTTAAAGACTTACCAAAACTCCCTGAAAACTTAAAATAGTTGGTTTTCTATCATCGTGTATTCGTAAATTTATTATTTAATTTGTAGAAAGGAGTACTAGCAGAACTAATTTAGATGGAAGATAAGATCTGGAACAAAAATTTCATATTGCTTGTATTGTCTAATTTTTTAATGTATTCAACTTATTATTCGATACTATCAGTATTGCCGCTGTATCTGGTAAATATTACACATGCAACAAAGATACAGGTTGGGGTTGTCGTTGGAGTATTTACAATAGCATCTGTAATAGTACGTCCATTTTCCGGGTATGTTTTGGATAGATTTGGTCGTCGTACGATTTTTATCCTGTCGTTAATATTATATTCTTTCTTTTTCATTGGATATTTATTCTCAAATACTATTTTGTCCATTGTAGTGCTTCGCTTTTTACATGGTCTTATTTGGGGCTTTGTAACAGTTTCAGGCCCTACAATTGCAGTAGATATTATTCCTGAAAGAAAAAAAGGAGAAGGTATAGGCTATTTTGCTCTTTCAACTACTTTGGGGATGTCGATAGGCCCATTTATAGGCATGTTTGTTAGTTATCGGTGGGGATATAATTTTATGTTTATATCGGGATGTTTAATTAGCTCAATTGGTTTGTATTTTACATGTTGCATTAAACTAAGAAAGAGATTTTTACTGGGTAGGAAAATACAGTTTAAATGGAATCGGTTATTTGATTCTAAATCGATTATTCCTTCTGTAAATGTTTTCATTACGATGCTGGCATATGGTGGTCTTATTTCGTTTATTACTCTTTATGGTAAAGAGCTTGGAATTAAGAATGCATCTTTTTACTTCTTTATTTTTTCGGTGGGTATTGCAATAGCGAGGCTAACAACGGGTAGAATATTTGATAAAAAAGGACCTCGTTTAATTGTTATTCAAAGCCTGCTTTTGTTAATTATTGGCTTTGGATTACTTGCGGTTGTTAAAAGTGAACTATTTTTTTATTTAACGGCATTAATTATTGGCTTTGGGAATGGTGGAATATACCCTGTTTTTCAGTCAATAATAAATAATTTATCGGATCCAAAGCATAGGGGAACAGCGAACTCTACATTATATACCGCAATAGATCTTGGTTTGGGATTAGGTATGGTTTTTGCAGGTTCAATTGCACATCATTATTCAATATCGATGATTTTTGTAGTAAATTCTGTTATATGTTTGTTTAGCTTAGCGTATTTTTATTTTATTGCCATGGACTATTACAAAAGAGAGATGCTTTATAGATAGATGAAATTTTATGTGTAAAGTTATTTCTGTATTTCTCAATACAAATAACGGTTGTTGTATAAATACTTAAAAAATAATTAGTTATCACGTTTTTGATAATCTTTTGTAAAACACATCTTTTCAATTATATCCCGTTGATGTGCTTTCTGAAGTGCCTGATAAAAACTGACAAAATAAATATGTTTATTCACTAAAAAAATAAATATACATTATTCAGGATTATTGATGATCATTATTTTGTATTGTATATGTAAATTGTTTATTTTCGCACTAACTTTATTTATAGCTGACTAGTGTTTCACGTTCATCATTCATAAATTTGATCTCTAGCAGACCATTTTATATTATTTGTTACAAAACCTAGCCCAAACAAAAATGATGCAATTTATCCAACCCTATATCACAAGGTTTAAAGAAATTTACCACGATAAAAAAAATCGTACTATCATTGATGTGTTGATATTCATGGTAATAACTTATGTGTTTCATGAGCTCTGGTGGAGCTTTGCTACTGAAATCAAATCATTTTTATTCATCAGCAATTCTGCTGATTTTCTGGCATATCAGGTGTTTTTATGGTCGAAATGGTTTAATCAGCATATTTTAGACCTACCCTTTACAGTTTCTACAACGAAGGCAAATACCTTCCTGTTTCCATCTGTAAATGGATATATTGCAGTGGAAGAGAGTTGTAGTGGACTAAAGCAGATGTATCAGATTTTTTTCCTTTTCATCCTCTTTCCTGGTCCATGGAAACATAAACTCTGGTATATTCCTGCATCTTTTTTTGTGATGTTTTTGGTAAATGTCTTTCGCATTATAGCGTTAAGCATAATATTACTCAAGATTCCCGATTACTGGCATTTCTCCCATGATTGGATTCTTCGTCCATTCTTTTACGTAGTACTCTTCGGTTTATGGGTGTTATGGGTGGAGAAATTCCGAAATCCATTACTAGAGCGTAAGTTGCAAAAAATATAATAACTCATTTTATTAATTGGCTTTGTTACAACTTACACACACACTTGGCGACAATCCTTGCATACCTTCTCTCTTAGGGAACTATTTTGGATGGAAATATGATGAAAAAGGTGTTTGGGTAAATGATACTTGGGTATCTCTGCCTCATTTTTCCTATGGTGCCACTGAAATAGATTTAAGTCATTTAAAATCAATTAGAAAATGGCAGATTCGAAGTTTAATTCAGCTGTCAGAATATATTTATACAGATAAAGTATTGTCTGTTTTGCCGTTGGAGGAAGACGCAGAAGTACAATTTGCCGGATTCACATCAAATCTGCGGAGAAAGATCAGAAAATCAATAAAATCAGGAATCAAAATCCAAAAAGGAAGAGTCGAACTCTTAGATGATTTCTATAAGGTTTATTTCCGGAATACACATCGTTTAGGCTCCCCTGTATTGGCAAAAAGCTTCTTTCAAAACATTGTCACTCATTATACTGGTGGAGAAGCGGAAATTTTTTGTGCATATTTCAACAGAAAAGTAGTGGGAGCTGGTATATTGCTAACTCATCGCGATTTTGCAGAAAATACATGGTTTGCTACTTTGCGATCAATGGATAAATACTATATTTCCAGTTTATTACATTGGGAGATGATCCACTATTCAATTCGGCAGAAATGCAGATTCTACTCTTTTGGACGAAGTACCTGCAATAGTGGGGTGCATCGGTTCAAGCAGCAGTGGCATACACAGGATATTCCTCTTTACTGGAACTACAGTCATTCTCCCAAACTCAATATTCGTAAAGTGCAAATGCTAAAAACCCTGTGGAAGTTATTGCCCTTACCTATTGCCAGGTTTATTGGTCCCTTTTTTGCAAAACGGATATATTAGCTTGTGAAATTATAATTATCTGAAAACCAATTAATTGATATTGTTAATTGATTTTCTGCATTACTCATTCATGTCAGGATGCTGCGTACGTTAAAATCGATTGCAGAGCTTATTTTAGCAAGCGCGTCGAAATGCCAGCAACTGTCTAACTGTTTACAGACCATTGTTTCTCATGCCAGACACACTAACATTCAATCCACCTATTCGCATATTGACGTTTGATATTGAAGATTGGTATCATCTGTTGGAATATTCTTCAACTCAACATCCCGATCAGTGGAGAAAATTTACGCCACGTATAGAAGAGCAGATAGAAAAGATAGTACAGTTTCTGTTGGAAAACAATCAGAAAGCCAGTTTTTTTATGTTGGGGTGGATTGCAGATAAATTTCCGCAAGTAGTTCGTACTATCGATAAAGCAGGTTTCGAAATAGGTATGCACAGTTATGCTCATCAACCTGTTTATTTGCAATCCAGGGAAGAATTTTTGTATGATACCCGGAAATGTATTGATCTGATAGAAAACATAACAACAAAGAAGGTTCGTATGTATCGTGCTCCCGGATTTTCCATAATGGGTTCTACTACCTGGGCATTACACGTGATCGCAGACTTAGGTATAGAGATAGATTGTTCTATATTTCCAACAAGTCGTAGTCATGGCGGTTTTCGGATTTTTCCTACCTATAAACCATGTTTGCTTAATCTGGGTATGCACACCTTGAGGGAATTTCCTATGAACACTCATTCTATTATGGGGGAGAAAGTTGTATTTTCCGGAGGTGGATATTTTCGATTTTTTCCCTATTCAAATATTCGAAAAATGAGCTCACAAGCCGATTATCTGATTTCGTATCTTCATCCGCATGATTTTGATGTTGATCAGCCTCGTTTAAAGCTTGGCCCCATGCGATATTTCAGAGCTTATTACGGATTGAAAAATAGTGCTGAAAAACTTCAGAAGTGGATTCATGATTTTACCTTTACTGATATTTCAACTGCTGAAAAACAGATAGATTGGGAAAAAGTCCGTAAAGTAGACATTATGTAACTTTTTTAAGAAGTCAAAAAAACAATCCGATCATCTTTCTGTGTTCTGCTGTCATCTCGTTTATAATTTTCTAATTTACAAGCTCAATAAGAAAACCTATGATGGGGAACATTGTAAGGCTCAACCTTTATTACATTCTATCACATACTATTTTACTATGTCCCTCAGAAAACTATCCCGTTATTCACTTGCGTTATATCTTATACTGATTAGTACTTTAAGTTTGTTACCTTCGAATGATCTTCCCAACGTAATGCTCTTTCCCTATGCAGATAAATTGATCCATTGTGCGATGTATGCAGGATTAACATTTTTACTTCTTACCGGGTGGTCTCAAACTTTCTTGCATAATCGTAAATTTCTGATTATTATTGCAATAGCTTTTTGGGGGATTGTCATGGAATTGCTCCAGGGAACTGCTGCCATTGGTCGCACCTACGACCTTTTGGATGAATTAGCCAATGTACTAGGATTTATTCCTGGTTGGTTTGCAGCACATATAGCCGGGAAAATCTGGAAACTTAAATAATATATCAAAATCTGATTTTTCAGATGCCCAATAATTTGAAAAATTAACGTTTTTCCAAGTTTTGGGTATGAAGCATATTGATACAAATTTGTCTAAACTCGATAAATATCCTAATACTTTTCGTAAATATATTACCCCGTAATTGAATGCTAAATATTGAGCATTATTTCTGTGTAACGAATCCTTATGGGAAATTACGAACAGAAGCTAACTGGCATTAATTTTTTGTTACAATTTAGTTTTTGCCGAATAATTGCTTATTTTTGATTTCTAAAAACAGGAATTTTTTATAATGTATATACTCACATTTAATTTAGAAGACTGGTATCATCGCTTGGCGTATCCCCAAACAATGGATATGCAGCATTGGGGTAATTTTGAAAGCAGGATAGAAGCCTATACAGAGAAAATCCTTTCTTTTCTGGAAGAAGAAAAGCAGAAAGCAACTTTTTTTGTATTAGGCTGGATTGCAGAAAAATATCCCGAGGTGGTGAAAAAAGTCATAAGCGCTGGTCATGAAATAGGTGTTCACTCTTATGCTCATGAGCTCGTTTACTTGCAAAACCGGGAAGAATTTCGTGAAGATATCAAAAAAGCAATTGGTATATTGGAAGATATTTGCGGAAAAAAGATGACTCTTTATAGAGCGCCGGGTTTTTCCATAACAGAATCTCAGTATTGGGTTTTTGAAATATTGACAGAATTTGGGATAACAACGGATTCATCTATATTTCCTGCTTCGCGGCCTCATGGAGGTTTTCGTGGATTTCCGATTTCTAAGCCTTGCATTTTAGAAGTACATGGCTGTAAAATCAAGGAATTCCCCGTGAATACCTGTGATTTTTATGGGGTAAGAACTATCTATAGCGGAGGTGAATACTTCCGTTTATTTCCTTATTCTTTCATAAAAAAGAAAACAGAGAAATCAGTTTATGTAATGTCCTATTTCAGGTTAAGGGATTTTGATCCGGAACAGCCTCGTTTGAAAGGGTTTAATCCTTTTCGCCATTTTAAATCATATTATGGGTTGGAGGGAAATCTTGAAAAACTCAGGACTTGGATTCACGATTTTGAATTTGTTGATTTACAGACCGCTGATTTAAAAATGCCGTGGGATATCGTTCCCATAATGAAAGTATGATATGTTATGTAAATGTTAGTTAATGATTTTTTATACTTTAGATATAGTTCTTTTATTTTGCTAAATAATTATAATTCAGTATTTTAAAAATTGTTATTTAAAACTTGATTAACAAAATGAGATGTCAAGGATTAACAAAATATAGAGAAATGCTTGTGGATAAATAAAAATTTATAACTTTGTAACAAATAAATGGGGATGGAAATTTTTTTTAGAATACCTTGGATTACAGTAGGGATGGCAGCCTTGGTTGCTTTTTGGGTATCCTATGTTTCAATTCCTACTGTAGTGAATGTGGCTCGTGAAAAAGGCTTATATGATTTTCCGAACGGAAGAACTTCTCATATTCGCAAAACCCCTACTTTAGGTGGTGTTGCAATTTTTTCAGCTTTCGTAATCTCTTGTCTTTTTTTTCTACCACATTCTGATTTGCACGAATTCCAATATGTGTTGTTGGGGGTGGTCATCATGTTTTTTGTAGGTTTAAAGGATGATCTTCTTGTTTTGGCTCCGTTTAAGAAACTTGTAGCTCAAATAGTTGCTGCGGTTATTATCATTGATATGGCTCAACTGCGTTTTACAAGTTTGCATGGGTTCTTTGGTATTTACGATATTTCATATCATGCTGGGTTGTATTTAACTCTTTTTGTTGTGGTTGTAATTACCAATGCGTTCAATCTTGTTGATGGTATTGATGGACTTGCTTCGGGTTTAGGCTCTCTTTCATTTCTGATCTTTGGAATGTGGTTCTTTATGAATGGTGAAATTGGCTGGACTGTAGTTTGTTTCTCAATGATGGGTGCTCTGGTGGCCTTTTTTAGATTCAATGTATATAGTGTTGATAAAAAGATATTTATGGGGGATACAGGTTCTTTAATTGTGGGATTTGTGATCTCTGCTGTTGTGATAAAATTTAATCAGTACTCATTAAATCCAACACTTCCTCACCCTGTTTTCTCTGCTCCTGCTGTATCTTTCGGAGTAATTTTTATTCCCCTTTTTGATACATTGAGGGTTTTTATTTTGAGAATGATAAATAAAAAATCTCCCTTTTCACCTGACAGAAGACATCTTCATCACATGCTCCTTGATCTCAAGTTTAAACATGTGCAAGCATCTATAATCTTGATAGGAATAAATGCTTTTATGGTTTTAGTCTCTTTTATGTTTCAGAAAAGCGGTATCTTGCATCTGATACTTTATCAGTTTGTATTGGGGCTTACGATAACATATATCCTTTATTTTTTGGCTCGCAGAAAAGGCAGTATTATCCAGTCTGGAGTTCAATCATAAAATATATAGGGCTGTCTCTCTTATGTAGCATCATTTTAAAGTGTTTTTATTACAGGATTATATAACCAGATACTGAGAGACTAAAAAGTCTTAATTTTAATGTGTTTTCTCGACTTTTGGAGATCAATACGACAACTTATTGAATTATAAGTTGTCAGGCTGAATCTGGAAAGTCGGGATAGCCTTTTTTACCAGATGAGGGACTTTTTAGTCAGTCTCTATTATTTACACACTGGTTTTTTTAAATGTTGGTGTTTAAAAATGAATGTATGATGAATATTAAAATATTGATTTCAATAATGTTTTTATTTGGGGTGCTTAACTCATTTGCTCAGGAGCTAAATGAAATAATCCCTAATCAGGATACGTATAATTCGATAGGAAAAGCCATCTATGGTGTAGGAGCGAAAACGCATACCTCTCTTTCTCCCTATTTTCTTCCCGATATACGACAGGAGGTTCCTTATGACTCTTTAATGATTCAGTTATCGTCGAAAAATCCTTTTCCAAGAAGTTTGAAAAGATGGGCTTATCAGAAATTGTTTAATGAACATCTCATAAAGTATCAGTCAGAAGATGTGATGTTTACGATTGATCCACTGTTTAATTTTCAATATGGAAAAGAAAAGGGCGTTTCAACATCCAACTGGGTAAATACCCGTGGTTTTTTGATACAGGGAAGTATTGGTAACAACTTTGCTTTTAGTACCCGTTTTTATGAAAATCAGGCTGTATTTCCTACATATATAGATAATTATATTCAAAAAAATAATGTAGTTCCTGGTCAAGGGTTTATTAAAACATTTGGTGATAATGGTTTTGATTTTTCACGAGCCGAAGCGTATATCTCTTGGTCTGCATCGAAGCACTTTAATTTTCAATTTGGTCATGGTAAACATTTTATTGGTGATGGCTATCGCTCTTTATTATTGAGTGACAATGCATTCAGTTATCCTTACCTGAAGATAAACAGTCGCTTTTGGAGGATACAATATACCAATCTTTTTACCCAAATGCAATACCCCAATGCTCCTCATTCTAAGAATTTAGGTTTTCGGAAGAAAAATGTAACCATGCATTATCTTGATTACAGAGTTACCAATCGCCTCAATATAGGTTTGTTTGAAACAATAATATGGGAGTCGCAGGACAGTACTGGTTATCGTGGTTTCGATTGGAACTATTTTAATCCGGTGATTTTTTATCGTCCGGTCGAATTCTCTCTTGGTTCTCCTGACAATGCTCTTATCGGCTTCAATACATCATTCAGGTTTAACAAAGGATACGTAGCCTATGGTCAGTTTATTCTGGATGAATTTAAACTTTCTCATATGACAAGCGGAGACGGCTGGTGGGCTAATAAATATGGATTTCAACTGGGTGTTAAGTCCTACGATTTCCTGAAAATTCCTGATCTATATCTGCAGGCTGAATATAACTATGTTCGTCCTTATACCTACTCTCATTGGGATCCGATTCAAAATTATGGGCATTATAATCAACCTCTTGCACACCCTTTTGGAGCAAACTTCAGCGAATGGGTGTTACGTTCCTCATGGAAATATAATCGGTTTGTTTTGAATGCCAAAGGGATTTTTGCCCTTTATGGACTTGATACAAATAATGTGAATTATGGAAAAGATATTTTTGTTTCTTACAACAATCATGCAAGTGATTTCGGAAACAAAGTAGGACAAGGCTTACGAACAAACCTGACTCATCTCGATTTTTCCCTTTCCTACATCTTAAACTACCACACAAACATGCGCATAACTGCCGGCTGGATTTATCGTAAAGAATCAAACTCGAAGTTTACCGACAGAACCAATTGGTTTTATCTCTCTCTCGCAACCTCTCTCGATAGATTTTACTACGATTTTTAATGATCCTAGATCTTTTCGCTAATCGTGTATTCGTAGGAGCTTCTGTGCATAATGCCCAAATTCAGTCAGATGAAGAAAATTCGTTGAGAATTCTACAGATGCTTTATGTGAGTAAGTTGAAAAAACTAATTGTCAAACTATTTTCCCAGCCACTCAACTGTAATTTCCTGATTGAGTTTTTGTGTATTGAAAGGTAAAGAGATATTCCGTAATTCAATAATTTTCGGGATACCGGGCAGTAAATCAAAATAATTATCGCTAAAGTCAATTTCCGACTTGGCACGCAAACGGCAATATTTTACTGGTACGTCTGACGTAAGGGTAAGGTAGTGCCGTTTGTTTTTTATCACAAGTTGCATTTTTGGATTTGCTTTTACTGGCTGATGTTCTTTTACTGTTACCGGAAGGATTACTTCGATTTGTAGGGTATCCGTTCCCAATGTCCAGACCGCACAAATTACACCTTTTGTGATCTGAAAAAATTTGGGATAATCTTGTTTGTGCAGCGTTAGGATGTTTTGTGTTCCGTAATGGCTTGTAAACGGGTAGGATAAGTTCTTTTTTTGCTTGCCATTCCAGTATGTGAGGTTTAATTTTCCTTCATGTTTCTGTTCACTTTCGGAGGTTATATAAAAAGTAATAGTGCTGTCAGTGAGTATGTAAGAAGGCAATGTGGGTTTGAATGAACGGGTGGCTGTGTAATAGAGCGCCTTTTTTCTTCCAAACCAATCTGTTGCACTCCAGGACGTTGCCGGCCAACTGTCGTTCCATTGCCAGAACAGGGTTCCCATACAATAAGGCATCGCTCTGCGATGTGCTTCAATGGCAGTTCGCATTCCTTCGGCCTGTAAAATTTGGCTGTAGTATTGGTATTCAGTATATTCATGTGAAAGCGGGAATTCTCTTTCCATGTATTTGTCGATGGTTTCAAATCCGGTGGGATGCTTTTGATGTTGTTTCAGAGAAGGGGAGAAGAGCCATCGTTCCTTTTCCGGTATAGCAAATTCAAGAGTTTTTGAATCAGGCATACCCTGGAATCCATATTCCGACATAAAACGCCCCACCTTTTCACGGTAGATACTGAAAGGTTCCATACCCCACCAAACTCCCCAGTAATGTGCATCTCCCCGGCTTAGACTTTCTTTATGTCCCCATCCAATGGAGGGGGAAGAGGGCCAGTAATATCGCTCGGGATTGTATTTCAGAACAACATCTTTCAGCAATCCATGAAACAGCTTTTCGTAGTTTTGCCAGATTTCTACGGAGTCTTTTGCGCTCCAGTTCAGTGATTTATTCCAACCCCAATTTTTAAAGCCTTCATCTGATTCGTTGTTGCCACACCACAGTGCGATACAGGGATGTTGTCGTAGTCGGATTACCTGTTCTGTAGCTTCTGCCTGTACATTTTCCAGGAAGGCAGGGTCTGCAGGGTAGAGATTGCAGGCAAACATAAAATCCTGCCAGCAAAGAATCCCATTTTCATCAAGCAGCGAGTAAAAATTATCATCTTCGTAAATGCCTCCACCCCAAATACGAAACATATTTACGCCAGCTTCACGAGCTTGAGTTATGAGTTTGTTTTGTTTTGCTTTGCTAACGCGAGATGGAAAATTGTCCATTGGGATGTAATTGGCTCCTTTTGCAAATATTGGTTTGCCGTTTACCTTAAAATAGAAACTTTCTCCAATTGAATCGGGCTTTCGGACTAATTCTATCGTCCGGAGCCCGATTTTTACTTTCTTTGTAAAGAGTTGAGATTCATTCTTAAAAGCTGAAATTTGAATAGTGTAAATATTTGGCTTTCCATGTCCATTGGGCCACCAAAGGATTGGACTTTCAATGGTAAATGGTATTTGAAGATTATTCTCACCTTGTTTAAGTGTAAATGTTTGATTTACACTTTTTCCATCTGCATAATTTAGCTTGAAGAAAACGATTTCTGACTTTTCTGTATAAATAGAAACCTCAGCTTGTAAACGTGCTTTTACTTTGGTTAACTCAATTTGACGAATGTAAACGTCTTCTATTTCTATTGGCTCAATTTTTTTCAGATAAACTGATTTCCAGATGCCTGAGGTAGGAACAGTGGGTCCCCAGTCCCAACCAAAATGATAAGGCGCTTTTCGAAGATAGCCCCGATCATCCGGCAAACGGTGAATCCCTTTTTGAGCCAGTTCGTGAATCGTTTTAGTTGGAGCATAAAATAAAATTTTCACTTCGGTTTTTTGTTGCAGTTCTTTTCCGGAAAGCGGAAGCTTCCAGCACCGGAACATATTATCCACTCTGATTTTTAGTTCATTGTTTATGAATATATCAGCGCGTGTATCCAATCCTTCAAATACAAGTTCAAACTGATCATTCGAAGAGTATCCTTCAGGCAATTCTACTATTTTGCGATATTCCCAGTAACATGTATCCACCCATTGAACTTTCTGTTCGTTTGTGCCGATATAAGGATCGGGGATGAGTTTTAGTCGCATCAAATCGGAATGAATACATCCGGGTACTTCAGCCGGGAGCCATGTGTTTTCAGAAACATTTCGGAATTCCCAACCCGAATGCTGTGGAATTTTTTGTTGGGCGTTCAGTGTGAAATGACTGATAAAGAATAAACTATAAAGAACGAGCTGCCTGATAGCCAAGCCTGAGTAATGTTCGGATTGTTTCTTCATGGGATATTGCTTCTGGATTATGGGTAAATTGATTTCGGAAACCTTTTATGTCAGGAGTTTCGGCGATTGATTTTAGGATAGCCGATGCATGAATCTCTTGTACTTTGGTACGACGGATTATTTCGTCGATATTAGACGGATTAATTCCGGAGCCGGGTAAAATAATGATTCTTCCATCAGCTAAAGAATTTAGCTCCTGAATCATAATAAGACCTTCGTAAGCAGTTTGCATGGTTCCGGAAGTGAGAATTCTGTCGTATCCAAGTACAATCAGCTCTTCCAGTGCCTGAAACGAGTCTTCAATCATGTCGAATGCCCGATGAAATGTCAAACTCATATTACCCACTGCATCTTTAATTTGAGAGCATCTACCGATATCAATTGTAAGATCATTATTAAGAAGACCTACCACAATTCCGTCTGCTCCGGCTTCTTTACACATTTGAATATCGTCTAAAATAACCTGAAATTCTTCATTATTGTAACAGAAATTACCCGGACGTGGTCTTATAAGTACATTTAGGGTGAGTAAAGTGTTTTCTTTCAGGTATTTTATTAATCCGGCAGAAGGGGTTAACCCTCCGGTATCTAAGCTTGTGCAAAGTTCTATGCGTTGAGCGCCCGCACGGTAAGCGTTCAAAGCTGAAGCAAGATTACCTGCGCAAATTTCAAGTGTAAAAGGAAGTTTGACCATTGTATTAAGAGGTATTCAAAAATAGATATTTAATCTGAAATGGCAAATTTACATGGATTTGCTTTAGCAGCGTCTTCTATTCTGCATTTTCATATCCGAAAGTAATATGCACGATTTCCTTTTTTGAATTCGTGAGTTAAAATTGATTGAAAAGCTGCTGTGTTTTGGGTGTGTATTTAATATATTGACTTTAAATATATTGCTTGATTAAAAGATGCTTTCTTAAGAACATCCGTTTAAAAGGAAGCATTGTTATTTCCAGATGAAAAACGAACTGATAAAACAATTCCGCAGATTGATTAACTTTGCCACTCAATAATAGATTAAACAATGATACTAAACTTTATACATTGGGGTGTTAAACCCGATTTATTATCAATTGGTGGGTTACATATTCGTTGGTATGGATTGTTGTTTGCTGCCGGATTTTATGTAGGCTATCTTGTGATGACCAAGTTCTTCAAAAAAGAAGAAGTTCCTATTCCATTGTTGGATAAGCTGGCAATGTATATGATTTTGGCTACTGTAATTGGAGCCAGACTTGGACATTGCTTGTTTTATGAGCGATCCTATTACCTGAAGAATCCCATAAAAATTCTCTATATCTGGGAAGGAGGACTAGCCAGTCATGGTGCTGCAATTGCAATCATTATTGCCCTTTATTTCTATTTCAGGCAAACTAAATTGAATTTCTTTTGGGTAATCGACCGTATTTCCATTGTAGTTGCGTTAGCCGGAACGTTTATCCGTACTGGAAATTTGATGAATTCAGAAATTTACGGTAAACAGACAGATCTTCCCTGGGCTTTTGTTTTTACAAGTGAAGATAATATTCCCCGTCATCCAACTCAGATTTATGAAGCCTTGTCTTATTTGGCTATTTTCTTTCTGCTTCGCTGGTATTATTACAAACATGACGGAAAACCCAACAACGGCATGATTTTCGGAATGTTTCTCACGTTGCTTTTTTCAGCACGTTTTCTGGTTGAATTTCTTAAGGAAAATCAGGTGAAGTTTGAAGATGCGCTTACGCTGAATATGGGACAGTTACTTAGCTTGCCATTTATTGCAGGAGGACTAATTTTGATAGCTCTTGCACTAAAGAATAGATTACAATTTGACAATAAAAAATAAATTTGCTTTTCGGAATAGTCTGGATTGCAAGTATGTGTGACCTTAATTTTAAATTGATTACAGATGAAAAGACTGGTTTTAATTCGTCATGGAGAAAGTACCTGGAATAAGGAAAACCGTTTTACCGGTTGGACGGATGTTGATTTGTCGGAAAAAGGTGTTGAAGAAGGCCGCAAAGCAGGAAAAACGCTCAAAGAAAACGGGTTCAGATTTCACTATTGTTATACTTCATATCTGAAACGTGCTATCAAAACGTTGAATCTCGTATTGGAAGAGATGGATCTACTCTGGCTTCCGGTCGAAAAAAGCTGGCGTTTAAATGAGAAACATTATGGCAATCTTCAGGGATTGAATAAAGGCGAAATGGCTGCAAAATTTGGCGAAGAACAGGTACTTATCTGGCGCAGAAGCTATGATGTGCCTCCTATGCCCCTGGAAGAAAACGATCCACGGAATACTCGTCTTGAGGATAAATACAAACAGGTTGACCCAAAGGATATTCCGTTAACCGAGTCGTTAAAAGATACTGTTGAACGTATTGTTCCTTACTGGCAAAACGAAATCTCGAAAAAACTGATGGAGTGTGGAGAAGTATTGGTTGCTGCTCATGGTAACAGTTTACGCGGAATCATCAAATACCTTAAGAATATTCCTGACACAGAAATTGTCAGCCTTAATCTTCCTACCGGAATTCCCTATGTTTTTGAGTTTGACGATAATCTTAACCTACAGAAAGATTATTTCCTTGGAGATCCTGAAGAGATCAAAAAGCTGATGGAAGCCGTTGCAAATCAAGGGAAAAGTAAATAGTAAAAAGCGCTGGTGCATGCATCAGCGCTTTTTTTTAACATTCTTGCATACAACACTTCTCTCCCTCCGGTTCAAATTCAATGGTCACATGTTCAATATGATAGCTCTTTAGTGCTTCTCTGATTTCTTCTTTCAAGCAGGCGAGTGACTCAAGCCTCTTTTCTTTCGAAACTACAATATGTAACGATAATACATGATATTCACCATCCAGAGTCCACAGATGCATATCATGAACATTCAGTACCTCTTCAAAATTTCGGATCTCTTGTTCAATAGGTTCTATCTCAGTATTCATTGGAATGCCCTGAAGCATAATCCGTATGGCTTCCTTCATGTTCCGGAATACATTAATAAGTATATAAACAGATATGCCTAACGATAATAAAGGATCCAGTACAGGAATGTTCCAGAATTTCATAACAATAGAGGCCACCAAAACAGCCACCCACCCTAAAACATCTTCCATCAGATGAAGTTTTACAACTTTCTCATTGAGACTGCTTCCCTGAGCCAAACGGAAAACTGCTGCCCCGTTTGCCAGAATTCCAATTACAGCCAGCAAAATCATACCATCAGCTTTTACAGCTTCAGGGTTTAAAATGCGGGGAATCGCTTCCAGTAAAATGTAGATAGAACCAACGGTGAGTACGATTGAATTGATAATTGCTCCCAGTATGGAAAAACGCTTGTAGCCATAAGAATAAGCGTTATCGCGCTTGCGATGTGATACCCTGTGAAAATACCATGATAACCCCAGGCTTAAACTATCACCTAAGTCATGCAATGCATCTGATAAAATGGCCAGACTGTTGGTGAAAAGGCCTCCCACAACTTCAATGATAGTGAATACCAGATTGAGAAAAAAAGCAATTTTAATATTATTTTCGGTATGAGTATGATCGTGTGCCATTTATGTGAAGTATTGATTGAATTATGCTTTGTTGTTCAGGTGAAAAGTATAGTGTGGAAAAGCCCTGAATCTGAAAAATATCAGTGAAAGTAAAGAAATTCCTCCACATACATAAAATGCATTTTGCAGTCCGATACTTTGCGAAACAAGTCCTATTAATACCGATCCTGATCCTATTCCAATATCAATGGCTGTGAGATACGTCGAATTGCCAGCTCCTCTTTCCTGTGGCTTCAAAATGTTGTTGATCATCGCCTGAAAAATCGGAAATGTAATCCCAAAACCTGCTCCCATTATAAGTGACGAAACTAAAAATCCGAATTTTGTGACAAAAAAAGCCAAAGAAGGAAAGCTGAGTGTTAGTAAAATAAGCCCAAGTGTCAAGATGTTTTTCGGACCTTTACGGTCGAATATTTTTCCTGACAAAATACGTGAAACAGTAAGTCCAATGGCGAAAATAAGAAAGAATGAGCCGGGGTTTGGAAGGTGGTTTTCTTTTGCAAAGATGCTGATGAAGGTTATCACTGCTCCGTAAGGTATCATAATGAATAAGATATTTAAAGATGCAGGAGTAGCTTTCATGGTAAAGAAGTTTTCGAGTTTTATTCCACTATGATTTTCGTGTTTTTTGAATTTCGGAAAACGGATAAAGACCACCAGAATAAAACTGACAACAGCAAACACGAAAGCACTGATAAACAATGCGTGATAATTGTTTTCTCCTGTAATTTTCATTGCCAGAAAAGGAGCTAAAGCCATCGCAATACCCATAGAAAGACCATAAAACCCAATGCCTTCACCACGACGTTCAGCAGGTACAAAATCAACAATTATCGTTGATCCTGCAGTGGTATTTACTCCCCACACAAAACCATGCGCTAATCGTACTAAAATCAATAAAAATATGGTGTTTGCAAAAATATATGATCCAAAAAGCATGGAGAAAAAGAACATCGATATCAGGTAAATCCATTTGCGTCCCAATGTATCCAGTGCAACTCCTGTCAGCGGTCGGATAATCAGTGCCGCAAGAGTATATGTTGCAAAAACAAGCCCCACCTCCCCTTTGGAAACCTTCATCACATCGGTAATGTAAATTGGAAGGACAGGAATCAGAAAATAAAAGGCCATGGCCATAAATAGATTTCCCAAAACCATAAAAGTAAAGTTGCGGGTCCAGAGTTTATTCATTTCTTTTGTATTGGGATAAGAGAACAATCTGAAAAGGGGATTGTTTTGTTGACAAAAGTATCATGAAGATTTCAAATCTTCGCTGAATTAACCTTTTGTTGTGTATTGAACATATAATTTAAAATCTGAATAATGAAAGAAATTTGGAATCAACGCTATGCCGAAGAGGGCTTTGTTTATGGTGACCAACCCAATGAATGGCTGAAAGAGCAACTAAAAGTTCAATTGCCAGGTGCAATTTTGTTTTCGGCTGAAGGCGAAGGTCGTAATGCTGTTTATGCTGCTCAAAGAGGATGGGATGTAATGGCTTTCGACCAAAGTGAATCAGGAAAAGAGAAAGCGTTATTTTTAGCACGGGAAAAGAATACTCGACTTCGGTATGATGTGTGTGATATTCTTGAAACAGATTATGATCCTGAGTCATTTGATGCAATTGCCTGGATTTATTGCCATCTGCCAGAAAATATCCGCAATCAGTCAGCCAGACATATTACCAGCTTTTTAAAACCCGGAGGCATATTGATTTTTGAGGCATTTGCGAAAGAACATATTGCCCGTAATACCTCAGGCCCAAAGCTGGAAGAAATGCTCTACAATGAAGAGATGATTCGAAGTGATTTCCCCGGTTTCGATTTCCAAATATTAAGAAAAGAAGAGGTTATTCTTAACGAAGGTCCTTTACATCAGGGCGATTCTACAGTTTGGAGGGCGCTGGCTGTAAAACATTGAATTTAAAAATCTTGAGAAACCAGATCTGGCAGGCACTTGAACCTGTTAGATCTGGTTTGTTATTCAATAGCTAATTACTTTTTGCCGTGCCATTTAATCCCGATAGTTCGGTAAACCATTGACTCATTCCCGGCTTCGTCCAGACAATAAACCATAAAGTGATAATCTGCTGTATCAGCAATGTGAAAGTTGGCCAAACTGATGTCAAAATCAACATCCCGGCTTCTTCCGTCAAGTGGCTGAATAATAGTGGTGTCCCATAAATTGTTTCCGTTTTTATGCCCATGACCCGCAGCATTGTGGATGTTGATTTTATACTGCTTCAGCTTCTCGTTGTCACTAAATGTTGCATTCATGCATACTATGCTGGTATCTGTACCCGCGTAAATTACTTCCCCTTCTTTGGGAGAATTCAATGTGATGACAGGTTTTGTGCTGTCATTATCATCATTTTTACTACATCCGGCATAAGCCAGACCAGTTAGTAAAATAGCTGTAAAAATTAATGTGTGTGATTTCATAATAGATTTAATTATTTGATTTTCCATAAAATACTAATGGTAATATTTCGTCCGGATTCCGGAAGGTTTAACTTTCGGTACAGGCTTAGATGGTTGAAATAAGTTTTATTCAGAATATTCTGTACAGAAAAGTTTATATTCAGGGTTTGTTTGAACAGCTTAAGCTCACTTCCTGTAGAAAGGTGAAATATGGTATAGCCGGGCGTACAAATCTCATTTCTTGCCACTCTGTTTTGCGGAGCAGTTATTGTTGCAGAGGTTTCAAAATAAACAGATTTAAATAAATTGCTTTGGGGTATCCATTGGTATCTGATGCTGCTTTGCCATTCCATAGGAGGAGTAAAGGGTACAGGGTAATTTGTTTCCAGATTTTGGGCAAACACATACTGTAAAGTATTTCGGAATGAAAGATTTTTACCTGTTTTCATGACTGTTTCTAATTCCGCTCCGGTGTGCAACGCATCTGCCTGTTCATACTTGTAGATTTGCCCTGCATCGGGTAGAAACGAAAACTGTCCGCTGGGATTCAAAAAGATATACCCTTTAAAATAATTGAGATAAGTTGAAAATGTGATTTCTATGTCAGAAGAGGTGAATTCTGCCGAGAAATCAAACTGATAGGCTCGTTCTGCCTTTAGAAGCGAATCACCCATTTCGTGCCGGAACGAACCATGGTGCACTCCATTTGAGGATAATTCTACCGCTGTCGGAATTTTATAGGAACTGCCCAAATTTGTCCTGAATATTAGTTTTTCGGAATACTGGTAGCTGATTCCTGTTGAGCCTGAAAGATTAAAAAAAGTTCGGTCAAGGTTTGGGCTTCGCTGAAAATAGCCGATAATTTGAGCGTTGTTATCGTATTGAGGTTCCAGATACTGCTTAATTCTGATTTTTGCAAAATCGGAACGGATTCCAGCCTGCAGGTTAAGTTTTTTGCTGAGTTTATGCTTGCGTAAATAAAACACACCTCCCGAAAATGAGTTAAAGTCGGGGAGCAAAAATCCGTATCCGTCTTTTGTATTTTGCTGATACTGAATATTTATACCTGTGGATTGTGTTTGTAGTTCATTGTGTTTGAGCTCTTTCCGAATGTTAAGAGAGAGGGTGTGAAGTTTGAAGTCAATCTCAAGGTTTCCCTGAGGTTGAGGCCCCAGTCCGTGAGTATGTGGATATGAATATTCCTGACGGTGATTAAGCTGATAGCCTGCATCAATCTCAGTCTGTTTTCCGTTTTTGAAGTAGTAGATGTTAGCGATTACTTTCAGGTGATTTACTTGTTGGTAAGGAAAGTCTATATTGTAGGAATCTCCGTCATTTTCAAGATTTTTCACATTGGGCATACCATGTGCACCTGTGAAAAAACCAATCTTCTGATAATAATTGCTAATTGTAATCATGGCGGTTCCCCATTTTTTCAGGGTTCCGAGCATAATTTCTCCGCTCAGATTTCTGCCTGCGCTGTTTTTTAGCTTCCTATTATGAAGTGGAAGCCGCCAGTTGTTGTATTCGAACGAATCGGCAGGTATTGAATAATCACCGTAGGTTTCGCCTGAAATTCGAATACGAAGCAATTGGTTATTTCTATTTAAACTGATCTTTGCAGTGCTTCCTGAAAAGTTATTATTACTTTTCGCTTTAAGCTGAACTTCTGCTTCAACACTATCTTTTACCGTTAAGTACGGCTGTTTGATGTTGATTACACCTCCTATGGCATCCGAACCATACTGTAAGGAACCGGGACCTTTGGTAATTTCTATGTTTTCAACACTATTAGGATCTATTTCCAGACCATGGTCAGCACCCCATTGTTGTCCTTCCTGTTTTATACCATAGGTAGTAACCACTACTCTGTTAAAACCAAGTCCTCGAATCATGGGCTTCGAAACACCGGAAGTAATATTCAAAGCCGAAATGCCAGGTATCTTTTCCAGCATTTGCACAAGGCTACTTCCTTCGTTTTCAATCAGAAAATCTTTGTTTATATGAATAAACGGCAGGCTGTTTTCTCGTTTTTGATTTTGAGAGGCATTATCCATAATCTCTACTTCCTTCATTTGAATATTTATGGGACTCATTTTCAGGATTACAGAGGTGTCTTTTTGAATCAAAATAACAAGGTTTAATTCCTTATAACCAAGGTATTTACATATAAGCTGGTATTTTCCCTTTGGTATGTTTGTAAGCTGAAAACATCCATTTAGGTTAGTTGCAGTTCCGATAGATAAATTTGTCAATAATAGATTTGCCTGCGGAAGAGCCTTTCCATCTTCAGAAACAACTATACCTTGAAGTATATATCTGTTTTGTGCTTCGGCTGATGCATACATGATAAGTATAGCAAACAGCAGAAACAGTATTTTCTGTTTCATCTGGGTACAAATTATTTTGTAGAAATAAAATTGTAGAGTATCGCGCTTTTGATTTATAAATACTTGATAGCGAATCAAAAACTTGATACTAAAATTGAACATGGCAAATGTGAACGCAATGATGTTTCACGAATACCAAAAAAATCAAACAGGAAAAATTAAGAAACAGGAGGGGCTCTTAACGAGACAGATGTTTCAATAAAAATATAGCCTCCATGTACTTTATTTATAGCATAGAAAAAAGGAAGAGGCTGTAATTCAAAATTTATATGAACAATATCTTGTAAAAACTGAGTAAATTCAAGATTACAGATAATACACGATTTATCACCCAATAAAAATACCGCATCAGAATTACTCTTTTCACAATCGGAATGTACTGCGCAATAATGATGTTCTGATGCATGAATATGAGTGCTCTTAATCAGTGTAGCTGATAAAAACACCACTAAATGAAGCAGTACAAGCAGATAATATGTGCGTTTTCCGATTTTCAAGATCAAACTATATGGATGGAATTAAGAACATAAATCACTTCTAAAAGTTCACCGAAGAAGTTTTTCTGTAATCTTGATGTAAAATTACATATAAATTATCTTTAAATGTTCGATAACAGGAGATTAATGGCAATTGCCATATAAGTATCTTTAAATTAGTAAAATAAATATATTTGGATGATCGATTGCCGTATATGAAAGCTGATATTTATTTTTGAATAGTGAAAGCGAAAATAAATTTCCAAATTTGCAGATTAAGCAATTCTTCTCTTATATTTGTAAGTATAAAAATTGAGAGAGATACCTGCACGCTAATCATACCCGATGAATTTAAATTACAAAATTCTGGTTGTTGACGATAAACCAGAAAACCTTATTACATTTGAGGCAATATTGGATACTCCGGAGCTGGAGATTTTAAAGGCAGGCTCTGGAAACGAGGCGCTTGGGATGCTTTTGGATCATGAAGTTGCACTTGTGCTGATGGATGTTCAAATGCCCGAAATGGATGGTTTTGAAACCGCACGCTTGATGCGGATGAATCCGAAAACTGCCGGGATTCCTATCATTTTTGTTACGGCAATCAATCGTGAACGAAAACATGTGTTTCAGGGCTATGAAAGTGGAGCTGTTGATTATCTTTATAAACCACTTGATATAGAAGTTCTTCGTGCAAAAATTACAGCTTTCATCAACTTCTTTAAACAGAAAGAAGAGCTTCAGAGAACCACAGAAATACTTCAACATACAGTTGAAGAACTCGAAAAGGCCAAAGACATGGCTGAAGAGGCTACACGTGCTAAAAGCATGTTTCTTGCCAACATGAGCCATGAAATCCGAACACCGATGAATGGAATTATCGGTATGTCTGATTTGGTTCTCATGGATTCGCTTTCGCAGGTGCAACGTGAGCGTATTCAGGATATTAAGTCGTCAGGAGAAACATTGTTGCAGATTATCAATGAAATTCTGGATATCTCAAAAATTGAAGCAGATAAATTGGATCTCGACTATCAGCCTTTCAGTATGAGTAGTTTCATTACAAAAGCGATCACGCTTTTCGATATGAAAGCCCATGAAAAGGAGTTGGATTTAATCGTAAACCTATCACCTGACTTTCCGGATGATGTGATTGGAGATACTCTTCGCTTGCGCCAGATTCTGTCAAATCTTCTCGGAAATGCAGTAAAATTCACGTCTAAGGGTTATGTTGGGTTGGGTATCAGGCATTTGGGTGAGGAAAATGGACATGTTGTTGTCGAATTTTCAGTATTTGATACAGGTAAAGGAATTGAAAAAGAAAAAATTTCAGAGCTTTTTGAAGCTTACAATCAGTTGGATAAACTAACTTCCCGAAACTATGGTGGTACTGGTCTTGGATTGGTAATTTCACAAAAATTGGTTCAATTGATGGGTGGAACTATTGAAGTTCAAAGTATTATTGGAGAAGGAAGCCGTTTTTCTTTTACGTTGCGGATGCCATTGGTAGAGCAGAGTAACCCAATTTTTCTGCCACAAAATGTAAATCCTGAAAACCTGAAAGTGCTTATCGTTGAAACACTTGCTCCAAATCGGAGTTTTCTGGAAGAGCAATTTCGATTCTGGAACATGGAAAGAGAGGTGTTTGCAAATGGTCAGGAATTATTGAATTTTATTGAACAAAAGCCGTTTGTGAATTCAAAGGTGATCTTTATTTTGGATTTTTATATGACGGATATTTCAATTACTCAGGTGATTGAAAAACTTTTGGAGATTAAAAAAGCTGAACAGAAAATCCAGATAGTGATCAGCTCTTATGATCGTTCAACTTTGGATCAGGAGAGATTTAAACCATTTGATAATCTGCTACTTACGACTAAACCTTTTAGTGCGTTGAATTTGTTGAAAAATATACAGCTTTCGGTATTAGGAAAATCAGAACAGATTCAGACTGCCGATCCAACAATAAAAGTTGCTAATACAATTCGGAATAAAGCTTTATTGATTGAAGATCAGGCTATAAATCAGAAAATAGCCAAAGGGTTTCTCGAAAAATCAGGATGGAATGTTACCCTTGCCAACAACGGTGAAGAAGGCTTTGAAGCTTTTAAAACCCAGGATTTTGACTTGGTGTTGATGGATATACAGATGCCTGTGATGGGAGGAGAAGAGTCGGCACGTTTAATTCGTGAATTTCAAAAATTAAACAATAAAGAGATTCCTATTATTGCCATGACTGCTCATGCAATGCTTGGTGATACAGAAAGATTCTTAGAGGCGGGAATGGATGCTCATATCACAAAGCCCATCCAATATCAGGAAATGATGGATACTATTCATCAGGTTATTGAAAACTACAAATCAAAGACATTATGAAGAAATTATTTATGAATTGGCGTATACGCTACAAGATGCTTACAATTAGTGTTGTAGCTGTATTTAGTATCGTATTATTTGGATTTGTTGTAAATTATTTCTTTGATTCATTATCTGCTGTTAGTTATATCTTGAAAGCAGAACGTGCTCATCATAAGCATATTATGTATGGCGTTGGTCAATATTACGCTTTTCTTTACACGAAAAACCCCGATAAATTCAAGATAGCAACGCAAGAACTCGATTCTGCGATGGAGATCAATTCGATTTTTATTGATTTTGTGAAGTTACAGGAAAGCATGTCCGAAGAAGATTTTCAGAAACATATCGAAGATGTTTTCAGACCTATAACCGGAAGTGACAAAAGTGCTTCAAAGATAATTTCCGGTCGGTTGGAATATTTTCATAAATCTGGAAATCATATGTTTAAGAGTGCAATTGAAATAGCTGGTACCGCTCTGGAACAAACTCAGCATATCAAAAAAGATATGTATAATTATATTGATACCCGTGATAGTATTATTCTTGTGGAGTTGGATAATAACATACACGAGCTTTTTAAAACGGAGGAAAAGTTTGTCAGAGCGATAAATGATGTCAATAAAAAGATACAATCATACATGGTTTATGGGATCATTATCACTGTTCTCTGTCTCTCTCTTTTTGCCTATCTGATTACATATATAATCTCAGGAATAATTTCCAAACCATTAAATAAACTAAAAAATAACCTTGCTCTTATTTCCAAGGGGGATCTGGCAGTTGTAAACGATTATGTTGGAAAAGACGAAATAGGAGAACTGTCTGATTCTGTTCGTATTATGCAGAAGAGTTTTGTGGAAATCATGGAGCATGCTAAAAAAGTTGC
This sequence comes from Bacteroidales bacterium, assembly GCA_963677395.2. Classification (GTDB taxonomy): domain Bacteria; phylum Bacteroidota; class Bacteroidia; order Bacteroidales. The sequence goes on along the minus strand of OY781965.2, from coordinate 3,939,162 downwards.
TCAGGGTGATTATTCCGGAGTTATCATCCCGAAATCGGAGAAAGATGAATTGTCAGTAGCAATAAACAAGATGACACTGACTCTGCAGGAAGCTGAAAATGAAAATAAAAAACGCAACTGGCTAAAAAATGGACAGAATGAATTGAATAATTTGATTCGTGGAGAGCAGGATCTTCAAGTACTTACTGCAAACATTCTTAATTTTCTCTGTAAATATCTTCCGGCACAGGTGGGCACTTTTTATCTGCTTGACGAAAACATTAGTAAATTGGTGCTCTTCAATAGCTTTGCGTTTACACGCCGGAAAGATTTCAATTATTCTTTTGACCCGGGTGAAGGAATGATCGGTCAGGCCTCGCGTGAAAAAGAGATCATTACTATTTCCAATGTTCCTGAAAATTATACCCGCATCCGTTCTTCTGTTGGAGAAATGCCTCCTGTAAACTTGATATTTATTCCATTGTGGCACAATGATGTCAGTTTGGGCGTGATTGAATTAGGTTCCATAACAGAGCTAACCAATTTGCAGGAAGAGTTTATCCGAATGGTTCTCGAAAATATAGCAATCAGTATTCATACAGCTCATGCTCGTGATAAGATGAGATCTCTCTTGCATAAAACTCAGGAACAGGCAGAAGAACTTCAGGTTCAGCAGGAAGAACTTCGTCAGAGCAACGAAGAGCTAGAGGAACAAACCCGTGCTCTCAAGGCTTCGGAAGAAGCATTACAAGCGCAACAGGAAGAGTTACGTGTAACAAACGAGGAACTTGAAGAACGAACAAAAGTACTTGAAAAACAGAGGGATGATATCCATAAGAAAAACGATGAGCTTGAAAGAGCCCGTGTTGAGATTCAAAGAAAAGCCAATGATCTCGAGCAGGCCAGCCGTTATAAGTCGGAGTTTCTGGCCAATATGTCGCATGAACTGCGAACTCCGCTCAACAGTATTTTGGTTCTTTCGCAGCTAATGACCGAAAATAAACAACATAACCTTACCGAAAAGCAAATTGAATACGCAAAAACAATCAATGGATCTGGTGCTGATTTGCTCAATCTGATCAATGAAATTCTTGATCTGTCGAAAGTTGAGGCCGGGAAAACGCACCTCAATCATGAGCAGGTTTGGAACAATGAAATGAAAGAACATTTGATGCAGGTATTTACTCCGTTGGCTGATAAAAAAGGTCTGATTTTCGAGGTGGAAATTGACAAGGATTCTCCGGATTCGGTTTATACCGATCGCTTACGTTTACAGCAGATTTTGAGAAATCTATGTTCAAATGCAATTAAGTTTACCGAAAAAGGCAGTGTGAGAGTGATCATCTCAGATGCTTCCAGCCTTGCTACACATCGCAAAGATTTTAAAGGTAAATCGCTGATTGCTTATCGTGTTCAGGATACCGGAATTGGCATTTCGGAAAATAAGTTCCATTTGATTTTCGAAGCATTCCAACAGGCTGACGGAAATACAAATCGTAAATATGGAGGAATGGGTTTGGGCTTAACTATTTCACGTAGTTTTACAGAACTACTTGGAGGTGAAATAGTTGTAGAGAGTAGGCAAGGGCAGGGCTCTAGCTTTACACTGGTTCTTCCTGTTGATGCAGAACAGTCAAAAGGCTCATTAGAACCCCAAGAACAGTCCGCTAAAAAATCAACCCAGTCTCAACAGGAGATAGCAAGAGTTGATCCTCTTGAAAATGACCCCACGTTTAAGCCGGAAGAGATGCCTCTGGCTCAAGGAGATGGCAATTCTTTAATTCTGATTGTTGAAGATGACGAAGCCTTTTCTCTGATTTTACAGGATATTGCACAGCAAAAAGGCTATAAAACCATTATTGCAGAATCAGGCGAAACAGGCTTGCATTATGCCGATTATTATAAACCGGATGCAATATTACTTGATATTGGTCTTCCGGGAATTAATGGATGGGAAGTAGTGGAACGACTACAAAAAAATCCTGCAACTAAATATATTCCTATCCATGTGGTTTCTGGTTCACAAAATGAAGAGCAAGCTAAAAAATCAGGGATTATGGGTTTCTTAACAAAACCCGTGAGCATGGAAAGCATCAATGAGGCATTATCTGAAATTGAAAAAAGTATTGCCAAAACTCCTGGAAAAATCCTGATAGTAGAAGATGATTTAAATATGCGCAAAAGCATTGTTGAATTGCTTTCGCAAATTAATGTAAAAACACAAACAGCCGATACTGGAAAAGAGGCATTGAATATCATTGCAAAAGAAACCTTCGATTGTATTATTGTTGACCTTGGGTTACATGATATGAGTGGTTTTAACCTGATCGAAAAAATCAGAGCTAACGATACTGCCATAAATCTTCCGATCATTATCTACACAGGCAAAGATCTCAACAGAAATGAAGAAGAAAAGCTGCAGAAGTTGGCAAACAGCATTATCATAAAAGGTGCAAAATCACCCGAAAGACTTCTCTCAGAAGTGAAACTTTTCCTTCATAGTGTAAGTAGTAAACTCGGAAAATCCGAAAAGGCATTTTCAACAGAACCCGAAGATGTGTTGAAAAACAAAAAGATTCTTTTGGTTGACGATGATATGCGTAATGTATTTGCATTGGCCAGTGTATTGGAAGACAGAGGTATGCAGGTTGTTGTAGGTAAAAATGGTCGCGAAGGCATTGAAAAACTTAAACAAAGTGAAGAAATTGATCTGATTTTGATGGATATCATGATGCCTGAAATGGATGGATACGAAGCAATTCGACTGATTCGTAAAGAGAAAAAATTCCAAAAGCTTCCAATTATTGCTCTTACAGCCAAAGCAATGAAAGACGACAGGGCAAAATGCATAGAAGCTGGTGCTAATGATTATCTGGCAAAGCCTATCGATACAGAAAAACTTCTCTCACTCCTCAGAGTGTGGCTCTATAAATAATTTTCCAAATGCTTTCACCTTATGAATAAGCCGAAGATTCTGATTGTTGATGATATTATCGAAAACCTGCTTACGCTCGAAGCGGTTTTGGGCGATTTTGATGTGGAGTTTGTAAAAGCCCTTTCCGGGAATGAAGCACTTGCTCTTTGCCTTGATAATGACTTTGCTCTGGCTATCATTGATATTCAAATGCCAGAAATGGATGGCTATGAAACCGTGAAAATTATGAGGCAGATCAAACGCACACGAAATCTGCCAATTATTTATGTTTCTGCTATTTACAAAGAAGAATTTCATGTTGAAAAAGGAATTGAGGTTGGGGCTGTTGATTTTATTATTAAACCGATTCCTCCCAAGATCATCATCGGGAAAGTAAAAATATTTCTCGAACTCTATAATTACAGAACCCAGCTTGAGCATCTTGTGGAAAAACGGACTCAAGAGCTTAAAAATGCGAATCAGGAGCTTTCGATTGCCCGGGATGAAGCTGAACATGCCGCCCGAAGTAAGTCTGTTTTTCTGGCTACCATGAGTCATGAAATACGTACACCACTCAACGGAATCATCGGAATGACACATCTTTTACAAGGCAGCCAGCTAAATGACGAACAAAAAGAGTTACTCGATATTATTACAGTTTCCGGCGATAATCTGTTGGGTATCATTAATGATATTCTCGATTACTCTAAGATCGAATCCCGAATGATTGATCTTGAAAAAATTCCGTTTAGTCTGACACAAACTGTGGAGGAAATTATTCGCCTCCTGAAACTACGTGTTGATGAGAAAGGTTTGGATCTCTATAAAAATATTCATCCGTCAGTGCCCGACAACCTGATTGGAGATCCGCTTCGTTTGAAACAGGTACTCATAAATCTGGTTAGTAATGCCGTAAAATTTACCGAAAGAGGGACTATCACCATTCATTGTGAAACCGTTGGGAATGACAATAATCGGGTTGAATTAAAATTCAGAGTGGTAGATACCGGAATCGGGATTTCTGATGAAGGGAAAGACAAGTTATTTAAGGAATTTTCGCAGGTAGATGCTTCAACTACTCGTATTTATGGAGGTAGCGGTTTGGGTCTTGCCATTTCGAAACATCTTTCGCAACTAATGGGAGGAACCATAGGAGTGGAAAGCACTCCGGGTGAAGGTTCTGATTTTTGGTTTACTGCCTGGTTTGATCTGGCACAGGATATTGTAAAATCCAAGTCGATTGGGGTTATTGATGAACAACTTTTGCTGCTTACTTCTCTCAAGGTTTTGCTGGTGGAAGATAACTATATAAACCAGAAAGTGGCACGATATACCCTCGAAAAAGTAGGCGTTGCCTGCGATGTTGCTGATAATGGTGAAAAAGCTGTTGAGATGTATCGTTTGAAAAAATATGATATTATCCTGATGGATTTGATGATGCCGGTTAAGGATGGTTATGAGGCAACATCAGAAATCCGCTCACTCGAAAAGAAAACGATGACTCAAAAACCGGTGAGAATTGTGGCTATGACAGCAAATGCCATGAAAGAAGACCGTGATCTTTGTCTTGCCTGCGGTATGGATGATTTTATCAGTAAACCATTTAATATTCAGGATTTAAAAAGAATCTTAACTTCCTAAATCTTCTCCAAACGATGACCCAGCCGAACGAAAAAATTGAGAATATCAACATAGAAATAAAGCTATTGATTGAAGCTATTTACATGAAGTATGGCTATGATTTCAGAGACTATTCTCCTGCACATGTTCGTCGTCGGATACTTCATCGTTTTGAACAATCGGGCTTACCTAATATCTCTGCCTTACAACACAAACTGTTGTATGACGATAACTTCGTTCAGCAAATATTACAGGATTTATCAATCAATGTCACTCAGATGTTTCGCGATCCAAGCTTCTACAAAGCATTGCGTACTGATATTATTCCCTTATTAAAAACCTATCCTTTTATAAAGGCTTGGCATGCAGGGTGCTCAACGGGTGAAGAGGTGTATTCGATGGCAATTCTGCTGAAAGAGGAGAATTTACTTCAGCGTACACAGTTGTATGCCACCGATTTTAATCGAAAGGTTGTGAATATTGCTCGTGAAGGGATTTATCCCGTTGCACAGATTAAAGAATATACTCAGAATTATCAGCAATCAGGAGGAATAAATTCTTTTTCCGACTACTATTCTGCCGGATATAATTCGGTGATTTTAGATCCTTCATTACGTAAAAATATTGTGTTTGCTGATCATAATCTGGTGACTGATAGTGTATTTGCAGAAGTGAATATAATTATTTGTCGTAATGTACTTATCTATTTCAACCGCGAACTGCAAAACAGAGTTTTGGAACTGTTTTATGAGAGTCTGGTTCCGGGAGGAATTCTCTGTTTGGGTTCTCGCGAAAGCATAAAATTCACTGCATTTGCTGATCATTTTGATGAAGTAAATCGCAGCGAAAAGATATATGTCAAAAAATACCAATCCTGATTTAACATTCAGGGTTCATTTATTGTTGATAATTACATGAATGCTAAAGTTGTAGTTATCGGCGCTTCTGCCGGAGGTTTAAAAGCGATTCTCACTCTGCTTAAAGAGCTGGGAGCAGACTTCCCTTTTCCTGTGATAATTACGCAGCATATCGGAAATCAGTCGTCAGGATATTTGGAAGAATACCTGACTCGTGAAACTGGATTTCAGGTGAAAGAGGCTGAAGATAAAGAGCCTGTTTTTCCCGGACATGTTTATGTGGCTCCTCCCAACTACCATTTATTGCTGGAAGATGATAATACTCTTTCACTATCGGTTGAAGGGAAAGTAAACTATTCTCGCCCATCCATTGATGTAATGTTTGAATCAGCTGCGCTTGCTTATGGGAAAGGGGTGATAGGCATTATTTTAACCGGAGCAAATAATGACGGAAGTAAAGGCTTGAAAATGATTACAGAATGGGGTGGAAAAGCTATAGTTCAGGATCCGAAAACTGCCGAAGTGGATGCTATGCCATTAGCCTCTATCCAACTTGTTCCCAATGCTATGATTTTGTCGCTTAAAGAGATTGCTAAGGAATTAAAAAACAGTGTAGGGGATTAATGTTTTCCCAGTCAGTACAAATATCTGAATATAAAAAAGCGATTGGAAATGCCAACCGCTTTTTTGGTAATAACTCCCCTAATCCAAAATTACGCAATAGAAATATTATATCTGTTAATCAATCTGTTTCTAATGCGTAGCGTTAAAAAATAATATTGGTAGTTTGTTGGTCTATACTTATTTACATTGGGTTTAGCTTTTAATGCAAATCCGGGCTTATTTATTTCCCTGACGCATTCTCATAATATCGCGATCGAACAGGTAAAGACTGTGCTGTCCCAGTAAATTGAGTTTGTCAATAATACTACGAACAGATTTTTCTTCTTCAAGTTGTTCGTTCACAAACCACTGGATCCAGTTTTGGGTTGAATAATCTTTTTCGTCTATGCAAACGCCCACAATGTCGTTGATGGCTTTTGAGATATATTCTTCGTGTTTCAAAACCATCTTAAATACTTCACGGATGTCAGTATATTCAAGAGGTGGCTGTACAACTGCCGGCACTATGGCTTTGCCACCGCGTTCGTTGATATAATTTATGAACTTCAGCATATGCATGTGTTCTTCTTCTGCCTGAGCGTAAAACCATTTTGAAGTTCCTTCAAATCCTTGTGTTTCGGCCCATGATGCAATTGCAAGGTAAAAATTTGAAGAGTAAACTTCTTTTTCTACCTGAGAATTAAGTACCTGTTCTAATTTCTTGGATAACATATTTTTTGTTTTAAGATTCTATTATAGAAACAATCAATACGTAAATAGGTTCTTATATTTATAAAAGAAAAGAGTATTTGCTGTAAAGCAGAAAATAATTACATGACTCTTTCGTTTTTTTACAATGAGTATAAGGGACTAATAACAGGAGCAAAATGCAATTGAAAAGTTTACATTTTCTTCGATAAATCAAATTCAGGATGAGATACTTGATTATCGAAAATGTGTATCAAAAACTAAATTCAGGATTATGAAACGATTATTTTATATTGCAAGCATTGTAGTTCTTGCATTTATTTCATGCTCGAAAGATGAAGACTTTACACCTGACTGCAGTGGTGCTGCTAAATCTTATACGGCTGATGTAGCCCCTGTAATCAGTTCTAAATGTGTAAGCTGTCACCATCAATATAATTCTTATTCCGGAGTGTACAGTGGAAGGAGTAGTATCCGTTCGATAGTTGTTTCCAGTTCTGACCACAAAAATACATCACTCACTGCAACTCAAAAAAATGCTATTGCCTGCTGGATTGATAATGGTGCGGTGAACAATTAAGGGGAAATTGAGCCGGGCTTAGGTTGCGAGATATAAATGGCGACATTCTTAAAAAAGAGATACTTTATCATTGTTGACCGACTAAATTAAAAAGCCGGTATTTTCGTTTATTAGATATCTGATAATCAATTATTGTATTTCAATCTACAAAATCAAGCCCCCCATTTTATCCAGAAAGCGGGAATAAACTATTGCTGTAATCTATTGCTTTTCGGTATTTGTCATAGAACCTTTGGGAATTTTTTAGTAACTCCTCCAGGTTAAGATAGCTTAGTAAATGTTGCCGCACTAAACTGGTAATTGTTGAAAATGCTTTTTCATTTTTCCGTTTTTCGTTGTAACACAAGTAGATATGCTCTTCTTTTAAAACTCCTGCTGTTTTTTCGGCAAAGTATTTTCGCTGATGGTTTTGACAACTTCATACAGAGCATTATCTTTCATCCGGGTAACGAACCATATTTGTTTCTCCGTCCACTTTGCAAAGAGTTTGTAATGGTTGTAAGCCTTATCAAAAACCACCATGCTATGAGGATTAAGTACCAAATCGTTCAGAAATTTACTGTCGTGAACTTTTGCTGCTGTTACTTTCACAAACTTTCCAACATCTTGCAATGTATCAATGAGCATGTGTACTTTCAATCCCCCTTTTTTCCTGCCTCCATCCTTTGGGTTGCGACAAACGCCTTTAAATATCAGGCTGCTGAAAAGCTGGATCGTGGTTGAATCTACAATGAAAAGCTCTTTGATGTTAAGCCCTAGCGTTCGGCTGGACGACAAAAATGTCGAGTAACGTTTTACCAAACTAAAATACAACGATTCAAAGAATGCACTGTCCCGCTCGCGATTACCATCAGTTATGGTGCTCTTGGGTGGAACTTCCGACAAACCAAAGTGTCCAATTTTGCCAACACAACCTATCATTCCTTCAACGATTTCGGTCACTGAGTCACAACGATTGAAAATACCAAACATCAGGCTTACAAAGTGTGTCTATGTGTTGAACTTTTTATAATACCTGTCACTCCTGTGCTCTTTTACTAATCCTCTGAACGTGACTTTACTCACTAAATCTAATACTTGAGGCAAAATCGGCTGACCGACTAAATTTTTATTTGTAATTTCGCTCATGCTGTATAAATTGCTAGTTTACACAGTAAAGATACAGGTTGGACTGCTTAGGTGGTTCAGCCTGTTATTTAAAATTTATCTCGGTCACTAACGATTATTGATGATATTTATCAATCTGAAAATTTACTACTCCATGCATCCTTTTCGGAAATTTATTGAAAACTACACGAAAATATCTGATAATGATTGGAGTATCATTAATAACGCCTTTGAGCGGAAAGAGTTTGCCCGCAATGAATTGATTCTTATGGAGGGACATATTTGCAGGTATTTTTATTTTTTGGAGGAAGGATTGATTCGCTGTTTTGTATTGAAGGAAGGAAACGATATCACCAAGTTTTTTACCACTGCACCTTATTGTTTTACGTCTAAGGACAGCTTTCGCAATTGTACTCCGGCTATGGAAAATATCCAGGCGATTACCCGGACAATTGTTTGGCAAACCTCGCTGGAACAGGCAAATCAATTGCTCGAACTTAAATCATGGAGCACATTTACGCGTAAATTTGTGCATGAAGTTCAGAGCTATACTGAGGAATTGTTGCTCGAAAATAAAACAGAAACAGCCGAGCAACGATACCTGAAACTTCAGGCTTTATATCCCGGTTTGCTTCCTGAAATACCGCTAAAGCACCTCGCAAGTTTTTTGGGGATTGCACCTCAATCGTTGAGCCGCATCCGAAAAAAACATTCCAAGAAAGCCCGGAATTAACATAGGTGAATTTTTTTGTAGTTTAGGTTTCCGAATTTTGCATTCCAATTTCAAAATTCATACAGCTATGACAAGTTTTAAAAGCAAGATGTTTAATTTCATGATGAGAAACAGGCATTTGCTTCAGGGAAAGCTCAGAAGAGAAGAGTTTTTTATGCATAGTTCCATTCCAGCATTTCGGGAACTTTGTGAAAAAAGTGCACGTAAATATTCCAGGATACCCAAAGATGTTACAATCAGAGAACAGTTTATAGAAGGAATGAAGGCTGAATGGATAACACCCGAAAATGCTCCCGCGGAGAAACTGATTTTGTATGTTCATGGAGGCGGTTATGTATCTGGCTCCTGTAGCGACCATCGTGGATTTGTTTCCACCTTTGCAAAAAATTGTGGATTCACAACTTTAATTTTTGATTACCGACTTGCTCCGGAGTATCCTTTCCCGGCTGCATTAGAGGATGCTGTAACGATGTACCAATGGGTTATTTCTAATGGGTTTAAGTCCGAAAATGTATTGATAGCCGGGGAATCTGCCGGGGGAGGATTGTGTCTGGCTACCCTGCTGGGACTGAAAGAACAGAATATTTCATTACCTGTTGCTGCTGTTGCAATTTCTCCATGGACTGATTTGACCTGTTCAAGCCTGTCGTATCAAACCAAACACAAAGTTTCGGTAGCTCCTAAAAACAGTTGGGTAGTATTTGGTAAGCACTATGTTGGAAAAAATCTGGCGAACAATCCGTTAATTTCTCCTTTGTTTGGTGATTTACAAGGATTTCCTCCCATTTTTGTCAATTCAGGTGAAGATGACGAACTTTTCGAAGATGGTAAAAAATTTGTACAGAAAGCTTGCGAAGCGGGTGTAAAAGCAAGCTTCCGTAAAGGAGTCGGGATGGTTCACTGCTATCCTTTGCTTGCACCAATGTTTCCCGAAGCAGTCGAAGCCATGAATGAAATTGTTGCTTTTGTGAAAGAGAAATTAGTGTAAGATTTATGAAAATTCATTTTGTCTTTTATAAAGTCTTCTTATTTCTCTTCTTCCTGAAAATATTTCCAAACCAGCGTTGCTTTACTTTTCCCGATATGCTTGGTAAGTTCTTCCAGTGAAGCTTTACGAATGTTTTTTACGGATTTGAACTGTCGGAGTAGCTTTTCAGAAATGGTTGATCCAATGCCTTGTATTTCGGTGAGTTCTGTTTTGATAGTTCCTTTTTCGCGACGTTTGCGATGATGCGTAATCCCGAATCGATGGGCTTCATCCCGGATATGTTGGATAATCTTTAAACTTTCCGACTTTTTATCGAGGTAGAGGGGTGTTGGATCCCCTGGAAAATAAAGTTCTTCCAGTCGTTTGGCAATGCCTACAACCTTTATTTTTTCGGTTAACCCAAGTTTTAGCAGACTATTCATAGCAGCACCTAACTGGCCTTTTCCGCCATCAATCACAACGAGTTGCGGGAGTTCCTGCTTTTCTTCTGACATTCGGTGATATCGCCGATAAACAATCTCTTCCATCGAGGCAAAGTCGTTCGGACCTTCTACCGTTTTGATGTTGAAGTGGCGGTAATCTTTTTTGAAGGGCTTTCCGTTACGGAAAACTACCATTGCAGCAACAGGATACTCCCCCTGAATATTTGAATTATCAAAACATTCAATATGACGTGGTTCCACATTCATGTGCAAATCCTTCATCATCTGTGTCATGATTCTGCGGGTATGTCGTTCAGGGTCAACCAAATCTTTCTGCTTCTGTTTTTCCAGGATGTAGTATTTCACGTTGCGTTCCGAAAGTTCGAGCAACTTTTTTTTATCGCCAATTTTCGGGATAGTAAACGTGATGCCAGGTATTTCAAGATCAAGTTTAAAAGGCAGAATTACTTCGTGCGCATCCGAATCAAAACGCTGGCGAAGATCTATCAACGCCATTTCGAGCAGTTCTTCGGGAGCTTCGTCCAGTTTTTTCTTAAGTTCAATAGTATGCGATTGAACCACTGCTCCATGAAAAACTTTCAGGAAATTTACATAACCGCTTTGTTCATCGGTTACAATTGAGAGGACATCTGCGTTCACAATGGTTGGACTTACCACTGCCGAACGACTTTGGTATTTTTCGAGTAATTCAATTTTCTCTTTTATGACCTGCGCCTTTTCAAACTCCATTTTCGAGGCATAGTTCATCATTATATCTTTCAACTCGTTGATAACAAGGCTTATATTTCCTTTGATGATCGTTTTGATCTGATCGATGGTTCTTCGATAATCTTCTTCTGTTTGTAATCCTTCGCAAGGACCTTTGCACTGTTTGATGTGGTATTGCAGGCAAACTTTGTATCTGGACTTTTCAATTTGCTTTGGAGAAAGATTAAGGCTGCAATTTCTAAGCTGAAACAGTTGCCGGATAAGCTCCAGTAAGGTATTCATCATACGTATTGAAGCATAAGGACCAAAGTATAACGAACCGTCGCGAATCAGCTTACGGGTAGCGAGAACGCGTGGAAAAGATTCGTTTTTGATGCAAATCCAGGGATAGGTTTTGTCATCCTTAAGCATCACGTTATAACGAGGCTGATGCTTTTTAATCAGGTTATTTTCGAGCAGGAGGGCATCGAGCTCTGTTTCGACCACTATGGTGCGGATTTCGGCAATTTTACTTACCAACACACGCACTTTTCCACTATGAGTCAGGTCTTTATTGAAATAGGAAAGAACCCGTTTTTTCAGGTTCTTTGCCTTGCCTACATAAATCAGAGTACCTGATTCATCGTAATATTGATATACGCCCGGATTGTCGGGCAATGTTCGCAAAACGGGTTCCAACTGTTTGTGATACCTGTTCGCGTTCATAGTTTTACAGTTCTATTTTGCTTTTTACCACTTTCAATCCAACATCCATAATTCCGGGAGTATCCAGATAAGTCATCGTATTGCCAATAGTCATTTTATAGGTTCCTTTTTCAGAAAATACTACGTATTCGCGTAGTTTGAATTCTACATCCCATAAATCACCGGCAACATCACCAATGAATTTTCCATCTTTATTTTTCAATGGAATGCTGTGTGAAGAAACTCTTTCTTCTCCACTTGGGCTAACCGTTAGAAGTTCAACAGACAAGTTATCAAAGGGATATTGAGTTATATGGCGAAGGGTGAAGATGATGTCGTACCCATCTTCAACATTGTTTATCGGCACATTAAAGGTCAACTCTTTAAAGCGATTCCACTTCAAATCAGGGAACGATTCACGTTTTTCGAAAATAGTATCCGATGAGCAGGAAACCATTACAATTACAAGGAGAGCGATTAATCCTAACTTTTTCATAAAACAGATTATTACGATTGAACAACTTCTTTTTTAGGGAAAATTAATGAGAGAATAACACTAAGTGCCAGAATACCTACCACTATGTATAGTGAATGAGCAGTGGTAAAACCGATTTCTTTCAGCCAATGATGAAAAATCATTTTAGCCCCGATGAATGTAAGTAGCACTGATAGTCCAATTTTAAGATAATGGAATGTATTCATAACATTTACCAACAGGAAGAATAATGAACGTAATCCAATGATTGCAAATATATTGGAGAAGAATACAATGTATGGATCCTGTGTGATTGAGAAGATAGCAGGTACAGAATCAACTGCAAAAATTACATCTGTAAACTCAACTACGAGCAGTACCAAAAAGAGAGGGGTCATTAGCCGCTTTCCTTTTTTGGTAATCCAGAAATGATGTTTTACAAATTTCGGGTAAACAGCAAAGTGTTTGGATGCAAAACGAACAATGGGATGTTTTTCGGTTTCAATATGTTCATCATTGTTTCGGTTGAGAAACATTCTAACACCCGTAAATACAAGCAATCCGCCAAATACATAAAGTATCCATGCAAATTGCTGAATAAGTGCTGCGCTGAGGAAAATAAAAATAAAGCGCATTATGATAGCTCCGAGGATACCCCAGAAAAGTACTCGCTTGTAATAGGTTTGCTTTACATTGAACGCTAAAAGAATCATAATGATTACAAACACATTGTCCACCGAAAGAGCATACTCTATCAAATAACCTGTAAGATATTCCAGTGCAAGGTTTTTTCGGTACATATCCAGTGCCGTGTCAAAGTCAAGTCCTTCAATATTAATTGGATGTTGATGACCTGAGATAATTGCTTTCAGTTTATCCAGACTGTCTATTCCGTGAATCAGATCGCCGTGAGTGCGGATAATCATATAAAAACCAATGGAAAGCAACACCCATACACCTGTCCAGATGAGCGCTTCCCTGAATGGAACAGCATGGCTTTTCTTGCTGAAAATACCTAAATCGAGGAGTAACATACCTGTGATAAAGGCAATAAAGAGAGAGAAAAAAATCAGTTCGTTTGACATTCGTACAATGTTATTTTCAAGGGTGCAAAGGTAGTGAAAAAGAATAGAGAAGATTTTGCTTTACCTCTTAAACATTCGTTATTGATTCATCCTTTATTACAATTGCGAAAACATTTGCGAAATCGTACCTTTGCAAAAACTACTTTTAAAAATTATGATTACAAACGAGCAAATTCGTGAACTGGAGAAAAGAGTCAGTGACCTGAGGAGGTTTCTTTGACTATGATGGGAAACTGTCGATAATCCAATCGGAAGAAGAAAAAACGCAGGCTGCGAACTTTTGGGATGACCCTAAAGAGGCCGAAAAGGTTCTTAAACATATCAAACAGGTTAAAAACTGGACAGAAGCCTATGATGCTATTGTTGCTTCATTAGACGATTTAAAAGTGTTGTTTGAATTTTTTGAACTTGGCGAAGCTTCAGAAGAAGAACTGGATAAAGAACATGTACATTCTTGTAAACTTCTTGAAAATCTTGAGTTTAAAAATATGCTCAGTGGAGAAGAAGATCACATGAATGCAATTCTTACCATAAATTCAGGTGCCGGTGGTACCGAAAGTCAGGATTGGGTAGAAATGCTGATGCGCATGTATATTCGATACTGTGAGCGTAATAACTTTAAAGTCAATACCCTCGATCTTCAGGAAGGGGATGTGGCCGGGATTAAATCGGTTTCTCTCGAAATTGAAGGAGAGTATGCTTACGGCTATCTTAAAAGCGAAAATGGTGTACATCGCTTGGTGCGCTTATCTCCTTTTGATTCCAACAATCGCCGCCATACTTCTTTTGCCTCGGTATATGCTTATCCTGTTATCGACGACAACATTAACATCGATATTAATCCGGCAGATATTAGCTGGGATACATTTCGTTCCAGTGGCCCGGGCGGGCAAAATGTAAATAAAGTGGAAACAGCCGTACGTTTACGTCACGAACCTTCCGGAATTATAGTAGAGTGTCAGGTTACCCGTTCGCAAATGCAAAATCGCGAAAAAGCATTGCAAATGCTTAAATCTCAGTTGTATGAACAGGAGTTGCGTAAGAAACGTGAAAAAATAGATGCCATCGAAAGTACCAAGAAAAAAATTGAGTGGGGTTCTCAGATTCGTTCGTATGTGATGCACCCTTACAAAATGGTAAAAGACTTACGTACTTCGGTAGAAACATCAAATGTTCAGGCTGTTATGGATGGAGATCTCGACGATTTCATAAAAGCTTATTTAATGGAATATGGAAGTAAAGAACGCTAGCCATGATAAAGATTTATCACAATCCCCGTTGTAGAAAATCAAGAGCTGGTCTTGAATATTTGAAAGAAAATGGTTTTGAACCTGTTGTGCGTGAGTATCTTAAGAATCCACTTACAAAAACTGAGTTTTCTGTTTTGCTGCAAAAACTCAATAAACAGCCCAGTGAACTGGTTCGTACTCAGGAAGATTATTTCAGAAAAAACCTGAAAGGTAAGCAGTTTAATGAAGATGAGTGGCTGCAGATTTTGATCGAAAATCCGTCACTTATCCAGCGCCCGATTATTGAACGGGGACATAAAGCAGTAATTGGTAATCCTGTGGAGGAAATAGAGGGATTAATCGGTATGAAATAAATAAAAAAGAGCTGCAAAACAATTTGCAACTCTTTTTTGTTTTCTATTTAAACCACCCATTTTCAATTATTTTAATATTTAAGAAAATGAAAACCAGAGTAGAACATGACAGTCTTGGTGACGTTTTGGTAGAAGTCGATAAATATTGGGGAGCCCAAACCCAGCGGTCGCTCAATAACTTTAAAATTGGCCCGCAGGCTTCTATGCCTATAGAAATTATTCAGGCAATGACGATCGTGAAAAAAGCTTCGGCTTTAGCCAATTTCGAATTAGGTGTTCTTTCAGAAGAGAAGAAGGATTTTATTTGCAGGGTTTGTGACGAAATTTTAGAGGGGAAACTGGACGATCAGTTTCCACTTGTAATCTGGCAAACAGGTTCCGGAACCCAAACAAATATGAATGTGAATGAGGTAATTGCAAACCGTGCTCATGTTTTGCATGGAGGAGAGATGGGCGGAAAAACCTTTATTCACCCTAATGACGATGTAAATAAGTCGCAATCGTCGAACGATACATTCCCTGCGGCCATGAGTATTGCTGCTTACAAGGCTGTGGTTGAGGTTACGCTGCCCGGAATAGAAAAACTTAAAGAAACTCTGGCACAAAAAGTTGATGCATTTAAACATATTGTAAAAACCGGACGTACCCATTTGATGGATGCAACTCCACTTACTCTCGGACAGGAATTTTCGGCCTATGTTTCAATGCTCGAACATGGAATTATTGACCTGAAACACAGTTTGATTCATCTTTCGGAATTAGCCTTGGGAGGAACAGCAGTAGGTACGGGAATTAATGCTCCCAAAGGATTCGATGTGCTTTCTGCACAAAAGATTGCAGAATTAACAGCTTATCCGTTTGTTACAGCTCCCAATAAATTTGAAGCTCTTTCGGCACATGATGCATTGGTAAAAGTTTCCGGCGTTTTAAAATCGTTGGCCATTAGCCTGATGAAGATTGCAAATGACACACGTTTACTGGCTTCTGGTCCGCGGTGTTCCATCGGTGAAATTTTTCTGCCTGAAAACGAACCCGGCTCATCTATTATGCCAGGAAAAATAAATCCTACTCAGAATGAAGCACTTTCGATGGTTTGTGCACAGGTTATCGGGAACGATACTGCCATTTCTGTAGCAGCAACACATGGACATTTTCAGCTTCACGTGTTTAAGCCCATGATGATTTATAATCTGTTGATGTCAGCTAAATTATTGGGGGATGCCTGTGTAAGTTTTAACGATAATTGCGCTATTGGCATTGAACCGAATCTTCAGAATATCAAGAAAAATTTGGATAATACCCTGATGTTGGTAACCGCGTTGAATCCTCATATCGGCTATGATAATTCAGCAGCCATTGCCAAAAAAGCACACAAAGAACATATTACCCTTCGCGAAGCTGCCATTCAATTGGGTTTGGTTAGCGAAGAAGACTTTGACAAATGGGTTGACCCTAAGAAAATGGTGTAGAAAATTTCTGGGGTACCTAAATCCTTGTCAATCGTCAGAAAATTATTGCTTTATAAAGGTTGATCGAAACCGGGAGCCATTACTTTTGATAATATTTATCAAGTACAACCCTGAATGTAAATCTGATAATTCAATTCTTTTGAGGCAAGTGTTGAGGAATTTTCCTGACTTGATGACTCTTCCATTCATGTCATTTATGGAATATATTGATTTAGTGTCGTCTGTATTTATGTAAAGGAAATCGTTTACAGGATTAGGATAAATTTGATACAGATTATCAAAAGGTTGAAAATCATTCACAGATATAGTTCCTAGTGTAATGTATCTCGTTGTACTGTCAGTACAACCATTATGGGATACTGTTAGTTTTATTTTATAAGTTCCATTCTGGTTAAAAATATGGCTGGGGTTAGATGCTGTTGAAGTTCCATTATCTCCAAATTCCCAAAAGCAATGAGAGTAGTTTGTGGAATTATTAAAGAATTGAACCGTTAATCCATTTGGAATGTAATTGAATTCGGAATGGATATTATACTTATTGATGTTCCATTGTTGTGGATTGTCAAATACAACAGAGTCAGCGATTGTAAAAAAACGCAAAACGGTGTCTTGATAAAGATTAGAGTAAAATGTACAGTCGTTAATTGAATCCTGAAATATTGAAACATAGGCGGTTGAAGCAATTAAAAAGGATCCAAATGCATTGGGATGAATATCATTATAGTTAGAATGAAGCAATAAGTTCTGATTTTGAGTATAATATGAGTAAAACGCTTTGCCAGCCGGAATTATTTGAACGTTCAGACTATCAGCAAGTTTATAAATAGAATCTATGATCATTTTTTGAACAGAAAAGTATGTATTATAATCCGTTGCATTTGGAACTCCATAGGGAATTTGATAAATGAAAACCTTTGCACATGAATTATATTTATAGAGTGAATCGAGTAAAATTTTGCCCCTCTTTATAGTTGTATCTATTGGGAATGAAACTCCTAGCGATTCACCACTTCCAGGCTGAAGAATTACGATATTCCATGTCCTTAATTTGAATAAATTAAAGACATTAGGGTCATTATAATGATTCACAAAGCCCGTTCCCCCGGGGGTGTACGCACTTACGGATACTTTTTTGTTTTGATTATTGGCGATGTCTTTAAATGTTGATGGCATTGAGTTGAAGTAAGTTATGCTGTTTCCGATAAACAATACATTAATTGAATCATTCGAAGATTGGCCATTGGAATGTAGGAAAACTGCAAGTAGAAAACAGAACAGGGAAAATACTTTCTTCATTTTAATACTTATTTTTATGGATAGACAGATCATTGTCGGAAAAGTTGTCTAGTTAAAAATGAGTTGATGCAAAACAATAGCATAGTTGTTTTTTCCTTATTTTTGTTTTCTTTCTTTAGCAATAGAGTAGAGAAATATTGGCTCTGATGTGTTCTTACTAAACATTAAATTTAGAAGTTAAATCAGATGAAAATGCAGAGTTATATAATAGGATATTTGGTGTATGCAAATTGAAATTCAGGGGGTTGGGAAACAATATTATTACAATTGGATTTTTAAGAATCTGAGTTTTACCTTTCAGAAAGGGGAAACCTATGCTCTTCTTGGGGCAAATGGTTCCGGAAAATCCACCCTGATGAAAATTCTTGCAGGTTTATCGATGCCAACCAGTGGAAAGTATTTGTTTTTGGTTGATAATAAGGAGGTTGATCCAAATCTTGTTTATAAGCATATTAGCTTTACAGCTCCGTATCTCGAATTGATCGAAGAATTTACATTTCGGGAACTACTCGGATTTCATGCCAAATTGAAACCATTTATCTTGAATTTTGGAATTACGGATGTGGCTGAAATTTCAGGACTAGAAAAACATCTCGATAAAGCAATTTCCTCTTTTTCGTCAGGGATGAAGCAACGTGTAAAACTTTCGTTGGCCTTCCTTTCCCAGTCAGATTTTGTGTTGCTTGACGAACCTTCCACAGCCTTGGATGAAGAAGCCACTCTTTGGTATCGGAATCTTGTTGACAATTATTTGAATGAGAGAGGTTTGATCGTGAGTTCGAATCGCCATTCGGCTGAATATGAGTTTTGTACACATTGGCTGGGCTTGCCTGAATTAAGGATGTGTAAAAGAGACGATAATCTGTAATGTCTGATTTTGGGCCGTTAATAATGTTTTATTAAAAGGTCGGAGAACTTGTCCCTTCGACTTTACTCAGTACGAGTTCTTTTCACCTTTCACCTCACCCCATCTCTCCTCTCAGGAGAGGCGGGGTGAGTATTTATCTTCAGTTTCTTTAAAAAGAAGGATAATATCGGGCAAACCAGAAACTCTAACTTCTTTTTACGTTTCACTTCCAAGATTGAAGGGATTGATAGTTCAACAAAGATTGATTTTACGCTTCTGGCTTCTAACTTCTTTTCACTTTACCCCTTCCAAGACATCGTTGCATGAACAGTCTCAAATCAAACTTGGTTTCCGTTTTTTTGCGGGATTTTACTGGAATAAAATGAGCTCCAAATTAATGAATTCGTATATTTGAAGTTTAATATGGATGATTAATTTATTTCGATATTTATGAAAATCAAGTATTTGGTTCTAATTGTAATGGTGATAACGGGTTTTTGGGCGAAAGCCCAAATCAATCCTCCTGCTCCTGTTTATCCTTTGCCCACAGAGGCTCAGCTTGCCTGGCATGAGATGGAAATGAATGCTTTTATACATTTTACCACCAACACTTTTACTGACCTTGAATGGGGTATGGGAAATGAATCGGAACAGGTTTTCAATCCTGCCCAAACTGATGTAAATCAATGGGTCAATGTGTTGAAGAATGCGGGTTTTAAAGGTGTAATTCTGACTTGTAAACATCATGACGGATTTTGCCTGTGGCCAAGTCAATATACAGAGCATTGCATTAAAAATTCGCCTTACAAAAACGGAAAGGGTGATATTGTAAAGGAATTATCAGATGCTTGCAAGCAAAACAATCTTAAGTTTGGGGTGTATCTTTCTCCTTGGGATCGCAATCGGGCTGATTATGCGAGCCCGGCATATATTGATTATTACAGAAATCAATTGAAAGAGATATTTAAAAACTACGGACCAGTGTTCGAGATGTGGTTTGATGGAGCCAATGGAGGAACTGGTTACTACGGTGGTGCCAATGAAAAAAGGTCGATAAACGGACAAACTTATTACGACTGGCCTACAACGATTAATCTGGTGAGAAATATGGAGCCAAACGTGATCTTTTTCAGCGATGCCGGTCCTGGAGTTCGCTGGTGTGGCAATGAAAATGGAGAAGTTAACACCATCTGCTGGAATATGATTGATACAGATTCGATATACCCGGGCAAAAGCGGGATTTGTGAATTGCTGGGAACGGGTTCAGAAAGGGGGAAACAGTGGATTCCTGCTGAAGCCGATGTTTCTATTCGTCCGGGATGGTTTTATCATGCGAAGGAAGACAATCAGGTAAAAACACCGGAACAATTGTTCGATATTTACCTAAAAACAGTGGGTCGTGGTTCTCTGATGCTGCTGAATGTTCCACCTGATCGTCGCGGTTTGGTCCATGAAAACGATATAAAATCTCTGGAAGGATTCCGAAAAATGCTGGATTCGGCTTTTGCTCATAACCTGGCTCTGAATGCAGAAATCAAAGCGAGTTCGGTACGTGGAAATTCCAATGATTTTGCTGCACGGAATCTTATTGATTCGAATAAGGAAACGTACTGGGCAACTGATGATTCGGTTCTGACAGCTAATATTGAAATCAGCCTGAAAACAGAAATTCCGGTAAAATACATTGTATTGAAGGAATATATCCGTTTGGGTCAGCGGGTCAAAGCATTCTCTGTGGAAACGATGGAGAATGGTCAGTGGAAAACCATTGCTAACGGAACAACCATCGGACACAAAAGAATATTAAAAATTGACTCAATCACGACATCAAAAATCAGGATTCGTATCACCGATTCCAGAGCCTGTCCGGTGTTGTCGGATATTGAGATTTATTAAAACAGAATTTATGAAGAAGACTTTGATTTTCACAAGCTTACTTTTAATTCTTTTGTTTACAGAACAATCTAAATGTCAGGCACCCAAGCATAGTTTTGCAATTGAAAACGGTCAGTTTCTGTACGATGGGAAAGTTATACAGATACATTCCGGTGAAATGCATTATGCCCGTGTGCCACAGGAATATTGGCGGCATCGTTTTCAGATGATGAAGGCGATGGGATTAAATACCGTTTCAACGTATGTTTTCTGGAATTATCATAATACAAATCCGGGAGTCTGGGATTTCTCAGGTGGAAATAAGAATCTCCGGGCTTTTATCCGGACAGCACAGGAAGAAGGTTTAATGGTGATACTACGTCCCGGACCTTATGTTTGTGCCGAATGGGACTTTGGAGGATACCCCTGGTGGTTGCAGAATAATCCGGATTTGATTATTCGTACCAATCAGCCTTTTCTGGATTCCTGCAATATTTACATACACAAGCTGTCCGAACAACTGAAAGATTTGCAGATAACGCATGGTGGACCGATTATCATGGTTCAGGTCGAAAACGAGTTTGGTTCTTATGTTTCGCAGCGAAAGGATATTCCGATGGAACAGCACAGGACATATTATCATGCAATTAAGAAAATGCTGGAAGATGCTGGTTTTGATGTTCCTTTTTTTACATCCGACGGTTCCTGGTTGTTTCAGGAAGGTGCAATACCGGGCGTTTTGCCAACAGCCAATGGAGAAACCAATGTCGAAAATCTGAAAAAGGCTGTAAATCCATTTACAAATATGATGGGACCATACATGGTTGGAGAGTTTTATCCGGGTTGGCTAGACCATTGGGGTGAAGATTTTATTAAAGTACCTACAGAACAAAGTGTTCAGCAAATGGAAGCTTTTTTGCAAAACAATGTCAGCTTCAATATTTACATGGTTCATGGGGGAACCAATTTTGCTTTTACATCCGGTGCCAATTACGATGCAAATCGTGACATCCAACCTGATATCACCAGCTACGATTACGATGCACCCATATCCGAAGCCGGTTGGCCAACGGATAAATACATGGCTTTCCGCTCTCTGATGCAGAAATATTCAACAGATTCACTGCCTGCAATTCCGGCTAACATTCCGGTAATCTCTATTCCGGATATTCAATTGACACATTATGACTTCTTTGAATGGAAAAAGTCAATCAAACCTATAGTGTCAGACACTCCCTTGACGTTTGAAGTGCTCGGGCAGGGTTATGGATATGTGTTGTATAGCCGTAAAATGGAAACGGAGATGAAGGGGAGTTTGAATATTAGTGGATTGCGGGATTATGCGCTGGTGTATGTGAATGGGAAAAGAGTAGGAGAGTTGAACAGGATGACGAAAACCTATTCTCTTGAAGTGGATATTCCGGCCAATGCCTTACTGGAAATCCTTGTTGAAAATATGGGTCGAATCAATTATGGGGCAGAAATTCCGAACAACAAAAAGGGAATTGTCTCTGCTGTTACCATCAACGGTATGGAGCAAAGGGGAAACTGGAATATGTACAGGATTCCGTTCGATTCAGTTCCGGCATTGAATAAAAAACAGAATATTTCTACTGTTGAAAAGCCGGTTTTTTACAGTGGAACCTTTGGGTTGAAAACGACAGGTGATGCGTTTCTTGACATGCAGAGTTGGGGTAAGGGAATTGTTTTTGTCAATGGTCATAATCTGGGAAGATACTGGAATATCGGTCCGCAGCAAACATTGTATGTTCCGGCTTGCTGGCTCAAAAAAGGGAGAAACGAAGTGGTGATCTTCGAGATGAAGAATGATATGGTGCAAAAAATGTTGAAAACCAGTAGAAAACCCATTCTGGATAATTTGAGAAAATGAGTTTAAGTTAGGACACAAAGATCTCAAAAGAAAGCGTAGAAATTCGCTGGATATGGCTTTGCCACGAAGGAAATAGGGTCACTGAAAATCAATTTTAACTACAATTTTTTCGGTCGCTAAATGGATTTGAAATGCCTACTTTCCACTTCGGATTTCTGCCTAAAATTTTCCTACATACTTATTCACCAGATTTTCTAAGTATTCTTGTTTTCCGCTTTTGGCGACTGGTTCGTCGTTTTCGAATACCCATTTTTCGAGTTCCGCAAAGTCGATTTTTTTATCCATAATCTTCTTGCCTATTCCCTGAGTATAACCCGAATAACGTTCTGAAACAAAATTATCCAGCACCTTATCGTGTATTAATGCATCTGCAATTAACAAACCTTTGGCAAAAGCATCCATAGACCCTATATGAGCATGGAATAAATCTTCCAAATCGGTAGAGCTTCTTCTGAGTTTTGCATCAAAGTTGAACCCGCCGCTGCCAAGTCCATTTTGTTTTAGAACTACCAACATTGCATAGGTAGCATCGTAAATATTTGTCAAAAACTGGTCGGTATCCCAGCCAAGCAATATATCGCCTGTATTGGCATCAATGCTGCCAAGACATCCGGCTGTTGAAGCCACGGTCAGTTCGTGCTGGAAAGTATGAGCTGCCAGAGTTGCATGATTGGCTTCGATATTGAGTTTAAATTCGTCAAGCAATCCGTAAGCACGCAGGAAATTCAGAACTGTTGCAGAATCAAAATCATATTGATGTTTGGTGGGTTCTTTGGGTTTGGGTTCTATCAATAGTGTTCCGGTGAACCCGATCTTCTTTTTGTAATCCACTGCCATCTGGAAAAATCTGGCTAGCTGTTCCTGTTCGTGAGAAAAGTCGGTGTTGAGCAGGGTTTCATAACCTTCACGACCTCCCCAGAAAACATAATTTTCACCGCTGAGTTCCTTGGTAACATCCATTGCATTTTTAACCTGAGCCGCTGCATAAGCAAAAACATGCGGGTTAGGATTGCTGGCTGCGCCGTTCATAAATCGCGGATTAGAGAATAGGTTAGCAGTTCCCCACAATAGTTTTACTCCTGTTTCCTGTTGCAGTTGTTTCGCTTTGTCAACCATTACTTTCAAGTTGTCGCATGATTCTTTAAAGCTTGCTCCTTCGGGTGCAATATCTCTGTCGTGAAAACAATAATAAGGAACCCCCAGTTTTACAAAAAATTCAAAAGCAGCATCCATGGTTTTATGAGCGATATCCATCGGTTTTTCACCTTTTTCCCAGGGACGGTTGAAACTTCCACTGCCAAACATATCGGCTCCATTGCCTTTTAGTGTATGCCAGTATGCAATAGCAAAACGGAAATGATCTTTCATACTTTTTCCGGCTACAATCTGGTTTTCGTTGTAGTATTTGAACGACAATGGATTATCTGAATTTTTACCTTCAAATTTTATTTTTTTAATTCCTTTAAAATATTCCATAGCGGATTTTATTTTGAGTTTGACAACTATTTTTTATTTGATACTGAGTTTAAGTATTGAAAGCCATTTTTCATAGGCTTTGAGATGTAAATCATTGTATTGTGCAGGTTCAATTTGTTTTACACGTTTTAAATGTTTAAAAGCTTCCTGAAAGTCGGGATAAAAACCAAATCCCACACCAGCAGCCCGTGCAGCACCCACAGAGCCGTCCGCATTGTATAATTCCACGGGAAGTCTGCACAAATCCGAAAGCATACCACCAAATACCGGACTTAAAAACATATTGGTATGTCCAGCTTTGATTACATTGATTTCCATCCCCATTTTCTTCATGATTTGCATTCCGTAATAAAAGGAAAAAACAATTCCTTCCTGTGCAGCCCTAAATAAATGCTTTTGAGTATGTTGGTTGAAGTTGAGGCAGTGAATCTGAGAATCAATCTGTTTGTTTTGTAAAATTCGCTCCGCTCCGTTTCCAAAGGGAAGAATTACCAAACCTTCGCTGCCAACCGGAATTTCGGATGACAACTGATTCATTTCTTCATAGGAATACTGTTTGTTCCCAATCGTATTGCGCATCCAGGTATTTTGTATTCCTGTGCCGTTGATACACATTAAAATGCCAAGCTTGATATGTTCTTTTTCGTAATTGACATGTGCAAACGGGTTTACCCTGGAAAAATTATCGAAGGTAACTTTGTCGCTCAATCCGTATAAAACCCCTGAAGTACCTGCGTTGGCAGCCACTTCTCCTGCTTTTAGCACGTTAAGCGAGAAAGCATTGTTGGGCTGATCGCCAGCCCGGTAACACACAAAAGTATTTTCGGTGAGTCCAAGTTCATTGGCTACGTCTTTTTTTAGTTGCCCCTGAACGGAAAAAGTTGGAATGATTTCAGGAATAACATTCCGGCTAAAACCATAATATTCCAGCAGAAAATCAGCGATGTCATTTTTTTGAAAATCCCAAAAAATTCCTTCCGACAAACCCGAAATGCTTGTCTGGATTTCTCCGGTTAGGCGCATAGCTATATAATCACCCGGAAGCATTATTTTATGGATTTTTTCAAAGATTTCCGGCTCATTTTCTTTGACCCATTTTAATTTAGAAGCGGTAAAATTCCCGGGAGAATTCAATAAATGACTCAGGCATTTTTCCTGACCAATATCATTAAAAGCTTTGTTGCCGATTTCTGCCGCACGGCTGTCGCACCATATAATCGAAGGGCGTAGCACATTTTGATCCTTATCCACCAACACCAAACCGTGCATTTGATAGGTAATACCGATGCCGTGGATTTCTTCGACTTTGACTCCCGATTGTTGAAGGATTTCTTTTGTCGCCAGAACAAGATGCTGCCACCAGATTTCTGGATTTTGTTCCGCCCAGCCGTTTCTTACAGAAATCATCTGCATTTCCTCTTTCGGTGAAAAAGCACTGGCAAGACAGTTTCCACTTTCTGCCTGAATGATGGAAGCCTTCACTGACGAACTTCCTATATCGTAACCAATAAAATACATTTTTTCGGAGTTTGTAATTTGAAAGTAGTGATTCGATAATTTTATACGACTATTTTTCCCAAAGCTTTTCCATTTCTTCCAAAGTCTTTCCTTTTGTCTCAGGAATAAATTTCCAAACAAACCAGGCAGCAAGTATTCCCATTATCCCATATATCCAATACGCAAATCCATGATTGAATTTCTCGGTAAGAAATGAGGAATCATTTAATATTGGGAAGGTGGCCGAAATCAGATAATTCGAAATCCATTGCGCAGCTACAGCTATTGCCATAGCTTTTCCCCTGATTTTATTAGGAAAAATCTCGGACAATAATACCCAGGTTACAGGCCCCCATGATAATGCAAAACAAGCTACATAACCCAACATGAAAATTAGTGCAGATAAACCAAGCTGATGAATATAAAAAGCAAAGCCAAGAGCAAACATAAAAAATGCCATACCCAAAGCCCCAATTATTTGTAATGGTTTTCGTCCGAATTTATCAACAGTAAGTATGGCCACAACCGTAAATGTAAGGTTTATAATGCCAACAATGATTGTTTGAAGTAATGCATAATCAGTACCTGAACCCATATTTTTAAATATTTCGGGAGCATAATACAAAACTACATTTATGCCCACGAATTGCTGAAAAATTGATAATAGCACTCCTATTGCGATTACGAGAATACCAAATGAAAACAATTTTCCGGTTTTGTGAATAATGGTAGAATTTATCTCATTCAAAATCAATTTTGCTTTTTCAGTTCCGTTTATTTTTTCTAATATTTTAAAAGCCTTTTCAGGTTGATTCCGAAGTGTAAGGTATCTTGGAGTTTCAGGAATGAAGAAAAGTAAAAATAGAAATATTCCTGCTGGAATTAATTCGGAAGCGAACATGAACCGCCAGCCTGTTTTGTTTAGCCAAGCTTCATTTCCCTGAAGTGCAATGTAATAATTAACGAAATATACCAATAACATTCCAAAAATAATTGCAAATTGATTCCATGAGACAAGCCTTCCTCTTATTTCGGGTGGTGCCATTTCGGCGATATACATTGGTGAAATCATTGAGGCCAAACCTACTCCAATACCTCCTATTATTCGATAAAACACAAATAAATACAAAAATGTATGATCAGCCCCTCCAATTGGTTTTATAAATATTTCCGGATAAGCTGATCCTATTGCTGAAATGATAAAAAGAATGGCAGCAAGCATTAATCCTCTTTTTCTTCCTAAGTGTAAACTCACTAATCCTCCTATCAAACCTCCAATGATACATCCAATTAATGCACTCGAAACCGCAAACCCAAGTTGTGAGTTTGCCTGTGTTTCAGCTAATCCGGCAGGATCAATAAAAAATGCTTTTAGAGATCCAACTGTACCCGAAATAACGGCTGTGTCATATCCAAACAATAAGCCCCCGATGGTCGCAACCAGCGTCAGGCCAATGGTGTATAGTTTTAAACTGCTTTGTGCTTTTTCTTCCATTGATTTAGTTTTTGATGGATAAGTTCATATTACAGAATCTCAAAATTAAATTTTATTGGCTTAGCTGCAAGCTTTTTGTTTTTCTTTTCGCAGAAAAATTTGCGATTTGAAAATTATCCGACATTTGCAGGTGTAAATTATAGTGAATTCAAAATAAATTAAAAGTATTCAGTAAATTATGAGCATAAAAATATCCACATTCGGAATACGTTCCAATGGGAAAATTGTCAACGAATATTGCCTGAAAAATAAAAACGGGATGGAAGTCAGGGTGATAAATTATGGCGGGATCATTACATCCATACGGGTACCTGATAAAGACGGGATTTTCGAAAATGTGGTATTGGCTTATTCATGTCTTGATGATTATATTCAGGATAATTGCTATCTGGGAGCTTTGATTGGTCGTTATGCCAATCGAATTGCGAATGCAAGTTTCAGTTTGGATGGAAAGAGATTTCACCTTGCAAAAAATTTAGGAGAGAATAATCTTCATGGTGGACCAAAAGGATTTAATAAGGTGTTTTGGGAAATAGAAAGTCTGGAACAGCCTGGTTTTGATCGGTTAAATCTGCATTATCTGAGCAAAGACGGAGAAGAAGGATTTCCGGGAAATCTGGATGTAAACGTACAGTATTCGCTTACAGAACATAATGAGCTGGTTGTAGAGTACTGTGCAACAAGCGATAAAAAAACTGTTTTCAATCCGACTCAACATACTTATTTCAATTTGAGTGGAAATCCAAATCAGCAGATTAGCGAACATCAACTAATGATAAATGCTGGAGGATTTTTATCTACCGATGAATTTTTGATTCCCGATGGAAAAATTAATCCGGTTGACAGAAGTCCAATGGATTTTCGTCAATCAAAACAAATTGGTATAGAAATTCAGTCTGATTATGATCCTTTGAGAATTGGGACTGGTTACGATCATTGCTGGGTGTTGGATAAAGATGCGGAAGTTACAAAGGCCGCTGAGCTGATTGATCCTGTAAGCAAAAGAAAATTGGAAATCTTTACTTCTGAACCGGGACTTCAGTTTTATACAGGTAATTATCTGAAAGCTTTTCATGGTGAATTTGGTTATCGTTGTGGTCTGGGGTTGGAAACGCAGCATTTTCCCGATTCGCCCAATAAGACTGAATTTCCATCGGTAGTTCTTGATGCGGGAGTTGCATTTTATTCTACTACCACATATTGCTTTAGCTTGTCAGGAAAATGAGTTTAAGTATAAGATGTTGATTGAGAGTATTCTTTGATACGGAAATCAGAAGGCCCGGAAATAATTCGTGTCATATTGCAACGAAATATTTGTTGTTTATGTTGATGATGGATAGTGTTTATCTGTCAGTAAACCCCAAAGCAGCTGGACATCGGAAGATGAAAACAAAGAGGTTTATTTTGTGAAAAATGAAAAAGGCTGCTCGGGAAGAGCAGCCTATAACATACAAGGGAAAAGGAGTATGTTTACTGCCGGACTAAGCCATGACGAGAAATCCGGACAATCTTAAATCAATTGTAAGTGTTTTGCCTTGATATTGCAGAAGCAGTAATTAGAGAAATGCTTCTGAAACATTTTGCAAGAAACTTGTTTTTATAGACATTTTTTTGAAAGCGTGTTTTTCTAAAATGATATTATTGTAGAAAAAGTCACCTTGGGTTTCCTGAAATAATATCAATCCCATGCATATCAAAACAAAATGTACATATTACATTTGTAATAATGTTTGAAGGCGCAAATGTACAACAAAAAATGCAAAAACAACGTCTTTTGTTAATTTTTTTTAATCACGTATAGTTTTAGTTAAACCAGCCGTTTTATAACTTTAAATATAAGTGATATAGTTAGTTAAGATTTTGTTTTTGATTAATATTTTGTAAAAACAGATCAGAATAGTCGCTTGACTAAAACAATTCAGATGTGTTTTATATTTATAAGGATTTAGCCTATCTAAAAATAAAAGATCAATATTTAGCGATCTGTGTTTGGCCTCCGGGTACTTAAAATCTAATATTTTAAAATATGTAAAATACAAATAATAAAATAAAATAAATATGATTCATGTTGATTTATGATAATTTAATGAATTGTGAATTACCAATTTAGAGATCTTTATCAAATACAATGAAAATTGTAATATTGTGGGCTTGTAGTCTTGTATGGTTTAAAAATTAGTTGCAAATAAAGATTTAAATTCGATTAAATCCTCTTGTTCCAAATCAAAATCGGCTCTATTTCGAGCTAGTTCTGTACTTTTGCAAAAAACTGATTTAAACTTGATTTATCCGTCTAACTTAGAGCAAAAAATAGGCTTTGACCAAATTCGCCAGCTTATCAGTGGTGAGTGCATCAGTACGCTTGGTAAAACCTTGGTGGAAAAGATGCGTTTCAGTCGTTCCTATGCTGAAATTGATCGCTTGCTGAATGAAGTGGAGGAATTTCGGCATATCCTGATGTTTGTGGAAGGTTTCCCGGCTCAGGATTATATCGACATGAATCCTGTATTGGAACATATTCGCATTCCCGGTACCTGGCTCGATCAGGAAGAGCTTTCCTGGTTCAGGGCATCGCTGAATACATTACAGGAGTGCATTCGCTTTTTTGAACCCGATGGTGAAGAAAATCCTTACCCTTTTCTTACACAACGCCGTGGTGATGTATTTGTAGATGAGTCTATTCTGAAGGAAATTAATCGTATAACCGACGATCGTGGAAATATCCGGGATAAAGCTTCGGAGAAACTATATGAAATTCGTCGTCAGCTTGAACGTAAAAAAGGAGAAACAGACAAACGTATCCGGGAAGTATTCAAGCAGGCTAAGTCAGAAGGGATCATTCCGGAAGATTCTGAAATTACCATTCGGAGCGGTCGCCCGGTAATTCCGGTGATGGCCGGATTTAAACGTCGTTTGCGCGGATTTATTCACGACACTTCAGCCACAGGGCAAACGCTGTACATTGAGCCGGAAGCAGTTTTCGAAATCAGTAACGAGATCAGGGAGCTGGAGTTGGCCGAAAATTATGAAATCCATCGCATTTTGCTGGCTTTCACCGATTTCATCCGACCATTTTGCTTTGATTTAAAAAAAGCATATCACTTTTTAGCCTGGATAGATTTTATTCGTGCAAAAGCACGGTTTTCGCTAAAGATCAATGCGTATAAGCCAATTTTGAATAATCGTCCGGTGATTGACTGGTTTCAGGCTTATCACCCGCTTTTATGGCTTTCGCATACGGCAGCCAAGAAAAAAGTGGTGCCTCTTTCCATCAAACTTTCCAGTGAACAACCTGTACTGATTATATCAGGTCCGAATGCAGGTGGAAAATCTGTTTGTCTGAAAACAACAGGTTTATTGCAATATATGCTTCAATGCGGAATTCCGGCACCCATGAAACCAACTTCGGAAGCTGGTATATTCGATAAAATCTTTATTGATATTGGTGATGAGCAATCTCTTGAAAATGATTTGAGTACCTACAGTTCTCATCTTCTCAATATGAAAAAACTGGTTTCGGAAGCCAATATCGCTACCCTTTTTCTGATTGATGAATTTGGAACCGGTACAGAACCTCAGTTGGGAGGAGCAATTGCGGAAGCAATTCTGGAACATTTGGTGCAGAAAAAATCGTTTGGTGTGGTTACAACACACTATGCCAATCTAAAACTCCTGGCTGACCGTACTCCCGGAATAGCAAATGGTGCAATGCTTTTCGATACTACGGATATGAAGCCGCTTTATATCCTGAAAATGGGTTCGCCCGGAAGTTCATTCGCCTTCGAAATTGCACAAACTATTGGTCTTCAAAAAGAGATTATTGAACAAGCTCTGACTAAAACCGGAAAAGCACATCTCGATTTTGAAAAACAACTTCAGCAACTGGAAGTTCAGAAATATGAAATTGCCCGAAAAACGGAAGAGTTACGGGTTGCAGATGATTTTCTTCACGAAGTGATTGAAAAATACAATACTCTTTCGGGTGAAGTAGAAGCTCAACGTGCCATTATTCTTAAAAAAGCCCGTCAGGAAGCGAAGGAAATTATCTCAACAGCCAACAGAACGATCGAAAATACCATTCGTGAAATAAAGGAGCATAAAGCCGATAAAGAAACTACTGCTTTGGTTCGTGGAATGGTGAAAGAGTTTGAAGAAAATCTGGATAAGCAGGACGCAGAAGACTCTAAAAAGCTGCTTCGCAGAGTTGCTCCTAAGGTGAAGGGCTCATCGCGAAAAGCACAAGGGAAAACTTCACTTCCTGAATCCATACAACCGGAAGTATTATCCGGAAAACTTCAGATTGGGGATATGGTTCGTTTAAAAGAGCAGGGATCTATTGGGGAAGTGATGGAAATAAAAGGGAAAAAAGCCATTGTTACTACTGATAGCATTCGTTTATCTTTGCCGCTGGAACAATTGGAACGAATCAATCCGAAAACCGTACAGAAAAAGAAGAAAAATAACAATGCCCCTTCTGTTTATGGAAATATTCTGAAAGAGATCAATCAGCGTAAGCTCGACTTTAATTCTTCGCTCGATTTGCGCGGAAAACGTGCCGATGAGGCACTGGAACTTACCCGTAAACTGATTGATGATGCTATGCTTTATGGTGAACACGAAGTGAGAATATTGCACGGGAAAGGTTATGGGATTCTTCGCCAGATTGTGCGTGAATACCTTCGAACGCTTGACGATGTGCAAAGTTTTCACAACGAACATATCGAACGCGGAGGCGATGGCATCACAATTGTAGTATTACGATAAACCAAACCGAATATAATTTGTTAAACACAAAAATAATTTCAAGCATGAAAAAACTGATTTTAATCGTTTTGACAGTGATGGTTGCAGGTGCTGCCACATTGATTGCGCAGTCACCATCGGGTGAAGCGGAAAAAGCATCTAAAGTAATGGTTACCACTGATGCAAGTTTTGCAAAAGACACCAAAAAAGGTGTGGTTCTTGTTGATTTCTGGGCAACCTGGTGCCGTCCCTGCCGTATGCAAGCTCCAATTGTTGACGAGCTTTCCAATGAAATGAAAAAAATTAAATTCGCAAAACTTGATGTTGATCAAAATAAAGTTACTGCTTCTAAGTTTCAGGTTTCCAGTATTCCTACGTTGATTATCTTCAAAAATGGTGTTGAAATCAAACGCCTTGTAGGTCTTCAGGATAAGGAATCACTAAAAGCTGAATTGAATGCAGCTTTAGGGAAATAAAATGAGATACAGTGCCAAAGTATTTATTCTAGCATCTGTTTGATATTATCGTTAGCGTAAAAAGTATTTAATAGCGTTTAGAGGCCACTCATTATGAGTGAAATCAGAAGTCAATAAATCTTGTAAGGCTAGTGTATGATTTTACTGCTGAATTTCCAGATACTGTACTTTGTGGATTGACTTTTCAATGAAAACGAGTCTCGGTATCTGTTTTTTCAAGTATTGCAAAAAGGAGCCGCCTGCAGAAATACTATTGAATTTATTCGTTTTCTGTATTTTGCCAGCGGCTCTTTGTCAAAAACTAAAGTTCAAACCAAATATCGTTAAGACCTGAGTTATATTAATGAAATTACAGCGTATATTAAAAAAGCAAAACTATTTTGGAAGCTGGTTCAGAACGTAATTAACGTGCTGAAAATAAAATGAATTTATAACCCGCAGTCTTTTTAATCTATACCATTTAAAACAGCATGAAGCATATCAAAAATATTTTCACCCTTTGGAACATTGTTTCAGCCATCATGGGTGGTTTGGGTGGCTTCGCCTATTATTACTTTATTGGATGTAGCAGCGGAACCTGTCCGTTAACGTCCAGACCTTTCCCCGCAATAGCGTGGGGAATGGTATTTGGTTATTTGTTGGGCGATTTAATCAAGCCTATTTTTATCCGGAAGAAGAAAGGGGAAGAGAATCAATCGTAGCTTAATTTGCCAAGATTTCCATCTTTACTTTTACTGGCAGGCTATTGAAAATAAGGTTATAAGAATCTGCAATCCATTCCCTTACAAGTTTGTCGTCGGTAAATGAATCCAACATTACCGTATTCCAGTGCTTTTTGTTCATGTGGTAACCCGGCAGGACATAGGAAAATCGTTCCCGAAGTTCAATTGCATTTTCCGGATCACACTTCAGATTTATCGATAAATCTCCATCCAGACTGGTAAGTGCAAACATCTTTCCTCCAACTTTAAAAACAAGCGTTTCTTCGTCGAATGGAAAACATTCTGTTGCTCCTTTAAAACTCAGGCAAAATTCGCGTAATTCTTCAATATTCATAGTTTTTCAACTTTTATAATTGTTCATTCTCTTCCTCGGGGGATGATGAAGTCTGGTTCTCAATACAGAAAATTCAAATTGATGTAAAATCCGGATTCCCCATCTTGTATATTTGCGGAGCGTCCATAGTCGAAGCTCACAATAAAATTAGAGTTCAGCACGAGATGCAAGCCTGCTCCATAACTCAGGTGAAGACATTCTTCATCTTCCACTATTTTATAATTGTCGGGAATATTGGATGTGTTGAATTTGAATTTATGGGTAACCAGTCCCATATCCGTAAAGCCACATAATGCCAAGTAAAAGTTTTGCTTAAAGAGTGAAGTTCTCCAGAATTTCCAGCGTAATTCAGCATTGCCGTAAAGCATTCCTTCTCCAACAACCCGGTTTCGCAAAATACCGCGTAAAGTTTTGGCTCCGCCAAGTCCGTCACGGGCTGGTTTATTGGAAGAGTAGAGGAGTGGTAACATATAATAAGGCATCTCTCCCAGAATTTTTCCTTGCCAGGAAACCCGGCAAGCCAGATTGAGGATTTTAGGTTTGAGTGTGAAATAGTGACGATGAGTGACAGCCAATTGAGTGTACGAGAATTTATTACCCAGAAAACCCGGCGAAACCATCAGGATTGCTTCCGACCAGATTCCGTTCATCGGATTGGGTTCGTTATCACGGGTGTCATATACCAACCCGATTTTCAGAAATTGCTGTGTTCCACCTTGCTGCTGATCTTGTGGAATCACTCCCCACGCCTTATATTTCGAAAAGAGGCTTGTGTTGGTGTCAACGGCTGGTAATTTATCTGCTTCATCTCTGCCTTTGTTAAGCTGATTAATGTCAACATCAGCAATGGTATTGTTAAATACAGAATATCCGGTCAACCACTGAAGTTTACTCTTTTTATTCATGCTTTGAAAGTCAAGAGAAAAGCGCAACATCTGGCGATCCATCCGGTAAAACATTCTCGATTTATACAAAGAATTTACCGGATTATCATCTTCAAATGTATGATTGTAAGCAGCTTCATAACCATTAAAGCCATAGAAATCTAATGCCTGTTCAATAAAATAGCTTAGATCACCCGTAAGGCGAATGCCTTTAATCAGCGATTTGGAATCATAGGCTATCTGATTTATCCCGCTCCCCTTGGTTGTTCTTGACCATTCCAGATAGATAGAATGCCGGTAATCAGGATAAATGTTTCCATCACCGTAATCATAAAAGTTAACGATCCCACCATATTTAAACCCGATATCCGAATCATAAGCGATTGCCGGAACCGCACCAAAACTCCAGCCTTTGATTTTTTTTTCTGATTTAGGTTGAATAGTATCGGTGCTTTGTGCACGAGAGTTGCTATTTGCGAAAACAATGCTAATACACAGAAAAACAAAATAGAAAGGATAGCGATGTTTCATAAAGAGGTTCTTTATTTGAAAATCAAAAATAGAACAATTTTGATAATCCTGCTATCCAATAATGGATAAGGTGTTATTGTTAAATGGTGATTTGAAAAGCCAGAGGAAATTCAGATAATACTGTTTTCTACTTTTTCATAGGTCTGATATAAATTATTAATTTAATCCTTTTCTATAGTTTGCACTCTCTTATCTATACAGGTTGGAAGCAATGTAAAAAGTATTGGAAGCAATATAATATGAAATATGAAACATGAATTATAAATTGGAAGTAATGTAAATAGTATTTGAAGTAGTATAATATTTGCTAGAAGCGATATAAAGAGCGTTAGATGCCATGTAAATGGCGTTGGAAGAAGTGTAAATAGCATTGGAAGAAATGTATAATATGTTGGAAGCAGTATAAAGAATATTGGAAGCAATGCAAAACTTATTGGAAACAGTATAAAGAGCGTTGGAATGGATGTAATGTTTATTGGAAACAATATGAAGAGTGTTGGAAGCGGTATATTTAGATAATTTGTGGGTGATTTTTTGAGATTTTTTACTTGAACTGTGATTTTGCTGCCTTTTGTATGTATATTTGTGATTGTATTTTCGGAATTATTCACTTAAAACAAAAATGCGATGAATCGTTTTAAAGAAAATAAGAGAAGTGCATACGTGTTGGTAAATAAATGTCTTGAATTAAACCAACAGGAAGTGGCACAGCTCCCGATGGGAGGTGATTTAGCTTTAGAGCTGAAGAATGTTATCGGGAAAATTGATGATATCCGGAAGGAACAAGAAATGCAAATAACAGGGGTTGCCCGTGATAAGCGTGAAGTAAGGGCAATACTCGAAAAGAAAACCATGCAGGTTGTGGTACGTTTGATTGCATACGCAGCTCATAAAAAAGACACCTTGCTTGAAGATAAAATAGGATTCACAATGTCGGATTTACGCAATGCTGCCGATACTATTGTAAAAGACAGGTGTGATGCGGTTTTTACAAAGGCAAAAGAATTGCTGGCTGATTTAGCCGGATATGGCATAACGCTACAAGTACTGGATGATTTGCGTAAGCTGATTGATCAATATCATGATTTGATCCCGATGCCCCGGCAACGAATCATAGAACGTAAAAAACAGAAAGAAACACTGGATATGCTGTTTCGTGAAGCTGACAAAACACTGGCTTTGCTTGATAAAACCATTGGAATGGTTCGCTGGGACGACAATAGTTTGTATGATGATTATATGAATGCCCGTGCTATTATTGATTTAAAGGGTCGTAAGAAAAATGCAACGATCACTACCGGAATTGAAGGAGTTGTAAGTGATCTGGAAACAGAACAACCATTGGTGGGAGCCGAAGTAAAAACGGATACAGGCGATGTTGTGGTAAAAACAGATGAAGATGGTTATTACCGGATTGCAAGCAAAACCGGCAAAATTAAGCTTATCGTAAACTCGACAGGCTATACTCCTCATGAAGAAATACTGGAAGTTGAGGAGGGCTTTATCACTGAAAACGACGTTGAATTGGAAAAGCCTGAACTGGTGGCAATGTAGATTTGTATTACCAAAAAAACAACTGTATCTAAAGCTTTCTGAAACTTTATACTATACATTTTGCAATGTAATAGTCCTTTTTAAATAAAAACTACTATATTTACACCCCAAACATCAAAAAACTGCCTATGAAGCAATAAACAACACGAACATAAATACATAAGATAGCGTTTGCTATTATTCTTTGGAGTAGAAAACCGCCAATTTTAATTCATGCAAGGATAATAAGTAAAAACGCTCACGCTTCGGCGTGGGCTTTACTTGTTTGCATGAAGGGTGCTTGGCGGTACCTCTGCTTCGAATATAGTAAAAGTCACACGCCTTTTTTATTTTTGGCGGGTGGCAAGTTGAATTGAAAATTTAAAATTAAGAAGTAGGAAATAAGAATATATTTTTCACCTTTTGCCCCTTTATACATACCGCCATGAAACAGATTATTAAGCACAAAAAAAACTTTTTTAAAGAGACTCTGCGGCTGCATAATGTTATTTGTAAGGATATTTTACAACTTTCAAGGATAAAATACAACAGGATAATTTTTGCCTTGAATTTATTTATCGCGAAATTCACACGTTGGTTTTGGTTGAATCATTCAAAAACAGCTTGTTGTATTATGGATGAGAATTTCGATACTGATATAAGGCAAAGAAAAAATGTCAATTATATAAAACCAAGTAATTATATAACCTTTTTAGGTTTGCAATAATTATAAAAAAATGATGTTAATAAAATATTAAGGATTCTTAATGTGAATGGTGAAAGATATAACTCATAAAAACAAAGCGATGAAACTGCTCGAATAAAAAAGCCGCTGCAATGTACCTGCCTCCTTTAAAGGTTGCAGCGGCGTAAAAGACACTTAAATAAAAGCTTGGTTGACCATAATTTAAGTAAAATAAAGGAGGTTGTTGCAAAATTACGTGAATTTTGTATAACCTGCTACCTTATAATAAATGAGGATTTCTTTAGTCACTTAAAATTCCGGTGAAAACAAAATTTTAAGTGATGATTTTTGCGGCAAGCTACTACAAGAGTTTGACCGCGTAAGTAGAAATAATTACATAGTACAAATATTATTTACAATGAAAACAAAAATCAAGATTATGAAAAAAAAGAGCATAAAGATGTTAAAAACATCTAAAACCAGAAAGGAGGTTCTCCTTTTGTCCCTAAATTTTGTTATTTTAGCACTAATTCTTGTTAGTTGCCAAAAGGATCTTCCTGTTCAGGGTGAAACAGAAAAAAGCACCTCGTTGGGTAAATTAAAAACAGAGGAAGTAAATTATTGGCCTACAATTAGTGATAAAAATCAGGTAATAAGTATGCTTACGTCATTTTTATCTGAAATGAAAAACTATCGCAATAATGGAAATCCAATGCCGGATAAAGATCTTTCGACTGCAATCTGGCAAATTGAAAACGGGTTGAATTATGATTTTCGGGAACCAGGTTATTATAATGACGATGAAGTAACAACCGTAGAAACCCAGTTTACCATTACCGGAACCAATGAAAAAGGTATTCCTGTAATTAAAGGGTCTGAAATTTCGAATTGGTATGATAATGTTTTGTCGCCGGCAGCAAAGCATGTTGTGAACAATCGAAAATATTGTTATTGCGACATTAATGTGGATGAAATCAAAGATAATAAAGCTACTGTTTCGCTCAGGCTTATTTATTCGCGTTGGAATTACTTTAAAGTACTTTCTTACGGGCAGGATCCGGAACCGATTACAGGAGGAAACAAATTAGTAGATCCGGGGAATAATCCACAACTTAACAGTGCAGAAGAAGCAATTACTTCAAAACTTAATCCCTATCAATATGATGAAACCAAAGCGGGACAATTAGGCTATTTATATGTTGATCAGGGTGTTGGTTCGTGGTGGCTTAAATTTCCATCAAGTACAGATCCAACTCATGGTCCTTCCCCTTCTGATCCGTTTGCAGTATTATATAAGCAAGATACGTATCAAGATGTTTATTTAGATGCAGGGGTAATGAATGATTATTTGCGAAGATATGTACAGGATTTGCAACTTTGCTATCAATGGTTTAATGCAGGAAATCCCGATGTGTTCCCTTCCAGATTTTATGTGTTATGTTGTAAAAATTGGAAAATTGTAGGCAGTACAGGCAGCATAATTGATGTTTTATGGCCAGCAAAATTTCATGTGTTATACTATTCTATGGGATATAGAATAAAAGTACCTTTAAGCACATATATGAATTATCCACCACTTGGATTTGATTATACAAAATATTAATAATATAGAAAACCAAGAGACTGTCTTTTATATAGTACTGTGAAAAGTTGTTGTATAAGAGATGGTCTCTTAAAAAAAAATAACATGAAAAAGTTAGCATTCATTATACTGATAATTACTTATGTTATCAATGGTTTTTCACAACCATTTACTCTACACAAGCAATATGATAAATATTGTATTGCCAACCCAATCATAGAGTTAAGTGACAGTTCTATTGTACTGTCAGTAGGGCAGGTTAAATTTGATACAATTGCATTCAGCTACAAGAACACTGTTGGCTATTTGCAAAAAATCAAAAACGGCAATTTTACTGACTCTCTATTCCTTTATAAGGACTCTATTTCTCCATTTTATGCATCCAACAAAAATTTCAAACCTTATTATGTATTTGCAAAACAGGATACTATATATATGGTTGCAAGTGTAATGGTACGATATATTGAAGATAAGAATAATTCGAAAACAGCAGATTCCGTTTCACAAGAATATGACCTGCTCAAGTTTGATAAAAACTTTGGGTTGCATTCCATTTCGGTAATTGATAGTAATATCAATAAAATGTATGCAACAATGAGTATAACTCATGACGATAGTTCTGTCTATATATGGGCAATATTTCCTTTTCAAAATGAGAATGTATTGTTTACCAAGGCAAATTTAAAAGGAGAAAAACTGGCTCAAAAAACTAACAAACACTTCGATTTTTTTAATAAAATTGGATTTGTGAACGATAAAATAGCCGTAACAAGTTATAATTATAAAATGTATTATATGTACGACCCTAATACCTTAACTGCCATTGATTCTTTTTGTATTCAGTCCAGCTCTGTGTATGATTTAATTTATCCGGTGGGAGACTTTCACGCGTTTCATGACTCCTTGTTTGTGGCAGGTGGCTCTAAATGTAATAACTACAGTTGTAATGATTTAGATGCCGCATTTATGATATTTAATTCGAAAGCAGCTCCTGTTGGATATAAATCATTTGGGATTACCGGAAAAAACGAAGGAGAACAATCCCAATTTAAGGACTGCCTTGATTTTGTGAACCCTTCAGCTACTTATTATGTTACCTCCATCAATTCAAAATATAGTATCGATGATGCTACGGATTCTGTGAATTTTTTGCTATATTACAAATGGAATCTGGATGTAAATCCGCCGCAACTGGTATGGAGTAAACAATATGGAGGCGATGCAGAATACCGGTTGGTTTCAATGAAAGCAACTCAGGACGGTGGTCTGTTTATGGTTGTTTCGCGCAGGGATATGCCTGTTGGTAGCAGAAGCCCCTGGGATTTGCTGTTTATAAAAACGGATACAAATGGCAATTTTACTTCTGTTATTGAAAATCATCAAACTATTTCCGATTTAAAAATTTATCCAAATCCGGGAAATGGAATTATCCGTTTATCCGGTTCAGCATTTGAAAACAACCACCGGAAAACGGTTCGGGTTTTCGATATGAATGGAAAAATGGTTTTTGAACAGGATGGAATCACATTATCAGATTTTAACATAAACCTCGGTAATCAACCTGTGGGAATATACCTTGTACAACTCACGGATAACAGGTTAGTTCAAAGTGTGAAATACCAATTGATCAGATAATCCCCATAATCGTTCATTGTTAAAAATCAGGGTCTTATAGCACGTAAATTTTAATATTATGAAGAAGATTTCTTTGATTTTGATTATTTTGTGTTCTATACTCCATGCGAAAAGTCAATCTTTTACAATCCATAAACAGTATAATGATTACTGTTCTATTAACAAGGTAACTGAATTAAAAGATAGTTCAATTGTTATGCTGGTCTCAAATACTGATGTTGACACCGTAAATATGGAATATGGATCCGTAAAAACTTATTTATATAAGATTAAAAATGGATTTTTTGTTGATTCATTACTTATCCGTAAAGATTCCATTTCATCGTTTTTTCCGGCAAATCAGTATTTACAACATAGAGGAATGTTTGCATTAAGGGATACTATATATGTTTTATTTGAGGTAACTAATAAATATACAGAAGATAAAAATAAAGCTAAACAGAATGACTCTGTATCAAAATCATTTAGCCTGCTAAGGTTTGACAAAAACTTTAACTATATTCCCCGAAATACAATTGATAGCAATTTAAGTGTAATGTATGCAGCAATGAGTATCACTCATGACGATAGCTCCCTTTATATCTGGGCAATAGATCCTTTTCAAAATGCGAATATCTTATTTACCAAAGCAAATTTAGGAGGAGAAAAAGTAGCTCAAAACACCAATAAACATTACGATTTCTTTAACAAAATTGGATTTGTAAACGGGAAAATAGCCGTAACAAGTTATAATTATAATATGTATTATATGTACGATCCTAATACATTAACTGCCATTGACTCTTTTTGTATCCAATTTAATACTGCGTATGATTTAATTTATCCGGTTGGAGATTTTCACGCGTTTCATGACTCCTTGTTTGTGGCAGGTGGTTCCAAATGTAATAATTATAATTGTGACGATTTGGATGCTACATTTATGATATTTAATTCAAAAGCAGCCCCCGTGAGCTATAAATCATTTGGAATTACCGGAAAAAACGATGGGGAACAATCCCGATTTACGGAATGTCTTGATTTTGTGACCCCTTCAGCTACTTATTATGTTACCTCCATTAATTCAAAATATAGCATTGAAGATGCTACGGATTCTGTGAATCTTTTACTATATTACAAATGGAATCTGGATGTAAATCCACCACAACTGGTATGGAGTAAACAATATGGAGGCGATGCAGAATACAGACTAGCAAACATGATAGCAACCCAGGATGGTGGTCTGTTTATGGTTGTTTCGCGCAGGGATATGCCTGTTGGTAGTAGAAGTCCTTGGGATTTGCTGTTTATAAAAACGGATGCAAATGGCAATTTTACTTCTGTTATTGAAAATCATCAAACTATCTCCGATTTAACAATTTATCCAAATCCGGGAAATGGAATTATCCGTTTATCCGGTTCAGCATTTGAAAACAACCACCGGAAAACGGTTCGGGTTTTCGATATGAATGGAAAAATGGTTTTTGAACAGGATGGAATCGCATTATCAGATTTTAACATAAACCTCGGTAATCAACCTGTGGGAATATACCTTGTGCAACTCACGGATAACAGGTTAGTTCAAAGTGTGAAATACCAATTGATCAGATAATCCCCGAATCGTTCATTATTAAAAATCAGGGTCTTATGGCACGTAAATTTTAATATTATGAAGAAGATTTCTTTGATTCTGATTATTTTGTGTTCTATACTCCATGCGAAAAGTCAACCTTTTACGCTGAACAAGCAATATAATAATTATTGCGGTACGAATCAAATTTGTGAACTTAGTGATAGCTCTATTGTAATGTTAATGGGGCAAACGGAAGTTGATACTACCACCATGGATTTTGGCATAATAAAAACATATCTTCAAAAAATTGAAAATGGAATATTTACAGATTCTTTATTTATAAGTAAAGACTCTATTTCTCCCTTTTTTCCTTTAAATAAAAGTTTTTCGCCCCAGTTTATGTTTGTCAAACAGGATACGATTTACATAATCGGTGCCTCAAGGGTTCGATATGTGGAAGATAAAAAGTTTTCAAAATCAACGGATTCCATCACAAAAGAGCTTGATTTGATTAAATTTAATAAAGACTTCGATTTAATTTCGATCTCGATAATTGATAGTAATATCAATAAAATGTATATATTATTTTCAGTTACCTACGATAGTAGTTCCATCTATTTATGGTCGATTGATCCGTTTCAGAATGCAAATACACTGTTTGTAAAAGCTGATATGAACGGTAAGAAAATAATTCAAAATACTAACAAGCACTTTGACTTTTCTAATAGAATTAGATATGTAAATGGTAAAATTGTCGTAGCAAGCTATGATTATAAAATGTATTATATGTATGACCCTAACACTTTAACTGCTACTGACTCTTTTTGTATCCAATTTAATACTGCGTATGATTTAATTTATCCGGTGGGAGATTTTCACACGTTTCATGACTCCTTATTTGTTGCAGGTGGTTTCAAATGTAATAACTACAGTTGTAATGATTTAGATGCCGCATTTATGATATTTAATTCAAAAGCGGCTCCCGTGAGCTATAAATCATTTGGTATTACCGGAAAAAACGAAGGAGAACAATCTCAATTTACGGAATGCCTTGATTTTGTGAATCCTTCAACTACCTATTATGTTACCTCTATTAATTCAAAAAGTAATTATTGGGTTGAATCCGATTCTGCAAATTTTTTGCTTTACTACAAATGGAATCTGGATGTAAATCCGCCACAACTGGTATGGAGTAAGCAATATGGAGGTGATGCGGAGTATCGGTTGATTTGCATGAAAGCAACCCAGGACGGTGGTCTGTTTATGGTTGTTTCGCGCAGGGATATGCCTGTTGGTAGCAGAAGCCCCTGGGATTTGCTGTTTATAAAAACAGATGTAAATGGCAATTTTACTTCTGTTATTGAAAATCATCAAACTATTTCCGATTTAAAAATTTATCCAAATCCGGGAAATGGAATTATCCGTTTATCCGGTTCAGCATTTGAAAACAACCACCGAAAAACGATTCGGGTTTTCGATATGAATGGAAAGATGGTTTTTGAACAGGATGGAATCACATCATCAGATTTTAACATAAACCTCGGTAATCAACCTGTTGGAATATACCTTGT
This sequence comes from Bacteroidales bacterium, assembly GCA_963677395.2. Classification (GTDB taxonomy): domain Bacteria; phylum Bacteroidota; class Bacteroidia; order Bacteroidales. The sequence continues at coordinate 3,895,984 of OY781965.2, read as the reverse complement.
GCAACTCACGGATAACAGGTTAGTTCAAAGTGTGAAATACCAATTGATCAGATAATCCCCATAATCGTTCATTGTTAAAAATCAGGGTCTTATGGTGTGTTAATTTTGGTATTATGAAAAAACATACTGGTATTTCACGGAAAACATATTTCAATAGTGACTACCGTGGAGAGTCAGAGTCGCCTTTGTGAAAATGAAAAAACCACCCTGATATGAAAGGTGGCTTTTCGTTTTCATAGCTTAAAGAAATATTATTGTACAACAATCTTTTTTACAATTACCTTTTTCCCTTGTTTGATTTCGAGCAGATAGATTCCTTTTTCGCTGTTACCCAGGTTGATGTCGTTTGAGTAACTTCCACTAAAATCTTTTACTTCTTCTTTGTAAACAATCCTTCCATTACTACTTGCCACTCTGATGTTTACATTTTCGTTTGCAGATAATCTGAATTCAAGATGAAACTGTCCGTTGTTTGGGTTGGGTGAAAATCTGAGTTCTTCCGGTTCAAGCAGATTACGTGTGCCGATTGGCTCTCTGTAGCCGAGTTTAGACAGTTCTTTGTCATCGGCATCGCGAATGTCGGCTTTCAGGATAATGATACGCTTTTTGACAATTACTTTTGGATTTTTACATTTTGGGAGATCTTTATCATCAAGTTTCAATATGATTTTGTGGATCAAACTATCATCATTCATCTGGATTAATGTATCCTTGTCGGATCTGAAAATTTGGATACACTTTCCTTCTTTTAGATTGGCGCCTTCGGGTAACTCATTCAGAATCATCCTGATGACATCTTCGCAATTCTCACCGTCAAGATACACTGCTGAGTCAGGATTTGTGTTGCATTTTAGCTTAATTACTTTTATTTTAGCATTTGCAGGCAAATCTTCATCATTCATATTAATCGTAATATTCTGGTTATCTTCTCCCTGTTCAAGGTCACCTGGATTTTCGATGTTAATGGTACTTTGAATAGTTTCGATAATGGACGAATCAAGGTCAAGACTTTTTAAAACAGTGGTGATTTCGCTCAGGTTTTCGAAAGTTGTGTCGGTAGTGATGACGGATCCGTTGTTATCATTGATCACTTTGACTTTTACCTGGTTCTGTGCCTGTGCACTGCAACTGATAAGCTGTGTAAGCAGAATTAATAAAACTCCGGCTAAATACAATCTGATTTTGTGTGTAATCATGGTGTTTGGATTTTAATGTTTTACGGAACAAAACTAGTGCTGTGACGTTCCCTTAGAGGTTAACTTTTCTCAAAACTAACTCAACGTTTTCTTAAAGTTTGCATGTTTTTGACTCTCTTTATTACGCATGAAAAATGAAAATTGTTGATTGCCATGATGTTGCAATATAACAAAATGTTAAAGAATATGAAGGTTGTGTTAATCCTTCACCGTTTTTAAGATTCTATACCCTAAATTTGCTTCAAATTCAATATTATGCGTCGTAAAGGACTTTTCTGGATAATTGTACTTCTTTGTTTCTGCCTGATCGGTATTGCTGCCTTTCAGATTTATTGGATCAGACAAGCATGGAGTGTGAACAGTGAAAAGTTCAATCAGCAAATAGAAGAGTGCATCAACCGTGCCATCGAAAAACAAAAAGCTGTAAGTGTAATTGCCTTGGTTTCCTCCAATGGTTGTGGTACGTTGATTTCTGATGTTAAAAATGCAGACTCTCTTTCAATCCGTATTTCCACACAAAGCGCCTGTACGTCTGATTCTGATACACATCGGATAACTCAGGTGCTGATGAATAACTCTAATTTGCCATTTCCGGCAACAAGTAAGGTCGTTATAAAAAACATCGATTCTTTGAATACTCGCCTGGTGATTCATAATGTGTTGAAATCCAAGATGAATGAAGTAGGGGATGTGCTTCAGAATATTATTCAGGATTTTCGTATCGATAAAATCAATCGTGGAAGTTCATATACGTTTGATTCAATAGGAGGCTATCTTCAACGGGAATTTAAAGCGATTTCATTGGATGTTCCCTTCGAATATGCGGTGATTTCGGGAGATAAACAGGATCGTATTTTGTTTAAATCCAAAGCATTTCCTCAATCAATACCTGAGACTGTTTACAAACGTAAATTATTTACCGATAATTTATTTGCTCCGGAGGATATTTTGCTTGTGCATATTCCTGATCGCAATTCGTTGGTAATCAGTTCTATGATTTACGTGATTATCGGAAGTATGATTTTGATGCTGGTGATTCTCTTTACATTCAGTGCAGCCATTTACCAGATGCTGCGACAGAAAAAACTCAACGAAATTCGTACCGATTTCATTAACAATATGACGCACGAATTTAAAACTCCGCTGGCAACCATCGGACTGGCTGCCGACTCCATCAATACACCCAAGGTTATTCATGATCCGGAGCAAATTCACTACTTTACCCGCATCATCAAAGAAGAGAATGTACGGATGAATGCCCATGTGGAGCAGGTCTTGCAAATGGCGCTACTCGACAAAAAAGAGTTTGGCCTTGATCTGCAACAAATTGATGTGATGGATGTTTTGAGTGCCGTTATTGAAAAAATGAGCCTGATTCTTGCTTCACGCGATGGTGTAATCCGATTGGAAAATAAGGCACAAAACACGATGATTCAGGCAGATGAGTGTCATTTGACCAATGTGTTTCTCAATATTTTCGACAATGCGAATAAATATTCCGCTTCAGCACCCGAAATAGAGGTGCTGCTTTTTAATCGTGATAAGCGCGTGATCATTCAGATTTCCGACAAAGGAATAGGCATGAACCGTGAACAGCAAAAACGTATCTTTGAGAAGTTTTACAGGGTGACTTCCGGAAATATTCATAATATCAAGGGTTTCGGTTTGGGTTTGAGTTATGCACGGGCAATTGTCCTGGCTCTCCGGGGTGATATCCGCGTAAAAAGCGAACTTCATAAAGGAAGTACCTTTGAACTGGATTTTCCACTTTCAGAAAATAATTTTTAATATGGACGCAAAACAAACTGTATTGCTGGTAGAAGATGATTTCAATTTCGGGAACGTGTTGAAGTCGTATCTGGAAATTTATGATTTTGAAGTGGTCTTAAAGACAGATGGAACGGCCGGATTATCGGCATTCCGTAAAGGAAGTTTTGTGTTGTGTATTTTGGATGTGATGCTGCCCAATATGGATGGCTTTACCTTGGGAAGAGAAATCAAAAAGCTCAACCCGGAAATCCCGATGATTTATCTTACAGCAAAAACCCTCAAAGCCGATATGGTGGAAGGTTTCAAAACCGGAGCCGACGATTATATAACCAAACCATTTGATACAGAACTGCTTCTGCTGAAGATTCAGGCTATTCTGAAGCGACAGTCGGGAAATGTACCGCAGGAAATTGTTGAGTTTGCCATTGGACATTATTTTTTTAATGCCAAAAAACGAACAGTAAAACTGGGAGATGAAATACAGAAACTTTCGCCAAAGGAAGCTGAATTACTCAAAGTGCTCTGTATGAATATAAACGATGTAGTTCCCCGTGAACTGGCTTTGCAAAAAGTATGGAACGACGACAGTTACTTTACCGCACGCAGCATGGATGTATTTATTTCCCGATTACGCAAACTCTTTAAAGAGGATCCTTCCATCACCATCGAAAATATTCATGGTAACGGATACTGTTTGCAGGTAGGAGGATAGCCGATATTTTTTACGATTGTGGAGTCATACATCAACAGATTTTTGATTTACGATTCAATGAATCGTCATTGTGTCATCTTGTCAGCGTGAGACTTCTGTTGTGCTACCAGCATGAAAAACAGACTAATCACGAAGAAAAAGCTGATTGCTAATACCGAATAGCGCATGCTTCCGGTGATGGATTCGATCAATCCAAAGCTGAATGTTCCGGCAACGGTCGCCAGTTTTTCCATCACATCGTAAAAGCTGAAAAAGGTGGTATGATCGGTTGTTTCAGGAATCATTTTTGAGTAAGTAGAACGTGCCAGAGCCTGCGTTCCGCCCATAATTAGTCCGATAAATACTGCAGCACCCATAAATCCGTTGCTTCCTTTAATATAAAAAGCCCAGACACAAACAATTATCCAGCCAGCAATTCCAATAATCAGTGTACGAAAATTGCCAATTCTGCCCGATAATCTTGCGAATAGCCATGACCCTGCCATCCCGATTAATTGGATAATCAGGATGGTGGCAATCAGAAATTCGGCACTCAGCTTCAGTTCCTTTTCGCCATATACCGCAGCCATAAACATCACGGTGAGCAAACCCATCATCATAAAAAAGAATCCAATCAGGTAAAAACTTAACTTCCGCGACTGTTTCACAACCAGATACACCTTCTGAAGTTCCAGATAACCATGCCAGAAAATATTGCCTTCTTTTTGTGTACGTCCAAAAGTATATTTGGGTAAGCGACGAAAGGTAATCTGAGCAAAACCAATCCACCATACAAATACGGTTAGAAACGAAATACGGGCGGGCATAGAGTTATTCTGTAAACCAAACCATTCCGGTTTTAAAATCATGGACAGATTAAACAACAGCAATACTACACCGCCAAGGTATCCCATGGCATAGCCCCGGGCAGAGATTTTGTCCTGATCTTCCGGTTTGGCAATTACGGGCAGAAAGGAGTTGTAGAACACGATGCTGCCACCATAACCCAGCGTCCCCAGTGCAAACGCCAGCAGTCCCAGCCATGCAAGATCTTTTGAGGTAAAGAAAAACAGTGCCCCGCACGATAGCGCTCCAATCCAGGTGAAAATCCCCATGAATAGTTTGCGCCGTCCGGTATAATCGGCCAGCGAAGAGAGCAGGGGCGAAAAGATTGCAATCAGCAGGTATGCAGCCGCGATAGCCCACGAATAAAGTACCGAATTTCGTTCAGTAAACCCGAGGAAACTAACCAGATCAGAGCCGTCGCTGCGAGTAAGCTGGTTGTAATAAACCGGGAAAATTGCCGACGCAATCGTAAGCTGATATACCGAATTTGCCCAGTCATACAGTACCCATCCTCGGATAATTCGTTTCGATTCGGTAGTTTGCGCTGTAGTCACGTTGAGGTTGTTGTGGAGATTTAAAGGGCAAAGGTAGGGAAAGAAGAGAATTGTACTTGTTTTTCCTGAATTTGGTGAAGATACTTCTGTTCAGCTATAAGAAAAGAGGGAGCACACGATTCTGATTAACTTTATAAGCTGGTTTTCTTGAAGGATCTTAGCAGATAACTTAAACTCATGTTCAATTTTACCTGATCGTGCGGAATAAGCACATACAGCCAGGGCTTGCCATTAATTTGCTGGTTGTATTCGGTAGCGTTCATGCAGTAGGTTAACGCTGCTTTGGCTTTGTCCTGTACCTGAACGGCTTCTACGTCGTCTTTCTTTTTGGTTTCGACCATCGCAATGTATTCGTTGGTTTCGACAATGAAATCGGGCATATATTCTTTTGAAGGACGACCGTAATAAATCTGGAACTGCGATTTTGCAGGCCTTAACCATTTTATACAGTCTTTGTCTTGCTCCAGAATGGTTGCGAAGTCTTTTTCTGTTTTGCTGTCGAATTTATAGAGCTTGTGATAAGCTTTTACAAAACCACCAAATACTTTGTTCCGAATCTGTGAAACAGGTTCAATATTTTCTTTATAATCATAAATACAGTCACCAACATTCTTGGAAATAGAAGGGTCTTTGATTTCCGAACAAGGCTTTACAGTCATAATTGGTTTCTCAAAACCTTCGTGAATGATTTCGTGGTGAGCCATCATCTGCTGATAAATCTGTTCGGCAATAGGCATTTTGAAGTTCAGTATTACATTTACCACCTCCCTGTCATTTGACAGATAGGACTGAAAATGCAAAACAGCCTGATTGGTCAATTTATAGAGTATCTCTTTATGATCATCGTAATACAATTCAGGTTTTTCAATAAGTATCGAAACGAGATGATTTTCGATAAAACGTTCCTTGTAAAATTCTTGTCCAGCGGTAATGGAGCGTTGATTGCCAGACTGCAATTCGCGAGTGATGATTTCTTCCGACCCCGGTCGATATTTCATTTTGGAAGTATCTAAATCAAAATCGTGAAAAATCAATTTTGTTTTACCTGAAGGAACAATGGACAGACGGGGTATAGGAATTGTATTGTCAATAAAGTCTTGAGCAATAGCGATGTATCTTTCGGCTGCCTCTTTTACTTCATCTTTAGCAAAAAGATTTCCCTCTGCTTGCAATTTTTTTTCGTACGCTTTCTTGAATGTTTCAATGTGTTCAGCGGTTGTAATTGCCTCTTTGGTGAAACTAGAGGAATAAGGAGCTATCGTGTTGATAAAAGGTAAAATAAACTCATCACGTTTAATATTAATCAATTCCTTTTCTCTTTTTTCGCCTGTGAGCTGTTCTGCTTTTGCTTTGCGTTGCTCTAATTGTTCGGCAAACTGGGACTTTAGAGTAATGATTTCTTTCTGTACAGTTTCGTCAGAATCATCGAGAACGATAATGTGTTGCACCCGAATAATAGAGTCGGGCTTGTTGGCTTCGTCCACAATATCCTGAAATTTGTCGTGCTGTACAATAGTGAGTGTATCAACACTATCATCGCCAGTGTGCTTGCCGTAGGGCAAACGAAGCCCACGACCTAAGGTTTGCTCCGTGAGTGTGCGAGAAGCTGAAGTCCGAAGCGGAACTATGGTGTAAAGATTGGTAACGTCCCAACCCTCTTTAAGCATGTTTACGTGAATAACAATTTCAATCCGATTCGCAGGGTCTTCCAAACTTAACAGCAACTCTATATTTTCATCCTTTTCGCTGCCCGACTGATTGGAGTGAATATCCATTACTTTGTCTTTGTAATACCCATTGAAGAAATCATCCTGTTGGATCATTTCTTTAAGTTGCGTGGCATGAGAGGTATCAACTGCCACGACTAACATAAATGGTTTTACCTCCCGAATTTCTTTATCACGGGCATAGATTGCCAATTCTGCTTTTGTATTTTCGTGAATACGAATACCATCCAAGAGTTTCAGGCGATCTAAATCAGTAGCACTGTATTGCGAAGGGTCGAAATCTTTTCGGGTAGCAACAGCCGGTTTCTTTACAAAACCATCGGCAATAGCACTGGCAAGGCTGTACTCGTACACTACGTTCCTGAATTTGGTGTATTTGTTGCCCGATTGGGTTTGCGGTGTAGCCGTAAATTCAAGCCCGAGGATAGGGTCTAGTTCGTTGATTACTGACATTCCACGGTCGGCACGGTAGTGGTGCGATTCGTCCATCAAAACGACCAAATCGGGCAAACCTGAAAGGTAATTGAAATACGATTCGCCCATGTATTCCGACAAACGCTTGATTCGTGGAAGATTTCCGCCACGAGTTTCGGAGTTTATTTTCGAGATATTGAATACATTGATATTAATGGATTGAAACAATTCATTGCCCGAAAACTGATTGTAATTATCGCCATTGATAATGCGAGGTGCATTTTGCGCAAAATCAGCAATGCCCCGAAAAACATATTTTGGGTGAAGCGGGTTGGAGAAATCCTCAATCAGTTTGTTATAGATAGTGAGGTTAGGAGCTAATACGAAGAAATTCTTAATGCCGTGTTCCAGATAAAGGTAAGCAATACAAGCCCCCATCAGGCGGGTTTTACCCACACCGGTAGCCAATGCAAAACAGAGCGAAGGAAAATTACGCTCAAAATCGGTGCAGGTAGGATAAGCCCCTTTAACAATATCAAGCATATCGGACAAACTCAGCACTCCTTTATTTTTTTGAGGTTGCATTAATTCGTACAGTTCAGCTAATATATTTAAGGACTCCTCTTGCGGAGCACGAAGACTCAGACGGTTGCGTATGTAGTTTGCGTTTTTGTTCATGGCTTATTCGTTGGTAGTTTGACTAAATAAGTCGGGCATATCGGTAGTATGCTTTGGATTGACTTTTGATTTTGCTGCTTCGGGTTTAATCCGTTCGCCAGTAGCAGGGCGAAGTTCATCAAGAGGACTATCAACTATATTCAGACTGTAGTCGCTATCTTGTTTGAACTCGCAACGCCCCAGCAACATAGCCGGTATTTTACGCAAGTTGATATTTGGGTAAGCATTTTCTAACCCGGCCTCGAACTGCGCACAACAAACGAGTAAACTTTCTTCGGAAAGTAAATCTTCGGCAATGGCATCGAGCATGGTGCGAGTAAGGTATTGTGTGGTAGTAAAAATATAGTCTTGCTCGGACGAACGCCCTTGTTTCCAATACTTCTGCTCATCGGGCTGAAAACTAAAACCCTCTTGTTTAGCCATAGCGGCCGCCAACATTTGAGCATCATACTCGGTATTAATAACCTTATTTCCAAATTTATCAATACGCAACAATGGGGGTGCAAGTGTGTAAAATTTAAAGCCACCACCACCTTGCCAGTTTACTGCTTTGCTTATACCGCCCTGCTCACCATCCACTACCGCTTTGAGGCGTGGGAAACAGTGCGTTTTTGCATGTTCACCCAACTCAACCCCTATCCAACGACGACCCATTTTGTGTGCTACGGCTGCGGTAGTACCTGAGCCTAAGAAAGAATCAAGAACTAAGTCATTTTCCTTAGAACCTAAATAAAGAATTCTTTCTATTAACCTCTCTGGTTTAGGTGTTCCAAATAAATTATCTTTTGTAAATATTTTTATCAACTCCTGTGTCGCTTCTGTTGCAGTACCACAATCATCCCACCAAGTATTAGGAGCTTCCCCTTTCAATTGGGCATCTTTTTTATACCTTTTTAATTGAGGTTTTGAATTTCCAGTTTTTCCAAAGATTATTCTCCCATTTTTTAAATACTCATTATATTCTTTTTCACCTGTTCGCCAATGTCTTCCTTTAGGAGGCCAAAATTCTTCACCTGTGTTTGGGTTCTTTATGGCGTAAGTTAGGTTTGGCCTTATTTGTGGAGCATCAAATGGGTCTGCAACCCAATCTCCGTTTGGGTCATTATCAGGATTTGAAAACTTATCATCGTTGATAGGCATTCTATTTACTTGAACCTTATCAATGTTTTTAGCATAAACCAAATTATGATTGTGAGCGAGACTAATTATAGTATCATTCTGTTTTGATTTACGAGAGTTCCATGCAATTGATATTATGAAATTTTTTCTTCCAAATATTTCATCGCACATTACTTTACAATAATGGACTTCATTTTCATCAAGTGTAATCCAGATTGAACCATTATCAGCGAGAAGATTTCTCAATATCTTGAGACGCTGGCTCATCAAATTCAACCAAATAGAATGCTCTACTCCATCATCGTAATGTTCAAAGGCATTGCCTGTATTGTAAGGCGGGTCAATGTATATACATTTTACTTTTCCGGCAAAGTCCTGTTCGAGGGCTTTGAGGGCAAGAAGATTGTCGCCGTGGATAAGCATATTGTCCGTATTGGGGTCGCCATAGCTGTATTCCGGGTTTTCAATCAGAATACGAGGTTCGAGCTTGGGTTCGTTGCCTTTGCCAATCCATGTGAGTTCGAGTTTTTGTTTGGAGTTTGCAGTCATATATGCTGTTTGTCTAAAAGTTTATCTAAAGTTTATCTAAGCAGGTTTCATTTAATCGGAATTAGATAAACATAATATCCAGATAGGATTTCGTGTAGTTCCCTTATTTTCAATACTTTTATCTCTTTTATGCATGGCATACATCAAATTTCTTACTTTATTTTTCTTTTGACCATCATCTAAAATATCAGGAAGTATATCTAAAAGAAGATTGTCGATTTCTTCTTTGCTAGCCTTACCATATTCTTTGATAAAATTTAACACCATTTTTTTGTAGTGATCGTCTTTAAACCCCCGATTCTTAATGTATTTAGCTTTTTGGTTTGTTGCTTCAGCTATATGAGACGAGATAAAATAATTAGGCTTACGTCCCTCAATCAATTGGTTTTTCTTCAATAATTTGGCAGCTTCTTCGGTAATGGTCATTCCTTTTTGAATTCTGTCCAACAGCACCACCTCGGTTAGCGAAAGTACATCTTTTTTCTCAATCAGAAGCTTCGAGTAATTCATATCAATGGTATGCCCATATATTTCGAGTACCACTTCATTAACAGTGGTTTGTGAATAGTCGGGCAAGGGGAAGAAGCGTTTCATCTGGCTACGGTACATTTTTGAAATACCGAAACCCAAGCTGTCAATCATATTTAGATTTACCATGGCATTTGCCAGCCATTTGTTACGATATTTTTGAGGAGTACGGTTCCCTTCGCAGTAATCTTCGGCTTTTCCTTCGAAAAATCCACCTGCATTCCTGAAAATTAACTTGTTTACTTTTTCGACAAGCACAATGCGAGAATTTTGTCCGTAATCCTGATGTGCTATGCAATTGTTTAAAGCTTCCAGAATCACTTCTGTATCGTACTTTTGCACTTCGGTGGCAATAAGCTGATTATCCGGAAAAAATTTGTACTTTACATTTCGAATTCGTTTAATCACATCATTGACTGTACGAAAAAGCGGGATTTCGAAATGCTCGTAGGCCGATTCTTCGGTATCTAATTTCCATGTTATTTGAGCTACTGCCGGTGAAATATAATGAACTGCTTCTTCTTTTCCTAAAAGGAGAATAGCCGTATTGGTAATTTTACCACCAATAGTAATTTTTGCTCTGTCTAAAAACGTGGCACTATCCCATTGATCGATTTCATGAAACCACGATTTATTACTGTTTTTCTCCTTGTACTTTTCGCGTGCCTGAGCAATGGCTCCGGGGTCTAAATCGTTGATAGCAGCTTTATCAATGATTTTTGCTGACCAGTCGATTTGAGAGTTGTAGATTGTCCTGATATGATTCGGGAAATTTCTTAAATCAGTAAGACTCGAATCGAATCGGATATAGGGTATTTTCTTAAAATGAGTTGGCTCTCCAACAGCAGCTGGGATTTTGAATATTTCCAAATAAAACACACCGTGTTGACAAGTAAAATGTTGAAAGTTTACAGAAGGATACAACAATCGTCTAATCCACAACTCTAACTCCTGATTTTCTTCTTTTCTGTTTTTAAACTTGAACTTAGTACCAACAACTTCATGAGATTCATCTACTACCCCAAAAACAAAGTAACCAAAAGGCTCACCTGCAATGCAAGCAGCATTGGAAATAGCAGAAAGATACTGCCCCAACTTATCGTGTGTGGTTGCAGTACCTGTTTTAAATTCTACCCATTCATTTTCTTTTGGAAAGGCTCTGAGTTCGTCAACTAAAATTACAAGTTCATCGTTGTTCATGTTATACTATTTTCCAAAGGATAGTGAATAACTCTTTTTGCTCAATCTGTTGATTTAGCCTGCTTTCAATTTCGGTAAGCAAATCATCCTTACGTCCATCAATTTCATCCTGTGCTGTGAAAAGTGTTTGACGCTTTTCGCTACGTTTCTTTTCTAATTCTTTGATAATTCGCTGCGCTTTTACCTTTGCTTCAAGGTTCATCATTTTCTTGGCTTCTGACTTCCGCAATTTTATTTCGGCATCAAGGTCTTTGATTTCCTTTTCAAGACTTATCTTCATGTCATCTGCCCACTGGTCGAGCTTATCCATTTCTGTATCGAAGAAATCACGATTACGCGAAGCGTTTTCGCTGATTATTTCCTGCTGTTGGCTAAAAAGAATTTCCTTAAATCGTGGAATGATATTGTTTGGAACGGAAGTTTCTGCACCTTCGGTAGCAATTAAAGAAAACAACCTTTCCGAAGTTTCCTTATCCATAGTTTCGCCATCATCCGTAACACAAGCCAATAACAAATAGTCTTCATATTCAAATGACTGAATTGCCAAGTGTTCGAGGCAAAGCCAGCCAGATTTACCTACGAATTGTTCCAATAGGGTAATTTTCGTTTGAGTGTTTGAGTAGTCAAATACCACCTCTTTAACCGGAGTAGTCGACTCTTTGCAAGCTTTTAAAATTCGTTGAGCTAACTTATGTCCAACACGATAGATATTGGTATCTTCCGGCACGAAAACATCTGATTTTCTCTTACCCTCCTCGGTTTTCAGAATCATATAAGGGCCCGAATGTATATTTTCATCGGGGAATGGGTTTTTTCTGAGACTGAAAGAAAATTCCTCTTCGTTGAATGTTGCAACGTCCTGAAGAAAAAACCGGGTTGTTTTCCAAAGTCTCTGCTCAAAAGTATTGAGGTATTTTTTTGTTTCTTCAAAATCGTCTCTCAATTTTTCTCTTACTTCTTCGTCTAACTTTTCAATAAGAATAGAACGAACGGATTGCATCTTCTCTGATATTTCATCCTTTAAATCAACCTGTAATTGGTCGAATGCATTCTGAATTTCTTCAGTTGTCCGACAATCGTTATAAATTTGAGCAATACGCTTTTCAAAATCCACACCATTGCCAATTGCTCCCAAAACATCGTCGCTTGCCCCAAATACACCATCAAACAATCGAAATTTCTGGTCTAACAATTCATAAACACGCACATCTGCTGCATTCTTTAAGTTCAGGAAGTTTACAACAACCACATCGAATTTCTGCCCGTAGCGGTGGCAGCGTCCGATACGCTGTTCGATACGCTGAGGGTTCCAGGGCAGGTCATAATTTACCAACAGTGAGCAAAACTGTAAATTCACTCCTTCAGCTGCTGCCTCTGTAGCGATCATTATAGTTGCTTTATTACGGAAGTAATCAACCAATGCTGCTCTTTTGTCGGCTGTAGGCGAACCTGTAATTTTATCAGAGTCTTTATGTTCTTCTTTCCAATCACGGTATATTTGGTTTGATTTAGCATCATTGTTTACCCCGTTGAAAAGCACAACTTCATACCCCTGAGCTTGCAAGATATTGCTTAAGAAATCCTGAGTTCTGCGAGATTCGGTAAAAATCAAAGCCTTTTCGTTTGCACCCAACACCTTTATCTGCTCAAATGCTTTATCTAAGGCAGTAAATAAGTGATCTGCCTTTGTGTTTTTTCTAATTCTGTGGGCAAGGTCACGGAATTTCTTTAAATCTTCAATTTCTGATTTAATTGCAGCAATATCTTCATCTGAAAGTAATTCAACCTCCACAGCAGCTTCTTCGCTTTCATCCAGCCACTCTTCCTGTGTTTCCTCAAAAGTTTCGTAATCTTGCTCAATTGCTTCGGCAAGATTGGTTTCATTCTTTGAAATCAAATTTTCAAGACGAGCAATAAGGGTCTCGAAAGTACCATATATAGCAAAGGTAGAAGAAGCAAGGAGTTTTCTAAGTATCAACGTCATCAACTGGCGTTGACTGTTGGGTAATGCAAATAATTTGGGACGTTGCAGATATTCCGAAACCCAAAGATAAAGTTGGTGTTCTTCCGGAGAAGGAGAAAACTTCTCGCAGATTGGTTTTCTATTGGTGTAATTTATATAAGACAATACTTGTCGACGGAGTGTTCTTTTGCAAATAGATTGCAAACGACTTCTCAGCTCAGAATAGTCTTCATCATCGAGCTGGCGACTATATTTGCTTTTGAAACTTTTTAAATCGCCAAAAACATAATCATCTATTATGCTGACAAGCCCGTAAAGTTCAAGTATAGAGTTTTGAAGAGGTGTTGCGGTAAGCAATACTTTTTTGCGCTCCCACAGTGCATTTTTAAGCGTGTTTCCAATTTTATTTGAGGGTTTGTAAACATTTCGTAATCGGTGTGCTTCATCAATTATTACTAAATCCCATGCCGTATTTCTTAAGTATGTTTCTTTGGTACGGGCGAACTGAAACGAACAAATAACAATAGAATCTTTCACATTGAAAGGATTCATATTGCCATCTTTTACGGCTTGATTGAATGATTTTGATTCTAATATGATAGAAGGAAGAAAGAATTTATCCAATAATTCCTGATTCCATTGTTTACGCAGATTGGACGGGCAGATAATTATGAGTTTTCTTTTGCGCTCCGCCCATTGTTGAGAAAGAATAATACCTGCTTCTATGGTTTTACCCAACCCAACTTCATCCGCTAAAATTGCTCCATTAGAAAGTGGGGATTGAAAGGCGAAAAGAGCAGCTTCGACCTGGTGTGGGTTTAAATCTACCTGAGCATCCTGCAAGGATGCAGTGAACTTTCCTATATCATTTGCCGGAAGTTGCCTCGTTAGCTCAAAAGCATAAAGTTTAGCGTGGTAAATAGTGAGCGTATTCATTTGTTTTTTAATTGTTTAAATAGGATTCATGATCTTAATTTTATTACTCTTTATCTTCAATAGAATGTAATTCGTTGTTTCAACAAGTAAGAAGAGAAGCATTTTAATTTCCGTTAATTCACAGGATTTCACACGGGCTATCTAATTGATTTTTATTTATGACGTATCGGTGTTTGCTTTTTTTGATAATTTTCTGCAATTAACACTATTCTTAGTATTTGTCTCTATAACATGAACTTTAAATTTTGTTGATGCAAGAGCAAATATAAATAAAAAATCGATATTGTCTGGGAAAAATGGTTTGTTGAAAATCAAGCATTTTAATGGTTCTATTTATCGATAACTTTGAATTTAAAATTCGCTATCAACCTCTTCCTCACTCCCGCATTGAACTTTTCTACTGTCCTTCTGTTTAGCCTGGCAAAATAGAAGAACTCAATGTTCGTTTTTACGAAAATCATACCTTTGCACTTAAATTATCGCCATGCAAAAGAAAATAACCAATCCGCGCGATCTCGAAAAATACTCTTCCGCTTTTACGCTCTCCGACATGGAGATTTTTATCTTCCCCGAGTTATTTTATCCACTGGTTCTGTCCAATATCATGTCGCCAGTGATCTGGAAATGGCGCGATCACTCCTGGTTTGCGAACATCCATAAGAAGTCGTTTACCTACAAGGTGAACCGCATCAAGCAGTTTATCATGGATAACTACGTCTTCAATCTTGATCTGGAAACCTGGGGATTAACGCAGAAACAGACTGAACTTAACCGCTTTAAGGAGTTTATCGATTTTGAAACGCTCCGGAGTTCCAATGCGCTCTTTGGCTACGAGGGCGATAAGTATTATTTCAGCATAGATATCCGCAAACATTTTGGTCTGGATAAATATACTGACGATGCCATTCCATATTGGAAAACGGAAACTGTAGAAGCTATGACGGCTTTCAAACTGAAGGAAGGTTATACCACCGGAGCAGGCGAATGTGTTTCGCTGGCCGCGTTGTATGCCGCAGCCATGTATGTAGTGGGTGAAATTCCGCTCGAGAAAATCTATCTGATGGCTACTCCTTTGCACTCGCAAAATTTTATTGCGGAAAAAGATGGGTTGATTACAAACAACCGCCGGATTGTTACCAAAAATATGTGGTACAACGGTACCATGCTTACCGAAAAGGCACGTCGTGCAATGGAGAATGAAAAGGTTACACTGGTTTCGCATATCACAGGTCATATACATACTTCTTTTAAAGATGCAACCATTCATCCTGATGCATATCAGGAGTTTAGTTGTAAACTGCGTAAATATCTGGATGCAGAACTTACCTTTGAAACGTTTATTAATTACCTGCGTTCCGAAGGCTCTTTCTGGAATTGTTTCCAGTATCGTCATATCCGCAACGGAAAGCCTTGTTACATCGAAATTCGCAGTATTTTTGAATACGAACATGGTAGTAAAAATTCGCTTTCAGGCAATAGTCGCGATGCGTTGCTGGCAGAGATTGATGCAGGAGAGTTTCATCTTGTTCCGCGTACGGATAAGGTTGTCGTAAATCTTTTTGAAGAGTATCTGGACGAAAATTCTGATGCAGCATTTGAGCAAAAGCGGGATTATTTTCTCGAAAATATTTTGGTTCGCAATTGTCCCAAGATGCGCGAATTTTTTGATGGTTTGCAGAACTATCTGCACATTGAACCACGATTGCCCGAAACTTTCGGTAAAACCTTCCGCAAAGCTCCGGTACTGAATATTGTACCCGGCATGAGTCGCGAAGAGGTGATTCACGAAGTATTTTCGAGGGTGGAGGAGTCTGAAACAGCAGAGCTGGCTCTTTATGCTTATCGTCAGATGGATCGGATTGACTGGGCTCCTTTTATTAAAGCTGCGCTGGAGCGTAACCCTGTGAGCAATCTGATGTTTGAAGGGAAAACCCCCGATCAGGTTTATGAGCAGTTGATCGATATGCCCAATGACTCTGTTTACGAAGGTTGCCGTTTAGCTCAACCTGATGAAGTGGCTAATTTCCTGACCGGAGATGGTATCGAGAAAGCCTTTGTGCTGGCTAATTTTATCCGTGATGTTTATCCTGAAAAATCGATAATGTTGAAAATCAATCATGAAAAGGTTTCTATTTCGCTTGATTCACAGTCATGGAGCTTTATTTCAGGAAAAGAAATCAGTAAAGAGATTTGTTTGTAATAAAGATATTCATTCCGGAAAATGTAATTCATGACATTTTTACGTTCCAAAAATGTGTTATCCGTACACTTTTCGGAACGCAATAGAAAATAAGATGCCAGATGCAGTTTCATTAACGTAAAACAGGCCGTAAATACTCTTACCGGCCTGTTTTGGTTTGATTTCAAATTAACTCATTTCCAAATTATTATTCCATCTTCTGATGACTGGCATCGTCTGGTTTTTTGCAGCAGGCCGGAAGCTTGGAGTATGCTTTTTCGTCGGCTTTTACATCGTCGGCATCGTGACCTAATTTGCTGATTGCAAGGCGGATTTTATCGGGAGTGGTTTTGGTTTCGTTGTATGTCACCGTTACGGTTTTGGTTTCGAGGTCAACTTCGGCAGATTTTACTCCTTTTTCAAAAGTTAAAGCCCGTTCAATACGGTCTTTACACATACCGCATTGAGCTGATACCTTGATTTTTATCTCTTTGATTTTACTTGTTTTTTGAGCCTGTACTGCTCCGGTCATCACGACCATCATGGCCAATAACAAGGCTGTAAATTTTACATGTGTTTTCATGTGTTATGATTTTAATAAGTGTTTAATTGTTTATATGAAAAATCTTTTATGAAGTTTTTTATGATCTACTTGATTTCGAACCGGAAGCCTGCATATACCATTCGTCCCATCAATGGACCCCAAATCATGGAGGCATCAAATTTACTGCTGAAAGGTTTATCAGCACTCATGATGGGCATGTGTTGCATGTAGTTTCCAAGATTTTCTACACCCATATACACATCAAAGTGTTTAAATTTACGGGTTATCTGTCCCAGCATAAACAGATAATCAGGAGAATAGTTGTCGTAAACCGGGGCAGCCGGAGCCATTACTATATTGGGCAAACGGGTTTTGCTGTTGTACTGAATGGTGAAGTCGAACATCCATTTTTCAAATTTTGTAGCATAGCTCATTGTAAGCAATCCTTTGTATTTGCTTACAAAAGGTTTTTCGAACGTACCGTTCAGGTAGTCCACCTTTACATCGTTCATTCTTCCGGCCAACGTAAGGGTGAAGCGTTTGAAAGGTTCGATGGTGAATTCAGCCTGAAGGCTGTTAGAATAGGATTTCCCTCCGGTATTTTTAAATCCGAGGTTATAGAAATCGACGTGGTGCATCATGTGGTCGATATCCACAACAACCTGATTGATAAATTCGGTACGATAATAATCCAACGTCAGAGTAGCCTTACGACTATCTTTCAGGGTGAAGGTTTGGGTAAAGTTTATCCCATAGTTCCATGCTTCTTCCAGATCCAGTTTATCCACTATCATGAATTTTCGTGCACTGGCCATGTACCCGATATTTTCGGCAAAGATGTTGGCCGAACGATAACCCTTTCCGGCTGAAGCACGTAAAACACTGTTTTTGCTGATGTTGTATTTGATATGTAGGCGGGGAGTGAAAAATGAACGGTAATAGCTATTCATATCGTAACGGGCGCCCAGTATCAGGGTGAACTTTTCCGGAATATCAAAGGTATATTGGGCAAAAATTCCGGGAACTGATTCAGTGCGGGGCATATTGTAGAGCGTATCTACGCTTTGATTGTTTTTCAATTTCTGATAGGTTTGCTCATAATTATCGTACTGATAACTTAGTCCCAGGTTGTATTTGTGGTTTTTTGCCGGTTGAGATTCCCATATCGCGTTGATATAGGCACTTTTCTGAGTTCCTTTGTAGGTAGTTGGTCCAAAAAAAGCATCCTGTTCATGGTAGCTTGCCGAAGCTTGTATGCCAAGGCTGGTTCCTTCTATTGCAGGAATAATAAAGCCATTCTTGGTAAACACTTGAACACGTTTATTTTTGATTCCCAAGCCATAGTATAATGTGTCGCCTTTGTCCTGGTCTTCATTAAAATTCATCTGTCCTCCTTTGCGATCTTCATACACAAAATTAATCCCATTGATTGAATGATAGTTATGTGCATCATACGACCAGCGATTAAACAGATTAATCTGCGCCTGCTTCGGAATGTCCATAAAACCGTCGTTGTTGTTATCCCATTTTTTGCCAAGATAACTTCCGTGCGCCATCAACATGGTACTTAGCTTTTCGTTCAGTTTTCCTCCTGTAAGTACATTTAGTTCTTGTTTGAGTTCAGAGTTTGTATAGACGTTCAAAAAAAGTGGTTGTGCTTTTTGAGGCTTTTTGTATTCGATATTGATTTGTCCGGTAACTGATTCAAATCCATTTACTACGGAAGAAGTCCCTTTCGATATCTGAATGGATTCCATCCAGCTTCCGGGAATATAGGTAAGGCCAAAGCTGGAAGCTTGTCCTCGCAGGAAAGGCATGTTTTCCCACAATAGCTGGCTATAGATTCCGGCCAGACCGAGCATCTGAATCTGTTTTGCACCCGAAACGGCATCGGTGTAACCTACATCGACGGTGGCATTGTTCATGAAGCTTTCGGATAGGTTGCAGCAAGCCAGCTTTTGTAGTCCGGCAGTGGTGATTACCTGTGTTTGAATAGGTTTAAGCATAGAGATATATGCCCCTTCCAGTTGCTCTTTAATTTCGACCACAGGGAGTGTTTTGCTGTTTACCAGCACGATTTTTACGTCCTTGTCTATTTCCCTGATAACTATCGTATCATTTTGATAGCCTACAAAACTTACAATCAGTTTTGTCCAATCAGGGTTTGATCTGCTTAACTCAAAGTGTCCGTTTTTATCAGTTGTGGTTCCGTGAGTGGTGCTCATCCAATATACATTAGCAAACGGAAGTGGAGATAGTTTCTGATTGCTTCCGTATTCAAAAACATTTCCTTTTACACTTTGTGCAGAAAGAGAATAGCCTGATAAGATGTAAATAAAGAGCAGTATTACTGCTTTGTATTGTTTTTTCAACATATAAATTGATTGTATTGATTTGACAATAAAAAATTTGCCGGGCAGTAAAAAACAGTCCGGGATAAGCGTTCAAATCAAACAAATCATAAAAGGAAAGAAGAACAGAACAGATACATATCCTGCCCTTTTTGAAGGATATCGGGCGGTTTGCGGTTATACAAAGTGAAGCCGGAAGTCGGTTCTAGTGTAACAGACTCCATTACAGGGAATGTAAAAGGGAGTATAAGCGGGATAAGTTTTGAAATCTTTTCGGGAACAAAGGAAGGCGCAAGCTGGATAAGATTGTAAGAGGTAATACAGCAAGGCGTTTCGGTAATAGAATTTGAAGTTTGACCATTCTGAGTTCCAACTTCGGAACCACATTCATTGTCTTCAGAACAACATCCGAATTCGGGAGTAAACAAGCTTGTTTCCCGACTGTGACTGGCGTTGCATTGATGCACATAATAGCTGATACCGGACGTAAATCCGAGAATCAATCCTGTCATCAGAAATGCAAAAGCGTATATCACAATTTTTTTCATCTCTGCAAAGAAACAACGACAAATCAGAAAGAGCATAAGGATCATGAGGTTTAACCATAGATTAACCAAAGGGAGTTTTTTGAGGACATTGTTTGAGAAGATTTATCCAATGTGCAGAATGATTGGTATGCAGGAATCGGGAAAGTAATGCAGGAATGTTTTTTACACCTGCTTCACTTATTTTTCGGCTCACCAAACGAGGTTTAAAGGGTAATAATGTATAACTTACTGATTTTAATAATATTCTGATCATTGTGAAGAGGATTGCTATGGAGAACCAGATCCGTTTTTGCCAGATGAGAGACTTTTTAAACAGTCTCCTCTTGTAGAGGGTGCCGCAATGGCATTATTGTGAGTGACACAATGGTATTATTGTGAGTGACACAATGGTATTATTGTGGGTGACACAATGGTGTTATTGTGGGTGACGCAATAACATCATAGAGGATAACACTACTATCCTGCCAGTATTTTATCAAAGAAGTAGTGTTTGCGCTTATTTATCTCCGGATTTTACGGATATTTGAGCCCCTAAACCGATTTATTCCTATGAAGCGAGCTTATTTAATCCTTTTGATGTTCTTGTTTTCAATCATGCTTTCTGCACAATATAAACCACTTACACTGATTTCTAAAGGTAAGTCAGGTTATCAGATTGTGGTAAGGCAAAATGCGGATACACTTACCCGTTTTGCAGCTGCTGAGCTACAGAGATACCTTTTCCGGATTTCCAATTGTAAGCCGGAGCTGGGAACCCGTCCCGACAAGATGTACAAAACGATTTTTATTGGGAAGGAATGGCTGAAGGGAAATAAAGCTCTTGATAGTTTGAACAGGATGCATCCTGATGCATTTTTGATGCTTACCGAAAATCAGAATCTTTATCTCGCCGGGAAGAATCCGGTTGGGGATATTTACAGTGTTTACACTTTACTGGAAGAGCAATTGGGATTGATGCGTTTTAATGCGGAGGAGGAGTTTGTTCCACGTAAAGATGAAATTGTGATTCCGGCAATACGGCAGTTTTCGCAACCCGACTTTTCGTACAGACATCCACATTTCCCGGATAAAACCAGTGAATCATATCGTTTGTTTAACAAAAACCATACGCAGGACGACTGGGGGATGTTTGTACACACGTTCCAGAAACTTTGTCCGCCCGATAAATACTACGATCTGCATCCCGAATATTTTTCACTGGTGAATGGTCGTCGCATTCGTGATGGACAGTTGTGTTTGAGTAATCCGGCCGTTATTCAGTTGCTCACAGATAATCTGCGCGAGCAGATAAAACAGAAACCTCATTGCACTTATTGGTCGGTTTCACAGAATGATTGCTATAACTATTGTGAGTGCGATAAATGTAAATTACTGTACGAAAAGTATGGATCTGTTTCAGGCGCATATATTGATATGGCCAACCAGATTGCACGCAAATTTCCCGATAAACAGATCTCAACACTGGCATACCAGTTTACCCGTTCGGCTCCCCGCTTTATCAAACCTGATAAAAATGTGAACGTGATGTTCTGTTCTATAGAGTGTAACCGGAGTCAGTCGCTGGAGAGCGACCATCGGAGTAAGGATTTTGTGAAAGATATGCAGGATTGGGCTGCATTAACCCGCAATATTTTCATGTGGGATTATGTGGTGCAGTTCAAAACCTATATTTGCCCGTTTCCAAATTTTGATGTGCTGCAAAAAAATATTCAGTTCTTCCATAAGAATGGTGTCCCGATGATGTTTCAGCAGGGGAGTGGTGACTCCTGGTCCGATTTTATGGAATATAAGCAAGCCCTGATTTCACATCTTCTCTGGAATGCAAACCTTGATGAAAAAGCATATCGCAAGAAGTTCTTTGAAGTCTATTTTGGGAAAGCCGCTCAACAAATGCTGGCGTATTTTGAAAAAGTTCATTCAGAGATGAACACGCAGTCGGATGACCGAAATCTTGATATTTATGGCTACCCAAAACTCTATTCCGACTGGTATTTACGTCCTGATTTACTGAGAGAATACAAAATGATGATGGATGAAGCGGAACGTCTGGTTGCCGATGATCCGGAGATTTTGAAAAGGGTGTTACGTCAACGTTGTGCCGTTGACTTTGCATATCTGGACGTGGCGTTAAATCTCAATCATCCGGAGCTTACGTTTTACCAGCAAAAAAATGGAAGGAGAGAAGTACGACCGGAAATGATAATCCTGCTGAACCGTTTTGTTGACAATTGTAAACAAACGGGAATCAAAACCATTGACGAAAATCTTTATACTCCTGAACAATATCAGACACAGGTACTCAATATTCTCTCGATGGCAACGCAGGTAAACAAAGCACAGGACAAAGTGATAACGTCCCTTACACCTTACAGCACAACCTATAATGTAGGAGGAGAGAAAGCCCTCGCCGATGGCCTGTTTGGCGGACAGCATTACCGGTTAAACTGGCTGGGATATCAGGGAAACGATATGCAGTTGTTGATCGATTTTGGGAAGAAAGATACCATTGAAAGCCTTGAAACCAATTTCTTTCTCGACTATGTTTCCTGGATTTTTCTACCCCGGGGAGTGCAAATTGAAGCCTCTGACGATGGAAAAACATTCCAAACCATCTACCAGCAGAACATTCCGGAGCCCAAAATGAACCACGGACAAAAACCCGTACATTTCACGTTCAACTTTTCGAAAACCGCTTTGCGATATCTTCGATTTACAGCAAGTTCTCCCAAAATCTGCCCTGAGTGGCACCGCGGAGCGGGTCAGCCCTGCTGGATTTTTACGGATGAAATGGTGGTGAGATAATTCCGATAGAAAAAATAGAATCCCGTAAGCAACGCAATTTGGATACTATTTGTTTCTTGCACCGGTATTTGTTTGTGGCGAATGATGGATATTAAAGAATGTATCATTAAATTTGTTGCAGGTAAAATAAAACTGTTAAATCATAAAAACCAGATTACAGAGATATAAAACTAAGTACGAAATAGTTGGCCTAATGGTGGCTATTCAGATGTTGGGCGGTACTTAATCAGACAACAAGCATAAGTGAGCAATGACAAAATCTAGTAAAAACAAGACGAAAATAACAGACTGGATTCAAGCAATAGCAGCTGCTATTTCAATTCCAGCGGCCATTTTTGCATTTTTTACTTTCTTCCAAAAAGACGAAGATCTTCAACGACAGATTGCAAGTTTAGATACGATCTCAAGGCAGAGCATAATTCAGACAGAGATTTTAAAAAATCAAGTTGATATTTTAAAAGAAGAACAAGATTTTTTAAAACAACAAAATGAATTGTCGTTATCTCAAAGACTTACTGAGATTGAACCAAAATTGATTATTGAACTTGATAAATACAATGGTGATGTAATTTACGCTAATCTCATAAATAATGGGAAAATTGCAAAAATTATTAAGATCGTGGAGAATAAACCTAATGATTTTATAATCGACATACCGTTTCAATATATTGGAGAGGGTAAAGAAAAGCAAATCTTTTTCCAATATAAGAATGCAAATGAAAGAAACGAAAACACTCTTTTAAATTTTACTCTTATTTATGAGAATATTGACAAGAAAATAATGGAAAAGAATTTTAAATTTAAAAATGTGGAGAGCATTATTTATGAGAAAAACAAAAACCAATGGACAGGGGCGTAAAAAGCCAGCCTATAACAAGACTTGTCAATTGGGACTTCTGTGGTATGCGGACAGGATAATGCCAGCAAATTCCAAACTGCATATAGTTAAACAGTTATATCCCATTTTAAGTGAGAACGTAGCAAGTATAATAAACGAAATAATAACTAAAACCAATAAATATGTTCGGATTTAAGCATATCAAATTTGACTCTATGACTTACGTTATGCATTTTAAAAATGGTAACGTTGTAAGAGAAGGTCGTGGACTTTCATTTTTTTACTTTGTACCCAATAGTTCTATTGCAGCTATCCCAATGGGAAGTAATGACTTGCCTTTTGTTTTCAATGAATCAACAAATGACTATCAGATAATTACAATTCAAGGACAAATCAGTTATAAAATCAGTAACCCCAAAACTCTTGCAGACATTTTGGATTTTACGGTAAGTGACAATGGACAATACAAGAAGAATGACATTGAAAAGTTGAATCAACGAATCATAAACGTAGCCCAAACGGCAACGTCTTCATTCATACACGGTATAAAACTAAAAGATGCCATACGTTCAGCAAAAGCAGTTGAAGAAAGAATTTTGGAAGGACTTAAATCCTCCCCAGCAATTGGAATGTTAGGAATTGAAATTTTGGGAGCAAATATTCTGGCAATAACAGCAACACCGGAAATGACAAGAGCGCTAGAAACTGAAACAAGGGAAAAGTTGCAACAAGAAGCCGATCAGGCAATATATGAACGTAGAAACTTTGCGGTAGAACAGGAACGAAAAATAAAAGAAAGCGAATTAAATACCGAAATTGCGGTTGAAGAGAAACAGAAACAAATTGCTGAAAAGCAAATGGAAACAAAAATTCAAAATGCAGATAACGAGAGAAAATTAAGAGAAATGCAGGTTGAAGCAGATATTTCAGTAGAAAACCAAAGGAAACTTTTAATTGAACAAAAAAGCGCAAATGAAAGAGCTGAAGCAGAAACGCAGGGGTTTGTCATTGAAACTACTCTAAAACCATACAAAGACATTGATTGGAAGATAATTACTGCGCTTAATAATAATCCTGATCCTAGATTCAATATCGCTTTAGCATTTAGACAGTTAGCTGAAAATGCTGATAAAATTGGAAATTTAAATATTAGCCCAGAACTACTTGAATCAATATTAAGCGATAAGAAAGATAGTAGAAAATGAATGTAGAATATGCAATTATCGTCAAAAATAAAACAAGACTTGAATCATTAATTGAACGTTTCAATACAAAAGCCCAAGCCAAATTCTACATAGAAAGACTTGGAGGTAATTTTGAGGATTATGTATTCGAACACGATACTTTTCTAAGTTCATTGACATCTCTACAAACTCAACTATCTAAGGTTATAAAACACAAAACTGTTGAAAGAACTTTCTTGCCATCATTTATATTTTCGGAAAAGAATTTAATTGTCGTGATTGGTCAGGATGGTCTTGTCGCAAATACCGCGAAGTACTCAAAAGGTGTTCCTATTGTAGCTGTGAACCCAGACAAACAGCGATATGATGGTGTTTTACTTCCTTTCGACACAGACAATTTTATTGAAGGAGTTGAAAACGTAATTTCAAATCAGTTTCAATTTAAAACAATGCGTTTTGCCGAAGCAAAATTAAATGATGGACAAAGACTTCTAGCTTTTAATGATTTATTTATTGGAGCATCAACTCACATCTCTGCACGCTATAAAATTAGCTTTAACAATAATACGGAGGAGCAATCTTCAAGCGGACTCATCGTTTCGACGCCAGCAGGTTCGACAGGTTGGTTAAGTTCTGTTTTTAATATGGCTTATGGAGTCACTGGAATGTTCGAGAAAAACTTAAAACCTAAAAGACCGAAACTGAAAGAATCAGAATTACTTTTTGCAGTTAGAGAACCATTTCAAAGTATTAAGACACAAATAGGAATATCTGTTGGCATAATAAAGAATGAACATTTTTTGACTATTGAATCATTAATGCCAATGAGTGGAGTAATATTTAGTGACGGTATAGAATCGGACTTTTTGAAATTTAATAGTGGCTCAATTGCGACAATAGGAATTGCAAAAGAGACAGCTAAAATTGTAACGAATGTAAATAAAAACGTCCTATAACACATAGAGTGGTAGTCCCAAAGCCCGTGTAAACTGATGAAAAATCGTCTTGGAATCCTGCAGGGCACCATACCACCAGTCGGTATTTGCCTTTGTTTTTGTAGCTGATTATGGATATTAAAAATGTATCATTAAATTTGTTGAAAGAAAAATAAACCTGTTAAATCATAAAAACCAGATTACAGAGATATAAAACTAAGTACGAAATAGTTGGCCTAATGGTGGCTATTCAGATGCTATAGCCAATGGGAAAAACAGATAAACTCACATTGTAGAATAATCTTAAAGTGCTTTTAGGTTCTGTGTGTATTGTGTATTTCAACTTTATGGTTGTGTTTTGTAAAAATAGCATTACTTTTGCTAAGTCAAATTAATGATATGAGCACAGAAGCGGAAGTAGCATCCTTTTTAAAAGACTTCAAAGAAAAAATGAAGTTTTGGGATGTGCTTTTTCGTGACGACAGAGGTAAAAACTCGCAAGCTTTAATAGACTTGGAACTTCGTCCTGTTGAACGAAAAACCATATTAGAAACACTCGAAACCAAAGACTATAGCGATGGTCCACTCGAAGAAAAACTATATGGAGGTGTTGATATGTGGGTATTTGGTAAAACCATAAAGAAAAAGGAAGTATATATAAAGATTACAATGGGTGTAATTGGAAGCAACGTAATTTGTATTTCCTTTCATTTGGCACAACATAAAATGAACTATCCTTTAAAATAGTATAATATGAAAAGTCCAATAACAGGGAAAGAAATGATATTGACCAAAGAGAGAAGGTCAATGGTTTTCAGAAAGGAAACATTTGAAATAGTTTTTCATTATTACAAATGCGAGGATAGTGGGGAGCAATTTACCACCACATCATTAGATGAAGTGAATATGAATCAGGTATATAACCAATACCGCGACAAGTTCAATATTCCGTTTCCTGATGAAATTATTAAAATTCGTGAGAAGTATGGTCTATCGGCAGCAAAAATGTCCGAAATATTAGGTTTTGGTGTAAACAGTTACCGGCAATATGAAGCAGGTGAAATGCCAAGTACTGCAAATGCCAAATTAATTCAGATGGTTGACGACCCTAAGAAATTCATTGATATGGTAGAATTGTGTGGAACATTGGATGAAAAATTGAAAGAAAAGTACATTCAGAAAGCACAATTATTGGTTGAAGAAAGAAAGCGGAACATTTTTAATTTGAATTTCAAAGAATACTTATTAGGTAATCATTTGGCAGATATTTACTCAGGATACCGAAATCCAAACTTTGAAAAGTTTACCGAAATGGTAGTGTATTTTTCGGAAAAGCTACAACCATTCAAAACTAAAATGAACAAGCTGTTATTTTATGCTGATTTTTTAATGTTCAAAACAAGCTGTTTTTCCATAAGTGGCGTAAGATACAAAGCTATAGATATGGGACCTGTGCCGCATAATTTTCAAAGCATATTTGAGTTTTTAGCAAACAAAGAAGAAATAGATATTTATACCACAGAATTTTCGCAAGGATATACCGGCGAACAATTCAAGGCAAGAAAAGAAAGACCATTTAATGCCAGCTTATTTTCAGAAACAGAATTAGAAGTTTTAGAGAAAGTATCAACCGTATTCAAAACCACAAGTACCAACGACATTATTGAGTTAAGTCATTTGGAAGAAGCGTGGAAGAAAAACGAAAAAGACAAAAGCGTAATCAGCTATGAATATGCTTTTGAACTAAATCAAATCTAAAAACAACAAGAAATACTAATCGTTAGAATGCTTTGCGTAAACTAAAGACAAGAATCCGCCGGCTATAAGAACGCCTGTTTTAACTGTATCGTCATGAAAAAGAGATGGGGAAAGTGAGAAAATAGGTAACTGTCTGAATTTTAATATCAGATTCGGTTAAGCATAAGTTTAATTATTGTGATTTGAAGTATAGCTTGGCTTGTTTGGGTTTGATATCCAAAATCATTGGACCTAACCAAGCATTTTTACCATTGGATCAGGTTCTGAAAGTGGTAATCCCATTTGTTCTGAAGCTGCACGACATCCGCCCATACATCGTTCCCAGAGTTCACAATTACTACAGAATTGAGGTTTAATCTCAGCCCATTGTTGTGCATAATCCGAAAAGAGAATTTCTTCGGGTTTCTGCTGGAAAATATTTCCTGCCACAACCGGTGAATGGTTGCATAAGCGTATATTCCCTTCAATATCAAGAGTGATAGGCCGGCGTAATACATCGGGGGAACAGTTGCCGAAACCAATCATCGGATAATTCTTTGGGTTGATTACGCAACGGGGAGTGCAAACGTTGGATGTTATCTTCAGTCCCAGCTCTTTCGATAGGTGGTTTGCAATGTGATACGCTTTTTTCAATTGCAGGAGTGTTGCCGAAATCTCTTCGGGATTTACGATTCCATAGCCACCGTAATTGTAACGGTTCATCATAATACGGGTCAGATTCTGCTTTTTCAGAAAGTGAAGCGTTTCCTCCAATACATCTGTGTTAAAGCGGGTAAGAACGATTACCGGAACTACGTAGGCATTGCTGCCCAGCAAATAATTGATACTATTCTGAGCTTTTTGCCACGAGCCCTCGTGCTGAGTCATTCGGTCGTGAATTTCGGGAGAAGCTGAATGTACCGGAATTTCGAATAGACTGACCCCCAGATTGAGCATATGCTGATACTCTTCTTTGCTGGCTGAAGTGCCGTTGGTGATCAGGGTGATGCTTTTGCCTTTCATGCGGGCAAAAAGTACTACTTCCGGAAAACGTTCGGACAGAAAAGGCTCGCCGCCTGTAAAGGTAAGATGTTGTACATCGGTGGTTTTGAAAAGTTGTTTCAGCGTGCGGAGTGCTTTTTTGTATGAACCGGGTTTACATGCTTCCGCTCCCGGTACTTTCCAGATGTTGTAGCAGTAGCGGCAGTTCAGGTTACAGGTTCCTGTGATTTCGAACGCAATATGAGGGAGTGTGAGTTTCATCGGGTTTGGGTCGAATCAGATAGTGTGAATTTTATAGGTTGATTCATCCTAACCCGAACTACGTTGCTCTGTTGAAAGCTTGGTTTCCATTTAGGCATGAGTTTTATCACCCGAATCGCCTCTTCATCACAACCATACCCGATACCTCTGAGAATTTCCAGATTGCTTACGTCCCCATCCGTTTCTATGATAAATGCAACAAATACAGTACCTTGTATTTTATGCTTGCGAGCAGAGTCAGGGTAGATTAGATTCTTATTCAGAAATTCAATTCTGGCTTCATCACCTCCGGGAAATTCTGGAATTGATTCTACTATTGTATAACAGGTGAACGTATGTGGTTCATCTATAATAGAATCTGTTGTTTCAGAAATTTCATTGTCATTTTTGAGTTTTGGAACAGGATAAGAGAAATCAAATGGAATATTGTCTATAATTGTATCATAGCATGAGCCGATAGTTGTAAAAACATTAATGTTGCTTTTGTAGGGCAAAATGGAAACGTAATTTTCTTTTTTATTAGGATCAATTTTTGCGATGTTAATTGAGGGCGAATCTAATGCTTCGGATTTAAAAAAAGAAGAATCCTTGCTGCTCTTTTGCCCGCATCCGAATTGCCCGCCAACTCCCAGTATCAATGCCCCGTAGAGCAGTTTTTTGTGGACACAATGTTTGTTTCCACGTGTAACAAAAGCCAGAAACGCGAAGAACAAATAGACTGTTCGGGTATAAAGTTTTCGGGGCTTACTCATCGGGTTATTTCTTTTCAAGAA
Organism: Bacteroidales bacterium; assembly: GCA_963677395.2. Lineage (GTDB taxonomy): Bacteria > Bacteroidota > Bacteroidia > Bacteroidales. The sequence continues at coordinate 3,866,659 of OY781965.2, read as the reverse complement.
TAACAGGTAAAATCACAAATGAACGAACAGGTAAATTATTTACTCTTGCTGCTTCCCAAAGAGGCATTAAAGAAACGATTCTTAATACTTCATTCTCTAACGCTTTATGGATTTCACCAATAATCTCTGGATTAGAAATATGCCCGTCTTTCTCCACGATAAATTTTACAAATACTTTATGGGTTACAGAATCTGGTAGTGTAAGGTTTTGTTTTAAGAATTTATTCAAGGCTTTTTTACCACCCGGAAATTCTGCACTGATATCGGGAGTTGCCGTAATTTTGTCTTCATTTAGGGCAAGAGTGGTTTCTGGCATAAAGATCTGAACAGTTTTTTCATCGTTTACAGGTTCATGTGATATCAGATAGCACATTACATTGTCAACTATTTCAACTATTTCAAATGTATCAGAGGATTGAAGAGGTATTTCTGGTATTTCAGCAACGTCATAGCAAGTTGATGAAATAATTATACTGGTTTCTTTTTGAGTGGGTTTGTTTGATGATTGTTTGTTAAGAGTATCATTTATATACTTTAAAGTATGGTTTGCTCTTTTTACCTGGTTAACGTCTGAATTAAAAGCTTTGGATTTAAATTCTTTCTGCCCGCATCCGAATTGTCCGCCAATTCCCAGTATCAATGCCCCGTAGAGTAGCTTTTTGTGGACACAATGTTTGTTTCCCCGCGTAACAAAAGCCAGAAACGCGAAGAACAAATAGACTGTTCGGGTATAAAGTTTTCGGGGCTTACTCATCATCGGGTTTGGGTCGAATCAGGTAGTGCGAATTTTACAGGGAGATTCATTCTAAACAGAACTGCTTTATTTTCTTGTAAGCTAGGTTTCCATTTGGGCATAAGTTTTAATACCCGGATTGCCTCTTCATCACAGCCATAACCTATACCTCTGAGGATTTTTGGGTTGCTGACTGATCCATTCGTATCAACAGTAAATGTAGCAAATACTGTACCCTGAATGCCATGTTTACGAGCAGAGTCAGGATAGATTAGATTCTTTTTCAGAAATTTAACTCTGGCTTCATCACCTCCGGGGAATTCAGGCATTACTTCAACAACATAGCAGAAAATCATTTTATCCAGCTCCGTTATATTCTTTTGATCGTCTGTTTTGTTATTGATAGAGTCAGAGACAGATCCGGAAATTTTATTGTTTTTAGAATCCGGTTTCTGGAAAGGTTGGTACAGAGAATTGTTTTGCCTACATCCGAATTGTCCGCCAATTCCCAGTATCAATGCCCCGTAGAGCAGTTTTTTGTGGACACAATGTTTGTTTCCACGCGTAATGCAGGACAGAAAGCTATAGAAGAAAAAGGCCGATTTTGCGTTAATCCTGTTTTTATAACTCATGCGTTTGAAGTTGCAATTCTGTACATAGCTTTTATTCCAGCAAATGTAAGAAAAGGGTGAAATCAAATCTGGATTTAAGGGATAAATCTGGAAATAAAACGAAGTGAGATGGATTCTATTGTAAAGTACGGTTATGTTTTAAATGTTGGGAAGCCTATCGTACATTCATAATCTTGATAGGTATAATAATGCCTCAGATGCAAAAAAAATCAGTGAGCAATGAGCAATTTTCAAATTGCTCATTGCTCACTGATTCATAATGGCTAATCTGTTTTTTTACTTTACCATTCCTTCGATTTCAGCCTGAAGTTGCAGTTGTTTTTTCTGCAAATCGAGCAGTTGTAGCTGGTTTTGGAAGTAGAACCCGGTTTCGTAGTAATATTCAGTGAGAGATATCTCGCCGGCTTGGAGTGCTTTACCCAGCAATTGCTCATCATTTACAAGCTGAAGTGAGGCTTTCAGTTCTTGTATTTGTATGATGAGGCTTTGCAGGGTGTTGAACTTTTGCTGCAATTCGCTTTGAAGGCTGAGCAATTGTTGTTGTTGCTCTGCCTGCGAAGCATCTGCCTGATAGCGAGCCAGTTTTACCTGATTGGCACTGTTCCAGAGCGGAATGGAAATTCCAGCTTTTAATCCGCTGAAGGTTTCGCTGGTGATGCTTTCACGGTAGTAGCCTACCTTCAACTGAGGTAGAATCTGATTTTTGCGGACTGCAATTTCCTGCTTCAAAAAATCACTCTGTATCTGGCTTAGTCTTACTCGTGAAGAACCTGCTGTGCTTTGTGAAATTTCTTCCTGCGAAACACTGGTAGTTGCGGGAAGTTCGGTTTCGGTGATGCTGACTGGTATTCCACCGCTAAGTTCATTCAGTGCAGACTGATTGTTGGCTATTTCGCTGAGAAGCTGTGCTGTTTCATTTTTCATGGAAATAAATTGCAAACGTGCCTGATTGAGCTGTAGCTGGTTACATTCTCCACTGCTGAATTTGCGTTCGTAATGGTGGGAAATTTGTTCGGCATTTTGAAGCCGGCGGGTAAGAATCTGATGCTTTTGATTGAGATAGATGCGTTCGTACCAGCGTATTTTTGCTTGTACCAGAATATGGTTTTCGACGAGTTGGTAACGAAGTTTAGCCTGAGAGCGCCTGATTCCGGAGCTTTTTTGCTTGGCGAAATAGTAGGTAGGGAAGTTGAGATTTTGCATGACAGAGAAATCAGTACGGTTGCCAATTTGTTCGGGAGTACCAAAAAGATAGCCGAACTCAACTTCCGGGTTAGCCGGGTTGAGATTGGTTTTGGCTTCGGTTTCATCGGCTTTCAATTGTTCCTTAGCGGTAATCAATGCTTTGTTGTTGGTTTTTACCTGATTAAGGAAGTCGTTGAAAGAGTTTTGGGCAGTGAGACTTGCAGAGAAAAAAAAGAAGATAGTGATAATCTTCAACCGTTGAAACGTTGAAAATTTATCAAACCTAACAGGTTTTAAGGACTTATCCGCTTTCCCTTTGTCAGGAATATAGTTATATCGGGTTGTTTTCATGACTTTTTCGGTTTTCGATGATGAAATAAACGGCAGGAATTACAAAGAGATTCAGAAGTGTAGAAGTGAACAGACCTCCCAGAATTACAATAGCCATTGGACTTTGGATTTCGTTACCGGGCAAATCGCCACGCAATGCAAGCGGAATAAGAGCAAGTCCTGAGGCGAGAGCGGTCATCAGAATCGGGTTTAAACGGTCGGTAGAGCCATGCAGGATGCGCTCTTTCAGGCTTAAGCCTTCTTCTTTGAGATGTTGATATCTGGAAACAAGCAAAATACCGTTACGGGTTGCAATTCCAAAAAGAGTGATAAATCCAATTATTGCCGGAATACTCAGCATATTTGAAGAAAACCAGATTGCAAGGATTCCGCCGATAAGAGCCAGAGGAAGGTTTATCAGCACAACTCCGGCTAACTTCATACTTTTGAATTCCTGGAAAAGGATGAGGAAAATCACCACTATTGCCAGAAGTGAGGTGATGAGTAAAAGTTGAGAAGCTTTCTGGGCACTTTCAAATTGTCCGCCATATTCCAGATGGTAACCTTCGGGCATGGGTATTTGCTTATGGATGATGTCGCGAATTTCCTCTACGGCACTTCCTACATCGCGATTAGCAGTATTGGCCGAAATGACCAACTTGCGTTGAACGTTTTCGCGGTTGATAGCGTTTGGTCCGGATACTGAAACAACATCAGCCACATAGCTGAGCGGTATTTTTTCGCCTGTATATGTGTCAATCAGTGTATTGCGGATAGCAGAAATACTGTTGCGGAAAGGTTCGTCGTATCGCAAAACTAAATCAAAATTCATGTTATGTTCATATACTTCGGCTACCTTTTCGCCGGCGAGAGTTATCTCTACAAATTCGGTGAACTCGCGTTGCGAAATACCGTACCGTGCCAGCATTTCTCTTCGTGGACGGATCTGAATCTGCGGAATTTCAACAAGTTGTTCTACATTTAAGTCAACGATGCCCTCTACCCCTTTAATTTTTTCTTTGATTTGATTCGCCAGTGAATAGAGGTTATTCAAGTCAGGACCAAAGAGTTTCATGGCGATACCGGCACGGGTTCCCGAAAGCATGTGGTCAATACGATGTCCCAATGGCTGTCCGATGTTTATGGCAATTCCTTTCACAGTTCCCAGTTTTTCGCGTACCTCTTTCATAAACTCTTCGTGATTACGCTTGTCAAGTTTGTAAGGTACATCTATTTCAGAAGTATTGCTTCCTCCGTGACTGTGTTCATTTAATTCGGCGCGTCCGGTACGGCGGCTCACATATTGTACTTCAGAGATAGAAAGGAGTTGTTCATCAATCTTTTCGGTGAGATTGTTGCTTTCATCGAGAGAAACACCCGGCAACGTTTCGGTGGTGATGGTGAGAGTTCCTTCTTTGAATTCGGGAAGAAAAGAGTGTCCGAAACGGCTTAGCAATGCCAGCGCGAGCACAAACAAAACTCCGGATGACCAGAGAATGAGTTTTCGATGCGACAGCGCATGATTCAGCAAGCTGCGATATCCATTGTTAAGTTTTCGGATCAGCTTATTTTTACCGTGCTCATCCTGGCGAAGCTGTTTTTCGGTTGTAAGAAGGTAACTTGAAAGAACCGGAGTGAGCGTTACGGCAACCATTAACGAAGCAAAAAGAGAAACAATAAAGGTGATCCCCAGAGGCTTCAGCATACGTCCTTCCATCCCCGAAAGGAAAAAGAGCGGAACAAATGCCACAATGATAATCAACGTTGCCTGAACAATAGAAGAGCGGATTTCAACCGAAGCATTGTACACCACTGTGAGCGTTGGCTCACGCTCGTGTTCGGGTTTGCGAAAATTTTGCCGCAAGCGTTTCAGTACATTTTCTACATCAATAATTGCATCATCAACCAACGCTCCGGTAGCAATAGCCATCCCTCCAAGCGACATGGTGTTGATGGTTAATCCCAGAAACTTAAGGGTGATTAACGACAGAAGCAATGAAAGCGGAAGTGCAGTGAGTGAAATAATAGTTGAGCGTACATTAAGCAGGAAGAGGAAGAGAATGATGGTTACAAAGATTCCTCCCTCGAGCAAAACCTGCATCACATTGTGGATAGAATTATTGATAAAATCGGCCTGACGGAAAATCTTAGTATTCACATTTACGCCCGAAGGAAGTGACGGTTTTAAGTCTTCAACGGCCTTGTCTATGTCTTCAGTTAAATCGAGTGTGTTGATGTTCGGTTGTTTGAGGATGGTGAGGATTACCGCGGGCTTTTTATTCAGAAAAGCATCCCCGATACGGGTAGGAGGTGCAACTTTGATGTCGGCAATATCGTTGATTTTTACAGGTTTTCCATTACGGATTTTGATTACGGAGCTTCCAATATCTTCTGGTTTTGCCGAACGCCCGGTAGCTCTCACGATGTATTCCTGGCCATATTCATTGATCATTCCACCTGAAGCGTTGCTGTTGGTTCCTTCGGCTACCTTTTTCAACTCATCAAGGCTTACATCATAATAGCGCATTTTGTGCGGATTGGCCAAAATCTGGTATTGTTTGGGCAAACCACCCATTACTACTACCTGCGAAACTCCCGAAACAGAAAGAAGTCGCTGTTTGATTTGTTTGTCGGCTAAAGTGCGCAGATCGAACATGTTGAGAGAATCAGAAGTGATTCCGATCAGCATGATTTCTCCCATAATGGAAGTTTGCGGAGCGAGCAAAGGGGCTTCCACTCCTTTCGGAAGTGTGGTGGCCAGTGTCGATAATTTTTCGTTTACAATCTGGCGGGCCTTGTAGATATCAGTACCCCAGTTGAATTCGATCCATACAATCGACATTCCGAAGGTAGAGGAAGAGCGTACACGACGGACGTCGGTAGCACCGTTCAGGGCTGTTTCGATAGGGAAGGAGACCAGCTTTTCCACCTCTTCGGCGGCCATGCCATGTGCATCGGTAAGCACAGCAACGGTGGGCGCAGTTAGATCGGGAAAAACGTCAATTTCCATGTTTAACGTTGAAATTCCTCCGCCAACCAGCAATGCCAGCGAAAAGAAGATCACCAGCATACGATTGCGCAGCGAGTAGTTTATGATTTTATTCAGCATAGCTTTGTTGGTTTAGTGTTGATGATTGTGTGCGCCAACACTGGTTGACATTGATGCTGTTTTAATCAGGGTGGTGCCTTGTGTTACTACACGTTCGTGAGCTTCCAGACCACTTAAAATCATGGTTTCAAGCCCATTGCTCTGGCCAAGGGTAACTGTACGTTTGCTGTATGCTTCTCCTGTTTCCTGAACATAAACGTAGTAAACACCTTGCTCTTCCACGATTGCGCTGTTGGGGACGGCTAACTGTTCTGTCTGGCTATGGGTAATGAGATAAAATTCAGCAAATGCACCTTCGAGCAGACTGCCGTCATTCTTTACTTCGAAATAAACAGGCATGTAGTGATTATTTTCGGCAACCGAGGCTCCGCGGGCAAGTATGCGACCTTTTAGTTCGTTTACGGTGTATGTTTTTTCGGAATACGCAGGGCGGAAGTTGGCTGTTTCTATCATATTGAGTTGCAGATAGTATTGCTGAGGTAGATCGGCACGCAACAAGATGGTTTGATTGGTCGAAATGGTTGCAAGCAAATCTCCGGTCTGGATGTATTGACCTTCGGATATATTCAATTCGTGCAAATATCCACTCAAAGGAGCGTAAATCCGGAGCCCGTTTTGCGAAGTACTGTTCGAAAGAGCGTAATAAGATATACTGTCGATGTGGTAACGACTTTGCGATTCTATGAATTGTTTTTCGGATATAATTCGTTCATTGTAAAGCTGTTTGTGTCGGTCGTATTCACTTTTGCTTTGGAGAAAACGGTTACGTGCTTCCGAAAACCGAACACCAATGTTGTTATCCGTTAAATCCTGACCACTTATGGTAAACAGAAGTTGACCTTTCGTAACATGGCTTCCCTGAACCAGGTTTTTGGTAGCAAAAAGTACAATTCCGCTGGTTTTGGCAGCTACGTTTTGCTTTTCGCCTGGCATGGAGAGCATTTCACCACTGGTATTGATTACTGCTGCAAATTGTTGAGGTACAATTTCTTTCACCATAAAGTTGCTTTTCCATGCTTGTTCCTTGGTGAAACGGATTAACCCTGATTTGGGAGCTTCTGCTGCATGGTTGTGTCCTTCGTGCCCGCCCTCTTCCTCTGCTGCATGATTATGTTCTTCATTTCCACTTTCTTTGGCTTCCGCTTCGTGAGAATGTTCTTTTTCTTCGATATCAATACATTGCTTCACAGTGTCGCTTTCAAAGATGATGATTAAGTCGGAATGTCCCGATTCTTTGGGCGTAAGTTTGAGGTGAAAGATGCCAGGTTCTTCCGGCTTGCTGGCTGTTACGCTGGATTCTCCGACTTGAACCGTTACTTTCCCAAAAGTATAGGGTTTATAGCTGGATAAACGGGTTGTGTGAACCAGAAAAGAGGCTTCTTTGTCTTTCACCAGTTCGGAATATTCAACATAAAACTCTGTGCTGTCAGTAAACAGAGTAATTTGGTTTGAGGCAGCTTCATGTTCATGGCTGTCAGTTTCAGTCTTCTTGCCACATGCAAAAAGGAGTACTGCAAATAGTAGAAATATATATATTTTCATGTTTGTTGTGCTGATAATAGTGATAAAATGAATGAGGTGATAAAGAATCACCTTGGATTAAAAACCATTTAACGGTTCAATCCACATGTAAAAAAGAGAACAAAAAACTATGAAAATAAGGGTGGAGCCCTGCGTGCATGAGAGCTGGAATGAAAGATATCCGGAACATTATCATCTGTTTCGCAATATTGAACTTTTTGTTCTTCAATGGAAAGCAAAACCGATTTATCCGTTAAAATTGGTTTCAGAACAGCAATTACTTTAACAATAATTGGATACGTTGAAAGAGTATTCTTTATAAATGAAGTTTCATTAAAGGCATGACAATGAGCTGGAAAATGAGAATGATGATGAGTATCATTTTGTTGAGCATGACAAGGATGATTTTCAAGGAAATCATCAAAATGATGATGGTGTGGTATGATATTGTGTGTCAATACTATGCCAAATGCAAATAGAAATAACAAGCAAATTAGCTTCTTCTTAAATATCACAACTGCATTATTTTAGGGGGCAAATATAGAAAAAATCTACATATCCGGCTTGTTATTGTAATGTAAAAATCTAAATCAGTAGGCATGTACTAACGAATGAACGCAATAATTAATTAATAGCATAATAACTCGTTTTAATCATAAATATAAAATCGTAATACCCAATAAAAATTTCTTAACGTTTCTTTCAGATTATTGGTAGTCAGTAGGGTTACGGATAGTTTGTTTTCAAAGAAGAATAATTCAAAAGCTACAAACGTTTCCAAATAGGGGAGAATCGCATTTTATTTTATATTTTTACCCCCTCAAAACATAAAATTGCAAAGTCGATGCCAATTTTAGGATCTATTATCAAAGCTGCTCTTGAGATCAGAAGTAAAATCCCGTTAGATCTTTACGAAAAGGTTGATCCGGTAAAAGCTCAGAAACGTGTGTTAAAAAAGCTTTTGCGTAAAGCTCAGTTTACAATTTTTGGTGAAGATCATAATTTTGATACTATTTTAAAACAACGTAATGTTGTGAAGGCGTTTAAAGAAAATGTTTCTTCAAATGATTATAATTCAATATTTTCCAAATACTGGTATCGTACACTCAATGGCGAATCTTTCGTTTGCTGGCCGGGGAAAGTGAACTATTTTGCGCTTAGTTCCGGCACCTCCGAAGCATCCAGCAAATATATACCTGTTACAGGAGATGTGTTGCATGCTATCAAAAAAACCAGTGTACGTCAAATATTTACACTGCCCAAGTATGATTTGCCCCGGGAGTTTTTCGAACGTGGTATTTTAATGCTTGGAGGAAGTACTCACCTGCAATATAATGGAACCTATTATGAAGGTGATTTGTCCGGAATTACTGCCGGAAATATACCGTTCTGGTTTCAACATTTTTACAAACCCGGGAAACGTATTTCACGCGAAAGAAACTGGCCTACCAAGCTCGATGAAATAGTGAAGAATGCAAAAAACTGGGACATCAGTGTAATTGTAGGTGTTCCGGCCTGGTTGCAAATTCTGATGGAAAAGATAATCGAAGAATATAATCTCAATACAATACATGATATCTGGCCTAATCTGGAAATGTATGTTCATGGGGGTGTGTCGTTTGAACCCTACAAAAAAGGGTTCGAAAAACTACTTGATCACCCGTTGATTTACATGGAAACTTATCTGGCATCAGAAGGCTTTTTAGCATATCAAACCCGTCCGGAAACCAATGCAATGCAATTGGTTCTCGATAATGGCATTTTCTTCGAATTTGTGCCATTTAATTCGAATAATTTTACCGATGAAGGAAATATTGTGGAAAAGCCACAGACTCTGACCATTGGTGAAGTAGAAGAAGGTGTTGAATATGCTTTGTTGATCTCAACCTGTGCAGGTTGCTGGCGCTATCTGATTGGAGATACCATCAAGTTTACTTCAAAAGAACGCAGTGAAATCTTAATTACAGGGCGTACTAAGTTTTTCCTCAATATATGCGGCGAACACATGTCGCAGGAAAATATGAATCGTGCCGTGAAAATGCTTAGCGATGAACTTAATGTTGATATTAAGGAATTTACCGTTGCCGGAATTCGCTATGGCTCTATGTTTGCACATAAATGGTATTTAGGGACCGATTCAAATCTTGATCCGGAACTTGTTGCGCATAAGCTTGATGAATATCTAAAAGTTCTGAATGATGATTATCGCGTAGAACGAATTGAGGCAATCCGCGATGTATTTGCTGAAGTATATCCATCGCATGTGTTCTACGATTATATGAAGCATTGTGGAAAAGAAGGAGGACAGAATAAATTCCCACGCGTTTTACGAAACGAAAAGTATAACGATTGGGTTTGTTATCTTGAAAGCCTGAAAGCTAAGCTATAATACTCACTATTCAGATAAAGCCTATGTTGCATAATTTTCTGGAAGGGTTTTTGTTAGGTGTCACACTGTCGTTTTTGCCGGGTGCAGCCTTCTTCTCGTTGATTCAAACTTCGATTCACAGGGGATTTATGGCAGGCTTTTTCCTTGCAGTTGGGATTTTCTTAAGTGATATAACCTTGGTAACTTTGGCTTATCTGGGTGCTTCTCAAATTCTTGCTGATCCTGATAATCAGATAATTATTGGAGTCATTGGCGGAATTGTTCTGGTATTGTTCGGGGTATATAATTTTTCGAGAAAAGGACATGTTACAGATTCGAAAGATATTGAAGTTAAACGCCCGGGTATCTTTACCTATATTATGAAAGGTTTTGCACTCAATACTTTAAATCCAACAGTTTGGTTCTTCTGGGGATCAATTACGGTATTGGGAACCACTCGAATCAGTACAGTTCAGGGGGTGGATAATTACGAAGCTATTATTTATTTCGGAGGTATTTTGCTAGCTGTATTTTCGGTGGATAACCTGAAATGCTTTATTTCGCACCGTATAAAAAAATACCTGAATAACAAGGTTTTAACACTGATTAATCGATTGGTTGGTGTTATGCTCATCATTTTCGGTATGGTACTTTTCTATAAAGTGATGCTGCAACTGCATTGGTTTGCATAAGAATTACTTCTTCTTTTTTTTCTTTTTAACCACTTTATAAACTTTGATTTTTTTGGGAGGTAAAGCTTTGAAATTTTTGTCGCAGTTTTCTACCAGATATTCGATTGCATAACTTTCTCCCATTTCTGAAGCTGTTTTCCAACTCATACATGCTTCATCTTTCCGGTTGAGTTTAAACAATACAATTCCGCGGTTTGTGTAAACGTTACTGTGTGTGCTGTCGAGTTTCAGAGAATAGTTTAAATCGAATAATGATTTGCTCCACAGTTCTTTATATAGATAACATATTCCGCGGTTTGAGTAATATGAATAAACAAGTTCAAAATCTTCACCGTTTACTTTTGATAAATCAATTGCCTTGGTAAAATAAAATATTGCAGAGTCAAGATTTTCTACTTTTCTGAAATTCAATCCCATATAATAATAGAACTCGTCGTCTTCAGTAAAGAGATTGTTCGCTTTTCGCAGATAAATTTTCTGAACAGAATCTTCGTTCAGTTTGTCGGTTGAATGATACATTAAAACATACGATTCTCTGTATGTTGAATCGATATTAATTGATTTTTTAAGATTTTCGATTGTCAGATTGTTACTTCCTTTTTTATAGTTTTTCAGGGCTTCGTTGTAATACTTTATTGCTTTGTTGTGGTCTTTCAACGAAATTTGAGCCAACAGTTGCAACGAAATAAAGATTAAGGAGATAAGCAGGGCTGTTTTTTTCATGTTAATTATTTCAGATGATTGTATTCCGGAAAATAAGAAACCGGACTAAAGCACGAATACCGATGAATAGAAATATTAAGGCCAATTTTCGCAAGCTCGATTGATCTTAATATTTCTATTCATCGGCATTATACCCGAAATGAGTTTGGGCTATATTGTAGATTTTTATGGTATAGAGTGAATATGTTATAAAAGTCAGTTTTGGATTTGATTTCAATGAGTTATGATTATTCTCCTGATGAAATCCATTTGTAATGATACAAACCATCCATCAGCCGTTCAACTTTTTGTTCGGGAGTCATTTTTTCGAAGGCTGCCTTCTCTTCCTGTAATTTGCGTTTTTCTTCTTCTTCTTTCGCATGACGGGCATCTTCAATTACTTTAATTTCAGCATTGTATTTTGCTTCGGCACGCTTTTTAAGGAAGTCGCTAGCTACAGCAGGGAACAGTTCGAGTAAAAGTTCATCCTTTTCATTGTAAGCCATTTTTAAACCGCCATATTCCGGAAAAACTTTATTTTCCTGCTTTTTGTAATTACTTGTATCGTATGGAGTTTCTTCACGTACACCACATATTTTTTCACGGAAATCAGGGTCAACCGGAATAGGTGTTTTGCCATACAATCCTTTTACCATGTTTACGTATTGTGTTGATTTGGTAGTGTATGGAGGCAATCCTTTGCTTTCGTCAATAACGTAGTTTACGGCTTGTGCTCCAACAATCTGACTAGTTGGAGTTACAAGCGGAGGGCATCCGGATGCAACACGAACAATGGGAACGGTTTCAAGTACTTTGGCTAAAAGATGGTCGAGTTTTAACTGTTTGAGTTGAGAGAGCATATTGGTGTACATTCCTCCCGGAATTTCAGCATTTTTCACCATCTCATCCGGTCCGGGGAAATTAAACCATGCTTCAATTTTTTGGCAAGCATCCAGTAACTCTTCTTCTTTATCGGCTTTAGCATAACCAATGGATAATTCGAATAACTGGTCAACTTGTGGAGGTAACTCGTAGTTTGTAATGTCAAATTCTCTTGGGAAGAGTTTGTATGAATCGTATTCAGCAAGTTCTTCACGAATAATTTTTAATTCTTTATTGATCTTAACAACCGCATCCAGATTTACACCAGTATCAATATCCAGCTTGTCAGCAAAAATCTGAATAATTTCAAAGGCGGGAGCCGCCGGGCCTCCTGCGAAATTCATGATAGCTGTATCAATAATATCTGTACCATTTACGATAGCCATAACAACTGCAGCTAATCCGTAACCCGGAGTGCAATGTGTGTGGAAATCAATCGGAACTTTTACGTTCTTTTTCAGTTCGCGAATAATTAAACCGGCTTTCATAGGAGGAATTAAACCAGCCATATCTTTCACCGAAATCATATCAGCTCCCAGTTTCTCCATTTCTACAGCTTTCTGAACAAAGTAATCGATGGAGAAGATGTTTTTGGGTAATGATTTAAAATGCAGCAATGCATTCATTTTCTGTTTGGAGGTGAATTTCGGATCAACAGTATAGCAGACAGTACAATCGGCGATACCTCCATTTTCTTTTACGTATTTAATGGTTGATTTTACGTTATTTACATCATTCAACGCATCAAAAATACGCATGATGTCGATCCCCGAATTAATGGCATTGCGGTTAAATCCTTCAATAACTTCATCCGGGTAAGGATTGTAACCAAAGAGATTGCGACCACGTGAAAGAGCTGTAAGTTTTGATGAGTCACCAATTACAGCTTTAATTTTTTCAAGACGTTCCCAAGGATCTTCATTTAGAAAACGCATGATTGAATCGGGAACAGCTCCACCCCACACTTCCATAGCATAAAATCCTGCTTCTTTAAATAGTGGGAGTACTCGATCAATTTGTTCCTGACGCATACGTGTTGCAAATAATGATTGCTGTCCGTCGCGTAAAGTTAAGTCTCTGATTAAAATCTTTTTACGGGTCATAATGGCCTGCTTTGATTTATTTGGTTGTTGAATGGTATTGCTTGCAAATGTATTAATAAATGATTGATTTTTGTACGTGGATTGTGTTAGATTTTGAAAGTTTTTTTTTGTGTTAAGGAGCTCTCTTTAGGGCAAAATTCAAAATTTAAAATTGCTGAAATTCATCCGATTAACACTTTTTACGACTTTTCAGGATAAATGACGTTTGCTTATTTCCGATATTTGCAAATTCAAAAAGTGAGAAACCTGAAAATGTTTGGCTCAAAGTGGTTTAAAGAAAAGTGGCTTTTTAAGCTGAAAAACAAGTATCGGCTGGTAATTATGGACGACGATAATTTTGCCGAAAAATTTTCGTTTCGTTTGTCACGATTGAATGTATTTGTTGCGGTTGGTTCACTTGCCATTATTCTGATTTTGCTCACTACTTATATCATCGCGTTTACGCCACTGCGTGAATATATTCCCGGCTATACCAGCGTGGAGTTAACCCGCCAATCGTATCAGAATGCTTTGCGTGCCGACTCTCTGAAACGGATGGTCGAAAACCGCGATCGAATGTTGCAAACATTGAATATGGTTCTTTCAGGAGAAATTCCGATTCAGGATGTGAAAAACCTTGAAGATACAAACCTGAAACCCAAAACGGTTGATTATAAACGCTCCAGAGAAGATTCGCTCTTTCGTATTGAAATGGAGAATACGGGAAAATATGATTTAACGGTTCAGAACGAAGGCAGCAATGTCGAAACTTCCTCATCCGGAGGCTTGAGCAGCTTTTTCTTTTTTTCTCCAATAAAAGGAATGGTAATCAATGGATTCAATATTTCTAAAAAGCATTATGGAGTGGATGTTGCCGGAAAGAAAAACGAGCCCATTAAATCGATCCTTAACGGTACGGTAATCTTTTCAAACTGGACTTTAGAAACAGGCTATACCATTGCCATTCAGCATCAGCAAAATCTTATTTCAGTATATAAACACAATTCTGCTTTGTTGAAAAAAGCAGGCGAATATGTGAAAGCAGGCGAGCCGGTAGCGTTTATTGGGAATAGTGGTGAACAAACCAGTGGTCCGCATTTGCATTTTGAATTATGGTTTAACGGAAGTCCCGTAAATCCACGGGATTACATCTCTTTCTAAGATTGTAGAATGAAAAAACGTATTGCTATTTTAGGCTCAACCGGCTCCATTGGAACGCAAGCTCTTGAGGTTATCCGGAAACATCCTGATGCCTTTGAACTCGAGGTTTTAACTGCTCATTGCAACGCAAAATTACTGATTGAACAAGCCATAGAATTTCAACCCAGTTCAGTGGTGATTGGTGTTCCTGAACTTTACAAAGAAGTGAACGAAGCACTTACTTCTCATGATATTAAAGTTTTTGCAGGGGATGATTCGCTGGAACAGATTGTTGAGTCTGACTCAATTGACATGGTACTTACGGCGATTGTCGGTTTTGCAGGTTTACGTCCAACACTCAAGGCGATTGAATGTGGAAAACAGATCGCCATTGCAAATAAAGAAACGTTGGTGGTTGCCGGGGAGTTGGTAACCAAACTTGCCCGGGAAAAAGGGGTGAATCTCTACCCGGTTGATTCGGAACATTCGGCAATATTTCAATGCTTAGCCGGGGAATTTCATAACCCGGTTGAGAAAATATGGCTTACTGCTTCCGGAGGTCCTTTCCGTGGAAAAAATCGCGATTTTCTGAAAACCGTGACGAAAGAAGATGCCCTGAAACATCCAAATTGGACAATGGGACGAAAAATCACGATCGATTCAGCTACTCTGGTCAACAAAGGACTGGAAGTAATTGAAGCAAAATGGCTTTTTGGACTGGAACCTGAGCAGATTGATGTAATTATTCATCCTCAATCTATTGTGCATTCATTGGTTCAGTTTAAAGATGGTTCGTTAAAGGCTCAGATGGGTTTGCCCGATATGAAACTACCCATTTTATATGCCATGAGTTACCCTTTTAGATTAGAAACAGATTATCCTCGTTTCTCATTCATGGATTATCCTCAGCTTACGTTTGAAAAGCCTGATACCGAGGTATTCAGAAGTTTAAGTCTGGCATATAAAGCTTTGCGAAAAGGAGGAAATGCGGCCTGTATTTTGAATGCAGCCAACGAAGTGGTAGTGCAATCATTCTTATGTAATAAAATCGGCTTTCTCGAAATGACAGATGTAATTGAACAATGCATGGAGAGAATAAGTTTTATAGAGCACCCTTCGTATGAAGATTACATTGCTACAGACAAAGAAACTCGTCGATATGCCAAAGAAAGAATTTAATGTGTATTATTGCACGAAATTTATAAATAGACTATGGAATATGTTATTCAAGGATTAGGACTGATTCTCAGCCTTTCAATACTTGTAGTTTTACATGAGATGGGACACTTCGTTTTTGCCCGGATTTTTAAAACGCGTGTCGAAAAATTCTATCTCTTCTTTAACCCTTGGTTTTCATTGTTTAAAAAGAAAATTGGCGATACAGAATATGGGATTGGCTGGTTACCATTGGGTGGTTATGTGAAAATATCCGGGATGATTGACGAATCAATGGATAAAGAGCAGTTGAAACTAGAACCACAGCCGTGGGAATTCCGCTCAAAACCGGCCTGGCAACGCTTGTTTATTATGATTGGAGGAGTTGTAGTCAATTTTATACTTGCACTGATTATCTATTCTATGATACTGTTTACCTGGGGTAGTGATTATTTGCCGGTAAAGAATGCAACCTGGGGCTATCATTTCAACGAAGTAGCGAAAGGATTTGGATTCCAAAACGGAGATAAAATCATTCTTGCTGATGGAAAAGAAGTCGAAGAAATTAGTGATCTTTCAAGAAATATCCTGTTGGGAAATGTAAAAAGTGTTGAAATTGAGCGGAATGGACAACGTTCAATTGTCAATATTCCTCATGATGGGACGAAGAAAATTCTTGCTTCAGGAGAAAAATTTTATTTAGAACCTCGTTTTCCGTTTGTAGCCGAAAAAATTATAGATGGAAATCCGGCAGCAAAAGCAGGAATACAAGCAGGAGACAGTATCGTTTCAATCAATGGAGTTCCTTTTGGAATGTACACGGATTTTGCAGATAAGCTAAAACCTTACGCCAGTAAAAAAATCAGGATGGGCTTTTATCGTAATGGCCAATATCTTGAAAAAGAACTCACTCCGACCGAAGATGCAAAAGTTGGTATTCAACCAAAATCTCCAATCCATTTCTTTGATGTAAAACATATTGAGTATGGATTTTTTGAATCAATTCCTGCTGGGATTTCTCAGGGATTTGAAACCTTGGGTGGATATGTAAAAAGTCTGAAACTGGTATTCTCGAAAGAAGGAGCAAAGCAGGTTGGCGGATTTGGAACCATTGGCGGATTATTCCCAAAAGTATGGGATTGGCAAATTTTCTGGAATATGACAGCACTTCTTTCCGTAATTCTTGCTTTTATGAATATACTGCCTATTCCGGCTTTAGATGGCGGTCATGTGCTATTTTTGCTTTTCGAAATGATTACCGGGCGCAAACCCAGCGATAAGTTTCTCGAATATGCTCAGGTTATCGGAATGGTAATTCTGTTTAGCCTGCTGATTTTTGCAAATGGAAATGATCTTCTGAAGCTATTTAAATAAGAATTTAGAATCAATAAAAAAACAAAGGAGGCTTTTGAACGAAGGCCTCCTTTGTTTTTTAAGTGCTTGAAATCGATTGTTTTGTCACTTTCGTTAGTCAGAAATTTTGTCTTTGAGTGATTTAAATCCTTTACCCAGAATCTCACTTGCATCTAAAACAGTTAAAAAAGCATTGTCATCAATTTCGCTGATAAACTCTTCCAGAATGGCAAGCTCACGACGATTCACTACAGTGTAGATGATCTTACGATCTTTTCCGTTAAAAAGCCCTGTGCCGTTGATATAAGTTCCTCCGCGGTTCAAATCATCAATAATTTTACGACGAATTTCTTCGTGCTTTTCCGAAATAATCAGCAAGGCCTTATCATAATTAATTCCCTGTAAAACAACATCAATCACTTTTCCCATCGTGAAAATGGTAATCCATGAGTAGAGAGGAATTTTCCAGTCGCCAAACACAGCCAACCCAATCAAAACAATGCATGAATCAACAATCATCATCAGTTGTCCTAGCTGACGCCTGGTGTATTTGCATAAGATCATAGCCACAACATCTGTACCACCGCTGGTAGCTTTTGATTTGAACATGATGCCTACTCCAATCCCGATAATTACACCTCCAAAAATGGATGCAAGCAAAACATCATCCCCCAGTTTCAAAAAATCATCTCCGAAAAAATAGCTCAGGGAATCAACATAAATAGATGTTAAAATGAAACCCACAACTGTTTTTGCGCCAAAGCGTGGTCCTAGTAATTTTGTTCCGATAATGGTAAGCGGAATATTGAAAAATAATGCGGTTAGCCCCAATGGAAGCCCGAACGTGTGATGAAGTACAATAGAAATCCCGTAGATACCTCCCGGAACAATTTTATAAGGAGACATAAAAAAAACATATCCCACAGAAATAAAGAGAGTTCCGATGGCAATTAATCCATAATCCCGAAACCATTTTCGGGTAAAAATCTCATCGCTTTGCAGTTTTATCATTATTCGCTTATTTTATCTTTTAGTGACTTAAACCCTTTTCCCAGAATCTCATTTGCATCCATAACTGTCAGGAAAGCATCCGGATCAATCTGATGGATAAATTCTTCCAGCATTGCCAACTCTCTCCGGTTTACAACAGTGAAAATGATTTTTTTTTCAGCATTGTTATACATTCCATTTCCTGGAATATATGTGCCTCCACGGTTGAGGTCTGTAATTATATTATCGCGTATTTCATTATATTTATCAGAGATAATGAAAAGTGTTTTTTCATAACTAATTCCCTGTAAAACAGTATCCATAACTTTTCCGGAAATAAAAATTACGATCCAGGAATAGAGAGGAATCTTCCAGTCTTTGAAAACAATCAATCCCAGAACAACAATAACAGAGTCAATATAAATCATCAATTGGCCTATAGGTATGTGGACATATTTGGCAAAAATCATCGAGATAATATCACTTCCACCTGAGGTTGCCCGGGCTTTGTAGATAAACCCTAATCCAATACCAATCAAAACCCCTCCAAAAATTGCAGCCAGAAGTTCTTGACCCACAAGGTTTATCGTTCCGTTAAGCAGTTTTGTTGGATCGGAACCGCCTGTAATCAGCGTAAGAATATCCATGAATACAGAGATTAGAACCATGCTGGTGATAGTTTTAACACCGAAACGTGGTCCTAAAATTTTTAATCCGATTAATGTAAGTGGAATATTAAAAAGCAACCCAAAAAGACCAATTGGAAAACCTCCATCAGGAGAAAATAAGGGAGAAATCATTCCTAAAGTTAGATGATGAACCGCAATACCAATTCCGAAAGCACCACCTGGAACAAAATTATAGGGGATAATAAAAAAAACAAATCCTACAGAAATAATAAATGCGCCTAAAACAATTAAGCTATATGCAATAAACCATCTCTTGGAGAATAGTTTTTCTTTGGTAACAAAAGCCATAGTGGATTTATTAGTGTTTGATAATCAGTATTCTGTGCTTATAGAATCTGAAACACAAATTTAAAATGCAAAACTAGTGAATTAAACGTGGATCTTCAAATTTATTAACTTTCTTAAAAAATTGTTAAAGTTGTATGAATCAGAAATTTTCTTATTTTTGCCATCCAAAGAAAAATCAACACATTTTTACATGCAACATATTTAGTAATTGATTGGATATTAGAATATTACGATTAACCGGAGTATTTTTCTTCCTGACCAATGTAATATAATGCGGGAAAAATGTGGGTTTTATCAACGAATTTATTATTTTAGCGGCTTGTAATCATGAATCAACCAACCCGCCTACATATGAGAAACAAACTGGTTATCTTCCTGATTCTGTTCGTACTAGCAGGATTTCTGCCCCTAAGGGCACAGCAGGAAGCTCAGTTCACGCAGTACATGTTTAACAACATGTCTTATAATCCCGGTTATGCGGGGATTAATGGGCCTATTTGTTTAAACTTATTTGGCAGAACGCAATGGATGGGTTTTGACGACCCATCAGGTCAATCTGTTACGCCAAAAACAGCACTATTTTCCTTAGATGCTCCCATTCGGTTTTTGCATGGTGGTCTTGGGGGGGTTGTTCTTATGGATAACATTGGTTTTGAAAAGAATATAGGTGTCAAACTTAATTATTCTTATCACGTGAATGTTGGAACCGGAACTTTAGGGATTGGAGCAGGAGTGAGTTTCTTAAATAAGAAGCTTGATTTTTCGAAGTTAAAAGGTATAGATCCTACTGATCCAATTATAACTGGTAAAAATATTCAAAGTGATTTTATCACTGATTTTAGTTTTGGGGCTTTTTATAAAGTTCCCCAGAAGTTTTATGTAGGCTTATCGGCTTCTCAGTTAGCAGAATCACAAGGTGATGCAAAGAAAACAGGCGTAAAATTGAAACGGACATTTTGGTTAACGGGAGGTTATGAGTATGTATTACCTAACAATCCATCATTTGTTTTGCTACCATCTCTTTTAGTAAAAACTGACTTGGTTTCAGCTCAATATGATGTTTCGGCATTAATGGAATATCAAAATCAATTTTTTGGCGGGTTAAACTATCGTGTTCAGGATGCGATTTCATTAATAGCAGGTGTTAATCTTCTTCAGGCAAATAACGATAATGCAACAGGTCTGAAATTAGGAGTATCATACGATTTAACCACATCCAAACTTTCTGGAAAAGACAAGAGTAGTGGAACGTTTGAAGTATTTGCACGTTATTGCTTCAAAATCGTAATTCCACCAACCTTTACCAAATATGGTAATACCAGAAAATTCAGATAAATCGTAACCTCAACGGGCATTTTAACGTAGAATAAGGAAAAGTAAGGAATAAACAGGCAGAGATGAATCACAAATCCAAAAGCAATATGAAGCGAGTTCTTGGCTATCTGACCCTAATATTATTATTGGGCAGTTGTGGCAACACCGGGAATGGAGAACTCTTAGGCGTGGAAGATCGCCCCAGATTTTACCAACCCGATCCATACGGTACTCTTTTTATTCCTCTGGGTAGCTATACCATGGGAGCAGGAGATCAGGATGTACCTTATGCAATGGTATATCAGTCGAAAACTGTTACAGTTCAATCTTTTTACATGGACGAAACTGAAATTACAAACAACGAATATCGCCAGTTTGTATATTGGGTTCGTGACTCTATTGCTCATACCAAACTGGGAGAAGCAGGAGTAGAAGGTTATATGATTGATCAGGATGAAAATGGTGAAGCGATTGATCCTCCTACAGTAGATTGGTCAACGGAAGTTGAATGGGACGGAGAAGATACAAAAGAAGCTCTTGAAGATATGTATCTGCCCGAACATGAACGCTTCTATCGTCGTAAAGAAATAGATACCCGTAAATTAAATTACGTTTATCAATGGATTGATTTACACGCAGCAGCAGCAAAAGATTTCACTCAACCCGGAAAATCTGAGCTTGGTTCTTTCAATAACCGTCCGCAAGGGATGAAAGATCGTTCAGTTTATATTCGCAAAGAAGTAATTAATGTTTATCCCGATACTCTCTGCTGGATACATGACTTTACGTATTCATTTAATGACCCAATGACAAAATCATATTTCTGGCATCCAATCTATGACAACTATCCTGTTGTAGGAGTAAGCTGGAAACAGGCAACTGCGTTCTGTATATGGAGAACAAACTTAATGAATAGTTATCTTGAAGAAGAAGAAACTCCATATGTAAATGATTTTCGTTTACCAACTGAAGCAGAATGGGAATGGGCAGCACGCGGTGGTATGCAATTAAGTCCATATCCATGGGGTGGTCCGTATATCCGTAACTCTAATGGTTGCTTCTTAGGAAACTACAAACCATTACGTGGAAATTATATTGATGATGGCGGTGCTCAAACTGTGGTTGTTGGTCACTATTCTCCAAATGACTTTGGATTGTATGATATGTCAGGAAACGTTGCAGAATGGTGCTCAGATGCATTTGAAGAGTCAGCGTATAGCTTTACACATGATTTGAATCCTGCATATCAATACAATGCAAGTGAAAACGATCCTCCATTGATGAAACGCAAAGTATTACGTGGTGGTTCATGGAAAGATTTTGGATATTATATGCAGGTTAATGCACGTTCATACGAGTATCAGGATACAGGAAAATCTTATGTAGGATTCCGTTGTGTTCAAACGTACCTAGGACGTAAGAAGGGTGATAATCCAAGTACTGCTTCAAACGTATATAACTAACAGCAAATTTTCTAAACAACAATAAGTTTAATCATTAACACAAAAACAGCGATCTATTATGGGTTTAAACAACATTGTCAGAAGTAAGGGTTACAAACAATTCATGGCAAAACTTTACGGTTGGGGTGCTTCCGTTGTAATTATCGGAGCTTTGTTTAAAATTAACCACTATCCGGGTGCAAATCTTATGCTTATTTGCGGCTTGGGTACTGAAGCGATCATTTTCTTCTTTTCAGCGTTCGAACCATTACACGTTGAATATGATTGGAGTCTGGTTTATCCTGAATTAGCAGGTATGGAAGAAGCTCCTAAAAAAGAAAAGAAAGCAGTGGCTGGTAAAGGTGCTACTCCAACTCAGCAATTAGACAAAATGCTCGAAGATGCTAAAATTGGTCCTGAATTGATTGATAGCTTGGGTAAAGGTCTGAGAAATTTAAGTGATACAGCGTCTTCACTGGTAACAGTTACAGATGCAGCGAAAGCTTCTGAAGCTTATGCAAGCACACTCAAAAGCTCAGCCGAAAAATTAGCTTCTATGAACTCTATCTATGAACTTCAGTTACAAGCTGCTAATGTTCATATGGAAACAACTACAAAAGTTCAGAATAACATGGAGCAATTTGTAGGTCAGTTGCAAGAATCTTATGAAAATACTCTCAAATACAAAGAAGAAGTGGATGCTCTTGCTCGCAAAGTATCAGCTCTGAATAATATTTATGGTAATATGCTTTCTGCTATGAGCACAGGTAATTCAAAATAATTACCCGTTCAACAAAGTAATCATAACAGTAAATGAATCTAATAAATATTAAAAGGGTATAAGATATGGGAGCAACAAATTGCCCGGAGACCCCGAGGCAAAAAATGATAGGCATGATGTACCTTGTGTTGACGGCGCTCCTTGCCCTCAACGTTTCGGTAGAAATTATTAATGCCTTTGTAACAGTAAACGATGGAATGGAAGTAACAAATCAAAACTTCATGAATAAGAATGAAGCTACCTATTTCATGTTTATGAAAGCTTTTAAAGGTAATCCTGATAAGGTGAAACCTTTTTATGATAGGGCTTTACAAGCACAATCTTTATCAAAAAAGATGATTGACTATATTAACAATGTTAAATGGACAGTTATTTCTAAAAATGAAGATCTTACACTTGATGAAGCAAAAAAACTGAAAGTAAGTGAAATCAAGAAAAAAGATAATTACGACGTATCTACAACTTATTTTATTGGTCAGTCTCAGGATGGTAGCGGTGGAGAAGCTAAAAAACTTCGTCTTGCTATTGAGAAATATAAAGAAGATATGCTAAATCTTATTGATCCAAAATTACGTACCGTAATGAAGTTAGGTTTGGAAACCAAAGGTGACTATAGAGATGCCAGTGGACAAAAACAAAACTGGGAAATGCATAATTTCTACCATACAATTATTGTAGCAAATGTAACTATCTTGAATAAGTTAATTACAGACGTATTAAATGCTGAATATGATGTTGTGAATCAACTCTATTCATCTGTTGATGCTGCTGACTTCAAATTTGACAAGATTGGAGCAAAGGTTATTGCTAAATCAAACTATGTATTAACCGGAGAAACATACGAAGCGGAAATTTTCGTTGCTGCTTACGATACAAAGTCGAAAATTGATGCAAGTATTAACGGGAGCACAGTTGTGGGTGATAGCGGAAAAATAACTTACAAAAGAGCTGCTGGTGCTGAAGGTTTGCAGAAATATAGCGGTGTTATTAATGTGAAGACGAATAATGGGATAGCTCAATATCCATTTGAACAGGAATACATCGTTGCAAGACCATCCGCAACCGTTTCTGCTGATAAAATGAATGTTTTCTACATTGGTGTTGATAACCCTGTAACAATTTCAGTTCCTGGTGTTGCAAATGATAAATTACGCCCAAGCATGACGGGTGGTACATTGGCTAAATCAGGAGCAGGAAAATATGTTGTACGCGTTACTCAACAAGGTGAAGCAAACGTTACAGTAAATGCTGACTTTAGTGGTAAAGTAAGAAACATGGGTGCTGTAAAGTTCCGTGTAAAACGTTTACCAGATCCGGAAGCCTCCATTAATGGTATTACGGAAGGGATGATTGACAAGAATATATTAATGGCTGTACGTGGCCCAATGTCAAAAATGCCTGCCGGATTTGACTTCGAAGTTAGTGTTCCAATTACATCTTTTGTAATGTCAACCGTTATAAAAGGCGACGTTTTCCCTTTCAGATCTAATGGAGGTCAATTCTCCGAAGAAATGAAGAAAGCAATTCAAGGTGCAAAAAGAGGTCAGAAATTTTACTTTGAAGCAATTCAGGCAAAAGGTCCAGACGGAGCAACTCGTCGTTTGAAACCACTCATTTTAACCATTCGATAATTTTAAATTTTAAGCATATGAAAAGAGCATTAGGTTTAATCGCAGGATTGATTTTGGGGATCTCAATTACAGGGTATTCTCAGGTGTTCGATAGCCCTCCACGCGATGGTGTTTATGACAAAATTCACACCCGCGAGAAAAAACCTGTTCCTTATGCACCATTGCGTGAAGCAGATGTTTTTTGGGTAAAACGTGTATGGAGAGTAATAGATTTTCGTGAAAAACAAAATCATCCGTTTTACTATCCTACCGAACCTGCTCAGGGACGAACAAACTTTATGACAATGCTGGTTAGTGCATTAAAGGAAGGCTCTTTATTGGCTTTTGATGGAATGGATGATGAGTTTAAAAAACCTCGTACATGGGAAGAACTCGAAAAATCCATGGTAAGTAAAGATACACTTAGCATTGAAGATCCTGATAATCCTGGCTTCTTTAAAGATACTGTAATGGATAGAAGCTTAGATGTTTCTAAGGTTAAAAAATTACGTGTTAAAGAAGAATGGTTTATTGACAAACAACGCTCTGTTCAGGATGTAAGAATTTTAGGATTCTGTCCTGTTCTGGATGCTGTTGATGAACAGGGTAATTATAAGGGAACACAACCTTTATTCTGGATTTATTTTCCGGATGCACGCCAGGTAATGGCAAAAACAGAGGTGTATAATGCTAAGAATGATGCTGAACGTCGTACATGGGATGATATCTTTTGGAAACGTATGTTTTTTAGCTACGTCACAAAAGAATCAAATGTTTACGATCGTGGTATTGGAGAGTACTCTACAGGCATGGATGCTTTGTATGAAGCAGAACGTGTAAAAGAGGAAATTTTTAAACAAGAACATGATATGTGGGAATTTTAATTCTTACATCACTTAATAGAAAATCCCGGTTCCAAAGACCGGGATTTTTTTTGTTTATTGATGTAAAATTTTGATAATGATACGATAATTGTCGTTTTGAACGTTATTCATCAAATGAATGTGCGATGAATTCAATGCCAAAAATGACGGTAGCTTGCATGCTTTTTATTGCAACTACATTACAGGCTCAGGTTGATAAATTGCCTGTTGCTTATCCTTATGTAAGGGAAGCTGATATGTTCTGGGTACGACGTGTCTGGAGAGTGATTGATTTCCGGGAAAAAATGAACCAACCGTTTTATTATCCTACCGAACCAGCTCAGGGAAGAGTTAATTTTCTAACGATGATTCTAAATGCACTTAAAGAGGGAACGTTAATTGCCTATTCGCCTCTGGATGATGAATTTAAAAGACCACTATCCTGGAATGAATTAAAAAATGGGTTCTATTGTAATGATACTATTTTACTTGAAGACCCTTTACGTCCGGGAATGTTTAAAGATACAGTGATTGAGATGACTATCGATTTTTCAAAAGTTAAAAAGCTCAGATTGAAAGAAGAATGGTTTGTAGATAAACAACGCTCCACTCTTGATGTAAGAATCCTTGGATTTTGTCCGGTAATGGATGCTGTGGATGAAGAAGGAAATTATAAAGGAACCCAGCCCTTATTCTGGATAAATTTTGAACAAGCACGACCGATACTTGCAAAAACACTGGTTTACAACCCCCGAAATGATGCTCAATGCCGAAACTGGGATGAAATTTTCGCTATACGCTATTTCTCAAGCTATGTAATTAAGGTTTCGAATGTATTTGATCGCTATATAGGGGAATATGCAAGTGGGATGGATGCCATGTTTGAAGCCGGAAAAGTAAAGGATGACATCTTTGAGTTTGAGCAATCTCTCTGGGAACACTAGAGTTTTGAATGTCTGCATAGAAAGAGACTGTTCGAAAAGTCGTAACCTTAATATATTTTTCTGAGAATCAGGAAGGTTTTTTTTAGATGAGAGACTTTTTGAACAGCCTTTTTTTGTTTTCTCAGCCGCAGGATTTCATGTACCTTTGCAATCGAATCAAAATTACTACTATGGGATTAAAATGCGGCATCGTAGGTTTAACCAATTCGGGGAAAACTACCCTGTTTAATTGCATGTCGAATACGAAAGCTCAAACGACTGCTTTTGCATACAGTACCAATAAGTCAAATATGGGTGTGGCTAATGTGCCTGACCCTCGTTTGGAAGCTCTCGATAAAATTATTAAAGCAGAACGCCTTGTTCCGGCAGCTGTCGAAATAGTGGATATTCCGGGTTTAGCGAAAGGTGCAAGTCAGGGTGAAGGGGTGGGAAATGCTTTTCTGGCCGATATTCGCCTTTGCGATGCGTTGGTTCATGTTTTACGTTGTTTCGATGATCCGAATATGCCTCACGTTGAAGGAAGTATCGACCCGATCCGCGATATTGATATTGTGGAATTTGAACTTCAGGTTAAGGATCTGGAACAGATTGAACGTAAGCTGCAACGTGCAGAAAAGGCTGCCAAGACAGGCGATAAAGATGCCAAAAAACTGATGGAAACTTTGATGAAGTGTAAAGCACATATCGAAGGATTTCAAAGCATCCGTACGTTGGAATTAACAGAGGAAGAAAAAAAACATATCGCTGATCTGATGCTTCTTACACAGAAACCTGTTATGTTTGTGTGTAATGTGGACGACGCTTCTGCAATCAGCGGGAATAAATATTCGGAACAGGTATTGAATGAATTTAAGAATAATGCCGAGATTGTCGTGATTGCAGCAAAACTGGAAGCTGAAATTTCTGAGCTCGAGAGCGAAGAAGATCGTATGGTGTTTCTGGAAGATGTTGGCTTAACCGAACCAGGAATTAACCGATTGGTTCGCTCAGCTTATGCGATGCTTAATCTGATTTCGTTCTTTACCGTGGGAGGAAAAGAAAATCGTGCCTGGACCATTCGCAAAGGAATGACAGCTCCACAAGCTGCTGGTGCTATTCATAGTGATCTGGAACGTGGATTTATTCGTGCGGAGGTTGTAAAATACAATGATTTGATTAACCTTGGAAGCGAACTTAAGGTGAAAGAGGCCGGAAAACTTTCGGTTGAAGGGAAAAATTATGTGATTGAAGATGGAGATATTCTTCATATACGTTTTAATGTATAAGCATTTCATCAACACATTGCTATGTTAGGTGAAGCAATTATACTTGCAGGAAGTTCAGGGTTTACTGAAATAAGATCAATAAACCCTGATTTTTCATCTTTAGCGGTAAAGATTCAAGATAAACCGTATCTCGAAACCTTGTTTTTGCAATTGAAAAGGAATGGAGTGAAACATGTGGTTGTTTCTATCCCTGAAGATGTTGCAGCTTTACGTGATTATTACGGATTGAAGGTTGATGAGATTGAGTTGAGTTGGATTGAGCGCAAAGATGAAGTAAAAAGCGGCTTAGCTTTGGTGCAGGCTGGAAAATTGCTGAATAATCAGCATTGCTTTGTGTTGTATGACTCGGCCTTTTTTGACGTGCCATTCCGCAAGTTTGCAGAATTTCATTTTTTGAATGAATCATCACTGTCTATTGCTTTACCATTGGTGAAACATCTGGATAAAGATTTGTCTGTTGAAATTTCAGGAACACGTATTACATCACTGGGTCAAAGTGGTGAGTTTGAAGAAAGCTTTGTAAACGGTGGTGTTTATTTGATGAATACTAAGATTTTTGATGCTGTTACTCACATCGAAAATTTCTCACTGATTGAGGATTTTGTGAAAGGATATTGTAGCCGGATGAATTTTAACGGCTTTACTCATGATAGCTTCTTCGCTAATCTGGCAAAGGCCGGTGATGTACATCAGTTGGAACGAATACAAAAATCCTATCAGCGATAAGACTATTTTTTACATGTCGGACGCAGATATGTTAACAGGAAGATTATTCCAATAATCCCGGACGGCGCTTACGGGTGCGTTCTACAGCTTGCTCCATCTTCCATTTATAAATCTCTTTATCGTTGCCCGAAAGCAGGATATCCGGAGTTTTCCATCCATTATATTCATACGGACGGGTATAAACTGGTGGTGAAATCAAATTGTCCTGGAAAGAGTCGGAGAGGGCAGAGGTTTCATCGCCCAATACGCCAGGGATCAGGCGTATTAATGTATCGGAAAGCACGGCTGCTCCTAATTCTCCACCCGAAAGCACATAGTCACCAATAGAAATTTCGCGGGTTACATAATGTTCTCGCACACGTTCGTCCACGCCTTTGTAATGCCCGCAAAGCAGAATAATGTTGTTGTAAGTAGAAAGTGTATTGGCCAGTTTCTGAGTCAGCAATTCTCCATCCGGACTCATATAAATTACATCGTCGTAGGAACGTTCTGCTTTTAGCTTATCAATACACCGGGCTATAGGGTCTATCATCATTACCATTCCGGCACCTCCTCCAAAAGGATAATCGTCCACCTTACGATGTTTATCCTGCGAATAATCACGAAGCTGATGCAGATGGATTTCGGCAAGTTCTTTCTTGATTGCACGCTTGATAATAGAGTGGCTGAAAGGTCCTTCGAAGATTTCGGGAAAAAGAGTAATGATGTCTATTCTCATCGTGAAGAGTGATTGTGAATGGCTTTGCAAAGATAGGGGTTTATGTGTGAAACGGGCTATGTGAAATGAGAAAAGAGATCAACTCTGACAAGTTCATCGAAGTTGTTAGGGCTGTCTAAATCCGCGCTTGTTCAAAACTATTCCATAGCTTTGCTGTTTTATCAGTTTAAGAAATTACCATTATGAAATATATCGGAGCGCATGTAAGTGCTGCCGGGGGCGTGGATCAGGCTCCTGTAAATGCACATCAGATTGGGGCAACTGCATTTGCGTTGTTTACGAAAAATCAACGCCAATGGGTGGCTAAACCACTTACTGCAAATGAAATTGATAGCTTTAAACGTAAGTGTGAAGAGCTGAATTTTAAGCCATTTCAGATTTTACCACATGATAGTTATTTGATTAATCTGGGGCATCCGGAAGCGGAAGCCTTACTCAAATCACGCAATGCTTTTATTGATGAAATGGAACGATGCCAATTGTTAGGACTCGACAGACTGAACTTTCATCCGGGCGGTCATCTAAAACTGATAGATGAAGATACTTGTCTGAGAATCATTGCAGAATCTATTAATATTGCACTTGATAAAACGCAGGGAGTTACGGCGGTAATCGAAAATACAGCGGGACAAGGGAGCAACCTGGGATTTCGTTTCGAGCAGATAGCTGCCATTATTCATCATGTGGAAGATAAAAACCGTGTGGGCGTTTGCATTGATACCTGTCATGCCTATTCGGCAGGGTATGACTTGGCAACCGAAACGGGCTATGCTGATACATGGAAACAGTTTGAAGATATTATTGGTATTCAATATCTGAAAGGAATTCATCTGAATGATTCAAAAAAAGAGTTTGGCAGCCGTGTCGATCGTCACGATAATCTGGGCAAAGGCACGCTGAATATGGCTCTATTTGAACGAATGATGAAAGATGCACGTTTCGATAATCTTCCCATCGTACTCGAAACTCCTGATGAAGAGCTTTGGAAAAAAGAAATTGCCCTGTTAAAAGGATTTGCCGGAGTTTAAAGAAGGGGTTGCTCAAAAAGTCAAAACTTTTTGAACAACCCCTGTGCCGTGCCGCCTTTAATCGTGCACTTTTGTCTTTTTATTGTTTACTCAAAAATTTCACGCCAAACTCTTTACCGTAGCGTAATGCTCCTTCAAGCTGTTCTTCGCGGGGCGAAAATTTAAAGAAATAGCTGTTACCGCACCAGTCGAGTTTAAGACTCGTCAGGTTAGATTCAATAATCTTGGCACCTTCGCCGCTCCATCCGTACGAACCGAACGCTCCGGCAAGTTTGCCGCGATCGCGGATAGGGTTAATCAATGCAAACATCTGATAAATTTGTGGCAGAATATTCTGATTGATGGTTGGAGACCCAATCACAATAGCATTTGCGTGCGAAATAAATGTATCAACATCTTCTGCCCGGAGTTTTTCAACGTCCACCAGATCTACCTGGATATCGCCGGCCATGCGGATGCCTTCAGCAATCTTAGCCGCCACCTGTTCGGTATTATGATATGCCGAAACGTAAGCTACCAACACACGGTTTTCATCAGGCAGAGCTAACGCTTCTTTCGAATATTGTTCGGATAAGTCCACAATACGTTTCCAGTGAGAGCGCAGGATAGGACCGTGTCCGGTACAGATTGCGCTGATTTCGAGCGGACGAATTTTTTCGATAGCTTTAAGCATAAATTTACTGAAAGGCCTAAGAATAACGTCGAAGTAATACTTGAAAGCATCGTCCCAGTTGCCGATCAGATCGTCGTACATGCGTTCGTCGCAGTAATGCGCACCAAATGAGTCGCAGGTAAAGAGTACTTTATCCTCCTGCAGATAGGTGTACATCGAATCGGGCCAGTGCAGATTAGGTGCGCTGATAAATTTCAGGGATTTATTTCCAAGATTCAGAACATCGTTATCTTTTACAATTAAGAATTTGAAGCCTTCGCCAATCAGATCATTGAGATAGCGGATTGCATTTCCCGAACCCACAACGGTTGCATTCGGACATACTTCCAGTATTTGTTTTAAACTTCCTGAATGATCAGGTTCAGTATGATTTACAATGATGTATTCAATTTCTTCGGGATTGCAGAGCTGTTTGATTTTGGCAAGATAGGTATCAAAATACTTATCTTTTGCAGTTTCTACAATTGTCTTTTTGTCGGCATTGATGAAGTAAGAATTATAGGTGGTTCCATATTTGGTTTCCATCACAATATCGAAAGTAATTAAATCAGCATCTAATACACCTATCCATTGCACATCAGGCGTTACCGGTAAAATTTTGTTGTCAGGCATGGTTTTTTATGTTGTTATTTATTTTCAAATAGGCATGTTCTAAACGCCGGATGCGTTATTTGGTTTAGAAAAGGAAGGTTAAAAAAGTGTCAATTGTTCAGCATCATCAACATCATCTGGTCTTCCATCCGGATATAGTTCCGAATCAAGCTGGATTTCTGGCAGGTCATCCTCTTCTTCCTCGCCTTCGCCTTCACTATCCATCACTGGTTCTTCGTAAGGTAGCGGTTCAAGCATGGTCAGTTTTGTAAGGGCAAGTTCAGTAATACGCTTTCCTTTGGCTTTGAATCCTTTTATCCCGATGAATTCGGAGAGGTTGACGATTTCGTTTTCGCGAGGCTTGCGTGTTTGTGAATTGTCATAGGTAATCTCGATTTGAGGAAGCCAGTCTGCGCTGAAGTAGATCAGCTTAGTTCCCGGATATTCTTCAATAAAATCCTGCTTTTTATCATTGTCTTCCAGTTGGAAACGTTTCACATAGTAGCGTTCAACTTCTGCATCCCAGTATATTGCTGTAAACGGTTTGTCTGGGTTGTATTTTTCAATCAGAATCATCTCTTCATCAAAGTGAACCGAAAGATCCTGATTTACCAAACGGGCATATCCGGGTTTGTAGATCGTGAGAATCTTATCATCTCCCCGGAATTCACCCAGCAATGTGCCTCTATTTTCGGTATTCAGCCTTTGAACGCTGTCGTCGTACCATATTTTGCGGGCACCGAGAGTAGAGATGCCGTCCCCGTTTTTGCTGATACGCTTCACCAGATGCCGGGTAAGGATATTGCCCTGAGAGTTACGACCTTTGATAGCGATTTCGCTGAAATCGAATTCGAACGAGAGTTTTTTGAGTTTAGGTTTGGGTTTCAGGGTAATGTTGATTACTTCGGCTTCACCATTGGCATTGGCCGTAAAATAAAGAACCTTGCTGCCTTTGGTTCCTTTGGTAAGGTCGTATTCTTTATCGCGGGTAACGCCTTTAACGGCAAAACGCTTAATATAAGCCATTCCACGCGGACCGTCCTGATACACCATATTGTAGATGGTACGATCATCGTTTTTGCGAAAAACATCAATGTGAATCACATTTTCGCCCACGAAAGCTTTTTCGGCCATCTTGAACACCACAAATGTTCCATCGCCCCGGAAGGCAATGATATCGTCAATATCGGAGCAATCACAAACGTATTCGTCTTTTTTAAGGCTGGATCCGGCAAAACCATCGGCACGGTTAACATAGAGCTTGGTGTTGGCAACAGCCACCATTACTGCTTCAATATTCTCGAAATTCCGAATTTCGGTTTTACGTTCGCGACCTTTCCCGTACTTGGTTTTGATGCGTTCAAAATAGGCTATGGCATAATCGATCAGATGTTCAAGGTCAAATTTAACCTGAGCAATGTCATCTTCAATGGATTTGATAACTTCGTCAGCCTTGAATACATCATATTTTGAAATGCGCTTAATTTTGATTTCGGTTAACCGGATAATATCATCCCGGGTAATTTCGCGCATAAACATGCTCTTGTATGGGTCGAGACCTTTATCAATGGCTTCGATTACCGCTTCCCATGTTGTACATTCTTCAATATCCCGATAGATACGTTTTTCGATAAAGATCTTTTCCAGTGAAGAGTAGTGCCACTGTTCTTCCAGTTCGGCTTTTTCAATTTCCAGCTCTAGTGTAAGTAAATCCAGAGTATGCTGAGTATTCAAACGTAGTATTTCGCTTACGCCGATAAAACGGGGTCTGTCTGAATCAATTACACAGCAGTTTGGTGAAATAGAAGCTTCACAATCGGTAAATGCATAAAGTGCATCAATGGTTTGATCAGGAGAAACACCCGGAGCTAAATGAACCAGAATTTCAACGGAAGCTGCTGTATTATCGTCAATCTTACGGATTTTGATTTTGCCTTTGTCGTTGGCTGCCAGAATAGAATCAATCAAAGAAGAGGTGGTTGTTCCGAAAGGAATTTCGGTAATTACCAGCGTCTTTTTATCCAGTTGTGAAATCTTTGCACGGATTCGTACTTTGCCACCACGTAACCCATCGTTATAACGGGTAAAGTCGGCCATTCCGGCAGTAGGAAAATCGGGGAGTATTTCAAAATCTTCATTTCGCAAAATGGCGATAGAAGCATCAATGAGTTCTAAAAAGTTATGGGGTAATATTTTCGAAGCCAGACCAACGGCTATCCCTTCACCACCCTGTGCAAGCAGAAGCGGGAATTTTACAGGAAGTGTAATAGGTTCTTTGTTGCGACCGTCATACGAAGGTTTCCAGCTTGTGGTTTTCGGGTTGAACACTACTTCCAACGCAAACTTTGATAAGCGGGCTTCAATATAACGCGAAGCAGCTGCACGGTCGCCGGTGTAGATGTTTCCCCAGTTACCCTGACAATCGATCAATAAATCTTTCTGACCCAGTTGAACCAGCGCGTCACCAATAGAAGCATCACCATGCGGGTGATATTTCATGGTGTTTCCGATGATATTGGCAACCTTGTTGTAGCGACCATCGTCCAGCTCTTTCATCGAGTGAAGAATGCGGCGTTGAACAGGTTTCAGTCCGTCGAGAATATTGGGAACTGCACGTTCCAAAATTACGTACGAAGCATAATCCAGAAACCAGTTTTCATACATGCCCGAAAGCGAAATGGTTTTGTGAACCTCTGTATCCGGGTTTTGTTCCTGCATTGTGCCATCCGGCTGTTCTAATCCTTCTTGATTGTCGTCCATCTTAGGTATCTGGTTGAAATTGAGCCTGTAATCAAAGGATGATCGTTTCCTTTAAATAAACATCAAAGCTATGAAATTTGGGCGAATTTGCAAGAGGAAAAAAGAAATTTGAGAAAAGGGAAAGTTAATAGATAACGCTAAGATTTATTCCATTTTGGTTTCTTAGAATGGATGCTGTATCTTTGTAGAAGTTCTATTGTTAGAAAACGGTGAACGTATTAAATTGATTAGATATGAGGATACTTATCAATATCCCGGATAATAAAGCGGGTTTTTTTATGGAGTTGTTGAAAAACTTTTCCTTTGTGAAAGCAAAAATAATTTCTCCGGTTAAAGCTGAATTTTTGGAAGAGTTAAAAGAAGCTATTGATGCATTGAACAGAGTAAAAGCAGGTAAAGAACAGGTGAAATCTGCAAAAGATCTGCTGAATAAGCTATAATGTTTCATTGTTGACCGACTAAATTAAAAAGTCGGTGTTTTCGTTTATTAAATAGTTGTCTTCGTATGTCTGTATATGTTTTTCTCTGCAATAATTTTCTACATCTGCGTCGTATGAAAAATAGCTATCACAAAATTCGCCAAACTCTTTTTCTGCTCTTGAAACATATTTTTTCATTTGTATTCATTAGTTATTCTGTTAGTTAGATGAATTTTCGAAACTTTTTCTGTTGCAGTTCGGTCGTGTTTGTGCCATTTATAAACTTCATAAAAAAGACCTATTTAATTATAAAGCATAATATAATGAAAATCAGGTAATTAAACCAAGTGTAAACGATAAATTATTAACAATTAGCATGTTGATAAAATGGGGAAATAGTGGTTTTTAGACAGTTTGACGGTTTACCGCTTGCCGCAGGTGACGATTTAGAAACACTAAACTGTCAACCTGCACGAACCTTCAATTAACCACGTCACCGCCATTTGCGGCAAATGGCAGTTAGCAGTAGTGACTTTATTTCTCGTCTGTTTCATTGTTAAAGAGTTCGTGTAATTTTTGTTGTAAAAGTTTCTTGTTGGGAAGTTGCATTTTATACTCTGAAACCATTGTCGGTGAAAGACTTCTACTTAATGCATATTCTACAACTTCGCTGTCTTTGTCCTTGCACAGCAAAACTCCAATACTCGGATTTTCATTTAGTCTTTTAATATCTCTGTCTAATGCTTCTAAGTAAAAATTCAGTTGACCTAAATGGTTGGGCTTAAACTTGTCGGCTTTGAGTTCAAATGCCACCAAGCATTGAAGCCCACGGTGATAAAAAAGCAGGTCTATGAAAAAGTCACTGTTGCCGACTTGCAATTTGTATTCTTCACCAATAAACAAAAAGTCTTTACCGAGTTCAAGTATGAAGTTCTTCATTTGCCTCACAAGCCCACGCTGTAAATCTCCTTCGCTGTGAGGTTCGGGTAAGTGCAGAAATTCAAATACATAACTATCCTTGAAGGTATTTGTTATGTCTTTGTTACTTTCTCTCACCGCTGGTGAGAGTTTTGAATTACTTAACATTGTCCGCTCGAAAAGGCTTGCGGAAATTTGCCTGTCGAGTTCTCTTTTACTGTAATTTTCTTGCTTAGCAAGTTTAAGATAAAACTCCTTTTCCTCAATTGTTTTACAACGTGAAAATACGAGCATATTATTTGTCCAGCTAATTTCTCTCACCAATAGTGAGAGTTTTGGAAACTCCTTGTAGGTCTCGTAAAACTGCTTCATTCTCCAAATATTCTTATCGGAGAAGCCTTTTATTTCGGGTTCGTTGGTCTGAATAAATTTGGCTAATTCTGCCACAACAGAGTCACCCCATTCCGATTGTTCAATTTTATTGGTGATATGTTCTCCAATATTCCAGTATAGGGTTATCAGTTCAGCGTTTACGGCTCTTATGGCATTAGTCCGAGATTGCTTTATTAGCTGAATTATGTCCGTAAAACGATTGTCCATTTTCTGTTTCTAGATGCTACAAATTTATGATTTTTCAGTCGTGTTTATGTTTTGGAGTCTGTTTTCTGCCATTATTACTAACGGTTTGGCGGTAGCAGACGGCGAGGTTCGCAGGCGACTGTCTGTCCGCCAGGACTGACAGTTGAGCGGGAACCGACGATGCCAAATGCACCGCAACCTTGCTGACTGCTTACCGCTTGCTCAAGCACAACCCTCCGTTTCACTTCGGACGATACCGAAGATTCAAATTTACGGTTAAAATCATAATTTACAAATAAAAACTCATTAAATCATGGAAAATTCAGATTCAATTAAACCCCTGTTGCTTCTTTCTATAATACTATGGTTTAACTTTTCCGCTAAGCTTAGGTATGGCTAAGTTTATCCCAAGGCTTGTGCTGAACAGGCAATAAACCCAAAAGCCTGATAATTTTCCGTACGATCGGGCTTTTTTACGCAAGGCTTTTGGGCTATCGCTCTATGTGTTAGGTGCAGTAATTATGATGTTTTTCTTATCCATGTTGTCTCTATTTCCGGATGTTTTTGTCTTTGGTGCCAAGTCATTAAAGTCTTTAGTGCATTTGAAAGAGCCCATTTTAAGCTAAGGTTTTCTTCTTTATAAAACATGTCCAATAGCTTGTCTGTCGCAATATTTTTTGCTTTCTTTTCAGTCAGTGCTCTTATTATACCTTCTTGAATTCGAGGATGATAATTATAATCGAGATGTCGTAGCAAAACTGGGTAAGCAATATCGTATTCTCTTACGAAATTATTAATAAGCATCGGATGAGGGCGATTGTTAACCAAGTCCCATACTGATTCCACAACAATTCCAATACTCTCTAAGTCGTCAAGCAAAGGCTTTTCTTCTCTATGAAATAATTCCATTTTCTCAAGCAAGTCTTTAAACTTTCGCTTTTTTAGCGGATCGTTCTCATTTGAGATCATATCTAGTAATTCCGATTTTGTCATGATTTTATCAGAATGTCTGTATTTATATTATTGCACACAACGGATGGCGGTATGCGAAGCTGGGGAAACCGTGGAAGCGAAACTATCCGCCGATATGAAACTTGCCAGCGAGAACCGCCCTTGCCTTACCACTTAAACCCCAGTTTTGTATGACCGCGTGTTGTGCGGTCGTGCATTTTATTAATCTATCCGTTTCTCAAATACAACCCTATCATTATTTGCGCCAGAATAATCTCTCACAATATTCAAACCTTCTTCATTTGGTTCTCCAAGCAAGGTCATTCCAATCCGATTTTTGTGAAAAGAAATTGATTTTATATTTGAAGCGGCTGTAATTGCTTTAATCTTAGTAATTCCTTTTAATTTGGCTGTGTTTATAAAGTTATCATATAATAACAAACCTAATCCTTGTCTTTGATTTTTTTCTCGTACTCCGAGTAAATGAATATATGCCAAATTATCTGTTTGTGAGAAAAATCCAAATAAATAAGCAATTACTTGACCATGCTCCTTAATTACAAAAGCAGTATTTCCAAACTCATAAATCAAGAATGGCTGATGTAAATGTAATGTTCTATCGCTCCCCCAAAAATCAACTATATCTTTGACAATTTCATTGAAGTCCGACATTGTGCAATTTTCAATTTTCATAGCTCGAATCAATTATTTAACAAATCTTGCGCCAGCTAATCCAACTGCAACACCGAGAATCGCAGAAAATATAATTATCGGAATGATTGATTTTGGTTCTTTTGCAAATACTAAAATCATTATCGGCAATGCTGCTAATTCCGCGATTATTAATCCTTTTAACCGAGGTTGTATATCCCAATTTACATAGGGAATAATCAATCCAAGTACAATCCATTGAATAAAAGCCGAAATGCAGGCGGATTTATCAATCTGCTGTATAATCATTGGAATTACATCAATAATCGCAGCAGAAAGGCCAATAATCAATGCAATAAAAATGTTTTTCATATAATGTAGTATTTATCGCCGGAGCGTTTTTTTACATGCCACACACTTGTTGTAAGCTGTTGAAAAAGTTCAAATATACAAATAAACTTTACAAAGGGGGAAAACAACAAGTGTGTAATTTTCCCAGAGGGTGAAAATCCCTTATACGCGGAGTCGTGTCCGAAGTATTCGCAAGTGACAAGCTGGTTGTTGGCAACGGCAGCAGTGAAGGAAGTCAAACGGCAAAATCCGGTACTGACGAACAGAAACGTGATATGAGGCTATGAAACGAGGATAAGCAAGCATCCCGAGGCTTCGGGATAACGTCCGAAGAATACAAACATCGTTTTGTAGTAGATGCCGCAGGCATTGGAGGAAGGGAAAAGCTTTTACCAGGGGATGCCTTGACAACCACGGGGTTGGTTAAGTCGAGGAGTCAGCAGAGGCCATAGTAGGTATCGGTAACGAGCCGATGAATGAAGCGGAGGTCTCACAAGACAATGAAGGACTAAACGTTAAATCACCGCTTTTTCCCATTGTTTAACGAACCGTCCCGGTTTGCCGGGAAGACCCGTATGCTATGTGGGGAGAGAGGTTCTCCCCGTCAGCGTTTGCTGATGGGGCGGGCTACTCGATTAGCGGCTGGCTTTAAATTTTCCAACTTTATCTATTTCAAATTTCGTGATTTTTATCTCGGGTCTACCAGAACTCTCATCTCTTTCGGTAACTTCAATTTTGTCAGTACTAATCTTTGATTCTGTTCTCATCCAACTTTCTGCGATTTCATCATAAGCAATTACTTTAAAGTCAACGATTTCATATGAGTTGGTGAAATTTATCAGAACGGTAATTAATACTTGCTCATTCGGATAATAACTCAAAACTAAACTCTTGAAATTTGGAGAAAGATTCAGTCTATAGTTTATTCTAAACGCCACATCTTTATCCTGCTCAATTTTCTCCAGTTTCAGTAGCTTACTTTGCTCTTTCGTCAATGTCGGTGCATCTATATAATTGTCAAAGTTTGTAGAGTCTGTCAAAGGCAGTGTTTTTATTGAATATTTCTCAATAAATTGAAAAGTCTGGGTTGCTTGATTTTCCATATTAAGATTACTCCTGTCGACAAACGACATGCAAGTCAACGCACAAACTATCAACAATATTAAACCTTTTGTCCTTATTTCTTTGTCCATTTGTATAGTTCTCAATTTGTAATGCAGCTCACACACTTGTTGTAAGCTGTTGAAAAAGTTCAAAAATACAAATAAACTTTACAAAGCAACGAAACAACAAGTGTGTATTTTTCCAGAGGGTGAAAATCCCTTATACGCGGAGTCGTGTCCGAAGTATTCGCAAGTGGCAAGGTGGTTTTCCGTGAGGAATGCACTGAAGGAAGTCAAACGGCAAAATCCGGTACTGACGAACAGAAACGTGATATGAGGCTATGAAACGAGGATAAGCAAGCATCCCGAGGCTTCGGGATAACGTCCGAAGAATACAAACATCGTTTTGTAGTAGATGCCGCAGGAATTGGAGAAAGGGAAAAGCTTTTACCAGGGGATACTTTGATAACCACGGGTTGGTTAAGTCGAGGAGTCAGCAGTGGTCATCGTAGTTGTCAGTAACGAGCCGATGAATGAAGCGGAGGTCTCACAAGACAATGAAGGACTAAACGTTAAATCACCGCTTTTTCCCATTGTTTAACGAACCGTCCCGGTTTGCCGGGAAGACCCGTATGCTATGTGGGGAGAGAGGTTCTCCCTGTCAGCGTTTGCTGATGGGGCGGGCTACTCGATTATCTTGCTTTTTTTATTTTTCTAAATTCTGTTTGTATTAGTTTCTCAAGTTCTCCAAAGTCATATTTCAGCGTATTTGATGTAATCGACAGTGGTGTTTCATACATTCTCATATTTGCTTTCATAAGTTTAGCTTGGAATCCGTTTTTAGCTTTTCCGATATACTTTTCAGGATTTACAATGTCAATTAATAAGAATTTAGTCGACATTACTTGCTTAATCCTAATTTCGAAAATGTCATTCCATTCGATTAGTCCAATACTTGATGCATTCGAATTGTCAGTAATTCCATTTGAATCGATTATCAGTCCGACTTTTTTGTCAAAGAGTTTTTTAATTCCATAAATGCTACCTGCTCCAAAAAACAAAATTCCTGCAATTCCACCAAACCGAATAATTTGTGGGTTTGTAATTCTAAAAATGTTTGGAATAAATATCTCTGGATTAATTGTAATCCAGATTCCACCAGCGACAAACGCTATTGAAGCTAAAAGGAGTAAGGTTATTTTCTTTTTGCTTA
The DNA here is from genome assembly GCA_963677395.2 of Bacteroidales bacterium. Taxonomy (GTDB): domain Bacteria; phylum Bacteroidota; class Bacteroidia; order Bacteroidales. Next base: position 3,826,908 of record OY781965.2, on the reverse strand, counting down.
ATGGAATTTCTATTGTTTTGTTCATTTAATCAGGTTTGTTTTAAATGCAAGGTAACGTTTGACAATATGGCCAGTAAGGGGTTACGGGCGATTTTCTATCAAGGTACACTATAGGTTTAAGTGGGCTACAAACCTACGCAAACCACTGAAACCCTTATTGGCTATATTGTGTGTGTGCGCCCTGCATAAGCAGCGCGCACACTTGTTGTAAGCTGTTGAAAAAGTTCAAATATACAAATAAACTTTACAAAGCAACGAAACAACAAGTGTGTATTTTCCCAGAGGGTGCGAATCCCTTACGGACGGATGTAACGCCCCGAACCGTTAGCAAGTGACAAGCTGGTTTTCCGTGAGGAATGCAGTGACGGAAGCCAACCGGCAAAAGTCTGTACTGACGAACAGGAACGGCATATGAGGCTATGAAACGAGGATAAGCAAGCACCCCGAAGTTTCGGGATAACGTCCGAAGAATACAAGCATCGTTTTGTAGTAGATGCCGCAGGAATTAGAGGAAGGGAAAAGCTTTTACCAGGGGATACCTTGATAACCAATGGGTTGGTTAAGTCGAGGAGTCAGCAGAGGTCATAGTAGGTATCGGTAACGAGCCGATGAATGAAGCGGAGGTCTCACAAGACAATGAAGGGCTGAACGTTAAATCACCGCTTTTCTCCATTGTTTAATGAACCGTCCCGGTTTACCGGGAAGACCCGTATGCTATGTGGTGAGAGAGGCGCACTCCGTCAGCTAACTACTGGCGAAACCGTCTACGATTAGCATTAGTTTTTTATTTTACTCATTATCAATTCAATTTCTTCGTCGTTGTTCAGTTTTTTTTCAAAATGTTTCTTTATCCAAAATTCTGATGATTCAATATCTCCCTTTTGCTTATATAAAAAACCTAAGATATACTCACAAGAAATAATTCTTTGTCCAATTTCGTAAGGAGGATTATTAATATCATTTATTAATCCTTCAATGGTTTGTTCTAAGGTCTGAGTTTTATCGAACCAGTCTTTTAATTTTGGGATATTCCTTTGTAAAACATCGTCTAAAGTCGCTCTGAATTTCTTTTCGTTAATTGTGCTTACTTTATCTGGATTATTATGATTATTCTTTTCCATAGATTTTTGCCATTCATCTAGTCTCTTAAAAAAATGAATTTTTGTGGATTTATCAGTCCGATGATTTATCAGTTTTGAACTGCCTGAAATGGTTGGAACATAATAGTAACAATTACCATATGTAAAGGAGCCTCCATAATATTTAAAAACAGTATATTCAACCACATGCTTTATTCCCTCATTATTAAAATCACTAAACCAAATGTATTTTCCATCCCAATTATTAAGTCCAATTTTGGAAAATTCAGGTGTTACCTTCTCTTTAAATATCTCTATTCGTTTTTCAAGAAGGACTTCATCCAAATTTTTCATATCTTCCAATAATTCATCTAGAACAGCATTTTGCTGGAATCTGTCTATTATTTTTTGTAAGAGCCTCATTTTTTTAAAATTAATGCTAATGGTTGTTGTAAGCTGTTGAAAAAGTTCAAATATACAAATAAACTTTACGAAGGGGGAAAACAACAAGTGTGTATTTTCCCATAGGGTGAAAATCCCTTATACGCGGAGCTGTGTCCGAAGTATTCGCAAGTGACAAGCTGGTTTTCCGTGAGGAATGCAGTGACGGAAGCCAACCGGCAAAAGTCTGTACTGACGAACAGGAACGGCATATGAGGCTATGAAACGAGGATAAGCAAGCATCCCGAGGCTTCGGGATAACGTCCGAAGAATACCAAAAGGGTAACTATGTAGATGCCGCAGGCATTGGAGGAAGGGAAAAGCTTTTATCAGGGGATGCCTTGATAACCACGGGTTGGTTAAGTCAAGGAGTCAGCAGAGGTCATAGTAGTTGTCAGTAACGAACCGATGAATGAAGTGGAGGTCTCACAAGACAATGAAGGGCTGAACGTTAAATCACCGCTTTTCTCCATTGTTTAATGAACCGTCCCGGTTTACCGGGAAGACCCGTATGCTATGTGGTGAGAGAGGCGCACTCCCTGTCAGCGTTTGCTGATGGGGCTGGCTACTCGATTAGCGGCTGGCATTGTATTTTATAACTCCTTTTTTTTAGATGATTAAAATAGCTTTTTGCCGTTTAAAATATTAATTCCAAATTCTTTTGCTACACAACTCTGCTTGAAAGGATTTATTTTTTGAACTGTACCGTCATATCTAAAAAGCGAACCTGTGTTTTTAAACCAAAAGGTTATTCCTGCTTTAACACATTGTTCTCGAATATCTAAAACCCAATCGTAATTACATATACGAGCTTCTCGTCCTGTTTCACCACCTACGGTAACATGCTCAATTCCGCCAAGATAAGCCGATATATCAATAGCGCCCAAAAGTGGTGCTGCTGCTATAAATCTCCTTTTAATGGGGTAGGATAGAAACAAAGGCAGTCGATAATCAGCTGATTCCTGATTTTCAATTGTGCACCCTATATTCACATTATCATATCCATCACCCCAATCGTTTGGTAGGGAAATATTAAAGCAGTCAATGCGCTTAGTTAATATCAAAAAGTCAAGGTCAGGTCGTTTCTTTATCATTGCCCAAGCTTCATTACGCCATTCATCAGCTTCTGCAATAAAAAAATCGCTTGCGAAACAAGTCGCAACAATCTTTCCGCTTTGAATTTTATCTGTACCTTTTGTCGTTTTAGCTATAGGTTTATCAAACTCGTTCGTTTTATGTACATTATTTTGTCCGCAACGTTTTGAGAAAGGGCCATAGAAATAGCAGTAAGTGCAACCATCGCTTATTTTATAACAACCTGTCCAGGGTTCCCAATTCATACTACTGTGCAGCCAAAGGTGTAAAAAACTCAATTAAATTCTCTTCCGGGTCTCTCAGGTGAACAACTCTCATTCCCCAGTCAGGCATATCAGTCGGTTCATTAATAAAGTTAATGCCTTTTTTTATAAATGCTTGATAGGTATCATCCACATTCGCTACTTCAAAAACGACCAATGATTTTTCCCTATAACCAATCGGTTGTGTTTTTTCATCATTTCCAACAGCTGAAGCCATTAAATCAGAAGAGAAAATGGCCAATCCTTCAATCCCGTCTGCCACTTTAAATGAAGCATAACATCCGTTTTCATCTCCCCAAAGGGGTTCTAACCCTAATTGTTCTGTATAAAATTTAAAACATTTTTTGTAGTCTTTGACTAATAATCTTACGTTACTGAATTTCATAAATATTCAATTTGAATTTATTTCTATTATTTTGTTTAATGCTCTTTTTTTCACTTCATTATCCATTGTGAAACTTCTGCTTGCCGATGACGGTGGCGGCTATAAAATCGTTGGGGACTGCGTGATTGCTAACTTATCCACCGTTGCAAACCACTTAAATCCCAATGTTTTATGAGCCGTTGTGTGCGCCCTGCATAAGCAGCTCACACACTTGTTGTAAGCTGTTGAAAAAGTTCAAAAATACAAATAAACTTTACAAAGCAACGAAACAACAAGTGTGTATTTTCCCAGAGGGTGCAAATCCCTTACGGACGGGTGTAACGCCCCGAACCGTTAGCAAGTGACAAGCTGGTTGTTGGCGACGGCAGCAGTGAAGGAAGTCAAACGGCAAAAGCCGGTACTGACGAACAGAAACGTGATATGAGGCATGGCTATTCGGGTAAGCAAGCACAGGGCAGAGCGTTAAGAAATCATCCTGTGGATGATTTTAGCGATGAGCCAGCTTGCAGCGGGGTGCAACGCCCCAAGAATACCAAAAGAGTAACTATGTAGATCACGCAGGCATTGGAAGAAGGGAAAAGCTTTTACCAGGGGATGCCTTGATAACCATGGGTTTGGTTATATCAAGGAGTCAGCAGAGGTCATAGTAGTTGTCAGTAACGAGCCGATGAATGAAGTGGAGGTCTCACAAAACAATGAAGGGCGTAGTGTAGCGAAGGCGTAGCCGAAGCGAAACGAAGCCCTTCAAAGAGATTGTTCAATTAATAAAGAATTGTCTACTTTTGGAGTGTACTAAAAATGGGAAGCCTACAGACAGACTAGTTGAGATATTCTTTGTGTATCTCCATCAAGTCCTGCATCCTTCCTCATTATATCCCGTATGGACTTTACTATTGATGTAATATTTCTCATTTAAATTTTCCCTATTAATTCTGTTTTCAACCAATTAAAAGCATCACTCTGATTGTATTTAATTTCAGGTCTTAACAATGCTTCCATATCGCCTGTAAACTCAGTACTTACCTCTTTCTCTTCTATATTCAGTAAGAACTCATTTTTACTTGGAAGTCTTTTCCCCGTTGCAAACGAAGTGTATTCCTTAAAACAAGTTATGATTTGCTCATAGTCCAAATCCATATTTTGCCGTGAATAATCTAAATCAAACAAATCTCTTCCTTTACTTCGTTGGTATAGTGCCCTAAGTTTTGTTCCTAAAAGTTCATTAATATTGTACGTCCTTATTTTTGCTTTACCAGAGAACCATTCACTTTCAACTTCAAAAGGAAAACCAACCCAATCAAGCACGTTGAAATGCTCTTTGCAGTTAATTTCCAATTTCAATCGCATTCGTATTTCTTCATATTCCGATGTGAATCGATACAAAGCTTTCGCTCCATGTCCACGAACCTGAGTAGCTCTTTTTTCTTCAAAAAAGGTAACAACTTCTCCAATTCTCTCCATTATTGGTTTAATAGGACCAGGTCTTATTTGAACTAAATCAATATCTTCGGAATATCTTGCGGCAGGATTAAGGTATAATTTGTGTAAAGCTGTACCTCCTCTGAAAGCAAGATTTTCTCTAAGGAACTCATCGGAGAAGATTTCGACCAACGTTCTGGAAACAATTAAATCCTGCTCAACTTGTGCAAATTCTTTCCATGGAGCATGTTGTTGCCATTTTGCGATAAAGGGTCTTGGTATCATAAATCACTTTCCAATTTTATATTAATAGCAACTTTCCACCTGTTATTTACCGCTCCGGGTTTTTCATTTGACTTTGGGCTAAGCAAGACCGGGAAGAAATTTGTTGATTTTAAACTTATAAATATTAATTCCTGAAAATCTTCTTTAGTCCCAAGTTCTTCTAACAAAAAGCCAAATCTTTGTAATGTACTTTTATTGGGATACCAACTTAACAGTTCAACTAAATCCAACTCACTTAATTCTTCTGACAGTTCTTCAATAACAGCAAGCATTCTATTTATCCCACCTAACTTTGTTTGATAATGAATTAAGTCAACTATTGTCAGGGCTGGACTTGATACCTTATATGGGCCAGCATCAGATTTCATCATTTGGATATTCTTGTCAGACCAGTTACTCGTTGTAAAAAAACGAATATCAATTGTGCTTTTTGAAATATCGTTGAATTTAGGTTTCTCTGTTATTATGTAGTCTTTATGAACCTGCTGGTGGCTTGCACCGTGAAATTTTGCTGCTGAAAAAAGAGCGACATAATAATTCCGGTCTAAATATTTGAAAAGTTTCTCGCAATAAAGCTGAATTGGTAGCTTTTGCGCCGATGAATATCTTGGTGTTATAATAAGATAAAAGCCTTTTCGAAGGTTTACTATTTCTTTTTTAGCAATTAATCGAGAGAGTTCACTTTTTATAGATGTTTCACTTTTGTGAATATTCGCAATTAATTCATCTAGGGAGAATGAATATTCCTCGTAGGATAGTAATTGTTTTATATAATTTGCAACTGTCAATTTTAGTAGGATTTGGATAAAGATACTTAAATTCGATAATATTCTCTAATTGTTACTAATTTCTTTTGCTCTGAGTGAGGGCAAAAATTTAAGCTCTTTTGGCTTTTCAATTTTGGCTTGTGTGTCAGCAAAAACCAAATGTGCTTGAATGTGCGTCGGCAGTCTTTTTACAATTACGCACAACACCTGTATATCCACAATTTTGTGGATATACAGGTGTTGGCTTTATTGGGTTAAATTGTTTGAATTACGGAATGTGTGTCGTATTCGTATATTCTTTTGCATTTTATGTAAATTTTAATGAGTACTTACAAAAGTAGTGAAAAATTAAAAATCTAAATGATCCAATGGGTTTTTTACAATCGTCCGCACACTGCTTACCGAATATTGCTGTCCTTTTGCCCCTTCAAAAAGCCATTTTTTGGGCTTGGATGAATCCGAGGGAGATTTGCTGGGTATCCGTTTATTTTTTCCAGAACCGTATTATGAATACTTCTGCAAGTAAAAAAAGCAAGGTTGCCCAGAGAAACCAGCGCCAGAGGGTTGTGCCCTGATTGATTTTTGCAATGGCTTTTGCAACGGGTGTTTTTCCGGTATCGAAAACAGAGATGGTATTCAGATTCAGATCTGTAAGTTTTTTGGAGAGTTCCTCGGGTTGGAATGTAATGGGTTGCGATTCATTACGATTATAGTTGTATGAGATTCCTCCCATTAAAGTGTTTTCGGAATAGAGCCGATAGTTCCCGGCTTCTTTTACCTGATTATTATTGTGAATAAAGAAGGTCTCGTCAATAGGTCTTATTTCGGGAATAATCTCGAAATCACCTTTTTCGTTACGCAGTTTCAGTACCTTGTCGCCACGATTATCACGGTTTTGTATCGGGATTAACTGATCTTTCCCGATAGTGTAACTGATTTCTCCTGTTTTACGACTGTAAAGCGCAATATTAAACAGTGTTGGAACAAAGATAGCCTGTTTATGGAAATTCCCGAAGGCATCATTGAAATCGACGGATGAAAGATAAACCCTGCCTTTCCCGAATGTTGCCACGCTGAGTAGATCGTCACCATTCAATAACTTAATCAAACTTTCACCACTGCCTTTATTTCCTGCCTGCGAAAAGTGCATTTTAATTTCGGGATATTGCATGTTTTGCGGCATACTTTCAAATACATTGCGAAACAACGGATGTTGCAGATTTATATTGGTAGCGCGGGTGTCGGCTGTGTCAGGCTTTTCAAGAGCACTCATCCCGAATCCTTGTAAAAAAGCTTTGTAACTTTCAAGCTGGACTTTTACCGGTGGAATTACGAGCAAACTTCCGCCTTGTTTTACAAAGCGGCTTAGTTCGGCACCCAAGCCTGTGGAGATATTTTCGATGCCCGAAAGAATTACCAGATCATTTTGTGTGAATTCATTGAAATTAAGACTCTTTTCCTGCCGTACTTTATAATTTACGGCGGAATCTCCTTCGAAAAGTTTGTCGATGTACGGATTGCCACCGTTGCCATTAACCAGCATCACATTGAATCGGTCAACCGCATCAAATCCCAGGTAATACCGGTCATCATATACAATAGGGTAGTCCGTGATTTCAACAAAACCCTGATGTAACCCTTTGTCGCGGATGCTGAAAGTCATATTTACCACCCTTGACTCATTTCCGGCTAAATCAACACTGGCAACGGCTCGCTGTAAGTCGTTGAGAACAAGTTTTACCGGAATTTTTTCCGCTTTCGCATCGGACGTATTTACAATCTTAACGGAAAGCTGAACCTGCATTCCTGGTTGAAAAACAGGATTTTCCATCCATACAGAGTCAACATAAATATTGGTGACTCCTTGCGGAATAACCGGAACAAAAAAGGTTCGGATACTTGAATCGTTTTTTACTTTATCAAATGTTGTAAAGCTTTTTTGAAAGTCGGAAAGGATATACTCGTGGCGGTTTCCTTTGGTAATTCCCGAAAGTAAATCACGCTGACGCGAAATTATCTCGGGCAGTGTACGTGAAACAGGAGAAAGTTTGATGTCGTCCAGCGATTTCAGAAATTCTTCACGGGTAATCCATCGTTGTTGAACTCCTTCGAATTCGTTGGTCAGAAGTTGGAATTTATCGGCTGTAGAGTACGCCAGTGCTATTTCGCGGGCTTTTTTACGAGCCATGTCCAGCAAAAAGCCTTCACGTCCGCGGCTATCCATGCTAAAGGAATTGTCAACATAAATGCTTACAGCGTGTTCGCCACCCACCACCGATTGTTTATCTACCGGGATAAAAGGTTGTGCAAATGCAAAAACCAAGGCAGCCAAAGCCAATAGACGTGCAATTAATATAAGCAGGTCCCTCAGTTTCGATTGTCGCTTCGATTGTATTTCCACCTCTTCCAAAAACTTTACATTGGGGAAAAAGACCTTTTTGTAACGTCGGAAATGAAACAGGTGGATAATAACTGGAATAGCCAGTACTGCTAAAGCGTATAAAAATGAAGGATTTACAAATTGCATGGCGGGTTTTCGGGATAATGTTAGTGATTGAGATTGCTCAATTTTTTCTGTTTACGAATGTAAACAAAAAAGAACAACAGGATTACAAACGTAATTCCACTTCCGATTAGTACTCCTGCATTTTGCGAAAGCGTGAAGCCTTCAGGAGCAACCATAATGTAAGAACTTACCACCATGGTCATGAAAACTGCCGGAATCAATGCAATCCAGTAAAGTTTCTTTTCTGAATAAAGGTAAACGGTTACCGTCCATAAAACAATGGTTGCCAGAACCTGATTCGACCACGCCATATATCGCCATATTATGCTGAAATCTACCTGAGTAAGTAAGAAGCCTACAACAAAGAGAGGGATAGAAATATAAAGTCTGCTTACAAGTTTTATTTGTTTTATATTGAGAAAATCGGCTACAATCAAACGGGCACTCCTGAATGCAGTGTCGCCGGATGTAATGGGAGCTGCTACAACTCCGAGTATTGCCAATATGCCTCCAAGTTTACCAAGCAGAGTGTTCGAAATCAGGTTTACAGCCCAGGCTGCGTCTCCTTTATGTTCAACCATTACGGTGTTTAACTCTTTAACTCCTCCAAAGAATGCCATTCCGGCTGCTGCCCAAATCAACGCGACAACACCTTCGGTAATCATTGCTCCATAAAATACTCTTCTTCCCAGTTTTTCATTTTTCATGCAGCGTGCCATCAAGGGCGATTGTGTTGCATGAAACCCTGAAATTGCACCACAGGCAACGGTAACAAATAACATCGGGAAAATAGGCATTTTATCTCCCTGATTGTGAAGGTTGCCAAAGGTGGAAAACGTAAGTTCCGGTACCTGATACCCGTTGTAGAACAAGCTGAACGTAATTCCTACAGCCATAAACAGCAGTGCAAATCCAAAAACAGGATAAATCCGGCCAATAAGCTTATCGATTGGAAGTAAGGTTGCCAGAATATAGTAAATGAAAACGATGATTGCCCACCATTTTGCGGCAATTCCGGGAGTAATACCGTGCAGAATATTAGAAGGTCCGGTGATAAAAACCGCCCCTACGAGTACCATTAGCCCGACTGTAAAGACTCTCATAAACTGTTTTATCTCTATGCCGAGGTACTTCCCAACAATTTCAGGAATACTCAATCCATTCAACCGGATGGAAATCATTCCGGAAAGATAATCGTGAACTGCTCCGGCAAACACCGAACCCAGAACGATCCAGAGAAATGCTACCGGACCCCACATTGCTCCTGCAATTGCTCCGAAAATTGGACCAAGTCCTGCAATATTTAAAAATTGAATCAGGAAGATTTTCCACCAGTTCATCGGAACGTAATCAACACCATCTTCTAAGGTGTAAGCAGGCGTTTTTCTGCTTGGATCGGCTCCAAAAATCTTTTCCACAAAGCGACTGTAGAGGAAATACCCAAGTAATAAAGCTACAATCGAGAGTATAAATGTAATCATCGCGTAGGAATTTTAGAATGTACAAAGTTACATTTTCCGCACAATACCGGAAAAAGACAATCGTTTATTTCACCCTATATCAACTCCTGAATGATTTCCGAAGCCGAAAGTGAGCCCAGCGCATTCTGGTTTACAAAAATGTCGGCAAGATTTTGTTTCTTTTCCTGTAATCGCAAAATTTTCTCTTCGATGGTTTCTTTACTGATAAAGCGATAGGCAAACACGCTCTTGTTTTGTCCGATACGATGCGCCCGATTGATGGCCTGTAACTCAATAGCCGGATTCCACCAGGGATCGAGAATGAAGATATAGTCGGCGGCAGTTAAATTTAATCCTACGCCTCCGGCTTTGATGGACAGCAGAAAAACGTTTGTATCAGCATCGTTTTGAAACTGTTTCACAGCCTGCTTTCGTTCTTTTTCGTTCATGCGGCCGGTAAGCATGGCATAAGAGATTTTTTCTTTTTGCAGATGGCGAACCACCAGTTCCAGATGTTTTACAAATTGAGAGAATATCAATACTTTATGCCCTTCTTCCAGAATCTGATGCAGCATATCAATCATTTCATTGCTTTTACCGGAGTCTTCCGAATACCCTTTTTCGGTAAGCTTGGGATGGTTTGCCAGTAAGCGAAGTTTTGTTAGTCCGCTTAAAATCAGAATGCGGCTCTTGTCTTCCCCAAACTTTGACAGATGTTCGAGCAGATAGTTCCGGATTTCGGATTTACGGGTTTCGTAAATCTGTTGCTGTGCTTCGCTCATCTCACAATAATGAATCTGAACGGTAAGCTCAGGAAGCTCCCGGGCTACATCTGTTTTCTTTCGCCGGAGAATAAAAGGATGAATCAATTGTTGTAAACGTTCTTGCTTTTGCTCGTTGTTTCCTTTTTCAATCGGATTCACAAAAAACTTTTTGAATGCAGTTCTGTTTCCGAGTAATCCCGGATTTACAATTGAGAGTTGCGACCATAGGTCGAGCAAAGAGTTTTCGATAGGTGTTCCGGTCATTACCAGCTTATGTAGAGCCGTTATTTCGGTTAGCGCCTGGAAACTTCTTGATTCGGCATTTTTAATGGATTGACTTTCGTCCAGAATAAGGTAGAGAAACGGGATTTTCTTTAAGGCAGAAATATCGTTTCGGATTGTTCCGTAGGTTGTGAGAACAACATCATAGGCATGAAGTTTCAGGATGCTGTTTGAGCGACCGTTCCCAATCATACAATAAACAGAAAGCTCCGGTGTAAACTTTTTGATTTCGGCTTCCCAGTTATGAATCAGGCTTAAGGGCATCACAATCAGCGCTGTTTTGACGACTTTCGTTTGCTTCGACTGCTCAGGATCATTGAAAAGTCCGGTTTGCAGATTCTGCGAAAGTGGTTTGATTTCCATCTCTTCATAGAGACTCAAATTTTTCACATGCTGGAGCAGGGATAGCACCTGGATAGTTTTCCCCAAACCCATGTCGTCGGCCAGACATCCCCCCAGTTTTTTCTCGTGCAGGCAGATCATCCAACGTACACCTTCTATTTGATAATGCCGCAGCAATGTGTTTGTAGGCGACGCAATTTGTTTCGATTCGTCTTTAAGAGAAGCATAAATTTCCTGAATGCCGGCATCTTCATCTTCCTGACTGCTTTTTTCGATCAGCAAAGAGTGTTGATGGTTGAGTAGCCGTATAGCATTCCCATGTTTTGTCCCCAGCGCGAAAATATCCTGATAGCGGGCAAACCACTCTTCGGGAATTAAAAATACAGAACCATCCGGAAGAGTATAGAGTGTTTGATTTTCAAGAATATGATTGCGGAAGTTGATGAACGGAACGGAGAAATTGCCAATCATCACCGTAAGTTTCAAATCGAACCAGTCTGACGATTTTTCGATGGTTTGCTCCATTTCAAAACTGCCGAGGTGCCAGCTTAAATCCAGCTTTTGCCATATATGGAACCCGGCTTCCCGAAGCATTTCGTACACATTGTTCAGCAAACGGATAAAGTTGTGCAGATGCGTGTCGCCCTGTAATGACTCTATTTCCCGAAATTCAAAAGAGGCATTTCCGGTATTTTCGAAGCCTGCCTGGTGCAGAACGGAAATCAACTGTTTTTCCTGTTCCGGATTGCGTTCAATTACTTCGAAACAGTAAGGATTATCCGTAATAAGTTTGGTTTTTCGCTTGCTGTTTTCTTCGGGAGAGAATTCTGTATCAGCATATTTGAATTTTAATACGGCAATGGTTTTTTGTTGCCAACCGGTTTCTATGCTAAGTACAGGAACCGCATCGGGAATGCGCTCGTTTACTTCGAAGCCGGATGAGATGATTTGTTGCCGGTTTAGCGTTTGCAAGACAAACGTTTTCATGTATTTATCCAGAAACTGAGCGGCGATTTCTATGTGAGGCTTTTGCAGGAAAGGCAATAACTTTTTGCCATCAATATCATCGAAACGGTAAATCGCCGAATTGAGCAACAACAAGCAGGGCTGGTTGGTTAATACCTGATTTCCGGGCTCATTCAGCTTGAATTCTGTTCCATCGAGCGTGAGCGTAATATGGTAATGCAGGATGTCGTTTTCAAGTGTAAAATGGGGGGTTAACTCAGCCGGATTGATGCTGAAATGAATGGGAATATTGTCGATGATCCCATTCTCTTGCTTGTTGAATAGCGGAATATTGTGAAGCTTCAGCAGTTCATACGCTTTCAGTAGTCGTTTTTCTATATAGGGAGTAATAAGACGTTTGCGAATATCTTCACTGACATTTTTAAAGAAATCGGCTGGCTTTACCTTCTCTTTGGTGAAACGCCTGATCATAATATCAGGATGTATTTCGTCCAGTATTTTCAGGAGTTCCAGCTCTTCGTTGTTGGCAATATTGTGAATGATTTGCGCAATGGAAGCACGCACCCGCTGATAATCAATCTGGAATTGTTTCCGTGAATTTATCGTTACCAGATATGCCTCAATGGTGATCCCCAGATTGGGTGTTTTTACAAGTGTAAAGATGAGTTTCTGTGGTATGCCTGGTTCGGTCATGGCTAATTTCCCCTTTGTTTTTATAAACTTACAAAGGTCGGGAAAAAATGAAGACAAAAAAAGGGAAGATAATTACAAATGCTTTTCTTGTTTCTTGAAAATGATGATATCTGGTAAGACGATGGTTTTTTATTCAATTGATATTAACTCAACCAAATAGATTAATGTTGAGTTTGCAGGAATATTTCCAGATATTGTATCACCATAAGCCATTGAGGGTTCAATCATTATTAAAGCTGTTTCACCAGGATTCATTTTTTTAATTCCTTCTGTAAACCCACGAACCAAGTCGGTGAGACTCATTACGAGAGGACAGTTTCTGGCAAATGAATTATCTAACATTTTGCCATTGATAAAATAACATTGATAGTTTAAAACAACAGTATTGCTATCCTGTATAACAATGTTTGTGTCAATTGAGTTATATTTAAAAATGGAAACACCATTTGTTACAGCACTCCATTGGATTTTTGAAAAGTCGCGTATTGGGTAGTGTTTATATTGATCTGCATAAACATCAGATGTTAGTAAATTTCCATAAATATCCCAACTGGAATATTTTATCATCAACCCGTCTTTATCGGTTGTTACTTCTGACAGTAATTGACCAGAATCATAATAATACTTTTTTACGTTTTGTGCAAAAGTAGCGATGGATACGAATGTCAGAAAAGATAATACCAGAGTTTTCATGCTGTTATTTTTAGGATATAATGGGTGTTATTTGTTCAATTTCTCCCGCAAGTTTACAAAATCTTTTATTACAAATCCCCAAAAGCGAAAAGGTGAAGAAATCAGTTTCTTCACCTTTTCGCTTATAGAAAAATAGTGTGTTACAACTGTTTATTAAACAAACCTGCGCTTGCCTGAGCGGTGGGCATAATCAGCAGATCGTTGATGTTGATATGAGGCGGGAGGGTAGCTACATAGTAAACAGCTCCGGCTATATCTTCAGGACTAAGGGGCTGGTATCCTTTATACACACCGTCGGCACGTTTCTGATCGCCTTTGAAACGAACCACGGAGAATTCGGTTTCAACCGCTCCGGGAGCTATCTGGCTTACCTTGATGCCGTGCGGAAGTAAATCCATGCGCATTCCTTTGCTCAGCGAGTCAACCGCGTACTTGGTGGCGCAATATACATTCCCGTTGGGATAGGTTTCGCGGCCGGCGATCGATCCGATGTTGATAATGTGTCCCTTCCCCCGTTCAATCATCATAGGAGCAACAACACGGGTGATATAAAGCAATCCTTTGATGTTGGTATCAATCATCCGTTCCCAGTCTTCCAGAACCCCGCTTTGAATGGGGTTTAACCCAACGGCTAACCCGGCATTGTTTACCAGTACGTCGATGTTTTTCCAGGAACCGTTAAGCGATGCAATGCTTTGTTCAACTTCCTCATTGTTGCGTATGTCGAAGTTAAGGGTAAGTACTTCGATTCCATATTTATTACGAAGTTCGTCGGCCAGTGTGTGTAAACGGTCGGCACGACGACCGGTAATAATCAGCGTATGTCCGTTTTGGGCAAAGAGTTCGGCGGTTGCTTTGCCTATACCGGCCGTGGCACCGGTGATTAGTATTGTTTTTTTCATGAGCATTTAAACGTTTTACGGTTCAAAAGTAGTGATTTTTTACCGCCCGGAAAATTACAGGAAAGGCGTAATTATTTTACGGATGCCATTCCCACTTTCAAATAGTTGATCCGCAGACTTACGGATGTCACTTGTACTTTACAGGATATGATCCGCAAGCTTACGGATGGCATTCCTACTTTACGGGATACGATCCGCAAACTTACGGATGGCATTCCTACTTTTCCGGATACGATCCGCAAACTTACGGATGGCATTCCCACTTTTCAGGATATGATCCGCAAGCTTACGGATGGCATTCCTACTTTGCGGGATACGATCCGCAAACTTACGGATGTCACTTGTACTTTACAGGATATGATCCGCAAGCTTACGGATGGCGTTCCTACTTTGCGGGATACGATCCGCAAACTTACGGATGGCATTCCCACTTTTCAGGATATGATCCGCAAGCTTACGGATGGCATTCCTACTTTACAGGATACGATCCGTAAACTTACGGATGGCATTCCTACTTTACAGGATACGATCCGTAAACTTACGGATGGCATTCCTACTTTACGGGATACGATCCGTAAACTTACGGATGGCATTCCTACTTTACGGGACAGGATCGTAAAACCTTACGATGGCATTCCTACTTTTCAGGACAGGATCGTAAGACCTTACGATGTGGTACTGTCCAAAAATCTGTGTAAACTCTATTTTTTTCTTTTCGAAACTCCGCGTTGTCTGCCCGCTTATTTTAGTACCCAATATAACCAACAAGGAAGTTGGGAAGCTGGGGGAGGGGAAAAAGAATTTAGAATTCAGAAGTTAGAATACAGAAGCACCCCCGAAGAGGTCGAAGACCCTTTGGGAGGTGAGGTGAAAGAGTGGTGAGGAGGTAAGGAGATTTGTTATTTTTTTCATTAAGTTGTCTGTAGTTTAAAACTTTATTAATTTTACTGATTAAAAAATAACAGATGCAAATTAATAAGAGCGATTTGATTAAATAAAATTGGTTGATGTAGTTTGCATTTCAATGAATGTTGATATATCTACAAAGTTGTGGATATACTATTGGGCATCGAAACTTGAGACTCAACTTTGACAATGAAACGATTATAAACTAAAAATAAAAAACCATGGACTTCAAAGACCTAATCAAACAAATCGGTGACAGAGTTTTAAAACTTAAAGACCAAATTCATACAGAGGAAGCAACAAAGAACGCTTTCATTATGCCTTTTTTACAAGCATTGGGCTATGATGTGTTTAATCCACTCGAAGTTGTACCGGAATTTATTTCCGACATTGGCCTTAAAAAAGGAGAAAAAATTGATTACGCCATTTTCAAAGATGGTGCTCCAACAATCTTAATTGAGTGCAAACACTGGACGCAAAATTTAAGCATTCACGATGGACAGCTTTTACGTTACTTTCATGTTTCTAAAGCAAAATTTGGGTTGTTGACCAACGGAATCACTTACCGTTTTTATTCCGACTTGGTAGATGCAAACAAAATGGATGAAAAACCATTTTTGGAGTTTAATATTTCAGAGATTAAAGACAACCAAATTGAAGAGCTAAAAAAGTTTCACAAAACTATATTTGACGCTGAAAGTATTGTAAACACTGCGAGTGAGTTGAAATTTATAAATGAGTTAAAACAGATCTTTCAGCAAGAGATAAATAATCCTTCACCAGAATTTGTAAAACATTTTGCACGCCAAGTTTACCCAAGTATTGTAACAGCCAAAGTTTTAGAGCAATTCACAATTTTGACTAAAAGATCAGTTCAGCAACATATCAGCGACTTAATCACTGAACGGCTGAAGACCGCATTGACAAAAGAAGACGAAGCGACTAAAGAGCAAGAAGCAATTCAGGCAGAGCAGACAAAAGTTGAAGAGAACAAAGTTGTTACTACCGAAGACGAGTTAGAAGGTTTTATGATTGTAAAAACAATTTTACGCCAAAAGATAAGCGTATCGAGGATTTCACACAGAGACGCGCAATCATATTTTGCAATCTTATTGGACGACAACAACCGCAAGACAATTTGTAGACTTTATCTAAATGGCAGCAAGAAATATTTGGCAATTCTCGACGACCAGAAAAAGGAAATTAAAAAGGAAATATTGACACTGGACGATATTTTCAATCATTCGGAAACACTACTGAAAATTGTTGAGAGCTACGATAAATTAAAGGAAAAAGTTTGACGAATCAGGAAGCACGAACCGCTAATATCAAACTGACGAGCTAGTATGAACAATCAGAAAGTAAGAGAAATAATTCAAGGCTATAAGCGACACTTTAATAGCATCCACAATGAGGAGATTTATAAATGGCGTGCTGTGAAGTGCTTTCAAGACAATTGGGATATTAATGCTCCCAACTTTCGGACAATGCTTGACAACTCATTTGCCATTGCAAAAAACTTACTTGACTCTGGACAGTATTTTCCAAAGCGAATGTTACATGAGTACACCGTGAAAGAACCAGAAACCGTCCGACAACTATTCATTGACCTTTACAAAGAAGACAAAAACCTCATTGACAGAATTGCATCTTTTCAAGAAGGCATTGTTGCTATTCACAACAAACATTTTCAAGTCAAGAATAATTATCAAGACCACCGAGCACTTTTAGTTTATCTCTGTTTGCGTTATCCCGACAGATATTACCTTTTTAAGTTCACAATGTTTAAAGCGTTTGTCGGACTTGTTGACTATCCATTCAAACCAAAGGCAAAGGACATTCAAACTGTTCTGGAATACTTATCACTTTGCAACATTCTCAGAGCAGAGCTTATCAAGGACACCGAGTTACTTGAACTTCATAAAACAAGAATTAAAGAGAAAGAGTATTTGGACAATGAATATCACATCTTAACGCAAGATATAATTTACGCGGCTGTTCAATATATTGACAAGTTTGACACAGGCGGCATACAAGAGCCAGCGTTGAAACGATTGATAAAAGTTGATAGAACTGTTTCGCCAAGAGCCGACAAAGTTGTTTTGAAAGGTTCATTCACCAACTACATTGAAAACGATATAGAGAAAAAAAGAATTGGCGACCTTGGAGAACTTTTAGTTCTGCAATATGAACAGGAAAAACTAAAATCTCTTGGCATCAATAAAGTTCCGGAACATATTTCCAAATCAAAAGGTGACGGTTTAGGTTATGACATCCTTTCTTTTGACGAGAACGGAAAAGAAATTTTCATTGAAGTTAAAACAACTTCAGGAGGTGTAAACACTCCATTCTATATCACACGAAACGAACTTGAAAAGAGCAAACAAGACAGCGATAAATTTTTTCTTTACCGACTTTACGAGTTTGACGACACAGACAACAAAGCAAAATACTATAAACAAAACGGAAACTTAACCGACTTATGTGTGAACCCAATTCTATATCGAGCAATAGTGGCAGAGTGAATGTAAACTTGGACGGACATACCTTCGTGGACAGAAAAGCACGAACAGTTAATCTTAGCTACCCGTCAAGTGCGGCAGCAGTGGTTTTCGGTGTGCATCTTTCCGCACAGTCCCGAGTACTCGGGATTGATCCCGATACATCGGGACAATCTGCCCCTGCGTTAGCACCCATTTACTGAGATGACTTTATTCAAATTGACACTATGGATTTAAAAAAATATAAAATTTACTTCTTTTATTTAGCGTTTCTCACGTTGACAAGTTGCGTTACCAGTGGAATAAGTGTTGGAGAAGGATACAAATATGATGAGAATACTAATCAGACAAAATATATAGTTTTGCCTTTTGGAAACGTATCAATACCTGGAAAATGGATTAAAACTAGACAGAGTAATATTAGTTATCAACAATTTTTTCTCAATAAAGACACTGTTGAGATTGCAGTTGCACTTGGAGGAATTAAAAATTACGAATTCAATGTTGACGGTTTATTGACAGGTTATAAATTTGTTAATGCTTTCTATGAATGGGATTCAAAATATTTAGCAAAAAATGGTTTAAATAGAAGTATTATCGAACAAGACAGTATTAATAATTTTATTATTTGGAGACTGCATGGTATGACAGATAGTGCAAATGTTGATACGTACTTTTTAATTGGAAACAAAAATACTAGTGTTTACAACTTATCTGTGTTTCATACTGATAAATGGTCAACAATAGAAAAAGTTAAATTTTTAAAGACATTATTTGTAAACAAGAACTAAAAAACGGCTGCCACAGCGGTAACATAGACAGACAAGAAAATGACATTTAACGACATAGACGAAATAAAAAAAGTTGGGTTTAAAGGCTTTAAAAAAATGAGTGAATTGTTCATTGACAGTTCGATGCTTCCGGACACGAAAGGAGTTTATCTAGTTTTAAATATTGACAACAAGCCAGGAGAGTTTTTAGCAATTGGAACAGGTGGATACTTTAAAGGTAAAAATCCAAACGTATCGCTTGAGGAACTTAAATCAAATTGGGTTGACAATACAAAAGTTGTTTATATCGGCAAAGCGACTTCCTTAAAATCGCGTTTAAGACAATACTTTAGTTTTGGACAAGGCAAAAATATTGGACACTATGGAGGGAGACTAATTTGGCAAATTAAATATTCCAAAGATCTTGTTGTTTGTTGGAAAGCACTACAGACAGAGGATCCAAGAGAATCTGAAGCTGAGCTAATTAAACTATTCATATTAAAATTTAATAGACGACCATTTGCAAATCTTGCTAACTGATGAATCCAAAACAATTTGAAGAGTTGGTTTGCGAACATTTTCGCAAAAAAGGATATGAAGCTAAAACAACAACCTATAACAATGATTATGGAGTTGACGTGTTTGCAATCAAAGGTATAGAGAAAATCGCTATTCAAGCAAAAATGTATGGTAGCGGGAGAAAAATCAACAGACAGATGGTTATGGAATTACACGGTGCAAAAGATTATTTTGACTGCACAAAAGCCGTTATTGCGACAGATGGAAGTTTCTTAGCTGACGCAATAGAAGTAGCAAAAAAACTTAAAATTGAAATATTGTATATCGACAGTTCTCAACCTTTACCAATAAAGAAACTATCGACAGCGGGTAAAACATTTGAAGCGATTTGGGAAAAGTATATCATACCGCTGCAAGGAAAGACTTTAATACGAGAAAACGGAGAAACGAATCAGATTCTAAAAGCTAATTGGAGTGAAATTGAAAGACTAACTTCCAACGGCAATAAAGGAAGAATTAAAATTGAAATATTTAAGCAAGCGGTGAATAAGCTACTGCAAGACGGGTCAATAACGCGGGATTACATTAATCAAAATTATGTGGGACGAGCATCGTCTGGAATAATTCTAATTTTATCACAAGTCCCATTTTTTCAACTTACAGACAAACCAACAGGACTAAAATATATCAAATGATAAACGAACGGACAGATCGAACAGCAGCAGCTAACTTCAGCTACCCGTCAAGTGCGGCAGCAGTGGTTTTTTGGGTGTATTTTTCCGCTCAGGCCGATACATCGGGACAGTCCGCCTCTGCGTGTAGCTTCCAACATTAGCACCCATTTATCGAAACACTATACCGACAATGAATAGACTTGACAGACTAACAAGCATACTCATACAACTTCAATCTAAACGACTGACAACTGCTCGTGAAATAGCTAAACGGTTTGAAGTTACAAACAGGACAATTTACAGAGATATTCAAACATTAAGACTTGCAGGTGTTCCAATTGGCGAAGAAGAAGGAAAGGGTTATTTTTTAGTCGAAGGTTATCGGTTGCCACCTGTAATGTTCACCATGGAAGAAGCGAGAGCTTTGGTAACAACAAGTAAAATTTTAAACTACCATACCGAAGATTCTCTTAAACAAAATTACGAATCGGCACTTTTAAAAATAAAAGCAGTTTTATCACTCAAGGACAAAGACAAACTGGAATTTTTAAATTCAAGAATCGGATTTCATAAACCTTGGGCTCCGACAAGTTTGTATTTAGACAGGATTCAACATTCAATTACAGAAAGCGAAAAACTGAAAATAATATATCAGTCAAAAAAGGAAGAGCAAATAACAGAACGAATAATCCAACCTTGTGCAGTTTATTTTAGTGGTGCTGTTTGGACAACCATTGCCTTTTGTGAGTTGAGACAAGAAATAAGAGAGTTTCGCCTTGACAGAATAAAAGAACTAAAATTGCTTCAAACTCATTTCCAACCTGACAAGTCTTTTAGCATTGAACACTATTTAGAAGAACGTTCAAAAAAAATATTTTAGACCCCTGACAAAGGGCTGTCCTATGTGCCTTTTATCTTTGCTTCAAATTTAAACAAAGATGAATAAAAAAGCGATCTTATTAATCGTCATTGCTTCACTTTTATCAAATGTAAGCGGGGCACAGACACAAGAAAGAATGACAGCAAAACAAGTCACAATCAGAGACAAACACGTTGAAATCAATTATTTTCAACAAGGAAAAGGCGACACAACACTTCTGTTTTTACACGGCTGGTGTATTAACGGAACGTATTGGAAAAATCAAGTTGATTATTTTTCTAAAACTTACAATGTTTTCGCAATTGACCTGCCGGGCTTTGGCAAATCCAAAGCCGAAAGAACCAACTGGACCATTGAAGAATATGCCAATGATGTAACAGCATTTATTGACATAATGAACCTTAAAAATGTTGTAATCATTGGACATTCGATGGCAGGCGAAATTATGTTACAAACAGCATTAACCAACAATCCAAAAATAGTAGGCATTGTAGGTGTTGACAATTTCAAATTAATTGACGTTGCATTTACACCCGAACAAATGAAACAAATGAACGACTTCTTTCCAATGCTTGAAAAGGATTTTAAAAATTCAGCACCTGTATATGCAGATCTGATGCTTTTTCACCCAACAACTTCAAAGGAAGTGAAAAACAGAGTAAAAACTGATTTTGCAAATAGCGATTCCGTTATTGGTTATAAAACCATTCTGACCCAAATGCAATACGCATCTGCCGATGCACAAAGATTAGAACAGCTTAAATACAAGTTGTATTTAATAAACAGTGACGGTTTTCCAACAAACGAAACAGGACTGAAAAACCATTGTAAGAATAATTTTCAAGTGGAAACTATCTCTGCAACCGGACATTATCCAATGATAGAAAAACCGACAGAATTTAATTTAATATTAGAAAAAGTGCTGACAGGAATGAAATAAACTGCTGCTAACGCATAGCGCAATAGCCCAAAAGCCTTGCGTAAAAAAGCCCGATCGTACGGAAAATTATCGGGCTTTTGGGTTTATCGCCTGTTCAGTACACGCCTTGGGATAAACATAGCCATACCTAAGCTTAGCGGAAAAAGTTAAACCATAGTATTATAGAAAGAAGCAACAGGATTTTAATTGAATCAGAATCTGAATTTTCCATGATTTAATGAGTTTTTATTTGTAAATTATGATTTTATCCATAAATTTGAATCTTCGGTATCGTCCGAAGTGAAACGGAGGGTTGTGCTTGAGCATCAGCTACCCGGCAGGTGCGGCAGCAGTGGTTTTCTGTGTGTATCTTTTCGCACATGCCCGATACATCGGGACAATCCGCCTCGCGTGTAGCTTCATACGATATCGGCAACCAAACCGCGACACAACCGCTTAACACGACAGACATAATGAAACATTTAAATTTTATACTTCTTTTAATCTTAACAACACAGACAGTTTTCGCCCAAAAAACGACTGTGAATGAATATGCAACTATTGACAAAAAAGCTTTGCAACTTCCCGACTCATTGACAAAGACCACAGACCAAATTGCAAGCTATATTACTTCCAACTTTATGAATGACAAGGACAAATCACGAGCAATTTTTATTTGGGTTACATCAAACATACAATACGACATTGATAATATGTTTGCAATAAACTTTTACGAAAAGAAAGAAGAAAAAATCGCAAAACCTCTAAGAACAAAAAAGGGAATTTGCGAAAACTATGCTTCATTATTCACTGACATCTGTATTAAATCAGGAATTAAATCTTTTGTAATTGAAGGTTACACAAAACAAAATGGTTTTACTGACTATATCCCACATGCTTGGAGTGCGGCTCTCATTGACAGTTCTTGGTTTCTCTTTGACCCGACTTGGGGTTCAGGTTATGTAAGTGGTGGCAAGTTTTTCAAAAAAATAAATAACGACTACTATAAAGTAAGTCCAACAACACTTATCAAATCTCATATTCCATTCGATTATTTATGGCAGTTCCTTAATTATCCCGTGACAAACCAAGAGTTTTACGAAGGCAAGACACAACAAAATAAAACTAAACCATTTTTTAATTTCAATGACACACTTCAATTGTATGAAAATCAAAACCACATTGACCAATTAATTTCATCAGCATATCGTGTGGAGAAAAATGGTGTAAAAAATTCATTAGTGTTTGACAGACTTCAACATCTAAAATTAGAAATAGAGAATGACAGACAAACAAAAATAATTAACCTATACAATTCAGCGGTTATTGACTACAATGATGGGATAAATGGTTTCAACGACTTCATTAATTACAGGAACAAACAATTTACACCAAAGAAAACTGACCCTGAAATTCAAAGTATGCTTGATATTCCAGACAATAAACTTAAAGAAGCAAAAAATAAGTTAGGACAAATTGCTAACCCCGATTTAAACACATCAAATATGATTCTACAGCTCACAAAATCAATAGACGATGCATCAAATCAAATGAAAGAACAGCAAGACTGGCTAAAATTATATTTTAACAAAAACAAATCGGGACGAAAATCAATGTTTTACGAGAGAAAAGTAACTTGGTTTGGAATACCTTTAAATTAAGACATGAACAGACTGAAGATTCGGAAGAAATTGGTGGTTCAGTGGTTAAATCAAGCTTGTGCTTTGTATCAAGTTTAGTGGTGGCAGACAGTTTTGTGCTTCGAAATTGCCTACTTCTTGTAGCTGCAAACCGTCAGACTGCCTAAAAACCATCATTTCCTCATTTTGTCAACATCCTGATCTGTTATATCTTATCTTTTGTGTTTAATTTAATTATCTGATTTTCATTATATTTGTTTTGTAACTAAACTGGTTTATTTGTGAAATTTATATATGGCATAAACAGACATTTAACCTGAGATTTACACTCGTTGTTTGGACGATACCATCGAAAAGGATAATGAAGTCCGTACTATTGACCTTTTTGTAGATAGTATAAAGCCAGAGGAGTTTGGTTTCGACAGGGAATTTGTTGACAATGGTCGTCCTGCATATCATCTGGCAGATTTACTTAAACTATTCATTTATGGATATTTGAATAAAATCCGTTCATCTCGTGATTTAGAAAAAATGCAAACAAAAGCTCAATTATAGCAACCAAAATTTTTCATCAAAAATATTCCATATATATTTTGAAATCTCCTTAGAACGCCTTAATTTTGAACAAAAATTTGAGCTAAACGGAGGGTTTTAGACAAACTGCCGTCAGCGTGCATGCAAAAAAAGAAGACTCGATGAATATTTTCGGCTCGATTGAAAAGAGAAAATCTATACCACAATTCTGGTGTGGACATTGGTTTGATGAGAATGGTAAACAACTTATAATTGAACCTTCAATTCAAGGTTATTATTCGGTAACAGTTTTGAATAAAGATGGAGAACCTTTCAAGATTGAACTTCTTGACAAAAAAATAAAAGATACTAAAGGATTATCAGCTACATTTATGAAAGACACCCAGGGAAATTCAACATTGCAAGTTGAAGCAGGAACAGGTGGAGTTGGACCAACATATAATCTGTATTTTATGGCAATTAAAAATAACCAGGAATTAAGATTTGCAAAGGACTCAGATAGAATAGATATCATTATTATAAGACCTAATGTAGAAATGGGATTGTATGACGATTACGAAGATGATTTAGGAGTACCTTGGGCATTTCCACTCGATGATTTTAAAAAGAAAAATGAATAAAATGCACGACACGCTAACAAAGTGTATACATCATGCGAGTTTCAGAGCAATTTTCAAGTTCAGAGCTCGCTGGCAAGGGCAGTAACGGTGGATAATGAAGTGGCCACGAACTTTCGCACGCTGCATGCACTCAACGTTAGTCAGAATTTAATAAAATGAAAAGCAATAATAAAATGAAAACAATCTTAATGTTAATCTTCTCGGTACTATTTTGTAACTGTCAAAGTATTAGTGATAGTAGTGATGTTGAAACAATCTGGGAGAACTATTTGACTAAATTTGGAGATAAAGAAAAAATTGGAAAATTAAGAACAATATTTTATGTTACTAAAACAGACTTTTTAAATATTAATAAAACAGGAAGGCTTGAATGCTTTATTAAAGATAACAAAATTAAAATTCATTTTATTGGCGAAGATATGGATGCAACAACAATATATGATGGTAAGAATTTTACAAGATATATAAACGGAGAGAAAGTAGATGTGCCAAAATCAGAAGAAAGTGGTATATTAAGAAATATAGATTTCTTTCATGAGGTAAACTATAAAAAACATTCTTTTAATATTAAACTAGAAGGGACTGAGAAAATTAATAATATAGAATCATATAAAATAAAGTATTATTCAAATGATTTAATTTCATACTATTATATCAATAAAAATGATTATTCATTAATAAAAATTACAGATGAATTTCAAGAATTTTGGCCTTCCGGCATTAAATCTAAAAAAGGCATGAACTATTTTTCAAAATTTAAAAGCACTGACCAATATGGGACAAGTATAGGTGAAATTATTTCTATTGAATTTGATGGTGAAATAAATGACTCGGTTTTTAATGAATATAAATAAACGCCACATAATAAAATAGGAATATGAGTGGTGCGCAGCACCCAGCGAGAATATGCTCCGGCAAGCTCAAAAGATTGTTGTTTTTGCGCTATATACTTAGGCAACTTATCCTTGGCATTCAGGTGAAAACGTGAAATATTGAACCATCAATCCTATCAATCTTTTTCAATCCCTTTGCGTTCTTTGCGTAAACCCTTCGCGCCCTTTGCGTGAAAAAATCATTCAAAAGCCTTGTATTAAGCCTGCAATGGCATCTGCCCGCTTATTTTAGTACCCAATACCAATAATAAGGAAGTTGGGACGCTGGTGGTGGGGAAATTGTATAATGGAGTTATTCTTTTTTATGCATAATAACTACGTAATTTCTTAGTTTTGCATCCGATGAATTTTTTAGCACATATCTATCTTTCGGGAGATAATGAACCTTTGATGCTGGGTAATTTTATTGCCGATACGGTGAAGGGAAAACAGATAGAGAAATATTCGTCCGGAATACAGCAAGGCATTCGTTTACATCGTCTTATTGATGAGTTTACCGACAAACATCCGGTGGTATTGCAGAGCAAAGAGCGTTTGTATGCCCGTCATCATAAGTTTGCCGGCGTAATTGTGGATATTCTCTACGATCATTTCCTGGCCAAAGATTTTGCGAATTACAGCTCTGTTTTGTTGCCCGAATATGCCCGAAACATTTACCGGGTGGTTTTGCGTAATTATCTGATATTGCCTGCCCGTTCGCAACGGATTATTCCTTTTTTGATGATGCAGAACTGGCTTACAGGCTATGCAGATCTGGTTCGGTTGCAACGTATTTTCGAAAACATGTCGCGACGGTCGCAGTTCGAATCAGGGATGGAAGTTGCGGTGGAGAGTTTGCAAAAGAATTACGATTTGTTTCAACAGGAATTTGACCTCTACTTTCCGCAACTTATCCGCTTTTGCGAAGAACAGCAAACAACTTTATTCCTGCGGGATGAAGAGAAGTTGGGAGACAGAAGTTAGTCCCTGACTTCGAACTTCTGTCTTCTCTTTCCGCCAATTCTATCAAAAATCCTTAACTTCGCTTAAAATTTTACAGAATGAACACCCTGAAAGTAACCTGGACGTATCTCCGCAATCATTATGCCGAAGTCTATCGCGTATTGTTGTTTGCATTGGCTGCAGCATTGCTCATTCTGATGTTTCCGAAAGAAGCTACGTTTAAATATGAGTTTCGAAAAGGAAAATACTGGATGCACGAAGATTTGGTAGCCCCGTTTGATTTTGCAATTCTGAAAACAGAACAGGAATTAAAAACCGAAAAGGATACACTTTTAAGCGTACATAAACCCTTTTTTACCTTCGATGCGGGAATTGCTGATGTAAAAAAGAAAGAATTCATTTCCCGATATGAAGCACTTAAATCTACCGTGTATAGTGGCGATGAAACAAAATGGGCAACTGATTTCAAAATATGTCTTAATATACTTGACTCCCTGTTTAATGCCGGGATAATAGAATCTGTTACAGTTATTGAAAACAAAACTCCTGACTTTGGGGTCATGGTTCTGAAAGACAATGTAGCCTATGAAAAAGAGTTAGGCTCATTGTTTACCATTGCAAATGCCGATCAGTTTATCCGGAATAAACTGTCGCAGGGAACATTGACAGATTATCAAACTTCGGTGCGATTACTCGAAGAATCATTGGCTCAGAATCTGAGATATGATGCTGTTACTACCGAAAAAGACCGGAAGAACATTTTAGGAGGTGTTTCCTTAACCAAAGGAATGCTCGAAACAGGCCAAAGTATAATCACCAAAGGAGAATTAATTACGGCCGATAAGTACCAGATTCTGGAATCGTTAAAGAAAGAATATGAACTTCAGTTAGGATCAAATACCCGTTATTATGCGGTAGTTGTAGGCCAGTTGCTTTTACTGGCATCGGCAATGATCGTTCTTTTCTTATTTCTGAATTCTTTCCGTAGGGATATTCTGATAAACAATAAGAAAATTGTCTTTATTCTTCTGGTTGTATTGCTGATGGTACTGGTAACCAGTTTGGTTGTTCATAATTTTGTGAATCTGATTTATTTGGTTCCTTTATGTTTGGTTCCTTTGATTATACGGGTGTTTTTTGATACCCGGTTAGCCCTTTTTGTGCATTTAGTAACTATTATTATCATTGGTTTTCTGGTTCCGAACAGTTTCGAATTTGTATTTCTTCAGCTTATTGCCGGAATTCTGACAATCATCAGTGTTGCCAAATTACAAAAACGAGCACAGTTTTTTCTTACATCGCTCCTGATCTTTTTGGCATACACTATTTTATACATAGGGATGACGCTGATTCAGGACGGAAGCCTTGTAGAGATTGATTTCACCCGTATCGCTTTGTATGGGGGTAGTGCAATGATGACATTGTTTGCCTATCCGTTGATTTTTGTGTTCGAAAAGCTCTTCGGACTTGTAACCGATATATCATTGATGGAACTTACCGATTCCAATTCAAAATTACTGAGAGAACTTGCCTCAAAAGCTCCCGGAACATTCCAGCATTCAATTCAGGTTGCCAATATTGCCGAAGAGGTGGTTCGCGAAATTGGAGGCGACACTTTACTGGTAAGAGCCGGCGCAATGTATCATGATATCGGCAAAAGTGATATGCCGCTTTTCTTTATCGAAAATCAGGTAACAGGAATAAATCCACACGATGATTTAAGTCCCGAAGAGAGTGCTGCTGTCATTATCAGTCATGTGATTAAAGGAATAGAAGTTGCACGTAAGCATAAAATTCCCGATCAGATTATCGATTTCATCCGGACACATCATGGCACACGCCGTACCGATTTTTTCTACTCAAAACACATGAAAGATTTTCCGGAACTGGAAGTGGAAGAATCAAAGTTCAGATACAACGGGCCTATCCCGTTTTCGAAAGAAACCGCTGTTTTAATGATGGTCGATTCAGTAGAGGCAGCTTCGCGAAGTTTGAAACTACCGTCGGTAGATGCATTAAATCGTTTGGTGGACAATGTTATTGACCATCAGATAGAATCAGGCCAGTTTTCAAATGCCGATGTTACGTTTCGCGATATTGAAAGGATTAAACGTATCCTGAAAAAGAAACTTTTAAGTATTTATCATGTACGTGTAGAATATCCTCAATTATCATGATTTACCGGAGCATCCGGGAAAAAAACCTCAAACCGGGTGCCCTCATTAAGCTTACTTTTAAATGTGATTGAGCCACCCAGAAAATCAATAGATTTCTTGGTAATAGATAATCCTAAGCCCGATCCTTCATAACTGGAGGTATTTACCCCTCTGTGGAAAAGTTCAAAGAGATGCTTCTGATCTTCCGGCGGAATTCCAATTCCCTGATCTTCTATACAAAAATAAAATCCATCCGCTATTTTAGTGAGTTCCACCCTGATATTGCTTCCCGGAGGTGAATATTTTATTGCATTTGAAATCAGATTGTTTAATATGCGGGTAAATAAACGCTTATCGTATTGAATGAAATTTGGAAATTCACTGTGGATGATGCTGAAATTGTGATTTTTCCCAATTGTCATCTGAAATTCTTCAATCAGGCTTTTTACAAAATCAATCACGCAAAACTCCTCTGCATCATACATATATTTATTTGCATCAAATTTTTCAAGGAGAAGAACATCCGTAACCATATCTGCAAGCGAAAGCGCTGAATTTTTAATGCTTTTAAAATGCCGGAACATCTTTTCCCGCGAATTTGGAATATCAACATACTTTTCAAGTAATTGAGCAGATGTGGAAATTGAAGTTAAGGGAGTCTTGAATTCATGGGAAATGGTGGCAACAACCCTCGATTTTAATTCGTTAAGTTCTTTTTCCTTTTCCAGTGCAAGCCTCAGATTGTGTTCGAAAACCATACGTTTTCTTATCTCATCTTCCAATTGCATATTATTTTGCTGAAGTTGCAAAGTGCGTTCCTCTACTCTGCGTTCAAGCTCTTCATTTATTTGCCGAAGTGCTTTGTCTGCATTTTTCTGAAGTGTAATATCTCTGAATGTGAGGATGTAACCTGTGATTGTTCCAAACTCATTAATTAAACGTGACACATTTGCCTGCACAGGAATAGATTGGTTGTCCGAAAGAACAATTTCAAATTCAGCATCAGGATCTTCAGGAAAAAACAGTGATAGAAATTCTTCGAAAGTGGTTGCTGCCGAACCGGTTTCTGAATCTTTAAAATGTACCAAGTCTGTAAGAGACATACCCATTGTATCGGATTCAAAAGAGTTGAGTATTTTTTCTGCCGAACGGTTGATTAGTAATACTTTTCCCATGCAATCAATAGAAACAACCCCATCTGCAATATTTAAGAAAGTTTGAGAAAGCAATTGACGGTTTTCATTCAAATCTCGCTCCAGTTTGTTACGATAGAGAGCCATTTCAATAATTGCATAAAGACTCTGGTGCGAAAAAGGTTTAAGCAGGTAGCCATTTGGGTCAGTTGTTAATGCACGCTCCAGCGTGTCAGAATCAGCAGCACCGGTAACATAAATCACAGGGATACTGAGCTTTCCTTTTATGATACGAGTGGCTTCAATACCATCAACTTTCCCGGGTAAATTTATATCCATTACAACCAGGTCAGGTAACAGTTGATGTGCCATTTCAATAGCATCACTTCCCGAGCCTGCTATTCCAACAGGGTCATAGCCGAGCGCTTTTAATGTTTTTTCCATTAATTTAGCTACTAACGGCTCATCTTCAGTTATTAAAATTCTGTAGGACATTAGGCAATTTCGTATTAATTTTATTTCCAATTGGCAAACATCAAAAATAATTCATATATTTGATGTTTCAGAAAATAGATGCACAGTTATGGCAAAAAAGATACTAGTAATTGAAGACAATCAGCAAGTTCGGGAGAATATTGTAGAAATTCTCGAAAATGAAGGCTTTGAAATGCACCAGGCTGAAAATGGTTCTATCGGGATTGAAGTTGCAAAACGTGTTCAGCCTGAGCTGATTATATGTGATGTGATGATGCCCGGCATTGATGGTTTTGAAGTTTTGTCTCAGCTCAGGAAAAATATTCTTACATCAACAATTCCGTTTATTTTTCTTACTGCAAAAAATACGCGTGAAGATCTTCGCAGAGGAATGCAAATGGGTGCAGATGATTACATTTCAAAACCCTTTACCATTGAAGAACTTCTTGAAGCAGTTCAGGCCCGCCTCGAACGTGTTCGCGAATTTCAGGAAAAGAGTGATGCAATTCTTACGGAATTGAGATTAAACATTGGAGCTCCCATCACAAAGGAAATTAATGAACCTTTGAAAGCAATCATTGGCTTTTCGCAAATGATTTTAACCGAATCAATGCAGATGGAAAAGTCGGAAATAACGGAGTTTGTCGCTCTTATTCATAGCTCAGGCCTTAAGTTGAATAAAATCGTGTTGAAAACAATGCTTTATTACCGATTGGAAGCATTGCTCGTTCAGTTGGATAATATGCATACTTTGAGGCAGGAACGTACCGGAAATGTGAAAAAAGTTGCAGAAGAATCCGTTCGTGAATTAGCCATGAAAGCAGGCAGAGCTGATGATTTGGTATTAATGATCCAGGATGCAACCCTTATGATGCCCAAGCAGTTTTTTGTTGATATGCTAACCGAAATTGTAGATAACGCGTTTGGTTTCTCCCCAAAACATACTCTTGTGAAGGTTGTTACCGGGGTTGAAGATCAGAAATATGTCATTACAGTTTCTGATGAAGGAATTGGAATGAGCGAAAATCAGATCGCGAAAATTGGCGCTTTTATGCAGTTTGATAAAAATTCACAACAACAGGACGGTATAGGTTTAGGATTGACCATTGCCCGCAGGATTGTTGACCTTTTTAATGGATCAATAACACTGAGCAGTAAACAAGGTTTGGGAACAACTATTAAAATTAGCTTACCGGCAACTCAGTAGTTATAATCCGTGCTCTAAAGCCTGATCCGAAGTTTTCTTTGGATTCCAGGGATCTTTGTACGATTTAAAAAAGAATAACTCCTGTATGTACGCAATAGTGCGAACAATTCTCATGTAATACCCCGCATAAAACATCATAGCAGGAATATAAATCGCAAGTTGGTATTCCTGCTTTCTTCTTTCAGAAACAGCCATGATTACCAGATATTGAGCAAATATTGCGATTGTATAGATGATAAACTTCAGGGGGATAATAAATCCTAAAAACTCAAAGTTGTATATTATTATCTGGATAATGTAGTAAAACCATAAGAAGTCCAGTATCAGATTAAAGAAAATATTGTCGAAAAAAGCAATGAAATTCAATAAGTTGAAATTCTGATTGGGCACAAAAACATCTTTGTGTTTTCTAACCCGGAATCGAATCATTGACTTGGACCATCTTAAACGCTGTTTTGTAAGTGCACTAAACTTCTCTGGAACATTGGTTAAGGCAATAGCTCGGTGTTCAAAAACTACTTTATATCCGATTTTCCGAAGCTTAACGGTAATATCACCATCCAATCCGGGGCCAATATCCCATCCCCCAATCTGCATCAGTGCATCTTTTTTAAAGGCTCCAAAAGCTCCGGATATAATACGGTAAATCCCAAAAAAAGAGGTAACCATACGTCCGACCGTTAGTGTTTGAAGATACTCAAACGATTGAATTCCTGCACAAAGACTTGCTTTTCGGTTTAAAACCTTGATGTTTCCTCCAATACCGGCAATTTTTTCATCCAGATAAAATGGAATGAGAATACGTTCAATAGCGTCGCGGTCAAAGGATGTATCTGCATCAAGATGAACAATATACTTTCCGCTTGAAAAACGTAATCCCAGATTTGCTGCACTGGCTTTTCCTCCTCTTTCGTCGTTACGCAGAAATTTGTCAATCAGCCCGCTTTTTAAAAGGCTCAATCCAATAGTATGGGTGTCATCCGTTGAACCATCGTCAATAACAATCAGTTCAAAGTTTTTGTACGTTTGCTCACTAAGTGCTTTGGTTAGCTTATAGATATGCCGTCCTTCATTTTTTCCCGGTACAATAATCGATACAAATGGTTTTTCAATAAAGAGTCGTTGTCGCGCGATCTCATATTCTTTATGCCCTAATGCGTTTTTGACTTTCAAAATAACCAAAACAATAACATCCAAGAGCATAAATCTGGGAAGTTCTAAATAAAAGAAGTACCAGAACAGATTTACGATTTTCGAAAAACCACCCGTGTCAATATACCAGAAAAACCAATCCCAGAAGGATATATTCATAATTGCTTATTTACTGAGCATTATGTTAATCAATTCAATATGCGATGTTCTGCCTTCAATTGCCTGAACTATTAAACTTGGTTGAATTTCTGAATAGGGCAGGTTACTAATTAGAAGCTTATGAATAGAAACTAATAAGTTTGATAAACTTATCTCTAATGTTGCCGGGTCATTGTCAGGCGAAATAATCAGGAATGAATTATTGGTAGTAAATGAAAGAATTTCAGTTGATAAAGTGTTTTTACGCAAGAACTCGGAAATTTCCCTGATCAGGTTATTCATCTTGCTTCCAAGCTTATCGCGATCAGCAGATGCCAGGTTTAACATAATGCTTCCGATACTCGACATAGAGTTGGAGGCTTTATTTCGTTCTACCTCAAACTTCAGGAAAGTAGTAAAGGTTGCAAAACTTACAAATCCGGGCATTACTATCTCGGATCGTTCTTCTTGTTTTACGCCGCCCTGAGCAATATCTTTTCCGATTTCGGTTAATTCATACGTGTAAATTTCCTGATCAATTAATTGCTCAACAACTCCTTCTTTGGTGCAATGAAAACAAAATGTGTTCATTAACGGTTCCTGAAAGATGTTCCGGCAATTGTTACACGTGTAAACCATAGACGGTTTGTCATAGTCAACACCGATATGGCGCAGAATTTTATTACATTTCGGGCAAACAAGATTTTCTTCCCGGATAAAGTCAGATTCGGGCCCAATGTAAGCACAAACAAAGTGGTGAATCAGGTTTTGTGTAAACAGATCAAAAGAACCACACTTTGGGCATGTTTCTCTGTAATTAATAAAAGCAGAATAGCAGTTGTTACATAAATGGAGCTTGTCAATAAACCGTTGACGCAAATAATCTTTATCCCTGGCAGATTTCAGTAAATCAAACATACTTAAGATTTCATTACCCTGAAAGTGCTCTGAAAGAATGGGATAAATATAACCAAGCGGAAACCCTGCATAAACTACCGGGATTAAATTTGATTCTCTCGTATAGATAAAACGAAGAACTTTATTTAAAATTCTCAAACGTGGATCATTGGTTGAGATCGGAACAAGGTTGTCACGCTTTTTCCGAAGCTTATCAGCATAAAATGCGATGGGTTCTGTTTGCACAGAATTTATAATGCCATCAGATAATGATTGTGTATATGAATCGACTTTGCTGTTGATTGACAATATAAAAACAGGGAGAAGATAAATAGATTCGATAAATGAGGATCTGATTTTTCGGATAAATTCCAGACAGGCCTGAGGGTGATTATAATTCAAAACCAAAGCATCAAGCAAAACGAAATGCTTTAAATCCTGATTGGAAAAATCAGAAATCAGATAAATTTCTTTATTCTGTTCGTTATCAAGCCGTTTCCCATTTATTTCTTTGATCATTTTATCAATCGCTAGTTGGAATCTTAGAATCTTCTTTTAGTAATTTCAACAAAGTACTTGTGATATTTCTGCCATTTCACAAGTTCATGTTTGTTTTCAGGTATTATTTTAATAATAACTGCCCGCTCATTTCCGTATGCAGTTAGTTGTAATTCAGGAGGTAGTATTTCAGTATTCATCATGAATTCGGTAACTACGCCTTTGCTATGCGTTCCATCAGGAAAGTTCAGATTTACGATTTCTCCCTGTTTGAATTTATCAATGTGTTTAAAAGCAACAAATGCTTTTACATAGATTTTTTCTAAATTTGAAATATACATTACCGGATCCTGCCGGTAGTTATACTCCATCTCATACCGGTATTTATCGGAAATAATTCCGGAAACAGGAGAACGGTAATATTCAAATTCTGAAGGCAGATTTGTTGTTGCGAAATTTGAAATTCCTGCGGCCTGACTTTTTAGATTTTCGAGATATTTCTGATATTGTGATAAATAGCCGAGTTCAACGTTTGCTTTTTTGTTTTCAGCAATAAAATTGTTGAGGTTGTTTTCTTCTTTATAAAGCTCAGAAGGAGGAAGTGCATCAAGATATATTTTTGTTTTGATTTGCTTGATTTGCTCTTCGGAATTTTTTATTGCCTGATGGGTGTAGTTAAGATCAATCTGTTTTTGACCAATTGATTTTTGAGTTAACAACCATTCACGTAATACCCAGTCAAGCTTATCGGTACTTCCTGCACTGAAATTAAATGAAGAATTATCCCTGTTCAAATTTTTTCGGATATACATTAAAGTGTCACCTTTTTTAATGGTATCACCTTCTTTGTGAAATAGTTTTATCACCTGAATATCTTCCGGAAAACTTACCATAAATCGTTCAGTAATAATTTGTCCTGAAGTACGGATTAGAAAACTACGTTTGATGAAATAAAATAACAAGCTGAATAAAATAATAAAAAACACCACAAGATAGATGATCCGATCCCAATTGGTTTTTGACCCTCGCTGAGGTTCGCTATAACCTGCAACTACCGAAACTTTAGGATTGTACCGGAATGATCTCATTTATGATCGTAAATTAGTTCATTATCCATTTCGCTTAATCTTTCCAAATCATGAATAGCTACATTGTTAATTAAGAGTTGAATTTGTAGTTTTTCCAAAAAATCTTCCATTGCGTATCTGTTTTTAAAATCTTCAACACGTAATGCAAAAACTGTCTTACTCAGATCAAAATGTCTCTCTTCCTCTGATTTTCTGGCAAGATATTCAATGTCAGGATGCTCATAAGCCATTAAGTAAACATAATCGGCAAAGGTATAAATGCCTTCTAATGCTTCGGGTGGATAGGAGAGTGGTATAGATACTGCAAGTTTTTGGTTTTTGAGTTCACATTGTTTTTTTACACCGGCATAGATATCAATAAGATTGGAAAGATACTGGTCTCGTTTGCTTTCCCAATCGGGAAGAACATGTGGTTCAATATCAAGATGAATTCCTGCAAAAGCATATTTTTGAAGGCTCTCAATTTTCTGATATATTTTGGGATTTTCAGCATCTTTTGCCCATTCATTATTTCCAACCATAGCATAGACTTCAATTCTGTTTTTTGAGCAGATATCAAGAAAATCAGTAAGTTTTTCTTCGTTAAATTGTGTGCCTGGCGAAAACATTACTTTTCGGAATTCATTTATTTGCAACTGATTCATCAATATTTCATTGGGAGTTTTCTTGAAATAGTCTGACCACAAGTAAACGCTGCGTTCACCTGGAAATCTGCTCAAAACCTGGAATGGATTCATGGTTGTAGTGATGTCAGTAATATTTTCAGATTCAGTATATTGAAATATTTTTAATAGCTTTAAATAGAGAATTTGCTTTAAATCAATAATTTCCGCCTGAACACTTTTGATTTCGTCCAACAGATAAAGGGTTTGCATGGGGCTAAAATCGTCGTTAGCCATTGCTTTTTTGATGTTTTCTTTTCGAACCCGTTCTTCAAGTAAGGATAATTTGAAATAGAAATGATAGAGTTGCTTTAGAGTGTATTGATATTCGTAATAATAATTAAGTATTTCATTATCAAAACCATTTGTGTTTATTTTGTGTTCTGAAGCAAGGTATTCATTTCCGCTTGCAATAATTTGCTTGCGGTTTGAAGGGCGAATAGGAATTGAAAAGTTTAATCCAATAGAAGAAAACCTACGATCGCTGTTTGCATAGGAGTTATACACATTATAGCGCAAATAGGGTTTCAGACTGATTTGATGAGTTGCAGATTTCTGTAATTGTAATTTTTCCTGTTTTAGAAGCAGAATAGTATCATTTGGAGTTGCTCCTGCTTTAGGCGTAATCATTTTGTCTAAAATAATGTCCAGATACGGAAGACGATCAGAAATGGTGCTATCCGGAAATTTTATTTCAGGGTAGTTGCGTTTCAGATTTTCATTATAGCGCTTGTAGTTACTTAAAAGTATCTCTTTTTCAGCTTTTTCACTTTTTAGTCCTAAAAGCTCTTCCCAGCTTTTGTATCGCAAGTGGTATAGTAAATTACATAAATCAATCTGTTGCTCAAGATAGTGTACATGGTTGTCTAAATAGTTTATTTTCCATTGGTTAAAAATGTAAATCAAATAGGTGTATAGATATGGATAGTTGCTTTTTTTCAATAAGCCCTTTCCTTCAATACGGTTGATTTCCTGCTCTATTTCAGTTTGACGGGCTTTATTCTGATTGGCAAACAGACCGTTTTGAAGCAAGTCCATGCTGAGTTCAAAATAAGCTCTGTCTCGGTAGTAGTAATCACCATCTTCGCTATTTGCGTCGGATAAATTTCTGGAAAGGCTTGCCGAAAACTTTAGCCCCAGGTCTGTTTGAAGGGCTTTAGCTTGTTCATCCAGCCATTTGTTTTGAATTTTAAATAATGGAGTTGTATCGAATTGAGGTGAGAAAAGTTGATTGAGAATTATCTGGTTATTTTCAAGATTAATAATAGGACTGCTTTTTAAAACCGAATTGTAAATACTGTCGAGCTTCATTCGTGCGTAGCCAATCATTTGAGTACGATTTGTAATATCGGTTTTTGAGTAATCAACCTGCCTGATGTTGAATTTTGGACGATTTGGTGTCTTTGTTGACGCTGTAATTTTTTGTTTGGATTGCACCGCTTTTTGTTCGCGTAAAATTCTGAATGTTTCAAAAGATGGACTTGAAGGGATGACCTCAATCCACAGATCGGGTTTTAACTCTATGCGGTATTGATTTAGTTTTTCTTCTGCATTTTTGCGATTATTTAACAAATCGAGACCAATCGGAAGCATATTATTGTCACTTAAACCAGCATAAAATGGATCGTAGTTTTTAGATTTAAGGTAATCGATAACCTGATTAGCCTGGGTAGAATCAGGATAATTTCCAACAACAATTACAAAGAGTGAGTCTGATAAACTTTGTGAATATGCATGATTTTTCAAGCTACCCCCAAGGATAATAATTAACAAAGGAACGAATAACATACACCAGTTCAGGGACGAATTGGCCTTATGCTTAATCCTTTTATTCCGAACTGAGAATCTTTCCATTTTGAATTGCTTACATCTGGGGCTAATATACAAATATAAGGGTTCGCTGGTTTTTACAGCATACAATCCGGGTAAATGACTAACATAAAAATGTTAATAAGATAAGCTTAACTCAACTGATCTGACCCCAGTTTAAAGTTGAATCAACATTCTTTCGGATGTAAATGAACAGGCGAATATTTTCTTTTTTTTGCAGCAATGAATCTTGATTTAAAATCGTTTCGGCAGTGTCACGGGCAATGCGGATGATATTTTCATCTTTTACTAAATCGGCAATTTTAAGATCAAGAATTCCACTTTGTTGAGTCCCTTCTAAATCGCCCGGACCTCGAAGTTTTAAATCAGCTTCTGCAATTTCGAAACCATCATTGGTTCTGACCATTGTATCTATGCGTAAACGGGCGTCACTGGTGAGTTTATAACCTGTAATCAAAATACAATAAGATTGATCAGCACCACGTCCTACTCTTCCCCTGAGCTGGTGTAATTGTGCAAGGCCAAATCGTTCAGCATTTTCAATAACCATCACACTTGCATTGGGAACATCAACTCCAACTTCAATTACGGTTGTTGAAACCATGATTTGGGTTTCCCCTTTTACAAAACGCTGCATTTCATACTCTTTGTCTGCAGTTTTCATTTGTCCGTGAACAATACTGATTGCATATTCGGGAAGCGGAAAATCACGTGAAATGCTTTCATAACCATCCATTAGATGTTTTAAGTCAAGGGTTTCCGATTCATGAATCAATGGGTAAACCACGTAAACCTGTCGCCCCGCTTTGATTTGTTGACGCATAAATCCAAAGACCCATAAGCGTGCCGAATCGGTTTTATGTAGGGTCGTGATTGGTTTTCGACCCGGAGGGAGTTCATCAATAACAGATGTATCCAGATCTCCATAAACGGTCATAGCTAAAGTTCTGGGAATAGGTGTGGCTGTCATTACCAAAACGTGAGGGATTGGATTTGCCTTTTCCCAAAGCTTTGCGCGTTGTGCAACTCCAAAACGATGTTGTTCATCAATAATTACCAATCCAAGTTTTTGAAACTGCACGTAATCTTCAATCAAAGCATGGGTGCCCACAACAATGTGAATACTCCCATCTTGTAATCCTTCGGTGATTTTGGTTCGTTCGGCTTTACGGGTTGAACCCATCAAAAGCCGGATATTGATTCCAAGCCCGTGCGTAATTTTAGTGAGACTTTTGTAATGTTGTGCAGCCAGAATTTCTGTTGGAGCCATCATACAGGCTTGATAATCATTATCTATGGCGAGAAGCATCGACATTAATCCAACTAATGTTTTACCACTGCCAACATCACCTTGTAATAACCGATTCATTTGCTTGCCCGAGCCAAGGTCTTTTCGAATTTCTTTCATTACACGCTGTTGAGCTCCAGTGAGTTGGAAAGGTAGTTTTTCAAAATAAAAAGTGTTGAAATAATGCCCTACTTTTAAAAACAGGCAACCTGTTATTTTTTCTTTACGACTGTTTTTCTGATATTGATATTTGAGTTGAAGAAAGAAAAGTTCTTCAAATTTTAGTCGACTTTGGGCTCTTGCTAAAAGTTGCTGGTTATCGGGTAGATGTATTTGCTTTAATGCCGTTTCGCGCCCGGGGAGTTTGAATTTATCAATCAGATAATCAGGAAGCGTTTCGGGAATATTATCTAAAACTTGGTTTATAAGGTTTTGCGTAAGTTTGGCGATTACTTTTGAGTTAAGCCCTTTGTTTTTAAGTTTTTCTGTTGTATTGTAGAAAGGCATCAAGGTACCGGATGCAGCATTGTGTTCTTCTGTGAATGGTTCAAAGTCAGGATGTGCAATATTATATTTACTGTTGAAAAGTGTTGGTCGACCAAAAACAACATAGGTTTGCCCGATTACAAGTTTTTCTTTAACCCATTTGATGCCCTGAAACCAAATGAGCTCCATTTCCCCGCTACTATCCTCAAATCGTGCAACAAGTCTTGACGCATGCAGTTTTCCAACCAGTTCTATCGAACGAATTACGCCTTTTAGCAGTATATAGGTGGTGTCGTTGTTGATGTCACGGATTTTGATATACGTACCTTTGTCAACATATCGAAACGGGAAGTAATTCAGTAAATCTCCAAATGTGAATATTTGAAGTTCTTTTTGTAAAAGCTCGGCTCGCTGAGGCCCTACACCTTTCAGATAGACAATTGGAGTATCGATAAATTGTTCTGCCATTCAATAAATGAGTATGGAAAAACAAAAGTAACAAATTGCTGGCGAAGGATGAATGAATTTCAAATAGTCTGACTAGAATATACTGAAACGTTTATACCATTTTATATTCAAAGGAGTTAAACATCTTTCGAAAACTCCTTTAATAAGTAGATTGATTCTGTATAGTATAATGAGTTGTAAAATGTTATTCAGGCAAACACTTTTTCTTTGAAAAGTTGTCATGAGTTCAAATAGATGCTCTTTTATTTTATATTTTTATCCCATGTCTAAATGTGTTATTTACATAAAGTCGATTTTTTATCTGGCATTTCTTTTTTCTAATATATATGTGTTTGGAAAAGAAAAAGATACATTGCATGTAGCTGATTTGCGTTTTGTGGAAAATGTACGTCAATGGCCTTCTAACGTCAAATATCGTGCAGATATAGATGGTGCAGTTGTATATTTGGAATCAAATTGTCTTACATTTAGCCTGATTCATCCTGAGGATATCAGGCATTCACATGCTCATAACGGAGAAGTTAAGCATAATAAACAAGAGGGGAGCATTAGAGGCCATTCATTTAAAATAAACTTTAAAAACTCAAACAAACAAGTTAAGCTCTTGCCTGAAGGACTGCTTTCAGATTACTTAAATTATTTTATAGGTAAAGACAAATCTTGTTGGGCTTCAAATGTCAGACAATTTAATGCTGTAGCTTATCAAAATATTTATCCGTCTATAGATTTGAAATTGTATAGTCAGTCAAAGTTGTTTAAATATGACTGGATTATCCGGCCGGGTGGTGATTTCCAAAACATTCAGCTAGAGTATCAGGGGCTAAGTGATATGAAAATGAGGAATGGAAGCCTTGTTCTTGAAACGTCTGTAAATAGTCTTATTGAAATGAAGCCATTTGCTTATCAGGTTGTTAATGGTGAAAAGCGAGAAATAGAATGCAACTATTTGCTGAATGGAAATACATTGAGCTTTAATGTTGGAGATTATGATCGAACAAAAGAGTTAGTAATAGATCCTGCTTTAGTTTTTTCAACGTACACAGGCTCAACTTCAGATAACTGGGGATTTACGGCAACTTACGATCATCTGGGAAATGTTTATGCTGGTGGAATTACACAAGATTTTGGAAGTTATCCAGTTACAATCGGAGCTTTCCAGATCACGAATAAAGGTATTTGGGATATTGCAATTATGAAGTTTGACTCCACTGGAACTCAGCGAAAATGGGCGACCTATCTTGGCGGCTCTCAGTGTGAAATGCCTCATAGTTTAATTGTAAATGAATTTAACCAGCTACTTGTTTTTGGCACAACTGGCTCCTCTGATTTTCCGGTAACTCCTTATGCATTTGATACCTCATTTAATGGAGGAACACCCGCAGCGTATGATAATGTGTTGGTTTACCCAAATGGTTCAGATATATTTGTTTCGAAATTTGAACCTGATGGAACAAGTTTACTGGCTTCAACTTTTGTGGGAGGAACTTCTAATGATGGTTTGAATTACAGAGAATCATATTCACCCAATATGATGATGGGCAATGATTCTCTTTATTTTAATTATGGAGATGGTGCACGAGGCGAAATTATAACGGACAACTTAAACAATGTATATGTAGGGTCATGTACTTTCTCTACAGATTTTCCGATAACTTTAAATGCCTTTCAGCAAACAAATAAAGGAAAACAAGAG
The DNA here is from genome assembly GCA_963677395.2 of Bacteroidales bacterium. GTDB lineage: Bacteria > Bacteroidota > Bacteroidia > Bacteroidales. The sequence goes on along the minus strand of OY781965.2, from coordinate 3,785,598 downwards.
GGTGTTGTTTTTAAATTAGACTATAGCCTTTCCAATTTAGTATGGAGCTCTTATATTGGAGGAAGTAATGATGATGCGGTGTATTCTATTGAAACAGATAAAAATTATGATTTATTTGTGTCAGGAGGAACGAGCTCTTTGAATTTTCCATCAACATCAAATGCGTATAAAACAAGTTATCAGGGAGGAGCAACAGATGCTTTTCTCAGTAGGATCAGCCAAAATGGAAACCAGTTGATTTCATCAACTTTCTTTGGCTCTCCTGATTATGATCAGGCATATTTTGTAAGAGTAAGCCCGGATAACAATGTATATATCACTGGTCAAACAAAAGCTCTTGGATCTTTGTTGATTTACAATGCATTATATAATACTCCAAATAGTGGTCAGTTTATTGCCCGTTTTTCCCATAATTTAGATACATTGATCTGGTCAACTGTTTTTGGAACAGGTGATGGGAAACCAAATATTTCAATTACAGCATTTTCTGTTGATGTTTGTAATAGGATTTATTTAGCTGGATGGGGTAGGTATTGGGGTGGTTATACAATTAATGGAACTACATATGTTTGGGGCACAGTTTTTGGCACCAAAAATATGGATGTGACAACGAATGCATATCAAACAGCAACAGATGGACAGGATTTTTATTTACTTGTATTAAAAAATGATGCAAGTGCATTGGATTATGCTACATTTATCGGAGAACAACATACAGGTGTTTTGTATAATGGTAACGATCATGTAGATGGAGGCACCAGTCGTTTTGATAAGCGTGGAAATATGTATCAGTCTGTTTGTGCCAGTTGTGGTGGTAACGACGCTTTTCCAACCTATCCCAATCCTGGAGTATGGTCAAATACCAACAACTCCCTGAACTGCAACAATGCAGTGTTTAAGTTTAATATTCACAAGGATTTCGCGCTGGCTGATTTTGTTTCACCACCAATTTCCTGTGCTCCCGCTACAATCAATTTTCAGAACAATAGTATTGGTTCTCAGTTTGTATGGGATTTTGGAGATGGATCTCCGCTTTCAATCCAGCAGAATCCTACGCATGTATATCCTCATTCGGGAGTTTATCATGTGAAATTAAGGGCATCTCTGCCGTTCGGATGCACCGTTATAGACTCAATAGTAAAACAAGTGGTTGTGCTTTCTGATACAAGTTACAATTTACCTGATATTCCTCTGTGTAAAGGAGATTTTAAACAAATTGGACTTCAGCCAAATAGTGACACAAGTGTAACCTATCGATGGAGGCCGGCTCTGTATTTAAATGATTCAACAGTGTCGAATCCTTTTGCATCTTCCTTATCTACAATGCAATATAAACTTATTGTTTCGAACGGGGTTTGTACTGATACGCTTTTTCAGAAAGTAGATGTTATTGATTTAATACCGGATGCCGGAAATGATACCCTTATCTGTGTTGATTCATTAATTCTTAAAGGAAGGGCTGGCTATCCCGGAGTGAAATGGCAATGGTCAACAAGTATATTTTTTACGGATACATTGAATACTTCGATGCAGGACAGTAATTTGCTTGTTCACATAACTTCTCCTAAAACTTTTTATTTGAAAATAAGACTGAATGGGTGTGAAAGTATTGATAGTATTCATGTTGCATCAAAAATTGTAACAACGCCAATTTCTGCACAAAACCCAACGTGCGCTGATAGTTGCAATGGTCAGGCCTCGGTAAATATTATTGGAGGCACCCCTCCTTATGTATATCAATGGAGTAATAATCAACAAACGAGTTCAATTTCTGGTTTATGTGGAGGAACTTATAGCGTAACTGTAACAGATGCGGATCATTGTAAATCAACAATGTTTGTAACCTTAACTCCTCCGCCTCCATTAGTAATACTGCTTTTACCCGATAGTATTCCATGCGAAGCAGCGTGTATAGGGGTTTTGAATGCACAGGTATCGGGAGGAACTCCACCTTATTTTTATTCATGGAGTAATACTTTTTCGTTGAACCCTGCAACTAATTTGTGTTCAGGATCTTATTCTGTACTTGTTCGTGATTCCAAAAACTGTCCGGTTAGTGCAAATTCTTCGGTTGTAGTTGATTCGATCTATTTGAATTTTGATATTACGGTTGCAAAAGACACGATATATAAGGACTTGAGTACACAGATTACTGCAACTTATATTCCGGGTTGTTCTTATACATGGACACCTTCAGCCGGTTTAAACAATTTTACCATCCATAACCCAATAGCATCTCCAATACAAACAACAACTTATTATCTTACAGTAACAGATCCATCAGGAAACTGTACATATCTCGATTCGGTTACAATTTATGTAATTGATATACTTTGTGGAGATCCATTTGTGTTTGTTCCCAATATTTTTACGCCTAATGGAGATGGTAAAAATGATATTTTGAAAGTTGAAAGTACCATCGTTGATAAACTTACATTCTCAATTTATAACCGTTGGGGAGAAAAGGTATTTGAAACTGTTGATATTGAAAAAGGATGGGACGGAACATATAAAGGAACAATGTCTGATCCGGGTGTGTTTGTTTATCAGATAGAAGCTCGTTGTTTAAATCAGAAATATTTTAAATCGAAAGGAAATATTACACTTATCCGATGAGTAAAATTGCACTCCTGTTTTTTGCTTTGATTTCAGGTGTACCATTGTTTCTCAATGGTCAGGATGTGCATTATTCTCAGTTTGAATCAACGCCTGTTTTTTATAATCCGGCAAATGTTGGCTTTTTTTCAGGCACACATCGTTTTTCAGTCATACATAGAAATCAGTGGGCATCCATAACTGTTCCTTATATTTCAGTTTCAGCAGGGTTTGATACTCAGCTTAAAATCAGAAAGTTTAAACGGGACATTTTTGGATTTGGAGTTATAGCATTTACGGATCGTGCCGGAGATTTAGGGTTTGGTACTACACAGATGTCTGTAGCATTTTCTTATATAAAATCTGTAAACAGAAAAAACAATCATTTCATCTCGTTAGGAGCAGAAGTCGGAATTGCTCAAAAAGGTTTTCAGCCAAATGATGCCCGCTTCGGAAATCAGTATAGTGGAGGCTCCTATAACCCATATTTGGATGATAATGAGTTTTTTGAAAGGACTTCTTTTTTCTATCCTGATTTTGCATTGGGTTTGCAATGGTTGCTACAACCTAACACCGAAACAATATTTCATGGAGGTGTTGCTTTTCGCCATTTCCATGAGCCAAATATCAGCTTTTTGAATAATGATGAAACGTTATCTCCCTCTATTTCTGTTCAGGGAGGGATAGTTCAAAGTATTTCTGAATCTATTGATTTTATGCCTTCTGTCTTATATTCCTATCAAAAACCATATCACGAGTTTCTGATTGGTTCTCAGTTTCGATTTGTTCGGAATAACAATACCTATTTTTATTCTGCAATTAGAACTGGGGTGTTTTTAAGAGCATCGGATGCGATGATAGTAATGCTTGGTTTGGATTTGAGACGTATGAATCTTGGATTTAGCTATGACTTTAATATCTCTGATTTACATCCTTCGAGTCGGTATCTTGGTGGTTATGAAATCAGCGTTCAGTATATCCTTAACAAAAAGAAGCAGAAGAAAGCAAGTCAGGTTCCTTGCCCAATATTTTAATAATGAATAAGGTATGCAGAATAGGAAGGTGATAAGCAAGGTTGTGTGTTTAAGAATAACATTCAGTTTTCTGTTTGCTATTTCCCTTAGTACTGTATTCGCTCAGGAAAAAAATGAATTACTTGAAACAGCAAAAGAATATTTTACCTCAGGAGACTATTATAATGCGTCGGTTGTATTTGGAGAATTAATGAGCTTGGGATATAATGATGTTAATATTCAATGGAATTATGCGGAATCGAATAGATTGTTTAATAATTATACGGAAGCCGTTTCGGCATATCAAAAGCTTATAAAAGAGGATGGTGGCATTAAATACCCGTTAGCCAGATTTTATTTGGCCGAAATGCTTCGGTGTAAGGGGAAATATAGTGATGCAAAAGCAAGATTTCAGGAATATCTATTACAAAAGTTGCCAGATGAGTTTTATGTGCTGAAAGCAAAACAATCAATAGTTGCGTGTGAATTTGCACTAAATAATTTGAAATCAGACTTATTAACAGAAGTATTGCATCTTGGGAAGCAAGTAAATACATCCTATTCAGAGTTTGGAGCATGGAGTTCTGGTGATACTGTTTTGTATTTTTCTGCGATGAGGAAAATAACGGAAGATAATTTAACCGACCTTTTACCGGGAACATACCTTTCAAATATTTATAAATCCCAAATTGTAACATCCGGTTATAAAAATACGCAAATACTGGATAAACGGGTAAATGATGAAGAGATTCATACCGCAAATTTTACGTATGATAGTAAAAATAATGTAGCTTATTTTACACGTTGTGAAGATATTGGCGGAGAGCTTGTTTGTCAGATTTATAAAAGCCGATTTGCAAACGGGAGATGGACAAAAGCTACCCGATTAAATGATAAAATCAATGTGAATGGATTTACCTCTACTCAGCCCTGGATCGTAAATGATAGCCTGTATGATTTGTTGTTTTTTGTTTCCAATCGTCCGGGTGGTATTGGAAATCTTGATATTTGGTATTCTGTTATTTCGGATGGAGAACCTCAACTTCCGATCAATTTGGGTTTTCCTATAAATACTCCTGGCAACGAAATCACACCATTCTATCATTATTCAACGAAAACACTTTACTTTAGTAGCGATTGGCACATAGGATATGGAGGATATGATGTGTTTAAATCCAAAGGTGAACGAAATTATTGGGAGAAACCAGTTAATGCCGGATTGCCTATAAATAGCAGCTCTAACGATTTGTATTATGCTTTAAATGAAGATACAACAACAGCTTACGTTACTTCTAACAGGCCTGGATCTTACTACATTAAAGGCGAAACCTGCTGTAATGATATTTTTGAAGTAAGGTTTAAGCCAACTTTAATGAAACAGAATTCTACAGCTCAAATTGATGATTCAATCAGAAATTTACTTCCGCTCTCATTGTTTTTTCACAATGACGAACCTGATCCCGGTTCAAAAAGTCCTTTAACATCCAAAACATACGTGGAAACATTGACGGAGTATAGCAAATTGCAGGCAATATACGGACAAAACTATTCATTAGGATTGAAAGGGAAAGATAGTATTGAAGCAATAAATACCATCAAATCTTTTTTTAAAGATTCGGTTCAAAATGGTTTTGATAAACTTAATAAAATCAAGGACTATCTGTATTCTAAGCTTCGAAAGGGAGAATCAGTTGCACTAACGTTACGAGGTTATGCAAGTCCTCTGAATAGTAATGAGTATAATGAAATTTTGTCCAAAAGAAGAATTCAAAGTTTTATAAATTACTTACGTACAATTGATTCTTGTAAGTTTATTCCATATATCAAAAACCAATCAACCAATGGTGCACAATTATCATTTAATGAATTACCATTGGGAGAAGGTAACTCGGGTCAATATGTTAGTGATAATCCAAATGATCAACGTAATTCAATATATAGTATTTCAGCTGCGAAAGAAAGAAGAATAGAGATTCTCTATTTTGAAAATGCAGGAGAAACTACAAATACGACAGATACAACTAGTTATCCAAGGTTAGTTTATGATCCGTTGGCTCTTAATTTAGGGGAAATAAAATCAGGAGAACAAAAAGCATTTATCTTTCGTTTTAGGAATGGAGGCGATAAAGATTTGAAAATTGAGAAAGTTGATGGAAATGGTTTGCTACAAATTAAAATATTAAAAGATACATATTCAGTTGGTGAAAGTGGTTATTTTCAAGTATTTATTAATGCCGTTAATCGTAAAGGGGATCAAGTAGAAAATGTTATTTTAAAAGGTAATTTTAAGGGGGGAACGCAAAGCTTAAAGTTTCAATTTAATGTCGATTAACAAATTAGATAGCTACCTAAATGTTAAAAAATTTAATTATCAGGTTTTCAGAAGTCTAAAACGATAAAATTAATAAGGGAATATTTGTTTTTAACATATTTCTATGTACTTTTGTAGGTAAGGATTAAACTGGGTTTAATCTGCTTAGGCTTTAAAGTGTAAATTACTAATTTATAAATACTTATTTAATTAAACCAACCTAATTATGAAAAGAGGATTACTGCTTTTTTGTGCTTTGATCATTTCGTATTTGGTCTCTGCACAGACGGTTGTGTTTCATGAAAACTTCGAGCAACCCACGCCCGGAGATAGTGTGACATCAACATCAACTCCCTCAGGAGCAAATCAATGGACGATTTCGACGTCCTTAGCTAGCTCCGGAACCCGTTCAATGTTTACTCAAGCTGTTTCAAATTCAACTGTTTATCTGACTACAGATACATTTAGCACAATAGGGAATAGCTATGTCATTCTTCAATTTGCACAAATTTGTAAGCAATTTATTACGGATGGAGGTCAGATTGAAGTTTGGAGTGGTTCAAACTGGGTTTTAGTTACTGCTGCAAATTATTTGGGCACAGGACAGATGGCTCTGAATAAATTCAGCGAAAATTCATATGCTACCGATTGGCAAGCGAGTAATCCTACTGCTATTCCAGACAATTCATGGTGGAAAACAGAACAATTTGATCTTTCTTCTTTGATTGCGAACAAACCTCAGGTTGCAATTCGTTTTAAACTTCAAGATGGCGGTACTCCCGGAGCAGAAGGAAGATATGGATGGTTGATCGATGATGTTAATGTTATGATGAGCCCATCAGAACTTATTCCTCCAACTTTGAATATGAGTGTTTATCCTCAGGATACAGTATATTCTCAGGGACCCTTTAATGTTAAAGCGTATGTAAATGATGCTTCTGGAATAGATACCGTTTATTTACAGTATAAAGTAGGAAACGGCCCTCTTGTTCATTTAGGGATGACTAAAAATGCATCGGTAGATAGTTTGTATGAAGCAACAATTCCTGCAATAACAGGTTGGGGTAAATTGGTAACATATAAGGTTTATGCCGTTGATAATACTACAGCTCAAAACACAACAGCAAAACCAAATGTTGGAAATTTCTGGTTTTTCTGTAAATATGCCAATGGTGGATTAATAACTGTTGGAACAGGAACAACTCTAAATGGTAGTACAGAATATCCAAGTACTTATGGCTTGCATTTTACAGGGAATAAAGAACAGTATTTAATCAGGGCCTCTGAACTTCAGGCTTTGGGTGCTTCTGGTGGCGCTATTTCAAATATCGCTTTTGATGTAGTTACTCCTGCAGGCCCTTCTTCTTCGGGTGATGCTCCTTCAAATACGTATTGCCAAAATTTCTCAATTAAAATAGGAACTACCACAAGTACAGCGCTGTCTTCTTCGTTTATAACAGGTCTTACTCAGGTTTATACCAATGCCAACTACGTGAATATCACAGGTTGGAATAATCACCCATTTGCAACAAATTTCAATTGGAATGGAACAAGTAACTTGGTTATTGAAGTTTGCTTTGATAAATATGTTTCAGGGTCTGATTATAGTCCAACGAATGCAACTTTAAATCAAACAGCAACTGCTTACGTATCAGCTAGTAATTATCATACAGATGCGTCAACACTTGCATGCCCATCATCTTCATCTTCTAATACGTACAGTCAAAGACCGAATATGAAGATTACGATTTTAGGTGCTTCAGCGCTAACTCAGGATGCAGGGATTAGCCAAATTGTTAATCCAATTGGTGGAGTACAAGCTGGTTCTCAGATCCCAATTCAGGCAAAAATTAAAAACTTTGGAACAAGTTCGCTAACAAAAGCTAAAATATTGTACTCGATTGATGGAGGTACTCCGGTTACCACACCATGGAATGGTCCTGCTTTAGCAAATGGAACTGAGTCTGGAGTTTTATCTTTAGGGAATCAGGTTTTCGCAGTTGGTCCTCATACTTTGAAAATATGGTCTGAATTGCCAAATGACAGTGTTGATCAGAATAGTATCAATGATACTGCTGTATTAGCATTTTCTGCATGCGTTTCAACAATTAGTGGAACAAAAACAATTGGAGCAGGTGGCGATTATGCAAATATTACAGAAGCAATTACAGGTATTTTGCAATGTGGTTTAGGCGGTCCAGTAGTATTTAACATTCTTCCGGGAACTTACTCAGATCAGATCATTTTGCCTGAAATACCAGGTACATCTGCAGCTAATACAATAACATTTCAATCTGCCAATAATGATTATAACAGTGTTATATTCAACAGGCCTTCAACAACGGCATCTAACTTTATTTTAAAGTTTGATGGTGCAGATTATGTTACATTCAGAAAAGTAAAATTCGCACCTTCGGATTCAGTCAATTCAACATCGATTGTATTTGGTACAAACTCTAATAACAATACAATCGAAGATAACTTTATCAAAGGCTTCCTGGGAAGTGCTGAAAGTCAGGTTGGAATCAGAATTGACAATGCATCAAGCATTGATAATGTGATTAAAGGAAATCGATTTGAAGGTGGTTATGCTGCAATTTTCTGCAAAGGAACATCTTCTACGAAGGTAACGAATATAACTCTCAAAAATAATATTATCAATCAATGGGTTAAATATGGTATTTATGCTCAGTATTCTAAATATATATCAATTGATTCGAATGTTGTAGCATCAACTTATCAAGCTGGTGATAAATATGGTATCTATGTTCAATACACGAATGATCATGTTTCTGTAACAAGAAACAGCATAAACATAAATGCAGGAACAAATATGTATGGTATTCTTTTTGAAAACTGTACTGCAACTACTGCAGAACGAAATTTATGTGCAAACAATTTTGTGACTATTCTTAATGGTACAAATTATGCATACGGTATTAGAGTTAATACTTCAACATACCATAATGTATTATTTAATACTGTTATCGTAAACGGAGCAAATACTACTGATACAAGAGCAATTAATATTGTTAGTTCTAGCTCTAACAACCAGTTGTATAATAATAATCTTCAGAGTAACTGGTATCCTTTACATGTAGAAGGAACATCCGTAACAGCCTGTGATTATAATAACTATTATGCTACAGGTACTGCTTTTGCCAAATGGAATACTACAGATTATCCTAGCCTTACAGCATTACGTAATGCAACGCAGAAAGACTCAAACTCTATTGCTGTAAACCCATATTTTATGAGTAGCAATAATGTTCATGTTTACAATACTGTATTGTATAGAGTAGGAAAGCCTTTTTCTGGTGTAGTAGATATTGATATTGACGGTGATCCTCGTAGTAATCCTCCTTGTATTGGTGCTGATGAATTTCCTCTACCACCATATGATATCACTTTTGTTTCAATGCTACAACCAACTACGGGCTGTGGTTTAACACAAGAAGCAGTAAAAGTAATATTGAAAAACACAGGTGTAAATACTATCACCACAGGAACATGTAGTGTAGCATATGGTTTTGTAAATGCTGCTAATTCGTTGGTAAATGTTATTACTCCTGAAGTGATTAATAGAAATATAGCCCCCAATGATACGATTCATTATATCTTTAATACAAAAGCTAATCTTAACGTTTCGGTATATCAAAAAGATTCTACTTATAAATTGAGAGCTTGGGGAATCCTTCCTGGCGATTACATTCCTGTAAATGATACCGGAAATATTTCCTTGATTTCAAAATTTCAGCCGTTGGCTCCTCAAACTTCAACCGTAAATATTGCGTATGCTTCGCCAGCTACTTTAGTTGCTACATCGGCATCAAACACTCCTTTGTATTGGTTTACGAATTCTACTGGCGGTACAAGTATATATAACGGGAATAATTATACTCTCCCGATTCAATATCTATCTGATACATTCTTTGTAGAAGCAAACACAACCCCGGCTTTAATCAAAATAACAGAAGTAACCCAGTATAAACTTGGAACAGGTTCTACAAATCCTTATCCATCATGGATTAATGGAAATCAATCTTCAGATTTTGATGGTTTAGAATTGACAAACGTGGGAGTAGATGCTATAAACTTGGCAGGTTACAAAATGCAATTTTATAGCACTGATTTATCAAATGGTGTAAATGGAATATATACTTTCTTGCCAAACACAATTGTCCTGCCAAATCAAACTGTGGTATTGGATATTAAGAGTATGATTGGGGATAATGCTCAAAACAGATATTTTGTTTGTTCAATGGCTGGAAATCCAGCTATATCAACAGCTCAGGCTTATATCTTGAAAAATCCGAATGGTGTTGTTGTTGATGTTGTTGGATTAAACAGTATTGTGATTCCTGCTTCAACCGGAGTTACGGCTTCTGACTGGACAGGAACAATTTCTCCTGCAAGCGGTGCTGCGGGTGTAATCAGAACCATCTATGATTCAAATAGTGGCACTGACTGGGTAGCTTCAAGTTCTTCTGCAACCCAATCGTTGGGGCAAAAGAATTCTCAACTGACATCCAATGGGAATATTTATAACGGATGTGTAAGTAACAGATCGCTTGCTATTATGAATGTTGGTGCCCAACCAACTAAGGATGCAGGTGTTATTGCAATTAATAATCCTAATACCGGAACTTATCTTTCTGCATTGGAAAGTATTACAGTTGTTGTTAAGAATTTCGGATCAACTAATATTTCAAATTTCCCTGTAAAATACAGAATCAATAATAATACTGTAATTACAGAAACATTTGCAAATATTTTGAAACCGGATAGTATAGCAGCTTACACATTTACTCAAAAAGCAGATTTAAGTACGATAGGTGCCTATACTGTTAAAGCGTTTACTTCTTTAGCAACGGATGCAAATGCACTTAATGATACAACATCAAAAACAGTTATTAATGGCTTCCCAGGCTATTGCTTATCTTACGCAACAAATGCAACTCATACTGATATCGTTAGTGTAAATGTTGGAGGTGTAATTAATACTTCAACTTGTTCATCAACGGGTGGGCTAGGTTCATTACTAAATAGATATAGTAGTTACTTGGGATCTGCACCGATTAACCTTGATCAGGGAATGTCTTATTCACTGGGCGTTGATGTTGCAAATTGTGATACGAACAATAACCAAAGTGCTGTAAAGGTTTATATTGATTACAATAGAAATGGATCATTTGCAGATGCCGGAGAACAAGTTTACGTTTCAACTGCATCTACATTAGGAGCTCATGCGGAAAGTGGAAGTTTTGTTACTCCATTAGGAATTCAGCCCGGCTTCTCTGTAATGCGTGTTGTATTGGTTGAAACCACAACACCGTCTTCAATTTTACCTTGTAATAGCTATACTTACGGTGAAACGGAAGATTATCTGATTAGGATTATGCCTCCGGCTCCTAAGGATGCTGGTGTTATTTCAATTGTTAAACCTTCAGTAATTGAAAATGAAGGAGTTTCAATTCCGGTAAGAGTAGTAATAAAGAACTTTGGATCAGATACTATTAAATCAGTTACAGGATTAGTTATTCGTTATGCTGTAAATGGTGGAACTCCGGTATCTTATAATTATACAGGTACTTTACCTTTCCTGGCCTCAGATACTGTTACCTTGTCTAATATGATTGTTCCGAGAGCAAATGCAAGTATTTGTGCATATACAGTACTAGCCGGTGATAATAATACTCAAAACGATCAAATTTGTAAGAATTTTTATGGTAACCCAATGTACGATGCAATGCTTTCAAGAATTATTCCAATTCAGACGGGTTGTTCTTTGGGCATGGATACCGTGAAAATAATGATCAGAAACCTTGGTACTCAGCAAATGAATGGAGGTTTGGTAGCTAAGTATAAAATTACAGGTACAAATACATTGATTTCAGAGGTGGTGCCGAACGCAATTAATGCAGGAGATAGTTTATTATATAAATTCAATACATTAATTGATTTATCAAATCCGACAAGTTTTGACAAACTTATTAAAATTGAAGCATCTGTAAAGCATGCACTTGATAGTATGCCAATTACAAATGATACTTTGTCTTATAGCTTAGTCTCAATGTCAACTCCGGCTGCCCCTATTGTGACAAATGTAACTTATCCTTATGCTTCTCCAGTTACATTAAATGTAACTCCTGTAAATAATGTTCCTGTTTATTGGTATATGACTCCAACAATTACGAATCATTTTAATATTGGATCTACTTATACTTTACCAATACAATATGTATCTGATACATTTTGGGTTGCGTCGAAAACAGGGTCTAACTTAGCAGCAGCAATAGGTACAGGGACATCGACTCAAACTCATCCATTTTACTGTAATTTTGGTTTTTCAAGGAGTGGTGCAATCTATCTTTCGAATGAAATAGGTTCATATGGGTTTGTTAACCAACTTCAATGGCAAGTAACAACTGCTCAGCCAACGGTCATTCCTATTAAAATTTATTTGAAATCAGTAAGCTCAACAAGTTTAACAGTTGATTCCTGGGATAATTTAATAAATGGTGCTACTTTGGTTTATGCTGGAGACCAGTCTTTTAGTGCTGTTGGATGGAAAAGTATCTCTCTAACAACACCTTATAATTATTCTTCTGGAAATTTATTAGTTCTTTGCGAAGCAAACTATGGAGGTTCAGGGAATTACAATTATCCATCCTTTGCGTATACTAATGGTCCATCTAATACACATGAATACTATTATCAAGATGTAACTCCTCCTACAACCAATGATGGGCTTAATGGACAACGTCCAAATATTAAAATCATTGGAAATATTCCGGGATGTGCAAGTGCAAAAATTCCTTTAATAATGGCAATTACTGCACAACCATTAAATGATGCAAGTTGTACTCAAATTATAGCTCCTGCATCTGGTGGCAACTTAAGTAGTAATGAAACTGTAACTGTTAAGGTGAAAAATTATGGTTCTGCTCCAATTCAAGGAATTAAACTTAATTATCAACTTGATAATAATTCTGTGGTAACCGAAAATTTCCCGGATTCAACAATTAATGCTGGTGATACAAAGAACTTTACGTTTACGCAAAAAGCTAATTTGAATTCTCCCGGACAAACTTACTCGATAATATGTTATCCAACACTTTTAACAGATGTTAATCAATACAATGATACTGTTCGGAAAAATGTAACAAATTACTTACCAATATACTGTACTTCTGCTGCTTCAAATACAACAAATGAAGATTTGACCAGAGTGAAAATAGGATCATTAAATAATTTCTCTGCTCCAACAGGAAATAAATATACTGATTTTAGTTCAACAGTTACGCCTCCAAGTCTAATTACGGGTGTTCCTTATCCAATTTCTATTTCATCAGCAAAAGTTGGCTCAAGTTTAAATCAAAATGATTGTTGGGTTAATGTTTTTGTTGATCTTGATAGAAATGGTGTGTTTGATACAATTACGGAAAGAGTGTTTGGTGATTCAACAAAATCACAAAACACTGTATTTGGAACCTTAACAATACCTCAATCAACTCAATTAGGGTTGCTTAAAATGAGAGTAGTATTGCGCGAAGATGGCGTTAGAGCAAATACCGGACCTTGTGGCAATTATCTATACGGTGAAACAGAAGATTACCTAATCAGAACAGTTAATCCAATTCCAAATGATGCTGGTATTGCTGATGTTATTAAACCAGAGAAGTTTATGCCAAATACTGCAATTCCAAATGTTCAACCCAAAGTTGTTATCGCAAATTATGGAACAAATCCAATGGCTGCAGCGGTAATTAACTACACTGTTAATGGAATTGTATATAGTTATAACTGGACAAAGACTCCTGCACTTCCAAGTTTAAGTACGGATACGGTAACTTTACCTACTCTTACACTTAATAAAGGGTTGAATGAATTCCAGTTTGTAACTTCACTTGCTGGCGACATCAATAATAGTAACGATTCAATGAATGCTAAATGTTTCAGGGAAGTATTAACAACACCTGAATATGTTGATAATTTCGAAGTAAATAAATATTGGTATGCAATTGATACTGCATTTGGTGTATATATTGATAATTTATGGCAACAAGGTGTTCCTGCATCTAGTGTTATAAATACTGCTCATAGTCCTTCAAATGTTTGGAAAACGGTTCTGAATGGAAACGTAGATGATAACAATACAAGTGTACTATATACTCCTATTTTCAACATTACGGTAATGACTGCGGATACCCTTAAGTTCTGGCATTGGAGACAACTTGGCTCTTCTAAAGCAAGAATTGAGTATTTGAATAGTGCTGGAAACTGGATAACACTCGGCAGCTCAATAGCTGATACAAATGCATATAACTGGTATAGCGACCCATTGGGATGGACTGGAAATGGTACTGGATGGGAACAATCATGGTATCTGATTAAAAATTTACAAAATCTAAATGGCTATGCTCAGTTCAGATTTATCTTTACATCAGGTTCTGGTGCTTCTACATCAAATGGTTGGGCTTTAGATGACGTTAAGGTTTCGTTGGTTCCAATTCCAAAAGATGCAGGCGTTATTGCTATTCTGACTCCAGGTGCTCAAAATAATGTAGGAGACAATGTAACTCCTAAGGTGACAATTAAAAACTTTGGAACGGATGTTCTTACATCAATTCCTGTAGCTTATTCAATCAATGGAGGAGCTGCTGTTGTGGCAAACTGGACTGGTAATCTTGTTCCCGGAGCTACAACAGACTATACATTTACTGCTAGCCCGTTTGTAGTACAAACACAGGATTACAACCTCTGTGCTTATACAACTCTTGCAAGTGATATATACACAAGCAATGATAAAACTTGCAAAGACGTGGATGTAGTTCCTGCTGCAAATGATGTTGGTGTAATCAGAATTCTAGTACCAGGCGATACTGCAGCAACCTTTACTCAGGTTTATGTAAAAATCAGGATTAAGAACTTTGGTACAAATCAGGTATCTTCTATCCCGGTTGCATACAAACGTGGAAGCTCAACAGCAGTAGTTGAAATTTGGACAGGATCTCCATTAGCTTATGGCGATTCAACAGAATATCAGTTTACACAACCATTTACTGTTCCATCTGGAAGTTCATTTAATATATCTGCTTATACTTCGTTGGTAGCAGACGTTTATGCTCCAAATGATAAAATAACTAAAAATATTATCATTGGCGTTGAAGATGTAATGACGGATGATGGTCTGATATTAAGCCAGAACATTCCTAATCCTGCATCTGAAAGCACAATCATTGGTTATTCTCTTCCAAAATATGGAAAGGTGAAATTTAATGTTGTGAATACTCTTGGTCAAACAATCTATTCAGAAGAAATTTCTAAAGAAGCTGGATGCCATCAGTTTAATTTGGACGTTAAAAATATGCCAAATGGAGTTTACTATTATTCAATAGAATATAAAGGTCAGTTGCTCGTTAAGAAAATGACCATTACCAAATAACCCTTTGTTGGGATAAAATAAAAGAGGCTCAGATTTTTCTGAGCCTCTTTTATTTTATCTATTTGATATTATGATTGTTGTATATTTTTTTGTTGGTGTATAAAATTCATTGTCGAATAGAGAGTGTAATAATTTGGCGATTTTTATTAACCGGAAGTTGTTTGTAAATATATTTTTTGTAACTTTGCACACCTCAAACAGAATTACCATGAAAAGGACTTTTCAACCTTCAGTTAGGAAGAGAAAAAACAAACACGGTTTCCGTAAAAGGATGTCCACTGCCAACGGCCGTAAGGTTCTGGCTTCTAGAAGAGCAAAAGGCAGAAAAAGATTAACAGTTTCTGACGAATTTTAATCGCAATAATCTGTCATCTAGATAGATTCATTGAAGGAGATAATTCCGCTTTTGGGAATTACCTCCTTTTTTGTGTTTAATAAAATTCGGATACAATCGCCGCAGAATAAACATATATTCAATTCGTTTTTTCTGTATGTTTGCATGTTCGTAAAAATATTCGCATTTAGAGATGTTGGAATTTATTAGTTGGCTTATAATCATTTATTTAGCTTTTAAGCTGATAAGCAGGTTTCTTTTGCCATATTTGGTAAAATGGGGTGTGAGGAGATTTCAGGAAAAATATTTTTCTCAAAATTCTGATGTTAATGAACCAATGGAAAAAGAAGGTAGTATTCATGTTCAGTATAAGCATGAAAAGAAACAGCCTCAAAATACAGGAAATGGTGGCGAATATGTTGATTTTGAAGAATTACCCAAAGAATAATTTAAATCAAATCTTATGAAAGGTATCTCACTCAAAACATTATTGCCTTACATTGTGGCAATTGTTTTATTTCTGGTTGTTACTATTTCTTATCTAAGTCCACTATTGGAAGGAAAGCAACTAAAGCAATCTGATACAATGAACTGGTTGGGCGGTGCCAAAGAAACTATTGATTTTAGAAAAGCAAATCCGGGAGAAGAACCCTTGTGGACAAATTCGATGTTCGGAGGGATGCCTTCATATCAGATTTCTATGCTCACTCCTTCAACTGATGGACTGTCATGGATAGTTAGAATATTAACGTTAGGATTGCCTGCTCCTGCCAGTGTTATTTTTCTTTACTTTCTGGGATTCTTTATTTTGCTAAGGGTACTGAAGGTTAATCCATGGTTAAGTATAGCCGGAGCCTTTGCTTTTGGTTTTTCAACCTATTTTTTTATCATTATTGAGGCAGGGCATAATTCAAAGGCAGATGCAATCTCAATCATGCCACTTGTACTTGCCGGAATTTTTCTTGTATTTCAGCGGAAATATCTTTGGGGTGGTTTAATGACGGCTCTTTTTCTTGCAATTGAAATAAAGATGAATCATTTACAGATGTCTTATTATCTGTTCATTTTTATCTTGATATTTGGACTTGTTGAGACTGTGCATCTTATATTCAAAAAAGAAATTTTGCATTTGTTGAAATCAGCTGGAATACTACTAATTGCCCTTGCTTTTGGGGTTCTTGCAAACATCACATTGCTTTGGACAACATACGAATATTCTCCTTATACAATTCGTGGTGCATCAGAATTAACAGCCCAAAAAAGTAATAATGCAACCAAAGGACTGGATTTTGATTATGCAACAGCCTGGAGTTATGGAACAGCAGAAACCTTTACCTTTTTTATTCCTGGATTTCAAGGAGGTTCTTCAAATGGGAAACTGAGCGAATCTTCGGAAACATATCAGGTATTAAAACAGAATGGTGTTCCCAATGCCAAAGAAATTATAAAGCAAATGCCAACTTATTGGGGACCGCAACCCTTTACATCTGGCCCGGTGTATGCGGGTGCATTGGTAATGTTTCTTTTTGTTTTTGCAATGTTTGTTGTAAAAGGGAGGATGAAGTGGGTACTATTTGCAGGAACAATGCTCTCATTTATGCTCTCTTGGGGCGAAAATTTTGAAATACTTTCACGATTCTTCTTTAATTATTTCCCGCTTTACAACAAATTTAGAGCAGTTTCATCAATTCTTGTAATTGCCGAATTGACAATTCCAATATTGGCAATATTGGGGTTGAATGAAATTTTTAAACCAGATGTAAATAAAAAATCTCTGATAAAACCACTTTTGTATTCAGGTTACATTACGGGTGGTCTGGCTTTACTCTTTGTTGTGTTTGGAGCTGGATTGTTTGATTTTGCATCTAAACAAGATCAGTCAATGCTAAGTTCTGGTTACCCGCAATGGTTGATAGATGCATTGATATCTGACAGAAAAAGCATGCTTACAATGGATTCACTTCGATCTTTGTTATTTGTTGCTTTAGGATTTGGATTGATATGGGCATATCTAAAAGATAAACTGAAAGTTCAATGGGTGTTTGCCGGATTAATTTTGGTAATGATCTTCGATTTATATCCTGTAAACAAGCGTTACTTTGGTAATGATAATTTTACAACAAAACGGAATGTTGAAAATCCATTTACTCCTGATGAGACAGATGCTTTGATACTGGAAGATAAGGATGTTGACTTCAGGGTGTTGAATGTTGCCGGGAATACCTTTAATGAATCACAAACGTCTTACTTTCATAAGTCTGCAGGAGGTTATCACGGTGCAAAACTGAGAAGATATCAGGAGTTGATTGAACGTCAGATTAGTAAAAATAACGTGGCGGTATTCAATATGTTGAATATTCGTTATTTCATTATTCCTGATCAGCAAAATGGAGGAAGATTACCCCAGAGAAATGTAAGTGCATTAGGAAGTGTTTGGTTTGTAAATAATTATATTCCTGTAAAAAATGCAGATGAAGAAATAGCAGCATTAGACTATAATACTGCTACACACACGGGTTTCAAACCTGACTCAATAGCAATTATTGATAAGCGCTTTGAAGATCAATTAAAAGGGTTTGTGCCAGGAAAGGATAACACATCAACGATTAAGCTTGCATCGTATAAACCGAATCATTTGATTTATGAAGCTGACTGTAAAAAAGGAGAATTAGCAGTCTTTTCTGAAATCTATTATGATAAAGGATGGGACGTTACAATTGACGGAAAACATGCTGACTATTTAAGAGCCAATTATGTTTTGAGAGCAATGCTGGTTCCTCAGGGAAAGCACAAAATAGAATTCAGTTTTAAGCCTAAATCATATTATACAGGTGAAAAGATTGGATATGGAGTTACGATAATCCTTATTTTGAATCTGTTGGGATTACTTGTTTATTCGGGCTTCAGATATTTTAAACAGAAATAGCAGATGAATTTAAAGAAGGTCCTTCTCGTTACGTATTATTGGCCACCTTGCGGAGGAGCTGCAGTTCAGCGATGGTTGAAAATGAGTAAGTATTTTCATGAATTTGGAGTAGAATTACTTGTTGTAACTGTAAATGATAGATTTGCATCTTATCCATTGTTTGATAATACGCTTATGGAATCAGTCCCTGAAGAAGTTCAGGTTTATAGAACCAATACAATTGAACCCTTAAGTATATATAAGAAACTTAAAAAGAATAAGAAAATTCCTCATTCTGGATTTGCAAATGAGGTCAATCCAAATATTGCTCAAAAAGTAGCTCGTTTTATAAGAGGTAATTTGTTTATTCCTGATGCTAGAGTTCTGTGGAATTATTATGCGTATAAAGAGTGTGTGAAATTAATCAAGAAACATGAGATTTCGGCTATTATAACAAATAGTCCTCCTCATTCAACTCAGTTAGTTGGATTAAAATTGAAAAAAAAATTTAATATTCCATGGATTGTAGATTTTCGTGATCCATGGACAGATATTTTTTACTACAATCGGTTGTATCACACTACACTTGCTTCAGCTATAGATAAAAAATATGAACGAAATGTAATTGAAAACGCAAGCATAATTATGGTTGTAGGAAATTCACTAAAAGAGGATTTTTCTAAAAAAACCAAATTGGACGTTTCTGAAAAATTCAGAGTAATACCCAATGGTTTTAATATAGAAGATTTTAGTATTGATTCCAACCCACCTCAGGATGTATTTCGGCTTATTTTTACAGGCTCTTTGTCTCTGAATTACAATATATCATGTGCAATAAAAGCAATTTCTGAGGTGATAAATAAAAATGCAGATATTCCTGTTCAAATTATGTTTGTAGGTGAGGTAAATTCAGAAGTTGATCTAGAATTTAATAAATATGGAATTTCTAAAGAAATAGTAAGAGTAGGCTTTGTTCCTCATAAAGAGTCTATTAGATTTATGATGAATAGCTCTGCACTTCTTTTATCAATTTATCCATCGATTAGGAATAAGTCTTTGCTAAGTGCAAAAGTTTTTGAATACCTTGCTGTTAAAAAACCAATTATATGCATTGGCCCAGAAGATGGAGATGTATCGAAAATTATTGATGAGTGTGGTGCTGGTAAAGTGTTGGATTATAATAATTATGATGGGATAAAAGAATATTTTCAAAACTTACTTGACCGCTGGAAACAAAATTACAACTTAGATTTTAATGGCAATGTTTATTTGAGGTACTCAAGAAAGGAATTAGTAAGACAAATTGTAAATATAATTAACAATCTTTAATTAAATATAAGTGGTGAATAAAAATAATATTTTAATTCTGGCTCCACATACAGATGATGGGGAATTAGGTTGTGGTGGTACAATTGCAAAGCTTTTAGAAGATGGGAAAAATGTATATTGCGCGGCGTTTTCAATTGCTGAAGATTCTGTTCCTGATGGATTTGAAAAGGATGTATTACTTCATGAATTTACATCAGCTATGTTGAGTTTGGGCTTAAAGGAAGAAAATATTATTTGCTTTAGATTTAAAGTTCGTAATTTTCCAAGTTTAAGACAACCAATATTAGACGAAATAATAAAACTCAGAGCAGAAATTAATCCTGATTTAGTTTTTGTACCATCAACTCATGATATTCATCAGGATCATCAGGTTATTACGATTGAAGCAATGAGAGCATTCAAGAAAATCTCTGTATTAGGCTATGAATTACCTTGGAATAATATTGTTTTTGAAACCAGAAGCTTCGTTGAACTTGATAAAAGGCACGTTGAGGCAAAAATAAATGCTTTACATTGCTATGAAACCCAAAAACACAGGACCTATTTGAATGATGAATTTATTTGGAGTTTAGCAAAAACTAGGGGAACTCAATTTGAACATAATTACGCAGAAGCATTTGAAGTAATTCGATGGATTATTTGATTTATACTTAAGATAATGTTAAAACAACTCAATATTCTTATAACTGGAGGAGGGTCTCCTGGTATAATTGGAACTATTTATTCGTTGCGAAATAACTTTGAAAATAGGAAAGTTAGAATTATAACAACAGATGTTAATACGAATGTTATTGGTAAATATTATTCTGATCAATTCTATAAAATACCTCATTCAACAGATATTGACGCTTATTTAAACAAAATATTTGAGGTTTGTGAAAAGGAACATATTGATGTTTTTATTCCTCAAAACACGTTAGAATTATTAGTAGTTTCAAAGTTTAAGGATGATTTTGAAAAGCGAGGAACGAGAGTAGTTATTTCTTCTTACCCTTCAATTGTGGAAGCAAATAACAAACTAAAGACGATTTTAAAAGCTCAAGATATTGGATTGCCAATTGCAAAATTTGAATTAGCATCAGATAAAAAAGGCCTTAAAAAAGCTGTTGTTAATTTAGGTTGGCCGGAAAAAAAGGTCGTTGTGAAACCATTGGTATCAAATGGATCGAGAGGCATGAGGATTATTTCTGAGATAATTGATAAAAAACAGATGTTTTTTAATGAAAAACCCAATAGTGTAAATATAACCTTCTCTGAGCTGGAAGACGTTTTAGGAGATTTTTTCCCGGAATTAATAGTATCAGAATACCTTGCTGGAGAGGAGTATAGCGTGGATGTTTTTCGTACGTTGAAAAATACAGTGATTATTCCCCGAAGAAGAGATCGAATTTTTGCAGGGATAACTTTTGAGGGGACTACCATAAAGCATGAAGATATTATTTTGCAATCGAAAAAATTAGCAGAAGCATTAGGCCTAACATTTTGTTTTGGGTTTCAATTTAAACTAGATAAGGAAAACATTCCTAAAATACTAGAATGCAATCCCAGAGTGCAAGGTTCGATGATCATGTCAACAAATTCAGGTGCAAATATTATTTATCTTGGTGTTAAAGAGGTTTTAGATGAAAAATATGAATTGCCTGAAATTAACTGGGATACAAAATTTATGAGATATTGGGGAGGGGTAGGATTATTTAATGATCAAATTAATTTAAAACTATGATTTCCATAGAGCAAGTTGCTTTAAAATATAAAATTGTAATATTTGACTTTGATGATACCTTGGTTCATGAAAAGGATTTTCTTCTTTTAGTATATCACCAGATTTCCAGTTATGTTGCTCACAAATATGGTATTAATGGCAAAGATATTTTTCTTTTTTTGAAAGATGAATTTTTTAGAAATGGACGAGAAAAAATATTTGATAAGTTGATATTTAAATATAATTTAGATAAGGATAGTATTTCTGATTTTCTGCATATTATGAGAACTATAGAAATTAACCCTAAATTAAAGATTAAGCCAATTTGTAATTTTTTTTTAAATAAGCTTATATTTCATGATATTGGTGTCTATATATTGACAAATGGGAATTATTTACAACAAGTCAATAAAATTAAAAACACTGAATGGCATGGATTAGAAAAGCAAATTTTTTTTATGTTTGCTGATTTACATGAACCCAAACCCTCAAAGGTTTGTATAGACTTAATTATGAAACAGACAAAAGTGGAAAGTAGTTTGATTTTATTTATTGGGGATTCAGATATAGATGAATTAACATCGCAAAATGCGGGGATAGACTTCATTAGTATTAATGATATCAGATAGTCTTTAATTAGTTTTTCATTTTATGGAAAACGTATCCAGATGATATGTCTGGTTAAATAATTAATAGTTGATATTTTAATTTGTTTTTATGGATGAAAATTTACATAGATGAGTATACTCACAGGTTTAATCGGAGCTTCAATACAGAATGATTGCAGAAAAAATACATATCTACAATACGATTATAAACTAAATATTTGGTTCAATCGATTGATTTTTTCTTATTCAAGAAAAATACTAACAGGCAAACTTGCCGAGAACATAATTCCGAATTCGACAGTAAGCAAATAAGTGTAGTTAGACCTCTTTTATTATAGGCCTAACGTAAAACCTGCAAGTAAAGTTAATACAGCGTTTTTGTTTGTGTAGGTGTCATCTTTATTGATATTGGATAACCCCATTGTATAACGTAATCCAGCATTAAACTTAACAGGACCCAATCCAAATTTTAATCCGGCACCTCCAATCAAACCAAATTCTGTTTTTGAGTAATTTTCTTTCACATCAGTTGTTTGTGAAATTGTCGGAGTTCCATTAATAGATAAATTCATGTCATTTTTTGCATTTAACAGAAATCCAACATAAGGACCTGCTTCAATATATAGCATGGGTGGATTTAATCTAAAAAGTACAGGGATTGTCAGATAATTAAGCTTTAAAGTATTATCGAATGAGGTTGTTACACCCAATAAAGTTGTAGAGTATTTTTGGTTAATTCCTCTTTGGTCGTAGTTTAACTCTGGTTGTAATGAAATAAAAGGAATTAGTTTGATATTATAATGAATACCACCAGTTAAGCCGAATTTCATGCCTTTGTCTATTCCATTCATGTCTCCTGTGATAGTGGAGAGGTTGATACCTGCATGTGCTCCAATTTTGGGTAATTGAGCCCATGATGCTGATGTAATTGTCAGTATCATGGCAAGGAATACTATTTTTTTCATAATTGTACTTTTTAGAATTATTAGGTAAAGGTATAATAAAAAGGCAGAGAATTAACTCTGCCCGTTAAGTTTATTTTTGTTAATTATTCACGGTGTAGCACTTTTTTATTTCCGACTGTTAACCAGTCAACTTTAAGTGAGTTCGAAGAACAATTAAATCCATATGTCGAGCTCAATTGGCTGTCATCCCATGTTACAGTTAGGTTTCCATTTGCGTATGACCAGTTAAAATACTTATGGTAGTTAAATGTACAGAGAAATTCGTCCAGATGCCATGCCTCGCCAGAGTGATTTGCATTGAACTGTAATTTCAAATGGAAATTATAAGTAGGACATGCTATAGGATTGTCTTTGTTCGTAATCCAGCCTCCTAAAATACAAGTTTCATCAGTTTCATTTCCGGAATTATTATTTCCTCCAAAATTAGGATGAGAACCACCCGAAGAGAAATTTGTTGTGCCGTTTTGTCC
The DNA here is from genome assembly GCA_963677395.2 of Bacteroidales bacterium. Classification (GTDB taxonomy): domain Bacteria; phylum Bacteroidota; class Bacteroidia; order Bacteroidales. The sequence continues at coordinate 3,761,918 of OY781965.2, read as the reverse complement.
AGACGCAAATCCAGGTTTGCTATTCCCATCTGTAAAATTGGAAGAATTTTCACCTTGAGGGTAATTGGGATTGCTGGCTTTGTTTTTATTATCTTGTAAGTTGTCATCTTTTCCACAGGAAAAAACAAAGAACAGCCCCATAAATACGATAAACCACAGAGTTTTTTTCATAGAGTACTGTGTTTTAAATTATAAGTAGGGAAAGCAAATAGCTTTCCCTGAAATGTTTATTTTAAATTAGAATGCCCATCCTAAACGGATAGCAGAGTTAAAGTTTACCCCCATATTCATATCAGAACCATTTGGGGTTGTTTTTGTAGTGGTCCCTGATGTAACTTCTGTATCTTTATAGCTATAGTTGAAAAAACCAAAGCCAATTTCTGCACCCAGATAAAGATGTTTGGCTACATAATAATCAGCTCCAAACAGAATATTTATTCCAAACATAGTATAACCCATGTTTGAACCATCCTGCCATGCACCGTTAACTTCAACATTGCTTCCGTCAACTTTGTTGAAATTTGTAATTTTAGTAGATGCTGATTTCATAGATAAAGCAATTTCTGCACCATAATAAGGAGATAAACGGTCAGTGCCTTTCATATGAAATTCAATACCTGGACGCAATCCAAATATCATATATTTACTAGTTGTTTCTTCGGTTATTGGAGGATTTGCCGTGTTAGTACTTTTGGATGTTTCGCTATATGAGTTTAGCTCTAGCCCTAAACGAATAGCCATGTTGGAATTCAGGAACATGCGGCCTTTTAGATAGTCAATCTGAATGGGATTTGCACTTAATGGACGGAAGTTAACTTCTGCAGTGAAACCTTTGCTTGGTTTAAATTGTGCATTTGCTGAAATAGCAATTGTTAATACAATGATAGCTAAGAATAACTTTTTCATGAGAATCGGTTTTATTGGTTAATATGAATCAAAGTTAAGCTTATTATTAATGGATGTTAACGATATGTAAAATAAATTTTTCAACACTTATTCTTGAGTTGTTAACATATGTATTTTCATCTAATTGAATAACAATTGAATATGTGATTTGCATACTATTACAGTTTTTGTTAAAGAATACAATTGAAATGTTAATATTTAAAATATATATATAGATTTATCACATATTGATAACTAAAATCAAAAGATTATAAAGAAGTTAGCATTGTGATTATGGTTATTATTTTTTTGGTATAAAAGATTATGATGATGACTCTTACTAGTATTATGCTAATTGTTGCTACGGGTGAAAAACTGAATCCTTATGTAGGTGCTAACTTATAGGGCTCTATAGGTTTAAAACCAGCATGACTTTGATGAATGTAGGGATAAATATATTCATTACTAAATTTGGTTTTGCACCTGTATTTGGTGTCCTTTATCAGTTAAGTGATCAAATGGATTTTAATGCAAATTTACGCTACAATATGATTTTTACTGATGAAACAAGTACTACAACTCTGGGATTAAATCACGACCTTTATTGCGTTTAATCATCTAATTTTTCTGATTTACAAGCTGGTTAATATCCAAAAGAATCTGAAACTTCATGTCTTCTGTAAATCCTTTTTCCTGCATCGCTTCGCCTAATGTGCCCCAGATTGGTTCTCCACATACTACACAACGAATGTCTTTTTGAGATAAAAATATAACGGTTTCCGGATATTCCTGAACCAATTCTTCGATGGGGGTCTCTGATTTGATTTTCATATTGTGTTTTGTTTATAATTTGTCAAGTTGTTCAAAAACTGAGTTTTGACTTTTGTATTCAGGAACGAACTGTTTCATTTCTGATACAATATTAAGGTTATTATGTTCTGCAAGTTTGAGAATAAGTTCGTCCACTTTTTGTTTAACGGTATTGATGTCATGAGGTTCTACTTTGGCAATAAGTATCTTTGGATGGTGAGTTGGCAAAGTATTTTCTTTGTTACTCAGGAGTTCTTCGTAAAGTTTTTCACCGGGACGTAATCCTGAAAATACAATCTGAATATCTTTTCCAAGAGTTAATCCTGAAAGTTGAATCATTTTTTTTGCCAGATCGACAATTTTAACTGATTCACCCATGTCGAACATGAAAATTTCACCTCCATGTCCCATGTTTCCAGCTTCCAAAACTAGTTGACATGCTTCAGGAATTGTCATAAAGTAGCGGGTAATATCAGGATGTGTTACAGTAACAGGGCCTCTTTTTGCAATCTGTTCTTTAAACAATGGGATGACTGAACCATTTGATCCTAATACATTTCCAAAGCGTGTAGTTATAAATTTGGTTTTCGAGATTTGCGAAAGAGCTTGTATGTAAATTTCAGCAATGCGTTTGGATGCCCCCATCACATTTGTGGGATTTACAGCTTTATCGGTTGAAATCATCACAAATTTGTCAACTCCAAATTCATCTGACAAATCAGCAAGATTACGGGTTCCGGAAACGTTTACCAATACAGCTTCGTAAGGGTTGCTTTCCATTACAGGGACATGCTTGTATGCGGCTGCATGGTAAACCATCTGAGGCCTGAATGTATCAAATACATTTCGCATTCGAATTGTATCATTTACATCACATAAAATAAATTCAAAATGAGCTGTATGGAAATTGACCAAAAGCTCAACCTCCAGATTATACATAGGAGTCTCTGCCTGGTCAAGAATAAGTATTTTTTCGCAAGGGAATGCGGCAAGTTGTCGAACAATTTCTGAACCGATAGAACCACAGGCACCGGTAACCAAAATAGTTTTTCCGGTTAATTCAGAACCCAGCTTGTGTTTGTCAAGTTCAATTACCTCACGTTCAAGCAAATCTTCAATCTTTACTTCTTTGATTTGTTTAAAGCTTAATTCTCCATTAATCCATTGACTTACAGGGGGGATAGTTAGTACCTGAGTGTTGTATTCCAGTGCTTTTTCTATAATATGTTGTTTGCGCTTTGTTGAAACTTTACTGATGGCAATAATGATTTGCGCTATATTGTTTTCTTTAAGTAGTTCGTCCAGTTCTATTACAGGGAGAATGGACACATTTTCAAGTTTTTTACCCTGTTTCTTTTCGTCATCATCCAGAAATGCGATTACCCGGTATTTTGTTCCGGCATCACGATCAAGAGTACGCTTGGTAATAAGTCCTGCTTCGCCAGCTCCGTAAATGATCACATCTGCTTTATCCCGGTTGGGGTTCATAAATTCGAGGTAAACAATTTTTGCCAGCAAGCGGAATGATGACATCAAAAAGGTTGAAATCAGAAAATCAATAATGATGATGGAGAAAGGAATAATGAAAATACCCTGTGTATAAAATGTTCCGAGATTTACAAACGAAAAAAGGATACTTCCACCAAAGATTACTAAGAAGATGCGAACTGCATCACTACTACTGGTATAGCGGATAATACCTGAAAATGTTTTGAAAATAAAGAACGACAAGGTTCGGATAGCCAGAATAATGCTCATTACGATGGGAACGCTCACCAACTCGCTGTCAGGAACGTTAAAATTAAATCGCAAGAGATAAGACATTACTACAGAAAATGCAACGATGGCAAAATCAAGTAGAAAAATAAGCCAGGCGGGTGTGTGTCGTTTAAATAAAATCATAATAGTGCTAAATAAATCAATTTTCAAAAATACAAAAAAGCATCCGAAGTCCAGATTGTGATATTTCTAAAAATAATTACCTTTGTAAAAGTTAGTAAAATGTTGTTCTATCTTATAATACATTGATATTCATGAAAAACACTGCATTCACCCAGTTTCATATCGCTATGGGAGCAAAAATGGTTCCGTTTGCCGGTTACAATATGCCTTTACAGTACGAAGGATTAATTGTTGAACACAATAATGTTCGTAATGGCGTTGGAGTATTTGATGTTTCGCACATGGGCGAATTTTGGGTAAAAGGTTCAAAGGCTTTTGAATTTGTTCAGATGATGACATCGAATGATGTGGCAGCATTGATTGACGGCAAAGTTCAATACTCATGTTTCCCAAATGGTAAAGGCGGGATTGTTGACGATTTACTTGTGTATCGTATCAATAGCGAAACCTATCTTTTGGTTGTAAATGCTGCAAATATTGATAAAGACTGGGCTTGGTGTGTGCAACATGCCGAAACAATGGGATTGACCATTGGAAAAGAACTTTACAATGCTTCTGACGAAATTGCTCAGCTTGCAGTTCAGGGGCCATTGGCTCTTAAAGCCATGCAAAAACTTACGTCAACACCTATTGAAGATATGGAATATTATACTTTCAAGAAGGTCGATTTTGCAGGCGTCAAAGATGTAATTATTTCAACTACAGGTTATACGGGTTCGGGTGGTTGCGAAATTTATATAGCAAACGAAGACGCTGAAAAGATCTGGAAGGCTGTGTTTGAAGCGGGTACTGAATTTGGAATTAAACCTGCTGGTTTAGGTTGCCGTGATACTCTGCGATTGGAAATGGGCTTCTGTTTGTATGGCAACGATATCAATGATACTACTTCGCCGATTGAAGCTGGTTTAGGTTGGATTACAAAGTTCGTAGATGGAAATAACTTCATCGACAGAGAATATAATGAAAACCTTAAGAAAGAAGGCGTTCAACAAAAGCTGGTTGGTTTTGACATGGTTGATAAAGGCATTCCACGTCAGCATTATGAAATTTGCGATGCCGACGGTAATGTGATAGGTGAAGTTACCTCAGGTACACAATCACCTTCGTTGGGGAAAGCTATTGGTATGGGTTATGTTAAAACAGCTTATGGTAAATTAGGAAGCGAAATTTATGTGAAAATTCGTGAAAAACTGATTAAAGCAGTGGTTGTAAAAATCCCATTCTACAAAAAGTAATCAATTATTGAGTTACTGATACATAAAAAAGAGCCGGATAGTTTAAACTGTCTGGTTCTTTTTGGTTTAATAGAGTCTGGGTTGATAATACTATATTCCCTGAATAAGAATAATTGATAACTTAGGAAGTAAAGATGATTATCTGGATTTTTGGATTATCTCCGCAATCTCTTCAACTTTTTCCTGTAATGTAAGATTTGGCGAGAGCCAGTGTATTTGTGTTCCATTGCGTTCCATACGACGAAACCAGGTGTTTTGACGTTTGGCAAACTGATGGATAGCTGTGTTTAAGAGTGTAAACATCTCGTTATACGAAATCTGATGATCGAGATATTGTGTAATGTATTTGTATTCCAGCCCGTAAAACATTAATTGTGAATGGGTAAGTCCAGAGTTGAGCAGCGCTTGTACTTCTTCAATCATACCGGATTCAAGTCTGACTTTTAACCGTTGCGTAATTCGGTTACGAACTATTTCACGATCAAAATTAACCCCAAAAATTAAGGGTTTAAAGATGGGCAAAGGAACTTTAAGATCTGAATTTTCGTTCAGATACAGTTCTATTTCAATGGCACGAATAGTTCGTGAACGATCCGTAATATCTGTAGTATTGTGAAGGTTGCGGTGTTGTGAAAGGAGTGTAATAAGCTCTTCGTTATTCTTTTGGTTCAGCTCTTTTCGCAATGCTTCATTTTCGGGAACTGCAACCAGTTTATATTCATTTAATACCGATTCAATATACATTCCGGTTCCACCACATAAAACCGGAAATTTGTTCCGGCTCACAATCTCTTCAAAAGTCTGAATGAAATCCTGCTGAAATTCAAATACATTGTATTCATATCCGGCATCGCGTATATCAACCAGATGAAAGGGAATCTGAACTCCATCCACATAATAATCTTCGTAATCTTTTCCAGTGCCTATTGTCATTCCCCTGAAAACCTGTCGCGAATCAGCACTGATGATTTCTCCTCCCAGTTTGTGCGCGAGCAGGGCTGCCAAGCGAGTTTTTCCACAGGCTGTAGGTCCCAAAATTACTGGAAGAATAGGCGTGAAGATCGATTTCATTGTTTGTAAAATTGAAACAGATTGAGGATGCGAAGTTCGGAAAAGTTTATGGGATATTTTGATTCGGGAATACCTGCTTTTTATTTCTTTACATCAGGATGGAGATTGTTATCATGCTTTGTGCGAAATTCATCTTCACTTTGCATAAGTTTTTGCCGGATAGCTTCTAAAAGAAGAATGTTTGAAGTGTTAAAATTCAGTGTATTAAGCTCTGGTAGCTCCTGGTTCATTTTTTTAGATCCATAAAAATTCTGCATAAAGGTAATGAGTTCTTTTTCATCATTGCCAGATTGATTGTTGTGTTGTGTTTTCAAATATTGCAGAATACGTAATGCATCGGTTTTTACACAACAAGCTTTTACAAATTGAATTTTGTTTTTGTAGTTTGTCCGAAGTGGAATCCACCACTGGCTATCCTTAAATTGTCCGGCAAGAAATGAATTCATCGGGAAATCAACATCTTTTTCCCACAGTAGTTCAAAAGCCTGAAAGCTCTCTTCTATTTTCTGAAACAGTACTTGCGGATAAATAGGATAACTGCTCCAGTCGCCTGATTTGCCTTTGATTAGTGCAGGTCCTGTTCCGAAATAAACACGATTGCTTAATCGCCCCTGTGGACAAACCCGTTCTTTGCAAGTGTGGATAATTGATCCTGATTTGCTCAGTTTAAGCATGAAATAGAAATCTTCGCCACTTAAAACCGGACTAATTCCATCCACTTTTTTATATGCCCAAACCGGAATTGCCATTGCTGATCCTACAGCAGTAAATGCAAAAGGATTTTCAATTATCCATAAACTGAGCGCATAGTGCCGCATATATATTTCGTAGCGTAGCATGAGTCTGTCCAGTGCTTCATTACCCGAAAGGGGATGCATATAAGGGATTGACAGTGCCATGGCTTTTGGAGTATGATACATTCGGGTTACAATGGCTTCAAAATAGTTTGGGGTAAATGCTATATCGGCATCCATGCTCAGTATAATATCTGCAGGCAGAGCTTCTTCAATTGCCAGATCCATCGCAATTTTCCGAGCCCAGCCAACTCCGTGTTTTTTTCCAATCCAGCCTTTTCCGGGCGATGACTTGTCAATTACCGACAGTTGGAAACGGTTTTCGGTATTTAATAGTTCCAGTGTTTTTTGATTATGGATGCAAATTTGGTGCTTTTCTGGCTCGTTCCACCATGTTTCAGGCTGATTTACACATACAATCACTTTGAAGTTGCAATAGTTTTGCTTACTGATATTATTGAGTAATTCAGGAATATTTTCCAGTTCATTTAAAACCGGAATACATACAAAAAGCTTGGGCAGATTCGGATTGTTTATCACAATTGCAAAAGTATGAGAAATAGGGGAGAAATACGCAGAAACGATAAACGCAGACTCGATACATGTTTTTCAACTTGTAGGACTTATACAGACAAAATTTATGCTTCAGAAATACAATTTAGATATTAAATTGGTATATTAAGAATAAAATATTGTATCTTTATATTGCGAAAAAGGTGATGACATAGAGGTGATTATTAACACATGCGAGTGTTGTTGTATGAGACTAGTTTGAGCTTTAAGCGATATTTATATACAGAAATAGACTGGAGTAATCGGTTAATTGCAATTATTGGGGCAAGAGGGAGAAAGGTTCTTTCTGGTTGTTTGGTTTTCTTTATTAAACTTTCAAAACCAGAATTAATAGATCTCATTTTCCTACCTTCCCTTTTTGTCTTTGAAATTTGAAACTTTTTTTACTATGCATAATTATTTCCCGGCCATTGACATTCACAGCCATCAAATGCAAACCAATGCAGATGAGGTGCGAATTTATAATCTCGACTTTAAGGATGGGCTATTACATTGTTTTCCACAGCGTAAAGAAGGTATTTGTTATTCACTGGCATTACATCCTTGGAATCATCTGCAGATGCTTACGGATGAGCAAAAACATGAGTTCAGCGCTTGTCTGCACTTAAAAGGCATAGTTGCTGTGGGTGAAACAGGCCTCGATCGTTTACGTGGTGCCGATTGGAAAATCCAGGTTGAGAATTTTCGCTTTGCAGCTTTTTGTGCTGAAGAATCAAGAAAACCTTTGATTATTCATTGTGTACGTGCTCAGGATGAGCTGATTTGCCTTGTAAAAGAATTGCAGATTACCGTTCCAATCATCATTCATGGGTTTAATCAGAAACAGGATATTGCAAATAAATGGTTTGATGCGGGATTTATTTTATCATTCGGATCTGCTTTGCAAAATCCAGAATCAGCAGCTTCATGCATGTTACAAAGCAAGTATAACCATCCGTTTTTTCTGGAGACTGATGATAGTCATTTTTCGATCGACCAAATTATTCAGTTTGCAGCTATCCGAATGCAGAAAAGCGAGGAGAAAATCAGACAATTGGTCGGTACGAATTACCTTCGTATTTTTGCAAAATGGAATCGATAAATTGGCTGAATCGCACTGAGCTTTTATTTGGTGCCGACAGGATAGAAGAGTTGAAATACAAGCATGTACTTGTTATCGGACTGGGTGGAGTAGGTGCTTACGCTGCCGAAATGATTTGCAGGGCAGGTGTTGGACGGATGACCATTGCCGATGGTGATGTAGTGAATCTGACCAATTTGAACCGCCAACTCGTGGCTTTGCACAGCACCATCGGAAAACAGAAAGCCGAGATAATGAAGCAAAGGCTTCTGGATATAAATCCTGAACTACAACTTGAAATAGTGCCAGCATATCTGAAAGATGAGTCAATGATTGATTTGTTAAAATCACATCCTTATGATTATGTGGTAGATGCGATAGATACGTTGTCTCCTAAAATATTTCTGATCTATCATTCGGTAAATCTGGGCTTGAAGATCGTGAGTTCAATGGGTTCGGGTGGCAGGATTGACCCAACGCAGGTGCATATTGCAGATATTGCACAATCATATATGTGCCCGCTGGCTGATGTTTTACGGAAACGGTTACACAAATTGAACATCTATACCGGAGTTAAGGTAGTGTTTACTCCGGAACTTTTATTTGAGGGATCGGTACAGGAAACCCATGGCGAGCAAAATAAAAAGTCGATAGTGGGAACGATTTCCTATATGCCGCCTTTGTTTGGCTGTATGATTGCGTCGGTCGTAATACGAGAATTACTGGGATTTGAAGTAAAAAGTGATCTTCCCGTCCCGAAAGCAATTGCAAAGAAGATAAACGATAATTTGAAAATTTGATAGTTTGAAAATGTACTAATGTGTCAATTATTCTTATACTTGCATTATCCTGAAATGGATTTGAGCTATTATATATCTTTATAATATAACAGGGAATCTGACAGGTTTAAAATTTCATGAGTTTAACCAGAATTCATTTTCAAATTAAATAATATGGCATTAAGTGTTTTTGAATCTAAAGAAAATTGCCCGGCACCTGCTGATTTACAGAATGTGCTGGCAGAATCCTTTCCTCTATGGGAGGCATTGAAACGACACGTTTGTAATTGTAAACCAGATGCTACCGAAGAATGGAATTATGCCGGAAAAAGTTTTGGCTGGAGTTTTCGTATCAGAGACAAAAAACGGGTACTTATTTATTTAATTCCATGCGAAGGATACTTTAAGCTGGCGTTGGTTTATGGAGGAAAAGCAACGGAAGAAGCTTTGCAAAGCTCTGTATCCGAAGAACTAAAAACTATTATTCGTACCGCAAAAGTCTATGCAGAAGGTCGTGGCTTTCGCATAGACGTATTCCAAAATTCAAATCTGGAAGATATGTATCAATTGATTGGTTGTAAGCTTCGTAATTGAAATGCTTATTTGGTACATTATCCAATCTCCAAATTCTTTCTACCTTTGGCTTCCTAAAATTTTATAATCTATGGCGAAAAAACGACAATTTCCGCACACTTATGTCATTGTGTTTGCAGTAATTCTGCTCGCTGCAATCTCTACCTGGTTTATTCCAGCCGGTGAATTTGCCCGCGATGAAAACAAGATGATTGTTACAGGTTCATACCATCAGGTTGACCAACAGGCTCAGACTTGGCAATTGTTTTCGGCTTTCTACAAAGGATTCGTCCGTTCTCCCAAAATTATTGTATTTATTCTGATATTGGGAGGTGCTTTCTGGATTCTGAACGAAAGCAAAGCGATAGATGCCGGAGTTGGTTCGTTTTTAGCCAAAAGTAAGCGTCTGGAGCGTTATACGTTTTTCCGGAAAGTGGGCGTCAATAATATTATTATTACGTTGGTAATGCTGATGTTCAGCTTTTTCGGGGCAGTTTTTGGAATGAGTGAAGAGACGATTGCCTTTGTAATCATCTTTGTGCCGCTTGCTATTTCGATGGGTTACGATTCTATTGTAGGAGTTTGTATGTGCTTTATTGCTGCCGGAATTGGTTTTGCAGGCTGTCTGCTTAATCCGTTTACGCTTGGTATTGCTCAGGAAATTGCCGGATTGCCACTCTTTTCGGGTATCGAATATCGGTTTGTTATCTGGATTGTGGTTAATATAGTGGGGATTAGTTATGTGCTTCGTTATGCAGCCAGAGTAAAAAAGAATCCCACAAAATCGCCTGTTTACGAAAGTGATGCTTACTGGCGAGAACATCATAGTCAGGCTGAGGGGGATTTGAATCAACCTGCTTTGCGTTCATCGTGGATTGCTTATTTTATGATTCTTACCATAGCCATAGCTTATGCCGTGGCGATACCAGTAAATACTCTGAAAGTGGGAAAATCGATCTTTGAGTTGCCCATGCTCCCGATTGTTGCCGGATTGTTTGCTGTTGTCGGTTTTATTACCGTTCGGAAATCAATGCAGTATTTTATTTTGTCGATACTGTTATTCACCATTGCATATCTGATGGTGGGAGTGATGGGCTTCGGCTGGTCATTGCTTGAAATTGCGGCACTATTTTTTGCGATGGCAATTATTACAGGGATTGCCATGGGTAAATCACCTAACGATATTACAAAACTTTTTGTTACGGGTGCAAAGGATATTATGTCGGCGGCTCTGGTGGTGGGTTTGGCCGGCGGCATTATTGTGATACTGGAAGATGGGAAAGTGATTGATACACTTTTGTATGCCATTTCAAACTCAATGCAGGGACTGAATAATGTGGCAACCATCTCGCTGATGTACACATTTCAGTCGGGATTAAATGCAATAATAACCTCAGGAACAGCAAAGGCCGCTTTGATTATGCCTATTTTACGTGATGTTTCCGAAATGATTGGTTTGTCGAAACAGGCCACCGTTACTGCTTTTCATATTGGAGATGGTTTTACGAATCTGATTACTCCAACATCCGGAGTGTTAATTGGTGTACTGGAGATTGCCCGCATTCCGTTCAATAAATGGTTTAAATGGGCTTGGCCATTCATTCTGTTGATGGTGATTCTGGGCTGGCTACTTCTGATTCCAACCGTAACTATACCTTTGACGGATTTCTAGTAAAAAAAACTAAGCGCCGAAAGGGGCTTCGACCGCTTTCGGCGCTTGTAACAGAATAAAACAGACTTTGGTCGGATTTATCTGACTTACATCACAAATATATGGAGGCGAAATGCGGGAGTGGAACCATATATTTTGTCAAATGCACCCACTGATTAATGTCATCACACTACTTCGGCCACCACAAAGGTGCTTCCTCCAATGTAAATCATATCGTTGGGCTGAGCCTGTTCGCGAGCCTGTTGCAGTGCATCGTTCACAGTGGTGCATGTTTTGCCTTTAAGCCCTGATTTCCCGGCGATTATAGCAAGTTTTTGGGCATCCATAGCACGGGGAATACCTGCTTTACAGAAATAATAAATTGCTTCTTTGGGCATCAGTTCCAGTACACCACTTATATCTTTATCATCCACCATTCCAAACACAATATGAAGTTTCTGAAAGCTAATTCTTTCGAGTTGCTTCAAAACTTCGGTTATGCCGTGAACATTGTGTGCCGTATCGCAAACCGTAAGTGGGCTTTGTCCGAGAATTTGCCATCGTCCCATTAATCCGGTATTGGTGACAGCATGCAGAATACCGTTTTCTACAGTTTTTTCTGATAGCTTCCAACCTTTGTTTTTTAGTTCGTAAGCTGCTGCAAGCGCTGTAAGGATATTTTTGGTTTGATAGATTCCTGATAACTCGCTTTCGAAACAGTGCATACTATTATCCGGAAACAAAACTTCCATACTGAGCAATGTACGTTGTGATTCAGAGTGATAATCATTGCGGATTATCCTGTATTTTTGATCGGCAAAGAGGAGAGGAGAATTACATTCCGAAGCTTTGTTGCGGAAAACAATTTCGGTTTCGGGATGTGTTTCGCCAATCACCACCGGAATACCGGGTTTAATAATGCCTGCTTTTTCCGAAGCAATTTTTTCAAGTGTATCACCCAGAAACTGAGTATGATCTTTCCCGATGTTTGTAATTACAGCTATTTCTGGCAGGATAACGTTGGTGGAATCCAGTCGGCCACCCAGTCCGGTTTCTATGATGGCAATATCAACCTTTTCATTCGCAAAATAATCGAAAGCCAGCCCTACAGTCATTTCGAAAAAGGAGGGGTGTAACGTATTAAAAAACGCTTTATGTTCATCCACAAATGTGACAACCTTTTCTTCCGGAATCATCTCTCCATTAATGCGGATGCGTTCTCTGAAGTCGCGCAGGTGAGGAGAGGTGTAAAGTCCGGTTTTATATCCGGCTTCCTGAAATATAGAAGCCAGCATGTGTGAAGTAGAGCCTTTGCCGTTCGTTCCGGCAATATGTATGGCTTTGAACTTTGTTTCAGGATGGTGCAGATGCTCCATCAGAGCGTGTGTATTGTCCAGATTTGCTTTGTAAGCGGCTGCGCCAATGCGGTGAAACATAGGCAAAGCGCTGAACATATAGTCCAGCACTTCCTGATATTGATTCATGATTTCTGAATACTAATTTAATTTAATAAACTTATAGGTAATGGTTCCAATTTGCTCTTCGGGAGCATCCGGATTTGCACTGAATTTTGATTTTGTAGCAGCATCTTCTGCCTGTCGCCATAAATTACGGTCGGTGGTGGTAGTTCCACGTTCGCCGGCCTGTACCTGAGTAACTTCACCTTTTTGGTTTACCCATATTTTTACAACAACAGTTCCCTGATCGTTTGATGAGTAGTCGGGTTTTGGCAACGCACGCGAAACTCTTCCGTTCAGTTTAAACGAAATACCGCTACCGTTACCTGTGCCAATTCCACTGCCATTTCCGCTGCCCATTCCAGAACCTGTACCCGAGCCAACCCCTGAGCCAGTTCCAGTCCCCGAGCCGGTTCCAGATCCTTTGTAGTAGTACTTGCTGTTAGGATCTCCGTTAGGATCTCCCTGATTGCCTTCTTTGCCTGTAGTACCGTCGCTGTTTGTTTTCTTTTTATGATAAAGAAAATTTGGATTAACGGCTTCTTCACTCGTTTCAACAGGATTCTTTTTCCGATTTTGATTGATAGAAGTAGCTTCTCCATGTTCAGAAGTTACGTAATCACTGTTAACAGTTTCTGTTGATTTAGGGAAAACATCAGGCGGGTTTTCGATTTCCTGAAGATTCGATTTAAATTCGGGGAACGAAATCATGTTATTGGCTACATCGCCCATGCCATTGTCCGAGTTTCCCAGATTTACTTCAATGCCAAGGCCACCACCACCTCCTCCGTCGGTATCAGGAAAAGGAGGATTGGGAGTTTTGTAATAGGATAAAAGCAAAAGCACAATCAAAACCAAGTGAAACCCGATTGATCCGGCAATGCCAAAAACATTGTTCCGTACAACTTCCTTGTTATTGTTGTGCTGCTCCATTGGGTGCTTTTGTTGCAAGAATCATCTTTATCTTCAACTTATTTCCAATTTCCAGAACATCTACCAAATCCTGAACCGTTCTGGTATTATCACACCTAAGAATCACGGTTGCTTCGCGGGCATCTTTCAGCTCATTAATCAATTCACTTTCTATCTGTTCAAAGGCGATAGGTTTGTTGTTGATAAAAAACTGCCGCTCTTTGGTTATAGAGAGTGAAACTTCTTTTTGATGCAGAGTTTGGTTATGTTTTGAACTCGGAAGAGAAAGTTTAATAACATTTGGATTCAACAAAGTGGACATAATTAGGAAGAACAACATCAAAAAGAACATGATGTCGTTCATCGAACTGGTAGCCACTTCGGCTGTTATTTTGGTTCTGCTTCTTAATTTCATTTTGAAGGTTCTTGAAGTAGATCGATAAAGTTAACCGCGTTATATTCCATTTTCTGAACAATCTTTTCAATCATGATATTCAACCAATGGTAACAGATAAAGGAGATAATCCCTACGATAAGACCGCCGGCACTCGAAACCATTTTGGCATATAAACCAGCCGAAACACTCGAAATACTTACATCGCCGGCAAGCGAAATGTCATGGAAAATCTTGATAACCCCGATAATTGTACCGATAAATCCAAACATAGGAGCAATCCCTGCAATGATTGCCAGAATCACAAGGTTCTTTTCCAGTTTGTAAACTTCAAATTTGCCCACAATCTCAATAGACTCTTCAATTTCTTTCAATGGACGGCCTACGCGGTTTAGTCCTTTCTCAATCATTCTGGCTATTGGGCTTTGTGTTGATTTGCAAAGCGAAAGAGCAGAATCTAAACGGTCGTTAAGTACAAAATCACGGATGCTGTTGATAAAGTCATGATTCTCTTTGGATGCTTTTTTGATAAGCATATATCGTTCAATAAATACATAAACCGTTATGAGTGAAAGAATCAACAGGGGAATCATAATAACTCCACCTTTCATTACTAAGCTCAGTAAACTCATCTTCTCCTCTACCGGACCTTGAGCCACAGTATGTACGGCTTGTGTGGCAGTATTTAACGTATCAGCTACTGCGCCTGATTCTACGATTTGTAAAAGAACTCCTGCTAGCATTTTTCTTTGTTTTTATAGTTGGCTAATATAGCTATTCCTTTGATTTTTCCTTTTTTTGTTTTGAGGCTTTTATAAACACCGCAATGTTCATAAAAAACGGTTAAACAGTCAGATTAGTATGCAGCTCATGATTGCCTTATTTTTTAGATTTTTACAAGAATTTCAGCAGCTTTCATCAACGTTTCATCTTTTTTGGCAAAGCAAAACCGGAGGTTCTTATTGTCGATGGCTTTCTGATAAAAAGGTGAAATTGGAATTGAAGCAATTTTATGCTCAATGGTTAATCGTTTGGCAAAATCTGTCTCCTTTTCATCAGAGATTCTGTTGTAATTCAATACTTGAAAATAGGTTCCGCGGCAAGGTACTATTTCAAATCTTGATCCTTGAATCAGTTTCAAAAACAGGTCTCGCTTGTCCTGATAAAACTGGTTCAGATGAAGATAATTTGCTTCATCTTTCAGATACTCGGCCATTGCATACTGAACTGGAGTATTGCAGGCAAAAACGGTAAACTGATGCACTTTCCGAAACTCTTTCATCAGGTTTTCAGGAGCGAGTACATACCCCATTTTCCATCCTGTAGCATGAAATGTTTTCCCGAACGAACTCACAACAAAGCTGCGTTCAACCAATTCAGGATATAGGCAGGCACTTTCGTGACGAATATTGTCGAATATAAGATGTTCGTACACTTCGTCACTCAGGATAATTATATCAGTATTTTTGGTAAGTTTGGTCAGTGCCTTTAAATCATCATTACTCAGAATACTTCCGGTAGGATTATGAGGCGTGTTAATGATAATCATTCTGGTTTTCTGATTGATGACTTTCTTTACCAGTTCCCAGTTTACATGATAATCGGGAAGCTCCAGTGGTACATGAACCGGAATACCACCACAAAGCTTTACCGTTGGGGCATAGCTGTCGTATGCAGGCTCAAGAATAATGGCTTCGTCACCTTCGTGAATAATCGCAGTTATGATCGAAAACAATGCCTGAGTAGCCCCGGCTGTAATATTGATTTCTTTTTCAGGATGATAAACAGCACCATAGAGTTTCTCGGTTTTTAAGGCAATTTGCTCACGGAGAGGCAGAATTCCCGGCATGGGAGCATACTGATTCAGCCCTTTGCGCATCTGCTCTTGAACCAAGGTAATAAGTTTATCTGAAACTTCAAAATCGGGAAAACCCTGTGATAGATTAATCGCATTATATTCGTGCGATAATGCTGACATTATTGCAAAAATGGATGTATCTGTTCCCGGTAGCTTAGTTGCAAATGTTCCTGAAAAATGAGGCATGGATTACTTTTTGAATAATTGCAAAATTACAATTTGTATCCGGATGAAATGCTGTTTATATCTATAACAAAAGAATACAAGGTATAATCTGTTTTGAATCATAGATTCACGTAGGGTGCAACATGTTGAAGTTTAGCTTTGTATTTAAAGAGTTTACTAAAGTTTAACCCGGAACGTCTGTTCGTATTGCTTTTTTACATACCTTTATAATCAGGAATCATTAAATGCTTAATATTATGAATTTCAGTTCAAAGCAAATTAGCAATGTGAATTTCAAAGGAAAGAAGGTGTTGATTCGTGTCGATTTTAACGTTCCTTTGAATCACAATCGTCAGATTACTGACGATACGCGTATTCGCGAATCTCTTCCAACTATCAACAAAGTATTGCATGATGGAGGTTCAGTAATATTGATGTCGCACTTAGGGCGTCCGACAGGTGGTTTCGAAATGGATTATTCGCTTACCCCAATAGCACCCTATCTTTCAAAATTACTCAATCGGAATATCATTTTTACCCGGGAACTCTTTGGTCAGAGGACTCTCGATGTGGCCAAAGAACTAAAACCTGGTGATGTAATGCTCATGGAAAACCTGCGTTTCTATCCAGAAGAAATAGCTGGTGATGAGGAGTTTGCAAAAAGATTGGCGTCCATGGGTGATGCCTATATTAACGATGCCTTTGGTACAGCTCATCGTGAACATGCTTCCACAGCTACCATTGCTAAGTTTTTTCCAAATGCAAAATATTTTGGATTACTTCTCGAAAATGAAATTCGTAATCTAAACAAGCTTTTAAATGAAGCACAACCTCCATTTACAGCAATTATTGGTGGCGCAAAGGTTTCTTCAAAAATAGATATTATCAAAAACCTTCTCCCAAAGGTTGATAATATGATTATTGGAGGAGGTATGGCCTTCACATTTATTAAAGCTTTAGGTGGAAATGTAGGTGATTCATTAATCGAAAATGATAAAATTGATATGGCCAGAGAAATGGTTCAGGAAATGATGCTCAAAGGGGTAAATCTATACTTGCCAACGGATGCTATCTGTGCCGATCAGTTCTCTGATGAAGCGAATACTCAACTTTGTAATGCAGATGAAATCCCGGATAAATGGATGGGTTTAGATATTGGTCCAAAAAGTTGTCGTCGCTTTGCTGAACTTATTAATAAATCACAAACAGTACTCTGGAATGGTCCAATGGGTGTATTTGAAATGGAATCATTCAAACAAGGAACCAAGTCAATGGCTATTGCAGTTGCAAGTTCAACCATTAGTGGTGCATTCTCTGCAATTGGTGGTGGCGATTCTGTTGCAGCCATTAATCAGTACAATCTTGCCGATCAGGTAAGTTATGTATCTACGGGTGGTGGTGCAATGCTTGAATACCTCGAAGGTCGTGAATTGCCGGGTGTTAGAGCAATTCTTGAATAAAGCTATATTCAATATAATCAATAAGGCAGAAAAGAAAATCTTCTGCCTTATTGATCTCCAAAAGTAAAGACTGTCCGTTACAGACAGCCTTTGAGAGAGAATGATGAGAAAAATATATAATGTAAAACTATATTTGTCGGTTCAAAACAAAACTTAACTCCTGATGTACAATGGAAAGTTTAGGTAGTTCAGGAAATCCCTTTTCTTCCTCTACCTCTTTGTCCTCAGGTAATACCATTACAGGAGCAAGATCAGCAAGGTCTTCTGTTTCTTTTTCCGGAGTTAAAAGCATCGTTACTTCAGTGTTGCTCTGGTTTACATGAATGCTACTTTTTGGCAATGAGCAAGTATAATTATTTGAATTCTGTAAGGGTATTTCATAGTGAATTGCCTCAACCCGGATAGCTTTTTCATTCGTAGGAGGAAGTAAAACACCATCTGAACATGATTTTAATCCTGAGAATCCACTAAAAATTAACGCATATACAATTGCTTTCATCTTACCTGCATTTTTCGTCTTACCTTTGTTTGCGCTTTCAGAAATAGGACGCACAAACTACTTTGAAAGTTACACACTGTGTAATGATTTTTTTCAATCACTCATAATAATTTGATTATGAAACGTAATAATAACATTCTAATTGTATTATCTGTAATAGTATTGTTAATTTTAACATCATGCTCTAAAACTAAGATTGATTATTATGAAAATGGAGAAGTTAGGTCAGAGTTAACATACAAAGGAAGCTCCTTACATGGAAGAGCTGTTTGGTATCATCCTAACGGAAAAGAGATGATGGTGTCGGAATATGACAATGGAAACTTAATTGGGATTAATCGCAGATGGTATCCGAATGGCAATCGGGAAAGCGAGGAAATGTATTCAAACAATCTTCGGAATGGCAAATCAAAGCGTTGGAATAAGGAAGGTTATCTCATGAGTGCTGACAATTATGTAAACGATACTTTAGAAGGTGTTTCGCTTCATTATTATCCTTCTGGAGAAATCAGAATTAAAGGGATTTATAAAAAAGGGTTATTTGAAGGGAAATGGACATATTTTGATGAGGAGGGTGTTGTTATCGGTGAAGGCGATTTTGTGAAAGGAAAGGGTCTTCAGAAAAACTATGATTATTTGGGGAAGCTTATAAGAACAGCAGAATATGATAAAAATCTCAAGAATGGAAAAGAGACTTTTTTTGATGGGAAAGGAAATCCGGTAAGCGTACGATATTTTAAAGAGGGAAATCCAGTTTTGGACAGTATCAAATAATCATTTTTTTATCGGCAGAATCTTAGAATAATCTCTTCCAAATCAGGGTATTGATTTGTTAAATTTGCTTTTTGAGCCAACTCAAAATCGGCAAAGTTAAACCCGGGAGAAACGGTACATCCAACCAATGAAAATGAAGATTTTTCAACAGGTTTTGCAGCAAACCATACATTTTTTGGAACTGTAAATTGAGGATATTCATCAGATTGAGGTCTATTTCCCAAGGTGATTTCGCTATAATTCCCTGCCCTGTCAATCATATAAATTACAAGCGGTGAACCAGTGTAAAAATGCCATATTTCATCCGATTTTATACGGTGAAATGCCGAAAAATCAGTACCCTCTAGAAGATAGTAAATAGCAGTACAAAAATTACGATTCCCTTTAAAGCCAAGTTTGGCAGCATCTTCAATTGCAATTTCATCCGAACGATATGTTTCTTTAAAATAGCCTCCTTCGGGATGCGATTGTAGTTCAAGCTTCGTTATCCAACTTTTGATCAGTTGATTCATTTTCAAGATCTTCTATGTGGAAAAAAGTAAAGTTTACCTTTCCATAATTACGATGACGATGGAAAAAAGGTAATTCAGAGAAATCGTATTGCTGAGGGTGTTCCAAAATAAACCAACCTCCTGCTTTCAGAATTCCCGCTTCAAAAATTTTTGATGGAAGTGAAGCTAATTCCGGTAAATCATACGGCGGATCGGCAAAAATCAGATCGAAATCATTTTTTGCAGTCTTCAAAAATTGGAATACATCGGTTTTTAAAACCATCAGATTGTCAATTTTCAGATATTTGCCAACTTCGCGAATGTATTCAGCGCATTTGGGGTTTTTCTCAACGGCAAGTACATGTTTACATCCTCTCGAAATCATTTCATAGCTGATGTTGCCAGTGCCGGCAAAGAGATCAAGTGCTTTTGTTTCGTCATAGTCAACCAGATTTTTTAAAATATCAAACAATGCTTCCTTTGCCATATCAGTTGTTGGACGTGCCGGAAGTTCGGTTGTTGGAAGTCTTCGCCCTTTTAAATATCCGCTTATGATTCGCATATTTCGGAGTGTATTAACGTATAATAAAGATGAGGTGAAGTTGTTTTTAATGTTTCCGGTTTATCGAAACGATTTAACATTGGTGCAAAACCAACGTTTTTTACATATTTATACAATAGATTGTATAGCAATGAATCCTGCTCAATTTTTCCGGAGATAATAAGATTGAATACGCTGGGGTCTCTGTCCAAACTTCGGGTTGTGTTTAAAAGATGATATACTGCATCTTCTGCTGTTTTAAACTGGAAAGTATTGATTAGTTCAATTCTTTCTTCTACTAAAATTGCCAAATCAAAATAACCATCTCTTATATTGATGAATACTTTGTAAGGAAACGTGTTTAAAGCGTTCACGGCGTGGATTAAGCGTATCCAGTGGGTAAGATGTGAAGTAATAATTGCCTTCGGGAATTGCTGATCAAGCCACATCGATAATCGTTGATCAATTTCATAAATCAACTTTGAACTAAGTTTGGGTAGATTATCTACCAGTAGCTTCTGTTTTTTATTTACAGGATAGCTTGTTTCAAAGAGTTTTGTTTCATTTTCCTGTTTGTAAAATTGGTCAGGAATCAGCAAAAAGGAGGATGGTTCTACCAGAATTTTGATTGATTGATAATTCCCGTTGAAGAGATAGGAATGATCAGATCTGATGCGGGAAAATGCATTTTCCCATCCGTCAGTATCATGTCCAAAATCAGCAATTTCGATGATTTTATTTTCAAGCGATGAGAATAAAATAAAAGAAAATCCATCCGTTGAGCATTGGATGGATAATCTTAATTGTGCGGGTAGATATTTCTCAAAATCGCTGTCTGTGGCAATCAACTGTTTTACCAGCATAAGCAGATTATTTTAGGTTTATTCCCAGTTGCCGTCTGTAGATGGTTCGTTAAGTGATCCCAGTTTTATGCCAGGATAACGATCCATATCTTTTGCTTTTACATTGAGGTTACGAACCAACTGTTCATCCATATCATTGATATATGAATCGTATGGGGCCAGTACTTCAAATACAGGAACTTGTATATTTCCTTTGTTTACAGAGCTTGCCTTTATTTCAAATTCTTTATTTTGGCTGAAAGGAATATACCTGAGTTTTTGAATATCAATTTTCTTTCCTTGGCTTCCAAATAGTGATTCATAAGCACTTACGTAAACAGTGTCGCGTTTTACGAGTCCCATTTTAAGTGCCTGAGCTTCTGTTAAAGTATCAGGTACGTTACCTTCTTTTTTAATTAACGGAAGTTTGCCCTTCTCAAGAAAAATAGCAAGAGTGTCAAAACTTGAGCAATATCTTGCATAAACACCTTTGTATGCAACCTGAATGGTGCGGATATCTTTCAGTTTTTCAATAATTGCATCATTGCGTTTTGAGACTTCCGTTTTAAAACGTTCTGGTTTCATGATGCCTTCATAAATCCAGTAAGATAGACTAATCGCTACTATTCCCAAAATAACCTGAATAACAATTTTATACTTCATAGGATCTTGAAATTTTGTATGTTGCAAATATATCAATTTTTAATAATAAACAGACTTCCAGCCGATTTATTTTTTGAATGTCAGCGATTTTTTTGAATAATCGGTGATTTTTTAGGATTTAGATATTGGGAAACTCTTGATGCTTGAGCGTTGTGTTGATTTTGTATTTGGACCTTAGATGATTATACATTGATTCTGCACAATATACTGACCGATGTTGGCCTCCGGTACATCCGAAGTTTATCACTAGGCTCGTAAATCCTCGTTCAATATATCTTTCTACAGATGCATCAACCATTTTTTGAGTGAGTTTTATAAATAGATTTACCTCTGGCTCTTTTTCCAAAAACGTAATAACAGCTTCGTCTTTGCCTGTAAGTTGTTTGTATTGATCATATCTTCCGGGGTTGGGTAGTCCTCGGCAGTCAAAAACGAAACCACCTCCATTTCCCGATTTGTCTTCGGGAATTCCTTTTTTATAAGAGAAAGAAGCGATCTGAACGGTTAAAATATTTTTTTCGTCCGCAGACTCCTGAACTGCAAACTGTTTGATAATATGTTTGATAGCTGTTTCTAATGCGGGTAGCTTAATGGGTAAGCCATATGTTTCGATAATATATTTCAGATTTTCAGCTGCGTACGGAATGCTTTTTAAAAAGTGTTCCTTACGTTCGTAATATCCTCTGAATCCGTATGCTCCAAATGCCTGAAGAATTCGGATCAGTACAAATCCTGTAAAATGTTGATGAAATTGAGAACGATTTACCGGAATCAATTTTTCCAGCGAATCAAGATATTTCGTAAGTAAGTATTCACGAGTTTCTGGTGCTAAATCTGCTTTTGCGTCGTACAAAAGCGATGCAATATCATAGTGCAAAGCTCCTTTCCTGCCTCCTTGATAATCAATAAAATATGGATTATCGCCAATCAACATTATATTTCTTGACTGAAAGTCGCGATAGAGGAAATATTCTCTGGGTGCCTCAAGTAAAAAGTCGCACAGTGTTTTAAAGTCATCTTCAAGATGTTGTTCATCAAACTGTATTCCAGCTAGTTTCAGAAAATAGTATTTAAAATAGTTTAAATCCCACATCATAGATTGCCGATCGAAACTTTGCCGTGGGTAACAAACTGTAAAATCAAGATTTTCAGCTCCTTTTATTTGGAATTCAGGAAGTAGTTCAGCTACTTTTTCATATACACGTAACGTTTTGGGCGAAAGCTCTTTTCCTTTGCGTGTTTCCGTTAGGAGTTGATATAGGGTTGTATCTCCCAGATCTTCAATTAAGTATAAAAAATCTTCGGGACATTGAGCATATATTTGGGGAACAGCTAATCCCATCGATAAAAAATGCTCGGTAAATTTGATGAATGCGTTGTTTTCACGTAGGTCTTCATTATAAGCTGCCAAACAATAAAAATTGCCGGATTTCATTCTGAAATATCGTCGGTTAGAACCTGAAAGAGGGAGCAATTGGATAGATTCGGGTTTTTTATGGAAGGTTTGTTCAAAGAAGCTGATGAGCTTTTGTTCAGGAATTGCTAATGTTGGCATAAAGATGTGGTCTGTTGAAAATCTTTAACAAAAATAATGATTTATCACAGAATCACTCAAACAAAATTTTGTTCGGCTTGTTTCAAATGTATTAACCCTATGAAAACAATTAAACACAATATTTTATGGACTCAAAAACTGCAACCGATATTTTAAAAGAAGCTATTCTGCTGGAACGTAAAGGAAAAGCATTCTATTCAAACATTGCTGAAAAAACTGACAGCCCTGCTGTGAAGAAAGTTTTTACCATGATGGCAGAAGAGGAAGATGAACACATTAAGTTTTTATCAAAACAATTTGCACATTATGCTAAAAACAGCTCTTTTGCCCAAAATAAACTTCCGGAAACAGGTGTAAATGAAGGAATTGCACTTGAGGTTTTTACAAAAGAAATTAAAGAGCAGATTTCTGCTGCAAGTTTTGAAGCTGCTGCAATTAGTGCTGCAATTGATTTTGAAACCCGGGCTGTGAAAGTTTATAGCGATCGTGCGGAAGCAGCTAAAGATCCTAATGAAAAAGAGATGTACAAAATGCTTGCTGATTGGGAAAAAGATCATCATCATTTTCTAAATAAACTAAATGAGGAGCTAAAAGAAAGTATCTGGTTCGACAATCAATTCTGGCCTTTCTAAGCCAGGATTCCTGCTCTAGAAAATAAGGCTGTTCTGCTGCATTTATCTGGTTTTGATGTCTTTTTTATTTTTCATAGTTTGTTTGGTTTTTAAGATGTCAAAAACAATGGTTAGAATGCAGGCGTGAGCAGCCTTTATTTTTGTTTTGGAATACAGGAGTGAAATTTTATCCTGACCTTTGCGTTAAATTTTAAAAGGAACTATGAAGCGAAAAATTCTCTATGGATTCTTAATCCTTAACTCGTCAATCAGCTTATTTTTAGTGTTTTGGTTTTTGTTTTTTATGGGTTCAAACCGTGAAGAAACCACAGATAGTTCATATCGTATGGCCTATCAGGAAAATTATCGTCTGTTTAGCCCGGAGGTTCCAAACTATCTGAGTTTTGCTGGCGAAGCCGTTCCTTTGGATACATTTTATGTCAGGGAAGGATTGGAACGCGAATTGCTGCTGAATACCTTCTGGCAATCAAATACCATGCTGTTGATGAAACGTGCATATCGTTGGTTTCCGGTTATTGAACCGATTTTAAAAAAGAATAATCTTCCGGATGATTTTAAGTATCTGGCATTGATTGAAAGTCATTTTCTGAATGCTACTTCATCGGCAGGTGCGGCGGGTTTCTGGCAATTTGTGAAAGAAACAGGTCAGCGCTACGGATTGGAAATCAGTGAAGAGGTTGATGAACGATACAATCTTGAAAAAGCAACAGAGGCTGCCTGTAAATATCTTCAACGGTCAAAAGATATGCTTGGCAACTGGACTCTTGCTGCTGCTGGATACAATATGGGTGAATACGGAGTGAAAAAACAACTCGAATTTCAAAAATCAAGTTCTTACTATGACCTTTATTTAAATGATGAAACCGCCCGCTATCTCTATCGGATACTAAGTGCAAAAATCTTGTTTAATAATGCTGTGAAATATGGCTATTATCTGAGATTTAAAGATTTGTACCAGCCGATTGAGTACAAAACTGTAAAGGTTGACTCATCAATTACCAATATGGTTGACTTTGCAAATTCTTACAATATTAACTACAGATTACTGAAAGAACTTAATCCCTGGATTCGCAAGCCAAAACTTACCAATAAAAATCGGACAGAATATCTGATTAAAATTCCTGACCCTGAATCAATTCAATATTCTAAAATGTTGAAAAATAATAAGAATGCAGAATTCTTGTTTGGCGATACATTAAGCAATTCTGAAAACAGGTAACTTTGTCTGCTTTATTTCTTACTATACTATGCAGAACAACGAAAAACTCGAAATTTACGGGGCTCGGGTTCATAATCTCCGAAATGTTGATTTGATTATACCTCGTGATAAACTGGTGGTTATTACCGGATTAAGTGGGAGTGGAAAGTCGTCTCTGGCGTTCGATACTGTTTATGCAGAAGGACAACGCCGATATATGGAGACTTTTTCGGCCTATGCCCGTCAGTTTATTGGTAATATGGAACGTCCGGATGTTGACAAAATCAACGGATTAAGTCCTGTAATTTCTATCGAGCAAAAAACTACCGGAAAAAATCCACGTTCTACGGTTGGAACAATTACCGAAATTTACGATTTCCTTCGTTTACTTTATGCTCGTATTGCTGATGCATATTCGCATGTAAGTGGTGAGAAAATGGTTCGTTATAGCGAACAACAAATTGTACAGTTGATTGAAAATCAGTTCTCAGGAAAGAATATCAGTATATTGGCTCCTTTAGTAAAAGGAAGGAAAGGTCATTACAGAGAATTGTTTGAGCAGGTTCGCCGTCAGGGTTTTCTTAAAGTTCGTGTAGATGGTGAGATTCAGGAAATATCTTTCGGGATGTATCTCGATCGGTATAAAATTCATGATATTGAGTTGGTTATCGATAGAGTACAGGTTTCAGAAGCGTCACATCAACGGATCACAGAAAGTGTTCAAACCTCATTGAAACAAGGCAAAGGAGTGTTGATGGTTTATGACGAAAAACAGAGCAGTGTGCATTGGTTCAGTAAATTGCTTATGTGTCCGGCCTCTGGTAT
Source organism: Bacteroidales bacterium (assembly GCA_963677395.2). Taxonomy (GTDB): domain Bacteria; phylum Bacteroidota; class Bacteroidia; order Bacteroidales. The sequence goes on along the minus strand of OY781965.2, from coordinate 3,736,319 downwards.
TTCGTATAATGAACCGGAGCCTAACAGCTTTTCCTTTAATTCACCGTATGGTGCCTGTCCTCGATGTAATGGTTTAGGGGTAGTTTCTGAAATAGATCTTGATAAAATAATTCCCAATCCATCTTTGTCTATCCGTAAGGGAGGATTGAGTCCACTTGGGACACATAAGAATAACTGGATTTTCAAACAGCTGGAAGCAATTGCTTATAAACATCATTTTACACTTGATACTCCGGTAGAAGAAATTCCCGAAGAAGCTTTAAACATGATTCTTTACGGATCGGACGAGGTAATTAAAGTGAAAAATGAATATTTGGGAATTACTTCTTCTTATTCCCTTAATTTTGAAGGGGTTATTAATTTTATTATAAATCAAAATACAGATAGCTCACCTCAAAGCATTCAGAAATGGGCGAATGGGTTTATGAACAATCATGTTTGTCCGGAATGTAATGGTCAACGATTAAAAAAGGAGTCGCTCCATTTTAGAATAGATGATAAAAACATAGCAGAACTGTCAGATTATGATTTGCTTAAGTTGTATCAATGGGTTGAAAATCTGGAAGAGAAACTTGATGAACGTAAAAAGGCTGTTGCACATGAAATCATTCGGGAGATTAAGACTCGCATTGGATTTTTACTTGAAGTAGGGATTGAATACCTGACCTTAAACCGAACATCCAGAAGTTTATCGGGAGGCGAAGCTCAGCGGATTCGTTTAGCCACTCAGATTGGTTCAAAGTTGGTTGGGGTATTGTACATTTTAGATGAGCCGAGTATTGGATTACATCAACGGGATAATGCTCGATTAATCAGGGCATTACAGAATTTACGCGATGTGGGTAATTCGGTGATAGTGGTTGAGCACGATAAGGATATGATCCTTTCGGCTGATCATGTTGTGGACATTGGTCCGGGCGCAGGAATCAATGGCGGAAAGATAGTTGCTCAGGGAACTCCTGAAGAAATTCTTCAGTGTAAAACGATTACTTGCGAGTACCTGAAAGGTATCCGTAATATAAAAATTCCTGAAATCCGCAGAAAAGGGAATGGCAGCTTTTTAATTCTTAAAGGAGCAAAAGGAAATAACCTGAAGAATGTTACGCTTAAACTACCACTTGGAAAACTAATTTGCGTCACCGGAGTTTCCGGAAGTGGTAAATCTAGTTTGATAAACGAAACCTTACACCCGATTTTAAGTAAATATTTTTACCGTTCTGAAAAGAAACCACTTGATTATGAATTGATTGATGGGCTGGAAAATATTGATAAGGTGATAGAAATAGATCAATCACCGATTGGGCGAACTCCACGTTCAAATCCGGCTACATATGTGGGTGTATTTGATGATATTCGTAAACTCTACGCATCTTTACCTGATGCAAAAATCAGAGGCTACCAGCCTGGGAGATTTTCTTTTAATGTAAAAGGCGGTCGTTGCGAAACTTGTGGAGGTGCTGGATTACGTGTAATTGAAATGAATTTTCTTCCCGACGTATATGTCCCTTGTGAAACCTGCAATGGAAAACGCTACAATCGTGAAACACTTGAAGTTAGATATAAGGGAAAATCCATTAACGATGTACTGAATATGAACATCGATCAGGCAATGGAGTTTTTTGAGCATATACCATCAATAATGCAGAAAATCAAAACTTTGCATGAGGTAGGGCTTGGTTATATTACACTTGGACAACAGTCAACCACTCTTTCCGGTGGCGAAGCGCAGCGAGTAAAATTAGCCACAGAACTTTCTAAAAAAGACACCGGAAAAACCCTGTATATTCTGGATGAGCCTACCACAGGTCTGCATTTCGAAGATGTAAGGGTGTTGATGGAAGTGCTTGATAAATTAGTTGATAAAGGAAATACAGTTATTGTGATTGAACATAATATGGATGTGATTAAAATTGCTGACCATATTGTGGATATTGGTCCTGAAGGAGGTGAACGTGGCGGAATGATTGTAGTTGAAGGAACTCCTGAAGAGATAATCAACGTAAAATCAAGTTATACCGCACAATATCTTAAGCCGATTTTAGATTTAAAAAAATGATGTATATTTGAAAAAAACGCATCACCATGATACAGCCTCAAATTCCTACCATAGAAATTATTTGCCAGAATTATGGCGGACAACGTAAATATTACCCTTTAGGAGTTAGTTTAAAGGAAATTGCAGATGACCAGGGCATTACTTTGAAATACCCGATATTGGGAGCATTGGTAAACAATAAGCTTAGAGAATTGAACTACAGAATTTTCAAACCCAAAACAATTCAGTTTATTGATTATACACATTCTTCAGGTAGCCGAATGTATCATCGCTCTCTGGCTTTTATACTCTATAAAACCATTAAGGATTTGTATCCACAGGCTAAATTGCGAATTGAGCATTCTGTTTCAAGAGGTTGGTATGCTGAAATTGACAATCTGGGTGATGAATTATCTGAAGAACTGATTGCTGGTATTAAAGCACGAATGAAAGAAATCATTCAGATGGATTTGCCATTTGAAAGAGAAGAAATGCCTACTGAGGAGGCCGTAGAACTATATGGTCAGCATGGACATGAAGAAAAACAATTGCTTTTCAAAACCAGAAGTAAGGTTTATACTTCCATTTACCGGATGGATGGTAATGTGAATTACTTTTACGGTTATCTGGTTCCATCCACAGCATATATCAACTTGTTTAATGTTGTAAAGTATTACAACGGTTTATTGATTCAGGTTCCAAAACGATCAAATCCTGAAGAACTCGAAGATTTAATTATTCAGCACAAGCTTTTTAAGATATTCAGAGAACATAAAAACTGGATTAATATTTTGGAGGTACCTTACGTTGGAAATCTGAATATGTCCATTAATCAAAAGAAAACTACGGAGTTGATTAAAATTTCGGAAGCTCTACATGAAAAAAAAATAGCACATATTGCTGATAAAATTACGAAACAAGAACATAACGTTAAATTAATACTCATAAGCGGACCCTCTTCTTCAGGGAAAACCACTTTTAGTAAACGTCTTTCGATTCAACTACAGGTTTTGGGATTGAAACCTATGCAAATTTCACTTGATAACTATTTTGTTGACAGGCAATTAACTCCGCGTGATGAAAATGGTGATTACGATTTTGAATGCCTTGAAGCGATTGATGTTGAATTATTTAATGAGCATTTACTACAGCTTCTGAATGGGAAAGAAGTAGAAATGCCTGTGTTTGATTTTGTTGAAGGGAAGAAAACCTATAATGGAACAAAACTTCAGATGCACAAGAATACAATTCTTGTAATTGAAGGAATTCATGGGCTGAATCCTAAGCTTACCCCAATTATTTCGGATGAACTGAAATTCAAGATTTTTGTTTCGGCACTTACTCAAATTTCCATTGATGCGCATAATCCCATTCCAAGTACTGATAATAGATTGATTCGCAGGATAGTACGTGATTATCGCTATCGCGGATATTCAGCATTGGATACATTACGTCGTTGGGAAAGCGTACGCAGAGGCGAAGAGAAGAACATCTTTCCTTATCAGGAAAATGCTGATGTAATGTTTAATTCAGCATTACTTTACGAATTAGGAGTTTTGAAAACCACGGCTGATCCAATTATTAAAGCAGTTACAGAAAATCAACCTGAATTTGCAGAATCTGTCCGATTATTGAAATTCCTTTCGTTTTTTCAACCAATTTCTGATCGTGAAATTCCGCCGACCTCAATTCTTCGTGAATTTTTAGGTGGAAGCAGTTTTATCTATTAAACAGTTTTATAATGATAACGAAAATTCCAATTATACTTGAATCTGTTCAGGATCAGGGATTTCATTTGTTTGTGAAAGGGAGAATTAATGGAAAAGATGTAAATCTGCTTTTGGATACAGGAGCATCCAGAACAGTTTTTGACCTTTCCAAAATGCAGATTTTATTACCGGAATCAGAATTTATTCCAAATGAAGAGTTGTCAACTGGCTTGGGTACAAATAGCATGGAAAGTCAGGGGTTGCTTCTAGATGAATTTCAGCTTGGAGAAATTATTCTTAAAAATTACACTGCTGTTGCCTTAAATATACAACATGTGAATGAATCGTATGAAATGCTTGGTTTAAATCAGATTGACGGTGTATTAGGAAGCGATGTGTTGAATAAATATAAAGCTGTAATCCACTTTGCGCGGAAAGAGCTTAAGCTTACTTATCGGGGAAAATCATCCAAACGGTAAAGCATTACTACAGCATGGGCTGTAACTCCTTCTTCACGACCTTCATAGCCAAGTTTTTCGGTAGTTGTAGCTTTAATTGAAAGATCGTTAATATCTATTTCTAACACTGTAGCCAATGTCTCTTTCATTTGAGCAATGTAAGGTGCAATTTTAGGTTTTTGAAGGCTGATAGTTGAGTCAATATTTGCAATATCGTAACCAGCTTCACGAATGATAAATAAGGTTTTCTTTAAAAGTATTTTGCTGTCAATTCCTTTGAATTCAGGGCTTTGGTCGGAAAAATGATATCCAATGTCGCGAAGGTTTGCAGCTCCCAGCAATGCATCACAAATTGCATGAATCAAAACGTCTGCATCAGAATGACCAACTGCACCTTTGTGATGTAAAACCTGAACACCGCCAAGCCAGAAGGGAAGTCCTTCTTCGAGGCGGTGTACATCCAGTCCGAAACCAATTCGGTATGGGAAATTTCTCTTATTTGACATCTTTGCTTTGATCCTGGAATGCGTCAAAGTCAAAGGTCAATGTAAAGCGTAGCGTATTTTGTAACGGATGCTGCTGTTCTGTTGGAATCAGGTATGCTAAGTCAAGACCAAATACATTGTATTTCAATCCAGCACCTAGCGTAAAAAATTGACGTCCGCCTTTATATTTGTTTTCATAGAAATATCCGCCACGAATAGCAAATTGATTATCATACCAATACTCAACACCCACGCCATACGTAAATTCACGTAATTCTTCTTCAAAACCGCCTGGAGCATCTCCAAATGACTGGAATATTCCGGAAACGATACCTACATTGGGATCTTTTCCTGCAAGAATCTTATAATCACCTGTTGCTGGGTCAGTAACAGTATCGTAAATTGGGGGAGTTGGTACAAGAAGTTTATTTATATCAAGCAGGAATGATAGTTTGTTATATTTATCGAGTTCAAGTGTATATGAACCACCAATGCGCATATTAGCCGGTAAAAAGTCACGTTTTGTAGTTTCTGTGTAAGATATTTTTGCCCCGATATTTGAGATATTCAAACCAAAAGCTAAATCGCTTTTAAGGCTGTGTTTCATTTTGATAGGGGTTGTATAATAGAAAGAAATATCTGTAGCAAATGATTGGCCTGCGTGTGAATTTTGACCTCCAACGCTTTGTCCTTGAGTGAGATTCGAATTAATATAGCGACCAGAAATAGCTCCTGAGAATTTTTCAGAAAGTTTACGTGAATAAGCTAAGTCAAAAGCAAATTCACTGGGACGGTATGTTCCGTTAGAATTACCGTTATTATCTGTAAAATTAATATCTCCCAATGAAAAATAGAGGAGTGATGCCCCAATTGCACTTAATTTATCGATCTTATAATATCCTGATAAATAGGCAAGATTAATATCATCCACAAGATTTCTTAACCAAGGGCTATAAGAAATAGAAATTGACATTTTCTTTTCTGCAAAAGGAATTTTTGCAGGGTTCCAGTGCATTGAATGTGCATCGGGAGTTGATGCAACACCAGCATCACCCATTGCGCCTGAACGGGCATCTGGTGCGATTAATAAGAATGGTACGGCAGTAGTAATTACACGACCAGTTTTTTGTCCAAGTAATTTATCTTTTAAGTTTTGCGCCTGACTGGTTCCTGATATGATTGATAATGTACAGATTGCAAGTAGTATATACGTTGCTTTATTTCCGGTTGTTCTCATTCGGCTGATTTTCAGTTTGTAAAATAATTCTTACTGTAAAGAATAGAATTGCAAATATAACGGTTTTATTAAAACTATATTTCTCTATTGCGAAATTATAAGCTTGCCACTTTTTTCATTACTGCTTCCATCAGTAAGTTTACATTGAATTTTATAGATATATAAACCTGCTGATAATTTTGCGCCTGAGTCGCTTTTCCCATCCCATAGATAAGGTTCTGAGCGGAATCCTGTTTGAGATCCGGGGATGTAAATAGTTTTTACCAGACTTCCGAAAATAGTGTAAACATAGATATTCGTTTCTGAAATTTTGTCAGGCTGATTATGCTCAAATGCAAAGTAAGTGTAATCAGAAAACGGATTTGGATAGTTATTTACGTTGTCGATTACAGTTTCATCTTTAGGTTTTACAGTAAAGGTGATTGTTGCAAATGCTGAGTTATTGTAAACATCCCAAACTTTTACTTTTATAGTATGAGTCCCGGATTCGAGGTTTGACATCTGATAGTTTACAATTCCTCGCTGGTAACTGTTTGCAAATGCTTGATAATAGTCATTCAAAGGGAAGGCTTCATCGTAGTTATTGTCCAGAGTTCCCATAATATCATGACCAATACCGTTGCCAACGGTATTTATTCCACTTGAATCATAAATGTATGCCAGCAGAATAGGATTTTCATTGGTAATTCCTCCCGAAACAAAATTAGTGTCGTTCATATAGAGTTTAACAGAAGGAGCTTTTGTATCCTGCGAAGCATTTGGATTAGAGCCTCCAATCGTAAGTAGATCATAAACTCCGGAAGCATCGGCAGAGTCACTACAGGCATAATAACTTATTTTTCCAAAGCCATAATTGTAAGCGATGTCTTTGGGAACAATAAATGAAAATGAAAAAATTCCGTTTTTAACTTCTGCTTTCCCTTTGTATAAAATATTTTTTTGAAGTTCAAAATTGCGGACTCCCATCCCATCGTTATTCAGCGTTTTTTCCTGTGAAACCTTGTCGAACACCGTTGGAAAGACAAATCCGTTAAATCCGTTAATCCTGTTAGATAAACTATCCGTTATTTCTCCCTGAATTGTAACTTTTGTTAATGATTGAGCTGTATCAAGAAGACCATAAGCTGGTATTCCGTTGATATAAGTTGTATTGATATTATATTTGGGAAATGCTATAGGTAGCGCTGGATCTCCAATCAAAACAAAGTTTTTTACTGTTGGATCTTCAATAGCTCCAAGGTCATTTTTCGAACGTGCAAAAATTTCACCAAGAGTGAGATTTCTACCATTTTCCTTGGTAAAGAAGTTATAAATGAATTTTGTGTTCAGGTTGGAATTTGTTCCTGACCATGCTAAACGTGAAGTTGTTAATAGCGCCACAGCTCCTCCAGTCGGATTTATATAGCAATTTTCTCCAGCAGAAACAAAGCTAGGATCATCGTAACGGGTAAACTCACAGGTAGCAGTCATCATGATAACCATATTATTACGATTGTTCCATTTTTGTATAGATCCGATATCAAGAACGCGCTCATGAGCCCACCCTAATTCTCCTCCATGTCCCTGATAATTTAATAGAAGAGATCCTTTATTGACCCGCTTGTCAATTGCTTCATTTACATCTGGATAACGTTGACCTCCCGGTGTTGATTGTTGGGCATAAGCGTCCATATATATTTTGTCAACATTAAAATTTCGTTTATAATTTTTTAGGTAGGTGCTGAACTTTTCAGAATCATCAAAAAAGAAGCTATCTCCATTGTCTGCATCATCTGAAATGAAGGTTACCGTATTCCTCCAATCCGCAAAATTGGAAATTTCATTGGAAAAACTATTTGTAACCAGATTTTTAGGACTAGTATAACGATCAATTTTATCAACCATCTCTTTCGCCTCTGTTAATGTGGTTACGGGTATTCTGCCTATTCCTATGTCTAATAATCCAGTAGAAGATTCATTGTTGTCAAGAAAGCCAAAAATATCATCTGATGCGTACGAATATCCGACATTTAAAGATTGTTGTGACTGATATGTCACAATGTAGTTTGTATTGTTTGCTAATCTGTTTTTATTGTCATAAGAGCCATCTCCAAACAGGCAGAGATACCGGGGCTTTAATGGACTATTTACAGCAATTGCCTTATCGTAAAGCATTTTCATGAGTCTTCGGATTGCAATTGGATCCTGTGCTCCTGACGAAAATTCATTGTAAACCTGATTTGTAGTAACAACTTCAACAGTTAACCCCGAACGCTCACGGTGAAGCTGAGCCAGCCTGTTGGCTTGTTCGATAAATTTAGGGTGAGTTACTATGACATAATCAATAAATTGCAAGGCATGTAAATTTTGATTTTCGACTTTTCCAATTGGAGAAATTGAATAAAATGAGTTGCCGTTAAAGGCTGTAAATTCTTGTAAATAAGATGTTGGGTACGAAAATTTAAATAAAGTACCTGATAAATTTCCCTGTATAAGAACAGGATTTTGGGCATCATTTACATTCCATATCTGTAGGGAAGAAGATGCGTTATCGATTTTAAATAGTGTAACTGAGCCGGATTTTATGGTTGAAACAGTTCTGAATGACATTTGCCCTCCTGTCATCGTAAGTTTTCGAAATACATTCATTTCAATATAATCCAACCATCCCAGTGCACTTGAATAGGGCAGATTGTACTTTAATGATGTAGAAAATGCTCCGTTTGAAGTTTGAAAAGGAATTGTTGCAGTCGAAAATTGTGCGTAATAATCAGTATATGAGCCTGAAATGTTATTGACAAGAAAGTTTTGAGATTTATTGGGAAGCGTTACATCGAATGAAGAGAGAGAAGTGCTGCGTGCCAATACCTGATATTTTGCAGTTTGAACAGAGTCGGCAATAATGTTTGGAAAACTAAATCCGAAAGAATAGGTTGCTGTAATTTGATCGAATTTTTCACCAAACCAACTAATGCCTGACTTAATCAGGTTTGATAAATCGCGCTCATGAACTGTGTAATCATTAAAATGGCTAACACTGTCAGTTGGAGCCTGAGCTGTTAAATTTGCAATTTGCACTCGTTTTTTTGTTCCAATTCCGGCATCGGCTGTAATGAAATAATAGGATTGATCGCTGTATGCATGTCCCTGATGCTGGAATTGCTTGGATTGACTGTTATATGCCCAGTTTACAGGCCCTTGTGCGTAAAATAATATGTAATCACCCTGGTCAAATTTCCCATCAGCTTCTCCCGATACAAAAATTGCATTTTCGGGTAAATCATCGGGAATGGATGCATTGTTGTTTAAAGGTAACATTCCATTTCCATATCCAAATAAGGCAATATTTTGAGGATTAATGCTCGAAGGGCTTATTCCCAATGAAACTAAATCGTTATACCCTATTTTATAGATCCCGGTTTGGGTAATTCCAAACTTATAAATACTTCCAGATTTTAAAATGGAATTATTTGAAAATATTTTTATTCCACTTTTCAATGGCAAATTTGCAGCATATGATTCTATGATGATTTCAAAGCGTAAGAGCTTTTCAATTGAATTGTCACTTGGATTTCTGCGAAGAGGAATAAAAGAAAGAATTGCAAAAGGCTTACCACCTTCACTAAATGTATTTGATTCTATTTCAAGAATATTGGGTATGAGATGTTTGCAGGACGAAATTGCCAGAATTTCCTCATCGCTTAATTTTACCCAAACAGGATTTACCATTGTAGCCTTTGTTTTACTGTCAGGATTGTCGAGAGCTACTTTTTGGGTAAATACAGGTAAAATTTCACTTTTTTCGCGATATGATGAGCTTGTAAATGTCAGATATACATTGCTTTGATCTGCAAGACCTTTTTTTAACTCCCAATTAAGCGTATGTTCAACAGGAATTATTTGTGAATAGGAAAATTTGTAAATAAATATTGATAAAAACAGAAATAAAAGTAATGTAAATGAACCTCTATTACTCATAGTGAAAATGAATTTGCGTTTTTTTGTTACATTAAAACTTACGGATGCTTAATTTATTGCAAAAGTGTATTATTTTTGTTTTCTGAAAATACGTAAAGGGTAACTTTTTTCTGCCGTTTACGTATAAACTTGTACTGTTTCCGGATAAGTCCGACCTCACTTAACAGGGACGTAAAGATTTTGTTTAATGGATGTTAAATATTTCTTTACAAGTTATCTTTTTTTGTAATATTGTGAACCAAAAATGCAGCATATGGCCTCAACGCCTACCAGTATTGTTAAACGATTGATAATTACTTTAATAGTAGTTGTTTCCGCAATTCAGACCGGCTATTCGCAGGATCCTGAATTTTCACAATTTTACGCGAATCCGCTTTATCTCAACCCGGCTTTCGCAGGATCAGTTATTTGCCCACGAATGGTTTTAAACTATCGAAATCAATGGCCGAGCATTTCAGGTGCATTTGTTACCTACAATGCATCGTATGACCAACATTTTGACAAGCTGGGTGGAGGGATTGGTATTTTAGCCACTTCTGACAGGCAAGGAGAAGGTATTTTTGCAACAAATTCATTTAGTGGTATTTATTCTTATCGTTTGGAAGTTAGCCGTGAATTTTCTATCAAAGCTGCACTACAGGCTACTTTTGTAAACCGCGGAATTAACTGGGATAAGCTCACATTTGGAGATCAGATTGATCCTAAATTCGGTTTTGTCAGAAATACAAATGATATTCGTCCTGCAAAAGACAGTAAAAACTATGTTGACTTTTCAACAGGAGTTATTGGATATAGCGAAAACTTTTATGCTGGTGTTGCGGTTCATCACTTAACTCAGCCTGACGAAGGTTTTGTAAGCATCAGTAAACTTCCGATAAAACTTACGGCTCATGCCGGAGCAATGATCGATTTACAGAGAAAACACCGCAGGGTTCGTTCAAAAGAAGATGCTGTTTTCTCTCCAAATATTCTTTATCAGCAACAACAGAACTTTCATCAGTTAAATTATGGTTTTTATGTTACCAAATATCCGTTTGTAGGAGGGGTGTGGTATCGCCAAAACTTTGAGAATTCTGATGCGTTGATTTTCTTATTTGGATTACAATATAACTCTTACAAAGTGGGTTACAGTTACGATTTAACTGTATCGAAACTTACAAACATTACCGGAGGTGCACATGAAATTTCATTTACAATGCAGTTTCCATGTCCTCCAAAGAAAAAACGTATACGAACAATCAACTGTCCTGCGTTTTAATAATACTTAATACTTTTGCAAACTCAAATATCAGTATATAATATGGTAAAATTAGGAAGAATAACCAACGGTTTAGCTATCGCGATGATGGCACTGGCTTTGTTCTCCTGTAAAAAGGCCGAACAATCTTCTACTACCGGATGGAATTACAATGATCCTGAGTGGGGTGGTTTTGAAGTAGCTCCTTTTGAAGAACAGGAAACAGGTCCTGGTTTAGTTTTTATTGAAGGAGGTACATTTGTAATGGGACGTACTGAACAAGACGTAATGTATGAATGGAACAATGTTCCCCGTCGCGTTACTGTTTCTTCTTTTTATATGGATGAAACCGAAGTACGTAACTTAGACTATCTGGAATATTTATACTGGATGCAACGTATTTATGGAACTGACTATCCTGAATATGTGAAGAAAGCTCAACCAGACGAAATGGTTTGGCGTACGCCTTTGGGATTCAATGAGCCTATGGTTGAAAACTATTTGCGTCATCCGGCTTATCGTGAGTATCCTGTTGTGGGAGTTACCTGGCAGCAAGCAAACGACTATTGTGCATGGCGAACTGACCGCGTAAACGAAAGAATCCTTATCGATATGGGCGTTCTTGAAGTTGATCCGGATCAAACCAATGAAAACAACTTTAATACAGAAGCTTATCTTGCCGGACAATATGAAGGTTTAGTTCGTGAAGATCTTACAGACCTTAATCCATCAGGTGCAGGTACACGTAAAGTAAGGATGGAAGATGGTATTCTTTTACCAAAATATCGTCTCCCGACCGAAGCTGAATGGGAATACGCTTCTCTCGGCTTAATTGGAAATACTATGTATGAACGCGTTATAGAACGTCGTATCTATCCTTGGAACGGTCATATTACTCGTACTGATGATAAAAATGCGTATGGCGACTTTATGGCAAACTTTAAAAGAGGTCGTGGTGATTATATGGGTGTTGCCGGAAATTTGAATGATGCAGCTCAATATACAGCTCCTGTGCTAGCTTACTGGCCAAATGATTATGGCTTGTATAATATGGCCGGTAACGTTGCTGAATGGGTTCAGGATATCTATCGTCCGTTAACCGTGAATGATGCTTCTGACTTAAATCCTTTCCGCGGTAATGTTTACAAAACAAAAGAAACGGATTCTGATGGATTTATTGCTGAAAAAGACAGTTTAGGCCGTATTAAATATCGTGATGTAACTGTTGAAGAAACTGCAAATCGTCGTAACTATCGTAAGGCTAATAATAATAACTACGTAGATGGTGATTATGCTTCATTGATTGATATTTCAGACTGGAATGCAGTTCCTGGTGATAGCGTGGCAACAACTGTTCAGATGTATGAATATGGTAAAACTTCTATGATTGATGACCGTGTTCGCGTTATTAAAGGTGGTTCCTGGAAAGATCAGGCTTACTGGATGAGTCCGGGTAACCGCAGATTTATGGATCAAAATACTCCTACTGACTGGATTGGATTCCGTTGTGCAATGACTCGCGTAGGATCTTCTTTCTCAGGTAGATAAAAAGATAAATATTTCTTATCGCCCCGTTTGCTGTGTAAACGGGGTTTTTTTATTTTTACATCATGAATGAAACACTTTATCTTCTGCTTAAGCTTATTGGCGAAGGCCATTCGGTAATAACTGATTCACGCCAAATAAAACCCGGCTGCATATTCTTGGCGCTGAAAGGGGAAAGCTTTGATGGAAATGCTTTTGCATTACAGGCTCTTGAAAATGGAGCTCAGGTTGCTGTTATTGATAATCCAAAATATGTAAAAAACTCCCAAACACTTCTTGTTCCGGATGTTTTGGAAACACTTCAGAAACTTGCAAATGAATGGCGCAAAAAATTTAAAATTCTGGTAATCGGAATTACCGGAACGAATGGAAAAACTACGACAAAAGAGCTTGTCAGAGAAGTAGTTGCAATGAAATATAAAACTCATGCAACATCAGGCAATTTCAATAATCACATCGGAGTTCCTCTTACACTGCTCTCAATGCCTGCTGATTCGCAGGTTGCAATTATCGAAATGGGGGCAAACCACCTTAATGAAATTGCAGAGCTATGCGAAATAGCTTTGCCTAATTTGGGAATAATAACCAATGTTGGAAAAGCTCATTTAGAAGGTTTTGGTTCATTTGAAGGGATTGTAGAAACAAAAACAGGATTGTACCGAAGCATTAAAAACAGAGGTGGGGTTGTGTTTGTGAATTCAGACAATAATCTATTGATTTTAAAATCAGGATTACAGCGCCGTGTCACTTACGGACAACGTATCAATGCCGATTTCAGAGGGAAAATACTGGACAGTTCATCGTTTCTGAGATTGTCATATATATCGGAAAACAGAGAATGGGTTATCCAGACTAAACTTGTCGGAAATTATAATTTTGACAACGTGATGGCTGCTATCACTGTTGGGAAATACCTGAATGTTCCTGATGAACTTATCAAAGAGGCAATAGAACATTATCAGCCATCGAATAATCGCTCTCAATGGATTGAATCTGCAAATAATCAGATTATTATGGATGCTTACAATGCAAATCCAAGTAGTATGAATGTTGCGTTAGAGAATTTCCGGAATTTGAGTGCGAACAACAAGGTTGTGATTTTGGGAGATATGCTTGAACTTGGGGAATACTCCGACGAAGAACATCAAAAGGTGATTGAAATGATCGAAACAATGAATTTGTCACAGGTTATACTAATTGGACCAGTGTTCAAGTCGGTATGTAAATCTTCTTCTATTCAGCTTTTTTATGACTCCGATGAAGCAAAAGTATGGTTATTGAATCATAAAATTACTGAATCTCTTGTTCTTTTGAAAGGATCAAGAGGGATTAAACTTGAAAAAGTTTTGGAAACATTATAGATATGCAAGAAGCGAATACGTACAGGGTGGTTGGTTTGATGTCGGGAACTTCGCTTGATGGTCTGGATATAGCTTTATGTTGTTTTGAACGCAATTCCCGTGGCTGGGATTATCGCATTGAATTTGCTGAAACAGTTGATTATTCTGACGCTTTGGTTTCTCGTTTAAATGAGGCACAGTATTTGTCGGCTTCTGATTTTGTAAAACTACATATTCGCCTGGGTGAATTTCATGGAAGGGCAGTAAAAGATTTTCTGTGCAAAAACAATCAAACTGCCGATTTTATTGCATCTCACGGTCAGACCATTTATCATCAGCCTGAAGAAAAGATAACCTTTCAGATTTCCAGTGGTGCTTCTATAGCAGCTGAAACCGGATTGCCTGTAGTATGTGATTTCCGTAGCGTGGATGTTGCTTTGAAAGGCCAGGGAGCTCCTTTAGTTCCTATCGGTGACAAGCTTTTGTTTCATGAATATTTTTATTGCCTTAATCTGGGTGGTTTTGCCAATATTTCGTTTGATGAGAATGAGAAACGTTTGGCATTTGACATTTGTCCGGTAAATTATGTATTGAATTTTTATAGCCGTAGATTGAATGAGTCTTATGATAATGGTGGAAAAATTGCGTCAAAAGGTTTTGTTCAGAAGAAACTTCTTAAAGAATTAGATCATCTTGAATATTTTTCACAGAAATCTCCTAAATCACTGGGGCGTGAATGGGTAGAACGAGAAGTTTTTCCACTGATAGAACGATACAATCTAAGCAATGAAGATGTCTTGCGAACGTATATTGAACATATTGTAAATCAGGTTTCAAAGATTGTGGATCATCAAAATGATCATAAATTACTCATAACCGGAGGCGGTGCCCACAATACTTTTTTGATTTTAAGAATGAAAGAAGTGATTGGAAATGAAATTGTTGTTCCCGTTAAGCATATTGTGGATTTTAAGGAAGCCCTGATTTTTGCATTTCTGGGAGTATTACGTTTATCTCGCGAGGTTAATTGTTTAAAAAGCGTAACAGGATCACTCTCTGATCACATTGGAGGCGCTGTTTACAGGCCGTTTTGATGCAGGAGTATACTAAAAAACCACCTCTTTCGAAGTGGTTTTTTTAGTGAAGTTATCTTATAGCTGAGGTCCGGCAGCAATGAGTCGCTTACCTTCTTCATTGTCAGTAAAGTTTTCGAAGTTCTTGATAAATTTCAATCCGAGTTCTTTCGCTGCGTTATCCCAATCTGTTGGGTTTTGCCATATATTACGTGGGTTCAGAATCTGATTGTTTACATTCGGAACTGATTTTGGAACCTGTAAGTTGAATATGGGTAATGCTTCATATTCAGCATTGTCCAGTGAACCATCCAATATTGCATCAATAATCGCGCGGGTTGATGGAATATCAATACGACGACCAACACCATAAGGCCCTTCAATCCATCCGGTATTTACCAAATAAGCTGTAGAACCGTGTTCTTTCATTTTCTTGATGAGCTGTTCTGCATAAACTGTTGGGTGTAAAAGCAGGAAGGCTGCTCCAAAACAGGATGAGAAAGTTGGAGTGGGTTCTTTGATACCACGTTCTGTACCAGCAACTTTTGCAGTATAGCCGCTGAGAAAATGATATTTTGTTTGGTCTGGAGTTAGCTTACTTACCGGAGGCAGAATACCGAATGCATCGGCTGTCAGAAAGATGATTTTTTTTGCATGACCCGCTTTTGAAGCTGGCTTTACAATATTGGGAATGTGATAGATAGGATACGAAACACGAGTATTTTCAGTTTTACCAGCGCTGTCATAATCAATTTCGCCTGTTTTTTCATCAAACACAACATTTTCCAAGAGTGCATCACGACGGATTGCATTGAAAATATCCGGCTCTTTTTCGGCACTCAGGTTTATACATTTTGCGTAACACCCCCCTTCGAAGTTAAAAATACCTTCATTATCCCATCCATGCTCATCGTCTCCAATCAGGAAACGTTTCGGATCGGCAGATAAGGTTGTTTTGCCAGTTCCCGAAAGCCCGAAGAAAATAGCGGTATCGCCATCTTTGCCTACATTTGCCGAACAGTGCATAGATGCAACGCCTTTCAAAGGCAGGAAGTAGTTCATCATGGAGAAGAATCCTTTTTTGATTTCACCGCCATACCATGTTCCACCTACAACAGCTTTATGTTCCTTGATGTTGAAAGCAGCATAAACTTCGCTATTCAGATTATGCTCCTTCCATTTAGCATTGGATGTTTTACACGCGTTGAGAAGAAGAAAGTCTGGCTTAAAGCATTTAAGTTCTTCTTCAGTTGGACGAATAAACATGTTTTTTACGAAGTGCGCCATCCATGCTACTTCAGTAATTACTCTGATACGCAGGCGGGTACCTTCATTTGTTCCTGCAAATCCATCCATTACATACAGTTTGTTGTTGTTGAGCTGTTTTACGGAATTAGCGTAAAGGTCGCTCCAAACTGCTTCTGAAATGGGTTTGTTGTCTGATGATTTACGGATAGGATTGGCCCACCAAACGTTACCTTTTGATTCACTTTCTTCAACAATGTACTTGTCTTTTGGAGAACGTCCGGTGTAAATCCCGGTGTCAACAGCAACAGCACCTGTATTAGTAACAAATCCTTTTTCAAAACCTCCTAGTTCGGGGTTGGTTTCGTGGGCAAAAAGTTCTTCGTAAGAAAGGTTGTAATATACTTCCTTCACCTGATCGAGGCCATAACTTTTTAAATCCTCAACAATCTGATCCATTCTGGTCAGGCGTTCTTGAACTAATGTCATAATCTATGATTTAATAAAAAATTAACAATTGCAAGCTTTTCAAAATCAAATCAAAAAGCCGATTCATCTCATATTTTAGTGGGGTTATGAAAAAAATCTGAGCAAACATAGGCATTTAAAAGCATATAAAAAGCATCAGATAACTAAAAAATTAAGCTAATGAAAATTTTTTTTAAATATCACAGGAATAACTTGTTCAGATTTATTCTATCTTTGAACTTGGGGAAGAAGGTGGTTTTGTTTAATGACAACTTGCTTTTAACCAGATTCTTTTATTTTGAATAAATTTACGTTTCACCACTATGGAAGAATTACATTTGAATCTGGAGAACCTGAATCAGGCATTTCCAGATAATTTTACTCAAGAACAGATAGCCAAAGCCAAGACTTTATTTCTAAAATCACTGGCGGAAAAAGCACATCGCTTTTATGGTGGCAAGGTTCAGACTTTGCCCAAAGCTCCTGTACCAGGTTTTAACTGGTTTAATGTTTGGTACACTCCGGGTGTTTCCAAGGTGTCGACTGCCATTCGTGATAACAATGATACTTCATTTCAGTTGAGCAATCGCGGAAATCTGGTAGCAGTTGTAAGCGACTCAACCCGTGTATTGGGAGATGGTGATTGTACTCCTCCGGGTGGACTAGGTGTGATGGAAGGAAAAGCTTTCCTGATGAAATATTTGGGAGGTGTGGATGCTGTTGCATTGTGTATCGACAGTAAAGACGAAACAGGAAAAAACAATCCTGATAAAATTATTGATTTTGTAAAAATGTGTCAGCACAGTTTTGGAGCAGTAAATCTGGAAGATATTTCACAGCCAAACTGCTTTAAAGTTCTGGACGATTTACGCGAAGCCTGTGATATTCCGGTATGGCATGATGATGCTCAGGGAACAGCTTGTGTTACTTTAGCCGGACTGCTGAATGCATTAAAGCTGGTAAACAAAAAGTTGAATGATGTAAAGATTGTGCTTTTCGGAGCAGGGGCTTCCAATACAACTATTGCACGATTGATTATTACAGATGGTGGTGACCCGAAAAAAATGATTCTTTTCGATTCAAAGGGTGGATTGCATGCAAAGCGTAATGATATTAAGGCGGATACCCGTTTTTATCGCAAATGGGAACTTTGCGAAAGTACGAACCCTTCATGTATTGATACGATGGAAGAGGCGATGAAAGATGCTGATGTGCTGATCTCTTTATCAACACCAGGCCCTGATACCATCAAGCCGGAGTGGATACGTGCAATGGCTGAAAAATCGATTGTATTTGCATGTGCTAATCCTGTACCTGAAATCTATCCCTATGCAGCTAAAGAAGCCGGTGCCTACATTGTTGCTACTGGTCGCGGGGACTTCCCAAATCAGGTAAATAACTCCATTGGTTTTCCGGGAATTTTGAAGGGAGCATTGATGGTACGTGCGAAAAAAATTACCGATACAATGGCTATACGTGCTGCACATTCACTGGCCGATTTTGCCGAAAAACGTGGAATTAATCCCGATAACATCGTTCCGACGATGGATGAAGCAGGCGTATTTCCTCATGAGGCAGCTGATGTTGCAATGCAAGCTATTGAAGATGGTGTAGCCCGAATATTTCTTACCTCTGAAGAGGCTTGTGAAACAGCTCAGCGTGATATTGATGAAGCACGTAATGTAACACAAAACCTTATCGACCAGGGATTCATTAAAATGCCTCCGAAAGAGATGTTGAATGAAGCACTTCAATGGGCAATTGATCAGGTGAAATAAACGAGGAACTCAAACACAAAAGCCTGATCTGATTATAAATCAGATCAGGCTTTTGTGTTTTGAAGACTTGTCTTGCAGAAATTTATCCAGATTTTTAGCGGGATAATATGAAAAGCTTTCTTTGTTAATTAGTTACAGGTAGTATAGTTTGTCGGATTACAGTATGTTTGTTTTTTCTCAGTCCTGACTTGTCCCTTTAAAAATTAGTGCGGTTATAAATTACTCATAATCAATGCATATTTGTTTAAAAATGCTAAATTTACCGCACTAAGGTAAATTTAGCATGAAAATCAGGGTTGTTAAAACTGCCTCAAAGGCAAATGCTGTGCAGGTAGTGCGTTATCAGAATAATAGAAGAGTTATATTACAGCATATAGGTTCTGCTCATACGGCAGAAGAGCTAAGAGATTTAATGATATTGGCAGAAGAATGGATAAAGGATTACACCCGGCAACTTCCTATTTTACCCGATGAAGATCCCAACAGGTTGTTGCACCTGAACCACAGCACTTTTATTGGTGTTAAATATCATTTTTTTTACAAGCAGATACATGCAATACAGGATATGATCAAACTGGATGATTTGCCTACTTTGTTAAATGATTTGGTAATGATAAGGATATTTGAACCTGCCTCCAAACTTCGTTCTCTTGAGTTGATGGAACAGTTCTTTGGAATCTACCATAGCCGCAAGACATATTACAAGATTGCCCCTGACTGTATCAATCTAAAGAAAACAGTGGAAGAAAAGGTTGTCAACTTTTCCAGAGTTCATTACTCATTCAATTTCGACATTCTGTTTTACGATGTAACAACACTTTATTTTGAAACTTTTAAAGAAGACCATTTGCGCATGAACGGTTTTTCAAAAGACAACAAATCCCAACAACCACAAATACTCATAGCCCTAACGGTAAGTAAAGAGGGTTTCCCTATTGCATATGAGGTATTCTCGGGCAATACTTTTGAAGGGCACACTATCATTCCTTTTGTTAAAGATTTTATTGAAAGAAATGATGTAAAAGATTTTACCGTAGTAGCCGATGCTGCGATGATTAGCTCAGAAAATGTACAACAATTAACTCAAAACAATATCAACTACATCGTGGGGGCAAGGCTTGGGAATATTTCTACAGTACTGCTTGAAACCATTGACAAAAACATCTGCCGGGAAGACGGCAAAAGCATACGGATAAAAACGGATAACGGCTATCTGATTTGCAGCTATTCGTCAATCAGATATCGTAAGGATAAATATGAAATGGAGAAACAAGTCGAAAAAGCAAAACAGGTAATTGCAAAACCATCGAAAGGTAAAAAATTAAAATTTACCCAGACTAAAGGTTTGGAAATAGAACTAAACGAAGCGTTAATCCAAAAAACAAACAAATTGCTGGGTATAAAAGGATATTATACCAATTTGAAAGAACATATTGCGAACAATCAAATGGTAATAGATAGATATCATGAGCTTTATAGAATAGAGCAAGCATTCAGAATATCAAAAAACGACCTACAAACAAGACCAATCTTTCATTTTAAGGAGCAACCAATAAAATTGCATATATTGGTATGCTTTATGGCTCTTGTCATATCAAAGCACATCGAATTAAAAACAGGTATTTCGATTAGAAAATTTATTGACGAATCAAAAAAAATTGTTGATGGAGAAATATTGAATCACATCACCCAAAAAATAGTAACCGTCAATGCTCAACCAACTCTGAAAATGGCAGAGCTTATTTCAAAATTAAAAATACCGCACTAAAAAGGACAAGTCAGGAAAAGCTTTCTTTGTTAATTAGTTACAGGTAGTATAGTTTGTCGGATTACAGTATGTTTGTTTTTTCTCAGTCACAAACTAGTGCTGTTTTTAATATTTTATCGGTTCGAATCCTTTGCCATATACTCCGGTTACATTTCCGATAGAGATAAAAGCATCGCGATCAATTTCTTTGATATGGCGCATAACTTGCTGTAATTCATATTTGCGTAAAATTACCAACACAATTTCCTGTTCTTCCTTGGTAAACCATCCTTTGCCGTTCAGAATGGTAACACCGCGTTTCAGCTCATTTCCAATCATATCGGCAACTTCTGAGTTCTTTTTTGAAAAGATAAAAACCTGTACTGATTGTCGTGAACCAATGAGCAATAAATCAACAGCGTACGATGCTACCCCCATCGAAACATATCCATATACCATGATTTCGAGCGATTGAAATAAAATGTAGGAACTTGAAATAATTACAAGATCAATATAGAGCAAAATTCTCCCCGGGCTAACATTGCGGTATTTGTTGATAATCATGGCAATAATATCTGTTCCGCCTGTGCTTCCTCCCTGTGTGAAAATCATGCCAATACTTGCCCCGCCAATCATCCCGCCAATAATGGCTGCCATAAAGCGGTCATTTACAATTGGTTCTTTGATAATGCTTTGTAATAAGGATAGAAACACGGAGAGTCCAATTACTCCGTAAACTGTTTTTACACCAAATCCTTTGCCAAGTACCTTTAATCCGATAATGATAAGAAATACATTGACAATCAAGAATGTAATCCCCACGGGGAATCCGGTTGCATAATAAATTAATGTACCGATACCACTAATTCCACCTCCTACAACTTTCGACGGAATCAAAAATGCAGTCCAAGCGAAAGCGTTGAGAAATAATCCCAGCGTGATAATCAGATAGGCTTTGATTTCACTATAGATTTTTTGCTTTATGAGTTTCATAATATATTGGTATTATGTGGTTAAGAATATAATTCGATAAATTCGAATGGATTCCCGCAATTTGAAAGATAGCTTTGAAATCCTTCCTGAGTAATAACCAACGAGGCAGTGTTTTCGTTGGGGTGGAAACTTAGTTTTTTCGCGTTCTGAAGGTTTTTATCCAGAAAAACATATACATTATTTTCTTGGTCATTTAGCAATCCAAAAGGAGAGATAGAGCCTGGGTAAAGTCTGAGATACTGAAATAAACGACGTTCAGAGGCAAAGCTTAACTTTCCCTGTTTGAGTATCCTCTCCAATTGATGAATATCCATACTTTGGGTACAGTCAAATACAACCAGATAGTGTTTATTTCCTTTGTGATTTCTGAAAAACAGATTTTTACAATGTACTGCCTCGATGTCTTTCCAGTACGGGCGGGCAATTTCGATGGTAGGAGCGGGCGGATGCTCATAATATTCAAAAGAGATATTGAGCTGAGTCAAAGTCTTGTAAACAATTTCTTGTCCGTTCATTTATGTTAGTGTTTGCTACTGTTCGCAATAGCTTCATGAATGTTGATAATATAATCGCCAATCTTTTCACATTGCGAAATGATACCACTGTAGAATAGTCCGGTTTGGTAAGAATACTCTTTGTTTCGCATATTTTCAAGGTGATTTAGCTGGAATTTGTCACGTAAAGCATTGATTTCTGACTCAATGGCTTGTGCATTTTCCATATTCGCAAGTTTATAATCCTGAGAAAGGTGATTATTCATTAGCTCAAAAGCCCGATTAAGCAGTCCGAACATTTCGAAAAGATTATTCCGGATTTCCTGAGTAAACCAGATTTTTTGTTCATTTTTAGCTTTTATAGCCAGACTGATATGATATATAGAATCGGCTGCACTTTCGAGATTGTCTGTGATTTTCAACATTGAACTGATAAGTTGAGAACTGCTCTGACTTAAATCATTTTGTGCAATCTGGGTTAGAAACAGATTAATTTCCTGTTCCGTATCATCTGTTCTTTGTTCTTCCTGTTCCAGTTTTTGTAAAAGCTCATGGTAGGTTTCTTCATTTTTTTCAAGTAGAACGAAAGGAATCAACGCGAACATTTTGGCTACCGTTGTATTAAGGATAACAATTTCTTTCTTAGCAGCTTCCAAGGATAATTCGGCAGTAGAGATGAAATTATCCGGGATATAAGAGAGCTGGCTGAGGTTTTGTTTTGCAGGCTTTTTCGAAATGAAAAAATCGGCCATTTTGATGAGCTGTGGAATAAAATTGATCAGTAAAATCGTATTTAACAGGTTGAACAATGTATGGAATACAGCCAGTGAAACGGGGATGTCGTTTGCAGAGGAATAGGGATATATATGAAAAATCGCTTCCGTAATAAGAGCATTTAGCTTTACAAAGGGGTAGAAAAGAATCAATGCCCAGATATTCCCGATTACATTGAACAGAAAGTGAACGCGTGCAGCTTTTTTTCCTTCATTATTGGCGATAAATGCCGCAATATTCGCGGTAATGGTTGTTCCGACATTTTCACCCAACACCATGGCAGCGGCAAGTTCGTAAGAAAGCCAGCCCTGATAGCACATGATAAATGTGAGTGTCATGGTTGCCGACGATGATTGAACCAAAGCGGTTATCAACGCGCCAATGAATACAAAGAGAATGATAGAAAAATAACCAAAATGGGTTAAATGGCTCAGAAAAGCAATAAAATCAGGGCTGCTCTGAATATTTGGAATGGATGTTATCAGAAATTCTAATCCTAAAAGCAAGATGGAAAATCCAAGAATAAATTCACCCCATGATTTTAGTTTGCTTTTTCTTGAAAAGAACATCGGAAATCCCAATACAACCAGCGGAATTGCAATGCTTGTGAATGAAAAATTGAATCCCAATAGAGAAATAAACCATAATTTAAGTGTAGTTCCAATGTTTGCACCCATAATTACGGGTACAGCCGATTCCAGTGTAATCAATCCGGCATTTACAAAACTTACAACCATAACCGTTGTTGCAGCTGAAAACTGTATAAAAGCTGTTACAAGGAAACCTGTAGTTACTCCTCTTAATTTGCTCGAAGTCATCTGCGAAAGCACATTCCGAAGCTTATTTCCGGCTACTTTTTGCAAAGCTTCGCTCAGGAGTTTCATTCCGAAAAGGAATAATCCCAGCGAACCGGCAAGCTGTAATATGGATAAAAATGTGCTGAACATGTTGATTAATATTCTAATATATTGTTTTTTAACTACTTATATTGGTGTAGTTTCGTTCTCCAAAGATAGAACTTCCAATGCGAACAAGTGTACTTCCTTCTTCAATAGCAATTTTATAATCACCTGACATTCCCATGCTTATTTCACAGAAAGAATTATTGTTGACAAAATGCTTTTCTTTTGTTTCAATGAAATATTGTTTGAGTTGTCGAAATTCTTTGCGGATAAGTTCCTGATTTTCGGTATAAGTTGCCATACCCATTACCCCTACAATACGTATATTGTTGAGCTTAGAAAACTCTTCTGACTGAAGCAACTCGTGAGCTTCCTTCATGTCTAAGCCGAATTTGCTTTCTTCGGTTGCAATATGAAACTGAAGCAGGCAATCAACGCATCGATTATGTTTAAGTGCTTCTTTATTCACCTCTTTTAATAGTTTAAAACTGTCGATGCTGTGAATAAGTGAAACAAAAGGAATGATATATTTAATTTTGTTGGTTTGAAGATGTCCGATAAAATGCCATTCAATATTATTGGGCATAATTTCATGTTTATCACGCATTTCGAGAGCCTTGTTCTCGCCAAAAATACGCTGCCCTGACTGATAAGCTTCTTCAAGATCACTTACAGGTTTGGTTTTAGAAACAGCAACCAGTTTAACATGAGTTGGGATACTTTTTCTAATTTCCTGAATATTACTACCAATGTTCATTTTTAATCACTTCTTATAAACTCGTGCAAAGTTATCATTTTCTTAGCGGAAAAATAGATTTGAAACCCCTATATTTGCCTCACTCAATAAAGATGAAAATGGATTTTAAACAAAGGTACAAACAGATTTTTCCTTACTCGTTTTTAATTTTCGGATTACTCTTTTTCTTACTTTTTTTTGCTGCACAGCTTAATAATCACCGCTTTTGGCTTAACGATTTCAGAGTTTATTATGAGGCTGCCCGTGAATTTTTTACCGGAAATAGTTGCTATGGAAAACCATTTGGACTGGACTCCGGCTTTTATAAATATTCTCCTATTGCATTGATTCCGTTTTATCCTCTTTCGTTATTGCCATTTAAAGTGGCTGCTGTCTGTTACTATTTTATAATGCTTGTTGGCTTTTTGTGGCTATTTAGACATTTGCTTATCTATTTCGATTCAAAATATCCTGAAATTAAGTGGAATCGTTATGCATTTCTTGCATTTTTGATTTGCGTGAGTCATTTTTACAGGGAATTTCATCTTGGTAACATAAATATGTTGCTATTGTTGATAATGTTACTTGCTTTACGCTTTATAATGGAAGGGAAAGAGCTTCTTGCAGGTTCAATTATTGCATTGGCAATTTTGTTTAAACTGCATTTTCTGATATTTATACCATGGTTGATTGTAAGAAGACGTTGGCATACGTTGGTTGCAATATTTACAACGCTTGCTTTTGGTTTATTGATTCCATTTATATGGATGGGTGTAGATGGTTATAATAATTTGATTTGTCAGTGGTTTTCCATTATACAGGTACACAATGTATCGCCTATAGAGCATCAGGATACAATCTATTTTCAGTTTAATCAGATTTTCAGACTTTTAAATGTTCCGGTTTCGAGCGGGATTCTCATATTCTCGGTTTTGGGGTTGATTGCAGCTTCTTTTTTGGCTTTAATATTGCGCAATTTAAAGTGGGAACAAAGCAATATAAGGCTTCGCTCCTTTCATTTCCGACTGGAATTTTTTGTTTTACTGGCACTGGTTCCTTCGCTAACGGTTACCGATACCGAACATTTTTTACTGGCTTTACCTTTGATTTTTTACAGCATACTGATCTTTATACGTTTGCCATTTACCAGTGTGTGGAAATATCTGATTGTATTGAGCTGGCTGCTGTATGGTGCTAATTGGCATGATTTACTCGGTGCAACGTTTTCAAAGGCTGTAGCGTCTGTAGGCACGCTTGGTCTGGGTAACATTCTGCTTGTTTTAATATTATGTATTGTATCTGTTTGTTGTTGTGATAATACCGGATGTCTGAAAAAGAAAGGGGAATTTTAATCAAACCTGATAAAATTAAACATCAATGAAAAAATGGATTGGAATTGTCGTTTCTTCAACACAAATCCTGATGATTTTATGGGATTTGTCCTTGAATTAGAACGCAATTACAATGTTTTAACCTTAGATTCACGATTCATTGATGCGATTGAACTATTTGTTATGAAAGAATTCAGAGAGCTTTTCCAGTGTGATCTTACATTGCCACAGAAAATCAAACCTCTTTTTGATGCCGCCATTAAACGGGTACAGGATGAGATTGATGGTTTGATTGAGAAGAAGGAAATTCAGTAGCAAAAAAAACGCCCCCTCACGGAGGCGTTTTTGCTATAATTGTTCAGATTATACGAGTTCGTGAACTACTAAACCACTACGAAGTTTGGGTTCGAACCAGGTGGTTTTAGGAGGCATGATGTTGCCACTGTCGGCAATGTCAATCAGTTGTTTCATCGACACTGCATATAATGCAAAAGCTACTTTCATTTCACCATTGTCAACACGGCGTTTCAACTCGCCTAATCCGCGGATACCACCCACGAAATCGATCCGTTTGTCGGTGCGGAGGTCTTTAATACCGAGAATTTTGTCAAGAACAAGATTTGAAAGAATGGTTACATCAAGCACTCCGATAGGATCGTTGTCGTCGTAAGTTCCGTTTTTAGCTTTCATTGAGTACCATTTACTTTCGAGATACATGCTGAATTCGTGCAATGATTCTGGTTTGTAAATTTCGGTACCTTCTTCTTTCACGATGAAGTTTTCGTGCAGTTTTTCAATGAGTTCAGCAGCGGTAAGGCCGTTGAGATCTTTTACTACGCGATTGTAGTCGATGATTTTCAGTTGATTATCGGGAAAGTGAACGGCAAGGAAGAAATTGTATTCTTCGGTACCGTTATGGTTTGGATTGTTTTTACGTTTTTCAGCACCTACCAATGCAGCGGCAGCAGTACGGTGATGACCATCGGCTACGTAAGTGAAGGGTACTTTAGTACGGAAGAGCTCTTCGATACGTGCAATAGTTACTTTGTCGCGGATTGTCCAAAAATGGTGACCAAAACCCTCACTTGCAGTGAAATTATAATCGGGCTCGTTTTTCACAATGTTTGCAACAATTTCGTCGATTTCTTTTACTGCAGGATAGGTAAAGAAAACTGGTTCCATATTTGCATTGGTGATGCGAACGTGTTTCATTCGGTCTTCTTCTTTATCCTTACGGGTAAGCTCGTGCTTTTTGATGATGCCGTTCATGTAATCTTCTACGGCTGCACAGCCTACAATACCGTATTGTGTACGGCCATCCATGGTTTGAGCGTAGATGTACAAGCAGTCTTCAGCATCTTGTACTAACCAGTTGTTCGCTTTGAACTTGTTTAAGTTTTCCTGAGCTTTTAAATAAACCGTTTCATCGTGTTCATCGATTCCTCTTGGGAGATCGATTTCCGGTTTAATAATGTGAAGGAGAGAGTATTGGTTTCCGTCTGCTTCAACACGTGCTTCTTCTGAATTTAAAACATCATACGGACGTGAGGCCAAATCACGCACTATATCCTTAGGAGGCCTCAGTCCCCTGAAAGCTTTTAATACTGCCATTTCTGGTAATTTTAATTAAGATGAGTAATTATGATATGAATTAAGTTGTTCATTCTTAGTCTTCATCGCGATCGTCTCTTCTACTGCCAGACATGCCTGAAGATTTTTGCAAAGATGCAATTAATGCGCCAATCATTTTTGTTAATTCCATTAAATGATTGCGAGATTCTTCTTCTGCAATTTCCGAGATTAGATTGTGATGTTTTGCCATGGCTGTAAATACAACACATTCGCGTACGGAGCTTTTTGCCATTTTCAGATAATAAACGAACTGACTTTTGTTGCGGGCAGAGCCTTCGGCAATATTCAGAGCAATAGCCTGAGCCGATTTGCTGAAGGGTAAAGCAATAGTGAGACGTGCATCTTCGGGGAAGAAGCTTACGGTTTTGTTAACCCACTCAATATATTCGAGGGATTTGTGATAGATTCTCAGATCTTCAAATCTGAAAAAGCTGCTGATTCTTTCGTTTCCGTTTTCCATGGTACTAGTGTGTTTAGTAATAAATTGATAAAGCAAAAATATACAATTTACTTCCTGGAACAGTGGTTGTTTGTTTTTTTATTCCACTTAGTCAGGAATTTGAGGTTAAATATAGGCTATTTGATTCTTCAAAAAAAGTTTTTCCCATAATTTTTTTTGAATGATTTTTTTTGAATCTTGTAAGTGCTGGATAATTAGTGTTTTATAAATTTGTTTACTTTGTAAAATGCAATAAGAGTGTGAATTACATTTTTTTTTATTTGGTAGGTTTAATTCGTCGTTTTTATGCCTGATGTATTTGTTGAAAATCTTTACCGGATAGTTTTTTAAGAAAGTTATATCAATGTGAATTATGAATTAACCCGAAGTCATTATGGTGTCGGATAAAAATATATCAGAACTTAAAAGAAAGTGCTGTTTAAAAAGTCTTTCTTCAAGTAAAAAGACTTTTTAAACAGCACATTGCTAATTTGCTGATTATCAGTGATATTATTAAATATAATCTGTTGCTATTCTTTGTGCTTTACTCTGATTTTTCGGCTGGTGGTTTTCCCGGATGTAAGCACCTGTACGGTGTAAATTCCATCCGCTTCCTTCGATATGTCAACAGGCAGGAATCCGGCTTTGTAGCTTGGGTACAACTTGCTGAAAACCTCTTTCCCTTCGCTGTTCAGAATATTTATGGTTACATCTTCGGTTTTATTGAGAAAGATCTCCATCTCGAAAATACCTTGATTTCGTACAGAAAAAGGGTTTGCGATAGGCAGATCGGCTGCTTCAGGCTTTGTAATTGCATTTTCCTGCACGCTGAACCAGTAATCGATGTTTGAACCGAAATCAGAACCAAACGCACGGAGGAGCTCTCCATTGATGTTTAAAATCCGGAAATATCCATAACCGCCTTCGGGGTTGAACCAGAATTCTAGACCATCACTGGCAGTGTCGGCAACAAACAGCTGGTAACATCCCGGTTTCAGACGAATGGTATCGTAATAGAGAATATTTGGCTTAATGTCTGACGTTCCCCGACTGTACACTACATCACCTTTTGAAGAAGTTATAGTATAGGATGTGTGGGTGGAATCATGATTGCTCCTGAATGCCACGATAAATTCAGTACTCATTACAGGTGGTAAACGGAATTCACTGTTCAATGTATTATCAGCGGGATATTCGTCTTTTTTTCCGTTGGGTTTTTCAATGTGTACTTCGAATGTAGTTTCTTTCGCATCTTGGAAGCTAAGTCCGGGCAGTACAATTTCGGTAATTTTTTGCGACTGTAATTCACCGTTCCATGTGTATGAAACAGGAATAGTTCCTTTAACACCATAGAAAATAGTGAGTTGTTTCAAGCTGTTTTGTCCGTGATTTTTTACTTTAATTACAGGATTGCTGCACACCGGATTTTGACGCGAATAGATGTCTTTCAACGACGGAGTAACGATTTCGGTAAGTTCAACATCATTTTTTGCCCAAGGTTTTGTGTAATAAAACAGGTAAGATGAAATATTGTAAACTGCTGTAGGTTTGCTGGAATTAATATAGGGTTCCATTTCAATATCAACATTATGCGTAGATTTAGGTTTTGCAGGAATATCAAATGTCTCCGGCTCAACCACACTTCCAGGGCACCAGTTTGCCCGATTAAAAATCCATGTTCCGGCTTGTGGATATAGCGGATTTTCACCACAGGTTTTCCACACCTGGCGTTCGTTTACTACAGTGTTGTCGAAATAAGTTTTCCGCCATTTACTGCAAAATTCGGCACAGTTTTCTTTATCATCCATACCATGACCAGTTTGAACAATTCGGATACGGGCAAAATCAGACTTTTTAGGGGTGGTAAATGTTTTAGGAGAAACTCTGTTTTCGAAAGGGTTTAATGAATCGCCGTAGGCAATGTTTCCGCTCCATAAAGTATCCATGCCTGTGCATAGCATGGCAGACTTACCTTCGGTTATTTCGAAGTCGAGTGTTACAACCCAGCCTCTGTCTTTATTGTTTTCGTAGCCCGAATGATAAAATTCTATTTCAACTGAGTCGCGAAGGAAAAGTGAAAAGTCGGTTATATCTACTTGCCAAGTGAACTTCCATTTATTGTCGAAACGCCAGCCGTAAGGTGTAATGATACGAGCCAGTTCAATCCGGTTCGAGGGCAGGTGCATGTTTTTTGATTGGGTAAGAAAAACGCCGTCAACATAATCCCATTCTCCACAATGCAGGCTGTCAGGACATTGATAAGTAATGTTCAGCATTACCTTACGGAACGGTGTTTTTAGTCCCGGAAATTTAGCCCAGCGATATTCACTGTTTATTCCTTTCGACGGATTGGTTACAATCAACACCTTATTGTGCGAAATCACGTGGAGTTTTTTACCCTGCTGTGCATAAATACAGCCCGCCATTACAACGAATATAAAGAATGCAGTAAATCTTTTCATGGCATTGAATTTTCATCACAAAGAACGGAAAAAATAAGGTATATGGAGTAAGGTAAAGGGTGGAAGATGTGTTAATTGTGATGTTTTATACAAACAGGATGCTCAAGATGTTGATAGTAAACAGTTAATGAGGTTAAACGATTTAGATTGTTCGTATCAGAAATAGAATAACATGGTATAAAATTAAGCCATGTTACATTAGTCAGCGTATTTCAGGAATATTTACATTTCTTTACTGCCCGTCGCCTTTGATGATGATCAGAATGGTGTAAAGTAGAATTTTTACATCTGTAGCCAGCGACATATTTTCGATGTAGAGTAGATCGAATTTAGTACGTTCAATCATCTGATCAACGTTTTCGGCATAGCCGAATTTCACTTGCCCCCACGATGTAATACCGGGTTTAACTTTGTGTAATAATTTGTATTGAGGTGCACGCTTTACGATTTCGTCAATAAAATGTTGCCGTTCAGGGCGAGGTCCAACCAACGACATGTTTCCGATCAAAACGTTGTAGAATTGAGGTAATTCATCCAGACGATATTTACGCATAAAACGTCCGAAATTTGTGATGCGTGGATCTTCTTTGCTTGAAAGCAACGGTGTGCCATTTTCGGAATCCATATACATCGAACGGAATTTATAGATACGAAATGGACGACCTTTATACCCAATCCTGATATGTGAATAAAACACAGGTCCTTTTGACGAGTGTTTAACGCCTAACGCCAGAAACAAAAATAGCGGACTCAATAAGATCAAACAAATTGATGAGGTTAAAATGTCTAAAAAACGCTTGACTGAAAGTTGCCATGCTGGCATTAAATCTGGTGAAATAAGAATTAATGGAGCTTGGTAGATCGAGCTCATCTTTACAGCACCTACCAGAATATCCTGCATGTCAGGGATTATCTTAATCACTACATCATGATCTTCCAGTTCAGTAATGATTTTTTGAATCTTTTTGTGCTCATTTTCCTCAATGGCAATAATAACCTCTTCAATGTTATGTTCGGTTATTACGTTTTTTAAATCAGCAAATGAACCCAGTCGTGGAAGAAATTCATTCAAAGGATAATTTCCTTCTCCGTTTGCTGTTACAAAACCAACAAATTTATTTCCATTCGATACTTTTTGATTTTCAATTTCGGTGTAGATATTTACCGCATTGTGATTGCTCCCGATAATGATGGTTCTGAAACCAATAATTCGATTGTGGATTTTGTGTGCAGTAGTTGTGGTAATGATAAACCGAAACGCGTAGGTAAGCGTAAAATGAATACCAAACAATACAAAAAATGCCTGATAGTAGTTTCTATAATTGGTGATAAAGTCATCCAGAATCAATAAAAAAAAGAGCACTAAAACACCGGAAAAACACATTGCAATAGTGTTTTTAAGCTCTTCAAGTCTCGATTTACGGTATATTTTGCGATAATAACCACTCAGGGTGTATGTGGTTAGCCAAAACAGGGGAACCAGCATAAGTCCCAAGTGCAATTTTGTATCCTGAAGAATGTTTTGGATATCTTCAAGATAATACGGCTCAATCTTAAATTTTCGATAGATGAAGAATAAACCCCATGCTATAAAAGCAGTAGAGAAATCCGCAAGTATATATTTTGCTGTTTGCTTTGTTTTGTTCATGGCAAACTCTATTTAGATACTTTCGGATGTACAATTTTCAGATTATCAATATAAACTTCAAGTGGCGTATCTCCATTCTTCTTGTATTCGCCCATCCAGAGTCTATAGCTAGTAGCAGTAGTTGTTGAATTTAATGTTGGGGTGAGGTTTATATAAACCTTATTCCATTTTCCATTTGTGGGATTTAAAACAATGATTGGAATTTGTTGTGTTGTAGAAGATGAATAGTACACATATAACCCAATTCGTAATGGATTATTTGTTTTGTAGTTCATTTCCAGAAATACAGGAGTGCCTGAGTGTGGAAGCGTAATTGTGTTTATCGTTTGTATTTCGAAGAAATCCTGAGTGTTGTTAAGAAATATACCTCCTGAAAATCCACCTTCAAAAACTTGCCCGGGATCATTTGTTTTTATAATGGTTGTATCGCTTCCATTTGATTTCTGGAAAGTTATTCCACCGTCTTCAAAATCTTCTTTATATGGAAAAGAAGTTGCTGTACTATAATTTGAAACGGTTAAGTTTTGACCGATTTTGGTTATGCTATCGGGCGTAAACATGACATTTTCTATCTTGATAATGTCAAAAAATGGATAGCTGATACGCGTGTTTGCAATTCCGTTCATTTTAATTCCCGGAGCAATCTTTACAGTATGTTTGCCTTGTTTAAGTATTGGTATCGTAGCGGGTAGCTCAAATGCACCGATCAGAATATCATCAACATACACCCACGCATCCACAATTTTATGAGAAAGAGAACCTTCGAATATTTCGACATTATCTTTCAATGAAATAGAATCAATGTGAAGGTATGCAGGAGTAGTTTGATCTCCGTCAAACTTATCACATCCACTAAAAACAAACAAAGAAGCTATAAAACAAATGATTAGCCCTTTGATAAAAAAGGTATATTTCAACATAGCTGGTACAATAGATAAAATGAAACGGCTATTCATCTGTATTATTATGATAGCCGTTACAATTATTAAGTTTTAACGGATATTTAGCTTTTCGATAATTTGGTATGCAACATCCAGGGCGTTATATCCATCTGTAATTGGAACAATAGGCTCAGTATTTGTAATAATACTTTTATAAAACATTTCAAGTTCAGCCATAATAGCATTGATGGGTTTAACTTCAGGTTTTTCGAATGAAATTTGCTTCATTGGTTTCCCATAACCAGGATCAATCATGAGCACTTCGGTTGCATCTTGCGATTTTCCGTTAGCTTCATCAATACGAACAATTTCCGTTTCTTTTGTGAGAAAATCGAGAGAGATATAGGCGTCGTTTTGGAAAATGCGGGTTTTACGCATGTTTTTTAATGAAATTCGGCTGGCTGTAAGATTTGCCACGCATCCATTTTCAAACTCAATACGTGCATTTGCAATATCCGGAGTATCACTTATGATAGAAACTCCGCTTGCACTTACTTTGCGTACTCTCGATTTTACAAGACTTAACACGATATCAATATCGTGAATCATTAAATCAAGAATAACGGGTACATCTGTTCCTCTTGGATTGAAAACTGCTAAACGGTGAGCTTCGATAAATTTTGGTTCATGAATAAATTCCTGTGCGGCGAGTAAGCAAGGATTAAATCGTTCAACATGCCCCACTTGTACTTTTACGCCCGCTTCTTCGGCAAGATTAATAAGCTTAGAAGCTTCGTCAAGTGAAGTTGTAATTGGCTTTTCAATAAAAATATGTTTGCCTTTGCGAAGCCCTTTCGATGCAACATCATAATGCGAAAGGGTAGGAGTAACAATGTCTATAACATCTACCAAATCAATTAGTTCTTCAAGATTTGAATAATGCTTTACCTGATATTCTTCCTGAACCTTTGCTGAATTTTCAGGATCAATATCATAAAAACCTACCAGTTGATAATCGGCAATTTGCTTAATACATTTTATGTGGATTTTTCCGAGATGGCCTGCGCCAACAACACCTATACGTAACATATTCTGTTTTTGAGGCAAAGTTAAATGATTTTAGGAAACGGAAAATATGTATCTTCGCATTCCTTCCAAAAGCACTCCCGAATACATGTTAAAGCCAGAAGAACAAAGAGTTGATTCCTATCGTCATAAAGGATTGCGTAAGCAATTAGTGCAACTTATCCGCTCAAAAGGGATAAAAGATGAAGCCGTGTTAAGCGCAATAGAAGAAATTCCCCGTCACTGGTTTATGGATTCTTCTTTTCTCGAATTTGCGTATCAGGATAAAGCTTTTCCAATAGGTTCCGGACAAACCATTTCTCAACCTTATACAGTAGCTTTTCAAACTGAGTTGCTTCAGATAAAAAAGAATGAAAAAGTTCTTGAAGTTGGTACTGGTTCGGGCTATCAGGCTTCGGTTTTGGTAAAAATGGGTGCAAAGGTTTTTAGCATAGAACGTCAGAAAAATCTTTTCCAGAAAACAAAAGTATTTCTTCCTTCTATAGGATACAGACCAAAACTTTTTTTCGGGGATGGTTATGCCGGATTACCTGCTTTTGCCCCATTCGATAAAATAATTATCACCTGTGGAGCTCCTTATATTCCGGAAGCGTTAATTACTCAATTAAAACCGGGGGGGGTTATGGTAGTTCCTGTTGGGGATGATGTTCAAACCATGACAACGCTGACAAAAATAAACGAAACAGAATATGTTGTAAAAGAACATGGCTCATTTCGTTTTGTTCCTATGCTTGGTGATAAGGCCGACGATTAAGGCTGTATTTTCGCTTCGATATTTTCGGGAATATGTAATACTGTGGTAATTGTCTTCAGACAAAGAAATAATACTCCATTTTTTCGGAGTGATGGCTATATCCGGAAACTTTAAGTTGTAAAACAAGGTCTGTTTTTGTTCTGAAATCTTTTTGCGGACTGATTTGAAGTTATTTATTCAGATTTATCTTTTCTAAGTGAAAAAACTTTTTTTGATTCTTTGTGAAATATGAAGAGTTCTGATATACTTGCCATTATTATCTTCTAAAGTCTTGTGTTTTTAAGTAGAAGATTTTGTACTAGAATTCAACAATAATGCCAATAGTAGGAAGTATATTTCCTGACGAAGGGTTCAGTTTCCGCAGAATATAACGGTTAGAATCGTTGGGATCTATGTTGGGTGTTTCATCTGTTTTCAGGTTTGTATATTGAGGTTGTTGATCTGCGGAGAAGTTATAAATGTTTTGAATGTCAAGGTAGAAATTCAAAGACCACTTGCTAAAGAAATACTCTTTATCTATTCGTATATCCAGTTGATGAAAACTGCTCAATCTTAATGTGTTGTATTTATTGTAGTCAAGATAACCACGTCCTTGAGAGTCCCAAACAGACATTACTGACGATCGGTTTAAATCCAATGGAGTATAAGGTGCGCCTCCAACAAACTTCCATTTAAGCCCGATATTCCAATTATGTTTGAGCTGTTTGAGTAATGTAATATTAAGTAAATGTACATTATCCCACGCCGAAGACACATATGAATTGTTCTTATCAGTAAACAAACTTCTGACAAATGTGTAGGATAAAATGATATTAAACCCCATTAGATTAGTGTTACGATAGTATAACTCAGCACCATATGCTTTACCCTTTGATTCAGAAGTGACTTCTTCATCTCCAAATGATCCAAAATCTGTGCCCTTGCTGGCTATTGAAACGGAGTCGTTTACCGAAAAAGGGTAATGATTGTAAAATTTGTAAAAGCCTTCCAATGTAAATTTACTCTGTTCGTTTGGATTATACTCAATTCCAACGATAACATGATTGCTATTGATGTATTTCAAGTTGTTGATTTTGTTTATAAGTTCTCCTGCTTTATTTCTGAATCCCAAAGTGGTAAAGGGTGGTTGTTGATAATAAATTCCAGTGTTTGCATTAATAAACAAGTTGCCATTTACCTTATACGAAAAGGATAGACGTGGAGAAACTTGATTTAATGGGTTTTGCATTGATTTTGAGAAACTATTTCCGTCAAATCGAATACCTAGTGAAACAGTAAGTTTTTCCCCCAAGTATGGTTTGCTAATTTGCGAAAAAGCATTCCATGAAAACAGATGAAGCTTGGATTCATACTGGATGTTTTTAATAGAATCGCCAGTAAGTATATTGCGAATGGTGCTATTTGTGTATCGGGCATATTCAAACCCTACACCTGAATTAATGGTTAGTTCTTCCAGGAAGGTATTGTGTTCATATCTGAATTTGTTTTCACTCTCATCTGATTTGTAGTCAGAAAGTTTGGATAAAGATTCATTGTTGTCAGGATACTTATAGGACGTGTTATGTAACATATTGCGACTTAATACCCATGTGTCAAAACCTTTTTTGTGGAAATGCCGATAAACAACTCCTAATGTGTAGTTCCATTGCTCATTTACGGGAAGATACCCCAGAATGTATTTTTGTTCTTCATCAGGGTTTTTTAAATCGTTATTAAGTTTAAATTCATCAATTGCACCCAGACCAATAACCGATATTTCATTTTTAGCATCTGGCTTTATCTTATATTTAAACTGGAAGTCATTATATGTTGGTAGAAAAGGCAGGTTTAATACACTAAAAAGGAATTGCAAGTAAGAACGTCGGGCAGAAAATAAAAAAGAGTTTTTTTTCCCGGCAGGACCGTTTAATGATAAAGCTAAATCTGATGCACCAAAAGCGGCCTTAGTAATAACACGATCTTTGTTGCCATCAATTTGATTCATTTCGATAATCGAACTTAATGCATTTCCTCTGTTAGCTGGAAAGGCACCCGAATAGAAGTTTACCTCACGTATAAAGTCTACATTTATAATTCCAACAGGACCTCCCGAAGATCCTTGAGTGGAAAAATGGTTTATATTTGGTATTTCTATTCCATCTAAATAGAATGTGTTTTCACTGGAACCTCCTCCGCGAACAATTACATCATTCCTGTAAGCAGGCGTAGAAGATACTCCGGGAAGAGTTTGAAGTACTTTCGAAATATCCCGATTTCCACCCGGGCTCTTTTCAATTTCAGATATTCCGAGACTTCGTAAGGAGACAGGGCTTTCATTGTCACGGGCAAATGTAGGTGCTTTAATTTCAATATCTTCAAGCTGAATAAATGTTTCTTTCATAGAAATGTCCACAAATACTGTTTTTGCATTTGTAACCATTATTTCTTTAGTTAACATGATTTCAAAACCAACGGAGCTAGCTATTAATTTTATAAAACCTGGCCTTATCCCTGTAAATATGAAATTTCCGTTTAGATCAGAAATAGTTCCAATATTCGTTCCTTGTATAGCAATGTTTGAGAAAGGTATTGGTTCATTGTTCTTCTGATTGAAAACGCGACCTTTTATGATTCCTGTTTGAGCAACCAAGGTGGCATTAAATATTAGTAGTGTTAATAACAAGTTAACTATACGGCTGTGCGGGTGTATATTTATATATATTAACATTTTATTTTTATTGATAATTTTTTATGCTAAACAACAGATTGATAGTATTAACGTATTACTCAGAACATAGACTTGAGGCTAAAAGTTCATTGATGAAGGTGAAAAATCTTTATTTTTTTTACCCAAAAGCTTGTTTTTGAGGGCTGAATGTGCTAATATTGTATGTATGAAATTTAGTCTGAATTAAATAATTGATTATGAAGTAATTTAGTATTAAACCCAAAACCCAATTAAACCAATTAATAACTAGTTATCGTTAACTAAACCTTAGTTTTATGAGAAAAATTACACTTTTCTTGCTGTCCCTATTATTTTTAGGGGCACAAGCGCTGCAAGCGCAAAGGCAGGTAACCGGTAAGGTTACAAGTGCCGACGATGGCAAGGGAATTCCCGGAGTTACGGTTCTTGTGAAAGGGACGCAGACTGGTACTACCACTGATATAGATGGTAAATATCGTCTTAATGTTTCTGATAAAGCAACTACGCTGGTGTTCTCTTTTATTGGTATGAAAACCAAAGAAGTAGCCATTGCAGGTAAAACCACATTAGATGTGGTGATGGAATCAGATCAGGTTAATATTGAAGGGGTAGTTGTTACTGCTCTCGGTATTAAACGTGAAGAAAAAACACTTGGATATTCAGTTACTCAGGTAAGTGGTGATGATGTGGTTAAGTCTCGCTCAAGAAGCCCGATGAATGCATTGCAGGGTAAAATTGCAGGGGTAAATATTTCATCAGCATCTTCTAACCCAGGAGCATCTACTCGTGTTATTTCCCGTGGTTTTAATTCATTAACCGGTAGTAATCAGGTTCTTTATGTTGTGGATGGTGTGCCCATTAATAACTCGGCTGTTGGAAGTACAGACCTTAATGGGGGAACTGACTTTGGTAACAGAGCCAATGATATTAATCCGGATGATATAGAATCGATTACATTCCTGAAAGGGTCTTCAGCGACTGTTCTATATGGTTCCCGTGCTGCAAATGGTGTTATTGTGATTACTACCAAAAAAGGAAAAGATCCACAAAGAGTGGTTAAAAATAAAGGAATGGAGATTGTATTTTCTTCTTCATTTATTGCTGAAACACCTCTTCGTTTTCCAACCTTCCAGAATGGTTTTGGAGAAGGTTTTTTTGGAAAACCAGATCCAATTGAAAATACAAGCTGGGGTCCAAAGTTTGATGATGTTGTTCGTCCGTGGGGACATGTTGTGAACAATAAACAGCTTATCAAGCCTTACAGTGCTCTTCCTTCAAATGCTAAAGATTTCTTTGAAACGGGAACTACTTATGATAATTCAATTTCACTGGCAAACAATTTTGAGAGAGGAAGCTACTTTTTCTCATATTCCAATGTCAATTCAGATGGTATTTTCCCCGATGCATTTGACACATATAAGCGAAATACAATTTCTTTAAGAGGAAGTACAAAATTAGATAACAAACTAATGGCTTCCGGAGCAATTTCCTATGTTAAAAAACAAAGTAAATTTGTTCCAACAGGTCAGGATCAATCTGTATATGATAATATTATGCAAACTCCGCGTGATATTTCTATTGTTGATCAAAAAGATTACAAATCAAATTATTACAATCTGGATAACTATTACAATGGTTATGCAGCTAATCCATACTACGTTTTAAACGAACATGGTAATGATTTTAATGAAGATCGGTTCTATGGTAATTTAGATTTTTCATACCCTATTACCAGTTGGATTAATGCAACATGGCGTATTGGTACTGATATTGCAAATTCACAATTGAAAGAATGGCGTGCTATCACTAATTATACCCGTAACGATTATAGCGATGATCCGGGTAAAGTTAAAAACAGTACATTCTTTTCTCGTGAAATCAACAGTGATTTTATCTTAAATATTAACCGTAACATAAATCCAGATATTGAATTTAGTAGCGTTTTAGGTTGGAATGTGAACCAACGTAACTCTGAAAATAATTCAATTTCGGTAACTGGATTAAATATTCCTTTCTTCTATCAAATCTCAAATAGTTCTGCAACTCCTGCAGTAGAGAATGAAGTTATTAGACGTCGTATTTGGGGTTTGTATGGAAATGTTGAATTCCGTTATAAAAGATATTTAACGCTCACATTAAATGCTCGTAATGATTGGTCTTCGACTCTTCCTACCGAAAACCGTTCATTTTTCTATCCGGGCGTAAATGCTGCATTTGTATTCACTGAAGCATTTCCTTCTTTAAAAGATAATAAATTCTTCTCATTTGGCAAGGTGAGAATGGGTCTGTCTCAAACTGGAAATGATGCAAATCCTTACTTAATTTATCCAATCTTTGCGCAAACCAGCATTGCTGATGGTTATAGAGGTCTTGACTTTCCACTTGGAGGAATTAATGCATTCTCAGTTGGAAACCGTATTGGTAATCCGGAATTAAAACCTGAAATTACTTCAGAGTTTGAAGTTGGTACTGACTTACGTTTCTTCAATGGAAGAATAGGTCTCGACTTTACCTACTATTCGAAGAAAACAACGGATTTGATTTTTGATGTGCCAATTGCGTTTTCAAGTGGTTACAGTGTGCAAACCCGTAATCTTGGTGTAATTACCAATAAAGGGGTCGAAGTTTTATTAAAGGTTGTGCCAATTAAGAAGAAAGATTTCACGTGGGAAATCACATTTAACTTTGCGAAAAACAGCAATAAACTGGTTGAACTCAATGATCAACTTGAAAAAGTTGATTTAGGAGGTACTTCTAAACTAGGTTTTGTTGGTATCCCGGGGCAACCACTGGGCGTTTTTCAGGGACCAGTGGCAAAATTAGACCCTCAGGGACGGATTATAGTTGACAATAGTGGTTTGCCAATTGTTGCAGACGAATATGGCTATTTAGGGAATTCTGAATATGATTGGACGGGTGGTGTTATTAATACGCTCCGTTACAAAAATTGGGATTTATCGTTTTCTATTGATGTTCGCCAGGGAGGTTTGATGTATTCAAGAACTAAAGAAATGATGGATTTTGCAGGTCTTTCTCCGTTTACTACTTACAATGATCGTAATCCGTTTATTGTTCCTAATTCAGTTCAACAAAGTGTGGACGGTAATGGAAATGTTATTTACATAGAAAACGAAACTCCTGTTTCTCACACTACTCAGAATTTTTATCAATATTTTGACCAATCACACGGTGGTGGAAAATTCGCAAGTGCTTATCTGATTGATAAATCGTTCGTGAAACTCCGTGAAGTTGTTTTAACCTATACTTTTCCAACGAAATGGCTTGCCAAAACCCCATTCGGTTCAGCATCATTTAGCGTTATCGGAAGAAATCTCCTTCTCTTCACTCCAAGTGACAATCATTTTATCGATCCTGAAGTTACAACCTTCGGAAATGATTTAACGGCAGATTATGGTGAATATTCAGCTGCTCCAACTACCCGTAGTTTCGGCGCAAGTTTAAAAGTTACTTTCTAGTGATGATTAATTAAAATCTTAGAGAAATGAAAAGAAAATCAATTATATCAATCATGCTGCTTTTCACGTTGACATTTGGAATGGTGTCATGTGAAAAAGATTTTTTGGATATCAATACAGATCCAAATAATCCGGCAGAATCAAGTGTTCAGCTAACACTTCCAGCGGGTATTGCTTCCAGTGCGTATGTTATTGGCGGTTATTATCAATTACTGGGTGGATTTTGGGCTCAGCACTGGACTCAATCGATAGGTGCTTCTCAATGGAGAGAACTGGATGCTTACAATTTGCAATCAACAGATTTCGATACCCGTCAGTGGGGACAATTATATGCTGGTGCTCTGTCTGATTTGAAATGGGTTAGAGATAACTCACGCTCAACTCAAAACTGGAGCTATTATTTAATGGCTACTGCAATGCAGGCATATACCTATCAGGTTCTTGCTGACCTTTATGATAAAGTCCCGTTTTCTGAAGCATTACAGGGATTAGGTGGAAATACAACTCCTAAATGGGATAATGGACAGGATGTGTATGATGCATTAATTGTAATGCTGAATGAAGCGTTATTACACGATTATAAAACGTTTAAAAGTGTAAATAATCCAACGGCTACAGCATTAGAACCAGGTACTGATGATGTGATATTTGGAGGGAATATGGACAAATGGGAACAATTTGTAAATACTCTGAAGCTCAAAATTTATTTGCATCAGTCCTATAAACGTCCAACAGTTGCTCAGGCAGGAATTCAGCAAATGTTTACTGCGAATGCTCCGTTTTTGACTTCGGATGCCGTTTTTGCTAACTTTGAAAATCAGCAAAATAAGAGAAACCCGGTTTATGAAACATTTATTGATCGTTTAGCAGGAAATATTTCGGTGAGCAAAACTATTTTCTCGTTCCTGAATACAAATGCAGACCCACGTTTGCCTATGCTGATCAATAAAAATCAGAAAACCCCTGCAAAATACGAATGTCTGGCTCAGGGTGACTTTTTCAATACTACGCTTGGAACGGGTGCGAATATTCAAAATTTATCTACTCCGGTTTTAAACCCAACAGATCCTGTTGTATTCTTCTCTGCTTCCGAAAGCTATTTTATGCAGGCGGAAGCCGTATTACGCTTCAATGTAGCCGGTGATGCAAAAGCATTATATGAACAGGGAATTAATGCCTCGTTTACAAAACTGGGTGTTACAGGTGCTTCCACTCTTTATGGAGCAGGCGGCCCTTATGAATATCCTGCTGCAGGTACAGAAGAACAAAAACAAGAAAAAATAATTGTTCAAAAATGGGTGGCAATGACCAATTTCCAGAGTCTGGAAGCATTTTTAGAACAAAGCAGAACGCATTATCCTAAAATTAGCCCGGTACCATCCAGTGACACAACTTATGTAGCAGGTCAATGGACAATTTCTTTGAATAATACAACTGCAAACCAATGGCCTAAACGTCTTCTTTTCCCTGAATCAGAACGGAAACGGAACCCGAATACTCCAGCATTAGTTCCTTTGACAACTAAAGTATGGTGGGATGTTAAACCATAAAGTGGTGTGATTAACTTAAAAAAAGAACAGTTATGAAAAAACAATATTTCAACCTGATAATTATCCTGTTACTTGTTGCATTTGTTGCGGCATGTAGTAAGGATTCAGAAGATGTATCAAGAGAAACAGCATACCCTGTTCTCAAGATCAAAGGAGATCAGTTTATGACCATTGCGAAAGGTTCAACCTTTACTGATCCCGGAATAGATGCCACCATTGGAGGTTCTCCGGTGCAATACCAAACAGAAGGTACTGTAAATGCAACAACTCCGGGCGTTTACAAACTAACATACTCCGCTGTAAATTCAGATGGTTATTCCTCTGTTGTGAAACGTTGGGTAGGTGTTTATGAATCGAATATTATTGGTAAGGATTATTCCGGAGTTTGGAAGCGTAGTAGCAATAGTGTTCTTACCAACTGGACAAAAGATGCCAATAATCAAGGTTTGTATGTTACTGATAATGTTGGTGGTGTTGATTTAGCGACAAGCCCTGCTTTTGGTTTTGATATCAGAATATTCAACATCAAAGACAGTACGTTGGTTATTCCGTTACAACCAGCTACAATTGGTGGCGAACTAACTTGTACCAGTATTAACCTGAAACCTTCTGTTGGAAATGGACAAGCTTCATGGGTGGTAATTCATATTAACTATGGACCATCTACTCGTACATTCAACAGACAATAAGTGAAACTCAAAAATAAGAAGATTATGAAAAGCAAAATATTTCTACTTCTGGCAGTTGCAACCGCGATGTTTGTTGCTTCCTGCGAAAAAGATGACGCGTGGAAAGATCATCAGGACTTTGCTCCCAATAAAGATGTAGCCGGTGAATACTGGGTGCAATACTGGGTAAATGGGATTCCTCAAGATGATCCTTCAGTGTTACTGATTTATAACACTGCAAGTGATGTCTCCAAAATTTGGGTGGACGATCAGGGGAACTACAAAAATTTCAAGCTAAAATTAAATGTTAGCGGGTCAAACTTTTCTGTAAATCAGGGAATAGATGTTCAGCAGAATGATACCATTACCGTTACGAATGGAAGGGTATTCGGGGATTCTATTTCTCTTGAATTAGATTGGTTTAAAACTCAGGGTAAAATTTATGTATGTAAAGGAAAACGTCGTACCGGTTTTGAAAAATAATTATTTAGTTAAATATTGATTATAAGGGGTTTGGATTTTATTCAAATCCCTTTTTTGATTATTCCATGTTTTGAATTTTCGGGTGAAACAAAAAAATTACTACCTTTAACTCCTGAATTGAAAATTAGTTCGTCATGGTTATTGCAATTAGTGGCTCTT
This sequence comes from Bacteroidales bacterium, assembly GCA_963677395.2. Classification (GTDB taxonomy): domain Bacteria; phylum Bacteroidota; class Bacteroidia; order Bacteroidales. The sequence continues at coordinate 3,692,851 of OY781965.2, read as the reverse complement.
CAGGTTTGATAGGAACTCATCTCAAAAGGAAATTCACTGAAAAAGGATGGGATATTGTAGAGCTGAAACGAAATGACTTTTTACTGCCTGACGAAGATTTTGCTCCAAAACTAAATAATGCAGATGTTATTATAAATCTTGCAGGAGCTCCTGTTTCTAAACGCTGGACGAGTATTCACAAAAAAGAGATGCGTGACAGCAGACTAATAACTACTGCTAAAATTGTGAAGAGTATCGACCTTCTAAAAAATAAGCCCGGGTTATTGATCAGTACGTCTGCTATTGGTATATATGAAGCAGAAAAACAGCATACAGAAACCTCTACCGATTATTCCCGCGATTTTTTGGGACGTTTATGTCAGGATTGGGAACGCGAAGCTTCCCGGGTTCATTCTGATACTCGTTTGGTTATTGCACGAATAGGAGTAGTGCTGGATAAAGAAAAAGGTGCTTTGCCTTCAATGATTAAACCTTTTAAATATGGTTTGGGTGGCAAAATTCATACAGGGAAACAACCTTTTCCATGGGTACATATTGAGGATGTTGTAGCTTCATTTCTTTATTTTATCGAAAATGAATCAACCAGTGGAATTTATAATATAACGGCTCCACAACAGATAGATAATCTGTTGCTTACAAAAACAATCTGCATGTTTTTACAAAAACCTGCATTTTTCAGAGTTCCTAAATTGGTCTTAAAGATAACTTTTGGAGAAGGTGCCGGAATGATATTGAATGCTCCTTCCGTGATACCGGAAAGATTACTTGACTCCGGATACAGATTTAAATATTTGACGATAAAATCAGCACTGAAGGACTTGTTATGACGTAATCCTTCAATGCCGATTTATACAGATGATTAACGCCTGACTAATTTCCAAAAATAACGCTTTCCGCTGGTAGTTTGAAAAACCAGGAAATAATTCCCTTTGTTTTGTGCACTTAAGTCCAACTCGTTATGAGTACTCACGTTGGTTTGGCTTAGTACCAGCCTGCCATTGCCATCATACAAGAGCAAAGAACCAACACTGGCGCCTTCCGGAATATCTATGTTGATTTTTTCCATAACAGGATTCGGATAGATTTTTACGGTGCTTTGTTCATTCTCAGGAAGTGTATTGCTTTTCTCTTCGGCTAATGTTTCTGTTTGTTTTAACAGCTTATTTACCTGAAACTCTGTGGTTGTATCATTTCCGGTTGTATGATACGCCATTGGAATAATTTCAATCCAGCGCTGCGTACGATTTCCTGATTCATCGTATGAATACCGAACATTGGTTTGGGCTGAAACAGACAGGTAATTTAATACCATGAAAATAACCAAAATAATTGTATTGTGTTTTATTTTTTTATTTATATATAATTATTTTGATTTAATATATAATAAACTTATTAATCGATGTTTGTAGAAATTGAAAAAGATAGGTAATATTCTGATTTTTTGTTAGTTAGTATAGATTATAACTGATTTATTTTGAATATGATTATATGGTTTCGTTGCTCCATAGACTTTTTGAACCATATAAAAAGGGAAGAACTGGATTTGACAAGTATTCATTTGTTTTCAATTTAGATTGTCAAAATATGATATTGTATTTTATCTTAATGTGTCAGTGTTTTCCTGATAGTATGGATTGTTCATATGATCCCAGTAATTCATCAACCAAAAGTTCTTGATAAACTTACCCCTTTTAAGACTTACGATCATTGACCCCGAGTTTTTAAAAATAGAATCACCAACTTTAATGTTTTTATACAATATCGTTCCATACTCATCGAAACCTCTTGTTCTTAAATTATAATAATAAATGCTGTCTTCAATCCAAATTAATGGTTCATTATGACTTTGTCTGACATAGTATTTTCCAATTACAATACCTTTTATATTAAAATTTAGATAAAACTCTTTCACGGTATCTGCATCGCAAATTTTATTAAAGTAATCATTGCTAAAGAAAGGATGTTGTTTTTTATTTTTGTCATGTAAATAATAAACCTCATCGTCATATTTCAGGTTTTGTAAAATTATGCTTCCAATGCTACAACATAATACGAATAAAACTGCCCATATTAATTTTTTAAAATTCATTTCTTTGCCTTTTAACGATTGCTTAAAATTGGAAATGTAATAGTTGAGTAATATTCTCCGCCTAAACCCCACGAATTTAATCCTTGAGATTGAATTAATAAATAATTTGATTGATTAAGAAGCAAAATGGCTTTCCCTGTGCTATATATTAAATAATGAAAAGCAAAGATAATGTAAAGAAAATAAGAATACCAGATAAATATAAAAAATTAACATTTGGAATATGTTTTATCATATGTTATAGTTGTAAATAAAATAATATGTATTAGTAATTTAGTACTAATTATGCCGTGAGAAGGGTTGAAAGGTGCCTTTTTGCAAACAGTTGAATTCAATATGCTTTTGATATGCAGTATTTTGCATATCGTAATTTTTTATTTCAGCGTATATGCTATTTTTGATTTTGCTATCTTTGCCCGTTAAGAAACAAATCAAAATCAAAAGTATATGGATCTGAAGGCAATTCGTGAAAAAAGAATAATTCTTGCCAAGTATCAGTATGAGTTAAAGCCCGTATTCAGAGGGTATAATAACCGTACATTATATGTTAATGTAGGAAGTAAAGAGATTCTTGAAAAACCTGTTTCTCAGCAGATGAAAGAGAAATTCATCGGCGGAAAAGGCTTTGGATTACGATTATTGTGGGATGGTACAAAACCCAATACTAAGTGGAATAATCCTGAAAATGAAATTGTTATATCAGGAGGTCCCGTTTGTGGAATTACACAATATTCAGGTACGGGTAAATCTATAGTAGTGGGAATTTCTCCGCAAACAGATTCGGTAATGGATAGTAATGTTGGCGGTTTCTTTGGTCCATACTCTAAATTTTCCGGTTTTGATGCAGTTGAAATTCAGGGCAAAGCTGAAAAGGAAGCCATCATTTTTATAAATGGTATAGATGGTGAAATCGAGATTTTTGAAGCTCCTGACGGGTTGGCTTACGATAGTCATTTATTAGCTGAAGAACTTACCGATATGTTTGCCGACAGCGAACGTGATAAATACAATGTTGCGATAGTTTCTGCAGGTCAGGCTGCCGACAATTCATTGATTGGGATGCTCAACTTTAGTTTCTATGATATGAAACGTAAGGTTGTTCGTTTAAAACAAGCCGGTCGTGGAGGTTTAGGAACAATTTTCCGTGATAAGAAAATTCGTGCGCTGGTTGCAAAAATCAGTGGTGTTAAAGGAAATATGAATAATGTGGCAGACCTTGAGGCAATTCAGGAACGTGGTCGCCGCTTTAATAAAGAAATGCGCGAACTGGATGATTCTCAATGTGAAATGAGGGCTAAAGGAACGGCGCACCTTGTTGAAGTGATGGATGCCTATGATTTATTACCAACTCATAACTTTAAATTTGGAAAACATCCTGATACTCCGAAAATTGATTCTGAAGTATGGAAAAGTTTTTTTACACAAGGTGTTCCGGATGGTTGTTGGATTGGATGTAATATGTCATGTGCCAAAGGTGTTGATAATTATGAACTTCGCACAGGTCCATATTCTGGTCAAAAGGTAATTGTAGATGGTCCTGAATATGAAAATGCGGCGGGTTTAGGATCAAACTGTGGTATTTTTAACCCTGATTATATTATTGAATCCAATTTCTATTGCGATACGTATGGAATCTGTACCATAACCTGGGGTACTCTTATGGCGTTTGTTATGGAGTGCTGGGAACGTGGTATTCTGAATGAAGAGCGTACCGGAGGGCTGAAATTCAACTGGGGAAATGCCGATGATGCAATGGAATGTATGCATCAGTTAGCTCGTGGTGAAGGTTTTGGGAAAATTGCCGGTATGGGTATTCGTAAAATGAAAGAGTATTTTGCACAGCAAGGCTGGGGTAATATGGCTGAAATGCAGGATTTTGCAATGGAAAATAAAGGTCTGGAATATTCGCAATATGTTTCAAAAGAATCATTGGCTCAGCAAGGTGGTTATGCAATGACCAACAAAGGTCCTCAGCATGATGAAGCATGGCTGATCTTTATGGATATGGTTAATAACCTGATTCCAACTTTTGAAGATAAAGCTGAAGCTTTACACTATTTCCCAATGTTCCGTACCTGGTTTGGTTTGCAAGGCCTTTGCAAACTACCTTGGAATGACGTAGAGCCGGAAAACAATAAAGAAACAAGCGAACCTGCAAAAGTTCCGGAACATGTTGATAATTACGTAACTATATATCGGGCTGTTACTGGCGATGAAACATTTGACAAACAGGAATTAATCCGCCAGTCAGAAAGAGTATATAACTTTCAGAGAATATTTAATATTCGTCTTGGCTTTGGTTTGCGCATTCATGATGCACAACCTTATCGTGCAGCAGGTCCTGTAACTGTTGAAGAATACGAATCACGTCAGGAACGTTATGATAAACAGTTGATTGAAAGTATGAATGTTAATCCTGAAGGAAAAACAACAGAAGAAAAAATGGCTATTCTTCGTAAATATCGTGAAGATCGCTATGAACAACTTCTGGATGCTGTTTACAAACGTCGCGGATGGACGAAGAATGGTGTCCCAACTATTCAACACTTGAAAAATCTTGGAATGGACTTGCCAGAACTGATTGAAGTTGTGACTCCACTACAATAAGATTGAATTAATTGTTAAAAAAAAGCTGTATCATGAATTTGATACGGCTTTTTTTTGTGGATATCTAAATTTTTAAGGCTTTATTTTGATTGAATTTAATGTTTGAAACATTCGAAATTACTGGCTTCTGAAAAGCTTGTGTATATTAAACTGGATAATAACCACCTAAAATTGAGCTGCTTTTAACATTTGAAAAATTGGTTAGAATAACTTTTTTGATTTCAGATTGTTTAAATTTGCGCAAATAGGTAAGTAAATACCCGAATACAAAAACATTAAATTTACACGAATGAAAAATGTCATTCTCTTAATGGTCGCATGGATTGTAAGCTCAATGATGCTGATTGGCCAAACCACGATGCAAGTCCAAAGTCCACCTTCAAAATTTGAGTTGAGTGGAACTTCAACACTGCATGATTGGAAAATGAATGTAACTCAAATTTCAGGAAAGGTTGAATTATTCTTTTCCGAAAAAGGACTTATTGAACGGTTTAAAGGCGTAAGCCTTAAAATCCCCGTTGAATCTCTTAAAAGTGAGAAAAAGCTGATGAATACGAAAACGTACGAAGCTCTTAAACAAGAAACTCACCCTTACATTGTATTTGAATCAAATGTCATTTCAATAACTTCAGTAGCTAAAGATGCAATCAATATATCTGTTACCGGAGTATTAACATTGGCAGGTGTTTCAAAAAAGAAAACGTTTACTGCTCAGGTAAAACAACTTACAGATGGTAGAATTAAAGTAATTGGAAACTACTCGGTATTAATGACGGAATTTGGAGTAGAACCTCCTAAAATGTTTATGGGAACTTTAAAGACTGGCGATCCAGTTATGATCGACTTCGAAGTCTATTTTAAATAATCAATTAAAATTTAGGAATTTATGAAAAAGGGATTATTCTTGATTTTTGCGCTAACAATGATTGGATTAAGCGCGTACTCACAGAGAAAAGCTGTATTTGAAGAACCTAAAAATGTGCAGGACTTCAATGGTGTAAAAGTGAAAGTTGGGGGTGATTTTGCTCTACAGTTTCAAGGTCTATCGCATACTGCCGATAGTGCTCTTATTGCATTAGGCTCAGGATTTAACCTTCCTACTGCTAACTTTTCGATTACTGGACAGCTGGCTAAAGGTGTAAAAGTTTATTTAAACACTTTCCTTTCTGCTCGTCACCACAATGAATCATGGGTTGAAGGTGGTTATTTGCAAATGGATGAACTTCCTTTTTTTAATAGCCCGATGGTTGATAAATGGATGCAGAATTTAACTCTTAAATTTGGTTTTATGGAACTGAATTATGGTGATGCTCATTTCAGACGTACAAATAATGGTAGAGCGCTTTACAGTCCATTTGTTGGAAATCTGATTATGGATGCTTACACTACAACTCCTTCGTTGGAAGTGTTATGGCGCAAAAATGGTATTATCGCTATGGTTGCAGCTACTGGTGGTGCCTTAAAACCTGCTTTGGGTGCTTATAATTCAACCACCAAAACTTATTCAGAATACAATTTCTTTGATGAACTTGCTGTTTATGGTAAAATTGGGTACGATAAAGAAGTAAATCAGGATTTGAGGCTTCGTGCCACTTTCTCATATTATGCGAATAAGAAAAATCATGGTGGAACCTTATTTGCAGGTGATCGTTCAGGATCACGTTATTACTTGGTTATGAATAAACAAACAAAGACTTCTGCCGATTATGACATTACAGCAAATGCATTTCTGCAAAACTGGGGACCTGGTTCTACAGATAAAAACAATGCGATGATGCTGAATATTTATGGTAAGTACAAAGGTTTTGAACTCTTTGGAACGTACGAAAATGCAAAAGCTACCAGCCCGTCAGATGTTCTTACTGCTACAAAAACTGAAAAAAGTGAACTCAATTTTACTCAGATAGCGATTGAAGGGTTATATTATTTTGGTAAATCAGAACAGTTTTTTGTAGGAGCTCGTTACAATAAGGTAACAGATAAATCGGGAGGTACTGATACTTTTTTGAATAAGGATAATACCATTAAAACCGATAATAAGTCTGTTGACAGAATTCAAGTTGGCGGAGGTTGGTATATGACCGAAAATATGGTTGCTAAACTGGAGTATGTTAATCAAAACTTTAATAATTTCAACAAATGGGGAAATAATGCTGGTTTCAAAGGTATTATGTTTGAAGCTGCAATATCTTTCTAAATGAATGTTGTATATTTTGTTTTTTGAATTAGGTTTTGTTTTTTGAATGAATAGGAGAAACCTGTTTATCTACGAGTGAGTTTGGTTTGTTTGGTTTGATTTTATAATGATAAACAGGTTTTTCTTTATTTAAAACAGATGATGGTACGCAAAAAGATAAATATAATTTTTCTATTGTCATTTTTGTTAATGGCATCTGCTCCTGACGGAACACGTGAAGTTGTTGTTGTTTTGCAACCAGAAAGTAGCATAAGTATTCATGGCAAATCAAATATAAATACATTTGATTTTGTTCAATCTGGAGTTTTTACAGAACCATCCATTAAAATATTGTTGAATCAAAATACACAGGGATTGCTTACCAATAGCGTTTCCCTGCCCGTGGATGTACGGAAATTCACCTGCTCCAATAAGAAAATGCTGAGTGATTTTCTGGATTTGCTCAATGCTGAAAAGTATCCGGTGATGAATATTACTGTATATAAGATTAATATAAAAACAGAGACGACTTCTACAGATAAAGATTTTTATACTGGAAATGTAATTGTTTCGATTACACTTGCTGGAGTAACATCTTTGTATTCAATCCCTTTTGATGCCGTTTCTACTTCTGATCGATTTGTGATTTTAGGGGAAAAAATACTACGATTTTCTGACTTCAAATTAACCCCACCCGTAAAATTTATGGGTTTGATTAAAGTGAAAAATGAACTGCATGTCCAGCTTAAACTCGTTGTTGAAGCTTAAGTCGGATTTATATTAATAGTTTGTGATTTATTGATAATTAAATGTTTAGCTAGTTCGTGGGCTCTGTTCCATTCATGGGAGTCAAATTCATATTTTCAATAAATTTATATGTTTCGTCATTTATTATAAAGTTATTAGACTTCAGATATTCATAGTATTTTGATATGACAACAGCACTGTTTCTGGATTCATTTTCTTCTATAATTTTCTCATAGAGCGATTTTACTTCCTGTGAGAGTTTATTTACTTGTGATGAATCTTGATTATCATCGTAATTATAATCGAATACTGGCGTATTATCCAATCCTGTTAACAGAGTAGATAAATACTCATTGTATTTTGCTTTACAAATGTCAAAATGGATGAAATTGGGATATTTGGTAATGAAATCCTCCCATGATTTAACTCTTCTCCATAGTTCCTGCCAACTTATAAGCATAGCGGCATCATTTGAAAATTGTTCAGTAAGCTCTTGTTTCCTGTTTAAAAGAAAGACATCGTATGCTTTAGAACCGTATCCTTTAAAATTTTTAAAGAAATAACTGGATGCTTGGTCAAGGTAAAATTCTCCAGTATCCCAGTATAAATCAATTCCACATAGATTTAGCGATTTAAGAAAGCTTTTAATTTCAGGAGTGGGCTTATCATATTTTTCCTGAATTAAATTATAAATCCCAACGTTTTCGTATGTGATGAATTGCTCAAAGTTGGAGGTAATCTTATAAAACAACTCCTCTAGTTTGGCAAGTACGTAATCATGTTGATTTACATCAGTTTTAAGCCTTTTTTTGATGAACTTTACTGCAAGAGGGATGCTTACTGGGTCATTTTTATCTATTGTATCCAGTAGATTTTTGTAGTCGTTAATATTGAATGTTTTCCCATTAAGAAATTTATCATATTCTTTAAGTCTTTTTTGGATGTTTTGTGGGTTGAAATTCAATCTGCCACTGTTTTTAGTTGTATTTTCTTTGCAGGAAAAGAGGGAAATACAAACTGACAATAAAATAATAGAAAGTTTCATCTTTGAATTCTTTTTCAACACAAAGATAAAAAAGTAAATTAAGGAAGTAGAATTAGTAAGAGAAAGATGCTATTATTCATGTCTGCGGGGCCTTTGTTCTCCTCCATTAGAAGAAGATGGGGTATTCCCACCTGGGTTGTTTCCGTTTGGTGTAAAGCTGATTTTTCTGATTGTGTAGGTAAAGGTGAACATTACGTAGCGCTTAAGCACCATCGAACGATTATCTTCAATATAAGTGTCTGTAATTGATCGGCTCAGACTTTTGTTTTGATTCAGCAGGTCATAAATGCTTACTTTTAGTTCTCCGGCGTTGTTTTTGAGAAATTTATAACCGATATAAGCATTCCATAAGAGAAATTTGTCATCGTAACCTTCAGAAAGTCCGTGATAGTATGAGTGGCTAATATCGGAGTTTATTACGAGTTTCTTCGTTGGCATCCAGTTAATTTTGAATCCTGTTATTTGGTTGTAGTATTTGCTGTCAGAACTTGATTGTAAGGTACTGTTTGAAAATGTATAGTTACCCGTGTAAGAGAGGGTGAAATCTAAGCGCTCACTGATATTACTGCTTAAAACAAAACCTGAAGTTATAGTCGAATTATTTGAATAACTTGTGCCTCCATTGTTTAATGAAGGAGTCCGGGTATAATTATAACCCAGATTGAGATTTAAGTTGCTTTTAATGAGCTTCACAGGCAAACCATAAGTGAGGAAAGAGCGAATACTCTTAAAGCCATCTAGATTTACCGGACGACTAAACTGAGATCCTCTGAAAAGTGTTGATCCATTGATTACTGTATCTCTGCGAGATATAAAAGTTTCATTTCCAATATAATCCTGAGTTATACCTGCATAAAGAAACAGGAAAATACTACGACCTTTCTCGGTATTAGTTCTATTGAATCTTATCGTTAATGTGTGGCTATAGTCTTGTTTAAGGTTAGGATTCCCTGCAGATAAGAAGAGAGGATTACTGTTATCCACAACATCTTGGAGCTGAGTTACAGAGGGTGCGTTGGTGGAAGTTCGGTAGAAAAGGCGAAGATTTGATTTGTTTGCAAAACGAATTTGAGCCATTGCATTAGGTAATATGCTCTTAAATGCATGATTAACATCTGTTTTATATGGATATGTTTGAAATCCATCTAGTTCAGCATACTGATAGTTTGCACCAATGGTAAAATTGCTTTGCTTCACTTTATACCGCAAACTAATTCCTCCACGCTGTGTAATATATTCATTTTCATAGCTATTGGAAAGTAATGTGTCCAGTAAAGAGTAGTTATGTGTAATTGTATCCAGATTGAAAGTCGTTTTATCAGAGTTGCTTTTTGTATAGGATGGATTGTAGCTTACTTGTAAATTAAGGCTTTCAGTAATTGGCTCGGTATAATTGATGCTTCCGGATATCTTTGTACTCTTATTGTTGATATCTCTTTGTTGGTCAAGTGTCCAGGTAGAGTCTGAAATGCCTTTTAAAAATGTATTTGTTGAGAGTTGGCTTGAATTGCCATCTTTGGTATTGATTTCAGTATTCAGGTTGATTGAGAATGTTCTTCCTGGCTTGTTAAACTTATGTCGATAAAGAATATTGTTGCTGAAATTCAATCCATTATAACTTGATGCACTTTGATTACTTGTTTTACTGATGGAATTTCTTCCGATTGTATTATTTCCGTTTGTAAAGCTACTTGATGAATAATCCTGAAAACTGAGTCGTGGTGCTAAAATAATTGAATTTGAGGAATCTATGGTGTATTCCATTCGGAGATTAAATCTGTGATTATAGTTTTTACTGGAAGAAGAAGAGGATTCATTATAAAGTTGAGGAATAGTGTCTTTGGTAAAGTAAGAACGAATAAGATCTGTTTGATTTTCATTTTCAGAATAGTTGAAGAAATAGCTTCCATTCACGCTGATTTTCTTACCCCACATATCTGTATAATTTAAACCAACAGCATTGGTTTTTGTGATTCCGTTTTGCTGGCCGACCATAAAATCGCTACCACCTCCACCACGAGTCATTCTGGAAATTGCTTCAGCTCCGCCACGGGGCATTCCGCCGCCTCTTCGGACCGCATTTCCTAATACTCCCATTAAATCCTGAGTTTGAAAGTTTTGCTGGTTTACATTATTAAACAGAGCATTAAGTGTTATGCGACGTTCTCCGCTAAAAAAGTTTAAGGTTCCTCCGGCATTGTAGCGGTCGTCAGTACCATAGCCTGCATATACTTTTCCGAATGTAGCCTTCAGCTTTCCGAAACGGGTAGAAATATTCATCGTTTTGGATGTATTACCATCATCAAAACCTGTAAATTGTGCCTGATCGCTCATTTGATCAAATACCTGAACTCTATCAATTACATCTGCCGGTAAATTTTTAAGAGCCAGAGAAGGATCATCTCCAAAAAAATCTTTTCCATCAACCGTAACTTTCTTTACATCCTCACCCTGTGCTTTTACATTTCCGCTTTCAACAGTAATGCCAGGCATTTTTTGAACTAAATCTTCTGCATTTGCATCCGGGTTTGTTTTGTAGCCTGCTGCACGATAGCTTGTTGTGTCACCTGATTGCTCGACTTTAATTTGTGCAGCTTCAATATTTACAGCTCCAAGGGTTTTTGCTAATGGCTTCATTTTAATTCTGCCGAGTTTTATAGGTTCGTTCCCCAGCGTAATTTTTCGTTCGACTTTTTCAAAGCCAATATAGGTAATTCGCAAAAGATAATTTCCGGGTTTTTGATTATTGAAGCTTATAATACCGTTGAGATCAGATGTTGTTCCACTCCATTTTGAGCTGTCAGGCAGAAAGTAGAGTACAGTGTTTGCGCCTGGAAGTGGCTTATTTTCACCATCATCTATCAATTTTGCAGTGATTTGTTGTGCGTAAATAAAATTTAGTGATAATAAAATGATTGTAAAGAATGCAGATAGTTTTCTCATGGCAAAAAGGATTATTTAAGGGGGAAAATTAACAGAAACTGTTTCCCGTCAAGTTGAGCATAACTTGGATGTTTTTACTCAAATTAGGTTTAATCAGCTAAGTAATAATGAAAAGTTAAATTATTTCAAGCTCTTTCGTAGGTTATGTATTTATAAGAAAGACCATTTGCTTCATCCGTAAATATTTCGCTTTCTTCCAGAGTTTTCCATTCATTAAAATTGATTTCAGGGAAAAATGTGTCGGCTTCGAAATCGTGATAAACTATCGTTAAATAGAGTCTGTTTGCAACAGGAAGGAATTGTTTATAAATGCTTCCTCCTCCCATGATGAAATTTTCTCCATCATCAGCTAATTCAATAGCCTGAGGAATAGAGTTGGCCATGATACATCCAGGGATTACATCTGCATTATTATCGCTTAATACTATATTTTTACGATTGGGTAATGGCCTGAATGGAAGTGATTCATAGGTTTTTTTTCCCATGATTACGGTTTTTCCGGTAGTGAGTTTTTTAAACCGCTTTAAATCCTCTGATAAATGCCAGAGAAGTTGATTGTCTTTTCCAATTGCATTATTTTGTGCTATTGCAACAATGATGGATAGTGTTTTCATGAGGTGATTTTTGTGAGACTTAAAAGGGCTTGTTTGATCCAGTCATATCTTGTTTTTTAAATAGAAACTTCGGCTTTGATATGAGGATGAGGATCATATTCACTGAGTTGAAAATCATCAAATTTAAAAGAGAAGAGATCTTCGATATCTGGATTTAGTGTCATTATAGGAAGTTTACGAGGTTCACGACTCAACTGAAGTTTTGCCTGATCAAGATGATTCAGGTAGAGGTGAGCATCGCCGAGAGTATGAATAAAATCACCGGGTTTTAATCCGGTAACCTGTGCAATCATAAGGGTTAATAAAGCATAGGATGCAATGTTGAACGGAACTCCTATGAAAACATCAGCACTACGTTGGTAAAGCTGGCAGGAAAGTTTTCCTTCGGCAACATAAAACTGAAAGAGGATATGACAGGGAGGAAGAGCCATTTTGTTAATTTCGCCTACATTCCAGGCATTAACCAATATTCGGCGAGAATCAGGGTTTGTTTTTAGCGTATGAATAACTTCACTTATTTGATCGATCGTATTTCCATCGTAAGTTTTCCACGAACGCCACTGATGCCCATATACCGGCCCCAGGTTCCCGTTTTCATCAGCCCACTCGTCCCAAATACTTACTTTATTATCTTTCAGGTATTTAATATTGGTTTCGCCTTTTAAAAACCATAACAATTCATGAATAATGGAGCGAAGATGCAGTTTTTTTGTGGTAAGTAACGGAAAACCTTCCTCAAGATTAAATCGCATTTGGTATCCGAAAACGCTTTTCGTTCCGGTACCTGTACGGTCTTCTTTCTGTACTCCATTTAGGAGAATATGGTCGAGTAGGTCTAAATATTGTTTCATCGTTTCTGAGATTCGTTGTTTAAACAGGTTTGAAGAGGAAAATGCTTATATCAGTTTGTTAATTTTTATATTTAATGATAAAACAGTTGGGAAACTCTTTTACGACTTTTTTACGGAGCTTTTCAGCTTGTGCTTCTGTTGAGTATTCACCAAGAACCATCCTGTAATAAAGCTCATTATTTTTAGTAATTTCTTGAATGTTAAACTCTTCAATAAAATTGTTTTTCAATCTTTCTGAGAGATTTAACATGTTGCTTTTTTGTTTAAAGCTGCCAATTTGAACTCCGTAAACAATATTTTTTCCCTGAATGATGTTTGTATCAGCATTTGCAGGAACTAATTCAGCTATTGGAAGTTTCGGATTGACTAACAGAGTATCAGTATTTTTGAGTTTATTTTTTTCTTTAGGTTTCAGATTCTTTTTTACACTTGCCAGCGTTGTTTTTGAAAGTGTTTTAGGAGGAGATGCAGGTTTTTTTGCTAATAAAGCAGGTTTAAGATTGCTTTTGTGCTTTCCGATGTTAATAACTTTTAGTTCTACTCTGGTAAGCCCTTCGTAAAGAAAATCGAGTGAATCTGCTGCTGCTTTTGATAAGTCGATGATTCTGTTATCGATAAAAGGGCCACGGTCGTTAATACGAACTGTGACCGACCTGTTGTTTTTGAGATTTAATACTCTGACTAAGGTGTTGAACGGAAGTGTAAGGTGGGCTGCAGTGAGTTCATGGGGATGATACTGCTCACCATTTGCGGTTCTGTGTAAGCGCAAATGGTCATGATAATAGGATGCAACACCCTTTTCAATCTTTTTATGTTGAGCCAAAAGATTGACGCTGAATATAAGCAGCATTATACCTGACCATATTGCCTTTTTTAACATCACTTTGTTTTCACAAATCCGGGCTTAGTGTTTTACCTCCAGATTTGGATCATGTTTATGTTTGAAAACTATTGCAAACAGTATTGCTACTGCAAGAGAGTAAATTGCAAATGTAAGCCAGATTCCATGCCAGTTGAAAACGCCACCTTCCAAAGTGAAGTATTTGTCGATAATAATTCCGCTGATCCTGCTGCCTAAAAATGCGCCAACACCATTTACCATCATCATAAATAATCCTTGAGCACTGGCACGAATAGTAGAATCACATTGTGTTTCAACAAATAATGATCCTGAAATATTGAAGAAGTCAAATGCCATTCCATAAATAATGCAGGATAAAATAATCATCCATAAGCTTGCTCCCGGATCACCGTAGGCAAATAATCCAAAACGCAATACCCATGCAATCATACTCATTAACATTACTTTTTTAATGCCGAAGCGTTTCAAAAAGAAAGGGATAGTAAGAATAAATAAGGTTTCAGATATTTGGCTGATAGACATGATGATAGCCGGATATTTAACGGCTATCAGATCTTTAAATTGATCTATTTTTGCAAAATCATGCAGAAAGGTATCGCCGTAAGCATTTGTAAGTTGTAACGAAGCACCCAGCATCATTGCAAAAAGGAAAAATACGGCCATTTTAGTGTTGGCAAAAAGTTTAAATGCGTTTAATCCTAATGCATTAATGAATGAACCTCCTGTATTTTTGTTTAATGAAGGGCATTTAGGAAGCGTAAAAGAGTAAAGTCCTAAACAGAGTGATGCAATGGATGCTACATAAAATTGCATTGCAGATGTTTCGAACCCGGTTAAGCTGATGATCCATAAAGCCACAATAAAACCAATAGTTCCCCAAACACGAATAGGAGGATAATCTTTTACAACATCCATTCCTTTGCTTTTCATTACGGAATAAGCTACCGTGATTGATAGCGAAATTGTGGGCATGTAGAAAATCATATTAATCAGCATAACCCAGAACATGGTTGACGGATCTCCAACCATAGGTACACAAAATAAAATAACAGCACTTATGATATGAAAAATACCATAAAGTTTCTCTGCATTAATCCATCTGTCTGCAATAATTCCTGCAATTGCAGGCATAAATAATGAAGCAATACCCATTGTCGAAAAAATAGCTCCGAACTCGGTTCCCGACCATTGTTTTGTCTGAAACCAGTAAGCTCCGATAGTTAACAACCATGATCCCCAAATAAAGAATTGGAAGAAATTCATGATAATAAGACGGTTCTTAATACCCATAATTCTTTCTGTTTAATCGTGAAATTTATTCTTCTCTGTTTTTCAGTTCATCGCGTATAAGTGAGGCTTTCTCAAATTCTTCGTTGTCAATTGCACTCTGAAGCATTTCTTGTAATTCATCAACCGTATAGTCTTTCAGATTGTTTTCATCAACACTGTTATTACTTTCTTCGGCTTCTTCATCTTCCTCATCGGTATCTGATAATTTAATACCAGCCACAGTCATTACCTTTTCGGTTGTAAAGATTGGGCAGTTAAAGCGGAGCGACAGTGCAACTGCATCCGAAGTACGAGCGTCAATTTCGTGTATTTCTCCGTTTTCGTTACTTACCGTAAGCTTCGCATAAAAAATTCCCAGATTAAAATCATGGATAATTACTTCGTCAATGTTCAATCGAAAGGTTTTGGCAAGATTTTTAAATAAATCATGTGTAAGCGGTCGGGCAGGTTTCATCTTTTCAAGTTCTACTGCGATTGCTTGAGCTTCAAATCCTCCTATTATGATGGGTAATCGCCTTTCTCCGTCAATTTCGCCCAATACCAGTGCATAAGCTCCGCTTTGCGACTGGCTGTATGAGATACCTACTATTTCAAGCTTTATTTTTTCCATGAGAGTGCGAATTTAGAGAATTTTAAAATATTATCGTCCCTTTTAGCTAATTTTCTGCCATATTAACCGTTATCAACCTGTTTTAATTGTATTCGTTTTAGTAACATCAAAAGTTTTTAGATCAAACTTTATAAAAACAAAAAAGTGCCAATTTGATTGCTAGAGAAAATATATTGAGATTTCATTTTACACTTTTTTTATCACTCATTAAACAATGAGCTCTTATGGATGTTATAAGCATGTTAACTTTTTTACAATTATTAATATTGTTATAATAAGCAAATATACAGCGTGTTGCTCGTTGTACTTCAGGTTTTAAGTATCTAAATTAATTTTTTTTAAGTTTAGGGAAAAGCCATCGTAACGAAAACATCACTATATTTGCTTCTAAACAACAAAAACTAATGCCTATGAAACGTATCCTACCGATTGTAACGGCGCTTTTTTTGCCCATGCTAACCATGGCAAGTGAAGCAGACTTGAAAATTCCGGAAGCTATTAAAAATGAGACTATTCTCTATTGGGGGTTTGTAATTACCTTCCTTGGTTTGCTCTTTGGTCTTTACCAGTTTATGAAAGTGAAAAAATTACCTGCTCATAAATCAATGCTCGACATTGCTGACGTTATCTACAAGACCTGTTCAGCATATTTAAAACAACAAGGAAAATTTTTGGCAATACTTTTTGTGTTTATTGGTGCTGCCGTAGCTGGATATTTTGGTTTTTTGGCAAAAGATCATGCTGGTAATTCTCTTTTCGGAATAGGCGGTGTATTACTTATCTTAACCTGGACTGTAATCGGTATTCTTGGTTCTTATTCAGTAGCAGCATTTGGTATTCGTATGAATACTCTTGCAAATGCACGTATGGCATTTGCTTCTTTGAGGAAGAATCCGTTAAGCCTTTTAAATATTCCTTTAAATGCAGGAATGAGTATTGGTGTAATGCTTATTTCGCTGGAACTCATTATGATGTTAACTATTTTGCTTCTCATGCCAGGGGAATTAGCTGGGGCTTGTTTTATTGGTTTTGCCATTGGTGAATCCTTAGGTGCTTCAGTATTGCGTATAGCAGGTGGCATTTTTACTAAGATTGCAGATATTGGCTCCGACTTGATGAAAGTGGTATTTAAAATCGGAGAAGATGATCCTCGTAACCCGGGAGTTATTGCTGATTGTACTGGTGATAATGCAGGTGACTCTGTTG
Source organism: Bacteroidales bacterium (assembly GCA_963677395.2). Classification (GTDB taxonomy): domain Bacteria; phylum Bacteroidota; class Bacteroidia; order Bacteroidales. Next base: position 3,675,811 of record OY781965.2, on the reverse strand, counting down.
GCCCTACTGCTGATGGTTTTGAAACTTACGGTGTAACAGGAGTGGCTCTAATATCTTTTATCCTTCTTGCCGTAGGTGGTGCTGCTTTGGGCATGGACGAAATGCTTACTTCTTTGCTACAAGTGAAATTACTTGTGTGGATTTTTGTAATGCGTATCCTGATGATTATAACATCTGTTGTTGCTTTCTATATTAATGGGTTTATCAGTAAAATTAAATACAGTGGCAAAACAGATTTAGATTTCGAAGCACCTTTAACAAGCTTAGTTTGGATAACTTCAATTTTATCAATTATTGTAACATTTATTGCCAGCTATATAATGATTCCGGAGTTAAATGGGAATACAGATATGTGGTGGATACTTTCGTTAATTATCAGTTGTGGTACTATTGGTGGTGCATTGATTCCAGAATTTACTAAAATCTTTACTTCTCCAAAATCAAGCCATGTTGATGAAGTTGTGAATGCTGGTAGGGAAGGTGGCGCTTCGTTAACCATTCTGTCAGGTTTTGTGGCTGGTAACTTTTCTGCATTTTGGCTGGGTATGGTCTTTTTCTTTTTGATGTTTGCAGCATATTTTGCAAGTACATTCGGATTACATGAAATCATGGTTTACCCATCTATTTTTGCTTTTGGATTAGTTGCATTTGGATTATTGGGAATGGGACCGGTTACCATTGCTGTTGATAGTTATGGACCAGTAACCGACAATGCTCAGTCAGTTTATGAACTTTCATTAATTGAAGAAATTCCGAATGTGGATGCCGAAATTGAAAAAGATTTTGGATTTAAGCCGGATTGGGAAAAATCAAAATATTATCTGGAAGCAAATGATGGTGCCGGAAATACGTTCAAAGCAACTGCAAAGCCGGTATTAATCGGTACCGCAGTTGTAGGTGCTACAACCATGATTTTTTCACTTATTCTGATGATCGAAAAAACGCTGGGTGTAAAGCCTGAAGAAATCCTGAACCTTCTAAACCCTTATACTATCCTCGGATTTATTATGGGTGGTGCGGTTATTTATTGGTTTACAGGTGCATCAACACAAGCAGTAACAACCGGAGCTTATCGTGCTGTGGAATACATCAAACGTAATATCAATCTTGATCCGAATGCTCCGAAGAAAGCAGATGCCGCCGCATCTACCGAAGTTGTAAAAATATGTACTCAATATGCTCAAAAGGGGATGTTCAATATCTTTATTGCAATCTTTTTCTTTGCGCTAGCAATTGCAAGTTTAAGTTCTCCTGGTGGAATTGGTGGAAATAATGCTGTGTCGTTGTTTATCAGTTATTTAATTGCAATTGCTGTATTCGGTTTGTATCAGGCTGTGTTTATGGCTAATGCGGGCGGAGCATGGGATAATGCTAAGAAAGTTGTTGAAGTTGATCTGAAAATGAAGGGTACTCCTCTGCATGATGCAACCATCGTAGGTGATACCGTAGGCGATCCGTTTAAAGATACCTCTTCTGTAGCATTAAATCCAATTATTAAATTTACTACGCTGTTTGGGCTACTGGCAATGGAAATTTCAATTTCTGAAAATTTTAGAAATGTAGCACCTTACTTTGGGGTTGTATTTTTTATCATTGCTTTAATATTTGTATGGCGTTCATTTTATAAAATGCGTATACATAATTAATAGTCAAAAACTTAAATATTGAAAAGAACTGCCAATTTTGGCAGTTCTTTTTGTTTTATCTTAGATTGTACAACTGAAAAATCAAGAGGCAGTTTTGTATAGCGTTGAAAATGATCTATAAATTATTTAAATATAATTTGAGTCATTCTGTTATTTCGTAACGATTGATAACTTTAATATCCTTTAGTTCAGTATGCATCAAAAGCTTTATAACAGAGCGTTTCTATAAAGTGTTGAGCTTTTTGCCAACAATAGCCTGATAGAACAGATTTATCAAATTATATCAAGTCTGCAATTAGAAAATATGGCTATTGACGGATTTGGATCTTAAGTTAAGAAGTATTAAGATTGATAGATTATATCATTTGTTCTTAGGTGGTTTGCTATATTTGAATCAAATTTTGTATTATGAAAAAAAATATCGTATTGCTATTGTATTACTTGTGTTATTTGGGAGTATTCTGAATAATAGTTTTTGTCAGATTGTTACAAATGGGAAAGCACCTGAGGTTGTCCCTTATGTAGCTACAGAACTACCTGATTTTTATTCAAATGGTAGTGTAAGGGTTTGTGCCAGCATTTTTCCGGAAGGAACATTAACTGCAATAAAGTTTGAGTATGGGTTAACATTACAGTATGGGAGCGAGGTAGATGCTACTCCAAACCTTTCAAATTCTAACAATTTGATTCTAGCAAAAGCATGGTTAAAAAATCTACTCCATGATACTCTTTATTATTACAGGGTAAAAGCTTACAATCAGTTTGGTCAAATGCAATCTAGTGGAAAGGCATTTCGAACATGTGATTACCCAATTCCTGTTTCAGGAATTTCAGGGATTGATACCTTTTGCAGTACATTAACAGTTCTTGTAACATACTTTGTAACAATAAATAATGCTCAAAAATATAAATGGGAGATATTGTATGATTCGGTTATAACTACAATACAGCCTTTTGTAACTGTATTGGCCAATAAGATTTATAATCGAATAATAAAAGTTACTGGGGAAAACAATTGTGGGGCATATAATACTGTAGAAAAAATATCTGGGATAAAAGAAACACCCACTATTTCTTTTATGGTAGATCCTATGCCAGCCCAGGGTTGTTCGCCTTTCTCAATTAAGTTTACAAATGAATCAACACCAATGGATTCCATATTAAAATTTAGCTGGATATTTGATGATATTGATACCGTAAAGACACTTCATCTGTCATATTTATTCAAAACACAGGGATATCATTCAGTTGGAGTAAGTGCTGAATATCAAGGATGCAAGAGCCATTTTGAAATTGATAATCTGATTTATGTTTATCCAAAGCCTGAAAGACCAGTGCTTAATTTTAATACATCAACAAATCAATTTGAGGAATCAACAGGTAGTGAAGTGTATTGGTTGTTTAATGGGAGTTTAATAGAGCTGAACCCTGCGAATCATTGGATTCCTAAAGAAGAAAGCCTCTATCAGATTTATGCAGTTAATAGTTATGGGTGCACTTCAGATACTTCGAATGGGATTTACTTTTCATCTCCGGATATGATTGATTATACTATTTGTCCCAATTTAATTAGTGAAACAGATCCCATGATAAAATTGCAGAGAAATATACTTAATCCGAAAGATTTGGAGGTAACTATAATCAATGCTCTTGGAACCGAAATCGTTCGTTTTCGACCAGATGTAACAAACGTGCTTCAGTTTTCTTTGCATTTTCTGGAGAGGGGAGTCTGTTTTTTGAAAATAAAAGATCGTGAAAAAATAATTACAAAGAAGATCGTAAAGGTATAGGTCGATAATTAATAATAGCAAAAGCAGTCATTTACAACTGCTTTTGCTGTTTTGAGCGGAAAACGGGATTCGAACCCGCGACCCTCAGCTTGGGAAGCTGATGCTCTACCGACTGAGCTACTTCCGCTTCATAATCAGATGCAAAAGTAAACGAAAAAAAATAATGTACAAAATCTTACTGCGAAATTTGGAGATATCAATATTCTTTGTATTTTTGCAGTCCCATTAGGGCAGGAAAGATGGGTGAGTGGCTGAAACCAACAGTTTGCTAAACTGTCGTACTGGAAACGGTACCGGGGGTTCGAATCCCCCTCTTTCCGCCAGTGAAAAATATTGATTCGGGGTATAGCGCAGTCCGGCTAGCGCACCTGCTTTGGGAGCAGGGGGTCGCAGGTTCGAATCCTGCTACCCCGACTTTGATTTCAGTTAATACCGAACTGTGGTATTAATATCGAACGGTTCCGTAGCTCAGCTGGATAGAGCAACAGCCTTCTAAGCTGTGGGTCACAGGTTCGAATCCTGTCGGAATCACAGAAGATATGTAAAAAGCTCTGATACTTGATGTATCGGAGCTTTTTTGTTTTCTGGCTCTCGGAATAAAAAAAAGCTATCGAAAATGATAGCTTTTTTTCTGAATATTTGTTAGTGTCTTATTAGTAGCTTTTCTGTTTTACAATTTTTTTCATTATTTATTGTAATGATGTAAAGACCATCAGGCCAGTTAGATACATTTATATGCATTGTGTTATCAGAAACACTGTTTCCCTTTCTGAAAATAATTTGACCAAGGCTGTTGTAAATAACAACTTCTTTGGTGCTTTGAGTAAATTCAATATTTACAGATTCTGTTGCCGGATTTGGATACACAGAGGTTTTAATGGTTTCTGCTTCCTGAATTGATGTTGACGTTGAGCAGGATGGCATGAAAATTACAATTCCAAGTGTATCAATATCTGGTTTGTGAACAATTACACTATCAATACTAATTGAATCCTGAATAGTAACATTCCAGCAATTACCCATTGCTTTAATAGTATTAGGAGTATTGTTATATAAATCTACAAGTTTATTATTATTCCCATTGTTTGAAAATTCGTTTAATCCTGGATTGTAATTTGTGGTAGAAGTATCTCCAATATTTGCAGTTGGTTTTCCAACTAAAGTGATGCCCCATAGATTTCCAGTAATTGTATTTCCTTTAATGATTGTGTGTTGATTTCCGTTTGTAGCAGTAAGATTAATGCCGCTTCCACCTAAGTTTGGATTGTTTTGAATATTGTTGTCTGCAATATTGTTATTGATAATATTTCCATTAATATTAGAACCGGTGATCGTGATACCATATCGATTGTTTTCAATGTCATTTCCTGCAATAACAACATTTCCAGTTACTCCTAATAATGATGAGAATGCTACACCCCCAATGTTGTTATAAGGACCTCCAATAACGATGTTTTGAATAATAAATGCTGTGTCAGCTCCTGATGGCCCGAGATTTATTTGTGGCCGGTTTGCATTTGAATAGCCATTGTTTATAAATATGTTTTTATAAATAACAGGGGCAGAGGCCATATTAGCTCCTGAAGAAATAGCTGAGTTTCTGTTACCTTCAAATTTTGAGTTCATAATAATTGGGCTGCCTGACACAATATCAATAGCAGCAGCTGTTGATAGTTTATTTTGATTTTTGCGAACCAGGCAGCTATCCATATAAAAATCACAATCAGAAACTTTGATACCTCCTCCCCATTCAATCAGCGTTTTTTTGAATAATACAGTTGATGCTTCATGTGCATAAATTCCTTTAAAAACTTTATTTGTGTCACGGGCTGTTAGTATGATAGCTCCACTTTGCGGATTCATGCTCAATGAGCCGTAAATGTCAAGCTGAATCATAGAGTCAAGCTCAATTCGTGATGCGGTTGATACAGAAATCATATCATTGGTATCAATAACAAGGTTTTGCTTTATTTGATAACCGGTTATAGTTGAAATTACCGCACCATTGGAATGTAATACCAATGAATCCATATTCCAGTTAGTTCCTGTTCCAGGTGTAACATATTGAGCCTGTGATAAAACAGCCCAAAGAAGTAATGCAATTGTAAGTAGTTTTTTCATAATGATTGTATTTTTTAGTTACTGCAAATCAAACGTTCTTTTGATGATAAAAATAGTAATTAACTTAGTGCTAACCTACAGTTAAGAATTTAGGTTGAAAAATAGATTGGAATATCTGATTTTATTTTTTAACCTGAATTGATTTGTTGAAAATATAAAACATAAATAATTGATATACATTTTGTTATCTGTGAGTAATATTGAATGGCACCCGATACATGAAGTGCTAAGCCTAAATAAATATTTATGAGGATAGCGGTTAAGCAAAAAGAGAATGTTCAAAAAGTATCTCGTCTGGTAAAAAAGACTTTCCCGACTTTCGGGATTCAATATGACAACTTGCTTGAATTATAGCTGTCAGACTGAGTTCCGAAAGTCGGGAAAATATATTAAGGTTGCGACTTTTAAAATAGTTTCTTCTTTGTTTTAGAGCAGAGATAGCTTAACTATTCATTTTTGATTCAATTGCTTCATCATAAGCTGTTTTGAAGTCTTTAATATTTCCAAAGTTGAAATCGTCAACAACTACCTTGCCTCCGGTAACTCTGCCAAGAACCGTAAATGGTACTTTTGAAGATTCCATAAAGTCGATAAATGCATTTTCGTTATCAGGTTCCACAGAAACTACTATACGACTTTGAGATTCTCCGAACAGGTATGTATCAGCACGGTATTCACTATCAAGCAGTATATCGAATCCAAAATTATTTGGCATAGCTGATTCAACAAGTGTTACAAACAAACCTCCGTCTGATATGTCATGGGCTGATTCGATCAGTTTCTTTTCAATTAATTTACCGACTACTTGCTGCACTTTGTATTCTTCATCGAGGTTGAAATATGGTGCAGGAGATAATTTTACTTTGTGATATGAATAAAGATATTCAGAACTGTTAATGTCTTCCTGAGGCTTTCCAATTAAATAAATAGAGTCATCTTTTGTTTTGAAATCAAGAGTCATCTGCTGCTTTTTATCCAGAATACCAATCATTCCAATTGTTGGAGTTGGATAAACGGCTTCAACTTTTCCCCCTTCAGAGTATTGATTATAGAAACTTACATTTCCGCCAGTTACAGGTGTGTTAAATTTCTTACATGCGTTTCCCATGCCTTTGATTGCACCTATGAATTGCCAGTAAACTTCCGGGTTATAAGGATTCCCGAAGTTTAAGCAGTTGGTAATTGCCAGAGGCTTGCCTCCAGAACAAACGATATTTCGAGCTGCTTCTGAAACAGCAATTTCAGTACCAATTTCAGGATTAGAGTATACAAAACGAGAGTTACAATCAACTGTAACAGCTAATGCTTTGTCGGTACCTTTCACATTTACAATTGCTGCATCCGAAGGACGGTTTGTGCTCATGTTTTTAGTGCCTACCATTGAATCGTACTGCTCATAAACCCAGCGTTTTGAAGCAATATTTGGATGAGAAACTAAGAATTTCCCAATTTTTTTAATTTCAGAAAGTGATGGTTCCGGAATGGAATTTGTATTAGATTCTTTTAATTTAGCATAATATGCAGGTTCCTTGTATTCGCGATTGTAAACCGGAGCACCACCACCTAAAACGAGGGTAGGAGCCGGTACATTCGCTACCAGTTCGTTATGATAGTAAAATTCGAGACGATCCCCTTTGGTTACTTCTCCAATAATAGCACAGTTAAGATCCCATTTGGCAAATACATCTTCAACGAGCTTTTCTTTTCCTTTTTCTACAACGATCAACATACGTTCCTGCGACTCGGAAAGGAGAATTTCCCAAGCTTCAATATTTTTTTGACGTAAAGGCACTTTGTCGAGGTAAACTTTCATACCATGACTGCCCTTTTCTGACATTTCGGATGTTGAGCAAATGATTCCGGCAGCACCCATATCTTGCATCCCTACAACTGCACCAGTTTTAATAACTTCGAGGGTAGCTTCCAGTAATAGTTTTTCCTGAAAAGGGTCACCAACCTGAATAGAAGGAATATCATCAGCAGAATCTTCTGTAATATCAGCCGAAGCAAAAGTTGCTCCGTGGATACCATCTTTTCCGGTAGCAGAGCCTACTATGTAAACTGGATTTCCTGCACCTTTGGAAATTGCCGAAACCAGATTTTCTTTTTTCATTGTACCTACCGACATTGCATTTACCAATGGATTGGCATTGTAGCATTCGTCAAAATAAACTTCTCCAGCTACTACCGGAACACCGAACGCATTTCCATAATTTCCGATGCCCTTTACAACACCTTTCATTAGCCACTTTGTGCGTGGGTTCTCAATGTTTCCGAAGCGAAGTGAATTTAGTTGAGCGATAGGGCGGGCACCCATTGTAAAGATATCGCGGTTAATTCCGCCTACACCGGTAGCAGCACCCTGATAAGGCTCAACAGCACATGGATGATTGTGTGACTCAATCTTGAACACACATGCTATTCCATTGCCAATATCCACCATTCCGGCATTTTCTTTACCAGCTTCTACCAGAAGTTGTTTTCCTTCTCGGGGTAAAGTTTTTAACCATTTAATTGAATTCTTGTAAGAAGCATGTTCCGACCACATTACCGAATAGATACTCAGTTCAGTAAAGTTAGGCGTGCGACCCAAAATAGATTGAATCATTTCGAATTCTTCAGGTAATAACCCGAGTTCTTTTGCGGTATCTACCGTTACAACAGGTGTTTGGCTCATGGGATAAATTGTGTAATTGGTTGTGCAAAGATAGTGATTCCCACAAACTGGGCAAAGGGGAGAGGAATATGTTGTACAAATCAAAAAAGCCGGACTTTTCAGTCTGGCTTTTTTGATTTGTACCCGGAGCCGGGATCGAACCGGCACAAGTGTTACCTTATTGGTTTTTGAGACCAACGCGTCTACCGATTCCGCCATCCGGGCATTTACTTTCGATAGATAAAGAGCTGCAAAAGTACTGCTTTTTTTGAAACAGCCAAATCCTTTTGTAAGATAATTTTTATTCACGCTAAATGGTGCAAAACCCAATTTTATACTTTAACTTTGCAGCCCGAAAAAACCGTTCATTATGACTTCTCTTGTCAACATTTTTTCGGGACGCGCCACCCGTTACATGGCCGAAAAAATCGCCGAATCTTTTGGAAAACCTCTTGGGAAATCTGTGCTTACAGAGTTTTCTGATGGCGAATTTCAACCTTCTTACGAACAAAATGTTCGTGGAAGTGATGTGTTTATTATCCAGTCAACATTTGCACCAACCGACAACTTATTTGAGTTGTTATTAATGGTTGATGCGGCCAAACGAGCTTCTGCCCGCCGCATCATTGCCGTAATTCCATATTATGGTTTTGCTCGTCAGGATAGAAAAGACAAACCCCGCGTACCTATTACTGCAAAGTTAGTTGCAGATTTATTAGCTACAGCTGGTGTTTCACGCGTAATCACAATGGATTTACATGCCGATCAAATTCAGGGATTCTTCGATGTTCCTGTTGATCACCTGTATGCTTCATCTGTATTTATGCCTTTCATTAAAGAGCTTGACTTGCCTGATTTGATGTTTGCTTCGCCCGATACCGGAGGAACTCGTCGCGCAGCAATGTATGCAAAAGTACTAACTACTGGATTTGCAATTTGTTATAAACATCGTTCAAAACCAAATGTAGTGGAAAGCATGCAGCTTATCGGTGATGTGAAAGGAAAGAATGTGATTCTCCTTGATGATATTATCGATACTGGAAATACCATGATTAAAGCTGCGAATCTGATTATGGAAAAAGGTGCAATGAGTGTTCGTGCAATGATTACCCACCCGTTGTTAACCGGTTGTGCTATCGAGAACATTGAAAACTCTCCGTTTGCCGAGGTAATTGTAACAGATACAATTCCTTTAAGAAGAGAATGTTCTAAAATCAGAGTACTGTCAACAGCAAAATTATTTTCGGAAGCGATCCGCAGAGTAGAGACGAACGAATCAATTTCTGACTTGTATAATTTTCATAAGAAATAAATTTGTACCTTTGCACTCCTTTTAGAATCATATTATTTTTTTTATACATCTAAAAACATAACACAATGAAAACCATTTCTATGAGCGGTTCTCTTCGCGAGAACGTAGGGAAGAAAGGTTCAAAAGCACTGCGTAATCAAGGTCAAATCCCTTGCGTTATTTACGGTGGTAAAGAACAGATTCAGTTTTACACTGCAGAAGAAAATTTCAAGGAATTAGTATATTCTCCTGAAGTAGCTTTTGCAGAAATCAGCGTTAATGGAAAAACTTACCGCACTATCTTACAGGATATTCAATATCACCCTGTAAGTGATAAAATTATTCATGCTGACTTTTATGAGCTTATTGAAGGCCGTACAATCGTGATGAATATTCCGATTAAGGTTGTGGGTAACTCAATAGGTTTATTAAAAGGGGGTAAATTATCCCGTAGCATGCGTAAACTGAAAGTAAGAGCTTTACCGGGAGATATGCCTGAAACCATTACCATCGACATTACTGATCTGGATATTCTTCAGTATGTGAAAGTTGCTGACGTTGAAAATGAAAAATATCAGCTTCTCGATCCAAAAGGTGCTACCATTTTGTTGATTAAATCAACTCGTAATGCTGTAGCTGAAACTCCTAAAAAATAATCATTTATGATATTTTAGACAGAGGTGTGAAGTTTTAGCTTTACACCTCTTCTTTTTTAAAAAATATTGATTTGTGAAATATCTTATTGTTGGACTTGGAAATATTGGCGAAGAATACGCCAACACTCGTCATAATGCTGGTTTTATTGCAGTTGACAAGCTTGTATCTTCACTCGAAGCTAAATTTACCATTGATCGGCTTGCCTATCGTGCCGAAGGTCGGTTTAAAGGCCGTACACTGATTATGATAAAGCCTACCACTTATATGAATTTGAGTGGTAAGTCAGTGAAATACTGGATGAACCAGGAAAATATTCCGCTCGAAAACGTATTGATAATTGTGGATGATATTGCATTACCATTGGGTACTTTGCGATTGAAAAAGGGGGGAAGTGATGCCGGACACAATGGATTGATTAATATTTTTGAAACCTTGGGGACAAAAGATTATCCCCGTTTACGCTTCGGTATTGGAAGCGATTTTTCCCGTGGAAAACAGATTGACTATGTTTTAGGGCGTTGGAAAACCGATGAAGAAAAGGTAGTAACAGAACGTGCTGAAATGGTTATTGAAATTGTGAAATCTTTTGTTACACAGGGAATTGATCGCACGATGAATGCATACAACAATAAATAGAAGTAGTTTATTGTCCTTTTATTTTTGGATAATAATTTTGGTTCCAACAGGTATTATTGGGTAGATTTGCTCTAATTCATGATTGTGCATACTAATACAGCCCCATGTCAGGTTTTGAGTCCCATCAGCAATCCAGTCGCCATTCCATCCATGAATTACAATACCGCCTCCTAATCTTGTGTTTTTGGGAGGAGTCTTTTTTGAATTGATAGCTGAAATTATTTGCTTGTATTCTGATTTGGTAATAAATCTTTTCTTTAATCCTGTTTCTGCATCAAAAGAATTGGGATAACTGACCCGAAGGAGACAGGGACCTAGAAATTCTGAAAAATCACCCTGAAAAGGACCTTTTTGCTTTTGGCAGATAAAATACTCTCCTTCAGGCATTTTGTTATCTCCTTGCTCTTCTTTATGTCCCCAAGGTACCTGACTCAACGCGATATCATAGTTTTTTACAATTTTTCCATTTGCACAATGATACATCTTGTATTTGTGTTTGATGGCAATCAATATGCTAGATTCAGTTGATGGTTTGGTAAGCGTTCGATGTTTGTTAATGAATTCAACAGGGTTTTCGTAATGTACAGCAATCCACTTTTTATCTTTGGAATTAGAGCTTGGCCAATAGGTAGGTTGGTACTCAAACATATTCTCTTTTCTGATTTCTAAATGAAGATGTGCATAGTAGCAGCCTCCTCCGGTTCCAATTTCTCCAATTTTCTGGCGATGTTTGATTACATCCCCTTTCTTGATCCTTAGGTTAATAAGATGTGCATAAACTGAATAACAATACATTATATTCCCATTTTCCAAATAGGAATGTTTGAGAATCACAACATTTCCCCATGGAGAATCATAATCGGTTGCATCTTCAACGATTCCTTGAGCAATACTGAAAACAGGCTGCCCTTCATCTGTATTTCCTCCTCCAGTACCGTTTATGTCAATCCCAGGATGAATTCCAAGACTATAATCTTCTAAAAACTGTGTGGAAATGTACCACGAATCATAGGTTTTACCATCAGTCTTTGATGTGTATTTGCCTTTTCCGTTTTCATCACCAACAGGATAATCAAAGCCATTTGAAAGATCTGTACTGAGAAGCTGGTTAATTTCTAAAGCATTTTTATTGTTTAATTTACTACTGCTGATATCATTTGTATAAAATAAACCACCGGAGAAAAATAATGAAAGAATTAAGGATACAGAAATGACAATTTTCATATTCAGGTCTTTTATTTAAAACGATGGATATGAGTTATCTATTGTCTGAAAAAGAGTTGTAAAAGATTAATTTTCCTTCAAAAAATGATCATCGTATTCAATTTCGAAGCGGAGTTTGTGTTTGGATTCTTCCTGTGCAAGAAATGCAAAGAGCTCTTTCATAGCAGGACGAGAGGTGATTTCGGATAGTTTGGTGTAAAGTCTGAATGCTGCTTTTTCTTTAGCCATGGCAAGTATTAGTGCTGCTTCGTACGTCATATTGGGTGTAAATGATTCTGTAACAGTATAATCAGCAATTTTCAAATCGGAAACTTTCTCTTTCTGAAGATTTGAAATACCTTCTATTCTGAACTTTGTCAGCTTTGCTTTATGTCCGATTTCTTCACGGGCAAACTCTTCGAAAGTTCTCCGCATATCATCTGATAATGCTTTGGTTGATAGTTTTGTATAGAATTCTACGGCGAGTTGCTCTTGCTCAATGGCAAAGTCTAAAATTTCTTCCAGAGATCCGAACGTTTTCATAATACTGCGTTTTAGTGTTTAAATGCGTTTTGAAACTCTTCTGCAAACCTCATAACCAGATTGTCGCACCCAAAGTTAAACATTCTTTTATCGTTTTCTTTTTCGGTGATGCTGAACTCGTTTTCATTGTTTTGAGAGCCTGAAAGAAAAGAAGTGTATTCGTCCATCACTTCGGGTGCATTTGTAAATGTTTTCAATCCAAAGTGCTGATTCAGTGTCGAAAGAATTTCGATATTGTCTTTTCCGGAAGGAGTATTTCTGATTTTGTCAAAAGTCTGAATAAATTTCTGCGTATTGGTAAACGAACCTCCGGTTTCAAAAGGCAGTGATGCCGGAAGTATCAAATTGGCATCCTGAGCAGTTTCGGTTAGAAAATAATCCAGTACAACCTTGAACTGGATATTGGAAATCAGGTTATTTGCATCTGTTTTGTTGATTGCGCAACCGAGAGGGTCTTCTCCAAAGATGAAGAGATTTTTGATTTTTCCATCTTTGACTTTTTCGCTGAGGCTGAAATTCCCGTTTGTCTCAATTTCAGTACATTGCCAGATTTCTTTAGCCAGAGCTATCTGCTCAGTATTCCATGGAGTATTTCCCGGGCTCATTTTCTGACAAATTCCCATATCTTTCATCCCCTGAGCATTATTTTTCTCTTTCAGGGCAATAATTCCGCTCGAGGTTTTGCCAAGTTTCCCGGTGAGCATTGTTAAATTACGGATTTCCAATGCACAGTTACCTGAAATTGCTTTCTCCGCAAAGAGAATAACTGCATTTTGCTCATTGTTATATGTTTCTGCAAATTCTATCAGATTTTCACGGGTTACTCCACAAGCACTGAGTAATTCCTCAAAGTTTTCGCGTAAAAGCTGGGATTTGTAGATTTCAAATTCTTGCGTATTCCCTTTGATATAGAACGCATTTTCTTTTCCGTTGCTGAGCAAGTAGTGATTTGCCGCTTTGATAAACGGATAATATGCCTTGATTCTCAGTGTCTTCTCAATCTTATGATCAATGGGAGTGGAGGGAAGCGTAGTTATTTGAACTACCGGAATTTTGTGCAGATATTGTGCATTGTGAATAAAGAAACCAGCAACCGGGTTTTCGATATTGGGTATCGAACCAATCAGGTATATGCGTGAAGCACCTTTGATTTCATGGAACGGAACATTACTTTCTGATGCATGATGATAACCTTTTCCACGTTCGAGGTAATGAAAACTACCAACATTGTTGCTTTTTATTCCAGCACGTGCAAGTTTTTGAATCAGATAGAGCTCCTCGTTCGAAAGACGTGCTCCGGCAAAAAACGCGTTTTCATCAGGCTTTACCTGCGAAATTTGTTTAAAAATCAGATCGAAAGCGTTTTCCCAGCTTATCGGGGTGAATTTGCCATTTGATTTAAGAAGTGGAGTTTTAATTCGTTGAGGATCATTAATGTAATTGTATCCGAAACGAGCCATACGGCAGATATTTCCATCTTTGTTCACCATTCCGTTTGCACCTTTTACTTCCATCACAAAATCTGATTTATGATGGATTTCAAGTTCGCAACCAACTGAACAATAGTTGCATATAGTATTGAATGTTTCTGTTTTTACCGGGCCAGGTTTGAATGGCTTGTTTTCGGTTAACGCACCTGTAGGGCAGGTAGAAATACACATTCCGCAGCTTTCGCAGGTGGTTTCGGTGAGTGATGAGTCCAGACTTGGAGCTACAAATGTTTCAAAACCCCGGTTTACAAAGCCAATGGCAGAAGCTCCGACAACTTCACGACAAATCCGGATGCAACGTCCACACAGGATGCATTTATTGTTATCGATTTCGATGTAAGGATGAGAAAAATCAACGCGATGCTCTTTGAAAGAACCGCTGAAATGGTTTTGATCGGCGTTGTATTCGGTTGCATAACGTTTTAAATCGCAGGTGTTTAGCGCGGTACATCCGCATTCCAAACAGCGTGTGGTTTCATTTTTAGCCACTTCTTCGCTTGTGTAACCCAATTCCACTTCATTAAAGTTATTGCGTGCGCAAGCTTCCAAAACAGGCATCTCTTCACGAGTTTGTTTTTCAAAGTTGGAAATGAATTCATTGGAAATCTGTTTTTTGAACAGATCACGCTTGCTAAAAAATTCTGTTGGAAGTGATTTTATTTCTTCGCTTTTCAAATATTGGTCACAGCTGCGAACGGCAATTTTTGCCTGAGCAATGGATTCAATGGCAGTTGCAGGACCTGTTACACCATCACCTGCTGCAAAAACTCCGGGAATTCCGGTTTGTAAGGTAAGTTTATCTGCATCAATGTCGCCCCACTTATTGATTTTTAACGTACCGTTCTTTGAGTGTAGATTAATGTCATCAATGAAATTTATATCGGTTTTCTGGCCGATTGCTGCTAATAAAAAGTCAACTTCAAGTTCGAATTCCGAATTTTCTACCGGAACAGGTCTTCTACGACCGGATGCATCGGGCTCTCCCAGTTCCATTTTAATACAACGGATAGATTTTATCGTTCCATCTTCATGTTTGTTGATCAGAACCGGAGCTGTCAGAAACAGATATTTCACGCCTTCGAGTTTCGATTCATGAATTTCGATAGAGTTTGCAGGCATTTCAGCTTCGGTGCGGCGATAAATCACATAAACTTCATCTGCTTCACAACGGATGGAAGTTCGGCAACAATCCATGGCAGTATTTCCACCCCCTACAACTGCAACTTTCTTTCCCCTGAAATTATATTTTTGTCCGGAAACTTCCATATTTCTCAGAAAATCAATGCCTGAGAATACATTTTCGGCATCATCACCTTCGCAACCTACCGAAGTTCCTTTTTGAGAGCCAATGGTTAAAATGCTTGCGTCATATTTTTCTGAAATTTCCTTATAACTGAAATTTTCTCCAAGTTTTTGATTGGTGAAAATGTTAACTCCCAATTCAGTAATTGTTGCTATTTCGCGCTCAACCAGCTTATTCGGAAGGCGATATTCGGGAATTCCATAGCGTAGCCAGCCGCCGGCATGAGGCATTGCTTCGAAAATGTCAGCCTGATGGCCTTTTTGAGCCAGCCAGTAAGCTGCTGACAATCCGCCAGGACCACCGCCGATAATGGCTACTTTCTTTCCGGTTGAAACGGCAATTTCCGGTTTATAATGTTGTTCAGAATCAAGATCTTTATCAGCAGCGAAACGTTTCAGGTAATCAATTCCCACTCCAGAGCCTTCTTCCATCAGATTTCGGCGACAAGCAGCTTCGCAAGGACGTACGCATACTCTTCCACAGATGGCTGGAAGTGGATTGTCTTGTTTGATTAGTGTAACCGCTTCCTTATACATTCCTTTGTCAATCAGTGAAATATATCCCTGAACGTCCACTCCGGCTGGACAGGTAAGTTTGCAGGGGCCTAAACAATCGGCGTAATGGTTGCTCAGTAGAAGGTCGAGAGCTGTTTTTCGTGCTTTACGAACTTCGGCAGACTCGGTATTGATTTCCATTCCTTCGGCAATTTGGGTTGAACAGGAAGGTTGAAAACCGCGCATTCCTTTCACTTCTACTATACATACAAAGCAGGACGAAAAAGGCTCAAGGCGAGATTCGTGGCACAAAGTTGGAATGGAATAACCATGACGTGTGGCTAAGTTGAGGATACTTTCTCCTTCGTTTCCGGTTACGTTTTTTCCGTTTAATATGATATTGAGAGCGTTCATTTTGATTCTGCTTACTGATTATAAAATGCTGATTGCTTCGAATTTACATTTTGAAAAACATGCACCGCACTTGATGCACTTTTCCTGATGTATAAAATGGATTGATTTTCGTTCGCCGGAGATGGCATTTGTAGGGCAGTTTTTTGCACAAACAGTACATCCGGTACATTTTTCAGGAATTACTTTGTATATGAGAAGTTTCTTGCAATTTCCGGCAGGGCATTTTTTATGATATATATGTGCTTCAAATTCAGCACGAAAGTATTTTAAAGTGGTTAAAACAGGGTTTGGAGCAGTTTGCCCCAGTCCGCAAAGCGATGAGTTTTTTATTTGAATGGAGAGTTCTTCCAGCATCTCTATGTCACCTTCGCGGCCTTCTCCTTCCGTAATTCGGTTAAGAATTTCCAGCATACGTTGGGTTCCGATGCGGCAGAACGTGCATTTTCCACACGATTCTTTCTTGGTGAAATCGAGAAAGAAGCGTGCCATATCTACCATACAGGTGTTTTCGTCCATCACTACCATACCCCCCGAACCCATGATGGCTCCGGTAGCATTTACCGAATCGTAATCTACCTGAGTATCGGCCAGATAAGCAGGAATGCAACCTCCTGAAGGCCCTCCTAATTGTACTGCTTTGAATTTGCGGTTTTTTTGAATACCACCACCCAGTTTGAAAATTATATCTTTAATGGTAATTCCCATCGGAACTTCAACCAAACCACCGTGATTAATTTTTCCGGTGAGAGCAAATACTTTTGTCCCTTTACTTTTCTCGGTTCCTAAAGCTGCAAATGCCTTGGCTCCGTTATTAATAATCCAGGGAATATTAGCCCATGTTTCTACATTGTTGATGTTAGTTGGTTTTTTCCATAAGCCGGAAGCAGCCGGAAAGGGAGGCCGGCGACGAGGCATTCCTCGTTCACCTTCGATAGAAGCAATTAAGGCCGTTTCTTCACCGCACACAAAAGCTCCGGCTCCTTCTTTAACGTAAAGATCAAAATGAAAGCCTTTTTTTCCGAGTATATCTTTTCCCAGAAAACCTTTTGTTCGTGCTTGTTCAATCGCAATGTTTAAGCGTTTGATGGCCAATGGATATTCTGCACGACAATAAATTACTCCTTCGCTGGCTCCGATGGAGTATCCTCCAATCAACATCCCTTCAATTATGGCGTGAGGGTCGCCTTCGAGTACCGATCGATCCATAAATGCACCGGGATCTCCTTCATCGGCATTGCAAATAATATATTTCTGATCACTTTTGTTCTGATAAGCAAATCTCCATTTCATTCCGGTTGAGAACCCGCCACCACCACGACCTCTCAGTCCTGATTGTATTATTTCCTGAATTACATCTTCCTGAGAAATATTTTCAGAAATAATTTTCTGAATAGCTTCATAACCACCTTTTTCAATAGAATGCTCAATATTTTCGGGATCAATTACTCCACAGTTTTTTAGGACAATTTTTGTTTGTCCTTTCCAGAATGTATCATCCGGAAGTTGGATAAATTCTGAACGTACCAGATATTCAGTAACTGGCTGCCCGTTTTCAATATGTTTATTCAGAATTTCGATGCTTCGTTCCGGAGTCACTTCTCCATAGAGATAAGAACCCGTTTCATCAATAACTTCTACCAATGGTTCGCGGAAACACATTCCGATGCATCCAGTCCGTTGCAGGTCGAAACTGAGTTTTTCCGAAGTGCGATAGGTTTGCAGTGTGTCGAAAACTTTAGCAGCACCTGCAGCGATACCGCAGCTTGCCAGTCCTACTAATACTTTTGTTTGTGGCATAATTACAGGGCTTTCTATGATTGCTGAATTTCTTTTAAGTGAATTTCTTTGATGATTTTTACCGATGAAGCTCCGGTAAGTTTTCCGTACGTATTGTCACCTATCATCATTACTGGGGCCAGTGAGCAACATCCAAGGCAGGCTACCGTTTCGAGCGTAAACACGCCGTCGGGAGTGGTTTCGCCATCCTTGATATGAAGCGTTTCGGTAATTGCTTCTGTTATTTCATTGGCATTCTGAACATGGCATGCTGTACCGTGACACACTTTGATGATGTGTTTCCCAACAGCATTCAGCCTGAATTGCGCATAAAAGGTAGCAACACCGAAAATATCGCTAAGTTTCAGGTTCATTTCAGTAGCCATTTTTTCGAGAGCTGTTTTCGGAAGAAAACCATAGGTATGTTGAATACTTTGCAAAACAGGAATAATAACGCCTCTTTTGCCTTTATACTTTTGCAATACAGGTTCAATAAGCCCTAAATTGATGTTTGATTCTGTAACTGCTTCTTTTGAAACGGGTAAGCGTTTTACGCGCATAAATGGTAGGTTTTATGGGCGGCTAAATTACGGAAATTCTTCCATTTTTCGGTTGTAAAATACTGTAATTGAGTGTTAATGAAAAGATGACAATAAGACAAAACTATTGAGTATTAGCGATATGTAATATTATAGCATATCGAAATCAAATCCTAAGCTTATTTTTTTGTAAATTTAATAGTTTGCTACATAATATTCTCCTAAACATTATGTATAATTACGAATATTTCATATCTTTACAATAAATATTGGAGTTGTATTGTAAATACTTGATTATGAAAAGACAAATAGTTTTATTAGGATTGGTGTTCGCTGGATTTTTTTATGGTTGTAAGTTTCCTAAGTCTGGTATCGAGCAGGAAAGGTGTTTGATTGGCGAAATGAAATCAGGCAAACCAGTGATTACATTAAATGAGGATACTTTAAAATTAGGAATTGAAAAGTATCAGAAAAATGTAAAAATGAAAGCTGATATGACCGAATTTAGTATCATTTCAAGTAATGGAATTTGGTGTTTGTTAGGTGTTAGCAATAATAATGCAGTAAAAATCCTAATCAAACTTGATTTGATTGAGGGTAAATTTTATGAGATAAAACACGTAGAAATGGATGAAAATAAATATTATCAAATTGGATATTGTTACGGATGTAAAACAGGGTGTAACCCTCAGTATAAACACGGACATATAGAATGTTTTCCAAATTGTGATTCATGTATTAAAGTAGAATCAATCTTTGAGGAACCTATATTTCCTGTTGTGAATCAGTGATCTGAAGAGATTCAGGTTTAATGTTTGTTTTTTCTTCCACAAACTTTTTCATTTCCACAAAAAGTTTTTGGGTGGGTAAACCCATTACGTTGAAATAGGATCCTTCGATGCGCTCGATGCCAATATAGCCAATCCACTCCTGAATACCGTAAGCTCCTGCTTTATCCAATGGTTTGTAGTGAGTTACGTAATGGTCTATTTCTTTGTCTTCAAGTTTTCGGAAAAAAACATGGCTGGTTGCCGTGAATGAATGTTGCTTTTCGTTGGTTTTCAAACATACTCCTGATAAAACCGTATGCATATTCCCTGAAAGTTTTGAAAGAATTTTACGGGCATCTTCTTCATCCTGAGGTTTTCCGAGTATTTCATCATTCAGTAAAACAATGGTGTCAGAAGTAATAAGCAGCGTATTTTCAGGAAGTTGGGAGAAATTGTAAGCAGCGGCTTTCTTGCAGGCAAGATATTCAGGAACTTCTGTTGTTGGCAGTGTTTCGGGATAATCTTCTTCTGTGTTTTGAATTAGCACCTCAAAGTCAATATCCATTCCACGCAAAAGTTCTTTTCTGCGAGGTGATTGTGATCCCAGAATAATATGATAATGTTTAAGAAAATCAATCATTTATGCAATAGTTTGATATATGCCGATCATGGAAAGCACTCCAATAGCCATAATGATTTTCATAAATGTAGAAAGGAAGTGGAAATCCTCATTGCTTTCTGCTTTCAAAAGCTTTGAGATAAAGAATAACAGCGGAAGTCCGATTACAACTCCTGAAAATTCAGCGAGATAGCTGATTCCATAATCGTAAAGCATATATGCTGCGCCGAGGGTTAAAATCAGCAAGGCAATTGTATAAATCAGAGCCAATTGTTTGCTTTTTGCTACACCCCAGGCAACAGGAATTGTGTTGCAACCCCAGCGAGCATCGCCTTCACGGTCTTCAATGTCTTTGATCAGCTCGCGAATAAGTGAAGTAAAGAAAGCAAATAAACCAAATCCTAAAACAAACCAAGTGATGAGCCATAAATTTGTTGCCATAGTAGCAAATTCGGTAGGGTGTGCTTTGGTTGCAAAAAATTCAACTAGCCAGACAATGATTGGGACAAAACCTGTAAGAAATGAAACCACGAAATTACCCCAGAAGAAAATTCGTTTATATCGTAACGAATAGAAATAGAAGATCATAGCAGCAATCAGAAATAGAAACCCGATATTTACGGATTTTACTACAAATCCAATATAAATTTCAAGTGCGACACCTATTCCACTGATAATATAATAGATGTTTTCAGCTTTATTTTTCGGGATCTGATTTCCGACAACCATACTTTTCGGACGGTTTATAGGATCGATAAATAAATCAAAAATATCATTAATGATGTAGCCACCAGCTGAAATCAATACAGCACCCAATACAAAAATGAAAAAGTTGAAGTTTGAAAGTTGTAATTCAGCTTTTTGAAGAATATAAAAAGGTTGAATCAGAAAATAGCGGGTGAGGTACATTGTTGCCGCTACCATTAATAAATTGGGCCAGCGTATTAATTTCAAAAAAGCCTTCATCTCTGTATGTTGTTTGATGTTGAATATTAATAATTTATCTATTTATATTGTTGGCTATGAAGTAAACGATTGAAAGTATTTTTAAATATCACATAATCAAAATCTATAATCGCACATCAAAGATCTGTTTTTACCAGATAAACGCTTCCGTATCTTTGAACCAATTGCCCTGTAAGCGCAAAACCTGTTCAATAATGTCGCGAACACATCCTTCACCGCCTCTTTTATCGGAAATATAGTGGGAGATGGAACGAATTTCTTCGACTGCATCGGCCGGACAAGCTGCAACTGCAACCAGTTTCATTACAGGATAATCGGGAATATCGTCACCCATATAAATAACTTCGGAGGTGTCTAAGTTATTATCTGCCAGGTATTTTTTAAAAACATCTGCTTTATCGTGGACACCCAGAAATACATCTTTGATTCCCAAAGATTCCATGCGCATACTCATCGATTGTGATTTTCCGCCTGAAATAATGGCAATACGATATCCTTTTTTAACAGCATATTGCAACGCATAACCATCCTTCACATGTGCACTGCGAAGTTGTTCATGCTCATTAATGACGGTTACTTTACCGTCGGTAAGTACGCCGTCAAAATCGAAAATAAAGGTGGTGATATGAGGAAGGTTTTCTCTGAAGTTAATCATAGCTTTTTCTTTATGTTGAATTCGGGTGAATGCTCCTGAATGGAATTGCTGAGTATCTTGTATAACTCTTTGATTTCTGGATTATTGTTTAATAATTGCAGGTGTTTTTCAATGGTTATCTTGTCATTCCGAACTGCTGGCCCGGTTTGGATTGAACGCGGATCATTTCGTTTTACTTTTTTTGCTGTTCTCCGGATTAAAGGATGAAGAAGGTTGAATTCCAGTCCATTTTCTTCCAGAATACTTTCTGCAACAGCATACATGTAATTCGTAAAATTACATGCAAAAACTGCAGCCAGATGAGCTATACGTCTTTCCTCGGATGTATGGAAGCGTACATCATTGCTGATTGTTCCGGCAATTTCGAGTAAAATATCTTCGTTTTCAGTGCTGTTTGCCTCTAGTAGTATTGGGATTCGCTTGAATTTTAATAACTTGTCTTTGGTGAATGTTTGTAGCGGATAAAATACGCCAATGTTGGACGAAATAGGTTGTAAAACATCCATATTGGTTGTTCCGGAAGTGTGAACTACCAGTTTTGAATCCAGATTTAACACATTAGCCAGCAGTGGTAATGCGGAATCACTGACCGCAAGGATATATAAATCAGCATCTTTTCGGATATCATTAAGATTATTGGTGGCTTCGCATCGTAGTTTAAATGCGAGTTCTTCGGCTGACGAAATTGAACGGTTATAAACCTGAACAATCTGGAATCCTTTACGATACAACGCATTTCCCAGATTGAACGCAATGTTTCCGGCACCAATCAAAACAATATTCTCAAATTTTTTCAAAGCTTCCGGTTTTGGATGCCAAAATTACAAAAGAATCAGGACTATTAGAAATAGATACAAAATCTTACATATTTGCCAGCGTGATAGTTGACCTCATAATAACTTCATGTTGAGGTGTGAAAAATATACAGTGAACATAGATAGTGATAATATTTTCTAAATCAGGCGGTTATGGTGTTTTGATAAAATATTTTAAAAAAATAGTATAATTTAAATTTTGTTGTTGTATATTTGTGTTTTACAATATATAACAATATGAACACTTTTGTAGTATTGAATATTTATATAATTAAATATAGATAAATATTAATATAATTCAATATATATAGTGTTTGAAATTGATAATTAAAAAGATAGGCTTGGTAATGTTGGCTACGATAATTTTTTATTCTTGCGATAAGGAAAATAAAGTAGAAAATACTGGCAAGGTTAAATCAGTTAGTAAAGGTGAATTGATTATTAACGAACTTAACTATAAAGAATACCTGGATAGTCCGGAGGTGAAATTCTTTTTTCAGGATGTAAAAGTAGCGGGAATTTATGAACCTGAAGATGCCAAAGGTAATGTAACTTTATGTGTGCAAAAAACTTCAGGTGGAAAATTATGTCAGGATTTTAAAACTACAGACGATGCTTGTATTTGGGGTGCTTATTGCCAAGCAATGCGTCCTTATTGGTACTATAATTACATGATAGGTAATCAAACATGGGATTGTGTTTGCAGGGGTATAGGTTGTCTGTCTAAATAATGATTGAATGTCATGAGTCGAGTCCAAAAAGGTATAACAATTAAATGCAATGTTTTTATGAACTGAGTTCATGTATATAATTTAAATTTGATATTATGAAGAAGTATGTCTTAATAATAGTGTGCTTACTTTTATCTATAAAATTAGGAGCACAAACAGATTCAACCAAATTAAACAGATCAAAAGCAATTGAGTATAATTTAAAAGGTGTTGAATTTCAGAAAAATAAAGAATATAAAGAAGCAATCAGGTGTTTCAATAAAGCTCTGGAGGCTGATTCAACATTTGGTGAAGCTTATTATAACCGAGCCATCTCAATTGTGAACTCAAACCCCAAGGAATATATTAACTTTGATAAATGTAATGAATTTAAAAAAGCAATCAAATACGGGAAAGCAGTTAGCAAAGAGGAGTTGTTTTTTTATGGATGTACATTGAAATATTAGTCTGTAAAAATGAAATGATTTACATTTTTATATCCTCTTTATCAATACCCACAATATCCCCGCTAACATCAGTCCTGCACTAATCCATAACAGGATGATGTTTGGAAAGAAGTAAGCTCTGACAACAATGTGTTCGGGTTTGTAATGTACCATGCGCATCAGTAAATGACCTTCTTTAGGTGAGATTTGCTCCAGCCGAATCCAAACATGCTGATTCTCAATCCGGGCTTCTTTGTAAGTAATCATATTATCACGAACACGAAACAGACAGGAATCTTTGTTTTTGCCGTTTTTACTGACTAATGTGATAAACGCTTTAATATCAACGGATTTTAAGTCAATATCTTTAGGGTTGAAAACAGTTTTAATGCTGTCGAGAGTGAGTGTGTAGTTATGAGCGGAAATACTTTCTTTCAATGCAATTTCAAGAGTGGTATCGCTAAGCATTGTAAGTGTATCTTCCGGATTCGAAGCCAGATAAACAAATATATCCCCATCCATGCGATGCTTTATTGCCGGATTCATCATAAAACCCATATTAGAGTTGTGACTTACAGTGGGTTCTAATTCAAATTGATAGGAAGAGTCTGTGCCCCAATTGAATGCCAGTTTATAGGAAGTTTTGTTATCTATCTTGTGATTGTTCAGGTATTGAACTTTAAAATCATTGAGTTGAGTAGTTCGGTTTTTAATCAACACGGTGCTTTCGCTACCATTGACAGACTGAAGAGAATCTGTTAAGGCTTCTTTTCCTGAAAAGACAGACAGAACAGCCAATATAAAGAATGCAAAACCCAGATGTGAAAGCCATGCTCCGAAATTTTTCTTCCAAAAGCTTTTAAATCCGTAAATTATGATCGACATCACGGCAAAAATTCCACAGAAACGTAACAATAGCATCTGCCAGCTTGCTTCAGTAGTTTTGTTTATGAAATAATCCGTAATAGCTACCAGAATAATTAGTAATAGTCTGAGCCAGAATTCATAACGGGGGCGCTCTTTCGGAAAGAAGGATAATCCTATGAACAAAAGTGTCAGTGACGCAAAAGGCATTTGCCAGCTATTGTAAAACAGTTCGCGATTAGATGGAGGAGCAATACTGGTTCCAAAAATCTGATTGATTAACGGGATAGAAGTGGTGATAAATACCTGAAATGTAGATAAGCTAATTACCAATACTCCCGAAAATATCCAGAGTTTACGTTCGGGAAACAGAAGCTTCTCTTCTGTAAATTGTTTACGGTTTTTCCATCCGGCATAAATGGTTGATGCCAAGGCTGCAAACAGGAGTATGATCAATGGAATGGTTTTGTCATTTCCGGTAAATGCATGTGCGGAGCTGTTCGCCAATACCCCG
This sequence comes from Bacteroidales bacterium, assembly GCA_963677395.2. Lineage (GTDB taxonomy): Bacteria > Bacteroidota > Bacteroidia > Bacteroidales. The sequence goes on along the minus strand of OY781965.2, from coordinate 3,650,893 downwards.
CTACGTGTTAAGTAGCTTGCGTAAATTACGAAAATATAGGTCGATAATGTAAAGATAAATGCCTGAAGCGAGATTGTCCCTTTTTTTAATACCGAAAAACAGGAGTGCAAGGAGCCAATCAGTAAGAGCCAGGGTAGAAGTGAAGCATTTTCAACCGGATCCCATGCCCAGAAACCACCAAAGGTGAGTGATTGATAAGCCCATGCTCCTCCCAGTAATAATCCTGTTCCCAAAAAGAAAACAGATGCAATCAGCCAGGGATAGGCCATTTTGAATCCATTATATCGGTTAGGGAAAAGCAATGATCCCAGTACCAGTACAAACGGGAATAAGGTTAGGGAATATCCGGCAAAAAGTACGGGAGGATGAATAACCATCCAGTAATTCTCCAGCAAAGGATTTAAACCATTACCATCACGTAAAATACTGAGGTATCGTATGTTTTCGAATATTGTGCCCTGGATATTTTCTACGGTATCGCGTAACAGGGTAAATGGAGAACTTCCGATGGTAAATCCAAATAGCTTGATTCCCAATATCTCCATGATCAATAAAAATTGTACAATACTGATAAGCGGAAAAATTGTCCGAACCATATTCCGGTTACGAAACAACAAGAACGTTGAAAAGAAACCTTGCAGGAAAATCCACACCAGATAACTACCTTCCTGACCAGCCCAGAGTGCCGAAAATACATATTTGGAAGCCATTTCAGAAGAAGAGTGTTGCCAAACATATTGATATTCAAAGCGATTTCCTTTAAGCGCACCCAGCAGAGCCAGCAATGCAACAAAAATACCGATGATATGCAACAGATAAAAATATCGACCCAATTGTATGCTTTTTATAAAAGAAGGCTTTTCATCCTTTGCCTGCCAGAAAAAGAATAGTGAAAGCAATGTAGCCGCAAAAGCAATGTAGATAGCCAAATTTCCGGCAATTCCCCAAAAAAGTTGTTCTCCGATATAATTCATAGTAGTAAAATTCTTGATTGTGAACAAAGATATAAGAATTGAAATCATAAACAAGTGAGAACAAAAAATGATGGGAGGTAAGTTGAAAAGAAAAATGGATAATTAAATTTTTAGTATAAATTATTCATTCGCCTTGGCTTTCTAAATATTTTGTAAATGTTTGTATTTAGACCTGTTTTCAAGAAAGGCAAAGGGGCGATTATTTATTTCCCTTTGCCCTGAAACGTATAAATATGTAAATTGAATCTGGTTTAACTGGCACTATTTAATTTAACGCAATTGGAAATGAAAATTTCGAAAAGGCAATTCCGTATAATTTATTTTGAGAGGTATTACAGATTAAATTTTTTGAAAATAGTTGTAGAGGTGTGCCCTCCAAATCCAAATGTGTTGTTAAGGGCAACAGTAACTTCTTTTTCCTGAGCTTTAAGAGGTGTCAGATTCAGTTGAGGATTTATTTCCGGATCAGTTTCGTGCAGGTTAATCGTTGGTGGAATAGTATTGCATTCAATTGATTTTATACACGCAATAGCCTCTATTGCTCCGGCAGCACCCAACAAATGCCCTGTCATGGATTTTGTGGCGCTGATTTGGATTCTGTTGATTGATTGGCGGAAAACTTCTTCAATAGCCTTACACTCACTTATGTCGCCGACAGATGTTGATGTAGCGTGAGCATTTATATACGAAACTTCGTTTGGAGTTAGCCCGGCGTCAGTTAATGCATCTTTCATAGCCAGTATCGCTCCTAATCCCTCAGGGTGAGTGGCTGCAACGTGATAAGCGTCAGAAGCGGCTCCATATCCGGCTAATTCGCAATATATTTTTGCTCCTCTTTTTAAAGCATGTTCAAGTTCTTCAATCATAAGAATGCCTGCACCTTCTCCTGCCACAAAGCCATCACGGGTTTTGTCAAACGGACGGGATGCAGTTTTGGGAGAATCATTTAATGTAGAAAGTGCTTTCATCGAATTAAACCCTCCAATTGCAGTTTGTGTAATCGTAGCTTCGGAACCTCCGGTTATAACAATGTTTGCACGTCCTAACCGGATAAGATCTAATGCGTTCGCGATTGCATTGTTCGATGAAGCACAGGCTGAAGCTATAGAATAACTAATTCCATGTAGTCCGTACCGGATTGATATCTGGCCTGCCGCGATATTCGAAATCATTTTCGTGATAAAAAAAGGACTGAATCTTGGGATTTTTTCGGTTTCTCCAAAATGTAATATTTCCTCTTCCAGTGTTATCATTCCACCAATTCCGGTTGCCAGAATTACTCCGATTTTGTTAAGGTCGCACTCCTTCAGGTTTAATCCGGAATCTTTCATACATTCATCAACTGCAGCGAGTGCGTATTGAGTGTACAAATCCATTTTTCTGGCCTCTTGTTTTTCCAGATATTGTAAAGGGTCGAATCCTTTAACTTCGCATGCAAATTTTGTTTTATGATATGTTGCGTCAAATTTTGTAATTGCAGATGCTCCGCTTTCACCGTTTATTAAGCTTTTCCAAAAATCGCAAACATTATTGCCTATTGGAGTTACAGCACCTAATCCTGTTATTACTGCTCTTTTCATTTGTGAATAATTTTAAATGAAATCAGGACAAAACCCGCATGTGAGATATTTTCCTGAATATGTATTTAATGAACATGCTCATTTATTGTTTATTACGATATTTTCTTCACATATTTACTAGTAAGTATGCATATGGATTAAATTTTTTTAGGGTTTTAGATCATCAATAATTGTTTGATATATGCCTTTGTAATCTAATTTGTTAAAGATTCTTGATAATTGTAAGCTGGCAACCAGACTTGAAAAAATAAGAAGAGCTTTGTTCTGGGGATCTTCATCGAAAGCAAATATTCGTTTCTCTTTACCGGAAGTGAGAATGCTTGTAAGCCATTTTATAATTATTTCTGTCATTCTCATGAGTTCAGATTTGGTATTCTCACTCAGCGTATTAAAATCAGATCCCAAAGAACCGATTATACATAGCTTTTGTTCTCTGTGACTTTTGATATATATCTTAATGAATGTATCTAGTTGTTGCCATTCATCAAAATTTCGGCTATGCATATTGTCTATCATTTCTTCAAAGCGTTGAATATTCGTTTTAACGATACTCGTTCCTAAATTTTCTTTAGAAGGAAAGTAATAGTGAATCGCTGCATTTTTTATTCCAAGCTCTGTTGATATATCCTGATAGCTAAAAGCATTATATCCTTTAGTCCGAATGAGATTTTCTCCTAATTCTAAAATTTTTTCTCTGGTAACTGACATTTATTAGTATGTATAAAATCTGTACAAAGATACTTACTAGTAAGTAAGTGACAAGCTTTTTTTGTTATTTTTCTCTGGTAGATTAATATTTGTATGTAAGTATTTGATAAATAAATATATATAGTATTGCTTTGGGGTAAGAATTGAGATATTACAAAGTTTGGGGTCTGATTAAAAGATTTTATGCAGGTTGTTGCATTATAATCTTTTACATTTTTTGTATATTTTAGGATTGTTGAAGTGTATTTTATGTGTTGATTTTTTTTCCACCTTAAATTGTTGATTACTTGCTGGGTCTATTGTGAATACTAGTCTAACCTTGTATTATCTTTAGGTCGTGGTGAAACATTTCAACGCAGGATTTCGTTGAAGAAAAGAAAAATGAATATTGTACAATGAGTAAAGAAAAACTTGGCATTATAGGTGGTTCGGGGTTAGAGAAATTAAACCTGTTTCAAAATCCTGAGCGACAGAAAATCAGTACACCATGGGGTGAACCTTCTTCCGAAATTCTTTCAGGGACTATTGAAGGACGCTCTGTTTGTATTTTATCAAGACATGGTTTTGAGCATTCTATTACACCTACACATGTGAATAATCGTGCCAACATTCACGCATTGAAGCATTTGGGTTGTACTCAAATTATTGCGACTACGGCTTGCGGCAGTCTTCGTGAAGAGATAAACCAGGGTGATTTGGTTATTTTGGATCAGTTTATCGATTTTACGCGCCATCGCCCTGTAACCTTTTTCGAATCGTTTCGCGATGGGAGTCTTCACCATACACCCATGGCTGATCCTTTTGATGTTAATATGCGTAATGCATTGATAACTATTGCGCAACAGCTTAATCTGAATACGCATGTTTCCGGAACGGTAATTACGATTGAAGGTCCTCGGTTCTCTACCCGTGCCGAATCAAAAATGTTTCGGATGTGGGGTGCCGATGTTGTGAATATGAGTACGGCACCAGAAGCCATCCTTGCCAATGAATCAGGGATTCCCTATGCTACAATTGCTCTCAGTACCGATTACGATTGCTGGAAAGAAAATGAAGAACCGGTATCGTGGGAAGCTGTACTTGAGGTGTTTAAACAAAATGTTCACAATGTAACGCAATTGTTGATACAATACATCAAAAACATATAAGCAGATTGCGCTTTTTTTAGTTATTTTGTACCTCAACCAAGTACTACCCTATGCACAAACGGATTATTGGTTTTCTTTTACTGCTCGCGCCTTTGTATGTGTGTGCTCAAATGCTTGAAATAAAGCAGGTTGAGTTGCCTATCATTAGCGAAAAGAAAACAACAATCAGCAACTTTAGAGGGTGGACAATGCGTACTGATGGTATTTGGGTCAGTGCAAAAAATAAGATTCCCTATGATGATCTGGAAGAATTCTCTCGTTCTTCACAGGAAAATGATCTGGGAAAGGAGAACATCAATAAAATTGTTCTGCACGAAGTGATTTTCGATCATAAAACATTTTATCTGATGCTGATTTACTTCAATGATGGTAAATTTGAGTTTCCTGTTTTGCGAAAAGGCTGGGACAGCTATGAATCTGTCTATTTCTACATGTTTCCCAAGTCTAGTTTTAAGAACTTTATTCCTCAGAATCCAACATACAATGAGCCCAAAGCCATTAGTGTAGAAGCCTATTGCAGCGGGTTGATCAGTAAATCGTCGGGTGTAGATGTATATAGGATGATTACAGATGTAATGCTCAAAACCCGTGTGCGAAGAACATATAACTATGCAAATCTGGTAATTTCAATACTTCCGGTAAAGAAAGATAAGGAAGACAAGGTGATGTTCAGGCTCACCAAGACTTATGTTCAGTCTGAAATCTATACCTATTATCTACAGAAAGAGGTGATGGAGAACAATTTTAGTCGTTCCTATTTTGAAGGGAGTCTTGATGATTTTCGCAATTTTGTGAACTTTTTTGGAAGTTCTGACGATGATCCCAAAAGCTTTCTGGATTTTTATAATTTTGGTGTAAAGAGTTATGTTGCAGGTAACTACAAAAGTGCATTACTCTCATTTAACAAGGCATTGGAACTTGATCCCAAAACCAAATTGTTTCTCCTTTTTGCGTACCGGGGTAACTCGAAATATAGTCTAAATGATTTCTACGGAGCTATTAGCGATTATACCAAAGCTCTCAGTATGAAACCTACGGATGAACTGTATTTGAAATCATGGTTACAGATATGGATAAACCGGGGGGTGGCTCGTCATGAAATGAAGGATAAAGAAGGTGCTTGTTCTGATTGGTTTACAGCATATTCTTTTGGTTTAAGCGAGGCTGAAGCTTACATTAAAAAGTGCTCAAAAGATAACTTACTTATTGATTCTACTGCCTCAAAACCGGAAATGAAAGAACGAAAAGAGGTAATTATACCGGAACCTGTTAAGTTGGATGCAGATACTACTCCAAAAGTGGAACCCATTGTTGCAACTCCTATTGCTGAATATCAGAAATCTATTCGACAGGAAGTTGAAACAAAAGATATGGTTGTTCAAACAGAACCCCAAATAGCACCATCAATTTTCAGAGTTCAGGTTGGGGCTACTAATGACAAGAATGCTGCGGATATTTTGCGCAAAAAATACAGCCTGAGTGGCGAATTATTCTTTTATCAGCATCAGGGTTTAAATAAGTACTGTGTGGAAAATTATAAAACCCTTGAAGAGGCAAAGGCTAAAGCCCAGACATTAAAAGAGAAAAATGGGATAAGCGATTGCTTTGTGGTTGAATTTAAAAACAACCAACGAGTTAATATCTATCCTTAGCGTTTTTCAGAATTAAGTGAGGTTTTCCTTCCAGTTTGCTATTTCTTTGTTTACGTTTCATTTCATACAAAGCATCATTCAACTCTTTATTCAATTCACTGATTGGATGCTCACCTTTAAATGCCAATGAGTGCAATTCGTTTGTAATCATTGTAAACCGATGTTGAACATCAGAAGCAGGATAACTCGCCTGTTGCGCTTTTTCAATAAAGGGCATAGCTTCTTCGATGTACTTATTAACTTCGGGAATTGCTGCTGAATTGCTGTTTTTGACATAATCAAGCAGTTCAAGAAATAGAGAAGTCATTTTGTTGAATCCAACAATAGCTGAAGGCAGAATCACCATATCTTTGGGCGGCTTTCGCATAGCTGTGGAAATCTGTTTTACGCGTGCAGAAGTGTCAATAATGATCACAACAGATGTTTTTTTATCTTGCAAAAGGTGCAAAAGTCTATTTGCCCAACGGGTAATTTGTTCGCCGGTATTATACATAGCTTCCGAAGCATCGTTAAGCAGATGGCCTTGTTGCTTGGCTTCGTCTTTAAGTCGTGATATTTCTTCTCTGATACCAAATAAAGATTCGGTAGAAAGCCATGATTTATCTGGATTCCAATCTTGCCCGGCCAGAATTACCTTTTTAAGGTTTGCTTCAAACCTGCTGGTTTCGAAAACCAGAGAACGATCTAATAACGACATATTGTGAATAGTTTAAATTAAAGAGGACTCAAAATTAAGCATTTTCGATGAAATAAGCTTGGAAAATGCTGATTTATCGCATAAAACGCAATTGTGTGCCATACAACCCGACATATAAGCCGGAGCCTAAGATTTCAGCCCAAGGTAAGCTCTGATGATAGATGAAATATTGAGTTGTGATGATTAAAAGGATTTGTGAGATTGTATATATGTGAAATCCAATTCGTTTCATATTCCACATAAAGAGAGCTCCAACTATAGCTGAGAGATTAAAAATGGCAGAAAGAATGAAAAAACCAATCCCGGCTTTTAAAAGCATTTCCATTGAATCTTTCATCCACGAAAGTTGAATCGGAATTTGATTTGCCCTAAGCATTTCCTGTAGCATATTGAAGTTGATGCTGTAAAAGGAATATGAAAATACGCTTAAGCAACTGCTAATGAGTGTTAAAACGCAAAGAAGAGTCAGGAAATAAGGCCGGATAACAGGCCTTTCATTGTCATTGAGGTCCTTGTTTGAATCGAATTGTTGCATGGAAAAACTTTCATGTGCAAAATTAGTAAATATACTTACGTAAATAAAAACTTTCTCTATCTTTGCAGCCTAATTGCGGATGTGGCGTAATTGGTAGCCGCGCCAGACTTAGGATCTGGTGCCGAGAGGCGTGTGGGTTCGAGTCCCTTCATCCGCACAAAAAAGTTCTCTTCGGAGAGCTTTTTTATTTTTTACAAATTTGTTATGGCTTTATAATACGGATAAAACTTGCCTGAGCCAACCGGAATCACGTACTTTGTAGCAGAAACTAAATTTATTGATTATGATACGCAGATCAGTTTTAGCACTTGCTTTGTTTAGTCTTTGGCTGGGAGTTCAGGCTCAACAGGGTGGAATTACCCCAGAGGTACTGAGCCAGATTCGGTCAATGCAACCCAATGATGTCGCGTCAAAAGCATTGCGAAATGCAATTAGTAACAACGATATCAATAAGTTATCGGTAAATAGAGATGTAGCCGGGAAACGTGATGTTTACTTCTCGAATCGTGTAAAAACCAAAGGTATTACAGATCAAAAATCATCGGGTCGTTGCTGGATGTTTACTTCGATGAATGTTTTTCGTCCGGTAGTTATCGAAAAGCTGAATCTGAGCAGTTTTGAATTTTCGAACAATTTTACATTCTTTTACGATCAGCTTGAAAAGGCGAATCTTTTTTTCGAGGGGGTTATTGAAACCGCAAAAAAGCCAATGGACGATAAAAAAGTAGAATGGCTGTTTAAAAATCCGATTGGAGATGGTGGTCAGTGGACCGGTTTTGTGAATATTACCACCAAGTATGGTCTTGTCCCGAAGGATGTTATGCCCGAAACCAATAGCTCCGACAATACTTCTCGCATGAATTCTATTTTGAGCGAGGTAATTCGTCAGGGCGGATTGAAGCTTCGTGAAATGGTTGCTAACGGGAAAAAAACAGGAGAGTTGGCTACTGAAAAAAACAAGTTGTTAGCTACTGTGTATAAAATTTTGGTTCTTAACCTTGGAGAACCACCTCAAAGCTTTAGCTGGCGCTATCAGGATGCAAACGGAAAAACCTCTGAATTCAAAACATATACTCCTTTTCAGTTTTACAACGAAATGGTAGGTATTAATCTTCAGGATTATGTAATGTTGATGAACGATCCTTCGAAAGAATATTATAAAGTGTATGAAATTGAGTATGATCGCCATACCTGGGATGGGCAAAATTGGAAATATCTTAATTTGCCGATAGAGCAGATTAAAACATTGGCAATAGCTTCTATCAAAGACTCAACTGCAATGTATTTTTCGTGTGATGTTGGTAAGCAACTTTCAAGCACTGATGGTACGTTAGATTTACGAAATTATGACTATCAGAGCTTATTCGGAATCCAGCAAACGATGACCAAAAAGGAGCGTATTCAATCGTTTGCGTCTGCGTCGAGTCATGCAATGATGCTCACTGCTGTTGATTTGGATAAAGAAGGGAAACCTTCGAAATGGATGGTCGAAAATTCATGGGGAAGTTCTTATGGTTACAACGGATTTTTGATATTAACCGATACGTGGTTCTCCGAATATATGTTTCGCTTAGTGGTGAATAAGAGGTATTTATCTGCAGAACAATCAAAACTTCTTGAACAGAAGCCAATTGTTCTTCCTCCCTGGGATCCGATGTTTGCCCCGGAAGAGTAGAGAATTGGATTTTCCAGACGAAAGACAAAGTGGTTGTTCAAAAAGTCGCAACCTTACTATATTTTCCCGACTTTCAGGACTCAATATGATAACTTGTTGAATTATAGCTGTCAGACTGAGTCCCGAGGATCGGGAAAACCTTTTTTGCCAGATGAGAGACTTTTTGAACGGTTACTTTTTTATGTTTGCTTTGATAATCTATCGGAATTGAATTCGTTTTACATTTGTGGTTTATCTTTTGCCGGAGAAACTTAATACTGATTGAAGAAATGTTAAGACCTGTGGGTGTCCGAAGATTGGTTTTAATATCCCGATTCTATTGGCGTTATACGAGTATGACTTCGGATTAATTTATAATTCAACTTGATATAAAATTGAAGATATGAAGAGCGTTTTTATCAGCATTAAGATATTATTGGGAATTGTTGTACTGGTTCTAATTTTCTTTTGTTCAGTATTTTATTTGGGTTCAGAAGAGGCTATGAAAGCAGCAATCAATGACATGTTCTGGAAGTTCGCCTTCTATCGCTTTTTATTCTGCATGATAGCAGGTTTATTGGTTTATTTTGTTTCTCAGCTAATTTCGTTTGCATTCAAAGGTTTTTTTGTAAATAAGAGGATATTGAAAAGATTGATTTGGATTGAGTTACTAGTGGTTATTTTTCTTTCTCTTTGCTTTACGTTGTTATCAAATTTAGAGTTAATATAAAAAGAGCTCCAGGTTTATGGAGCTCCTTTTATAATTTAATTCATGTTATTTGTTGACAATTAGTTTTTTACAGATAATTCCTTTTTCGGTTTTGAATTTGCAGAAATAAATTCCATTTGGAAGTGACTCTACATTTATTTTAACTTGTTGCTTCCCTGATGATTGCATTTCAGAAAGAATATTTTTAATTTCCTTACCCGTGAATTCAAAAAGGGATATTCGAACAAGCTCACTGTTCTTTAAAGTGTAGTAAATGCTGGTTTCTGTTTGGGATGGATTGGGAATGATTTCTAAATGAGATATTTCCATTTCATCTAATCCAAAGTCGGTTATTTTGATAATATTTGATGTATCAGAGCTACACATCCCGATTTTCACAATAACATAGTAGGAACCATTCATTACAGGTACATATGATTGTGAGGTTGCACCCGAAATTGTACCAATTCCTTGTTCATACCACTGATTTCCAATAGGAGCAGATGAAGTTAGTGTGACCGTATTTTGTACGATTACCGGAGTTGGCGGAACATTGTACAGGGAAAGATGAATATAGGAGGAGTCTCCCGAACCACATTGATTAACTCCTCGTACAACAAGGTTTCCGGAAACAGAATTAGCAGGGAAGCTTAAGTTAATAGCGTTTCCGTTGCCAACCTGAGTTACTCCTTGTGGAAAAGTCCAGTTGTAAGATGTTGCGTGTAAAATAACCGGAATAGAATACTGAACAAGCACCGAGTCTTTACAATGCGCGGTGTCGCCTGCGATAATTCCAGCTGATAAAGGTTTGAAACTTACCATAATTTGAATTGTGTCTTTATCGGAGCAGCTATGTCCGTCAGCTACTGTGAGAATATAAGATGTAGTAGCCGCGGGTGAAACTTTCACGGAATCAGTATTTCCAAGTCCATTGTTCCAGTTGTAAGTTAAAACCGGGTATCCGGTACTTCCGGTAGCTTTTATCAGGATAGAGTCTCCAGCGCAGATACTGGTATCGTTTCCAGCAAATGCTACGGGTAGTTGATAGATTGTCAGAGATAGTGAGTCTTTTGAACTGCAACCATTTGTGTCTGTTACAGTTAAAAGATATGATTGCGAAGAAACCGGGTTAACAGTATATGAGATATTTGTTCCCAGATTACTCCAGTTATATACAAGTGGGGTAGATCCACTACTCAGTGCCGCACTGATGACGACAGTATTTCCACGACATACAGCAGTATCATTACCACTGTTTGCAATAGGAGGAGTAAAGGTGTTTAGTGTCAGCGATGAGGTGTTGCTTTGTCCACAACTATTAACACCTTTTACGGTAATATTTCCGGAAGAAGCATTCGATGAAACAGCAAGCTTAAGCGTATTCGAAATACTGTTTCCACTAAATCCGGCAGGATATGTCCATTGATACGTTAAAGCATTTGCAATATTTGAAACAGAATAAGTTATACTATCTGATCCTTTACATACTTTTAAAGGTCCTGTTATAGATCCGGCTATTCCAGGAAGCTGGTTTACGGTTATAGCTAATTGTGCTGTGTCTCTGATTCCGCAGCTGTTCTGACCTTTTACCATTATAATACCTGATGAGGCAGAAGAGCTATAATTGACTGTAATTGTATTTGTTAAACTACTTCCGGTAGCTCCATTTGGCAAAGTCCAGATATAAGTTGTAGCATTGGTTATTGTTGGTATTGAATAGGCTACATTGTTTTGTCCCTGACAAACAGTTATGTTTCCTGTAATGTTTCCAGAGGGTGATGGCAGAGGATTGACTATGATTGTCAATGTTGAAGCAGTTCCCATACCACAGGAGTTTTGCCCTTTCACTGTGATATTTCCTGAAATAGCAGAAATTCCGTAATTTACGGTGATAGAATTTGTTGAGCTTGTTCCAGTGGCACCTGTAGGTAAAGTCCATACGTAAGATGTTGCATTTGTTATTACAGGAACGGAATAAGTTACATTAGTTTGTCTCTGACATACAGTTGTAATTCCGCTTATGGATCCTGCTGCAACGGGTAAAGGATTAACAGTAATAGCCATAGATTTACTTACACCTGATCCGCATGTATTTTGTCCTTTTACCGTGATGTTTCCAGAAGAGGCTGTATTGTTGTAATTTACTGTAATAGTATTTGTTGAGCTTGTTCCGGTAGCACCAGTAGGCAAAGTCCAGGTATAAGTTGTAGCATTGGCTATTGTTGGTGTTGAATAGGTTACATTGTTTTGTCCCTGACAAACAGTAGCATTTCCACTGATGTTGCCAGCGGTTTCTGGCAGAGGATTAACCGTGATTGCAAGGGTAGAAGCAGTTCCCAAACCACAGCTATTTTGCCCTTTTACAGTGATATTTCCGGAAGGAGCAGTATTGCTGTAATTTACTGTAATGTTATTTGTTGTGCTTGTGCCCGATGCTCCGTTGGGGAGCGTCCATATATAAGAGTTCGCATTCGAAATTGCAGGAACAGAGTATGAAACTCCTGATTGTCCCTGGCATACAGCGGTAAGGCCGGAGATTGTTCCTGCTACATTGGGTAATGGATTTAGTGTGATTGCTAAGCTGGATGAGGTGCCATAACCGCAACTATTTGACCCTTTTACCGTAATACTCCCGGAAATAGCTGTTGTTCCGTAATTTACAGTGATAGAATTTGTTGAACTTGTTCCGGTAGCGCCTGTAGGTAAAGTCCATACGTAAGATGTAGCATTTGTTATTACAGGAACGGAATAAGTTACATTAGTTTGTCCCTGACAAACTGTTGTCGCTCCTGATATTGTACCCGCTGCAACCGGATAAGGATTAACTGTAATAGCCATAGATTTACTTATACCTGATCCGCATGTATTTTGTCCTTTTACCGTGATGTTTCCAGAAGAGGCTGTATTGTTGTAATTTACGGTAATAGAATTTATTGAGCTTGTTCCGGTAGCACCAGTAGGCAAAGTCCAGGTATAAGTTATAGCATTGGCTATTGTTGGTGTTGAATAGGTTACATTGTTTTGACCCTGACAAACAGTAGCATTTCCACTGATGTTGCCAGCGGTTTCTGGCAGAGGATTAACCGTGATTGCAAGGGTAGAAGCAGTTCCCAAACCACAGCTATTTTGCCCTTTTACAGTGATATTTCCGGAAGGAGCAGTATTGCTGTAATTTACTGTAATGTTATTTGTTGTGCTTGTGCCCGATGCTCCGTTGGGGAGCGTCCATATGTAAGAATTTGCATTTGAAATTGTAGGAACAGAGTATGAAACTCCTGATTGTCCCTGGCATACGGTGGTAAGGCCGGAGACTGTTCCTGCTACATTGGGTAATGGATTTAGTGTGATTGCTAAGCTGGATGAGGTGCCATAACCGCAACTATTTGACCCTTTTACCGTAATACTCCCGGAAATAGCTGTTGTTCCGTAATTTACAGTGATAGAATTTGTTGAGCTTGTTCCGGTAGCGCCTGTAGGTAAGGTCCATACATAAGATGTAGCATTTGTTATTACAGGAACGGAATAAGTTACATTTGTTTGCCCCTGACAAACTGTTGTTGCACCTGATATTGTACCCGCTGCAACTGGATAAGGGTTAACTGTAATAGCAAGTGTTGAGCTTGTTCCATTTCCACAACTGTTATTTCCTTTCACGGTTATGCTTCCGGAAGTAGCTGATATTGAGTATTTTGTTGTAATTGAATTTGTTGTGCTGGCACCTGTCGCTCCGCTGGGTAATGTCCAGATGTAGCTGGTTGCATTTGCAATTGTTGGAACTGTATATATTTTTAAAGAATCACCTTGACAAACAGTTGCAGGTCCTGAAATAGTTCCGGCAACAGTAGGAAGTGGATTTACAGTGATAGGTTTTGAGGATATTGTTCCGAACCCACAACTGTTTTGCCCTTTTACCGTGATATTTCCATTTACGGCAGATATTCCGAAGTTTATGGTAATACTTGAGGTTGAACTTGTTCCGGATGCATTTGTAGGAAGTGTCCAAACATAGGATGTTGCATTGGTAATTGTTGGAACTGTATAATTGACAGCAGACTGTCCCTGGCATACCGGACTTGTTCCTGAAATTGTTCCGGCTGCTGACGGAAGTGGAGTTACTGTAACTAAAATACTGTCAGTTGACGAACAACTTTTTGTATCTGTTGCGGTTAACGTGTATTTTGTGGTTGTTGCAGGAGTTATTAAAAATGAGATTCCGATTCCCAATCCCTGATTCCAACTGTATGTTAATGTACCTGTTCCGCCACTGCTTCCTGCGCTGGTAACGGTAATTGAATTCCCCTGACAAATTGTTGTATCGTTATTTGCAACTGCAATGGGTTTCGGATTTACAGTTAATACAGCCTGATTGGTATAAGCATCACAAGTCTTAGTTACTTTACATCGATACGCTTTTGTATTCAGGGAAATAGGTGTTGAAATGACCTGTAAAGTAGCTGTTGTAACACCGGAATAACTAGTGCCATTGTTTAAATTGCTCCAGTTTCCTCCTGAAAAAATCTGCCATTGAAATAAAGAACCACTTACCGCAGTTGTTGTAAATGTAGCATTACTTCCTTCACAGGTTTGTGTGCTGGAGGGTTGAGAAAGTATTGTTGGAGTTAAATTTCCTGCTGTAAAAGATGTATTTATAACAATCATTCCAGTGTCGACAAGTTCAGAAGTTGATAAAATAGAAATAGTGCTACTTCCTCCTTTATAGATAAATTTTAAATCACAGATTTTAGTATTGCTGAGATTTATTCCCTGTAATGTGTTGTCAATCATTGATATTACTAGTTTTCCTGCGTTGGGTCCGCTGGCAGGAACACCACTTAAAAAATCGGTAATCTGTGTGTTCAGATTCCCATGCCCCACAAAACGCATTACAGTCGTGTCAAAACTGATGTTTAACGTCATAGCTGCAAGTTTGTTGATATTGCTTCCGGTAAGGGCAATATAGGCTGTGTCGTTCAAACATCCTGTTCGCGAGGATACTGTAATCTGCTGTGCACAAAGATTCATCCCGTTCAAACCTGTGAAGAACAGAACTAATGCTAATAATTTGTACAACCTTTTCATGTGAGTATGATTTAAATTTTTTCTCTATTATTTTTTAATAAAGGTCAGTAAGCTGTATTTTCATCAGAAATTTTGATGAATTTGAGTAATTCTGAAATTCCTTTATTTTCTGTATTGTGTATTTTAATAAAGTATATGCCGGATGGTAAATCGCGGATATCTATTTTGCTAAATGGTTCAATTTCTTTCTCTGAGATTATGTTTCCACTGAGCTCTATAATTGAGAGTTTACATTTGAAAGAATTTGAAAAACTTATATAAGAGCTTGCGGGGTTAGGTGCTAATGAAATTGAATTTGGTTTTTTATGATTTTGAATATCTGTAGAAATATTCAATGTTATACTATTGCTGATAATTTGGTTGCATCCACTGAGTAATGCTCTGTATTGGGTATTATTCATCAACGAATTTGCATTCAATATATGGAGTGTATCATTGTTTGTGCCTTGAAAATGTGTGTTGTTTTGGAGGTTTGTCCAATTGGAGTTAGATAGAGTTTGCCATTGTATATATTGATAATCAATAGCTTTAATGTATAAAAATCCAGAGCTGTCAGTGTGTATTTGAATTGAATTTGGTTGTTGCAGAAATGTGGGCTGAGGAGTGGTTTTGATTTTTCCGTGTTGATAATTAATAGAGAGTGGTTGTGCATTGTAATTGGCTATTTCGCAGTTATTCAGGAACTGAAGAAAGCTTGAGTCGGTAATAGTCGTAAAATAAAGAACAGAAAATCTTTGAGTGCCAAAATTAACAGGATCACCATTGGGGGAGATCCATGAAACAGAAATTTTACCCGAAAAAATTCCCTCATTAGAAACACAATTATACATTATTCCAGTAGCAGAAGGTGTAATTGAATCCATTTTGAGAAATTTAATCTTTGTGGTATCATATCCGATATACAAGGTTATGGCACCCAAACTGTCGCATTGTATCATATCAACGGAAACAGAAACTGTATCGCCACTGCATTTCTGAGCACTTCCGATATGCATCGACTGGCAGAAGCCAACCGATGCAATCAGAAGAAAAAATAAACTAAAACCAATTGTATTAATAACCCTCATTTTTTTAGTTTTCAGGTATAATAATCATTGTATGCGATGAACCAAATTTGCGGTTTTTGCTTTTGGCTTCCAATCGGTATGTGTAAGCTCCTGGTTCCAGGCTGGTTGCATCAAAGTAGAGAGAATAACTGCCTGCTTTTTGTGTATTGGAAACTAAGGTTCGGATAATTTGCCCTAAAGCGTTATAAACAATAAGTTTAACCTGACACTCTTCGGGAAGTTCGTATCTGATTTCAGTTGACTTTACAAATGGATTCGGGAAGTTTGGGGATAATTCATAATCGAGCCATGGTGTGATTTTAAGTGATGGAATTGAAAGTTTTACATCCGAAATAGTATTAGCATCTTCGTTCGCGAATTCGCTGAAGTTGTCTAGCGTAAAAGAGGCTTTATCTTTGTCGGTAGCCATACGGTTCACTCTCACCTGCAAAATCGCAATAGTTTCATTTGCTTTGAACTTCATTGCTTTCAGACTGTCCCATGCCATCACAATTTTTCCGGCTTCACATTGATACATTAAGCCGTTTAATGGCGATGTTATTTTTTCAATATCCAGAATATTGTCCGGATAATATAGGTATAAAGAAACGGCAGCTATTCCAAGTGATTGATTTACACGTAATGGAATGTCAATCACCTGATTTCGGTTTACTATGATTTCATTTTGCTGTGTCAGAGTGACTGTTGAGTTTTTGCTTAATCCGGGTGTGAATGAGCGGTTTACATCGCCTGCACACAGTGTTTTTAACACATGAACAATATCCTGAATTGGGTTAAGGGTGTCTTTTGGAAAAACCCAGTCAGGGATTGTGAAATTATTGATTTGGCCAACCATACGTTTGCGGATAAGCAATGCATCGGTGCTCGAAATGTCGCCCGATTTGTTTACGTCAGCAGCAATTTTTTGCAAAGGAGTCAGGTTATAAAGTCCGAGAATGTTCTTGCGGATAACCAACGCATCGGTTGAATTTACTCCTCCCCAGGCAATTGAGATATTTCCATCGATCAGATATTTCATTTTGGGTTTAAGTCCAAAATTATAAATACCAGAACTATTACTATACAGAGAGTCCGTAGGTATTCCGTCAAGCATTCGCAAATAGATTTTTGCATTGTTGATAGGGGTGGAAGCTGTGTTAAAATAGGAAATTGTTCCTGAAATATGTTTTGGATAACCAATCATGCTATAGGTATCGGGAGTTCCTTTCATGGCTTCTTTGTTTCCGACATTGTCTTCAGCTATGCTTATGAATTTGTACAAATCATCCTCCATGCCCGTTATACGTACTGTGCTGTCTTTGTGGAATGTGCCATAAAGTTGATAGTCTCCTACATTTTTGGCAATAAACAAGGCCACATTTTTCAGCCCCGAACCATTGGGCGCATCAGCACCTGCAAAGGTCAACTGAATAAGGTTGGTATCGGTAACCATGGGCAAAGGGTTAACCTGACTAAATGGGGGCTGAGCATCAATAATGTTTATCCATGTGTTGGTCAGAATTGCTTCATTCTGGTCGAAAATGATATTTGCTCTGGCTTTCAACGTATCCCCTGAGTGAGTGTTGGATTTGGGTTGCATGGTAAAGCTTACAAAGCCTTCACCTTTATGTGTTATGCTATCGTTTATCAGTAAAAATCCTTTGTTGGCGTCGTTGGGAGGAAAACCTGTTGCAGGATCAATAGACTCGAATATCCAGAATGCTTTCTTATTCTGAACATCAATGCCTGCAGTGATATCAACCAATACATGTAATGAGTCTGTTACATCGAGGCGTTTTGTGTAAAATGTTGAGTTGGGTGGAACATTAAATATGTAATTTCCGAATCCGAAATCACTCAGTTTAAGAGAGTACATATTGGCAGTGGAATCAAATGGGAGATCAACCGTTACTTTTTGTGCAGGAGCAGTTGCAAAATCCGGATCGTTTTCGAAACGAATTATATAGGGTAGCTTTTCGGTGGTTCCAATCCATTTGCTTTGCCCGTAGCCTTCTGGTCCAACAATTTCGTTTGGGTCCTGCGAGCAGTTAACGGGTATAAAAAGGACGTAAGTAGTAGCATGTCGAACACATTTTTCCGAATCAGTAACCATAACTGTATAAGACCCGGATGAATTGGTGGTAAGACTTGCATTTGGCCAACTGAATTGATAGGGTGGCTTCCCTCCGGTAGCAGATGCTGTGAGTGTAATACTGGGAGAACCTTGATTCTGGCAATATGTAACACTTGTATTTCCACCTGCAATTGAAACTTCCATTGAGGTGTTATTGTCAATAAAAAAGTTTTTAGTTCCGGTACAGTTTCCTGCATCTTTTACTGTTACAGAATAGGAACCTACTGCAAGATTGGTTGCATTTGCACCTGATTGCCCGTTTGACCAGGTTATCTGATAAGGCGGTGTTCCTCCATTAACAGTTACACTTGCTTTCCCATCGGAAGCTCCGCAAGAGGCAGGTGTTGTACTTACAGTTATTTGAGCTGTAAGCAATCCGGGAAGCAAAACTGTTAGTAACAGTATCCAGACTTTCACTTTACAGAAATGGTTTAAAAAAGGACTTGTTTCTCTAAAACCGATCTTCCTGTTATTCTTTGAAGCGAACCCTGTGTTTTTCATGATTGCTTTGTATTTCATTTATTATTCACACACATCACCTACACCGTTACAATTTATATCCAGTTGATCCGGATTATACGTTGTCGGGCAATTATCCACATTGTTGAGAATTCCATCATTATCCATATCTGGATCGCAGGCATCGCCAATACCATCCATGTCAGCATCAGCCTGATTGGGGTTCGAAACAGCAGGGCAGTTGTCGCAACTGTTGCCTACACCATCGGTATCGCTATCAGCCTGATTTTGATTTGGATAATAGGGGCAGTTGTCCTGAATGTTTGGGATTCCATCTCCATCAATATCAGGGTCAACATTATTAGGATATCCGTCGTTGTCTAAGTCCTGATCGCAGGCATCACCAATATAATCTCCATCCACATCTGTTTGTGAAATATTGTAAACTGTCGGACAATTATCGCAGGAATCACCAATATGGTCATTATCAAAATCTGATTGAAGGGGATTGTAACGGGATGGACAGTTATCACAGACATCTCCTATATTATCGTTGTCGTAATCGGACTGGTTGCTGTTGGCTATAGTTGGGCAGTTGTCGCAAATATCACCCAGTGCATCCCCGTCGCTGTTTTTCTGATTTGTATTCGATTTACAGGGACAATTATCCACAGAGTTTAATATTCCATCTCCGTCAATATCATTGGAAGCGATCATTCCAGAAGGGCTATGAGTGTTGAGAAATGCAGAGATATTGCTGTACATTGGAAGGTTATTACTCCCAATAGCCAGCTTCCAGACTGTGTTTTCCTGTTTGAAGAAAAATGGCGTCAGATTTTCTTTATTATTGAGGAATTTAAGATTTGCCATGATTAAAAATCCACTCTGGAATTCTATTCCGAATTTCATTTTCATGCTCACAATTGAGTCAATCATTCCCTGGAGTTTAGCACGGGTTTGTTGGTTTGAGAGCATAGTGTTGATTGTAGTTTGGTCAGCACTTCGATATAAGTAAACTACAGAATCTATGCTATGAAGCTTATATGCCTTGAAAAGCTTGCATAATTTTGCTGTTGGTGAATTTATATTGTTTGCATTTTGTGTGCCTGAAAGATGGTCAATCAGCCAGCCCTGACTTGTGGGAGAAACCATTGCATTTACAATATACAAAAGCAGTGAGTCGCAGATAACATGTTGAGCATCGGTAGTATAACCTACGGTGTCAATTGGAATCAAAAGATTGTACATTGCCGGATTGTAGGTTGGAAAGGTATCGAGCAAGGGGGCTGTTGCCAGTTTCGAGTTTGCAGCGAATGCATTGGGGAAAGATAAAGTCATAAATAGCAGAATGGTGATCCATGCTTTCATTTGTACTGATCTTTTTAAGTTTATCGTTGTTTTCATATTCATTCCTCCTAATATAAGCAACGTTGCGAAATAACATTAACACTTACCTGTTCGGTAAAGAAGCTCAGTGCAGTAACCGAGCCAACCAAATCGGCTTTGAAACATATATTTCCGTTATCGGCTCCAATTCCAGCTTTTGTTTTGCCGGATGGCATGCAATACTCTAAGGGATCGGCTGTTACAGAGGCTACTAATTGTAAGCTTGCATCCAGAATAGAACCACCTAATATAGTGCCACTTACTCCACCTCCTATACTTCCTGTAAATGTTGCACCATAACATACATCTACTCCATCGCAGGTTGTTTTAACATTTCCCAGCGAAATGGCAAGTCCGAAGCTTGCGGATATTCTAAGATTGAGAGATGCGATATATGGAACTCCATAAAATGGCTGATCGCAGGATACTCCCTTGTCATAATTATAGGTACCGTTGTAGGCATACATTTCTTTTACACAACCTGATTTTGGACAACACAATTTGCCTTTCGAAAAGCTTACATTTGCAGTTAAACCTCCTGTTGAATTACAAGGACCTCGTACTTTATTAATACATTCATCAATAACCTTAAGTATCTCAGCAGGATCAAACTGTCCCAACCCAACCTGAGCTTGAGTTTGTGCATCTTCATCAACGACCGTGATATTTGCAGTAGTACTTTTTGTAGTATTGTTTGCTCCTTTGCCAGTTATGGTTACTGGTAATGTTCCTACTCCCTGCGTAAACACGTTTGTAGGTACCGTTGTAGGAGAGATTGTTAGTGAGCTTGCCAGTCCCGGAGGATTCGTTGTAATTGTAAATTGATTAAGAGAGATTGCTTCTCCTTTTTTCCAGCAACATTGCTTTGGTGTTGCTGTAATGTCACTTAGTCCGTCAACAACGGTTACTGTCATCTGGTCAACATCCGAAAAGCTAAAATCGGAACCTACTACCTTGATGGTATAGGTTGTTGTTTGTGCAGGGCTTGCCACCGGATTCAGAATGTTTGGATTGCTTAGTCCTGTAGTGGGAGTCCACTTTACGCAACAATTTGAGCATCCACTTCCTCCAATCACCACACTGGAGTCTTTCATCATGTTTTTATCCGGCCCTGCATACCCTTGCCCTGATGAGGTGTAAGGGATTATGACTGAAACTGTAATCAACCAAAGTAGGGTAAAGGCCTTGATTTTTCTACTCATCATGATATATGTCGTTTTTTGTTTTTTCATAAGTTTGAAACTGTTTCGCAGTGATTAATAGGTTGGAATTGAAATAGTAAATCCAAGTCCGGCGGTAGTTCGGGTGTAAATAATGATGGATCCTGTTGCTCCGGGTCGTAGTACATTATAGGGTTCTCCGGGTATTTGCAGCGGGATATGTAACTGAGTCGAATTGGAGGATAGTCCTAAAGCATCAAGAGCTATTGGTGCTCCTGCCTGGCTAACAATGTCAATAGAAGGCGCAATTAAGTCGGTATTTCCAAGATTTGCATATTCAATTGTGAAACTGGTTACCTTATTCGCACGTGCGTTGGCGGGGTGAACAACATTTATCGACAGATAATTTGGAGTTCCGCTTTTTACCTCAAAGGCATTCGGAATTTCCAGTGTTCCTTCACAGAAATGATGTACGTGCATTTTATACATCCCTACTGTCTTGTCTTTCAGGTTGAAACGTACATATACTTTTGTAAAGTTGATGAAAATTAATGTGTCGGCTGTAATTGTATCGTTTCCTCTAATTATGCTTACTTTCATGTACGGAGTAAACTTGGAACCTGTGAGTAATACTGTTGTCATTCCCGTATTTCCTCCGTAATTTGCTTGTATCGAGCGGACTTCGAAATCGAGAATCTGAGGTTTAAGGGTAATGTTTTGCTTTGAAGAAACAGAAGTTTTTCCGTAAAGTAGGAGATAATATGGTCCTTTAAACAGATAGGGGACTAACAATTCCTGATTTCCCTGATAAGGATACAAATGCATATAATCGTATAATAAACGGGTTGAGAGCAAATCTTTTTTCAGATACATCTCGTTGCTTCCGTTTAGCGAATCCGCTTTTAAAGTAGCCAGCATCGATTCTCCCTTTAGCGAATCAGGAACATCAATCAGATAATATAAGTCTGTGAGATTGAATAAGGTGTCATGACGAAGCGTGTTGAAATTCAAACGTTGCATGTCAGCAAATACACGGTTGGCCGATCTTCCGGTATTATTTGTGTCGTTACTTTCAAAAATGTTATTGAGTAAGTCGGTTCGTACTATGATGTAATATTTATCTACAATAACACCCGGTAATTTCGGATTGATTGATTGAGTACTAGTCCCAAGTGAAGGCAGACTGATAGAGGTCGTTTTTTCACCTAAAAATCTGTCCTGTATATCCCAAATTGTATCACTGGACAGGTAAACCATGTCTTTCATGTTGCCGATTGCAGGATTTGGACCAATGTTTTTCACTGTCCATGAGATGTTTATGGGTTTGCCTGATTTGGTACTGTCGGGGATAATAATATTTTGAACAATCAAGTCTGCTGGTGGAGGCTGAACTGCTACGATAAAGGCTGTGGCAATGTTGTTATCTTCCTGATTATTTTCAAAAACAATGTTGTTGAAATCGGTTTTAAAAATCAGAATCATATTTCCAGATGCAGAAACCGGAATTTCAACCATTAGTGAATCTGTGTAAAATTGTCCGGTATCGAGATTAGCTGTTCGGTTATATGTGCCAATATGAGCATCTCCCTGATTAATAGTAAAGTCGGAAGAGAGATAAACTTTGTCAGTCCAGCCGCCACAGTTTGTTGCTCCGATGCCTTCATTTTTTACCCGAAATACAACTTTAATTTGTTGACCGGAAGTACATTGAAGAGGTGCTGTGAATAATTTTACTTTCAAATCAGGGGAAGGTGTAAACTTGATTTTAAAGATAGATGGAAGAACGGTTTTCCGGTAAACACGGGCATTATCTTCATGATTCATCTCTTCATTTGTGTTATTGTAATCGCAAACCACTATCAGATAATAGTTTCCCTGAATTCCATTCGGAACCTGAACAGTTTGAGAAGAAGAGTATGTTAAGCCTGCCGGAAGCGGACCATTTTGTTTCCACTCTTTAAGCTTGATGTCACTGTTATAATTCCAGATTGTATCTGTTGAAAGATACACCGCATCATACCAATATTGGGGAAGAGTCGGCTTTGTACTGGTATTCATAACACTGTACTGAATATTAATATTTGTACCTGAAAATGCAGAATCTGGTGCTGAAAATGCAGTTACTCTCATATTTATCGGATACGGGCGTACAAAAACAGGATTACTTCGGATAATGTTGTTGTTTTCAAAGTTGTATTCATAAATTTGATTGTTTACATCTGTAATTGCGTAGATGTAATAGTATCCTGTTGAAATTGTAGATGATACAATTGTAGAGAAGTTGGTTTGGTAGGTTTGTCCGGTATCAAGTTTCAGATTTTTGATAAAGGTTGTAAGGAGCGTAGCACTGGTGTCGAAATCAGGTAAAGTAGAGATGTAAATCTTGTCGGTCCAGCTTGTGAGTCCGGTACTGGCTGTTCCACTGTTCTTTACGGTGAACAGAAGTCCCATGTTTTCACTGGAGGTAATACTATCGGGAGCCGAAATGCTCATCATTCGTAGATCTGCCCAGGGTGTTAAGCTGATGGTTATTTGTGAACCTTTGTTGCGATTGTCAGATGTAAGTCCACCTTCATAAACTGCCTGATTTTGATTGATATGTACGAAAATATAGTAAACCCCGCTGGTTCCGTTTGGAATTGTAACGCTTAACTGTTTACTGAGGCTGTCGCCCGGAAGTATTGTTGCGTTATAAGTGTGAGAGCCGATTAGAATGGCTGAATCAGGGTTAAATATTTGTGTTTGAGAAAGATATATTTTGTCAGTCAACGAAGAATAATAAAGTTTTCCCTGCCCTTGATTTTTAACCTTCCACTGAACATTTACTGGTTGTCCGGAATTAGATGTTGAAGAATAGGCGATTGATGAAACCACAAGATTTGGGTTCTTCAATGGAATAGTAACAGAGCTTCGGGTAATGTTATTGTTTTCTTTTATTCCTTCATAAACAGTATCTTTTGCATCGGAAAACAAATAAATGTAATAGTTTCCTGAGCTTAGATTTGGTGTAACCAAAGATGTATTTACATTGAGGCTGTCTCCTGCATCCATTGAGGTATTGTTGAATGTGTAAATTCCGGCAACTTTTACTGAATCAGGATGATATGTTCCGTATTTGGAAAGCATGATTTTGCTTATCCACGTTGCATTTTGAATGTTTCCCGGGCCAGCATTTTTTTCGAACCAACTTAAAGCATCTGCTTGTCCCGAATTCAGTTCGGATGGCAAAACCATGGTGTTGTTCGTCAGGTCTGGCTTGATAATATTAATTGTTCCGGTACTTCGTAAGGTATTGTTTCCTTCAAAAGTGGCTTCAAAAACGGTATTTGTATAATCGGTATAGATGTAGATGTAATAGATTCCACTGATGTTTTGTGGTAGTAAAACTGATTTCTGTAAAACAATAGTATCATTCTTAAGTAGTGAGGTATTATAGGTGTGTGTTGATGTAAGGATAACAGAATCAGGGTGAAATGTGCTTTTTTTGGAGATGTATATATAGTCTGTTATTTGCCCGTTGATTAGCTTACCCGAACCGTTGTTTTTTATAACCCATGAAAGAGAAACAGCTTGTCCATTGCTTTCAGAAGCTGGAATTGTGAGTGATTTTACAATCAAATCCGGTGTTTGAATTTTTACGGGATTCGTCCTTTTTCCCGTATTGTTGTTGTTGGAAGTGTATTCAAATACGTTATTTGCAGCATCAGTTTTAACATAGAAGTAATATTGTCCCGAAATATTTGACGGTATTATAACCTGCATTTGTTTATTATAACTGCTGTCGGGTAATAAATTTCCATAGTAATTTGAACTTCCGAGTTTAAAGGCATTGGTTAAATCGAAATTGGAAGCCGTGGTCATAAAAAGTGAGTCGATCCAATTTAAAGATCCGGTTGCAGTAGCACCCTGATTTTTAACCGTCCATGATAGATTGAAAATATCTTTTGTGCTTACACTGTCGATACTTTGTACAGATTGTACTACTAAATCGGACGGAGGAGTAAGAAATATCTGAAAAGGAGCACTTCGAAAGGTATTGTTGTTTTCATATACATTTTCGAAAACAGTATTTGTTGCATCGGTTTTCAGGAAAAGATAATAGGTTCCTAAAATATTGGGAGGAATGGTTACTGCTACAGACTTGCCATAAGCACTGTCGGGTTGTAGAGGTGTTGATCTTTGATAGGTTCCCAAAAGTACAGCGGTTGTCGGAATAAAGCTAGTGTCGGGGCAGAGATAAAGAGCATCTTCCCATGTCCCAGTTGCAGTGGCATATCCTGTATTTTTGATATTGAAATTGAGATTGATTTGTTGTCCGGAAAATGCATTATTTGGCGCAATAATCTGGGTGGGATTCAAATCCGGAACAGGTGGCATGATAACATCTATCTGTTTGTAAAAGAAATTGTCGCAATATTGACCAGAATCACTCACTTCCCGTAATGCTTTTGAATCGTGATGCCATCCTTGAATATATTTGTATGGAGTTCCTGTCGCACTGGGTGTATAAGGAACCGGAGCATTTAAAGGACCGTTTCCGGTTGGTGACCAATCTATAAATAATGCATCTACTGCATCAGACGATACAAATATGTAATATGAGCCTGTAATACTTTGAGGAAGTGTTACTTGTTGTGTGTTTGTGTAGCTCTGTCCTGCTTCCAGGTAGCTTACGTTTGAAAACTGATTTAGCATGATATCGCTGGGATCATATGCACGAACTTCTATATCGGGTGATAGCCAGATGTGATCAGTCCAGTTTGTCCCTGCTGTAGAACCCAGTCCGTCATTTTTTACAGTCCATGAAACAGTTAACGATTGTCCGGCGTAAGCAGGAGAAAGCGTAATTTGAGTAACGTGCAGATCAGGAAGATGTCGTGTTGTAAACTGCTGGGTTTGCCCTTCGGTTCTGGCACATAAGTTTTTCGAAACAATTTGCCATTTATAGGTGGTTCCCATTGCTAATTGTCCCTGAAGCTGGTAGCTGATGGACGTTAAATCTGCTTTTGTGGGTGTTAATGGCTTCGTTTGATTTGCTTTCCATAAGTAAAGATCATAAGAAGAAGCATAAGCGGCAGGAGCCCACGAAAAAGTAACTGGTGGATTTAAATTGATCGCATTATTTGCAGGAATCATATTGGTAACAGAAGCCGGTTGCGGAGAATTAAAGATTGAGATCAGTTTGCTGTCAGAATCAGAATAAACACCATCATTTACAGTTACAAAATAGGTTGTGTTTACGATAGGTTTTACCCATACGTTGGGTTGACTGGATATAAATCCAACCGGAACGGAACTCCAGCTATACGTGTTGTTTCCAAGTCCGCTGCTGGTTTGCGCTTTTAATTGCATCGAATCTCCCAGGCAGATAAAATTATTGTTCGAAGTAATGGTTACAGACAAAGGTTCCATTACTCTGCCGTTAACCAATGAAGGAGCAGGAATGAGGTTATTTCCAAGGATATCAGTTACCTCACAACCCTGAAGAAACTGAATAGCACTACCTCCCCCGTTAAATTTGAAGCGTAAGTCGAAAAGCTTGTTTGATCCGATTGTAGCTCCATTTATATCTGCCCATGAAACGATTATCTTGTTTCCCGATTTATTGATCAGGGGTGTTCCGGCCAGTAAAGATACATTGATGTTGGTCGCTCTTCCGAAGTCCAAAACCATCTGGTCATATTGGATAAATAACGTTAATGAGCCAATTTGAGGAAGATTAGAGGCTCTGACAGACACAGTTACACTATCACCGGGACTGGCAATAATTGTGTCGGCCTTTATCAATATGCTCTGGCTGAATGCCTGAAATTGCGTCAGACATAGTATCATCATCAGTAAGCTTATTATCCGTTTCATTCCTGAATGCTTTTTAATTTTTTGAAAATCAGATGGTAATGTATTGAGGTGCTGATGTGAATCCGATGATTTTTCGTTTGTGCAACGTGTTATAATTTCGTATCTTGGTTGAATAAGGATATGATTCATAACTTGTTGCAAATTATGCGTTTCTGATATGGTTTTTGTTTTCATAATGCTCAGTATTAAAACCTTATCGGATAATCATTAATCGCTGAATATTTTCAGAAGAACCGTTTTTGCCGGATGTATTGATTCTCAGGAAGTAAACTCCCTGGCTCAGAGAAGACGTTTCTATTGGCATTTTGCTCCATCCTTTGGATTGCTTTGTTTCGACAATGGTCGAAATTTTCTCTCCAAAGGCATTGAATATGCTTATATTGACTGTTCTGCTCTCAGGTAAGTAGATTCTCAGACTCGAACTTTCTTTTGCCGGATTAGGCATAAGTTCCTGTACCAGAACTTCCTTTAGTTCATCTACAATTTGATAGCATTGTGTATTGAAGATTGCTCCAGAGAGTACTTTCCCATCTTTGTCGGCTAATTCACTTTCATTGCCGATTGTGAAGATTATGTCTCTGGTTGTCGCATCATCACGGATTTTAGTATGAATGGTGATAAAGGCTTCATCTGTTGATGATTTGTATCCGTTTTCATTTATCCATGCAATTTTAAGTTCTCCGTTTTCTATATTGTATTCAAGAGAACCTTCAGGTGCAGTCACGTTCGTGATATCAATCAGATTATACGGATACTTTATGTTTAATGTTAATGCTCCCGCTTGTTGATTTTGTCTGTAATAAACCGGAATTTTGAGCTCCTGACCGCGAATAACTTCAATCTTATTATTGTCGCAAACCAACACCGGAATTGTTTCAGTTGATTTGCTTCCAAATGAATAGGATGCGTTTACATCACCCATACAGATAGTCCTGATTGTCAGGTTCTGAACATTGTTGAATAACTGAAGGTTTATTTTTTCACTCATCCAGTTACCTGCATTGAATGATGTAGTAAGCCCAACCGTCCTTCTCAAAATTAATAATGCATCAGCACTTGTTACAAAACCATTTCCGTTAACATCCGCAGCTTGTGCATTGATTCCGGTAAGTTGAGACAAACCTACTATATGTCGTTTTACATTCAAAGCATCCGTAGCATTAACTCCTGACCAGCTAAGGTTTGGTTTTGCATAAATATCATAGGAATAACCCGGAATAGTGGGAAAATAGAAAATACCGGAAGTATTACTTGTTGTTGAATCAAAAGGATTTGGTCTGAGTAATATGACTTTCGAATTTCCGATGGGCGAAAATACCGTGTTGTTGTAAACTACTTTTCCTGATATTGAATACATTACATTGATTGTGGCAACATCGCTTGCCGAACATCCATTTGCATCAGTAACGCTAACGATCAGATTTGTTTGGCTATTTGCATTAAATGTAGGATTGGCAATGGTTGAAGATGAGAGGTTGTATATTGGTGACCAGCTATAATTGAATGGATACGTTCCGCCGTTAACAACTGTACTAATCTGAACAATACTTCCATACGTAACCGTTGTATCGGGTTTGGCTATAACAGTTAAAGAGGGAAAGAGTGAAACTTTTGCTGTGTCGGGTAGCGAACTGCAACCATTGTTATCTGTAACAATGAATATAAAATTTTGCGTTTGAACAGGAGTGAGGGAGTAACTACTGTTGTTTGTTAGGAGTGTGCCTTGGGTGTTTTTCCATAAATATTGATAAGGTTGAGCTCCTCCCGTAGCAGAACCACTCAGTGTAGTTGAGTTTCCACTACAAACAGATTTGTCAATGCCTGCATCGGCAACTGGCCGTTGTGAAAATACTACCAGAATAGTATCGTTGTAGGCACAACCGTTGGCATCTTTAACCTTAACCCAATACGTTCCGCTTGTTGTTGCAGATAGGGTTGAAGCTGTTGAATTGTTATTCCATTGATATGTAGTGTACGTTCCGGGATGTAAGGCAATTGAATTTCCGGTACAAGTAGCTGTATCATTGCCAAGGTTAACAGGGTTGAGATTATAATTGCCTGTAATGTTGATTGTGGTTGTGTCAAAGGGTTTCAGAGGATCGTCAGAATTGATAATTAATTTATACGTATTCAATCCTGCAGGTTTTAGGCTTCGGTTAAGTGTCAGGTTAATACTGGTTGAATCACCGGCGTTGATGGTTCCATAAGTAACAGACATATTTATCCATGATTGTGTTGGTGAATTAGTGTTTTGCCAATTTGCGCCTACTATGGATCCTGTGTGATTTCCGGACGATATATCAGTAAGGATTGTGCCGTTTTGTTCGTACATTCTCCAGTATCCGGCTAAGCCGGTTTCGTTACCGTTTAAAATATGATTTTTAGTTGTGGAAATTTGATTTTGATTTCTTGCAAGATTCCAGATTCTGACTTCATCTATTGCTCCTGAGAAATAGGAATAATAATCATAATTTGTTCCTCCTATAAATGTGGAAGCATAACCTGAATATCCGTTCCATACCGGAGCACTACCCATGAGTTGACCATTTATGTAAAAACGGGCTGTTGCTCCATCATTTACAGCGGCTAAGTGATACCATGTGCCAATTACGGGTGTCAGTGTTGTGGCTTTTAGGAAATTAATACAGTAACTTCCTGCATCCCGGTATATTGCGGCAAATTTCCCGTCAGATAAACAGAGCCCCCAGCCATCACAGGTATTGGGCGAACCTGCAATTATTTTTGTTCCTAATGGCAGATTGTCGGGTCTGACCCAGGCTTCTACAGTCCATTTCGTACCCGGACTCCAGTTTCCCAGCGAAACATAACTGCCCGTTCCATTGAAAACAAGACTTGCAGGTTGTTGATTGCCAAGCGTAGCGCTCCAGTTCAATGCAACGATTCCCGGATTTTTAATCTTGAAGGGAACAGTTGACTGGCTGTCGCAAGCTAAAGTAGAGTTAATTATATCCGGAAGTGTGATGATTCCGGGAGCACCATTGGCTCTTGCTCTGAATGGAATATTTTTACTTCCGGCATTACTGCTGATTTTTAAAGTATCAAGATAGTTTCCAACTGCCAACGAACTGAAACTGATGATAACTTTTCCTGAATCTTTTGGTAGTACGGTGAAAACTGTTGGATTTAGGGTGAATACTGGTAGATTTTTGGTTATATTGTTGACTTTCAAAGTGTCACAACCTGTGTTTTTAATATAGATTGAATCAATGGAAGGTGTTCCGATCATTACAGTATCCATAATCAGTTGGCTTACTGATGATGCAATGATTGCAGATGCACTTATCGTTAACTGACAGGGAACTGTAATTAAGCTATGTAGCGGGTCGTTTGTATTAATCAGAATGTTTGATTGGTAAATTCCGTTAACAAGTCCGCTTCCGTTAAGTGTAAGCTGTATGGTTACCGAATCATTTACGGCAATTATTCCCGATTGTGGGTTTATTGTACTTATATTAAGGGTGTTGATTGAAACTTCATCAATTGCCCAGTTATCGTAACCTGAACCGCTATGGCTGAGTTGTCTCCATCTGAATTTTGTATTGAAAGCCTGCGCTCCAGATGGAATTGCAATGGATAAAGGAGTAAAATAAGCGTAATTTCCAACACCAAAAGTTTGAATTGTATTCCAGATGGCTCCACTATTTGTAGTGTATTCAAGCACAACTTCTTCTCCATAATCGGCTTGTTCACAGGGATAGCTTCCTGTAGCTATTTTTAAATAGAAAGTAATGTTTCCACCTCCAACAGTATTTAATACTTTCGAAGTTGCTTCACGTGTGCTGGTTCCATTAAAGTAGAGTGCGTTATTGCCGGATGCACTGCCACAACTGGAAGCAGAAGCACCTCCGGTTAATGAACTCCACATCAAATTATCCACACCATCATTAAACGAATCAAATAAACTTGAACTGGAAATAACACTTGACCAATTTAGTATTGCATTTCCTGTGTTTTTTAATTTGAAGGTTTTAGTGGTGCTTTGATTGCAAGTTGTGATAGTTGCATTTATGAAAGCAGGATTTACGCTTGCCAGTGGTGCAGCAATG
Source organism: Bacteroidales bacterium (assembly GCA_963677395.2). GTDB lineage: Bacteria > Bacteroidota > Bacteroidia > Bacteroidales. Next base: position 3,620,046 of record OY781965.2, on the reverse strand, counting down.
GCTACGCCCCGGAAGCATACTTTCGGATTTCCGGCATTGGAAACAAAGGATAGTGTATCTAAATATGTTCCTGTGTTTAAGGGATTGAATGTGATTTTAACCCATGCTGTTTTGCCCGGAAGGACATTTAGTGAATAGGGTGTTGTGGTAAAAATGGGGTTGGTGTGGTTTATTGATATGATCTTCAATGTGTCGCATCCTGTATTGCTAAAATAGAATGTATCCGTAACGGATGCTCCTGCCATAATGGTGTCACTCTGGAAGCATGTTGATGATAATTGAAGTGTAGGCTGTCCACTTAAAGTAAGCTTGGTAGGGACTGTTTTTTGCATATTCACAGGGTCATTGGTGTTAATTGCGATCGAAGAGCGATAGGTGCCTGAATTTAACCCTGTTGTTACAAATGTAACCTGAACGGTTGTGGAATCTCCTACGATCAATGCACCGTTTGAAGGATATACTTCAATATTTGGATCAAAAATTGGGACAGAAGATACCTCTCTGTTTACGTTTGTCATCGTTCCTTTATAAAGGCTGGGATTTTGATTGTAAATAGTATCTCCAGATTGTTCGTCAAAATTCCATAAAGCAGTAATATTTGTATTTTTTGTAAACCATGATTCGTGCATAGATTGCTGTATTTCTGCAGGAGTTCTAACTGCATTCCATATTCTGAATTCATCCATCATGCCATTAAATTTGTTTTGATAGATATCATATCCGGCTCCTAATTGTAAATCATGGATTAAGGTTGGCCAAGAAGTAACGCTATTCCATGAAGCATACATTGTACCATCGAAATATGTGTTTAACGTGGATGTGTTTTTATCCCAGCTAAAGGCTATATGGTGCCAGCTTAGAGTATCAATATTATAGGTGAATGTATATGATTGCGTACTGGAACCATTGTCTGTACCTATTATCAGATATAATGCACTGGAACTTTGGTATATAGTGATTCCTCTGTATGTGCTGTTTAAGCTGGAAGATGACAACCAATACGTAAAATTCGGATTTCTGGTTTTAGCCCAAAATTCTATCGTTCCTTTTTGAGGCATACTTCCAAGGCTGCCAAAATCTACATAGGATGTGGATCCATTGAAATTTAATGCATTACCTGCACCTATACTGTAAGAAGCGTTCCAGTTTAAGGTAGTGTTTCCTGTGTTTTTGATTTTAAGGGATCTGTAAATGGTGTCTTTACAGTTTGAAGATGTAACTGTTAAACTATCAGGATTTATAACAAGTTTAGGAGCGGGTAGAGCTACTCCACTAACATAAATTTTCTTTAAAGTACTGTTACTGTTTATTTTTAGCGTGTCAACGTACGTTCCGTGAATTGTGGGTTGAAAGTTTACTACCAATGTTCCTGAGTCATGAGGCATGATAAAGAATACAGGATTTTGGGGAACAAAGACTGTTGAGTTTTTTGTTATGCTGCTTATTTTGAGTGTATCACAACCAGTGTTAGCTATTCTGAAAGAGGTACTTAATACATCTCCGGCCATTATTGGCTGAAAAGCTTTTATGCTGTCGCGCAATACGATTTGAGGGGAGCCAATAATTGTCAGCAGAACAGGTACCGGCAAAGCAGGCCTCATCGGGTCGTTAGAAGCAATGTTTAGTACTTGAGTATGGAGACCGGCATTGTTGTTTGCAACTTTTAAGTTCAGATTAACTGTTACAGAACTATCGGGTTTAAGTGTGTCTGATTTAGGATTATATGTCAGCCAAATGGAGCCATCTTCGATTCCTTTAATTGTAAAATTGTCAATTAGAACTCCATCAGCGTTTACAGAATAATCGGATGTAAAGTTGAATCGGAATTTTATGTAGTCACCATTAATTACATAATTAGAAAATGAATATTCTTTTAAACTCCAGTCTTCTGTGCCGTTTATCTGGTTAAGATTTATCCAGTTTCCGTTATTTACACTGATTTGAGTATTTAGATAATCGCAACAACTTTCCATATTTCGTTTCAGCATATAACGGACAGCGCAACTGTCTTTCATTGCAATTTTAAGTGAATCTTTAAGATAAATTGTGAGATTTGAATAGTGGGGATAATTTCCAACAGGACTTTCGGTTAATGCATTTGAACTTATATAACCTCCAATAGTACCCCATGTCCCTGAAAATGACCATTTATCCAAACCGTTTTCAAAATCATCAAAAAGTCCCTTATTTTGAATGATAGAAAGGTTGAGATTCTGATCTCCAATGTTTTTAATAACAAGAGTTTTGTTTGTGTTTGCAGTAGAATCACAGGATGATATTGTGGCTTTGATTGTATCAGGTGTAATGGTAATAATACCGGGTGCTGGAAAGGCGGTAAATGATTTACGCAGAGTGTCATTCTGCAAATTCATGTCTCCGGAAAAACTTGAAATAACAGTGAGATTGTTCACGCTTGTTAGTGGCGTATAATTAGGTAGGCTGATTGATTTTTCCTGTTGAGGGTATAAATTCCCGTACCAGTTATAATTAACAAAAGAACCTTGGTTAACCTTGTACTTGAATGTGATTTGTGTAGCAGTATCTATTCCGATATTTCTGACTTTTACCTTAACTTCAGTTGGAATTGTCAGGAATATTAAAGTGTCAGGTTTGATGATTTCTGCCAGCCAGACATCTTTTTGCAGGGGAGGAGGAGCGATGGTAATGGTATAATCTTCAGTTTCGCCTGAGCCTAATGTAGAACAGGACTGATTATTGTAAATATAACTCCATCCCACCGATCGGATTCTTAACCTTGTTTTTCCCAGATAATTTGAAGTATTTGGAACTGTGATAGTTCCTTGGATTGTGTTTGAAGAGTAAAAGTTAGTGCTAAACACAAACTCATCCGCATCTTCAAAATCCCCGTCGTGGTTGTAGTCAATCCATATACCATATCCCTGAGAGCTTCCTCCTCCGGGAGTAATGGTTAATGGGTAGGTTGTTCCCTTTTGTAAGAATGTTGTGGCTTGATTTTCAGGATAGTATATGTATGAGCCTGGGTTTGAGTTACAGGCACTGTTACTGTTGTTTAATGTATTTAATTGAAATCCGTTAATGTGATAATAGGTGCATGAGCCAGAATGGTAAGGAGCACAATACGTATAATTTGTGATTTCTTTTTCGATAGTATCATTGGTATAGGTGGTGTCTCCGGTTGCTTTCAGGAACGCTTTGATTTTATAATTCTGAAATGCAGAGAGATTTAAGGGTGTATTGCAGGTATAACTAATGGTAGCTCCGGGCGCAATTGTTCCTGTACGAATTTCAGATATATAGGAAGATGTGTCACTGGTTCTGAAGTAAAAACGAATAGTATCGATGTTTTGTGTTCCGTAATTTCTGATCTTTAATCCAAGATGCTCATTGTTTGTTAATTCAAAACCTGTATTTGGAGAAAGCCAGTCAATTACTCCAATATCTTTGGCAGGGATATTGGTGACGATTATCTTTATTTTAGTCCTTGCTGTTACGCATCCACCTGATTCTTTATTGCCGGTGAAACTAATATTAGGCCTGTAACTTTGAACAGAAGCACTGTTAATGTTGCACCCCTCGGTGTAACTCATTCCGTAAATAGATTTGTTGTAACTCATAGAACAATATACGTATGAGCTACTAGTTGTTGTTGTGTTTAGAAAGCAGATGTTTATCAGAATATTACTGTTTCCGTCCCAGATATATGGATTGGTAAAAACGATGTTTTGCCAATTCCAGCCGGGTATAGTGTAGTTTCCTGAATATACAGTAGTCCAGTTGTTCGTGTCTGTGTCGAGATTGTAAATCTGGTCGTTGTATGTGCTTTTTATTTTAATAGTAAGCCCATTAATTACGGCACTTGAATATGATGAGAAATTAAATGCAAGCGCCGTTATTGAACCGGGTAACAATCCTGCATTATATAGTTCGTAACGGTTATATAATAATTGAGTTTTATTACCCTGATAACTTGTGCCAAAAGGGAATGATGTTGTATTTGATTCCTGCCCGATAATTACGTTCGATTGTGTTATAGGCCTGTATTCAACAAATGCAGAGTCGTTGGCATACATAAGAGGAGTTTGAGCATGGTTCCCAATGAAAAAATTATTTCCATTGCTGATGCTGTCATACCAAAATGGGATATACCCTTGTATTTGAGGGAGTGTAATGATTGTGCTACTTGCAAATGGCATTGAAATAGGAGCGATTGTAGGTACCGGAGGAGTGTATTTTGATAAAACAGCATAATGAGCGGTATCGTTTGAATGATTTGGATCTCCGTTCAATACTCCCCAGCATCTGATATAAAATGTTGAATCCTTTTGTATCGAATTTACCGACACATTAGCTCCGGTTGTAAATGTATAATGGATAGTATCTCCAGAGTTTATGGCTCTGTTTACGGTTTCCGAAACTATTTGGCTGGAGTTGAGAAACTGAAATTTTGCGATTATGGTACCTGAGCTTAAGTTTGATGTACCTGCATTTTTGATAATTAATTTTACTTTCTCATTGTTGGAGAGCCCACAAGCCGAGATATTGCCAGTATAAAATCCTTTTACTTCAACATCAATTGCAGGAGGGGTAAATTCGTCGGCTCCAATATCGGGAGTAGATGTGTTTCGCGTATCACCGTCAATGTCGGTTGTGATGCCAGCTATTGGTAATGCTCTGGTATTTAATGCTATGTCAAAAGTGTGGAGATCCGATTCGGAAATAAATGAAGGGTTATGGAATATAGAAAGTGAGTCTGTTGTTGTTTGAAATATCCATGATGCAAGAGTACTGATCTGCTGATCGTTAAATTCTGCAAAATTACTTCCATTGTTGTAATAACAGTTTTTGTTCGATGAAAATGTTGTGTTGTTAATGGAAAGAGCATAACCATCATTTCTGTTGATAATTGCATTGTTTTTTAGATTCAGGCTAACAACATTCCATGATTGAAGACCAGTACAATTCATCGCATTTCCATCAAGTAAGATCGTGTTATAGTAAATTGCAATTGAAGTATCGCTGTTAAGAGTAATTCCTCGTATGTAACTGCCTGAACTTGACGTTGTAGATATGAAATTGTTTTGAATCTTATAATTGTAATTAATAGCACTGCAATTTGTTACAGAAATTCCATAACCGTTAGTTGCATCTCGGGCAAAGAGCTTGTTCTTTTCAATGGTAACTGGTCCTGCGCAATATTCGGTGGATATACCCTGAAATTGCATAAGGCTGGTTTGACTGTTAATGATATTGTTAGAAATGGTCATATTTGTTTGACCATAGGTTCTTATGCTTGTTCCGGTATTATCAATAAATGTATTCCCATTGATTTGTAAATTTGATTCACCCACATTTTCATTCCACCAGAATAATATTCCTGATGATCCGTATTCAAAGGTGTTCCCATTGAATAAGATGTTGTTGTTGGGACTGTTGCTTGGCGAAAAAACTAAAGATTGATTTTCGTTCCATGAGTCTGAACTTGAAAATCCTTTAATATGATTAGTCAGGAATTCAAGGTGATGACTGTTCCCGTCAATCATTATTACACGGGGATAGTCGAAATTGTTTCCGGCAAAAATGCTCAGATTTTGAAATTTGAGATAGGCTGTGTTGAAAAGTCTGATAACATAGTTTTGGTTGTTATTGACAGATGTATAAGTGATACGTGTTGTTGATGTGTCAGAATTAGTGGAACGGAAAAGGATAGTATTTGTAGCCGAACTGCCATTAATTGCAGGAATGTTGATTTGCTCGGTATATGTTCCTGCGTTGATATTAAAGATTACAGAACCGTTTATACCTCTGATACTTAGATCGGAAATAGCTGCATTTATCGAAGCGTAATTTCCGGTTCCCTGCTGGTTAATGGTATATGTTCCACTCATTTTGCTCATGATGCTAATGTTTCCTGTAGGGTTTCCGTTCACAGGAGTATATTTTGTGGAACTTATTTTGGCAGAGTCCATAAGCGCATCCAGATATCTTCCGGGAGCAGCACTGGTTGATACGTGGTAGGTCAGCCAGATATAATTAGTGTCGGCATTCAATGGAATAGTTCCATTAATTGAAAAGTTTCCTGACGGATGATATATAGCCGTGCCAAATGGATTCATTGTAGAAAATACAGGATCAAATCCAGTATAATAAACCTTGGCAGAGTCAATATCTGCTACATTTGTTGTTCCTGTTGTTTTAAAATAAAGATTGGTAAGTGATTTAGGGTTAAGAGCGCCGTCTGCTATTATTTTAATCAGCATTATTTTTTGATTCAATGTACCCGGAACCGTGAGTTGTGCAGGATGTGAGCAAAATATAGTGTTGATTATCATATTAGTAGCCGAATTGACTTTGATAGAATAATCTTCAACTTCGCCGTAACTTTGATTTGCATTGCCACATGGATTCATTATTCCGCTGTATCGGATGCGGATACGCATTCGGGTATTCCCTGATAAAGCATCAATCGGTACGGGGATAATGCCTGTGTAAGGATTTACCATACTGTTTAATTTGTAATATTCACCTGTGTCATTGAAATCAAGATCCTGATTCCAGTCAATCCAAACATCACAGGAGTCTTCACTATAGAATGCACCATTGGTTACGATTATTGGGTAAAAGCTACCTGCCGTAACTGTAATGGTGTCTGAAGTGTAGTCTGTATAATTTGTACAACCTGAGTTTTTGTCAAGTGTTTTGAATTGTACCCGACTTATGTATTCACCACAACCTCCTGTGGCAGAACAGTATTGGGCAATTGAATTCAGGTGAAAAATGCAGAGAAGTAACACGATGAGGATGTGTTTCCCTCTTTTGATACTTGGTAAATGTGTTTCCATGAATCAGCTTTTTAAAGTGATTGCATTTTGTGAACTAAATTATAGGAACCAGTAATGAGATGAGATGGTGGATTGAAAAATCTAAAAGAAAGTGGGGAAAATAGCAGAAATTGGTTTCTCTAACAAAGGTAACCTATTTGAGAAGGAATAGCAAACTTTAAAAGTTAAAAATTAACAATTCGATATATGTCTAAATTATTTAATTACAATAGATAGCTAGCAATATTGTATATTGTAGTTGTTATTATAAAGCAAGAATATAATTAATAATTAACATAAAATTATGTATTTTCTTGCTCGCTGGTTATTTATCTGCTATGAATGCTAAAATTCTATGCTAAAATCTTAGGGTGTTCGATTGAAATTTTGTTTCTTTGTATGTACGAATACCCCAAATGATGAGAAGCTGTATAATTGTTGATGATGAAAAAAGTGCCAGAGAATCACTTGGATTTCACCTGGTGAAACACTTTGCAGATAAAATAAAGGTAGAAGCTTCTGTTGGTTCTGTAAAAGAGGCAGTTGAAGTTGTTAATTTACTGCATCCTGATCTGGTTTTTCTGGATATCGAAATGCCAATCGAAAATGGATTTAAGCTTTTTGATTATTTTGAAAATCTTGATTTTGAAGTAGTATTTGTAACAGCTTATGAGCAATATGGAATTAAAGCTGTTAAGTATTCAGCTTTAGATTATTTACTTAAACCAATTAATTATATTGATATTTCAGATGTGTTGAACCGCTTGGAATTGAGGCTGTCAAACAAAATAGGCCGCAGACAACAGTTTGATACTCTTTTTTATAATCTTAAAAATGGGCTTGATAACAATCCAAAGATTGCCTTTCCAACACTTGATGGTTTTGAAATGGTGAAACTTAATTCAATTGTTTATTGCCAGGCCGATGGAAATTATACAATGATTCGACGTGAAATTGGAGAATCAATTATGGTTTCCAAAACGCTGAAAATAATCGAAGAAGTATTGCCAACAGATCAGTTTTACCGAATTCATAAATCAACACTTATCAATGTTGATTTTGTGAGGACATTTAAAAAAGTTGATGGTCTTAAAGTGGTTATGGAAAATGGGGATGAACTGGATGTGGCAGTTCGCCGAAGCGAAGAGTTTGTGAAAATTCTGACCCGTGGTCGCGAAATAGAAGGAGATTAGTTTTCTTGTTCTTCTTCCAAATTTTCTTTCTGATTTTTTCCAGCCAGAATAATCACAATTTCTCCTTTGGGAGCTTTCCCTTTGAAGTGTGCAATTGCTTCTGGAAGTGTTCCGCGTATATTTTCTTCAAACATTTTGCTTAACTCTCTGCATACGCATACTTTACGATCGTTTCCTGCATATTCGGCAAGTTGTTCCAGTGTTTTAATCAACCGGAACGGTGACTCATACAATACACTCGTATATTCGTTTTCCACAATTTTTTTAACGCGTGTCTGGCGACCTTTCTTATGAGGCAGAAAACCTTCGAAAATGAATCTGTCACATGGAAGCCCTGATTGTGCCAGTGCCGGAACAAAGGCTGTGGCACCCGGTAAACATTCTACGTCAACACCCATTTCAATACATTGACGTACAAGAAGAAATCCGGGGTCGGAAATGCCGGGAGTACCCGCATCGGTAATGAGGGCAACATCCATTCCTGAAAGAATTTTCTCGGCAACATGTTGGGCAGTTTTATGTTCGTTAAACTGATGGTGCGATTGCAGTGAATTACGGATATCGTAATGCATCAGCAACTTCTGCGACGTACGCGTATCTTCTGCAAGGATGAGATTTACCTCTTTCAGAATCCGGATTGCCCGGAAGGTCATGTCTTCCAGATTTCCGATGGGTGTGGGGACTAAATAAAGCTTCGCCATAAGGCTGTAAAATTAATAAAAAAAGGAAGAGTGGGTGCTCTTCCTTTTTACGGGTTAAAACAAACAGGATCAAATGACCATCTTTTGATACCGTTCAACATTGTCGGAAAAACGGCTTGAAATGATTGTTTCTCAGCGAAGAAGACAACCTTTCCGGTCTATTTGAGCATTCTTTTACGCAAAGGTTTTCTCCAAGGTTACGTTTTATTTAAAAAAAAGTGATTAGTGGTCAGTTATTAATTGACGGTAGTTGTAAATCCCTAAAGAGCGTTGGCCGATTTTACTGTACGATTAACTTTGATTTTTATCGGATAAATAGAATCTTACATATATATAAATATATGACATCAAGATAGTTGGGTTTGTTGTTGCTTTGTTGAATTGTCTGACCACTTACCTGGTTACAATTCGTCCTAGTTGTGCCGATATTTTTTTCTTAATTTCAATTAATGCAAGTTGTTCCTGAAGTAATTGGATGAGCGTTTCTTCGTCGTGAGGTTCTTTAAGCTTTCGCTGATTCTCTTCGGTCATCAATTCTACTTTTTTAAGCTTGAATGATAAGATTGTGGAGATAATCAATTGATCCAGGATATGTTGCTCTTCTTCCGTGGGAACCAGTATATTGTGAAGCTTTGTCCAGTTCTCGCTCAAACTGTAAGGTGTAGATGTGATATGAATGCACATTTGCCGGATTTTTTCATCCTCATAATGGAGAAAAAATTGCTCATCCGGGATAGACCCATTGGTTAACGCATGTTGATATTCCCCGAAAATAATGGCATAATCTGTATTTTCAAAAGCAAGCTCATCTATCAGGATTTCATGGATAATAAAGGTTGCAACGGCAACTTCGTAAAATTGTTCCTGACTATTATCATCCCGATAGGACTGATGCGTTATGCGTTGTCCGTGCATCAGCAAAAGCCGGATAATCTCACGCTCGTGGATTTCTATCTGATTTTCAATTACGGGTTCTTCCTGCTGTGGGGGAAGGATTTTTTCTGCTTCGGGTAAAGCGTTGGCTTCGTCTTCGTTCTGAAGATTTTTCTTGTGCTTTTCGCGATAGATTTTATTGAGTTCGTTGATAAGTGTTTGCTCTGCAACTTCGAGTAACTGACTGCATTCTTTCACATATACCGAACGTGAAATGCGGTCGGGGATAATGGCAATGGAGTTTACGATTTCCCGGATCAGAGCTGTTTTTTTAATCGGATCGTGCTTTGCTTCTTCGAGTAAAAGTCCGGTTTTGAAAAGAATGAAATTTTGTGCATTCTTGTGAATGAACTCTTTAACGTCAGCAGTACGATTTTTCCGGGCAAAAGAGTCAGGGTCTTCGCCGTCAGGAAACAGAACGATTCTTACGTTCAATCCCTGTTCAAGAATCATATCAATCCCGCGAAACGAAGCTTTGATTCCGGCTGCATCTCCATCATAAAGAATTGTAACATTTTTGGTAAACCGACCGATGAGCTTGATCTGATCGTTGGTAAGCGAAGTGCCGGACGATGCCACCACATTGGTGATTCCTGCCTGATGCAGTGAAATTACATCGGTGTAGCCTTCAACCAGATAGCAGTTGTCTTCGCTGACAATGGTATTGCGTGACTGATTGATTCCGTATAAAACCTTGCTTTTGAGATAGATTTCGGTTTCGGGAGAATTGATATATTTTGCTTTGCTTTTATCGGACGAAAGGATACGTCCCCCAAACCCGATTACACGTCCTGAAAGGTTGTGAATCGGGAACATCACACGTCCACGGAAACGGTCGAAATGCTTCGCTTCTTTTTCGATGGTTAGCCCTGAAGCAACCAGATGCTCCATTTTGTACCCGTTTTTTAAGGCTGTTTTCGTGAAATCTTCCCATTCATCTTTACAATAGCCCAACTCAAACTTTTTAATGGTTTCATCACTGAAGCCGCGTTCGCGGAAATAACTTAACCCGATAGCTTTGCCTTCGTCGGTTTCGAAAAGATTTTCATGAAAGGTTTTGGCTGCAAATGCCGTGAGATGATAAAGTGCTTCGCGCTGGCTTTGAGTTTCTAGATCCTCTTTGGTTTGCTCAATTTCCGGAATTTCAATGTTGTACTTCTTTGCCAGAAAGCGCAATGCTTCCGGAAATGAAACATGCTCGTGTTCCATTACAAAATCTACTACATTTCCGGCTTTACCGCACCCAAAGCATTTGAAAATACGCTTGCTTACCGACACATTGAATGAAGGTGTTTTTTCATTGTGAAACGGACACAAACCCAACAAGTTTGCCCCACGACGACGCAAGGTCACATACTGACCAATCACTTCGTCAATCTGTGCAGTATCAAGTATTTGTTCAACAATTTCGCGGGGTATCACAAGCCTGTATTTTCGCTCAACGAAAGTAAGAGCTTTTGGCGAATGTACAAAATATTAGTGAATGATTGAAGAGATTGACAGGATTGAGGAAATTGAAACGTCAAACTTCTGTCTTCTGTCTTCTGACTTCTGATTTTTGACTCCCCTTTTTCAAAATTGCTACATGTTTAAATTAGTTTATCGCTTAACTTTGTAAACGGAGGTAGCTGCTATGCACAATGATGAAAACAATTTTGAATCAGCACTTAAGGTAAATGACGGAATTCCTCAGCCCTCGAGTGTGAATGAAGATCTGGTACGAAAACTCAAAGCTCGTCGTAAACCACAACTTACCGTGGAACAGTATCTTGATGGCATTTTGAGTAAAAACAGGGTGATTCTGAGTCAGGCAATTACCATGATTGAAAGTGCGTTGCCCAAACATCAGGAAGTTGCGCAGCAAATTATCGAAAAAGCGCTGCCTCATGCCGGAAAATCGATTCGGGTGGGAATAACCGGCGTACCGGGTGTTGGAAAAAGTACCTTTATCGAAGCACTTGGAAAATATCTTACCTCTAAAGGTCATCGCCTGGCGGTCCTGGCGATTGATCCCAGCAGTGAACGCTCCAAAGGAAGTATTCTGGGCGACAAAACCCGTATGGAAGAACTTTCTGCCGACGAAAATGCCTTTATCCGTCCTTCACCTTCTGCCGGATCGCTGGGCGGAGTAGCCCGTAAAACCCGTGAAAGTATTGTACTATGCGAAGCTGCCGGCTTTGACGTAATCATTGTAGAAACGGTCGGAGTTGGACAATCAGAAACGGCCGCACACTCCATGGTTGACTTCTTCCTTTTGCTCCAACTTGCCAATGCCGGTGACGAACTTCAGGGAATTAAACGCGGAATTATGGAGATGGCGGATGCAATTGCCATCAATAAAGCCGAAGGAGATAATATGCCCAAAGCCAGATTGGCACAGGCTCAGTATAAAAATGCACTTCACCTTTTTCCTCCGGCCGAGTCGGGCTGGATTCCCAAAGTGGAAACCTGTTCGGCACTTACCGGAATGGGTATTGATACCCTGTGGAGCATGGTTGAGGAGTTTCGCGATTTTACCAAAGCAAATGGTTATTTCGAGCATCAGCGTCAGCAGCAAATGCTTAAAATTCTTACCCAGGCTATTGAAGAGTCGCTCAATAATCGCTTTTATCAGCATCCGGAAATTGAAAAATTACTTGAAGTGTACCGGAAAGATGTACTCGAAAATAAAATCAGTGCCTACATTGCGGCTCAGCAATTGATTGATACCTATTATTCAAAATTCAAAAGCTGATTTATGCCTGCCAAAAAGTATTATGTTGTGTGGAAGGGACTTAATCCCGGAATTTATGAATCATGGGCCGAATGCGAAGCGCAGATAAAAGGACAGAGTGATGTGGCTTACAAATCGTTTCCGGGCTTAACGGAAGCTAAAATTGCGTTTAAGGAGGATTATCGTAAGCATATCTATCAGCAAAAAGCAAAACAGGCTACAGCATCACTGTTTTCGAAGCCTAAGGGTGATTGCCTGTGCGTGGATGCTGCCTGTAGCGGAAATCCGGGCGATATGGAATACAGAGGCGTATATATGGCTTCGGGTGAACAACTCTTTCATCAGGGACCTTTTCCCAATGCAACCAATAATATCGGTGAATTTCTGGCGATTGTTCATGGTTTGGCTTATCTGAAACAGCGCAATGTGAATATTCCGATTTACTCTGATTCGGCCAATGCCATCATTTGGGTTAAAAATAAAAAATGCAAAACCAAACTCGAACGCGATGCAAGTAATGATTACGTGTTCGAACTGATTGAAAGAGCCGAAAAATGGCTCAAAACCAATACATGGAGTATCGAAATCCGTAAATGGGAAACGGCTCAGTGGGGCGAAATTCCGGCTGATTTCGGACGAAAATAGATAAAAAAGGAGGCTTCTGGAACAGACTCTTGTTTTCGTTATTCAGAAACGCATGATTCTAATTAGTTAACTATACTAGTCTTTATTAAACCAATCATTGTTTCGATAATTGATAATGATTTTGGCAATTGATAAAATCAATGAAGCTATGATTAATACAATGTAAAATATTGTTTTATCGGTCATTATCAGTTTTTTTGATAATTACTCACTGATTATCCTTCGTATTCAAATTTTCCGTGTTCCGTTTCAACGCTTACTTTTTTTCCGGTAAAGGGTTCACATTTCCCGATAATCTGTGCTTCGATATTGAATGACTTGGAAATATCGATGATTTGTTGCGCAAACGCTTCTTTCACGTAGATTTCCATACGGTGACCCATGTTAAATACTTTATACATCTCTTGCCAAGGTGTGCCCGATTGGTTTTGAATCATCCGGAACAGAGGCGGAACAGGGAAGAGATTGTTCTTTATTACGTGCAAATTATCGATAAAATGCAGCACTTTGGTTTGAGCGCCACCGCTGCAATGTACCATGCCATGAACTTCCGGACGCAAAGCTTCCAGAATTTTCTTGATAACAGGAGCATAGGTACGGGTAGGGGAGAGCACCATTTTTCCGGCATCAACGCCTTCTATTTCGGTTTTATCGGTGAGCTTCAGTTTGCCGGAATAAACCAGTTCTTCCGGAATTGAATTGTCATAACTTTCGGGAAATGCTGAAGCATAATTGTGCTGAAACACATCGTGGCGGGCCGAAGTAAGTCCGTTGCTGCCCATGCCTCCGTTGTACTCTTTTTCGTAAGTGGATTTTCCGGTTGACGAAAGCCCGACAATTACATCGCCCGGCTGAATCCGGTCGTTCGAGATCACCTCGCTGCGCTTCATACGTGCGGTAACGGTTGAGTCCACAATGATGGTACGAACCAGATCGCCTACATCAGCGGTTTCTCCCCCGGTAAGATACATTCCAATGCCCAGATCACGCATTTCCTGAAGAAATTCCTCTGTTCCATTGATGATTGCCGAAATTACCTCACCAGGTATTTTATTTTTATTTCGCCCGATGGTGGACGAAAGCAGGATATTGTCTGTAGCACCTACGCACAGTAAATCATCGAGATTCATCACAATGGCATCCTGGGCAATGCCTTTCCAAACGCTCATATCTCCAGTTTCTTTCCAGTACAGATAGGCCAAAGATGATTTAGTTCCGGCTCCGTCGGCATGCATAATGTTGCAATAATTTTCATCACCGGCCAGCAGGTCGGGGATCACTTTACAAAATGCTTTCGGAAAAATACCCTTGTCTATAGTACGGATGGCGTTGTGAACATCTTCTTTCGATGCAGAAACACCGCGCTGTGAATAACGTAAATCCTGATTCATGATGCAAAAATAGAAATTTTTCTATCGTGTATCAGTGTGATGCACCAATAAAGAATATATCAATCAAACTGGGTGCTGTGCACTGTTTATATTACTATTTTTATTGATGTTATTTGTCTTGTTATCTGCGTAATGTACTGTTGAACGTCCCATAAATCCTACTTTGTTTCTAATTCATAAATTTTATACCAATAAAAAAAGGCTTCCGGGTTGGACTTTTTCAATCGGTTTAGTTTTGTGTTCATTGGTTCGGCAATAAGCCAGTCTTTCATCTGTAATGGATTACTATATTTTTCAATTGTTTTGTAATCATGTTTTATTAAGGTTGCCACATACGCAGCTTTTGAAGCATGGGTAATTGCCTTTTCGATATGATAGCTTTCGGAGAAAATAAATCTTGAAACACGCTGAATTCCCTGTTGTAATTGGTCAAAATCGCCTTCTCCATCAGCACCCCTGCTTACAATACATAAAGAGGTTTGATAAATATCTTCCAAAACGTCTTTCTCAGAAAGATTATTCATTTCCCTATACTCAAGTTCCGTTTTAGCAAACTTTTTAAATGTAGTTTTAATAGTTTCTATGTCGGTCGCATTATTAAACAGATTATCAATATCATATAACTGTTTAATGATTTCCATACTCATGCTTTCCTTGCCTTTAAAATATGGAATTCCAGTAGTGTTTGGGGCAAAAGCCGTTAATTTATCGCCTGTAATATCTTCTAAACATGCAGACTTAACGGTTAATGGAGATTCTTTTTCAGGTAAAAATGAAGACTGTATTTTGAGTTCAACCAAATTCTTGTATTGCACTTCTTCAAAAAGGATATCAAGCAATACATATTCTTCGTCTTTACTTGTTTTATGTAACGGGTTATAATAAAATTTATAGTGAGCTTTATCAATTTTCGAATTTGTATTTCGCTGCTGCAATTCTTTTCTCAGAAAGCCTTGTTCTGAAGCAACACCATCAAGTAATTCATCCAATTTTTCAGGTTTTACAGGCATTATAATATCAACGTCTATCGATACCCTTTTTGATGAATTCAAATGCAACATTAATGCTGTGCCTTCCTTAAAAACAAAAGAGAGTTTTTGTTTCACTAATCCTTCTAATAGTGAAAGGGCACGAATTACCTTTTCAACCAATATTTTATCGGCATTTCGGTTTTCTTTAGAAACTTTAGTTATCCAGTCTAACGTAATTTTATCTTTATCTATCATATTCTATAAATTGGCAGTATATCAACTTTGCTGCCGTAAATTTGAAATTGAATTTAAATATTCACGAAAGCTTTCTTTTTTCCTTCGTCTATCGGCATATCGCATCATACGACTCTCATTTACAGTGTATTTTTTTAATGCTTCCTGAAAAATAGTTCTCATTTCAGAACCTTGTTGAGCCGTAAATATTATATCATCACAAAAAATATCAACCAACATTTTTTCAATTGTGGGCGAGTTAATTTTGTTTATTGTTTGTAATGGAGCTTCTGAAACCAGAGACTTTACGATTAAGGTTTCTTTTTCATCAGGTAAGTATTTTTCAATTAAATCCTTTGTAGGTTCAATAAACACAGATAGTTTATGCTCTTTTAAATAAAAAAATACCGATCGTACAGCTTCTTTATCCACCTCAATAAGTATGTAGAATCTTCCCGGCTGATGAATCATAAATTCATTTAAAGAAGAGGTATTCCAAATGCACATTCTCAAATATGGAAATTCTTTTTTTAGCTTTGAGTGGACTGATTTTATTTTAGAAGATATTTCCGGTACATAAACCCTGTTTTTACCAATTGAAAATCTACCTCTTCCAATCCTATTCAAAACGCCAGATTGCACCAAATTATAAACTCTCCAATTTATTGTAGTCGTTTTTATTTCCGGTTCCCTTTGTAAATAAAACCTTACAATATCAGATGTTTCAAAGCTTTCTTTATCTTTGAAATAATCTTTAAGTTGTTCAATATTTAATTTATCCGTTGTGATAGTTTTAAAAATTAGAGTACAAATATAATAAAAAACTATAAATTGGCAGCAAAATGAAAATGCTGCCGAAATATAGAATGGGTGCGAATGCAAAATTGCACTCTTTAGCAAAGCTTTGGATTGAGCGTTGGCACGTGGGGCTTTGGCAATGTGTGCAATGTGGGTAGAGCCTCTTTCTTCTTGCGGATGGGAGAAAAAAACAAAATAAATCCATCCAATTTACACCAACCAATCAGAGAGCTAAATTCTACTTAAAAATATTTGTCAATCTGTCAATTTTGCACGTATCTATTGAATTGCATGGTTTTCACACACTTGCACACAACGCCCGCCGCTAAACCCAGGAAGGGAGTTACTTGCAACTCTGTCGTCCCTCGTTAACGGTTAAGCTAAGTTCGTAATTAAATCCGAATCTGCAAATCAAGCAAAGCTTAGGCTTAGTGAGTTGTTATAGCATGTTTTTTATTTGTGCGATTTTCATCTGTCTGTCAATGGAGTAGGTGTTTTCAACTTTTTCCAAATATTCGTAAATTGTCAAACATTTAAGATATACCTTCTTCCGATCACCGTCCTGTCTGCTGTCTGCAATTACCAAAAGTATTTCCGCAAGTTTGTCTAAGCTCTCATCGGTAAAGTCTTTTTCCGATTTAAGTGTCTTTATAAAATTGTCAGTTTTTATATCAATCAATTCTTGAATATCTAGTTCTAATTCTTTTTTCAGAGTTTGATTCGTCATTTCAATACTCTCACTTATTTGTCCCTGATTCTTTAGCCCAATCATGCCAGAAAGTATTTTCCCTAATATTCTGGAAAGTTGGTCGATTTGTCTTTTTAAATAGTCTTCCTGTTCCATAAGTTCTAATATTGTTGAACTATCAAATATTGTTTGAATGTCATAAAATGTGCTATAACGAGTGTATAACTGCAATTGCGTTTACTTACTCATTCGCTGAAATGCAAATTCCATCAACGAATTGATTGTTTTCAATATATTTAACCAAACCTCTCTTATTCATTTGCATCTGTTATTTTTCAGTTAGTAAAACTAATAAAGTTTTAAACCACCTGCAACTTAATGGAAAAAAATAACAAATCTTCCTACCACTCTTTTACTTCACTCCCGCCTCTTCTGAAGGAGAGGAGCCGTACGGATACCGTTTCTATAGTTTACACAGTTTTTTGCACACTCTCCTACTGTATGAACTTGCAATGCCATAATACAAACGTACGGGACTGTATAAGTTTATGGAGGCACTTTGAAGCTTCAGAGCCTTATTGCATAAACTTGCAGAAGCACCTTGAACCTTCAGAGTCATATTGCATAAACTTGCAGAAGCACTTTGAACCTTCAGAGCCTTATTGCATAAACTTGCAGAGTCACCTTGAAGCTTCAGAGTCATATTGCATAAACTTGCAGAGGCACTTTGAACCTTCAGAGCCTTATTGCATAAACTTGCAGAAGCACCTTGAACCTTCAGAGCCTTATTGCATAAACTTGCAGAGGCATCTTGAAACTTCATGGTTATATTGCGGGAGTGTTCAAAATCTGTGTAAACTTAAGTTTTAGTCTTTTTAACGCGTTCACATAAAAAAAGCCGGAGTTTATTTTCCGGCTTTTTAAGTTTATCATACAGAACTATTTGAGTTCGAGTTGTTTCTTTTCTTTGTTGATGGTGTATTCACCTAATCCGGAAAGAAGAGCTTTATTAAGCGTAATCTGATTTTTGGTTGTTTTTGAAAGAGTAACTTCAATATTGGTAATTTTCTTATTGCCAATTTCAATGTCTCTTAGAATAAGAACCGCTTTGTCCACGATGTTTCCATCTTCATCAATTGACTTTTCTTTTTCTTTAAAGTCAGCTTTCGTGATACGTCCATCTTTTAACCATTTTAAAGCAGTTTCGTAATTGAAGAGCCCTGTTTTGGCTTTATCATCAAGTACAAATTTTGTTTGTACACCATTTGCAATACAAGGAATTTCCGGATTTCCGGCTGCAGTAAATGCAAAGGCTACAGTGTTTTCAGCTTTCTGATCTTTGATAATCTGAACGATCCCTGCTGCAGAATCAATAGATGGTGGTGGAATGAAGTCGTCACGCAGAATACGGAATTCTGTTCGGCGGTTTAACTGATGAGCAGCCTCTTTTTCGTCAGTACTTTTCAAGGTCTTAATATAATCATCAGTAAGAGTTACGCCTGTTTTAAAAGTATAGAGCTTTCCTTTGTATTCTGAAGAAAGATCTGTCTTCAGTGTTCTTGGAACATTTGCACCATATCCTTTGGCAACCAAACGTCCCGGGTGAATACCACGGATGATCAGATAGTCAACAACTGACTGAGCACGACGTTGCGACAAGGTGTCGTTTGTCATAGGAATTCTTCTGGAGTCGGTATGCGACTGTAACTCAATAACCAAACGTGGATTTTTTTCCAGAGTGCTGATGAGTCCCATCAATGAATCCTGATATTGAGGCTGAAGTTCCCAACGGGCAAGTTCGTAGCGAATTTCAGGCAGTGGAATAGGATCTGGTGGAATTGGAACCAGTCGGAAATTATGAATCAGATCTTTATTTGCAGACAAACCAACGGTTGATTCAGAACCTTTTTCTGAGAAATATCCTTTTTTATCAACGGTCATGTTATAGGTTACATTCAGTTTAATCTGAGTATTATCGAATTTATAGTACCCTTTTTTAGTGGTTTTTGCTTCGTAAGAAGATCCGTCGGATCCCTGTATTTTTACGGAAGCACCTTCGAGGAGCTGCAATGTATTGTCATCACGAACAACACCAGCCAGAGTATAGAGTAGCGGTGGAAGATAGAATGAGTAAATATCATCGCCTCCACGACCACCCGTACGGTTTGAGGAGAGGTATCCCCTTTCTTCTTTTGGATAGAACGCCATTCCAATGTCATCTCCGGTAGAGTTAACAGGTGAAAGCATATTAACTGGTGTTTGCCATTCATCGTTCAGATAAACGGTTTTGTAAATATCAAAACCACCTAAGCCAACAAGCCCGTCAGAAGAAAAATAAAGAGTTGTATCATATCTTAATGTTGGGAACATTTCTTTACCGGGAGTGTTTATATTTGATCCTAAGTTAACCGGACGACCGAAAGGTTTGTTTTTCTTGTCGCGTTTTGCGCACCAAAGGTCATATTCGCCATAGCCGCCAGGCATATTTGAAGAAAAATAAAGAGTAAGTTCATCGCTACTGATTGCCGGGTGAACATAGTAAAAAGAGTCTAAGCCTAAATCAATAGCTTCGGGTTCATCCCAACTCTTTCCTTTTTGTTCGGAACGGTAAATGTGGCATCCTAAAATTTCTTTTTTCTGTTTATCGCAACGGGTGAAATAAATAACATTGCCTTTTTCGTTAAAGCAAGCTTCACCTTCATTGGCTTCTGAATTTAGAATAAACTCCAAATCAAAAGGTTCTGGAGAACTAAAACTTCCCCTGCGATCTTCGTTCACAAAATAGAAATCAGAGAAACTTGTACCCGTCCATGCATCTGCACCTTTTCCGGTCGAACCTTCTCTGGTGGAGGTAAATACAATAATATTTGCCTTTTTCTTATCAGTGAAAGCAGGTGACCACTCATTATCACGGGTGTTGAATTTTTTCATGTTATTAACTTCATAACGCGTAGGATTATCCATCCATTGCTTTACGACCTTACATGACTCTATTCCGTTTAATGCTTTTTGATCACCGGGAACAAGTTTCAGGTAATCCTGATAACTCGTTATCGCTTCCTCATATATCCCGTTAGCGCGTTGAGATTCTGCAAGATATAAGAAAATACGAGGCTCAGTTTGCTGATACTTCGATTTAATACATCTTTTGTATGCTGACTCAGCGTTTTTGGTGTTTCCTATAAATCGGTAGCATTCTGCTATCTGAAACTGGATGCGGTTTTTTTCAGCCCTGTTCTTTTTTACCTTCGAAAATGCTTTCTTGTATAAATCGATTGCTTCGTTAAACTGATCGAGTGAGAAACGTTGATCTGCTTCTACTGTATAATTGCGTTGGGCTTCAAGCGCATGACTACTGATCAGAAGTGCAAGAATAGCAAGGGTTAACGCTCTAATTAACTTCATATGATTACCGATGTTTACAATTACCGTTAAGGACGCTAAAATAGTGAATATTTTGGAAGAATGACAAAGAATTTGAGCCAATATGTTTAAATTCTTTATTTTTTGAAGAAAAAAAAGACCCGAAGTAAATTCGGGTCTTTGTAAATTGTTTATTTTGTGATATTTAAAGCCTTTTTCTTTTCATCACGTTTTTTCTTCCACTGAATTAAATCGTATGCAATTGGTGTTGCGACAAATACAGATGAGTAGGTTCCGATGGCAATACCAAAGAGCAATGCAAAGGTAAATCCACGAATAACTTCACCTCCAAAGATGAAAATTGCAAGCAATACAACCAATGTTGTACCTGCGGTATTCATTGTACGAGGTAAAGTGCTGTTCATTGCATCATCCATAATATCTTTAATATCTCGTTTTGGGAATAGTGATTTGTATTCACGAATACGGTCAAAGATAATTACTGTATCGTTGATTGAGTAACCGATGATTGTTAAGATCGCAGCAATAAATGCCTGGTCAACTTCCATAGTAAATGGCAAAATTCCATTAAACAAGGAGAATACACCGATGGTGATGATTGAATCATGGAATAATGAAATAACACCGCCTAAGCCATATTCCCAACGTTTGAAACGAACGGCGATATACGCAAAAATACATAACAGCGAAAATACAACTGCCATCAACGCAGAACGTTTAATATCATCCGCAATGGTTGGTCCAACCATTTCAGAGCTTAATTTCCCAATTACTTTGTCTTCTTTATCTGAAGTAAAGAGTTCTTTTGCAATAGGTTCTTTGTAGAATGTTTTACAACCTTCATATAGTTTTGCAGTTACAATTGAATCCGCTTCTTGAGAAGTATTTTCAATCATGAACTTGGTTGTAACTTTTACCTGATTGTTTGGTCCAAATGATTTTACTTCCGGAGCTTCCCCATATTGTTTTGCTAATGATTCACGAATACCATCGGTTCTTACATCCTGATCAAAACGTACTACAAATGTACGGCCACCTTTAAAGTCGATACCATAGTTAATTCCTTTAAATGCAAACGCTGCAAGTGCAATTACAAAGGTTGTAATTGAAAAGATATATGCGAACCTTCTTGAACCAATAAATGGGAATTTAATGTTTGCGAGGAAGTTTTGACTGAAACTATGGTAGAATGATATTTTTTTATTTTTGTCAACCATCCAGGTAAAGATAATTCTGGAAATGAAGATGGCTGAGAATAACGAAGTTAAAATACCAATACACAATGTGGTTGCAAAACCCTGAATCGGACCAGTACCAAAGATATATAAAATAATCCCTGTAATTAATGTGGTAACATTCCCGTCAATAATGGCAGAATATGCATGTTTATACCCATCGGCAAGTGCCAGTCGTAAGCCTTTACCTGCTCTAATTTCTTCTTTGATACGTTCATAAATAATAACGTTGGCATCCACCGCCATTCCCATGGTAAGCACTATCCCTGCAATACCAGGAAGTGTTAATACCGCTTGTAGCGAGGCTAGCACGCCAAAAAGGAAAAATAAGTTTGCAATCAACGCAATATTTGCAACTAAACCTGCTCCATTATAGAAAATAAACATATAGAGAAGTACCAGCAAGAATGCAATGATAAATGAAAATAAACCACTGTTGATTGCTTCTTTACCTAAAGAGGGGCCTACAACTGCTTCCTGAACAATACGTGCAGGTGCAGGTAATTTACCGGCTTTCAGGATATTTGCTAAGTCTTTTGCTTCTTCCAGTGTGAAGTTTCCAGAGATAGAAGAACGGCCACCTCCAATTTCCTGGTTAACAGTTGGGAAAGAATATACATAATTGTCAAGAACAATCGCAATTGAACGATCAACGTTTGCTCCGGTGAGTTTTTTCCAAATACTGGCACCTTCTGCATTCATCGTCATGCTGATTTCGTTCTTTCCGTTTTGGTCAAAGTCCTGACGTGCATCAACAATAACACCCCCACTTAATGGAGCTCTTCCATCACGGGTAGATACTTTTAATGCGATAAGCTGGTGAACACCTGATTTATCATCAATTGGTTTTGCGGTCCAGAGTAATTTCAGGTTACGTGGTAATACTTTCTGAGCTTTTTCAATCAATGCACTGATAGTTGACATGTCTTTCACAGAAGCATATCCAACCACCGGGCCTCTTCCTGTTTGTCCGGTTTTTTGATCTACATTTAACTGAATAAGTGAAAGAAGTGGATGTTTTTTTACGAATTCTTCACGAGACTGATCCTCTTTTTTCTTTCCTTTGGTAGTATCTCCGGTTTTAAGTTTAGTAATCAGATCATTTGCAGAATCAGCGGTTTTGTTTTCAGCAATTTGAGTTGATGTAGTATCAACTGTAGTTGCAACAGTACTATCCCCTGAAATTAAAGCAACGTTATTTTCTTTTTTAGGAGCCATGTTTCTGAGTGAAACAAGAAATTCGTCTGCTTTTTCAAGGCCATTAAATAATTTAGTTGCATCTTCCTGTTTTGACAACTCGTAAGTTTCCCAAAATTCGAGCTGAGCAGTACCTTGCAGAAGTTTACGTACACGTTCAGGATCTTTGATCCCTGGAAGTTCTACAAGAATACGTTCAGATTGTTCCAGTTTCTGGATGTTTGGCTGAGTTACACCAAATTTGTCAATACGTTTACGAAGAATTTCAAAAGTACGGTCAAAAGCATCTTTGGTTTCGCTTTTGATTACTTTGATTACCTCTTCGTTGGTTGAGTTTGCATTGAGTTTTTCTTTAAGTTCGAAACTAAAGAAAGCAGCGAGTTTGATATTTGGATCAACTTCTTTTACAGACTGTTCGAATAATGTAACGAAGTCTTTCTGTGAGTCTTTTTGTTTCTTTACTGCGAGGTCAACGATTTTGTTAAAAGCAGGATCCTCTGTGTTGTCTGCCATAGCTTTGATGATATCAGCCATGGAAACTTCCAGCATTACGTTCATCCCGCCTTTTAAGTCAAGACCTAAATTAAGTTCTCTTGTTTTACATTCCAGATACGTATATTTACGGATCAAAAGATTGTACACTACCTGATTCGAAAGCGAATCAATGAAATAACGTTCACGCGCCTTAGAGATTGAATCGATGTAGAAATTTTCTTTGAGTTTATCGCCATTTGCAAGCTCTTTGGCTTGTTTGTAAACTTCTTCGCTGTTTGCATAGGCTCTTGCTTTACTTTCAACACGGCTTGTAATAAGTGTGAAAGAGAGCTGAAAAGCACATACCAGCGCTAATAAAATGGCAAATAACTTGATAGCACCTTTGTTTTGCATAGTTTTACCTTTATGGTTTTCTGAATTAATCTATTGCTTTCAATTCGAACGTGCAAAAATAGCTTTTTAATATTTAACAACAAATCCTCTTCTCATTCTTGAAGCTATTTTTTCTGATTTACTTTTTTTATTATAATCATTCTTGTTTTACAATTATCAGTGTTGTAGTATTTTACGTGTTTGTGGGAGTCGCAACAATTTTATACTATTTTTTTTATGGCATAATTATTGATCATAAAATTGTTAAAATTGTTATTCTAACTAACTGATTCATTATTTTTGAAACTCCAAAATACTGGAAATACATGGCACATTGGCTCGAAGAAATTGAAAATCAAGCTGAAAAACAGCATAATAACTCAGAAAAAGCTCATAGTCGTATAGAAGAACGTAAACAGAAAGTCATGTTAAATTATGACACAAATAAAGCTGTTTATGATCCTTTTATCGTTGAAATGAATTCATTGGTTGACAGAGTAAATAAACTTCCTGAGGATCAACGTGTAGATTTTGAGGAGATTGATCGTAAATATAAAAGTACGATCTTTGATAACAAATTAAATATCTATTCATCCAGTAAACGTGCTGAAATTCGTAAACGCAGAGGCTTGTTCAGAGGTTATAAGAATTATAGGTATAAATATATCCGTGTAATTTATTTCAGTGTTGCAAAAGAATACGGGAAAGTAGAAATTGAAATAAAGGAAAAATATTTACCTAAAGGGCATCGTAAAACGCATAAGGCTGGTACAATCAAAAAACTATTCAAGAGCAATTTTTCAGTATTAACACATGAGCTTTGTCTTGAATTGATTGATTGGCTTGCATTTAAAGATGAGATTAGGTTAAAGCGGTTCGAATAGTGCTGCTTTTTTAGTAAAGTAAATTTATTCGTATCGCAGAGATTCGATGGGGTCGAGGTTTGCTGCCTTAATAGCCGGGTATAATCCTGAAAAGAGCCCTACTAGAAAACAGAGCACAAGGCCTGAAATTATCCATTCCCATGGAATAACAAAACTACTTCCGATAAGTAAGGAAACGATATTTCCAATTAAGATACCGAGTATAATACCTAGAATTCCTCCTAACTGTCCGATAACAACTGCCTCAATTAGAAATTGATTACGAATTACCTTTTTCGTAGCCCCTAATGATTTCCGAATTCCAATTTCACGAGTACGTTCACTTACCGAAACCAACATTATATTCATTAAGCCGATTGCAGCACCAAAAAGTGTGATTAAGCCAATGATTGTGGCTGCCATGGATATATATTTTGTGTTTTCGATAAGCATACGGGCAAAATTGTCACTTTTTTCGATCTCAAAATTGTTAGGCATTCCCGGAGCAATCTTTCGGATGGTTCGGAATAATCCGGTTGCTTCTTCAACGGCTCCATTCATCACTTCAGGATCTTTAACCTGCACTGTTATTGAATAGTTCGGATTCGATGAAGGAAATATCTGACGTATATTATTTAAAGGCAAAATGCAACTTCTGTCACCGCTAAAACCGAAACTGGAGCCTTTGGGTTTCATTACACCGATGATTAAATATCGTGTGTTTCCAATAGTAATCCATTGATTTACAGGGTTTGCTTTTTTTGTAAAAAGCTTGTCAATTATATCACTTCCCACTATGGCAACTGCAGAACCGTATTGTATTTCACTTGGGGTGAAATTTCTTCCTTTATCCAGCTCGTTTCCGGATGTAATCATGTAGTTTTCGTCGGTGCCTAGTAATGCTATATTCGGATTTGTTTTTTTATTTTGATATTTAACAGTAGCAGTAAATGATCCATAAATAGAAATAGTGGTTAATGCCGGAAACTGGTAGTCTTCTTTAAACCGACTGGCTTCTTCGAATGAAGTTAGCCGGTAAGAACCGCTTCTCCTGTGACCCCCCATTTGTGATTCATAGTTTTTGATGGTAAAACTGTTCGCTCCCATCTGTGCGAAACTTTTCGTAAAGTAATATTCAAGCGAGGAGATGGCTGTGATGATGCCAACCAGAGACATAATCCCAAAAGCAATGATGAAAACTGTAAGTACAGTTCTCAGCATATGCGAACGGATTGAATGTAATCCTATTTTTATGTTTTCAATTACCAGAAGTTTCATAATCAGTTTTTGTTAATACTGTGATTTGCTGCCAAATGCAAGGTCGCCAGCATCGCCTAAGCCGGGCACAATGTAGGCTTGTGCTGTAAGCTCGTCATCAATGGCTCCAATCCATAATGTAAAATCATCCATAGGTAACGATTTTTTCAGGTTGTTTATTCCCTCTTCACACGCTAAAATTGACACAAAGTGTGTATGGCGAGGTTTCCCGTAATTGATAAGTTCTTTATAACACAAAATCATTGAAGCTCCGGTAGCTAACATTGGGTCGCAGATAATCAGTGTCTTATCAGTTAAATCAGGACAGGAAATATATTCAATGGCAATTTCAAAGTTCCCGTTTTTATCATGTTTACGATATGCCGAAACAAACGCATTTTCAGCTTTATCGAAAAAGTTTAACATTCCGGTATGTAAAGGTAATCCTGCACGAAGGATAGATCCAATTACAGGTTGTTGTTTAAGCATGTTTACTTCTGAGATACCCAGTGATGTCGTTACTTCACACGCCGTGTAATCAAACTTCTTACTTATTTCATATGCAAATATTTCGCCAAGCCGTTCCAGATTTCTACGAAAGCGCATACTATCTTTTTGTATTTCAACATCACGGATTTCACCGATAAACTGATTAAAAATAGAATTCTTTGTTCCCAGTATCTGCATCATATCTCTGCTAATTTTGTTCAAACCTACTCTATTTAACCGAATTGGCAAAATTATTTTCTTAACTCTGTTTTTATTCTCTTCAAATAACGGATAGCAGGCTTTAAAATCTTCAGAAACCTGTATTCTGTCAAACGAAAATAGTATGATTCATTGGCTCCGAAACTTTGATAAAATCGAGCCAGGTTCTGATCATTTGACCCTTCAAAATCAAAAAGAAAGTCATTTCCTGAAAATTCACGAATCACAGAATCAATTAAAAAGGGCATTGCACCTGTCTTTTTTCCTCTTTCACTTAATCCGGAAAACAGAAATATAATTCTATTGTCAGAATGAAGGAAAAAAGCAGATGCACATAAGTTATTGTCTGAATCAGAAATGTTTATGATGTGTCCCTGCCCTTTATGAATAGCCTGATAACAGATGCGCTGGAATTTTACATAATCATCCGTAGCGATGTTATTCAGGTGTTTACCTCTGTTTTTACGAAAAAGCGTTGTTAATTCTTCGGGTTTATTCCCGTTGTGAATAACTAAATTTTCTTTTTCTGCTTTGCGAATATTTCGTTTTAGATTTTCGGAATATGATTTTTGAATAATTTCGTATTCAGGTTTTAAGCTTAAAGTAAGGTTTCTTTGAAATGATATTTCTGCGGGAAGAAGCGTACAGGCATTTTGCCAGTTTGTCAAAATGTCGATGAACATAAACTGCTTGGGAATTGCCTTGTAAAAATTGGCAAATTGCTCATCTGTAATTTCGTTGATAGAGAATAATCCCAGTTGTTGGGTGAAAGGAGGAGGGAAAAGGTATTGGATACCCCATTTTTTTCGATGTGTAAGCGGGAAAACGGCAGAATAATCGTCTTCAATCAGGGCATCCCAATTGGGTGACACAATGTTTAAAATCCACGAAAGTGCATAAGGCAGACTGTTGATTGATTTTTCAATACATGTATCCCATTTTTGCTGGTCTATTTCTTCGTGCGTCAAATAAAGAATCATACGGCCAGTTTAAAGTGCATGTTCATACATCTGTTCATAAAGCTTACGCCAGCCAACCCAGCGCTTTTTATCGCTGAGCGATTCATTATGCCATAAGCTGATAAAAGTTCCGTTCACAGCTTTTACTTCGTTAATAAGCTGTTTGATTATTGGCCAGCTTTCTTCAGCATTCATCTGTTTGTAATCGCGGAAGGTTCCTTCCATAAAGGTAAATGGGTGCACCATTAAAGGAAGTTCTTCATCCATTTCGAGATCGAAAAATGGAAAAGGTGTGCATATTCCGGCTCTGAATCCTGGCTCAAGGGCAAACCCCATGGTGTAATCGTCGGTAATATCATATTTTACAAGACTTCTGTATGTTTCTGGCAAGCTCAACTTTAAGAAATGCTGACGACTTTTGGTTATCTGACGATTTAAAACCTTCGACAAAGACTCGATTTCGTTTTTTAGCATTTCTTCATTGTTGTTTGATGCAAACGTAGGGTGGATCCCGACTTCAGCATAATCGGCTAAGGTTTTAATCAGATTCTGAAAACGCTTGTTGTTCACGGGTAAGTTTTTGTCATACTGACCGTAAATTCCAAACAGAATGAAGTAGATAGGTTTAATATTGTATTTTTTTTGAAGGCTGAACTGATATTCATAGGTATCAAAATGATCTTGCTCAAGTCCCATGAATACGTTAGTTCTTTCGATGATTTCTTTGAAATCGAGATGGTACAGTGATTTTAAATAGCCACCTGTTGAACGGATAAACCCTTTTAATCGATATGCATAAGCACTATCTATATCCAGAGTAGGGGTGAATTTATATGTATTTTTTTTAGTTTGAAAATCAGGGAAGTGCTGCTGGATTACTTTGCTCAATTCTATAGCCCAGATATTTACAACGGGTTTGTAAAGAAATCCTTGCTTAAATGCAAGACTTTCTTTTGCACTAAAACGACCATACATATCTTTTATGTACGGCAAATATTCTTCGTAGCGCGACAATAGATAAAATGTAGCAGCAAACACATCAAAAGGCATCGCCGAATTTTTAGGAGTAGGAAAAAACGCTTTGCTTTCTGCAAATGGAATGATTGAAATATTCTGCTCCAGAATGTTGTTTTCTGTGAGTATAGGATGTTTCCAGAAATGCAGTTCGTCCGAAACAGGTTTATCACAATAGGAAAACTTCGATCCTTCAGAACTCAGAAATTCATCAATATTATTGGTGATGCAATAATCTGAATTGAGTAAGTGTTTGAAAAACAGATTGAATGTGTATTTTACACGAGCTGTTACTTTCGGTGTGTAAATTGTTATCATCTCTTTGATTGAAATACAACGAGCAAAGATAGGAATTAGATAACTTGCATAGGAATTATTCTTAAAATCAATAATCAGGTATCGGAATGCGGGAAAATAAGTCAGGCGGAAAATTTCATTTGAACAAATCAAAACACTCGTTGTTTTTTTACCAAAATCAAATATACAAATAACAAAAATGAACGTAAGATGGTACTTGTAGGAAAAAAAGCTCCACTTTTTAAAGCAGAAGCCGTAGTAAACGGCGGAGAATTCGTTGAAGATTTTTCATTAGAACAATACATAGGTAAAAAGCATGTAGTACTTTTTTTCTATCCATTGGATTTTACATTTGTATGTCCTACTGAAATTCTGGCTTTTCAGGAAAAACTTGCAGAATTTGAACAACGCAACGTTGCTGTGATAGGATGCTCTGTCGATTCAAAATTTTCACACTGGAAATGGCTGAATACTGAGTTGAAAGATGGTGGAATTAAAGGTGTTAAGTTTCCGTTAGTTTCTGATTTATCCAAAAGTATTTCACAAAATTATGATGTTTTAGCAGGTGAATGGGACTACAACGAGGATGGAGAAATGATATTCAAAGGTGCTCCGGTAGCTTATCGTGGTTTATTCCTGATTGATAAAGAAGGAATAGTACGCCATCAGATAATCAATGATTTACCGCTTGGTAGAAGTGTGGAAGAAGCATTAAGAATGGTTGACGCACTTCAGTATTTTGAAGAAAATGGCGAAGTTTGTCCTGCAAACTGGCACAAAGGAGAAAAGGCAATGAAAGCCACACAGGAAGGTGTTGCAGAGTATTTGTCTAAAAAATAAATTAAGATAAAGGCAGAAGACTTATCTCCTCATAAGCCTTCTGCTATTTATTTCTTTTGCATTTTGTTAATTTCAAATGTGATTAATACTTGATTTATTGATTACAGAGAATTGGCCATAGATAATATTTGTAATTTATACGATGGCTTATTTCACATGGTTCCAAAAACCTGTCATTAAAGGCAGGTTTTTTGTTTTTTTAAGTAATAAGGATTAGTTTTTTAGGTTAACTTTATCCCCAACAATTCAATTAGACAGTGAATATCTACCATCAAAAAGTACGCTGGAAGTGGATTTTAGCGGCAATAGCCGTAGCAATTGTCGGAATATCACTCTGGTACACCAATATTCTGGTTCAGAAAATTGCCCGCGATGAACGGAGTAAAGTGAAAATCTGGGCTGATGCGATTCAGCGAAAAGCAAAGCTCGTTCAATATACCGATAACTTTTTTCAGGTTGTGAAAAAAGAGGAGCGTAAAAGGGTTGAGCTTTTTGCGGATGTTTACAAAAAAATAGTTCAATTGGGTAATAATGAGGATGTAACTTTCTATGTCAGAATTATTACTGATAATACGACCATCCCAATTATAATCACGGATGAAAATTATGCAATTCAATTAACAGGAAATACTGATTTTGATAAGGATACCGTAAAGTATCTGAGTGGTAAGTTATTAAAAGAATATACACAATATCCACCTATACGGCACAGCCAGTATGGGATTGTTAATTATATATTTTACAAAGAATCAAATATTTACTCTGAGTTGCGACTGGTTTTAAATGATATTTTGAAATCATTTATTAGCGAGGTTGTTGAAAATACAGCATCTGTTCCTGTTTTAATTACTGACGAAAGCAGAAAGGAAATTTTAGCTGCTGGAAACTTTGATACTACGAATTTTTCTAAACCTCAGATATTACAAAAGACTCTTGCAGAAATTGAAAAAGAAAATCCTCCGATAAAGATAGAGCTAAGCGGAATAGGCACAAGCTATATTTTCTATAAAGAATCATATCTTTTAACGCAAATGCGCTATTTCCCGTACATCTTACTTGGAGTAATCGGACTGTTCTTACTTATTTCATACACCTTATTCAGTACGGCTCGTTCAACCGAACAAAATCAGGTTTGGCTGGGTATGTCGAAAGAAACCGCCCATCAGCTGGGGACTCCGCTTTCATCACTTCTGGCATGGCTCGAAATTCTGAAAGATAAGCACGTGGAAAAGGAGATTCTCGATGAAATCGGAAAAGATATCACACGTCTGGAAACGATTACACAGCGATTTTCAAAAATAGGATCAGAGCCTGTGCTTGAACAGCTTGATTTGATAGAAGTTATAACAACGGTAGTCTCGTATTTGCGAATTCGCTCACCTCGGAAAACAACGTACGAATTAAATTTTCCGCTTAATCGAAAAGTAATATTGCCCCTGAATCGTTATTTGTTTGAATGGGTGATTGAAAATTTGTGCAAAAATGCAATTGACGCTATGAGTGGTGATGGAACGATTACCATCGAACTTTTTGAGGATGATCAAAATGTATTTATTGATGTAAGTGATACCGGAAAAGGGATTCCGAAATCAAAGTTTAATACCATTTTTAAGCCTGGATATACTTCGAAAAAACGTGGCTGGGGACTTGGGTTGTCTCTTGCTAAAAGAATTGTAAATGAATATCATAAGGGTGTTATTTATGTAAAGATTTCAATGCCCGGAAAAGGTACAACGTTTCGTATTGTTCTTAAAAAGTAACGGAATGGCAGGTATTTATATTCATGTTCCTTATTGCAGGCAAAAATGTCATTACTGCAATTTTTTTTCCGGAGTATCTTTGAAAAGCAAAAGTGACGTTTTGAGTGCATTGCATTTGGAAATGGAACTTCGAAAAGATTATTTGGAGGGAGAACAGATTCGTACAATATATTTTGGAGGAGGAACTCCTTCGATTCTGGAGGTAAGCGAGATAAAGGCTATTCTGGATAAAATATTTTCACTTTTTAAAGTTGTTGAAAATGCCGAAATAACGTTGGAAGCGAATCCGGATGATTTGACAGAAGAGAAACTTAATCAACTAAAGTCGGAAACAGTAATTAATCGCTTAAGTATTGGAATTCAGTCTTTTTTTGATGAAGATTTGCGCTATTTGAATCGTTCGCACGATGGTGGACAAGCCAGACAAGCAGTAAAAAATGCTGCGAAAGCTGGCTTTTTAAACCTGACACTTGATTTTATTTTTGGAATGCCAACGTTGAACGAAAAAAACTATCTTGAAAATCTTAACATAGCGATTGAATTAGGTGCAACACATCTTTCTTGTTATCAGTTAACAGTAGAGCCGAAGACTGCTCTTGATGCATTTATTCAAAAAGGGAAAGTGGTGCCACCTCCCGAAAATGAAGGGATAAAACATTTTTATGCCGGAATTAAATATTTGATTTCGAAAGGATTTAGTCATTATGAAATTTCAAACTTTGCAAAATCTGGTTTTGAAGCTATGCATAATACAGCGTATTGGAAAGGTGAAAAGTATTTAGGTTTAGGGCCTTCTGCTCATTCTTACAATGGCATTTCCAGAAGTTGGAATATTCTTTCTACAACTGAGTATATTCAATCATTGGAATCCGGAATTGTAAATTGCGAAACAGAATTTCTTTCAGAACAAGATCATTATAACGAATATATTCTTACTGCCATTCGTACTTCAAAAGGTGTTGATTCTAAGGTTATTGCTGTTAGATTTGGTAAAAATACAGCCATAGAATTTGAAAATTCAATTTTACCTTTTTTAGTGAATAAGAAAGTTGTCAAAAATGACTCTGTTTATACTCTTTCAAATGAAGGATTAATTTGGGCAGATAAAATAGCTTCAGAGTTATTTCTCATTGATTAAAAAGGGCTATCTGACTCTTCCTTCTTCCTCTTTTGAGGCTTTAAAAGCGCTTTTTTGTGAACTTTCACCGGAGTATTTAATGAGTCGGAAAGGAATGCAATATTTGAACGATTCTCCATAAATTCAATTTGCAAAATAACCGGATGATGATCCGAAAAAGCAAATCCATCGGCCAGTGTTTTGGCCATAGTACACTTAATATTTGGTGAAATTATAAAGTAGTCAATAACGGTTGTGCCCGTAACTCCTTGTTTATAGGGCATGTTTACATCACGATTCGTTGGCTCGGAAGCATCAAAACACCATTGCCAACCTGGCGGAAAATAAGTATTTGAAACCGAAGGCTGATTTCTGCGTAGTTTATCCAACGGAAAGGATCGAATGGTATCAAATCCGGCAGGATTCATATTCCAATCACCACCGGCAATTACGTAATTTCCACGTGCATACTCATCTAACAGAATTGTTTTCAATTGCTCCATCTGGATTTTTCGTAATTCACCTGTTGCATCAAATGCTGAATTATGTGTGTTTATCAATATCAATTCTTTTCCATTCCAGGTTGGGTATCGTTGAAGGAGAAAACAGCGATCGAGCGAAAAAAGATTTTCAGGCATAGGATATTGTGTTCTGAATGAGATTCTATCAGATAACGTAGGCTCAAATTTTGAATAGGTTGCAATTCCTGCGATTACCTTTCCACTTGGATTTGAAAGAGGGATGGGTACAAATTTAACATCATAATTTTTTGCAAACCAACCTTTATGTTCTGGCAGAAATTTTGAAATTAAAGCAATTTCGCTCATATAATAGCTCCTTCTGGAATTAGTATCAATTTCCTGAAGAAGAACGAAATCGAAATAGCGAAACGAATAGAGTTTGTTTAAAATGCCATTGATGGACTTTTGAAAATCAGCTACGGATGGACGCATCATTTTTCCACCTTCGTAAAAGTAATCAGCATCTTTACCCAAGCCGGCATAACCTATATTCCAGGTAATCAGACTTAATGACTGAGGAATTGTATTTAGTACAAGTTTGTCGGAAACAATAAAAGCAGGCTCTTTTTCGGCTGGTTTATAATCATTTAACCACGAATAAAGCATAAAAATGCCGGACAAAATCAGTACGACTATAATTGGAAGAGATATATAGAACAGTATTCTGGAAATTTTTTTCATGAGAATAACCATGATAGTAAGAGTGTAAAGATATAAAATCGCTAATAAAAGTAGTAAGTATGAACTTTTTTTATTCCTGCTGTAACAAATTGAAATGACTCTCCGTCATATCTCCAAAAGCAACTAAAAATAACCCAAAAATAAATTGTTATGAAAAATTACATCCTTGTATTTGTAGCGATGATTACATTGGCACTTCAGTCGTTCAATGTTTTCTCTCAGGGAGCCCGTGAGTTTAAAGTTGACAAATTTCACTCCATCGATTTAAATGACCCTTTAACCGTTTACCTTGCACAGGGTGAACAGAAAATTATTGTTGAAGGAGATCCTGAAGATGTTCGGAATATTGACTTTTCAGTTTCAAATGGAGTTTTATCTGTTAAAAGTAATGGTGTGTCAAATAGTAAGGATTTGATAATCACTATTTATACAACGACTTTAAGTAAAATAGAGATAAATGGGGTTTCAAAGTTGATCTCTAAAACTGCCATAAAAGCGGATACATTGACAATCAATATGAATGGTGCTTCAAAAGCTGAATTAGAATTCGAAGTTTCCAAATTGATTGCAGATGTCAATGGTGCTGCTAAGCTCAATTTAAAAGGTAATGCAAATCAAATGAGTGCAATAACAAATGGAGCCGCTAAACTTTCTGCAGGCGAGTTTAATGTGAATAAGGTAAGAATAGAGTTAAACGGCGTTTCCAAAGCCAATGTAAATGCTATTCAGGATTTGTATGGAACCGTAAATGGAATTAGTAAGCTATCGTATGTAAAAGAACCTGCCGGAAGAAATGTAATAACACGAAATACATTTAAGTTAGATGGGTATGATGATGAAAATGAAAGTGATACAAATGGCCAAACAATGGTGCGTACTTCTGAAAATGGAGATACTGTTGTAGTAAATATTCCCGGTGTTAAAATAAAAGTGAACGAAAAAACGGATGAAGCAAAAATCAATATTGGGGACAAAGAATATACCTTTAACGAAAACGGCGTAAATGTAACGAAAACAAAAAAAGCTGATAAATTTCGTCCTCATTGGGCCGGTTTTGAAATGGGTTTCAATGGTTATTTCAGCGAAGATATGTCGCTCAGTATTCCAAAGGAATATAGCTTCTTGGAACTCAACTACGTGAAATCACTCAATGTAAACATCAACTTTGTTGAAATAGGTGCAAATATCTTTAAGAACAGGTTTGGTGTTGTGTCAGGGCTTGGATTACAATGGAATAACTGGCGATTTGACAATGATGTTGTGCTTTCTCCTGATTCTGCTCAAATTTACGGATATCATGACAAATCAATTGACAGTTATATAAAGAGTAAATTAACTGCTAGCTGGCTTCGTCTCCCCGTGTTTTTTGAATATCAAACAAGCAAATTAAATCACAAAAATCAGTTTTATGTATCAGCCGGAGCCGTATTGGGATTGCGTCTTGGCGCTCATTCAAAACAGGTTCATTTTCAGGATGGTGATCGCTCAAAACCGAAAATTTATGATGACTTTCATTTGAATCCGTTCAAGGTAGATGCTGAAATCAGAATTGGTTGGGGAATGATCAATCTCTTCGCAAACTACTCAATAACAACAATGTTTAAAGATGGTGAAGGTCCTGTATTACACCCATACACGATTGGTTTAACGCTGGTGAACTTTTAAAAATTAATTACATATATGGTTTGTATTATGAAAGGTCGGGTTTTCCGGCCTTTCTTTTTTGGAGAATCTATACAGATATATTATTTTTACACTCCTTTTTACAATAAACACTTTTATAATATATGTCAGGTCACAATAAATGGTCAACTATCAAGCGCAAGAAAGGAGCACTTGATGCAAAACGCTCGAAGATTTTTTCGAGAATTATTAAGGAAATCACGGTTGCTGTAAAAGAAAGCGGCTCAGATCCTGATGGAAATCCACGACTTCGATTGGCAATTTCGAATGCGAAGGGGGCAAATATGCCGAAAGACAATATTGTCCGAGCCATCAATAAAGCTGGGGATAAAGATGCCGCTGCTTTGGTTGAATTTGTTTACGAAGGCTATGCACCCCATGGTGTTGCATTGATTGTAGAATGCTTGACTGATAACACATCAAGAACTATTGCAAATGTTCGTTCTTATTTTAATAAATACAATGGAAGCCTGGGCGTAAATGGATCTGTGAGTTTTCAGTTCGACCGTAAGGGAGTGTTTTCTATACCGCAAGGTGTGCTGAATCTGGATGAACTTGAGCTTGATTTAATTGAATCAGGTGCTGAAGATATTGTTCAGGAAGAAGGTTATATCACCATAACTACTGCAATGGAAGACTTTGGTTCGATGATGAAAAAACTGGAAGAACTAAAGATAGAACCGGAGAGAGCCGAGTTACAACGAATTCCCAAGACAACAGAAACACTCAATATAGAAAATGCTAAAAAGGTACTGAAACTTATTGATTTATTTGAAGATGACGATGATGTTCAGAATGTTTTCCATAATATGGAGATGACAGATGAACTTATGGATATATGAGGGAAAACTTAACCTTCATTTGATACCAGAAATTGAAATGTTCGGATTAAGTGATGAATTTAATGATTGACAAATCGCTTTCAATGCGGTCAATCGTATTCAGACGTTGATATTTCAATAATCGACATTATACATACAACTTCGGATTAATTTATAATTCATTATAGAATAACTTCCCTTATGAAGTAATAAGGGAAAATACAAAACAAAAATAGGCTGCCCTTTAAGGATAGCCTATTTTTTCAATCATTTCTGATTAGATTCTTACTTTGTAGCTGGAGCTGCAGCAGCAGTTGTGTCAACAGTAGCAGTAGAATCAGTAGCTGGTTGTTCTTGAACAACAGTTTCTTCAACTTGAGCAGTTGTATCAACGTTTTCAGTAGCTTCTTCAGTTTTGTTGTTGCAAGCTGCGAAAGCAAACATGCCAGCGATAGCCAATAAGAATAACTTTTTCATTTTCGTAAATTTAAAATTGGTTAATTAATCTGGTGACAAAGATACACATAAAATTATTGAGAGTGCAAAATTCTTTTAAGAAATTTTAACATTCATGAATTTATTGTAATAAATTGATATATAGGTGTTTATTTGTGTGTAAGAAAGGGTTGTCAACATTTTTTTTTCAACACCCGAAAGATTAATGCTCCAAAATATACCGATTTTGCCCAAAATCGGGTTTTTTCATCCAACTCATTGTTTTAACTTTGTTGCATGAAATTAATCCCGAATCTCAATAAATTACTTTTTACCCGTTTTCTTTTCAGGGCACTGCTTTTATTTATTGTTCTTAACCTGAGTCAATTGATTTTTTATTACAGCAATACCGATTATTTTACAGCAGTCAGTTTTTCGGAAATGCTGGGAATAATATGGGGAAATACAGTGTTTGGTATTTCAACGGTGTTGATGCTGATGATTCCGGTTATTGTACTTGAGCTGATTTCGTTTCCGAATATTGAAAAATATGTAAATTATATCACGCGCGGACTTTATTTTCTCCTTTCATTTTTGGCTCTGGGTGCAAATCTGGCAGATTCTATCTATTTCAGATATACTTTTAAACGTACTACCGGTGATATTTTCAATTATCTGGGTGCAGGGGATGATTATGGAACGCTTCTTCCTTTATTTGTACGCGACTATTGGCATATTTTTCTGATCTGGATTGTAGTATATGCGGCATTTTGCTTTGTGGATATCAAAGGAATTCGTTATCTTAAAAAACGATTTCAATCAAGAGAGAACATCTCGGGGCGACTGCTTCTGGGTTTTATTTTGTTTGCAATCTGGATTATAGGGGTACGCGGTGGCTTACAATTGCGCCCGGTTGATCAGATAAATGCCGGACAGTATGTTGAACCCAAAAATGTTGCGCTGATTCTTAATACTCCATTTACGATTCTTAAAACTCTCGGGGTTCAGGGTTTGAAAGAACGAAAAGATTTTACAGAACAGGAATTGGTGAGAATTTACAATCCGGTACATACGTACATTCCGAATACAAATGATACAACCAGACCCAATATAGTGATTATCATTTTGGAAAGCTTCTCGAAAGAGTATTCAGCGTATCTGAATCCAACTCTTGACAAAGGTAAGTACAAAGGATATACTCCATTTTTAGATTCGTTGATGAGTCAGTCGCTTGTTTTTACACGGGCGTATGCGAACGGAAAACGTTCTATTGAAGCGATTCCTGCAATTTTGTCCGGCATACCATCGATGATGAATGAAGCATATATCACTTCTCCTTATTCTGGAAATAAACTGGAAAGCCTGGGCGCAATCCTGAAAAAACAGGGATACAATACCTCTTTCTTTCATGGTGGAACCAATGGAACCATGGGGTTTGAATCCTTTGTGAAAGTCGCCGGGTTTGACCATTATTATGGACGTAAGCAATATAATAATGAAAAGGAGTATGATGGAAGCTGGGGAATATGGGATGAGCCATTTCTGCAATACTTTGCCCGAAAGATGAATACATTCCCGCAACCGTTTGCAAGTTCGGTGTTTACGCTTTCATCACATCATCCGTATAAGGTGCCTGATAAATACAAGGGTAAATTCAAGAAAGGAACACAACGTATTCATGAAACAGTAATGTATGCCGATGAGGCTTTACGTCAGTTTTTTAAAACTGCAAAGCACATGCCCTGGTATAATAATACATTGTTTATTATCACTGCCGATCATACTGCACAGGCAAGCCATAGATATTACCAATCGTCAACGGGAATGTATGCTGTGCCAATTATATTCTTTTCGCCGAAAGGCACATATAAAGGCGTAAATGCCAAAATAGCCCAGCATATCGACATCTTGCCTACGGTGGCACAGCTGTGTGGATATAGGCAGCCTTTTATCTCGTTTGGAAATAATTTATTCGATAGCACTGTTAACAGAGTTCATATATCTTATCTGAATGATGAATATCAGATGCAAAAGAATAAATTTGTACTCAAATTTGATGGTGAAGAAAGTTTGTCGTTATTCAATCTGGAAACGGATTCTTTGATGAAACGCGATATTTTGCCCCGCAATTCTGCTATTCAGAAAGAAATGGAGCGTTATTTACGGGCTTATATTCAGCAGTTTAACAACAGAATTATTCACAATCGTCTCACCTATTAACTCCTTGAAGTTTGAAAAAGATCGTATTCATCATTAATCCTATTTCAGGGATCGGCCAGAAGAAAAAAGTTGAGAAAGCGATTGGACGCTGGGATGCCCGAAATGAATTTGATATCGAAATTTTCTATACTCAGCGTGCGGGTCATGCTCCTGAATTGTCGGAAAAAGCACTGAAAAATGGTGCTGATATTATTGTGGCAGTGGGTGGTGATGGTTCTATCAATGAAGTTTCGCAACCTTTAATTGGTACGGATGTCGTGCTGGGAATTATTCCGGCTGGATCTGGAAATGGACTGGCTACCTTTCTGAAAATTTCAAAAAACGTGAAAAAAGCTCTTGAAATTATTCACAAAGGAAATGTAAAACGGATTGATACCGTTATGATTAATGAAACTCCTTTTGTAAGTATTGCCGGAGTAGGCTTTGATGCTTTGGTAGCCAAACGTTTTTCCGAATTTCCTTTTCGTGGATTTTGGTCGTATCTGCACATTGTTTTAAAAGAGTACATTCAGTATAAACCCAAGAAATACCGGTTAATTATTGATGGTATTAATTACAGCAGACGAGCTTTATTTGTAAGTATGGCTAACTCAAACCAGTTTGGATATAATACTACAATTGCCCCAGATGCAAGCATTTATGATGGCTTGATTGATATTTGCATTGTACGTAAAGTGGCCTGGTATAAGGCATTTATGCTGGGGCCTTATTTGCTTCAGAACCGTATTGATAAATCGAAGTATGTAGAAATTATTCAGGGGAAAGAGATTTATATTCTTCGCAAACGAAACAAGGTAGTGAATATCGACGGTGAAGCCGTGAAGCTGAAGAAAAATCTGAAAGTGAACATTGTTCCACAGTCGTTAAATTTATTGGTTCCCTGATTTTTTAGAATAACAGAACAGAGAGATGGCAAAGAAAAAAGCAGATGGGATTGTATATTCAACCAATCCGGACTTCAACTATCAATATAACTCATCCGAAGAGGAGGAAACACTGGCTCCCGAGCAACAGGATCTGCGGGTTTGGCTCGATAAAAAACATCGCGGAGGCAAGGTAGTTACGCTTATCACGGGATTTATCGGTAGCGAAAGCGATCTGGAAACACTGGGTAAAACCCTTAAAAGCAAATGCGGAACGGGTGGCAGCGCCAAGGATGGCGAAATCATTATTCAGGGCGATTTTCGTGAACGGGTGATGGTGCTACTGGCTCAAATGGGCTACAAAAAAGCAAAGAAAGCCGGAGGATGAGAAGGGTACAGGGTAGAAGGTGCGCTCTTTTTGAGCGTTGTTTATAGGGCTTATATTGCTAAATTACATATATTTGGTTAGTGCTCAATGAAACCTGTATTTGCTGTATGGAAAGACAAAATGCTAAAGTTTCTAATATTGATTATAAAGATATTGAAATGCCTGAAGTTTTATATAAATATCGGGATTGGAATAATATATATCATAAG
This sequence comes from Bacteroidales bacterium, assembly GCA_963677395.2. GTDB lineage: Bacteria > Bacteroidota > Bacteroidia > Bacteroidales. Next base: position 3,579,660 of record OY781965.2, on the reverse strand, counting down.
ACTATAATTACTGAACGTAAAGTATATTATGCAAAGCCTTCAGATTTTGAAGATGAATTTGATTGTAAGATACCTGTTAGATATGATTTACTTAATGATTTTCAAATATATAGTTTCTATTTACAGGATTCAATAGATAAGCACCCTGATAGAAGCTTTGGGGAACATGGGCAATACGCATTGGGATATTCGGAAAATAGTCCGGTTAAAGATGAAAATGAGCGTAATAGGCACGCTCATATGAGTCAGCATTACTTTAATGAGCGATTAGGCGTGTTGAGCTTAACAAAGCGCAAAGATAATGTTGAAATGTGGAGGAAGTATGCTGCTAATCATAAAGGATTTGCAATAGGTTTTAATCCAAGAATATTATTTAATCATTTAAGAGCAGGAGGGGGGGAGGTTATTTATTATAGCAACCTTCCATTAATTTATCCGTATCCTATTCATGATTATGACACTCAAATTGGAATGCAAGTTTATTCTAAGTTAAAGAGATGGGAATGGGAAGACGAATATAGGTCTCATACATTTTCTTTCAAGCCATTATTAGATAAAGGCAGAATATTTGTAATTCAGCCTGAAGCCTATTTAGAAATAATCTTTGGAGCAAAGATGTCTGAGGAGGAAATTGCAGATTTGATTAATAATATACCTCTAGAGATAAAAGAAATAAAACTTCAAAAGGCTGTTCTTATGGATGATGGTAGAATTCAAGTTTATAATTTCTAATTGTAATTAAGTGACATCTAGACAATTTTATTTCAAAAAGAACTTATCGGCTACAAAGTAGCTTCAGGGGTGATGCTACTGATAATGAATAAAAATAGTACGTAAATATAAAAGGCTGCTCAAATAGAGCAGCCTTTCGGTTTGTAATGATGAGAAATATAAAGAGTCCCCTTTCGGGTAAAATTTATTTCATATTTCGCCAATCTCCGGTCTTTTCACGTTCTCACGGTTTCTGGCTTCTAGTTCAATACTCCGCTGGCACGAGATATAGAATAGGCCGCAAAAAATCCGAAAGCACCATTGTTTACATTGCCGCGTATGTTGGCCGGAGGTCCGCTGAACATTGGATTACTGCCACTGGTTTCCTGACCAATGTCACTGATAAAGTTGTAGTAATCTTTGGTGATACTCCATATTTCGAGTAGCACGTGATCACCCACATTTCCTTTTTCTCCGGTTTTTTCATCACGTAACCATGCTACTCCGATTCCGTTGGTATAATTTCCATTGAACAGTTTATCGTTCACAATCATAGGTTCTGTAATGGTGTCGGTTTGCAAAACATTGTTTTTGTAGAGATTGAAGAGATAATGATCTTCCATAGGTGAATCATAGGTGTAGAGTTTGATCTCCCATGCATCGTAATCGGTACGGTATTCCGTGCGGATAGAATCGATCGAATTGATAGGCTGAAGAAGCGATGAAGCAGTATATTCTTCTGTTTGTCCGTTATTGTCGATATCAACGTTGCGAATCGTCAGTGTGTAGGTTTTACCAGGTACTCCATACACCAGAGGAGAGGTTTCGTAAACACCCGGTTTCTGTGGATTTTCGGTAAGTGTCCATTCCTGTGTACCGTCGCTGATTTTTACATTAGCACCTGATACTGCCGGAGGCTCTTCGTTTGCAAAGTAGGAGCTGGTTTTGGTCAATTTTACAATATGGCGGGTAGTATCAGTTGAGATTGCACCTTCCACAACCAGACGGGTATATGTATCGTCGAGTTTTATGTCAATACGTTCGGTACATGCATTCAGTATTAGAATGAATGCTGCAAGTGTGGATAATATTTTGAGTGATTTCATCGGTTCTTAGAATTTAAAATTAAAGGTTACAGCAGGTAAAAATCCGAAGAGATATACCTTTTCGGCGTAGGTAGTATTGGGCTTGTCTTCGTCTTTAGAGAACTGTATCGACCATGCATTGTGGCGGTTATAGAGGTTATATACCGAAAATACCCATTCGTGGCTCCATTTTCGGTTTGGTTTTTCCTTGCTTTTTAGCGTAAGAGAAACATCCAAACGGTGATAATCGGGCATGCGGTATGAATTGCGGTCAGAATATATGGGAGCGATTACACCTCCAATGTTGGCACGTCCGGTAGGGAAGGTTACCGGATTTCCGGTATAATATACCCAATTTGCCGAAAGTGTGGTACGGTTGCTGATGCGATAGTTCAGTACTACCGATGCATTATGGGTTTTATCGAATGGAGCCAGATAGGTTCTTCCATCGTTGATGCCAGGGATTGTACGTTCGCTTCGCGAAATAGTGTAGCTAATCCATCCGTTGAGCTTTCCGTCTGGTTTTTTCAACAGGAATTCAACGCCGTAAGCTTTTGCTTCACCTATTCGTACCTCTCCTTCAAGCTTTTCGTTAAGGAGTAGCTGTGCGTGATCTTTAAAGTCGATGGTATTGTTCATCAATTTGTAGTATCCCTCAATAGAAGCTTCGAAAGTATTTCCGAGGAAGTTACGGAAAAAACCGAGCGAAAATTGGTCAGCACTTTGTGGCTCAATATTTGGGCTTGTCGGAAACCAGACATCCAGTGGCGTTCCGGAAGTAGAGTTTTGAGCAAGCTGAATAAACTGATATGTACGAGAATAGTTTGCTTTGATAGAAAATTTATCGTTGAACATATATGCAGCACCGAAGCGGGGCTCAATGCGGAAATAATGATTAAAGATGTCGCCTTTTTTGTAAACTGTAGAGTCAATTGATTCAAAATTAGCGTTGTAATTGTAGATGGTTGCACTTCCGATGTTTTGGAACAGGGTCGCTCTGATTCCGTATTTCAGCGAAAACTTATTGTTTATTTTTTGATCGTTTCCGGCATAAATACTGTGTTCGAGAGCATAGTTACTCGGTACGATGAATTCAGTAAAGAGGCTGTTGTCTCCATCGCCGGCAGCTCTTCCCGGATGGTACACATGATAGATAGAGCTAACACCGAATTTTAAATTGTTTTCAGGTGTAATAAAATAGTTGAAATCAGCTTTTAACCCATAATCCTGAAGCTGTGATTTCCAGGTGAAAGAGTTTGCTTGTCCGGGAGTTGTTCCCAGTTGATAGTCATATTTACTTTGAATAAACGTAAAGTTCGTAAAAAGCTTTTTTGAAAAGAGATGGTTCCAACGCATTGTAAAAGTCTGGTTTCCGAGGTTCATACGGAAGAAATCATTGTTAAACACATCTCTGCCAAAGTATCCCGAAAGGAAAATACGATTATTTTCGTTGATTTTATGAGATATTTTGGCATTGAAATCGTAGAAATATACCTGATTGTCACGAACATTTTCGTCGCTTGATAAAGGGAGGAATAAATCAAAGTAGGTTCTTCTTCCTGACAAGATAAACGAAGTTTGGTTCTTCACCAGCGGGCCTTCAACTGTTAAACGGCTCGAAATGGTTCCAATACCACCGGTAGCTGCAAATTTTTTATTGTTTCCGTCGTTCATGCGCACATCCACAACCGACGAAAGCCTTCCGCCAAATTGTACAGGGATATCTCCTTTGTAGATGGTTACATCCTTGATAGCATCATTGTTGAATACCGAAAAGAATCCGAGAAAGTGAGATGCGTTATAAACGGTAGCTTCATCCAGAAGAATAAGATTTTGATCAGGAGCACCACCACGAACACTGAATCCAGTGGCACCTTCGCTGGTAGCCTGTACGCCCGGCAAAAGTTGTAATGCCTTAATGATGTCAACTTCGCCCATTAATGCCGGAATCTCTTTAATAGTTTTTGAGCTCAGTTTTACGGTGCTCATTTCATTTTTTGCAACGTTTTCGTTGGCACGTTGAGCTCTTATTTCAACTTCAGAAAGCTTTTGCGATTTTGAAACGAGTTCAATGTTTTGTGTTGTATTTGCCGTAAGTTTTATTTTTTTTTCAATGCTTTCATAACCCAGAAAAGCCCATGTAAAGGTGTATTCGCCGGGTTCGAGACTGATGGAATAAAACCCGTAAACATTGCTGGTGGTTCCGGTTTTAAGTTCTTTTATAAAAAGTGTTGCGCCAATTAATTGTTCGCCATTGTTTTTATCGCTTATGCTCCCGCTTAGAGTGTAACGCTTTACAGTACTGTTGCCACTCTTTTCGGGAGTACCCGCAATCAGAGGCCAGCTAAATAAAAAGATGAGTACGATGAGTGTTATTTTTTTCATGCGTGTTGGTTTCTTTGATGAGTTTGTATGTGTTTATCGTGAGAAATTTCCAAAAAGGAATCCCAGTGAAAATTGAGGAGTATTGAAATCAGTAGATTTAAAGAATTTTGTTTCAATGCCATTGATATTGGGGTAAGATTGATTAACTCCCGTTACAAATCGGTAGCCAACTCCTGCATTGATTTTAAACCATTTGGCAATATTCAGTTCCGCTTCTACTTGTGGTGTTAGAACAAAAACCTGATCATAACCTAATTCGTCGTGATAATCAATTTTATAATCTCTGTCGGTAAAAGAGATTGATCCCCAGCCAATTTTTGTACTTGCCGACCAATGGATAAGCTTTTTGTAATCGTGGATGTATCCGATCCAAAGTCCACCATGACCGAATTGCGTTCTGAGGTCTGTATAGGTTTTTAGAGTGCCGTTGGCTAACTTTGTTGAGAGAGCATAGGAGTGTTGAGTTGTCATTCCCATACCATAACCTCCGAAAAAGAATTTTTGATTGAGCAAAACAGCCCCGCCGCCACCGGTGCTGAATGAGAAGTCATCTTTAAATGCTGAAAATTCATTGATTACAGCTCCAAAACCTTTTACAGAAACTTTGCTGTCGGTTCCGAATAAATATTGTGGTTTTTCGTCTGATTGCGCTTTTGCGCATGACCCGGTTGCAAATACAACCACGATGATAAGAAAAAGGTGTTTCATAGTGTTTTCTTTTGGGGTTGGTTCTTGATCAAATTTCATGCCATTTAGTTAAGAATTTAGGCGAAATTTGCGACTGCAAAAGTAATACCACTGAATTAATGTGGAATATATATTTAGATTAATAATGAAAATTGAATGATGAACAGGTGGAAATAAGAGATGAACGTGTTTTTTATATTTCAGCCTTTTTGAAATAAATTTCTATAACATGCTTAAACCATACAGTGAATTGATCGGGATTTTCAAATATTTCTCGTTTCAACCACGGCAAGCTAACCCATTTGTAATCTTCAACCTCTTCGGGATTTATCACCGGAATGCCATCATATTTGCCGATATAAACCTGATCGAATTCATGTTCGGTAAGTCCGTTGTTAAATTCTGCTTTATAAATAAAGTTGAATTCCCATTCTAATTCACAGTCGAATCCCATTTCTTCGATTAACCTGCGGTGAGCTGCATCCAGCGATTCCTCTCCCGGGAACGGATGGCTGCAACAAGTGTTTGTCCATAAGCCTGGGGAATGGTATTTGGATAGAGCTCGTTGTTGTAGCAATAACTCTTTGTGCATATTGAAAATTAGTACCGAAAAAGCTCTGTGTAACAGACCCCTTTTGTGTACATCCATTTTTTCACCGGTTCCTGTTTCTGTATTATTTTCGTCAACTAATATTATATCGTGCTTTGTCATGGCTATCAGGGGATAAGAGGTGTTAATCACACTCATTAACAGTTATTTTTGCTAATTGTTTAGGATCTACGGCTGTTGCAATTCCTTTGGAATCCCAATGTTTTGTGCAACCGGCAAAGTCCAGAAAAACGCATTGTCCCCGGATATTTAAAGCTTTCATTTCAAAACCTCCCTGAAGCAAATTCAGCACACATGCAACACCAATCAGTCCGGTTTCGCTGTTGTTTTGCCAATTTTCCAGAAAGCGGGTAAAGTCAGAGGAATGCGGAATCAGGAATACTTCGGCGTTTTCTTCAATCATCATATTTTTAATCATTCCGATGTTGCAGTATGGATTACATGCAGTGCAGCGCATTTCCAATCCGTTTTTTTGAGCTTTACAGTTCAGGAAATCTGTTCTCATGCAGGTAGGTAAAAGAATTGCGCGTTTTTTTGTTTGTTCAAAACCTTCACGAAAAGCTTCATTCAGCACCCATGCACCAAACATATTGAGGTGATAATCAGATTCAGGACGGGCGGTAAATAGTATATCTTCCCGATCACGGTATTCTTCTTTCTGATTTTTTAAAAATGTTCCAACTCCTTTGGTATAGATTCCTAATTCTGTTTGAGCTTCGATGACAAAACTGTCTGACCAATTTAAAAGTGTTTGATAGAGAGATTGTGGCATGACGGTCTCAAAAATAAATCGTTGTAACAGCCGGAGGCGTTTGGCTTCTTCCTTAAAATCACCGGAAGCTTCCAGCCAAAGAATAAAACGGGCAAGGCGATTTTGGTTTATCTCGGGAATTATATTCTTAGATGGTTTGGATACAAGGAACTTATAGATGAGTTTTCCGCGAATTTCATCAATTTGAGTTTTTTGCTCCGGACGTTCATTTCGCATACTGTAAAGTTTTCGAAGCAAAGCGAGCATCGCTGGATTTGTATGCATAGCTTTATGGGCATAATTACGCCAGAATACCGAAAAAATCAACCAGTCGAGCATATATTCCTGAGTAGTACGTGCTTTTTCGGTTTCGGTTTCATTCACCCATACGTAAGTTTCACCGGCAAGATTGAAAATTTCCTGTGGCGTTTTATCAAGAAAACGATTCGAAAATGATTCCAAACGATTGTAAAAACCGTTGGCATTGTTCAGGTTATATATTTGCTCCGCTTTCATATCCAATTTCAATTATAGTTGAATTGATGATGCAAAAGTATTTTTCATCGATTACCTTACATTGAGGAAATCGATGAATGACGGAAAAAAGGGGATGAATGGGTAATTTTGGTTGATTGTTGAAAAGATGTTTTTTAAAGGGGGAATTGAATGACTTGATTTTAAATTGGAAGTGTTCCTTTAGGGTAAAATGTCTTTGTATTTGTCTTCAATGGGTAATCCCAGCAATGTCCCATATTCATTAAGAAATTCAGCCGCTTTGTGATATTCAGGAAATTCTTTTAGCGTGATGTTTTTATGCAAGGATGATGTGAGAATGATATCGAACGATCGGGTTTGGTAGTTGGTTGAATTACCACGGCTGTTCATGGTTTGAGATTCAAAAATGTACTTAAGCTTAATGAGGTTAAATCTGTCCAGAGGCTGCCATTTCCCAATTTTGAAAAAGCAGAAATTAAAGTAAGGCTTAATTTGCTTTTGTTCAATATCAATCATTACACCTCTGATAGAAAGGAACGAGAATGATCCAACAATCAAAGACAGAATTCCTGCAATTTCTTTGGGAAAAATGTCATCATTCCGAATTCCTGAAACTAACAGAAATATCCCGATAACAATCATTCCTAGGCCGATAAATGAGATCGTTCCTTTAAAGGTTGTTCCATGTGAAATTATTCTGACTGGCATTGGCTTATCATTTTATTGTGCTGTTATGATTCATCACCGTTCTTTTGTTTCTCCTTTGTTGAGAGCATTCCACAGGCTGCAAGAATATCTTCGCCACGCGACTGACGTACGGTAGAGAATAATCCTTTATCGGTAAGTGCGTCGCGGAAACGAATCATCTTATCATTGGAGGCTCCTTTTAGAGGAGAACCCGGAATGGTGTGAAAACGAATCAGGTTGATGCGACAGGCCAGTCCATTCAATAATTTTGTCAACCCGCGTACATGTTCCATGCTGTCGTTCACTCCGTCGAAAACAATGTACTCAAACGAAACTCTGCGCTGATGTTTCCAGTCGTACTTACGGATTACTTCTATCACTTTTTCGATAGGATATACATGTTGTATCGGCATCAGGCTTTGTCGTTCGGCATCAAACGGACTGTGCAGACTGATAGCCAGATGGCACTGACTTTGTTCGATAAATTGTATCATAGCCGGAACTATTCCGATGGATGAAACGGTTATTCTTCGGGGACTCATCGCAAACCCCCAGTCGGAAGTGAGTATTTCGGTGCTTTTCAACACTTCATTTATATTGTCGAAAGGTTCGCCCATGCCCATGTACACAATGTTACTCAGGGTGTTACGTTCGGGCAGGCTCCGGATTTGATTCACAATTTGTCCGGCAGTAAGGTTTTTCTGGAAACCCTGCTTTCCGGTCATACAAAACAAACACCCCATCTTGCATCCAACCTGTGAAGAAATACAAAGCGTTGCGCGGTCATCTTCGGGAATATAGGCTGACTCGATAAACATATTGGATCCGGCAGGGAAAAGGTATTTTTTGGTTCCGTCAACCGATTTTTGTTCATTTACAGGTTCGTCGAGGCCTAAGGTATATCTTTCACTCAGCAATTCACGATGTGCTTTCGAGAGATTGGACATCTGCTCAATGGTTACGATTTCCTTTTTGTAAAGCCAGTCGGCAATTTGTTTTGCCGCAAATTTAGGTAATCCGCATTCGGCCGTTAAGGCTGTAAGTTCTGTTAATGTTTTCCCGAAAAGTGCTTCTTTGTTCATCTTGCTGGTTAAAAATAAATTTCCGCATGAATGTTTGCGAAAGGCACTCCCCGGTCGAGGAGTAAGTCACGCACTTCCACAATCATTTCTGCACTTCCGCAAAGGTAATACTTTATATTGGTAGGAATTTCGCTGAGTGAAAGTAAGTAACGGGTAACACGTCCTCGCTTTGCTCCGGGAACATCTTCACGTGAACAGCAGCGGATATAATTCTCCTTAAGAGTTGCTGAAAACTCTTTCTCAAAATAGAAACTATGACGGTATTTTCCTCCATGGATTAGTTTTTTATCATTGCTTAAGCCCGATTTAAACATGGAGTAAAATGGCGCAACTCCTGTTCCGGTAGCAATCCACCATGCCTTTCCGGCTTTGCCGTAAAAAGATCCGAAGGGTTTGGAAATATAAATCTTATCTCCGGAATTGAGTTCGGAAAGATGTGGGGTGAGTAGCCCGTCATCAACTCGCTGAAACAGAATAGATAGATGCTTTTCCTGCAAGCCACTGGCAATGCTGTAAAGCCGGGGTTCGGGATCATTGGCTGTGAGACCTGCTGCAATAACCTGTCCGGGAACAAAGCTGAATAGTTTCGGAATCCGGATAATGAATATACGTGGAGCAATTTGCTCGATGTGAATGATGGTAGTTTCGAACAGTGAATTATCGGGGTGAATCATGGTGACAGAATGTTAAACGTTGGAAATTTAAGAATGAGTGGTTGCCAATTGAATGAATATTGGAAAAGAAATATAGAAACAACTTATACCATAAAATTGGGTATAATGCCAATGATTTGAAAATATCAAGGCCAATCAAGTTCGCGAAGATAGGGCTGCTATATTTCTTCAATCAGTATTAACTCAGGCCAATAAACAATGTTTCTGTCAAAAGGTTGAAATTGCCGGCTAAAAGCAATAGCGTATCTTTGCTCATTCAATCAGAAACGGATGGAACTTTATCTTGCACCTTTACAAGGATTAACCGAACTCTATTTCCGCAATGCGTTTGCTGCCGTGTATGGTGGCATCGACAAGGCGATGGCTCCGTTTATTTCTATTGTATCGGTAAAGCAGATTCATCCAGAGCGTTTGCAGGGTCTATTTCCGGAAGCAAACCGGCTCAATCCGGTAATTCCCCAGGTTTTGGGAAACAATAAACACGACTTTTTACTGTTGGCTCAGGCTATTGAAGCACTCGGATATACCGAAATAAACTGGAATCTGGGTTGCCCGGCTAAAGATATCCGTCGGAAAAAACGGGGATCAGGGTTGTTGCCTTACCCTGAGTTGATTGAAGAAGTCCTGGACTATGTGATTCCACGGATGAAAGCACGTCTGTCCGTAAAACTTCGTCTGGGAAAAGATTCTGCTGATGAGATTTTTCCGGTAATGGAGCTGCTGAATCGTTATTCTTTATCCGAAATCATTATTCACCCCCGTATAGCTGTTCAGTTTTACGAAGGCGGTTTATGGCTCAACAAGCTTGATGAGGTAATCCCCGAAATCAGGCATCGCTTTGTGTTTAACGGGGATGTGAATTCTGTAGAAATTTACCGGGACATTACAAAGCGCTATCCAACAGCTCAGGGTGTTATGCTGGGGCGTGGCTTGCTGATGAATCCGGCTTTAGCCGAAGAAATTAAAACCGGGAAAATTTCACCGATACATGAAAAACAAGCCCGGTTCTTCCACTTTTATGATCATTTGCTTTCGGAACTTCTTACGCATTACAGCACTCAGCAAAATATGCTCAACAAATTAAAGGAATACTGGATTTATTTTCAGCATCAGTTTCCCGAAACCCCTGATCTTTTCAATACCTTAAAGCGGTTGCAGGATGTAAATGATTTCAGGAGAGTGATAGAAGAGCTGAAAAGTTAAAAACGTGAAAAGAAAAATATTGATTTGGGTTGAAAATGAAAAAATAAGGTTTATACAGTTTTTTGGACAGTACCGTCCAGCCTGTTGTTATATTTTTTAGTATTTAATATTTATCATCTGGAAGGGCTGGCGGTTTTCTTTTACAAACAATATTCTGCTTGTAGCAATCATTGGAGTAGAAAACCGCCAAATTTTAAACTGCCAGGAATAATAGGTAAAACCGCTCACGCCTTTTTCCACCTTACCCCCGCCTCTCCTAAAAGGAGAGGAGCTTACATAACTGCTAATTTTATTGTCAGTCTCATTGCAATGGCTGTGGCGAAAGTGTTTACTTTTATGTTTTACAAGCTACCGCCAAACGTAGTGGCCGGAAAATAGAAAGAACCGGAACGGTAATGGTGTTACGATTTTAGGTAATTGAAGATATTGAAAGGATTGAAAGTTTTTTTTACCTTTCATCGCCAAAAGGATTTTTAACCACTTTTGGGGTGTCAGTCCTGACTTCTAACCTCTTTTCACCTTTCAGATTACATACATTTTGCGCAGGTTAGACATGAAATTCGCATCAAACAAACTACCTTTGCAAAAAAAGATACGATTATGATAAAATCCATGACAGGTTTTGGTAAAGCTACAGTTCTTCTTCCCGGTAAAAAGATCACAGCCGAAATAAAATCGCTCAATAGTAAACAACTTGATCTCAATATAAAAATTCCGTCACTCTATCGCGAAAAAGAGCCGGAAATTCGGCAGCTAATCAGTCAAACCCTCGAACGTGGAAAAATTGATTTTTATCTGAGTATCGAAAACACCGGGTCAGATCTTCCCTTAAGCATCAATAAGGCGGTTGCTGCCAATTATTACCATGAACTGAAAGCTCTTGCCGAAGAGATTGGCGAGGTTCCTACTGATTATCTTTCGCTTATCCTACGTCTCCCGGATGTGATGAAAAGTGAGATGGATGAGGTAAGTGATGACGAGTGGAAAATGGTGCAGGATTGCATCAACCAGGCAATTGCAAACAATAATCAGTTTAGGCTAAGCGAAGGAAAATCGCTTGATGCCGATTTTCATAAACGAGTACAAATTATTCTGGATTTACTTAATCAGGTAGAACCCTTTGAAGAAGAACGCATGACGCTGATGCGCGAAAAACTTAAATCAACGTTCGAAAAGTATGCTGATGAACATCAGGCAGATTCTAATCGTTTTGAACAGGAATTGATTTTCTATTTCGAAAAACTCGATATTACTGAAGAAAAAGTACGCCTCAAAAAGCATTGCGATTATTTTAATGAAACGCTTAACAGCAAACAGTCTGAAGGGAAAAAGCTGGGATTTATCACACAGGAAATGGGTCGCGAAATAAATACTCTCGGATCAAAGGCAAACCATGCACAAATGCAACGCGTTGTGGTTCAGATGAAGGATGAGCTTGAGAAAATTAAGGAGCAGGTGAATAATGTGCTGTAAATAATTCCGGGATTTCAGAATGAATGAACATCTGTTTTTTTCATAAGCACTGTAAATCATTCATTCCTCAAAAAAAACATTAATTTTGAATAGCTAATCGGATAAGCGCTATGAGCAAAGCATTAAAACTCCTTATGTTGTTTGCTGTTATGTTTGTGCAAAATTCATTTGCACAGATAAGCGAAGGTGGAACGCCTGTATCGTTTTTACATAAATCGCAACAAAGCATACCTCAATACACAATTGGAGCATTGGATACACAATCATTCCTGAAAGAGGATGAGCAAATGAAAAAACATGGGGAACCGCTTCGGATGGGAATAATTTTACCTGTTGGAAAAGATTTATTGAAAGAAGGACTTTGGCAGGACAATGGAAATGGAATCATGAGCTGTCTCTATCAAATAAAGGCAGAAAATGCAGTTGCTGTCGCTCTCTATTATTCACGATTCCAGCTAAGTCCGCGTGCAAAAATGTTTGTTTACAGTGAAGATAAAAGCTTCCTGATTGGAGCATTTACCCAAAAGAATAACCCTGAAAATAATTTGTTTGCTACGGAGTTTATTCCAGGCGAAAACCTGATTGTAGAGCTTGAAGTTCCTGAAAAAGAGATTAGCCAATGCCAGGTATTTATTTCAGAATGCTCCTACGCGTATCGTACAGAAGGATTTCCTTCTAAATATAAAAGCTTTGGTGGATCGGGAGATTGTGAAGTGAATATAAACTGTAGCGAAGGTGATCAATGGAAAGAACAGAAACAATCCATAGTTCGCATTTTGGTGAAATTAAATGGTGGAACTTCCTGGTGTACAGGTTCTCTTGTGAATAATACCCGGAAAGATTATACCCCATACATACTTACTGCCGATCATTGCGGGAAAACTGCGCCGGCTTCTGAAATAAGTCAATGGATTTTCTATTTTAATTATGAAGCACCATCTTGTTCAAATCCATCTTCCGAAGGAAATTTAAATTCAAAGTCAATGGTGGGAGCTGTGAAAAAAGCACAGGGAGGGACTTCTGGTACAACGGGTTCTGATTTCTATCTGGTGCAGTTAAACAATAATGTTCCGGAAAGTTATCATCCGTTTTTTGCGGGCTGGGACAGAAGCGAAATAAAATCGACCAACGGTGTCTCCATTCATCATCCTCAGGGCGACATTAAAAAAATATCTACATATACCACTCAACTCGACACCTCCGATTGGTATGGAAGCGGTATTTTTTCACACTGGAAAGTTTTGTGGTCTCAAACATTGAATGGATATGGCATTACCGAAGGCGGCTCCTCTGGTTCTCCCATTTATAATCCTCAGGGATATATTATAGGCACACTTTCGGGTGGAGAATCTCATTGTCAGAACCTCACAGGGTATGATCTTTATGGAAAGTTTGGGTATTCCTGGAATAAAAATGGAACAACACCCGATACTCATCTCAGAGAATGGCTTGATCCTGACAATCTGAATCCTGTAAGTTTGAAAGGAATAACCTATTCCAAGGTAGATTTTTCAGCTGGCAAAACCCGTATCAAAGTAGGTGAAAGCATAAATTTCATCAACGAGTCATTGGGAACTTATACCTATGTCTGGAAATTTCAGGGAGCCATACCGGATTCTTCTGTTGATGTTAATCCACAGAATATCTGTTATCCCAAAGCAGGTAATTATATGGTTGAACTCAGGGCTACTGCAAACGGAGTCACCGAATCGCGGAAGAAATATTCTTACATTCAGGTTTTGGATGAATACAAAGCTTATTATAATATGCAGAATAACAGCTTGATGTTTGATTTTGGAAATTCATTGCCTTCGTCAGTATCTTACACTGTTTATACTTTAACGGGCAGAAATGTATTGTCAGAATCGGATATAAAACCAGTTACTTCTGTTTATCAGGTAAAAAACATTCTGCTTGCAAATGGTGTTTATTGCGTAAAACTTAATACCGAAATCAGTTCGCTTACGTTTAAGCTTTTGATTGTAAAATAATATGAATCATGAGACTATATCCAATACTCAAACAACAACAATCATCGATTTCCGAAAATCTCTGGAATATAGCCTTAAAGGTTGATGAACATGTGCGCATAACACCCGAAGAAGCACTTTTGCTGTATAAAGAAGCCAATATAAGCTTGCTGGCATTGTTGTCTAATTATGTTCGTGAATTCAAAAACCGAAATTACGTTTATTACAATCGTAACATTCATATTGAACCTACAAACCGGTGTAAATACAAATGTAAGTTTTGCTCATATTCTGATACGGCAAGTGGTATTTTATGGGAACAAACGCACGATGAAATTCTTGACACAATTCGTAATGCTGGTGCAAGTATTAGTGAAGTACATATTGTAGGGGGTGTTGATATTCAGCATGATATTTACTATTATGGAGATTTACTCCGTAAGATAAAGGCTGATTTTCCTACATTGCATATCAAAGCGTTTACGGCAGTTGAACTTGATTTTATGTTTCAGCAGTCTGATCTGCCAATTAAAGAAGGGATAAAATTTTTGATATCCTGTGGATTAGACTCTGTTCCGGGTGGAGGAGCCGAAATTTTCGATGAAAAACTCAGAGCCGAAATCTGTCCTGAAAAAACCAGTTCACAACGCTGGCTAGATATTCACGAAGCATTGCATTATCAGGGAATTAATACAAATGCTACCATTCTCTATGGTCATTACGAAACCTATGAACACCGGGTTGATCATTTAAACCGTCTGCGAAATCTTCAGGATCGAACCCGTGGTTTTAAAGCATTTATTCCGCTCAAATTCAAGAATAAGAACAACTTTATGTCCGATTTGCAAGAAGTGTCACTGTTGGAAGATCTTCGAAACTTTGCCGTAACCCGAATTTTTCTTGATAATTTTGACCACATCAAAGCTTATTGGCCAATGCTGGGGAAACAATCGGCACAATTGGCACTCGGTTTCGGAGTAGATGATTTTGACGGAACCATCAATGATTCTACTAAAATATATTCCATGGCCGGAGCTGAAGAAACCAGTCCCAGTATGACTTCGCAGGAGATGATACAGTTGATAAAGTCGGCTAACCGACTTCCCGTTGAGCGCGACACTCATTATAACGTGATTAAAGCAGGCTAAAATGCTTCCTAATTGTTCACCGGAAGAATATTTTGCCCTTCAGAAAGCCATGAAACTGTGCGCTTCCGAAGAGCGAAGTCCGTTTTATATCCGGCAGAAATTTTATCAGTGGGGATTATCCAAAGAACAAAGCGAAAATCTGATCCACTATCTTC
The DNA here is from genome assembly GCA_963677395.2 of Bacteroidales bacterium. Classification (GTDB taxonomy): domain Bacteria; phylum Bacteroidota; class Bacteroidia; order Bacteroidales. The sequence goes on along the minus strand of OY781965.2, from coordinate 3,564,544 downwards.
TGGAACAGAATTTTCTGGATGAACAACGTTTTGCCGACGCTTTTGTACGCGGAAAGTTTAACATCAAAGGATGGGGGAAAGTAAAGATTAAAACCGAATTACATTCCAGAGGAATCAGTAGCCAGATAATCAATACTGCATTTCAACAGCTTGAAATAGAAAGTTATAAAGATACTCTAAAGCAACTTGCCCAAAAAAAACTCAAAAGCCTGAAAGGTCTTTCTCCAGCCGAACAACGCCCAAAACTCATACGTTATCTGCTTTCCAAAGGCTATGAATATGAAGCCATCATTGGGATTCTGGATAATAATTCATCTGAAACTTCACTGTTCACTGACTAGCTGATCACTGACTCAGTCTTACATCCATCTCGTTATTAACAACTGCCCAGCAGTTTGCATCACATACACGTTTCGATTTCTTTTTTACAAAATCGCCATCAACCGAAATAATGGTTTTATTTCCGGTTTTATAGATGGCTTTTACGGCATAATTCTCATTTACAGGAACTTTGAAATAAAATTCCGATTGAATCATACTGCCTGAATAAAGAACGATTCCATTGTCAACTGTGCCTTTGTAAATAGTAATTGGTACGTTTGAATGAATATTATCGACAGTAGCCTTAATTACCAGATTTGTTGAGTCTGGTTCAATCTGGTTGCAATCGCTATAATCATAATCACTGCAGTCTTCAACCCATGGTAATCCATCATTACATGAAATGAATGTTATTGCAAACAATATCATGAAGATATAATATGTTTTTCTCATGGTTTACGAATTGTTGTTTTGGAAAGATTTTGTCCATTCCAGCGAAACCCAATTGATAGGGTAAAACGGTAAGGGGAAAATTCCTCGTATCCGAAATTGAGATATTGAAAGCCGGTTTTTACACTCATAATGCCGTAATTCCAAAAGAATCCTGCATCCGGGGCAAATAAAATATTTTTGTCGGGCTTGTGTTCAGTACCAGCATAACTTCCCCACGAGAACAATGTGTTCAATCCTGCGAAAAATCCGCTTTGCGATAGCGTTGATTCATCCAGCATAAAATATTTGTGAGCTCCAACATAAAATGTATATCTGGATTCTCTGTATTGGTAAGCTATGTTGTTACCAACATCCTTCAAAACCTTTTTCCGGTAGGGTCGAAACATAAAACCTCCTTCGAGCCCGAATTTATATTTCCGCTCAACCGTTTCGAGTGACATGCCGTTCAAAATATCGCTAAAATTTAAAGTTCCGGTTATCAGAATTCGGTTTTCATCAAACCCGAATTTCAAGGGTGCAACTCCGGCTTTATCCAGAAGTTCAATAATTTCTTTGTTTTTGTTTTTTGTCGCAATTGCACGTAATTTCTTCTGGTCTTTTTCAAAAGCCAATGCACCTGATTCGATCAGTATTTTTGTTACCAGAGGTTTGTCGTTGGAAATGGCATACGTAAGCGCACTGTTTCCTTTTTTATCACGGGCAGAAATATCTGTTCCTTTCTGGATGAGAATTCTCAATAATGTATCATTTCCGCGAGCTACTGCAATCATCATGGGAGTGATGCCATCAAAATCATTAACGTTAGTATTGGCATTGTTTTCAATCAACAGTTTTGAAGTTTCAGTATGGTCATTAAGGGTTGAAATCATCAACGGAGTCCAGTTGTAATAATTCCCCAGGTCTGGATTTGCTTTGTAATACAGCAACATATCGGCTATCGTAAACAAATCATTTTCGGCAGCTACATAAAGCAATGTTTTTCTACTTTTTTCCATAAGGTTGGGGTCAACACCTTTGTTAAGAAAAAACTCCATCATTGTAAGGTCATTGAATTTTAAGGCCATGAAAATAGGCGAATCATAATAATTACTTTGGTAACTATAATCGGCATGGTTATAAAAAAGTAATTTGACCATATCAAGATTGCCATTTTGAACTGCATATATCAGAGGCGTGATTCCATCCGGGCTTATCGTGTTTACATTTGCCCCTTGTTTTAGTAATTGTACAGCTTTGTTCAATTCATTGTTATAAGATGATCTTAAAAGCTCAAAATCAAGAGAATCCTGCTTGGAGTTGAAGCGGGTTTCCTGAGCACTAACAAATGGTGCACTCAGATTTATGCTTAAAATCAGGCAGATGGCTCCGAGAAGTTTCATGCGTGAGATTTTGTGGTTATGGAAATCTTCGTAATCCTGAACGGAAAAGGAGATTTAGGGGTTAAATTTACTGTAAATTTACCGCTTGAAATACACAAAATTCATGCCTGTAATTTCTAAATACTGAAAAATTGTGCCGCTAAAGTCTATTTTGTTGAAATATTGGGGTTATAGTCAGTTTCGTCCATTACAGGAAGAGATTATTCAGTCTGTTGTGGATGAGAAAGATACGCTCGCCCTTATGCCAACAGGTGGAGGAAAATCACTCTGTTTTCAGATTTCAGGCATTCATCTTCCCGGAGTTTGTCTTGTGGTAACTCCTTTGATTGCTCTGATGAAAGATCAGGTTGAGCAACTTAACCGAAGAGGGATTCCTGCTGCCGCGCTCTTCTCGGGAATGCATAGTCGCGAAATTGAACTCATGTTAAATTATGCGGTTCATCAGAAACTTAAGTTTTTGTATATTTCACCTGAACGACTGAAAACCGATTTGTTTTTAGGCCATTTGCCTCAAATGAAGGTTAATCTGATTGCAGTAGATGAAGCTCATTGTATTTCACAGTGGGGGTATGATTTTCGTCCTCCGTATCTTGAAATTGCTGAAATCAGGAGGTTTCATCCTAAAGTTCCTGTTTTAGCAGTTACGGCAACGGCTACTCCTGATGTGGTGAAAGATATTATGGAAAAGCTCGAATTCAGATCTCCCAATGTCTTTCAGAAGAGCTTTTCTCGTACAAATCTTACCTATTTTGCGTTTAATGAAGAAGATAAACTGGGACGATTGATTCGGATTCTTGCCAAAGCCAAAGGCAGTGCTGTTGTGTATGTTCGCAACAGAAAGAAAACTCGTGAAATAGCAGATTTCCTCAATAAAAACGGAATTCGAAGTACATTTTATCATGCAGGATTAAACCAGCAAGATAGGGACAAGGCACAATTGTCCTGGACTAAAAATCAGGTTCATGTGGTTGTAGCTACCAATGCTTTTGGAATGGGAATCGACAAACCGGATGTGCGTGCAGTGGTTCACCTCGATTTACCAGATACTCCTGAGGCATATTTTCAGGAAGCAGGTCGGGCTGGCCGGGATGAAAAACAAGCCTATGCCGTGTTACTTTACAATCATTCGGATATTGATAATTTAAGACAAAATTTTTCATCTTCGTATCCTGAACTTGCTGAAATTAAACGAATTTATCAAATGCTTGGAAATCATTTTCAAGTTCCGCTCGGAGGAGGAAAAGATCAGGCTTATGATTTTGATCTTCGCTCATTTTCAGAATTATTGTCACTTTCACCCATCACTGTTTACAATGCATTAAAAATTCTGGAAAAAGACGGATATCTGATTTTAAACGAAGATTTGAATGGCTCTTCAAAGGTGTTTATTCATATCGGGAAAGAAAATTTGTATCGGTTTCAGGTAGCAAATCCAGCATACGATTCATTGTTAAAAACAATGCTTCGGTCTTATGGCGGCATGTTTACCGATTTTGTAAAAATTAGTGAAACAGAAATATCCAAACGGATTCACATTGAGGAAACACGAATTGTGAAAGCCTTGCAAAACCTTCATAAATTTGATGTTCTTACGTATCAGGAATCGAAAAAGAAACCGCAAATCATTTTCACTTCAGAGCGTATGGATGCGAAAGATCTGAGACTTACTCCCGAAAGTTATGATTTTCTGAAAAATGCAGCTCGAAAACGAATGGAAGCGATTATCGAGTACGTAGAGTTGGATGTAAAATGCCGAAGTCAGTTTTTGCTCGCATACTTTGGCGAAATCAGCAGCAAACGCTGTGGAAAGTGTGATATTTGTATTGAACGAAATAAGCTGGAACTTAGTCAGCTTGAATTCGATAATGTGGTGAATGAACTTAAACCACTTCTGAAACAGCAAAACTTAACGATAAAACAACTTGCTGAAAAGCTCGACGAAATTCCGGAAGAAAATCTTGTGAAGGTGGTGCGGTGGTTGCTCGAAAATGAAAAAATAACTGAGAATTTGAATGGTGAGCTTTATTGGTCGTGAAAAAGTATGAATAGCAGAGATAATCTACCCGAAAAATCATTTTACCTCCGGTCTGATGTAGTAACAATTGCCCGGGAACTTATCGGTATGAAACTGTGCACATGTTTTGGTGGAAATCTAACCTCCGGGATTATTACGGAAACAGAAGCGTATGCAGGGGTAACAGACAAAGGTTCCCATGCTTACAATGGTCGCAGAACACAACGTACTGAGATTATGTTTCGGGAAGGTGGATTAGCGTACATTTATCTGTGCTATGGAATGTATTCGTTATTTAATGTGGTTACAAATGTAAAAGATATTCCACATGCAGTATTAATCAGGGCAATAGGGCCGATTGACGGAATTGAGACAATGCTGCAGCGTACCGGAAAGCAAAAAGTGGATAAGAACTTTTTAAATGGCCCCGGTAAACTTACCAAAGCATTAGGGTTGCATTTTTCGCAAACCGGGACTTCACTATATGGACATGAAATATGGATTGAAGCTACCGATTTCAGGTATCCTGAAAAAGAATTAAGTGTTACTCCCCGTATTGGAATAGATTATGCCGGAGAGGATGCATTGCTGCCCTATCGGTTTTTGCTGAATGGGATGAAGTAATAAATGCCTCGTTTTTAAAAGTGAATTTATGATTGTGTTAAATAGCAAAAGTTCATATATTGCCCGAAAAGATTTTGCTTCCAGTGATAATCCAAATGCCTCTATATGTCACAGATTAACTGTTACATACAGGTGTAAACAGGTTGCTTCTTATCTGTAAAGAAGCCTTTTTGTTATTTTTCGTCACTATATTTTGTTGTATTTTCGCTTTCCGAAATTAAAAAGTGAAAATGAAAAAGCTATTTGGATTATTTTTAATGTTGATGTTTGTTCTGCAATTTTCCAATGCACAGAAAACAAATGAATTGCCTAAGAATAAAGAACTAAGGGTAATTGATAGCATAGAATTTTCCCATAAGTGGGTTCGCGAAAAGTGGTATCTGCTTAAAAGTCCGAAAGTGCTTAAAATCAAAGCAAAAAATATTAGTTCAAAGAATGTTAAGATAAAATTCAGTGTTGATTTTTATCTAAATGGTACAATTCGTGAAAGCAGTGATACGGTTCAGGTTTGTATGAAACCGGGTGTCACTCGTTCAGGTAGAAAAAACAAGATGGTATTTAAACCGGCTGAATTATCTCAGGAAGAAATGAAAAGTGAATCCTTCCAATTTGAAATCAGTAATATGGAAATCATTCGAATGCGAAGTTGTAAAGAGAATGAGCAGAATTGATATTGTAGTCTCACCGTTTCTTTTAACCTATTGATTCTTAATTCGTAATTTTAAATTAACATCAACCATGTCCACTTTGTCATACTTTTTTAATTCAAGTGTAACGCAATTTCCAAACAATGTTTTGTTAAGAGAAAAGCAAGGCGATGTTTGGACTACACTTACCTATTCCGAAGTAAAAGAGCAGGTTGATGCCCTTGCAGCAGGTTTTATCCAGCTTGGAATTAATCATGGCGATCGTGTTGCGTTGATCTCCGAAGGCAGAAATTACTGGTTAGTAACGGAATTGGCTTTGGTTAGTATCGGGGCTGTAAATGTACCTCTTTCGGTGAAATTGCTCGAACAGTCGGAAATACGATTCAGAATTCAGCATTCAGAAAGCCGGATGGTAATTACCTCAGCTACTCAGTCGGCAAAAATCAGAGAACTTCGTAATGAACTTACTCAAACAGAGTGGATTCTTTACTTTGATGAACAAGCCCAATATTTAGATAATGAATTGTTTATCGGTAACTTGATACAGAAAGGGAGAGAATGGCTACAATCCCATCGTGATGAATTTGAAGCGCGTTGCATAGCTGTAACGGAAAATGATGCTGCGAACATCTGCTATACCTCCGGTACCACCTCCGACCCCAAGGGAATTATCCTTTCGCATCGTAATTATACAGCAAACGTAGAACAGGCATACACCTTGATGGATATTCCTGAATACTATTGTAATCTCCTTATTTTGCCTTGGGATCATTCATTTGCGCATACTGCGGGATTGTATAGTTTTATTGGCAAAGGCGCTTCCATTGCTTCGGTTCAGGTGGGTAAAACTTCCATGGAAACATTGAAGAATATTCCATTGAATATCAAAGAAGTAAAGCCTCATCTATTGATGAGTGTCCCTGCTTTAGCCCGAAACTTCAAAAAAAATATTGAAAAAGGAATTCATGATCAAGGTATGGTGGCTGAACTGCTTTTTAAAATTGCGTTGAGAACAGCTTATATTTATAATAAAGAAGGAAACAACAAAGGTTCGGGACTTGCATTTTTACTTAAACCGCTGGTCTCTTTATTTGACAAGATTCTCTTCTGTAAAATTCGTCTGGGTTTTGGAGGAAACCTGATCTTTTTTATTGGAGGAGGTGCATTGCTGGATATTGATTTACAGCGATTTTTCTATGCAATTGGCATTCCAATGATGCAAGGCTATGGGCTTTCAGAAGCATCTCCCATTATCTCTTCAAACTCTTTACACCGCCATAAGCTTGGTTCATCCGGATATCTGGTGAAACCAATGGAATTTAAAATCTGCGATTTTGATGGGAACAAAATTCCTTCAACAGAACAGGGCGAAATTGTAATCAGGGGTGGAAATGTGATGAAAGGGTACTGGAAAAATGAAAAAGCCACATCCGAAACCATTAAGGATGGATGGCTTTACACCGGTGATATGGGAAATCTGGATAAAGATGGTTTTCTATACGTTCAGGGGCGTTTTAAAAGTCTGCTGATTGGAAATGATGGCGAAAAGTTTAGTCCCGAAGGCATCGAAGGAATGATGGAAGAACATATTTCCTTTGTTGACCAGGTGATGCTTTACAATAATCAGAATCCGTACACCACAGCCCTGATTGTTCCGAATAAAGAAGCCATTCGTCGATGGGCCAAACATCATCATGCCGATTTAAAACAGGAGTCGGGACAGAAAAACTTTCTGAAGCATTTACAACACGAAATTAATCAATATTCCAAAGGTGGTAAACATGCCGGGCATTTCCCTGACCGTTGGCTTCCTGTAACTTTTGCTTTGCTCGAAGAGCCCTTTACAGAACAAAACCGTTTTTTGAACTCTACCATGAAAATGGTACGAGGCCGGATAACAGATTATTACAAAGAATTACTGAACTTCTTATATACTCCGGAAGGGAAAGATATTTATAACCAACACAATAAAAATATAATCGGGAAGCTGTAAGACTTCCCGATTTTTGTTTTCGATTTTAATTATATCGCCCGATACTTTGTTGCAATTGGCATGTATTGCCCGGAGCTGGTAAATAAATTTTAAAATTTACGGAAAGCCTTATTGAATAAAGGATGTAGCAATTCTAAAAAATGTCTAATGCTATGCATTTTAAAAACATGTAATTAATTTATTGTCATTTTTTTATTAACTGAGTTTTTGCCAAATTACTCATAATCAATATTTAATATATTACATAGCGATTTTATTTGTTAAATATTAACAGATTCTTATTTGGCGTATTATATTTGTGAAATTAAATAATATTAAAAATGATCAGGTTATATATTTACCTAATTAAAGAAATGAATTAATATAACCACAAAAAGAAACGATTGGTGATTGTTCAATATTTGGATTAATGTGGAGTTAATGACTCATTCTCAAAACAGGGAGAAACCGAAAAGCTTGAGAGTAGGGAAATAAATATTTTGAAATATGAAAAGAATGATTTTGTTGATTTTGTTTTTAGTTGGTTTTGGAAATGTTTTTAGCCAGACCAATCAGCCGCAAGTAATATCTTCTTCTGGTGATTATTTTAAGCCAGATTCTTCTTCACTTTCTTTAAGCTGGACTATGGGTGAATGTATTACAGAAACCCATACTTCAATTAGTAACACTATTACACAAGGTTTTCAGCAAAACTTTGAGTATATTATTAGTGTTGGAATAACAGAAAACCCTGATAAGGATTTTTCCATTAAAGTTTTCCCTAATCCAACTAAAGATTTTATTACGGTTTCTATTAAGCCATTAATTGATAAAATCAGCAATTACTTTATCGAACTTTACGATTTACAGGGAAAAAAGCTATATGCAGCAACATATAATCAGGATCAATTTAATCTTGATATGATTTCATATCCTGCAGGTACTTTTTTATTGAAAGTTATGATTAATGAGAATAAGATAATACAAAATTTCAAAATCCAAAAAAATAAATAAATCTAAAATAACATGAAGATAAACACATATTTAATAATGGTGCTGCTTTTAACTTTTCCCTTCCAGTTTCCGACAGTTTTAGCACAATCACCCAAAGCCTTTAAATACCAGACAGTGGTAAGAAATAGCAATGGATATATAATTCAAAACCATGCAGTTGCATTTAAAATTTCTATTTTACAAGGAAGTGCAACAGGCACAGTAGTTTATAGTGAAACTCAATCGAAATTAACCAACGATTTTGGTTTGGTGAATATGGAAATTGGAAATGGAATAATAGTTGCAGGTTCAATGAATACCATTAACTGGGCTAGCGGACCTTTCTTTGTTAAAACAGAATTGGACACTAATAACGGAACGTCATATATAACCATGGGTATTTCCGAATTGCTTTCGGTTCCTTATGCTTTGTATGCAGAAAAAGTGGGAAGCAATGGTTTTACCGAATCTGATCCAGTGTATGCTATATCAGCAGCCCATTCCATAACAAATACCAATATTAACAACTGGAATTCAGCTTTTAGCTGGGGTAACCATACCGGATTATACCACTCTATTACATGGATGCCTTTATGGACTGATATAGCAAATAAACCTTTATTCTGGGATAGTACATGGTCAACAATAAAGAATAAACCAAACTTTTCTACTGTTGCAACCAGTGGTAATTATAATGATTTAAGTAATAAACCAACAATTCCGGCTGCACAGGTAAATAGCGATTGGAATAGCACTGGAGGGTTAAATCAGATATTAAACAAACCTGTACTTTTTGATGGAACATGGTTTAGCTTAAGCGGTAAACCTAATTTCTCAACAGTAGCCACAAGTGGCAGTTATAATGATTTACTGGACAAACCGATTTTATTTAATGGTACATGGGCTTCATTAACAGGAAAACCAGCATTATGGGATAGTACGTGGAATTCTATTAAAAATAAACCGAACTTCTCTACAGTAGCCATAAGTGGCAATTATAATGATTTAAGTAATAAGCCAATAATTCCGGCTGTACAGGTAAATAGCGATTGGAATAGCACTGGAGGGTTAAGTCAGATATTAAACAAACCTGTACTTTTTGATGGAACATGGAATAGTTTAGCAGGCAAGCCAAGTTTATCTACAGTTGCAACCAGTGGGAATTATAATGATTTGAGTAATATACCTGCTCCCTATATTGCAGGAGCAGGTATTCAATTTACGGGAAGTAGTATAAATGTAAATTTAAACCTTTCAGTATCCAGTGCAGGAGATACGTTGAGACTTACACCTGGAAATTATGTAATTATACCCGGAATAAGTGCATATGATCCCAATGTTCAACTAGTATCAAATCCAATAATTACAGGAATAACACCTACATCTGCCATTTGTAATTATACTATCTTATCGAATACTGCGAGTATTATTATAAACAGAGGCGTTTGTTGGGATACTACTGGAAATCCGACAATAAACAATAATCATACAACTGAAACGGGAGGAACAGGATCTTTTTCAAGTAATATTACATCACTATTACCCAATAAAATTTATTATGTACGCGCTTACGCAACAAATAGCAACAATATATATTACAGCAACCAGACTGCAATTTCATCTTTATCTACAACAGCTTCACTAACAACAGCTGACACATCCAATATTACTCAAACCACAGCTATTTGTGGTGGAAATATTATAAACAATGGTGGTGTAAATGTAACAGAGAGAGGTGTATGCTGGTCAACTTCAACAAACCCAACAATCAGCAATAATAAAACTTCAAATGGAAGTAGCAATGGTAGTTTTACTTCCAATCTAAGCAACTTGCTTCCCAATACAACTTATTATATTAGAGCTTATGCTACGAATAGTGCAGGTACAAGTTATGGGAACAATGTTTCATTTACCACCAAAGGATATTTGCCTACAGTTACTACTGATGTTGTGCAAGGAATTACCAAAACTGAGGCTATTCCAAATGGAACTGTAGTTAATGCAGGAAGTTCGTCTGTTACAGAAAGAGGCTTTTGCTGGTCATTAACCAACCCCAATCCAACAATATTCAATAGCAAAAAAACTTTAGGGAGCGGAACCGATGCTTATAATGGAATGTTAACATTTTTATTGCCAGGCACTACATATTATATATGTTCATATGCAATAAACGCTCATGGAATCAGCTATGGAAACGTTATAACATTTACAACTTCACCCGCCTATTATGAAGGTTTTGAAAATGGCATGCCAAGCGGATGGAATGGAATGTGGAGCTTGTCATATTCAAATGTATATGAAGGATATTATTCATTATTTACAGATCATTATAATGATACAATATCTTTTACAAGAACTATAACTACAGGAGGGCAAATATCATTTTGGTATCTTGCTACCAATTATAATTGCTCATATGGTAGTTACCATCAGGATACTCCTACAAGAATAGAATTTTATATTGATAATGTTTATAAGACTACCTGTGCAAATACTTCATGGTCAATAATTACTTTCCCAATTACAACAGGTACTCACACATTTAAATGGATTAATAAAGGAAGGGCAGGTACTCAGTATTGCTGGAGTGATGGTTTTGATGGCCAGGCATGGATAGATTATATTATATGTGCATATTAGTAAAAAGGATATGGTTGATAAAAAATGTATTTAGTGATAAAAAATATTGAAATGAAAAAGATTTGTGTATTATCAATTGATGGAGGTGGTATCAGAGGCATTTTACCTGGAATTGTTTTGTCGTATATCGAACAAAAAATTATTGAAATAACCGGAAATACAGATGCAAAAATTGCCGATTATTTCGATCTGGTTGCCGGAACCAGCACTGGCGGCATATTAGCCTGCTGCCTGCTGAAAGCCGGAGAAAACAACCGCCCTCAATATTCGGCAAAAGAAGCTGTAGAGCTTTATATAAATCATGGTGGCAAAATATTTGATTTATCGTTTCTTCAGAAAGTTCTCAATCCATTAGGAATTGCCAGGTACAAATACTCGGAAAAATCACTTGAAAATCTATTGAACAGATATCTTGGCAAAGCTACACTTAGCTGTGTGGTGAAAAATTGTATGATTACTGCTTATGATATTGAAAACAGAGAAACTCGTTTTTTTACCAGAAAGGATGCTATTCATAACAATGTAAAAGATTATCTTCTTAAAGATATATGCAGGGCAACATCGGCTGCACCTACTTATTTTAAACCGGCAAGCATAAAGTCGCAGTTTGGAAATAAAATGGCTTTAATTGATGGAGGCGTTTTTGCTAATAACCCTGCACTCTGTGCCTATATTGAGGCTATGAAAACTAGTTTCGGTAATCAGACTGACAAGCCAGACTATCCGTCAACAGACAATATAATAGTAATTTCAATGGGGACGGGCAGTGTTAAAGAAGCCTACCATTATGATGATATGAAAAATGACGGTGTTGTTGGTTGGGCATTGCCTATTATGGATATTCTGATGTCGGGCAATGCTGAAACCATGAGTTATATCCTTAAAAAAATGTATAGCAACAATCCTGAAAATTATTATCGCCTTGACCCTAAGCTGATAAATGCAAACGATAAAATGGATGATGCGTCTGCCTTTAATATAGAAAATCTGGTGAACGATGCCAAAACCTATGTAAGTAACAATCAGTCAGAGCTCGATAAAATTGCAGACATTCTAATTGAGAATAATTAATTAAAATAACATAGCAACAGTCGAGATTTAATAATTAACTATATACTAATTCTAAAATGAGTAAAAATAATCCTTTTGATATTTTTTCTTCTAAAATAAAGAAAATCTATATTGAACTTCCTGATTTTTCATTTTTTCATGGTGTCTCAGAAGATCATACTTTAGATAAGAAGAGATTTATTGGTAGAAAAATGATTAGAAATAAGCTCAGAGAAGTTATCATTAATAATGATGCCAAATCTGGTGCATATCTGGTTACCGGTTATCGGGGGATGGGCAAATCAAGTTTTGTTAGTTCCGTGATTTATGAAATTTGTTACTTGCAAAAAAACTTTCAGGTTATTGGTAAATTTCTGCTTTACTATTTTATTTTCCTGTTTTTCACTTTCCTAAAAAACTTAGATATAAAAACGTTAATTGGGTACGAATGGATTCAAAATTATTCAAATCTTATTGCCAAAATTATATTTATAATATTATTTACAATATTATTTTTAAAATATATTTATTATTTATCATCAAAAAATTTATTAAAATATCCTATACCTACATATAAATATACAATTCTAGTGTTCTTCAAATTTATATGGAATGTCTTGAACCCTTTTGTTATTAGAAACAGAAAGGTACAGAAACATATGCATATAGATCTGTTTCAGATAATTCTTATTAATTCTAGTTGGGGTTTATATCTTTTGTTTTTTACAGAAGATTTCGTTAGTTATCAAAAATCTGGTTTTGCAATATTCTCATTACTCTTATTAAAAATTGTTTTTGAGCTTTTTTATAATTTGGAAAGGGAATTTCAAAATATTTTATTTTCAAGAAGCAGCAAACCCAAATTAGCCAATGATTTTTTAAAAAGATTTAAAATTAAGTTTGCTACTTTAATACAAAATATTAAACATCGAATTAAAATTTATCATTTATTTTATAAAAAAATAAAAACTAAAGCAAAAAAAGAAAATGATTTTATTGTATTTTTATTAATTAGATACTTTCTTTTTAAACTAAAATATTTTTTCAAAAGATATAGTAATGTATTTAAAATAATAAGGAATATTTGGATCTTTCTCTCTAAAACAATTAAAAACCAGTTTCGATACGGTCGTAATATTTTTATTAAAATTAATCTAGGTTATGATGACTTGAAGGAAAAAGATATTCTTAGACTTGTTACAGTAAACCTTAATAATAATTATAAACAGTTTATTAATTCGAATAAAAGAGGCTTTTTTATACTGCTTTTTATCAAAATCTGTATTTTTATTTCATTGCTATATTGCTTACGACTTGATAATATAAAAAAAGAACAAGCCAATTTTTTAGTAAATACTGGTATTGATAAATATTTGCCTATCTACTCAAAAATTTACACAGATAGTACTTTATTAGAAATTGAAAAAATAGAAATAAAAAGTAACACTTTAATTAATATTAGTAATAATTCTGCATATATTATCCAAAATGGGAATGAAAGTGATGATGAAAATTTAAAATATTATATACAAAAAATTACTTGTATTTCTGATTTCTATATCCAAACAGCTTTTGATAGTATTATATTTTTTATAAATAAAAATATATTATTTGGATTAATTAATACTCAATTTATAAAAAATAATGACCTCAATAAATTAGATTATTCATTAATCTTATATTATGTAATTATTGTTTTATTGTTAAAGCTCATACTGCGTTCCAGACTTTTAAATATCACAACTTATTATTCGATCAGCAAAAAAATAGAATTATTAAACAGAAGAATATATTCCGGATATACGGAAGAGAAAGGGAAATCATTTAATAACAGCCGCTTTATTAATTTTAGTTTTTTCAATAAAAAAAGCCACGAATACCCCATTGCCGATGTAAGAGAAATAGAAAATAACCTGATTGAAATATTAAATGATATTCAAAAATTATCTTCTTTTTTTTACAAGCCTAACATTATATTTATATTTGATGAACTCGACAAAATTGAGCCACAGAGTAAAATTGCTGTTGGTGAAAAAGAGAATGAAATAAAAGAAAAAGAAACAAAATTTTCAAATGCTTTTTCGCCAAGCAGTACGCGAGAACGTCAGCAATCTATACAGAAACTCTTATCTAACTTAAAGTTTTTTTTAACTACTGCAAAAGCCAAATTTATTTTTATTGCAGGCAGAGAAATGTATGATGCTGCATTGGCTGATGTATCGGACAGAAATTTTTTTATTGGCAGTATATTTCATGATGTAATTTATGTAGATAGTTTTCTTACAGACCCTACTGATAAAAAAGAGTCAGATGCAAGCAGTATGGTTGAGCAATATGTTTGTCAGGCTTTAATGCCGTATAGTTACAAATTATGTATTGGTCCTGAAAATTGTAATCTGAAAACTTATACCGAATATCTGATGCTTAATGTAGCCAAAAGAAAGCATTTTTCAAAAAAACATTTTAAAGACAATGAAAAATACATAAAAGATAACGCATATTATAAATTAGATTATCTGAAACCTGATGAAAGAGTAAAATATGAAAAAGTTATTGTATTTCTTTATCATTTTATAGTATATCTTACCCACTCAAGCAATGGTGCTCCCAAGAAAATAACTACTTTTTTTGAGAAGCATATTGAGTTTGATGATGATGTAAATAAAACACAATGTTTGTATTTAAATAAAAATTCTAATTCAAAATATTTTCTGGCATTTGATGTGGAGGATCAGTTTAAAGTCGGATTAATCCATTATCTGGCAAGTCCTATAATACTATCTATACTTAACAGACTTAAAGGGCATGACGATAAACTATTGGTTTCTTCATCTTTTTTGGTTGATCATATTTTTAAATATAGCCGTAATGGTTTTTCGTGGCGTAATATTGAGAATACCCCTGAGTTAATTGAAATTAACAAAACGCCCGAATTAAGGGATTTTATTTCGGATATTATCCATTATCTGAACCGTATGCATATACAGGAAATGGTGAGTGGCTTATATACTTATAGTTTTACAAAAAAAATTATGCTCGAAATATCTTATATTTCCAAAATATCAGAGGAAGCATCAGCAACTTTCAATTTTACATTAGATGAATCACTGGCAATTAAGCAGTTTTATCATCGAATGCTTCTCCGAATTCAGGAAAGATATAAGCAAGAATCTTATAATAAAAATGGAAATAGCGAATATATTCATTCCATTGCAGCAATCCATATTATTTTGGGTGATATGTATTTCTATGATGAAGAATATAATGATGCTATTGTAGAATATATGGATGGAATACAGGTTCTGAGAAAATGCAAACCACAGGAAATGAATCCTACACTTATGGTATTGTTAGTGCGTAATATGTTGAAACTGGGTTTAGCCTATGAAAAACGCAAAACTTTTAATTCAGCCTATCTTACCTTTTCCGAAATTACTTCTTTTTTAATTGAGTACCGCGATATTGATATCAGTAAATTAGGATTAGAGGAAACCATTGATTATTCTGATGATTCCGATGATAGGATAAGACTAATTAAAGAAAGAAGTTATAGAAAAGATATTTTGTTTCACCACGAAATCAAACCAGTAGATTTCAATAGTACTTATTCCGATTTTTCAATTACCAGCAAAGAATTTCCGGATAAAATACTTGATTTTGGCATAAGTCCACTAAAGGAAAAAATTCTGAATAAAATATCTACCTTCGAGGGAATCAGATTAATTTATCAACCGCTGCTGGCAAAGCTTCAGATTATTGAAAAAAGCCATCTGGGTGGTATAAAACCAGTTGATATTATCAGAGTTAATAAAGAATTTGATTTTTTGCAAAAAACAATTAACAAAGAGCAGAAATATCTGGTTTGTTGCGATTTTAAAAATAAAATTGGCAATATCTTGTTTTACAAAAACAGTTATGTCAGTAAAACTGAAAATATTGACTTTAAGGAGAATACACGCATAAACGTATTTGATGGTTTTTATTGTATAATGAACGATTGCAAAAAATCGGCTAAGGCTGAATTTTTCGTACCCTTACCTTGTTATGCATGTGTATTTTATTATGAAAGCATAAAATATTTTATAATTAACAACAGATTTGAAAATAGTGACAAGGATATTTATACGAAAAAACAATCCGATAACAGTAATGACAATAAAAATGGAAAGGAATTTAAAGATCCCTTTGAAATTCTATTAAATTATTTAACAAGAGAAGAAGCCTCATTTAAATTTATAGATGCTAGTTCCTATATATCAATTGCAGGTAGCTTATCCGATTTAGGCGATACGATTTTAAGCTGCTCTAAATTTAATAATGCGGATAATTTACAAAAAGAATTCCTGAATTTAATTAATACTGTATTAGATTTGTGGGATACTAAAACAGAGGATGAAAGCAGTAGGTCGCAAAAGAAAATTGAAAGAATTAAATCGTTTTTAGATTATTACAACAACTTAACAAAAGACGATACAAAAAAAGACGATACAAAAAAAGAACTACAACCATTATTAAAAGTTTTTACTTCATATTATTTGTCAGCTCAATATTATAGAAAAGCTGATAATCACAAATCATATGTCTGGCAATACACAAAAATTCTTTATCTTATTATTGAGATATTTGAATTAATTAAAATCAGAGATGCTAATAATAGCATAAAAAAAGATGCTTTCAATACGATATTATATAAAATTAAAAAGAATTTAGCTAGAAATATTATTATAGGTCAATATAATACGTATCATGATATACACAGATCTGAAATTTTGAAGATAAAAGAATTTTTTAATAAGGGCGTATTTGATGAAATCGATTTAAAGCGTAGCACTGTAAATACGGACCTAACAGAAGTAAGTTTATTAGCAGCACGTATTGAATTAATGTTGTCAATTGATTGTTATAATAAGTATATAGATTATGAAAATAATAGAAAAAATATTGAGTGTATAAAATATAAATATGAAGAGCATAATGGCGAAATTCATGAAAACAAAAACATTAAATGTGAATATGCAAGGAGGAGGATCTTGGGTAAATATTATCAGAATATTTCATTTTCACCTTATGGGGTTTGCGATACCATTTATAATAGAATACAAAGACTACACTTTAAAGCCAGATTAAATTTTATGATAATGGAAGGCCTTGGTTTTAAAAAACTTGAAAGAAAGAACGGAGGTGTGGAAAAATTAGAAGAAGAGTTTACTGAAAAAATCAAAGAAATAATTAACAATAAAACATGTATGAATTTGCTTGATGATCATTTTGATAATATGTTTTCTGATATATTTAATAATTTGGACTCCGTTTATTCCGAAATAGAAAAACGATTAATGTTTATCAGCCATCTTATAACTGATTCAATTTTTTGTCTGCTCGAAGTAATTAAGATGTCAAATTCCTACGGAATCTCATATATAATGTCTCATTCTTATATTGGTTTTACGCATGATAAACTGATAGATTGGTGTGCCTTTTATAATACATTTTTAAAAATTGAAAATATATACGAAGCAAGTAAATACAGTATATTAAATAAACATGAGTATAATTTATTAATTAATTTTGATGAAAGTAAAAAATATTTTGATGCATCATATTTTAAAAGAATTGCTTCAGATACAGAAACTAAATTAAAACAACTAATCGGTGCAGATAATATGCATATTGTATCTACCCGCTATCATGCCGAATTAGCAATTGACCATTTGTTTGCTGCACGACAGGTACATAGTGGCGGAAATGCTTATAAGAATCTGATAGAAAACATGTCGTATCTGAATGATGATTTTTGCGATAAACAATATCATTTTTGTGCTGCTTTAGAACGTTTTTATTTAATAAACGGAAAAACTAAAAATAAACTTGATGAATTATTTAAAGTAGGAGACGAATCGGGTATATTTAATATTAAAAACTATGCAAGCGATCCTTTAAATCAAAAATATTAAAATAAAAAAAATAGCGGTAGCCGAAAAGCTTTGATAGAGTAGGCGTAAATTAATAAAGGTTAACAAATGTCATCACAAGTTACGATTATTTATGGTGCCTATGCTTTAGGTACCCGACGCCGAAGACGTCACGGACAGGGTGGCTCGGCTATTACGTCCATTCTTACCTATAATACAGGGATGCTTCAAACCAATGATGTTATTCCTCCATTTCTCTCTCCTGGCGAACAGGACTGGAATGATGCTGCCGGAAATCCGCATCATGGTAGTTTTGCTTTTCTGAGTATTTCGGGTGGAGTTAATGAACCTTGTGTTTCATTCGACAGATTCATTTTTCCCGAAGTCAGAGTTACGGAAGGTCCTATCAGGATCCTTGTTTTTTATATCGAAACAGGGGGGATTTCTATACCCGGTGGAAATAACGGGGTATGGATAGATGCTTTTGATATAGATGCAGGCGATTTTAACGACAATGATTTTGTAAATATTTCGCCCGATTCAGGCTTAAGTCCGTTAGCCAACGAAGAAGGAGTAGTTGTTACCGATAATGCCGATGAAACGGCTATTGCATTTAATGAGCTGATGCCACAAAAATATTTTACTACATGGAGAGCATTTTTGCAAATGGCTCAACCTGCTGCAAATAACCTGTTTATGACAAGATATTGTAACGATATTGCTTTTGCTTTTTACAAAAATCGCAGAACCAATCATCGTTCCAACATTGACGAACTGGAAGAAGTACTCAGAGGCTTTATAATGTTTTCCGACAATGTGCTGGTAGATGGCGGCGGTTGGGTAATAACTTACGAAAACGGCAAACTGGTTATCAAGCGTGTTCCGGGATGGAACCCAATTGTTAAAGAAATCCGCTTAGCTGACAAAAAGTTAGTTACTGCCTTAAAAGGAGTTCTTGACTCGTTGGCTAATCTGCAGAAGTTATCAAAACAAATCAAAAACAAATAGTATAATGCGTAAAGAGGCTGTCTGAAAAGAACTTTGTGTGATTAAAGTTATTGCGCAGAGATATACAGAATGATCTAATTTCAAGTATAATACTGTTTAGACAGCCTCTTTAATCCAACTTTGATTTATATCAAAAAAACACCACGAACAGGATTTTCTGTTTGTGGCGTTTTAATAAGAATATTGTGTGTATCTGGTTGATAAATAGATTTTTGTAGTGAAATGGACAGTAGCTTTTTCTATACTGCCAGATACTTTGCTACAATTGGCATGCGTCGTCCGGAGCCGAAAGCTTTGGGTGAAACGCGCAGAATAGGAGGGGACTGGTAGCGTTTGTATTCGTTCATGTTTACCAGATGCAGTGTCTTTTTTACAATGTTTGCATCAAATCCCATTTTAACCAGATCTGCAGGTCCCTTTCGTAATTCTATGTATTGATAGAGTATTTTGTCAAGAATGTCATAATCGGGCAGAGAGTCTGAATCTTTTTGATTGGGGCGAAGTTCTGCAGAGGGTGCTTTCGTAATGGTGTTTACAGGGATGATTTCACGTTCGCGATTGATGTAATGTGCAAGTTCATAAACCTGAGTTTTATACACGTCACCCAGCACCGAAATTCCGCCGCACATATCGCCGTAAAGGGTTCCATAACCTACTGCTGCTTCACTTTTATTCGATGTGTTGAGCAGAATATAGCCAAATTTATTGGATAATGCCATCAGGATAACCGCGCGGATACGAGCCTGAAGATTTTCTTCAGCCAATCCAAACGGCAGATCTTTAAAATGAGGCTCCAGTGTTTGTCCGAAGATTTCAACTGCTTTTTCGATAGAGATTATATTGTGCTTTGCACCCAGATTATTGGCCAATGCTTCGGCATCGAGGATGGAATGATCGCTTGAAAAACCGGAAGGTAAAAGGATTCCCCAAACGTTTTCACTGCCTAAAGCTTCCGCAGCAAGTGCAAATACCACTGCTGAATCAATTCCTCCGGAAAGACCTAAAATTGCTTTTGAAAAGCCCATCTTTTGGAAATAATCACTGATTCCCATCACCAATGCATCGTGAATCAGTTCAATATCTTCTGCGGGTTTAGATTCAATGGGTTTGGATAAATTATCCGTATCAATAATCTGGAAATCTTCTTTAAAATAGGCCATTTCAAGAACACATTCGCCTGTATTATTCACTACCTGAGAACCTCCGTCGAATAAGACTTCTGTTTGTGCTCCTACCTGATTTACGTAAACTAATGGCAAATTATATTTTTGGACATTGCGTTTCAGAATCTCTTTCCGGATTTCATTTTGCTTGTAATTAAAGGGAGAAGCAGCAATGTTTACCATAAATGCGGGTGAAAAACGGATAAGTTCATCCATTGGGTCACTTGGATAGAGTGATTCTTCTCCAATATTCCATAAATCTTCACAAATAGTAACTGCAATGCGTTTCCCATTGAGGTTTAGTATGCTGAACGAACGGTTGGGCTCAAAATAGCGGTATTCGTCAAAAATATCGTAGTTTGGCAAAAGGCTCTTGTTGAAAATGTCTTTCATTTTGCCGTTTTGCAATAATACAGCACTGTTATAGAGGGGTTTGCCTTTCGGGTTATCGTTTCGGGTAGGCATTCCGACCAGTGCAGATATATTCACACACTCTTTCGCAATTCTCAACGCAGACTGTTCACATTTTTCGATAAAGTCTTCAAATTCGAGAAAGTCGCGCGGGGGATAACCACACAGTGAAAGTTCTGGAAAAACAATTAATTCAGCACCCTGTAAACGTGCTTCCTGAATTCGTTCAATTATTTTGGTTGTATTTAATTCAAAATCTCCTATGTGCGGATTTGTTTGCGCAAGAGCTATTTTCATATAAATTTGTTTGTTAAAAAATAATGCCAATATTAAGTTCCAGAGAGTTGCCAATTGCATCTAGGCCAACTCCGGGAGGAACATTGGATTGACCTTTCAGGATGTTTGTAAATCCGTTGTTGAAGCTAAGCCCTGTGAACAAGGAAGTTGAGCCTCCCAGTGAATATTCCATTCCGGCAGACAACACCATAGACAATCTCATAAACGCAACATTATCCTTAATCTTATCTTCCTGTTTGTAAATTTGTGCATTTCCATAAGTGAATTCGTCATCTGAATCGGCATTCAGGTTAAAGCCTGCTGCAAAACCAATCTGGCCGTAATAGGTGATGTATCCAAACTGGCGGGTTTTCATCTTAAAGGATAATGGAATTTCAATATAACGGAGTTTAAATGTTCGTTCCATTATTCCGTAAGTTTTTGTTGCATTGGTAGTTAGTTGTACTGAGTCGGAATATTTTAGTTTTCCGCCACAACTTCTTACATCAAAACCGGTAGAGATATAATAGTTATCCATGAATTGAAAATCGAGCATAAAACCCCATGTTAGTGGACGGAAAAGTATGCCGTTCGATTCGTAACCTTTTGCGTCGGGTTTCATCCACGAAATATTAGGAGAAAGCTTTATTCCGGCCGCAAATGTTTTCCCGTTTTTGAAAGGTTTGTATCCGGTTTCGGGTTTGGCACTGTTTTTGGTTTGTGCAAATAATGCTGATTGAATAAACGTCAGCGAAATAATTAAAATGAGAAAGCGTTTCATAGCGATTAGTTTAGGATCTGATGATACAAAGCGTATGCCAGAAAAATACACTGTTTGCAAATTTACGCTTTTTCGACTTGACAGAAATTTGAAATCCTTATTTTTGTACAATCAAATATAGAATCAAATGAAACGTATCACACTTGTAATGTTGTCGATAATCATGGCAACAGGTGCTTTTGCCCAATTACCGTTTACTTTGGGACCGAAAATCGGATTCAACTCATCAAAGGTTATAACGGATTTTCATAATGCGAATGATCTGAAAGAAGAATCTAAAGTTGGATTTCTTTTTGGTGGTTTCCTTCGCATAAACGCGTGTGGTAAACTTTACTTGCAACCTGAAGTTTACTGGGCCACAAAAGGGGGCGATTTTACCACCGGAACAGTTACATTAAGCCCCCAGTTTCCAAATGTTACTTATTCTCAGGAAACAAAATTGCAAACAATTGATGTTCCAGTACTTATCGGCGCTAAAATTATTGATATGAAGGTATTTAACCTTCGATTAATGGCAGGACCGGTTGTATCATTTATCACGAGCAAAGATGTGGAATACAAGATTAATGGAGCCACAATTCAATCTGCTCCTGTTCCGGCTGGATACAAAGATGTTATTTGGGGAATTCAGGCGGGTGCAGGTATTGATATTATGAATTTTACATTGGATGTTCGCTATGAATGGGGATTAAATGATATCTCGGATGCAATCGATGCAAATTATAAAAGCAAATTGCTGAATGTATCTCTTGGGTTTAAACTCTTCTAGAAAAAAAGAAACCTGCTTAAAAAAGCGAGAGCTATGATACATATAGCTCTCGCTTTTTCGTTATGATATACGTGCTTTTTTTACTTTTGCGAATATAATTATAAGTATAGATATGAAAAGAAATCTGGTATTACTCCTTATTGTTAGTATTACAATATTTACCGCGTGTAATGATTCCAAAAAAGACAAACGACTCAAAACGGATGTAAATAATGCCGAAGTTGTTGATGTGAAGATTCACCGCTATGAAAAGGTGCTTTTTGAAATGAATACCGACCAGATAAAGGAGACCTTACGGAAAAATAAGCAGGAGTATTCCTTTTTCTTAGGTGGTAATATTGAAGATACCAGCAACATTCTTCGTATCTATGGATTTGTAACAGATCCAACAATCAGGGAAGTGTATGACGATATCAATAAAAAATATCCAAAACTCGATTTCCTTGAAAAAGAATTGAATGGGGCATTGGCGCGATATCTTCATTTTATGCCCGGTAAAAAAGTACCCAAAGTGTTTACCTATCATTCGGCAATGGATTATGAAAACCGTATCATTTTTCTTGATTCAGTTCTTTGTATAGCCCCCGATTTATATCTGGGAAAAGATTATAAATTTTACCCTCAGATGAGGATTCCCAAGTATATTACGGCTCGTTTAGACAGCCAGTATATTGTGCCTGATTGCATGAAAAGTATTGCTGCATATAATCTTGCATTGCCACCAGCCGGAAATAGCTCTCTGCTCGATATCATGATTTATCAGGGGAAGAAACTTTATTTTGCAAATATTACATTACCAGAAACCTCCGAAGAAATTTTGATCGGTTATTCAAAAGAACAATTGGAATGGTGCAAAAAGAATGAAGCTAATCTTTGGGCTTTCTTTTTGCAGAATAAACTTTTGTTTGAGAAAGACTTTTATCGGATAAAAAGTTTTATAAATGAAGAGCCAACAACGCAGGGATTTCAAAATTCGCCGGGTAGATTGGGTGAGTGGATTGGATGGCAGATTGTGAAAAAGTTTATGGAAAAAAATAGTGATATTACTGTTTCTCAACTTCTTTCAATAAAAAATGGACAGGATTTGCTTAACAAATCTGGCTATCGACCGCAAAAATAATTAAGTATTTATACTATTTGAGTCTGATTATTGTGTATCTTCATCCTGTCAAAAATATGAAGATATGCTCGTGAAAACGTTTGGAAGTGCATTGCATGGAGTGAATGCACTTCCAATTACCGTTGAAACTAATGTTGATACAGGGGTAAATTTTATGCTGGTTGGTTTGCCCGATAGCGCGGTTAAGGAAAGTCAGCAACGTATCGAAGCGGCTTTGCGCAACGTAGGCTTTCGTTTGCCCAACAAAAAGATTGTGATAAACATGGCTCCTGCCGATATAAGGAAGGAAGGCTCTTCGTACGATTTAACCATTGCCATAGGAATTTTAGCTGCTTCGGAACAAATTAGTGCTGAAAAAGTTGGTGATTATGTAATCATGGGTGAGCTTTCACTTGATGGAGGCTTGCAGCCGATCAGAGGAGCATTGCCCATTGCAATAGAAGCGCAAAAGCAGGGATTTAAAGGCTTTATCCTTCCCAAACAGAATGTTCGTGAAGCTGCAATTGTCAGTAAACTTGATGTTTATGGAGCTGAAAATATTATGGAAGTGATTCAGTTCTTTAATGGAGAAATTGAATTGGAGAAAACATTCATCAATGCACGGGAAGAATTTTATACCCGTTTAAATGAGTACGAATTTGATTTTGCAGATGTTAAAGGTCAGGAAAATATTAAACGTTCCCTCGAAATTGCTGCAGCCGGCGGTCATAATGTGATCCTGATTGGTCCTCCGGGAGCCGGAAAAACGATGCTTGCCAAACGCTTACCTTCTATCTTGCCTCCGCTCAACCTGCATGAAGCACTGGAAACTACTAAAATACACTCTGTTGCAGGGAAAGTGCATAAAGATATTTCGCTCATTTCTGTTCGTCCATTCAGGTCGCCACACCATACTATCAGCGATGTGGCTTTAGTGGGTGGTGGAGGTATTCCTCAGCCGGGCGAAATTTCGTTAGCTCACAATGGAGTTCTCTTTTTGGATGAATTACCCGAATTTAAACGAACAGTACTCGAAGTATTGCGTCAGCCAATGGAAGAACGCACAGTGACTATTTCACGGGCAAAAATGAGTATAGAATACCCGGCAAGCTTTATGTTGATTGCAGCTATGAATCCTTGTCCTTGTGGTTATTATAATCATCCGGAGCAGAATTGTGTATGTGCACCAGGTGTAGTACAAAAATATCTGAATAAAATATCGGGTCCACTGCTCGACAGAATAGACATTCATGTTGAAGTTGTTCCTGTTGCCTTTAGAGAATTAACCGATGCCCGACCTGGCGAGAAAAGTGAATTTGTCCGCGAACGCGTTGTGAAGGCTCGCAAGATTCAGGAAGAACGCTTTCAGGAATTCTCAGGAATCCATTGTAATGCAATGATGACAAGCAAAATGCTCCGAACATATTGTGTGATTAGCGAAGCCGGAATGACAATGCTTAAAACTGCAATGGAAAAACTTGGACTCTCTGCCAGAGCGTATGACCGTATTCTGAAAGTTTCCCGTACCATTGCCGATTTGGAAAGCTCTCCTGATATCAAAACAGAACATCTTGCCGAAGCAATTCACTACAGAAGTTTGGATAGAGATAGCTGGGGAAAGTAGTGTGTCTTCCTGATTTCAGCAAAAACTGTCAATTGTTTTTCTTCTGGATGTTGCAATTTTGCAATGATCAAACAAACCACTATGGATTACCATCAACGAATTGTGAAAGCGGCTGATTACATTGAAGAGCATCTCTGCGAAAAAATTTCGATTGCAGAGGTTGCTTCAATAGCATGTGTGTCAATGTTTCATTTCTGCAGAATGTTTCAGGCAATAACCGGAGAAACACCCGGCGATTACATCCGTAAGCGCAGGCTTACCAAAGCATCGCAATTATTGCTCAATACAAATCAGCCTGTCATGGATCTTGCATATGCTTTGGGGTTCGAATCGCACGAAAGCTTTATCCGTTCATTTCACAAAACGTACGCTTGCAGCCCGGGAAGCTATCGTAAACGTAAACTGAAGTCGGTATTGTTTGAACGTAAACAAATTACAATCAATCAATTAAAACATTTAACAGGAGGATTAACTATGAAACCCGAAATCAAAACACTGGAAGCTTTTCAGGTAGTAGGGATGAAAACCGTAACAAGTTTGAAAAACAATAAATTACCACAACTGTGGATGCAGTTTTCACAACGTGTGCCTGAGATTAAACATCGTATTATGCCTGAAATTTCGGTAGGTTTATGTATGAATGACAGTAACTTCGATATTTCTGCATTTACCGATGATACTGAATATGAGTCAATGACTGCTGTAATCGTTGATTCTGACCGTGATATTCCCAATGGAATGTTTTCTAAACAGATTTCCGGAGGAAAATATGCCGTGTTTACACACAAAGGCTCATTGCAAACACTTTCTGAAACCTACGACTTTATTTGGGGTAAATGGCTTCCAAACAGCGAGTTTGAAGTAGATAATCGCGATGATTTTGAGTGGTATGACCAACAATTTCTCGGGCCGGAGCATCCCGATTCAAAAATGTCTATCTATATTCCTGTAAAGTAGTTGAATATGAGCGTAAAGAGCTGTTTTTCGGCGTTAATGAATTAATAAAATTTAGTTCAACCCACTTCATTCGTACTACCTTTGCAGCAGCAAACAAACTAACTAATATCATGATTGATTTTTCATCAGTAGGAATAATCCAGCAAATGCTGGCTCCCGGTATAATGATTTCAGCATGTGGGCTGTTGATTCTGGGGATAAACAATAAATACAGTATCGTTGTTGGGCGCATCCGTGCTCTTGAAGAAGAAAAACGCAGATTGGTTTCGTTTTTGCGAAAGAACAATATTGAAGAAGAGCAGAAAGTACGATTAAACAGTATTGTGATGCAGGTAGATAAATTTGGCTTCAGAGTGAAACTTATCCGAAATGCCGTGTTTTTCTACTCTATCGCCGTAGCATTCTTTATTTTAGCGTCATTGTCAATTGGACTACAGTTTATGACTCAGGCTACTCAGTTAGAAACCGTTTCGCTAACACTTTTCCTCTTGGGTATGCTTTCTGTACTTTTTGGAATTTTACAGGTAGCCCGCGAAATCTGGAAAGGTCATGAAATCGTGAAGATAGAAATCCGTGAAAGCGAATTCTGAAATATAATCATGTGATTTACAAGAGGTTGTTCAAAAAGTCGGGAAAATATTTTTTGTCAGATGGGAGACTTTTGAACAACCTCTTTTTTATGTTTCCATTTTGGGAAAAGGCAGATTTGTGCAAAAATACTGTGCAATGATGCTGCTGATTGGAAAAATATCAAGACCAATCGAGCATGCGAGGATTGGCCTTGATATTTAGATTCTTTGGTATCCCGGATCAGGAGGATTAAAGGGGTGTTTAGTTAACTGATTTTTGAGAATATACTGAGAAAGTTGCTGCAAAACAATATATTACAATATAACTATTGTGGTTGGGTATTACATGACTTCAACGAAGGCAACAGAGGCTTTTTAATACTTAAAACGGAATTGTTTTGTATTTGTGCATTCATAGCATAAAACAATTTTGTGGTACTCTCATTTTTAACTTTTCAACTGGCTGTTATTTTTCGGCAAGGTTTTTGTATTTCAGAATTCAGTACATTTGTTAGTCTTTTTTTTAAAACCTGCTATTCTATGAAGAAATCGTTACTCTTTCCATTGTTTTGCATGCTTGCTTTGTTTACTGCATGCAAATCTACCCAACCCGCTACCGAAAGTAATGTAAGTCAATCCGAGAATCAGCCTTCATGGGTAATTTCCAGGCCTGTTATCAATGATTATTATATTGGAATAGGTACAGCCCGAAAAAGCAGCACCAGCGAAAATCACATCTCTATTGCTCGTAATAACGCCTTGAATGACCTCGTTTCCGAAATTTCAATACGGGTGAGTGGCAAAACTCAACTTTATCAGTTCGAAAACAGAAAAGAGCTTAAAGAAGAGTTTGAAGCATATATCAATACCTCAATCAAGGAAAGTCTGGAAGGATATGAATTGGTAGCATCATGGGGAAATGATCAGGAATACTGGGTTTACTACAAACTTTCGAAACAGCTTTACACCGAAATAAAAGCCCGCAAACTTGCTGATATAAAGAAACGTGCACTTAATTATTACGAAAGTGCTAAGGATTATGAGGAAAAACATGATTATACAAATGCTCTCAGCTTTTATCTTAAAGCCTTTGATGTATTGAAGAAAAATCTTTCTGACGATTTAAGTACATTTTCGCCCACGGCAGGTTCTGTAAATCTCGGAACTGAAATTTTTAAATCTGTACAAAATATTGTATCACATATACGTCTGACGCCGAATACTGACAAAATAAGTGTAAATCTTTCGGCTCCTATCCAGCAGAATATCAACGTGGCAGCTTCCTTTGCAAATGAAAAGGGCGAAAGTTTTCCGGTTAGCAATCTTCCTTTGAAGTTTATTTTCTCCAAAGGGAAAAGTACACTAAACGAAATACTTCCAACAAATCAGGAGGGAAAATCAATTCTTACCACTGCAAAAGTTACGGGTAAAGGGAAAATCCAGCAAATACAAGCGATGCTTGATATTCCTTCTATTATGGGAGAATTGGAAAAGGAAAACATCATCAAACAGCTTTTTTCATTTCAAAGCTCATTACCTGTATGTAAAATAACTGTTGAAGTTGAAGGAAAAAAAGCTTTTATGGTTATTGAAGAATCCGAATTTGATAAACCATCGACTCGTAAAATTGTTGGACAATCATTCAAAAAAGAGCTTTCGGAAAAGCTCTTTTCGTTCAGCAACGAAGAATCAAAGGCTGATTTAACGGTAAAAATCAATACAAAGTCTATTAAAGGTCCTTATCTTGAAAAGAACGACCTTTATGTAGTGTATGTGGATTGCGAAATTTCGGTTTGGGATAACAAAACTCAATCGGAAGTCTATAACGGAGGTTTTTCTGATTTAAAAGGAATGCAGGTCAGAAGCTATGACAATGCACTCAAAGATGCGTGGGATAAAGCACTTGAAAAATTCAAAACAGAGATTATTCCGGCAATGGCCAATACTGACCTTTGAAAAATATAATATGGCCAATTCAAATTATACCTTTTTGAATGTAACTTTGGCATAGTAATTGTTAGGTATGCAAACATAAAATTAAATTAAAAATGAGATGAGTTGCTTCAGATTTTATGAGTAACAAATTCCACATGACAATCACAATTAAATAATAAGACAGATGAAAAGATCGATCCAAATTCTTGCATTTATTGCAGTAGTAACTGTATTTCAGGCATGTACTTCTACTCGTGAAGTAAAGCGCGTTTCACCCGATCAGCAATTTGACCTTAGTGGAAGATGGAATGATGCAGATGCAAAAATGACAGCCGATGCTATGATCGAACAGGTTTTAGGTGAAGCATGGTTAAATGAATACATGGAAAAACATGAAGGAAAGAAACCAGTCGTTGTTGTTGGTATTGTAGCGAATAAAACAAGTGAACATATCAGTTCAGAGGCATTTATTAAAGATATTGAACGTGCTTTTCTGAAAGATCGTCGTGTGCGTTTAACCCAGGCAGGTGAAAAACGTGAACAACTTCGTGGTGAACGCGCTGATCAACAGGATTATGCTTCACCCGAAACTGTAAAAAAATGGGGGCGTGAACTTGGTGCTGATTTTATCCTTCAGGGTGCAATCAATTCAACCGTTGACGAATACAAAAAAGACAAAGTGGTTAATTATAAAATCAATCTGGAACTCACCAATCTTGAAACCAACGAAATTGTTTGGATTGGCGATAAAGAAATTAAAAAACTCATTTCAGATTAAGCGATAAATCAGAATTAAATTCAACTCCGCAATTACTTGATATCATCTTTCAATTTTTAGATTGCGGAGTTTATTTTCTTTTGTTGATGCACAAAACAGAACAACAGGCATGAAAAATAAATACCTGATTTTGATTCTTTTGGGAGTAATTACCTTGAGCAGTTGCGCTACTTACTATCAGAAAAACATAAAATTCCAGGAATACATTTCTAATGGAGAGATGGAAAGAGCACGCGAATTTCTTGAAAAAAGCAGCAAAGATGCCAAAGGGAAAAATCGTATGTTATACTTGTTCAATCATGGATGGATAAACTGGATCACAAACCAGAATCAGATCAGCAATCAATCATTGGAAGAAGCAGATAAAATGATTGATGAGTTTCAGAAAAACTATGCGCTTGAAGCACTCTCATTTCTTTCAAATCCGGGCATCAGGCCTTATCAGCCAGAGGATTTCGAAAAAGTAATGGTTAACTATTACAAAGCCCTGAACTATCTCAATCTTAAACAATACAATACAGCTTTAGTAGAAGTTCGCCGTATCAATGAAAAACTTAATCAACTCAATGATAAGTATCCTGATCATAAAAATCGCTATCAAAATGATGCTTTTGCCCATATAATGATGGGGCTAATTTACGAGGCAAACCGTGAATACAACGATGCTTTTATTGCTTACAGAAATGCTCTGGAGGTGTATGAAAGTTCGTACCAGAAAAACTTTAACCTTCCTGCTCCTGAACAGCTTAAAAAAGATATTTTGCGTACAGCTTCACGTATAGGATTTTATGAAGAGTTAAGGACGTATGAAGCTAAGTTCAACATGAAATATGTTCCCGCTAAACGAACCGGAGGAGAGTTAATCCTCATTTGGCAAAATGGAATGGGACCTGTAAAATCAGAATGGAGCATCAACTTCACCAAAACATCGAGTCAAAATGGTTTTGTAACCTTTGCAAACGAAGAAAACGGCTTGTCTTATCCTGTCTATATTGGCGATAAAAATGAAAAAGAGAAAAATGGATTCGATAAACTTAGCTTTATACGTGTTGCATTTCCAAAATATTCGGAGCGTAAGCCTTATTATAGAAAAGCAGAAGTTTTTGTAAACGATACAATTTACCGGCCCGAAATTGCTCAGGATTTAAACGGAATTGCATTTAAAACCTTGCAAGATCGGATGTTTAGAGAGATGGCCAGTGCAATTGCCCGTTTGGCTGCCAAGCAAGCTCTTGAAGCATTGGCTCGTAAAGAAAACAGTGATTTTGGAACTGCTGTAAGTATTTTTAATGCAATCACCGAAAAAGCGGATACCCGGAACTGGCAAACATTGCCTTACGAAATTGCGTATATACGCATCCCGCTTATAGTTGGGGAAAACAAAGTTAAGCTCACACTTTCAACTCCTGACAATCAGCAAAAGACAATTGAATTAACCTTTCAGGCAAAAGATGGAGAAACCATTTTTCATGTTTTCAACAGCCTTGAAAGTTATTTGCCAAACATGAATTAGAGAAATAAGTGCACTCATTTCCGAATTACTTATAAAAAACTGGGATGCTGTCAATTAATTTATTAACTTTGCCCTTTATTTTTATCCCAACATAGAAAATTATGACAAAAGCCAAGGTACTTTTTGTAAATCAGGAAATTACACCTTACCTGAAGGAAAGTCCCATGGCCACTATCGGCCGTTATTTACCTCAGGGTATTCAAGAAAAAGGTAGAGAAATTCGCACATTTATGCCTCGTTATGGGTGTATTAATGAACGTAGAAATCAATTACACGAAGTTATCCGATTGTCAGGAATGAACCTGATTATCAACGACTCTGACCATCCTCTAATCATTAAAGTAGCCTCGATTCAATCTGCGCGTATGCAGATTTACTTTATAGATAACGAGGACTATTTTCAGCGTAAGTCGATTTTTCATGACAAGAACAACGTGTTCTTTGATGATAATGACGAAAGAGTAATGTTTTTTTCACGTGGAGTACTCGAAACAGTTAAAAAGCTTAGCTGGGCACCCGATGTAATTCACTGTCATGGATGGATTACAGCTTTAGTTCCTCTATATGTTCGTAAAATTTATCAGGATAATCCACTTTTTGGCGAGTCAAAAATTATTGTTTCATTGTATGATGATGCTTTTAATGAGGAACTTAACAAAGATCTCTTAAAGAAAATCAAGTTTGATGGAATAAATATTAAAGAGCTTAAACACTTAAAGTCGCCTGATTTCGTTTCTTTAATGAAAACTGCAATTGATTATGCAGATGGAATTATAATCGGAAGCGAAAATATAAACCCGGAACTGGAAGCTTATGCTAAAGCTCAAAATAAACCCTTTCTGCCCTATGTTCCTAGCGAACAGATTGTTGAAGTTTACGACGAATTCTACAACAAATTTATTGAAACAACATAGCATTCAAAAATTGCAAATGAAATTATCCCTCAAACAACTAAGCCGGTTTGTGCTGGCAATCACTTTGCTCATTTCATTATCATCCTGTAATAAAGAAGCCGATCTTATTGGGTTGGATACGCAGCCCGGATCAGATAAATTAAATGTTGGATTTACAGACACTACGACTATTTATGCAATTACTCAAATAGATGATTCTCTTAGAACCGGATACCAATATGCCTATAATTTGTTGGGAAGCTATATTGATCCTGTTTTTGGACCTTTTACAGCAGGATTCTGCACTCAGTTAAGACTTTCATCAACTAATGCTTCATTTGGAACTCAGGCAGTCTTAGATTCTGTGGTGCTTTCTGTTGCCTATTCCGGAATTTACCCGGCTGTTAATGTTGCCGACAGACCCCAAGCGGTTAATGTGAAAGTCTTTGAATTGAATGAAGATATCTATAAAGATAGTGCTTACTATGCATTTTCGTCCGTTCAATATCTTCCAACTCCGCTAGCCGATAAAAATGTAATATTCAACACCACTGATAGCGTTACAATTAAGAGCGTGAAAATGCCTGCTCATTTAAGAATTCGTCTTAGCAATCAGTTTGGAGATAAACTGCTCGGTGCTACTTCGACAAATTTGAGTAACAATGAAGAGTTTTTAAAGTATATGAAAGGCTTGTATCTAAAAGCAACTCAATTAAGTCCTGGAGCTGTAAACAAAGGCCACATTGCCTATTTAAGTCCGCTTTCATACCCTTCCGGAATGACCCTCTATTACAAAAAGAATGCAACGGATACTGTTCAAAAAACATATAGTTTTGTAATTACAGAAACCACTGCCCGTTTCAGTATGTTTGACCATGGCAATAAATATCAGTATGCAAATAATGATTTAAAAAATCAACTTAATAAAACCACTGCTGAAGTGAGTTCGGAAACAGGAAAGAATAACGTTTATTTCCAAACTGCGGGAGGTACCAAAGTGTTTCTGAAATTTCCTTATTTCAAAAACTGGAGTGGAAACAATAAGTATGTTTTAAATCAGGCAACTTTGCGATTTAAAGCAGATATTCAAGATGCCCGTTGTGCAGAACCTGTAAGAATTATTCTTTTCGAACCTGATTCTACAGGAGGCTTAACACCGCTTTTGGATGCATCTGAAGGAGATACATATCAAGGTGGATATTATAATTCAACTACCCGTGAATACCAGTTTAGAGTTACCAGATATTTACAAAAATTAATCACTACCGGAAATATTAATCGTGGAATAGTTGCTGTTCTTGATAGTAGAAGAACAACTGCCAATCGTGTGGTAATTAAAGGGACTGATAAAAATGCTGCTGACAGGATTAAATTGGAGTTAATTTTTACCAAAGTCCGATAATTCTTTTATCTTTACAATCTGAATAGCTCATGGGAAAAATGGGCTTATTTCTATTTGATTAATACAATGTTAAAATAAAAAATATTATGTGTGGAATTGTAGCGTACATTGGACCAAAGCAAGCGTATCCTATTCTCATCAAAGGATTGCAACGACTTGAATATCGTGGATATGATAGTGCAGGCATCGCATTGCTAAACAGTAGCCTAAAAGTTTATAAGACCAAAGGGAAAGTTGCAGATTTGGAACACTACGTTAAGGATAAAGATATTTCAGGGACGATAGGAATTGCTCATACCCGTTGGGCAACTCATGGCGAACCCAATGATGTGAATGCACACCCTCACTTTTCTCAATCAGAAAATCTGGCATTGATTCACAATGGAATTATTGAAAATTATGCAGTTATCAAGGAAGAACTGATTCATAACGGTTATTCGTTCCAGAGTAATACTGACACTGAAGTGTTAATTCAATTGATAGAATACATCATTGATACCAATAAAGTTGGTATTGTGGAAGCAGTGCAACTTGCCTTAAATCAAGTTATTGGAGCTTATGCTATTGTTGTTATCTCAAAAGATGACCCTGATACACTCATTGCTGCCCGAAAAGGTAGTCCGCTTGTCCTTGGTATTGGTGATGGCGAATTCTTGCTAGCTTCCGATGCAACTCCAATCATCGAATATACCAAAAATGTGGTGTATGTTGACGATGAGGAGATTGCAGTAATTAAACGTAATGGTGAGTTTAAGTTGATGAATCTGAAAAATGTTGAAAAGACACCTCTGATTCACACTCTTGAAATGAACCTTAGTCAATTGGAAAAGGAAGGCTATGAGCATTTCATGTTGAAAGAAATTTATGAACAACCCAAAACAATCCGTGATAGTTTCAGAGGACGCATTAATGATGATGGTAAGGTTATTTCGATGGCTGGAATCATTGACCATAAAGAAAAATTCCTTAAGGCACGAAGAATCATTATCACAGCCTGTGGAACGTCCTGGCATGCTGGTTTGGTGGGAGAATATCTGATTGAAGAATTGGCTCGTATCCCGGTTGAGGTCGAATATTCGTCCGAATTTCGCTATCGTAATCCAGTAATTTACAAAGATGATATTGTAATCGCAATTTCTCAATCAGGTGAAACTGCCGATACCTTGGCCGCCATTGAACTTGCAAGACAAAACGGAGCTTTCATTTATGGAATTTGTAATGTTGTAGGTTCATCTATTGCTCGCGCTACTGATGCTGGTTCATTTACACATGCAGGACCGGAGATAGGCGTTGCTTCTACTAAAGCATTTACAGCCCAGGTTACTGTTTTGGCTTTGATTGCTCTTGCTTTGGCTAAGGAAAAAGGTACAATTTCGGAAGAACGAACCCAAGAACTCTTAAAAGAAATTGACTGCTTACCTGAAAAAGCTGAAAAGATTCTCAAACTCAACGATGAGATTCTCAATATGTCAAAAATCTTCACCTATGCTCGTAATTTTCTCTATTTAGGTCGTGGATATAATTTTCCGGTTGCTTTAGAAGGAGCATTGAAATTGAAAGAAATATCATATATCCATGCAGAAGGATACCCGGCTGCTGAGATGAAACATGGCCCTATTGCATTGATTGATGCAGAAATGCCTGTAGTTGTAATTGCTACTAAAAAAGGAAGTTACGAAAAGGTTATCAGTAATATTCAGGAAGTAAAATCACGTAAAGGACGTATTATTTCGATTGTTACCGAAGGTGATGTGACGGTAAAAGAGCTTTCTGATTTTTGGCTGGAAATTCCGGATACTGAAGAAATGTTTGTTCCTATTTTGGCTACAATTCCTTTACAACTATTGGCTTACCATATTGCAGTATTGAAAGGTTGTAATGTAGATCAACCCCGAAATCTTGCGAAATCAGTAACAGTTGAATAATAGAGCGATATATACAAAAAAAGCGGGTTTTATCCCGCTTTTTTTATTTCTATATTTTTTTGTTTAATACTGATTGGATTAATGTAATAGTCTAATCCTCATGCACTCGATCGGCCTTGATGTTTCTTTCTGTCTATCTGCATTATATCAGAATGATTCTGGATTAATTTAGAATTCACTTTTGTATAAACTTTTACCCCCTCACAATCCTCAATGCCTTTTCTTTCAGCCAAAAGCGGAAAGGGGAATGTCCAAGCGATTCGCCATCTACTTCCATCCAGACTGGGTTGCCGAGAGCATGGATTTTGATTTTTTTTCCCTGAAAATAAACTACTTGTCGTAAATTGCGGTAGTTTCCGGTATAGAGCTTCCGGATATGGAATAGCAGGTCAATTTTGCGGATAGGCTGGATTAGTTTCAGGTCGAGCAGCCCATCATTGGCAATGGCTTTGGGTAACTGGTTCATTCCGCCACCGTTAAATTTGCAGAGGCCTACATTCATGCTAAATATATCACATTCAAAGTGCTGTTCATCAATTGTGATTTCAGCTTTGAGGGTTTTGTAAGCAAACAGTGCCGAAAAGATATTCAGAAAGTAAGAGAATCTGTTAGCTTTGCCGCTGTCTTTCTGTTGGTTGGTTTGCAGAGCCACCATGGCATCGTAACCCATTCCTGTCATATTGACGAAATAGCGAATTTCCTGGCGATTTTCAAGTTCATATTCTACTACTCCTACATCCTGCACATAGATATTTCTTTTCTTTAAAATCTTGATAGCTTTGGAATAATCATTTGGGATTCCAAACATGCGACACCAGTCGTTTCCCGTTCCGATAGGAATTACCCCGACAGTAAATTCAGTAGTTGGAATCTTCGTTTGCGAGAAAATGCCGTGAACTACTTCGTTTAGTGTGCCATCGCCACCAACAATGGCAAAGTCCCGGAATCCCTGTTGGATAGCAGCTAGGGTGAGTTCAATCCCATGATGCTTTGCTTGGGTAAATTCCACCTCAAACTCAATTTCATGTTTTTTCAGCAAGCGCTCAACTGTTTTCCAATCGTGATTGGCTTTCTGCATTCCGGCATTCGGATTTACTATGATTTTCCAATGGCTCATACTGTAAATCAATACTTTAATTTCGGATTGTTTTTATGACGGTTGCTGTCGCGATTGGTTTTCTTTTCTAAATTTTTCTGCAATGCGTCAGTAAGATTTATTCCAGTTTGATTTGCAAGACAAATCAGCACAAAAAGGACATCGGCCATTTCATCGGCCAAGTTATATTCTTTGTCTGAAGCTTTGAACGATTGTTCGCCATAGGTACGGGCAATAATCCGGGCAAGTTCGCCAACCTCTTCGGTGAGTAATGTCATATTAGTCAGTTCATTAAAGTAACGAACTCCCATGGTGTTTATCCATTGGTCAACTGTTTTCTGAGCTTCTTCCAGTGTCATTATTCTTTGTTTTTTGAATCGATGATAATTGTAACCGGACCATCATTTACCAGTGAGACTTCCATGTGTGCACCAAACTTACCGGTATAAACTTCCTTCTCTAACTCATTTTCGAGTTGGTTTACAAAGCTTTCGTAAAGAGGTATGGCTATTTCGGGACGAGCTGCACGGATGTAAGAAGGACGATTTCCTTTTTTGGTACTTGCATGAAGCGTAAATTGACTAACTACGATTGCGTAACCGTCAACTTCTTTTATACAACAATTCATTACCCCTTTTTCGTCGTCGAATATTCTTAAGTGGGCAATTTTGCTGCAAAGCCATTCGATATCCGTAGTGTCGTCCATCTCTTCAATTCCGAGCAAAATAAGAAGTCCATTTCCTATTTTAGCAACCATCTCATGTTCAATAGTAACGGAAGCTGAGCTGACTCTTTGTATAACAACACGCATAGTTTTTACTTTAGTTCCCAGTCGGGAGTATCTACTTCACGACCGTTGATAATATTGAGATAATTTTTATAGCGCATCTCGCTGATGATTCCCTCTTCAACTGCTTGTTTTACAGCACAGCGAGGTTCATGTTCGTGTGTGCAGTTTGTAAATTGACAATTGTGAACCAAGGGTTTTATCTCAGGAAAGAAAAGCGAAATTTCCTCCTTTTTAAAATCATACATTCCAAACTCTTTGATGCCTGGGGTGTCAATGATATCGCCGCCAAAAGGTAGGGCATACATTTCCGCAAATGTTGTAGTGTGTGTGCCTTTGTTTGAAAAGGATGATACATCACCTGTTTTCAAATGTATTTCTGGAGCAATTGCATTAATCAGTGCCGATTTTCCTACACCTGAATGCCCTGATAACATGGAGGTTTTGTTTTTCATCAGACAAATAAGTTCGTTAAGACCATCTCCTCTTAACGCAGAGGTTTCCAGGCATGTATAACCTGCTTTTCGGTAAATAGAAATAAATTTCTGATGTAGCTCAATCAGCTCATCTTCATATAAGTCTATTTTATTGAAAATAAGGATAGAGGGGATGAAGTATGATTCGGCGGCCAATAGAAATCGGTCGATAAAACCTGAAGAGGTACGGGGAAAGGCCAATGTAACTACCAAAATAGCCTGATCGATGTTTGCGGCAAGAATATGAGTGATTTTCGAAAGATTAGTAGAGCGACGAATTATACAATTCTCGCGTTCCTCAATTCGGGTTATTAGTCCAATTGTATCATTTTCTACTGAGTCAAGCTCTACTCTGTCACCAACTGCTACAGGATTTGTGGTTTTAATTCCTTTAATTCTGAAGTTCCCTTTGATTCTGCATTCGTAAATTTCTCCATCCCATAAGCGGACGGTGTACCAGCTTCCTGTGTTTTTAATAACTGTGCCTTTCAAATCTGCCAATTTTTTACAAAGGTATTAAAAACAGAATAGTTATCAATAACAAAAAGGCATGACTCGAAAGCCATGCCTGAAATAAAAAACAATCAAAACCAATAATTTAAAAATTAACTTAAAGTGCATATTTCAATCACTAAATCGTCAAAACGGGCACTAAATGAGGCTTAGTTTTTGAATTCTTTCAATCCATCCATCAGTTTTTTACGACTGAAAAAGATGCGACTTTTTACGGTTCCGATTGAAAGATCGAGTTTTTCGGCGATTTCTTTGTATTTGTAACCGGCAAAATGCATTTCGAACGGAACTCTGTGATCTTCTTCCAATCTGGAAATTCCGTTTTGCAACTCCTTGGTGAACATTTGTGATTCTGGTGAGGGATAGTCTGCTTTTTTGGAAACATTAAGAAAGTAGAGATCCTCAGTATTATCAATAATTGTATTTGATTTTTGAGAGCGACGGTAGTTATTGATAAAGGTGTTTTTCATGATCGTGTATGTCCAAGCTTTCAAGTTTGTATCGTCAATAAACTTATCGCGATAAACCAATGCTTTTACCAGAGTGTCTTGTACCAAATCTTTTGCATCTTCTCTGTTTGAAGTGAGTGAGTATGCAAAGTATTCTAAGCTATCGCGAA
This sequence comes from Bacteroidales bacterium, assembly GCA_963677395.2. Taxonomy (GTDB): domain Bacteria; phylum Bacteroidota; class Bacteroidia; order Bacteroidales. Next base: position 3,525,945 of record OY781965.2, on the reverse strand, counting down.
GCTCTAAAAGATTATTGTTGAATTCTGTTGTTGTCATATTGATTTGTTTTACGGGGTTCGATTTTGTTTAACAAAAGTAGTGCAAACATTAAACAGAAGCAAGTATTTTAACATTTATTTTGTGTGTGGTTAAACAGAAGTATGATCAAGTATCTGTTATACAGTTTTGTATGTTGTAAAAATATTTTTATCTGTTTAATGTAAAATAGACAAATGTTAAACATGTAGGTGCTATTTTGTCATAAAAGCAGGACAGAATGGCTTGTTTTTGAACTTTTGAAGTGTCAAAAAATGTCAACTTGTTTAATCTTTGAAGCTTTATAGTAAACGAAATGATAGAGGTGGGTGATAAACCTCGCTAAATCAAAGAGAAGATGATTTGTTTAATGTTTCGCGATTTTAATGTTGAACAGAATCAAAAATGGACATGCCAAACTATTCCAGAGTAGAAAGTAAATCTTTTAAATCTTCCATTGAATTGATTTTTAATACATTCAATGGAGTATTGCGTGTCGTTTGACGGATTTGTAAACCAGAGATCAGAATTTTTTTATCAGGATATTTTTTGGATATACGCAAGGTGTACGTGTCGAAATCAGGATTTGTCATTGGACTATTCGCCGTAAAAAAGAGAAAATCAACATTTTTTACGTTGGCAATTTCCACAACATCATCAAATGGAATGGATTGCCCCAAATAAATAACTTTATGACCGTGTTTGCGGATTATATAGCGGTAGAAAAGCAATTCTATTTCATGGAGCTCATTCATTGGAAGATACATCATGAAAAGCTTGGCATTCAGAGTCGGATTCCAGTGCATTGAATCAAGGGCAACCAATATTTTCTGGCGTAAGATGCTCAGAACAAATCGCTCCTGAGCAGTATTGATATTGCCTGTTTGCCAGAGTAGTCCCAATCGTTCCAGAAACGGGAAAATCAAATCTACAATAGTGCTTTCGAAGCCTTTGTTTAAGATTGAGCTCGAAATTGTTGAATTAAAACGTTTATCGTCAAGTTCGCTCATTGCCAACACAAGTTGGTCAATGAGTGTGTCTTTACCATTTGTTTTGTAAAAAATGTCAACAATTTTATCATTTAGATCATCACAACTACAGCCTGCAAGTTGAGAGATTTTTATACCGTTTTTAACCAATAAAGCAACGTTAAGTAATTTTTTCAAATCCATTTCGGTGTAGTACCGAATGTTTGTAGAGGTACGTTGTGGAGAAACAATTCCATATCTTTTTTCCCAGATGCGGATTGTATGGGCTTTTATGCCAGTTAGCTTTTCAAGGTCTTTTATAGAGTATAAAAACATGATTTTACAAGGCTTTTCCCTTAGAATAAAGCTTAAACAATGATTATTGAAAAAAGTTTTAACAGAAACAGTCCCTTCCGCTCTTTCGATGACAAAGTTACTGATTTTGTTTAAGGTTACACCTTAGTTTTATCAACAAACAATCTTATACCATGTAATTTAGAATCTTTCTAAATATCGGAATTTTATTTATATTTTTTGTTTTTAGAAGAATGATGATTTATGTTTGGTAATAAGTACCGGAATAACTTAGATTAAAATATGCTGGAGCGAATAGTAGAGGTAGTTTATTCCTCCCGGAAAATGGAAAATTACCACACTTCTGACTTTGGGAGTTCTTGCCGGATTTTTAGCTTATATACTTTGTCTTTCACGGTTTTACTCTTATCTGGGAGAGGAGCTTAAAACCTGTGTAAATTGCCATATTATGGGGTTACAGTGTGCATCCTGGGTACATAGTTCTCGCCGGAGTTATGCAAACAGTAATGATTGCCACGTGCCGCATAATAATGTGCTCAATGAATATTATTTTAAAGGAAAGGATGGAATGAGACATGCCATAATGGGCACTCTACATCTTGAGTTTCATGCAAGGTTTGTCGCCGTAACGATGAAGAAATACTTCGTAATACGGTTTATGATTGTTAGCGGAAAGTGTTTCTTAAAAAAGTGTATCCGGTAAAGAGATTGTAAAATATTGATAAAAAGTAGAAAGTGCCTGTTGCAAGTCGAGCGATTTTGTATTATCTTTGTTTTAAAGCGAAATACTATGTCTGAAAATTCGGATAAACTTCCTATAAATAAATGGGCTGAAGATGATCGTCCCAGAGAAAAGATGATCAATAACGGGAAAACAGCATTGAGTAATGCTGAGTTAATAGCAATACTACTTGGCTCAGGAAGCCGCAACGAGTCTGCTGTAGAGCTTTCGCAACGAATCCTGCATTCGGTAAATAATAATCTTATCGAGCTCTCTAAGTTGAATATCAAATATTTAATTCGTAATTTTAAAGGAATTGGTGAAGCAAAAGCAATCACAATTATTGCTGCACTGGAACTTGGAAATCGCAGACGAAACGAAGAGGTGATGCAAAAAATCAAAATAACATCAAGCAAAGATGCTTTCGAGATTTTTTACAGCGTGCTTTCTTCCTCACAATATGAAGAGTTTTGGATTTTGCTGATAAATCGGGCAAATCAGGTTATCAGTAAAGTTTGCATCAGCGAAGGAGGTATTTCAGGAACCGTTGCCGATCCCAAGCGAATATTCAAGCTGGCGTTAGATTATCAGGCAAGTTCGATAATATTGTGTCATAATCATCCTTCTGGAAATATAAAACCGAGTCAGGCAGATATAGATTTAACCCGTAAGCTTGTAAAATCGGGAGACTTATTGGAAATTAAGGTGCTGGATCATATTATTTGTGGCGACGAGGTTTATTACAGCTTCGCAGATGAAGGTTTGATATAGAAAAGGAAGTTATTTAAAAGTCGCAACCTTAATATATTTTCCCAACTTTCAGGACTCAATATAACAACTTATTGAATTATAATTGTCATGTTGAGTCCTGAAAGTCGGGAAAGTCTTTTTTACCAGATAAGAGACTTTTTGTACAATCCCTTTCTCTAATTTTAACCTTGAAGATCTATTTTTCGCGATCAGGAAGTTTTGAATACCCTTTCATAATTCCACGACTTGAACGAGAGATAAACGAAAGAATTTCGTCGCGTTCAGCAGTAGCAGGCATTTCGGCTTCGATAACATCTACTGCCTGAGTAACATTTAATCCTTTCAGATAAATGATACGGTAGATATCCTGAATTTCTTTAATTTTTTCGGAACTATATCCACGGCGGCGTAAACCGATTGAATTAATCCCAACATACGACAGTGGTTCACGCGCACTTTTTGTGTAAGGAGGAACGTCTTTACGAACGAGCGAGCCCCCGGAGATCATGCTGTGGCAACCGATGTTTACAAATTGGTGCACGGCAGAAAGACCGCCAATGATTGCCCAATCGTCAATGTTTACGTGACCAGCCAGTGTTGCACAATTTGCCAGAATAACATTGCTTCCGATTACACAATCGTGAGCAACATGAACGTAAGCCATAAGCAAACAGTTGTTTCCAATTACTGTTTCCCAGTTTGCACGGGTACCACGATTGATGGTAACATACTCTCGGATAGTGGTATTGTCACCAATAATAACAGAGGTTTGTTCGCCATTGTATTTTAAATCCTGTGGAGGAGCAGATATTACTGAACCCGGAAAAATCTTACAGTTTTTCCCGATACGGGCACCTTCCATAATGGTTACGTTGGATCCAATCCATGTACCTTCCCCGATTTCAACATTCTTATCGATTGTTACAAAAGGCTCTATCACAACATTTTTTGCAACATTTGCCTGGGGATGAACGTATGCTAACGGTTGATTCATTCTTTTATACCGTGTTGATAATAAATAATGTTAAGCTTTATCTGTTTTTTTTACAATTTGAGCCAGCATTTCTGCTTCGGTAACTACCTTGTTTCCAACATAGGTTGTTCCTTTCATGTGGCACAATCCGCGACGTATGGGTGACATAAGTTCCAGTTTAAAGATAAGAGTGTCACCGGGAACTACTTTATGACGGAAACGAACATTGTCGATCTTCATAAAGTAGGTATTGTAATTTTCAGGATCTTCAATTGAACTTAAAGCAAGAATACCGCCGCACTGTGCCATTGCTTCTACTTGTAATACACCAGGCATTACGGGTTCTTCCGGGAAGTGCCCTACAAAGAATGGTTCGTTCATTGTGACGTTTTTAAGTCCGATTACATGGCTTTCGCTCATGTCGAGAACTTTGTCAACCAGAAGGAACGGAGGACGGTGAGGAAGGATGTTTTTAATTTGATTGATGTCGTAAATCGGCTGTTTGTTTGGATCGTAATGAGGTACTTCTTTACGGAGTTCATCCAGTTTGATCTGGCGACGAATAAGTTTTGCAAACTCTACATTAGAACTATGCCCTGGGCGACTAACAATAATATGTCCGCGAATAGGCATTCCTACCAACGTTAAATCGCCAATAATATCAAGTAATTTGTGGCGAGCGGGTTCGTTTTTGAAATAGAGCTCAACATTGTTTAATATGCCTTCTTCCAGCACTTCCACAGATGGTTTGTTGAAGGAGGTGGCAAGTCTTCCAAGTTCTTCTTGTGAAACAAGGCGATTTACAAATACGATAGCATTACTTAAATCGCCACCTTTAATCAGATTATTGTTTAACAGATATTCCAGTTCATGCAGAAAAACAAATGTTCGGCAAGGTGCAATTTCTGTTGGAAATTCATCCAGATTATACAGAGATGCAAATTGGGTGTTCAATACCTTTAAATCGTAATCAATCAGTACGGAAAGTTTAAATTCTTTGCTGGGCAAGACTACCATTTCCACCTTTTTATCGTTGTCGATATAGGTGATATTGTTTGTAATCTGGAAATATTTACGTTCAGCTTCCTGTTCCAGAATCCCGATGTTTAAAATTGCATCTACATATACTTTTGAGCTGCCATCAAGGATTGGAGTTTCTACACAATCCATGTCAATCAAAGCATTATCAATACGAAGGCCGGCTAATGCAGCCAAAACGTGTTCGATAGTACTAACTTTTACACCTTTGTATTCTAAAGTAGTTCCTCTGGATGTATCTGTTACATATTCCGCATTTGCTTCAATCATTGGAGATCCGGCAATATCAGATCTGCGGAATTTATAACCAAAGTTTTCAGGAGCCGGGTGAATTGTTAAGTTTACAAATTTACCAGTATGTAAACCAGTACCTGAAACTGTAACAGACGACTTGAGTGTACGTTGTTTTTCAACCATATCAGAAAAAATTGAGACCCAACCGGGTCGTTTTATTTTTACTAAAAAAGAAGGGGGCAAAGGTAATGAAAATAACCTGAGTAGCAAATCTCTTAAAACAAAATCGGGGGTAGGTTGCGAAAACCTACCCCCGAAATCCATTAATTAACCAAAAGTAATCTTATAGCACTTTAAAAATTGTTTGCAGCATTAACATCACAAATATAGTTCCTTATGGATTTTATGGCTGTTAACGTAGGTTAACAGATGTTAATTTTTGTTAAGCTTTTTTATTTTCTAATCGTTGATAATCAGTATATTGTGTTTGTGTGGTGGTTTTTAATGAGAAAGCCGGTATGTTTTTTCTAAATTTGTAACGTTAACCGTAAGATAAAACTTCAGAATACTGCATGATTTGCAGCTTTATTGAATATCAAAAATGAGTAAACGCATTATTTATATCATCGTAATTTTAATGAGTTTTTCGCTTGTGGGTCTGGTGAGTTTGCAATCGTACTGGATACGAAATGCTATTACCGTAGAAGAGGCCAACTTTCGTAAATCAGTGAATGATGCTATGAATGATGTGATTCAGAAATTAGAAAAACTGGAACTTACTGTACAATTTAAAAAACGTCAGGAACGTACTCGATTATTAAATCGGATAGAATCACTGAATTCGGAACTTTCGAATATCATTGAGGAAAATCCGCGTATCAATTTTGATGATTCGTTGTTTGATGCAACGCCTTTTCAGGTATCAGAACGCAACGTGGAAATTTTATATTGGGAGAGCGAGAATGAACCGGAACGTATTATGGACGAGGATTCTATACGTGATGATATTGATCCCTTAATTGGAAAACCCGTTAAAAAACAAAAGTCCGCTAAAAAACATAAAAATCAGAAATCGAAAAAAGAGGTTGCTGAGTTTAAGAATGATACCGCGATGTTTCATAATTATCAACGGATAAAGCAAACCCGCGATCAGTTAATGCAGCGTTCCACGCTCATTAATGATTTTTTTGACGATATGTTTAATTCAAGTCATTTCCGGCCTATCGAAAAGCGAATCAACTTCTACAAATTGGATTCCCTTATTCGGATGGAACTCAATCAACGGGGGATTACTACTTTGTATGAATGGGGCATTTTTAGCCCTTCGAAAAGTAAATTGCTGGTTCAGAAAACCGGAAATTACGGAGTAGAAATGGTGAATAAAGGGTTTCCATACAAGCTTTTCCCTTCTGATATTTTCGCCACTCCGCAATATTTGCTGGTTTATTTTCCGAAAGAAAAAAAGTATCTGCTTACTCAACTTTGGCTGATGATTTTGGTTTCAGGGCTACTTATTATGGTGATTTTATTTTCATTTGGTTATACGTTGTTTACGGTAATTCGTCAGCGTAAGCTTTCGGAAATAAAGAATGATTTTGTGAACAATATGACACATGAAATCAAAACACCAATTTCTACCATTTCGCTTGCCTGTGAGGCATTGAACGATCAGGATATTAAAAAATCGGAAGAATTATATCAGAATTATATCAACATTATCAAAGTAGAAAATAAACGATTGGAAAATCTTGCTGAACATATTCTTCAATCGGCTCGTATTGATAAAAAATTCTTTACAATCAATAAAGAAAAGGTTGATATGCACATTGTTATTGAAGATGCCGTAAACAATATCGGGTTCCAGATTATGCGAAAGAGCGGTAAGATTGTACAAAATCTGAATGCTTCAAATTCGGTAATTGAAGCGGATAAAACCCATATTACCAACCTGATTTATAATTTACTTGATAACGCCAATAAGTATTCGCCGGAAAAACCGTTTATTATAATCACGACCGAAAACCGCGACAGAGGAATTTTAATTGAGGTGAGAGATAAAGGAATCGGAATCAGCAAAACGAACATAAAGAAGATTTTTGATAAGCTTTACCGGGTTCCGACCGGAAATATCCATAATGTGAAGGGGTTTGGGCTTGGTTTAAGTTATGTGAAAGCTATCGTGGATAAACATAACGGAACGATTAATGTTGAAAGTGAATTGAAAAAGGGAACAACCTTCAGGGTTTTTCTCCCCTTGGAATAAGAATTTGTATAAATTTGTAACAATTAATCAATAATAGCACGTATGGAAAACAAAATCAGAGTATTGCTGGCCGAAGATGACCCCAATCTGGGTTCGCTCCTTAAATCATATCTTGAAGCGAAAGGATTCCCTACGGCTTTGTGTTTGAATGGCCATGAGGCTTTTGAATCATTTAAAACTCAAACATACGATTTTTGTATTGTTGATGTTATGATGCCCGTAAAAGATGGTTTTACGCTGGTGAAGGATATCCGTAAGCTGGATCGGAAAATTCCGGTATTATTTCTTACCGCAAAAAATCTTCAGGAAGATAAACTGAAAGGATTTGAAATAGGTGCGGACGATTATGTTACCAAGCCTTTTAGTATGGAAGAGCTTTTGGTGAGAATGCAAGCGATTTTGCGCCGTACAAACGATTCAGGCAAGTCGGATGTGAAAGAAAATATCTATACTATTGGACGATATTCTTTTGATTCGGTTCGTCAACTGCTTACGTTGGGGGATCATACTCAGAAACTTACATCGAGAGAAGTTGATCTGCTGCTGATATTGTGCAAGAATAAAAATAACGTGGTGGATCGTAGCTTCGCTCTTACTAAAATCTGGAAAGATGATAGCTATTTTAATGCCCGGAGTATGGATGTGTATATTACAAAGCTTCGCAAATTTTTACGCGAAGACCCTAACGTGGAATTGATTAATGTTCACGGAATCGGGTTTAAGCTGATTGTGAATGAATAATAGTAATGAGGCGGAGTGAGTTGAATTTAGAACGGTGAAAGGATGTTTCTGACTTCTAACTCCTGGAATGGATTGAAAATGAGTAAGTTCTTTTTACTTCTCAATCACTTCCTACTATACAACCTGTTTACAATATCCATTCGTTTTACCTTTGCAAGGTTGCTTTTTATCCAGGGAATGTTTTCGGATTTGTACCAGAAAAAGTAGCGGTTCTGAGCTTTTTTTTCTTCGGGAGTGCGGGCGGTAAATACGGGTTGTAACGTATATGGATCGATGCCGGTATAGTAGATTTCGGTGGATAAAGTCATGGGAGTGGGAGTGAAGTCTTGCACCTGCTCCAGTTTATATCCCAAATCTTTAGTGTCGGCGGCGAGCTCGGCCATGAATTCGGCTTTACAGCCTGGATGGCTTGAAATAAAGTAAGGAATTAATTGTTGACGTAGCCCTGCTTTCTGATTTTCTTCTTCAAATATTTTTTTAAAGACTCTGAATAGTTGGAAGGAAGGTTTGCGCATATGTTGTAATACAGCGTTGTTGGTGTGTTCGGGGGCAACTTTTAATCGCCCGGATACGTGCGATGTAATAAGTTGCCGTGCATATTCATGACCGTAGTTTTGATGATTGAGTTTGTTATTTTTATCAAACAACAAATCGTAGCGAACACCACTGCCTACAAATATTTTTTTGATTCCTTTTATGTTAGCAGCATCTCTGTATAAATTTATCAGTGCTTTATGGCTGGTGTTGAGGTTGGGGCAAATATTCGGAAAGATACAGGATGGTCGCTTGCATTTTTTGCAGACATCGATTTTAGTACCCTGCATTTTATACATGTTGGCCGAGGGTCCGCCCAAATCGCTGATGTAGCCTTTGAAGTCGGGCATTTCGGTTACTTTTTGAACCTCGCTCAGTACAGATGCTTCGGAACGAGACGAAACAAACTTACCTTGGTGTGCCGAAATAGTGCAAAAGGAACATCCTCCAAAGCATCCGCGATGCAGGGTAATAGAATGACGAATCATTTCATAGGCTGGAATTGACCCACGGTTGCGATATTTTGGATGAGGTAATCGTGTAAACGGAAGGGCATATACGGCGTCGAGTTCTTCGGGCGTTGAAGGCTGATGGCTTTGATTAATAACTACCCAGCCACTACCTGTTTGCTGAATAAGCTTTCCGGAAATCCAACGGTTTGATTCTTCTTCGAACACGCGGAAGTTTTCGGCTTGTTTACGCTTGTTTTTCAGACATTCTTCGTGTGAGTGCAAAAGATGAGCCTCTTCGGTAAACTCGGGCTTTTCTTTTTTGAAAAAGGCGGTTTGAGGAATATCCGTAAGGGTTTCCATTGTCTCACCATCGCGTAAACGCTCAGCAATAGATATGATTGATTTTTCGCCCATTCCATATACCAGTAAATCGGCATTGCTTTCAACTAAAATGGAAGGCTTTAGCTTGTCTGACCAATAGTCGTAATGTGTTAAACGTCGCAGAGAAGCTTCGATGCCTCCGAGTATTACCGGAGTATCGGGATATAGCTTTTTGAGGATAAGGCTATATACAATAGATGCATAATCAGGGCGAAAGCCTGCAGTTCCTCCGGGAGTATAAGCATCGTCGCTCCGGAGGCGGCGTGCGGCTGTATAATGATTTACCATTGAATCCATACATCCGGCACTTATTCCAAAAAAAAGGCGGGGTTGTCCGAATTTTTTGAAGTCACGCAAATCGTCGCGCCAGTTAGGTTGCGGAAGTATCACAACCTTTAAATCGATATTTTCGAGTACCCGTCCTATTACGGCTGTACCAAAGCCAGGATGATCAACATAGGCATCGCCCGAAACAAGAATAACATCTGGTTGATCCCATCCTCTTTCGTCCATTTCCTGCTTTGTAATGGGAAGCCAGTTGCTTTTGTATAGAATTGGTTGATTCGGACTTTTCATTTATATCGGTTATTTAAATGATGTTAAGATTTTGTAAATCAGTATTCTATATTGTTATGCTAAGCATGATCAAAGTGTAACAAGTGTACTGAATTCCGAAATCCGGGAAAATGTAATGATCAACAGGTGTATTGTAAATCAGGAACATCTATACTCTTAACTACATTGCATAATGTTTTGCAAAATTAGCGTATCTTTGATTTGCTAAACCCCTTAATATTGTTGATTATGAAAAAAATCACCCTTTCAATTCTGTGTATTTGTGCTTTGTCAATTCAGATTTTAATAGCTCAGTCTAAAACGAATGACAATGAGGCAAAAGAAGCCCGTGAACATTTTGCCGATAAATTTATTGTAGATGTTTTTCATGATTTATGGCAGGATGTTCCAGCAACGGTTGATTTACGTGCAATACAGCAGGGTATCAGCCTGTCGGCAATGTATGACATTAATTTATTCGAAAGTAATTTTAGTATAGCTGCAGGGTTAGGAATAAACTGTCATAATTTTTACAGCAATGCTGTTCCTACCCGTAAATTTCAGGACGCAAACGACCCGATCATTTCTGCAAAAACAATTTTTGTGCCTCTTAATCAGTATTATGGTAAGGAAATTGATTATGATTGTAATAAAATAAGTTTAACTTACCTGGAAATTCCGTTGGAGTTCCGCTTTAAAACGAATCCGGCAAATGATCGTCCGTTTCGCATTTCTTTAGGTGCAAAGGTTGGTTATAATATTAATAATCATACCAAATATAAAGGAGAGGATGTGGTCGAGAATACCAATGAAACAATTATTCTCAAAAAACACAATATCCCCGGTATTGCCGACTGGAGCTATGGTGCATTTGCCCGCATAGGTTATGGACATTTTAATTTGTACGCAGCGTACAGCTTGAGCAAGATTTTTAAGGAAGATGAAGGTCCTCAGATTTATCCGATCTCGATTGGACTATCAATTATTCCGTTCTGAGAAAAGAAGTTAGACCTGTATTTTCAATCTTCATCAATTCCTCTCAATTATTTAGTCCCTGGAGACTCTTTATAGTGAAGAGTGAAAAGAATAGAGAAGCCAGAACTGGCTTTTTGCGAGTTTTTTAGCTAATTCATTTTGGAATAAAAGGAAAAGCCCCAAAAAGAGCATTCTCCTTTTGGGGCTTGAAATATTTGTATTCTTTTTTACGCTTCACGTTTTTTTACGTTTCACGCTCTGGAAAATATTTTTACTTTTATATTCTATTTCAGCCACTTATCCAACCAATTTTTGAAAGTGCGTTGCCAGAGAATTCCGTTTTGTGGTTTTAATACCCAATGGTTTTCATCCGGGAAAATCAACATTTGTGCAGGAACACCTCTTAGTTTTGCTGCATTAAATGCTTGCATTCCCTGCGAAGCCAGAATACGATAATCTTTTTCGCCATGAATAACCAAAATAGGAGTATCCCATTTGTCAACAAACTTATGTGGCGAATTAGCATAGCTGCGTTGAGCAATTTTATTATTTTTATCCCAGTAAGAACCGCCTAAATCCCAGTTTACAAACCACATTTCTTCGGTTTCGAGGTATTGAGCTTCCAGATTAAACATTCCGTCGTGAGCAATAAAGGCTTTAAAGCGTTTGTTATGATTTCCGGCTAACCAGTACACCGAAAATCCTCCGAAACTTGCCCCAACAGCACCTAGCTTATCTTTGTTTACATACGGTTCTTTTGCAACAGCGTCAATAGCCGATAAATAATCTTTCATGCACTGTCCGCCATAATCACCACTGATTTCTTCGTTCCATGCCTGTCCGAAACTTGGTAAACCTCTGCGGTTTGGGGCAACTACAATGTATCCGTTTGCAGCCATCATCTGGAAGTTCCAACGGTAGCTCCAAAACTGACTAACGGTTGATTGAGGTCCACCTTCGCAGTATAAAAGAGTCGGGTATTTTTTTGTTGAATCAAAATCAGGCGGATAAATTACCCATGTAAGCATATCTTTATTATCGGAAGTTTTAATCCAGCGTTGTTCAACCTTACCCATTTTTAGTTTGCCCTGTAAATCATCATTAATAGTGCTGATTTTAGTTTCTTTTCCATTATTTGGATCAACCGATATAATTTGTACAGGATGCGACATTGAAACCTGAGTGGCAATCAGCACATTTCCGGCAGGAATCACCGATTGGTAATCGTGGATGCCTTCGGTAATACGTTTGATGTTTCCGTCAGCAACGGTAAGTTTAAAAATTTCTTCCACAGCCTTAATTCCGCTGATGAAATAAACAGATTTGCTGTCGTCAGTCCATGTTAAACCTGTAGCATTCTGGTCAAAGTTTGCGGTATAGTCCGTAATTTTCTTTGAGGCAACATCGTAAATCATCAAACGGTTTTTGTCTGATTCATAACCATTGCGAGCCATGCTTTCCCAAGCAATTTTATTGCCGTCAGGTGAATAAACCGGTGAAACGTCATAACCGGGCATTCCCTGTGAAATATTTACAGACAGACCCTTTGCAATATCATAAAGATAAATATCCGAATTTGTAGATACAGCATAATCTTTACCCTTCAGTTTGCGGCAAGTGTAAGCAATAGTTTTGCTGTCGGGGCTCCAGTTAATCTGTTCCATACCTCCGAACGGACGATTAGGGCTTTCAAAAGGCTCGTTGTTCAGAATATCTTTTTGATTGCTGATAGAACCTTCTTTTACGTCAGCCACAAAAATGTGAGGATAGCTTTCAATCCACTGATCCCAATGCTTGTACATCAGCTCATTTACAATAATTCCAGAGGCTTTATCCAGATCAGGGTAAATATCTTTTGTGGTTGAATCGATCTTTACCTGTTTCACGAAAAGGACTTTGCTTATATCTGGTGAATATTTAAAGCCTTCAATATCAGTGTCTTCTTTTGAAATTTGAGTTGAATTACTTCCATCAGCATTCATTTCCCAAATCTGAGATGAACCACTTTCGGCTGAAAGATAAACGATTTTTTTACCGTCCGGACGCCACATTACGTTATATTCGCTTCCAGCGGTTTTGGTAAGTTGCTTCATATCGCTTCCATCGATATTCATAGTGTAGATTTCAGCATTACCTTTATTATCTTTAATGCTGAAGTATTTCACTGTAAAAAGAATTCTTTTTTTATCCGGTGAAACACTTACTTCTCCAATACGACCAAACGACCAGAGAATTTCGGGAGTCATGATACCGTTTTTAACATCAACTTCAGGTTTTCCGATGATGGTGGCATCTTCTTTATCACCTGCTTTTTTTTGGCATGAGCCTGCAAATAAAGCGGCAATTACAATAAGAGTTAATACCTTTCTCATATTTCTTTTTTTGTATTTTTAAGCACTGTAAAAGTCGTATTTTTTTGGTTAACAAATACAACGACACAAAAATGAATCAGGATAAAATAAATGCCTTAAAACAAAAGGCTTACGATATACGAAAGTCTGTTCTGGAAAGTATAACCCTTGCCGGATCGGGTCATACAGGTGGCAGCTTGGGATTGGCTGATGTTTTTTCAATTCTCTATTTTTCTGAAATAAAGTACAACCCAAAAAATCCCGAATGGCCTGACCGCGATCGTTTAATCCTTTCTATCGGTCATGTTGCTCCTGTGTTATATGCAACACTGGCACATGCAGGTTTTTTTGAAGTAGAAGAGCTGAAAACTCTGCGTAAATTAGGTTCACGACTTCAGGGGCATCCCGGTCGCGACCATTTTCTTCCCGGATTGGAAAGCAGCAGCGGATCGTTAGGGCAGGGGCTTTCGGTAGCCGTAGGTCTTGCGCTGGCTGCAAAGCATGACAAAAAAACATGGAGAGTATTTTCAGTGCATGGTGATGGCGAATTACAGGAAGGTTCCATCTGGGAGTCAGCCATGAGTGCAGCACACTACAAACTCGACAATCTGATTGCTATTGTTGACCGGAATAAAGTTCAGATAGATGGTTCTACTTCAAAAGTGATGGAAATAGAACCGCTTACACTCAAATGGAAAGCTTTTGGCTGGAATGTTTTGGAATGCAATGGAAACAGCATTTCAGATCTTCTCTCAACCTTTTCCGAAGCACGTATGCTTAAAGGAAAACCAACACTGATTCTTGCGTACACCAAAATGGGAGCCGGAGTCAAAAGCATCGAAGGCGATTACCGCTGGCACGGTAAAGCTCCCTCCTGTGAAGAATATCAACAATTTATAAGTGAATTACAGCAACCTCACATCTAAACACTCAGGCTATGAATTATTCCACACGCGAATTTAAAAACAGAGGGGATAAACCTACCAAAAGTGGCTTTGGTGAAGGTTTAAAAGAGGCTGGGCATCGTAATAAGCAAATCATTGCTTTGGGTGCCGATATTACAGCTTCGGTTGGTATGAATTTTTTTGCAGAAACTTTTCCCGATCGCTTTTATTCACTGGGTATTGCTGAGCAAAACTGCGTGGGTGTGGCGGCTGGAATGGCTTTGGCCGGAAAAATTCCGGTATTCTCAACCTACGGTGTGTTTGCGGCATTGCGAACAATAGATCAGGTTCGTGTTTCGGTATGTTACAATAATTTACATGTGATTATTGGCGGTGCACATGCAGGAATTTCGGTAGGTCCCGATGGTGCTACGCATCAGGCACTGGAAGATTTGGCCATTATGCGAGTATTGCCCAATATGACGGTTCTCTCTCCTTGCGATTATACCCAGACAAAACTTGCAATTAAAGCGGCGGTGGACGATGTTAAAGGTCCGGTCTATATTCGATTTGGCCGCGAAGCTGTGCCTGATTTCACGGCTACCGACATGGACTTTGTGCCCGGTAAAGGTCAACTTTATCGTCAGGGAAAAGATATTGCCATTATTGCAACCGGACACATGGTGTGGGAAGCGTTGCAGGCAGCAAAAGAGCTTAAACAACAGGGAATCAGTGCGACTGTAGCAAATATTCATACCTTGAAACCAATAGATGAAGAGTTACTAATCACTCTTGCACAACAATGTAAAAAAATTATTACAGTGGAAGAACATCAGGTAATTGGTGGGCTGGGCAGTGCTGTGGCTGAAGTTTTAAGCGAAAGACATCCTGTTCTGGTACGTCGTATTGGAATGAATGACCGCTTTGGCGAATCGGGAACACCTGCCGAATTGATGCAAAAATACGGACTGAATGCTGATGCAATATGCAAACATGCACTGGAAATGCTAAACAAATAATTATGAAACGATACCTTATCGGGATATTACTTCTTTTGGGAGCTCTGGCTCATAATTTATCAGCACAAACCTTTTCATTGCGCTGTTATACTGTAAATGATGGACTGGTTCAAAATCAGATAACTAGTATTTATCAGGATAGTAAAGGTTATTTGTGGATTTCAACCAAAGGAGGAATTAGTCGTTTCGATGGGTTAGTTTTTAAAAATATTACGTTTGAGAATGGTTTACCTGCTACTTCTGTATATTCTGTTCTGGAAAATAAAAAAGGAGATGTCTATTTTATTGGACAAGAGTATGTTTCGTTGTATAATGGAAGAAATCTTTCAAGTGTAAGGTTATTATTTGAAAAACCAATAACAATTGGAAATCTCTCAGTAATTGATGGTAAGGACAGAATCTTTATTTTAGGCAGGGATCAGCAGCAAAATCTCTATAGAATAATCTATGAGAACGGAAAATTATCGTATAAGCCTATTGATATTTCGCCTTTTGAAAAAGAAGAAAAATTTATTAAAATTCAGGATCGGTCCACTGCGTCATTTTTATTTTACAATCATGCAAAAGGGTTGTATTATCTTTCGCCTGATAATAATATATTGAAACCATTGAAAATGCCTTTCAGGAAAATTCTGAGCTATTCTCAAAGTACTGTTGGCGATTTTAGTGTAGTGGGTGATGATTATTATCTCTATACTGTGCATAAGTTTAGGTTTACACGCTGTAGTAGTGTAAGGTATTATGCACCAAATATTTCCGATTATACATTCTGCTATAATAAAGTAAAAAGAGGTGTACTGGTAAAGAAAAACAATGACAATAGTATACGTATATTGACCAATGATACGCTGGAAATAATGGATCCCTTATCATTACCAGAAGGTTTTTCGAACTATTTTGTTGATCAGGAAGGTAATTCATGGATACTAGGTGAAATCGGATTGGTAAAAATACAAAGTGCAGCATTTTTGAACTTTACAAAAGATAATGGCGTAATTCCTTATGTTTGGTCAATTATTGAAGATTCAAAGGGTAAAATATGGTTCTTTTCAAACAAAGGAAAAATTCAGCTTTGGAATGGAAGACAACTCAAAACTGAAGAAACATTGTCCGAGTCATTAAAGAAAAAATATCATTACAGCGGATTTTATATGGGATCATTAAAAGATCAGTTTGGAAATATTTGGCTGACAACCAACGAACCCTATGGATTGCTGAAATGGAATTCAGAAACGGCTTCTCCTGTTTTAGTCAATACCCTTAATTCCCAGAATACTACCCTGTTTCTGTTTGATGATAAAAAAGTGAACCGGTTGTTGATAGCAGGTTCTTCGGGTTTATCAGCTTTAAATGATTACAAAACACCCCGTACTTTTAATATTTCACCTGGATGCAGAGTAAATCATATTGTTTCAATTGTTAAAGATAAAAGAGGAATATATTGGCTTGGAGGTTTTGACGGGATAACATTGTGGGATGGAGCTGAAGTGTTTATCAAACTTCCAAATAAAAATATTCCCTTTAAATATGGTGCAAATGCAATGGTTATTGATAAAACCGAAAATTTGTGGATGGGAAATGGAAGAGGGCTATATCTTTATGATTATACAAAAATCCGGAAAATAAACTATCCCTATAATGACGGGCTGATTACCTCCTTAGCTGTTGATTCTAAAAACAACCTGCTAATAGGAAGTTTAAAAGGTATAACATTGCTTAATATCAATGATTTCAATACTGGATTATATCGATTTTATCGTTTTGATAATGAAAATGGATTTCAGGGAATTGAATGTGCTCAAAACGGAATAATTGTTGACCGCAAAGGTTGTTTTTGGATACCAACTTCTGACAGGATTGTTCGTTTTGATCCTTCACTTTTTTATCTGAATAAAGAGCCTCCATTAATAACCATTTCATCAATTGAAAAACCAAATGAAAGAATGGATTGGAGTTTATTAACCGAAATTAACTCTTCCGATAGTATGTTGAATTTTATTTCGAAGTCCAGAAATTTGAGATTTAACTTTCACACAATATCTTTTTTCAATCCTGGGAAAATAAAATATAGCTATAAACTGGTAGGTTTTGATGATAAATGGTCGGCACCGTCGTTGGAACGATTTGCAACTTTTACAAATCTTGAACCCGGAAAATATATTTTCATGGTTCGAGCGATGAGTAATAATGGTATTTGGTCGTTAAAACCTGCAAGTTTTTCTTTTGAAATTGAAGCAAGGTTATGGGAGTTACTTTGGGTGAAGATTTTAGGGATTCTGGTTTTATTGGGAATAAGCTATTTTATAGCATACAGTGTGTTAAAAAGAAGAAAGCATTTTAATGAGCAGAAATATAAAGATGAACTTGAACTTATTGATTTACAGTTAAAAAGTATCCGAAATCAAATTGATCCTCATTTTACGTTTAATGCAATGAATTCGATTGGAGCTTCTATTTTAAAACACAAGCCCGATGAGGCTTACTCATACCTGCAAAAATTTTCGCGCTTAATCAGAGTATTGCTGGATTCTTCGGATAAAATAGAACGCACATTAGAAGATGAAATCACGTTTGTGTCTAATTATCTGGAGCTTGAACAATATCGCCATAGCCAAAAGTTTACCTATGCAGTTAATATTAGTCAGGATGTTGATCCATATATCAAAGTTCCCAAAATGATTATTCAGACATTTGCTGAAAATGCTGTTCGTCACGGATTGATGCATCTCAATGATAAAGGTCGCTTAATTATTGATTTATCGATTAAGAAGAAGTTTTTATTAATAATAGTGGAAGACAATGGAATTGGTCGCCTGAAATCAAAAGAACTTGGCACAAGTTCAACAGGGAGAGGGTTGAATATTATGAATGAATTCTTTAAGTTGTTCGAAAAGAAAACAAATCAAAAAGTTAGATTTGAGATTATTGATCTTTATGATTCAAAGAAGCGTCCTTCTGGTACACGGGTTGAGATATTATTTGAAATGCCTGAGGAAATAATGTAACGAAGCTGAAAAAGCCTCTTGTCTGGTAAAAAAAACTTTCCCGACTTTCGAAACTCAATATGACAACTTATTGAATTATAGCTGCCAGACTGAGTCCAGAAAGTCGGGAAAATATAGTAAGGTTACGGCTTTTTTAGACAGCCTCTATTTTCGTATTCGAAGATTAATGAAGTACAATTGTAAACGTATTTCCGTTGATTGTAATCTGAGCCAGATTATCGCAGACTCCGTTTCCGTAATCAATGATACGCTGTGGTTTGTTAGAAGGAGTTACAACTACAATGCCTGAAACAAAATTGTGGCAGCTGACTTTTTTATGCAAAGGCGTCGTGATTTGCTTAGTATAGGAGGTGTTGTTGAGTTTAGTTCCGGATGAACTTCCGGTAATCAGGTATTCATTGTCAAAACGGGTAGGGGTATTGGCGCCGACAATCCATTCAATATTACGATTTGCGTTCCAACTGATGGTGTCAGCATTACTGGCAAAAATAACCTGACCGTTTACCACGGTGGAAAATGTCCAGTTTCCGGCAGTATTTTTACCATTGTTGGTTTTTGTTTTTGAGCCTAAAATTTGATTATCGTTCACAAAATAGTTGTTGAATGTAAATGATTTGTAAGATCCGGAATCGTTGTAATGACCTGTATAGTTTACAATAATTTGTCCTCTGCGATTTCTGCCATCGTTGCATAAGCAGTTTGTGTTTCCGAAATTAATGGTTAATACGTGAGGAACAGAAACTGTATCGATTGTTTTTGTGGCACATGGGCCAAAAATTCCCTGTAGCAGATCTGTTGATTTCGATTTTGTAGTTAAGTCAGCATAAGCTTCATCTGCCATATCGTCGAGTTGTTCAAATGCATATTCTGCTTCTGAGTCAAGTTTGGTAAGTTTTAAATCAGAATCACTGCTTTCATCTTTGTCTTTTTTGCAGGATACGAAAACAACCATTGTTGCGATGCAAAATATTGCAATCCATTTAAGATTTCTTGTTTCCATTTCTTTTTAAGTTTAGTTACGTTTCTATGACGAGGGCAAATAAAAAAGGTTTAACAGACCCTTGTGGAATTTGTTAAACCTTTTTTGTTCCTGTAAAGGAATTG
This sequence comes from Bacteroidales bacterium, assembly GCA_963677395.2. GTDB lineage: Bacteria > Bacteroidota > Bacteroidia > Bacteroidales. The sequence goes on along the minus strand of OY781965.2, from coordinate 3,506,666 downwards.
TAATTTATTAATTTTCTTCGGTAGTATCCTGTGTTACTTCAAATTTAAAACCAGTTCCATGAACGTTGGTAATAGAAATGTTCGGATCTTCTTTCAGATATTTACGCAGTTTGGTAATGAATACATCCATACTACGACCAACAAAGTAGTCGTCGTCGCCCCAGATTGCACGCAGAGCAACTTCTCTTTTGAGAATTGTATTTTGATGCAGGCAAAGCATACGAAGCAGATCAGCTTCTTTGCGCGTAAGATTTTGCTTTCCACTTGGGCCAATTAACTCCATGTTTGAATAGTCAAAATTGTACTTGCCAATTTTGAAAGTTTCTTTCTGATCGGGTTCTGAGTATCTGTTTTTGATCAAACAACGTTTCAGAATAGCATCTATACGAAGGCTGAGTTCTTCAGTACTGAAAGGTTTTGTAATATAGTCGTCACATCCGATTTTAAAACCTTTGATGCGATCTTCTTTCAGTGATTTTGCTGTTAAGAAAACAATGGGCACATCCTGATTTATTCTCCTGATTTCCTGAGCTAATGTAAATCCATCTTTGCGAGGAAGCATAATATCTAATATGCACAGATCGAATTTGGTTGATTTAAACGTGTTTAAACCATGTTCTCCGTCTTTACATAATACGGCTTCATAGGTTAGCATTTCCAGATAATCTACTAAAACCAGACTGAGGTTTGGATCATCCTCAACCAGTAATATTTTTGCTTTATACTTCTTCATTGTCTATAAAGATATTAGGTTTTTCAATATGAGGAATAAAGACTTCAAAGGTACTACCTTTTTCGGGTTCACTACTAACTTTTATTGCCCCTTTATGTAATTCAACCATGTTTTTTACATAATAGAGACCAAGACCAAAGCCTTTTACGTTGTGTATATCGCCAGTTGGTACCCGATACATCTTTTTAAAGATATCTTTCAAAAACTCAGGTGATATTCCTATTCCATTGTCTTTGAATGTTATTTGTATGCCTTTTTGAACGTCTTTGGTTGTTATAACGATCTCGGGATCAAGTTCAGTATATTTAATCGCATTATCCAGTAAATTGCTGAAAATGTTGAATAAATGTACCTTATCAGCCATGATAAATGGCTTTGTTGATTCCATTTTAGTGGTTAAAGATACATTTTTTTCTTTCATAATCAACTTGAAACTGTCAATTACCAGATCAAGAACTTCATGAATGTTAACTTCTTCTTGTTTTATCTGAATCTGTTTTTTGTCGATAGCAGCCATTTGCAACACATGTTCTACCTGATTTTTCAATCTGGAGTTCTCATCAAAAATAATGCTGGCGTATTGCTTAATTTTTTCACGCGAACTCTGAACCGATGGATTAGACAGCATCTCACTTGCAAGGGATATTGTTGAAATCGGTGTTTTGAATTCGTGAGTCATGTTGTTGATAAAGTCGCTCTTCATTTCCGACAATTTCTTTTGTTTCACAAAGGTGATAATCGTGGAATAGAAACTAATGATTACCACAAGCAAAAATAAGGTGGATATTATCAGTAATAATGACATCCTGTTTAATATATACTTATCCTGAGTCGGAAAATAAAGGGCAAGTAAGAATGCATTCGGATTTTTTGGACAGGACAATGGAAGATAATGATACGTATTCAGTAACTCGTTTTCAAATTTAGTATCGGAAGAGTAGATGAGCTTATTATTTTTGGTATTGATGATTCCGTACACATAATCTTTATTTGGCTTAAGTGTGCAGAAAATATTATTCATGATAGAGTCAAGTTTGTGAGTTTCAATCGGGTGATTGCAACATGTCTTATCTTGTTTGTTTTGTGATTTAACACACCCTATGTGGCTGTATTCGCTTATTTCGCTTTCTTCAAGTTCATTTGCAACTTCGCGAAGAGTAATTTGCACCCTGTTGTCAAAAATTTCTTTTCGTAAATCAACGGCATATTTTACCCATAGATATTGTGATACTACAATCCCAAACAGAGCTAAACTTGTAATTAGAACAATAATAGAAGTAGTACGTTTTTTACTCATGCATTTAGGATTTGTGAATAACCAAAGTAAGTTTATGACTTCTTATATGTGTTTTTCAGAGAAGTGTATCAAAAATAGGTAGTTTTTTATTTCATATCAATAGGCTTAACCCTCAGTTAACATAATTAACAACAAAATAACAGTGTGATTTTATGCTAATTAACTCAGGAGCTCCCGTAATTGTTCATTTTGTTGAATATTTAATTCTTTCACCAATCTTTCGTTGTGGCGTACTCCTTTTTTATACTTTTGCAGCCAAGATGGAAGTAAGTATAGTTACGTATATAGGCGATTTGCAATCCAGATCAGTACATTTGAAATCAGGAGAAATCATTCTTACAGAAGCCCCGGTTGATAACGAAGGTAAGGGAATGGCTTTTTCGCCCACTGATCTTATGGCAACCTCCCTTGCCCAATGTATGATGACAATCATGGGCATTATTTCTAAACGTCACTCTATTCAGTTGGAAGGCACATGTGCTCATGTAGCCAAAATTATGGGAACAGAACCCCGTCGAGTTGTTGAAATTATTATTGATTTTCGTTTCACTGATACCATTGTATATAGCAACAAAGAACAAACGTTGCTCAAACAGGCAGCACTAAGCTGCCCGGTATCAAAAAGCTTACATCCCGATTTAAAACAAACAGTGAACTTTTATTTCAATTCTTAATATAGAAACAAATGAATTTTGTTTTTCCCGAAAAGTTGGTTGAATTTCAGGAAATTGAAGTTAGCCCGGAAATGACTGCCGCCCGATATGGGTCAGGATTAATTGAAGTTTTTGCCACTCCTGCAATGGTTGGATTGATGGAAAATACTGCTCAAACCTCTGTGGGAAGATTTCTCCCGAAAGGTTATATTACATTAGGTATTGAAATCAATGTAAAACACATTAAGGCTACTCCTGTAGGAATGAAAGTGAAATGTGAATCACGTTTGTTAAATGTTGATGGCAAAAAACTTTTTTTCGAAATCGATGCCTGGGATGAGAAAGGTCAGATAGGGAGTGCCGTTCATATTCGATATATTGTGGAAGCCGAAAAATTCATAAAAAAACTAACCGAATAACCCGAATACATATTACATGAATCAATCTTTTAAGTTAATTGCAAAAACCTTTCAGGGACTAGAAGGTGTACTTGCTGCTGAATTAGAATCACTTGGAGCTCAAAATGTCGAAATTCTTAAAAGAGCCGTAAGCTTTTCGGGTGATGATGAATTGATGTACAAAGCAAATTATTGCTGCCGTACAGCTCTCTACATCTTAAAACCTATTGCTGAATTTTCCATCTATGATCAGGAAGATCTTTATAAAAAGATATATGATATTGCATGGGAGAAGTTTATCTCTGTTGATGGTTCAATGATTATTGATACAAACCTTTACAATTCTGTATTTTCACATACACGTTTTGCTTCGCAAAGAGTAAAAGATGCAATTGTTGACAGGTTCAATCGTAAGTTTAGCCGCCGGCCAACCGTTGAAAAAATAAATCCTGATTTCAGAATTGACCTTCATATGTCAAATAATCAGTGTGTTCTCTCGTTGAATAGCTCCGGAGAAGCATTATTTAAGCGTAATTATCGCAAAGCCACTGGCAAAGCTCCAATTAATGAAGTACTGGCAGCTGGTTTAATTCAGCTAAGTGGTTGGAATAAAAAGGATACGTTTATTGATCCGATGTGTGGTTCAGGTACTATTGTAATTGAAGCTGCAATGTATGCGTCAAATATGCCTGCAGGATTTTTTCGCAAGTCGTTCAGCTTTATGCATTGGAATGATTTTGACCCAAATTTATGGAATAAAGTAAAGAATGAGTGCGATTCTAAATTGGTCGAATGCGAAGCGGAAATCTGGGGACTGGATATTTCGGAAGCTGCAATTGATATTGCAGAAGAGAATGTTCGTCAGGCTAAATTGCACATGGATGTAATGCTTGAAGTAAATGCGATGCAGGATCACTTACCTCCTCATGGCCCAGGCATTCTGATCACAAATCCGCCTTATGGAGAACGACTTCAGGAAGAAGATATCGTTTCATTCTACCAGTCTATTGGCGACACGCTGAAGCATAATTATTTGGGTTATGAAGCATGGATAATCAGTTCAGAACTTACTGCTTTAAAAAATATTGGGTTAAAGCCAACACAAAAGATACCACTCTTCAATGGTCCGCTGGAATGTCGTTTTGTGAAATTCGAAATTTTTGAAGGTTCTATGAAAGAGAACAAAGCCAATGAAGATGAATTTGCAGAAATTCTGACCATAGACTACGAAAATGAGTCAATCTTAAATGAAACTCCTGACGATATAGAATAAATTAAGGAGTGTAATCTGAAATAAAAACAAAAGAGCTTCTGCATCAGAAGCTCTTTTGTTTTAAAGGGTTTTAGCTATATAGATTTCTGTTTTTCAATGTATTGATGAATTATTTCAGGGAACCATTTGTATTCCAGAGCGTGCACTTTTTCGGCAACTGCTTCTGGAGTATCCGTTTTATCAACCTTGCAATTGTCTTGAAATAATATTTTTCCGTCATCATATTTGTCGTTTACTAAATGAATGGTAATTCCTGTTTGTGTTTCGTTTTGATCCACAACGGCCTGATGTACGTGCATGCCATACATTCCTTTTCCGCCGAATTTAGGAAGTAGTGCCGGATGTATATTAATGATGCGATTTGGATATGCATGAGTGAGCGATTCAGGAATCAACCACAGAAATCCGGCAAGAATAATATAGTCGGTTTGTAAGTCTTTTAGTTTTTCAAGTACGCTTTCAGAGTTATAAAATTCGTTTCTAGTAAATTGAAAAGCAGTAATTTGATTGTTTTCTGCGCGTTTTAGGGCATATGCATCCGGATTATTCGAAAACAGAGCAACTATCTGAATATCAGGTATATTCTTGAAATATTGAAGGATGTTTTCGGCATTACTGCCATTTCCGGAAGCGAATAAAGCAAGGTTGATCATTTTTTTCTTGCAAAAATACATTCTTCCGGTTAAAAGAGAAGTGTATAATGTAGTTAAATAGAGAAGGTATTCTCTGTTGTAAATCAGTATGATAATACTATTGTAAGATAAATACTTTCATTTTTTTTTGGTTATGAAGCTTGTTATGTGTTTCTTTGCACCCACGTTTAACTAAAAAAGTGTAAACATGTCTGACATTGCAACAAGAGTAAAAGCTATCATTGTTGATAAGCTTGGTGTTGATGAAAACGAAGTAACTCCCGAAGCTAGTTTTACTAACGATTTGGGAGCGGATTCACTGGATACAGTAGAATTGATTATGGAACTTGAAAAAGAGTTCAATATCGCTATTCCGGATGATCAAGCCGAAAAAATTGCAACCGTAGGCGACGCGATTGCTTACATTGAAAACAACACTAAATAAATTATCCTCTGCATGGAGTATAAGAGAGTTGTTGTTACTGGTCTGGGAGCACTTACTCCTATAGGTAATACTGTACCAGAGTACTGGGAGGGATTGCTTAATGGAGTAAGTGGGGCAGATCGGATCACGCGTTTTGACCCGGAAAAGTTCAAAACACAGTTTGCCTGTGAAGTAAAGAACTTTGATGCGAGCAAATTCTTTGATCGTAAAGAGGTCAGGAAGTATGATTTATGTTCTCAATTCGGGATCGTTGCGGCAGATGAAGCTATTGCTGACGCTGGTATCAATGCAGAAAGTTTTGACCTGAACAGGGTTGGAGTTATCTGGGCTTCGGGGATTGGTGGTTTAATCACCTTCTTTAACGAAGTTTCTGATTTTGCGAAAGGTGATGGTACACCCCGTTTCAATCCTTTCTTTATCCCGAAAATGATTGCCGATATTACGGCTGGACATATTTCTATCAAACATGGTTTTTGCGGACCAAACTTTGCTACGGTATCTGCCTGTGCATCATCAGCTAATTCATTAGCCGATGCATTGTTCTATATTCGTATGGGCAAAGCTGATGCCATTATCGCCGGAGGCAGCGAAGCTGCTATCAATGAGGCTGGTATTGGTGGTTTTAATGCTATGCATGCTGTTTCTACCCGCAATGATGATCCTAAAACTGCTTCACGTCCTTTTGACAAAGACAGAGATGGCTTTGTAATGGGCGAAGGTGGTGCAGGTATCGTTTTTGAAGAGTTGGAACATGCTTTGCGTCGCGGTGCAAAAATATACTGCGAAGTTGTTGGCGCCGGCTTAACTGCCGATGCAAGTCACATGACTTCTCCTCATCCGGAAGGATTAGGAGCCTATAATGCAATGAGACTGGCAATTGAAGATGCAGGCTTAATACCTGATGATATTGACCACATTAACACTCATGGAACTTCTACCCCGCTTGGCGATGTTGCTGAGCCAAAAGCAATTGTAAGACTCTTTGGTGAACACGCTTATTCAATAAACATCAACTCTACCAAGTCGATGACGGGTCACCTTTTAGGTGCCGCCGGTGCTATTGAAGCTGTTTCTGCAGTTCTAGCAATTTGCAACGATAAAATTCCACCAACCATCAACCATTTTACGGATGATGAAGAAATTGATAACAAACTAAACTTCACATTCAACAAAGCTGTTGATCGTAAAGTAAATGTAGCAGTATCAAATACTTTCGGATTTGGTGGACATAATGTATCACTTGTATTTAAGAAATTTATTCAATAAGTGTAATCTTGATCCTAAAGGGTTTTCTAAAGGCTCAGTTTTCACAAGATAGAGATCTTTCACGGAAAGTAAAGAATATTCTCGGGTTTTATCCCGAGAATATTTTTCTTTATAAACTGGCCTTTTTACACAAGTCGGCTGCGCAATCTGCGCAAAATGGGGCAAAACTCAATAATGAGCGCCTCGAATATCTTGGTGATGCCGTTTTAAGCTCGGTTATCGCTGATTACCTGTTTAAAAAATATCCGCTCAATGACGAAGGATTTCTTACCGAAATGCGTTCGAAAATTGTGAGTCGTGCGAACTTGAACAAGCTTTCTCAGAAACTTGGTTTGTCGTCGTTGATTCAGAGAGATAAAGAATCAAATAATTACTATCGCTCTATTGAAGGTGATGCATTTGAAGCATTGGTTGGTGCCATTTATTTGGATAAAGGCTTCAGGTTTACCCATAAAGTTATTATTGAACGCATTATCAATATCCATCTTGATATTGATGAAATGGAGCACAAAGAGTGGAACTTTAAAAGTAAACTCATCGACTGGGCTCAGAAAGAAAAAAAACACATAAGCTTTGATGTGATTGAAGTTGTAGGCTCAGGTTATAATAAGCAGTACGTGGTTCAGGTATTTATCGATAAAATTGAATACGGAAAAGGTCGTGATTACTCAATCAAGGCTGCAGAGCAAATGGCTGCAGAAAATTCATGGAAGATGATTCAAAGCCCCGAACAGGATGCGACGGGTATAGCTTAACTATTTTATAAACGGCTTTAAAACAGATTCTATTTTGTATCGGTATCCTGACCCAAACAAATTCAGATGTACGAGTAACGGATATAAATTGCATATTTCATATCGGTAACTGTATCCGGAATAAAGCGGATATTCATTATTGTAAGCATCATAAAACGTTTGTGAAAAGCCTCCGAATAGCTTTGTCATTGCCAGATCCATTTCCCGGAAGCCATAGTAGCATGCCGGGTCAATTAAACATGCTTCTCCCCGGTTAGTTATCAGATAGTTGCCACTCCATAAGTCGCCATGAACAATGGAAGAAACTTCTACAGGAAAGATTTCATTCAGTTTCTGATAAAGATTCTGGAATGCCTGAATTGTTTTTGTATTGAGTAAGTGTTTGTTTTGGGCAAGCTTTAGCTGAGGTTCAAGACGTTCGTTAATGAAAAAGTCGATCCAGTATTTGTGTTTTTGGTTCGACTGTGGTAAGCGACCGATGTAGTTATCCGTTTCGAACCCGAAATAATCGGAATGATGTTTGTGCATTCGTGCCTGTGATCTTCCGAATTGCTCCCAAAAATTATGTTTACTTTTTCCTGTCGTAATGTATTCCATTACGATGTATTGCTCTTCTGCCCCTTGTCCATACGCAAAAACTTCGGGAATGCAGATTTCGTTGAAGTTTCGTAAAACAGTTAATCCTTCTGCTTCACGTATGAAAGCAGAAGGATTAACTGTTTTGGGTTGCGATTTCAGAAAGAAATCTTTACCCTGAAAGTGAAAGATACTTGCCTGAGCAAAGCTTCCTCCGTAATAAGGATGAATGTTTGTGATATCAGCGTTAACGTTAAGCGTTAGCCTGAGTTTATGCTCTATTTCATAAATTAGATTGTGATTCATCGTTGGGAAGTTTTTCTTTTTCGGATGCTAATTTCTTTTCCCAAAAATAGTAAATCAGTAAGCTTGCTCCGCCAAAGATGAAAATCATGGAAAGATAACCTTCCTGTGGCTCCATGATTTGGGCAACGATGAGTATTTTCGCGATAAGCATGCCAAATCCTATAGCACATAATATAAGTCCGTACTTGAGGTTGAGTTTTGTTTTTTCGATTGGTCTGAATGTATTGGGATCCAGTCCTCTGCGGAGTAATTCCATTCTTTCCTTTTTGCGAATAATGAGATACACAATACCGTAAACCAGTAAAAAAAATCCTGCGGGTCCAACTATTTCTCCCATGATTGTATGTTTTTATGATTGATTCTGCTCATTTGACGCAGAGAGTTTTGATTTGGTTACAGGTTACAGAAAAGTATTTTTGAGAAGGGGGTGAGTAGTGTGTTTCATGGTATAGAAACTTGTTATACCAATTGTAATTCTAAAATGATCCAAAAACCATTTTAGAATATTACAGCGATTCTGTTCGTCTTATAATATACGTAACAGAATAGGCCGGCTACTCTAATGATAAATCGGTGTCCACAACCGAAAAACGCTCTTCTTAATACCTTACATGTCGATTTTAGTAATCAATAATCCAATTAGTTAATAGCTGCATACATTATGACTTACTACTTTTTTATCGTAATTTAGTAACCTGAGCGTAGAGTTGTGCGTCTAAAGTTCGAGAATGGCATATCAGGAGGATAAATATTACATTACGGCTGTACTGAATGGCGAAAGGGCTGCATTTGCGAAGCTTGTGAACAAGCATAAGCAAACAGCGTTTAATCTGGCTTTTCGCATAACACATAATCGCGAAGATGCAGAGGAAGTAGTTCAGGATGCTTTTGTTAATGTGTACCGGAATCTTGCTGATTTTGAATATAAATCGAAATTTACTACCTGGCTGTTCCGGATAGTATATAATTTATCGGTTTCGAAAACACGCCGTAAACAGATTGTACAGCAGACAATTGATGAAAATATTGCAGATAACTACTTTATTGAGTCAACCCGGAGTGATTACAGTTTACTGCACGATAATGAACGGAAGTTTTACATCGAAAAAGCGATGGACGTATTGGATCCGGACGATCAAACCATTCTTACCCTCTATTATCAGGAGGATTATCCGATAGATGAAATTGCCGAAATAACCGGGAATTCGGTGAGTAATGTTAAAGTGAAGCTTTTTAGGGCACGGAAACGTTTGTATTCCGAACTGGGAATGCTGCTAAAAGATGAAGTAAGTTCGTTGTTATAAAGATTGAGAAAGGAAAAGAGTATGGAACGCGATGATTTTTTAAAGGAATTGCTGAATAAAAACAGTACACCGATATTATCGGATGATTTTACCGATAAACTGATGGAGAAAATCATGCTGGAAGAAGAACCTGAAGCTCTCCATGGATCTATATTACGGAAATGGTGGTTCTGGCTTTCTATATTTGTGGTGATGCTGGTTGCCGTTGCCTTGATATTGTGGATGCCGGGTTTTAATATGCTTCGCTCCTTTGCCTTGAAACCTGAAAGTTTTCTGGGTGGCATAGCTTCATTTTTCCAGTCAATCACTTCAATTTGGAATTCATTTAAAGGGTATCCGATAGCATTTATCGTTATATTTGCCACACTCATTTTGCTGGGCTTCGACAGGATTTTGAAACGTTTCTTCCAGCATAAAACAACGTTTGTATGGCTCGTTTAACTCAATATTTTAATACATTAACGATTGTTGTACTTATTTGCCTTTTGATTTCTGTAGCCTCTTCCTGTAAAAGTCGTGCTTATAAACGACAAAATAAATCTGCTGACAGGTCTTATTATGAACAGATGTCAGAAAAGTTGGGTTATCCCTTAACAGGACAAGAAACACCTATGTTTTTGAGAGGTGTTGAATCGTGGTTGGGCGTACCCTACAAATTTGGAGGATGTGATCGCAATGGAACAGATTGTTCCTGTTTTGTCCGTACATTGTATCGTGAAATGTATAAGATAGATCTTCCGCGAAAATCGGAAGATATGCAAAAGCAAAGTAAACCTGTTAAACCAGAAGATGTTCGTGAAGGCGATCTGGTGTTTTTTAAGATTAATAACGAAAAGACTTCACATGTAGGAGTTTATATCAGTAATAATCGCTTTATACACGCTTCAACTTCAAAAGGAGTAATGATTAACAGCCTTGAGGAGAATTACTACAAAAAGTATTTCCATTGCTTTGGCAGATGGGTGGAGTGATTGATGATTTGAAAGTAGTTTAATAATCACATTGTTGATTAATTTCTGTACTGATTTTCGGTTTTGAACAATAAGTGCTATGCTGATTTACAAATAGTCTGATGTTTTTTATTCTGTGCAATTACGACAAATCTCTATTTGTGAGCGGTTTTGCAGGATTTGCCTTCTGAAATCGTTGTATTTATCAGAATTCCATAGTTCTGCAAAAGGCGTTTTCAGGATATTTCCCATTTTAAAATCAGCATCTTTATCAAAACAGCATGGAACAATATCTCCATCCCAGGTTATGACGCAACTGCTCCACATTCGCCAGCAATTGTTTTGCAAAGGCTTGCGGGTTGTGTAGCTGCCGTCAGACATTTGCTTGTAACGTTGATAACGGGTAATATCGGATTGTAAATCAGTTATTTCTTCCTGACGATAGATTTGCGGCGATTTTAATTCAAGTTTATCAACGCCCAGTGCTTTAGCCAGTTTCTGTATATCAGGAATCTGATGCTGATTATGCTTAAAAACAATGAATTGCAGGATTATTTGCGGTGCAGTCTTTCCAGCTTTTTTCTTTGCAGAAACAAGGTTGCGGATACCTTCCATCACTTTTTCAAAATCACCGCCTTTGCGATATGTTTCATAGCTTTGAGCATCAGTTCCGTCTAGCGAGAGGATGATGCGATTCAATCCTGATTCAACAGTTTTACGGGCATATTCGGGTGTGAGAAAGTGAGCATTGGTGGAGGTTGCTACATATATTTTTGTTTCATGAGCTTGCTTTACAAAGCTGAAAAAATGAGGGTTCAAATAAGGTTCGCCCTGAAAATAAAGGGTAAGGTAGTTGCAATGATGTTTAACCTGACTCAGGAACTGTTGAAAGGTTTCCTGGCTCATGTTTCCGGTTGGTCGCGAAAACTGACGTTGCCCCGAAGGACATTCCAGACAGTGCAGATTACAATGGGTGGTTGGCTCAACGGAAAATGCAAAGGGTTTGCCCCAATGCAGATTTTTCTGGAACAGTTTCGACAGATGGTAGCTCAATGCAAGCAAAACCAGATTGCCGATTTTTGGGAACGTAAAAGTTTTGAGTAACTGGATTAAGTTTGAAAACATGGAATATTGTCTTAACGATCAGATATTTCGGGTAAGATTGCTGATTAAACGCGAGCCTTTGAAAAACTCTTTCGCCACAACGCGCAGAAAAGTGTAAACCGGAATTGCAAAAATCATTCCCGGTATTCCGGCCAGACTGCCAGCCATCATAATTACCAGAAATATTTCGAGCGGATGAGCTTTTACACTGCTTGAATAAATCATGGGTTGCAGCAGAATATCGTCAATCAGCTTGCAAGCAGCCACCGTTCCACCTATTTTTAGTACAATCATCATTAAATCAGGCTGAATATTTCCGGAGATAGATGAGGTAATGGCAAGTATCATCCCGATGCCGCTGCCAATAAAAACTCCGAGATAGGGGATGATATTGAGCAATGCTGCGATAAAGGCTATCAGGAAAGGTTTGGGAATATTGAGAAAATATAATCCGGTTCCAATCAATAACGTAAGGGTTAATATTTCGAGACAAATACCGATAAAGTATCGCGAGAGCAATTTGCGGGTTGAACAAAGGATGTTATCCAGCTCGTCGTGATAATCTTCGGGAAGCGCAAGTTTGATGGCATTCGAAAGCAAATGCTCATCCTTCATAAAAAAGAAAGTCATAAAAAGTACTGAAAAAATACCAATAAAAAGATTTCCGGCAATGCCCACGAGGCTTCCTGCAATAGTTGGAAGATCAAGTTTTTGCAATAGTATTTTTAGTTTTGCATTGATGAGTATATCGAGGGTTTCATCTTGGGTCATAACTCCCAGTGAAGTTAATTGCTCTTCAAGAAAATGAATAGGTTTGTCGAGCGCAGCACTAAGCAGGTTGTAATCGAGCCTGGTGATAGATTCTGTTTGATGTATCAAAAAAGGCATCAGCAGTGCGATAGTTCCCGCAAAGAGCAGAATGAGTATAAACAGTGATACAAAAACGGCCAAATTTTGAGGGATGCGCACTTTCCGGATATGAATACTTTCGAGAAAATTTACCATCGGGCGACCCATAATTGAAAGGATAAGCGCAATGAGAATCCATACCACAATTTCGAAAAAGAACCAGACAAACAGCCCTGCCAGGGCAATGGTTAATAATCCAAGTATATATTTTCCGGACGATTTCATGGAGGGAATGAATTACAGGTGCAACATGATTTACTATGCACAAATGTACATCCAATTTGGAAATAAAATGAAACCTGACAGGCCTTTAAGGGCGGTTAGGTTTCATTTTAGTTATATTATAAAGGAAGATTGTCTATTTTACCTTCTCAATTAAATCTTCGGGTGTAAGAAGCCATTGTTCGCCACTGGTCATGTTTTTGAGAGTAAATTTACCTTCTTTTAGTTCATTTTCCCCGGCTAATGCAACAAAAGGAATCATTTTGTCATTGGCATAACCCATTTGTTTTTTCATCTTCGCTGCTTCGGGATAAATTTCGGCTGGAATATTCTGTTTGCGGAGTTGTTGTAAAACCGGCAAACAGTAATTCATTTCAGTTTCGCCAAAGTTAGCAAAAAGAATACGGGTTCCGGTTTGTGATTCTTCGGGGAAGAGGTTTAATTCGTTCATTACATCATAAATACGGTCGGCACCAAAGGAGATACCTACTCCTGACACGCCCGGCAAACCAAAAATTCCGGTAAGATTATCGTAACGACCGCCTCCGCTTATACTGCCCATTGCAGCATCCAGAGCCTTTACTTCAAAGATAGCTCCGGTGTAATAGTTCAGTCCGCGGGCAAGGGTTAAATCAAGCTCGCATTCGGTTTCAACTGGTGTTATTTTGAGGTAGTTGAACACGGCACGGAGTTCTTCTACTCCTGAAAGTCCGATTTCTATACCTCTGAAAAGATTTTCCAGCTTGCTCAGCTTTTCGTCGTTACTTCCGGTTAGATTAAGTATTGGCTGAAGTTTTTCAATAGCATCCTCTGTGAGTCCTTTTTCGATTAGTTCCTCGTTTACTTTTTCGATACCGATTTTATCCAGCTTATCAATGGCAACGGTGATATCGATGATTTTATCGGCTTCACCAATAATTTCGGCAATGCCAGACAGTATTTTCCGGTTGTTGAGTTTTGCCACAACACGGATTCCCAGTTTGTTGAAAACGTCGTTCAGAATCTGAACCAGTTCAGCTTCGTAATAGAGTGAAGAACTGCCCACCACATCTACATCGCACTGAAAAAATTCGCGGTAACGACCCTTTTGGGGGCGATCAGCACGCCATACAGGCTGTATCTGGTAACGTTTAAACGGGAAGCTGATTTCGTTCTGATGCTGAACCACGAAGCGGGCAAAGGGTACGGTAAGGTCGTAACGCAGACCTTTTTCCGAAATCTCAGTAGTCATCTTTTTATAGTCACTCCACATTTCATCTGAAGGGCTAAGCTTCTCGAGGAAGTTTCCCGAATTCAGAATCTTAAAGAGTAACTTATCACCTTCTTCTCCATATTTTCCCATAAGGGTAGATAGGTTTTCCATCGAAGGAGTTTCAATGGGCAGGTATCCGTAAGTTTTAAATACAGAACGGATTGTATCAAAGATATAGTTGCGGCGCATCATTTCCTGCGGACCGAAATCACGGGTTCCTTTTGGGATGGATGGTTTTTGAACAGCCATTATGTTGAATTTTGTGCAAAGTTAAGGAAAATGGAGGAGTGAAATATGAAACATGAAATGAAGTTAAGAGTCAGCGTTGAAAAAGCAATCCCTATATCGGAACCATTAATTTCCAAGGCTAATGTTAAAGGGAAAAGGTGAAAAAATATTGTGAGAAAGACTTTGTGTCTTAATGTTATTTAATGAGTATTTTGAAAATATTCATGGAACTGAGTCTAACCTGTTTAATTTATTTTTTCTTTTGAGAGGATTTATACCTGCCATTTAAGATATTCCTGTTAGAGAGGCAAAGGCGACGACCAAAGGGAACGGTTTATAATATGGTGTAAGAAATGTAATGAGCTTTTAAATATAATGTGAAATAAAAAAACATAAAACAAGAGTTGGAAGCGATGCAAAAAACATTGGGAGCAATGTAATATATGTTGGAATAGGTGGAAATAGTGTTGGAAGCAGTATAATATTTGTTGGAAGCAATATAATATGAATTAGAAGTGATGTAAAGAGCATTGGATGCTATACAAATAGAGTTGGAAGAAGTATAAATAGCATTGGAAGTGATATATAATATGTTGGAAGTAGTATAAAGAATATTGGAAGCAATGCAAAACTTATTGGAAAGAGTATAAAGAGCGTTGGAATGGATGTAATGTTTATTGGAAACAATATGAAGAGTGTTGGAAGCGGTATATTTAGATAATTTGTGGGTGATTTTTTGAGATTTTTTACTTGAACTGTGATTTTGCTGCTTTTTGTATGTATATTTGTGATTGTATTTTCGGAATTATTCACTTAAAACAAAAATGCGATGAATCGTTTTAAAGAAAATAAGAGAAGTGCATACGTGTTGGTAAATAAATGTCTTGAATTAAACCAACAGGAAGTGGCACAGCTCCCGATGGGAGGTGATTTAGCTTTAGAGCTGAAGAATGTTATCGGGAAAATTGATGATATCCGGAAGGAACAAGAAATGCAAATAACAGGGGTTGCCCGTGATAAGCGTGAAGTAAGGGCAATACTCGAAAAGAAAACCATGCAGGTTGTGGTACGTTTGATTGCATACGCAGCTCATAAAAACGACACCTTGCTTGAAGATAAAATAGGATTCACGATGTCGGATTTACGCAATGCTGCCGATACTATTGTAAAAGACAGGTGTGATGCGGTTTTTACAAAGGCAAAAGAATTGCTGGCTGATTTAGCCGGATATGGCATAACGCTACAAGTACTGGATGATTTGCGTAAGCTGATTGATCAATATCATGATTTGATCCCGATGCCCCGGCAACGAATCATGGAACGTAAAAAACAGAAAGAAACACTGGATATGCTGTTTCGTGAAGCTGACAAAACACTGGCTTTGCTTGATAAAACCATTGGAATGGTTCGCTGGGACGACAATAGTTTGTATGATGATTATATGAATGCCCGTGCCATTATTGATTTAAAGGGTCGTAAGAAAAATGCAACGATCACTACCGGAATTGAAGGAGTTGTAAGTGATCTGGAAACAGAACAACCATTGGTGGGAGCCGAAGTAAAAACGGATACAGGCGATGTTGTGGTAAAAACAGATGAAGATGGTTATTACCGGATTGCAAGCAAAACCGGCAAAATTAAGCTTATCGTAAACTCGACAGGCTATACTCCTCATGAAGAAATACTGGAAGTTGAGGAGGGCTTTATCACTGAAAACGACGTTGAATTGGAAAAGCCTGAACTGGTGGCAATGTAGATTTGTATTACCAAAAAAACAACTGTATCTAAAGCTTTCTGAAACTTTATACTATACATTTTACAATGTAATAGTCCTTTTTAAATAAAAACTACTATATTTACACCCTAAATATAAAAACTTGCCTATGAAGCAATAAATAACACAAAAATAAATACATAAGATAGCGTTTGCTATTATTCTTGTTCGTGAAAACCGCCAAATTTCAACCTGTTAAGAATAATAAGTAAAAACGCTCACGCTACGGCGTGGGCTTTACTTATTTGACAGGTGGGTGCTTGGCGGTACCTCATGAACAGGTATAGTACAAGTCACACGCCTTTTTTATTTTTAGGCGGGTGGCAGGCTGAATCAGAAAATTTAAAAGCTGGAAATAAGAATATCTTTTTCACTTTTTGCCCTTTATATACCCTTATTGCCATGAAACATATTATTGAACACGGAAAATACTTTTTTAAAGAGACTCTGCGGCTGCATAGTGTTATTTGTAAGGATATTTTACAACTTTCAAGGATAAAATACAACAGAATAATTTTTGCCTTGAATTTATTTATCGCGAAGTTCACACGTTGGTTTTGGTTGAATCATTCAAAAACAGCTTGTTGTATTATGGATGAGAATTTCGATACTGATATAAGGCAAAGAAAAAATGTCAATTATATAAAACCAAGTAATTATATAACCTTTTTAGGTTTGTAATAATTATAAAAAAATGATGTTAATAAAATATTAAGGATTCTTAATGTGAATGGTGAAAGATATAACTCATAAAAACAAAGCGATGAAACTGCTCGAATAAAAAAGCCGCTGCAATGTACCTGCCTCCTTTAAAGGTTGCAGCGGCGTAAAAGACACTTAAATAAAAGCTTGGTTGACCATAATTTAAGTAAAATAAAGGAGGTTGTTGCAAAATTACGTGAATTTTGTATAACCTGCTACCTTATAATAAATGAGGATTTCTTTAGTCACTTAAAATTCCGGTGAAAACAAAATTTTAAGTGATGATTTTTGCGGCAAGCTACTACAAGAGTTTGACCGCGTAAGTAGAAATAATTACATAGTACAAATATTATTTACAATGAAAACAAAAATAATTATATTAGCAATGGCAACCCTGGCATTATTTAGCTGCCAGGATGATAAAACTGTTCAGAATTTGAACGAAAAACAAGGAGTTTCCAGTAATGGAGGCTCTAAAAGTGACGGAAACGAACTAAAACCGGGTATCGTGTATAAATTTTACACCATTAGTAATAACCCCGATTTAACGTATGAAACCTCCATAAAATTACTTGAAGACGAAACACTCTTAATTGCAGAAACAAAAATCAAAACAACAGATGTTCCTGATGGAGAATCAATTAAACCATATTTAACTTTTATGGGAATACCTGTAGAAGATATTTACTACAACGGACAATGGGTTGAATATAAATATACAGAAAATACTATATGCGAAATACCCATAGGCTTTAGTGATTATAAATCAGGTAAAGAAAATCAGCCATGTGAAAATGGTGTTCCTAGACAACTTGGGAATAATGGGAAAACTATATATTCTTGTGGTTGTAAATTAATATCAAATACAAACATTGCTGGAACAGGAAGCTGTAAAGTTGAACGTAGGCTTAGTGATAAAACTAAGTATGATTGTAATACATGTGATTGTAAAGTTGATTACAAATGCTATCTGGAATCTAATGATTATATAATGCCAACTAGTGGAAAAGGAGGCAAAACTGAAAATACAAAAAATATTTTTGTTCACGGTTTGATTACAGTTAAAGCCAAGAATTTTAAAATGGTAGATAAAATTTAATAACATTGAAAATGCCTGATATAATTATATCAGGCATTTTCTAATATAGATAAATTATGAAAAAATTAACAAGCATACTCTTTTTATTAATATTAAGTATGTATTATGGTAAAGCCCAAGATGCCCATGAATTGATTAAAAAGATGAGTCAGCAGTTACAAAACTTAAAAACATTAACTTGCAAATTGAACTATACCTATATCAATAATTATGACACAACTCATGCAAAAATTTATGGGAGTTTTGTTTTTAAACAGAATACAAAGATAAAACCATTGCCAGTTAAACATAAATATTCATTTATCTATAATCAGGATACAACCTATCAAATTTATGAAATTGTAACTGGTAATCAAATTACAAAAATAAAAAACCATACTAAAGAGATTGAGATTGATTCATTATCAAAAACCGATCTCTATGATTATTGGGATAGATTATATAACCATTATGGAACTTTTTATTTCGATACTACATTAAGATATCTTGATTCAATGTTTCAGGAACAATATATACAGAGAGATGAATATTATAAACGAATAAAATATTCTGTTAGCAGAGAAACAGACTGCCTGAGTGGCGATTGTTACAAAATAATCTATTCTTATCCTTCAGATTTAGGTTTGGGGCTTGAAAATTACCCTGATTCATTTGTTATGATTAAAGATGAAGTATGTGAAATATGGATGAATGCTAAAAGCTATTACCCTGAAAAATATAAAAGATATTACACTCTTGGAGATGAAAGAAATTTTATGTACACTGAATGTAATTATATCCGATTTGAAGCGAATAAGCCCATACCAGACTCGGAGTATTTATTTGATATAAAAAAATATCCGACTTACCGGATTGAAAAGCGGATAAATGGTAAAATTAAAACTATACAGGAAGCATTTAAAAAAGCACCTGATTTTAAAGGAGTAACACAATTTGGCGATAGCTTGCTCCTGCTGACTAAGAAATCAAAGCTTTACCTGATCGACTTCTGGTTTGCAAACTGCCCTCCCTGTTATGATGCAGCCAGATTTATTGAAAGTGAAATTTATGCAAAATATAGCCCAGAAGAGGTAATGGCAATAGGAATCAATCCAAAAGATAAAAGCATAGCAGAAGTTAAAAAAATACTCGGTGAAAATATTCCTAAATACCCGTTTATCTTTAACAAACAAGCGGCAAAGGATTATCACCTTTCTGCTTATCCAGGTATTTACCTACTAAATAGTAAATTTGAAGTAATACAATCATGGAATTGTTACGGTGAATATGTGAAAAAGGAAATTCTTGATTTAATCAGGAAAAATTTAAAGTAATGAAAAATAGCAGGATATTACTTGCACTATTCATGATTTTTTCCCATTACTGCATATTTGCAAAATGGGAATTATTGGCCCGTAATTAGTGATGAAAATCAGGTAATAAGTATGCTTACGTCATTTTTATCTGAAATGAAAAACTATCGCAATAATGGAAATCCAATGCCGGATAAAGATCTTTCGACTGCAATCTGGCAAATTGAAAACGGGTTGAATTATGATTTTCGGGAACCAGGTTATTATAATGACGATGAAGTAACAACCGTAGAAACCCAGTTTACCATTACCGGAACCAATGAAAAAGGTATTCCTGTAATTAAAGGGTCTGAAATTTCGAATTGGTATGATAATGTTTTGTCGCCGGCAGCAAAGCATGTTGTGAACAATCGAAAATATTGTTATTGCGACATTAATGTGGATGAAATCAAAGATAATAAAGCTACTGTTTCGCTCAGGCTTATTTATTCGCGCTGGAATTACTTTAAAGTACTTTCTTACGGGCAGGAACCGGAGTTGATTAATGGTGGTATATCCAGACCTGTAATACCAGGGACGGCTGTAATGCCTAATAGTGCTGAAGAAATGATTGCTTCCAAACTTAATCCCTATCAATATAGTGAAACCAAAGCCGGAGAATTAGGCTATTTGTATGTTGATCAGGGAATTGGTTCGTGGTGGCTGACTTATCCATCAACTCCCAATGGTGCTCATGGCCCATCCCCTTCTGACCCATTTGCAGTATTATATAGGCAAAATACATATCAAGATGTTTATTTAGATGCAGGGGTAATGAATGATTATTTGCGAAGATATGTACGGGAATTGCAACTATGCTATCAATGGTTCAATGCAGGAAATCCCGATATGTTCCCAGCCAGATTTTATCCGGTATGTTGCGAAAATAAATATCCATACCCTCCTTATGGTACAATATGGGACTACTGGCCATCCAGATTTCATGTATTATACTATACTGTAGGGGTAAGATATACTGTGCCAATATCAACCTATCAAAATTACCCTCCATTAGGATACGATTACACAAAATATTGATTAACAAAACTAAGAGGAATGCCTTTCTTAGGCATTCCTCTATAAAAATTTTTAAAACATGAAACGCGTTATTATTATTTTATTATTAATAGCAAGTAAATCAACTTGTTTCTCTCAATCTTTTACACTTCACAAACACTATAATTCCTATTGTGGGGCAGGAGATGTAATTGAACTCAGTGATAGTTCATTGGTTATTGCAATGGGGCAATATGATTCTGATACTATTACTGGTAATTTAAGTAATTTTAAAAGTTACTTACTTAAAATTAAAAATGGAAATATTGTCGATTCATTATTTCTGAAAAAGGATTCTATTTCACCTTTTTTTCCTACGAATAAAACATATAACCTACGTTATATGTTTTCAAAGCATGATACTATTTTTATTATTGCAGATGTAATGGTGAAATATATTGACAATAAGTATTGTAGCAAAACACTAGACTCTGTTACACTTGAACTCAATCTACTTACATTAAACAAAGACTTTAATTTGATATCGAATAGTATAATTGACAGTAATTTGTGTAAAATGTATGCAACAATGAGCGTAACTCACGACGATAGCTCTGTCTATATTTGGTCAATAGACCCATTTCAAAATATGAATACCTTATTTACCAAAGCAAATTTAAAAGGAGAAAAAATAGCTCAAAATACCAATAAACATTACGATTACTTTAACAGGATTGGATTTGTAAACGGGAAGATAGCCGTAACAAGTTATAATTATAAAATGTATTATATGTACGACCCTAATACATTAACTGTCATTGATTCTTTTTGTATCCAGTCTAATTCTGTATATGATTTAATTTATCCGGTTGGGGGTTTTTATGCGTTTCGTGACTCCCTGTTTGTGACAGGTGGTTATAAATGTGATAATTATAATTGCGATGAATTGGATGCTGCATTTGTAATCTTTAATTCACATGCATCTCCTATTGGATATCAGGTATTCGGAGTGCCTGGTACCAATGATGGAGAACAGGCATCAAAATGCCTTGATTTTATAAATCCTGATAATGTTTATTACGTAACAACAACCAATTCAAAATATCCTGTAGCCAACCCCCAAGCAGACTCCACTAATTACCTGATTTATTACAGATGGAATTTGGATGTAAACCCACCGCAACTGGTATGGAGTAAACAATATGGGGGTGATGCAGAATATCGGTTGGTTTCAATGAAAGCAACTAAGGACGGTGGTCTGTTTATGGTTGTTTCGCGCAGGGATATGCCTGTTGGTAGTAGAAGTCCTTGGGATTTGCTGTTTATAAAAACGGATGCAAATGGTAATTTTACTTCTGTTATTGAAAATCATCAAACTATCTCCGATTTAAAAATTTATCCAAATCCTGGAAATGGAATTGTCCGTTTATCCGGTTCAGCATTTGAAAACAACCACCGAAAAACGATTCGGGTTTTCGATATGAATGGAAAGATGGTTTTTGAACAGGATGGAATCGCATTATCAGATTTTAACATAAACCTCGGTAATCAACCTGTGGGAATATACCTTGTACAACTCACGGATAACAGGTTAGTTCAAAGTGTGAAATACCAATTGATCAGATAATCCCCGAATCGTTCATTATAATTTATGCTTAAAAAACATGTAGTGATGTTCAAGTAATTCATAAAATCAAATATCATGAAATAATTCATTCAAAAGCTATTTGGATTCATATTCTTCTTATGCCTTACCATAATTAGTTTTAATTCAAATTCAATTGTTCCGTTAACTTGTTTTTCAATTTTGTTAGGAATAAGTATTAATATCCTGTTTTCGGATAAACTACTTAAATCTCCATCTACCTATTCTAAATTTTGGAAATTGTTTTCTAAGAAAAAACAAGTCAGACCACAAAGCTAAGTCTATTGAAAACCAGGGGGCTATTCAAAAAGTTTTATTTTTTTGGACAGTCCCTTTTTTATCTTATCTTTTCAGTTAAGGATTTCAGATATTCCTGGCAGCCAGGTTCTCCTTCACGGGGAGCCCAGTGTGCAAAGTCCTTGTCATCAATCGGGTTATAGGGTCCATCTTTTACTTCATACGCTACTGAACCGGGTTCCAGGGCAATAAGCGTATGCCAGGTGCATTCGGCAATTTCGGTTCCATACGTACCTGACTTTGGATCGAGAATTATAGAATCGGTTACTTCTCCTTCATTATTAAATTCTAATACCGCGATGCGGCCGCGCAAACAGAAAAATACCTCACGTTTATGCGGATTTTCATGTTTGTGCGGGCAGACATACGTATTGGGTTCCATTGCATTGAGCATACGTTGCAACGTGTCGCTCATTTCTTTATGGAAATTATAATTTTTACGCAAACGTGTTGCATTTTTTGCCTGTAGTGAAACAGGTTCAATAAATGCATCGTTGATTTTAATCATTGCTTCCGGTTTTGATAAAGCGTTTCATGCTTCTGGATGCTCCATCCACATATTCAATCATATAAATAGCCTTTGGAAGTTCTTTAAGATTAATGCTTTGAATTGATGAATTGACGGCAATGCTTTTGATTTTCACACCATCAACAGAATACAGATTCAACATGGAATTTTTTGATTGCTGATTTTCGATACGAACATATAAGATATCCTGAGCAGGATTAGGGTAAATATCCCATTTTGCAACTTGCATTAAATTTTCAATACCAGTATTTGTTCCAGCATAAAAATGAATGTCGTCAAGGAAAAGATTATTCCCATGACGATTCGTGCTTTGAAATTTCAGAATGACGTTTTGATTTTTATATGCTGATAAATCAATACTTTCCTGTCTCCAATCTGATGCTTGTTGCGGGTAAAAAGCACTTCCGGAACTTGTTGAAATGGTTGATAAAATTTGTCCGGCTTTAGCGTAAACAACCGTAAAGGAACTGCCACAATCTGCAGATGCCAGAACCTTCAATGTGTCAGCCATAGAGCTTGGTCCTGCATAGCGATAAGCAACCCTAAACTGTAGTTTAACCTGATTTGAGTCAGGAACGTTGTATAGTGGACTGAGTAATTCATCTTTCTGACTCGAAATAGGAGTATAGTTGCTGAATTTCATATATACCGCCTTTGTGCTGCCACTAATTCCCTGAACTGTAATTGTATCCCAGGTAATACCAAAATCAGGGTTATTCAATATCCAGTCATTACTGAGGATTGTTCCCTGATCAAATCCCTGAAAATAAGGTAATGTGTAGTTGTTTCTGAGATCGAGACGCTTTACAAGCTGATTATTGATAGAATCGTAATCCACAAAATTTGAGTCAGCTTTGATGTGAACAAAAAATTCAGTTTTGCCCAGGTGTTGAGCCGTAATTGCAGGTAAATTCAATGTGTCGAGTTTGCCGGGAGTTAAATTGATGCTCGTATGGAACGAAAGTTCAGGTTCGTTATTGAAATGATAGTAAACAGTATAACCATGAACTGTACTATCCCCCGAATTCGAAATCACAACTTTTGGCTGATGAGTGAGTCCACAGGCAAAAATATCGTTAGGACTTTGAATTTCTTTCACGAATGGGTCGTAATGATTTTGAGCAGGAATAGCAGGAGTATAAGTTTGAGCAAGAGATTGATAAGCGGCATACGTGTTGATTAATCCGTTTCCGTATGTATTGTCTTCTCCAGTTACGCCTAAATCTGTAGCCGTGTTATAAAGAGCCATCAGGACATCATGGCCTGTTGCTTGCGGAAAAGCTTCTTTCAGTAATAATACTGCTCCTGTAACATGCGGACCAGCCATTGATGTTCCTGAAAGATACGCATAAGCATTATGTCCGATGGAAGAGCGAACATTTTGTCCGGGAGCAGAAACCTCTGGTTTTATTTTCAACGAGCCCGTTCCCGGACACCAGGTAGGGCCACGGCTCGAAAAATCGCTGATGGGATACCCGCTACTGTTTGCATCCAGGCTTCCAACTGTAAAAACATTTACCAGATTGGTGTTGATGGTTTGTAAACCAGAGATTGTTCCCGGATTTGGGCCTTCATTTCCGGCAGAAAATACATTGGCAATACCTGCAAGTTCCACAGCATCAAGTGCCAGACTGTAAGGTGTGTTGCACAGGCAAGTGTCAGAATATGAGTGGTATCCCCATGAATTATTGATGGCATCGGGAATATCGTTGGTTGTTGTAAAATTGCTGTCAGGGTTTAATGCCCATTGGTAAACATCTACAATAGCACCTAATGAAAGTGCATAGGCCAAATCTTCAACAATTGGATCGGTGGCAATAAAATAGGCTTTGAATGCTAACCCAACGGTGTCGTGAGTTTGTGGATCCATTCCCAGAGTAGTTCCCAGGGTATGTGTTCCATGACTTCCCGAAAGATCGACAGGGGTTTGACTATGCGCCGGAAGCCAGGCTTGTGTCAGTGGAACATAAAATCCCAGAAAGCGATTTCCCAAGGCTGGGTGATCGATCCAAACACCTGTATCTACGCTGAACGAACGGCGTCCATGACCCGTATAACCCATAGCCCACATTTCAGGAGCCTTTACTGCAGTAAGCCCTGCTTCATGTCCGGCAGGAGATAGTTTTGGAGTTGCTTCTGTTCTGGATACGGGAGCAATAAACGATGCTTTATGATCTTCACTGGCTTCAATTTGCTTTACATCCGGATTTTGTGCAAGGGCAGTAATAAAATCGCAATCTACTTCTGCAATTACCATGTTTACAATCCATAATGATTTTATAATCTTGATTTTAGTACTGTTCTTTTCCAAAAAACGAAGCATATTTTGCTGATGCTGTGTATTTTGCTGATGTAATTGATTCACCACAAATAAAGCACGTTCTGAAACATTCATCTTCTGTGCTTCAATCTGTTGCTTTAAATCGGTGAGTGATGTTTGGTATGAAAGGAAAATATCTACTCTCACCTTTTCTTCCTTTAATTTTGGGTCTGTAGCTTTCTTTGATAATGTCATCGAAAGTTTTTCCGTTTGAGCCTGAGTGATGGTTGCCAAAAGAGACAACAGGATTATCAGGCTTAGAATTGATTTTCTCATTCTTCTATAATTGGTTGATTTTGATTTGATTTAGGAGAAGTTTGTTTTGGGAGGAATATCAAACGAAGCGATTGATCGTAAGTGATGTAGTTCCAAACCCAGTTGATAAATATAAAGATTTTGTTTTTCAGCCCAAAGATAGAACGAAGATGGATAAGCATCCACACCATCCATGCAAATAATCCTTTAAAATGCACATAAGGTAAATCAACAACAGCTTTATTCCGTCCAATAGTGGCCATAGATCCCAGATCTTTGTAGCAGAAAGGTTTCCATTGTGGCTGCGGTAATTCGCTCCTGAGGTTTCTGGCGAGGTTCCGGGCCTGCTGAATTGCAACCTGAGCTACCTGTGGATGCCCATTCGGGAATGATTCTTCAGTCATATAAGCCAGATCGCCGAGTACAAAAATATCATCAAATTTTTCGATTGCATTAAATCTGTTTACCTGGATACGATTGCCACGAGTGAGAACACTTTCGGGTAAACCTGGTGCTTTATTTCCTGCAATACCTGCTGCCCAAATAACTGTATTTGAATGGATAGGAGTGTGGTTGTTGAAAAAAACAATTTGTCCGTCATAATCTTTCACCTGAGTATCCGTCAAAACTTCTACTCCCATTCTGATCAAATATTCGCGAGCTTCCTTTGAGGATTTTTCACTCATCCCGTTCAGTAATCGTGGTGAGGCTTCTATGAGTATGATTCTGATTCGGTTGCAGTCCAGTTCGGGGTAATCTTTCGGAAGTACATATTTCTTCATTTCCACCAGAGAACCGGATATTTCCACACCGGTAGGGCCTCCTCCCACAACAACCAGATTCAGTAATCCCTGACGTTTATCCGAATCGGATTCTACAATTGCATCTTCAAAGTTGTGCAGCAAAACATTCAGAAGTTCAATAGATTCCAGAACATTTTTCATTGGACGGGCATAGCGTTGCAGGTTTTTCATGCCGAAGAATGAAGTATTAGCACCCATTGCTAAAATCAGATAATCATAATGCAGGTTCCCCATTGAAGTTTCAATGGTTTTCTTTTCGGAATGAATCCATTGTAATTCGGTTATACGGATGAATATATTGTGCTCTTTCTGAAATATTTTACGAATGGGGAACGAGATGTCCCGTGGCTCTAAGCCAGCGGTTGCAACCTGGTAAAACAAAGGTTGAAACTGATGATAGTTGTTCTTATCGATAATAATTACCTGATAATTAGATTTGCGAAGTTTCATTGCCAGCTCCAACCCGGCAAATCCGCAACCTATTATAACCACTCTCTTTAATGTTGAATCCGGTATGTTGATATGCATATTTTTCTTGTTTACAGATAGATGATAATTAGTTAGATGGTGGTGTTAGTTGTTGGTTTGAACTTTTTTGCTCTCTTTTGTCCTTTAGAGAAGCCTTCAAACTGTCAGGGTGCCAGTCGCTTAATTTTCCAGCCGCTTTTCTTTTCTTTGTCAGCACAGAATTTAAAGCGGTCGTGTAAACGATTTTCTCTCCCTTGCCAAAACTCAATTCTTAGGGGAAGAACGCGATATCCTCCCCAGTTTTCCGGTTTTGGAATTTCTTTTCCTTCATATTTTTTTTCACATAACTGAGCAAGCATTTCCAGATAGTTACGATCGGGAATAGTTGCGCTTTGCTCAGAAACAGCCGCGCTGACCTGACTTTGGTGAGGTCGAATGGCAAAGTATTCATCCGATTCTTTCTTTGATACTTTTTCTACCATGCCTTCAATCCTGATCTGACGTTCCAGCTTTGCCCAAAAGAAAACTAAGGCTGCATTGGGATTGTTCTTCATGTGGTTTCCTTTTCTGCTCATATAATTCGTATAGAAAACAAAGCCACGCTCATCAAAATCTTTTAACAATACTATGCGTGCCGAAGGGAATCCCTTGGTGGAAATGGTTGCTAACGTCATGATATTCGGTTCTTCTTCACCTGCATCCACAGCATCTTGAAACCATGTTGCAAATAGTTTTATCGGATCCTGCTCAAGAGAATTTTCACTCAGGACTCCTTTCCCATAATCTTTCCTTAAATTTGCCAAGTTCATAATCAACTTAAATAATTTACAAAAATACAAACGATGTTGCTGCGTAAAACCATAATTTCAACCTTTTGTTTGCTGTCCTCAATATTTATTCATGCACAACCCGGTGGATCGGTAACCAACGCTCAGGATTACAACAAAGCTGTTGACTTACTTCGACAGAAACAATACCAAATGGCGATTGATCTTTATTCGAAAGTGATTGAACGAAATCCGGTGTTCTTTGAAGCATTTACGGATCGTGCACGTTGCTATCAGGCGGTAAACCGTGATGAAGAAGCATTAAATGACTTTAGATCGGCCATACAAAAGAATGCAAATTATTACCCTGCATGGATTTACAGAGGCGTTTTTTATACGGAACGAAAAGATTTTCCCAAAGCAATTGATGATTTTACGAAAGCCATAAAGCTTAAACCTCAGTTAACAGAACCTTTACTCAAACGGGCAGAAGTTTACATACAGCTTCAACGTTGGGACGATGCGGTAGCAGATATAACCAAGGCTCTCGAAATTAATAAAACGGATGCAAACGCCTTTTATCTGCGTGGCGGAATATATGAAGTGAAAAAACAAAAGAAAGAGGCTTTTGCCGATTATACATCTGCCATCAAAAATAAACCAAACTATGCCGAGGCTTTCTACAAGAGAGGGTTAATCAATGTTTCATTTGGCGATTATACCAAGGCTCTTTCTGACTTCAATCAGGCTCTTAATGTGAACAATGTTTACGAAGAAGTAGTACGCGCAAGAGCGGATCTGTATTATTACAATAAAAAATATAATGAAGCTTATGCCGAAATTACCCGAGTCATAGAAGCATTCAAAGCTAATGAATCGGAATTGTATTATAAAAGAGGAATCTGTTTAAGTGCTATCGGAAAATGTCCGGATGCAATCAAAGATTTTAATAAAGCAGCAAATATTTCCCGCGAAAATGATTCGGCGTATGTTCAGATCGGTAATTGCTATATGCGTATGGATAAGAAGAGTCAACAAGCTATGACTTACTATCGTAGGGCTATGCAGGCGAATCCTCAAAATGCCGAAGCATATCTCGGAAGAGCAAAGGTATATCTGGATATGAAGCGTCCTCAGCTCGCACTACAGGATCTGGACGAAAGCCTGAAATTAGGAAAGCTTGCCGAGGCTTATTATTTGCGTGGAGCTTTACGTGATCAGAATAATGATAAAAAAGGTGCTTGTGAAGATTTAAGAATGGCTGCTCAGCTTGGTTATACCGAAGCACAGCGCAGAGTAGCTGAATATTGTCCGGAAATCTAAAAGAGTGGATGCCTTTTGCATATTGATAAAATATGGATACATGGGCTTTTTATAGCAGGTATTTCATCTCTCTTTTGAGGCTTTTTAAACTTATATTTTATCTCAAATATGATAAGAAAGGTGTATGCTAATTCTTGATTAGTATAAGTGCTTGATTGTAAATAAATTAAAACTTCTCCGGATTCTTTAATTTTAAAGAATCCGGAGAAGTTTGCTTTGGTATGGGCTTTTCGTGAGTGTATTTTTGAACTTGGAGAATAATGATATTAGGAACCAATTTTAATTTATACATGGATACACAACTACAATTTCAAAATCAAGACCGATCAATTATGAATAAGGGATGCCCGGATTCATATTCTTCGGCAAATTAGTGTTACAAAACCAAATGTATAACAAGATATAACATTAATTTGCTGATAAATAAAAATTTGCAGATTTTAAAGTTTCAATATAGTGCTGCATTATAAGATAAAATAAGGTTTGAATAGCGAATATTAAAATGCAGTTTGCGAAGTTATATATCAATATGCCGTTAAATAGATTTTTTTGAAGCCTTCTTAAGACCTGTAATTGATTTATTGATTACCCGTCTTTATCTGAATAGTATTGTATTGCTTTTATTGGATGACCTTTATTATTATGGCTTAATGGCTATTAATTAGCGTTGTCTGCTACTATATTATACACTACCCAGATCAACCCGCCTTTCTTTTTTGGCCACCGCTGTGGCCGTTAGTATCGTTATTTGATATAATATCCTCAAGCATGTCTATTTGTTTCTTTTGGGCATCGGTTGTTGCTTGAAGAGCTTTAATAGTCTCTTCCTTTGAAGTTATTATTTGGTCTTTCAATTTACACTCTAAACATTCAAATGAACTACCTGCGGGTCTATTTTTTAGTTTTGGGTATTCATTTTTTTTTAATGGGTATTCAATTGGGTATTCATTTTCTAAACATATTGGGTATTCATTTTTTAAATTTTCATACTGCTTATTATCTTTAAATGGGTATTCATTTTTTTTAGAAATATCTTCTGTAAGTAAATCATCTATAGAAACACCAAGTATCTTGGATATTTTTATTAATTTATCATAATCTGGAAAAGATATTCCTTGTTCATAATTAGATATAGAAGTGCTTTTAACACCTATTTCATTCGCAATATAGGATTGATTTATCTTTTTTAATTTCCTGATATATTGTAAGTTAACAGAAAAGTATATCATGATAATAAAAATATTATCAAGAATCTTGAATTTACCAAGATTCTTGATGTATATTTGCAGTTTTAACACGACAAAAATAATACAATGGAAACAACAAAGCACAAAAGCAGAATATTATTTCCAGAAAACCGTGAGATTGCTAAGAAATTAAAGCCCGGAGACCGCCGACGTATTGCAAAGCTTTCGGGCTACACATATAGAACAATTGGAGAAGTAATGTTAGGATATCGCAAATTAAAGCCTAGGGTTTTAGATGCTATTGAGCAAGTTCTTCTGGAAAACATTACTGAGGAAACAAAAAGACAGGAAAGAATTAATAACCTTATTAAATAACAACCTAATTTTTAAAATTATGAATGCAGATTGGACAACAAATTTTAAAAACAAAAAAATGACTCTTACATGTTTGGATGTGATGGTTGTTTGTGATTTTAACGATGATACTCTTCGAATTTTTCACAAAGAAAAAGAGATGATAAAACGTAATATGTTAAATATAGACATATACGATTTTGAAGCAATTATGCATGAAGCTTATAACGAGTGGATTTGCCCTGATTTTAATGTAAGTATAACAAAAGAAAAATTAGCACAATCGTTGTCCGGAAGAACTTACCCGGATGTAATTACTGGAGATGAAAAGGTTGCAGCATCGGAATCCGGCTTAATTGTAATATTTGGTTATAGTGATGATACTATATGCTTTAGGGGCTTAATTGGTGATGATGTATATGTAGGTGATGATACTGATTTTGTGATTGTAGCTCCCGGAACTGAACTTCCGTGTATTGATCCGGAAGAAGTGTATCGTAAATGTTCCGATTTTGAAGCAATTATAATTGAGGAAGATAGCCCGATTACTGAAAATAGAGTTAAAGCTTTATTTTCTCAGGACGAGCTTGACTGCATATGGCTTATTAAGACGGAAATGGAACACGCAACTTTTGATGTGATGGAAGATGGTGAGCTTTATTGCCGTGGTATCATTATAGACGCTAAATCGCTATGAAAAAGGATTTTCAAACCCATCAAATGGTAACTCCATTAAAGGAGATGATAACAGGCATGGAAGCAAGGCTTCAGCGCATCCCGAATGAAATGAACGATAGGAACCTGAATCAACACAGTGAGATACTTCGTCAATACCATTCTGCAATTTTAGAGTTGCAAAAGATATTTGAAGTGCTGCTCCTCGAATTAAAAGACTATCCGGATGATTTACCCACTTCTTTTGTTGCCGTTGAGACCACGATAGCGAAATGTATTTCAGAATGTCTTCCTGATGTTCCTGAACAAAATAGAAATATTTCTGATATCCAAGCTCTTTTAAGAGGTTATAGAGTTGTTCGACTTGTTCACGGGAAAAATCCGAGTGTATCTCTGCATAAAGTGCATTTGCTTTTACAAGATAATTATGAAGGCTCATTTTTATGTGGTTTAATGAATATGCTATTAGCCGGGTTTATGGGTACACATACAAAAGTAATTGATTTTTAGAAAACCATCTAAAATAGTGCATTTATAACTAGTAATAAAAGGGCAATAAGCAATGATACGTAACCAGTTATCTCGAAAAATGAAAAGATTTTTAGTGGTTTTACGAAAACTGCAGAAGGTGATCTGTTCTCGTGAAGAGATGCTTCTAATTCTTCCTTCCACAAGAGATGAAGCTTCCGTGAAGCATATACATGACTATATAATGCGCCGGAGACGAAAAGGATACCAACTAACAGTAAACTTAATACTGCCTGATAAATGGATTTTTGAACATCATTGCGAAAATTGTCAGTTTGTGTCACCAGAATTCCAAACAAAGGAGAGGAGAATAGCAATATATATTGCAAATATGCTTGATGACCGTAGTTGCGGTCGTCAGCTAATTTCATAAGTCTTTCAATATGATCCATAAGTCTTACATTTTAAAGGTTTAGCAACACAAATGTAAGCAAACTCCCGGAGAAAAGCGAGATGCGCTGATCGGATCAGCCTCCGGGAACCAAAACAAAAAAAAATAACAATATGCGCTACGATGATTCATACGGATGGCTTCTAAGCAAGGATGATTTCCTTAGCGCAGGATTTTCAATATTTGACTATAATAACGGAAAGAACAGAGGTCAGATAATAACAACGGGTCGTGCTTGTAGAGGAAAAAAATCTGAAATAGTATTTTCAAAATTATCTCACAAGCTTAAGAGCGTTATAGAACAACGCTTTGAGTGTTTGAATGAGGAGCGTACACGATTAATGCTTGACGCAAAAATGTCGGGCATGGATATGACAGAGATAGCTATTAAGCAAACTGCAAGGCTTTTAGAAATCAATGCTCCATATATTCAAAAGGAATTGAAAGCCTATATTGATAAGCATTACGGACATTATACACGGCATTATTTAGAACTTGGCTATAATTTATCGAATAAAAGCATAATCGGTTACGCAAAGCTATGCGCTGTAAGTATGTGGCTATATTCAACCTACACGAAACTATCAGCAGAATATCAGGACGAAAAGAGTTTTAACAGGGTGCTGCGTTCATTACGGGTTAATTTTCTTACAGCTATTGAAACGTTTGATCTCGAGGTAAAATTACCATCTAACGATATTCGCTTTTCGGAATGGCTGGATAGATTAATTCTGAATTTAAGCAAGGGAATAGAAGTAACTGAAATTGTCACCGTTAAACGTGCGGGTAATACAAATGCCGAGGTATTCACGCAGGAAATGAAGCAAGCAGTTGATTTTTTGTGGATTTCAGGCTCTGGTATGAGCGCACGTGAAGCATGGCGGAAGCTTAATGAGTTATGTGATTACCAGAGCTGGAAAAAAGTAGGTTATACAACTGTTGCGAATTACATTGAAGATCGGGAAAACATCCTGATGGGTGCAAGAACTGATTACATTAATGCATACAATAATTTTTATGCATCCATCAGCCGTGAATGGCCAACAAAGAAAAACTATGCATGGGGCGTTGATGGCACTGGACATAATGAGAATGTATTTTTAAAAGGAAAATCACGGCAACATCTTTCAGTTATCAAACTATTCGATTATGCCACAATGCGTAATCTTCACAATGAACCGACGGTAGGATTTACCGAAACAGCCGAAATAGTAATTACAGCTATTAAGAATGCCATTAAAAACGCCGGATATAAACCATACATTTTGCAAATGGACCAAGGTCCAGCTTATAACGGCGTAAAAGACTGGTGTAATGGTGTCGGAATAACCGTATTACCGACCGGAAAAGGTCGTGCAAGGGCAAAAGTTGTGGAGCTGATGATTGGTCAATTTGATGATATGGTTACACGTTATTTACGTGGCTTCTCAGGCATGAACTTAACGGCTCAGGGAAGAAATAGCAAACCAAGTGAACAACAGGAGCTGGAAGGAAAGAGATTTGCCAGGAGTGCCGAAATGGCTTCGCAGTGGCTTCGCACCGAAGGCATGGAAGAGTGGAACCAGCACATAATTGAAACTATTGCAAAGCAAAAGATAAACAAAACTCCAAATGAGCTTTGGAATAGCCTCGAGAGCGAAACTCCCAAAATGAGTTTAATGGAATTAGCAAAGCTGGTGGGACAAAAGCACACTAAAAAGCTTGAAAATGAAGGGCTGGAAATAAAAGAAGACGGTATCAGTTACATGTATTTCCCGCCGATTGAAACCGAAGAACAG
The DNA here is from genome assembly GCA_963677395.2 of Bacteroidales bacterium. Classification (GTDB taxonomy): domain Bacteria; phylum Bacteroidota; class Bacteroidia; order Bacteroidales. The sequence goes on along the minus strand of OY781965.2, from coordinate 3,473,141 downwards.
CAGCTGAAGGCCGCTGAAATATTTACAAAAATACCTCGTGGTAAAGACGAAGGTTCTCAGCTTGATATTTATATACTTGATTATGGCAAACCAGCCCCTGTATTTCGGAAAAACACATTTATCGGTTATTGGACATTGAAGCAAAAGGCTAAGATGTTTGCATCATTCGAGCATGATACTGAGGTTTACGATAAGATGAAGAAAGTACCTGAGTTGCAGAATAAAATCAGCCGCGAAGCGGTTGCGAATATTAAGAGTGGCATAAACAGATCTGACTACGGCGACTTACTGAAGGAAATAGCACACCAGCCACTTACAGGCCGTAAGAGAACTACAGGGAGATATGATAAAGAAGAATGTAATATTCAGGAATTCAATTATAAGGCAGGTGTTGCAGATGCAGAAGAAGAATTAAATGACGGATTCCGGGAATATGTAGACCCTGACTCTGGCGAAATATATAGAATCAAAAAAACTTAAGAAAAATGAAAGAAAACGTAACAATCAGTGATTTGCAGATTAAGCTTAAGCATAAGCTTATAAATCTGAAGGCAACAAAAGGTTTAAAAAACAATGAGATTGCCGCAATTACGAATCGTTCAGAAAGCACTATTTCTGAAATTCTGAGCGATAAACGAGCTTTTGCTGATTCATTAATTTACTCTGTATTGAGTAAGCTTGGTGATTACTTCATAGAAGGCAATTTAGTTACGTCCGTGCGACAATATAGCAAGATGTGGAATATTGCCACATCCTGTAAAAAAGACTCTGATATGAGGCTTATAATAGGAAACACAGGTATTGGAAAGAGTATCGTTTTGAAACGGTTTGCTACGGAAACCAGTAATGTGTATTATTTAAAAGTTGATCGCAAATTATCATGGAACAAGATGCTACGGGAAATTAACCGGGCAATGGGAATTGATATTGAAAAGAAAAACACTACCAGCTTACTGGATGCGATCATAAGGAAGGTTGAAATAATCAGTGGAGAAAAGCCTGTTTTAATTATTGACGAATCGGAAGTTTTGGGTAATCCAATATTCCGGGAAATAAAGAACCTCTATACGGCTACTGAGGGATTACTCGGTATAATCATCGTTGGAATTACGGAAGTGAAAAGGAGAATTGCCCGTATGAGTGGGCTTGATCCTGAAACATGGATGCCTGTACGTGATGACAGTAATGCTTATACAACATTTGCCCGTCGTTTGAAAGTTTTTAGAATTGATAACATAAACTCGGATGATATCAGTGAATTCTGCCATGTAAATGGCATTGATAACCTTCAAATCATTGCGCTTGCATCCAAATTATGGTGGAATTATGCGCTTGCAGACAGAGCTATACAGAGGGCAAAGGCAATGGGATTTGAACTACACACCATCACAGTTGAACAGTTTAACATCCTATAATCATGGATACATCACAAAAAAGAAAGCTTATATATCAGCTTCTAGCAAAAAAGGGAATTCTGGGCCAAAAACAGGCCTTACTGGACGCTTATGGTGTGGATAGTACAAAAAGCCTTACAGAGGATCAGTTAGATGAAATTATATCATCTCTAAGTAAGGATAGTGATGCGCAGCAAATTAAAAGATGGAGATCAAATGTACTGTGTACTCTTCAGCGTATTGGAATTTATAAAACAAATGAAAGTTGGGAATCGGTGAATAACTTTCTATTAAGTCCAAAAATAGCCGGAAAACTTATGTATGATATGGATTTGACAGAGCTGAAGGAGTTAAATAAGAAGCTCTTAAACATACTGAAAAAGCAGACAATTAAAAAAGAAAATGAGCGAATAATCGCTAAAATGAATTAATAAACCCTCATTGGCAGCAACCCGGGATCGAGCCCCGGGAGGGTGCAATAAAATCTCTCTCTATGCCTAAAATAATCGACCCTCGTGTAGTAGAAGCTAAAAAACAGCGAAACGAAATGATACGGAAGAAATTCCGTGCATTCATGAACGATGGTCGGACTGTTGAATGGGCATTGAATGAGCTTGTAAAAGAGTGGGGATTGAGCGAAAGTACAATCACACAGATAGTCAAAGAATATGGTAATTATAAAAACTAGAACCTAGAACCTATGGAGAAAGAACCCTTAGTAATGAATTTTAAATACGTTGATGACTGCCGAAAGTGCAAAGGAACAGGCGTATTGAATGACAACACTGTTTGCACAATATGTGAGGGCATGTGTAAGGTTGATGTTGATAAAACAGTAACCATCAAAGTAACCCCGTATCAATCAAAAGATGATGAATTATGATAACTCTTGCAAAGATAATTCTGGCATGTATAGTTGTTTTGGCGATGCATCTTCTGTTTTTGAAGATTATCGAACGTCGGAAGCCTGCCGGGGATTATAAATCATGCTCACAATGTGGAGCAAAAGTTCCGACATATTATTTAACGGATTCATTATGCCATCATTGTAGGTACAAAAACACAATCAAAAAAAAATAGTTATGGACATTAGTAAATTAACACCCGAAGAAAGAGCTCAATTGGCTGCAGAATTAGCCGATGAAGCAAGAAAAGCGAAAGAAAAAAAACGTCAGGATCGCGAAGCTTATAAAAAACTCACACAGGAATTTGTTACCGAAACGATGCCTGAGTTAATCGAAATTAGCGAAGACATTGCGAAGCTGAAGAAAAAAATCTTCAAACGTGCTGCAGATTTAATTGCACTCAAAGAGCAGATTTACGGCGTAAAGGTTGATCAGCAAAGTCATACATTTTCGGATGAAAATGGCTCTATTACACTTGGGCATCGTATTGTCGACAATTACGATGATACAATGCCAGTTGGAACTGCAATGGTTCGAGATTTCTTGAAAACCTTTGCAAAAGATGAACACTCCAGTATTTTGGTGAATTCGATTTTAAAGTTATTGCGACCCGATAAGGACGGCAATTTAAAACCTTCCAGAACCATTGAACTTCAAAACATTTGCGAAAGTCTCAATAATCCTGAAAAGTTCTCAGAAGGCCTTCGTATAATCCGAGAGAGTTATAAAGCGGTAAAATCATGCGATTATATAGAGGCATATAAAAAGGGCGAAGGTGATAAGCAAATTTCAATTCCTTTATCAATTTCTACAGTGTAACCCTCATTGGCAGCAACCCGGGATCAAGCCCCGGGAGGGTGCAAATGCCTTGGACGGGCTTAAAAAATCCACAAAAAAAAACATGAGTCAAGTAAGAGCAAAATTCATTTGTAATTTAATAGAAGAGAGTCCTTCTTTTTATCAAAAAAGTGTTCAGCTAACGGCGGTTACAAGTGGAAGCGATGAAAATAAATCATTTGCAAAATATACCCCTGCCGGAAATATTAACTTAACAATTAGTGATGATACGCAGGCAGCAGAATTTTTTGTAAAAGATCAAGAGGATTTCATTGATTTCACAAAAGCAGAGTAACCCGACATGGCAGCGTCCCGGGATCGAGCCCCGGGCGGGTGCAAAAACTGAAAACTAAATAATTGATATTATGAATTCAAAACAAAAAAAACAGAATCGCAGGTATTATCTGCACCGTAAAATTAAATTGTATTATACGGTTATTGCAAAACGAAAAGAAGTCAGAATTCCGCACACGGATGCAGGTAATTATCCTTTGTCTATTCAAAAATATATGAATGAATTGATTCAATTAGGTTATAACATTCAAACAGAAATATAATGCTAACGATTGAACAGGAAAAGAAACGCCAGTTACTTATCGACTACAATATACAGCTAGAACTTCATGAAGTACAAGCAAAAGCGTTAAGAAATCTAATTAATGCTGCTCAAAATAGCTGTGATCATGTTTATGACACCCATGGAACGCCACATTGTGACGTAAAAGTGTGCCGTGTTTGTGATCACCATGAATTTATAAAGTAAAAGTAATGAAGCCTTCTTACAACATCTATAAATACGACTACCTTGACTTTATGCCAAAATTCACGCTAAAAGTTGACTCTATAACGGTGAAAATTGTGCATAGAAATGGCTTAATCATGAATCTAAGTTTTGAGCAGACAAATCAAACTGATTTGGCTAATTTTCAAAAACGTTATATCAAAAGTAGGAGTGTTTATTCGCTTGTAAGTATGCTTATATATTCCGGAATAAATTTTGAAATACACTAAAGTTATGAAAACAGTTGTGGCAGAAAGTTATATAGAAGTTATTTGTCAATGCCCACATTGTGGTGCTGTTCTTGATATTTTTCAGATGTCAAAAATAAAGGAAGTCTTGGATAAAGACTTAAGAGCAGAAAATATAGACATGGAATTAGTTTGCACTGAGTGTGAGAAAAAATTCATAGTTAGTGATATTGTTTTTTAATCACGAAGATGAAGACATATCATTTAACATCGGATAATTTTACAGGCTTTGTTAAGCTTGTTTACGATGAACAGGAGCTTCTTGTGAGTTATGATTCAACTACAGCTACACTTACTGAAAAGCAGCAGGTGTGGTTGTTAAAAAAACTACCACGTGAGCTTTCGGAGCTTCAGCACATGTTATCATTATCTTCAGGTGCTAAAGTTACTGAAGTGAAGCAGGAGGTAACGTTTGAGCTATTTTGGAAGCGTTACAACGAGACTAGAAGTAACAAAAAAAGAACTGAAGCTAAATGGAAAAAGATGCCGGAAAACGAATGTATTAAGGCCTATTTATTCATTTCTAAATATGAAGCATCAATACCCCCCGGATGTGGGAAAAAGTATGCAGAAACATACCTGAATAGCGAAATTTGGAACAATTGAAATGATTATGAGAGCAAAATTAAAAGGTAAAATAATGATCCGGAAAGGAAATAAATCACAAGAGCCCGCTGTTGTGTTTGTTTCCGGATTTAATACAAACTTTAAATGCTGGGTTGTACATTCTTTAAATACATGGACTATAATGTTTTCAAAAAAATCAGACCTGATTGAGTTTGATTATAATGAATTTCAGAAAATGTATTATACATGGAAAATTGATAATCAAGACGCTGTTACTAAGAGATATATGGAATCTTTAGCTGAATTGAAATAATGATTATGAAAAATTTGAAATGTATATTAGAAATTCATGATTACAAATACATTGGTACTCAATCTGTAAAAAATATAGTTGGTGGGTTTTCAATGACAACACTTATGAGAGATGTGAAGAAGTGTAAATTATGCCCAAAAGTACATTTTTTTGGATATGATATTGCGACCAATGCACATCTTGATGAGAAGCTTGATTGGCAACCTAAATTATTAAATAAAATATGAAAACAAAAACAATTTATTTAGCAAGTAACAACATTGATGATGATGGTGATTTCAATCAGAAAGCATTTGAAAAAGAAGAAGATGTAATAGATTTTTGCAAAAAACATAATGCAGAACCTTATAACGAAGATTGGGGATGTCACGAAATCACGTACTATTACAGCGGTATATGAGCCTAGAATTATTAAACGCATATGGGCAATGCGATGAATCCACGATATGCGCAGGATGTTTCCGCCCACTTGCGTTTATTTAATGTTGGCGGCTGGCTTTTATGGGGCAGTATTGTTATTTAATTAATAAAGAAAAAAGGATTAGAACTGAAGCTTATAAACTAAGTGGAGGAGGCGAAGAAGTTCTTAGAATAGAACAACCTGAACAGCTTGCAAAATTTATGGAGTATTGCAGGGAAAATAAATTATCATTTGAATGTGTATCTGAACACTATTTTACAGATGTTGACGATGACTTTGAACATCCTTTCGAGGATTTTTAAGCTTGCCACCAACACGTGGATATGTATGATATAAAATAGATAAATATATAAACTGTATTTTAAAACAACATAATAATGAGTAATTTAGAAATACACAACAGCAAAATAAATATTCCGGCATTAATGAAAGCTATTGCCGGGTATAAGTTTAGATTGAGCAACTCTGAAGCAATGGCTTTATTCAAAATTACAGGGCGTTTTTTAAATGAAAATGGTCAATGTTTTAGTTCTGGATTATCGGAAATATCACTTTATATGAGTGTATATGAATTACACTCCAAATTAAAAAACAGGCTGCAAAAACCGATGAAATCCTTCCACTTTACAATTACTTTAAATGTGAATCAATGTTTCACTTTAGAACAATTAGGCTATGAAAAGTTTGTACATGAAATGATATATGAAAATAATGTACTTTTGAGAATTAACATGCGTATAGATCAATATTATTCATAACTAGCTGATCACAATTAATAAAATTAAGAAAATGAAAAAATTACCATTTATTATGATTATATTTTTTTTCATCAGTTGTACATCTGTAATTGATAAAAAAATGAACAAAGAAAGCTTTGTTAGTGATATGAAAGAGATACAGAAAAAACATTTAAGCGAGTATAGTGCTAAAGATTTTGATGAGTTTAGCAAGAACGCTTTTTCTATGTATTTTTTTGGAACGAAAGAAGATAACAGGACTTATAGGCAGATATTAGATGAAATTAAAAATACACGATTAAAGGCTGAAAATGAATATAATAATAATCTAATTGCAGCAGAGAATGCCGTATCTGTAAGGTTTATAGATAAAGGAAGTTTAAAAAATGAAGATATTGATATAAAATATAATTTATTCAAGCTGTCAATTACAAATAAATCATCTAATGATATTATTGAGTTGCAATGTAAAATAAGGGTATGTACACCTAGTGGTGAATTTCTTTTAGAAAATATTACAGATGACCTAAAAACACTAAAATCAGGACAATCAATAGAATCTGTTTATGAATTTTTAGTAAATGAAATTAACGAACAAAAGGTTTTTGATACTGATATGTCGAATCTAAAGATAAATGTAATTCCTTGTTTAATAGTATTTTCTAATAATAAGAAAATAGTAGTACCTGCAAATCCTAATGAAAAAACAGATTTTGATTTATAAAAATATAATAACCATATATACTCCCGAAGCTACTGCGAAGTAGCTTTTTTATTTTCCGAAGATTTGTTCGAACTTCCGCTCTACTTCTTCTGTAACTATTCGTTCAACGTCAACGCTATCGCCAACAAACTGCCGTTGCTCTATAGTAGTTGAATTTCCACGCCCGGCAGTTGTGGTTCCTTCATTATGAGCTTCAGCATACTCTGCATCCGAAAATATCAATACCTTTCCATTTCCTTTCAATTCCCACTGTATTGATCGCCCAAGATTTCCCGTTCTGCCTGTTAGTATTTTCCGGGTTTGATCAGCGGGTTGTCGTTTTAAAACATTGCCCCTTTTCCCTCTTTTAAGAGATTCGGCCGATCTTCGTTTTACTTCCTTCCACTTTTTAAGTGATCCGTCCTGAAAACCTTCCTGCTGGAAGTTGTTTTTAAAGAAATCAACAGCCCTTTTTGCAATGACTATTGGAATATCTTTATTAATAGCCTTTTCAATTTCAACGGCCATAACCTTCAAATCAAAACCTTGTGGTGACATATTTTTTTAGTGTAATGTTGAAAATGAGTTTTTTGGTTGTATATTTGCAACCTGAAAGCAGTTTTAAACTTCAGCCCAGAACTTAGGATTCTGGCGTGATGGGTTTAGAACTGCTTTTATTTATATCTGATACTTGGGGTAAGTGCATACGGAAGTAATTCGCCGGAAGTTAATTCTCTTACATTCAGATAGACATCTTTTTCAAACATTTTAATTTTGAAATAGTGATACTGTACAACCATCTTATTTTCAAGGTCATTATTTGGGTGTGAACTTACGTATTCCATTTTCTTGAAATATTCGTTAATGTTTGGTAGTGCTATATTCTTCAAACTTGTAAATTCATCACTAATCACTTTATTGTGGAACAGATGATTAATTCCACTTCTCGAGAATAATACCGGGAAATCTATATTTGCAATGCTTAACGATAATTTTTCAGTTCTCAGGGTACGTAATGCTTCCTTTGAATAGTTATTCCAGATATATTTACTTGTAAAAGATTGAATTTCTTTTGATTCTGCATCATTAATCCGGAAGTATGTGTGTTTGTTGGTTACCAAAACCCCGGTATTTGCCGGATTTCCTTCGAGTCCTTTTGATGGAGGTATAATTGCTTCAGGTTCTCCGGTAACCGGAGCATCGGTTGTTTTCCAGTCACATTTACATCCGTATAGATTCCCCGGTTGGTTGCTAAGCCAAAACGGGTGATTACGAGGCAGTATTATGCCAACATATCTGAGATGCTGCTCGCGAGGATTTGCCGACCGAGTTCGTAACCATTCGATATTTTGGTATAGCTGCTCTTCAGCTTTAAATTGATCCCATTGTTTTGCCGTCCGACAACGTGCTGTTAATGTATTATATTCTGCAGCCTGATAACGATTATACTTTTGAATAATTCGCTTTGCCTCGTCTTCAAATTGTTTTCCCTGCAGCAATGCTTTTGCATCTGCCAGCTCGCTCGTAACTTTGTATGATTTTGCGGCTGCTAGTTGTATTGCATTGTATTTGAATCTGGTTACAAGTTCACTGTATATATCTTCTGTATATACGCTCTCAATAGCTTTGAAATAGCTTTTCCGGTATATTTCAAACAAGTCATTATTTACTTTGCCAGATTCGCCTTGAATAATGCTTGAAACGGCATTATTAAGCATTTGCTTGCGATTGTCTATAGCAAGGCTGAAGACAGGTAATTGATGAATATTGCAATTACATTCATCGGGATGATTGCCAAAATAAATACTGTGTAATTCGTCCTCCGGTTCGTTTTGGCTAAACGAAAGGGATCGTACATCCGGAGGACTTATACGAAAAAATCCAGTTGTGTTTTTTCCGCCCTTGGATTTTCTTTATCCAAGGTAACGTTATATGTTTCGCTAACATAGGTGGCATCAAGTTGAAAACCCATCTTTGTTATAGCTTCGTCGATTTTGATTTTTTCGACAATTGGCAGGTTATTTGAAGCTACAAGGTCAAAATAATATCCTTCGGGGATATCGTATCCAAGGTTTCGTAAAACAGGGATAAAATCATCGTTGAACCAGTCTCTTACATCCTGCAAGTCTTCTGCAGTGATTTCCTCGAGTGTCTTCAAATGTACTTCGCTCTGGCTTCGTGAACTGCCGTCCAGCGTAGTCATAGTTTGTCCATTCACGGCAATAGCTATTTCCTCGTTCACCGCTTTTCTCTTCTCGTTGAAAACGTTGTAACTGTCGGTTTGGCTATTTTCTTTAATTTCAACATCAACAGTTTTGGGAAGGATGGCGTAGGCTGCTTGCCCCATATTTTGCAGCCAAAATTCGAGATCATCACGATGAGCCTGTGTATCGACCATTGTCTTCGCGATGCGAAGTGGTATTCCGAAGATTTGTTCGAACTCATCCCAGCTTGCCCAGGAATGGCGTTTTAAAATAGTTAGAGGGGAAATATTTTCCAGTTCTCCGATTGTATCACTCCCTAATTGTTGGTAGATTAGAAAATTAGGCCATTCGGCATATTTAATACCCGTTGTAGGTTGTAATGCATCTTTCAGCAACATCCCTGTTTCCGGGATTATATTACCTCTTGGAATGTCTATTACTTTTTTAATTTTCCCCGGCTCCCACTCACTTATGAAAAGCATTGAGTAACCATAGAATTTACTTTCCACAGCTCGTTTTATGATTGTGCGAATGTGTTTAGATTGAATAGCCGCAGACCTTATACTGTCTATTTTTCCGTCTTTGTCTTTAATAAGTAACTCTCTGTTACTTACCCGTAAAATTCGGTTTGCTATCTGCCGAAATAGGAAACGATCTACCATGTTGTCCTGGTATAACGTTTGGATTTGTATAGTGGTCGGGTTAATGGTATTTCTACGGCATTCGCGAGCTCTTTCCCAGTCTTCGATCTCTTTTCTGTATAGTGAAATATAGGTTTTAAAAAAGTCAACGGTTAATGATCCATCGCCCGGTACAGGGGGTGTTATAGGGGGTGTTTTCAAAGCCATCCTGATGGCTTTTGAAACTTGCGCTACCTTTCCGATTATATTACTACTCATGATATATCAGTTAAAAAGATGATTGATACTTTGTATTACTGCCTAATCGTAATTCTGCCGGAGGTGCTTGTTCGGTAGAATAAACTGGCAAATCTTTATCATAGAATTCACCTGTATTCATTTTTTCAAGCCAATTCATCACTTCAGCCGCTCTGGTTTGGGCCACCTCATTTAATTCCCGGGTATGGCGTATGTATATTTCATAAATCACTAAATCCTTTAACCGCTTTAAAACGCTTAAATTTCTACTACTCCCGGTTTTGTTGAATATTTGTTCAGTGTCATACCTTTTAGAAAGATATGAGGACATAATAGCGATGCATTCATTAATGATGTTATCCACTATTGTCGTATCTGAATTGGTAATTTTATTAATTACAGCAATGTCTGATACGGTTTTCATTTCTGCTGTTTCTAAAAATGCCATGTCTATGCTGTTTTATAGATTGCTACTTCCTGAAGCTTTTCCCACGACAATTTCTTATTCAGGATTCTCACTTTTTTCATGTATTTAATTTGCCGGGAGCTAAATACTTTTGGTCTTCCCTGATACTTTATAACATAGTACTGTTGTTTGGTTGTTTTATGCAGCATGTTTGCTTTCCAGCATGCTAATTTTAACCTGATCAGGTCAATAATTTCTTTCATTAAAATCCCTTTCTTTTTGATTTACCAATAATTGGTTTAAAATGTGATTCTTCCGGATAGGTATAAGTTTGTATAAGTCTGCACCCTGCCTCAAGGGTGTCGGGAAAATCATCGTGAGCTTTTGATCCTTTTTCAAACACCAGTAACTGATCTTTTGCCGCTTCAAAATCCGGTGTACCTTCCAGCTTGCTTGAGAATACCAGTCTGCCGTTGAATAACAGATTGACAAGGGTGGCTTCGATTCTTAAATATTTATCCACTGCAGCATGTTCCGGGAGCGGTATTTGATAACATTTGTGTTTAGCCGCTTCTTGCCAAAAAATTTCTTTATAAACAGCCTCCTGGGCCGCAGTTGCGTCGTAAAAGAATATAGCATTTGCACCTGAGCTCATGAGCCTTTTTACGAGGTTGAAATGATAATCTGTAGCTTCTGTGAAATCACATTTTCTACAAAAGACATCCAGTACATGTATCTCATTTTCGGTTGCACCTAGCAGACAAAATGCTTTATAGTCGCCTTCTGTTGTGTAGCTTAAATCCCAGTGTCCGAGCAGTATGCGGTATTTTTGCAGTGATAATGGATTTTTAAATCTGATCCACGCCGGTTTGAATAATGCTCCTTCGGTAACAGGTATTTGCATATATTCACGCTTAAACGTGATTGGATCAGTGTCATTTACGACAATATCTATATCGTTCTTTGAAAACCTTTCCGGCCAAGGAGAGTTTCCGTTTTTGTCAATAAAATCGACCCGGCTAATCCTTGTATATGGTGAATTTTTCTTTTTATTCATCACATAGGCAATTACCCCTTTGTTCTCGATAAAGTTGTTGGCCCCAACTAGTCTTTTTGAGTCTTTGCCAAATGCAGGCACAAGGTCGGACAATATCTTCTCACCACGCTCTCTCACGAGAGTTTCGTTTTTTGCTACTTTACGATCTTCGATGTCGTCAAATACAGCTAAATCGACCCGGTTCGCAAATCTGCGAAGCCCCCTGAAAGGTTGATCTATACCAAGTCCAAGAAAGTAGCAGTTATCAGTTGTTTCAAATTCACCATCTAGCCAGCTTCCATAAACCTTTTGTAATCCAAAGTCGGAGATGATGCGCTGATTACTCTCTAGGTGCATTTGAAGGTCAGAGAGTAATAGTTTTGCACGATCTTCATTTATGCCAATTATAACTGTGAATTTCACTAATCCGGCTTGTTTTAATGCAAACGGGTTTCCTACGTCGCTGTGTACTGACTTTGCAAATCCACGGCTCCATAACCTGAATTGATTGATAACATTCATTTCATACAGTTGTACGTATGAATCGATGTGAAACTTTGCACAATCACTATCTGCCATCGGGATAGCACAATCCTTCCCAAAATAATAATTGAAGAATAACCCGTAATTACGCGGCTTGAGTAAAAACTTTATTCTTTCCTCCCGTTGTGTGGAAGTTTCGGTTATGATTGTTTGAACGGTTGCTTTTTTGATAAATTCAGACCTTCTTTTATAATCATCCCAGGCATCCTTTATCTCCCTGCTAGTCATTACCAAGTACCTCCTGTTTTGTTTTTTGGATGACTATATCCATTTTTTCACGGACAATTTTTAGAATATCAAGACACTTTTGCCGATCATTAGACTTTGCCTTCTCTATGTCGATCAGTAATTCATTAGTCATTAATTCGAAAGACTCAAACATGTAGGAAAGCATTTTCTTTTTATCACTGAGTTTTTCAAAGGCATTAGCATATTGCATTGCTGTTTTTGCGTCAATAGTTGGTTTGAGTCCTTGTTTTATTTCGTTGAACGAAATGAGAATTGTATTTCTAATCTCGCTTAATGAAATGATATTTGATTGTTTTTCAGACTCCCATCTATCTGCTGCATACCATTTTCTTACAGTGATAACACTCATCTCGATTATTTCGGCTATATCATCAAGTGTGAATCCTTTCATGAATAAATCTTTTGCATCTTTTCGCTTCTTTGAAGCTTCATTTTTGGATATACGTGCCATTTGCGATAAAATATTTCTGCAAATATTGATACACAAAGGGTTTAATACAAATCGGGTTTTAGTAGTTGTTGAAATTTCAACAACTATTGTCGGAATTTCAACAACTACTAAAACCCAATTTGCATCTGGTTCTTTGATTATCAATCTTTGCCACCTTATTCAGTCACAAATCATTCATAGGCGATGGCATTAGAACTTGATTTTATTATTTCTGACGAAAGTGTGAACCGTTATGGCTTCAGAATTATCTCCGAAGGCATTAATAGTTCAAATTTTTTAAAAAACCCGGTGTGCCTGGTATCTCATAGAGATGCTTATCTCTCTGTTGGAAAATGGAAGAATATACGAGTTGAAAATGGAGTATTAAAAGGAACCGTAGAATTTGACGAGGAAGATACTGATGCCGTGAAAATTTATAAGAAGTACAAAAATGGATACATGAGTGCAGTCAGCATTTCTGTACTTCCACTTACAGAAAGTACAGATGCTGAGTTTTTAATGCCTGGGCAAAAATATCCAACAATTGTCACAAGCGAGTTGCTTGAAATTAGTCTTGTGAACGTACCTGGTAATGCAAATGCCGTTAAGCTTATGGGTAAAAATGGTGACATAATTAAACTAAGTTTAATAAATCATTCGACAATGTCAAAAGAGGAAAAAACAATTGAAGAGCTGAAGCGTGAAAATGAACAGCTCTGCGCCCAAAGGGCAAAAGATTTAGTGAAGCTTCACCTTAACAGAGGTGTAATTACCCATGATGTAGTCGGTTTCTTTGAAAAGAATGCAATCGATGATTATGATGCTACAAAGTTAACCCTCGAACGCATGCCTACTCCTGAAGGTAGTCAAAACTCAGATGCACCTACTCAGCTTGCAAAACAACTTGTTGAGATGCATTTTAAAAGAGGAGCATGCTCTGCTGAAGAAGTTTCGTTTTACGAAAATGCCGCCGTGCTTGATTACGATACTACAAAGAAGATCCTTGAAGCCAAAAGGGGAACTGAAGGCCTTCAGGATGTTGTAAAAAATCTTACAAATGGAACAAGTACTCCCGGCAGTGAAGATCGTTCAAAGTGGAGCTACCTTGATTGGTACAAGAAAGATCTTTCCGGGCTGACGAAAATGCAGTCAGAAAAACCCGACGAACACAAAAAGCTTTTAGACGCCTATACGCTCTCATTACAGCGAGATGGAGTCATTATCAAAGATGGCATCGAAAGTTAAATGCGAAGCCTGCGAAGTAGGTTTTAACACGTAATTTTTAACCAAGTATAATTTATGAAAACAAAATTCCTTTTATCAATTTTAGTATCAATGTTATTTTCCACAACGGTGGGAGTAGCATTAAACCCATTAGTTGGTAACTTATCCTGGGGTGTGTCGGCGATTTCATTTGCCGGATCTTTTTTACCAATGCAGCAATCGTGCGCCTATGACGCATTATCGAAACAGGTGTGGCTTGGCATATTGAAAGATGATTACGAGCAGGAAAACACCTGGCTTAATGAGGCTGAAGACCTGAGTGCATTCGTTGCCTCAAATCAAACTTTGAATTTTGCCGAAGCAGGTGCTGCGCCGGAAGTGTATGTGAATAGAACGACAGACGTCGACAGCGTAGAGCCGACTGAAACACCTAATGCTGTAGATTTGGACACTTACGATTCTCAAAACTACAAAATCAGGAATATCAACCTCTCTACATTGCCCTACGATAAAATTAAATTCTACACAACTAAATCCGCAAAAGCAATCCGGGACAAAGAAGCTGCCGCCGCCGCACATAGTTTTTCTCCTACTGTAGGCGGAACAAAGAAATTTGTACTGCCAACAACCGGGAATGTGGATGCAACGTCTGGTAAAAAAATGTTTACCCTCGATGACGTTATGAAAATAGCTGAGACATGTGACTCGCTAATATTTCCGAACGAAGGCCGAAATCTGGTTTTACCTTCGAATATGTGGTGGCAACTCATTAGAAATAATGAAATCCTGAAGGCACAGATTCAGTACCAGCAGAAAATTGGTATAATTGATCCTTCGGTTGTGAATTATTACGGTATCCAAATCCATAAGTACAACCATAAGGTAGGTTATAACGTTTCGACTAGTCAAAAGTCCCCTCTAGGAACTGCTATTGGTGGTAATGTGGTTGACGCTGGCTTCCTCTTTTGCAAAACGGAAAGTTTCCGTGGTTCCGGAGCATTTGATATGGCTTACACTCCATTCTCGCAAAATCCAAAAGGACGTGCTCACGAATTCGGTTTCCAACATAGGTTCAAATCCGGATTACAACGCTCAGGTGAGAAGTACACAGGTTTGATCTATGCAGCATCCTAAAATTGCATTATATACACAGATTCGTGATAAGATAAAAGAATTGGCCCCGGCGTGGATTGACTTGCAAAAGGGCCAATTTTTAAATCAGAAAGAAAATTATCCGATACCATTACCCGCTGTTTTGATTAAGCTCGGGCGGATCAGATGGGAGGAGTTTTCTAAAAAGAATCAACGAGGAGAGCTGACAATAACTATATCACAATATCTCGCTTCAGCTACAGACACTTTTGCTGACTCCGAATCTGAAAGTACATCACTGCAAATATTACAATCATCTGATGATGTTTATGAGAAAATTAACGGATTATCCGGTGATTTTTTCAGCCCTCTCGAGAGATTAACAGACTCAGATATTGATTACGGAAATGGATTCATTTTAATTGAAACCGAATATAAAGTCTCTATTTTTCAGGATTACCCAAATTAAACATAATATGAATAAGTTAAAATATCTGGTGATTCATTGTACAGCTACTCCTGAAGGAAGATTATTAACATCTGTAGATATAAGGAGGATGCATTGTTCACCACCTCCAATTGGTCATGGATGGAAGGTTGTCGGCTATACTGATATGTTTTATCTCAATGGTGAAATAGAAAGACTTGTTTATAATAACGAGGATAATAATGTAGACAACTGGGAAATCACTAACGGTGCAACTGGAATTAATTCGATAAGCAGGCATGTTGTGTATGTTGGTGGAATGACAAAGGATATGAAATCGCCAAAGGATACACGTACCCCAGAACAGTTTGTTTCAATGAAAAAATACGTGCTTGATTTTGTATTGAAACATCCGGAATGTAAAGTTGCCGGACATTATCAATTTGCAAATAAAGCTTGCCCGTCGTTTAATGTTGTCAATTGGTGCAGACAAATAGGTGTTCCTGAAAAAAATATCTATATAAAATGACAGAAATTGTATCAACTGTACTGATTGCGCTTGGAACTGGCTTTGCAAGTACAATTTTCACCGTTATATTTTTCAAGCGTAAAAACAAAGCTGAAGCAAGGCAGGCTGAAGCAATTGCTGAGAGTCAGGAATTGGATAATACTGAAAAGGCGATTAAAATATGGAAGGATCTTGCTGAAAATTTTTCTGGCAAGGTTTCTGAATATACTACTGAAGTTGGGCAATTGCGGGATTTAAATCAGCAATTGCTCACGAAAATTGAAGACCTGAACAAAAAGATCGATGGCTTAACAAAGGAAAATGTTAAGCTGAGAAAACAGGTCGAAGAACTTGATAAAAATATCAAAACCCAAAATCATGAAACAGTTTAGTTATTTATATGGGCTTATTTTATTGTTGCTAATAACGTCGTCCTGTAGAACCGTTAAGAAGACGGAATCAATGAGCCGGACTATTACGTCTGAGGTAACGAATGACAATGCTATAAGAAATATTGATTCTTCGTTTATAAAAGAGACATTATTTCCTGTTACTGCAATTATCCCGGGAGATTCATCTAAGTTGGATTTACCGATCGTAATAAATCCTGACGGAACATTTAAGGAGTCTTCAGCATCAGCCGAGGATTCAAGATCATTGGTGTATGTGAATATTAACAGTAAAGGAAATATAACTGTACTGCAAAAAAGTAAAGAGCAACAACAAACACTGTATATTCCAGCCAAAGAAACTTATAAATATACACAGTCGGATACTGCATCTAAATCAAAATCTACATCTGCCGATAAATTTACATCTAATAAAGAGGTTATTAAAAAGCCTATTTGGTCGTATCCATTTTTCTGGATAATACTTGTAATTACTTGTGGTTCATGTTACTTTATATGCAAAAAATTTATAATCACAAAAAAGTAATTTTTTATGACTAATAAAAAGAAAGAAGTTGAAGGTGTTCAAACGCCAGCAGCCAAAGAAACAGGAAATGAATCTGTTGATCAGATTATAACCGAAGAAAAGGCAATCAAAGAAGCCGAGGAAAAGGCAGCCAAAGAAGCTGAGGAAAAAGCCGCTCAGGAAGCTGAAGAAAAAGCAGCTCAGGAAGCCGAAGAAAAGGCAGCCAAAGAAGCTGAGAAAAAAGCAGCTCAGGAAGCAGAAGAAAAGGCAGCTCAGGAAGCAGAAGAAAAAGCAGCTCAGGAAGCAGAAGAAAAAGCAACTCAGGAAGCAGAAGAAAAGGCAGCTCAGGAAGCAGAAGAAAAAGCAGCTAAAGAAGCCGAAGAAAAGGCAACAGGCTTACGTAAATCAATGCAGCCGTATTTTGACAGTAATCCGGATGTGGATAAATTCCATATTACTTCGGACGAAATGCCATTTTATAGCATTGAGGATGCACGCAGGCATCAGAATTCAATTTTACCGTCAAGTGAAATCATAACCGTAAATCGTTAAGCTATGGCAGGATTACCAGATATATCAGTAAACATAAATACCGGAGGGTTAGGTCGTGTTGCAAGAACAGATGATAACATTTTTGGCATTGTTTGTTCTGCAACTGCAACAACCGGATTTACCCTAGGTGCTCCATATCAGATATTCTCACTGAATGACCTGATAGGAAAAGATGTGACTCCTGTAAACAATGCTTTTTTCTACAAGGAAATCGAAGCGTTTTATAATCTTGCCAAAAATGGTACAGAGCTTTGGGTTCTTGGTGTTAGTGACGCTACGACGTTGACCGACATCTGTGATGTCACTAAGACAAACGCAAAAAAACTGCTCGATGCTGCAAAGGGAGCTATCCGGGTTTTGGGTATCAACAGGAAAACACCTGCAGGTTATACACCAACAGTTACAGAGTGTATAGATGCGGATGTTGTTACAGCTATGACTAAACTGCAGGAATTATGCGAGGCTTATGCGCTTGAGCATAATCCACTACGTGGAATTTTGCCAGGCATCGGATTTTTAAAAGCCAATGTAGCAAATCTGAAAAACCTTGACCTGTTAACAAATAAAAGGGTTATGATTTCACTTGCTGCAGATGCGCCCGGAAGTGTATCAGTTTGTCGGTTGCTTGGAATGAAAGCTTCAGTTCCTGTACAGAGAAAAATCTCGAGAGTGTTAAATGGCAACGTGAAGATTGATACATGTTGTTTTCCGGATGGTACGCCAGTTGAAGACTTAAAATCGGCTTGGGATAATATACATACAAAAGGTTATGTATTTTTCCGTACTATACCTCAAAATGAGGGTTATTATTTTTCCTCAGATCGTATGGCTGTTGCTTTAACAGATGATTATTCATCACTGGCCAGAGGCCTTGTCATCGATAAAGCTCACAGGTTAGCTGTATCTGTTTATGCAAAACAGATAGAAGATGATTACGAAGTAGATTCTTCCGGAAAATTGCCTCCTGCGATGATTGCTGCAACAAAATCGGAAATCGAAAATACAGTGAAAGGTTCAATGCAGGGTGAGATTTCAGATTTTGTTGCAGTAATTGATCCGAATCAAAATGTACTCTCTACCGATGAGTTTGAACTATCCCTTTCTGTTATGCCTCGTGCATACAAATCCTTCATTAAAATTAACCTTGGTTTGTATAATCCTTATAAAACAACATAACGATGGAATTCAATTCAAATGAATATAGCTGGAAAAATGTTGAGGTGATCGTTTTTGGCAGGCCTCTGGTTAGAATACTAGAGGTTAAATACAAGTTCACACAGGAGTTAAAACCTATCTATGGACGTGGTACAAAGCCTCAGTCTATTCAACCCGGTAATGAATCGTTTACCGGATCATACAAAATCGGTCAGTCGGAACTTGAATCGTTAAATAAAAAGGCAACCGAAAACGGATTTGATCATTTTGGGCAGGTGGAACACAGTATTTCCATCTGTTACGCAAAAAATGGAGTTGTAGTTACCGATGTAATAGTTGGTGCGAGAATTTCCGATTTTGAAAAAGCAATGAAGCAGGGTGATCCGGATATGGAAATAGATCTTCCATTCCAAGCCCTGAAAATAGAATATCAAACATTACCAGTGTAATAATGGAAACTATACAATTAAAAGGACAGGCGACACCTGATCAGATTAAAATCTGGAAGGATAA
Organism: Bacteroidales bacterium; assembly: GCA_963677395.2. Taxonomy (GTDB): domain Bacteria; phylum Bacteroidota; class Bacteroidia; order Bacteroidales. The sequence continues at coordinate 3,454,103 of OY781965.2, read as the reverse complement.
GTACAGTGAAATCTTTGCAATTAAATGCGAAGATAAGGTTGCGTATTTAAAGAAACCGGATCGCAAAGTCTTAGGATATGCTTCCGCTGAAGGGCAAAAAGACCCTTTGAAATTCAATGAAATTTTGTTGAAAAATTGCTGGATAGGCGGTTCGGAAGAGCTTCGCGATGATGATGCTTATTTCCTTTCAGTTTCCGGCAAATTGGCAGAATTAATTGAAATTAAAGCAGTAGAGCTGGAAAAGCTCTAAGGGCTGCTGTTGTTAAGTCAACAGAATTTGTGCGCATAGGAAATGCAATGCTGCGTTACTATGCGCATATTCCAGAACCTGATCAATTATCAGATCGGGAGTGGGCAGCCCGAATTAAGGAAATTGAATATATAAGAACCAAGGAAAGCGAAGGTAAACAATGAGTCACGTTTTAGAATATACATTATCACTTCAGGATCAGGTTTCTGCTAAGTTGAAAGCAATAGGTGTAAGTAATGACACTGCCTTAGCGAAATTTAGTTCTGTTCAAAAAAAAGTGAATGAGGTAAATTCTACTTTCAATTCCCTTGGTTCTTCTATATTCACTCTTAAGCAACGTATTGATGTATTACAGCAAGAGCGGGATATCATTCCTGAAAAAAACCTGCGTGATATTCGTGTATATAATACAGAAATAGAGAAGCTTCAGCAAAAAATTACAAAGCTTTCCACGACCAATTCGGACGGGTTTATGAAGAAAAATCTTTCCGGGATAATGAATGCTATTCCGGGAGGATCATTGCTTGCAAACCCAATGTTTGCAACTGGAGCTATAGTTGCTGGAGCTTTTAGAGAAGGATTTAGACAAGATATGCAAAGTGTAGCTTTTGAAACATTGCTTGGCTCTAAGCTTGCCGGGAATAAGATGTTTGGAGAAATTAGAAAATTTGCTGCAGCCACACCTTATGAAACCCTACCTCTTGCAGACAATGCAAAAATGATGTTAGGATTTGGTATAGCTCAGGAAAAGATTATGCCGAATTTGAAAATGCTCGGTGATATATCGATGGGTGATAGTAATAAGATGCAATCGCTAACACTTGCATTCTCGCAGGCAAATGCAGCCGGAAGGTTGATGGGGCAGGATTTGCTTCAAATGATTAATGCAGGGTTTAACCCCCTTCAGGAGATTTCTAAAAATACCGGAAAATCTATGTCTTTATTGAGAAAGGAGATGGAAAGTGGAAAAATCTCAATTAAGATGGTTCAACAAGCGTTTGAATCAGCTACAGCTCCGGGTGGAAGGTTTTACGGTATGACCGAAAAAATGGGTAATTCACCATTTGGTAAGTGGTCAACATTTATTGACAACTTTAAATTATCTCTTTTGAGAATCTATGAAGTATTAAGCCCTCTCGTTATACCTGCCTTAGAATTAGGTAATAAAGTGCTTAGTTTAATAGTTTCAACTATTAATGTAGTTGTTAATAGCTTTTCATGGCTGTGGAAAAAAATAAATGAAGGGAATGTAGTCATGGGTATATTATCAAGCATAATACTTGGGGTTGCAACTTCATTTGCAATAATGACTACATGGTCAAAAATTAGTGCTTATTGGCTTGCTCAACAAAAAGCAGCAACTATAACGTATAGAATTGCCGTTGCAACTGCAACTTTATTTACACATGGGTGGACGGCTGCTCAGCAGAAATTGAATTTAGCATTAACCATTAATCCGATAGGATTAATTATTGCAGCAATTATAGCCTTGATTGGAATCATTTTGTATGTAATCTATAAAACAGACGGGTGGGCAAAGCAATGGGAAAGTGTAGTTAATTTTATGAAATATACATTTCAGGCTTATGTTGAATCTGTTAAATTTCTATGGAATACGGCAATTAATGCTGTAATGATAGGTGTTGATAAAATTAAGCTTGCTTGGTATAAGTTAAAAAATGCAATTGGAATTGGTGATAAATCTGAAAATGAAAAAGCAATTGCTCAGATCAGATCAGATATGGAAGCTAGAAAAAATGCAATGATAGACGGAGCTAAAAAGGTTTTAGAGCTTCATAAAAAGGCAAAAGAATCTCTTAAATGGGAATTATCCTGGAATAGTGATCGTAAACTTTCGGACATAACAAAAGGCATTAAGGAAAAATTAGGCATAAAAGACACAACAACTACAGTAACAGCAAAAACAAGTACAGGAAGTAGTTCTATTATGGATACTGCAGATAGTATTACATCAGGTGGATCACGCCCAACGACAATTAATATTTCATTGGGAAAGTTACTTGAAAACGTTGTAATTAATTCTCAAACCGTCAAAGAAGGCGCATCGGATATGGAAAAGATTGTGGTTGAAACCCTTCTTCGTGTTCTTAATTCAGGTAATGCAATTGCAGGGAGATAGATTATGATTATATATGATGTAAATTTAATCCGAGGAATGATATTAGGAACTATAGGTCTTCCATTTCCAATGCCAATAACTGATAAAACATCAGTCATTGTAAACCATGATTTTCCAAATACGTTACCTTCTAATCCTGATAAATATTCATTAAAAGGAAGTTTTCAAAGCCCGCTCTATAAAATGAGCGCACTTGGTGTTCCAATGTTCCTCCCCGCTACCCTTGACGGCGTAGAACTTGAAAACCCTATCATTACCATTACTGGGCGAAAGAAGATCGTTGAAACTGAAATGACGGGTTTTGACGGATCAGTAAAAGAAATAATCAATCTGCAGGATTATGCAATCAAAATAAATTGCACACTGGTTGCTGAACCCGGATCGATTTGGGTTGAGCAACCTATCATTGAATTGAAAGAGCTCTATAAAAAAAATAAGGCCTTAACATTACGATGCGCATTAACAGATTTGTTTTTACAACCAAAAAACAATGTAGTCATAACAGGATTTAATTTGCCTGATATGCAAGGTATTGAAAATGCACAAGTAGTGGAGCTGGATATGTTAAGTGACAAATATTTCGAATTAGAAATAAAGTAAAATGGCAACAGTAGTACCCACCTGCGAAATTGAAATTGGAAATACCCGTTTCCGGAGCGTTCACAAAATGAAAGTGAAACGTTCAATATTTCTATTGTGCGACACTGCCGTTATTTCACTGCCATTATCTGCTTATCTATTCAATCAAACTTCGCAACAGATGCAGAAGGTTGCATTTGCAGAACAGTTTAAGCCAGGAGATAAGGTTGTTATAAAAGCTGGATACAATGGTAAACTATATACCGAATTTGTTGGTTTTGTTCGTCGACTAAATCTTAAATCGCCTCTCGAAATCGAGTGCGAAGATTGGACGTATCCTTTGCGAAGTATTAATATTAAGCGCAGTTGGAGGGCAGTAAAGCTAAAAGATTTGCTTGGCTATTTAGCCGATCAATGCGGATTCACGCTTTCAAGTCACATAGTAGATATTACAATTGTGAATTTTGTTGCCAATAACTGTACTGCACTGTTTATTCTGCAAGAATTGAAGGATAAATACGGGCTTACTATTTATTTCAATCAAGATAATACATTGTTTGCCGGATTGGCTTATACGGAAGGTGTTAATACCTCTGTGAAGCTTGTAATTGGTAAAAATGTAAAAAAGGCAGATGATTTGAAATACCAAAACGCCGACGACGTGAAACTTCGGGTAAAGGCAATTTCGCTTGATGAAAATGGTAGTAAGATTGAGGCCGAAATAGGCACTAAGGATGGTGAACTTCGCACACTTCATTTTTACGATATAAATTCAAAAGCTGAACTGGAAAAATTGGCTAAAACTGAACTGGAAAGGTATAAGTATTCCGGATATCGTGGGAAGATAAATTGTTTACTTGCACCGTATTTTCAACCCGGAGAAGCTGCAGAGTTAGTCGATCCTGATTTTACCGTTCGTGGTGGTCGATATTTCATCGAAGATACAACTATGACATACGGCATGAATGGTGCTACCCGTACCGGAACACTCGGAATAAAACTGAACGTATGAGCAAAGAAGAAGATGAATTAAGAAGGGCTTTTATGGGATTAACATGCATGTCGGTTATTCCTGCAAAAGTTGTTGCTGTGAATGAAGATACGGCAACTATTGATGTTGATATTGATGGTGTTGAATTTCCGGATGTGAGGTTGCGCTCAATCATTACATCATCCGGAAACAGATGTGTTGCAATTCCTTCTATTGATTCAATTATTCATATTCAAGCAATTGGGAAAAGTAATCATTTCATAGTTGTTGGATTCAGTGAAATTTCAAAAGTTATTGTAAAAATCCAACAAACAGAATTTATAATGGATGAATCCGGGATTGTATTCAACTCCGGATCGAACACAACAGCGAAAGCTGACATACTCAAGTCTGAACTTGAGAAACTAACTGCACGTGTTGACGGGATTATAGACGCCTTGAATAATGCTTCTCCCGACTCTGCTGCAGGTACATTTAAATCAAGCTTAATTCCGATGCTTGCTTCAATAATTCAAAAAGAAGATTTTTCCAATATTGAAAACAAAAAAATTAAACACTAATGCCAAACGACTTCCTTTTAGATGAAGATGGTGATCTGTTAGTTCAGAATGGTGATTTTGTAGTTGGAGAAAGCACAACACAACATCAACACCTATTACTTACTACTTCTGCAGGAGAATGGAAAATGTCGCCAAAAGCGGGTGTGAATATTAATTCATTTTTGGAAGATGACGGTGATATTGATTTAGCAACTGAAATTAGGGAGCAGTTTGAGGCAGATGGCATGAAGGTTAATACTATTCAAAGCATTAACGATAAAATGTATATAGATGCAAGTTACGAAGGTTAAGATACAATCAGGGCAAACGTTATTTGATATATCAATGCGCCACTATGGCAGCATAGAGGGTGTATTTCAGCTTGCTTCAGATAACGGTATAACATCTATAACAGATCTACTTCCTTCCGGAACTGAGCTTTTGATTTACCTGGATAAAGTAATTAACCAGGAGCTGGTTAATTACTATGAAACAGAAGGTATTAGTGTTTGCTCTTCTGTCTATTCGGAAATTCAGACTTTAGAAGGAGTCGGAAACTGGGCTATAGGAATTGATTTTATAATTAGTTAAAAATATGGCAGTAACGGAAATTGCAATTTTAAAAACTTGGTTTGAGACTGGCAACAAGCCAACACAGACCCAATTTGAATCATTAATAGATTCTTTTCACCATAAAAATAATAGCATAGAATTGCCTGCTGATAAGTCTGTATTTATTGGTAATAAACGGGTGTTAACTGCAAGACAGTCTGCGATTGATTTATTTGAAGATATATCTGGATTTATTGGGCATTCAGGCGGATTTACCGGGGAATGGCATAATGCAGACATAAATACTATGCAAGTTATTATAGAGAGACAAAATAACAAAATAAACGAGTTAATTACACTCCTGAAAACACATGGTTTAATTGATTAAAATTTAAGGATATGGCATTGATTACGGTAAATAAGAATAAGGCATTAACGGGGATTATCGCATACTCAGATGCAATTCAGATGCAATCAAATAACGCAGTAATAGAGATGCGTTATACAATTCCAACTAACGTATCTGCCGAATTACAGGTGAGTACAGATGGAGTTAATTTTTCTGCAATTGAAGGCTCCGGATATATTGTGCAATCTACAAAATCACAACACACATGGATTGTGTCAAATATGCAGAAGGGTGTATATATAAGGGTTGCCATTGACGCAATCACAGGTACTATTAATCAGATAAATTTTAGTTTATAAGAAATGGATGGAACTAGTTTAAAAGTACCAGGAATAAACACGTTTGGGATTGGAAGTCCTGGAACGGGTAAAACATTAATTGTGGGAGCTGCGAAGTCCTATGATCTCTATTACTATGGAATAGAATATGATGTATCTATTTCTTCACCTACCTGCACAAGAGTTGGAATGTCGACACTTCATTCATCATTGCCTATACAATCTGGAATGAGGGCTTGTTTACTGTTTAATGATGGAAGTGTTAATTATTATCTTAATCCTCTCGATTGGTCCAAAAAGATAAACGGGCAACCTTCAGATTTATCAGGAGTAGATGGTCAGGTTATGATAGAAATTCCATCACATTACATGAAGTTTGAATCATCATTAACAAAACGTAGACGACTGATTTCGGAGTATGCTATTTCAGGATTTGAATTTATTCCTAAAATGTATATTTCGGCTTTTGAAGCTAGCCTTGACAGAACTAATCTTCGTTTGTCTTCTGTTGTTAATGTCTCTTCGCAATATAGGGGTGGCGGAAATCAATCGGCTTGGGATGCACTTTCAAAATCAATGCTTGGGAAACCTGTTACAGATCTTACCAGAACACAATTTAGAACTTACGCACGATCAAGAGCATCAGGCTGGGAAATGTATTCATATATTGCACACAAAGTGCTTACATATTTATTTACTATTGAATATGCCACATTGAATTCACAATTAGCGGTTAATAATAATTTAACTACCGAGGGATTCAAACAGGGTGGCTTAGGTGTTGGTGTATCGGAAGCTAATTCCAGTGAATGGACTAGTTATTGTTCCCAGTACCCATTTATTTCCTGTGGTGTTTCTAATTCGCTTGCAAATGCAAGTGGTGAAGTAAATGTAACTATAAATGATTTTGGCGGAACAGGAGTTAGTCGGAATTTTAAGGTTAATCGATATAGAGGTATTGAAAATCCATTTGCTCATGTTTGGAAAAATATAGACGGGGCAAATGTGAGAGTATTATCTATTGCTTCTGGAGATATAACGGAATTATACGGAAGTTCTGATCGTTCAAAATGGAATGATCAGAATAACATTGGATTTAATCTTATCGGATTACTGGCTCGTACAGATGGTTATATTAAAGAAATGATACCAGGTGAAATAATGCCTATAACAGGAGGTACTGCAGGAGGCAGTTCCTCAACTTTTTGGTGTGATAATTTTTTTCAAAATATTCCTGCATCTGGCGAAAATTTACGGACAATATTGTTTGGTGGTTATGCTGCTATATCCGGGCTTGCTGGCTTTACATGTAGTAATACAAACGATACACCAGCTTCAATTGGCGCTTATCGTGGTACACGGCTTTGTTTTCATACATCTTAAAAATAAATAATTTATGAAAGTAACATCGTATAATGAGTTACCAATTATACAAGTTATTGGAAATAACACATGGTTATATCATTATGATTATTCGAAAATAGATATCGATGGTATAGAGCAGATTGCATGCGAAGAGGTTATTATTTCTGCTCTACGGCGTTCGGAGATAGTTAGAGCAATAATTCATAATTGCTTTTCTGATGATGATGAAAAGAAACTAATAAATAACTATAATGCACATAAAGAGGGTGTTATAGTTAATGAAAAAGCAATTCAAGACTATTTTTCATTTCTAAATGAAAGGGAAAGAATCAAATCAATAGTGTTTGATGATTGTTTGAAGTTACAAATTTCACTTGAATAATATGGCACGATCAATAGATACAATTTACAATATAATTATAGCTGCAAAAGATGCAGAAACTAATTTGTCAGGCCTTAATAGTATGTCTACAACAGCGTTATACAAATTGTATGCGTATATAGTAGCTATTGCAACTCATACGCTTGAAATATTGTGGGATGCATATAAATTGGATGTTGATAATAAAATTATGAATGGAGCGTATGGATCAGTGAGGTGGTGGTATAATGTATGTAAGATGTTTCAATTAGGCGATCAGCTTAGTTGGATAAATAATAATCATTTCGGTTATACTATTATTGATTTAAATAAACAGATAATATCTAGAGTTGCCGTTACTGAAAAAAATGGCAAAGTGAATATAAAAGTAGCAAAACTGGTAGGTAGTATTGTTGCTGAACTATCAGTTCAGGAATTAATTAGTTTCAAGGCATATATTGCAAAAATTAAACCCGCAGGTATTCCCGTGCTTGTATCTTCATTATCTGCAGACAAGCTCAAGATTACGTTTCAAGTTGTGTATGATCCAATGATTCTTACTTCTTCAGGGTTATTGATAATAGATAATAGTGATGTAATTAGACAGGCTGTGAATGAATATTTATCTGGAATAGTTTATGGCGGAAGTTTAAATCGCACAAAATTAATTGATGCGGTGCAATTAGTTCAGGGAGTTATAGATGTTACAATTTTTTCCATTCAAGTTCAGGTTGGGACTTCATCTAACTGGTTAATGGTTACTACTCAAAATTACGAAGCTGTAAGCGGTTATTTTAAACTTGATACATTAACACTAAATACAATCTCGAATGTTTAATGTTGATTTCATTGATTTAATAAAGCAAAATATACCAGCGTTTTTGCGTAAGCCAAAGGCATTGTCGTGGATTAAGACATTATGTATGCCTATAATTCAGCTTTATGCAGATTTCAATGATTATCGCCAACAATGTGATTATTTATTAAATCACACATCACAGGTTATTTATCTTGAAAAATTACTCAATGATAAATTTCGTCCTATTGATCTAGATCCTATTTACATAGAAGATACACCATCTATCGAAACATTCAATATTTATAATTCCGATGAGGGTTTAGAAACATGTCATTTATATAATCAAAATGAACCAGGGGCAATTCCTTTAATTTTATATAATGAGGAGGAAATTTATATGCCTCAGGATTTTATAGTTTATATAGTTTCTGATATATATGATGGTCTTACAAATCAGCAGTTTACGGAAATGCGTAATATGCTTAACACTTTTAAATTTGCCGGAGTTCGATACACAATCAAATCATTTTAATATATTATTATGAAAAGACTTAAAACAGAAGATTTTGGAGGATTAAAATTTTTTGCCCAGCATTTTAGATGGCACGACAATGCTATCCGAGAAGCCTTTACTGCCTTAATTTCTGCGTATGGTTTAACTGGAGCAGAAAGTTTTGTTTTGTCTGGCTGTGTAATTACAGCCGCACACCCAAACTATACATGGACGGAAGGTTGGTTATGTAAATCAGGAGTAATCTATTATGTGATGGCTGGATCTATTACTACGGCAACGGTTATTCCTAGTGGATATGCACTTGTATGGGACGTAAAAACAAGTTATGATCCGGCTGGAACTATAAACTTTGTTAATGGAACTTCTTATGATATATTTGAAATAAAATATTGTGCATTAGATGTGGTTTCTATATCTGGTTTTCCTGATTATATGCCATACACAGCCCCAACTATACACCAGAAACAGGCTGCTAAATTAGCATCAATAGAACCAACATTTTATCAATTAACCCTCAATGCACCATGGTTGCATGGAATAGGTGGTTTGAATATAAAAAAGGATCATTTTAACCAAATTTATATACAAGGTAATATATATCTTGATAACGCAGTTTCTAGCGGTATTTTTGCTACTTTACCTGTAGGAATGAGACCTCCAGTTGATTTAAGAAAAGTAATTGTAACTGATAATACAGTTGTTAATATTCTTATTATAAGCACAACAGGTACTTTGTCTATTTTAAATAATTGTTCAACTGCATCTATTAACGAAAAATTTAAGCTTTAAAAAGCCCCCGGATTTTATAAAATCTCTCACAACTTAATAAAATAGCGCATACACACCGGCCGAGGGCTAAAGTTCTTATTCGGGATGTATGCGCTATTTATGTGAGAGGCTACAAAATTACTAATTTTTTCAATTATGAAACCACCTATTTCTTACTACGGAGGCAAGCAAACATTAGCCTCTAAAATTGTACAATTAATTCCGGATCATAATTTATATTGTGAGCCATTTGCCGGAGGAGCCGCTGTCTTTTTTGCAAAAGAAAAACAACCGCACGAAGTTGAAGTTTTAAACGACACGAACCAGGAGCTGGTCAACTTTTACCGAGTAATTCAAAGTGACTTTGTTTCGCTCGAAAAGGAAGTACGTATTTCGCTTCATAGCCGAAGATTATTTACTGATTCCAAGGTAATTTATAACAATCCACACATGTTTTCTGAACTGAAGCGTGCATGGGCGGTATGGGTTCTGGCCAATGAAGGATTTAGTTCGATGCTTGATGCTAGTTGGGGGTATGATAAAAAGCGTAATTGCACCAGTAAAAAAATTGCAAATAAACGAGACTCGTTTACTGAGGAGTTTGCATACAGGTTACAAAACGTACAGTTAGAGTGTACCGATGCGCTCCGAATCATCAACAGCCGGGATTCTGAAAAGTCTTTTTTTTATATTGATCCACCTTATTATAACAGCGATTGTGGACATTATGACGGATATACAAAAGAAGATTTTGAACTACTTCTTAATGCTTTATCAAATATAAACGGAAAGTTTATACTCTCGAGCTATCCCTCAGATGTCTTAACAAAATATATGAAGGAATATAAATGGGATCAACTGATTATTGAAAATCTGAATGTGTCAGTGAATAGAGGGTGTAATGGTAAGAAAAAAACTGAAGTACTCACGGCTAACTTTAAGATTAACTAGGTAATTTTTTATTATACAAAGTCACTGCATCCTTTTCCTTACATCCTGTTAATCGAATTATCAAGTTGATACAGTAGTATGAATGCGGAATTATATAAGAATATTGAGTTTCGATTACTTTCCAAAGTGACTCAATATCATTAAAAGATTCATGACATAACTGTAGATACGTATCTATGTAATATTGATAATTTTTACCAGTATGCCATGAATCTTGTTTTTTTGCCTCTTGAAAATCCTTTAATTGAATAAATTTAATATTAACTCTATTGATGTCATTAAATATATTACTAAGATACTCAAGGTTACGCAACGCTATTTCGTAGATGGTTTGCGCAACAGAAGTGTTTATTCGAGCTCCCTGTAGTATAGCCTCTAATGTACGTTTTTTTATCCCAGTTAATTCACAGATGTCATCTTTATCTTTACTTGTTAGAAGTCTTCTAATGTCTCCAAATTGTTGCTTTGTAATAATCATGATAATTAATTTGTAGCAAATATACTACAAAAATAAGTAGATACAAGACGAAAAAAGAAAGAAGGTATAAGTAGATAATAACATAAGGCTATATTTACTATAAACCATTATGTATAACAAAGTACCAAGGCAACTAGAACCACTGTTATAGAGGCTATATTTTGCAATATAGTAGGCTTGATTAATGTCAACATTGTATTATTGTAGTAAATATACTACAATAATAATATTTACATTTGGTTTTGAAACATTGCAGATTAAAATATTTACATTTGGTTTTGAAAGCGATTACATTTGGTTTTCGTGATTATACAAAGCAAATTTGTAACGAAAATTTTTTTTCTTACGGAATCTATTGGCAAAAACAGAGGCAATGGATGGCTGGGTATATTTTAATGTTTATACTTATAATGCTTAGTTTCAATGTGAAGTCACAGATAATTGTGGATTTTTCATATACGGGAGGGGTACAATATTGGACGGTTCCCTCAGGTGTAACGTCTATATCAATAAACGTATGGGGAGCACAAGGGGGAACGTATAGTAATTTAGGAGGCTTAGGAGGTTATGCACAGGGAACGTTAGCAGTAACACCTGGTCAGGTGTTATACGTTTATGTTGGTCAACAACCTACAACTTTTTCTGGAGGTTATAACGGAGGTGGAGCAGGCTATAGTGATACCTATTCACGTGGTGGAGGTGGCGCGAGCGATGTTAGAACATCTCCTTATGGGTTGAACAATAGAGTAATTGTTGGCGGCGGCGGCGGCGGCGCAACCAATCAAGCTACAGAAATTGGTGGTTATGGAGGGGGATTAACTGGAGGTGATGGAAGGGGTGCAGAAGGTTATATTGGAGATAATTTTTGTGGACATGGAGGAACTCAAAGTGCAGGAGGTAATGGAAGTAATTATTATGCGAAAAGTACGCCTGGGAGTTTTGGGCAAGGAGGCAATTCATTATTAGCTGCAAATACAGTAGGTGGCGGCGGCGGCGGCGGATGGTATGGCGGCGGCGGCGGCGATCATGGTGGTGGTGGCGGTGGTTCATCCTACATTGGCGGTGTTTTAAATGGAACTACTACTGCTAATCAGCAAAGTGGAAATGGCTTTGTGCGAATTACTTACGCTATTAATCCTCCGGTGGTAAGTACTTCATCTATAAGTAATGTAAGTTCAAACAGTGCAACTTGTGGAGGAAATGTAACAAGTGACGGTGGTTCTACCGTAACAGCAAGAGGGGTATGCTGGAGTACCAGTCAGAACCCGACCATCAGTAGCAGTACAACAAACGATGGAACCGGAACTGGCAGCTTTATCTCCTCAATAACCGGTCTTACAGCAGGGACAACTTATTATGTAAGAGCCTATGCTACCAATGCACAAGGACCTTCTTATGGAACACAACAAAGCGTAACCCCATTCCAGTTGGGAACCTTTGCCAATATTACCAAGACTTATGGTGATGCATCATTTACCCTTGTAGATCCCACATCAGCCAGTGCAGGAGCTTTTACCTATACAAGTGATAATACAGGAGTAGCAACAATATCAGGCAATACTGTAACCATAACCGGAGCCGGTACTACGACCATAACTGCTACGCAGGCAGCCAGTGGAATATATAGTAGTGCAAGCACTACGGCTACCTTAACGGTAAGCAAGAGCGACCAGACCATAAGTTTTGCTGCACCGGCAAGCAAAATGCTGGGAGAAGCCGACTTTGACCTTGTAGGAAGTAGCAGTTCTGCATTGGAATTAAGCTATGTTAGTAGTGATCCGAATGTGGCAACTATCAGTGGAAAAACTGTAACCATAGTAGGAGTAGGCACCACTCAGATAACAGCCAGCCAGTCAGGCAATGCATATTACAATGCAGCCAGCAGTGTAACGCAGGACTTTACCGTACTCTCCAACGAAGTAAGCTGGACAGGAGCCGTATCAACAAATTGGAATGAAGCAGGAAACTGGAGTAACAATCAGGTTCCGACAAGCATCAGCAATATCACTATTTCATCCACGCCAGTAAATCAGCCAAGTGTAACCAGCCTGCCTGGAAATCCGGCAATCTGTAATGATCTTACGGTGGCTAGTGGCGCAAGCGTAAGTGTGGAACCGGGTAAAGCATTAACGGTAAACGGCACAATAACGTTACTGGGGGCACAGGGCTTGGTAGTTAAATCAGATTCCACCGGAAGCGGATCATTGTTAGATCACGGCTATTCCGGAGCAGGCACTGCCAAGATAGAACAATATCTGCTGGCCAACACCTTCCATCAGTTAGGTATTCCAATCAGCAATACCATTCAGGGAGGCTGGAGTGCAGGACAAACCGGGAATGTATTCCTTTATTGCTCACTGGACAGCTATGACGAAACAAGTGATAATTATGTAGGGATTATCGGGAGTGATAATGTAGTGCCCGACAGAGGCTTTGTGACGAGCTATTTGAATGCCAGCAACCAGCCCAAAATGTTACGGTTTATCGGAAATCCCAATACTGGGAGTAAAAGCTTCGCCATGACAAAATACGGCTTAGGTTATAACCTGATTCCCAATCCATATCCATCAGCCATTGACTGGGATGCCTCTTCGGGCTGGGATAAGTCAGTTGCCAGTGATAACTCGATCTTTATCTGGAATCACTCCAATATGCAGTTTGCAACGTACAATGGATTTATTGGAGTAAATGGCGGAAGCCGTTACATAGCTCCATGTCAATCCTTCTTTGTAAGCTCACAGGGAAATGGAAATATAGTGATGAACAATAGTGTTCGTGTACATGAATCGACCACATATCTGAAATCGGGAGCTATACCAGATAATCTTATCCGGTTAAAAGTAAGCGGAACAGCAAGCAGCTTCAATGATGAAACTGTAGTTTACTTTACAACCAATCCGGGTTCAGAAGGATCTGAAAAGTGGATGACCAGTGAGTCCACTGCACCATCGCTCTATTCGGAAAAGTACAGCAAGAACTACGCGATAAATATTCTTCCGCAAACATCCCAAAGTCAGACTGTACCGGTTAAATTTAAGGCAGGAGTTGATGGAAATTATAGCATAAAAGCAACAGAGATCGGAGTCTTTAGCAATGTAAATACAATTATACTGGAAGATCTCAAAACAGGAGCCACCCAAAACCTGCAGAGCAATTCCACATATAACTTTACGTCTTCAAAAACAGACGATGCATCACGCTTTTTGCTGCGCTTCAACACAAGCACATCCATAGAGGAAAATCAATCGTTCAGACCATACATCTATGAATCCGGCAATACGGTTTACATCAGAGGAAAGGTTAACCAGGTTATGGTTTACAATATGCTGGGACAGATGGTAAAATCGGCAAACAGTACAGAGGAATATAGTAGCATCGACATGAACGGGCAAGCACCGGGAAGTTATGTGGTGAAAGTGGTTGTGAATAATCAGGTTTATACCGAAAAGGTAGTGATAAAGTAAGAAAGAAAACGAGAAAAACAAATAAAGACTAACAACAAAGCCCGGGCAGGAAGAGCCTGTCCCGGGCAAACTAAAAAAAAGGAGAACACATGATGATAAAGAAAATATTACTGACCGTGATAATCGTAGGATTGAATTGTTCGTTGTTATTTGCACCACCGAAGCCACCGGTAGGTACCGGAGGAGGCGGAGCTGCCACTGGCGGAGCAGGCGGTTCAGGCCCTATAGGCGGCGGAGCACCTGTTGATGGCGGTCTTACCGTTTTGTTGCTGTTGGGAGCCATCTATATTGGCTCGGTAGCGATGAATAAGTACCAAAAAACAGAAGCGTAAATTACAGAACAAACTACCCATCACTACAAAATACGCTACAAACATGACAGAAAACATCTCTAACAATCTCGAATTAATGCGGGGGATGCTTTATTCCAAAGAAGAGATTGACAGAAATCAGTTGATACTCAGAAATGAAACATCTTACTTTATGATTTACCTCAGGCAGGAAATGCTTTATTTTTTCGATAAAGTACCCGTGATGGAAGCCGGAAAGGAGAAGTACATCCTCACAAGCATCATGAGTCAGGGGTAACCGTAAAACGCTGACAGGCTTACCCGAGTAAGTACACTTCGGGGTTTATACTGCAAGGCAGTAAAGTGGGATTTTTTTATCCCTCTTTACTGCCTTGTTGTGCTTGAAATTGTACATAAAAAAAGTTCTTGAAACTTCTTTGGGGTTATTTTTGTTTATAAGGAAATCATACAGCGAATTAAATTATGATTACAAAAATAATAAGCAGTAGAATAAGTATGTTGCTTATGTTGTCGCTTGTTTTGCAGGTGTTTACAGCCTGTAGCCAGAATAAAAATGAAACGAAAACAGATAAAGGGATTGTTATGAATGAAGATAGTATCAAACCTATACAAAAAAGTGAAGAAGAGTGGCAAAAACAACTTACTTCCGAGCAATATTATATCTTACGTGAAAAGGGAACTGAACGCCCTTTTACAGGGAAACTTTTGATGAACAAAGAGAAGGGCGTGTATAAATGTGCAGCCTGTGATAATGAATTGTTTACCGATGAAATGAAGTTTGATTCTCACTGCGGATGGCCCAGCTTTGATAAAGAAATAAGCGGGGGAAAAATTAAAAAATCAGTGGATCGGTCGCATGGGATGATACGCACTGAAATTACCTGTGCCCGCTGTGGTAGCCATTTAGGTCATCTTTTTGATGATGGACCTACTGAAACCGGACAGCGTTATTGCGTGAATTCTCTTTCGCTTGAATTTGTGAATGAAAAAGAAATGAAAATGGCTGATTTGGAAAAAAATACGATCGACACTATCACCCTGGGTGGTGGCTGTTTCTGGTGTGTGGAAGCAATCTATCAGAAATTGGAAGGTGTTGTTAAAGCAGAATCTGGCTATTCCGGTGGAAAAGCAGTCAATCCAACGTATGAAGATGTGTGCGAAGGAACTACCGGACATGCCGAAGTGGTTCAGATAACTTTTGATACCCGTAAAACGTCGTTGGATGAAATCTTTAAGGTGTTCTTTACAATTCATAACCCAACAACCCTGAATCGTCAGGGTGCAGATGCAGGCACTCAATATCGTTCAGTGGTATTCTACCGGAATTTTCAACAGGAACAAGCTGCCCGAAGTGTCATTGCAGATTTAACCAGAGCAAAAGTTTTCGACAATCCAATTGTAACGCAAATTACCCCGTTTACAGCTTTTTACAAAGCCGAAAATTACCATCAGGACTATTATAATCGCAATAAAATGCAGCCTTATTGCCGTATGATTATTTTTCCGAAAATGGAGAAATTTGAAAAGGTGTTTAAAGAGAGACTGAAAAAGTAATCTTTATAAAAAGGGTGACAGAATGATCAAAACCCATCGTTTTTAATTCAATGTTGTCAAGGATAAAATATACACACTCAATAGTTAACATTTCAACTCCGCTCAGTGTGAGATTGTTATACTGAACGGAGTCGAAGCCTGTCTTTTTTAGTTTTTTTGTATTTCAGGTTGTTTTTACCTTGCTATCGGTAAAAATGAGTAGTTTTTGCTGTAATACATCATCTGATCGGTATAATTATCAGGATATTCAACTTTGATATCAATAATTTTTCCGTCTTTTTCAACGGGTTTTAATACAGGATTTATAAAACCACCATAAGGAGCCAGATTAAGCTTTTTATAGCGTTCCAGAACCTCTTTATGTAATTCAGGATCAACTTTTACGGCATAGGTTTCAATCAGGTTCATACCGGCTTTGTAATCACCTTCCGATTTGATACGTTGAATTTCAGCCAGCATGGTGCCGAAAATTTTCCGTAGCTTCTGGTAGTCGTTTATTTTAAAGTAGGTTTTGCCTTCTTTGGTCAATTTTTCAATTACATTTTCTTTCGAACCCAGTTCAAACGCCCATTTCGCAATTAGCTGACGATTACGCATGTGTGCCTGCTCTATGTTTTTGCCCGGTTGGATACGGGTGAGTTGTGTCATGATTCCATTGCGGATATAGCTGCTGTATTCAGCCTTTGCAACCTCCAGAGAAGGCATTATTCCCAGATCAACCATTTTTTGATCCATCATATAGTAAAGGGCAAACAAGTCGGCGCGGGTTTCTTCGAGTGCGGAACTGTAGTTTTTTAATGCACCCGGATTTACGCCCGGTAAAAGCTGTCCTGAACCATGTCCGAGACATTCATGAAGGTCAGTATGAAGGTTGGATGCCAGTGACCCATGCTCTTTGGCTAATTTTACTTCTTCGGGAGTTGCACAGAACTCTTCCAGCATACCACTGCCTAATGATGCTCTATCGTAAGCATAAGTGATGTTTTCCAAGGTAACCGATTTTGAACCATGTTCTTTCCGAATCCAGTCGGCGTTTGGGAGATTAATCCCGATAGGGGTGGATGGATAACAGTCGCCTCCCAGTTGTGCAACGGTAATCACTTTTGCGCTAACACCTTTCACTTCTTTCTTTTTGAAGCGCGGATCTACCGGTGAGTTATCTTCAAACCATTGCGCCGCAGCACTAATCTTTTCGGTACGTTTGGTGGCTTCTACGTCTTTAAAGTTTACGATGGCCTCCCAGGTGGCTTTCATTCCCAGAGGATCACCGTAATCTTCAATAAATCCATTTACATAATCAATAGATGAAGTATTGTCACTGGCCCAAAGAATATTGTAGTCATCCCAAATCTTTAAATCGCCGGTTTTATAATATTCAACCAGCTTCAGCAGATGCCTTTTTTGTGTTTCATTTTCGGCAACAGTGGCAGCTTTTTCGAGCCAGTAGATGATTTTTTCGATTGCAGGAGAATATAAACCTCCCAGTTTATAAACCTTTTCTACTACCTTGCCATTCTCTTTTACCACTTTCGAATTTAATCCATATGAAACAGGTTGTGGGTCATTAGGATTCTTTAGTTTGTTGTAAAATGCTTCTACTTCTGCTTCGGTAACCCCTTCGTAGAAGTTGCAGGCAGAATTTTGTACAAGGTCTTTTTCTGAGTCGAGACTGATGCGTTTTGCATAGAGGCCGGGGTCAAACATGATCGGGGTAAGGAACGCTGTGAGCTGTTCCACGGTTTCTCCTTCTTTCAAAGGTAATAGTTCTATATCGCTGTTTTTCAACAGGTCAGCAAGAAATTCTTTTGAGAACTCGGGAAGAAATTTGTCATTTGAATAATGATGGTGGATACCATTGGCAAACCAGACTTTTTTGGTATAGATCATGAATTTTTCAAAATCAGCACTTTTACGGTCGCCTTTGTAAGAGCCGACAATTGCTTCCAATGATTTACGAATCAATAGGTTGTATTTAAAATTCTGATCCCAGGTTATGTCGCGACCACATAAAGCAGCTTGCGACAGATAATAAACCAGTTCTTTTTGTTTCAACGTCAGTGAATCCCAGCCCGGAATCTGGTAACGCATAATCTTAAGGTCGGAAAACTGTTCCGACAGATATTTAAAGTTGTCTTCATCCTGCTTCACTTTATCTGTTTGTTTACAGGATGAATTGAAAATCAAAGCAGTAATGCTCATAATCATCATGGATTTAAGTAATGTTCGTTTCATCTGGAGGTTTTTTTATGGAAATTCAAAGATAGAGATTTTTCAGAAATTGCTGACAGTGGGCAGTAACCAGTAATCAGTTTTCGGAAATGATGAAGAATAAAAATAGAGTTTTTATTTTCAAATACTTATAAATAGATTCTGCATAATATTTTCTGAGAGAAACGAAAGTTAATGGTAAGTAAAAAAACGATCAGTGCTATTTATGAGATTTTTAGTTACGTGCTACAAATCACGGATTATTCTATTTCTTACCACCTCTTGGATGAAAATCCAGAATTGTTTTTCGTAAAAACTGTCGGTCGAGATGGGTGTAAATTTCGGTGGTAAGGATAGATTCGTGTCCCAGCATTTCCTGTACTGCCCGTAAATCGGCACCGTTCATTACCAGATGCGTTGCAAAGGAGTGCCGTAACGTATGCGGGCTAATGGTTTTTTGAATTCCGGCAACTTTTGCAAGCTGCTTGATGATCGTGAAAATCATCACCCGCGTAAGCCGTTTTCCCCGGCGGTTCAAAAATACAATATCTTCTTCCCCTTTTTGAATGTCAAGCTGTTTGCGGTCGTTATCCAGATAAAGGTTAATCTGCTTTAGCGTGTACTTTTCGATAGGAACAAGCCGTTCTTTATCACCTTTTCCCACCACTCTGATAAAACCGCCTTTTGCCTGAATATTTGAGATTTTTAAATTTACCAATTCCGAAACACGCAGTCCGCAACCATATAAAGTTTCAATCATGGCTTTGTTGCGCTGACCTTCGGGTTTGCTTAAATCGATTGCACGAATAATCTTATCAATGTCATCTTCTGAGAGTGTATCTGGCAGTTTTCGTCCAATCTTTGGCCCCTCTAACAGTTCTGTTGGGTCTGTATCAATAATATTTTCGAGCAGCAGATATCTAAAAAAGGCTTTGATGCCAGAAACTATGCGGGCTTGAGAACGCACACTCAGTTTATCATCCACCAGATGAGAAAGAAACTCAATCAATAAATCATACGAAAAATCTTTTGGAGAAAGAGTAGGAGAGTGCTCTTCTGCAAAGATTCTCAGCTTGTTAGTATCATGAAGATACCCTTCAATGCTATTTTCTGATAATGATTTTTCAAGAAACAGGTAAAGTGTGAAACCTTTTATGTAATTTTGCCACATCATTCATTTTTGCTGAGATTGGCAAAGATAATGAAAACCAGAAGAAAAAAATTATACAGATATTAGGTTAATTGAAATAGATTAACTACTTTTGCAACCCTCAAATTGATAAAGGTTTAAGATCATGGCCAAGAAGAGTAAAGAAGCACGGGTTCAGGTGATTTTAGAATGTACCGAACACAAAAACAGCGGTATGCCGGGAACATCACGTTACGTGACCAAAAAAAACAAGAAAAATACTCCTGAGCGTTTAGAGCTTAAGAAGTACAATCCTATTTTGAAAAAAGTAACCGTTCATCGCGAAATTAAATAAGGAATATATACTATGGCAAAGAAAGTAGTTGCAACTCTGAAGACCACCACAGGTAAAGAATTCGCGAAAGTGATTCGTATGGTGAAGTCGCCAAAAACCGGCGCTTATTCTTTTAAAGAAGATATCGTCGCTAATGATAAAGTGAAGGAATTTTTAGCACAGAAATAAATTCCATTTTTCATGGTTAAAAAGTCCCGCTTCAACGGGACTTTTTTGTTTTTACTATTTATGTGTGATTGTCAGTAATTTAAGGATGATTTTGCTTCATCGTTCGTTTCTCCAATTTGCTTATTGTGAGTCTTTTTCAGTCCGTTGTATCTTCTTTTTGATTAATTTCGCACTTTGAAATTACTACAAAATGGGCATATTTTCAATATTTTCAAGGGAATCAAAAGAAAGCCTTGATAAAGGTCTCGAAAAAACAAAAACCAGCGTTTTTAGCCGGATCTCAAAAGCAATTTTGGGAAAATCAAAGGTTGATGACGAAGTGCTGGATAATCTGGAAGAGATTTTGGTTACTTCGGATGTGGGTGTTGAAACCACGCTGAAAATTATCGAACGTATTCAGGAGCGTGTTGCACGTGATAAATATTTGGGAACTTCGGAACTCAATACCGTGTTAAAAGGTGAAATTACTTCACTTCTTAACGAAAATGAACAGGAGGAACGCACTGATTTCAGCTTTATGAAACAAGGCTCTCCTTACGTAATCATGGTTGTAGGTGTGAATGGAGTTGGTAAAACCACCACTATCGGCAAACTAGCTTACCAGTTTAAACAAGCCGGGAAAAGTGTGGTTCTGGGAGCCGCTGATACATTTCGTGCTGCAGCCATCGATCAATTGAAAATATGGGCTGAGCGTGTGGATGTTCCCATCGTAATGCAGAATATGGGTTCCGATCCGGCTGCTGTTGCTTTCGACACTCTTAAATCAGCCGTTACAAAGAATGCAGATGTAGTGATTATTGATACTGCCGGTCGATTGCACAACAAAATTGGTTTGATGAACGAGCTTTCGAAAATCAAGAATGTGATGAAAAAGGTGCTGCCCGATGCACCACATGAAGTTTTGCTGGTTTTGGATGCTTCAACCGGACAAAATGCTATTGAACAGGCAAAACAATTTACTGCTGCTACGGAAGTAAATGCTCTGGCCTTAACCAAGCTCGACGGTACAGCGAAAGGTGGTGTTGTGATTGGTATTTCCGACCAGTTTAAAATTCCGGTTCGTTATATAGGAATTGGTGAAAAAATGACCGATTTACAAATATTTAACAAGAAAACGTTTGTTGATTCACTTTTTGATTAAATTTGCCTTGTTACCTAAAATGAATGGACACCATGAAACGTTTTTCAATTGGCATACTGGCTATTTATCTGATAATAACACTCGTATCATGTCGAAGCGATAAAAAATTTATCGTAAGAGGGAATATTGAATTCGAAAAAGAGAACTATAAATCTGCAATTAATTATTATAAAAAAGCGCTGGAACAAAACCCCGAGTCGTGGGAAGCATATTACAATATTGCACTGGCGAAGAGCAATATGAATAATGATACCGGCGCAATTGCTGACTATTTGATGGCTGCGAAACTGAATCCGAAAGAAAATGTGAACATCTATATCAATCGCGGTGCTATTTACCTGAAGTTGAAACAATATGATAAAGCTCTGGCCGATTATACTACCGCTCAAAGCATGAATCCGTCAAATAAAGAGATTTACCTGAATATAGGTATTGTGTATCAGGAGCAAAAAGTATATGACAAAGCTTTGGAACAGTTCAATTTAGCTCTGAAAAAAGATTCAATGTACGCACTGGCATTTAGCCATAGGGCTTATGTATATCTGCTGAAAGAAGATTATCCGACGGCTCTTGCCGAGCTTCAGAAAGGTTTAATGATAGACAGTAATGATGCCGTAATGTACAGTAATTTAGGTTATACCAAGCTTAAACTTGGAAAACCCGAAGAAGCACTGACCGATATTAATCATTCCATCACCTTGAAAAAGGACAATAGCTGGGCTTATAAAAACCGTGCAATGGTGTATCTGGCCATGAAAAACAATCAGGCCGCCTGTAAGGATCTCCAAAAAGCGATCGAGCTGGGCTATTCCAATGAATATGATAATCAGGTTGATTCGTTGCTCAAAGCAACCTGCAAATAGAAATATGTCAATGTAATTTTATGCTCAAAGCGGCTGTCTCATAAACCGTGATTTTATTATATTTTTCAGGTTTTCGGAATCCAGCATGACCGAAAGGTTTGAAATGTACCCTGCAAGCTTTTAATTTTTTGTGAGAAGCAAGCGCAGTCTTGATTTTTTTTGAATCAAGACAAAAAAGTAAACAAGATAACCTTTCCTGCAATCGGAAAAATATATTAAGGTTTAGAAAGTACCGACTGCCTGTGCTGTAATCCCCATTCCAGCATTTTATCGAGAACATCACCTATCGATTTTCCGGAATTAGTTAATTCGTATTCAACAGATACGGGTGTGGTGTTATAAACGGTACGTTTAACGATTCCGTTTAATTCCAACTCTTTCAGTTCTTTGGATAACATTCTGGGTGTTATTTTCGTGATATTTCGCTGGATCTCGGTGAATCGTTTTTTTCCAAACAACAAGGATCCAATTATAGGCAATTTCCACTTACCGTTAATCACATTTAGCGTATCATTTACCGCCAACACAAATTGAATAGGGCAAGCCTTTGCCTCGCTAAAACTAATTAATTTATCCATTTTCTTGATTTTGAGGATTCTATACTAAAGTATAGCGCTATACTTCTGTATATCACTATAAATTAGATAGCAAAAGTAGTTACTTTTGCGAAATCAAACTAATTTTTAACTTTAAAACATAGTAAAATGATTTTAGTAACAGGAGCAACAGGACATTATGGAAAGGCAACAATTGACTTTCTGTTAAAGAAAGGAATTTCAGCAAATAATATTTCGGCATTGGTAAGAGATGAATCTAAAGCGGCAGATTTAAAGGCAAAAGGTGTTGTTATCAGGATTGGCGATTATGATAATTACGCATCATTACAGGACGCTTTTAAAGATGTGGAAAAATTGTTGTTAATTTCCGGAAACGATGTTGTAAATCGTGGTAAACAACAGGATAATGTTGTAAAGGCTGCAAAAGAAGCAGGCGTAAAGCATATTTTATATACCAGTTTTGAGCGTAAAAATGAGACAGAAACCTCGCCAATTGCCTTAATTGCAAAATCTCATATCGATACTGAAAAAAACATTAAGGCAAGTGGACTGGCTTATACAATTTTCAGAAACAACCTCTATCTGGATGTATTGCCAATGTTTTTTGGAGAAAAAGTGCTGGAAACAGGAATATTTTTTCCGGCCGGAGAATCTAAATCCGCTTTTGCACTTCGCAAAGATATGGCAGAAGCAACAGCAAATGTACTGATTGGCAAAGGCCATGAAAACAAAGTATATTCATTGAGTAATTCCGAAAATATTTCTATTCAGGAGTCTGCTGACGTTTTGAGCCGGATAACAGGCAAAACCATTCCATACACAAACCCGGCTACTGAGGTTTATATCGATACCTTAACAAAAGCTGGTGTCCCAATGGAGTATATAGAGGTTTTTGCAGGATTTGCCGAGGCTGTAAAACAAGGCGAGTTTACAGTGGAAAAAGCTGATTTAGAATACTTATTGGGCAGAAAACCAACATCGGCACAAGAATATCTTACGGAAACATATCGTCAAAGAACATAACTGTAAAAGATTTAATAGTTTTTTCTTAGGAGGCTCTCTAAAAGCCCTTCATCCGGTAAATATACTTTCCGAAAGCTGGGAGGATATCCAAAGGGTGTGGCTTTTTAGAGAGTCTTTTTCATAGTCATATATTTGTTTATAAATCAGTGTCTTGTGCTTTGTTTTGAGGGCTGAAAATGAAGTGAGACAGATGCTAACTCAAAAAGATATCCAACGACTGATTTGGAGTTTATCATAATTTACCCAAAGGGATATTTTAGTAATGAATATCCCTTTTAAGTAATTTGAATTACAATACAAATTACCCTAAATGATATAAGTGCTAAAATTGATATAAATTAAAGCTTATAAAGAATTACTTAATGTTGTTTGCTGTATTTGAAAATATTTTATGTAGTTTTGTTGATAAATAAACAATGAGAACATAAATCTCTTCATGTTCTCATTGAAAGGTGCTAACTCTTTTTGAAAAGTTAAGTTTCCATGCTTTTTATTTATACCAGATCAATAATGATCAATTAATAGAGATGTTGCCTAATCTAGATAAGTTATTATGAATAAAATATTTACACGAATCAGTTTAATAGTATTTCTGTTAATTGCTACGGTGAAAATCTATTCACAAAACTATAATATTAGTTTTGCTGCAACTGGAGCAACAACCACTGTAAGTACTGTAATAGTAGTGAATTTAACCCAAAATACAAGCGTAACATTAAATGGCAATGATATTTTAAATTTGGGTCATGTTGGAATAAATGAAACAGGATTGAACAATGAAAATTTGCAAATTTATCCTAATCCAACGCAAGGAAGTACAGAGATTGCTTTTTATGCAGAACAAAAAGGAAATGCGCAAATTACAATTAATGATATTACTGGTAAAGAAGTACTGCGTTTTGATAATAGATTTACAAAAGGGATTCATAAGTTTCAGTTAAATGGCTTAAAAAAAGGGATGTATTTTGTGAACATCAAGAGCGAAACATACTTATATTCATCAAAGTTGATAAGTCAAAATACAAGTCAGGGAGAAGCTGTAGTTTTAGAATATCTGGGTTATGAAAACGAAAAAGTAAATAAACTTAAAAACACAAACTCGACTGTAAACATGCCTTACAATAATGGTGATCGTTTGCTTTTCAGAGGTGTATCAGGCAATTACGCAAATATAATTACCGATATACCCACATCCAGTAAAACCATTACATTCAATTTTATAGCTTGCACTGACGCTGATAATAACAACTATGCAACTGTTCAAATAGATACACAAATCTGGATGGCTGAAAATCTGAAAACCACCAAATATAAAAACGGAGCAACTATTCCTAATACAACTGATGGCTATGCATGGGGCAATAATTACACACCCGCTTATTGCTGGTATGATAATAATCAGGCAATATATGGTAGTACTTACGGTGCTTTATACAACTGGTACGTAGTAAATACTGGCAATCTTTGTCCTACAGGCTGGCATGTACCTACTGATTGTGAATGGATAGTACTTACAACATATCTGGGAGGAGATAGTATTGCTGGATGCAAATTTAAAGAAACAGGATTAAGTGATTGGAATAGTCCAAATACAGGAGCAACTAACGAAACCGGCTTTACAGCCCTTCCAGGTGGCAACCGTCTCAAAAATGGAACGTTCGGCTACGTTGGTCTCAACGGTTATTGGTGGAGTACTACCGAGTACTATATTGAACGCGCTTGGTTTCGGAGCATGCACTACAATAGCGGAGAAGTGAGCAAAGATGGCAACTATGAGCGAAGTGGTTTTTCTGTTCGTTGTGTAAAAGATTAATTTATTTTTACCCTGAGCTTATCGAAGAGTAATTGCACTAATCATGAATATTTAAAGCCTTTATCGTTAATATGCAGGGCTTTTTTATCACACTACTAACCACTAAATATGTCTTCTCTGATCATATAGTCGAAATACTATTCGGAGTAGTATTACTGGTATTTTGACAGATTGGGGTGGGGCATTTTGAATGTTTCTTCTTCCCCAATTCTGTTCCATCAATCTCATCCAAAAAAATTACCTTTGTAACGGCATTGAGGCATAAACTCTGTGTCGTTTTTTTATGTGATCGTGTACAATGAAAAGAAAGAAGATACAGGTAGTTACGCTGGGTTGTTCCAAAAATACGGTGGATTCGGAGTGGATGATGGGGCATCTGGCAAAGGATGGATATGTGC
This sequence comes from Bacteroidales bacterium, assembly GCA_963677395.2. Taxonomy (GTDB): domain Bacteria; phylum Bacteroidota; class Bacteroidia; order Bacteroidales. Next base: position 3,428,145 of record OY781965.2, on the reverse strand, counting down.
TGGAACATGACCCGGAACAGTTTAAAGCTGAAGCGGTAATTATTAATACCTGCGGGTTTATCGGGGATGCTAAACAGGAATCCATTGATGTGATTTTGGAAGCACTTGAAGCCAAAACAGAGGGAGATGTGAAAAAGGTGTTTGTAATGGGGTGTCTGGCACAACGTTATAAAACAGAGCTGGGAAACGAAATGCCTGATGTGGATGGATTTTTTGGTTTGGGTGAAAACGATCTGATGTTGGCCGAACTGAAATCGAAACCTTACCAGTATATGCCGGGAGAACGTGTTCTGACGACTCCCAAGCATTTTGCCTGGCTGAAAATTGCTGAAGGTTGCGACCGTAAATGCTCTTTTTGCGCCATTCCTTTGATTCGCGGTAAACATATTTCGCGAAACATCGAAGAGATTGTGGAAGAGGCTAAAATGTTAGCATCGCAGGGTGTGAAAGAGCTGATTCTGATTTCGCAGGACTTAACATATTATGGAATTGATCTTTACAAAGAACAACGACTGGCCGAACTGGTAGAAGCTTTATGCAAAATCGAAGAAATTCATTGGATTCGCTTGCATTATTTGTTCCCGACGTCGTTCCCGAATCGTCTGCTGGAAGTAATGGCAGCGAATCCGAAAGTTTGTCGTTATATTGATATTCCGTTGCAACATATTAATACAGAGATTCTCCGTTCGATGAAACGAGGGGTAACCCGCGAAGAAACGTTGACATTGATGCATCGTTTTCGTGAGGTATTACCCGATGCAGCCATCCGCACAACCCTGATTGTGGGATATCCTGGTGAAGGAGAAACTGAATTTGAGGAACTGCTCAAATTTGTAGAACAGGAGTATTTTGATCGTCTGGGAGTGTTTGCGTATTCTCCCGAAGAGGAAACCGGGGCTTATCCTTTGGGTAACCCAATTCCGGAAGAAGTGAAGCAGGAGCGGATCAGCAGGATTATGGAACTTCAGGAAGGGATTTCCATCGAACTGAACCAGGCCAAAACCGGAAATATTTTCGAAGTGTTGATTGACCGTAAAGAAGGAGATTACTGGGTTGCCCGTACACAGTATGATTCGCCGGAAGTAGATAATGAAGTGTTGATTGAAGTGGGAGGAAACAAGTTAAAACAAGGGAATTTCTACCGGGTTAAAATTACCCGTGCCGAAGCCTTTGACCTTTACGCAGAAGTGGTGAAAGAGAAAAAGTAATGGAACAGAAAAGAGTAGCCTTTCATACCTTAGGATGTAAACTAAATTATTCGGAGTCATCCGATCTGAGCCGTAAATTTGTAGAAAATGGATACAAACTGGTTGATTTTCATGAAACAGCCGATGTGTATGTGATTAATACCTGCACGGTAACGGCTTTGGCCGAAAAAAAATGCCGCAATGCCATCCGTCAGGCTTCCGGACGAAATCCGGAGGCAAAAGTGGCTGTAATCGGTTGCTTTTCACAGCTAAAGGCTGATGAACTGCAACACATGGAAGGGATTGATATCATTCTGGGAAATCAGGAAAAACATCAGTTGCTCGAAATGCTGGGACATGCACCCGGAAATCAGGATGAAAGTTGTGCCTATTGTCATGTGGACGATATCAGTAAAACCCACAATTTTGTTCCTTCGTTCTCAAGCGGTGATCGTACCCGTTCGTTTCTGAAGATTCAGGATGGTTGCGACTATTTTTGCTCATACTGTGCCATTCCGTTTGCCCGTGGACGCAGCCGCAGCAATACCATAGCCGAAACGGTTGAAACTGCGAAAAGCGTGGCTGCTTCAGGAGTGAAAGAGGTAGTGCTTACTGGCGTAAATATTGGCGATTTCGGCAAAAACAATGGAGAAAGCTTTTTTGGATTGATTCAGGAACTTGAAAAGCTAGAAGGCATTGAGCGATACCGGATTTCATCCATAGAACCCGATTTACTCAGCAATGAAATTATCGAGTTTGTCGCAAAATCGAAGAAATTTTTACCACACTTTCATATTCCGTTGCAGGCTGCCGAAGATTCTTTGCTCAAGGCCATGCGTCGCAAATATGATACAGCTTTGTTTGCCAGTCGTGTAGCTAAAATAAAAGAAGTGATGCCGCATGCTTGTATTGCCGCCGATTTAATCGTGGGATTTCCGGGCGAGACCGAAGGTGTTTTTGCAAAATGTATTGATTTTCTGGAATCTATTCCCATCTCTTACCTGCATGTGTTTACCTATTCCGAACGTCCCGGTACACTGGCCTTAAAGCTGAATGAAAAAGTTCCGGTAAATATTCGTCGCGACAGAAGTAAAATTTTACATGAACTTTCGGAAAAGAAGAAACTCAGTTTTTATAAGGAAAATAATGGATTGACAACCAATGTACTATGGGAGTCTGACGAAGAAAAAGGAATGATGTCGGGCTTTACCGAAAATTATGTCCGGGTAAAACGACCTTTTGACTCAGCCAGGATAAATCAGATTGAAACAGTAGAACTGACAAACCCGGATCAAAGTGGTGAGTATTATATTGTTGGATAATTGATTAGTAGTAGTTTTTTTAGTTAGGTGCCGTTCTTTGTGTAGGAAATCATATAAAGAATATTAAGGCGCAACGTACCGTAACCTATTTCAGACAAGGGTAATAACAGAAAAAAACCGCAGGACAAAATATCAGCAATGGATAACCGTAAACCTGCTCTGTATTATTTTTTAGATGATAAAAATCTCCTATTTTTACATTCTTAAAATACACAAACTATGTCTCACGAAGAAAACCCTCTGGCAATATTTCAGTGCGAAGCACCGGAAGTACAACAGGCGTTTGATGGTTTAATTCAGTCGTTAATCAAAACGGACGGACTGGATGCAAAAACCAAACAGTTGATTTACATTGCAATGAAAGCAGTGAATGGCGATTCAATCGCGATACGCTTTCATGTTCCGATGGCAAAAAAATGCGGAGCAACCCGCGAAGAAATCCGGGATACGATTTTACTCACTCTTACTGTTTGTGGATTGAAAGGCATCACTACCTGTTTAAAGACAGCACTGGATGCTTATGATGCGGAATAGATTTACTGAGCGTTATTTAAGTTCGTAACCGGCTTCTTTTCCAAGTGTAATAATTTGTTCACGTTTCAGGTTGAAACCGATTATGGTGAGTTTTTTTTCTGAAACTTCCATATTGGCTTCAAAACGAATAAATCCATCTGCTTTTTCGAGGTAAGGTGCAATGGTTTTCACACATCCGTTGCAACGCAAATTAGTGGTGAATTCCAGCTTGGTAAGCCTTCCGATTTGTCCGAAATGAAGTCGTTTTAATCGCAGGCTGTTACTTACTACCGAAACAGAGCTCATTGCCATGGCTGCTCCTGCAATCATAGGGCTGAGTAAAATTCCAAAAACGGGATAGAGCACACCTGCTGCTACCGGGAGTGCAATCAGGTTGTAAATAAATGCCCAGAAAAAGTTTTGCCGGATAATCTGTACCGTTTTGCGGGAAAGCATCAATGCGTCCACCACATGTTGCAGATTAGGGTTCATCAGGGTGATAGATGCACTTTCCATAGCGATGTCCGATCCGCTTGCCAATGCAATGCCAACATCTGCTTGCGCCAATGCATGTGAATCGTTAATTCCGTCACCAACCATCGCCACCTTTAATCCTTTTTGTTGCAGCGACTTGATAAAATCGCCTTTATCGTTTGGCAGAAGAGATGCAATCACATTGGTGATTCCGGCTTCTTCGGCTATACGTTTAGCTTCTGCTTCACGATCGCCGGTAAGAATATATGGTTCAATACCGAGAGACTTGAGCTTTGAGATGGTGTTGGAAATTCCCGGACGAATGGTGTCGGCAAGAATAAACAAGGCGATCCATTGTGTTTTGTTTGCCAGAAGTACATGTGTTCCTGATTTTTCACGAATATTTTGAGGAATTAACTCTGTTTGGATATTGTGTTCACTCAGAAATTCATACGTGCCAGCAAAATAGATCTCTTCTCCGATTTTTGTGTTGATGCCTTTGCCTGGAATTGTTTCATCGGAATGGGTTTCAATGGTTTCTGATTTGCGGGTTTCAGCCCAGTTGCATAAAGCTTCGGCAAGTGGATGATTACTTTTTCGTTCAAGTGCATGAATCAGTGATGCAATCTGCGATTCGCTATATTTTTCAGAGGCAAGATGTAAATCGGTGATTTGAGGTTTCCCAATGGTAAGCGTTCCGGTTTTGTCGAATACGATAACATTTACTTTATGAATCTGTTCCAGACTTTCTGCATCCCGGATCAAAATTCCGTTTTCAGCTCCTTTTCCAATTCCGGTGGCTAATGCCGTTGGCGTAGCCAGTCCTAATGCGCAAGGACACGCAATGATTAATACCGTGATTGCGGTTAGAAATGCATACGAGATGGATGGGGTTGGCCCCAGTAAAAGCCAGATGAAAAATGTGATTATGCTTATAATCAGTACGATTGGAACAAATATGGAGGCAATTTTATCAGCAAGTTTCTGTATTGGTGGTTTCGACATTTGTGCTTCTTCCACCTTTTTGATGATTTGAGACAGCAGTGTTTCGCTTCCTGTTTTTTCTGCAACAATTTGCAAAACACCACCTTGGTTGATTGTTCCGGCAAAAACTGCTTTTCCTTCACTTTTCTCAACCGGGAAAGGTTCTCCGCTGATCATACTTTCGTCGATAGACGAAAATCCTGAAATTACGCTTCCGTCAACGGGGACTTTCTCGCCCGCTTTTACCAAAACAATGTCTCCTTTTAAAACTTCTTCATTTTTGATCACCAGTTCTTTCTCGTTTCTGATGACTGTGAGGTTCTTGGGTTGTAAACCCATCAGCTTTTTAATAGCGGTTCCGGTTTGATGTTTGGCTTTTTCTTCCAGATATCTGCCCAGCAAAATTAAAGTAATGATAACGGCGGCCGATTCGTAATAAACGTGAGGCATGATACCATTTTGTTCGAGAATAAATGGAAAAAGCGTATTGAAAATACTGAAAATGAAGGCAGCACCCGTTCCGAGCGCAACCAGTGTGTCCATTCCCATGGAGCGATGTCTGATTTGCTGAAATCCATTTCGGTAGAATTCTCTTCCACTGAATAAGATTACAGGCAGGGTAAGAAAAAGCAGAATGTATTTTAGTATTTCCGAAGGATGATGTGTAGTCATGGATAGAATCATCACTGGAATCGAAAAGATAGCTGATACCCAGAGTTTTATTTTTAATTGAGCCAGATGGTTGGCTTTTTTTTGTGCTATTTCCTGAGTACTGTTTTCTGAAATTATCAACTCATAGCCAATAGATTTCAACGTATTTTTCATTTTTTCAGGAGAAATGATATCCGGATTGAAACGTACCTGGACGGAGCTGTTTGCAAGGTTTACAGTGGCATTTTCAACTCCCTGCTGAGCGTTCAGCATACTTTCAACACTGGAAGAACAGGATGCACATGACATTCCCATTACTCCAAAAGTTTCTGATTTGTACATGGTAGGAAAATTAGTCTCTTACTTAACAGATAATGTGATGCAAAGTTAACCTGGATAATGAAAATCAATAGATTTTAACACCGTTTTTAGCCTTGTGTTTTGTATAGTTCACGAATGATATCGAGATTCTTTGCGATGATAAATTTCCGACGGAGTTTGAGGGTGGGAGAGAGTTCTCCGCTTTCCACGGTCCATTCATGCTCAAGATAAACCCAGCGTTTAATTTTTTCACTTTGTCCAAGAATTTCATTGAGTTGCTCAATTTCACGATCTAAACGGGCTCTAATGAGGTCGTTGTGAATAGCCGTTCCATTGGTTTTGTACAAAATTTCCTTCAGTTTGCACCATGAGCGTAAATATTCAAAGTTAGGAACAATCAATGCTGCCGGATACTTCTGATTTTCACCCACAACCAGTGCTTGTTCGATAAATGGTGATGAAACCAGTTTGCTTTCAATTACCTGAGGAGCAATGTATTTTCCTCCGGATGTTTTAAAAACCTCTTTTTTACGGTCGGTAATCGACAGGAATCCATCTTTATCGAGTACACCGATATCTCCGGTATGAAACCATCCTTCGCTGTCGAAAACTTCTTTGTTACGATCAGGTCTGTTCCAGTATCCTTTCATTACGCCGGAGCCTTTACAAATAATTTCACCATCATCCGTGATTTTTAACTCTGTATTTTTGAGTACTTTTCCAACGGTGCCAAATTTAAAACCTTTAGGCGACAAATCCGTAACTGCAATCACCGGAGATGTTTCCGTAAGTCCGTAACCAATCATCACTTTTATTTTTGCAGCCCAAAATGTACGACAAACTTTGGGTTGAAGGTTTGCCCCGCCTGAAACAATCATCTTTACATTATTTCCCAGAGCTTCTCTCCATCTTTTGAATATGAGACGATCGTAAATGGTATATTTTAATCTGTAAATCAATGTTTTTCGCGTTACAAACTCCCAATTTTCTGCAAAGTGTAATGCATTGAAAAAGAGTATTTTTTTTAGGCCACTCAGTGTCCGGCCTTTCATTACAATCTTTTCATATATTTTTTCAAGAAGCCTTGGAACTGCTGCAAAAATAGCAGGTTTAATTTCATGGATATTCTCTGAAATTTGCTCGATGCTTTCTGCGTAATAAATTGAAACACCCATGTATTGAAACATGTAGTTGAGCATTCGTTCATAAATATGACATAAGGGGAGAAAACTCAGTGCTTTGTCAGCAGGGGCGAAATTAGGGATTTGTGAAACAGTCAGAAAATTGCTGATAATGTTTTGATGGGAGAGCATTACTCCTTTGGGTTTTCCTGTGGTGCCTGATGTATAGATGATTGTAGCTATATCATCATTCTTTATCTTCTTTTTATCTTCCTGTAAAAGATTCCGGTTAAAGTTTTTCTTTCCTGATTCTACAATTTCGCGCCAGCTTTTTATCCCTGAAACCGTTTCGATTGAATAGATATCCATAAGGGATTCAATCTCAGTTAAAATTTGCTTGATATGTTGGTAAATATCAGAATTTGAAATGATTAATATTTTTGCTTTACAGTCTTTCAGGATGAAGAGAATATCTTTTTCGCTTAGCGTTGGATAAATTGGTACGTGAGTAACACCAACCTGCATCATTCCCATATCCAGAAAGTTGAATTCAGGCGAATTATAGGTGATTGTAGCAATCATATCTCCTTTCTTCAATCCCAGTGAAAGGAAACCTGAGCTTAATCGGTCAGCATAGTATGTGTATGTTGAAGATGAATATTTTACCCATCTGCCTTTTAGTTTTCTGGCAAATAAGTCCTCTTTGAAGTTGTAGTTTTCTTCAAGGTGGGGAATTAGATCAAATATTCTGCTTGTTTCCGAAATCATATTCAGGATTTATGGGGTTGAATTTACAATAAATGCCTGCTTATATTGAAGGGGCAGGCATTTTTTTTATTCAAACAGTTTATCAATCATCTCTTTGTACTTAGCATTGATTATATTACGCTTAAGCTTTAAGGTAGGAGTTAGCTCTCGGGTCTGAATTGACCATTCATCACTGATAAACTCATATTTTTTCACTTTTTCGGTTTCACCGAAGAATTTATTGTATTTAATTACCTCTTTCCCAATACGTTTTCTGATAATGTCGTTTTGAATGATTTCCTGAGATGTAGAATAAGGAATATTTTTTAGTTTGCAATACGATTTTAAAAATGCGAAATCTGGCTGAATCAATGCTGCCGCAAACTTTTGATTTTCACCTACAACAATAATATTTTCGATAAAGGGTGATTCCTTGAATTTTTCTTCAATTAACTGAGGATTTACATATTTCCCAAAGGAAGTTTTGAAAATACTTTTTTTACGTCCTGTAATTCGAAGCTGACCTTCCGGCTCAATCACTCCTGTATCGCCTGTATGAAACCAACCCTCTTTGTCAATTGCTTCGGCCGTATTTTCGGGATCTTTATAATAGCCAAGCATAACATTGTGCCCACGGCATAATATTTCACCATCCTCTGCAATTTTAACTTCTACACCCGGCAAAACAGGTCCGACGGTGCCGAATTTACGTCCATGTTTTGTGAAGTTACTTACGGCAATTACCGGCGATGTTTCTGTTAAGCCATAACCTTCCATGATTGGAATTCCTGCGGCAGTAAAAACTCTTCCCAAACGTGGTTGAAGAGAAGCTCCTCCTGATACAATTACTTCAAAACGTCCCCCTAATGCTTCACGCCATTTGCTGAAAACCAGTTTGTTTGCAATGGAAAGCTGTATATTGTATATCCATCCGTTTTTGTTGTGAAATTCGAAACGTTGACCAATATTTACTGCCCAGAAAAAGACCTGTCGTTGTATCCAGGGTAACTTACGACCATTGCTGATAATTTTATCGTATATTTTTTCCAATAGTCGTGGTACTGTAGTGAGTATGTGTGGTTTGATTTCTTTGATGTTTTCTCCGATAGTCCCCAGATTTTCAGCATAATAAACAGATATCCCCAGGTATTGATAGAGGTAATTCATCATACGTTCATATACATGGCAAAGAGGCAAAAAGCTCATGGCAATGCCTTCGCTTCCCACAGGGGGAATGCAGGAACATGCTTTAGAGTTTTGAATCAGATTGTTATGAGAAAGCATAACACCTTTGGGACTTCCGGTTGTTCCAGAAGTATAAATGATGGTTGCGATATCATTTGATTTTATAGTCGCTTTAATCTCTTCAACTTTTTCTGGTGTAGGGTTTTCTTTTCCAAGCTGAATCAGCTCTTCTAAAAAGTTGAATCGTCCACGGTTGATAAACGTGTAGATCCCTTTTAAGCTGGGTATTTCCGGAAGTATATGTTCTATTTTTCGGAGCAGTTCTTCACCTTCAATAATTACATAGCATATTTCAGCATGATTAAGAATGTGTTGATAATCAGATTCACTAATGGTTGGATAAATGGGGACTGGTATTGCGCCTATCTGCATAATTCCCATATCCAGAAAGTTCCATTCAGGGCGGTTTGTACTGATAATTGCAATTTTATCGCCAGGGTTTACACCTTTGGCTAAAAAGCCGTAGCTGATATTATTTGAGATTTCAACATACTCTTGTATGCTGTATCTTCTCCATTCGCCGTTCGATTTTCCTGCCACTGCATCGGTTTTCCAACCGTAGTTTTCCTGATAATAGGGCAATAAATCAAATATACGTCTTATTTCCATACAGTTTAGTTTGAGTAGTAAACTCTAAGAACAAAACAACAATATTACAATGTTTTAAGCGTGAGTTGTTAGCTGTTCCCGGTTGAAAAATGAACAGCTTATTAACAAAAGAACTGAATTGAATGCTTAAAATATTGACAAATAGGTTCGTATTAAATTATAATTATCTCTTAAAATATGTTAAAATTGAAACGGGTGTTTGTTTTTTTTGGTTGATTGAAGATTGGTTTTATGTTATAAATATTAGTCTTTGAGATAAAACTTAAAACTTTTAAAGCTTTCGATTGTAAATAGAATACCAACAGGGATATTGTTAAAGGATGGTGATACTACGAAAATTATTGAACAGAAATATGTTGTTGCTTACAGCATTGATATTGGGATTGTTATGGAATAATGCTGCAATACTGTTTTCTCCGTATTCTCTTTATCTACTGGCATTTATGATGACAATATCGCTTTCTTCTTTTCAACTCAAACAACTACTTCCCATCCGGTCTTCGTTAAAAAGTATAATGATTGGAGTTTTCCTGAATTATATATTATTTGGAATTGTATTGATGCTGTTAGCATGGATTTTCCTTCCTTCAGGGAGTCCTTTATTCATAGGGTTCTGGTTTATTGTAGCATCACCACCGGGAGTTGTGATTGTGCCTTTCTCTTTTTTACATGGTGGAGATACAAAGTTTTCAGCAATTGCGGTTGTAGGGGCTTCATTGGTTTTGTTGTTGGTGCTTCCGATAGTGTATCTCTTCTTTGTTCCAAAAGAAACACCCGTTGATATGATAAAACCATTATATGTTTTAAGTATTTCGGTATTTGTCCCTTTTGTAATTTCACGATTTTTGGTGAAAGGGAAAGTGTATAAACTACTCTCTGATTACAAAGGGAAATTCATTGATGTAAGTTTTTTTCTAATTGTTTATATTGTGATAGGAATCAATCAGAAGCTGATAATTAATGATTTTCAGAAGTTGTTATTGCCCATGATAATATTAACATTTTTTCTTTTTGGAATGGGGTTTCTGTTTGAGAAAATCATAAAGAAAATTAACATTTCCAAAACGAGAAGAATTGATTATACTTTGATTTTTTTAGTCAAAAATAATCCATTTTCAGCAGTTGTTTCGCTTATGCTGGCGGGAAAAACGGCAGCGATACCTTCTGTAGCGTTAAGTATTGTTTTGCTGTTGTATCTGATATATTTCTCTTCAACACATAAGTAAAATGTTTTAATTTGTATTTTTATTCAAAAATATGAGTTGTCGGGGTATGGTTAATAAGTTGTTAATAATAAGCAACTTTTTTCTGTGATTTGTGTCTTGTTTATGTTTTATTTTGCAAACGACATTTTTGGATAGGATGATGAAAGGAGTAATAGGTTTCTTAATAGGTTTGGCAATTGCGCTTGTGTCGTGTCAACCTCCTGATGATAGTCAGGAATTGTTGTCTCAACCGCTTTTGCTTCAGATAGTAAAAGGTAAAATTTCCCTCTGTGTTGATTCGATGCACAATGATATGGATGTATCGGTGAGGCGAATTTCGGAGCATCCCTTAAATTATGATTTAATTCGTTCGGAACTTATTCGCATAAGCAAGAATCACCCTTATGTTGAGGATTTTTCTTTTTTAGACAGTAAAGGGGTGTTACGAGTAGTAGAACCAAAAGCATATTCAAGATACGAGGGACATAGCGTCGCTTTTCAGGAACATAATAAGATGGTTAAAACTCAATCAACTCCTGTTTTTAGCGATATTTTCAAATCTGTTGAAGGGTTTGATGCAATTGATTTTCAAGTACCAATAAATAAAGGAAAGGAATTTTACGGTTCCTTGAATTTATTGATTCGTCCTGATGTTTTTTTAGATGATATCATTAGAGAAACTTTAAATGGATTGTCGTTTCAAATTTGGATTACCCAGCCAAATGGTAAGATTATTTATGACTTAGATCCATCGCTGATGGGTAAAAATATTCTGACTGATACGCTGTTTCAGCGCTCTGAAACAATTAAAAAGTTGATGAAACAGGTTATAAACAAACGCGAAGGATATAAAAAAGCCGAATCAGAACGAAATGGTACGATCTATAAGTGGGAAAACTTTTGGACCACAATAGACTTGTTTAATAATCAGTGGAGGATAGTTTTATCCCGGGAAGCATCTGATTTGCGAAAACCTAAAATACAGAACGGAATATTATCCAGAGATGCAATAAGTAGAGAAATTCAGTTTAAAAAGCTTGCCCGTGATGAAGGTTTTTTAAAAAGTATTGCCAAAAGAGATGTAGAGACTGTAAACGATATTTTAAAAAGTTTTCATAGCTCTTATCCTGATTTATATTGTTTGGAATGGGTAAATGAGGAGTATAAAGTTGTAGCTGGCTTTCCTAAAGAAAATTGTATAATCGGGTATAGTTTTGATCCAATTAAAAATCAGAGTGATGCAGTGATGCAGGACAAGGTAAACAGTATGCGTGAAAGCAAGTTTAATATGCAGTTGTTCGAAGGTCATTATGGTAAATTTTATGTTTACCCAATGTTTTATAATGGCAAATATTTTGGATTAATCTATTATATTGTAACAGCCCAGAAATCGGAAGGGAATTATATCTTGTAAGATAGGAACAGAGGGCTGATTAAAAAGTCAAAACTTTTTAATCAGCCCTCTTCTAATAATGCATTACTAATCTTAGTTTTTTGGAAGTATTTTGGCTTTTTCTGCAAGAATAATATCTTCTTCAGATTCTGCCTTTATAACAATGTTATGTAATTTAGGACGTGTGTTTTCATCCACATGAACAAACGTTATAAATCCTTCTACCAGTTTTCGATCAGGTTGATTTGTTCTGGATACGCTAATATAAGCAATCAGGCTGGTTTTTCCGGAAAGTACAATCTTACTTGACAAGCAGATTGATTCACCAAGCCTTACCGGATTTGTAAAGCTCATTCCATGAATTTTTAAGCAAATTAGGTTTTGAGGATTGATTAAAGCAGAGGCTGCTATAAATCCAGATTCAACAAACCATTCTGCACTTCTGCCTGCAAATAAAGTTCCATGATGATTTAAATCCTCACCTTTTATTAACCGATGAGTACAATAATTTAATATTTCCATTATTAGTTTTTTTAATTAACCAGATACATATCTGATGTCCTTATTATTTTGAAATTAGTCCGAGAAGTTTCTTTTCCCATTTCTTAGCATTTTCACCAAATGAAATAGCATCGAGAGGGTCATTCTCCTGTGAATTATAAATTGGAATAGAAAAAGCATCACTTTGCTTCATTGTAATTATTAATTCCAATTTTTCAATTGCCCCTTTTGCTTTATTTATTTGCTTAATGAGTTTTACATCTACGATTTCACTCAGATCTATGATCCCTTTCAAAACCGGATTTTCAGGATTTTTCATGAATACTATTTTTCCGGAATTTAAATCAAAACCCATCCATAACTGATCGAAATGATCTTCATTCGTTATTTGTAATCCGCTTGAATTACAATAGGATATGAATTTTTTCCTTGCGATTTTTTTCTTTTTTCTCGAATATCTGGACAGATATAACGGAGGCAAGATAATAAGCAATGTTACTACTGCACCAATAATTAATGATGATATTTTCATTTCTAAGACTTAATTAAAAATTTGTTTGTGTTGTGTTTTTATATAGTGAGCCTTAGTTATGAATCATGAAAAAAGATAATAAATGTAAAAATATTTAAAAATCAGAAGTTTACGCAGGTTATTTAATGCCTGGCATTTAGTTAGCTTTATAGAGTAATACGTGTTTTTGAAGCTAAATTCAGAATTTTTATACTTAAAATCAGTGTATTTTGAATAATATGAAATTTGAGAATTGACAGATGAATCAACTTGCCTGAAAGGCGAGAAACTAAATATCTCAGATTGAAAAAGCGCTGTATGATTATCGAATGTCCCTTTTAATACAAAATCACTTTTTGAGCATATACTATAGTATGAAATGCTTACACAAAATAATTGTAGTATAAGCAGATATACACTAGTGCTCCAAAAGCGTTTTTTCATGTGGCAAAGGTAAAACCTTTTCTTTTTGAATGATGAGTTGTAAAAAAACAAAAAGTGTGTTTTTTGTCCTGTAAGAAATTTAAGGTACTTTTGGATCATGCTTATGTTAATAAATAGTGAACAGATTGTTGGTATTTAGGAAACATTAACTTGATATTAATTTAGTGGATAATGTGTTGAAATTGTGTTTTTTATGTGTTTGATTCATTTTTTTTTAAATGATGATTATCATGTTATTAAAAAAACTATTTTTGCAACGCAATTTTCTCTAAAAGAACGTCGTTAATTGTGCGTATGAAGATAAGTAAGCAATTATATCTGATTTTTTTACTGGCACTTATAGCATCGGGTGCTAGGGGTAGTAGTATGTATAATGACGATCTTATTTATCATAAATGCTTGCCATCTGAGGCTTTTTCAGTTGCACATTTTAGTCAATTACTCAACGAAAATACAACTACGAGTAAGGAAGTAATTGAAAAGAATGTAACTATTCAGCAGTCGTTTAATGCAGGTTCATTGTTGGGTGATAGCCCGTTTATTGAAGCCGATAACTCGGATGTAAGATCAGGGCTTGACCCGTTTCAGATTGTTTTTAGTAAACGTATATATAGTTATTTTTTTGTAGTACCCTACGTTTCGGAAACCTGTACCTTGGTTTCAGAGCATATTACGATGTCATCTCGTGCTACACTTTTAATTGAAATCAGAAAAATTCAAATCTGATATTCTTTATAGATTAATTTTCCCCCCCTAATTTATTAATTTGCTTTGTCTTAGTCCTAAAGTACAATATCTTGTATTGTGATTTTATTATAATTATCAATCAATATTAATTATTTACATTTATGAACAAAAACAATGAATCGAAAGGAGGCATGAAAGCGCTGTTTTCTGCCGTTGTAATCCCATGTGCACTTGCTGTTGCCTTTTTAATCTACGTCTTCATTTTAGGAAATGGCGCTAATTTCCAAGGCGGTAGTCATGACAATGCTCCAATCCCGGGTAATTATCTGGGCGTTATTTACAAAGGTGGTTTTATTGTTCCAATTTTGATGGCTTTATTAATGATTGTTCTTACTTTCAGTATTGAAAGATTTATGGCCGTTTCAAAAGCAAAAGGTAAAGGCTCAACTGTACAATTTGTTCGCAGAATTAAAACTATGCTTACAAAGGGCTCTATTTCAGAAGCTAAAGCAGAATGCCTAAACCAAAAGGGTTCGGTTGCAAATGTAATTAACTCAGGTTTAGTTAAATACGTAGATTTGGAATCTGATGAAACCATGACAAAAGATCAAAAACTCATGTCAATCCAAAAGGAAATTGAAGAAGCAACATCTCTGGAATTGCCTGCTTTGGAACAAAATTTAGTTGTATTAGCTACCATTTCATCAGTAGCAACTCTTATGGGACTTTTAGGAACTGTAATTGGTATGATTCGTGCGTTTGCAGCTTTGGCTAATGCAGGAGCACCAGACTCTGTAGCGTTGGCAAACGGTATTTCTGAAGCGCTTATCAATACCGCATTTGGTATCGGTACCGCAGCCTTGGCAATTATTGCATACAATTTCTACACAACACAAATTGACAAATTAACTTATAGTATTGACGAGGCTGGATTCAGCATTGTACAATCATACGCAGCTAACCACAAATAAAAACTGACCGAAAATGCCAAAAGTAAAAGTTCCCCGTAAGAGTACGGCGGTTGATATGACGGCAATGTGTGATGTTGCTTTCTTGTTGCTTACATTCTTCATGTTGACTTCAAACTTCACGAAGAAAGAAGCAGTGCAAGTTGCAACTCCTTCATCGGTTTCAGAAATCAAAATACCAGAAACAAACATCCTCAATATCCTGGTAGATAAAGATGGAAAAGTTTTCGTAGGTATTGATGGTCAGGACAAGCGAATCATGTGGGTTCAGAAGTTTGCTGAAGCTTACAAGCTGAAGCTTACCAAAGAAGAAGAACATCAATTTAGTTTGATTACTTCATTTGGTGTACCTTCCGGAAAACTTCAGGCATTCCTGAATTTACCTTCAGAAAGCCGTGATTCGAAGGATAATGCATTGGGTATTCCTGCCGACTCTACAGATAATCAATTTAAAGACTGGGTAAAATGCGCACGCGAAATCAATCCTGAAATCAGAATTGCAATCAAGGCAGATCGCGCAACTCCTTATCCAAAAATTAAAGCTGTTATGTCAACCCTTCAGGATTTACGCGAAAATCGCTATAATCTGATTACCAGCTTGGAAGAAAATCCTCAGGATAGTTAATCGTTAAATTCAGAAAAAATGGCAGAAGTAAATACCGAGAGTAAAGATAGTGGCAAGAAAGGGAAACCCAAAAAGATGTCGACCCGTGTGGATTTCACTCCCATGGTTGACCTTGGATTTCTTTTGATTACCTTCTTTATGCTCACAACCACTCTTATCAAACCGCAGACTATGGAAATATCCATGCCTTCGAAAGATAAGGTGACGGAAGAAGAGCAAACGAAGGTTAAAGCCTCTAAAGCAATCACGATCATTCTGGGAAAGAATAACAAAGTTTATTACTATTTTGGAACTCGTGAAAAGAATGTTGATCCTCAAGTCTTTGAAACAGACTTTTCCGCAAAAGGAATACGTAAGGTTTTGATTGAAAAAAATATTTCTGTTGTAAGGAATATTGAAGATATCAAAAAGGACAAGAGCAAAATGCCGGAAGATACGCTGAAAGCCAGAATCTCCCGTGCAAAAGCGAGCAAAGAAAGCCCTGTTGTAATGATAAAAGCTTCGGATGAGTCGTCCTATAAAGATCTTGTGGATATTCTTGATGAAATGCAAATATGTAATATCGGACGATATGCAATTGTTGATATTACTCCCTATGACCTTGATATTGTAAAGAAATCAGGATTTGATCGTCCTGTTTCCGGTAAACTTTAGTAAAACCAAATAGTTAGGAATTATGTCGAAGAAAGTAAATATCTATTCACAAGACTGGTGCGATTTGGTTTTTGAAGACAAAAACAAGGAATATGGTGCCTATTTATTACGTAAGTACTCTTCCAAAAGACACTTACGTGCATTGTTAATCGCTGTAATCTTTTTTACATTAGCGGTTAGTTCGCCTGTAATCTTAAAGAAAATTCTTCCTGAAAAGAAAGAAAAGATGGTGGAGGTAACCAGTTTAGCTGATGTGAAAATGGATAAAGAAAAGCCGAAGGATGAAAATGAGATAAAGGATGAAACACCGCCACCCGCGTTGAAAAGTTCTATAAAATTCACCCCTCCGGTTATTAAACCTGATGATCAGGTAAATGATGAAGACGAACCCAAAACTCAGGAACAGTTAACTCAAACGAACATGGCTATTTCTGTAGCGGATGTGAAAGGTACTGACGAAGAAAATGGAGTTGATATCGCTACCTTAAATCAAAATCAAAGTATTAGTGAAGAAGAAACTCAAAAACCGTTTACGGTTGTTGAGCAAATGCCGGAATTTCCTGGCGGAGACGAGGATCGTATTAAATATTTACATGATAATGTAAAATATCCTCAAACTGCTCGCGAAGTAGGAATATCCGGAACTGTTTATGTAACTTTTGTAGTAAATCGTTCAGGAAAAATCTCAGATGTACGTGTTTTGCGCGGCATTGGAGGTGGCTGTGACGAAGAAGCTGTAAGAGTTGTCAAAAACATGCCCTCCTGGAAGCCCGGTAAACAAAATGGGGAAGCTGTACCTGTACAGTACAACCTACCCATCAAGTTTACGCTTCAATAATAATTTCCTTTCAAGTGTACTCTGACCAGGGGAGCTATGGCTCCCCTGATATCAGAGTTTAAAGCGAAAGCAAAAATATATGAATAAATTCAATTCTCAAAATTTTAAGTTGAAGCTGGTCCGGTTTTTGCAACAGTTCTCAAAAGCGATGTCGTTTTTGTATATAGTAGTCGGAGGTCTGATGCTAATAAAAAATCCCTTTCCTGATTCCATTAGTTTGGTACAAAGTAGAATAACCGGAGGATTACTCATCCTTTACGGTTTTTTTCGTTTATGGAGGTTGATTAATCAAACCAAATGCAATAAATAATGAAGAAGGTATTAAAATATTCGGTATTGCTGATTGCAATTATTGCAATTTCATGCAAATCAAATATTTCCGGTACGGATGATACGCCTACAAGTGGTTCAATTTCGATTATAACCGATGAAACATTTGCTCCGATTATTCAAGCTGAAGCAGATGTATTTCAAAGTATCTATCCATTGGCAAATATTCATGTGATTGAAAAACCGGAAGTTGAAACATATAACTCTCTGCTGAAAGATAGTGTGAAACTGATTATTGCTTCCCGTCCCTTAACCCAGGAAGAAAAAGAGTTTTTCAATCAGAAAAAATATTTTCCGAAAGAAGTAAAAGTTGCCGTTGATGGAGTAGCTGTATTGCTTAACAATCAAAACAAAGATACGCTGCTAAGTATGGAAACGCTTCGAAAGATTTTTCTTGGTGAAATTACAGAATGGAATCAGATTTCAGGAAGTAATAAACTTGGAAAGATTAAAATACTGTTCGATAATCCGAATTCAAGTACTGTTCGTTATCTGATTGATTCTGTGTGTAAAGGTGTTAAGCCAAAAGCGGAGTTGTCTGCACAACAATACAACAAACAGGTTGTGGATTATGTAAACAAAACCCCGAATGCAATAGGATTTATAGGGGTTAATTGGGTGAGTGACCGAGATGATACTACTGCGATGGGCTTTTTACGAAAAGTAAAAATTGCTGCGATCAGCAAAGAATCTGTTGCAACCTATCAAAACAGCTATCAGCCTTATCAGGCTTATTTAGCTACCGGAAAATATCCGCTATATCGCTATATCTATATGATTTCCACTGATCCGAAAAGTGGACTGGCTTCCGGGTTTGTATCCTTTGTTGCCAGTGATCGTGGACAGAGAATCATTCTGAAATCAGGGCTTTTGCCTGCTACTCAGCCTGTTTATATCCGTGAAGTACAAGTAACCAATGAATTTTAAATATTAAAAAAATAATATAATGAAAACCAACGCATTAAAAGCTAGTTTTGTCTGCCTGATTACTCTGGTTTTAGCACTGAATGTTGCTCAGGCTCAACTTGAAACAGGAAAGAAATTAATTGCTAACGAGAGCTATAACAAAGCAAAATTATTTCTTTTAAGTCAGATTTCTTCAGGGAAAAGTAAGCCTGAAATGTTTTTAGTACTTTCGGATTTATACATCAAAACAAATAAGAAAGATTCAGCTCAAATTATTGTGAACCAAGGATTAAAGTCGTATCCAACTGATTTATACTGCAAAATTGCGCAAGGTAAACTTTTTGCATTGGCTAATAATGGCGCAGAAGCTGAAAAGCTATTTGATGAAGTATTGGAACAATCGAAATACAAAAATCAAAGCATAATTCTTGAAGTAGTAAAAGGAAAGTTACTTTCAAACTTATCTTCCAGCGAACGTATTACTGAGCTTTTAATCAAGGCAAAAGAACTTGATAAAAAGAGTGCCGATTTATATATGACTGGAGCGGAGTTTTACAAGAAAAATGAAAAAACAGGTGAAGCAGCGAATGAATATGAACGTGCTATCTTTTTTAATCCGGGAAATGTTGAAGCACAAACCAAACTGGGTGATATTTATGCATTAGCTGTAAATTATAAACAATCACTGGCTGCATACCAAAATGCACTTCAGATAGATTCTATGTTTTTACCTGCTTTACGCGGGATTGCAGAACTTTACTACAGCTATGGAAACTACCCGAAAGCTTCAGAGTATTACTCTAAATATATCCAGAATGCTGAATACGATGTGAAAGATAAGGTCAGATATGCTTCGGTTCTTTATTTCAACAAGGAGTACAAAAAATCACTCGAGGTTGTAAACCAATTAGCATTAACCGACCCTGAAAATATGGTTGTGAAACGATTGATGGCTTACAATCAATTTGAAACCAAAGATTATCCAGGAGCTTATGCTTCCATTACCAAAGTTTTTCAAATCAAGGATACATCTAAACTTGTAGTGACTGATTATGAATATTATGGAAAAATTTTAAGCAAGAATGCAAAAGATTCACTAGCCATTGGATATTATTTAACTGCACTTTCAAAAGACTCAACAAAAATTGATCTTTGGGAAAATGTTGCGCAGTCGTATGACAAAATGAAAAAGTTTGATCTTGCAATTCAGTATTATGAAACGCTAATTTCAAAACGTAAAATGCCACTTACTACAGATTATTTTCAACTCGGAAAGTCTTGCTATTTTCAGTCAGCCAGTTACTTAAGTCCTATTGATTCAGTTTTGAAAAAAAATATGCTTATTAAAGCTGACACTGTATTTGGAATAGTTTGTGTAAATTCGCCCTCGTCATATTTGGGACCATTCTGGAAAGCACGCGTAAATTCATTGTTAGACCCTGAAACTGAACTGGGTCTTGCTAAGCCTTATTATGAAAAGGTTATTGAAATATGTGAAACAGATACTACCAAATATAAAAAAGAGCTGATAGAATCGTATCAATACATGGGGTATTATCTCTATGTAAAGAAAGACAATACCGAATCAAAGGGATGTTGGCAAAAGGTTTTGCAGCTTGACCCGACCGATAAAAAGGCACTTGACGCAATGAAGGGACTTAAGTAATAATATATATCTAAACCTAAAAAAAATGTCAGCACCTCATCATCATGTAGATAACTCCCTGGCAGGTGTTATTGAGCAAAGCACTCATGTTAAAACTGCCCGCTGTTATCAATGTGGAAAATGCTCTGCAGGATGCCCTCTCGCTACAGAGATGGATTATCCACCCAGCATGATTGTACGGATGCTTCAAACCGGCGATAAAAAGTTGGAAGAAAAAGTGTTGCGTTCGAAAACAATCTGGCTTTGCCTTACCTGTGAAATGTGTATTTCACGATGCCCAATGGAAGTAGATATTCCAAAAATGATGGACTTTTTGCGTGAAAAATCACTTCGTGAAAAGAAAACTCATCCCTATGCAAAGAATATTATCGACTTTCATAAATCTTTCCTGAGTTCTATCAAAAAAACCGGAAGATTATATGAAATAGGACTCGTGGTTGAATACAAAATGCGTTCCAGAAAATTACTTCAGGATGTATTACTTGCACCTAAAATGTTTGCGAAAGGTAAATTAAAAATACTTCCGGAAATGATAAAAAATCGTAAGCAAATTGAACGGATTTTTGCCAAAACAATCGAAAAGAAGGAGGAAAGCAAATGAAAATAGGATTCTATCCCGGATGCTCACTCGAAGGTGCATCGCGCGAGTACAACGAATCGGTACTTGCTTTGGCAAAGCAGTTTGAAATAGAACTGGTTCAAATTCCTGACTGGAACTGTTGCGGAGCTACTGCAGCACACAATCTTAACAAAGAACTCTCTCTCTCATTACCAGCCCGGATTTTATCACTTGCGAGCAATGAAGGCATAACCGAAATTCTGGTTCCCTGTGCTGCTTGTTACAGCAGATTAAGTGTTACCAAACATGAATTAACCGAAGAACCTGCACTTAAGGGTAAGATTGCAGAAATTACAGGAATGGATTTTGATTCAAAAATTGAAATTTTGAACATCATTCAATTTATTGAAAAATATATAGTTGACAAGATTCAATATAAACTGTTTCAGTCATTTAACCACAAAGTAGCCTGTTACTACGGATGTTTATTGGTTCGTCCGAATAATATTCTGAAGTTCGATCGGGCCGAAGATCCTCAAACAATGGATGTGGTGATGGAAAAGCTGGGTGCAGAACCCATCGACTGGGCTTTCAAAACTGAATGCTGCGGAGCAGGTCTCTCGGTATCTAAAACAGGGATTGTTGCAAAATTATCAGGAAATATTATTGAAGATGCAGTGGATCGTGGTGCAGAAGTAATTATTGTTGCCTGCCCGATGTGTCATTCAAATCTTGATATGCGCCGCAACGAAATCAATGAAATGATGAAGCAGAAATACGATATTCCGGTAATCTTTATTACTCAGGCAATTGGTTTTGCAACCGGAATTGAAGAACGTGAACTGGGAATGCAGCGTCATTTTGTTCCGGTTGAACTCAAAAAAGGAGTTCCGGTAAAAGCTGAACTTATGGTAGAACCACAAAGTAAGGAGGAAAACTAATGGCAAAAATTGGCGTTTTTGTATGTCATTGTGGCGAAAATATTGGTGCTACTGTTGATTGTGCTAAAGTTGCAGAAGTTTCATCCAAATTGCCGGGTGTAGCTTATAGTATTGATTATAAATATATGTGTTCTGATCCTGGTCAGACCAAGATCAAAGAAGCAATAAAAGAATACGGCTTAACCGGAGTTGTTGTAGCAGCCTGTTCGCCGCGTATGCATGAACCTACTTTTCGCAGAGCTTGCTCGGAAGCTGGTTTAAATCCATACCTGTGTGAAATGGCGAACCTTCGCGAACACTGCTCATGGGTTCACGAAAAGGGTGAAGAAACTACTCAAAAAGCAATTGATCTGGTTCGTACCCTGGTTGAAAAAGTTAAGCTGAACGAACCATTGCATCCGATTAAAGTTCCTGTTACCAAAACAGCTTTGGTTATCGGAGGTGGTGTTGCCGGAATTCAATCGGCATTAGATATTGCAAATTGTGGTCATAAAGTTGTGATGATTGAACGTGAACCATCCATCGGTGGTCACATGTCGCAGTTATCGGAAACATTTCCAACTCTTGACTGTTCGCAATGTATTTTAACTCCGCGAATGGTAGAAGTTGCTCAGCATCCGAATATTACACTTTATACGTATGCAGAACTGGAAAGCCTCGAAGGATTTATTGGAAACTTTACGGCTAAGGTTCGTCTGAAATCAAAAAGCCTGGATGAAAAGCTTTGTACAGGTTGCGGATTGTGTACAACCAAATGCCCGAACAAGAAAATTCTGAATGAATTTGAACAGGGATTAGGCACACGTACAGCTATTTACGTGCCATTTCCACAGGCAGTTCCGAACAAACCTGTTATTGACAGGGTAAACTGTACCTATTACACCAAAGGCAAATGTAAAGTTTGCGAAAAGGTTTGTCCAACCGGAGCTATCCGCTTTGATCAACCTGACGAAATTATAGATATTGAAGTTGGAGCAATCGTTATTGCTACAGGTTTTGATATAAAACGTACCAATTTCTTCCCTGAATATGGTTTTGGAAAATATAAAGATGTAATTGACGGGCTTCAGTTTGAACGTCTTGCGTCAGCATCAGGTCCAACTCAGGGCGAAATCAGAAGACCATCGGATGGTCAGATTCCTAAAAATATCGTATTTATTGCCTGTGCAGGCTCTCGTGATCCGGCTAAAGGCATCGAATATTGCTCAAAAATCTGCTGTATGTACACGGCAAAACATGCCATGTTATACAAACATAAAGTTCATGATGGAACGCCTTATGTATTCTATATGGATATTCGTTCAGCAGGTAAAAATTATGATGAGTTTGTTCGTCGAGCTATTGAAGAAGATGGCGCAAAATATATTCGTGGACGTGTTTCTAAAGTTTACGAAAAGAAAGGAAAACTTATCGTTGTTGGAGCTGATACCTTACTGGGTGCTCAGCCTGTAGAAATTGAAGCGGATATGGTTGTTCTGGCTTCGGCAGCTATTGCAAATCCCGGAGCAGAAGAATTGGCTCAAAAACTGCATGTTTCGTATGATGGTCATAAATTCTTTGCAGAAGCACATCCCAAACTCAAACCGGTAGAAACCAACACTGCGGGTATCTTTTTAGCAGGAGCATGTCAGGCTCCGAAAGATATTCCGGAATCAGTAGGTCAGGCATCAGGAACTGCTGCAAAAGTTGCCGCATTGTTTTCAAATGATGAATTAACCCGCGAACCGATTGTAGCTGTTGTAAACCGTACTGTTGCTCCGATTCATTCAACCTGTGTGGGATGTTTCCTTTGCGAAACAGTATGTCCTTATCAGGCTATCGAACATGAAGATTTGAAAGACCGAAATGGTAATCTCATCAAAACTGTTGCCTATATCAATCCGGGCTTATGCCAGGGTTGTGGTACCTGTGTAGCTCTTTGTCGCTCAAAATCAATTGATATCAAGGGATACACCAATAAGCAAATGTATGCAGAAGTAATGGCCGTTTTAAATACCTTATAAGCATGAGTGAATTTGAACCAAAAGTAGTAGCCTTTGTTTGCAACTGGTGTACGTACGCCGGTGCCGACTTAACAGGCACAAGCCGAATTAAATATGCAACCAATGTTCGTATTATTCGCTTTCCGTGTACCGGAAGAATTGATTTTATGCTTCTTTTAAAAGCATTTGCAAACGGTGCAGATGGAATTATTGTTTCAGGCTGCCATCCAAACGATTGCCATTATACTTCAGGAAATTTTCATGCAAAGCGTCGCTGGATGATTTTCAGAGCCTTGCTCAACTTTATGGGCATTGATGTAAACCGTGTAGTATTTTCATGGGTATCTGCTGCAGAAGGTGCTAAGTGGGCTGAAGTTGTTAACTCTTCGGTTGAACAATTCAGAAAGTTGGGACCTTACGAAAATTACCAGAAATTAACTGCTAAAGAAAAGGAGGAACACCATGGATAGTTTACGTGTAAAAGCTGCCGAACTGTTGAAAAATGAAACAGTTGGTTTGGTTGTTGGCTATGAAAAATCACCTTCGGGAAAATCAATTCCTTCTTTTATTATGAAGGTTGAAGATGTAAGTAAACTAATTTATGACAATAAGTGTATCTTAAATCTGTCTGTTTACTTATCACGTTCCGAAGTAAAGAAATTTGGAAAAGTTGCTGTAGTTGCACCTCATTCGGTGTTAAAAAGTTTGATACTCCTTAATAATGAACACCAAATAGACGATTCTAAGGTGATTGTATTGGGTATTTCACGCCAGGGAGAGTTGATGGAATTTGCTGACTTTAAAGAAATTGAAGCATATCTGAAACAAAACCCGGTAGAATACACACAGGAAGAAAAAGAACTGATTGCCAAAATTGATGCGATGACATTGCAGGAACGTTGGGATTATTGGCAGGATCAATTCTCAAAATGTTTTAAATGTTACGCTTGTCGTTCGGCTTGTCCTATGTGCTATTGCACGAAATGTACTGTAGAAAGTAACCAGCCTCAATGGGTTGAAGTACCTTCGACTGAACTTGGTAACATGGAATGGCACCTCATGAGAGCAATGCATATTGCAGGTCGTTGTGCCGATTGTGGAAACTGTACAGAAGCATGTCCGGTAGGAATTCCGCTCAATATTATCAATCTGAAACTTGCAGAAGAGATGATGAATAACTTCGGATTCGAAGCTGGTACTGTTTTGGGAGATACCTACGCATTGTCCACTTACAAATCTGGTGATAGCGAAACCTTTATCCGATAAATCATGGCAACACAGATCAAAATATTAAAGAAACAAAATCTCGGATTGCTTTTTGATAAATTAAAAGCTATCGGGAAAAGTATATATGCTCCTGTTAATGAAGGTTCTCTTCATAAATTTAAAATTATCAATGATTTTACAGAAGCAGATTTCGATTACATCCAAACAGCGCAATCTGTTAAAGATGCTGTTTTTCCAAAAGTTGAAAAGCTTTTTGATTATAAAAAAGTTGACGGACAGATAGAGCTCAATGATGTGGATCTGGAAAAACTCCCCGAAACAGTATTGTTGGGTGTTCATCCTTGCGATGCAGCGGGTTTTGGTTCGTTAAATGCCATCTTTACCTGGGATTATGAAGATAAATTCTTTACAACCCGTTTGAAAAAGATGACGATTATCGGGATGAGTTGTATAAAGTCAGACGAACAATGTTTCTGCACATCTATGGGATTAAGTCCCGGCGGTACAAAAGGAAGTGATATTCTACTTACTCCTTTAAAATCTGGCGATTACCTTGCTGAAATATGCACCGAAAAAGGGGAACAACTTTTGGCTTTCGCAAAAGATTTGTTCGAAGAAGCCGGAGAAGTAAATAAAGAGGAAGTTT
This sequence comes from Bacteroidales bacterium, assembly GCA_963677395.2. Lineage (GTDB taxonomy): Bacteria > Bacteroidota > Bacteroidia > Bacteroidales. The sequence continues at coordinate 3,402,888 of OY781965.2, read as the reverse complement.
TAACCGAAGTACCCGTTTATTTTGAGTTAGAATCCTTACGGGCAAAACTCGATACAGCATTTGAAAATGATATTTGGCAGGAACAATCCATGCGTTGTTTGGGTTGTGGAGCTTGTGCTTACGTTTGTCCAACCTGTGCTTGTTTCGATATTCAGGACATGGGAACCGAAGCAGAAGGAACACGTGTTCGTTGCTGGGATTCTTGTGCCTTTACGCTCTTTACGCATCACACATCCGGGCATAATCCCCGTGAAACTCAAAATCAACGCTGGCGTCAGCGTATTCTGCATAAACTATCCTATATGCCCGAACGCCTCGATGTGTATGGTTGTGTAGGTTGCGGACGTTGCTCACGTGCTTGTCCGGTTGAAATGAATATATTAGATCATCTTAAAAAAATAGGGGAGGCATTATAGTTATGTGTCAGTCAAATATATACAAGCCTTATTTAATGAGGATTGAAAAGATAACCGAAGAAGCTCCTGAGGTAAAAACTTTTCGTTTAACGTTTGTCAATGAAGAAGATGCACAAAACTTCGATTTCAAAGCCGGACAGTTTGGCGAATATTCAGTGATGGGAGAAGGCGAATCTACCTTTTGCGTAGCGTCATCGCCAACCCGAAAAGGTTATATTGAGTGTACTTTTCGCAAAATGGGAAGAGTAACTTCTGCCTTGTACAATTTAGAAGAAGGTGCAACAGTTGGATTTAGAGGTCCCTACGGAAATATTTTTCCAATTGACGAATGGAAAGGCAAAAATCTTGTATTCATTGCAGGTGGTATAGCTTTACCTCCAATGCGTTGCGTAATCTGGAACTGTCTGGATACCCGTGAAAACTTTAAAGATGTTACCATCCTTTATGGTGCCAGAAGTGTGAACGATTTGGTTTACAAACATGAATTAAAAGAGTGGGAAGAACGCCCGGATGTAAATTTGGTTACTACCGTTGACCCTGGTGGTGAAACTCCTGACTGGAAAGGTGAAGTAGGTTTTGTTCCTGCAATTCTTGAAAAAATTGCGCCTAAGTCAGAAAATACGATCGCTATTGTATGTGGCCCTCCGATTATGATTAAATATACCTTCCCTGTACTTCAAAAACTTGGGTTTAAGGATACGGATATCTATACAACTCTCGAAAACAGGATGAAGTGTGGATTCGGGAAGTGCGGGCGCTGCAATGTTGGAAAATACTACGTATGCAAAGATGGTCCTGTATTTACTCTTGAGCAATTAGGTGCTTTGCCTGCAGAATACTAAAATCTTTTATCTTTGTGTTTTAAATAATTACATTATGAGTGGAGAAACCTTAGTACTATTTTTTGTTGTAGGACTAGTGTTGGTTGGAGGAGCAATCATTTTTTCAAGCTTTGTTGCACCACGTTCATCCAATGCTCAGAAGTCCGAAGCTTACGAATGCGGTATTCCAACTCAGGGCATAACCTGGTTACAGTTTAATGTAGGTTATTATCTGTTTGCCATTCTGTTTTTAGTATTCGATGTTGAAACTGTCTTTGTATTTCCATGGGCAGTAGTGATGAAGAAACTGGGAATGGTTGCGTTTGTAGAGATTGGAATCTTTTTCTTTATTCTGGCTATGGGCTTGGCTTATGCCTGGAAAAAACATGCATTGGTATGGGAATAAAAATTAAATCGATGAAATACAATGACTTTAAGGATAATGACAGCCTTGAAGCCATGCAGGAACCGGGTGGTAATTATTTCTTGACCACCCTCGATAATTTGATTAATTGGGGACGTTCGAATTCGGTTTGGCCATTAACCTTTGCAACAAGTTGTTGTGGTATTGAAATGATGGCAGCAGGTGCATCGCGTCACGATTTTGCACGCTTTGGCATCGAAGTATATCGTGCCAGCCCACGCCAGGCTGATGTGATTGTAGTTGCCGGAACTATTACCAATAAGATGGCTCCGGTATTAAAACGTTTATACGACCAGATGTCGGAACCCAAGTATGTAATTGCAATGGGTTCCTGTGCCATTTCGGGCGGTCCGTTTTTCTATAATTCATACCATGTTGTGAAAGGTGTGGAACACGTAATCCCGGTGGATGTTTACATTCCCGGCTGTCCTCCACGTCCGGAAGCTTTGCTGTATGGCGTAATGCAGTTGCAACGCAAAATCAAGGCAGAGCGAAACATTGCAAAAAGTAAAAAGAAATCATAAGCACCCTTTACCTATGAATGTGGATGCATTAAAAGAAAAGATTCTTGCGCTTGTTCCTCAGGCTGAGGTTATCGAAGGAAAACAATATCCTGAAGTAACTGTGCCTGCCGGAAAACTACGCACTTTAGCCAAAGAGCTGAAAGAATCAGACGAAACTTATTTTGATTACCTCTTTAACCTTACCGCTGTTGATTGGCCTGACCAATCACTGGGTGTGGTTTATCATCTTACCTCTTCCAAACATCATCATTATCTTGTGCTGAAAGTAAAAGCTGCCAATCGTGAAACTCCTGTAATTGATACGGTAAGCGATATCTGGCGTACAGCCGAATTTCATGAACGCGAAGCTTATGATTTGATGGGAATTCAGTTTAAGAACCATCCCGATATGCGCCGTATTTTCCTCGAAGAAAATTGGGTAGGACATCCGTTGCGCAAGGATTACAATGATGAAATTAATATTGTAGAAAGGTAGTTGCGTATGATTGAAAAGGATACTCTTTTAGAAGAACAAGAATATATTATCAACATGGGACCTCAGCACCCTTCAACACACGGCGTATTACGTCTTGTGCTGTCGTTGCAGGGGGAAATTGTAAAAAATATTCAGCCTCATTGTGGCTATATTCATCGTGGCATCGAAAAGATGTCGGAAAAGCTTACCTATCCGCAAATTATCCACCTTACTGACCGTTTGGATTATCTCTCGGCTCACATCAATAATGGTGCTGTTTGCCTTTTGGTTGAAAATGCACTGGAAGTAGAAGTTCCCGAACGTGTAAAATATATCCGTACCATTATTGACGAGCTTACGCGTATTGCGTCTCACCAGCTTTGGTGGTGCTCGTTCGGAATGGATTTGGGTGGTTTAACCTGCTTTTTCTATGGATTGCGTGATCGTGAAGATATACTCGATATTTTTGAAGAAACAACGGGTGGCCGTTTAATTCAGAGCTATTACACACCGGGTGGTTTAATGAATGATATTCATCCAAACTTTCAGAAACGTGTAAAACAGTTTATTACCAAATTCCGCAAGATCTTACCGGAATACGACCAGTTGCTTACCGGAAACGTGATTATGCAACAACGTACCAAAGGTGTCGGAAAACTTTCCTTAGAGGAAGCTATTTCGTACGGAGTTACAGGTCCTTCCGGACGTGGTTCCGGCTTTTCATGCGATGTTCGCAAACATGCACCGTATCATCTTTACGATAAGGTTGAATTTAAAGAAGCTCTGGCTACCGAAGGCGATACATTTTCCCGCTACAAAGTGCGTATTGATGAAATGTGGGAATCCATGAAAATCATCGAGCAACTGATTGATAATATCCCTGAAGGAAATTATAATACGAAGATGAAACCAATCATCAAACTGCCTGAAGGAGAATACTATCAACGTGTGGAAGCTTCACGTGGCGAATTTGGTGTTTATGTAGTAAGTGATGGAAACAAAAATCCTTATCGGGTTAAATTTCGTTCACCCAACTTCTGCAATCTATCCGCTCTCAATACGATGGCTCATGGACAAAAGATAGCTGACCTCGTTGCAATTGGAGGTTCACTGGATTATGTTATTCCGGATATCGACAGATAATTAATCACGAAAAGACTTTATTATGAAATTTGATATTTACGACTTTACCTCGTTCATCCAATGGATTGACCAGTCGTTAAATGCATCACTTTCGCCATTTTGGGTGGTTACATTCGAAATGGTTATGATTGGGGTAGCGTTTCTGGCTTTTTATGCATTGGTAGGCTTGTTTTTAGTGTATGCCGAACGTAAGGTTTGCGCATTTATGCAATGCCGAGTTGGTCCCAACCGAGTTGGTCCTTATGGAATCATACAAACCGTTGCCGACCTTACCAAATTGCTCATGAAGGAATTAATTTACATTAAGAATGCAGATAAATTCCTTTTCAATGTAGCTCCGTTTATTGTAATTATTGCTTCGTTTCTGGCTATTGCAGCTATTCCGTTTGCAAAAGGTTTACATGCTATAGACTTCAATATTGGAGTATTGTATATAATGGCCGTTTCGTCGATGGGCGTAATTGGTGTTTTGCTTGCCGGATGGTCAAGTAACAATAAATACTCCTTAATTGGAGCAATGCGTAGTGGTGCACAGATTGTAAGCTATGAACTTTCGGTTGGCTTATCACTCATCACCATTGTAATTCTTGCAGGAAGTATGCAGTTTTCAACAATTGTAGAGATGCAGCGCGATGCATGGTTTATCTTCAAAGGGCATATTCCGGCATTTATTGCTTTTGTGGTATTTCTGATTGCCAGTACTGCCGAAACCAATCGCGGTCCATTCGACTTAGCTGAAGCAGAATCGGAACTTGCCGCGGGATTTCATACCGAATACTCTGGGATCAAGTTTGCCTTTTTCTTTCTTGCCGAATACATGAATATGTTTATTGTTGCATCTATTGCTGCTACCGTTTTTCTGGGTGGTTGGATGCCATTACATGTTCCCGGACTGGAGGGATTTAATCACTTCATGGATTTTATTCCACCTTTCTTATGGTATATCGGTAAAACAGCTTTTGTAATATTTATGATGATGTGGTTTAAATGGACTTTTCCCCGTTTGCGAATCGACCAGTTGCTGACGCTCGAATGGAAATATCTCTTACCCATCAATTTGTTTAACATTTTGCTGATGGCCTTCATCGTACTGATGGGCTGGCATCTCTAAACTGAATGAGTATGAAGAATTTTATCAACTATATCAGCGGGATCTTTAAGGGTGTTTGGTCTTTACTTCAGGGAATGAAAGTGACAGGTTCTTACTTTTTCCGTCCCTGGAAGATCGTTACCCAGCAATATCCTGAAAATCGTAAGAAACTGGAGATGTTTGACCGTTTCAAAGGCGACTTAATGATGCCTCATGATGAAAACAATCAACATCAATGCACCGGATGCGGAATTTGCGAGATGAATTGTCCGAATGGTACCATCGAAGTGATTACCCGTATGGAAGAATCTGCCGAAGGCAAAAAGAAAAAAGTTCTCGACAAATATGTGTATCGCATGGGAATGTGTACATTTTGCGGTCTTTGTGTAAAAACCTGCCCCTCAGATGCTATTAAGTTTACGAATACGTTCGAACATGCAGTGTTCGATCGCAGTAAGCTTACCAAGATATTAAACAATGAAGGTTCAACCTTAAAGAAAGGAGCTGAATAATGGAAGCAATCTCAATGAATCAGATTATGTTTTTCCTGTTTGCGGCTATTATCGTGGTATGTTCGATATTAACCGTAACCAGTCGCAGAATTTTGCGTGCAGCTACCTATTTGTTGTTTGTACTTATTTCAACCGCCGGACTCTATTTTATGCTGAATTTCCAGTTTTTGGCTGCTGTTCAGCTTACACTCTATGCCGGAGGTATTGTTGTGTTAATCATTTTTTCCATATTGCTTACCAGTCATATCAACCAGAAATTTGAAGCGGTTGAGTGGAAAAAGAGTCTCTTTTCGGCACTGGCAGCTATTGCAGGGGTTATCATTACCCTTACCACTGTGCTGAATTATTCGTTTCAGGCTAATAGCGTTGCCGCCAGTGAGATTGATATGGACAGAATCGGAACTTCCCTCTTAAGCTTCGAACGTAACGGCTTTGTGCTTCCGTTTGAAGTAATCAGTATTTTGCTGCTTGCAGCTATGATTGCAGCTATCGTGATCGCGAAAAAACAAACCACAAAAAAATAGAAAGCTATGAATACAGGAATACCTATTAATTACTTTCTGATTGTGAGTACAATCATGTTTTTTGCCGGAATTTATGGATTTCTTACTCGTCGTAACCTGATAACCATGCTTATGTCTATTGAGTTGATCCTGAATTCGGTGAATATCAATTTTGTGGTTTTTAACCGATATCTCTACCCTGACCAGTTACAAGGTCACTTTTTTACGCTCTTTATTATTGCAGTAGCTGCCTCCGAAGCAGCCGTTGCAATTGCAATCATCATTAATATCTACCGCAAGTTTAAGACAATTAATGTGGAAGATGTAAACGAAATGAAATACTAACCGGGGAATAAATACATATAGAAGATGACAGATTTTAGTTACACAATAATTATTCCGTTACTTCCGCTTTTCCTGTTCATTTTCATCGGACTTACAGGTCATAAGATGAAACCGGCGGTTAGTGGTATTATCGGAACTTTGGGAATGTTCACCTCTTTTGTACTTTCCCTCTATACAGCGTTTCTCTATTTTACAGGCGATAAAGTGGATGGTGCTTACCAGAAAATTCTGGCTGCAAACACCACATGGTTACATTTTACCGACAAGCTTCACATTGATATGGGCGTTTTGCTCGATCCGATTTCGGTGATGATGCTGGTGGTAATCACCACTGTTTCGTTAATGGTGCATATTTACAGTAATGGTTATATGAAAGGAGAACGTGGTTTCCACCGTTTCTATTCCTTCTTATCACTGTTTAGCTTTTCGATGTTAGGGTTGGTAGTGGCTACGAATATCTTCCAGATGTATATTTTCTGGGAACTTGTAGGTGCTTCATCCTATCTTTTGATCAGCTTTTACTATGAAAAACCTTCGGCTGTGGCTGCCGGTAAAAAAGCGTTTATTGTTACACGCTTTGCCGACCTGGGATTTTTGATTGGGATTTTACTCCTGTCATACACTACCGAAACATTTGATTTTATCACGTTAACAGATGTACACGGCACAGCAATATTGCAGGGAAGTGGCATAATGTTTATGGGATTAAGCACCATGACATGGTCATTGCTTTTCGTGTTTATGGGCGGTATGGGTAAATCAGCGATGTTTCCGCTCCACATTTGGTTACCTGATGCAATGGAAGGTCCGACACCTGTTTCGGCATTGATTCATGCTGCAACCATGGTTGTGGCAGGGGTTTATCTGGTTGCCCGTCTCTTTCCGGTTTATGCCATTTCGGCACCGCAAGGGCTGGAATTTGTAGCCTGGGTAGGAGGGTTTACCTCGCTTTTTGCAGCGGTGATTGCCTGTACGCAGATCGACATCAAGCGTATTCTGGCATTCTCAACCATGTCGCAAATTGGCTATATGATGCTGGCATTAGGTGTTTCGGGATATGGTGGAGAACACGGGCTGGGCTTTATGGCTTCGATGTTCCACCTCTTTACGCATGCTATGTTTAAAGCGTTATTGTTCCTTGGAGCCGGTGCTCTGATTCATGCTGTTCACAGTAATAACTTTACCGAAATGGGTGGATTAAGGAAATATATGCCAATTACGCATATTACTTTTTTAGTTGCATGCCTGACCATTGCCGGGATTCCTCCTTTTTCAGGATTCTTCAGTAAAGATGAAATTCTGGTGGCAGCATTCGAACACAATAAGATACTGTTTGCGATTGAATATATTGTGGCAGGTTTGACCGCATTTTACATGTTCCGCTTGTATTACAATGTGTTCTGGGGTAAAGAAACTCACTATCATCATACTCCGCACGAAGCACCTATGATTATGAGTATTCCGTTGATGATCCTCGCGTTTGCATCGGTATTTGCCGGATTTATTCCATTCTCAAAACTCGTTACTTCTGATGGAATAGCATTTGAAACTCATACCGAATGGATGGTCGCAATTCCTTCTGTGTTGATTGCTGTACTTGGAATTGGTGTTGCAACGCTTTTCTACAAAAAGGAAACCGCTTTGCCACAGCAAATGGCTGCCCGCTTTGGACGTTTTTACGTTTGGGCTTCCAATAAATTCTACTTTGATGAAATTTATCTCTTTGTAACCAAGAGGATTATCTTTAGTTACATTTCCCGCCCAATTGCCTGGTTCGACCGTCACATAGTGGATGGTGCCATGAATGGAATTGCCTGGGTAACGAATTATGCATCCTATAGTATTCGTGGCTTACAATCGGGTCAGCTACAGAAGTACGGATTTGTATTTATCTCGGGTGTACTGGCACTGGTGTTGGTTTTCATCTACTTATGGACGATTTAACGATTTGAGCTATGAATATATTAACCTTACTCATTATCATACCGGTTATTACAGTAATAGCCATTATGTTTAGTAAAGATTTGAAGCAAGCCCGTGTAGTTTCAGCTATAGGTATGGGAATTCAACTGGGTGTTGCAATCTTTCTGATGTTTTCTTATCTGGCAGCACGAAAAGCCGGAGATACTACTGAAATGTTATTCTTTCAGGATGTTATGTGGTTTAAAAGTCTGAACATCCATTATACGATTGGAGTTGATGGAATTGCAGTTGCAATGATTCTGCTCACCGGAATTGTAATGTTTGCCGGAATTTTTGCTTCGTGGAATATGGAATTTCTTTCACGAGAGTTTTTTATTTCGCTGATTTTACTGGGAACAGGAGTGTTTGGATTTTTTATCTCCCTCGACCTGTTCACGATGTTCCTCTTTTACGAAGTTGCCGTTATCCCAATGTATCTGTTAATTGGTATTTGGGGGAGTGGCCCAAAAGAATATTCCGCGATGAAGCTTACCTTGATGCTGATGGGTGCATCTGCATTTTTGCTGGTGGGAATTCTGGGAATTTACTTTAACTCGGCTCCGCAAGGAGGTGCACTTACCTTCAATATTATTGAGATTGCCAAAGTGCAGATTCCTGTGGAAGCACAACGTTTGTTCTTTCCTTTAACCTTTGTAGGTTTTGGAGTTTTGGGAGCGTTGTTTCCGTTTCACACATGGTCGCCTGATGGTCATGCTTCTGCACCTACCGCCGTTTCCATGCTTCATGCAGGAGTATTGATGAAACTCGGGGGATACGGATGTTTCCGCGTGGCAATGTATCTGATGCCCGAAGCTGCTAACGAAATGGCCTGGATATTCATTATTCTTACTTCTATCAGTGTGGTGTATGGTGCATTTGGTGCGATTGTTCAAAAAGACCTTAAATATATCAATGCTTACTCATCGGTGAGCCATTGTGGCCTGGTAATCTTCGCCTTACTTATGATGAACAAAACCTCAATGGATGGTGCAATTTTACAGATGATTTCACACGGTTTGATGACAGCACTTTTCTTTGCTCTGATCGGGATGATTTATGGACGTACTCATACCCGTAACATTAACGAAATGGGTGGATTGATGCGTGTAATTCCTTTCCTGTCTGTATGTTATGTAATCGCAGGTTTGGCTTCGTTAGGTCTTCCGGGATTAAGCGGATTTGTGGCAGAAATGACGGTATTTGTAGGCTCATTCCAACATGCTGATACATTCCACAGAGTGGTTACCGTTATTGTATGTTCTTCTATCGTAATCACAGCAGTTTATATTCTCAGAGTGGTGGGTAAAATTCTTTTGGGTCCTATTATTGATGAACATCATCAGCATCTTACCGATGCAACCTGGACTGAAAAGATTTCAACCGTTACACTTATCCTTGCTATTGCAGCGATCGGGATTGCTCCGTTATGGCTCTCGAATATCATCAGCGATAGCCTTACTCCAATTATCGACCGTTTAACATTGCTAGGTCACTAATCCACTAAGTAAAAACGAAAAAGAGAAAACACGATGAATATAGAAAACCTATTTTTAATGCGGCACGAACTACTTCTGATTGCGTTTGCAATGGTAGTTTTGTTTCTCGAGGTAAGCTGGGGTACGAAAAGTAAAACGCCTATCATCAACATATCAATCATACTGTTTGGGATCATTACTCTCATTGGATTTGTTCCGGCTGAAACCGGATCGCTCTTTGGCGGTTCTTTTGTGTTGGATAACATCCGTATTATGATGAAAAATGTGCTGAATATCGGCGTGTTTATCATTTTGTTGCAAGCTTCGCACTGGCTGAGAACGGACGATCTTAAAACGCGTATCAGCGAGTTTGTAATTCTGATGATTTCTACCCTTATCGGGATGAACTTTATGATTTCATCAGGAGATTTTCTGATGTTTTATCTGGGTCTTGAACTGGCAACAATTCCTATTGCGGCACTTGCTGCTTACGACCGTTTACGGAATCGTTCGGGAGAAGCAGGGATTAAGCTGATTTTGATGTCGGCACTTTCATCCGGTATTTTGCTGTATGGTTTATCCATGATTTATGGTACTACCGGTTCCATTTATTTTGATGAGGTAGCAACCCGTATCAGCGGAAATGGTTTGCAAACGATGGCATTCCTTTTCTTCTTTGCAGGAATGGGCTTCAAGATTGCAATTGTACCTTTCCATCTCTGGACTGCCGATGTGTACGAAGGAGCCCCTGTAAGTGTAACTTCTTATCTTTCGGTGATATCGAAAGGTGCGGCAATCTTTATTTTCACCATTGTGATGTTTACCGTCTTCAAAAACCTTGCGGCTATTTGGCACAATGTACTGTATGTATCTATCTTGCTTACCATCACGGTAGGTAACCTGTTTGCATTGCGCCAGCAAAACCTGAAACGTTTTCTTGCGTTTTCATCTATTTCGCAGGCAGGCTTCCTGTTGTTGGGTGTGATTGGCGGAAATCAGATGGGGATGGCTTCTATCGTATTTTATGTATTGGTGTATATCTTTTCAAACCTTGCAGCTTTTGGAGTTGTTGGTGCAATTTCGAATATAACCGGAAAAGAAAATATTGACGATTACAACGGTTTGTATCATACCAATCCGAAACTGAGTTTGGTAATGCTCATCGGTTTATTCTCTTTAGCAGGTATTCCACCCGTTGCAGGTTTCTTTGGTAAGTTTTTCCTCTTCATGGCTGCTGCCGAAAAAGGTTTGTATATACTGGTATTACTGGCCGTTATTAACACCATCATCTCACTTTACTACTACTTATTAGTGGTAAGAGCTATGTTTTTGGTGAAGTCGGATACTGCAATTCCTCATTTTAAGAATGATACTACTACCCGCATTAGCTTATTACTTTGTGTAGCAGGTATTTTTGTACTGGGTTTGGCAAGTTTCTTCTTCGAATACATCAGAGAGTTAAGTTTTGGAATGTAACCTTAAAACGCACAGATCATGTCATCCATCTTAAAAGGAAAACATATTATAGCAGAAGTGAATGGCGAACGTTGCACCATTGTAGAAACAGGTGTAAACAAGGCTCGTATGCAGTTTTTGAAAGACCTGCTGGAATTTAACCACTACAAGGTTTATACAGAATCCAAAACCGACGACAAAGGCGAAAGTTTTACGGTAGCTGTAACGGATTTACTCTTTAACCCTGTGATTGCTATTTACGAAAGCAAGCTCAGAACCAAAGAAGGGAAAGTAGTTACTCCTGCATACTGGAAGCAGGAAACCACACTGATTGATTCCAGATACTGGGTTGTACGTCGTCGCTTGAAAGAGTAATACCGAAAATCTACAGATATTGAAAGCCGGAAAACTGAAGAACCTCTTCGTGTTTTCCGGCTTTGTTTTTAAAACACATCTGATTTTAGTTCATTTTGCCTTTTTTGATTCATAAAAACGGCAATTATGAATGAACTGCCGTTTTTACTGTATAGCCGGATAGCCGGAAGGTTCCTATGCAAAATATATTACATCCATTTTCTTAAAATTACTACACCCAGAATATATAATACTAAGGAAGTGAATAAAATAGATATAACTCTGTATGGATGTATAATCATTGTACTATAATTAAGTAATGTATATAATACAAATCCCCCCCCAATTATAGTAAATACTATTTTCTTTGATTTAACTAAGGAAAGAAGTAGATAACTAATTAATATAAAAATAAAATATAAGATATAATTGAAATACAGGTATATACCCCATGAAATATTAGTTTTAAATGAAGGTTCAATCAGCTTATATTTATATATGGCAAATTGAGTAATAAGTATATATATAAATTCTATACTGATTGAAATTAATGCACATTTCAATATTTTAATATATTTATCTGGTTTCATCTGACGATTTGCTTAGGTTACTTGGTGAAGGCTTCTATGTTTACTCCTTTACACGCTAAGACACGCTAAGTTATTCTTTAGTAGTTAAAAGTTGATTATATTCTTCTTGATATTTTTTGCCAAGTTTAATATTCTTCTTCATATATTTTCCTTCTAGCATAATAGTAGATAAATCTCCTTTCCCTATTTCATATCCTTTTTGTACTGATAGAGTTAGGTAATTTAATGCAAATTGCCTAGTTTGAGAATCTAGATAACTTAACTTGTCAATGTCTCCGTATATATCACAAATACATGAAAAAACATCGTAATATGCTTTTGGGTAATCATATTTATTAGCCATAATAAGAGCATATATAATAAATTCTTCGTGTCTTTGGTCAAGAAAAGCTACATCAAGTTGGTTATATGCACTCGTGTCTCCCTTGTTGATTATAAGATTTTTAAGTTTGCTTATCTCTAGTTCTGGCTGATTCATTGAAAATGAATTATCTTTATTTTGTTTTACTTCTTGTGTACAACCTAGAGTAAAGCAAACCAGTAGAAATAATAATAATTTATTCATTGTCTTTGTTTTTAGTAGGGTTAAGTAAAATTATAAACCCATTGATTCTTAAAATTTCCTTACCGTTTTTAAATACTCTCCAATTGCCCCACTTCTCCGATTTTTCTTTATTTGGGTTGCCATTTGCATCAAATTTAGTATAATCAGCATTTTCATCAGCATATTTTGCTTTATAAGGTCCAAGTTCTCCATTTTTTGCTGAAAAGTAATCTCTTTCATCCGGTGCTGCAAATGTAACATCCTTAAATTCAGTAGATAGTTTTTCTACAAACGATTCGTCTCCATCTTTTGTTTCTCTTCCTGTTCTACATGAATGCAAAACAACTGTTAAGTTATCTCCTTCTTTCCTGTTCTTCCATTTTTCACTAATTTTTTTCATTACGTTATCAAATTGCTTTGCAGTTCTTATTTTTATTTCTTTCCCATTCACAATTGCCGTAATACCAGCAGAAGAACCATGAGCGTATATGTGTATTGCTTGTTCGTTATCTTTTGCATTATTTGCAGAATTATAAATAATTGCATCTGTTGCGGAATTATTTTTATTTATCCAAATAACTTTTTCATTTCCATCAGGATCAATATATTTAATTGGATTTAACCCACAGTAATTATAAACATTCATGTCCGGATATTTATCAGCCATTGGATCGACAGTGCTCCAAATACTCAACTCCGGCATATAGTAACGAGCTCCAAAATAGCTGTAGCCAGTTTCCTCATCTTTTTCCTTAGCTGAGAATTTGTACGGAGTGTAGTAATTTGCAGCATCTCTTTGCTCAACAAATAACTCACCATAAGGCAGGTACTGCAAGTGTTGTGTAGCAATACCATCGGCATCGGTAATAAAACTACTGTTACCCAAATGATCGCTATGGTAGAAATAAAGATTGTTTTCCGGATTGTTGACGGTTTTGAGATAGTCGAGAATGCTGAAATGAGAATCTATCACGGAATACTCGGCGTTTAAGCTGGCACAATCGATATTTCGCAATACCATAGTTGAAAGATCACTGCTTCGGGTAGTATAAGGTCCATCAATAGGTACTACTGAAGAATCAACCGGAACGATTGCTTTATCCAAATCACCGCCCAGCTTGCTGCAAACGCGCTCTAAAACCTCACTCCCGCCTCTCCTTCCAGAAGAGGCTAGCTTATGTTTTAGAGTATTGCTTTGATAGTAAGGCATGAAGGATAGTTTGTAAAGCAAATGTAAGGCTATTTTTATTCATATCCGGATGTTTTCTATGGAAACTCCTTTACATGCTAAGTTGATCAAAGTGTTGAATATGGCACTTTGGGTGTTAAGAGTGGTGGTCTAAGCGTTGAATATGGCACTTTGGGTGTTAAGAGTGGTGGTCTAAGCGTTGAATATGGCACTTTTGGCGTTAAGAGTGGTGGTCTAAGCGTTAAATATGGCACTTTGGGTAGTTAGAATGGCGGTCAGAACGCTGAATATGGCATTCTTGGCGTTAAGAGTGGTGGTCTAAGCGTTGAATATGGCATTCTTGGCGTTAAGAGTGATGGTCTAAGCGTTAAATGTGGCACTTTGGGTGTTAAGAGTGGTGGTCTTGGCGTTGAATATGGCACTTTTGGCGTTAAGAGTGGTGGTCTAAGCGTTGAATATGGCATTCTTGGCGTTAAGAGTGATGGTCTAAGCGTTAAATATGGCACTTTTGGTGTTAAGAGTGGTGGTCTAAGCGTTGAATATGGCACTTTTGGTGTTAAGAGTGGTGGTCTAAGCGTTGAATATGGCACTTTTGGCGTTAAGAGTGATGGTCTAAGCGTTAAATATGGCACTTTTGGCGTTAAGAGTGGTGGTCTTGGCGTTGAATATGGCACTTTTGGCGTTAAGAGTGGTGGTCTAAGCGTTAAATGTGGCACTTTGGGTGTTTAGAGAAGGGATTTCATTCTAACTTCTTTTTCCCTCACCCCTGCCTCTCCTTCCAGAAGAGGCTAGCTTATGTTTTAGATTATTACGTTGGTTACAAGGCATGGAGGATAGTTTGTAAAGCAAATGTAAGGTTATTTTTATTCATAAAAAACGGCAGTTGTGAACTGCCGTTTTTACTGTATTTCCGGATGTTTCCTATGGAAACTCCTTTACACGTTAAGGGTTGTCTTGCGAACATTCATGATAAGATACCATTTCTGGATATCCATTTTTTATTTCAAAGAACCATGCAGACCAACGGTCATCTATATCCGGAATTCGTCTTTTATAATTAAAAGAGATTAATATATTAACATTGGACTTTTTAAAAAAGAGAGAATCATGTTTGCCATTACAAATGAATAAATGTTGATTATAAACAAATATTCCTCCTATATCCAAATAATTATAAGAATATCTGTCTCCTATAGTTTCTATGCTTAATCCTTTTTTTGAGTTACTAGTAGTATAACTATTTACTATAAAAGCAAATTTGTTAAATTTATATGACTTGCACTTTTTTTCATGATTAATAATTGTATCTAAAAATGAATTAATATGCTGGTTTGGTGTTAACAATGAGATATATGCAAAATTAATACATTCGCCATTATAGCTATTCTTAGTATTGCTAGATTTTTCACAACTAATAACTACAATGCATATTAAAATGAATTCAATAAATGTAATCTTTCTCATCTTTGAGGTATTTCGTATTGTTTATATCGATCATGTTTTTTTGTATAGATATAAAAAGTTGCATTTGGAGATCTTCTTTTGATCTCTTCTCCTGCACCTAAATCTCCCTCCCAACCAGAATTGGCTTCTGAATTACGTGGATGATTATGAATGTCTTTAACGACATCCCATCCAAGCTTTTGATAATAAGTAATTAAATCAGTAGAATTACATGTGCTCTCTTCATGAGAAGTAACTAATAAGTTCATTATTGTTTTTCCTCTTTTAAAGTTTGCTAATAACCATTCTACCTGTGTGTTTTTCGCCAAAAATTTAAAAACAATTTCAGCTATTTTAGTATTACTAATTTTAGTAAAATCCCTGGTAGGTTGATTCCCTTCCCAAAATTCACCATCTTGATGTTGGTAATTTTTCGCTGCATCATCACTTAACTTAACATAATCAGTACCTTCTTCCATTTTACCATTGTTATCAACATCTACTTTATTACCGTTGTTATCAATTTTATACAATTCGTCAGGTCCTTCTTTGGCTTTAAGAAATTTAACTTCTCCTTTGTCATTTACACCATATTCATCAGGGCTTACTTCACTTGTTCCGTTGGGATCAATCACATTAATAGGTCTGCCACCGCAATAACTGTAAGGTGTTTGGTATGGATATTTATCTGCCATTGGATCGACACTCAACCAAACACTAACATCACTCATATAGTACCGAGCACCAAAGTAGCTGTAGCCAGTTTCCTCATCTTTTTCCTTAGCTGAGAATTTGTACGGAGTGTAGTAATTTGCAGCATCTCTTTGCTCTACAAATAACTCACCGTAAGGAAGGTACTGCAAGTGTAGTGTAGCAATGCCATTGGCATCGGTAATAAAACTACTGCTTCCCAAGTGGTCGCTATGGTAGAAATAAAGATTGTTTTCCGGATTGTTGACGGTTTTGAGATAGTCGAGAATGCTGAAATGGGAATCTATGGTAGTGTATTCGGAATTTATGTTTACACAACCCATAGAACGTAGCACCATATCCTGAAGTTCTCCGGCACGGTGAGAATAAGGTCCATCAATAGGTACTACTGAAGAATCAACCGGAACGATTGCCCGTTCCAAACCACCGCCCAGCTTGCTGCACAGCGCATGTTTTAGAGTATTGCTTTGATTGCAGGGCATGGGAGAGCTTTTAAAGCAAATGTAAGGTTATTTTTATTCATAAAAAACGGCAGTTGCTAGGAATGAACTGCCGTTCTTGCTGTATTTCCGAATATCCGGATGTTTTCTATGGAAACTCCTTTACACGCTAAGTTTACACGCTAAGAACTTATATTATAGATTTGATACAGCTTTCGATATAGTTAATATAAAGCTTGGAAAAGAACGAGTAAACATCGTAGTAACAGTAAGTTTGGAATTTGAGTTTATCTTCATAAGGAAAATCAACGTAAAGTTTTGTTCTTTCATTCTCTAAAGGGATTTTTTTTATAAAACTTATAATATCATATTCATTATCAATTATTTTAATTACTTGATATTTCGAAACCAAATTAGAAGGTTTTAAGCAATTAATATTGAAAAAATTATTATCTGCACTTCCTATAAAAATTATTTCAGGTTTTTCATCGTTGTCTATATTCATAACCGAAATATTTATCTCTGGTAATTCGGGAAAACCGTTTTTAATTTCACTTCTTAGTTCTTTTTCATAATATTCAAGTACCAAAAAGAAATTGTGATTAATTGGCTTAGAAAATCTTATATACCCATTTCTGCTTAATTTCCGATTATATTCAAACTCATGAAAAAACAGAGATAATAACTTAAAGCAATAAGAACACCAATTATCAGGATCAAGCAATAATGATTTATAGGCAATAATTTTTTCAACCTTTGAATTTTCAATTTCAGCCTCGTAAAACATCCTAAAATCTTTGAGTAAATTAAAATTATCTACTTTGTAATTGATTTTTTTGTATTCATTCAATTTATATTCAATGACTTGTAGTAGTATTTCATTGTGATAAAGTGATAATTGTGAATAATCTATATTTTGAGAATCAACAGCTTGAAAGTAAATACGATTATTTGAAAGATCAAAAATATTACTCGTAGAAGAAATCTTGTTTATTTTGTCTACAGCGTAATTAAAATCAAAGTTCGTTTTAGGATATTCATATAAAGAATACACAAAAGCCATAGATAAATAATTATCCTGATTGTCTGCTATTGCTTGAATATTACTTGAAATGAACTTTTTATTGTTATCCAATAAAGATTGTTGTAATTTACTGATAAATGCATTCATATTCTTTGTTTTTAGACTGGATCTGGATTAGAAAAACCACCAGGATTATTTGTAGGTAAGGCTTGAGGTATTACTATTACCGGAGCTAAAAATCTGAATAAGATTTTTTCAAGCGTTGGAATAACTCCCTCTGGAGCTGCAATAGGAACTAATGGTATTGGTCTTTGTGATTCATTTGGGTTTAATTCTGGTACAAATTCCTGAGCAGGGCTTGGTTGCGGTTCTCTTTGCTCTTGATTTATTTTATAGTTATAAAAAATGAAACCTTCACTTGGATTTGGTATAGAATAAGTAAATGTATATTGACCGTCTCTTAATATTAATGAACCTTCAAATGGTTTTGGATTTCCATTTGAAGAGCCAGCAGCCCATTTAAGATTACCTATATTTTCAGAGTTAGCAGTAGTTATATATGTTATGATTTGAGCAATAGCATAAAATTTTAAAGGATATTTAGAATTGGACCATGGTTTTAGTTCCCAAACCGAACCCATTCGGGAGAGATTATTACCACCAAAATACATAAGATCTGCTTGTAATCGGTTAGAAAAAGTATATGGAGCTCTCCAATTTCCACTATTTCCACTGATACGTCTCATATAATTGCTAAAAGCAACATGTGCTCTAATTCCAATAATATTTGGAGGATCTCCAAAAGAATTGCCATCAAGGTCGATAAATCTGATAGGATTTCCGGCACAATACATATAAGCACTCATGCTCGGATATTTATCTGTCATCGGATCGACAGCACTCCAAATACTCAACTCCGGCATATAATACCGAGCTCCAAAATAGGAATACCCAGTTTCTTCGTCTTTTTCTTTAGCTGAGAATTTGTACGGAGTGTAGTAATTTGCAGCATCTCTTTGCTCTACAAATGACTCACCGTAAGGCAAATATTGTAAGTGTTGTGTTACAATACCATCGGCATCGGTAATAAAGGAAGAAGAACCTAAATGATCGGAGTGGTAGAAGTAAAGATCGTTTTCCGGATTATTGATGGTTTTGAGATAGTCAATAATGCTGAAATGGGAATCTATGGTAGTGTATTCGGAATTTATGTTTACACAACCCATAGAACGTAGCACCATATCCTGAAGTTCTCCGGCACGGTGAGAATAAGGTCCATCAATAGGTACTACTGAAGAATCAACCGGAACGATTGCCCGTTCCAAACCACCACCCAGCTTGCTGCAAATTCGCTCTAAAACCTCACCCCCGCCTCTCCTGAGAGGAGAAGGGCTGCTACACAGCGCATGTTTTAGGGTATTGCTTTGATTGCAGGGCATGGGAGAGCTTTTAAAGCAAATGTAAGGTTATTTTTATTCATAAAAAACGGCAATTACCAGAATGAACTGCCGTTTTTACTGTATTTCCGGATATCCGGAAGTTTTCTATGTAAACTTCTTTACACGATAAGCCTCATTCAGAATATCCTGACGCTTCCATTTTCTGTCGTTCTCTAAGTGCTTTCCCACTTTGAGCAGATTTAAGTCTTTGTCTGAAGTTCTTTGACAAACCTTTCATTGCCAAGGCACTTTTGAATAAAATGGCTACATCTTTATTCTTATAGTTTGAGATAAACCTCATAGAAATACTTGATTTAAAGCCCCGAGGAAAGAAAACCTTGTCTAATAGTTCTTCGTTGAGCAATTTCTTTTTATACAGGTCAATACAATGACTGGTCAGAATACAATAAGTTTTTAAATCGACTTTTTGAACGACATAAATACATATCTGCTTCCTAAAGTTGCTCTGTTTTGAATCGCTCAAAACCATTTTTATATCAGTAATATACATATAAGAACTATCATAGATTTTTTGAAAGGTCTTACTTGAAAAAAACTGAATAGTTGCATCGCAGCATACGCCAAGCTCTTTCTCGGTCTGCGTCAAAAGAGAATCGAACCGACTAGGATTGGTTATCGATACTTCCTTTTGTTCAATACCTCTAACATTATTACAGAAATATGTTAAGGCAAAAATGATAGTTATTGTTTTCATACTTAGTCTTATGGTTGTGTTATTCCGATATATCGACGATAAATTACTGTTGTTCCCCCTGCGGCTTGTCCTTGGAAATACTCGGGAGTACACGTATTGATATTATGCGTTCTATCACTCGTACCAGTAATGCCATTTGGTGAAGTAACCACCGCACTATGCCCTGTAGCATCATTCCACCCGTCATATCGGTATGCTGCAACATCTCCAGCCTGCGGAGCCTCTAGGGCTGGCAAGACCACCCAACCCTTAATGAACACATTGGGATCTCCCCACTTCCCTGCCGACAGAGGCCAGTTTCCGCCTACATTTTTTGGTGATGTAACCCCACCTTCGGTAATAACGTCATAAACAAATTTATTGCACTTTTCTGTTCCCGCAGGATAGTTATCCTTTTTAACCTCGTAATTCCATGCAGTTGAACCGTTATGACTGGCAGCCGCTGCACCTATGGCCGCCCTTTGCTTAGTCGTACCACTGAAATTGTGTTCGTCAATTTTCGCTGTGAGAGACTTATTAAATTCTGGTGTATTAACCGTTCCACCCTTATTCGCATCCTCTATTGCCTTATTAAATTCAGAGCGTTGGTCATTCTTAACAGTTACTGTCCGGTTTATACCATCATCAGTATTTGCAATTTCATTGCCATTTTCATCAACATATTTAGTATCCAATAATCCATTTAAATCAACTCTATTTAAAGGGTTTAATTGACAATAGTTGTATGGACTTAGCCAGCTACGTTCATCTGCCAACGGATCGACAGCACTCCAAATACTCAACTCCGGCATATAATAACGAGCACCAAAGTAGCTGTATCCAGTTTCTTCGTCTTTTTCTTTGCCACTAAACTTATACGGAGTGTAATAGCGAGCAGTGTTATCACGTTGTTCTGCAAATAACTCACCATACGGTAAATATTGTATACCGATTCTTATTTTGCTTTCATTTTCAATGCGAATAAATTCTTTTGAAAATGTGCAAAATATAGATCGGCACAAGGAATGCTGAGAAACAATGCCATCGGCATCGGTAATAAAGGAAGAAGAACCTAAATGATCGGAGTGGTAGAAGTAAAGATCGGTTTCCTGATTATTGACGGTTTTAAGATAGTCGAGAATACTGAAATGGGAATCTATGGTAGTGTATTCGGAATTTATGTTTACACAACCCATAGAACGTAGCACCATATCCTGAAGTTCTCCGGCACGGTGAGAATAAGGTCCATCAATAGGTACTACTGAAGAATCAACCGGAACGATTGCCCGTTCCAAACCACCGCCCAGCTTGCTGCACAGCGCATGTTTTAGAGTATTGCTTTGATTGCAGGGCATGGGAGAGCTTTTAAAGCAAATGTAAGGTTATTTTTATTCATAAAAAACGGCAATCACTGGATGAACTGCCGCCTTTACTGTATTTCCGGATATCCGGATGTTTTCTATGGAAACTCCTTTACACGCTAAGGGATAGTTTGTAAAGCAAATGTAAGGCTATTTTTATTCATAAAAAACGGCAATTACCAGAATGAACTGCCGCTTTTACTGTATTTCCGGATATCCGGATGTTTCCTATGGAATCTCCTTTACACGCTAAGTCCAACTTTTTGGGGGCAGATCATCGCTGGAATAAACTGCCGTTTTTACTGTATTTCCGGATAGCCGGACGTTTCCTATGTAAACTCCTTTGCATGCTAAGTTTATACGATAAGGTTACTTGGATTTGTTTTTTAAATATTCATTAGTATTCATATGGAGAATAATAAGCTTCCATCCTTTATTAGTTTTTTTAAATAAAAAATCACTAATGCATTGAGATTCTGACGATTGATTGTATTCTTTAATTTCTTTTAAATTACTTAATAGTAATTCTTTATTACTAATAGAAGCATCTTTATCTGGATCATAATATCCTCCATTGTTAATTGCAAACATAAAAGCTTTGATTATTTCATTGCTATTAATATTTAATTGAGGTTCAGCTTCATATCTCCCATAAATTTTTAAAGGACATTGAATTAGCATTTTAAGTTTATTAGTGTCGTTACATTTTATAGATCTACCAAGCTCAATCCAATATTTATCAAAATCAAAAATTTTAATTTCACCTTGATTGATTTTGTTTTGGCTGGTTTCTACTGTAGATTTGTCACTAATTTGTTTATTATTGTTAACTCCATTTTCTGTACATGAAATAGCAATAACACATAGTAAAGCAATTAATTTATTCATAATTTTAATTATTAGGGTATCTATATTCTTTAATATCACTATTGTATATTGGATCATACTTTCCACTTGAAATCTTAACTCTATGAGACCAGTTGCCATGTAGTATTTTTAGGGTTTTATCTTTATTAGTACCCATATAAAATCCGACATGCCCTCTTTTGAAAACTGCAATTGCTCCATAAATAGGGGTATCTAAATGCTTACCCCATTTTAAATAATTATTTGCTCCAGCTCCAGCTCCACTAATATCTGCTTGTCCTAAACACCAGTTAACAAATGCACCACACCACATAGTGTTATCATTTTTTGTTTTAATACCTGCATAATTTAAATATTTAACAACATCGGGATTTGCAGGTAGCCCTTGCCAATTACCTGCGATTACTCCTATTTCTTTCATGGCGTAACTCATCCATGGAGCAGCAGCATCTGTTGTAGCTTTAGGTTGTGATGGAGTGGATGCTCTTTGGTTGCCAGTTGGAGTTACTTCCGGGGTAGTTGAGGATATATTGCCAGGTAATAAGCTTGATGCAGTATATTGGTAATCATTACTAAAACCATTTGAAGTTAAGGTTACGCTTTCGTTAGGAGTAAATGAACTAACATTAAATCCATTACCCGGAAGTACATTTTGAGTAGAACTTCCATTTGAACCTATTACATTAACATGTTGAGTACTTGAGCCACCTTTATCGCTAACCCATGTAACGTTACCAGTTTCCATGTTGAGATTCCATTCATCGGGAGATCCCGCAGACTGTCCATCCGGATCAACTAAAACAATAGGGTTGTTATGGCAGTAATGGTATGGAGTCCAGCTGGGTGTCTCATCTGCTAGTGGATCTACAGCACTCCAAATACTCAATTCCGGCATATAGTAACGAGCACCAAAGTAACTCAAGTTAGCACACTTTTTTTGCTGTTCAGATTTGATGCTATATGCCAGCCTGAGCGGTACAAAATCCTGATAATATGTCAACCTGAGGCATCCCATAAAGCAAAGGTAACCAATTTTTTATTTTCAGATGAAAGAAAAAAAACAGGCAGGGCAGCTCAGGTATTAAGGTTCTGTTTTGGAGTTGGCTTTGGAGCGAAGCGGAAAAGACTACTTCAAAACAGAGCATCCAAGCGCACTGTGAATCAGCGATCCGGGGAATGAAGCCAATCGCGCGCGGAAGGAACCAGTTGTAAACCAGACCGTTCTAAAATATTCTAATTCTTCAAGATACTAAAATTACGGCGGGAAAAACAGCCCTGAGCCGGTGGCTGCAAAGGCGGACGCAATGAGCGAAGCGGTTTGCGGCACGGCTTTGCAAGCGATAGCGAGCCGAAAGCGAGTGGAGCGAGGGTGCTGCAAAAGAGAGCCTGACAAGGCGTTTTGCAGCTATGTTTTACACGAGGTTTTGGCGTGCTTTTTTGATTCGGGGCAAGGCCTTTAGCACCGGCTCAAAAAGCATGACAAAACCGAAGCCCGAAGCGACCCGCGGGCGAGCAAACTCCGGCAGGCGCTGGCTTTTTAGCGCCTGGCAAGTTTACGCAGGCAGGGGCTAAAAAGACAGAGATAGCCTGCCCGTGAGGCCGAAGAACCTGGCAGCAAAAAACATGACAGGCCGGAGCGAAGCGGAGCCCCCCGGGGCTTTGCAGCTCTTGTTTTTTAACCATTGAAAAAAAACGATTCGAAAAACAAGTGCTGCAAAGGCACTGGCGTGTTTTTTGCCCAGGGATGAGACCGAACACCGCTTTTCCCGTGTACTTTGCCGGTAAAGCTTCATTTACTCCTGCCTGTCAAGGGGATGGAACTGCTGCAGGGCATCGGATAATTCACCCGTGTTGTAATCGCGGTATCGCTGGGTGGAACTTACATACCGGTGTCCTGCCATATACTGAACCTGCCGGATACCTTTCCCCTTGAGCCAGTGGACGATCACGCTTTGGCGGATGACTTTCGTGGATGTGATTTCCGGGTGGGTCTTCTTTAGTTTCCGGAACAGGTGGTAAAGGCTGCTTTTGATCTCTTTACTTCCGTTTTCACTAAAAAACAGTCGGTTTTTCAGTTCTTCTCTGCAGATGCTCCCGGGCTTTCTCCCGCTTCTTTCGTTTGTAATTTCTGCCAGCATCCGTGGTCTGGTTACCCGTAAATATTCCTGCATGTCAAGCAGTTGCACAGCCTGCATTTCCAGTGTTCTGGGGCTGGAGTGCCGGCCGCCGGGAACATGGATTTTTGCCTGACGCAGTTCTATATGCCCGGGTTCTGATCTTCCCAGTTCTTCGCAGCTCAACCCCTGGTAAATCATCAGTCCCAGCATTACACGGTTTCTTTTGCCCCGCTTATCCTTTGTTTCAAAGGTTTCGTACAGGGTTTCAAGTTCTTTGTAATCAATGATTTTTTCCGGCAACTGATGCTTGTTTCCCCTTAAACAGATTCCTGATGCCGGATTGTTACCTGAGTTTAAAAAAGTATAATAATGCCTCACTGCCAGCAATATCCTGTTGATAAAACGGCTGTTGTAGTCCTGCTGCTGAAGATAATGGATAAAGGCGATGATTTCATTGTATCGTACCTCCGTGCTTTGAAGGTTTTCCAAGGCTGACCATTCTAAAAAGATTCCGGCATAATTGCTGTTCTGACGAACGGTGTTTTCGTTTAGGTCTTCGGTTCTGAGTGCTGTTTTAAATCTTTCTACTTCGTTGGCGGTTTCTTCTTTAAAAATATATTGACTTTTTCGACTCATACGTTATTGATTATGTGTGTGTAAATCTGTGTACTTTCTAAAGAACTGTGACCTAAAAACCGGGCTATTTGCTCCAGGCTCATTCCTTTTTCGAGCAGATGGGTGGCTATGCTGTGGCGCAGGCTGTGAAGACTGCCTTGCTTTTCGATGCCTGCCTCTGCCTTCAGGCCCTGGAACCGGTTGCTCATGGATTGTACTCCCAGGCTTTGACCGCGGTAGTTTACAAAAAAGCTGTTGCATGGCTTGTTCATTACCAGTGCCGGACGGCTTAACAGCTTGTACTCCATAAGGTCTGCCGCCACTCTTGCAGTCATGGGTACATAGCGTTCTTTGTAGTTTTTGCCTTTTCTGACGTGTAAAATTCCACGGCTAAACTGCACGTCTTTTAGTTCCAGGTTTACGCCTTCGGTTCTGCGGAGCCCGCAGCCGTAATATACCGACAGCATTGCCCTGTCACGCATGCCCAGGGGATCGTCTTTGCAGCTTTGATACAGCTTTTTTATTTCTTCTGAAGTAAAGATCTCTTCTGCCGTTTTTAGGATTGGCGGGCTTTTCAGTTGTATGCTTACCTCAAAATGTCCTTGCCCGCTTTCTAAAAGGTAACGACTAAAACGTCTTAATTCACGGCTGTATGTTTTTAAACTATTGATACTTAGTGCTGTGCTTGTATGGATATTCATCTTGCCGCTGAGCTGCCCGAAGAAACGTTGTATATCTTGGTTGGTGATGTGTTGTATGCTGTCTATTTTGTTTGTTCTGAGCCAGTGAAGAAAAACTCTGATTTTTTGTACTCCAACCAACGCGTTCTTTTCTTCGTAATTCAAGGCTCTGAGCCATTCTCCGTAAGTGGTGATGAAGCGTTCCATGGTTATTCGCTGTTTGGCTGCCGTTTTTTTTTCACGTTCAACGTTCAATTTTTTTTATGGGTATATCTCTTTTTGACGGGCTACCGGGTTACTCTGTTTAAATTACTGGTTCTTCGATGTTTAAGTAACCCGTTTGGGGTTGTGGGCTACTGTGGGCTACCGGGTTACTTATCTCTTTTATTTTCAACAAGATGGCTTCTAATTGCTTTTCAATGCCTTGTCGTAGCTTCTGGTATTCGTCGTAGTCGTTAACCTGGTATTCAAAGCCACGGTAACGGTTGCCGCTTTTTGCTTTTACATAGCCGTAGCTTTGAAGCTCCGACATATAACGTTGTAAGCCGGAGGCGCTAATCCTGAGTTCTTTGCGGATGGTTTTGGTATAAAAGCTCTCTCCGGGCTTTACCCTTTGTTTAAGTTGTTCCAGAAATTCCCGGGCACTCCTGCTCAGTTCGTCGCTCTTGCTAAAGAGCACTTCTTTCATGATTGCAAAGCTCTGCTCGATATCTTCAAAGGTGCTCCGGATATATCTTTCGCCTGTTTCGGTGATATTAACCTCTCGCTGGTACTGGTGATAAAAGGTAAGGGTTTCGATAAAACCCAACAGCAGCGGCAGGCTTCGCCTGGGTTTAAACACTTCCGGGGGCAGCTCTATCAGGTGGGCATAAGGGTTGTAAACCTTCACCGGCTGTAATACGCGTTGCACGTTCTGCATCTTCTGGTGGATTTCTTCCTGCCTGGATTCCTGGATACTGCCTGCACTCCTGGATTTCATGTAGTCCATGATTTTCTGATCCTGATCCCGGCTTTGATCTACATGCAGCAGGATACAGCGGTTGGCGTTGTCCTCGTAGAGTTTTTCGCGGGTGGTGCAACTGCTGATCACTACCGGCCCCTGTGCCTCTATTTCCACGGTTTTGGTGTTGCCTTTGTTGTCGCGCCAGGCTACCCGCTTGGTGATCCTTCCCTTGCTTTGCAACTCGCGGATGATGTACATCACGTTCTCTGCCCCATCCAGATCTTCGATAAACAGGATCTTGCCTTTGAGCTTAAGCCCTTCGTAATAAAGAGACTGGTCGCTCAGTCCCGTGGCTTCGATGCGATCTTCACGGGGTACCAGCAGGGCGAGCTGTTCCTGAAGGTGTGTTTTGCCTGAGCCGCTGGCTCCCAGGTACATCACGTGCAGCGGCTTCTCGCGCTTGCGCGATAGATTGACGATATAGCCGGTGATGGCATTGTTCTGCTCGCCGATGATCCCGCCAGAGGCTATGTCGGCCAGGGTGTTTTTCATCAGATCAGGGGATTTCAGGTAGTCTGTCGCCTGTCGCCTTTCCTGTTCTGTCATCTGGTACGCTTCCCTGGTTTGGGGCTTGAGGGATTCCAGCCGGCGCTGCCGGTAGTCTTCCAGCTCCGTGGTCAGATTTGCAATGATCCCGGCGGCCGCGGTGCTGCTGATCTCGAACCGGCTGCTGATCATTTCGGTGAGCTGCTCTGCCTGGCGGGCATGGTACAGGTCAAGGCTGTGACGGATGATGCTTTGGCCGGCATACTGCTGGTGGCCCGTAGCAGATCGCCGCTCTATCCTGAGCGTTACCTTCAGCCGGTCCAGCCCGCTGATCCGTATGCCGCCCAACACGGTGATTCTCAACTCTGAACTGTGGTAAAACAGCAGCTCGGGATTCTCGGTAACCAGCTTTGAACAAAACGGGGATGCACCGGGCGCAGGTTCGGCGGGCGTGGCGGATGACTCAACTTTTTTAGTTTCAGTTGAAGTATTTTCTCTTACAACGTGTTCGTTTTCAATAGTGTTTGCCGAACCTTCGGTTTCATCTGAAAATAAAAAATCCTGCTCTTTTATCTCTTTCCGCTCATTGAGCAGATGGATTAAAATTTCTGCTTCGTGAGCCTGCAGTAAACTGTTCACGTCCTCGTTTTCGGGCACTTCCACGTTGGTAATCTTAACGCCCCCTTTCCCGTTTCCCCCAAAGGGGGAAAGCTCAGCTTTTAACATCGGGGCGTATTTTTCCACGGACTTTATCCCGGCCTGGTCGCCGTTCAAAAAAAAGATGATTTCTTCCAGTTCCCTGAGCTGCTTTATGGCTGCCAGATGCTCCGGACTTAAACCGTTGGTTCCGTAAAGGGCTAGTAGTGAAACGTGAACTGTGAAAAGTGAAAAGATATTTGATTGTAGTAAAGTGGCGGCATCGATAATGCTTTCGGTAAGGATGAGTTTTCGGGTACCCGGTTCCGGGTAGGCAGGGTATAGCCCCCGGCGGTCTTTTAAGTAAAAGTGGCGAGCCTCACCCCCGGCCCCTCTCCCGGGAGAGAGGGGAGAAAGTGTACTGCGGAAGTACAAACCGGTAACCTGGTTTTCTTTACCACGCAGGGCAAAGCAGATACACCATTTGCCAAACACGCTGTAAGCAGGCTCGCCTGTTTTTGCCCGGAGGTTATTGTCGAGTAACAAACCATGCTGCAGGCATTGATTTATTAATGTTTCGTCCTTGCGTGCCCCGTGGTGGAACTGGCCGGTATTGTAGCCTACTTCCAGGAGTTTAAAGTCCAGGCAACGGCTTTGCAGGTACTGCTGTGCCGGTTTACTGTTGTGCACGGCGTTGCGGAAGTACTGGAAGATGTTTTCCAGGAACGTGGCCTTTTCTGTGGATGCCGGTAAGTGGCCGGCTGCCGGTAATTCTCCGCCGGCCATTAACAGCGCTTTTTCAATGGCTTTGTGTTTGCCTTCGGCTCCCAGGGTGTCCCAGTTTTCTTTGTACAGGATAAAGTCAATCACGTCCATGCTTTTTCCGTGGGTTTTGCAATTACTGCTAAAGCAATAGGCGGTTTGGGTTTTGTAGTAAACCTGCAGGCTCGGGGTTTTGTCCGGGTGAAACGGGCAATGCAGCCGGTTCTGCTTGTCGGGCTTTAAACCGTAATGCCTGATTACTTCCGCTATCGTTAACCGTTGTTTTATCTGGGAGATTTGCATGATATTTTTTTGTTGCCGATTTGATACGCAGCAAAATTACAAAACAAGTTCCATATGGACAACAATAATATTATCAAAACGGAACAATATTTTTATATTGTAGCTTTTTTGACTAATTTTGCAAGGTTTTTCAATACATGCAATTTATGGATACTGGCCAAAATATTAAGAAAATAAGGGAAGAAAAAGGGATGACACAGCAGCAAATTGCTGAACTGATACACATGCACCGTTCCAACTACTCTAAAATAGAAAGCGGACAACGGGAAATTTCTGTGGATGCTCTTAATAAAATTGCGAAATATTTCGGCATGACGATTGACCAGATTGTAAACTTTGATGGTGTTCTCCCCCAAGAAATAACAGTGGAAGACAAAACCTTGATGGAACAGGTCAAATTAATTCAGGAACTTGAACCCGATGAAAAGAACGTGGTTTTTAAAATGGTAGATACCTTCCTGACCAAGAAAAAATTTAAAGATTTCTTTCAGAAAAACGTGGCTGCCTTATGAAAACACAAGATATATTCATTGCCCATCCTCAGACAAGCGAGCAGGTTTCTGCTTTAAAAGCCTTTATGCAGGCTCTTAAAATAAAATTTGAGATAGCTAAAGATAGCTATAATCCTGAGTTTGTAGAAAAAATAATCGAAAGCAGAAAACAAGCAAAAAGTGGCAAGGTAACAAGGATAAATAAGGAGAATCTAAAAGAATTTTTAGACATATAAGATGACTTATCATTTAGATTTTACCGATAACGCCAGGGAAGATATTGAAGCTCATAAAAAAGCTGGCAATAAGGTTGTGCTTACTAAAATTCTTGCTTTATTAGAAGAACTTACCGAACATCCTTTTACCGGTACAGGCAAACCCGAACCGCTTAAGCACGAACTTACCGGCTGTTGGTCTCGCAGGATAAATCGTGAACACCGTTTAGTTTACGAAGTAATCGAAAATAGTGTTTTTATTCTCTCTGTAAAAGGCCATTATGAGTAGAAAAACTCTGCGGTACAGGCATTGCTTAAACATAGCAAGAACGGCAGTTGCTAGTGAACTGCCGTTCTTGCTGTATTTCCGGATATCCGGATGTTTTCTATGGAAACTCCTTTACACGCTAAGCCCGAACCGCTTAAGCACGAACTTACCGGCTGTTGGTCTCGCAGGATAAATCGTGAACACCGTTTAGTTTACGAAGTAATCGAAAATAGTGTTTTTATTCTCTCTGTAAAAGGCCATTATGAGTAGAAAAACTCTGCGGTACAGGCATTGCTTAAACATAGCAAGAACGGCAGTTGCTAGTGAACTGCCGTTCTTGCTGTATTTCCGGATATCCGAATGTTTCCTATGGATACTCCTTTACACGCTAAGTTTAAATGCTAAGGGCTAATTCTTTTTCCAGTTCTATCTTTCGTCTAAAGTAAATTCTTTGAGATTCTTCATCTTTTTCCACAATGATATTTTCATAAGCTTTTTTATCATAGCATAATTCATAATAACCGCAAATGGCTTGTACGAAAGGGTAAATATCTTCGTCCTTTTCAATTAACCTAAAATGCCAATTTGAATTTACCTTACTATCAATAACTTCAAATAACTGACACGGACAGGCAGAAATAAACCCTTTATCATCTATTAAATAGGCTTGATAAGTTTCGAAAAATATTAAGCCCATTACCAAATATTCTGTTCCGATTGTTATTTCATCAAACTTACTATTTTCAGAAACTCCAAATCTTCCAAACTCACCTTTGTTTAGTGGCTTGTTCTCGTATGGATTTAAAGCCTCTCCATTATTGTATATGCAACGTACTTTCATAGATTATTTAAATTTAAAGTCATCAACAGCTTTTAAAACACCATTTACAAATTTTCCTACATAGTGTATGGTGGTTTTAGTTCCATCCAATGCAGTATGAGTGTATTGCATTTTATTCCAACCTAACCAACGACTATCCTTCATACCTTTCATTACCATTTTCCCAAGTGTAGGATTGGACATAATTTCCTCCATTGCTAACTGCTCTGTCAGATTTGTAGCAGTGGCTCTACCCGTAGAACCTAAGCCGAGAGGCTTTAATAAACTCGTACTCGTTTCAGCGGCAGCGGATTCGTATCTTGATAATTTGGCTGCATTAAACAGATATTTTCCTTGCATGAATCCACCAAGAATTTCAGCAGCAGGAAACGTTACAGCTGCCCACATAAAATCCTGAATAGGATGATGTTGATTTCTGGCTGCAATTACAGGGTTGCGCATTAAGCGTTCATAGGTGTTTAATGGTTCTCCTCGTTTCTCAGTAACTTCTACTCCTGGTACGCTTGTTCCCGGGAGACTTGGTGGTTCATTTTGTACAACCCAGCCACCTTGCCCATCTGGAGCTACATTATAAACACGATTAGGTAAATTGTTTGGAATTCTTGCAACTACCTCTCCTCTTTTATTTTTGTAGATATCATCATCCAGCATCCCATCTGGGTCAGTCAGTATAACCGGGTTATTCTGGCAATAGTTGTACGGACTTAGCCAAGTACGTTCATCTGCCATAGGATCGACAGCACTCCAAATACTCAATTCCGGCATATAATACCGAGCCCCAAAATAGGAATATCCGGTTTCCTCATCTTTTTCCTTAGCTGAGAATTTGTACGGAGTGTAGTAATTTGCAGCATCTCTTTGCTCTACAAATAACTCACCGTAAGGAAGGTACTGCAAGTGTTGTGTAGTAATGCCATTGGCATCGGTAAGAAAACTACTGCTACCCAGATGGTCGCTATGGTAGAAATAAAGATCGGTTTCTGTTTTGTTTTGATCAAACTGCTTTTGATAGAAGTTTGTATCAACGTTAATAGTGGTAAATTCGGGGCTTATCCCTCCGCAAGCAAGCGTATTATTGAGGAATGAACCTGCCAGTTGAGATTTAATGGTTTCGTAATCGGAATGGATTGGCGGTACGTTTTGGTAAAAATCCTGTATGGCCGTTTGCATACCTCCACCCAGCTTACTGCAAATGCGCTCGCCTTCAATATAATAGTGCTTTGTATATTGTAAATCTTTTACAACCATATAAGGGCTGGCATAGAGGGTGCCATTGTTTATTTCGGCAAAGTTAATGGTTTGTTGGCCATTAATCTGCATTTGCTGCACATTTCCTGTAAGTTTCCATACGCGCTCATCGGAAGCATCATAAATATAACCACTGATATTGTTGTTTCCATTTACCGACCTTAAGCGGTTTTCTTCGTCCCAGCAGTGCCAATATTCAATATTGGTATTGTTATCTTTATACCATGTAAGGTTACCGTTGTTATCCCAGTCGAAGTTCATCTGCCCGGAGTTTATCCCGTTTATTGCATGGGGTTTCGAGCCGGAATAATCGTAGTAGTTATCATAACTGGTATAGATATTATTTCCATTGATTAAGGTATTGGCCTGTTGGTTTTTGCGGGTAATATTGCCTGATAGTGAATATTCCATTGAGAGGCTGTAATCATAATTTGAATTATTCGTCCATGAACCACTTGATGAAGCAAGCCTGTAAAGGTCATCATAGGTGTAGTCGTATGTATAAGTTCCTCCCATTCCATTATTTGCAGGCTGGGCAATGTTATTAATTTGCGTGATATTGCTTACATTGTCGTACGTGTAAAAAATATCCTGTAGTTTGCTTCCTAAATTGTCATACGTTTTCAGGTTGCTTAAACGCAGGGATGCCGGGTCGTAGGTATATTCGCTATAGGTTTGGTTTCCATAGGTTATTTTTTCACGTTTTTCGAATTTGTTGTAGCCTATGGAACTTATAAAGGTTGTATTCTGCCCGCTTTTCGTGCTCGTCATACTGTTAAGTAATCCGCCGTTATTATAATAATAGTTTACCTGCTCGCCATCGGGATAGATGATATTTTGCAAACGGTTCCAACTATCGTACGTCCATTGCATGGCAAAGGTGTAGGTGTTTCCGCCGGGTTGTATATAAGTTCGGGTATTTTTAATTACCTCGCCCAGCTTGCCATACTCGAACAACTGTACGCCGGAGGCATCCTGTTGTTTTTTAATATGCCCGTTGTTATTGCCGTTAGAATAACCGTAGTACTCGTAATAGACGTTGTTTTCGGTATTTTGTGGGTAAATTACAGCCGTTAACCGATTGAATTCGTACTGATATTGAATGAATTCGGAAGAATTGTATAAACGCTGTGTATAAAGTCTGGTTAAATTTCCGGCAGGGTCATATTCATACCGGGTTTCTCCGGCATCGGGGTGGGTTCGTTTTACCCTTTGTCCCAGCATATTATATTCATGAGTGGTTTCGTTATTTTCCGGATCAATGCTTTTGATTAGCTGCCCCATGGCATCGTATTCAAAATCAGTAATGGCATCCAACGGAGCTACAATGGTTGTTTGCAAGCCTCTGGCATCGGTATAGGTAGATGATTCGTTGTTGTTAGGATCGGTAATATGTATTTTAAAACGGGTAGTATTATAGCTGTCGGTTCCAAATCCATAATCAAAAGTGGTTACGGTTTGATCAGGAGCCGTTGTTTGTGTTTTACGATCGAGTATGTCGTATTGTACTGTAGAAGGATTTACAGCATCTACAAAAGCGTTAAATACCGAATCGGCGTCCAGTCCCTCCATCACGGGATAATAAGAAGAAATGGCCCGGCCAAAGGCATCGTACGTAACTTTGCCGGAAACGGTTAAGAAATCGTCGGTTGTGCCATTATTGTAAATGGTTGTTTTCTTTTTTGTTTGCAAAACACGTCCAAAGCCATCTGCAAACAATACAGTAGTGATTTCATTTCCCTGATTTGCAGGATCATAATGCCGGGTGCGTGCCCACGGTATTTTGTCAACACAATTCGATTTCCGGTTATAGTCGTCCCAATATTCAAATTTTAGCGTATAGGGGATATTTGCTTCTATTTCGTAAGGAGCTGTAATAGTACGTATTCTGCCGTCATAGTCATAAGAGTACCACATTTCGTTACCGGAGATATCAATCGTTTTCACGGGTTTTCCAAAGCGGAAGTCATATTCAGTTTTGGATTTGTAGTGTAAAATATCATCAACCATAACAGGATATGTATAAACCTGATCGTCATATTGATAAGATAGTGAGTAAACTTGATGGTTATTGTTTTCAGGCATATTAACAGCATATAGATTGCCATAGGAATCAAACCTGAATTCATAATTGGAATATGTACCGTTGTTATTGATAATTAACGAATCCATTTTCCCATTTCCGGATATATAATGAGCTCTCCGGGATCTCATGAGTGTTTGAGCATAATCTTTTACCTCAATTTGAGCAACTAAACCTAGCTGGTTGTTTGTTAAAATAGGAGAGTATTGTATGTACCCAAACAGATTATCTTTAGAATCACTCACATCACCTAAGTTATGGTATTCTGTCACGTTACCATAAGGGCCGTGCACATACTCTTTGCGCGTATGAATGGTGTAGCTTGACTGTCCTTCGTAAAAGTATTTATCTTCGCTCGATATAGCGGGGAAGTAATCGCAATAACAATTCATCATATTTTCGGGTACTTCTTCACCGGTGCTGATGCGTTTTGCTTTATAGGTGTAAACGGTTTCAACATATTTGTGGTTACTGCAATCGCTCAGGAGTTCGTAACGTTTGATGCCTTTAAACATGAAATTGTCATTATGGTACTTTTCGGTAATAGTGCGGTAACAAGTTCCGTTTTTAGGGTTAGCAGGATCAATTTGGGTATCGTATTGTTTGGTAATGACGGTATCGAAGCCGAACGACTGGCGTTCGCTGCGGCTGTAAACACCGTTTTTATACTCGAAGGTAGCATAGGAATAATCGGCACCATCACCCGGATGCCCGTCGTAGGCTAAAACAGATGAAAGTACCCAGTTACGCTGAGGCATTTTTTGGGTATTTTCAGTAAGGGTATAATTGAGCTCGAATGTGCTTCCGGCAGTGTTCTCAACATTTTTCAAAAGGTTTGTTTTACCCAGTTTATTAAAACGAACTCTCAAATCATTTTCTTCATCAGACATTACAAAATCGGGTAACCCATCGGCATTTACGTCCATAACCTGAATGTTGTCTTTTGTAGAAGAGCTGCTTTTTGAAGCGTTTCCGCTAAAAAGAAATTTAATTGGAACTATAAAAAGAGGAAATGCAAAACCAATTGTAGCTGCAACATCTCCATCTCCATTAAATGAAGTGCTTTTTTGATCAGCATCAATACCAAACCAGTTAACATCATCCAAAAACATATTTCCGGTGTTAAAATATACTTTCATTTTATTGGAAGAACCATAGTCGGTATATACAATATCTACAAGTCCATCGCCATTTACATCGGTTTGGTATTTTTTAACATCATTATATGAATTATTAAAGCTAACACCAAAAGCCCAGCTATATTCATAAATACAAGGTTTTTTAATTAGCTTTAATACACTGCTTGGTAATTGAGCAAGTTGACCTGCGCCTATGTTACCCCCAACACTTTTTGAAGCACCTTCTTTTAAAACGACGTTGACCCATTTTTCATAAGGAGTAAATTTATACCCGAGATTTAGGGCTACATTTCCATTATCCTGAACTCTGTCAGGCAACCCGTCTCCATTTACGTCCAGATATGTAAAAGGGGTGTTATCGGTACAATAACCAAGTGTGCCTGACATAGGCGAATTACAACTAACTGCAAATTTTCTGGGACTTGTTGCTTCTGAAGCCTTATTGCTTTTACTTGAGATATAGGGATATTTTCCTCCAAGAGTGGCCCCATAGGAGTTGTATCTACTTTTATTAATTAAAGCCTGATCTCCGCTCACTGTTAGCGGAGTTGAATTTTCTTCTAAACCTCCCTGTGAATTCGTGAATTGAGTGTAAAGAGGCCCAACGTTATCCGGGAACCTGTCCCCGTTGATATCAATAAAGTCAACAAACGTTTCAGAGGATCCTCGAGAATGATTTCCGTTGACATTAAAATGTGATATGCCAGCCGAAACACCCCATGAGGTATTCTTTTGAATGATTTGTTTGTTAACGACAGTTCTTACCATGCCCGGAACGGTATCGGGAATCGGATAATTAACAGAAGAATCGCTGGTGTAAATTAAGGGATATGCATCACTCATCGTATTTGCACCTACCATCGTGATTTTCATACTACTTCTCCATACCATCGAATCCAGATCAGGACGCATACATTCAAACGGTAATGTTGCAGGATTGACATTCGCAACATTATTGATGTGGGCAAACATCGAATCAGGTTCATTTGAATTTGTAGTATCAATATTAATGGTATTACCGGAAGGTGCGTAATTGGCTAACGTAAGGATGTTTTCATTTATTGGTTCATATGCTTTTTCATTATATGAAAATTGCCCCCATCCTCTGTATAAATTCCCAAATTTGTATAAAGAATCAGGTATTGTTGCATGCAGCCCGGCATTGTAAGTTGTATTTATAATTTTTGCCCCGGCAGATGTGATAAATGGAGCCATATTTATGCTGTCGGTAAAAAAGTCGAAATAGATAGAATCATTAACACCGGAACTTAATTGAACATTTTGATTTGTGCCAATTGAGCTATTGGTAATTGTCAGGTTTCTCTTGGCCAGTATTTTATTCGCTTTTTTTACAGTAAACGTGATCGTTCCATTAACCTGGGATCCTTGGCTAAAAGTAAGAATTGGCTTTATTACATCCTGATTTGTAATATTTAAGACATTAACCTGAGATTTAAAATAAGGTAGTTGATATACATTGTAGATCAAGTCAACTTTTTGTAAAATGCGATTAAATTCAGAAGTTGTATCAATATCAAGGCTGTCTGTTTGTACATAGTCATATTTCAAGCCGTTTTTTATTTGATTGAAATTGATGTTAGATGATGTTTTTGCATAAAACCTGAGAATACTATCTTCTTCAATATTTATGGTTGTATCAACAAAGTATGTAACCGGATTATTGTCTGTAAATGTACGGGTATAGAGCTTATTATTGCCTTTCACGATTGAGAAAACCAAAGTGTCCGATAAAGCAGGTAATTGTAAATTGCCGGAAATTCGTACTCTTCCACTTTGAGGCATGCTGTATTCACTTAGCTTGGAGTTTACAAAGAAATCGGTTTCAGCATTAAATTTATTAATTTTTTTCCTGTCAGCATCGGTTGTAGCCGTATCAGTTCCATAATAGTAAATTTGAGGATTCCAATAAACGTCATCCCAGTTTCTGTAATTACGGGGTTGTAGCCTGAAATAGATTCGGTCTCCTTTTTGTAAATTTACGGTAAATATAGAGTCATTATGAGTAGTGGTGTCATTGCTCATTATTGAATCAGTCCAGAGCTCATAATTATTATGCTGCATGGTATATCTGATTCCATCTCCCTGATTGCTATGCTGACTATTGTATGAAGTGTTTTTTAGTAAATTAATTTTTGCATGAATTCTAATTGATCCATCATATGGGGCAATCCACATTCTGACTGATTCATGATTCATCTTAATATCATCAAATTGATCAAGTACTCTTTCATCAGTATTGGTTATTAAAATAGAGTCGTTAATAACCCCTGTAAAATGGATATAAGAACACGTATCATCTCCTATAATTATTTTAGGTTCTGAAGCGAGATGGAAAGTAGGATCTCCATTTGCATTAAGCCGGTTAAAATAAACTTTACCATCATCAACAAGGTCGGGTAGTCCGTCTCCGTTTACATCTGAGAAGTACCTTGAAATTGTAGTTGTAGCCGTTGATTTTCCATAGCTTGCATTGATGGAAAAGCTTTCTGAAAATCCCATATGTCCTTCAATTCCCCATCCATTGGTGGTTGTAGATTCTGTTCCAAGAAAACAAATTGAAGAAATTGGAACTTCACTTCCTAAGGAATAACTACTTCCGTTTTTAGTAAGCCTTCTGTAGTACGTACTTCCATTCTTTTTATAAACCTTATCAGGATACCCATCCCCGTTAATATCAGAAAAGAATAGCATCGTTTCGGAATTTGACGAGGCATAATTATAAGATCCTCCAACACTGTTGGATTTTTTTCCTGTTTTCCAATCGAAACCTACGCTAAGTCCTCCTCCGGCTGACCATCCTCTTCCTCCTGATAAACTTAGAGATGTTGCATTATTTCCAATTCCTAAAAGAGAAGTTGCTCTTACTTGATCATCACTGGTATTAATTGTTGTGGCCTGATTATCAAATCCACCCCCTGTTTCTTCGAAATAGTCAAACTTATGTGCTTTGATTCCTTTTCTTAAGTATTTAATATCAAAATCTTTGTCACAATAATAAGAGGTATCAATTAATTGGGGATCAATTCCACTTTCTCTAATCTGATCAAGCGTTTTCCCTAAGGATAAAAATAATGTACTTATATAGGAACTATTTGTGTCCTGACCTTCTACAATGGTGCAAATCAGGTTTTTTGCATACGCACCACTTTTATACAGGATCAGGTATGATCGTATATTTGTATCATTATAGCTGACTTTAATCTGGTGTAACAGGTTGGCGGTTACTTCTTTAAATCCATACCGTCCCGAGATAATGGCATCGTTCCGGATTTCAGAATGGTCGTTCAGCTTACGAACAAAGTCAACCTTGTATTTTCCGTTGGTTGTTCCGTGCCCGGTATAAACAATCTGGCTGATATAAATCTGCTTACCTTCCACAGTTCCGCCCGGTATCCCTACATTGTAAATGGTATCGTAAATGTATTTTACATAGTTGCCGTCCAAATCGCGGGTTTCGGCCAGTGCCCAGTGGGCAATATTCCCGGCACCGTCGGTAAGTACCAGTGTTTGGTTAACGGCGGCATCGCTGCTGTATTTTCCGTAATAGTATTTAATCCCGTTGCGGTCGGTAACTTCCCACCAGTATGTTTGAGGGGTAGTTCCGTGGCGGATTATACGGTTAAAGGCTCCTTCCACTCTTGGATAAAACTGCTTGGTAGTTTGCGTGGTGCTCCGGTTCCCGGTGGAGTCACGGTGTGCCGTAGGGGTAAGTTGCTCTCCGGCCATCAGGTAGGATTCTGTTTCTTTCACGGCATCGTAGCGCGGAACGCCCCAGCGGGTTTCAACGGTAAAGGCGGGAATGGATAAATCCCAGCCCACGCCCAGCCAGCCATTGCCTCCGCCACTGTTGTACTGTATGGCCAGATTTGGCTGTAAGCCCTGGCGGCCTGCCGGAACTTCAATCGGGAAACTCAGGTTCGCGGTTCCCATATTGTTTGCCTTGGGTGCCTGTATAAGGTTTAATCCTTCGAAAGGATTGGCGGCTTTGATATCTTTGATGGAAGTGGGGGTATAGGCCTGTGTTTGGGGCGATTCGGGTGTTTTCAGGATCGCGTTTACAAAATCGGTAAAGTGATTGGTTAACGAGGCAATCATGCCTTTTCCGGCATGGATTGTATCCAGCGGAAGCATAACCCAGCTTTGCTGGTTGTCGTCGAAATAGTACGTCCGTATATCGCTTGCACGGTATCCGGCAGGTAGCAGGGTGGTGTCGTAGTTTATCTTTAAAGCCAGATCTTTTGCAAAGAGTGATCCGTGAGGCAGAAAGCGATAGCCTTTGGCTCCGGCGGTAACATTCACCATTCCGGATCCCATCACGGGCATATCAATAGAGCGCAAAGCGGTAAGGGTGAGGTTCGTATTTTCTTTTACGCTTCCACTGTCGCCGCTTAGTTCGGCTCCGCCAAGTTTCAGATGAACCGGCTGACCGGCCTGTGCCATGAATTCCTGATGACGGATAGTGGTGTCGTAGGCGTAGAAAAAATCGGGCTCGCAGGCTTTGTTAAAGGTGATGTTGGTTGTAAGCTTCATCCCGTCGTCGAACGTTGCGGTTACGGTTGCCGTAAACTTCCCGGAGCTGTCGGCCGGCTTGGCCGTGAGACATTCAAATACTCCAAGATTTGCCTGCACGGCTTTTTCGTTTACCGTTAGTTTTGCGTTTTCGGCTCCCTTGCCGCACACGAAACCTCTGAGATAGCCATATTTTTGATAATAATATTGATCGGTAGGCTGATTTACCACCAAACGGCGGTCGTTACCCGCTTTGGCCGGTTCTACTCTGAGCCTTATATTACGCACTTTGTACGCATATTTTGCATGATCGGGGATCGAAAAACGCACACAATTCTTTCCCTGTTTAATATGCAAAGGGTTTACCTGCTCGCTCTGGGTGTTCCAGCCTTCGGTTTTCTTTATGTACCAGCCTCCCAATGTCCGCTCGTCGTTTATGGAACGACTTACGGAATTGTAATCGGCCAGGCCATACAATTCATACTCGAGCCAGACTTTATCGTTTAGGGTAAACGTTTTGTCGGTATTGATAAAGAACGCGTTATCGGCAGGATTGTCGGTGGCTTCCCCGCTTTTAGGTTTGAGGATTCCGATGGCTCCTTCTTTTAAATTCACGGCATAGTAAAGTATGTCGGTACTCTTTGGAGTGGATTTTGGCTTTGCTGTTTCTGTAGCAGATTCAGAGGCAGGGCTTGCCACCGGCTGTTTTTCAGAAATAAGCATGTTTGCTTTTTTCGCTTTTGTAAGAGAAAGATTATTGCCCGGAATAATCATTGCAATACCCGCGAAGATTGCAATTGCGAAAGCCAAATAGAGCGGTGCGCGTTTTTTCATAAGTTTTGGTGTTTATATTGTGTTCAGAGGTTGTTTACAATACGATGAATGCTGTCTTTTAATGATTTAGAATTGAAGTTAATCAGGAGTGCCAGTTTTAAGCCGGAGAGTTTAAGGTAGGTGAGGGTTTGTGCATAATGCACGGGTGCGAGTGTTTCAACGGATTTTAATTCTATAATTACTTTGTCGTTCACGATTAAATCGAGTCTGTATCCGGTATCAAGCTGTATGTTTTTATAGATAAAGGGCATGGGTTGTTGTTGCTTTACATCCAGTCCCATTTCTTTCAGGTCATGAGCTAAAGCATATTCATAGGCTGACTCCAGTAAGCCGGGGCCTATGTTCTTATGAAGTTCTAAAGCAGCTCCAATAATCTTATATGAAATCTCATTTTCTGTCATTGTTTTATTTTTTCACGCAAAGGCCGCGAAGTTATACGCGAAGTGCGCAGAGTTTTTAGTTTTGTTTTTAGCGATCTTGGCGTTTTTTCTTGGCGCTCTTGGTGAGAACTATTTTGTTTTTCACGCAAAGGCCGCGAAGGTTTCACGCGAAGTGCGCAGAGTTTTTAGTTTTGTTTTTAGCGATCTTGGCGTTTCTTCTTGGCGCTCTTGGTGAGAACTATTTTGTTTTTCACGCAAAGGCCGCGAAGTTTTTATGCGAAGTGCGCAGAGTTTTTAGTTTTGTTTTTAGCGATCTTGGCGTTTCTTCTTGACGCTCTTGGTGAGAACTATTTTGTTTTTCACGCAAAGGCCGCGAAGTTTTACGCGAAGGCCGCTGAGTTTTTAGTTTTGTTTTTAGCGATCTTGGCGTTTTTTCTTGGCGCTCTTGGTGAGAACTATTTTGTTTTTCACGCAAAGGCCGCGAAGGTTTCACGCAAAGTGCGCAGAGTTTTTAGTTTTGTTTTTAGCGATCTTGGCGTTTCTTCTTGGCGCTCTTAGCGAGAACTATTTTGTTTTTCACGCAAAGGCCGCGAAGTTTTTATGCGAAGGTTGCTGAGTTTTTAGTTTTGTTTTTAGCGATCTTGGCGTTTCTTCTTGGCGCTCTTAGCGAGAACTATTTTGTTTTTCACGCAAAGGCCGCGAAGTTTTTATGCGAAGGTTGCTGAGTTTTTAGTTTTGTTTTTAGCGATCTTGGCGTTTCTTCTTGGCGCTCTTAGCGAGAACTATTTTGTTTTTCACGCAAAGTGCGCAGAGTTATACGCGAAGGTTGCTGAGTTTTTAGTTTTGTTTTTAGCGATCTTGGCGTTTTTTCTTGGCGCTCTTGGTGAGAACTATTTTGTTTTTCACGCAAAGGCCGCGAAGGTTTCACGCAAAGTGCGCAGAGTTTTTAGTTTTGTTTTTAGCGATCTTGGCGTTTTTTCTTGGCGCTCTTGGTGAGAACTATTTTGTTTTTCACGCAAAGGCCGCAAAGTTATACGCGAAGTGCGCAGAGTTTTTAGTTTTGTTTTTAGCGATCTTTGCGTTTCTTCTTAGCGCTCTTTGCGAGAACTATTTTGTTTTCACGCAAAGGCCGCGAAGTTATACGCGAAGGACGCGGAGTTTTTAGTTTTGTTTTTAGCGATCTTGGCGTTTCTTCTTGGCGCTCTTGGTGAGAACTATTTTGTTTTTCACGCAAAGGCCGCGAAGTTTTTATGCGAAGGCCGCAAAGTTGTTTTTTACTGAATCACTTACAATTGTTTGTTTTCTCTTCACCTCCCAAAGGGTCTTCGACCTCTTTGGGGGTGCTTCTGTCTTCTGTATTAATTTACAACCAGTTTGAATGATTTTTTCTCGGTTAATGATTCTATTTCTATCATATAATTTCCCTTTACAAGTAAGGTGTCGAATATTTTGTAAGAATCGGATCCGAAATATTTTCGTTCCCGGAGTGTTGTCCCTTTCATATCTCTAAGCCGATATACAAATTCGGTTTTTGTATCAAATGAAATTTCGAGGGTATATTCTCCTTTTGTAGGGTTAGGGTATATTAATGCAACAACGTTCTTATTTACCGGATTCGGATGGAATGTATTTGCCTCGAATAGTTGTGCAGGCAGTGCATTCCCGGCCAATACTTCAAATTCTTTTTTGTCAACCTTTCCTCTGATATCAATTACCTGTATTGTATAAATTCCCGGAGTCAGGTTATCTGTAAACTGAACTGAATCATTTGAATTCCAGTATTTCGAATAGTTGTTTGTTGAGGTTAACGCGTAACTGAAAGGAGATACTCCGTTAAAAACACTAAACCGGGCAGCTCCCAGCGTTCCGGTAGTATCGAGTATAGGCTGAACTGTTTGCGCGAGTAAGGTGATGCTGCTCCCCACGATAAATGTAAACAAATCTCTTCCGGAACCATCGGTATCCCATTTGATGTTTGAGAAGTAAAACCGGTGGTTCATATCTACGCTGTCGGCAACAAAAATTTCGGTTGTGGTATTTGCAAAATGTTCGTTTGCATCTCGGTTTATAACCAGGTAACAGTTGCTTAATGTATCAATTCCGGAACAATCGAATCGTAAAGAGGTAGAAATAGCATTCGCGGTACTTCCGCTTCTTACCATAAGCCATTTTTGAGAAGGCAGGTTGTTGATATAATGAAGTGTATCGGTTTCTGTTATTTTACTTTGAAATCCCAGTGCATTGCTGCCCCAACTCAGAAAATCCAGATTGTGGATATTGGATGTGTTGGCGTTGTTTGTATTTGCGAAAGTACCTGCACTCATTGCAAGAATATCGTCTCCACCACAGGCTGCTGATTGTTTCTGGTTAATCCCGAGTAAGGTGTCTTTTCCGATGGCGGCAACATCATTTGAGAATAAACTGTCCGAAACCGTGTTCCAGATTATAGAATCACTGGAATTGATATAATTTGATTCAACAAGGGTAATGCCATATTTTACGGCAAGATAGGTATGTATTTTTGCTAATTCGGGTTTGGAAACAGTTGTATCGAACAACAAAAACTCGGCAAATTTGCCTTCATAGTTTAATGAATCGGTTCCCGCGATGTATAGCTTACAGTAGGTAGTATCAATTTTTTTATTTTTCCACGACTGGTTCAGGGTGTTGATAATCGGAAATGTATTTGTAGTATCCTCATATTTGATGACGGATGATGTTCCTTTAATCCGGCGAGTGGACAGACTTACCGATTTTGCAGAATCTAACCGGAGATGCCATAACCCGAATTCTTTTGTTTTATCGTTTGCTTTATACACCGTGATCACCGTTAACCTGTCGGATGATTTAGGTTTATAATTAACATATAATTTAGTGTTGTTGGGCTTAAATAAGAAAGATTTGTGGAAATTAAATAATGTTGTGTCGGGTAAAGAAACATTATTTATCGTTTTCGCATGAAGCGTATTTGAAATGTTATTATTCCATGTATTAATACTATCACATTGTTTATCAGCTTTTAGCCAGACTTTTGGCTTGATGGCTTGAGGATAGAATTGGGCATGGATAGTGAGCGAACATAATAACCCGAGGGTAATTAACGGAATGATTTTCATTTTATATGTGGTTTAAGTAGTCGTTAGCCTTTTGTAAAAAAAAATAATATTACAAAGGTATAAAATCAATTTAATTAGCAAGTGTGTGGCTGAAATTTAATATAGTTGTTTTCTTGAAGGGATTGAAGAAGATTGAAAAGGTACTTATCAATCACATCAGTCCTTTCAGTCTCCTCAGTTTCGTTTAAACAAAAACAGCTTTCCACAAAACAGAACATGTTAGGCGGAAAGCTGTTTTCCATAAATAGTACTCGATACTATATGTAAATACTATTCTGTTTTTTCAGGAGGTTTTGACTGGGAAGTTGTTACAATGTTAAATCCAAACTGTCCGATTTTATGAGGCTCTTCACGATAGAGAGCTTTCAATAAATCGCGTGATTGTTTAAGCAGGTCGTCTAAGCTTGAAAGAATCAAATTGCGTTGTTCATAAATTTCTTCTGCTTTGCGTTTTAAGGTTTCTGCTTCTTCATGATACTTTTTTGCTTCTTCAACTTTAGGACCTAAAATATCCCATTTTAAAGAAGTCAGAGGGGAGGCGGTTCCAAGCATTTTGTGCTGTTCGAAAATCTTTTCTGCCAAATCCAGCTTAAGTTTAGGATTGGCAGGAAGAGGAAAGCTTACGTTGTTAATTAATTTCTTCATTGCTATATTATTTTAATTATTAAAAGTATAGCACAAATATAATCCATAAGTGAACTTAAAACAAATAATTAAAATGAATTTTAATAATTATAGGTTTGCGTATATTCAAAATATGGCTATTTGGTTCTTATT
Organism: Bacteroidales bacterium; assembly: GCA_963677395.2. Taxonomy (GTDB): domain Bacteria; phylum Bacteroidota; class Bacteroidia; order Bacteroidales. Next base: position 3,358,584 of record OY781965.2, on the reverse strand, counting down.
TCCTTATAAATTAGTATCAGTATTATATTTTCAAGTTCAGATATTAACCAGTGTAATAACAGAAATACAATCCGTAATATTAAATATAACACTCTGGTCGCTGAATATGCTACTCTAAGCGTTTAGAGTGGTACTTTTGGTGTTAAGAGTGGTGGTCTAAGCGTTAAATATGGCACTTTTGGTGTTAAGAGTGGTGGTCTAAGCGTTGAATGTGGCACTTTTGGTGTTAAGAGTGGTGGTCTAAGCGTTGAATATGGCACTTTGGGTGTTAAGAGTGGTGGTCTTGGCGTTAAATATGGCACTTTGGGTGTTAAGAGTGGTGGTCTAAGCGTTGAATGTGGCACTTTTGGTGTTAAGAGTGGTGGTCTAAGCGTTGAATATGGCACTTTTAGCGTTAAGAGTGGTGGTCTAAGCGTTGAATATGGCACTCTGGGTGTTAAGAGTGGTGGTCTAAGCGTTAAATATGGCACTTTGGGTAGTTAGAGAAGGAATTGAAGGGATTGGGGAGATTTAAATTCAGACTTCTGTCTTCTTTTTTTTCTCTTCACCACCCAAAGGGTCTTCGACCTCTTCGGGGGTGCTCTGACTTCTTTTTACGCTTCATGTTTCACTTCCAAAATTGAAGGGGATTGAAAGGGTCTCCTCAGTCAGGATAGAAGGCTGCGAAGATTTGGTTCACGTATTTAAAACAATACGCTCCAGAGCAGTGTAATATTCAATCCGCTTACGATAAATCCAATAATCCAGAGGAGAACAGAATCTGTTTTTTTGTTTACATGTTTGCCCATTACGTTGACGGACGAGGTAAGGTAAATTTGTAAAAAGATTGTAAAAGGCAACTGAATACTGAGGATAACCTGCGAAATGATTAGTCCCTGAAAAGGATTCCCGATAAAAAAGATGACGAAAGCCGCGCCGATAAGTGTGATCCCGACTCCCATTTTGCTGTGTTTATCTTTAATATTATAAGGCTCGTTGAATATTCCGGCAAATATAGATCCTCCGGCCATGGCTGCCGTAACGGATGATGAAATTCCCGCGAGTAATAACGCCGCTGCGAAAACAATGGCTGCACTGCTTCCCAAAAGGGGTTCCAGAAGTCGTTGTGCCTGCCCGAGTTCATCTACGATAATTCCTTTCTTGAAAAAAACGGCCGCAGCAATTAAAATCATAGCACTATTGATAGCCCATCCCACGATCATTGAAAAGAGCGTATCATAAAATTCATACTTTAACTGGTGTTTGATAATTTTTTCGTCTTCGAGATTCCATTGCCTGCTTTGAATGATTTCGGAATGCAAAAACATATTATGGGGCATTACCACAGCGCCCAGTACGCTCATAATGATAAGGATAGAGCCATCGGGTACTTTGATGCTTACCCAATGTGTAAGTGCTTGCTTCCATTCAACATCAACAAGTGTAAGCTCGAAAATAAAACATATTCCGATGAGTGATACAAATCCAATGATATAGCGTTCCAGCTTACGGTATGAATTGCTGAAAACCATCCAGCTTACAAAGCCCAGCACAAGAACGGCTCCTATTTGAACAGGAATGGAAAACAGCATATTGAGGGCAATTGCACCGCCCAATATTTCGGCAAGAGCTGTGGAAATGGCAGCCAGCACGGCACTTCCCAGTACTGTTCGCGAAACGTATTTTGGCAAATACTGAGTGGCGGCTTCCGAAAGACATAACCCGCTGGCAATGCCTAAATGTGCCGCATTGTGCTGTAAAACAATAAGCATAAGTGTTGAGAGGGTGACCATCCACAATAGCTGATAGCCATATTGTGAACCCGCGGCCACATTCGAAGCCCAGTTTCCGGGATCGATAAAGCCTACGGTTACAATTAAACCCGGACCGATGTATTTCAGAATTTCGAGAGCAGTATGGCGAGGTTTCTCAGTTTCAGGCTTAAACCATGAGTGTATTTTCTGGGAAAATTTAAATTTCATAGAGGATACAGATGTCGTTTATCGGATAAACAAAGATAACATAGAAAAGATGTACGAACAGAATGAATATTTTATAGAGAACAGGGAGGTAGTTGCTTTGTTTTACTGTTCATATTCTCTTTCGAACCCCCTTCGACTACGCTCAGGGTGACATTTCTTTATTGAATTTAAAAATACACATTATGAGGCCAGAGATTATGCACTGTTTAGCCTTAACCTGCTCCTATTTTTTTTCGCTTTCTCAACCTTTTTAATTTAGCTTTGTTAGTGAATTAACAAAATGCGAATATGAAAGAATCGTTACCTCAGGATTATCTGCCCATTGTTATTCAATCCGTTGTTGTTTTCGGATTTGTTGCCGTAACAATGCTGGCAACTCATTTCTTAACGTCCAAGCGCAGAAAGATTGAAACCCGTAAAAAGCAGGAAAACTTTGAATGTGGGATTGAAGTAAAAGGCAATGCACGCATTCCGTTTTCGGTAAAGTATTTTTTGGTTGCGATCCTTTTTGTGTTGTTCGATGTGGAAATCATCTTCTTTTATCCCTGGGCTATCAATTTCAGGGAATTGGGATGGGAAGGTATCTTGGGTATTTTAATATTCATTGTCCCTTTGTTGGTAGGATTCTTCTACCTGATACGTAAAGGTGCACTTAAATGGGAATAAACATGGAATTGAAACAATATACAACTGTTAATCCGCCCGATGGATATATTGCACCGGGATTTATGGCAACCACGCTCAACAAGGTTGTGGGGCTTGCCCGTAAAAATTCAATCTGGCCTTTGCCTTTTGCAACTTCCTGTTGCGGGATAGAGTTTATGGCTACCATGGCTTCAAATTATGACTTTGGTCGTTTTGGATCGGAGCGATTAAGCTTTTCGCCACGACAAGCGGATTTATTGATGGTGATGGGTACCATTGCCAAGAAAATGGCTCCGGTTGTTCAGCAGGTTTACGAACAGATGGCCGAACCCCGATGGGTAATAGCCGTAGGTGCTTGTGCCTCAAGCGGAGGTGTGTTTGATACTTACAGCGTATTGCAGGGAATTGACAGAATAGTTCCGGTGGATGTATATGTTCCGGGCTGTCCGCCCCGCCCCGAACAAATTCTGGAGGGTGTGATGAAAGTGCAGGAATTAGTAGCCAATGAATCGCTACGTCGCCGCTACTCACCGGAATATAAAGAACTTCTTGCCCAATATGGAATCAAACAGTCATAAAAATGGATTACAGCTCCTACCTGTCGTTGCTTCGTGATAAATTAGGCAATGCAATTGAAAAAAGTGAAGTTGAAGAGAACATTCTCACCCTTGTTGTAAAACCGCAATCTGTTGTTCAGTGTATTCAGTACCTGAAAGAGGATGAGCAGATGCAGTTTAGCTTTTTAACCGATTTGTGCGGAATACATTTTCCTGATGCGGTAAACGAGGAACTGGGTGTTGTTTATCATCTGCATAATTTGCGAAAAAATATTCGGATCAGGGTGAAAACATTTGTTTCGAAACAAAATCCGCAGCTTGCCAGCATAACGTCTTTATTTGAGGCTGCTAACTGGATGGAACGTGAAACGTACGATTTTTATGGAATTGTGTTTGAAGGACATCCGAATCTGATACGCATACTCAATGTTGAATATCTCGATTTTTTCCCGCTTCGCAAAGAAATTCCGTTGGAAGATCCTACCCGCGAAGATAAAGATAACCGATACTTTGGACGATAAACACGTTGCTACATGGAAGAAAATAAACGCATTATCCGTCCTGAAGATGTTGATAAACATTATACAACCTTAAATCTGGGGCCTACACATCCGGCTACACATGGTATTTTTCAGAATATTCTTACCATGGATGGTGAAAAAATTGTGGATGCAGTTCCTACGATTGGATATATTCACCGTGCTTTTGAAAAGATTGCCGAACGTCGTCCGTATTACCAGGTAACTCCTTTAACCGATCGGTTGAATTACTGTTCGGCACCCATCAACAACATAGGCTGGCACCTCACCGTAGAAAAGCTTATTGGGCTGGATGTTCCCAAACGTGTGGATTATATGCGCATCATCGTTATGGAGCTTGCCCGCATTACCGATCATCTTATCTGCAACAGTGTGATTGGAGTGGATAGTGGAGCATTAACCGGGTTTACCTATATCTTTCAGGAACGTGAAGCTGTTTATGAAATTTATGAAGAGATTTCAGGGGCACGTTTAACAACAAATCTGGGCAGGATCGGAGGCTTTGAGCATGACTTTTCCCCCAAAGCAATCCAAAAAATTAAAGAGTTTTTGGTTCGCTTCCCAAAGAAACTCACAGAGTTTGAAAATCTGCTTTCGCGTAACCGTATTTTTATGGATAGAACCATCAATGTAGGGGGAATAAGTGCCGAACGTGCATTAAATTATGGATTTACAGGACCGAATCTTCGTGCTGCAGGTGTCGATTACGATGTTCGTGTGTTTGAACCGTACTGTTCGTACAACGATTTTGATATAGAAATGCCATTGGGAACTCAGGGCGATGTGTACGACCGCTTTTGTGTTCGCAATGCCGAAATGCGGCAAAGCTTAAAACTTATTCAGCAGGCGATGGATAATTTGCCTGAAGGCGATTATCATACTGCTTCCAGAGATTTCTATCTGCCACCCAAACAGGAGGTTTATAATAATATGGAAGCTCTGATCTGGCACTTTAAGATGGTGATGGGAGAGGTAGATCTGCCGAAAGGCGAAGTCTATTTTGCAGTTGAAGGAGCAAATGGAGAACTGGGATTCTATCTGGTTAGCGATGGCGGACGAACTCCTTACCGTTTGCATTTTCGTCGTCCCTGCTTTATTTACTATCAGGCTTACCCCGAAATGATTAAAAACGGATTACTCTCCGATGCAATTCTTACCATGAGTAGTATGAATGTAATTGCCGGAGAGCTGGATGCCTAAAAAACAATGCGTATGAGTTCAGGAAAAGTACATCATAAAATAGTTCAGAAAACAGGGGAAACGTACCAGTTCTCCGAAAAAACACTTACCAGAGTTCGTGAAATAATTGCACGCTATCCCGAAGGAAGCGAAAAATCAGCCTTAATTCCAATGCTTCACATTGCTCAGGAAGAGTTTGGCGGAAGTTTGAATGCAAACATCATGGACTATATTGCTTCGTTGCTTAATATCAAGCCTATCGAAGTTTACGAAGTTGCAACATTCTACTCGCAACTTTATCTGGAAGAAACCGGAAAATATGTGATAGAAATTTGTCGTACAGGTCCTTGCGTGGCCTGCAATGCTGAACAGATGATCGGTCATATATGTCAGAAACTCGGAATTGAAGACGGAGAAACGACTCTTGACGGACTCTTTACACTGAAAACAGTTGAATGTCTCGGAGCGTGTGGTTATGCTCCTGTAATGCAGGTAAACACGAACTTTCACGAATATCTTACCGAAGAAAAAATAGATCGCATACTTGAAACATTAACCTCACAGGCTGCTGAGCCTCAAAAAGAAGAAGAAAAATGGGTAGAAAAATTTTGCTTGAAAAAGTAGGGATTCCCGGAATCGAAGGTCTTGAAACCTATCTTCAGCATGGAGGCTATACATCTGTAACGAAAGTACTGAAAAGCATGAGTCCGGATGAAGTTGTGGAAGAAGTAAAGCGTTCAGGTTTACGTGGTCGTGGAGGGGCAGGTTTCTCTACCGGACTAAAATGGAGTTTTATCGACAAAAGCTCATCCAATCCTCATTATCTCATTTGCAATGCCGACGAAAGCGAACCGGGAACCTTCAAGGATCGGTATCTGATGGAAAAACTGCCGCATTTACTCATCGAAGGAATGATCTGTTCTGCCTATGCACTGAATGTCCATACTGCTTACATTTATGTACGTGGAGAATTCAAATACATTATCGGAATATTGAATAAAGCACTGTCGGAAGCGTATGCCCGGAATTTACTGGGTAAGAATATATTGGGAACAGCTTATTCCCTTGATATTTATGTACATCCCGGAGCCGGAGCTTATATTTGTGGAGAAGAAACTGCCTTGATAGAATCTCTGGAAGGTAAACGCGGTAATCCGCGCATAAAACCACCATTTCCGGCAGTTGTAGGTTTATATGGATGTCCCACTGTAGTAAATAATGTGGAGACGCTGGCAACCGTTGCTCCTGTTATAAATATGGGTGGTGATGTGTATGCCGGGATAGGAGTGGGGAAAAGTACCGGAACCAAGTTGATGTCAGCTTGCGGAAATATCAATAAACCGGGGGTTTACGAAATAGAACTGGGGTTAAGTGCAGAAGAGTTTCTCTACTCCGAAACATATTGCGGAGGAATCAAAAACGGGAAGAAACTGAAAGCCGTTATCCCGGGAGGTTCTTCGGTGCCTGTTCTTCCGGCCAGTTTAATACTGAATACGGCAAAGGGTGAAAAACGTCTGCTTACTTACGAATCGTTGGCTGAAGGTGGTTTCGAAAGCGGATCAATGCTCGGATCGGGTGGATTTATCGTGTATGACGAAGATGTTTGCATTGTTCGCAATACGCTGAATTTTTCACGATTCTACCATCATGAATCCTGTGGGCAATGTTCTCCCTGCCGCGAGGGAACCGGCTGGATGGAAAAAGTTTTGCAAAGGATTGAAAACGGTCAGGGACGCGAAAAGGATATCGATTTATTGACCAGTATATCCAGACACATAGAAGGAAATACTATTTGCCCGCTGGGCGATGCTGCTGCGTGGCCTGTTGCCAGTGCCATCCGTCATTTTCGTAACGAGTTTGAATTCCATGTAAAGCATCCTGAAATAGTGAAGAATATCGGGCATGGAAATCTTGAAAAGTACAATTAATAACCACCTGCAATGATTAAAATAACGATAGATAATGTTGAAATAGAAGTAGAAGAAGGAACTACCATTTTAAATGCTGCCCGTAAAGTGGGTGGTAAGGTTGTTCCTCCGGCTATGTGCTACTATTCCAAATTAAAAGATAGCGGAGGAAAATGCCGTACCTGTCTGGTAAAAGTAGCGCAATCCTCGGCAAAAGATCCCCGTCCGATGCCTAAGCTCGTTCCTTCCTGCCGTACCGTAGCTCTGGATGGAATGGTAATACTTAACCGTACTTCGCCCGAAGTGATGGAAGAACGTAAAGCGATCACCGAATTTCTGCTGATTAATCACCCGCTCGACTGCCCGGTATGCGATCAGGCAGGAGAGTGCGATCTGCAGAACCTTAGTTATGAACATGGTATGGCCGAAACCCGCTATGAAGAGGAAAGAAGAGAATATGATTCTGCCGATTTTGGCGATAAGATAAAGCTGCACATGAATCGCTGTATTTTATGCTATCGCTGCGTGTATGCTGCCGAGCAGATTACAAATGAGCGTGTTCATGGAGTACTCTATCGGGGCGATGTGTCGGAGATCAGCACCTTTGTGGAAAATTTTGTGGATAACGATTTTTCCGGAAATGTAATAGACGTTTGTCCTGTAGGAGCATTAACCGACAAAACCTTCCGTTTTAAAAACCGGGTATGGTTCACTAAGCCAATGGATGCACATCGCGACTGTCCGCATTGTTCGGGTAAAGTTGCACTCTGGATGTTTGGTAATGAAATTTACAGAGTTACAGGCCGGAAAGATCAGTATGGTGAAGTGGAGGAATTTATTTGCAACGAATGTCGTTTTGAGAAAAAAGAGGTGAGCGACTGGACAATAGAAGGTCCGCGCAAAATTGAGCGTCACTCGGTGATCTCTCAAAATCATTACGAAAACGTTGAGAAACAATCGATCATTCATCCTATTGAAGGAACTACTGAAAAACAAGACTAACCTTTCGGAATTATGGACTTTAACTTTATACTCTATAAGGGAATCCTTGCCTCAGCTATCCTTACCATAAGCTTGTTGGTGGCAATGTATTCAACTTATTTCGAACGTAAGCTTGCAGCCTGGTTTCAGGATAGAGTCGGACCGAACAGAGCAGGCCCAATGGGTTTGCTTCAGCCTCTGGCTGATGGATTAAAACTGTTGTTTAAGGAAGAATTTATGCCCAACACAGCTAATCGGTTCCTGTTTATTCTGGGACCTATGCTTTCGATGTTCGTGGCTTTACTTACCAGTGCAGTAATTCCGTGGGGCGATTCGTTGATTATAGCCGGAAAGGAATATGCTCTTCAGGTTGCTGATATCAATATTGGAATTCTTTACATCATGGCTGTTACATCGGTGGGAGTGTATGGAATCATGATCGGGGGATGGGCATCCAATAATAAATACTCTTTGCTGGGTGCAATCCGTGCTGCTTCACAGATGATTAGCTATGAGCTGAGCATGGGGCTTGCGATACTGGCAATTGTGATGATGTCGGGCAGTTTAAGCCTGAATGATATTGTTGCCCGGCAAAGCGGGATGAACTGGAATGTCATTTATCAGCCTGTTGGTTTCCTGCTTTTCTTTGTGTGCGCTTTGGCCGAATGTAACCGTGCTCCGTTCGATTTGCCTGAATGTGAAACAGAACTCGTGGGAGGTTTTCATACCGAGTATAGTAGTATGAAGCTGGGTTTCTATCTCTTTGCAGAATACATCAACATGTTTATTTCCAGTGCAATTATTGCAACACTGTATTTTGGGGGTGCTGATTTCCCGTTTGCTGATTCGTTAAATTTGCCTCATAACTGGCTGACAATCATTGGTACGGTTGTGCTGTTTGTAAAGATTACCTTCTTTGGCTTTGTATTTATGTGGATACGCTGGACGTTGCCGCGTTTTCGCTTCGACCAGTTGATGCGTCTGGGTTGGACATGGATGATTCCGATTGCAATTTTTAATCTGGTAATTACAGCCGTTGTTATTCTACTCTTTAAATCATGATAGAAATGGAACCTTTAACTCATAAATCGAAAGTAGTTTCAAATAAGAAGATGAGCTTCCTCGAAGCAATCTATCTTCCGGCAATTTTTAAAGGGATGTATATCACGTTTACGCATTTGTTTAAGAAAAATGTAACAATACAATATCCCGAACAGAAAAAAGAATTCTCAAAAATATACAGAGGCCATCATGTATTGAAACGTGACGATGAAGGTCGTGAACGTTGTACAGCTTGTGGTTTGTGCGCTCTGGCCTGTCCTGCCGAAGCAATAACAATGATTGCTGCCGAGCGAACGAAAGAGGAAGAACATCTTTACCGCGAAGAGAAGTATGCTGAGAAATATGAAATCAATATGCTTCGCTGTATCTTTTGCGGATTGTGCGAAGAAGCCTGCCCTAAAGAAGCAATCTTTCTTACTCCCAAAATTGTAAATCCTGAATATGAACGCGATAGTTTTATCTATGGAAAGGATAAACTGGTTGAATCGATGGACAACAGGATAGATGTAAGCGATCGCCAAACCCCGGAAGTTCTTGAATTCAAGAAAAATAAACAGTTCAAACACAATCGTTAAAGCTATGTTTACAACGCTCCTTTTTTATGTTCTGTCGGTGATTTTGATACTTGCCTCACTTATGGTGATTATCTCCCGTAAACCTGTAAACAGCGTGCTGTTTCTGATTGTGGTTTTCTTTGCAATTTCAGGACATTACATTTTGCTCAATGCTCAGTTTCTGGCTGTTGTAAACATCATCGTGTATGCAGGAGCTATTATGGTGCTTTTCCTGTTTACCGTGATGTTGCTGAATCTGAATAAAGAAACGGAACCTCGTAAACCACTTTTGCTACGAATTATAGCCGTGGTTACTGGTTGTTTGTTTGCCATTACCTTGATAGGGGGTATGAAAGCTACCGACCAATCATTGATGCAACAAACGTCACTTAATACCATCGGGTTGATTCAAAATCTCGGAAAAACCTTGTTCAAAGAGTTTCTGCTACCGTTTGAGCTAACCTCTGTACTTTTTCTCTCGGCTATTGTAGGAACTTTAATGATCGGAAAAAAAGATTAATCATGGAAAATATACTTTCTCAGATACAAACCTTGAATATTAACTCCTATGTGTGGTTGTGCGGAATCTTGTTTACCATAGGTGTAATCGGAGTAATGATCCGTCGCAATGCAATTGTGGTGTTTATGTCAATAGAAATTATGCTGAACTCGGTAAATCTTTTACTTGCAGCTTTTGCAGCTTTTCGCAACGATGCAGCAGGACAGGTGTTTGTCTTTTTTATTATGGTAGTAGCTGCTGCTGAAGTAGCCGTTGGATTGGCCTTATTGGTTATGATTTACCGGAATGCGCAAACCATCGATATCAACTTTCTTAAAAAATTAAAAGGATAATATGGCTGCGACTCAAAATAATATGCTTTTGTTTATTGTGTTATCCCCACTATTGGGCTTTTTGCTTTCGGGTTTAGGACGCAATATTCTGTCGAATAAACTTTCGGGAATGATTTCGAGCGCAATGGTGCTTATTTCGTTTCTACTTTCAACATTTTTACTTTTTACGTTTCCGGACGAAGGAAGTGTTGGTTATAAACTGTTTACGTGGATAGGATTTTCTGATTTCAATATCTCATTTGGTTTGTTTGCAGATCATTTGAGTATGATTATGTTGATGATTGTTACAGGAATAGGCTTTCTGATTCATCTGTACTCCATTGGTTATATGAAGGGTGATGAGGGATTTAACCGCTTTTTTGCTTATCTGAATTTGTTTGTATTCTTTATGTTGATTTTGGTGACGGGAAGCAATTATCTTGTCATGTTTATCGGATGGGAAGGGGTTGGATTAAGTTCTTATCTGCTGATTGGTTTCTGGTTTAAAGATCATGCGAACAACAATGCTGCCAAAAAAGCTTTTGTGATCAATCGTATTGGAGACCTCGGTTTCCTGTTTGCGATGTTTCTGATGTTTTTCCAGTTTAAAAGTCTCGACTTTTCAGTGGTATTTCCACAAGCAGCTCAAATGACTTCCGGAAACAATACTTTGTTTTGGATAAGTTTATTATTGCTTATAGGAGCTACCGGGAAAAGTGCGCAAATTCCGCTATATACGTGGTTGCCTGATGCGATGGCAGGGCCAACCCCGGTTTCTGCCTTAATTCATGCCGCAACAATGGTTACGGCAGGCGTTTATCTTATTTGTCGTTCGAGCATTCTGTTTGTATTAAGCCCGGATGTGATGAATATTGTTGCAATTGTTGGACTTTCTACAGCCTTACTTGCCGGATTAATTGCTGTTTTTCAGTATGATATTAAAAAAGTACTGGCTTATTCAACTGTGAGTCAACTGGGGTATATGTTTGCTGCATTAGGTGCAGGAGCATTTTCCGGAGCAATGTTTCATTTGGTAACCCACGCCTTTTTTAAAGCCTTGTTGTTTTTAACCGCAGGTGTTGTAATTCATGCATTGCATGGCGAACAGGATATCCGGAAAATGGGAGGTTTGGGCTCTAAACTTAAGTTCGCGAAGTGGATGTTTTTGATCGGAACGCTTGCAATCAGTGGAATTCCACCTTTTTCAGGATTCTTTTCAAAGGATGAAATATTAGCATCACTCTATGCTCAAAGTCCGGTATTCTGGGCAATGGGTGTTGCCGGAGCATTTCTGACCGCGTTCTACATGTTCAGATTGTACTTTGTCGTTTTTGAAAGATCGTACAGGGGAAAACCGGAAATAGTTAACCATCTGCATCATTCATCCTTGAATATGAATCTGCCTTTAATTGTGCTGGCGTTGCTTTCGGTAGCCGGGGGATTGTTGAATCTTCCTGAAATTATGAATGCCGGTAGCTTTATGCACGATTATTTAAGTCCGGTGTTTTCCAGATCATTTCCTCATCTTATACAACATGAATATGTGTTCACAACAGAGTTGATTCTGATGGTTATATCAGTGGGTATAGTCTTGATTTCGTCAGCATTTGCCTGGATGCGTTTCGCAAAAAGAGAGGTTGATTTTGAAGCGAAAACTCCGGTAATATTCAGATTATTCGAAGCCCGGTTTTGGGTGGATGAAATTTACAATGCTTTGATTGTGAAACCTGTTCTTGCTATGTCTGATTTGCTTTATCGTATTGTTGAAGTACGCCTGATAAACGGAACTGTTAATGGAATTGGAACAATGGTAGTTCGTTTAGGAGGTGTATTGCGTAAGCTTCAAAACGGATATATCGAATTCTACATCTTCCTGATGATTATTGGAATCATCGCGTTGCTTTTTGCTCACCTAATTTAAAACATCATCGAATGACTGCACAACTCATATATGGTTTACCACTGATTACCTCGCTGGTTTGTTTTCTGCTCAGGAACGAAAAACTAAACAGGCTGGTTGCACTTGTCGCTTCAGTGTTAATGCTTGGAATAAGTTTATGGTTTTTACCATTGTTTATATCTACAGCTTCCGAATATCCTTTACTTACAGGATCTTTCGACTTTCAGGCTGATGGATTGAGTTATATCATGTTATTGCTTGTAAATATTGTGAATTTACTAATCGTAATTGCAGGCTTTATTGAACGTTACCGACGGAGTAATTTGTTTTATGGATTGTATTTTTTATCGGTATTTGCATTAACAGGCGTATTTACAACGCATAACTTATTGATGTTCTATGTTTTTTGGGAACTTGCGTTGATTCCGTTATACTTTATCATTGGTTACTGGAATAAAGAGGGAAATAACCGGGTGGTTCAAACATTTTTTATCTATACCGTACTCGGTAGTCTAATGATGCTGGCTGCTTTCATTTATCTCTACACTCTTACCCCCGGAGCGCACTCGTTTAATTTTGAGGTTATCTATGCACTTAATCTTTCCGTGCAGGAAAAAACATGGATTTATCTGGCAATGATGTTCGCGTTTGCCATCAAAATACCCCTTTTCCCGTTTCATAGCTGGCAGCCGGAAACCTATCGTATTTCGCCAATGATGGCTACAATGCTTATGGCCGGGATAATGTTGAAAATGGGTTTATACGGAATGCTTCGTTTGTTGATTCCACTTTGTAATGAAGTGTTTTCAACTCTGGTTTACCCTACTTCTGCCCTCATAGTTGCAGGTATTATTTACGCTTCGGTGATTGCTATACGTCAGAGAGAGATAAAAAGGCTCTTTGCTTTTTCATCCATGGCGCATGTGGGGCTGATTGCACTGGCTATTTTAACTCTTTCGGTAAATGCATTACAAGGTGTTGTTATTCAAATGCTTTCGCACGGGATAAACGTGGTTGGATTGTTTTTTGCGGCTGAATTGATTTTTAAGAGAACATCTTCCTCTGAAGTGAAAGAGTTGGGTGGAATAGCTAAAAATGCTCCCGGTTTTGCCTTGATGTTTTTCATTGTTTTGCTTGCATCAATATCATTTCCGTTCACGAATACTTTTGTTGGTGAATTTTTGATGCTGCTGGGAATATTTACGACCGTGAAACTTTGGGCAATATTGGCAGGGCTAAGCATTGTATTTGGTGCAGTGTATATGCTTTGGCTTTATCAGAGAGTAATGCTGGGCGAACCTCCAAAATTTGCCTTTCATTTTATAGATCTGAAACCGGTGGAATGGATTCTTTTTTCAACGATTGTCTGTTTGATTTTAAGCATTGGAATTTATCCAACATGGATACTCAAAATAGCAGAGCCGGCAATCAATCACATATTACAAACACTATAAACGATAACGATGGAAGTAATAATAACACTGGTACTTACCGGTATGCTTGTAATGATGGCCGGAGCATTCCGCAAACCTGAGCTCTCTCTTTGGATAGCTCTTGCAGGTTTGATAACAGCTTTTTGCTTTAATGCAGGTTTGTGGGGAACAGAACATCGTTATTATAACGATATGATTGTGTACGACAATTTCTCAGTACAGTTCAATGGATTGATTCTGGGATCGGTGATGCTTGTTTTCCTGCTGTTTCATGCACACTATTCTCAAAAAGAGAAACATCTGGATGAAATTTCGGCCTTGCTGCTTTTTGCTACAACGGGATTACTTTTGGTTACCTCATTCGGAAATATGACGATGTTGTTTATTGGGATTGAGATTGTATCTATCTCGCTTTATATACTGGCAGGAAGTCGCAAACGAAAATTTGAATCGAACGAAGCTGCTATGAAGTACTTCTTGATGGGTTCGTTTGCTACCGGAGTAATGTTATTGGGAATTGCATTGTTGTATGGATCAACCGGAACATTTGATCTGCATGAATTATCGTCTTTTGTATCTCAACATCAACAAATGCCCGGAAACATGTTTTATACCGGAATGATTTTGTTGTCGGTAGGTTTATTCTTCAAAATTGCGGCAGTCCCTTTCCACTTCTGGGCTCCCGATGTGTATGAAGGTTCTCCGGTGGTCATTGTTTCCTTCATGGCTTCGGTGGTAAAAGTAGGAGCGATTGCCGCTTTTTATCGTTTATTTGCGCATTGTTTTATGGGATTTAGTAAGGGTTGGGCTCATTATGTGATTGTAATATCCGTATTGTCATTTATGGTTGCAGGTCTTGTGGCCTTGAAACAAACCGGATTTAAGCGAATGATCGCCTATTCAGGAATATCGCATGCAGGTTTTATGTTGCTGGCAGTGCTGGCGCTAAGTGGAACGTCAGATAATTCTCTCTTTTTGTATGCCACATCCTATTCAATGGCAACCATTGCTTTATTTGCCGTATTAACTACCGTGATAGAAGTGCGTCACTCGGATGATATTGCCGAAATAGGAGGGATGGGGCGAAATAACCTTATGATGGCAATCGCATTGATTGTATCATTGCTTTCGATGGCTGGAATTCCGTTATTGGCCGGATTTATGGCAAAATTATATCTCTTTATTTCGATTGCAGAAGCCGGATATATCTGGATAGTGGTACTGGCAGTACTTGCATCAGCAATAAGTTTGGGCTATTATTTAAAACCTGTAAGTATCTTATTTAAGGTAAACGAAATACCATTTCAACCTGTAAAACTTAAAACAGAAATTCGCATTATTCTTATCGTCACAACACTCATTACGTTTTTGTTGGGCGTTTTCCCTTCGCTTATCATGGAACTGAAATAATGAATACTGGTGGTGAATATATTTTTAAACACCCTCAAACGTCGATGAACTCGAAAAGGATCATAAAAAATGAGGCTGTCATTGACCAGACAGCCTCATCTTTTATGAATATCAAAGCAAAAAATTAATTATTCACCTTGCTCTTTCAATTGTTCTTCGCCAAGTTTTATAATTTTAGCTTCTTTAGCAGCTTTACAATCTTTCGCCTTGCAATCAATTACAGGCTCTGTATGCTTTTTGTTATTTGCCGGTTCCCAGTTCCAGATTATCCAGAGAGCAAAGAATCCGATTATATAGGCAAGCATCACGTGCCATCCTTTTCGAACCCAAAGCATCACATTGCGACCTTCAGGGAATTTGTTTGTAATAGCAACACCTGCAGAGGAACCAAACCATACCATTGAGCCTCCAAAACCTACGGCATAAGCGAGCATACCCCAGTCGTAGTGACCTTGTTCCAGACAGAGTTTTGTTAACGGAATATTGTCGAAGACGGCTGAAACAAAGCCAAGTACAAAGGCTGTTGTCCAGTGTGCGTCAGGCAAGGTTTCAACAGGCATCATAGAAGCACACATTACCAGACATAGCAGAAACGCAGTGCCCATTATTGATGCAGGGATTTCATGCCATGGCATCTTGCGGAAAGATGAACCAATGATAATTGCAATCCAAACCCCTAAAGCGGGCATATCATACACTACATTTGATACAATTGCACCTGTCAGAATTAAGATTACAATGGCAATTTTACCCCAGTCGATTTTGATATCCGGATTTGCATCTTTTACAATACGTTGGAATTTATCCTGTTGATGTGCGCCAAACCATGCAAAGAAAATAAATGCGACAGCAGAAGCAATAAATGCATGTAATACATTGAAAGGACTAACTCCGTCAATCCACATCATGGTGGTAGTAGTGTCGCCTACAACAGAGCCTGCTCCTCCTGCATTACTTGCCGCAACAATGGCTGCAATATATCCGATATGAACTTTACCTTTGAATACCACAATTGCAATGGTACCACCAATTAATGCGGCAGCAATATTATCAAGGAATGAAGACATGATAAATATAAATATCAACAGTACAAATGGACCCTTCCAGTCGTCGGGCAGGAATTTAGGTAATACTTCCGGTATGCCCGACTCTTCAAAAACTTTTGCAAGAACAGCAAACCCAAGCAGCAATCCAAGCAGATTGAGCAGAATTCCCCATTCGCCCTGACGAATCTCTTTGTCGAGAAATTGTTTTACGATTGGCGTTTCACCAAACATGTGCTCGCTAAAATTAAAACCTTTATCAAAAATCAGTTTAAAAATCAAAATAGAAGTAAGGCCGATGATTGCCACCCAGAATGTGTGGTCGTGAAATAGGGCAACGCCAAGTAAAACAATGGCAAACATGATAAATTCAACTCTGATTCCGAATAATTCAGGCATTGTAACAGTGCCGGCAATGTCATGTGAGGCAAAGGCGATAGCTGGAATAAATAAGGCAATGGTTATAAATATTATTGCCTTCAGATTTTTACTCAGTGAATTAAAGGTGCTCAAGAGGGTCTGTACATTTCTCATTATTTTTGATGTTGGTTAATAATTACCAAAAATAGACATTTAATATTGACTGGAAAAATGTAACAGTTCAATCTCCACAAATTCAATTAATCTTAATATTTCTTATATAATATAGGCATTACATAGTGATAATTCTGAATTAAATCATATTTAATAATACGTGTTTTGTGATGGCAGTTTTGGATTTTTATAATTCACTTTAAGATAACCTCTAAGAAAAAAACGGGTATTTACCTGAGACGCAAACAATCCGAAAAAAAGGAGAGTCTATTACAGACTCTCCTAAGTATATTTTTAAACTTATTCTTTTTGTTTTTCCAATTGTTCTTCTCCAAGTTGCATTGCTTTGGCATCGTGAGCTGCTTTACAGTCCTTTGCTTTACAATCAATTACAGGTTCTGTATGTTTTTTGTTACTTGCAGGTTCCCAACCCATTGTAAAATAGAGCACAAAGAATCCGAGGATATAAGCAACAGTTACGTGCCATCCTTTTCGAATCCAAAGCATTACATTACGTGATTCAGGAAACTTGTTGGTAATAGCAACCCCTGCTGAAGATCCGAACCAGATCATTGAACCTCCAAATCCTACAGAATAAGCAAGCATACCCCAGTCGTAGTGACCTTGTTCCAGACAAAGTTTTGTTAAAGGAATATTGTCAAATACGGCTGATACAAAGCCAAGTACAAAAGCAGTCGACCAATGAGCATCTGGTAAGGTTTCTACCGGCATCAACGAAGCGCAGGTAACCAGGCATAACAGAAATATTGTGCCCATAATGGCTCCCGGAACTTCTTTCCATGGAAGTTTGGTGAATAATGAGCCGATAATCAACGCAATCCAAACACCCAATGCAGGCATATCATACATAAAGTTAGAGATAATAGCTCCAATAAGGATTAAAACCACAACAAGCAGATATTTCCAGTTCACTTTTGCACCAACAGGAGGGTCTTTTTCAATTGGTTGAAATTTATGTTGCTGACGGGCTGCAAAATAAGCGATAAAAAGAGTAGCAACAATTGCTGCAATAAATGCGTGTAATACGTTAAAAGGACTAACTCCGTCAATCCACATCATGGTAGTGGTGGTGTCGCCCACAACAGAGCCCGAGCCTCCGGCATTACTTGCCGCAACAATCCCTGCAATATATCCGATATGAACTTTACCTTTGAATACCACAATTGCAATGGTACCACCAATTAATGCGGCAGCAATATTATCAAGGAATGATGATATAACGCAAACGAAGATTAAAAGCATGAAAGGACCTTTCCAGTCGTCTGGTAAAAATTTAGGAAGAATATCCGGTACGCCTGATTCTTCAAAAACCTTTGCCAGTATAGCAAAGCCCAGAAGCAAACCCAACAGGTTTACAATGGTTGACCACTCACCCTGACGGAGATCTTTATCTTTAAGCTGTTCGATAAACGAATTATGCCCTGCAATATGCTCAAACAGATTGAAATTTGAATCAAAAATGAGCTTGAAAATCAAAATAACGGTTACACCAATAATGGCAACCCAAAAAGTGTGATTGTGAAACAACGCTACCCCGAGCAATACCAAAGCAAACAGGATAAATTCGATACGAATACCAAAGATTTCAGGCATTGCCTGAGCTGTGGTGGTAGCTGCTTCCTGAGCAAAACTAAAAACAGGAATCAGTACCAGTACAAGTACAGCGAGCCATGATTTGGGGATTCTTAGTAGCTTCGCGACAATAGTTGATAAAATTGCATTCTTCATAAATTCAATTGTTTAGTTAATAATCGGCTATTTAAAAAGAAGAGGAATTAATGTAATGTATAAACCAGCAATAATAGCGGTAGTGATAACACCACAAATATTTGCACCCAATGCCTGTGGCAAAATAATTGAGTTCGGATTTACTTCATTAACTGATTTTTGTGCAACTTTTGCAGTAGTAGGAACACAACTTACAGCCGCAATACCAATTACCGGGTTAAATTTCTTTCCGGTTATAAAATACATAAAGTATCCTCCTAAGATGCCTCCGATACCAGAGATTAACAGAGCCAGAATACCTAATAATAACAGAACCAGAATTTCAGGATTTAACAATAAATGAGCTTCGCATAAGATGCCCAGAAGCAATCCTAAAAAGAATGTAGAACCATACAACAGTGGTCCGGCAATAAATTCCACAATATGGGTAAGTCCTGATTCCCGAACGGCAACACCTATGAATAACGAGAAGAATAAAGGAGCTGCAACAGGGAATAACAGACATAATATGATGCACATAATAACCGCAAATGCCAGTTTCTGATTAGAAGTTATAGGTTTTACCTTTTTTGAAACTGGCATTTGGATTGCACGTAAACGTTTCGGAACCATAAGTTTGATAAGGTATGGGTATCCACCGTAGGTTAAACCAAGGTATAGATAAGCTACAACTGTAATCGGTACAAAAAGGTTTTTCGACAGGCTTAATGATGTAAAGAGAACCATAGGACCATCAGCACCTCCTACCATCGCAATAGAAGCAGCATCATTTGCACTGAGTCCGAGCCACATTGCAATGGGTAATGTTAGAAATGTGCCAAGCTCACCAAATAATGCCAATACCATACTACTAAAAGGACGTTGCAGTAAAAAACCTACATCCAATAATACACCGATTCCCATAAATACAAAACAGGCAATCAGACCATTACTGAACGTAAAGGTGTAAATTGGCTGAAGAAAGTCAATTTGTAAAATATCTAATAACTGTGTTGGATTTGTAACTAACGGATCTACAAATAAATTCCCCTGGCTTCCATCGGGCATAAATAAGATACCTGCATTGATAGTTGCCATTCCCAAACCCATAGGAATCATTAATAAAGGTTCTAATACTCCTTTTTTCCCAAGATAGACTAATAATAATCCCAGAAGAATAAGGCAGATACGAGCTATGAAAATATTAGTTTCAGATGCCATAAGGGTAGATATACCCTGAAACAGATCAAGTACTTTGCTGATTTCCATTGTGATTTTTTGTCTATTGGTGTTTGAAATAGTTTTTCAGGTTTGCAAAACTCCAGTTGTCGGAACTGCGAATAATTACTACAGTTAGGTGGATTAACAGGGCGACAAACATCCCTATAATCACGGTTGCCAAAATTAAAATGGCTGTATTTATCCAGGCTTGATACATAATAATATTAAATTAATTGATTGGTTGCTTCTCTTTTATTTGAATCGTAATTAGGCGATTAAACTGTTTTATAATCGTAATCGATGTGTGAAAATTGAAATATCCTGTATTCCGGTTATTTTTCCTTTTTCAAATAAATGATAAGCATTTTTGCTGGCACAGATTTGTAACTGGAGTGCTAAGAGATTTTGATAAGCATAATAAAATTGATCTTGTTTCTCTTTAACAGGATGAAACAGATTGAATTGTTCAACCTGGTCAGCATTTTGGGGGAGTAAATTATCATTATTACGGAAGTCAATAAGGTTTGCAAATTCGTTTGTCTGAGATATCTCGCATTGCGGAAAAGATGTCAGATTTTCTTTAAGGAAGTCAGCCTCTGAACAAGCTTTATTTTGCTGAATTAAAAAACACATAAAAAGCATACATATTCCCGGGTATAGGAATATAAACGCCTTGATAAATAGTCGTTTGCAAAGGTTTTGATGTGCTTTCAAAGGTCTGGTTGAATTGTTGCAAAAGTAATCATCTTATAAATGTAAAATGCATGTAAAAACAAATATTTCCGTTAATTTTCAAGACCATCGATCGATTATTTTTAGTATTTTCGTTCCTATTTGATACCTTTGCCCAAAATAAAGCGATTCTTAAGTACACTATGCGCTTCACATTTATTCTCTCTGTTCTGGCATTTCTTCTTTTGGGGAGAACATCGCTGATATCAGCTCAAAATATTTCTCAGAATCCCGATTCGGTTACAATACATTACCTTGCACTGTTAGAAAAGTTTGATTTTTCGAAAATAGAACTTATTCCGGTTTATGATTGTATGCTGGATGAAGCAGAACAATTTTTGAATTACGCACAATTATCCGTCAAAAAATCAGGCTCTGCATATAATCCTGAAATATTTGAAAAACTTAAGCTGGAAACTGCAAATCAGCGCATCGTGTTAAATTCATATTTGCAATCAATTGATTTCTGGCTCTATAAACGTGCAATGGAACGACTCAATGCTGGAGATACTCTCAATGCAAAGTCAGGTTTTGAGCTTTCGTTGCGCTATAATTCCTTTTTTGTTCCATCGGTCTATCAATTATCGAAAATTGCCTTTATAAAACGGGATTACGCACTTTCGCTCAGCCTTATCCGGAATGTTGCCGGGGTATTATACTATGATGAACAACAGTCCTATTTACTGGATTTACTCCAGAAACAACAGTATGAAGTTCTGATGAATAATGCCAAAGCCCGTATTGACGAAGGATTGTATAAAGAAGCGCATGAATTGCTTGAAGTTGCTGAAAAATATTGTCAGGAAGAACATTTTAAACATTGTAATCAAAAACAATTGGATGCGTATTTTTCACTGGCCAGGCAAGGTTTATACCAGGCTTTTATTCTGGTATGTAAACAATCACTCGAAGCAAATAAAACATTGCTTGCACAATCATATTTGCTAAATGCATTGGAAATCAGAAAGAAATATAATTCACAAATTGTACTGAATCCGGCAGAAAAAAAATACTCTAATCAGATTGTAAGTTCACTGTATCGTCAGGCGTCTAATTTGAAATTGCGAAAACGCGATGGTGAAGCTCAGTTTTATCATTCACTTGCCGATACCTTGTTAGCTTATACTGATGAAGATCTTCGTCAGAAATGGAGTCAAAAAGATATTCAGGATTTTAAGACTGATACAGAGTTTGTTGGAGTTGATTTGGTTCAAAATTCATCTCCAAAACCAATAGTTAATAGATTCGAACGATCTAAAAAATCGAAAAAGAAATCCAAAAGACATTCTTCCCGAAAATTAAACCATGCCCAAAAATCCGAATCGTCTGTTGATTATATGATTTTAGAAGGAAAGCAAATGGTAAGCCGTGATCGTTATCCGGAAGCTCTGCAAATGTTCCTTTTGGCTCATGAATCTTATCGTCAGAAAGGACAAAAGTTTCCTGCTGAGTTGGATCCTTTGCTTGAGTCATCGGCAATTGCCTGCTTTTCAGAACCGATCAGTAAAGCATCTTTTTACCTGTGGAATAAAAATATCAGGGAGGCCGATAGTATCTGCAATGTTTATTATAAAATTGCGGAAGATGGGAATCTTCTTCGCCTGAATGGTGTAAATATGCTATTTGAGAGCTATCGTCAAAAGCGTTTACGTCAACAGTGTCAACTTTATCAGGATTCGCTCGATTATACATTGTACAAAGCTCGTAATCTATCGTATTCTTCCAGCTATAGTGATGCAATGCAGGTGATTGACTCATTTTTGCAGGATACGTCTTACGCTAGAGAGTGCTCAATTTCTTTGTCTGAAATCAAAAAGCTGAAGCGAGAGATAGCTCCTGCCACTGATTTTCAGATTTTAAATCAAAGAACAGCCGCTGCTTGCACAAATCACGACACCTCTGCCTGTATTAAAGGGATGGTTGAAAAAGATCTGTACGTTGAAAAGATCTCCGGTTCTTTGTTCCGGATTAATGCAATTTCTTCGGAACAATCGCTTTTATTTCAAAAAGATACAGTTGGCTTAAGGCTGCTTTGCACAGAGTGGATTTCAGAAAAACGATATGACAAGGCAATTTCATGCATCAAAGCTTTACGTGAGTTAGGGCAGGATGTCCGTAAAACGTCTGGCTTACAGAAACAAACCGGGGCATTAATGTATAGATTGAAAAATGAACATAAACCAGTATTTATTCCCGATGAACTGAAAATCGATAAATATTACCGGACATTGATAAATGCCAGTGAGAATAAAGAAAGTCTGATCGATAAACTTAGGGGAAAACTGGGAATTTGATCCGTAAAATCGTTGTGGACAAATTTTTAATTTGGATATATTCTGAATGTATATTTCTCTTATTTTCAGACTAATCGTGTTCTCCGCGTTCCATTTCGCGTTTGGTATCTTTGGTTTTCAGCGTTTCACGTTTGTCGTAAAGTTTCTTCCCTTTTGCCAGTGAAATTTTGAGTTTTGCCAGGCCGGTTTCATTGATAAACAATTCGACAGGGATTATCGTGAACCCTTTTTCCTGAACTTTGGTGAAGAGTTTTTTAAGTTCTCGTTTATTGAGCAAAAGTTTACGTTCTCGTTTAGGTTCATGATTATAATGAGTGCCATAACGATACTCGGCAATATGCATATTTTTTACAAAGAGCTCATTCCCTTTGAAATCACAATATGCATCGGTAAGATTTGCTTTACCGTCGCGGATAGATTTTATTTCGGTGCCTGTTAGTTGTATTCCGGCAGTAATAATTTCAACCAGAAAGTACTCAAACGAAGCTTTTTTATTTTTAATGCTAATTGTGTTTGCCATAACTTTGCAAAAGTAAAGAATTCAAGCTTCCCAACGCTTAATCAATGAACGAAATAGATGATGGAAAGCTGAAATACCCTAAAAAGATTGTAAGTTTGCATAAACTCTCTCTCCTCCAATGAAAAAAGTTAACAACGCAGTTCCCCAATACATAGGTTTACGAATATATCTGGCAGCCTTCGCAATTTACTATCTTCTGATTATTCCTATTACGGGGGTGATTATGATGCGAAATCTGAATGATTGGGAAAAGGTGCTGAAAAATAATAAGTCGTTGCAGGCGGGAGCTTTAAATGTTAAGCCGGAAAGCCTTCCTGTTGATACATTGAAGCTTGCGAAAGACACGCTTGGGAAAATTATAGCCAGGCAGGCTGGAAATGAGGTTTCTAAAAAGGATACCACTGCTCATGCAGGGGTTACGTTTTCTATCGGAAATGAAAAAAATAACGACATGAACTTTTCTGATAAGTTCGAGAACGTGATGTCTCTTGTTGCAACGATTTTAATCTTAGTGCTGGGGTTCGCGTTTAACTATCCGTTTAAACGTTATTTTCGCCGCAAACGCAAAGGAAAAGTAATATCACCCAGGCTGCATGCTTTTTGTAAAAAATATTTACTGAAAGTTCCACTGTACAATTCATATATTTTATTAACCCTTTTTGGAACTTCTAACGTTTACTCTGCTTTAAGGATATTGATTATCAATAATTTTAATTCTGAATTCGAACGTTCATTCTATGTTCAGCTATTTTTTGTATCTGTTGTTGCCTCTGTACTGCTTATCATGTTTGTGTATTATTGGTTTAAGCACAGGGTTCATCTTTTGTATATTGAGCACATCTATTCTGAGGACGAGTTAAAAGCGAGGATATTTGGGAAAAAAAGAAGTACAATTAAAGAGAGATTACGTGTTTCGAGTATTATGACAACTTTTCTTCCTTTGATCATTGTGCTTTCATATCTGTTCTATTCCCTTACCTCTTTATCGTCTTTTTCAGCCATATCTCATGAACAGGCAAAAGTGCTGCTTGGCGATTATTACCATTCCCTTGATTTTTACAAGATGGAAAGTTTTAATTCTCTCAAGTGGATGCACTATGTAAATGCAATGAACACAACCATGATGCTGGTTGGCATCATTTCCGGAATTATAGTTTCATTCATCTATATAGTTTTGTTTGTAAAATGGACAACTCTCGATTTGGTTCAGCCTTTAAGTGAACTACTTGCAAAAATGAAACGGACAGGCGAAGGTGATTTAAATCAGTTTGCGATTGTTCGTACAAACGATGAGATTGGAGAACTTACTGAAGGGTACAATGATATGACTGTTAAACTCAATAATTATATCTCGAATATTACTACCTTAAATGTTGCAAATGAGCGATTTGTGCCACGGCAATTTTTGGAGTTTCTCGAAAAGAAAAGTATTGTGGATGTAAATCTTGGCGATCAGGTTCAGCGTGAAATGACCGTTTTATTTGCGGATATCCGGGCGTTTACGGTAATGTCTGAACGCATGACGCCCAAGGAAAACTTTGATTTTATCAATGATTATCTGGGACACATGGAGCCGATAATATCCCGCAATAATGGCTTTATTGACAAGTACATCGGAGATGCGATTATGGCATTATTTCCTCATTCACCGGATGATGCAGTTCAGGCCGCAATTGGAATGCAAAAACAGATGGTCTTTTTCAATCGTCATAATAAACAGGAAAAAACTGGTAAGGTTGAAATTGGGATTGGGATTCATACCGGAATGTTGATGGTTGGAATTGTTGGAGGGAGTAATCGCTTGCAGGGAACCGTAATTTCGGATGCTGTAAACCTTGCTTCACGCATTGAAAGTCTTACCAAAAATTATAATGCTTCAATTATCATAACAGGAGAAACTCAAAGTAAAATGATTCATCCTGAATTGTTTGCAATGAGAGGTGTTGATGTTGTGAAGGTTGTGGGTAAGCGCGAGCTTGTAAAACTCTTTGAAATTCTTGAAGGTGTTCCTTCTTCACTCCTCGAATTAAAAAAATCACAAAGGGATGAATTTGAACAGATAAACGTTCTTTACAGGGCAAAACAGTTTGAGCAATCACTGTCAGTTATCGAAAAACTTCTGGAATCAAATCCGGAAGACAGGTTGCTGCAAATATATCAGTTACGTTGTAAAACAATACTTCAGGAGGGTTGCCCGCCTGATTGGGACGGAGTGGAAGTATTCCGTCAGAAATAAACAAATCTCTATCCAACCAAAATAAAACATTCATTGTCTCATTAAAAATATCTGAAAAATGAATAAATCAATCTTGCTCCTGATGGTTGTAGCAATATTCTCGCTGCCTGTAGTGGCTCAAAAAGCAGCCAAAATTGTGGTTGAAAAGCAAATTTACGATTTTGGGAAAATCAAAGAGGTAAAAGGCGAAGTGAAGGCTCGTTTTTCCTTCACAAATCAAGGAACTGATACATTGAAACTTAGTTATGTGTATGCAAGTTGTGGTTGTACAACCACCGAGTGGACCAAAAATCCGATCCTTCCCGGAAAGAAAGGGTATGTGGAAGCAGTGTTTAACCCTAAAAAACGTCCCGGTGACTTTGAAAAAGTTGTTTCCATTTATTCCAATGATCCGGTTAATTCGAAGGTGGATTTGAGAATTAAAGGTTTTGTGATTGCCCGTGATCCGACTCCGGAAGAAAAATATCCGCTTCAAATGGGAAGCCTTCGCGTGAAAATAAATCATATAGCTCTCGATAAAGTATATAAAGATGTACCCAAAAAAGGGGAACTCGTTTTTTACAATTCCGGAATTAAACCGATAGAACTTTCGTTGAAAGATATACCGGCAAATATTCAGGCAAAACTGAATTCAAAGCGGGTAAAACCTGGCAAAACAGCCATATTGACAATTGTTTACGATGCTTCTAAGAAAGAAGACTGGGGCTATAGTTTCGATAGATTAATGGTGTATAGCAATGATACAGCCATGCCGGAAAAACTGGTGAATATTTCTGCCAATATTAGCCAGAATTTCGAAAAGATGAGTGCCGCTGAACGGGCAAATGCTCCTAAAATGACTTACAATACGGTTGACTTTGATTTTGGAAAAATGAACGAAGGCGAAACCCGTTCATTTCAGTTCGAATTTTCGAATGAAGGAATCAACGACCTGGTTATCCATAAAGTTAAGTCGAGTTGTGGATGTACAGCTACTCAGCCACAAAAAACTGTGTTGAAAAAAGGTGAAAAAAGCCTGCTTGATATTTCGTTCAACTCCTCAGGAAAAGCAGGAAGCCAGCATAAAACAGTTACGATTGTTACCAATGACCCTGAACACGAAACAATTACACTCAATATAACAGGAGAGGTGATAAAGCCCTGATGAGAGAACTCTGTAAACAAAAAAACCGCTCAGTAATTTGAGCGGTTTTTTTTTGTTTGTCGGAAAGGTGAGACTCGAACTCACGACCACTTGCACCCCATACAAGTACGCTAGCCAACTGCGCCACTTCCCGAACCGTTAAGGCTGCAAAAATAATACTTTTTCCTTGTTCTGAAAAAATATTTCAATTCACAGTCCCTTTTCGTACACTGAGCAAAAGAAGATTCTTTAATTATCGTTACTTTTGCATGAATTATCATTGATAAATACAATATGGAAGAGGAATACGAAGAAAGATATACCAACCCCGTTAGTGAATATATATCAAGAGGTTGCAGTTGTGCTCCCTCTCTTGACGATACAAGCCGCGAACATCAGCAGCATAGCTGTGCAAAACTCAATACGTACGATTGGCTTGCTGATATCGTAATGCCGAACGGAGAAAAACCGTTTAATTGTCTCGAAATTCGATTAAAAAACAGTCATAAAGAATATTGCCGGATTGCAGACGATTCTGAATTTGAAATTGGTGAAATTGTAGCCATTGAAGGACTTCCGGGGCATGATATCGGAGTAGTTTCATTGAAAGGCGATTCTGTTTTTATCCAGATGCGTAAAAAGGGAATGAACCCATGGGATGAAAGCCTGAAAAAAGTTTTTCGCAAGGCGAAACCAACCGATGTCGAAAAGTGGATACAGGTAATACAGCTCGAAGAAAAAACAAAATATCGTGCACGGGAACTGGCAATGAAGCTTGGGTTGGAAATGAAAATTAACGATGTTGAGTATCAGGGTGATGGTACAAAAGCTACGTTCTATTACACTGCTGATGATCGCGTGGATTTCCGCTTACTGATAAAGGCTTATGCCGAAGAATTCAGAGTGCGTATTGAAATGCGTCAGATCGGGGCACGTCAGGAAGCCAGCCGCCTGGGTGGTATCGGAAGTTGTGGACGTGAGTTGTGTTGTGGAACCTGGTTAACCAGTTTTAAATCCGTTGGAACACAAATGGCTCGTACGCAACAACTATCGCTCAATCCGCAAAAACTTGCCGGACAATGTGGTAAGCTGAAATGCTGTTTAAGCTATGAATATGATGTATATGTGGACGCTCTGAAAGACTTTCCATCCGAAAGTACAGTTCTCAGAACTCATAAAGGTGATGCAGTTTGCCAGAAAATTGATGTCTTTAAACAAGTGATGTGGTTCTCGTATGAAGATGATCAAAATCATTTTTTTGAACTGGATGTGGATAAGGTTCGCGAAATTCTTACCCTCAATAAAAAAGGAACCAAAATCCCCAAACTGGATGATTTTGCCGTGAAGAAAGAGAAAAAGAATGAGTACGATATGACTTCAGGTCCTGCCGATATGTCGAAACTGGATGACTAATACCGAAAGCATCAATAACATAGTACAATTAGGCGAAGCCGGGATTGGGCTATTTGTTTATTGCATCGGCATTATACCAGAACGCCATTAGATAAATTTAAAATTCACTTTGGTATAAAATAAGTTGATATGAAGCTTTTTAAATATACAATTCCGTTGTTGTTTACCTTTTCGGTATTTTTCTTTTCGTGTGGTCGCCCCTCATTGCTGGATGAACATCGTGAAGTAAATAAAAAAGGATGGAAAGCTGGTGACAAAATCAAGCTGGAAGTGGTAGTTACCGACACCAACAAACTGTATGATTTCTATTTTGATGTGAGGAATACGGTGGATTATCCCAATATGAATGTCTTTTTCTTTATTACCACAACTTTCCCGAACGGACAAAAGGCAAAAGATACACTGGAATGTATGCTTGCCGATTTGGAAGGGAAATGGCTTGGTGAAGGCTGGGGAAAGATTAAAAGTAACCGGATTTTGTTCAAAAACAGAATCAGATTTCCGATGACCGGAACCTATCAATTTGAAATAGAGCATGCAATGCGTTATATGATGCTGACCGAAATCACGGATATCGGTTTGCGGATTGTAGAGAGTAAATAATTAATTTTGAGAGAAATGGCAAAGTCCAAAGCTTCTTCTAAGCAAAATTCGTTTTATGTAAAACGGTTCTGGCAACTATACGCTGCTTCCTGGGGTGTTGTTTTTCTGATATTCTTGTTTATGTCGCTTGGATGGCTGGGCTTTATGCCTTCGTTCGAAGAGCTTGAAAATCCGAGAAGTAATCTGGCATCGGAAGTTATCTCATCCGATCAGGTTCTGCTGGGAAAATACTATATCGAAAACAGAACCAATGTAGCATACTCTCAAATTTCACCGTCTGTAGTACAGGCATTGATTGCTACGGAAGATATCCGGTTTATGAAACATTCGGGTGTGGATATGCGTAGTATTTTCCGTGTAATTACCAAAACCATTTTGGCTCAGGATCGTAGTTCGGGTGGGGGAAGTACTCTTACACAACAACTTGCAAAAAATCTCTTTCCACGTGAAAAAGGTCAGTCAAAAATATCGCTGATATTTACCAAGCTTAAAGAGTGGATTGTTGCAGCAAAACTCGAACGCAACTACTCCAAAGAGGAAATTTTGGCAATGTATCTGAATACTGTTGATTTTGGAAGTAATTCCTTTGGTATTAAAACGGCTGCACGTACCTATTTCGATAAATCAGCCGATTCGCTGAAGGTTGAAGAAGCTGCAATGCTTGTAGGACTTTTAAAAGCTCCAACCTATTATTCTCCGGTTAAAAATCCGGAAAATGCATTGAAACGTCGTGAAGTTGTTTTGAATCAGATGCGTAAATATAAGTTCATAACAGAAGAACAATACGATTCGTTACGTGCATTGCCTTTGAATATGTCGCATTATCAAATGCAGGATCATAATGAGGGAACCGCAACCTATTTCCGTGAATATTTGCGTGCATATCTGACGGATTGGTGCAAGAACCACAAACGTCAGGATGGCTCTCCCTACAACTTATATAAAGATGGTTTGAAAATTTATACCACTATAAATTCCCGTATGCAGAAATATGCCGAAGAGGCAGTAACTGAACACATGGGAAAATACCTTCAACCTACTTTCGACCAGCATTGGAAAGGAGTAAAAAATGCTCCGTTCTATAATCTTACCGATGAAGAAATTAAGACGGTTATGCATCAGAGTATGAAAAATTCTGATCGCTACCGCAATATGAAGGAGGCAGGACATTCCGACTCCGAAATAGAAGAGGCTTTTCGCCAGAAAGTTCATATGCGCATTTTTACCTGGAAAGGTGAGCGTGATACCGTGATGACTCCTTATGATTCGTTGCGTTACTATAAATGGTTTCTGAATGCCGGATTTATGTCCATGGAACCTCAAACCGGCTATGTACGAGCCTATGTAGGAGGGATTGATTATCGCTATTTCAAGTACGATAATGTGAAATATGGCAAACGTCAGGTAGGTTCTACCTTTAAGCCGTTTGTATATGCGTTGGCTATGCAGGAGGGAGAGTTCACGCCCTGTACCGAAGTTCCGAATATTCCGGTAACCTTTGATTTAGGGAATGGACAATCCTGGACTCCAGGCAACGTGGATGATGAACGCGAAGGCCAGATGGTAACTCTGAAGTGGGCATTGGCAAACTCAGTAAACTATATTTCGGCTTATCTGATGAAACGTTATTCTCCCTTGGCTGTGGTAAATCTGGCGAAGAAGATGGGAATTACCAGCCCGATTGATGCTGTACCTGCAATTTGCCTGGGAACTCCGGATATTTCGGTGTATGAGATGGTGGGTGCAATGAGCACATTTGCAAACAAAGGCGTTTATATGGAACCGATCTTTATTACCCGTATCGAAGATAAAAACGGAAACGTGATAGAATCCTTTGTTCCGAAGCAGCAGGAATCCATGAACGAACAAACTGCCTATCTGATGATTCAGCTAATGAAAGGAGTTGTTGAAAGTGGTACCGGTATGCGTGTTCGCTGGCGTTACGGACTGGATATGCCTATTGCCGGTAAAACAGGAACCTCTCAGAATAATTCCGATGGTTGGTTTATGGGAATTACACCAACGTTGGTTTCCGGTGCATGGGTTGGGGGAGAAGTACGTTCGGTACACTTCCGGAGTACAAACCTTGGCCAGGGTGCAAATATGGCTTTGCCAATCTGGGGATTATATATGCAAAAAGTGTATAAAGATCCTAAGCTCAAGTTGCCACGTGCCGATTTTGAAAAGCCCGAAAACATTGATGTAGAGTTCGATTGTAGCAAATACAAACAAACACAGCAGGTAAATACACAGAATTTTAATGATAATTTCTAGATTATAAATTCCATTAAAGAGATAAGTGAGGTTGCCTGGTAAACACGGGCAACCTCACTTTTATTTTTAACCCCCAATGGATTCTAAATTATACCAGGTTTACTTTTATTTTAATCCAATATTTTGTGGTAAGTGGCTGTCTAATAGGTTTCATGCCATTTTTCTCATCGATATTTGTTAGCACTTTTACGATTTAAGCATAGGATATGCTATATTTGACTATCCAAAACATGAGTCCTTTATGGAAAGCAACTTAAAACTTCTCCTTATAGATGCCTCTACGGGCTTCTACCGTACAAAACGATATAAAATCGGCGATTATTTTGGCCCGGTTGACTTAGGCTTACGCCTTGCCGGCCTTCACAACAGTCTTACCATTGGAACGGGTTTGCTTGCCGGATCGATATTCCCGGGAAGTAATCGTTTGTTTTTTACCGGATTTTCACCGTGTTGGGGCGGCTATTTTGTTTCGTCGATGGGAGGTGCAGGTCTGGTGTTCGATAATCTGGGGATTAATATGCTTACCATACTGGGTAAGGCGCCGACTCCTTCGGTACTTTATCTTAACCGTAGTCATAATGAAGAAATTGAGGTAGAGATAACACCGGTTGATGTTCATGAAGTATGGAAACAGGGTGAAGGTGGTGTGTATAACATGATGGAGCATGTGTATAAGCTGTATGGACATCGCTATGAGGAAGATCCGCGGATTCTGGCAACAGGTTCTTCGGCAGAATCTACCGATTTTGGTGCAATAGGTTCCGCTCCGATAAAGAAAGGAATCATAACTCCGGTTGATACCTGGGCTGGAAGAGGAGGCTTTGGCTCTAAATTGTTGAAAGAACATGGAATTGCAGCCGTAATATTTGGAGGAACTTTCATAGATCAGGACTTTACCGACCGGAAAGTTGCCGACACATGGTTCGAAAATAGATTTCAGAAAAAGCTGGCAGCCAAAGATTTGGAAGCTACAACAAAGTATCGTTATGATGAGAACTTTCAAACCGGTGGTACCTTTGGGGTAAATTATGCTACCCTACAGGGAAATATAGTGGCGTTTAACTACAAAACCATCTATATGACGGAAGAAGAACGTCTTTACATCCATAAAAACTTTATCGTAAATCATTATCTGAAACAGTTTAACGAAGAAACCATACAGACAAAGCAACAAAAACATTGTGGGGAACCCTGTGGTGCAGTTTGTAAGAAGCTGAATAATAAATATAAGAAAGATTATGAGCCCTATCAAACCATGGGGCCTTTGTGTGGAATATTTGATCAGCGGGCTGCCGAAATGGTAAACAGAAGAGCCGATATGTATGGGTTTGATGCAATCTCTATCGGGGGTGTTTTGTCCTGGTTGATGGAGTGTTTGGATAAAGGGTATCTCAAATCTCACGAAGTGGGTGTTAGCCAGAAACCCGTATTCACTCATGAAGGATTTCATGTGGTAAAAGATTCGATGCATAATGCAGAGATAGCCTGTGCTTTGCTGGATGCAATTGTGAATAAAAATACATTGATTGATTTATCGGAAGGTGCACGAAAATTCGCGCAAAGTCTGGCTCGTGACCGTGGACGAAAAGTGCTTGACATTTTTGTGTACAACGCTTTTGCACGGAAAGGCTGGATGGTGCCCAACCAGTATTGGACACCGGGAGTGCTCTCTCCAATGCCGATCATGGGAAAATATTACATGAATTACGGGAAGGATTTTATTTCGCCGCGTAAACTGGGCAAGGCCAACGCCGAACGCATGATTCAGGAAATGATGATCGACAACATGGGCTTTTGCCGTTTTCACCGTGGTTGGGCCGAAGATATGATTCCGGAGCTTGTGGGTAAGCTTTTTGGGTTGAAGTATGAGTTTATTGAACGAACTAAACAATATGCATCACGTATCAATAGTCGTAACTCAGGTATTTTCTGGGAATCGCGCCGTAATGCCGACTTTATCTACACCTTTTTGAAGAAGAAAAAAGAGGTGGACGGTAAATCAAATGCCGATCTGAATTTCTGGCTCGAAGCTTTCGAAAAGAATAAGCAACAGGCTGCTTTCGATTTCTGGTACGAGATACACAAAGGAATTCAGGAAACACTCAGGGAATTTTAAAGGGAGATTCAGCTCTGTTTTTGGTAAACTTAGAGCTGTATGACTATATTTGTCTTTTGGCATGTTGTTTGTTTATTAGTGCATGTCGAATTTTAAAATACTAAATCATGATGAAGAGCATACAGTTATTCTTGCTGGTAATTTTTTTGAGTCTGGGTTCGTTCACTCAGGCGCAAACGAACAATGGGTTAATCGTATCTTTTTCGGTTGAAGGAGCTTCAAGCACAGAGCTGTCTTCCTTGAAATCCGGAGAAAAAGCAGTACAATTTAAACAGAGAATATTTTCCAAAACAGAAACCAAGCTTAAATCGGTATATAAGTTTGATTCATTGGTGTTTGCGCCAAATGAATCTCTTGAAATTAAAAATTCGCTCAATAGATTTAAAGGTGTCCGGAAAATAAATGACGAAGAAAAAGCACTTGCAAAAAACTATGCTTATACCTTTAAGATTAAGTGTGATATTGCTTTCAATGAGTCGAATGCAGGCATTATTCTCAATGAAAAGACATCAAGAGCTGTAGTTTATCTGGCTATTGGCGTATTTAATCAAAATGGGGAGCAGATTGCTATTTACAAAGGGAAAAGCAAAGATCAGAATATAAATATTGGCGAAAACCAGGTGAATTCACAATGGCTTTCGATGCAGG
The DNA here is from genome assembly GCA_963677395.2 of Bacteroidales bacterium. Taxonomy (GTDB): domain Bacteria; phylum Bacteroidota; class Bacteroidia; order Bacteroidales. The sequence continues at coordinate 3,325,140 of OY781965.2, read as the reverse complement.
ATTTTGAATATTTGTTTGAGAACGCTCTTTTCGATCTCGAAAAAGATTAAAGAACGAACCACCGGAAGGGTAGGGGCTTCACTTTTACATACTAAGAATGATTAAGGAATTTCTCTCCTCTTTCGTGCTGAAAACTGAGTTCAAAGAAAAACTAGGATAGATTTTGTATTAATTAATGATCGCATAAACTTTTAAATTAATATTATAAGAATATGATTAAACTTTTTCCATATAAAAAAATTAAATTAACAGCAAATATTTCTAATGATGAATATCTAAATAAACTAGTTGAAATTATAAATAATGACTTATATACAATAAGACTCTATGGCCAACATAGCAAAAATTCATTTCATATCACTCATCACGTTTTTAATAATCTTTTTAATTTGTGGTATAATGGACGTTGGGAAAATAAAGATAATGAATTAACTTTAGAAATAGATGTTAAATATGAACTAGAATCTAAAATTGTATATTTTATTTTAAATTTTATTATTTTAATAATTATTTATTTTATAGGATATTGGCTCTTATTGCTTGTTTTAGTTTTACCGTATGCATATATTGCTAGTTTTATCAGTGAAGATTCTTTTGATGTAATTAAATGTTTAACACAAGATTTAAATGCTAAATCGGAAATAATTGAATCAACGAATTTGTATAAAACATTCTTTAGATATATCCGAAAGATCTTCCCCTAATTTCTTTGCCTTTTGAAGTTTTCTATGTAAACTCCTTTACACGCTAAGTTTACTATTAGTAATCCCAAGTATTATATATATAATGCAACATTGACACATTGTTTACGCCGATTGCTTTAATGTAGTTACCATAAGGGTTGTTATGTATTGAAACTCTTATGTCTTTCTTTGTAGCAACCCAAATCCTAGATTCAGGCCCGTCTAGTTTGCTGATAATTTTGAAATTATATTTATCTATTAATAAATTGACAATAACTTCAAAGTCATCCCAACTCTCTAATACATTAAAATGAAGTTGAGTACTATCCTCTTTTTCTATTATAATTAAATTCATCATTGGGCAAGGCCTACTTTTCTATTTACCGAAGATTTTGATTTTTGCGATGACTCGATTATTTTATTCCATAAATCATCTCCTTTATATCCTTGAGAAAGATTCTTGCTTCAGCATTGTCTTTGGTCAGGTTTCCGATTGCATCGTAGAGGTAATTTTGATCATTCTGATCGTCAATGTCATAATCACATAAAGAGGAATTTCGTGTGTCTTTTACATGGCGCAAACGGTTGTTAATCAGATTTCCGTTTCCATCTAAATTGTAACCATACGTTAACTCATCTATTTTTACGGGAGTGATGATCATGGATTTGATGTTTCCGTATCAATTGCTATTGGTGCTATAAAACTACTTCCTCTTGTTACGAATTCCATCATTATGATAATAAGAAAACTCACAATACCCAGTAATGTAATTAAATTTTGATTTTCTCATTTTCTCAATTTTTATAAATTGCATAGTATTATCGCAATGTTTAAGGCCAAGTAAATCTATTGAAAATACATATGTGAATTTTTGTGTTAAGATAAGAAAATCAGAATACCGAATAGAATCATCTTTCGTCATATTATCAATTAAATTTTTAAATAGATCATATTTGTCAAGTATAGAATATGTACCATTATTGTTTTTTGACAATAAAAACGTATCTAATTGAATTACAATTTCAAATTTTGAATTATCTAATTGAATTTGTTTTTTTACAGCATCACTGAAAATAAATTTAAATTCATTTTCGGAGTATAATGACTTGCATGCCAGTATTATAAGTAAAATTGAAATTATTTGTTTCATGGCTTATCCTTTTTATAATTTAATATTTTTCTTGCTTCTGAATCCGAAGCGATATCCATCGGAAGCCAGGTTTGACGAGCGTTCTTTCATTACCATTCCAAAGGGGTAGTAGTCCTGCGATGAAACAATAACAGGCTTGTAAGCTTGGAGTGCTCCGGCGTTAAACTGTGGCAGCTTTTGGTCGCTTATTACCGACAGTACATTGCCTAAATGATTGGATAACTCGTATTGTTTTAGCCCCAGCACGCGGTAATTATTCCCGGTTTCGCTGGTGAAGCTTAAGGCACTCATCTGCTGGCTTACCTGTTTTACGCCCAATCGACTGCTTCCGTACAATTCCAGTTCTTCAAGGTTCATATACTGATGCAGAAATAAATATCACGCAGGTTATTATTTGGCATAAAGTTAGTAAAAATTGCTACAATGTGAAAATATGAAAAACAAAAGGACGCTCTCCCGAACCATAAGGATACAATAAAAACGGCAATCACACTGGAACTGCCGTTTTTACTCTATTTCCGGATATCCGGAAGTTTTCTATGGAAATTTTTTTACACGCTAAGCCCCAATTTATCAGCACTCAGTTTCTGTTTAATATAAACTTATTTCATTTATTTTTATATATGTTGCAGATCTTAGAGAACTTATTTCTAAACCTTTTCGTATTGACTATCATATAATCTAAATTCACATTTACAATTATAGATAAATTGGCATCCTTATTTGTATTTTGACACTTTTCAGATAATTTGCATATTAATACATTGTAATATTTTTTATAAGATTCAGGTATATGTGTTTTGATTATATTGTTAATATTCAGTGTGTTGCAGTGTTTGGACAATGTTTTATAAGTACAATGCTCACATGTCACAAATGGCAAAAGAAATAGTAAGTTATTTTCTATAAGACATGTATCTTGATTATTCAATATCAGATTTCGATATTCTATTGTTGCATATCTATGATATTTTCTTAACAAAGTTAATATATCTAATTTGTCCTCAAGAGAAATACAGCTATCTGGAGAAGCATATACTATATCATATATATTTTTTGCAATATATAGATCATTTATACTTGGATAATTATTTATCGTACAATACGTATATATCATATTTACAGTAGAATCATACTTATATTTATATTCATTACATTGTCCATACATATTTTGTATAGCATTTGTAAATATAATTATATATAATATGAATTTTGTTAGATCTTTCATTTTATTTTGGAGATGTTAAATTTAACGATTTTTTGCCCATATCAGACTTATTGCCATTAGAATCTACTTCTACCCAAGTCCCAGTGGATCTTCTAGAATCTGTTGTAACACCTATCTTATCTTTTGTTTTCATATCTCTTGTTCTATCAGGCTCTGTATAGCCTTCACTAGCATAGGTGGTTGACTTTGTTGTCTTAGCAAATTCAATTGCAAAAATATCTTGTGTGTCCTCAGGCTTATTACTATACCCCCCTATATTACATCCCCCAAACACAACGGATAAATTTTTAACACTAAAATTACCTCTCGAAATTGAATTTAAAACATCCTCACTTGTTATTATGCTGTTTTTATTTTTATATTCTTCTATTATTTGTTCCTTTTTTTTCTCAAATTCCCCATCAATATAGCTATAATACTTATCAGATGCTATATTATATGCATCTTGATTATAATTTGGATCTGAGTAATCTGTTATAACATTATTCTCTTTCATATATTTATCAAAATTTATATTTTCATAATTTTCTCTAGACATGCTTTCTAATTCCATATTAGTCATTATTCCTGTACCATATACTCCTGCGTTCGGGCCTCCAGGAGAACCATGTGACAAAATAACAAGGCTTTCTGTTGGACTATCTGGAGAGCTATTGGCTGCCATTTTTTCAAGAGCTTCTTTTCCAGTACTAGCAAATACAACCACATATCCTTGCTTTTCTAATGCTGCCTTATGTTCCAAAAAGTCACTTACTTTATTAGGAACAGATAAAATTATTGCCACTTTTGGATACTCACCCGCATAATCAACATATAAAATAGGGGAATTAACCGCATAAGAGTAAGGAGACAAAGAAGGAAATTTACTAAATTTAGGATCACACGCTAACCACCTGCCTAATCTACTATCATAAACACGTGCTCCAAAGTCTAAGCTATTCCCAATACCTTTAACTTCATTGTCATTTTCTTTCCCGTTAAATCCGAAGCGATATCCATCGGAAGCCAGGTTTGACGAGCGTTCTTTCATTACCATTCCAAAGGGGTAGTAGTCCTGCGATGAAACAATAACAGGCTTGTAAGCCTGAAGTGTTCCGGCATTAAACTGTGGCAGCTTTTGGTCGCTTATTACCGACAGTACATTGCCTAAATGATTGGACAACTCGTATTGTTTTAACCCCAGCACGCGGTAATTATTCCCGGTTTCGCTGGTGAAGCTTAAGGCACTCATCTGCTGGCTTACCTGTTTTACGCCCAATCGACTGCTTCCATACAATTCCAGTTCTTCAAGGTTCATATACTGATGCAGAAATAAATATCACGCAGGTTATTATTTGGCATAAAGTTAGTAAAAATTGTTACAATGTGAAAATATTGAAAAACAAAAGGACGCTCCCCAAGTGCCAAGTACACACAGTAAAAACGGCAATCGCTGGAATGAACTGCCGCTTTTACGATATTTCCGGATATCCGGAAGATTTCTATGTAAACTCCCTTACACGCTAAGGTGAAAGAGTAAGTTTTTAAGATCATGAACGCTCCCTATACGCACTAAAAAACGGCAATCGTGAATGAACTGCCGTTTTTACTGTACTTCCGGATATCCGGAAGATTTTCATAGAAACTCCTTTACACGCTAAGAAGCATTATCATTTTACTACTTCATATTTTATCACAAAAGGATATTGGACGGTTCTTTTATTGGGTTGAGATAAATGAAATAAGCAGTTTACTTTTTTTAACCCTAAACTGTTTGTTTTGAATATGAATTCTGGGGTGTAATTGTCTGATGCATATCTTAATGTGTCTGTATTATTAACAGTAACGATAGATTTACTGCAATTAGTAATACCTGCTAAATATATTTTTGCTTTAAAAATACTTCCAATTTTTACAACATTTGCATCTGGCACAACTATTGGGCGAACTCTTGCCATTATGAAAAATTTGTTTTTGTATCTATTTAAAATTTCATGAAGGACTGTGTATTGGTAAATTTTAATAATTCTAATATAACTATATTCATTATCTTCTCTCATATCTAACAAGTCAACTTCCGGGTAGATATTATATTTATTTAAAATTCCAATATATTCAGTAGTGCCATTGTGTAATGTTGCATCTTTTGCCAATTTACAAACTTTATTAATTTCAATGTCTACATCCTTATCATGATCAATATATTTAATATATGATTTATACTCATCTATTTCTTGATTAATAATGTTTTCTATTAATTTTATTTCATTTTTATACAGCACTTCTTGATTCATTTTGTCCTTGCTATTACAAGAAATAAAAAGAATAACAATAGAAGCATATACTATAATGAAAATATTATTGTGTTTTGGTAATTTTAATTTTCTTTGCATCTTTATATTTCTCCATTTTTTTAGTTGAATCTTCCTGTCCATAATAATCCTTTACACACTAAGGCTAAGTAGTTATTTATTAAGCTTTTTATAATGAGTTATTCTATCGTATAATTGAATTCGAAAGGTACCTTAAACTCGGAGCCCATATGAAAAAAAACAAGATTTCCAGAATGTAACACTTTCCCCTTTTTGTTGATTTTTTCTTTAAAAAATGGATATTTATGACTTGAATCATTTCTTATAGTATCGCCATTGTCCATAATTGCAATTATTTCTGATTTTGAATTTGTTAAGTAAGCTGTTATTTCGCTTGAATATTGTTGTCCATATTTTATTTGTTGTCCATCATTTAATACTTTAACTCTGATTTTATCAAAAGGAAAGTAGGCGTTCAATCTAATGACATACATAGTACTATAAATTATACCTTCAATTGTTTTTATTACCATAGTTTTATATTGAATATTTTTACTATATTGAATGTCTTTCAGTGTCTTTTTCACTAGATCCATCTCTTTGTCATTAAAGTAATATTTAATTATATCACAATACTTATCGACCATTTCTTTATTTGTATTTTTAAGCAATCTTTCTGTTTCCTGCTTAATTAAAGAAGTCTCTATTTTCCACTGATTATCATATAATTCAGCTCCTTTATAACAATTGATTAAATTATAGACATTAAATTTAGACACTTGATCAACTAGTTGATTTATATGAGTATATTCTTCTGATTTACATTTATTTGATAGTAATAAATATATTACAACTATTGATTGTAATATAATAATAACGATTAACTTTTTCATATCTTATCTAGTTACATTGACTTTTCTTACGGTTGATCCTTGTTTATTAAGAAATGTTCTTTTACTTGCAGAGTCATTAGACCCTTTATATGTCCAAGAATAAAAAGTGCGTTCTTTCATTACCATTCCAAAGGGGCAGTAGTCCTGCTTTTACTATATTTCCGGATATCCGGAAGATTTCTATGTAAACTGCTTTGCTCACTAAGGATGCTTTTGTTTGGAAAGAGAGTATTTTTCAAATACGTTTACGGATTCTAGACTGATAAACCAAAATAATTTGACCATTCAAATAGGATACATCTATGTATTTTTTTTCTATTTCGTCTATTCTTACATATCTCACTACCTCTTTTTTAAATATCTTAAATTTTATAGTTATTTTTAATGTTTTAGTATTGTCCTTAATTATTATTATTTTTGCCACAAATTTTTTAGCATCTTTATTTGTTAGTTTTATCCTAGTATTATTGATGCTATCTTCAATAATAACATTACTATATATACTAGTTCCTCTACAAAAGTATAAAGTATCTTTTATTTGTTGTGAATTTGCGGTAAATTGAATTAGTAATAATATTAATATAACTATATGTTTTGGATTTTTCATATTTACTCTATTTAGCGACGTTTTTTCTGATATACTTCATAATCATTCTCGACTCTTTCTATTCCATAATAGGTTGGAGTTAAATTAACAAAAGCTCTTCTAAGTTCATTATAGCATGGATTGGGTAATGGATCTAATATTGGATGCTTAAAAAGACCAAAATTAAATGCAGATACGCGATTATACATAAGATGTGTTTTATAAATATTTTTACTATAGAACATCACATCTTTTAATCCTCCTACGTGTCCCCATTCATGAGCAAAGGATCCATTCATAGAAGTTAATGAATATTTTGATGCATAGATAATATTCGAACCATAGCTTGCTACTTCCATTTCTCCCGAAATCATTTCTTCTGGAACTATAGCAATAACATGATCATCTTTCTTAATATCATTAGGGTCATCAGCAATTTCAATGTTGTTTTCAAATTCTGTTGTGACTTTTAATTTTTGTCCTCGATCATTGGTTATATAGCCATCCCCATCTGCACCGTTTTGATTAGGTTTAGTACTCCAGTAGTCATTAATTTCTTTTTGAATATCTTGTGCTTTCTTTTCTAGTGTTGCTTTTTTTACGCTTTTTGTTACGTCATAAATTTTCAAACCAGAAACTTTATGCTTTATTTCTATTCTATTTGCTTTTCTGAAGCTGAATCTTTTTGGTTTTTTCTCAGTTCCATCTTTCATTGTTTTATAACGTTCTACAGTAGTTGTTACTTTATCTCCCAATATATCAAGATTCATTAATGGATTATCACTTAACACAGAGTAATCACTTACACTTACTTGCGGCTTCGGATCTAAATTCCATCTTCTACCCAATCTTGTATCATACTCCCAGAAGAGAGCAGTAGTATGGTTTCCAGCTCCCGATATTTCATCAGTACGCTCTTGATTATCAAAGCCGAAACGATATCCATCGGAAGCCAGGTTTGAAGTACGTTCTTTCATTACCATTCCAAAGGGGTAGTAGTCCTGCGATGAAACAATAACAGGTTTGTAAGCCTGGAGTGCTCCGGCGTTAAACTGTGGCAGTTTTTGGTCGCTAATTACCGACAGTACATTGCCTAAATGATTGGATAACTCGTATTGTTTTAGCCCCAGCACGCGGTAATTATTCCCGGTTTCGCTGGTGAAGCTTAAGGCACTCATCTGCTGGCTTACCTGTTTTACGCCTAATCGGTTGCTTCCATACAATTCCAGTTCTTCAAGGTTCATATACTGATGCAGAAATAAATATCACGCAGGTTATTATTTGGCATAAAGTTAGTAAAAATTGCTACAATGTGAAAATATTGAAAAACAAAAGGACTAAGTCCGGTGATGTTCCGAACTCAGTCCTTTTAAATCTTAATTATTAATCCGTCCAACTTTTTGGGGGCAGATCACACTGGAACTGCCGTTTTTACTGTATTTCCGGATATCCGAAAGATTTTTATGGAGACTTCATTACATGCTAAGCCTTTACACGCTAAGACTAATGCTTTTTGATAATATTTTATTTATTTGTTTTTTAGAAAAATCACTATATAGTCCTCGTTGTCTGTTATTTAAATGTTCAGTTATTAATTCTATTGACTTAATATTATTACCTATATTGATATAGCAAATTGCTATTCTTAAACGGGAGTCATTTATTATTGATTTGGTCCATTTTATATTCTCTCCAAATCCACTATTTAAAATACCTTCTATGCCTTTTTCTATAATCTTATTAAATTCTATAATAGCTTCTTCGTATTTTTCAAGGTAGGTAAGAATACATGCGTAATCATAAATTACTAATGGATCATTAGGTTCCAACTCGATGGCTTTTAATGAAGCTTCGAGTGCTTTGTTCTTTATTTTCAAATTATAAAAAGCTTTAGATAATGATGTGTATAAAAAATATTCATCAGGATATTTTTTAATTTCTTTTTTAAGAATTTTTATTGCACCATCCCAATTTTGCGAATCAAAGCAATCATTTAGTTTTTTTGTAAATTCTTTTTTATATTTTTCACTAGTATCTTCCATTTTTTATCATTTATTTTTTCTCGTTTTTAGATTAGGATTTTCTTTCTTTTGAAACTTTTTATTTTTCTGCCCTTTTTTTTCATTTCTATTCTGCCCTGTCGTTTCTCCAGCTCTTTTATTTGTATGCTTATTCCATGTAGATTTTCGTGCATTACTTGTATGTTCAGCTGCAAAATTATCTTTATTTTCTTTTATATCTTGAGCAATTGCTTCAATATTTATTTCTTCTTCATTACCCGTAACACAAGAAGGAATAGGGGTTGCTATCACCTCAACCGTTTCAAGTACCAATCCCACAACCTGAACAGGCGGAACTCCTGCCAATATTACATCTGGTGGATCTTCTATAAAATAATCAGAATAATCATTTTCTTATTTAAATTCTACCCTTGCTATTTTTTCTAAGTCTTCACCAGATAGTTCCTGATTCATCTTATATGATTGTTCAGTGTTTTTGTAATATTCATATTTTAAATTATTATACGTTAATGTATGAATTGTTGAGCCATCTTTTTTATCAGTATACACAAGGTCAACATATGCTGAAACTCCAAACCTTTTTCTATATTCTTTGTCCGTCTTATGAAAATTACCTCCTGTTAACCTTGCAAATTTTCTTGCTTGTTTTACTTCTCTTGATTCCCAAAATCTCCACTCGAAATCACCGTTCAAGTCAGAAGAAGTAATAGGACTATTTCCTAAACAATTATAAGGGCTTTCTTCTGATTTATTAGACGGATCTAAATTCCATCTTCTACCAATCCTTGTATCATACTCCCAGAAAAGAGCAGTAGTATGGTTTCCAGCTCCTGAAATTTCATCAGTACGCTCTTGATTATTAAATCCGAAACGATATCCATCGGAAGCCAGGTTTGACGAGCGTTCTTTCATTACCATTCCAAAAAGGTAGTAGTCCTGCGATGAAACAATAACAGGCTTGTAAGCCTGAAGTGTTCCGGCATTAAACTGTGGCAGCTTTTGGTCGCTTATTACCGACAGTACATTGCCTAAATGATTGGATAACTCGTATTGTTTTAGCCCCAGCACGCGGTAATTATTCCCGGTTTCGCTGGTGAAGCTTAAGGCACTCATCTGCTGGCTTACCTGTTTTACGCCTAATCGGCTGCTTCCATACAATTCCAGTTCCTCAAGGTTCATATACTGATGCAGAAATAAATATCACGCAGGTTATTATTTGGCATAAAGTTAGTAAAAATTGCTACAATGTGAAAATATTGAAAAACAAAAGTACGCTCCCCAAGTGCCAAGTACACACAATAAAAACGGCAATCGTGAACTGCACCCCAAAAGTTTTTTGTCCAACTTTTTGGGGGCAGATCATCGCTGGAACTGCCGCTTTTACGATGTTTCCGGATATCCGGAAGTTTTCTATGTAAAGTCCCTTACACGCTAAGTTAAGAAGAACATCGCTCAGCTAGGATAAACTTACTTAACCCAATTGAACGATTTAAGATCATAGTGGATATCTCTGCTTGGATTTTCTCCTAAACTTAGATGAATTCTATTATTATGTTTCTGCCATTCAATATTACTTACTTGTAAGTTTGAGTAAAAATCAATTAATTGATAAGCATAAAGTACCTTATTAACACTTATCTCATTCCTATATGAATTAGAATCGGATACACTAAATATATTTTGAGTAGCTAAACTTTTAAACTTACAATTTTCAAGATAATACATAATTGAAAAATCCTTTATACCGGTTATCGTATCATCTGAACTTATCCACAATACATCATATTGACGTCTTATTACTGACCATCCTTTGAATTGGATTATATCTCTTTGGTGGACTTTATATATAATGCTATCAAAATCTATTTTGGGCTTATCTATATCATAACACCATTCGTTAGAGTTTTTACATGATAATATGCAAAAACAACAGATGTAGAAAAAGTATTTAATTATTGAAGAATAGCTCATTACATTACTTTTTATTTTTCCAATACGTATAACCGAGATGAATAGAATATTGATCATCAACTGAGTCCCATTGACCCTTAGAATATGGGTCATTCTTGTAGTTGTTATAATGAGCTCCAGCTTTTGCTATAGATTCTGGCACTTTTAATGCTGCTGCTGAAGCTCCCCATAAAAAATTACCATAATTAAAATTATTATGGGCTACAAATTTATCATCAACCAATGTCAAATACAAAGTATTACTACGAAGCCCCTGTGAAAGACTGTTTTCAGGTTTCGGTCCATGGAAGGTTGAATTAACTACATAATCTGTTTTTCCACCATTGCTGTTTTTCCATAGATACCTCGAGCCCATAATTGAACCTTGATTATACCATTCATGACCATCAGTTCCTTCTTCAACATCTTCCTCAATTTTATCTTGAGATGCAAGAACTAGATTCGTAATATCATTTTCTCGTATAGCCTTAGAATCATTAGTTGGATCTGCAAATTCAAATGGAACATTTAATGATACATTTTTAGGTTCACCAATATTTGGTTTAAACCCAATTATCAATCCATGCGAACCCTTTTCTTTTAAATTTGTCATACCGATATACTGTCCTGTCTTTCCATTGAAATTGTAAGTAGTATCTCCAAATTTATCCACGTTCCAAATTGGATTACCAAAAAAGCAGGAATACTGACTTTGGCTAATTGTTGGTTTCGGGTCTAAATTCCATCTTCTACCAATCCTTGTATCATACTCCCAGAAAAGAGCAGTAGTATGGTTTCCAGCTCCTGAAATTTCATCAGTACGCTCTTGATTATTAAATCCGAAGCGATATCCATCGGAAGCCAGGTTTGACGAGCGTTCTTTCATTACCATTCCAAAGGGGTAGTAGTCCTGTGATGAAACAATAACAGGCTTGTAAGCCTGGAGTGTTCCGGCATTAAACTGTGGCAGCTTTTGGTCGCTTATTACCGACAGTACATTGCCTAAATGATTGGATAACTCGTATTGTTTTAGCCCCAGCACGCGGTAATTATTCCCGGTTTCGCTGGTGAAGCTTAAGGCACTCATCTGCTGGCTTACCTGTTTTACGCCCAATCGGCTGCTTCCATACAAATCCAGTTCTTCAAGGTTCATATACTGATGCAGAAATAAATATCACGCAGGTTATTATTTGGCATAAAGTTAGTAAAAATTGTTACAATGTGAAAATATTGAAAAACAAAAGGACGCTCTCCCGAACCATAAGGATACAATAAAAACGGCAGTTCATTGCTGGAACTGCCGTTTTTACTGTGTTTCCGGATATCCGGAAGTTTTCTAAGTAAACTCCTTTACACGCTAAGGAGAATCAAGAATATGGTAAAATAATACTTTATAATATAATATAGTCAATTGCATATTTTGTATTTTTCTTTCTTAAAGGACTAAATTCATAAAAACAAAATTTATTTTTAGAGTTTATTTTTATTATATGCATATATTCTCCGTCATAATATATATAATCATTTGATCCAATGCATTTTGTTATATACCTAATGAGTTCATTGCTGTTATATCTATATATTAAATTATTATCATCTTTACCAAACATTGTCTTTCTTCTGTGATTGTATTTTTCTATATAGTCATATTTTATTTTTTCAAAGTTATTATTATTTATTTTTTTATACCTTGATGCAAATAGCACAGATCTGTCTTTTAAAGAGTAATAACAATTAAGCAGTGTATCAATACTGTTGTATTTATTACTAATATTATATTTATTACTTATTGAATTGAAATATTGCTCTAAGTCCTTAATGCCAGTCTCACTTACTAATGGAATGTAAATATCATTTATATTTGTGTTAAATTTTGTATTCGATACCATAACTGGGAATAAATAACCCGAAGCGCAATCCTCGATTACTAAAATAGCATCTTCTAGCTTGTCAGATAATGCATAGTATATATTACAATTTAAAGATATAATACTTGTAGCCTTATATACGTACATGTCGTTAATAATACAATATTGAGTGTTTATATTATTGATATATTTATATTTATCATCTGTTTTAATATGTGTATTATTATCAGCACAAGATGCTATAAATAATGAAGATAATAATATTATTATTGTGCGTATCATATTTCTATTTTAATGGTTTATTTGAAAACTCTACTTGTAACAATATTGTTTTAAGAGTTGTGTTTTTTATATTTTTATACATCTTATCATAGATGAACAAACTATTAACACGAGAGACTCGATTTTTTCCATACGTTTCTGTATCTTGTAATGTGCTATATCTTTTTGTTTTAATTAGACCTTCCTGTGCAGAAATATCATAAGGAATGGTATTGTCATCAAAACCAGGCTTGTAATCAGAATTATTTATGTTCTGTAAAACAAAAGAAGAAATGCTAAACATATATCCGTGAGCCCATCTTTCATGGCTCAATATTTTACCTGCTGTATTATATGGCTCACAATCTTTCGTTTTTATAGTTCCGAGATACAATTCCCCTTTAATTAGACTTACCCCATTAAAAGTAGCAGGTTGATTATCTGTGGTGCCAAGATTTTGAGTAAAATTTGGATTATCACCTGAATGAATATTTTTAACTTCAAATACTAAGTCTGTATAGGAATTCAAATTAATATCACCATTTTTTGCCGCATTCAAAAAGTCTGCTTTAGTAGCATAAACTTTAAATTGGGTATAATTTATACCATTCATTTTATCCAATTTCTGTGAAAAATCTGCTATTTTCTGCATTTCTTCAACAGAATATTTTGGTTTCCCATTTTTATCCAATTCACTGTACAAAGTAAGTAGTACTATCATTTCCTTCAATATCCGTAAACCATATCGGATTATTTGCAAAGCAAGCATAAGGGCTTTCATGAAATTTAATTACTGGGTCTAAATTCCATCTTCTACCCAATCTTGTATCATACTCCCAGAAAAGAGCAGTAGTATGGTTTCCAACTCCCGATATTTCATCAGTACGCTCTTGATTATTAAATCCGAAGCGATATCCATCGGAAGCCAGGTTTGACGAGCGTTCTTTCATTACCATTCCAAAGGGGTAGTAGTCCTGCGATGAAACAATAACAGGCTTGTAAGCCTGGAGTGCTCCGGCATTAAACTGTGGCAACTTTTGGTCGCTTATTACCGACAGTACATTGCCTAAATGATTGGATAACTCGTATTGTTTTAGCCCCAGCACGCGGTAATTATTCCCGGTTTCGCTGGTGAAGCTTAAGGCACTCATCTGCTGGCTTACCTGTTTTACGCCCAATCGGCTGCTTCCATACAATTCCAGTTCTTCAAGGTTCATATACTGATGCAGAAATAAATATCACGCAGGTTATTATTTGGCATAAAGTTAGTAAAAATTGCTACAATGTGAAAATATGAAAAAACAAAAGTACGCTCCCCAAGTGCCAAGTACACACAGTAAAAACGGCAATTGCTGGATGAACTGCCGCTTTTACGATATTTCCGGATATCCGGAAGATTTCTATGTAAGCTCCTTTACACGCTAAGAACAAAAGTACGCTCCCCAAGTGCCAAGTACACACAATAAAAACGGCAATCGTGAACTGCACCCCAAAAATTTTTTGTCCAACTTTTTTGGGGCAGATCATCGCTGGAACTGCCGCTTTTACGATGTTTCCGGATATCCGGAAGTTTTCTATGTAAAGTCCCTTACACGCTAAGTCCGAGTTTGGTACGGTTTCGAGTCCAAGTGTCGGATTCCACTTAATTCTATTAAACTCACTTTCGCATATAATATGCTCATTATCATTTGCCTCCTCATCATAGCCTTTAAATACTACATCCGCACCCTTTTCTTCATAAATATCAACGCTTTGAGGCGTAGCTACTGCTTGGTCTATGATCTTACTTCCATATTTTGAATTGTTATACACATAATTAAGAGCTTCAACGGCAGATTTAACAAATTCATTATCAGGTGGGGTTAAATTGGGTTTGTACTCCCATAATTGAGGATTACCTTCACTATCTTCATAATAAATGAAAATTCTACGTCCATCTAAATCTTTGTAAATAATAGGACTGTTTGCGCAAAATTGATATACACTTAAGCTTGGGTATTCTTTTTGTAAAGGATCTACGCTCAACCATCTTCCAATCCTACTATCATAAATCCTAGCTCCAAAGTCTAAGCTATTTCCAATTCCTTTAACTTCATTGTCATTTTCTTTCCCGTTAAATCCCTTTACACGCTAATTCAATCTTACTGATCTTCTTCTCCGTATGCTTTTAAAATTCTGCCTACAAGTTTATGGCGGATTATATCTTTAGAATTAAGCCAGATAAAGGAAATTCCGGGAATGTTTTCGAGCAATTTTGCAGCTTGTACCAGTCCTGACGATTGATTGCGGGGTAAATCTATTTGTGTAATGTCCCCTGTAACGATAAATTTTGCTGATTTTCCCATACGGGTTAAAAACATCTTCATCTGGCTTGATGTAGCATTTTGAGCTTCATCAAGAATTACAAAAGCATTGTCGAGTGTGCGTCCGCGCATAAAGGCAAGCGGCGCAATTTCGATAGTGCCGTCTTCCCAGTAGTTCAAGAGTTTTTGTGTAGGGATCATATCACGCAATGCATCATACAAAGGTTGTAGATAGGGATCGAGTTTATCGCGCAAATCACCGGGTAAGAAACCAAGGTTTTCACCAGCTTCAACAGCAGGACGTGTAAGTATAATACGACGAACTTCTTTATTTTTCAATGCACGAACAGCTAATGCAACAGCAGTATATGTTTTTCCGGAACCGGCAGGACCAATGGCAAAAACCATATCACTTTCCTTGCAGGCATCTACCATTTTTTTTTGATTTTCGGTGCGGGCTTTCACGAGTAAACCATTGCGACCATGAACAATTACATCGTCACTGCTTTCTGCCTGTGACGCATATCCTCCATTTTCCGACTCCATGATTTGCGTGATTTCATTTTCGCCCACCTTCCCGAATTTTTCAAAACATACAATCAATGCCTGAAATTTAACTTCAAACTGAGCAATTTCTTCTTCATCACCAATGGCTTTGATGTATTCGCCACGGGCTATAAGTTTTAGTTTCGGAAAATAGTGTCGTAAGAGATCCAGATTGCGGTCGTTAACGCCCAGAATGTCAACAGGATTATGATCTTCAATAGATAATATTTTTTCGCTCATGTGCTTTTTTCGTGATTTTAGGAGCAAAAATAAATAAAAGAGAAGTGCATTGCATAGAAGTAAAAAAAGATTCGGAAATTACAATTTGTGCTATTTTAATGTATTGATTGTTATTTATTTAGTATTTTTAAATAAAGAATCACTTTCTGTTTCACAGAAATTCCTACCTTTGAATCTTCGAAATATAGAAAATACGGGTATGCAAATTATCACACTTACAAGCGATTGGGGCACAACTGACCATTATCTTGCTTCGGTAAAAGGAGTATTATATTCGGCTGCTCCGGGCGCGACAATTGTTGATATTACACATGAAATACCCTGTTTCGACATCTCCAGAGCTGCATTTATTCTCAAAAATGCATACGGTTCATTTCCTGATAATACGGTACATATAATTGGAATTAATACTACAGCTTCTGAAAAAACACCTCATATTGTTGCCCGTTTTCGAAATCAATATTTTATAGGAGCTGATACGGGTATTTTTTCTCTGATTTTTGACGATAAACCAGAATGGATACTGGAATTGGATATTTGGCAGGATAGTGACTATTTTACGTTTTCAACCCGTGATGTTTTTGCAAAAGCTGCTGCTCACATTGCCAATGGTGAAGATATTCAAAAATTGGGTCCCCGGATTGAGACTCTCAACCAACTCAGTCGTTATCAACCTACAATTCAGGGAAATATTATCCGTGGAGTGGTCGTTTATATTGATCGTTACGAAAATGTGTTTACCAATATCAGCGAAAGCTTTTTCCGTCAATATATTAAATCAGGTCAAAAGTTTGAAATTTCGGTTCGGAACAATACTATCCGGAAGCTAAGTAAATCATACATGGATGTCCCTCCCGGGGAGATACTTGCACTGTTCAGTACAAACGGATATTTACAGATTGCGCAGAATCACAGCAATGCAGCAAGTTTGCTCGGGATGAATATTGATGATACAATTACGATCTCTTTTGAATAAAATGGTGGCTTCTGCTTTGAATGATTAGGATATATGGTATTTTTAATGAAAAAGCTATACCAATTGGATAAGAAGCAGTAATTTCGCACACTGTTTTAAATACAAACTCAACAAGAATGCTAACCTTATTAAAAAAAGAAATCGGCTCCTTTTTGTCGTCCTTAATTGGATATGTAGCAGTTGGAGTATTCTTGCTTATCAATGGTCTCTTTTTGTGGATATTTCCACTGGAGTATAATCTTCTTGATTATGGGTATGCCAATCTCGACGGATTATTTATGCTGGCACCATTTGTATTCCTCTTTTTGATTCCGGCGATTACCATGCGTTCATTTGCGGATGAACGTAAAATAGGAACTATCGAGATGTTACTTACCAAGCCACTGAGCGATCTGCAGATTATTTTGGCAAAATTTCTGGCGGGTGTAGTATTGGTAATCTTTGCACTTTTGCCTACATTAATTTATTTCTACACAATGTATCAGTTGGGAATGCCCAAAGGAAACATTGATACAGGAGGGATGTGGGGTTCTTACATAGGATTACTCTTTCTGGGAGCTGCATTTACCTCTATAGGAGTATTTTGCTCCTCGCTCACTGATAATAGTATTGTAGCATTTGTGCTGTCAGTGTTTATCAGTGGATTTATGTATCTGGGATTCGAATTCATCTATACATTATCACTCTTTGGTAAATTTGATTTGTTTATCAAGGCTCTTGGAATTAATGACCACTTCGTTTCGATGAGTCGTGGTGTGATTGATACCCGCGATTTAATCTACTATCTCAGCGTTATAACAATCTTTATCCTGCTAACCAAAATTAAACTCCAGAGCAGAAAATGGTAAAACTTGGCAAAGCAATGCCTTCTACTTCAGGCGATAAAAAGAAAGATATGAAAAAAAGTAATCTGATGCAGTTTCTGTTCAGCTTACTGATCATTTTATTAATCAATGTAGTTGGGTATTACATTTTTACCCGATTCGATCTTACTTCTGAAAAACGGTACACTCTCAATAAGTCAACCAAAAAACTATTGAAAGAGGTGGATGATATTGTTTATTTTAAGGTTTATCTTGAGGGGGATTTTCCTGCCGGATTCAAACGTTTACGTAACTCCACCAAGGAGATGCTTGATGAATTTCGCGCTTATAACGACAATATTCAGTACGAGTTTATAAATCCGAATACTGTTACCGATAAAAAGGAACAGATGGAACTTTACAAGCAATTGGTTCAGAAAGGATTGCAACCAACGAATCTGGAAGTTAAAGAGAAAAGCGGCTCTACTCAACAGATAATTTTTCCGGCTGTTGAAGTAATGTATAAAGGGCGTTCAGTTCCTGTTCAATTACTTTTAAACCAGTTTGGAGTTGCACCCGAAGAAGTATTGAATAATTCAATCCAATCTCTTGAATATAATCTATCCAATGCTATCCGAAAACTTGTTGTCAACTACAAGCCTGCGATTGCTTTTATTCAGGGGCATGGCGAACTTGATGGATATGAAACTGCTGATATCTATAATGCGTTAAATGAATACTATCGTCTTGAACGCGTAACACTGGATGAACAAATAAACAGCCTTACCGATCATAAAATTGACTCAACCGGAAAAGTAACTGTCAGAAATAAATTCAAGGCCATCATTGTTGCAAAACCTGATTCCGCATTTTCTGAAAAGGATAAATTTATTCTGGATCAGTTTGTTATGTATGGAGGGAAAGTACTCTGGTTGATTGATCCGGTTTTTGCTTCTATGGATAGTTTGCGTACATCTACTGTAACTCCGGCAATAACACTCGATGTTAATCTTACAGATTTGTTTTTTAAATATGGTGTTCGCCTGAATACAAACCTGGTTCAGGATATGGCATCCTTGCCTATTCCAATGGTAACCGGGCAAGTAGGGGGACAACCCAAAATAGGATTAGTGCCCTGGCTCTATTTTCCGGTTATCACCCCAACACAAACTCACCCGATTGTAAAAAATCTTAATGCAATCAAAACAGAATTTGTCAGCAGTATTGATACAATTGAAACAGGTGCAAAAAATAAGAAAACAGTACTTCTAGCAACGTCAAATTATTCGCGTTTGATCAATATGCCCGCCATGATTGATTTGGAAGCTATGCGTAAGCAACCTGATGAACGGCTTTTTAACAAACCATTTCTACCAGTTGCAGTACTGGTTGAAGGAGTGTTTGAATCTAATTATCAACATCGCATGCCTGCTGAGATTCTTAATAACAAAACTATTGGATTTAAAGATTTGAGTAAAAAAACTGCAATGATCTTTGTTGCAGATGGTGATATTATCAAAAATCAATATGATTACACAAAAGGTTATCCTTATCCTCTGGGTTATGATAAATATACCCGGCAAATGTTTGGAAATAAAGAGTTTATTCTCAATTGTATGAACTATTTATGTGACGATTCGGGTATGATGAGTGTGCGTTCAAGAGAATTAAAACTCCGACTACTCGATAAAAGCAAAATAGAGAAATACAGAATACGCTATCAGGTAATTAATTTAATTGCACCTTTGGTAATACTTGCTTTGTTTGGAATTATCTACGCATACTTCCGTAAACGCAAATACACCAGAAAATAATTAACTTTACATAAAAATATTCATTATCTTATCAAGATGAAGCGAAATAAAATATTTTTGTTTGCAACCCTGCTTTTAGCAATAATAGCGATCATTCTGGTTCTTACCAGTAAGAAAAGCACTTTGAATGATGAATTCTCGGTAAAAAATCCAGAAACTGTTACAAAATTATTTTTGGTAGATAAAACCAATAAAAGTGTTTTGCTCGAAAAACAGGCAGATGAATCATGGTTGATCAATAAAAAGTATCCGGCTCAGAAAGAAGTTGTAGAAACAATACTTACTACATTAAACGAAATGAGGGTTCGTGAACCGGTTGCGAAGGCTGCCTATGGAACAATATATCGTCGAATGGGGTTTCAAAATACGAAACTCGAAGTATATCAAACCTGTTATCGCATTAATCTTTTTGGGAAAATTAAGCTTTTTAAACATGAAAAGCTCACCAAGTCATTCTATGTTGGAGATGAAACTCAGGACAATATGGGTACTTACATGATGATGGTTGACAATAAGATACCGTATGTAATTAGTATTCCGGGATTTCGTGGATTTTTGTCTCCCCGCTTTTCAGCCCGTGAAGAAGACTGGAGAACCCACTTGATTTTTAATCATAAAATCAGCGATATCCGTTCTGTAACAGTAGAAGTACCACGTTATCCAAATCTTTCATTCAGAATTGACCGCAATCAACGTCAGTTTACATTGACTTTGTTGCAGGGAAATCATGTTGTTCCTGCATTCGATACCTTGAAAGTGGTTGATTTTATGTCGTCATTCAGCAATATAGGGATGGAAGCTTACCGGAATAATGTTGATAAAGCGCAACGTGATACAATTTTTACAAAAGCTCCGATGCAGATTGTAACGCTTACGGATATGAAAGGAAAAAAGACTACCCTGAAAACCTATCCAAAACCCATAGAGCAAGCATTTTTGAATGAAAACAATGAACTTATGCGTGAGTTCGACAAAGATCGTTTGTATGCCTTGATCAACGATGATAAAGATGTTGTGATGATTCAGTATCCACTCTTTGATCGGATTTTGAAGACGGCTGACTACTTTTATCCACAGGTTGTTAATAAAAAATAGTCAGGGTGTTGAAAAATAAATAGGAACATAAAGTTTATTCCACTAACTTTGCATTTATCAAATACAGTGAAAAATGAGATTTATCGTTAATAGCTCCGAATTATCAAAGAGTTTACAGTCAATCAGCGGCGTAATCAGCACCAGTAGTACTGTACCCATTCTCGATCATTTTTTGTTCAATCTTGATGGAGAAACCCTGAAAATAACTGCATCCGATCTGGAAACCACCATGATTGTTACGTTGAAACTCGATAATGCAATTCAGGAAGACGCAGAAAACGGAACTATTGCAATTCCCGCCAAGATATTACTTGAAACCCTAAAAACTTTCGACAATATTCCATTGAATTTCAATGTGAACACCGAAAACTATGCAGTTGAAATTTCTACAGGTGAAGGTAAATACAAACTTACGGGTCAAAATGGAAATGAATATCCTTCTTTACCTGTATCGGAAAATACAACCCGTACAATTTTACTTTCATCAGTAATTGCCACTGCAATCAACAAAACATTATTTGCAGCTGGTACTGATGAGCTTCGCCCTGTAATGTCAGGCGTATTTTGTGAACTAACACCTGATGATGTGACTTTTGTTGCCACAGATGCTCATAAATTAGTGAGATATCGTAGAACAGATTCAAAATCAGATCATTCAGCTTCATTTATTCTCCCGAAGAAACCACTGAACCAGTTAAAAGGAATTTTAGGTTCCCGGAAAGAAGATACAGAGGTTGTCATCGAATATAATCAGGTAAATTCCTTCTTTACCTTCGAAAACTATCTGCTTATCTGTCGTTTGATTGATGGAAAGTATCCTAATTACGAAGCTGTTATTCCAAAGAATAACCCAAACCAACTCATTGTTGATCGTCTTCAGATCTTAAATTCGATCAAACGTATTGCAATTTTCGCAAACCAGTCCACGCATCAAGTTCGATTCAAAATTAATGGACAGGAACTTGTTTTGTCAGCAGAAGACCTGGATTATTCAAACGAAGCAAAAGAACGCCTTACATGCAATTATGACGGTGATCCTATGGAAATAGGTTTCAACTCAAAATACATTCAGGAAATGCTTAACAATATCGATTGTGAGAATATTCGTTTCGAAATGTCACAACCTAATCGTGCAGGCTTAATAATGCCTGAAGAAAAGGAGAACGAAAACGAAGATATCCTGATGCTTGTGATGCCTGTAATGCTTAATCAATAACAAACAGAAATACAAATAAAGAGGCTGCTCAAAAAGTCGCAGCCTTAATGTATTTTCCCGACTTTCGGGACTCAATATGACAACTTATTGAATGGTAGCTGTCAGACCGAGTCCCGAAAGTCGGGAAAGTCTTTTTTGTCAGATAAGAGACTTTTTGAACAGCCTTTTTTTTATGGTATAACGAATCGTTAACGCAGTATTGTAAGTATTTTAGATGTTGGTGTAATTATTTGATTTTGTGATAATTGTTTTAAATAGAGTTAAAAAAGGGTGAAAAGCCTTTCTATCTCGGGAAATTTATCTAATTTCGTGACTCTAAAAAAGTTGAAAAAACTAAGCAACCAAAACTTAAAAAGCAATACAATGGCAAAAGTTAAAGGAGATATTGTAATCAATATCGAACGATGCAAAGGGTGCGAAGTATGTGTACCGGCTTGTCCAAACAGTGTTATTGCCCTGTCGAAAAATGTTAACGGAAAAGGTTATCACTATGCTGAAACAGTTAACGAAGAATGCATTGGCTGTGCTAGCTGTGCAATCGTATGTCCCGACGGCGTAATCACAGTTTATAAAGTCAAGTTATAATTCAAAAACTAAAATATTCACGGTAATGAAAGAACTCAGATTAATGAAAGGCAACGAAGCAGTAGCTGAAGGTGCCATTCGTGCTGGTTGCGACGGCTATTTCGGTTATCCGATAACCCCGCAGTCTGAAATTTTGGAATACCTCATGGCTGAAAAACCATGGGAAAAAACCGGAATGGTTGTACTCCAAGCCGAAAGTGAAGTAGCTTCTATCAACATGGTTTATGGTGCTGCCGGTTGCGGCAAACGCTCAATGACCTCTTCTTCCAGTCCTGGCGTTAGCCTTATGCAGGAAGGTTTATCCTATTTAGCAGGTGCAGAAATGCCTTGCCTTGTTGTAAATGTTGTTCGTGCCGGTCCTGGTCTGGGAACTATTCAGCCTTCACAAGCAGACTACTTCCAAGCTACCAAAGGTGGTGGTCATGGTGACTATCGTTTAATCACTCTGGCTCCCTCATCAGTTCAGGAAATGTACGATTTTGCTATTCTCGGTTTCGAATTAGCTTTCAAATATCGTAACCCTGCTATGATTCTTTCAGATGGCGTTATAGGCCAGATGATGGAAAAAGTAGAACTCAGTGATTATATTCCTCGTAAAACCAACGAGAAAATTGCTGAAGAATGTCCATGGGCAACTTTAGGAAAACCTAAAACCCGTGAACGTAACATCATTACTTCTCTGGAACTCGATTCACATCGCCAGGAACAGGTAAACCTGCGTATCCAGGCTAAATATGCGGATCTCCAAAAAGAAGTTCGTTATGAGATGATCAATTGCGAAGATGCAGATTATATTTTTGTAGCATTTGGTTCAAGTGCACGTATTTGCCAGAAAGCAATTGAAATAGGTCGCGCAAAAGGCTTAAAATTAGGTCTCTTACGCCCAATTACCTTATATCCTTTCCCAACTCAGATTTTACGCGAATTAGCCGACCGTGTTAAAGGTATGCTCGTAGTAGAAATGAATGCGGGTCAAATGATTGAAGACGTTCAGTTAGCCACCGAGTTCAAAACTAAAATTGAACATTACGGACGCTTCGGCGGTATTATTCCTGCTCCCGATGAAGTACTGAATGCGATGGAACAAAAAATTATTGGAGGGAAATAATCATGAGTGAACATATTTCGAAAGAAGATATCCGCAAAGAGGAAAACATAGTTTACAAACGGACCCCTCTGATGACGGAAAACGTCCTGAGCTATTGCCCGGGTTGTGGACACGGTACTGCTCACCGTCTCGTAATGGAAGTTATTGAAGAACTTGATGCTCAGGAAAAAACAATAGGTGTTGCTCCTGTAGGCTGTTCAGTTCTTGCTTACGATTTTATGAATATAGATATGCAGCAGGCTGCTCACGGTCGTGCTCCGGCTGTTGCTACTGCCATCAAACGCTTATTCCCCGATCATTATGTTTTTACATATCAGGGTGATGGCGATTTAGCTGCGATTGGGACTGCTGAAACTATTCACGCTTGTAACCGTGGCGAAAATATTACCATTGTTTTTGTAAACAATGGAATATACGGTATGACTGGTGGACAAATGGCTCCAACTACCCTTCCCGGAATGAAGTCATCCACGTCTCCTTATGGTCGTGACGTTGATACAATGGGTTTCCCGTTGAAAATTACCGAACTTATCGCTCAATTACCAGGAACTTACTTTGTATCTCGTCAAAGTGTTCATACTCCGGGTAGCGTACGTAAGGCAAAAAAAGCTCTTCGTAAAGCATTTGAAAACCAAAAACTCAATAAAGGAGTTTCGTTCGTTGAAATCGTTTCAAACTGTAACTCAGGTTGGAAAATGACTCCGAATCAGGCAAACAAATGGATGGAAGAGAATATGTTCCCATTCTACCCACTTGGCGACATTAAAGTAGATGGCGAATTGGTTAAAAAATAATAACGTATAAATTTTACAACCATGACCGAAGAAATCATCATTGCCGGATTTGGTGGACAAGGTGTTCTCTCAATGGGAAAAATTCTTGCCTACTCAGGCATTATGCAAAATAAAGAAGTAAGTTGGATGCCTTCATACGGTCCTGAAATGCGTGGCGGTACAGCAAATGTTACCGTTATCATCAGCGACGAACGCATCAGTTCTCCTGTAGTTAATCGTTACGATACTGCAATTATCCTCAACCAACAGTCGATGGATAAATTCGAATCAATGGTTAAACCCGGTGGAATGCTCATTTACGATCCAAACGGTATTACCCGTATTCCAAGTCGTAAAGATATCAATATCTACAGTATTGAAGCAGCTGAAGAAGCCAGCAGATCAGGCATGAATAAAACCTTTAACATGATTGTTTTAGGTGGATTCCTGAAAATTAAACCTCTGGTTCAGCCTGAATTCATCCGCAAAGGGTTAGAAAAATCATTACCAGCTCGTCACCATAAGCTTATTCCCGATAATGAAAAAGCGATCGAAGTAGGTAAAAGCATTGTTAAAGAAGTGAATATTCTTTAATTAAGTGTACAAAACCAGAAAAAGCCTTTCCATTAGGAGAGGCTTTTTTTTTATGCAGTTTATTTTTTAAAACAGTCAAATTGGCAGTTTTATTCGTGAGTTATTATATTAAAACGGTCATTATGGCGTGTTTTTACGTTATTTATCTCCAGATTCTTGGTGGCATACTATTTGAAAAGCAGATGACATAATATAATTCAAAAATTTAAAATAAGGAGGACATAATTATGTTACCAATGATTCGCAAAAATTTAGTATTTCCTGCATTTGCAGATGAGTTTTTCGGAAAAGATTTTCTGAGTGATCTGGCAGATTTTAAAACCGGTATTTCAGTTCCTGCAGTTAATATTTCGGAAAGTAAGGAAGATTTCAAAATTGAAATTGCTGCACCGGGCTTATCGAAAGAAGACTTTAAAATTGACCTGAATAATAACATTCTTACGATCTCTTCGGAAAAGAAAGATGAGAAGAATGAAAATACTCCAAAGTATATGCGTCGTGAATTCTGTTACACTTCTTTCTCACGTTCATTTAGCCTGCCGCAACTTGTAAACAGTGAACAAATTTCTGCTGTCCATGCAAACGGGATATTAATGATTACAATTCCAAAGAAAGAAGAAGCAAAAGAAAGACCTGTGAGAAGGATTGAAGTTGCTTAATATCAGTAAATTAATATTGGTGATTGTTGTTTTAGCCTGTGTAGCCTATGTTACACAGGCTATTTATGTTTGAACTTTGGCATGAGAATTGTTTAATTTATGATCCTAACAAAGTAAATAAACAGAAACCATGAAAAAAATCGCATTACTCATTTTAGGAGGATTAATCAGTCTTCAGGTGTTTAGCCAAAGTACAGAGAAAAATGTATTGAAATTTAATCCGTTAAGTCTTATTTTAAGCACGGGTACCGTATTTTACGAACGTAAAATAGATGATTTACAATCCTTGCAACTTGGTATTAGTTATACAGGAATAAAAATAGATGATTCTAAATACCGAGGCATTATTATTACTCCTGAATACCGTCGTTATATTAAAGGCAATGCATTATCAGGAACTTATTTTGCTCCTTATTTGCGTTATCAACGTTTTAATCTAACCAATACAGACACAAAATCTGAAGCTACTTTTTCATCAATCGGAGGTGGTGTATTGATTGGACGCCAATGGATTTATGATAGTGGCATCTCTTTAGATATTTTTGCCGGACCAAGTTATTCATCCGGTTCGTTTGAATATAAAGATGGTGGAAGTTCTTCCGATTTTGATACCAATTGGGGAGTCGAAGGGTTTGGAATCCGCGTTGGTTTAGCAGTAGGTTTTGGATTATAACTCCTATTTTATACATAAGAGGCTTTTTAAAAAGCCTCTTATGTCCTTCTCAACATTTCTTCGTAATCACCTTTGATTAGTTTTTTCTTATGCTTCTGATCCTGGATCAGAGGAACTTCTTCAATAGTAACCATGCTTGAATCAAGCCCAAGAGCTTTTACGTCAGATATGCCGATTCGTTTCAATATATAATAGAAGTTCATAACAAATTGCTTAAATGCCGGGAAATCAAAGTCGTAATTCTGAATTCGATCGATGATTACAAAACGAAAATCAGCTAATACCTTATGATCTCTTAACGATTTATATCTGCTTAGTACATCATATTTTTCCTGATTAACCAGCTCTTCAACAACCTGTCTAAAGTAAAGATTAATACGGGGTTGAACTTTAAATCCTAAATTAAAATAGACTCTGTACACTACATTTGGAACAAGTTCCACTACATCGTATTCCATTTTATAAGGATCATCACAAGTTCTTACATGAAGAAACCAATATACGTCTGCACGTTTAGGCTGTTTATGGAGTAATGAGTATATAATTTTTGATTCCAGATCTTTGGCTCGTTTTGCACGTGTAACATACACGAGGTTTGTGGCATATTTAGGGATATCTTTGTCTTTACTCAGGTCTTCAATAACAGGAAGATAAGGCTCTATTTTGATATAATCATAGAATGAATCTTTGATTTTGCGTCCATTGTACCAGAAATACATAATTGCAAGTAACAATCCTGCAATTACAATGGTAACCCAGCCTCCATGCATAAACTTATTCATATTTGAATAAAGAAATACACCTTCAATTGAAGCGTAGATAGCTAAGAATACTCCAATTATATAAATAGGTATCTTTTGTTGTCTCAAATAAACACTCAGGAGCATGGTTGTCATTAACATGGTAATTGTAATGGATAAACCGTAGGCTGCTTCCATTTTTGAAGACTCTCTGAAATAGATAATTACCAGAACACAACACGTAAACAGAAACCAGTTTATACTTGGAATATACATCTGTCCTTTGATAGTTGTAGGATGGTTTATCTTGATTTTTGGCCAGAAATTTAATGAAATAGCCTCGCTGATGATTGTATAAGATCCGCTTATTAAAGCCTGGCTTGCGATGATTGCGGCCAATGTTGAAATGATAACACCAAAGAAAATAATTTCCTGAGGCATAATTGCAAAAAACGGATTAATATTAGGTTTCAACGAAGATACATTCGATAGAATCCAGGCACCCTGTCCTAAGTAATTTAGAATCAGAGTTGATTTTACAAAAATCCAGCTAATACGAATATTTTTAAGTCCACAATGCCCAAGGTCCGAATATAAAGCTTCAGCTCCTGTAGTACAGAGAAATACAGCCCCTAATAACAAAATGCCGGAAGGATTGTGTGTGAGTAAGTCCCATGCATAGTATGGATTAAATGATTGCAATACCATTGGAAAACTGAACAAATTGATCAATCCCAATACTCCCAGAAATGAAAACCATATAAACATTACGGGACCAAAAGATTTTCCAAGGAAATTTGTTCCAAATTGCTGAATTACAAACAGAAACACAATTATTGCCAATACAACCGGAATTACCGGAATATTTGGATTGTAAGTATTTAAACCTTCTATAGCGGATGTTACCGTAATCGAGGGAGTTATGATTCCGTCTGCCAGCAATGTACATCCACCAATAATGGCAATCATATAAGCCCAGCTTGCTCTTTTTCTGATTAATGCAAACAATGAAAATATTCCGCCTTCCCCTTTGTTGTCAGCTCGCAATGTAATCAGAATATATTTTATGGTTGTTTGTAACGTAAGCGTCCAGATGATACAGGAAAGTGCTCCCAATATAAATTTGGGTGTAACATCATTCGTGCTGTTCAAAATTGCCTTCATTACATAAAGGGGAGAAGTCCCAATATCCCCATAAACAATACCCAGAGTAACAATAATACCGGCAAGGCTGAGTCCCGGAACGAGACCGCCATGGGCAGCATGTTTTTTCATATAAGCTTACGATTTAGATTTGAATTTGTGTTTTAACGCTGCAAATACAGGGGGGATAAGCGATAGTAAAATAATTGCAATAATTACAATTGAAAAGTTATTCTTTACAAAGTCAATGTTTCCGAAGAAATAACCTGCAAAGCAAAACAGGTTTACCCAGATAAGATTCCCGAGTAAACTGAAAAAGATGAAATGACGATATGTCATTTTCCCAATGCCTGCTACAAAAGGGGCAAATGTGCGGACAATTGGCATGAAACGAGCTATAATCAGGGTTTTACCACCATATTTTTCATAAAACTCATGGGTTTTGTCAATGTTTTTTCGCTTGATGAGCTTGTAATCCTTCTCATATACTTTTTGTCCTAAAAAGTGTCCTATCCAATAATTGGTGTTATCCCCTGAAAAAGCTGCAACAAAGATTATGAATACAAGTAATCCAATATTTAATGGACTACCATCCAGTGCAGCAATAGTTCCTGCAGCAAACAGGAGTGAATCTCCCGGGAGAAAGGGCGTTACAACCAAACCTGTTTCACAAAATACGATTGTAAACAGGATCAGATAAGTCCAAACATGATAGTTACCAACAATTTCAATAAGATGTTTGTCGATGTGAAGGACAAAATCAATCAGCGTGTGTATAAGTTCCATAAGTGATGTTTGTTCACTAGGCCCAGATCCAGCGGAAGAGAAGGAATAATCCTCCTGAAAGAACAATTGTAATCGGAAGCGTAATTATCCACGCAATCGCAATGCTTCTCACAGTGCCTTTACGGAGATTTTTCAACCCTTTGCCAGAAACCATTGCACCTGCAACACCCGATGATAATACATGAGTTGTACTAACTGGTAATCCTAACCAGGTTGAAACTCCGATGGTGCTTGCTGCAATAATTTCGGCACTGGCTCCCTGCGAGTAAGTAAGGTGTGATTTGCCTATCTTTTCGCCAATTGTAACAACAATTCGTTTCCAACCGACCATGGTGCCTAAACCAAGCGACAAAGATATTAATAATATCACCCACTTAGGTGCATATTCTGTATAGTCTTTCAGATTTTTTAAACTACTCTTTAAATTTTCCTTTTCTTTATCTGTAAGGTTGATTTTTGGTTCACCAAATTCAGTTTTTAATATATTATCGGTTTCTTTACATATCAGAATGATGTCTTTACGAAGTTCAAAGGTTCGCTTGTCTTTCAGATGTTTAAAGGTTGGTGTGTTTGTTAAAACCATTTTCATCGTATCAATCTGATGACGAATTACGCCTAATGTTGATTGCTTTACGTAACTAACAGTTTTAAGGTCAATTTTGTCTATGTACCTTTCTACATATTGTACATCACCCATCAGTTTTTGGGGACTTGAGTTTGTATTGATTGCAAAATATGCGGGAACGATGCCAATTAAAATCAACATAAATAAGCCAACACCTTTTTGTCCGTCATTCGAACCATGTGAAAAACTTACGCTGGTACAGGTGAGAACAAGGATTGCACGAATCCACATTGGAGGAGCCTTCTTTTTTGAAGGTTCGTCAAATATCTTTTTGTTCTTAACAGTCTTTTTCAAAAGCATCATTAACAACAATGCCAATCCAAATCCAAAGACGGGTGAAATTAATAACGATAATCCGATATCTTTTACTTTGTTCCAGTTTAAAGCGATATCGTGGTTGCCGGGGATTAGCATGTATGCAATCCCAACGCCAAAAATTGAACCGATTAATGTATGCGAACTTGAACAAGGGATTCCAAAATACCAGGTTCCTAAGTTCCAGATGATCGCGGTTAGTACTAAGGCTAATATCATCGAGATACTGTGAGCCATATTCTGATCGACCAAAACTTCGGTGGGAAGCAGATTTACGATCCCCATTGCTACGGCAATACCTCCTACGTTCACTCCGATGAAATTCCAGATTCCGGACCAGATTACCGCATGGGTAGGTTTTAATGAATTGGTATAAATTACGGTTGCTACAGCATTGGCGGTATCGTGAAACCCGTTTATGAATTCAAATGCCATTACAGCAATAATACATAAAATGAGCAAAATGCTAATTTCGAAAGGTAATCCAAACATATATCGCAGTATTAGAATACAATAAAACTGGTGGCAAAAATATAGTTTTTCCTTTTTCTGCCATTCAGGGATTTATTAACCCAAAAATAATCATTTTTCCATGCACTCTTAAGTGCTGAAAATGAATTTGTAATTTTTTTTTACGTCGATAAACTTAACACAAACTTAATATTGGGTTTTCTGAAGCTGAATACCTGAAATGGAGCACAAATACCTGTAGAAAATGCGTAAACAATAGCAGAAATAAGACTTAAAAGCTCATCTCTGGTCGTTTTAAGAGAATCGGCGTAATTACAGTAGTTGTTATTCCCATCAGCACCAGAATCGAAAACATAGAGATATCGATAAATCCGTTTTGTAATGCAATATTTGCAATCACAAGCTCCATAATTCCTCTGGCATTTAACCCTATTCCTAACGTGAGGGATTTACGACGTCCCATTCCTGCCAGTGATCCTCCCAAATATCCCCCCAGAATTTTACTGATAAATGAAAAGAGCAATATGATAAGCAATAAACTAATGTTGTTTATTTCAAAGAGGTTAAAATGAACACCCATATTTGCAAAGAATACCGGAGCTAAAAATCCCATTGTGATTCCGGATATTGATTTTTGCACTCCCAGATATTTATCACGTCCAAGCATTTCAGAGGTTAAAAGCATTCCTCCGAAAAATGCTCCGATTACAAAATGCAAACCTACAATTTCTGTAATGCTGGCAAAGGCAAGCACAAAAACAATCACCATTGCAAATAAGGATTCTTTACCTTTTAAGTAGTTGGTTACAAAGTCGATGCGCTGAGTAATAAACTCCATTTTATTTTTAGCCCGTTGCAAAAACCGATAAATAAAAATGATTAACGCTGTGAAAACTATAAGTTTTACAACTGTAAGTAAAACGGATAAGCTTAAATCGGCATAGTTTCCTGCACCGTCTTTAATATCAAGAATTACCCCTAAAATCAGTAAAGAGACAATATCGTTGAAAATGGCGGCTGAGATAATTTTCTGACCAACATCCGTATTCAGTTTTCCGAGATCAATCAATATGCGAATACTTACCGGAAGTGCTGTAATAGAGATGCATAGTCCAAGAAATACCGTAAGCATCATGTTCAGATTGAACAGTAACCCAATGGTGATTCCGCTGGTAAACGGAACCAAAAAGCCCAGCAATGCAATCCAGAAGTTCTTTCCTCTGATTGATTCACGGATTGATTCAATGTCGATTTCCATTCCTGCCATGATTACAAGGAGAAAAACACCCAGATCGGAAATAACTTTCAGCTCTTCGGAGGTGTTTACAAACCCAAGCAACGTTGGACCGAGAATTATCCCGGCCAGAACTTCACCAATCATTGCCGGTTGTCGTAGTTGCTCCATGATTTCGCCAAGCACTTTTGCAAGTAAAAGCAACAGAAGTAAGGTTACCACAAATGGAACAGGCTTCGAAATCATAAGAAGTGTTGGAGCGAACATAGTTATAAGATTAATGATTTCGTATTGAATTATTGTGCAAATATCGGGAGCTTTTTTGGATCAGAATCAATTTGATTCAGGAATCGTTTTAAAAATGTGATCAAAGAGCATGTTTGTCCCTTTTTGGAATCGGCTATAAGGCAGACGGACAATTGTTATTTATTCCTGTTTTGTGTAAATGTCAGCAATACATGTGTTTATGGTTGATGGTATAGTATTTGGTGCTTTT
The DNA here is from genome assembly GCA_963677395.2 of Bacteroidales bacterium. Classification (GTDB taxonomy): domain Bacteria; phylum Bacteroidota; class Bacteroidia; order Bacteroidales. Next base: position 3,293,013 of record OY781965.2, on the reverse strand, counting down.
GTAAAAAAGCAAACAATGAAAGCAAAACTATTTCTTTCGGCCATCCTTTTTACAATGTTGTTTTCAGCATGTGAAAAGGCAGAAGAGCCTGAGAATGTTGCCGGTAATCAGGAATACAGCATTGTAAATGATGAGGCATTGCTTAATGGTTCTATACAGCTGATCAATGAACCCATCAATTTTAAAGGCGCAAAAGTAGTGGCACCTTTTTCGTTAATTGCGTCTGTGCAAAGTCCGGTAGTGGGAGGGGTAAGGCTTAGTGCGACCAGTGTTTTTGTGAAAAATAACAAAGCTTATGTTACCTATGCCGAAAGAGGAGAAGGATATAAAGGAGCTTTGAACGTGTTGAATTTATCAAACCCGACAACTCTTGTCCTTATTTCACAAGTTACATTTAGCAGCATTGATCTGAATGCAAGCGATCTTTCGGGCAATGTGTTGTATTTGGCAGGTTCCTCAAAAAAGCTGGGAGCTGTTGTGATTCCGGTACAACTGAATGGAGCCAACGGTGCAGTTGTAAATGGTGCGAATAATTGTATTCCAACGAAAGTTGGAAACGCTGCTTCGGCAAACGGGATTATTCAGGGTGGAAACTGGCTCTATGTTTCGACAGGAAGTACAAATGGTGGAACCTATTGTTTGAAAAAATCAAATCTGGACTTTGTAGCCAGCGATTTATACAATGGTGCAATTTATGCTGCCGCAAATGGCCGGTCAAATGGTAATACACAACTAACCCTCGAATCGGGGGTGAATTCAAATCTGCATGTTTATAAGATTGGATTATCCGATGAAAATTCGGAAAAGGTAATTCCTGTCGGAGAGATTAAACACCAAAATGTAGAACCTCAATATGTATATTCTGGAAAATCAACCATATTTATGAAAACAGGTGATAATGTTTGTTATGTTTCCAAAGGAATGTACGGAATGGAAGCGTATAATGTAGTAAGCGGACAAATGGTATTTAAGTCGCCGTTGAATATGCTTACCCTTGGCAATACCAATGCCGTAAGTGCTGACAATAATTATGTTTATATGGCAAATGGTGCCGATGGCGTTGCATTTGCCGAATATCCTCAGAGTGGGAACATCCTGAATATAGTGGGTGTTTGGGATGATCCTGCTTATCCGGGAAGCGCAAACTATGTTACCTCTGACGGAACCTATCTGTTTGTAGCCAAAGGACAAGAAGGAGGATTAAAGATTATCAAAAGAAACTAAGGTTTAGTTGGGGATGTGAGTTAAAGGGTCTGATTCGCGTAAAGCGGGTCAGGCTCTTTTGATTTATGGAAGTTGAGTTTATCAGATGGTTTATTTAAGGATGATTTTTTTACAAACTATTTGATTGTCAGATTCGTTAAAAAGTATATAGACTCCTTTTGGCTGGCTGCTTAAATCTATGAGTAATTGTTCGGTTGGATGTTTCTGGCTATATATTAATTTGCCAGTTGTATTATAGATTTTTATGGATTGATTTTTATTGAAGGATGAGCGGTTTAATAGGGTGAATTTGCCGTTTGAAGGATTTGGATATATTGAGTATGTATTGGTTATATTGTTATTGATGCAGGCAGAATAAAGATTACAGGCATATTCTTCTATATTTACGGAAGTTGAGCTTATATTACTGATTTTAATCCATCCAAAAATTGTGTCATTGGGAATGAAAACTTTCAAACCGATGTAGTTTGAAGCTAAAAACGCCGCATTTCCGTTGCAACTATAACCTTGCCCATTAGGGATATATGCAGCGTAGTTTTTGAATGCCAGATATCCGGTTGTATCACACCACATCGAATTTGGATTTATTGTATCGCCCGGATTAAACGCATTGAGCATTGGTAAGCGATAAATAAATTCTCCGGCGGGATAATTTGCATAGCAGGAGTCATACCCCGAAATTGCAATCTGGTTATGATTTAATGGAATCAGTGTGCATGACTCATAATGATGAAACTTGCTTAATATATTTACTTCCAGATAGAACTTAAAATCCAAAATATTATCGTTGTTTACATCCAGATACAAAGAGTCACTGCCACTAATTGTCGAAGAAATTGAAAGTATTTTGTCGGGAATAATATTATAATAGTACTCATTTGCATCGTGGGTTCCGGCTACAATAAACTGGCTGAGAGCCTTAACAGAATATAAGGTTAATATCAGGATTGACAAAAAAGCTTTGAATTTCATTGTTGAAAAAGGTTGGAAAATGAAGAAATTTTAACGCATAATTCAAAAACAAATATAACAAAAAATGTTGCGTGATAGTGTGGATGCTTTTGTATTTATTGCAATGAGCTTTGCTAAAATGCAACTATTTACTCTGCGTTTAGGAAAAAGCACCAAAAAATGTGCGTTGAACTTTTTGCGAACTATTTATTTGGCTCTTGCAAACTGACTGCTTGATTTTTTTAAGGATATTGAAAAAATAGTTAGCTTTGACAATGATTCTGTTCCTGTTGCATTAACATAAGGTGATAATCCGGAAGATGAACAGCAATGGAAATAGAGTCAAAAAGTGCATAAAGCCACCTGTGTTTGGGTGGATAGTGCGCTTTTTCGGGAAATCAGGTGTGTATATAAATGAGTTGGCGGTAATACTGAGTCGTCCTAAAAAATATCCAAGTATGAAAAAAGCATTTCTTATAATATTTCATGGACAAATTGAAAATGGTAGGATTATAGACATTGGAGATGATCCTTGCTTTGATAGCATTCCGAGTTGGGGAATTTGTCGACCGACTACAAGGAGAGCTGTTAAAAAAGGTGACACGTTAATCTTTATATCCAAAGTAGATAACAATTACTTACTTAAAGGCTGGTTTGATGTTGGGGAAAAATTAGACTATATTTCTGCATTACAAAGATTTCCCAATAGACAAAATGTGATAATTACAACGATTCCATCAACTCATCAAATCAAATGGCGTTATAAAAAATTACAGAAAAGTTATAGGAAAAGACATGACCAAGCATTGCCAGAATTCTTGTTTTATTTTGATTCAGATAATGTGAGATATTATCATAGTCAAACAGACGACCATGAAATAGATAATTGGAAATGTAGGCGAATTTTTCTTTGCAAATCCAAACAATTTGAAAGATGTATTGAGGAAAATAGCTGTTTAATAAAAGATACATCAATTAGATTGGTTTGCTATGAAAATTATATTGTTGCTGATCTAAATAAATGGGAAGACTTAGATTACTTAAAGATTACAATTGAAGAAATAAAAAAAGCGACAAATTTTGAGACACCAATAAAGACACCAAAAGGACAACATAATGTTTTGCGATTTGACAAGTATAGTGATGATTTTTTTAGATTGATTGAGTTGAAAAAAAAACAAATAGCACAAACCACGAATAACGACGCATAAGCAATGGCGAGGTTTGTAGTGTGCTTAATGGCTTGTAGTAAATTAGGTAGTGGGATACAACGTAGCCGCGTAATCCCGCACAGACACATAGCTGCGGCAGTTATGCAATACACGAAAATATAGTATAACATTACGATTAAAATAATCAATATGAGTAAAGAGAAGAAAACAAGGGTATGTTCTGTTGAAAACGCAGGCGGATTAGATAATTCAATCCGGAAATTCCTACAGAACCCCCAAAAAATAGTAAGACCTTTTATAAACGAAGGGATGTCGGTTCTGGATTTAGGCTGTGGTCCTGGCGTTTTTACAATAGAAATTGCAAAGATGCTAAATAATTCAGGGAAAGTTATAGCTGCCGATTTACAAGAGGGAATGCTTGATAAGGTCCGGCAAAAAATTAGCGGTACTGAATTAGATAAGTTAATAACACTGCATAAATGTTTAGATGAAAGTATTGGGGTTGTTGAAAAGGTTGATTTTATTTTAGCATTTTACATGATTCATGAAGTGCCAAATCAAGATAAGCTTTTTGGAGAATTGTTATCAATCTTAAATCCCAATGGATTAATATTTATTGTTGAACCCAAATTTCATGTCCCCAAAAAATCATTTGAATTAATGGTTGATAAATTAAAGAGCATGGGATTGAATATTGTAGATAGACCCAAAGTATTCTTTAGCCGGTCGGTTGTTTTAACAAAAAAGGAACTATAAAATACACGTACACTGAACTCCCGCCCATCCCCAATGCGGGTTTCAGAGGTTTGGAATGTTTAGTTCCCGCTGGTAAAGTTTCGTATTGATTGCCAAATCAACAGCATTACTTTACCCAACGGTATATCGCCTCGACCATTAGCTGTTTTCTGATAAGACAACAGTCTCAATAAAACGGACAAAAACAAATTGACAGAATAAACTTATGACACAAGAAGCGCACATAATTGAATGTGAAAACAGACTTTCAGAAGCATTGAAAACAGGCAATATTGATGTACTTGATGAGCTTTTACACGATAATTTAATTTTTAATATTCCAACAGGACAGACAATTACGAAGGCAATGGATATTGAAAATTATCGCTCAGGGATTATGACCGTTTATGAAATGTCGGCATCGGATCAGATAATAAAGACAATTGAAGATATTTCGATGGTTGCGGTTACTATTTATTTAAAAGTAAACTATGCCGGCCAGATTATTGAAGGGAAATTCAGATACTTAAGGGTCTGGAAATTATTTAACAATTCGTGGAAAGTAATTGCAGGTAGTGGATTCCAAATTTAATAATAAAGCGCAACGAAAGCATAATTGAAACAATGAGCTGCAAAGAAAACAATCGGTCAGTTGCAGGTTTGATCCGCAAGCTTACGGATGGCACTAGTACTTTCATACAGTAAGGCTCTGAAGCTTCAAAGTGCCTCTGCAAGTTTATGCAATAAGACCCTGAAGCTTCAAAGTGCCTCTGCAAGTTTATGCAATAAGACTCTGAAACTTCAAGGTGGCATTGCAAGTTTATGCAATAAGGCTCTGAAGCTTCAAGGTGGCATTGCAAGTTTATGCAAAAAGACTCTGAAGCTTCAAGGTGGCATTGCAAGTTTATGCAATAAGACCCTGAAGCTTCAAGGTGGCATTGCAAGTTTATGCAAAAAGACTCTGAAGCTTCAAGGTGGCATTGCAAGTTTATGCAATAAGACCCTGAAGCTTCAAGGTGGCATTGCAAGTTCATGCAATAGCTCCGTACGTTTGTATTATGGCATTGCAAGTTTATGCAATAGCTCCGTACGTTTGTATTATGCCATTGCAAGTTTATGCAATAGCTCCGTACGTTTGTATTATGGCATTGCAAGTTCATGCAATAGCTCCGTACGTTTGGATTATGCTATTGCAAGTTTATGCAATAGCTCCGTACGTTTGGATTATGCCATTGCAAGTTTATGCAATAGCTCCGTACGTTTGGTTTATGGTATTGCAAGTTTATGCAATAGCTCCGTACGTTTGGATTATGCCATTGCAAGTTCATGCAATAGTCCCGTACGTTTGTATTCGGGAGTATTCACGTGTGCCGGTGGTACTGTCCAAAAAACTGTGTAAACTCTATTTTTTGGTTTTTGAAACTCCGCGTTGTCTGCCCGCTTATTTTAGTACCCAATACAACCAATAAGGAAGTTGGGGGGCTGGAGAAAAAATTTAGAAGACAGGAGTTAGAATACAGAAGCACCCCCGAAGAGGTAGAAGACCCTTTGGGTGGTGAAGGTGAAAAAGAATTCAGGAGAGGCGGGGTGAGGTGAAAGAGTGGTAGGGGATTTGTTATTTTTTTATTCAGTTGCAGGTAGTTTAAAAACTTTATTAGTTTTACTCTCTGAAAAATAGCAGATGCAAATGAATAAGAGCGATTTGGTTAAATATACGAAAAACCATCAATTAGCAGATGCATTTTGCCTAAATTGTAAATAAACGCAATTGCGATTATTTACTCGTTACCAGCAATCCCCTCTATACAGAAGTCATTAATTTTCAAGGCTAACGTTAAGAGATAAGGTGAGAAAATATTGAGGAAAAGACTTTGTAGATAAGTGTTACCTAATGAGTGTTTTCCAAAAACGTAGTTAGAAATTTAACAGACGATAGCACACAATGAAAAGACTCATTTATATATTAACTTTTGGTATCATTTTGACAAGTTGTAACAACGGGACAACTTCTAAAAATGACAATTCAAATCAAACAGTAAGTGCCGACACAATTATAAATGAATGTAATTCAACTGACAACAAAGCAGTCCTTGGGAAAAAGGACACAGTTTTAATCATTGACAACCAAAAATTCACTTTGAGATATTCAGCTAATATTGAACCTTCAAAATTGTTTTACCACACAGACATTTATATTGACAAAGGGAAACACTATAAAGATGTTTACAAGGGGTACAATGCAACTTACACTATTTCACTTACCGACAATTTAGGTAAATCCGTTTTCTCAAAGACTATAACCAAAGACAATTTCAGAGAAATATTTGATGGTGGTATTTTGACACGATCTGACTCAAAATTACCAAATTTCATTGGCTACCTAAACAGTTTCAAATCTTTCCTTTTTACAATAGAATTTTGGGTTCCAGAAAGTGATGTTGGTGGGCAATGTTTTTTTATGATTAACAAAAAGGGAGAACTAATAGAAAATTCACTAAATAATTATTATGGTGGATCTGACTGTGACGGGAAAGTAGAAATTCCGATAACTAAGAACTTTATATTAACTTGTAGAAAGATATTAAAATCAAATGGAAAAAATATTGAGATTTCAGACAAACGTTTTTTGCAAGTCGGAACTAAGCTAATAAATGACAATACTATTTTAGTTATCCAAGAACATAACGACACGACAAATATTCAAAATGCAAGACTCATAGATCAAAATGGAAAGACATTACGGGCATTTACATACAAAGGTTACTACAATGTTTTAGGTTACACTGTGCCGATGTATTTCGATACCTTAAACAGCAATTACATTTTACTTGACGAAGAACAAAAGAATATAAGGGTAATTAATAAAAAACAGCCCTTGTCAATTTATTCAGTTGCGTTTGACAAAATGAAACCCTTTAACAACGACAAATTTGAAAGGGAAATAGTATTTGACTTAAACACTGAATTTTCAAATAACACTTTTACATTTGACGCATTAACAAATTCATTTAGACATAGAACAAACGAATAGAATACCTACCCATAATAAATAGGAATATGAGCGGTGCGCAACACCCAGCGATTATTTCAGGTTGGAACTATACTTGGACAAGCTTAGTATATTGCACCCTTTACACAATACTCCCCGTGGTATCTCCCAGCTTATTTTGATAACCAATACGACCAATATAGAAGTTGGAAAGCTGGTGGTGGGGAAGTAAGAGATTTGATATAAAAATGTATTTTTACAAAAATAATAATTGCCAAAAGGTACGGCTAGCCTATAAATTTAGGGGCTTGTATTGCCTTTGGTAAGATTATAACAATGTTATAGGCAACCAAACACGACAGTGCAACCCTGAATAAAATTGTTAAACAATGAATAGAAATATTTTTATACAACAGCTATCCTTTGGACTCATTTTAATTTTTCTATTTGCTTGTAATTCATCAACCAGTGACGACAAGAAAGTTGACAACGAAAAGGGACAAAAGAATACGTTTTTTGACGAAGTTGATTTAGGTGCATTTGGTTCTGATACAAAACTATTTTTAAATGCTCGCTTTAGTGAATGTGGTGAATGGGGAGGGCACGAAGAGAAAATGATTGTCTTTGCAAAATCAGATAAAGAATTTTATTTGAATTATCAGAAATTCAAAGTTAACTGTGATTCTATAGGTGATTATTATGGGACTCCGGAGTTTCAAAAATTGGAATTACAAAAGACAATAAAACTAAACCAAGATAACAAAAAATCAATTTCAGAGTATATTGAAAGGATGGCTAAATCAAAAATAGAAGAACGATTTCCAGGACACGCTGGGAATTCTTTTTCTGTAGTTAAATCTGACTCATCTCTAATAATTAATGTTTACGACAGTAAACAATATGACTTTGAAAGTTATAATAAACTTTTGATGGAATTAAATTTACCGTTAATATCACAAAAAAAACAGTAATTATGGATGTGGCGAAAATAAGTCAAAAAGAATTGGCTACCGATAATACGGTTTTTGCGTCAGGCGAGATGACGTACAAACTTGAAGCTGAGTACTACTATTAAATTTTAGTAATAAATTGTAGCTTTGTGTTTCGTAATCCGCCCGAATGCAAAGCCCAAAAACGGTAGCAGTCAGCTTAGAAGAAAAAGCACAATGACGAAATACATAATTCCAATATTGACATTTATATTATTCCTTTGGGGACTTTTGATTTTATATAGTTCCATGATTTTTTGGGGAATTGGCACATTCACTCTCATTTTGACTTTTTCGACATTTGTAGGATTTCTCGCCTTATTTGCAAAGAGAACTACTGGTTTGACAATAATGATTTTTGTTTGCATAGGCTGGTTACTTAGATATTTTGAACACGCAGTATTTTTAACGCTTTATGACATTCAAAGTATTGGCAGATGGATGTGAAAATTAATGATAAATGCTAAATATTTAAACATGAAAAACATTCTATTACTAATTATTTTGCTCTGTGGCTTTAATTTATTTGCACAGAAAAGGATTGAGCTTAATGTAAATAATCTTGAGCCAAGAGTTGGAGAAGAAGTTACATTGATTATGAAGCCAGACATATTAACTGAATATTTAAAAAATGAACTTGGTGACTCCATTGAAGTTTCTAGTTCAGGTTCATTTAGCCAAGCTTTATTTGGAGAATTAAATAGAGTATTAGTATTTAAGGAGGCTAAAAGCTATACCATTGGTCCGTTTACTTTTGAGTTTAATGGAACTAAATATGAAACAAATAGTATTTCAGTAAATGTAAGACCAAAGATACCAGAAGAAAATGGTCTCTGGATTAGGCTTATTATGCTTAATGGAGAGAAGTATCTTGAAATAGAACAAAAGACTACAATTAAATCAAATGAAAGTTATGAGCCGAACTATTTGAGCTATAATTCAAAGCCAACAGTACCTACACTTGCTGAATTAAAACAAAATCTGACAGATGACATAATATTAACAAATTCATTTGAAAAATCAAACACTGTAAATGGAATAACTACTTCGGTGAAAAGGTACAAAATTAAATTTAATGATAAATTTGAAGGCTCTTATCTTCTTAAGAAGACCGATTTTTATAATCTACCGGATGAATATGAAATAGGGGAAATTATTTTAAAAAAGTAATTGGCTACAATAAATTAGGAATATGAGCGGTGCGCAACACCCAGCGATTATTCCAGGTTGGAACTATACTTGGGCAAGCTTAGTATATTGCACCCTTTACACAATGCTCCCCGTGGTATCTCCCTGCTTATTTTGATAACCCAAAAAACCAATAAGGAAGTTGGAAAGCTGGTGGTAGGGAAGTAAGGATCGTAAGATGACGATCGTAAAAATTCCGGTTGAGAATATACCTGAAGGGAGCAGGTGCTTTGGGTTAATTGCAGTAATAGCCGTTTACTTACTACCTTTGCGTAATTCAAACAGAATGTATTTATGGGTATTTCGTTATCGCAACAGTCCTATAATGAACGGATTCATCAGGTAGTTGACTATATTTCGGAGCACGTTGCCGAAGAAATGACATTAGATCTTCTGGCTTCGGTTGCCTGCTTTTCTCCGTATCATTTTCATCGTATTTTTACGTCGATGATTGGCGAAACTCCGCACGATTATATTGAACGGATAAAACTCGAAAAAGCAGCTAACCGGCTGTGTTTAATGCCCAATAAATCAGTGTCGGAAATTGCAATTGACTGTGGTTTTACATCCATCTCCACATTTTCGCGGTCGTTTAAAAAGTATTATAAACTATCTCCGAGTCAATATCTGAAACAACATCTCCATGATTTTCATTCGTTGAATATTCCTTCGAAAGGTATTCCCACGCAAACAGATGGAGCCGATCTTTCCTGCATTGAAATTATTTATTTGCCGGCATTCCACGTAGCGTATGCCCAAACTCTTAACGGTTATTCAACAGGCATTCCAAAGTCATGGAAAAAGCTTCTGCAATTTGCTTCAATTCACGATTTATTGAATTCCGGTACTCAGTTTATCGGTATTCCTTTTGATAATCCGGGGATTACTCCTCAGGCTAAATGTCGTTACCGGGCATGTATTACCGTACCCGAAAATGTTGAGTTGGTCAAAGGGGAAATCAAGACCATCGATATCCTGGCCGGTAAGTATGCCCGGTATCATTTCAAGGGAAAAAAGGAAGATATCTCTGATGCGTATGCATTGATCTATGGCAAATGGCTGCCTCAAAGCGGATATATCCCCGACGAAAAACCTTCGTTGGAAATATACCCGCCCGAGTTACACCTTCGCAATGACTGCGACTTATTGGAATATGATATTGTATTGCCTGTTCGCCCCTTCTAAATTAGTTTACTTTCTGATGAAAAAACCCTTCGCGCACGGTTTTTTCATCCAGAAACGACATGGAAATAATCCCAAGAACCAGGGCTGCAATGCTTAGTGCCAGAATAGCGGTTAGTGACTCATGGAGTAAGTAGCCGAGTATAGAGGTAGAAATTACTCCTCCCATTATCTGGAAAAATTCGAGTGTTGAAATTACAATTCCCAATTGAGTAACCGGAAAAACCGACTGGGGAACGATGTTGACAACCGGAAAATTCATCCCAATACCCAACCCGATAAATATAAGTGCGATAATCAATATTGCAGTGGGGATATTTTGTCCTGAAACCAGCAGGATGACAAAGCCCATGATTGCCACACTGAAGTTTACAATACTCAACGACCGGAATCGTTGGAATTTTGAGACTAGAAATCCGCCAAGCATTCCGCCGGTCACCATCGAAAGCGACATAGGCAACATCATCAAGCCTGAGAAAGCCGCTCCTTTTTTCAGTATGATCTGCATTAAATAAGGTACATATAAAATTACCCCAAACAAGGCCACGTAAGCCAGAAAGGCTGAGAAAGCTGCTTTTCGAAATATCCGGTTTTTCAGCAAGCCGGGAGGTAGCATGGGGGAGTGCGATTTTTGTTCCAAACGTGCAAACCAAAACATGAAACATACCGATAATGCAAAACAAATAAACAACAGGGGCGATGTCCACGGTAAAAGTTTCCCCCCTTCGGCAAAGCAAAACAGGAATGGAATAATAGCCGATAAAAAAACCAGAATTCCTTTTACGTCGAGACCGTTGGAATGATCTGTATGTTTCAGTTTGGGCAGAAAACGGCGGAGTAGCCAAAATGCACATAAACCAATCGGGATGTTGATTAAAAATATCCAGCGCCACGAGATATAATCCGTGATCAATCCTCCTGCTACAGGACCGAGTAAACTGGCCAGTCCATGCATTGATGCTAATATTCCGATATATTTTCCCCGTTTCTGAGGTGGAAAAAGTTCCGAGGTGATAATAAAAGCACTGGAAGCTAACACACCGCCACATGCTCCCTGTAATCCGCGGAATACAATCAGCATAAGCATATTTGCGGAAAAAGCACACAATACCGATGCCAGCAGAAAGCAGATCATCCCCCATAGTACCACCACTTTTCGTCCGAATACATCCGAAAGTTTCCCGGCTATGGGAATTGCTACCGTAGAAAACAATAAATAGGAAGTAAAAGGCAATGAATAATGTTCCAGCCCCTGTAAATCGCCGATAATTCTCGGCATGGCTGTTGATACGATAGAATTATCAAGAGCCGAAAGCAATAAACTTAGCATTAATCCTGCCATCGTTGCAGGAATACTTTTCAATGAATCTTCATTTGAAACCATAGTTGTCATAATTTGATTGAACGAGAGCGCAAAAGTAGGAGCCGTTTCAAATTTAAATTTGTTCATTCTTGCTATTCATTTTGCAATTCTTGCGCAATCTTCCTTTTTATGTTGAACTGAGGTTTCTGTAATGGATTTTAATAGTGAGCGATCCGTAATATGCTTTGCACGAAAAATTAAATGCTTGCAGGGAATATTTCAAAATTTCCGGCAATGCTGAATCACGAAAGCATATTAAGATTATGACTTTTAAGAAAGTCTCAGCGTCGGCGAGCTTTAATTACAATATTTTCCGAAGGTATTTCCCTGTATAGGAGTTCTCGCAATTTACAATGTCTTCAGGAATGCCTTCAAATAGTAATTCTCCTCCGTTTTTACCCCCTTCCGGGCCCATGTCGATTATCCAGTCGGCATATTTAATGATATCGAGGTTGTGCTCAATTATGATAACGGTGTTATTCTTCGCGACCAATGATTTTATGATTTGATAAAAATTGTCGATGTCCGACATGTGAAGTCCTGTTGTAGGCTCATCCATAATGTAGATAGTGCTCTCTTTTGTTAGTTCGGACGCTATTTTCAGTCGCTGCGACTCTCCGCCGGAAAGGGTGCTGAGTGATTGCCCCAGCTTCAGGTATCCTAAACCTGTTTTCTGTAATAATTGTAAGTGTTTCCGTATCTTGCGTTCCTCAAAAAAGTCGTATGCCTGATTTATGGTCATGTTTAAAACCTCCGCAATATTTTTACCCTGATATTTCAGGTCGAGGACCTCTGAGTGATAGCGTTTGCCCTCGCATTCGTCGCAGATAGTTTTTACAGAGTCCAGAAAATGAAGTTCAAACGTCAATACGCCTTGTCCGTTGCATTTTGGGCAAGCTCCTTTTGAGTTGAAACTGAATAACGAAGCATTGGAATTTGTAGCTGAAGCGAATTCTTTCCGGATTAAATCGAATACCCCGATGTATGTTGCCGTATTTGCCCTCGATGATTTTCCGATCGTTGACTGGTCGATGACGATAGCTTCCGGGTGCTGTTTTACAAAGCATTCGTGGATTAAACTGCTTTTCCCGCTTCCGGCAACTCCGGTTATGCAGGTTAAAACGCCTTTAGGAATTCTTACCGACACCTTTTTCAAATTGTTGGCAGTGGCATTTTTGATCTCGAAAAATGAATTTGAAGATTTTCGGTTATAAACAGGCTTTTGTTTTAAGTAGAGATATTCTCCGGTCAGGCTTTCGGTGTTTTTAAGATTCGAAGGCTCGCCGTTATAAACTACCGTTCCGCCGTATTTTCCTGCTTTGGGGCCGATATCAACAATCCATTCGGCGGCTTTGATGATGTCGGGGTCATGTTCTACCACAAAAACACTGTTTCCTTTTTCTTTAAGCCTGAACAGAATTTTAAGCAGGTTTTCGGTGTCGCGGGGATGTAGCCCGATAGAAGGTTCATCCAGCACATAGAGCATATCTGTTAAATTGCAGTCCATTTGTTTCGACATTTTTACCCGTTGAGATTCTCCTCCCGAAAGGGTACTTACAACCCGGTCGAGCGACAAATAACCAACGCCGGTTTCGATAAGCTGCTGAAGTAGATATTGAGCTTTTCTCAAAATAGGTTTTGAAATCTCGTCGATGATATCCAATAAAAAAGGCAGAACATCAACCAGTTCCATGCTACAGATCTCATCGATTGATAATCCGTTGATTTTTACACTTTGGGCTCTTTTATTAATGCGGGATCCTGAACAGTTCTCACATACTTTATAGGTGAAATATTTTGTGTAAGCGTTTTTGTCTTCTTCCGCTGCCTCATCATCCGCTCTTCCCGTTATCGCTTTTTCAAGTTTCCGGGCAATCCCTTCAAAGTTACGGTTGTACGCCAGCTTTTCTTTTGCCCCTTTAACCGGGAAAGGTTCCGAGTATAAAAACATCTCCATCTCTTCGTTGGAGAAATCTTTGAGAGGCTTCTCTACATCTACAACTCCCAGTGTAATTAACTCTTTCCACAGAAAGCTGCCGACTTTATAATGAGGATGAGTAATTGCTCCCTCTGCAATTGATTTTTCTTTGTCGATAAAAAGATCCAGATCAATTTTGATTTGTTTTCCTAATCCATGACAATAAGGGCACATACCTTCGGGGTGATTAAATGAAAAGTAAAACGACGGACCGATAAAAGGCTTTCCAAGCCGGGAATAAAGTAATCGCAGATAAGTGTTTATTTCCGTTGCAGTTCCAACGGTGCTCCGTAAATTATTCCCCATCCGTTTTTGATCAATAACAATGGCAGTTGACAGATTCAGGATATCATCAACATCCGGACGTGATAGCTTGGGCATACGGGTGCGGGCAAAGGTGCTGAATGTTTCGATCAACTGACGTTGCGCTTCGGTATAAATGGTGTCGAATAATAATGATGATTTTCCCGATCCTGAAACTCCGGTAAATACCACCAGTTTATGTTTGGGGATTTCGATGTTGATGTTTTTCAGGTTGTTGGTGTGGGCGTTCTGTACAATTATCTTTTCTTTATTCATAAACGAACAATGTGTTACGTTATAATCAATGGTTTTCTGCTGCAAAATTACCTTTGATGTAAAGACCGGGATTGTAAAAAAAAGACAAAATGCTTAGAACCCAAAATCAGTTTCCAGATGATCGCAGGAACAATTGAGCCAAAAATCACCGGGTGTATAACCCGAATACAGCTTAAAATCCTTGATAAAATGTGACTGATCAAAATAACCATTTTTATATGCCAGTTCTGTTAAGCTGGAATCCGGATTGCGGTTCATGTCTAAAATTACGGATTGAAAACGTACAAGTTTTGAATATTGTTTGGGTGTTTTTCCAATCAGAGAGGAAAATTTTCGTTCCAGATTTTTAGATGTAACTGACAGTTTTTCTGATAATTCAAGGACGTTTGCTTGTCCCTGATGCTGATTAATAAGGTTGATGGCCTGCTGGATAAGCATATAGTCATGATGCTTAACCGGCGATAGTTGTTCCCGTAAAAAGTGTTCAATGATAAGGATTCTTTCCCCGATATTCTTTGCAAGACAAACTTGTTCTTCTACTTGTTTGATTTTTTTACTAAGGATGTCACAAAGATCAAAACTTTGATTTTCAATTTCGGACATTGGGAAACGGAAGAAGTTGCAGGCTCCGGAAGGATGAAATGAAACCGCAATTACCCCGGCCTCTCCATGCGTTGAAACATCGAAAAAGGTGTTGTTGATTCCACTGATAATTGATCGCGGCTGAGTAAGACTTTTGTTATTTATGCTTTTTACAACAAACGGTTTCTTGTAGTGAAACATGAGTTGAATACTTCCGGTTGGGATTACCCTCTCACATACATCACCCTCGTAAGCATCGGTTTCCATAATCCAGTAATGCTTTATAAACTGACTTAAAATTGCAGAGGGCTGTATGATCTTGTAATACATAATTGCAAAATTAAGATATATATGGACGTAACTGTAAAGAGGTTGTCAGATTGTATCTGTCCGTATTTTTTTCAATGGATTAAAATCTGGTTCAAAATATCTGTTTTTTCCTTTTGTGTCACCACCAAAAGATTGGTAAATTGATTTGTTAGGGCAAAGATTCACACAACGCATACATTGTTCGCAGGTAGAGGCCCATTTAGGTTTTTTGTCAACCAGCGTGATGCTTTTCGTAGGACAAATTTTTGAACATAGTTGGCATCCATTGCAGTTATCGTAAACCCTAAAGTTTCGCCACAGATTATATATTCCTAAATACCTAAAAAGTAAATATTCCTTATACAATCCAAATTTTCCATACCTTTTGGGAATATTAAATACATGGAATCGCCTTGATTCGCTTAAAATTTCTTTTGCAATTAGTTTTGCCTGTTTTACACCATCGTTAATTATTGGGGCATATTCTTCCGGTAAAGGAGGGTTCATAGAGATAGTCCAGTTTATGGGCATTTGAATAACGGCGGTATATATTATTTCACAGTTTTTCTTTTTTAGAATCCGTTCACATTCTCTGATTGAGAAACCGGACTCATCGGAATCGCCGGCAGTAATCAGGATAAACACCTTCTGCTTTTTATTGAATGCATCCAGTGCCTTTAAATATTTTCGGCAAATACGAGGTATCCCGAATGCGTAAACAGGAAAGCAGAACCCTGCAATGTCAGATTCGGGGAACGAATTATTCTCTAAATTAATTTCAGAGATTCTGGTTAAGTGATTAGTTTCGGTAAATACTTCTCTGCACGTATCCAGTATTTTTAGCGAATTGCCTGTGCCCGTAAAATATTTTAATTCGATTCTCATCTTTTAAAGGTTTACAATGCTTGTATGAGGCTGTTCAAAAAAATAGCTCATCTGGCAGATTATCAAATACAAGCGACGTTTACGTGTTTTTGCTGTATAAATCATAAATCAAACCGTCGGCTAAACCAACACGGGGCGCTACAATGGCCTCAATGCTGGCAGCTTTCATAATGGTGAGATAAATTTTAGCTGCGGGGACAATTACGTCGGCACGGTCAGGACGCATTCCCAGCTTTTCAATCCTTTCCTTTAATGATGTGTTTTTGAGCTGTTTGTATCCATATTGCAACTGAAGATATGAGATAGTATTGATTGTATTGTTCCCGTACATCTTCGCTAACTTGTTGATATTTCCACCAGTACCAATACAATTAATTTTCCCGAAATCATCTCTGAAGCTTTGTATCCATTCTTCCATGCGTTCCCATTCCGATTCTTCCACTTTATTGTTTAGCAAACGTACTGCTCCAATATTGAATGAATAGGATTTCACAAACTTATGGTTGCGCAGAACAGAAATTTCGGTACTACCGCCACCCACATCAATATACATCGATAAGCTATAATCATTGTTAAAACTCAGATTGTTGGATGCCCGGATGATATTGGCTTCTTCCTGTCCGTCAATAATCCGAATGTTTAAGCCTGCTTCAGCCTGTATTCGCTCGATGACTTGTTTGTTGTTTGCTGCTTCACGCATTGCAGCTGTGGCACAAGCCGAAAAATCGACAGGTTCGTACACGTCTATCAGCAATTTAAAGGCTTTCATAGTGTTCACAAGCTTCTGAATACGTTTTTCGGTGATGATTCCATCCTGAAAAACATCTTCGCCAAGTCGCAAAGGGATACGCACAAGCGTGGCTTTGGCTGCATTGGGAACACCATTGGTTTCGTAAACATTTGCAAAAAGCAGACGAACTGCATTGGAACCTATATCAATGGATGCAAAAAGCATAATTGTTTTGTTTGGGATTATTGATTAATGTTTGCTGCGCAGAAATTTATAGATTTCGGATTGAGCCCGTATGCTGAAATTATAATTGTTAAGCTTGTAATTGTTGGGGTTGTCGGTGCTGATATATCTCGATTTAACGTTGTCGGCCAGTTGAATCTGTAAGATTTGCCATAATTCCGACTGTATTTCTTTGTCAAGGATTGGGGTCATTACTTCAATACGGTGGTCGAAATTTCGTTGCATCCAGTCTGACGAACCGGTGAAATAGAGTGGGTCATCGTTGTTGCAAAAAACAACGATTCTTGAATGTTCCAGATAGCGATCAACGATACTTATGGCTTCAATATTTTCACTTACGTCCGGAATCCCTGGAATCAGTACACAGATACCTCTGATAATCAAATTTATTTTAACGTTTGCCTGACTTGCTTCGTAAAGTTTATCCACAATGCGTTTATCAACCAGGTTGTTCATTTTCAAAATCATCCAGGCCTTTTTCCCGGCTTTTGCATTGGCTATTTCCTGATCAATCAGGTTCATAAAAAAGTCGCGGGTGTTGAAAGGGGATACAATTAACTTTTGAAAATCGGGACGATTGTAACGGGCATCAAACAGGTGAAATACTTGATTTACATCATTTGTAATCTCTTGGTTAGAAGTGAGAAGATGCTCATCGGCATATACTTTTGCAGTTTGTTCGTTATGATTTCCGGTTCCAATAGCTGCATAATAAACGTTCTGTCCGTTTTCTTTTCTCCGGATTAAAATCAGTTTGCAATGAACTTTATAGCCCGGAATAGACTGTACTACTTTTACACCCTCTTCCTGAAGTTTGGAAGCCCAATAAATATTGTTTTGTTCATCAAAACGAGCCTGAAGTTCCAGATATACCGTTACATGCTTTCCGTTTCGGGCGGCATTGATCAGAGCATTGATTACCGAAGAGTTGGTTGCAGCACGGTAGATCGTGATTTTTATCGCTCTGACATGAGGATCAATTGATGCTTCGCGCAATAAATCAACGATATACTGAAATGTTTGATAAGGATAATGCAGCATAACATCTTTACGTCGAATTACATCGAAAATACTTTTGTTTAACGGTAATTCGTGCAGATACATCGGCTGCATAGGTTCATACCAAAGATGAGCACCACCTACATTGCGCGGAAAATTCATCAAATCCTTGTTGTTGTGGTAACGGCCGCCTTTCTTCAGAGTATCCTTTTTCTTGATCTTAAACTTCTTAACCAGATGATCACGCAGATCTTCAGGCATTGTGCTGTCATAAATAAAACGAACGGTTGCACCATGTTTTCGTTGCTTTACGCTTTCGGTCATGATTTCCAGAAAGCTTTTCGAAACATCGTTGTCAATGTCAAGTTCTGCATCACGGGTAAATTTGATTGTATATGCCGTGAATTTGTCGTAACCGAAAATTGAGAAAACATCCCACAGGCAATACCGGATTACGTCATCAAGGAAAATTAAGTCGGTATGACCTTCTTCCGAAGGAGGAAGAATCAGAAAACGAGAAACATCAGAAGTTGGAATCTTGATTAGCGCATGATCGTCAACATCAGGGTCTTGTGTTTTGAAAAGGTCAACAACCAAATAAATGGATTTATCCTGCAGGTTTTCAATTTCTTCAAATACTTCCAGCATAATCGGGAAAAGATGCTGACGAACGTTATCGCGAAAGTATCTGATTACGTAACCGCCTTGTTCGCTGGTAAGCTGTGTTTCGTTCAGGATATGGATGTTTTCCTTTTCCAGCTCTTTTAAAATCTGGTTGTAAGTAGTGCTGAATTCGGTTTGAAGCTGTCCTACAAACTCGCTGATATCGCGCAAGGTACGTTGATGATTAAACCCAAACTCATCCGAATATTCCTGCCGGAGCTTAACCAGCCGGTTGAGTGTGGCTACTCTGACTTTGAAAAATTCATCCAGATTATTGGAGAATATTCCGAGGAAAATGAGCCGTTCCATCAATGGAGTAGTGGAATCTTTGGCTTCCTGTAATACCCGTTCGTTGAATTGAAGCCAACTGATTTCACGGTTTAAATACCTCTCTTTTTTATCAAACATGGGGCAATGGATTGGAAGTGAGTACGTGGATGAAGAGCCTGTTGGCTTATAGTTTTTTAGGATAAACTGTGAAAACAAGTTTATGTTTGGAATCAATGATTTCGTTCCAGTTATTCACATCAAATGAAATGGCAACAATGGCAGAAGTTGGTAAAAAGTCAATTTTATTGCTCAAAAATTCATTGGCCAGATTGGTAAATGTGGGATTGTGACCCACCATAAAAACATGCTGCTTGTCATCGGGCAGACCGAAAATAAAATCGATCATTTCTTCAGCCGAATTGCTATAGAAAGTAGGTTCTGTAATGATTTTTTCGACAGGGTAATCCAACCCTTTGGCCATTAGTAACGTGGTTTCAAATGCGCGTTTGGCATGACTGGAAATCATAAGGTCAGGAAACACATTTTGTTGCTTCAGAAAATAGATAGACTTTAAGGTTCTGCGAATTCCTTTTTCTAGCAAAGGACGTTCTTCATCAGAAAGTTGCGGAAAATCCCAGGATGATTTTGCATGACGGATAATGTATAAGGTTTTCATGTTCTGATCAGTCTTGTATTGTTCAAAAATAATCAATTTTTACTGTTTCAGATTAAGTCTGTGTTAATTCTGATTTGTATTGCCGGATATTTCTGTACATGTTTTTATAATTAACATAAAATGAGTAATTTGGTTTGCGTTGGTTGTAAGATGTTTTTTGCTTCGTTCAGTCAAAATGAGAATGCTTACGGGCAGGGTCTGGAGCTACTTTCGTATTGAATAAAGCGTTGGAAGCACTTGTACGAGTCTGATCGATGGTTTAGCATCGCCTTTTGTTCTATCTTCATTTATTTTTAGACGATAGAGCCTGAAGATGAGTTTTTACTTATTTTTGAATGAGTGAATCGGAGTTAGGATGCAATACTTGCGTGAACATTTGATTATAGAATGTTTAACTCAATAGTATGCGTAGTAGCCGGATAAGCTGATAAATAGGTTCATGTAAATAATAAAATAAACGATATGACGAACGAGTTTTCCATTATTATGAGTCAGCGGACAGATGCAGAGCTACTGAAAATAGTAAATGAGCAGAGAAATGATTTTCAGTCAGAAGCCGTTGATGCTGCTGAAGCAGAGCTTCAAAAGAGAAATTTATCTTCAGCACAAGTTCAAGAAGCTGTTCATGAAAATGAAATTAAAAAACAAATTGAGTCAATGAAGGCAAATGTTAAATTGGCTTCGGGTTTGAAAGTTTTGACGTTCATTTTTCCAGGGATTATTCAGATTATTTTTGCCGGAACTTTTAAGGCGGATGGTTATGATCGGAAATCAAGAGAATTGGTGCGATGGACGCTTTATGGATTTGGTTTCTATTTAGGACTCACCATTTTATTTTATTTAACTAGATAGACAAACAGGATAATGGATAAAAAGGGTAATACACAATAGTAAAACCCGTAAGTCGTTGAGGAAATTAGTAAATAATAAAGCTAAACATTGCAGCAACAAGGTATTAAAGCTAACCTTATGAAGAACATAGCCAATGTATTATTTTTAGGACTGGTATTTGTATTGTTCGCTTGTAATTCAAGAATGAGCAAACAAGAAAATATTGCAAAAAAAAATGTATCAACAGATTCTTTGAAAAATAAGAATGGTTTACAATCAACAATATTGGCATCTGATACGGAACAAGAAGGAAATTGTATTCGTGAAATAGCAAAACCTATCATTAATAAGACTGTATTTCCCAAAACTACATTTAATCTTCAATCAGACAAACTAACAGGTATTGAGACTGTTGACTTTGATAATGGGGATAGATTGATAATTAAAAATTGGGGTTGTGAGTATTATGTACTAACATTCTGCTTTGAAACTTCCCGCTTTCAGGAAGATATACGAAATTATGAATATTGGTTTAATATAGCTGTTTCTCTTATGATGGATATAAAGAGAGGCATTAATGCACCAATTGATATTGAAAAAGGCATTAATGCCTTGGCTGGTAGATGTGAAACAAGCTTTCGTATGCATTATGAAGGCTTTAAAATTGGCGATGAAGTTGATTTTGGCGATGAAGGAGTCCGTAGTTTTGTGACAATTGACAGAATAGAAAAAATAAATCATAAAAAATATGTGGTTGAAGTATCTTTTACAACTGGACCTTTATAATAACAGAAAAAGCAGGAGTAATAATTTTTTGTTGCAGGCAGTTTTTAATAACAAACAGGTATAATAAGATAAGTAATGGATTGATTTAATAGTAAATATAGTTGAGTTAGGTCTCTATTTTCTGTAATAGCTAATAATAATTATTATAAAAATGACAATTAAAATAAAACATTTATTTATCATCTTGTCTCTTTTGTTTACTTGTAATAAATCTAATTCGAAATTTGAAGGTAATATAACTGTAAAATCTGATACTTTAGATCATTTAGATACATTGTTGATTAAAGATAATTATATAGTTTTAGGTGATAAAAAATGGGAAATAGACCTTGTTCTAGATAATTCAAAAAGAATTATAAGTAAAAGAGATACTCTGTATTATAATTATGATTCTTTCAGTCCATGCCTTCTTCTTGGAAAAGAAGAATATCTGGATAAAATAAAATTATTGAGGAAATATTCTCCTCAACATGAATTTTCTGATTATAAGGTTAAATTTGTTTATAAAGGTCCATTTGCAAAACCAAACTTTAAAACCAATCCTAAATGGAAACTTTACAGAACTAAAATAAATGAAAGTGCAAAAGGAGAGCCAGATATAGCAGGACACTACTGGATTTGTGGATGGTGTTGTGGTTCAAATTGTCAATCTTTTGTTCTTGTTGATTGTATTACTGGAGAGATTTTTGATGGTCTTGATGATATAGAATTTGAAGAAAATAAAGTATCAAATTTATGGGAATGCTACCCTGACAGTAAGATGCTGATAATTAATAATAACAATTTAGTTAAAGGCAAATACTATGACTTGCTTGGCGAGTATTTTTTATGTGGAAATACAGAAATTTATATTTGGGAAAATAGAAAATTTACAAGACTAGAATAACGTTGTATGAGATTCCTCCTCCTTTAAACGAATCTCCGGCATACAAAAAGGGCTGTCCAAAACGGACAGCCTTTTTCTAAATATGCTTGAATGATTGTTTATTACCATGCAAATAATGGGAATTTGCTCATCATTTCGTTTACTTCTTTACGAACTTGTGCAATCACATCCTGATTATCGATATTGCTGATAACGCGGTCTATCATTTCCACGATAAGCGGCATGTGTTCTTCTTTTAAACCACGGGTAGTAACTGCTGGAGTTCCAACACGGATACCTGAAGTCATAAATGGTGAACGGCTGTCGAAAGGAACCATGTTCTTGTTGATGGTGATATCGGCTAATACCAAAGTGTTTTCCACTTTTTTACCGCTGATATCAGGGAACTTGGTTCTTAAGTCGATCAACATCAGGTGATTGTCAGTTCCGTTAGAGATGATTTTATATCCTTTATCGATAAATGCTTTGGCCATAGCCTGAGCATTTGCTTTCACCTGTTTGATATAGGTGAGGTATCCTTCGCTTAATGCTTCACCGAAAGCAACAGCTTTTGCAGCAATAACGTGTTCCAGCGGGCCACCTTGTACTCCCGGAAAAACTGCACTGTCAAGCAGTTGCGACATCATTTTTATTTCGCCCTTTGGCGTAGTTAAGCCCCATGGATTTTCGAAATCTTTTCCGATCACAATTAAACCACCGCGAGGTCCGCGTAAGGTTTTGTGAGTAGTAGTGGTGATGATGTGACAGTATTGAACAGGATCGTTCAACAGTTTACCGGCAATTAAACCTGCAGGATGTGAAATGTCGCCCATCAGAATTGCTCCAATTTTGTCGGCAATTTCGCGCATGCGTTTCCAATCCCAGTCACGTGAATAAGCTGAAGCTCCACCAATGATTAGCTTTGGACGTTCTGCAAGAGCAGTTTTTTCCATGCGGTCGTAGTTAATGGTTCCGGTTTCTTCATCTACTGTATAAGCAACGGCTTTGTACAGAATTCCGGATGAATTCACTGGCGAGCCATGTGAAAGGTGACCACCATGAGACAAATCTAATCCCATGAAAGTATCTCCCGGTTTCAAACAGGTTAACAATACAGCCATGTTTGCCTGTGCACCAGAGTGTGGCTGTACGTTTGCATATTCTGCACCAAAAAGTTGTTTTGCACGGTCGATAGCTAATTGTTCAGTTTGATCAACAATCTGACAACCACCATAGTAACGTTTTCCCGGATAGCCTTCAGCGTATTTGTTGGTTAACACAGAGCCCATCGCTTCCATTACTTGTTGGCTTACAAAGTTTTCTGAGGCAATTAATTCAATACCATGCATCTGACGTTCACCTTCCTGGCGAATCAGATCAAAAATTTGAGTATCTCGTTGCATATCAATATATTATTTAAATTTCTGTAATTGAATTTAAAGAGCAAAATTAGAAAAACTATTCGTTCTCCAAAGCTTTATGATGATTGTTTCTTTGGTAATAAATTCCCTGATTGAAAAAATGGATAAGGATGAAGTCGAGGGCAATAAAGTTTATCAATAACAATTTCAGGTCTTTAGTACTGAAATTGCTTTGTTTTTTGAGCTCTTCAAGGGTGAAATATTCATCCGATTCAAAGAGTTTCAAAAACTCTTTTTCACGTTCGGTATAGCTTAGTTTAATTCCTTTATCCTGATGTTTTTTTGCCCAGGCACTCAGATAAATGGAATTAACTGCAACATTTTCATCCTGTATGCGGATATAAACCTGTTTCTTATTGTTTTCTTCCTTAACGGAGAACAAAGAAGAAGAGTGCTGACGGGCAATTTTTACTTCCAGAACTTCTTTTCCTTCAATATTCCAGAGATGCTTGTCGAGTTTTACTTCCGGCTTGCAATACAGAAATGAAGCCGTATCAACCATGTGTAGCTCTTCATCACTTCTGATTC
The DNA here is from genome assembly GCA_963677395.2 of Bacteroidales bacterium. Lineage (GTDB taxonomy): Bacteria > Bacteroidota > Bacteroidia > Bacteroidales. The sequence continues at coordinate 3,268,875 of OY781965.2, read as the reverse complement.
CGGCAATACTACCATTATCGCGAACACCAATAAGGAGAGTACCTCCGTCGCTGTTTGCAAATGCAACCAAACTCCGGGCAATTTTTCGACTATCGTTTATCGCAAATTTAAAATCAAGAGTTTGGCTTTCGCCAAGTTCGATGAGTTTACGTATCGGGTGTATATCCTTTTTCATGAAGGATACTAACGGTTAAATGAAAAATCAATTTTACTGTAAAGAGTGTTTTGGCTGATTTCCATTACTTGTCCGGGATTAAGGTTGCAAAGTTTCAGGTTTCCAATGGCAACCCGAATCAGCCGCAAAGTAGGAAATCCTATTTTTGCTGTCATTTTACGAATTTGATGATTTTTTCCTTCTGTTAGGGTAAGTTCCAGCCAGCTGTCAGGAACTGTTTTTCGGAACCGGATAGGAGGAATACGAGAAGGAAGCATGGGTTCGGGAATAATTTCTGCTTCAACCGGAATGGTTGTATGCATCTTCCCATTAATATTTATCTCCATCCCATGTATCATGGGTAACAGATCTTCTTTTGTCGGAATTCCTTCAATCTGAACCTGATATGTACGGGGGTGATGATGATCAGGATCCAGAAGATAAGTGTGAATTCTACGGTCATTGGTCAGGATTAACAGTCCTTCACTGTTATGGTCAAGCCGGCCAACAGGATACACATCTTTTGGGAATGAAAAATGTAAACTGCCAATACCGGGATGTCCATCTTCATCGGTGAATCTGCTTACCATTCCATACGGTTTGTGCAGGATGTAATAGGAGTGTCCGGGCATAGATTTAGTTTTTAGGTAAAGCAAATATAGTGAAAAAGCGATAAAGACCACCCCTTAAGCATGGAAAAAGTATAAATAACGTTTTTTTAAATTTATATATATGCAATAACAAGTACTTTCGCACGATCTTTACGAACATCTATGAGTTGGTTTTATCTCCTGATCGCAGGATTATTTGAAATAGGGTGGCCTTTAGGTTATAAGCTTTCAGATACAACGCCTCACAAATGGCAATGGATATTATTTTCGTTTGTATCGATGGCATTAAGCGGTTTGTTTCTCTGGTTAGCACAAAAAACAATTCCTATAGGAACAGCTTATGTAATATGGACAGGAATAGGTGCTGTAGGAACCTTGCTGATGGGAATTTTTCTCTTTAATGATCCTGTAGGACTGATGCGAATGATCTCTGCATCTTTTATCATCATCGGTATCGTAGGTTTGAAAATATGGGGTTAACGTTAAAAAGAATTAATTGATGGCTAGTTTCCAAAGTTTTCTTGTCCGCCTGTTGTTTAAGTATGCAGTAAACTGGAATAAACCTGTTGAAGAAGTGCGTACGCAATTGCAAAAAATGAATCTTAAAACAAAACTTCCAGATTCTGCCGATTATCAAAAGATAGATTTTTATGATGTTAAAGGTGAATGGATTACGCCGAAAGAGCTTAGGTCTGAAAAAATAATTCTTTACATACATGGTGGTGGAAATTGTATTGGGATTGTAAATACGAACCGGAAATATATTGCACAGGTAGCATTGGAAGCTGGAATGAAACTTTTTTTACCCGATTTTCGGTTAGCACCTGAATTTCCGTTTCCTGCAGCGTTAAATGATTGTATCAAAGTGTATTCATACTTATTGGAACTTGGTTTTCAGTCAAATAAAATTGTAATAGTTGCTGATTCTTCAGGTTGTGGGTTGTCATTAAGCATGATGAATTTTTTTCAGGAAGAAGGAGTTCCACTTCCGGTGTCCGTACATTTTTTTTGCCCGATGCTTGATTCTGCAAAAACAGGTGAATCAATGATTAGCAGGGCGAAGAAAGATCCCTATCGCTTAAAACCAGAATTCTTTTACGACAGATTGTATGTTGCCGAAAATGATCCGTGTCATCCGTTTATTTCTCCTCTTTATGCAGATCTGAAAAATTTACCTCCGGTTTTTATACATGCTGCTGATTATGACGTGTTTTTGAGTGACGCAATTCGATTACATGATAAGTTGTTATCCGGTTCTTTATCTTCAACGTTAAAAATATGGCCAAAAATGTGGCATAATTTTCAAATGAGTGCTGATATTTTGCCCGAAGGGAAAATTGCGATAAAAGAAGCGGTAAGTTTCTTTTAAACAGGTTGTTATTGTTGGCTTTTGATAGTGATTAAATTAGATATCTATATTTTTAGATAGGTATTGCTATTCACATAAATTTTTTTATTAAGTTTGCAACTAAATCGTTTCATGGTGTCTGTGAAATGATCTTACAAAATCACAAAATCCAATGTTTAACAAAACCTAAATGGTATGAAAAAAATGTGTTTATTCTTTTTGGGATTAGTGCTGTTTTTAGGTGCTAATTCTCAAGTAGTATTTCAGGAAAATTTCGATTTAGTGGCAGATGGTGATCTTCCTGCAAATTGGACAAGATTCAATGTTGATGGGTTAACTCCAGCTGCAGATGTTTCTTTTATTACTAATGCATGGGTTGCGTATAAACCTAATACACAATTTCAAACTAAGGCTGCGTGGTCAACCTCATGGTATAATCCTACAGGAGTTGCTAATGATTGGATGTTTACCCCGGCAATTACTATTCCAGCAGGATCTACAGGATTTACCCCGGTTTTACAATTTGTTGAATATACTCCTAATGCTTCTTATGCTGATGGTTATGAACTCAGGGTTTTAACAACAGTACCTAATCAAAGTAATTTAATGAGTTCAACTATACTTTCTTCTGTTGCGAGTGCAAATTCAACTCCAACGCAGAAGACAATCAATTTATCAAGCTATGTAGGTCAAACCATTTATTTAGGTTGGAGAAATAATTCAAATGATAAGTTGATTTTGGGAATAGATGATGTAGTAGTTAAATTATTGAAAAACGATAGTGTAGCAATTGCAGCAATCAATATGCCGAATTTTGTTTCAAATGCATCTCCGATTTCTGTAAAAGCAGTATTGAAAAATGTAGGGGGAAATGTAATTACATCTGCAACTGTAAAATATCAGATTGATAATAATGCAGTTGTTTCAGGTACTCTTACAGGGGCAAATATTGCTATAGATGCAAAATATACTTATACTCATCCAACAACATGGAGTCCGGCTACTGCTCAGGCTTACACCGTGAAAATATGGGCTGAAAACGTAAATGGTGTTTCAGGTGCAAATTCTGATACTTTATCAAAACAGGTAGTTGCGATTTCTCAATCACCTGCTAAAAAGGTAATCGTTGAAGAAGCTACAGGTGCATGGTGCGGTTATTGCCCGGATGGAGCTGTAAATCTTCAAAGTCTTATGGGAAGCAATCCTAATGTAATAGGTGTTGCAATTCACGATAATGATCAAATGGCTTTTGCTGATGGAAATACAGTGAATGCTGCTTACATCAGTGGTTTCCCTTCCGGATTAGTTGACCGTTTTAAATTTGAAGGTGAAGATGCTGTTGAATTAGACAGAGGCCAATGGGCCGCCAAAGCAACAGAAAGACAACAAATGCCAACACCTGTAAAAATTACCGGAACAAATACGTATGATGCAGGTTCTCGTTTATTAACGGTAAATCTAACTGCTCGTTTCTATGCTTCAATATCAGGAGACTATCGTTTCAATTGTTATGTTGTTGAAGATAGCTGTTCGGGTACAGGTACTGGCTGGAATCAATCAAACTATTATAATACAACTGCTGGCCACCCAATGAATGGTTTAGGTAATCCGATTGTTGGCTATCAACATCGTCATGTATTACGGAATATGCTCGGAGGTTCATGGGGAACTGCAACAAGTATTCCTGCAACTATCGTGGCAAACACAGATTATACCAAAACGTTTACATTTACGTTGCCTGCTGGTTATAACCCGGCTCGTATTCTGGTTGTTGGATTAGTTCAAAAATATAGTGCAAACGAAAGTGATCGTGAAATCTTAAATGCTGACGAAATGTTCCTCAATGGTGGAACCGGAATCGCTGAAAACAGTGCAATTGCTCAGTTAAATGTATATCCAAATCCAGCTTCAGGTTCATCAACCATGAGTATTGTATTAAAACAAGCTTCAGAACTTTCAGTTTCTGTAATGAATATTGTTGGTGAAACTGTTCGTACTCAAAATTTTGGTACTGTTGAAGCAGGTTCATTCAATACTACTTTAGACTTAAGCAACCTTACAAAAGGTGTTTATATGGTTAAGATTAATGCAGGAAACCAGACTTCCTTCCAGAAAGTTATGGTTTACTAATTCTCAGGTTATGTAATGATGCTAAAAAGCCGGATTACGCTACGTAGTCCGGCTTTTTATTTACAAATCCGTTGTTTGTAGAATCAGTGATTAAGCTCAGAATCACTAATATAATGTGTAGAAGTCGCTAATACATGATGGGAATACTAAACAATATCAATAGTCTCATATTTTCAAGTAAATGTTATTAGAAAATATGGCTATTGACGTATCTGGATTTTAAAGTAATTGTATTTATGTTATATATATGTGTTATAAAATAGAATTATGTTGACTATTAGTTAAGTGTGTTTTTGCTGTAAAATATATTTAAGGTTTTAGATTACATTTGCACTAATATAAAAATGTACTCATTTCAAATTATTTAAAAAATGAAAAAAACAGTAATTATTTTAAGTATTTTATTTTTGGGAATAATGCATTATTCTCAAGCTCAAGTTTCTTACACAGTAACAAACGGCTCTCCTGTTTTTATGTATGGTGATTGTAGCTATACAGTAAGTGCCTCGTATGTATATACAGATGGAAGTAATTCTTTCAATTCAACGCAGTCAGCTATAATAGCAGCAGGTCAATCACATACTTTTTCATTGTTAATCCCTAGAAAGTATAGCATTGTAAGTGTTGAATTTAGTGCTTCAACAACAAATTTTAGTCAATCAAATTTAAATCAGACTGTATCTCAAACACCTTACCAATATCAAGGTAATTGCCATTCATCAGGAACGGGTTATGTGACATTTTGGCAACCAATAGGAAATAATACATTCCATATTTGGAATGAACAAGCATGGGGAACAAAATAAAAAGAAGTATTTTTAACCCAAATTACGCAATAGAGAAATAGTAATATTCAAACGCCTGATTTATATTGATTTATTTGTGTGTTTTTCTAGATAAAAAAACATCTAAATCTATTGTCACGTAAGGGTTTTAAGCGTTTTTTAAATTCACTTTTTATTTCTAATGCGTAATTTGTTTTAATGTTTAAAATAAAAAGAGGCTTACTAAATGAAATCAGTAAGCCTCTTTTTATGCTGAAGTTATGATTACATATCATAGTCTTCCCCGCTTCGTTCATTGCTATCATTTTGCTTACGTGCCGGACGCTGTTTTATTCCTCCGTTAATTTTGTAAGTGAATGTGATAAATAGTAGCTGAGATGTACGTTTACGGGTCATTTCCGATTCGTAATTTGTTCCATTGTTTGTTACTCTGAATTTTTGAGTATTAAACATATCACTTAAACGAACAGATATAGAACCACGCTCTTTTAAAATATTCTTTTTGGCAGCAATATCTGCAAAATACATTTCTTTGATTTCACCTTGTGGTGTTACAATCGGACCCCGATAATTTACATTGAGTTGCAAATTGATTCCCCATGGGAGGTTCATCGTTGAATTAAGCTTTGATGTCCAGCTATAATTGTCTGATTCAAGCCCGCTTTCAACATTTGAACCGTCAATTATCGTACGAAAATAACTGAAACTAATGTTGCTTTTCCACCCCTTTAATATTTCATGATCCAAAACAAAATCAACACCATAGGCTTTTCCTGTGGATAGATTCATGGATGTTGAATTAGTAATCCCATTTGCGTCCACAAAGCTGTAACGACGGATAATATTGTTCATAAAACGATAATACACATTGGTATATAGACTAGTCTTTTTCCAGTATTTAGTATGCCCCAACTCAAAAGAATTAGTGTATTCTGGCTTTAGTGACGGATTTCCATAGCTAACCATCCAAACATCATCGTAATCGCGGAACGGATTGAGTGAATGAAAATCAGGACGGCTTACCCTGCGACTGTAGCTCAGTTGCATTTCATTGTCTTTCGGCAGTTTATACGAAATATGTACGGAGGGATAGAAGCTCATATAGTTGTTCTTGTACTCTTTTCCGTCCGTTTTCTGTTCGGCCGTAGTAAGCGCCTGTTCCAAGCGACCTCCAAGCTGGAATGAGAATTTCTTCCATTCGGATGAATACATTGCATACAATGCCTGAATATTCTCTGTATAAGCAAAATGATTGTTTTTCAAAGGATCTAAAGTCCATGAATTTGAGTTAAGGTCATAAAAATGAAAATCGCTGTCAACATAACGTACAATTGCATGGTAACCACCTTCTATTTTCATTTTATCGTTCAACGGGTGGATGTAATTGAGTTGAGTATTCAATTGCTTATTATTTCCATCTGTATGCGTTTTTTGGGTAAAAAGAGAATAAGGAAAATAAACTCCGGATGCAAATGAATCAATATCAGTTGTATAGTTTTCTTCTTCATCAAAATTATTTAACCGGTACGAAATGTCAGCAGTTAATTCTTGTTTGGGTTTGTTGAAATTTCGTTTGTAGAAAAGTGTGAAAACATGTTCGGTATTATCTTCGGGTTCCGACAGGAGTTTTGTTTGATAAAATGTTGGTTGCAGGTCTGTTCGTTGGGTAAGATTGTAAGTGTTGCCGTTACGTGTAGCATTATTTTTAGAGAGCTGGTAAGAGAATGTAATGCTGTTTTTTTTGTTAATATAATAATCAAACCCTCCTTTGATACTTTTATTAATCATTTCACGGTTATTATCCGTGTGTTGGTCATCGTAAGTTACTGAATCACCGTTAAAAGCCTTGCGCGACATATTTCCATAACCTTGCATTTTAAACCAGCGACCATCAATAGCTGTGAAAAAGTTGAATTTCCCTTTGTTGTAATTCAGGTTCAACGAGCCATTATAGCGATCTTTCACTCCGTAAGAAAGAGATATATTCCCATTTAATCCGGTATCAGTACGCTTTTTTAACCTGATATTGATGATTCCGGTCATGCCTTCCGGGTTATACTTTGCCGAAGGATTGGTAATAATTTCAATACTTTCGATTGTGCTTGCGGGAATTTGCTCCAAAATTGCATTACGACTGCTTCCCGACAGTGTAGAAGGCCTTCCGTCAATCAAAATACTCACATTACTACTACCACGTAAACTTACCGTCCCTTCGTCATCTACCTGAACCGAAGGTACGTTTTGCAATACATCCACTGCAGTACCTCCTCCTGTGGTGAGGTTTTTTTCTACATTTACTACTTTTTTATCAAGCGTGTATTCTATCAGCTTTTTATCGGCAGTTATATTCACCCCCGAAAGATTACTTGTTCCTGTTGTCAATTTAATCTCTCCAAGATTAATTGAAGGCTCATTTGGCGTAATCTTGAAAATGGAAGTTTTCAGGTCTTTGTAGCCAATAAAGCTGATCTTTAGATAATAAATTCCGGCCGGAACTTTGTCGAGTACAAATTCCCCTTTGTTGTTGGTTATAATTCCGGAAACCATTGAGCTGTCTTTGGTTTTCAGTAAAATAATGTTTGCATACTCTACGGGTTGAGAGGTTGCTTGATCAATAACTTTTCCTTTAATTTCGCCTGATCTGAATTCTGGAGTTATACCCGGGGCATTGTGTTTTTGTGCAAATAAAGTAATAGATAGTACTGATAATAAGATGGCTAGATGTAATCTCATTGGGTGTGATTGAATAAATAATATAGTGATTTTGGAATAACAATAGTAATATCTTTAATTAGACACTTAGAAGCCTGATTTCCTTCGGTACAATAACTGTTATTTTTTTCTTAATGTATTTTGTTATGAATAAAGGCTTCTGTGTATTTTTGAAATATTAAACCTTTTTACATTTCGAAGATCTTAGTTCAGTATTTTAATAACATCAGAATGAAAAAGTATTTGTTTGCCTTGCTATTGTTATTTTCAACAGCCATATTTCCGGTAAATTCGCAGTCACTATATTTTCCTCCTTTAACTGGAACTAATTGGGATACAGTTAGTTTTAGTGCTCAAGGGTGGAATTCAATTGCCAGAGATACTCTGTATCAGTTTTTGGAGCAAAAACATACCAAAGCTTTTCTGATTTTGAAAGACGGGAAAATAATTATGGAAAAGTATTTTGGTGCTTTCGAAAGAGATAGTATTTGGTATTGGGCTTCAGCAGCTAAAACACTTACCGCTTTTTTGGTTGGTAAAGCTCAGGAAGATGGCTATCTGTCGATTAGCGATACAACCTCGAAATATCTGGGAGCGCATTGGACGGCTGCTCCTTTGTTGAAGGAAAACAAAATTACGATCCGGCATCAGTTAACCATGACTACAGGATTAGATGACGGCGTTCAGGATGACCATTGTACACTGGATACCTGTTTGCAATATTTGGCTGATGCTGGAAGCCGCTGGGCTTACCATAATGCAGCTTACACATTGCTTTCTAATGTTTTAGAAGTGGCTACAAATAAAACATTGAATCTTTATACACTTCAGAATCTGAATGTTAAAACCGGAATGTCAGGATTATGGTTTAAGGTAAATTATGACCAGACTTTTTATAGCACAGCCAGAACCATGGCTCGATTTGGGTTATTAATACTCAATAAAGGAGTTTGGAATACAGATACTTTGTTGCACGATCAGAATTATTTCCAGCAAATGACCCAAACATCGCAAAACATTAATAATTCGTATGGGTACCTTTGGTGGCTGAATGGGAAAGGAAGTTATATGTTGCCTCAATCGCAATTCGAGTTTTTTACTGATTTAATTCCTCCTGCTCCCGATGATTTAATAGCAGCTTTGGGTAAAAACGACCAGAAACTCTATGTTGTTCCCTCTCAAAAACTTGTTGTTGTACGGATGGGGGATGCGTCCGGCTCGTCGCTTTATGCGCTTTCTTCGTTCGATTCGGAGCTATGGACTCGTTTAAATGCAGTAATGAATACGAGTACTGTAGAAGAAAATCAGATTTCCAAAATCGCTGTTTTTCCCAATCCATCCTCTGATTATATTGAAATAAAGGATATTGATTTCAGAGTCAGGTCATTTGCAATTATGGATATAACAGGCAGAGTACTTCGGAATGATTTGTGTAATCAATCTAAAATAGCTGTAAATGAATTAGATAATGGTATTTATGTGGTTTTATTATACAATAAAGAAGGTGAAAAAATTTATACGGCAAAATGTACTGTTTTAAGGAAATAGTAGTAGAAATCAATTTCCATTATTGGCTTTTATTGATAATCTTTTTGCCAGTTCCATAAAGGGTTTTTCAATGAATCGGAATCCTAATATGCTTATGATGACAACAATGGGAGTTATCCAAAAAATTGTTGTGCAATACTGAACAGGGGTTAAGCTTCGTATATAATCAAACCCAAATACAAAGTAAAAAAAGGAAAATAATATGATGCCATGAAACAGGTAGGTTGTGTAACATATTTCTCCTAAAAACTTAAGTGTATTATTTTTAAGTAATCCAAAAATTGTATTTCCAGTTGCAATAAGTGTAAATAGTAAGGTTATGATTAAAATACAGATCCAATTATCTGCTTTGTTAAATAAACCTATTGATAATAAGCTAATAATTGAAGCTATGTTGAAAAGAGGTTTCTCAATAATACTTGATATTTTTGTGTATTTGAGCAGAAATGGAGCAATTCCTCCCCCGATAAAACAAAGCAGATGATAAATGTAATATCCGTGAAAATAAGTAAATGCAATAATAAATCCGATACTACATATTAAAGTAAGCAAACTTGGCTTTTTACGAACTAGAAATAGTGATATTATTGGCAAGCAAAAATAAAAGAGCCATTCGTATGGTAACGACCACACAACACCCGCAATTACAAAAGGAGTAAGTGCTTCATTATTTATGTATGGCATTCCAAAAATTGTGAAAGACACCCATTTCCCAATAGTATCTAATAATGCTATTCCTCCGGTACTTAACTTCCAATGTGTAATAAACATTACAGAAATAATAATAATCATAACAGCAAGCAAATACATAGGAGTTAATCGAAAAAAACGGGAAATAAAATACGCTTTCCAGTCGTAGCCTTTTTTTTCTGAATTTATTAATTTAGAGATGAACAGAAAACTTGTAATCATGAAGAACAAAGCTACCGTTGATTGCCCAAGCTGATTAAAAAAGTTAGAAGAAAGGGATTCCCATTTGTTTTCATGTAAAAAATGAAACCAAAGAGTTGAATGATGTATGAATACTCCCAATGCTAAAAATCCTCTAAGCCCATCAATTCCTTCAAAACGGCCTTCAGGAGTAGTTAATTTAAATCTTCTCTGTATTAAATAAGCTGAATAATAAGCAATTATGAAGATAATGATGGCGAAAATTGGATTATATGGAGTCATTGTAGTAGATGCGCTTATTGGGGATAGTAGATATTATTAATTGAAGAATTAAATTATTAATTAGTGTTTGCAAATATATGATGTTTATGGAGTATTCGGATTGATTATTAAACTTTCGGATATGATATTTTTAATTTGAATCCTTACCTTTGCCGAAGAATTTAAATGTATGTACAAAGTTCTGTTTATCATCGGTTCAGGAAGTTTTTTTGGTGGGGTATCCCGTTATTTGTTGGCTAAATTTGTACAAAACAACTATCTCTCTTCCTTTCCGTATGGAACCTTTTGGGTCAATATACTTGGTTGTTTTCTGATTGGCCTTTTTTATGGTATTTCGGAAAAAAGTCAATTTTTGACTTCGGAATGGCGAATGTTTTTGACGGTAGGTTTTTGTGGAGGTTTTACCACATTCTCAACCTTTGCCCATGAAAACCTGTCTTTACTGAAAGATGGGAATTTTTTGCATCTGGCTTTGTATGCCGGACTTAGTGTGTTTCTGGGTATTACGGCTACCTATCTGGGAAACCAGATGGTTCATGTAGTTTGGAAGTAGATAATGAGCTTTATTTTTATAAAATATTGATAATTAATCACTTGTTTTCTTAGCGGTTGATGTATTTCCTGCTTCTTACTTCTGTCTTCTTTTCTTACCTTTGCACTCTTTAAATTCTCAGAGCATGTTCGAAGAAAAACTCATTCAGGTTACCGTTGAACTGATACGTTCACATTATGGTCAGGAAGTTGCTGCAAGTCAGATACAAATTCAGAAAACCCGTCGTGAATTTGACGGTGATTTTACGCTGGTAGTCTTCCCGTTTGTAAAACAATTGCGCAAGTCTCCCGAACAAATTGGGAACGAACTGGGTGAGCTTATTTGTAATACGATGTCCGAAGTGGTTGCTTTCAATGTAATCAAAGGTTTTCTCAATTTGAGTCTGAGTGTTGATTTCTGGACTTGTTTTCTTAAACAGGCTTCGCTTAAATCAGATTTTGGAACAACAAATACAGGACTGAACAAACGGGTAGTGCTGGAGTTTTCTTCACCGAATACCAACAAACCTCTTCATTTAGGGCATATTCGTAACAATCTGCTAGGCTGGTCGGTGTCAGAAATTCTGAAAGCCAATCGTTATGATGTGGTTCGGGTGAACTTGGTAAACGACCGTGGAATTCACATCTGTAAATCGATGTTGGCATGGCAAAAGTTTGGAAAAGGTGAAACTCCGGAAGCTTCTGGTTTGAAAGGAGATCATCTGGTTGGTAAGTATTACGTGGTGTTTGATAAAGAATACAAAGCTGAAATAGAGAAGCTTGTTGCAGATGGAATGGATAGGGACGACGCAGGAAAAAATGCTCCGCTTTTGAAAGAAGCCCAGCAAATGCTTCGCCTGTGGGAAGAAAATGATCCGGAAATCAGATCATTATGGAATAAAATGAATGGTTGGGTTTACGATGGTTTCGACAAAACCTACAGCCGACTGGGAATTTCTTTCGATAAGACCTATTATGAATCCAATACATATCTTCTTGGAAAACAGATTGTGGAAAAAGGGCTGGAGGATAAAGCACTTTTCCGCAAGGAAGACACTTCTGTTTGGGCTGATTTAACATTGGAAGGCCTTGACGAAAAATTGCTGTTACGTTCCGACGGAACTTCGGTATATATGACTCAGGATCTGGGTACTGCAAAACTTCGTTACGATGAATTTGTAGCTGATACAATGATTTATGTAGTTGGAAATGAGCAGAATTACCATTTTGATGCACTAAAAACCATTTTAAAAAAACTGGGATATAGTTGGGCTGAAGGTATTCATCACCTTTCATACGGAATGGTTGAATTACCTGAAGGGAAAATGAAATCTCGTGAAGGAACCGTAGTGGATGCCGATGATTTGATGGAAGAGATGAAAAATACTGCCAAAGAAATCAGCATGGAGTTGGGTAAGCTCGATGACTTTGAAAGCAACGAAGCAGAACAGCTCTATTATATGCTGGCAATGGGTGCCTTAAAATACTTTATCCTGAAAGTTGACCCTGTGAAAAATATGCTCTTCAATCCAACAGAATCTATTGATTTTAATGGAAATACAGGTCCATTTATTCAATATACCCATGCCCGTATTTGTTCAATACTTCGTCGTGCAGAAATCAACGAGCCGACCGATACATTACCTTCCGAATTACATCTGAAAGAGCGCAATATTACCCGTTTACTCTATGAATTTCCGCAAATTGTAGCAGAGGCCGGCCGTACGTTTAGCCCTGCATTGATTGCAAACTACGTTTTCGAATTAGCCAAGGAATATAACAGTTTCTATCAGGATATTCCGGTATTGAAAGAGCAGGACGAAACCCTGCGTTCGTTCCGCTTAATGCTCAGCTCAACCACTGCAAGAGTATTGGCTAAAGCCATGAAATTACTTGGAGTGGATGTTCCTGAAAAGATGTAAAAACAATCCTTTACCTGATGTAATTAAGAAAAAAAGTTCCCGGAAATTACTACTTTTGCAAATCTCAACGTAAAGACAGAGCGATGTTTGAAAATATAAGCGAGAAATTTGAAAGGGCCTTTAAAGTTCTCAAAGGCCAGGGCAGTATTACTGAAATTAACGTAGCCGAAACCTTAAAGGAAGTTCGTAAAGCATTACTTGATGCTGACGTTAGCTATAAGATTGCCAAGGATTTTACCGAAAGGGTGAAACAGAAGGCAATGGGACAGAATGTGTTAACAGCAGTTTCTCCCAGTCAGTTAATGGTGAAAATTGTTCACGACGAACTTGCCGAACTCATGGGAGGCGGTATGTCGGAACTCAATATAAAAGGCTCTCCGGCAATCATTCTGATGGCAGGTTTACAAGGTTCCGGTAAAACTACTCACTCAGCGAAACTTGCAAATTATCTCAAAACTAAAAAAGGTCGCCAGGTTTTACTGGTTGCTGGTGACGTTTATCGTCCTGCAGCTATCAATCAGTTAAAGGTTTTAGGAGAACAGATCGGGGTAGAAGTTTATTCGGAAGATGATAGCAAAAATCCCGTTAAGATTGCTCAAAATGCTATTCAACATGCGAAATTAAAAGGACATAACGTTGTTATTGTCGATACTGCTGGTCGTTTGGCTATTGATGAAGAGATGATGAATGAGATCTCTGCGATCAAAGCTGCCGTTAATCCTCAGGAAACACTGTTTGTTGTGGACTCCATGACAGGTCAGGATGCGGTGAACACAGCCAAAGCTTTTCATGACCGCCTGAACTACGAAGGGGTAATCCTTACCAAACTCGATGGCGATACCCGTGGCGGTGCAGCGTTGACCATCCGCGCTGTGGTGGATAAACCTATCAAATTTGTGGGGATTGGCGAAAAGATGGAAGCTCTCGATATCTTCTACCCGGAACGTATGGCTGATCGTATCCTTGGAATGGGTGATATCGTTTCGTTGGTAGAACGTGCTCAGGAACAATATGATGAAGAGCAGGCTCGTAAACTTCATAAAAAGATCCAGCAGGATGATTTTAACTTTGATGATTTTCTGAACCAAATCAAGCAAATCAAAAAGATGGGGAACATCAAAGATTTGATGGGCATGATCCCGGGTATGGGAAAAATGATGAAAGATATTGATATTGATGATAATGCATTTAAAAGCATCGAAGCAATCATTTATTCGATGACTCCGGCAGAACGTCAGGGTCCTTCATTGCTTAACGGAAGTCGTCGAAAACGTATTGCACAGGGGAGTGGTACGGATATTGCCGAAGTAAATCGCCTTATCAAACAGTTTGAAGAAACCCGTAAGATGATGAAAGCACTTACTGGTACCAAAGGCAAAAATATGATGCGTATGATGAGTAATCGTGCAAAACGGTAATTTTTTAAACAAAGTTTGCGAAACATTATTTTGTGAAGTAACGGATCTAAAAATATCAATATGAAACTGATAGACGGAAAAGAAATCGGAATTCAGATAAAGAATGAAATTGCAAAAGAAGTAAGGACAATGATGGATAATGACCAGCGTCCTCCACATTTAGCAGCTATTTTAGTGGGTGAAGATGGAGCAAGTCAGACTTATGTTGCCAACAAAGAAAAACAATGTCACGAAGTGGGCTTTACTTCATCGGTGTACCGTTATCCCTCAAACGTTACTGAAAAAGAACTTCTTGATGTTATTGATTTTCTGAATAATGATGATGAAGTGGATGGGTTTATTGTTCAGCTTCCGCTTCCTAAACATATTTCAGCCTACAATGTATTGCAACGCATTTGCCCTGAAAAAGATGTGGATGGATTTCATCCGGTTAATCTGGGACGAATGCTTGCAGGGCTACCGGCATTTATCCCGGCTACACCTTATGGAATCATGCAGTTGTTCGAACGTAGCGGCATTGAAACAGAAGGAAAAAACTGTGTGGTTTTAGGTCGCAGCAATATTGTAGGTACTCCAATGAGTATTTTGCTTTCGCGAGACAATAAGCAGGCAAATGCTACCGTAACTTTGTGCCATAGTAAAACGAAGGATCTGAAAGAAATAACCTCAAAAGCAGATGTTTTGGTTGTTGCAATCGGGAAACCTGAATTTGTAACTACCGATATGGTAAAAGAAGGAGCTGTGGTTGTAGATGTTGGTATTCACCATATTGAAGATGCAAGCAGAAAAACTGGGTATAGATTAACAGGCGATGTGAAATTTGATGAAGTTTCGGTAAAATGTTCTTATATCACTCCTGTTCCAGGCGGAGTAGGACCAATGACTATCGTTGCTCTTTTAATGAATACCCTGAAGGCATATAAAAAAGAAATCTATCAGTAAGCTATTTATCCTTAGCTTTTTCCGGAAACTCTGTGGATAATTTTATAAGAAATAATATGTGATTACTCCCGGTTAGTAAAACAATGTACTTGCCGGGAGCTTTTTTGTGATAATTTTTTCTGTATCATTGCATCAGAAATTGAAATGAAAACAACAGGTCGCATACGTACGCTGGATATGATTTTTGCCTTTTTGGGTGGGTGTGTGCTGTTGTTTATCATCGCTCCCTTAGCCGGAATGTTTTTGAAGACATCTTTTACGGAAATAGGAGAGGTGGCTTCGGATACACAGGTTTCGAATAGCATCTGGATTACGCTGGCTATTTCGATGTCGGCAACGCTCTTTTTTGCACTGTCTTCCGTGCCATTTGCCTGGATGCTTGCCCGTAAAAAATTCAGAGGCAGGAAGCTTGTGAACGGAATCATTGACCTGCCGATAGTGATTCCGCATACTGCTGCCGGAATTGCAATTCTGGGATTTGTTTCGAGAGGAACATTGCTGGGAGATGCTGCCGATAAGGCCGGTTTTAGTTTTGTGGGACATCCGCTTGGAATTGGTTTGGCGATGGCTTTTGTAAGCCTTCCGTTTCTGATCAATGCTGCCCGGGATGGATTTGAAGCGGTACCCGAACGTTTGGAAAAGGCAGCTTTAAATCTGGGAGCTACACCGCTGAAAGTCTTTCTGACAATATCATTACCTCTTGCCTGGCGAAATATTTTGTCGGGGATTATTCTGATGTTTGCCCGTGGAATGAGTGAATTTGGTGCAGTCATTATCATTGCCTACCATCCAATGACTACTCCGGTGTTGATTTACGATCGTTTCGGAGCTTTTGGGCTCAGCTATGCCCGTCCGGTTGCCGTATTGTTTATTCTCGTTTCGTTGTTCTTTTTTATAGCTCTTAGGTTTGTCTCCAAACGAAATCAAAAAGATGCTTAAGCTCGAAAATATATCGGTACATGCCGGGCAGTTTTGTTTGAAGAACCTAAGTCTGGAGATAGAAAAGGGAGATTATTTTGTGTTGATTGGAAACTCGGGAGCCGGGAAAACCATTTTACTCGAAGCACTTACCGGGTTATTGCCCGTTCGGTCTGGAAAAATATTTCTGTATCAGCAAGATATTACTTCACAATCTATTCGTCAGCGTCCGTTTGGATTAGTGTTTCAGGATTTAGCGATATTTCCGCATCTTACTGTATTTCAAAATATTGCGTATCCATTGCAGCAAAAAAAAGTTTCGAAACAACAAATTCGTTTGGAAGTTGAGTTTTTGTCTGGGAAAATGGATATTCAATCGTTGTTGAAACGAATGCCTTCAACCTTGTCGGGAGGTGAGTTGCAACGTGTGGCATTAGCTCGTACGTTGGCACTGAAGCCTGAAATTTTGTTGCTTGACGAACCTTTATCAGCTCTGGATACAAGTTTGCGCTCCGATTTAAAACAGCTTCTCTTTACTCTAAACAGAGAAGGGCAGACCATTTTGCACGTTACGCACGATTTTGAAGAAGCGGTTTCGTTATCAAACAAACTGGCTGTAATCGAAAAGGGAGAAGTAGTTCAATGGGGTAGAACGGAAGATGTATTGCAAAATCCGTTGAACAGTTTTGTAGCTCATTTTTCAGGTTATCGTAACTTCTTCAGAGTGCAGCAAAATCCTGAATTTTCGGAATCAGTATTCTTAAATAACGAAGTAAAGATTGAGTTGGGTTATAAGCTTGATTATCCAGTGAGTACGGCTTTTATGCGAAGTGAAGATGTGTTGGTTTCGGAATCACCAATACATAGCAGTGCATTGAACTGTTTCAAAGGAAATATTTGTGCAATCTACCCGCATTTGCATGGCAAAGAGTTGAAAATTGAACATCAGGGAGTTTGTTTTTATGCCTTGATTTCAAATAAGTCCTGCAATTCAATGGCAATAGCGACAGGAAAAGAGGTTTGGTTTTCGTTTAAAGCCAACGCGGTAAAGATAGGGTAGGAGTAATTGGAAATTATGGATTATAAATGAATGACTTACGATAATTGTTCGTAGTCATGGCATTTTGTGTGATTTATATGAAATCAATATTGCACTGACGAAGCCAACGGATGGAACTCCTCAATCGTAAATCATTTATCCTTACAGCTTTCACCGATTAACGAAGAGAATAGTCATTCATTCATTGTATAATGTTAGTGTGCTGAGAACAAACAAACTGACTACTTGAAACTGTCATTATCCCAATCATAAATAGAATAGGCATCGAATGTTCGATGCCTATTCTATAAACAGAAGGTTATACTGAATTATTTATATTCAGCAATAATCTCTTTAACCTGATCCGGGGCAAGACGGCCGTAAACTTTTTCGCCTACCAGTACAACTGGAGCGAGACCGCAAGCACCTACACAACGTAAGCAGTTGAGTGAGAATTTTCCATCGGCAGAAGTTTCGCCAACTTTAATTCCAAGTTCTTTTTTGAACTCATCGAGTACTTTTTCAGCACCACGAACATAACAGGCAGTACCCATACAAATCGAAATTGGGTGTTCGCCTTTTGGGATCATGGTAAAGAAAGAGTAGAAAGTAACAACACCATAAACGTGAGCTAATGAAACGTTTAATTCGCGGGCAATTACTTCTTGTACTTCTGCAGGCAGGTAGCCAAAAGTTCCCTGAGTTTTGTGCAGCACGTTGATCAGTTCGCCTGGTTCATTGTTGAATGAACGGCAAATATCTTTGATCTGGTTTATCTTGTTTTCTGATAATTTTATTGTTGCCATAATTATTTGCTATTTAAGGTAAAACCATTATTCTTCAACGAAAACATCATTGCTTTTATCGAAGTAATGAGTATGGAGCAAGTGGTGAGCTAATTTGCTACCCGGAGTGCCTAAATACTCTTCGTACAACTTGATGATGCTTGGGTTTTCGTGTGATTTACGAAGAGGTTTGTTCGCATCTTCCTGATAAATAGCAGCAGCACGTTTTTTCAGAATTTCGATGTTTCCATGATGATATGGCTGACCACCACCACCAATACAACCACCTGGGCAAGCCATGATTTCGATTGCGTGGAATTCTGATTTTCCTTCACGAATTTGTTCCAGCAATTTACGAGCATTTCCTAAACCATGAGCTATACCAATATTCAGTTTCAAACCATTGAAATCGATGGTTGCTTTACGTACGTTTTCCAAACCACGAAGTTCTGTAAAGTCAACTTTTTCAAGTTTTTTTCCAGTGTGGAGTTCGTATGCAGTACGGCAAGCAGCTTCAATTACACCACCTGTAGTACCGAAAATAATACTGGCACCAGTAGATTCGCCCAGTGGGTGATCAAAATCTTCTTCTGGTAATGAGTTGAAATCGATGTTAGCTTGTTTGATAAGATTAGCCAGTTCACGGGTTGAAAGTGAGATATCAACATCAGGATTTCCTTCAACAGAAAATTCATCGCGTTGGCATTCATATTTCTTCGCTAAACATGGCATGATAGAAACCACTACCATATCTTCGCGTTTTACGTTGATCTTTTCGGCAAAGTATGATTTTGCGATAGCTCCAAACATTTGTTGAGGCGATTTTGCAGATGATGGAATATCAAGCATATCGCTGAAATTATGTTCGAAGAAACCAACCCATGCAGGACAGCATGAAGTTAAAATAGGAAGTTTCACATTTTTGTCGCCGGCAAGGAATTTATTTAAACGACCTAAAAGCTCAGTTCCTTCTTCCATGATCGTAAGGTCAGCAGCAAAATCGGTATCAAATACAAATTTGAAACCTAATTGACGTAACGCTGCTGCCATTTTGCCAGTAACGAGTTGTCCTGGTTCCATACCGAATTCTTCGCCTAAAGCAACACGAACGGCAGGAGCAGTTTGTACAACAACGGTTTTGGTCTTGTCAGCCAGAGCACGGATTACTTTGCGGGTATGATCTACTTCGGTTAAAGCGCCGGTTGGACATACATTAACACACTGTCCGCAATATGTACAAGGAGATTTTTCGAGATTCATCTCGAAAGCAGGAGCTACTACTGAAGTGAAACCACGGTTTACAGCAGAAAGAGCACCAACTGATTGTACAGTATTACACATTGTTTCGCAACGACGGCACATGATACATTTGTCAACATCACGAATGATAGAGGGTGAAGTATCTTTGCGGTAAGTTGATTGTTCTCCTTTGTAAGGAATTTCGCGGATACCTAGCTTGATAGCCATATCCTGAAGTTCACAGTTTCCTGATTTTGCACAAACGAGGCAGTCAAATGGGTGGTCGGAGAGAATGAGTTCAACCACAGTACGGCGAGCATTCAGAACGCGCATAGTGTGAGTTCTTACAACCATACCCGGTTCGCAATTGGTAGCACATGCAGGTGCCAGGTTACGACGACCTTCCACTTCTACAACACAAACGCGACATCCGCCGGGTTTGTTTTCGATGTTCATATCATCGAGTTTGTAGTAGCAAAGGGTTGGAATTTCGATTCCTACTTTTTTCGCTGCATGAAAAATAGTTGTTCCTTTTTCAACTTCAACGACTTTATTATCTATGGTTAATTTAATAAGTTCCATATTGAAAAAACCTTTCTTAATTACTGAATACTGATAGCGTTAAACTTACATTTTTCCATACAAGCACCGCACTTGATACAGGTATCCTGATTGATAAGGTGTGGCAACTTGCGTTCGCCGGTAATAGCGCCTACAGGACATACGCGTGCACATGCTGTACAACCAACGCACTGTTCTGTATCTATTACGTACTGCATCAACGCTTTACATTGGCCTGAAGGACATTTTTTCACTGTTACGTGTTGTATGTATTCATCCCAGAAATTTTCGAGTGTGGACAATACCGGGTTTGGTGAAGTTTGTCCTAAACCGCATAATGAAGCATCTTTGATAACCTCACTGAGATTTCTTAATTTGTCAAGGTCTTCCATGGTTCCTTTACCCTGAGTGATGGTTTCAAGAATTTCGAATAAACGCTTGTTCCCTACACGGCAAGGAGTACATTTTCCACATGATTCTTCAACGGTAAAATCGAGGTAGAATTTTGCTACAGAAACCATACAATCGTCTTCGTCCATAACAATCATACCGCCAGAACCCATCATTGAGCCGACTGCAATCAGGTTATCGTAATCGATTGGAGTATCAAGATGTTTTTCTGTTAAGCAACCACCTGAAGGACCTCCGGTTTGAACGGCTTTAAATTTCTTGCCATCTTTGATGCCACCACCAATTTCGAAAATAATTTCGCGAAGGGTAATCCCCATTGGAACTTCAATCAAACCAACATTGTTGATTTTTCCTGCAAGCGCAAATACTTTGGTTCCTTTTGATTTTTCAGTTCCAATGCTTGAAAACCATTCAGCACCTTTGTTAAAGATAACAGGAACATTTGCGTATGTTTCAACGTTATTTACGTTGGTGGGTTTTTTTAGATATCCTTCAACAGATGGGAATGGTGGTTTGAACGTTGGTTCGCCACGTTGACCTTCCATAGAGTGGATCAAAGCTGTTTCTTCACCGCAAACAAATGCACCAGCACCATAACGTAGCTCAATATCGAAATTGAAACCACTGCCTAAAATATCGTTTCCTAATAAACCATATTCGCGAGCTTGTTTGATCGCAATTTTCAGACGTTCAATAGCCAACGGATATTCAGCACGGATATAAATCAATCCTTTATCAGCACCAGTCGCATAACCATTGATAGCCATGGCTTCCAATACTGAGTGTGGGTCACCTTCGAGGATAGAACGATCCATAAAAGCACCTGGATCACCTTCGTCAGCATTACAAACTACATATTTCTGATCAGCAACAGTAGCACGGGTAAGTTCCCATTTTAAACCTGTAGGGAAACCTCCGCCACCACGACCACGTAATCCTGACTTTTTCATTTCATCGATAACTTGTTGAGGAGTCATTTCTCCCAACACTTTACCCAGAGCCATGTAACCATCGCGAGCGATATATTCATCAATATTTTCCGGATCAATAAACCCGCAGTTACGTAATGCAACACGTTTCTGCTTTTTGTAAAAATCCATGTGCTTTGAATCAATAACATGCTCTGCATTGGTTGGATCTACATAGAGAAGACGGTTAACTTTACGACCTTTGATGATATGTTCGTTAACGATTTCTTCAGCATCCTTCGGAGTTACCTGTGTATAGAACGTATTGTCAGGCATAACTTTCACAATAGGACCTTTTTCACAGAACCCGAAGCAACCGGTCATAATAACCTGTACTTGATCTGAAAGACCTTTGTCTTCGAGAGTGCTTTGTAAATTTTTTGCAATCAGACCACTTTCTGATGCATGACAACCTGTACCTCCACATACAAGAAGATGCATTTTGAATTTTGCCATTTTATCTCCTCCTAATTATTGTTTGTCAATGGATTGATAGTTTACCGGGATAACTCCATCAACCAGTTCATTGTTTTTAATGTACTTTTCGATGATTTCATCAGCTTTCTTGGTATTTACGTAACCAAAAACTACCGGATCCTGACCTGGCATACGAACTTCGATAGTAGGCTCAGCGTAGCAATAGCCCATACAACCTGTTTGTGTAACAACAGCGTCAAGGTTGCGCTTTTCTAACTCTTCAATCAGAAAGTCCATCACTTCTTTTGCTCCTGAAGCGATTCCGCAAGTTGCCATTGCAACTTTAATCTGGATCAGATTGTCAGGGTTGTTTGCTTTTTCCCTGAGATTAACTTTCGACTGCATATCCTCTTTCATCTTCTTGAGGTCAGCCAACGATTTAATCTTTGTCATGTTAACTTCAATTTATGGTTTCTAAAATTGATTTATTTCTTTCTCTTTGCGTGAGCAAAGTTATTTAGAATAATTGATTTCGAGTAAGTTTTCCTCAATCATTTCCCGTAAATACCGGATGATTTTCGGATCAGACAGAGGCATTCCTTCCAGTACTTCTTTTACTTCACGGGTGTCAAAAACAAACTCACCATTATCGGTTTTGTGGGTATATACAAACTCGATTTCAGGATGCGCTGACACCGTGAGAACAATCACTCCGGGAACATCCCCCAAAACAGGACGGTCAAGGTGGGTGAGTTCAAAACGCGAAACAAGTGTTGTTCCCTTTCCTGGTTCTGATTTCATATTCAGAAATCCTCCACAGCGTTCGGCATTTTGTTTCAGCAATGGAATTCCCAAACCTACCTTACGGGTAGTACGGGATGTGTAATAAGGATCGGTTACTTTTGCCAGCGTTTCTGCGTCCATGCCACAACCATCATCGGAAATGCAGAATTGCCAGAAATTTTCTTTCTGACTTTCGGCTATCTCCATTGTAATCAGGCTTGCACCTGCTATTACAGAGTTTTGCATGATATCCATAATATGCATCGACAAATCTTTCATCCTAGTGTTCCTCAGTTTTTACAGAAGTAAATACTTTACGGCCTTCTAATCCTTTTAATGCCATCTTGATCTCTTCAAAGGAGCGAGACTCCATTTCAAAACAGGTATATACATTTCCGATATGTTCAATATAGTGTGCATCAGAACTTTGGATATAACTAAAGCTTTGAGCAAACGGATTATTCTTTTTGAAAGTTTCCGGTGTCGAAAACTTAGAAAGTTCCAGTGCATCAGCATTAAGATCAGGAGGAATAAAGCCTAATTGACTGGTTAATGAAAACTTGGATTTATCAACATGTGCCGGAATAAAGATGCCATTCAGAGAGTGAATTTTTTGTTCCAGATCATTCAAGCTTACGTCAAGTGCAGAAATGAGCAGATATTCCTCTTCGTACATAATGTTATCTTCTTCATCAACAGCGAGTTGATATCCGAATTTATCTACATCATTCAAGATTTTGGGCAGGTGCTCATCCAGAAACTGTTGAAAGTCATTCAATGTTTCTGACGTTTCGAAAAAAGCCAGGCAATGGGCTTCTTCACGGGTTGTAACTTCTGCACCACACAAAACCTTGATTCCTTTTCGTGAAGCAAGACGTTTTGTAACCTCACACTGACGGGTTGAATTATGATCTGTAATTCCGATAATGTCCAGTCCGAGTTCCGCTGCACGATCTACAATATTCACAGGACTCATCTCCAGGTCGCCACAAGGAGATAAAACAGTATGTATATGTAAATCAGCGCGAAATGTCTTCATTCGTTTATTTTATCAGATTATATAGCTCTCCGGTAATTTCAAAAGCTTGAGCCGTTGTTCCTAAAACAGGAATACCTTCTGCATTACTTTGTACAGCAGTGTCTGCTTCAGGCTTAAAGCCTTTTACCAAAATAATGGCAGCAAGTTCTTTCAAAGAAGCAATTGCCATGATGTTTTTGTGAGTTTGCAAAGTAACCCAAACGTTTCCTGCTTCGGCATTACCCATTACATCACTCAGTAAATCAGAAACATATCCGCCTTCAATCTCGCGATCAAGGCCTTCGCTGCCTGAGTAAACCTCAAGGTTTAGTCTTTCTACTAATTCACTTACTTTCATATCCTTATCAGTTTATAATTTCTTGTAATGTTCCTGAAATTTACTGTCTCCCCACACTGCCTGAATCAGTTTCATGGCTTCTTCCAAAGGCATTCCTCCTCTTGATTCCAATGCTCTTTGAATGAAAACGCAATCGGTTAATTGAGCTCTGTCGTGTGCAATATCTTCAGCCAGAGCCTGACAGGATGGTGAGCCACAAATACCGCAATCAACTTTAGGAAGGTATTCTATGATTTCACGAATTTTCCCCATTTTCTTGATCGCAACTGAAATATCTTCATCGAGTTTAAGCATGGAACGGGGACGAATTTTCTGAACTTTCATTCCTTCCAGTAAATATTCTTTGTAGGGATCAATCTCTTTTTGTTCAGTATCTGCTGATAAATTTTCATATTGCTGAATTTCAGCAGCACGCTTTTTCAGGCGTTCAACAGTCAGAAAACGGTTTCCGCAGGTTAAAACACCTCCAGCACAGCTTTCGTCACAGGCACGGAGTTCTAAAAAGTCGATATCTGTAATTTCTTCATTTTCAACTTTTTCAAGAAATTCCATTACATTGTGAATTTCATCAATGGATAATGCACGACCTTTTGCATTGTTTTTTTCTCCATCGGTTAAACTCCAGATGATTCCTTTTGAACTTAGTTGAGTTTGTTCTGGTAATGCACAACTGTTTTTCTTGTTTTGCTTCCATGCACGGTAAACACGGTTATAAATTAAGTCGAGGTTGATAACTCCGTTGATAATGGAAACATCTTCACCTACAGGGCTTTTTACGGCCGCAATTTTTGCTGCACAAGGAGTAATATAGAACAAACCGATTTCGTTTTCGTCAACTCCCTGGTCGGTAAGTTTTTTCTTGTAATACATTGCGGCAATATCCAGTGGGGATTTTAGTAGAATCAGGTTTTCGACAAGTGAAGGAAATTTTACCTGAATCAGGCGGACAATTGCTGGACAAAAAGTTGATATTAATGGTTTTACATCTTCATTTTGCAATGCAAATGCTTTTTGAGCTTCAATGAGCAAATCTACAGCGTGTTCAATTTCATACACGTGTGTGAATCCCATTTCCAGCATAACATTATAGATTTCGGAGGTTTTTACCTCTTCGGGAAACTGTCCGATCAAAACAGCCGGAACAAGTGCAATACGATATTTGTAGTTATAGATTTGATTGAAATCGTCATGATCGATATAGATCGCATTTACAGGACATGCTCTGAAACACTCACCACAATCAACACAACGGTTTTCATGCAAAAAAGCTTTTCCATTCTTCACTCTGATAGCTTCAGTGGGGCAGGTTTTCATACAGTGTGTACACCCGATGCACTGAGCTTCGTTAATTTTTAAAGCGTGATGAAAAAACTCTTTTTCCATGATTATGCAGCAAAGAATACTGTTATTTCAACCTCCGTTCCAACGCCAACCTTACTGTTAACCTGTAAGTTATCGGCGTTTTTTTTAATATTTGGCAGTCCCATACCTGCACCAAAGCCCATTTCACGAACCTGTGGTGATGCTGTAGAGAATCCTTCCTGCATTGCCCGATCAATATCCGGAATTCCTGGACCTTTATCAATGAGTCGGGTTACAATTTTTTGATCATCAATGTCGGCATAAATTACGCCTTCATAAGCATGAGCAACAATATTTACTTCGGCCTCATACAAAGCAACTACAACTCGTTTGATAACAGATGTATCCACGTTGAGTTGCTTTAATACTTTTTTAATCTGACTTGAAGCAAATCCTGCATTTGAAAAATCACCGGCCTGAACTGTATATTCGAAGTGCATTGTTTTAGTAAATTGGGTTTAAACCAGCCTGATATAAAATTCCAACCGCTCTGAACATAGAGTAGTCGCACTCAATCAATAACATATCGTTATCTTCAGCCAACTCTTTCATCTCTTCCGTAACTTTTTTACGTCGAACAAATAGAATTTTGTTTATATCAGACATTTCGGCGGTACGGATAGTTTGAATATTTCCTAACCCGGTAACTAACAGCATATTTTCGGTTTTCAGCGTTAAAACATCACTCATTAAATCGGAGGCAAAAGCATACTCCACTTCATCGTCCAACATAGCTTCTCCACAAATGACAGTTGCATTCAGTAGAGAAATTATATCTCTCATTTTCAAATACTTTACCTCTTTTAATCCCTGATTTACGTTCATAAATATGCAATTCTTTTTAAAGCAGTCTGAAAATTAGGAGATAAGAATCTAACTAACTACAAACCAATCAATTTATTAGCGAGCAAAAGTAATACCTTTTTTCATGACAAACAAATCTAGTTGTGAAAAAAATAACAATGTGAAAAAAATAACAGTAATTTATACTCAGTCTAAAGAAGAGAGGTGCGGAATTGGTTTGTATTGTGCAGATATATATGTGTTTATGTCTGTTGCCATTATGCCAGAATGATCTCTGTTTAATTTTGAATCCACTTTGATGCTACATCTTTTTGCTATTTAACTTGTGTCTATAAAAAGAGAGGAGCCTGCTTTTGGGGCAGGCTCCTGGGAGTAATAAGCACAGAATAATTAGTATCTGTTTCTGGATTTGTAATGTGTATGTAATAAATCGTGCGATTTGTGTCCAAGAGGTTCGCTCAGAAAATCTTTGTAGATGAGAGCAACTTCCGGATTTTCATGTGATTTACGCAATGGTAATCCTTCATCTTCTGCATAAATTGCTTCCGTACGTTTTTTACGGATATCCATACTGGTTGGTATTGGCTGACCACCACCACCAATACATCCACCCGGGCAACCCATGATTTCAATAAAGTGATAATTAACTTCTTTTCGTTCAATTGCTTCCATTAGTTTTTTTGCGTTAGCCAAACCATGTGCAATTGCAACACGCAGTTCTACTCCTTCAAGGAAACTCCATTCTGGTTTTACATCCGTAATGAGTACTGAAGCAGATTTTACACCATCCATACCACGAACCGGAGTAATATTCAGATTCGTAAATGGAACCTCGCGACCAGTTACAATTTCGTATGCTGTACGCAAAGCAGCTTCCATAACACCACCTGTAGCA
Organism: Bacteroidales bacterium; assembly: GCA_963677395.2. Taxonomy (GTDB): domain Bacteria; phylum Bacteroidota; class Bacteroidia; order Bacteroidales. The sequence continues at coordinate 3,242,043 of OY781965.2, read as the reverse complement.
CCAAAAATTACTGCAGCACCGGTAGAATCGCCCATAATACTGTCATAGTTTTCATCTGGTAGTTTTATGAAATTAATACCAGCTTGTTTAACCATCATGGCTAATTCACGAGTTGTGAGTACATAGTCAACATCCTGATATCCACTGTCGCGCATTTCGGGACGGTTGGCTTCAAATTTCTTAGCAACACATGGCATAATGGATACGGATACCATATTTTTTGGATCAATTCCTTTCTTTTTGGCATAGTATGTTTTTGCCAAGGCTCCAAACATCTGCTGTGGTGATTTACAGGTGGATAGATTGTTTAACAAATTTGGGAACATGTGTTCCTGAAATTTAATCCAACCTGGTGAACATGAAGTCATCATCGGCAATGCAACATCTTCACCATCAACCAATGCTCTTTTCAAACGGGTTAACAGCTCCGTGCCTTCTTCCATAATGGTTAAGTCAGCAGTGAAGTCTGTATCCAGAACTGAATCAAAACCAATGTGTTTTAATGCAGAAACCAGTTTTCCGGTAACGCGGTGACCTACTTCAAAACCAAGATCTTCACCCAGTGCTACACGTACGGCTGGAGCAGTTTGAACTACAACATGTTTATTCGGATCATTAATTGCATTCCAAACTTCTTCTGTATAAGTTCTTTCAGTTAAAGCACCAGTCGGGCAGCGATTAATACACTGGCCGCAATTGGTACAAACCACTTCATGCATTGGCTTATTCATGAAGGTTGAAATATACTGATGATCTCCTTTGTTTACGACTGCAAGTGCACTAACAGCTTGTAATTCAGTACAAGTTCTTACGCAACGCTGGCAACGGATACATTTACTGTCGTCCTTGGCTATTGATGGAGATGAAATATCTATTTTGTTCTTTTTTTGTTTTACGAGATCAATAAAAACATGATCCCCAACACGGTATTCCGAAGCCATTTCCTGAAGCTCGCAGTTGCCATTTTTGAAGCACTTGGTACAATCAGCATTGTGTTCGGAGAGAAGTAATTCGATAACGTGCTTACGAGCTGTGCGTACTTTTTCACTGTTTGTAAATACTTCCATCCCTTCTGATACGGGAGTTGCACAAGATGCAGCAAGTAAGCGTGCACCTTTAACTTCAACTACGCAAACGCGGCAATTTCCGGCAACACTTAAATCGGGGTGATTACAAAGTGTTGGGATATTGAAATTTAATTGTTGCGCAGCTTCTAAAATCGTGGTTCCTTCTTTTACAGAAACCGATATATTATTTATCTTGAGGTTTACTATGTATTCGCTCATGACTACCTGAAATTTAATTTGTTAGTAAATAATTTCTTCTTTAAAGTTGTCAACGATAGAATTGAACGGATTTGCAACGGATTGTCCTAAACCACATTTTGCAGCAACTTTCATTGTGCTGGCAAGTTTTTTCAATTCTTCCAGATAAGCTGGTTTGCGTTCTCCCTTTTTTACTGCTTCGATGCCCAGCAATAATTGTTGGCAACCTACGCGACAAGGAGTACATTGGCCGCATGACTCTTCAGTAAAGAATTCGAGGTAGTCGTGTAAAACATTATACATTGAACGGCTGCTGTTGAAAACCATCATAGAACCTCCGGTAGGGATTCCTTCGAAGCCAATAATAGTGTCTTTAAATTGCTTACGTGGAACGCAATGCCCTGAAGCTCCTCCAACCTGAACAGCTTTGGTATCACCATCTCCAAAATCATCAACAAAATCTTGAAGAGGCATCCCTAATTCAAGTTCATAAATGCCTGCAATAGGGGTGTCACCTGATACGGAAAACACTTTTGAACCACGTGAGTCATGAGTTCCGAATTGTTTGAAGTTTTCAGCACCCATTTTCAGAATCATGGTTACATAAACCAGCGTTTCAACGTTATTAATAACGGTAGGTTTCGAGTTATATCCTGAAACAGTTGGATATGGAGGTTTGTTACGTGGTTCGCCACGTTTGCCTTCCATGGATTCAAACAAAGCACTTTCTTCACCGCAGATGTATGCTCCACTTCCTGACTTTAAAAATACTTTAAAATCAACATTTTTGCTTTGGAGTAGTTTATTGAAGGTATCTACCTGCTCCTGAAGTTTTTTTAAGAGGAAGTTATATTCGCCCCTTAAATAGATGTATCCTTCTTTTGCTCCAATTGCGTAACCGCAAATGGTCATGCCTCCAAGGATTTTGTATCCAACGCGATCAAGGATTTCGCGATCTTTGAATGTGCCAGGCTCTCCTTCATCTGCATTACAGATCACGTATTTTACAGGATTGTCTTCATTTTTAGTGAATTTCCATTTTAATCCTGTTGGGAATCCTGCACCACCGCGACCTTTCAGCCCGGAGTCAATTACTTCAAGAATTACATCATCCTGACTTTTCTGTAAGGTTTTTTCAACGATAGAAATTACCTCTTCGGCATTGCATTCCTGAAAGATCAGGTCAACTTTTTTTACAATTTTATTTTCCATTGTTTAATCGATTATCCGTTTGATAAAATCATTTTTTTGCGTAGTTCTCTATTATTTCGAGAGCACTTTGGGTAGTTACCTGAGGGTAAACTTCATCGTTAACGAGCATAACGGGGCCTTTATGACACCATCCCAGGCAGTTAGCAGTAAGAAGTGTGAATTTTTTGTCGTGAGTTGTTTCTCCAACTTTAATCTTCAAAGCTTCTTCAATCGCTTCAATAATTTCGTCTTTTCCTTGCATATGGCAGGAAATAGTTTTACAGATACGGATAATGTTCTTTCCACGGGGTGTAGTGTCCAGGAAAGTGTAAAAAGAAGCAGTTCCGTAAACATCGGCTGCAGAAAGATTAAGTTCTTCTGCCACGGTTAGCATTGCTTCTTCAGAAAGGTAGCGTTCTTCTTTAACGATACCTTGGAGTATGGGCATTAGACTGTTTCTGTCCTTCCCATGTTTTTCAACAAGTGTTTTAATTAATGAATCTGTGCTTGACATATAACCTCCTGTTTATTAGGTTTTTATTAAGGTTTGCTATTTTCTCTGTTAATTGAATAACAATACAACGCATCAAATGTATGAATATTTATTGTTATTAAAATAACAATAGGGTGGGGATTTAACATTTTGTTTGTAATTTATAATCATTCTAAATAACATGATGTGAATGTACTATGAAATACAGGGGCATAAATGTATGCATGATTAAGGAAGAGTGTTAACAGCTGATTAAGGTATTTATCAACAATTTTAAAAAAGTTAATAACAGAAGTCGAAAAGTTGAAAATATAGCAAAGTGAATTCTAGATTAATCTGGATACATTCTGACATAATGCCGATGGGTAGAAATGTTAAGACCATTCGAATGCACAAAGATTAGACTGTTTCTCTCAAATTACGGATGTTTCAGTTCGATATTAGCTACAAAAATTAATGTAAACACCTATGTTTTTGACTCTACTGTTTTCCAAGTGGTATTATATTGTGGCTGGAGCTTTTTGAATTTTTAGACAATAAAAAAAGCTGCCGGTGATCCGACAGCTTTTTTTTGATAAGATATGTAGGTAAAACTTACATTCTTTTTTCTTTGATACGTGCTTTCTTTCCTTTAAGAGCGCGGAGGTAGAAGATACGAGCTCTGCGTACGACACCACGTTTGTTCAGATCGATTTGTTCGATAAAAGGAGAGCAGAATGGGAAGATACGTTCAACACCAACATTGCCTGACATTTTACGAACGGTAAAAGTTTCGGTATTTCCGCTGCCTACACGTTGAAGAACAACGCCTTGGAATTGCTGAATACGTTCTTTGTTACCTTCCTTAATTTTATAATGTACAGTGATAGTGTCGCCGGCTTTAAAAGAAGGGAATTCCTTACGTTCGGTAAGAGTATCCACAAATTTCATTAATTCTGGTTTGCTCATGATTTCGAATAATTTAATGGTTCGACAAAATGCAAAACACCTGGTTAGTTTTTAACAGCATCCACGATAGCTTTGAAAGCTTCAGGATTGTTCATAGCCAGGTCGGCTAACACTTTTCGGTTAATACTGATGTTTTTCTTATGCAGCATGCCCATAAATGCTGAGTATGACAAACCATACTGGCGAACACCTGCATTGATACGTACGATCCACAAATTGCGGAAGTGACGTTTTTTTGCTTTACGGTCGCGATAAGCGTACAATAGCCCCTTTTCCAAGGAGTTTTTTGCTACTGTCCACACATTTTTTCTCCGTCCAAACTGACCTTTCGTCAATTTAAGCATCCTCTTGCGACGAGATCTTGATGCTACAGAGTTTACTGATCTTGGCATAGATTTTTGTTTTTTTGTTTAAGCGTCCTTTTCAGGAACTTTGGGCTTAATACAAAGGTTTAACCATAAAAAATTTAAACTACAAGCATTGCTTTTACATTGTTCTCATCTGCTTTAGAAACCAACGATTTGTACGTTAAGTTACGTTTACGTTTGGTTGATTTCTTAGTCAGAATGTGACTTTTGTAAGCATGCTTCCTTCTGATTTTACCTGAACCGGTGAATTCAAATCTTTTTTTTGCACCGGATTTCGTTTTCATTTTAGGCATCCTTATCGTGTGTTTTAGATTAGGGTTCGAAATTTACTTTTTGGGAGCGATAATCATAATCATTCTTTTTCCTTCGAGTTTTGGCATCATTTCGGGTTTTCCAACTTCGAGTAATGCTTCCGCGAATTTCAGAAGAATGGCTTCTCCCTGGTCTTTGTAAACGATTGATCTTCCTTTAAAGAATACATCAACTTTTACTTTAGCTCCTTCTTTAAGGAACTTCAGAGCGTGATTCAGTTTAAAGTCGAAATCGTGATCGTCCGTATTAGGACCAAGGCGAATTTCTTTCACAACAACTTTAGCTGTTTTTGCTTTGATTTCTTTTTGCTTCCGTTTTTGTTCGTACAAAAATTTACTGTAATCAATAATTTTACATACGGGTGGATTGGCACTGGGTGAAATTTCTACCAGATCCAATTCCAAATCGGTTGCAAGTTTGAGGGCATCTTTAATATTATAGATACCTGGTTCTATATTTTCGCCTACCACGCGAACTACCGGAGCTATGATTAGCTCATTTATACGGTGAGGGTTCTCTTTTTTTCGTGGTTGGTATGGCCCTCTTATCCTGTTGTAGCCTGGTGTTGCTATGGGTTATCCTCCTATTGTTTGTGAATAACTATTTTTTAATTATCGGTAAGTTTTTTGATTTCTTCAATAACTACATTCGCGAACTGTTCTATCGTAAATGTGCCTAAATCACCTGATCCATGCTTACGAACCGATACAGTTTGTGTCTGTTCTTCCTTTTCACCAACGATAAGCATGTACGGAATTTTCTGAATTTCAGCGTCTCTGATCTTCTTTCCCGCTTTTTCACTTCGTTCGTCAATGAAGCCGCGAAGATCGGAATTTTTTAGCAACTGCAAAACTTTTTCTGCATATTCTTGATACTTCTCGCTGATTGGCAGAACTATGAATTGATCCGGAGTGAGCCAGAGCGGGAAATTTCCTGCTGTATGCTCCAGTAAAACCGCGATAAAACGCTCCATAGATCCAAACGGTGCACGGTGAATCATAATCGGACGGTGTTTCTGATTATCGCTTCCGGTATATTCCAATTCAAAGCGTTCAGGTAAATTGTAGTCAACCTGAATGGTTCCCAATTGCCATTTGCGACCAATTGCATCGCGTACCATAAAGTCGAGTTTAGGTCCGTAGAATGCGGCTTCGCCAAGTTCTACAATGGTATTGAGATTTTTTTCTTTAGCTGCCTGCATAATAGCACCTTCAGCTTTTTCCCAATTTTCATCCGATCCAATGTATTTTTCTTTGTTGTTTGGATCGCGTAATGAAATCTGTGCGGTAAATTCTTTAAAATCAAGTGTTTTAAATATATACAACACGATATCAATTACTTTTTGGAATTCTTCCAATAGTTGGTCTGGGCGACAGAAAATGTGGGCATCATCCTGAGTAAATCCTCTAACCCTTGTCAAACCATGTAATTCACCGCTTTGTTCGTAACGATAAACGGTACCAAATTCAGCAAGACGCAATGGGAGGTCTTTATATGAACGTGGTTTTGCATTGTAGATTTCACAATGATGTGGGCAATTCATTGGTTTGAGGAAAAACTCTTCGCCCTCAACGGGTGTAGTGATAGGACGGAAAGAATCCTGTCCATATTTTTGATAGTGACCTGATGTTTTATATAATTCAACATTTCCGATATGTGGGCACATAACCTGTTCATATCCGTGTTGTTTCTGGATTTTTTTCAGGAAGTTTTCCAGACGTTCGCGCAGAGCAGCTCCTTTGGGTAACCAGATAGGAAGACCTGCACCAACTTTTTGAGAGAAAGTGAATAATTCAAGTTCTTTTCCAAGTTTACGGTGGTCACGTTTCTTCGCTTCTTCCAGAATAGTCAGATAATCAGTGAGTTCTTTTTGTTTTGGGAAGGTAATTCCGTAGATACGGGTAAGTTGTTTGCGTTTTTCATCGCCACGCCAGTATGCTCCTGCAATGTTGAGCAATTTTATGGCTTTAATTGATGATGTATCAGGAATATGTGGTCCACGGCATAAATCGGTAAAATGCCCCGATTTATAATAGGTGATAGAACCATCTGTTAGATCGGTAATGAGTTCTACTTTGTATTCATCTCCTTTTTGGGTGAAATAATTCAGTGCTTCGGCCTTAGATACTTCGATGCGTTCAAATACTTGCTTTTGTTGAGCAAGCTCAAGCATTTTGTCTTCAATTTTTTTGAAGTCGTCAGAAGAAATGCTAATTGACCCAAAATCGATATCATAGTAAAAACCATTTTCAATGTCAGGTCCGATTCCAAATTTAACTCCCGGGTAAAGCAGTTCAATTGCTTCGGCCATCAAGTGGGCTGAAGAGTGCCACATGGCTGCTTTTCCTTCTGTATCATTCCACGTAAATAAGCGTAGATGAGAATCTTTGTGAATCGGGCGTGTTGCATCCCAGATTTCATCGTCAACTTTCGCTGCAAGCACATTACGTGCAAGACCTTCGCTGATAGAACGTGCTATATCTAAAGCAGTTGATCCATCAGGATATTGTCGTACCGAGTTATCGGGTAAAGTGATATTTATCATAGGTCTGATATCTAGTCGTTTACGAATTCCGATCAAAATTTATGACAGGGCTGCAAAATTAATCAATTATTCCCTAATTTGCAACTGTTTAGCTGTTATCTTTTTATTCATTTTGATTGTTTAATTTTACAGTGAAATTTTTGATCATGACAGAGATATTTTATACACAAATACTATTGCCGGAACAGTTTGATATACTGAAAAATAAACTATTTGACCTTCTTCCGGAAGCATCGACTATCAGGCTTCAGAGGTATAAAAACAGTAATGATATTCAACGATCTATTTTGGGAGAATGCATTGTAAGATTGAAGCTTTCTGAAAAACTTGATTGTAAACCTTCTGAAATTTCTTTTGTTCACTCAGAAAACGGGAAACCTTCTCTACTGGAACATTTTGGATGGCATTTTAATATTTCTCATTCCGGAGAATATATTTTGGCTGCAATTTCTCCTAATCTTGTAGGAATTGATGTGGAGAAAAAACGCGATGCAAATCTTAGTGTTGCCAAACGGTATTTTCATATCAAAGAATATGATTTTTTGATTTCACAAAGTGAAGAAGATCAACAAGATCTGTTTTTCAGAATGTGGACACTGAAAGAAAGTTTTGTAAAAGCGATGGGCTGGGGTATTGCGAATTCTCTTAATCTTTTTTCGGTAATTCCCGAAAAAGATTTTCTCCATTTTGAATGTATGGATTACAACAAAGAGACTTATTTTCAACAGCTTAATATTGATTGCAATTATTATGCTGCGGTATGTTCTATTGAAAATCCGGAAATTTCAGATTTACAGAAGTTTGTGTTTTAACGGAATTCTATCTCATGATTTTTCTCAGCGTTCTGAATATTATTTTCAGATCCGTAAGAAGTGAAATTTGTCCGATATATTTTTTATTCAGAAGCAGTTTTGCTGGCATAATGCTTTCGATATAAGTTTGTTCAGGATTGTCGGAAGTTGCAAGTAGTTCATTTTCATTAATGTATTCTAGAGATGCGAAATCCGTCAACCCGGGTTTTACATTTAATACTTTTTGTTGTTCTTCGTTGTATAATGCGACATATTTCCGAACTTCCGGACGTGGACCCACGATGCTCATCTCACCTTTTATAATATTGAAGAGTTGTGGCAGTTCGTCAAGCTTGTATTTTCGTAAAAAGTAACCGGAATGGGTAATTCTGCTGTCGCGGCCTCCTACAGTTAACAAGCCATCTTTATCTGCATTCACACGCATCGATCTGAATTTTAGTAAGTGAAAATCATGATTGTTTTTTCCAACCCGAATTTGCTGATAAAAAATTCCCCCTTTGCTGTCGAGTACGATCCATAAAGAAATCAGTAACAGCAAAGGAGAAAGGATAATAATTCCCAGAATTGAAAAAAAGAGGTCAAAGCAGCGTTTCATCTATCCAATTACTTCTTTTACAGCTTCTTTTACAGCATTGACAACTGTATGAACTTGTTCATTGCTTAGGTCGTAATAAACCGGAAGTGTGATTTCGCGACTGTAATTATTGTATGTAACCGGATAATTATCAATGGAATAACCTTCTGCTTTATAAAAACTCATCATCGGAACTGGAACAAAATGAACGTTTACAGCTACTTCGCGTGCAAAGATTTTCTGAATAATTTCGTCGCGTTGAGCTTCGCTGATATTTTTAATACGAAGCATATATACGTGATAGGAAGATTTTTTTTCTGCAGTTTCATACTGTGGACATTCAGCCCAGTAATTAACGGAAAGAAGTTTTGTGTAGAGGTCGAAAATTTCTTTGCGACGTTCAAGCATATCTTCGTTATAACGCTCTAATTCTACAATTCCCATTGCTGCCTGGATGTCGGTCATGTTGCATTTGTAGCCAGCTTCCACAATGTCGTAACGCCAGTTGCCAATCTGAAATTTTGCCAGTGCATCTTTGTTTTGTCCGTGTAACGATTTTGTATTCAGTTCTTTGTAGAGTGTTTCGTGATCAAAGTTATCCGGTAAATTTAAACAGATTGCACCCCCTTCGGCAGTAGTAAGATTTTTTACTGCATGGAATGAATAAACCGTAATATCAGCAAGGCTTCCGACTCTTTTCCCGTTATATTCTGCACCAATAGAATGAGCTGCATCCGAAAGAATTAAAATTCGTCCAAGCTTTTGTTGAGCATTTCCTTTCGGAATAAATAGTTTCCGGATTTCTTCACTTTCTGCCAAGGCATTTATTTTATCGTAATTACATGGAAATCCGGCAATGTCAACCGGCATAATCACCTTGGTATTTGGAGTGATAGCTGCTTTTATTTTCTCAACTGAGATATTGAAATCATTATCCACATCTACAAATACCGGGCGGGCTCCGCAATGCATTACTACATTGGCTGTTGCGCAATAAGTGTAAGCCGGAACAATCACTTCGTCACCGGGACCTAGCTCAAACCAGCGTAACATTAATTCAAGACCAGCGGAAGCTGAATTGACACATAAGGTTGCTTTGTGTCCTCCATATTCTGTCAGCATTTTCTCGAACTTTTTGGTTTTCGGGCCGGTAGTAATCCAGCCAGATTTCAGAGTATCAACTACTTCGTCAATAATCTTTTGATCCATGCGTGGTGGTGAAAAAGGAATCATCTTTGAGTATTATTTATGTTGCAAAGGTAATGAAAGCTCTTGAAACGAAGATGACAGGTTATTAGTATAAGGTAAATGGAAAAAGAAAAAAGCATGATTGGTTTTACAAACCAGTCATGCTTTAAGTCATTTTATTGTAATTCAGTTATTTGCTATTTTTTTAACAGGATATCGTCAATAGCCTGTTTGAAAGATTGTTTGGGTAATGCTCCCTGTGCCATTTGTGGTTGTTCATTCATAGGGCAAAATAAAATGGATGGAATACTCCGAATCCCAAAAACAGCTGAAAGTTCTTGTTCTTCTTCTGTATTGACTTTGAAGATATTGATTTTGCCTTCATATTCATTAGAAAGCTCTTCTAAGATTGGTGCTACCATTTTGCAGGGCTGACACCAGTCTGCATAAAAATCGATAATACAAGGCAGATTTCCTTCGTATTTCCATTCCTGATTTGCTTCATAATTAAAAATCTTTTCTTTAAAGGCTTGTGCTGTTAAATGTTCCATTGCTGTAATTTTTTTGATGATAAATATCTTTTCGATTATTGGGTAAATGTCTTTGGATCTTATTTTGTAACGTTTGTACTGTCTTTTATTCCGAGTAAAAATTCATGAATGATTTTTTGATAATCGGCTTTTTGCATTGCGCCTGCCTGCATAGCTGGCTGGCCTTGTTTTGGGCTGAATAAAATTGCAGGGATACTTTGAATTTCAAAAACTCCTGATAATTCTGGCTCTTTATCAGTGTTGACTTTATAGAAATCAATTTTCCCCTGATATTCCTGAGCAAGTTCTTCCATAATAGGAGCAATCATTTTGCAAGGACGACACCAATCAGCATAAAAGTCAACCACACAGGGGCGTTTTCCTTTGAAAATCCATGTTTTGGGATTTTGCTCGTAGTCCATAATTAAGTTTTTAAATTCAGTTGCGTTAATTTGTTTTACAGCAGCAACTTCTGCCGTTTTTGCATTTTTATTATTTGCATTTTTACTTCCGCAAGCGGCAAGAGTAATAATTATTAAACTAAAGATTGCAATTCTCTTCATGTTCGGTTTAATTTTGTGCTGCAAAGATATCATTTTTGAATACATAAATCGCTTAAGTATCATTTTTTATTATCTTTGTAAACCAAAAACAAAACGAAAAGTTCATTTTTAGCACTATGTTTAAGAAACTCAAACAAGAAATAATTACTGAAGAGGATTTTAATCAGCGATTTCCGGATAAAGAAGCTTGTCTTGAATTTTTGGCAAACGAAAAATGGAAAGATGGTTTTGTATGCAAAAAATGTGGGCATACTACATTCACAAAAGGAAAGACACCATTTTCGAGAAGGTGCTCCAAATGCAAGAAAGATGAATCCGCAACAGCACATACTCCGTTTCACCGTTGTCATGTGTCCGTCAGAGAGTCGTTTATGTTTGCCTGGCGGATTTGTTGTATGCCTGAAATATCAACGTATAAGTTGTCAGATGAATTCAGTCGCCGGCAAATGACATGCTGGCGACTGAAAAAAAAGATTACAGAATGCCTTAGTAATCCCAAATAAAGATAGTTTTATACTATCTGTTTACGATAAAGCATCGCTTGAATTATCAGATTTACGATCTGTTCGCTATTAAATGTTTCGCAATTGAAGGTTAAATCAAAAGAAACAGAGCGATGACGGGTTTTGCTGAATGATGCAATCAGGGCTTCACGTTTTTCATCAATTGAAGCAATTTTTTCAACGGCTTCCATGTGAGCGAGATTTTGACGAAGCATCACGTTTTCCAACCTCCAGCTAAATGGGGCATTCAGCTTAATATGAATGCCTTTGGGAATATCCTGAGTAAGCGCAACACCGCCACGACCTACAATCACAATATTTCCTTTTTCTGCAATCGTTTTTACAACGGCAGCAATTGTTTTGCGAATCTTGGCATCTGATTGATAATATTTTGCGCTGAGCGACTGCAAAACTTCGTCTATAGCACTTCGCTTTCCAGCATCAAAAATATAGTTCAGTTTTTCGGGTTGAACGTTCAGCTCTTTTGCCGCTTCCTGAAGAATTTCTTTTCCTATCCATTGCCACTTTCGTTCATTGGCTGATGGAGCATGTTTCTTATTCAATTCCTGAGAAAGTAAGGCTGCAATTTCTTTTGCAGGACAGCCGTAATCTCGCGAAATTGTAACGAATGAACCTGGTCTAAAATCAGACTCCGGGGATTTAATCCTCGCCTCCATGTATTGGAGTAAAATGTTGTTTTCCATGTTTTTTTTCTTTTTCCACTTACAAAGATACAACAAAGAAAATCTCAAAATGAATTTTATGTAAAAAATAGATGCTCATTCTTTAACCTCTTTTTGAAAGGTTCAATGCAAATTCTGTGAAAACATAAATAACATCAGTTAAATTGTGTTTTATATCATATATAAGATACGTTTACTAATTTATCCTCAACGTTCATCCGTCAAATCTCTACGTTTGCATATTGAGAGCAATTTTTACTTTTTGAATGCGTATATTTGTTGAAAGATTATTAAATTATACCGATGCACATGAAACGATTTCTTTTGTGTTTATTTACAATAGAATTGCATGTATTGAACTATAATTATCAAATCTATAAAAATGTGTATTCTGTAAAAATTATGATGAGTTGATTATAATATTTGCAAATTGACATACAAAAAATTAAGACACTTAAAGACTCAATCCTAAATGGGCTAAGCTATAAATTAATAGAGTATGTTCATTTTGTGGAGGTATCTTCTTTTTCTAAATACTTTATACGAAAGTAGAATGTGGAAATGTAAATTATTGTTATGAAGGTAATTGTAAATTATAAACAGGGAATTATGAAAAATATATTTGTCAGTTTTGTACTCAGCAGCTTGCTCGTTTTATCTATTCAGGCGCAACATGCTTACATTCCAATGCTGAAGAGTGGTAACCAGTGGAATGTAAAGGTAACAGGAAATTTTCCTTTAAATTATCGTACATTTATTTACAAAACGGATATTGATACAATAATTGGTGGAGAAACTTGTAAAAAGATAGTACATACGGATGATTCATCTGCGAATGCAATGTTTCAGTTTGCCTGCTATATGTTTGAAGATACAAATAGTCAGTGTATCTATTTATTAGATAATCAGTTTAATCAGAAACTATACTTCGATTTCAAAGCACAAACCGGAGATACTTTGATATTATTTACGCCTATTTTTCTTTCTTTAAATCAGGGAGATACATTTTATGTTTCGCAGGTAGATGAAGAGCAAATAAGTGGGATTACACGCAACCGGATTTCATTAAAGTATAAATTGGACAATAATAATCTTATAGATGGAGCAAAATGGTATGAGGGCTTGGGTACAAAACAAGGGATTAAGGAAGGTGCTCAGCATTCGATAGTTGGAACCAGTAGTACATTGTTGTGTTTTAAAAATGGGGGAAACCTTTTGTATAGTTCGGCTCCTCTTTGTTTTTATACGAATTTAGGAATTGAGGAATCTGCCAAAATACGTTTTAATGTTTATCCAAATCCTGCTATAACACAGGTTCAATTTAGCTTTTTCAATCTTAAAACGAATGCAAGCTTGCAGATTTACAACATGATGGGAGCTCTGATTGAAACCATAACGATTTCTAAAGAAACAGGTGAAATCATCCTGAATGTCGAACATTACAAAGCAGGAATCTATTTTGCCCGTTTTGAGAACGGGGATGGAAGTGCAGAAACGTGTAAGTTTTTGGTAAGTAGATGATTGATAATCATTAATTCGTGGTTGTCTCCCCGAGAATCATGTTCTTAAATTAATTTTGTTTCTTTCCAAAACCGTTGCAAGGCTTCTTTTTTTGCAGCATCAAAGTTAAAGCTGATGTTGTGTTCCAGATAGTTCATTAAATCGCCATTCAATAAAAGATTTCCTCCCAGTTCAAGTGCAGCTTCATATTTGTGTTCTATACCAAAGCGTAGAGCGGCATTGAATTCTTCAATAAAACTTTGTGGTAAAGGCCGGGTTGCTACCCAACAAGCAAACACAAAAGGTAAGCCTGTGTAATTGTACCAGTCTTCAGCCAAATCAAGATGATGAGGGAATTGGTGTATCCTGACAAAGGCTTTGTCGCCGATACATACTTCTGCATCGACTTCTTCGTTCTCATTTTCAATCCATTGCACATCCATTTTCCAATAATTTTTCAGGAGTACTTTTGTTAGAGCAACAGAACTTCTTGATTCGTTGTCGGCACGAATTGTTTTAATTTCGTGCAGGGGTTTGTGACTAAGTAAGAGTACACTTCGAACCTGTTTTTCCACTCCAATACAATAGTCGGAGATGATTTCTGCATGAGGAAGTGATGGAATTACAGCTACCGGAATTAGCCCGACATCTGCTTTGTTTTCCAAAAGTTTTTGTGCGCATTGTGCAGGCACATCTGTCTCTATTTCAACATTATCTGTGAATTTCCATTGTTTCAATGCGTATAAAAACGGAATTGAATTCAGGTAGGAAATTGCACTTATGCGGATTGCCATTTGTATGTGTGTTAAAATTGTTTCAAAGATAGAAAATGCTATGGCCTTAAAACCTTTCGAATTGAAAAAAGTTTACCTTTGCTATTCTTAACATTTAATCAATTACATTAAAGAACATTTAATATGAACAAGAACATTCAGAATCTGGATCCACAAAGAGTTTGGAAACATTTTTACAGCCTGACACAAATTCCACGTCCATCCAAAAAAGAAGAAGCTGTTATTGCTTTTATGAAAAAATTCGGAGAAGACCTTGGTCTTGAAACAGTTGTTGACAAAGTAGGCAATGTAATTATACGTAAACCTGCAACTCCGGGTATGGAAAACCGCATGGGTGTTATCTTTCAAGGGCATCTTGATATGGTTCCTCAGAAAAATAGCGATAAAGTTCATGATTTTGAAAAAGACCCGATTGAAGCCTATATTGATGGGGAATGGGTTACTGCAAACGGAACTACTTTAGGAGCAGATAATGGTATGGGTTGCGCCGCCGCAATGGCTGTTCTGGAATCAACAGACATTCCACATGGTCCGATTGAAGCATTATTTACCATTGATGAAGAAACCGGAATGACCGGAGCATTTGGACTGCAACCCGGTATGTTTAAGGGTGATATTCTGATGAATCTCGATTCGGAAGATGAAGGAGAACTCTATGTTGGTTGTGCTGGTGGGATTGATGCAAACATTACCTTCCGTTTTAATAAAACAGCTGTTCCCGCAAATGTTGACGCATACAAAATCAGCATTACCGGATTAAAAGGTGGCCATTCAGGTATGGATATTATCCTGCAACGTGGCAATGCCAATAAAATCATGACACGTTTTCTGATTCAGATAATTCGTAATCATGGTGTAAAACTGGCAATGTTTGATGGTGGTAGCTTGCGCAACGCGATTCCACGCGAAGCTTTTGCAGTGATTGTTGCTCCAAAAGGTAAATCGGAAACACTTAAAAATGATTTGATTGCATTTTATGATATCGCTTCGGCTGAACTTTCAGCTACTGAACCAGAATTTAAAATGACAATCGGACCTGCCGAAATGCCTAAATTCCTCATTGATGAAACTACTCAAAATAATGTTTTGCGTTCCATTTACGCGTGCCCAAATGGTGTTATGCGTATGAGCGATTCTGTTCCGGGATTAGTTGAAACATCCAATAACCTCGCAAGTGTTAAAACGCTGGATGGAGAAATCAAAATCGGAAGTTTGCTTCGTAGTTCGGTTGACTCAGCCAAAGAAGACCTGAGTGAAATGGTTTGCAGTGTATTTACACTTGCAGGTGCTGAATGCAATATGGATGGAGGATATCCGGGCTGGAAACCTAACATGGAATCTCCTGTTTTGAAAACTATGCAGGATGTTTATCAGAAAATGTATGGTAAAATCCCTGAAATTAAAGCAATACATGCCGGTTTGGAATGTGGTTTGCTAGGTGGCGTTTATCCTAAATGGGATATGATTTCATTTGGACCAACTATTCGCTATCCACACTCACCAGATGAAAAAGTAAATATTGCTACTGTAAGAAAATTCTGGGACTATCTGATTGAAACATTGAAAAATGTTCCGGTGAAATAAGCGAAAACAAGCACAATAGAAAAGCTGGAGCAAAAGCTCTGGCTTTTTTTATGTCCAATTGTATTTCGGGTTGTAATACCGATTGGAAAATACAATACTCCAATTGTTTATAAAGCAATGAATTATCGATTATATCTTTTAGAGATGAAAAAATGTATATTATGAAAGAAATAATGATGAGTATTAGGAAAGTTTATAAGAATGAGTTCCGATAAATATTATTTTGAATTTTATTATATTTATTCAAGTTTTTAAAGCAATACCCATCATATTCAGCTCGCGGTTAAATGTATTCGTAATTCATTGAAATTATTCGAAAAGGAGTGCGAATAAGCTATTTATATCAGAAATAATTGTTGTACTTTTGTTGTGAAGCATATTTTGTGTTTTAGACATGAATAATACATAAGTTGCTGTTTTTCATTTATATGTCAGGAGTAATATATTGCTTTTCTCGTATGAATGATGTTTTTGGTAAACTTAAAATAATAGTTAAATTATTTATTGACAATTGTGGAGCTGAATAATAAATACAAAGTTCTTTTGGCTGATGATGAGCCGCAAAATATTAAAAATCTGTTTGAGACACTGAACTCTAATGTTTACAGAATTTTTGTGGCTCCCAATGGAATGAGTGCTGTTGATCTGGCAATAAAACACCAGCCCGATGCTATTATCATGGATTGGGATATGCCTGAAATGGACGGGATAGAAGCCATCAAAATAATCAGAGCCTCAGATGTGACTAAGAATATTCCAGTCATTGTAGCTACAGGCAGAATGACAACCGTAGAAAATCTTAGAACAGCCTTAGAAGCAGGTGCAAACGACTACATCAGAAAACCCTATGACCCCATAGAAATAGATGCCCGAATAAAATCGATGATCCGCTTAAGAGAAGAGCAAATAAAAACAATCAGGCTGGAAAATAAAATCATTCGATATAAACTCGATGAAGCAAATCGTGAAATAGAATTAAATAATCAGTCACTTGCAGCCTCAAAAATCAGATTGATTTACCATAGTAAAAACAATGAATCATTGATTGATGATTTACAAAATCTTGGCAATATTGTGGATGTGGAAGCAAAAAAAATAGTCTTTGACATAGTTTCCGCTATGAAAGCAAATACTAAAAGCTACAATTGGACTGAGTTTGAAAATCATTTCGATAAAGTGCATCCCGTTTTTTTCTCCAATCTGCAAAAACGCTTTCCCGACCTAACCAGTAATGAAACAGAACTTTGTGTATTTATAAAACTAAATATGACCACAAGGGAAATTATGGCGATTACCTTCAAAACCGATATCGCATTAAAAAAAGCAAGGCAACGATTAAAAAAGAAGCTAGGTTTAAATACAGATGATTCGTTATATAGTTTTATAAAAGAAATTGAATAAACAGCATGAAGCTATTAAATTATATAATTAATGCCATTATTATTATTGTTGCCCTTTTGTTTACAATAATAATAAAACAAGTTGTTCCTAAAAATCAATTTGAGCCCTATCGGCTTGAATTGGATTCTACATGGGCTAAAGATGTTGACACACAGGAGTACATGGTTGATTTGAATGATGACTCCAAGCCAGAATTTATACGACACCAAAAAATAAACAAAGCTGGACATTGCCTGGAACTTTGGAATGGTAAGCATTGTAGAATGTTAAATATTTTTGAGAAAAATGAATTTGTTATCAGTCAATCCCTAAAGTTTGCTGATATTAATGAAGATCGATTTAAAGAAATAATTTTCCTTACGGCAAACAGGCAATGTGCCTATTTAAATATCATTGATTACAATTATGCCGGAAAAGGAGCTGCGAAAGGCATAAAAAGAATCAAAGTAGATAGCATCAAATATTACAACGACAAACCGGATGCGATTAGCTATGACTTACTTGTCAATAAAAATGATATCTGGTTTAATATTCAGGCGGCATATTCCTTACAACCCCGAAGTATTTACAGATACAATTTTACAACCCGGGAACTATTAAAAACCGGCAGAAACAGCATTGTAACCAAAGCGTTTGAATTAGTAACCTATCAGAACCATGATTTTTTACTTGCTGAAAATGTGATTGCTACGAGCAATACCGTTTCACCCGAAGAATCGGAAAGGCTGAAAAACTCCAAAGACCCCGACTCCATAGGTTTCTATCATCTAACCAAAAACACTGTTTACCAATATGGAGACTTCTCTTCTTATATTTTGCTGTATGACAAAAACCTAAATTTTGCTTTTAAGCCTATTGAATTTAATGGGTGGACCAACTATACAAAAACCGGAATCATTTACCTGGATAGCATTCCATACATTGTTGCCATCACGAATACTTTAAAAGGTGATTCTGCAAACAAAAAAATTATCATTTGCAATTTGCAAGGTAAAATTCTGAAACAAAGACCAATGCAAAATAATTATTCCGAAGTTTTTTGCAACAAAAACAACATTGTGTTCTTTGGAAATAAAGCGTTGAATGTGTATTCTGAAATACTTGAACCAATAAAAGAAATACCTGATATTACAAATGCCTGTGGTTTTTATGACATAGAAGGGCAACTTGAAAAGGAATTTATCGCGTTTAGGAAAAACGAACTGATTATATTTTCTGATAATTTTCAGACACTTGCTTCGTGTAAAATAGAACAGGAATTTGCACCTTATCCCGAAGATAATGGAATTAAACTTTTGCAAATAGGTGAAAAACATTACATTGTTTACAATACTCGTTTGTTTAACTATCTGTTTAGTTACCAAAAAAACGAATTCGCTTTGTTGAAATATCCGTTTTATGTGGCGATGTTTTTTCTTTGGCTCGGAATTTTGCTGCTTATCCTCCGGTTTAATTCGATGAGATTAGAAAAAGAAAAACAGAAATTGGAAGAAACAGTTGCCCAGCGTACACATGAGTTGCAACACAAAAACATTGAACTTGCCTCACAAAAGGAAGAAATAGAGGCGCAGACCGAAAAAATAAAAGAACAGTACGAACGCCTCGGAAAATTAGACCACTTTAAAGAATCGCTCACCCATGCGCTGGTACACGATTTAAAAAATCCGTTGAGCCAGATACTGATCAATTCAAGCAACCTAAATGTAAGCACCGCAGCAAGGAAAATGTTGCTGCTCGTTATGAATATGCTGGATGTGGAAAAGTACGAAACCACCGAATTTAAACTTAACAAAGAAATTCACTCTCTGCGACAAATATTAGAAGAAGTAAAAAATGGGCACGAACTCAGCCTGAGTGAAAAAAACCTTGCATTGCACTTTCATTTTGATGATTATCTGGTACTCACCGATAAAGACATTATGGTGCGTGTGTTCGATAATTTACTGTCTAATGCCATCCGTTTTTCGCCACAAAACAGTAGCATCGATGTTTTTGCCGAAAAATCAGGTGATGGTACCATACGCATTGGTGTCAAAAACTATGGTGAACCTATACCCGACGATACTTTGCCATTTATCTTCGATAAATACCGATATTTTGAAAAAAGTAATAGCAGTTCACACCATTCAACCGGTTTAGGACTTGCTTTTTGTAAAATGGCAATTGAAGCGCACAATCAAAAAATTATCGCTCAAAACACTGAAGATGGTGTTGTGTTTTCATTTACGCTCAAAGGTGAAAAAACAATTTCGAACGAACCCAAGCCCGAGATTACAGCTGATAGCATTGAACTTTCCTCAGAAGAAAAACGAATACTGGAATCTTATTTTAATCGATTAAAAAAGATTGATGTGTACCAGGTTTCTGATATTGTACAAGTTTTAGACGAAATACCCGAAGAAAGTAAAAACATCAAAATTGTTAAACAAACGATTCTAAATGCCGCTTTTTCAGGGAATATGATTCTATATGATTGGATTGTAAATCAATAATATAAGGATGTAAAAGCTTTTGGGTAATTGTTTTATAACTTTAAATCCACCTCTATGAACTTACAATGACACTTTGAAGCTTCAGAGCCTTACTCTATGAACTTACAGTGTCACCTTGAAGCTTCAGAGCCTTATTGCATAAACTTGCAATGCCACCTTGAAGCTTCAGAGTCTTATTGCATAAACTTACAATGGCATAATCCAAACGTACGGAGCTATTGCATAAACTTGCAATGGCATAAACCAAACGTACGGAGCTATTGCATAAACTTGCAATGGCATAATCCAAACGTACGGGACTATTGCATGAACTTGCAATGGCATAATACAAACGTACGGAGCTATTGCATAAACTTGCAATGCCACCTTGAAGCTTCAGAGCCTTATTGCATAAACTTGCAATGCCACCTTGAAGCTTCAGAGCCTTATTGCATAAACTTGCAATGCCACCTTGAAGCTTCAGAGCCTTATTGCATAAACTTGCAATGCCACCTTGAAGCTTCAGAGTCTTATTGCATAAACTTGCAGAGGCACTTTGAAGCTTCAGAGCCTTATTGCATAAACTTGCAATGGCATAATCCAAACGTACGGAGCTATTGCATAAACTTGCAATAGCATAATCCAAACGTACGGGACTACTGTATGAACTTACAGTGTCATAAACCAAACGTACGGGACTATTGTATGAACTTACAGTGTCATAAACCAAACGTACAGAGCTCCTCTATGAACTTATAATACTTTGTGCGCGATTATTCCAGTTTTGTCTCCCATTTGTCCCCCCTCAGGATTTGGTATTTGGATAGGTGCCAAATACCTTTGTCATAAATCATAAAAATCATAAAAATTTGCAAGTATGAAAAAACAAACTACAATTTTAAAATCAGTGCTTATGCCCAAAAGGCTTATAGTTCTGATGGTATTTGTGGCACTGCTGCTGTGTAACAGTAATACATGGGCTTATATAGCAAATGGTACCTACTCCTCAAACGGAGGGGTATTGACGATCAGTATAGTTGGAGCGACAACAGTGAATGTGCAAACTACCGGTTCGGGCAACTATACTTTTACCCTTCAATCGGGGGGATGGTCAGGTACTGCTGTTACAGGTGTTTCCGTCAGTGGGACAAAGCTAACGGTTACAAGTGCGGCAACTCAAAATACGATTAATATTGTTGATGGTGTAGCAGGTGTAGGGGTAACTTTTACGAACAATACAACGAGCACCTATGATGATAATTTTAATGTAACATTGGATAACGGTGCCGGCGTGGTTACATTTAACACTGCATCTTTCAGCGGCAGCAATGCCCTGAGTGTGGTAACAGATAGAAAAATTATAGTCAGTGGGGGCTATTCGTTAACAACAGTGGATGGCGATTTGACGCTTTCTGCCAATATGCAGGCAACGCAAAATGTTGCCAATTTTAGTGGTATAGAAATAGGAAGTATGTACCAAGGCGCGAATACTTACGTGCAATCCACAGGGGCAGGGAATGTGAGCATTACCGGCAGAGGCGGTGCATCCTCCTCAAATACTAACCGTGGAGTGTCTGTTATAGGCACATCGACGTGTCCTACTACGATAACTTCCGGCGGGGGCTCGGTAACAGTTACCGGTACCGGAGGCGGCACCCTTACATCAAACTCTAATTATGGAGTTAATTGTAATTACGCAGTGATTTCATCAGGGGGCAATGGCAATGTAAGCGTGAGCGGAACCGGAGGAAATACTACTGGTGGAAATTTGGGTGTATGTTTAGTTTATTCCACAATTTCATCGGGAGGCGACGGCAGTGTTACTGTTACGGGCACAGGTTCAGGCGGAAGTGGTGGCGGAAGTGATATTTATGGTGTTTATATTTCCATATCTCATATTGCATCTGGCGGCAACGGAGCTGTACAGGTTTCCGGACAAGGTTCAACGGCTGCTTCGGGTAGCAGTAATTATGGCGTATTTATATCGGGTCAAACAGCTTCGGATACCAGCAGCATCACTTCGGGTGGTGGAAACATTACCGTGAATGGTACAGGAGGTGGTTCTGGTGCCAGTTCTGACAAAAATTCCGGTGTCTCGGTAGGAGTGCCTGGCTCATCAAATTATGGTTTTATAAAATCAGGTGGCAATGGCTCGGTAACTGTTACAGGCACAGGTGGCAATACGCAAGGAGCCAATAATAATGGCATTTTTGTGCAATCAAAATCTTATATCATTGCCAGTGGAACCGGGGCAGTCTCTTTAACCGGTAATGGCGGGGGTACAGGCACTTTAGGCAGCAATTATGGAATATATTTAAATGGTGCTGTCAGAGGTAACGGGATAACGCTTAATGGCTATGGCGCAACGCAGTGTACGGGAAACTACAATCTTGGTGTTGGTGTTTACGGTCAGGTATATTCAACCGGAGCAGGTGTGGTAAGCGTGACCGGCACAGGCGGGGGCACAGATGCGTCAATCGATAATTATGGGGTTGTTGTTCAAACTGCAGGCAGTTATATCAGCTCTGCATCAAGCAATGTTATTGTAACTGGCATAGGCGGTGGTACACTGGGAACAGGTAGTAGCAATACGAATTATGGTGTTTTTGTGTTTAGCAATGGAAATATCACTGCCGGTGGATTGGGGACAGTGTCGGTAATAGGTACAGGAGGTGGAAAGGGTATTGCATCCACCGGTAATTCAGGAATCTATACCAATTTAAACGGAAGTATTACCTCCGGCGGGGGGGATGTTACCCTGGAAGGACATGAAGGTGCAGGCACAGCAGCGATTGCTATTAATTTAGCTTCTTCAGTTACTACGTTTACCAATGGTGGCATACTCACCCTGAAAGGGAATAGTTTAAAATCAACCTATTCTGTTCAGGTTCCCGCAACTACGGGCATCTTAAATGTGATTCCTGCTACGGCAGCAGTAAATATTGATATGGGATTAGCTACAGATGTTTCGGGCGGACCCATTGCCATCAGCACTTCTGATATTGGTACCATGAGTGGCGGTAATCTGAATTTTGGCGATGTCAACACAGGGACTATTACCTTCAGCGCTGGCATGACAAGGGGCAGTTCGATAAAGCTTACAACGGCTGCAACAGGGGGCGTGATCCCTTCTTTTACAGGCACCGACCTTGCGCTTAACGGGCAAATTCTCAGCTTCGGAAGCGGCACTCCGCTCAAGATTGATATCGCCGGAAATATTGTCAACACTGACTTTTCACAGCTTATGGTGACAGGTACTGTGGATTTGACAGGTGCCACACTTTCGCTCAGTGGCAGCTACACTCCTTTGAATGGAGAAGTGTTCACCATTGTTTCTGCAACCAGCGTAACAGGCACCTTCACCGGTCTGGCTGAGGGAGCACACGTAGCCTTCAATGGTAAATCATTGATAATTCATTATACATCAACAGCGGTAACCTTAACAGCGGTTCCGCCAGTTCCTGTTACCTCAACATTTACGGGTACCGGTAACTGGGATCAGTCAGCCCGTTGGAACAATGGAATTCCAGGTGCAATAGACCATGCTGTAATTTCAGGAAACCTTACAATTACAGGAGCTGTTACTGTTGCAAGCTTAACTGTTGAAAACGGTGCTTCAATATTGGGAAATGAGAATTTAACGGTTACCGATTCAACTCAGGCAAAACGTACCATCACCCCGAATGCATGGCATCTGATGTCAAGCTCTGTAAATGGAGCAAAATCAAATTCATTCTACAACAATAATTTACCGCCGGTTTATCTTCAGATATTCAACAATGATGGCACATGGGCAGGTATTACGGATAAAGACTATAATCTGGTAAATGGAGAAGGCTATTCCATTTGGGCAGATAATGCGATTGCAACCGCAACCTTTAATGGCAGCCTGAATTACGGAGCAATTACGGTTCCCGTATTACTGAACACCGGTTTATATGGTGGAGGAGGATTTAACTTGCTCGGGAATCCATATCCCTCTGCAATAGATCTGGATGTCCTTTACAGTACAAATACCCAATCCTCATCATTCTACACATGGAATCAGGCAAATGGTCAATATTCAACCTATAATGCGCAAACTCAAATAGGACAATTAGGTTCTACAAACATAATTCCTGCAAATCAGGGATTCTTTGTAAATGTTGCTGCAGCCGGAAACTATACATTTATGGATGCATACAGAACACACAGTACCACTCCGTTGGTAAAGAGTACCCCTGCAAACATCTTACGTTTGAATGTACACGTAAATAACCTGGGAGATGAAGCCGTGATTACATTTAACAGCAACGCTACCAATTATTATGACTTCAAATTTGACAGTCGTAAATTAATGGGTTCAGGCGATGCTCCTCAACTGTACACGGTTGTAAATGGAGAAAAACTTTCGATCAATTCGTTATCAGAACTTATCCCCAATACAAGCGTTTCTGTTCCGATGAATTTAGAAGTTGGTGCTGATGGCAATTACACGATCACTGCTTCCGAACTGAACAGCTTCACCGTTAATACTACCGTTTATCTGATTGACAGCAAAACAAATCAAACGATCAACATGAGCCAGAATCCTGTTTACAATTTTACGGCAAACACCGGTGACAATGCAAATCGTTTTACCGTTCTCTTTGCGGCTACATCCGGAATTAACTCAAACAACGCGGATAATCTGGTTATCTTCTCTCACAACAACGATGTATTTGTAACAAACAAAGGCAATGAAACTATCCGTGAAATTCAAATCATGAATGCTTTAGGTCAACAAGTTGTAAAAACGGGTACCGAAAGCAGAATTAGTCTGAATGTTGAAACAGGATATTACTTTGTGAAAGTAATTACCAGTGGAAAAACCTATACTCAAAAAGTATTTATTCACTAAAATCAAAGATTAAGTTGAGGTTGGAAAACAACCTCAACTTAATTTATACATCACAATTAAAAATACAAAATATAAAGAATATGAAAAAAATGATTCGTATTGCAAGTGTAGCAGCCTTTTTGGCATTAGCACCCGTATTGTCGATGGCACAACCCCCACATCCGGGAGGCGCAGGCTCAGGTGGAGCAACACCGGTTGGCGCACCGGGAGGTTCAGGGCCTATTGGTGGCGGTGCAGCTCCTATTGATGGCGGTCTTTCTATTTTATTGGTGCTCGGTGCTGCTTATGGTGGCAGAGAAGTTTACCAATGGAAAAAAGCGGAATAGAAGGCTTTTTTTAATAGAGGTGTAATTATCGGAGTTATTTTATAATTGATTACCTTGAACAAGAAGGAGTTTTGGATACACTACATTATGACAGTGTCAATATATGTTCCAATTCGGTGAAAAATAGTTTTTTAGTGTTGTGCTAAAACGTGTCGGTTTTGTCTCTCATTTGTCTCCCCCTATTATTTGCAATCGCTTATGAATACATTTATTTTTGTTAAGAGGTTTGATTAATTGATTTTAAGCAATAATGTAAAACAATACGCAATATGAAAAAACTATTATTAACCTTCTGGCTGGCAACAGTAAGCGTTATTACGCTAACAGCTGCCACCATAACGGTAACCCAGATTACCGATAATGGAACCGGAGCCACCACCGGTAGTTTAAGCTGGGCAATAAACACGGCAGCCTCAACAGGCGATGTGATTGCCTTTAATCTCACATCGGGCGACGTGGTTACACTAAGCGCCGCCTTGCCCACCATTGACAAATCATTTACAATGGAAGGCATTAACATTGCCACCGGCAACCCCGTTACCATACAGGTAGCCGCTCCCGGTGTATCTACCTTCAGGGTATTTTTTGTCTGGTTTTCTGCAGCCGGCAAAACCATAACGCTGAACGACCTTATCCTGCGTGGTGGCGATGTAAGTGGACTTACATCAAGTAATGAATATGGTGGGATAATACGGTTTGTTGGTGCTGGGTTGTCAACCTACAACTTGAACCGCTGTGTAATAAGAGATGGGAAAGCTTATTATGGAGGTGGTATATATCATCTTGGTGGAAATCTAACAGTAAATCAATGCACGTTAAATAACAATACAGCCACATCCTATGGTGGTGGAATTTATACATGTAGTGCTGCTTCCAGTTATACTACAGTGATACTGAATACAACAATATGTAATAATAGTGCTTTATCTTCGGGTGGAGGCGTATATAATCATAGACCTAGTATTTGTAGAATAATTAATAGTACCATTAGTGATAATAGCGGATCCGGAATATATGGTAATGGTACAAGTGCAGCAAATCTATCTTATTTCTTTATACTCAATAGTAGTATTGTAAATAATACTCCGTATGATTTTAATAAAACTCTTTCGTATGGTAATCAGTATCGCTTTTTTGTATGGGCTGCATCTAAAAATCCTTATAATAATTGGAGTACTGAATTAGCTTATGCCCCTAATAGTAAGACTGCTTATACAGCCGGCGATTTAGGCAGTTTGAGCAACAATGGCGGACCAACGCCTACGATGGAACTATCATCGTCAGCACCGGCATCCCAAACCGGCAGCTATGCGTATTACAATGCTACTGATGGCTATTACTTTAAGGGAACGGATAATTTGTATTATAAATTTGCAAGTAATGCTGTTGGTTGTATTGCCTTTACACCTTCTTCAGCCAACCCTGAGAATGATAAGATTACCACCGACCAGCGTGGGGCAACCCGTAGCGCAACCCCTTCGATGGGAGCGTTTGACGGATCGTCCTGTACCAACCCCACCGATGGAGGAACTATTGGTTCAGATCAGAGTATCTGTCAGGGCGTTACTCCTACAGAAATCAGCAGTACAAGCCTGCCCTCAGGTCATACAGGGAATCTCGAATTTCAGTGGCAGGAAAGTACAACATCCGCAACAACAGGATTTTCGGATATTACCGGAGCCAACGATACAACTTACCAACCGGCAGCATTAACAGCCACCACCTGGTACCAAAGACTGGCAAGGGTAAGCTGTAAAACAGACTGGACAGGTGCAGCCGAATCGAATGTGGTGAAAGTCACCATTGAACCTACTCCCGTATCGGGAAGTCTGTCCAAAACTCCCAATATAGCCAATGTATGCGAAGGAACAGATGTTTTGGCAACCTTAACATCCGGCAGTGGAGGGAATGGTAGCGATTCCTTGGTTTACAGAACGCATAACGGAACAAGCTGGTCCTCATGGATAAACTACACATCAGGGGTCAATATAGTCACCACCGGAAAAACTTCTGTGGAAATCCAAACCATCCGTAAATCAGATTATTGCAATAATGCTTCGGCGAATACCGTAAGCTGGGTGGTAGAATCACCGGTTACACCTGTAGTTTCAATATCAGAAAGTGCAAATAATGTAGTTGCAGGAACTTTAGTTACGTTTACAGCTACGCCTTCCAATGGCGGAATTCCTGCATATCAATGGAACGTAAATGGCAGCAATGCAGGTACCGGTTTGTCAACGTATGCTTATACACCCGCAAACGGTGATGTTGTAAATTGTGAAATGACCTCATCATTAAGCTGTGTTACTTCCTCAACCGCAACATCAAATTTAATTACCATGACCGTAACATCCGCAACACCTGTTACTACTGCATTTACGGGAACCGGTAACTGGAATCAGGCAGCCCGTTGGGGTAATGGAATACCGGGCGTAAATGACCATGCTGTAATTTCAGGAAACCTTACAATTACAGGAGCTGTTACTGTTGCAAGCTTAACTGTTGAAAACGGTGCTTCAATATTGGGAAATGAGAATTTAACGGTTACCGATTCAACTCAGGCAAAACGTACCATCACCCCGAATGCATGGCATCTGATGTCAAGCTCTGTAAATGGAGCAAAATCAAATTCATTCTACAACAATAATTTACCGCCGGTTTATCTTCAGATATTCAACAATGATGGCACATGGGCAGGTATTACGGATAAAGACTATAATCTGGTAAATGGAGAAGGCTATTCCATTTGGGCAGATAATGCGATTGCAACCGCAACCTTTAATGGCAGCCTGAATTACGGAGCAATTACGGTTCCCGTATTACTGAACACCGGTTTATATGGTGGAGGAGGATTTAACTTGCTCGGGAATCCATATCCCTCTGCAATAGATCTGGATGTCCTTTACAGTACAAATACACAATCCTCATCATTCTACACATGGAATCAGGCAAATGGTCAATATTCAACCTATAATGCGCAAACTCAAATAGGACAATTAGGTTCTACAAACATAATTCCTGCAAATCAGGGATTCTTTGTAAATGTTGCTGCAGCCGGAAACTATACATTTATGGATGCATACAGAACACACAGTACCACTCCGTTGGTAAAGAGTACCCCTGCAAACATCTTACGTTTGAATGTACACGGAAATAACCTGGGAGATGAAGCCGTGATTACATTTAACAGCAACGCTACCAATTATTATGACTTCAAATTTGACAGTCGTAAATTAATGGGTTCAGGCGATGCTCCTCAACTGTACACGGTTGTAAATGGAGAAAAACTTTCGATCAATTCGTTATCAGAACTTATCCCCAATACAAGCGTTTCTGTTCCGATGAATTTAGAAGTTGGTGCTGATGGCAATTACACGATCACTGCTTCCGAACTGAACAGCTTCACCGTTAATACTACCGTTTATCTGATTGACAGCAAAACAAATCAAACGATCAACATGAGCCAGAATCCTGTTTACAATTTTACGGCAAACACCGGTGACAATGCAAATCGTTTTACCGTTCTCTTTGCGGCTACATCCGGAATTAACTCAAACAACGCGGATAATCTGGTTATCTTCTCTCACAACAACGATGTATTTGTAACAAACAAAGGCAATGAAACTATCCGTGAAATTCAAATCATGAATGCTTTAGGTCAACAAGTTGTAAAAACGGGTACCGAAAGCAGAATTAGTCTGAATGTTGAAACAGGATATTACTTTGTGAAAGTAATTACCAGTGGAAAAACCTATACTCAAAAAGTATTTATTCACTAAAATCAAAGATTAAGTTGAGGTTGGAAAACAACCTCAACTTAATTTATACATCACAATTAAAAATACAAAATATAAAGAATATGAAAAAAATGATTCGTATTGCAAGTATAGCAGCCTTTTTGGCATTAGCTCCCGTATTGTCGATGGCACAACCCCCACATCCGGGAGGCGCAGGCTCAGGTGGAGCAACACCGGTTGGCGCACCGGGAGGTTCAGGGCCTATTGGTGGCGGTGCAGCTCCTATTGATGGCGGTCTTTCTATTTTCTTAGCGTTAGGTGCTGCTTATGGTGGCAGAAAAGTTTACCAATGGAAAAAAGCGGAATAAAGAGTTTGAAGTAAAATATTGATATTGTTTTTTAAAAGTCTTGCCTCTTCATTTAAAAAGTTTTACAGTTAATTTAACGACCATGTAAAAACTATTAAAGCTAAAAAGGCTGCCTGTTTGGCAGCCTTTTTTAGCTTTATGCAGTAATAATGAATTAGCGGGAAATCACAAGTTTACGCATAGTATTGAGACCATTATTGTTCCCGATCTTCACAAAGTAGATTCCTGAAGAAAGATCGCGGCTATTTAGAGCGATACGTTGGGTTCCGCTCAGGCGATACTCTGTGGATGAGATTTTTACACCGGTTTGGTTGTATATAGTTACATTAACGTTATTGTTATTAACGTTTTGGATGTTGATAAAAACTTCATCTGTAGCAGGATTTGGATAAAATTCGCCTACTGAGGTTTGATTGAGTTCTGCATTTTCAATTCCGGTAATTACAGCTCCGTTATTATTGATGTTTATTGAGAGATTACTTATGCCAGGGTTGATATTGCTGAGAGTAACGGGGTATGGAGTATAACTAATCCCTGCTATTTCGAGATGGATTCTGTATGAACCCATTGGTAAGTTGTCGAAACTGAAATTGCCATTTGCATCAGAGTAACTTACCCTTACCGGAGAATCATTCATATCGGACAAGATAATTTCAGCTCCTAAAACATTTACAGAACTTTTTGTTCCGGTTTGACTTACATTTCCGGTTATACTACCGTTACCCGGGTTGATTACAGGTAGTGGAATCAGGTTAATATTATAGTAAACAGAATAAGAAGCGGGGAATACTGGAGTTGCAGTCACCCAATTTGCCGAATGTTGATAGAATGTGGGTGCATAATGGTTATAGGCGGCAGAGCCTGGATTAAGCACTGCTTTAACAAGGAACGCCGGATTTACCGGAGGCATAACCGGGGAATTAAAATGGTAGTACCCGTTACTGTCAAGAGCCAATGTGTCAATTAAGTTATACGACATCGTTGCATTATTTGCCATGTAAATCAGTACATAACCATTTGCCGGGTAGTTTCCTGCATAAACATATCCCTGAACTGTATTTCCACTTGTGTTTCCGATTGAAATAAACTGGCAGGTACTGTCGGTGCATGATGTTCCGTTACTATTTGAGGTTATTGTAAATAGACAAACTGTATAACCATTCGTTCCGGTTGCCGGTTGAGCAAAGGTATGGGTGACTGTTTGTCCGTAGGTAGTAGTGCCATCTCCAAAATTCCAGTGATAAATAGTTTGATTTGAGGATGCCACATGTCCTGTAAAGGTATAGGTTAAGTTTTGATTTGTATATGTAAAGTGATTTTGGCAGTTGTTGATGTTTGCAAGTGTAAGCGTTTGGCAGAATGTGTTTTGGCAGAGGATGTTGTTGAAAGAATCTTTCACAATTATTTGCAGACAAACATTAAAGCTATTGCTCCCGGTTGGATTTAATGAATAAATATGTGTTGGATTTTCAAGAGAAGAAGAAGTGCCGTCTCCGAAATTCCATACATAGGAAATTTGTGCATTTGGATAGCCTGAAGTTGAATTATTCAAAAAGTGAATATTATTTGGATTGCTTATTGAATCGGCGAACCAATTGAAATTTGCATTACAGCTACCTGTTGAAGTGGTGTCGATCTGGATGAACTGCCATGTGCTGTCAGAACAGTATGTTCCGAATTCATATGTGGCAAGGCTTACGGTATATCCATTCGTACCCGTTGGTGGCTGAGCAAAGGTATGGGTAACAGTTTGTCCTGAAGCGTGTGTGCCATCACCAAAACTCCAGCTATAAATAGTTTGATTTGAGGATGCCACATGTCCTGTAAAGGTGTAGGTTAAGTTTTGATTTGTATATGTAAAGTGATTTTGGCAGTTGTTGATGTTTGCAAGTGTAAGCGTTTGGTATAATGTGTTTTGGCAGAGAATGTTGTTGAAGGAATCTTTCACAATTATTTGCAGACAAACGTTAAAGCTATTGCTCCCGGTTGGATTTAATGAATAAATATGTGTTGGATTTTCAAGAGAAGAAGAAGTACCGTCCCCGAAATTCCATACATACGAAATTTGTGCATTTGGATAGCCTGAAGTTGAATAATTTGTGAAATGAACAGCGGATGAGTCAATAATATATTGAAAACCGACATTGCAATTTGAAGGACTGTTGATATTGATAAACTTACAGGTTGTGTCGGTACATACATTGCCATTATTATCAGTTGTTTGGGTAATCAGACAAACATAATAACCGTTGGTACCTGAAGATGGTTGCGAAAATGTATGCGAAACATTTTGCCCGTTTCCAGTACTACCATCGCCAAATTTCCAGAAGTAGGTTGTAGTATAATTAATATTAATCTGACCTGTGAAACTGTAGGTTAGCCCGCTATTGGTATAGCTGAAGTTGTTTTGGCAAAAAGTATTAATGGAATTCGGATAAACCATTTTGCAGGAAGTGTCCTGACATATTACCTGTAGTGACGAATCTAATGCTTTGATGACAAGGCAGACGTTATATCCGTTTCCACTTGGATTTACTGGGAAAGTATGTGTCGGATTCGTTTGAGTTGAAGATGTGCCATCCCCAAAGTTCCAGTTGTATATTAACTGAGCATTCGGATATGCACTTAATGAATTGTTTACAAAATGAAGAATATTCTGGTTGCCGGCAGAATCAGCATAGTAGTGAAAATCAGCAAGACAATTAGCCGTATTCGCCAGATTAATATACTGACAACTTGTGTCGGTACAGGATTGACCAAAGGAATTGCTTGTTGTGGTAATCAAACAAACCTGAATACCCGTTGTTCCTGGTGTCGGATTTGTAAACGAACGTGTAATCGTTTGACCTGTTAAAACAGAACCATCACTAAAAAGCCATGTATAAGTTGTTGAGCTAGATGAATTAATGAATCCTTTGAAGGTGTAAGTCATTCCCTGATGGGTGTAGGTGAAATAGTTCTGACAACCGGAAATGGTATTATAAATAGTTATTGTATAGTTATAGGCGTTTTGACATTGAATACTTCCAGCTGAATCTAATACCTTCATCGTGAGGCTTACGCTGAAATTCTGAATTGCACTACTTGGTTGATAGGTATGAACCGGGTTTGTAAGTGTAGAAGTTGTGCCATCACCAAAGTTCCAGAAATACTGGATTTGAGCGTTTGGATAGTTTGTTGTGGACGTATTCAAAAAGCTCACTGTATTATTATTAGAAGAGTTGTTTGTCCAGTTAAAACTTGCAGCGCAGGTGCCTGCGGTATTGCTGATAGGAATAAATTGGCAGGTAGTATCAATGCAAAGATTTCCTGCCGTTGAACTTCCACTGATGGTAACCAGACAAACATTGTACCCATTTGCTCCCAATACAGGTTGTGTAAATGTATGAGTTACATTCTGCCCGATGGCCATTGTTCCATCTCCGAAATTCCATTTATAGGTTGTTGGTAATGATGAATTTAAATGTCCGCTAAATGCATAGGTTAATCCCTGGTGAGTATGCGTAAATGAGTTCTGGCAAAGAGAAGTTGTAGAAGTGCAGATATTAAAATTTACAACTTGTTGTGGAGAGTTGTTTGTAATACTGGTGTCAATAAATTGACCGTTACAGTCATTCGTCCAGAGGTAATAATGCACCAATGTTCCCGGTGATGGAATATTTGGTATTGTGAATGAATAATATCCATTCTGATTAGTATTCGCAGCAGAATGATATACATAACTTCCAATACTGTCGGATTGGATATAAACAGTATGATTTGCAATCGCGTTTCCCGATAAATCGGTAACATAACCGCCTACAAATAATTGCGTTTGTGCCTGTATGGTAACCAAACTTATCATGGCTAGTACAAACAGGAATAATCTCTTTTTCATAATCTTGATTTTTAAGAGGATGACCTTTGTTTTCTCTAAAGAGTCATCAAATACAAAAAAGGTTGTTCCATTGCTATTTGTTTCGTATGCATTTTGTTAAATGTTTCTGCATATTCAGTATTTACTGGTGCTAGAGAAAAATAAAGGCTACCAGTGATAATGATAGCCTTTGTCTTTCGCGGTTTAAGAAAATTATCTTGAGATAATGAGTTTGCGATTTGCAATGCACCCTTTTGCAGTTTCAATTTTTACAAAATAAACGCCATTTATAAGTTGTTTACAGTCAATTGTAATGGGATTACTTTCATTCGGAGAATACTCTTTGGATAGTACCCTGATTCCGGTTTGGTTATATATGGAAATATTAAAGACGCTTTCAGTTTGATTTTTTAAAGATATAAGTATTTGATCTGTAGTCGGGTTTGGAAATAAGTTGACTTCCTGTTTATTTGTTTCTACAATTGAAGTCACATTTTGTAAATGGATATCCTTTCCCCATTTGCTAACATTCAAAACGATAGTGTCTGCATTCACAAAATTTGGTTTGTTAGGGAAAAATGTAAATATAAAATTCTGATTGAAATAAGCTGATTGAGAAGAAAGTTCTGCTCCTACTTTGTATTTCCCTGATGCAATTCCGTAAAAATTATAAAAGCCCATTGAGTCGATCGTGCAGGTGTCAATAATAATGAAGTTCATATCGTAGAGATAAGCTTTTGCGAAATCTGCAGGCAGATCACCCACAAAAATAGTCCCTCCTAAATTAAACTTATGAATGGGAATCTGATAGCTGCCAGTATCAATCTTGGCAAGATAAAGTGCTGAAATTCCGTTTGCAAAATATTGTACCGTATCAAAATAGATAGAAGGAGCATCGAATGTACCGCAGATATAAATTTTATTTGAATCAGCTATATAAAGATCTTTTAAATAGCTCGACGAAGTGCCTCCGGCTGAAATGCCATAACTATAGCTATTGATACTGTCGCACATGGAAACAAAGATATTTGAGTTTTGACCGCCAAGGTTGTGTTTGGCAAGTGAAATATTCCCTAGATAGAGTGAGTCTGAAGTAAACTCTCCGCTAATAATAAAACCTTTATCATTATGGTAAGGCTGAATAGAACGAATTGTAGCAGGAAATGAATATGCGCTTAAAAATAGACCGCCTGAATAAAATTCTGCAATATAGTTCCCGGGTGCAATATTTTGTCCTCCAAGAATGATTGGAGAGCTGTTGTTTCCGGCAATAATAACCCGGTTATTGTATTCTGCAACGGTTGTTATTTCGTCGTTTGTCTGACATTCACCCTTGAACTTCCAGTTAACCAAGCCATTATTGTTGAGTTTAATTACATAGCCTTCCATTGACTGGCTTCCCGTTGCCGGCGTGCTGTTAAACAGAGTGTCACTTCCAAAAACATGAATACTTCCCTGAAAAACTCCTGTAGCATAAATTCCGTTGGAAGTGTCTGCAAAAATGGTATTTATAGTATTTTTAAAAGAGCTTCCATTGCTGCTTTTGAGCCATACGATGTCTCCGGTATTCACATTCACTCTTGCAATAAAAGAGCAATATAGATTGTTTCCTTGATTTGAAATATATTGATTTCCAATTGTTATAGAGTCGCCAAGACAAAAACCTCCAATGTACAGTGAGCTATTGTTGTTATTGATCGAAACAGAGCTGATTGTATCATATCCAAAGAAATTACTTTGTGTAAATAAAGCCCATTGTGCTGTGCCTTGAGGCGAGTATTTTACTAAAAATGAACGACCTCCCTTGTACGTATATTGGGTAATTCCATCAAAGGAGATCGTGTCATTTTGATTACTCCCCTGATTTATATTTCCGATAGCATAAATATTTCCCTGATTATCCGTGATAACTTTTTTTGCAGAAGTACCTGAATTACATTTTGCCCGCTTTGCCCATACTACCTGTCCGCTTTGATTATATTTAGCCAGGAAGAAATTTGTAGATGTTGAATTTATTGTATCAGAATTCTGCAAAGGATAAAAATTTGAACCAAGCAAAATAGAAGTGCCTGTAAATGTACCTGCAACGAGTACATTATTGCTGCCGTCAACATTGATTGAGTTAGCTGTTGAGGTTGCACTGTTTCCTGAAGTTCTTACCCAGTCATATTTTAATTTGGGCTGAGCATTCACGAATTGACTTATCCAGAGAATAACCATTAAGACAAGGGTAAATTTTTTCATCTTCTTTTATGTATTAGAATTTATAGAAAATCCCCAGTTTGAGTCCAATAGAGTAAGGGTTTTCCTTTTTAAGATCCGGAATTGCGTCGGTGGGTTTGTATAAGGGTTTGAAATAGTACTGTAATACTGGTTCTGCACTTACTCCCCAATGATTGTTGATATTCCAGTTTATTTCTCCGGCAACAACTCCTGCTAATCGGAAATTGTTTACCGAAATTTGTGTCGGATATGTTTTCAGGACTTTAATATTGGGATTTTCGGGTAAGCTTAATTCCTCATTTTCATAAACTACAACAGAACAAAGAATTCCGGCTTTAAAAGCAAACCGGATATTCCCAAAATCTTTATAAACTCCTGTTAATAAGGGGAAACTTAAAACTGAATATTTATGTTGTGCTTTGATGTGTTGTTCATATATGGTTGAATCATTGATAATCACAGGGTGGGTGATGTATTCGATAATTTCACCTTGTTGATTGTAAATTACCGAATCTACGTAGTTGTAGGTTTTGAAACGATTAAGCTGCTGTAATGAATTGTACGACGAAAAACTTTTGAACTGGTTGTAATTTACTCCTGTTTGAAAAAATAGATTTGCAAAATGATATTTGTAGGTTAATCCAAACTGGTTGAACGAGTTCTGGGTTTCTACTGATCCGTTTTCAGCATTGTAATACTTGAAATATGTATAATCAACGCCAAGTGTTGAAAATCCTTTTTGCTCTCTGTTTTGTTCAGTTTTAAACTCTTTTCGAACAGGTGGAGCTTCATCGGCTTCTTCCTTTTTTACTTCAATTTTTACTTCTTCTTGCTTTTCAATTACAGGTTTTTGAATAACTTTCTGACTTCTAATATCTTCTTCAGATTGTTTTGTTTCAGTTACAGTAACTGGTTTTGACAAATTGTCTGTTTCTGCTTGGGAAGGGATTAACTTTATGGTATTGGTGTAGCTTTCGAGATTTTTGTTTAAGTCCTCATTTCTGGTACTTTTCGATTGTTGAATTTTGAGTTTATCTGCTAGAGGATCTGCAATAGCTTTACTGGCTAAATTATGTTTGTCAGGACTGTTATTTGTTGGCTTATTGTTTGTTACAGTAGAATTATTTGATGAGAGCGATTGTTTATCAGGTTTCAAGAGGGATTGATTGTTCGTAACGGAAACTTCTGTTAATACATCCCGTTCTTTGGTGTTTTTATTTTCCGGTATTGAAGCAGATGTATTGTTTTCAATCTTTTTTGCAGATGTTTTTGTTTGGATTAGAGTGCTTTGTGTATTATTTAGGGTGCTGGTTTTCCCGGTTCCGGAAGGCTTACTTTCGTTTGAAAGCAAAAATGCAACAATTGCAATGAGAGTGATAATTCCGGCAAAGCTTACATAACTCAGATATTGGTTAAGGGATAATTTGAAATAGATTGATTTCCATAAACCTGCTTTTGGAGAATGTTCGGGAAGCTCACCCAGATGGCTTGTAAGACCCTCCAAATCGAGTTCCGTTTCTATCCTGTCCCACAAGTCGGAATCCGGCTTATGCGTTGGAAGATGAGGCCAATCGTTATGTAGTTTCTGATCCATTACAGCCATTCATGTTTAAGTTTATCCTTCAGCATTTTTTTTGCGTTAAACAATTGCGATTTGGAGGTTCCTTCGGAAATATTCAGCATTTCAGCAATTTCCCGATGTTTGTATCCTTCAATTTCGGCGAGGATAAAAATGGTACGGTATCCGGCAGGGAGTGAAAGAATCACCTTTTCAAGAATTTTTCCATCAATTTCATTTGGACTGACAAATATAGAGTCATGTTTCTCTTCCTGAAAGGTGTCAAAGAGTTTTTGTCGTTTCAGACTTCGTAAAGCTGTCCTTATGACAATTGTTTTTATCCATGCTCCCAAGGTTGATTGTTTCCGGAACTGATCAATCTTTTGAAAAACCTGAACAAAAGCATCTTGTATTACATCATTGGCATCGTTACGGTCGTTTAGGATACGATATGCCAAGGTAAACATTGCATCGCAATATTTATAATAGAGTTCCTTTTGCTTAGATCGGTCTTTTTTCAAGCAACCTTCAAGCAACAGTAATTCCTCAGTGGTTAAATCGTATTGTGCACCTATACCGATTTCCAAAACCTTGTTGTTTTTTCTAATGAGTAACAAAGGTACAGTTTGGTTGCATGGACAGAGAAAAAGATTTTCTTACAGAAGATAGAAGGTAGAAACTTGGACAGAGAAAAGAACCTTCAATTCCTTCAGTCTCTTGTGCCCCCTTGACGTAAAAAAAACTTCATGCTAAGAGCGCGAAGAAGAGCGCAAAAATACGCAAAGACCAAAAAAAACTCTTCAATTCCCTTCAGTCTCCTCAGTCTTTTCAATCCCTCTTTATCCTTAAAAGCGTTTACAACATTTCCTCTTTGTTCTTCAAAATCTGGTAGAGGAATTCGCGGGCACGGAAGAGCTGACCTTTAACCGAGCCAAGTGGAAGGTCCATTTGTTCGGCAATTTCTTCGTAAGAAAGTTCTTCAAAATAACGCATTATCACCAGCTTACGATAATGAGGCTTAAGCTTTTCCACGACCTGACGGAGCAGATCGCTTTTCTGAGCCTGTATCAGGTTTTCTTCGGGATCGTTTTCGGTATCGGGTAATCGTTTTACCTGTTCCAATGCGTTTTCTCCATCACTGAAAGATGTGTTTACCAACAGGTTATTCTTACGCTTACGTAAAAAATCGATGCAATTATTGGATGCAATGCGGAAAAGCCATGTGCTGAATGCATGATCGGGTGTATAAAGATGCAAATGTTTGAAAGCCTTTCCGAAGGCTTCTATGGTCAAATCATCGGCATCGTGCGGATTATTCGTCATTTTCAGTAACATGAAATAGAGTGTGTCGCGATAACTGTTTAGCAAATGAGCATACGCCTGTTGGTCGCCCTTTTCTGTTGCGCGTTTCACCAGCTCATAATCACGCTGGGCCTTCACCGACATGCGTGCAGTTATTTCCATCGGTTGGTCGGACGTAAAATCCCTGAAAGAAAGATCAAAGGTTGGATCAAAATCATCATCAATTCCAAAATCGGAATCATCATCAAAAAGCCCCGTTCGTTGAGTTTTAACATGCATTTTTTCGCAATTAATAACTGACTTCCCAGCTTCAGGAATAATAACGTGCCAACTGCCGGAAGATTGTATTGAATTACAAAGACTGCTACAAGAGCGACCCACCAAAGTATATTTATCATCTGATAAAGCCCTAAAATAAAAGTATGACGGGTTTTATAATGTTTGCCTGTGGTAAGATGACGTTTCTTCTGACGAAACCATTCTGCAAAACTTTGCTTGCCTTCGGAATATGTGTGACTGTCGTGCGAAATCTGGATGCAGGTGTTTGACATTTTTGCGGTCTGGTTCACAAATAAATCGTCATCGCCCGACTGGATTTTGTAGTGAGATATAAATCCTTTATTCCTTAAAAACAGTGATTTACGATAAGCCAGATTACGACCTACTCCCATATAAGGCATGCCCGATTTTGCAAGTCCCAAATATTGCATGGCAACATTCAGCGTGTCAAATCGAATGAGTTTATTTAACAAACCTTTGGTTTTTTGATACGCTCCATAACCCAGCATAATTTCAGTATTCTCGTCAAATTTCTGCGCCATTTCGCGAATCCAGTTCAAACTGGCAGGTTTGCAATCGGCATCTGATAAAAGCAAAAGTTCATGCTTCGCACACAAAATACCGATGGAGAGCGGAAATTTCTTTCCTTTAAAGAAATTTACATTCTCTTCTATGTTGATGATTTTTAAATTCTTATACTTTAATTGGAAGTTTTTGAGCAGAAAAAATGTATCATCATCCGAAGCATCGTTCACCAACACAACTTCATATTCCGGATAATCCTGCTCCAGAAAATGAGGAAGATTTTCTTCCAGATTTGAATATTCGTTTCGTGCACAAATTACTACAGACACAGGCTCTGAGTGAGCTGATTTTGGTCTGATTTTTAAAAATGCAATTTTTCCGGAAATAGCCCAGTACCAAATAAGCAAAAAGAGGGTTGTACATCCGAAAGTTATCAGAATAATATTGTAGTACAGATTGTTAGAGATTTCGTAGTAGTTCATGTTTTCGCACTTGCCCATGCAAAAGTATTGATAATTGGGGAATATGAGTTATCTTTGAACCCTTTTTATGAACACTCAATTGTGAATGAACATAACCATACATGAACTTTAACATAACTGCCCGCGATTCAGCTTCTAAGGCCAGAGCCGGTGTTCTTACTACCGACCACGGAACTATCCAAACACCTATTTTTATGCCGGTCGGAACTGCCGGTTCTGTAAAAGCAGTTCATATCAGAGAGATCAAAGAGGACGTAAAAGCTCAAATAATTTTGGGAAATACCTATCATCTTTATCTTCGTCCGGGTTTAGATATTCTGAAAAAAGCAGGCGGCCTCCACAAATTCAATGGTTGGAATCGGCCTATCCTGACTGATAGCGGCGGATATCAGGTTTATTCACTGGCCGGAAGTCGTAAGATCAAAGAAGAAGGTGTTGTGTTTCAGTCGCATATTGATGGTTCTCGCCATCATTTTACTCCAGAAGGAGTGATGGATATTGAGCGTGCTATTGGAGCTGATATTATGATGGCATTTGACGAGTGTACTCCGTATCCATGCGAATATCAGTATGCTAAAAAATCGATGGAGATGACTCATCGTTGGCTTCAACGCTGCGTGGATCGTGTAAATACCACTGATCCTTTGTATGGATATCAGCAGTCGTTGTTCCCGATTGTACAGGGGAGTGTGTATAAAGATTTACGGAAGATTTCTGCGGAAACCATTGCTTCGCATGGATGTGATGGAAATGCCATCGGAGGATTATCGGTGGGTGAACCTGCCGAAATGATGTATGAAATGACCGAACTGGTGTGTGGAATACTACCCGACGACAAACCACGTTATTTGATGGGTGTAGGTACTCCGGCCAATATACTTGAAGGAATCGCGTTAGGAATTGATATGTTCGACTGCGTAATGCCAACCCGAAATGGTCGTAATGGGATGCTCTTTACTAAAAACGGGATTATCAACATCAAAAATGAAAAATGGAATGATAATTTTGATCCGATTGAAGTCAACGGAGCTTCCTTTGTGGACAGAGAATACTCGAAAGCTTACCTCCGGCATCTTTTTCGTGCCGGAGAAATTCTTGGACCGATGATAGCCAGCCAGCATAATCTGGCTTTCTATCTCTGGCTGGTAGGCGAAGCTCGTCAACAGATCATCGATGGTACGTTCTATGAATGGAAAAACCGTGCCGTGAAACAACTAATGCAACGTTTGTAAGAAAATAAATTACTGAAAATCAATCTGATGTTTTCTAAATATCTCAAAAAAATTGACTGGTATATTATCCGTAAGTTTCTCGGAACTTATTTTTACGCCATCGGATTGATTATTGCCATTGCCATTATCTTCGATATTTCGGAAAAGATTGATGACTTTATAGAAAAGAAGGCTCCGCTTTCGGCGATCCTCTTTGATTATTATCTCAATTTTATTCCTTTTTTTGTAAACCTTTTCAGTCCGCTTTTTACCTTTATCGCGGTAATCTATTTTACTTCACGTATGGCGGCAAATACGGAGATTATTGCCATTTTGAATGCCGGAGTAAGCTTTCGCCGATTGTTACGTCCATATATTGTTTCTGCTGTTTTTATCATGCTGATTGCGTTCTTTTTTGCCAATTTTCTGATTCCGCATGTAAACAAAGGTCGTATTGCCTTTGAAAAAAAATATATCAAGAATCCCTATGTGAATAAAGGGATTAATATTCATTTTCAGCAGGATAAGGAAACCTATTATTACGTGGAATCCTTTGATAATACAGCAAACCAGGGATATCGCTTTTCGATGGAAAAGATGAATGAAAAGGGGCTCTATTATAAACTGAATGCAGAACAGGCTGTTTGGGACAGCGTGACTCATAAATGGCATCTCACCGACTGTTTCGAACGTTGGATTAATGGGCTGGAAGAAAAAATAGTAAAGAAGGATGCGATTGATACAGCCTTCGACATTAAACCAGTTGATTTTGCACGCGACATGGTAAATATTGAAACCATGAACTGGAACGATCTACGTAAATATCTAAATCGTGAAAAACTCCGTGGCTCCGATCGTATTAAAACCTACGAAATAGAGCAATACCAGCGTATGATTTTCCCGCTGGCATCCATTGTACTTACGCTGATTGGTGTTTCCCTCTCTTCGCGTAAGGTGAGAGGTGGGATAGGAGTGAACCTGGCTTTGGGAATTTTGTTTGCCTTTACCTTTATCCTTTTTATGAAAATCTCCACAGTATTTGCTACTTCAGGGAACCTTCCAGCTCCTATTGCTGCTCTGATTCCTATCGTATTGTACTCTGTACTGGCGGTGTATCTGATTCAGAAAGCACCGAAGTAGAAAGCCGGAGACAGAATTAAGCATTTCGAAGTTATACCCATTGTAATTCTAAATAGCATTAATTGTGGCTATGAAATAATTCATTGTTGAATAGAATGGTAAAACTGTAAAAAAAATATAGAGTAATCATCTGGCGGATCATTTTTTTCTTACTTTTGAAAGAGTGAACCTGATTTTGGAATATTTGTTAGTTATTATGATGATATTCAGTTGTTTGGTTGGCGTATATCGAAATACATTGAAAACATGACAGATAACAATGATAAAATAAATCAGCTCCAAAATAAATTGGAGCTTCTGATGAAGAGACAAAATGACTTTTCGAGAGATATAAACAATTTGCGTATTGAAATAGAACATCTGAAAGTCTCTGAGATTAAACAAATAATTGATTTTGAAAATATTACGTCTGATGAGGAGGTGGCAGATACTGTCTTTGAAGTCGAAAAGGAGAATATTATTCCTGTAACTGAGACACCGCAAGTACATGTTAAGGAGGGATTTCCCCAATATACAGATGAACCTATTCAATCGCCAAAAGCTAAAAACGATCTCGAAAAATTTATTGGTGAAAACCTGATCAATAAAATAGGAATAGCCATTACGGTGATAGGTGTTGCAATTGGGGCAAAATATTCTATTGATCACGACTTAATTAGTCCGCTTACAAGAATAATTTTTGGGTATCTGACAGGGCTGGGGCTTTTAGGATTTGGAATCAAATTAAAGAAAAAATATGAAAATTATAGTGCTGTGCTGGTTAGTGGTGCTATTGCAATCATGTATTTTATCACATATTCAGCGTACAGTTTCTATGACCTGATTCCTCAGGTTTTCGCTTTTATTCTAATGGTAATATTTACGGGATTTACTGTATTTGCGGCAATTAACTATAACCGACAGGTTATTGCTCATATTGGATTGGTCGGGGCGTATGCCGTTCCGTTTCTTTTAAGTGAAGGTTCTGGAAAAGTAGCGGTTCTTTTTACGTATATGGCAATTATTAATGCCGGCATTCTTATTATAGCTTTCAAAAAATACTGGAAATCACTTTACTTCTCTTCGTTCGGATTAACATGGCTAATATACTTTTCATGGTACACTGCTAGATACGAGGTTAATGAACATTTTAGTCTGGCACTAGCCTTTCTGTCTGTCTTTTTTGTTACCTTTTATGTTGTGTTTCTTGCATACAAATTGCTTCAAAAAGAAAAGTTTGAAATAGGAGACATTGTATTGTTACTTGCGAACTCATTTGTTTTTTATGGAATAGGGTATGCCATTTTAAGCGATCACAAACCGGGAGAACAATTGTTAGGATTCTTTACTTTGTGTAATGCAATTGTACACTTTGTTGTGAGTATGATTGTTTACAAGCAGAAACTTGCCGACAAAAACTTATTCTATTTGGTTTCTGGTATGGTATTGGTTTTCATTACTATCGCAATTCCGGTTCAATTAGATGGGAACTGGGTAACTCTTTTATGGGCTGGTGAAGCCGCATTATTGTTTTGGATTGGCAGAGCCAAAATTATCCCGGTTTATGAAAAATTGTCATATTTTGTAATGTTTCTGGCCTTTTTTAGTATTATATACGATTGGGTGTCAATTTATATTGGTTATGATGATGGAATTATGGGACCAAGAGTTACCCCTTTGTTCAATATCAATTTCCTTACGTCACTATTATTTATAATTGCATTTGGGTTTATAAATGTACTGAACCGCAACAGAAAATATCCTGGTGCATGGGGTTTGCAAACAGGAATTTCAAAAATTCTATCTTTT
Organism: Bacteroidales bacterium; assembly: GCA_963677395.2. Taxonomy (GTDB): domain Bacteria; phylum Bacteroidota; class Bacteroidia; order Bacteroidales. The sequence continues at coordinate 3,198,644 of OY781965.2, read as the reverse complement.
TCAATTACAGCTATTCTGCTGGTTTCAATTTATTTTTCATTTCGCCTAGAAATAGTAAATTATTGGAATGAGCTCATTGGTGAATCGTTTTTAAAAATAAGTAGTCAAGGAAATCCTATGTATTACAGAAATAGTGATTTAGAAAAATTTAAAACCATTTGGGTTATTAATTACTCTTTGCTCTTTGTTACAACTCTCTCATTTTTAAACATCAAAAAACTAAAAAATCAGCAGTTAGGATTGATTAATCTTGGTTTAAATGCTTTCATCATTGGTGTTTTTCTGATTCAGGGTCTTTATGTTCTTAGTGAATTGCGTGAAAGCTATCTGGCGCAAACTTTATCGCAATATTATCAGAGAAGTGTCTTCAATATTGGGATCAGGTATGTGGCATTTACATTTGTTGCACTGACTCTTTTTGCATGCTATAAATATGTTCATCAAGAGTTTATAAAACCGAATTTAAGAATAGCAATAGATTTTCTACTGCACCTGTCTGTTTTGTGGATTGCCAGCAGTGAGTTAATTAACTGGATGAGCATTGGACAATCATCTCAATCTTATAAATTAGGATTAAGCATACTTTGGGGCATTTATTCACTGTTACTGATTGCTTTGGGAATATGGAAAAACAAAAAGTATTTACGGGTTGGATCCATTGCACTGTTTGGAGTAACACTTTTGAAATTATTTTTCTATGATATTTCGCACCTTAATACGATTGCAAAAACGGTTGTATTTGTATCATTAGGAATTCTGCTGTTGATCATTTCATTTTTATACAATAAATACAAGCATATTATATCAAATGAGACTGATAATTAGTAGCTTTATTTGTTTACAGCTGTTGATATACTCAAGTTCTTATGCACAGATTGAACAATACAGCTATAAGCGTGAATTAAAAGGGATTTCCGGGCAATGGCATAAAATAATATTGCCCGATGAAATTTTCGGGAATATATCGCAAGATTTATCTGACATAAGAATCATTGGAATAACCTCAGCCAAAGATACGGTTGAAGTACCTTATCTTCTGCGGTTAACTTCCGGAAAAATTGAAAGTAAAGAAGTTGTCTTCAAAACGCTTAATATGTCTCATAATGATAAGGGATATTTTTTTACGTTTGAAATTCCAACATCAGAACCAATCAATCAGATTAAACTAGGTTTTAAACAGCAAAATTTTGATTGGCGGGTTAAACTTGAAGGCAGTCAAAACCAGCAAGAATGGTACACACTTACCGATGATTACAGAATTCTTTCAGTTAAAAATGAATTAATTGATTTTCAGTTTACGAAAGTAACTTTTCCTAACTCTAAATATCGTTTTTTGCGATTGCATGTTGAGAGTAAGGAAAAACCAGAGTTAACGGCTGCAAGTATTTCCCAGCATCTGATTTTGGATGGAAATTACAGAACTTACTCAATCAGGAAAACGAAAAGGAGAGAGTTAAAAGAAACCAGACAAACTGAAATTGATATTGATTTGCAATTACCAGTCCCCGTTAGTAGTCTGAAAATTAGAGTTGAAAATTCGTTTGATTATTACAGAAATCTGACTGTTAAATACCTTGCCGATAGTATGAAAACGGAAAAGGGGTGGAAGTATAGTTATAATACTTTAACCTGCGGAACACTGAGCTCTATCGGAGATAATGAGTTTAAATTCAATAGTACAATTGTGCAAAAAATAAAATTATTAATTCATAATCAGGATAATCAACCGTTGATAATTGACACAATTTTGGTGAAGGGATACATTCATGGATTGGTAGCACGCTTTACTGAGCCTGCATCTTATTTTCTGGTGTATGGAAATGAAAGTGTACCAAAACCAGATTATGATATAACAAGATTTACCGATAAAATTCCGGAGGAATTGAATACCTTAGAATTGGGTGCAGAACAGATCATAGAGAAAAGGAAAGTTGCTGAAACAGAACCTCTTTTTAAAAATAAAAACTGGCTGTGGGCAATAATGACATTGATAATTTTAGTGCTCGGATGGGTTTCTGTAAAGATGATTCAAAAAAAATGACAGCAAGTGCTAACTCAAAGCCATTAGCCAAAGTTTATGGACGAAAAAATGTTCATAAATAGAGGATAGCGTTAATTGTGGCTATAAAATAATTCATTGTTGAACAGAATGGTAAAACTGTAAATTAAAATAATGGAATCATCTGGCAGATCATTTTTTTCTTACTTTTGAAAGGGAGAACTTAGTATTATGCGAATCAATTGTAATTAAGCTTGTTAATGAGGTTTTGGTTCAATATGCAGTATGACTAATTGTGGCTTCTGTTATGTTAGACTTTCGAATTCAGATTGGAATAAGGTTGATAGCAATAAATGCAGTCTGCAATTCTTTGTAAATAGTCTAATTCATAGCGTTTTATTTGATAGTGATGATCGTGATAATGTGTAAATATAACAAAATTAGGTGATTAAGATGAGATTGTGTACTGTTTATTTTGTAGTAATATTTTGTTTTTCATTATTAACATCCTGTGGTAAAGCACATAGGGAAAGCAATAGTGAAGCAAATACCGAAACTCCTGTTGCACTCCAAGACGATAAGCTTGAAATTAAAAGTTACAGTCGTTCTGGTGACATAATTGAAGAGTTATACCAGGAGCTAGTTGATAAAAACCCCGCACTTCAAAAATTAGAAACAGATATTGAAGAATTTAGATATCAACCCGATGAACTAAAAGAAATGTTTAATAAATATGATGGAAAGTCAAGTAGTTATTATAGTTCAGCAAGCTGTAGAGTAGCAGCAATTACTGACAGTATTTTGAAAAAGAGAATTGTTACATTAATCTCGAATAGTAGTAAACTCTATGAAAACAAGACGAAAGAACTGAATTCGCTGTTAAAACAGATTTCCCAAAATGGATCAACAATAACAGATCATCATACTGCTTTAAAAATAGTTTTAACGCTTCCGTTGATTGAAAAATATCAAAAAGATAATTTGCCAAGTAGAAAGAAATTTAAGACTCTGATTAAAACGCAGACAGATCTTATACAACAAACAGATAGTTTAATTCCGGGAAATTGATAGAGGACAAAATAGCCTATCTGAAAAATAACAGGGAAATAAATGATAGCCTAAAGAGGGGAAATTGTGTATCAATAGAGCCCTCTTACTGGCTTACGAAAATTTGATATCCTTTATCTTGCTACCACCTAAAAACATCCCATTTAGACATTGGCCGGAATAGTTTCATCCATGCGAAACCCTTTAATTTGCTTTCGTTTACAGGAAATTCTTTTTCGGGATACATGACGCAGCTTGGATTGTTGATGGCTGTATTACTGATGATTTTACGGTTTGCTATAAAAATCAACATATCGCTGGAAACGGTTTTGTTAATACCTACAAGATCTTTGGTAGCATCGTCGAGTACATAGTAGATGGATTCGGAATTTCCGGATACTTCAATGCGGTGTAATTCTCCCTTTTCATCAAAAAATCCTGTCATATTTCGTCCTTTCACCTGATCGAAACGCAGGGAATCTTCTTTACCTTGTGAAACTACGAAGGAACTGTTGTACAGAAACATCTGCTTAATGCGGTTTTCACCCATGATAAAACGTATGGTATCGGCCGATAACTGGTTTTCGCCCGACCACAGTACAGGCTTTTTATGTAGAACCATGATAGAATCGGGTGCATAATAACTCATTGAGTCGCACATTCCCTGAATATCTTCACGGTAGAATTTTACCTTGTAATAGGCTCGCAGAAGTTTTAACTGGTTGGCTGTATCGTAGGTTGCCCGCAATGTATCAGCGTGCAAAAACAGGGAGTCTTTTTTATCAATAAATATAGCCAGAACGCTGTCGGTAATCAGTGCCCGGTCTTTTTTTTCATAATTTTCGGCATATTGACCCGACAGAATGATGTTCTTTACAGAATCGATCAGACTAACGTTTTTCCAGGCTTTTCCGAGCTTTAATTTGCGGTTATAGGTCAGGCTGTCTCCTTTAAGCAATTGCTCTTTATTTTTGAGATAAGCGTTTCGCCCAAATTGAGAAAAATCGGTTTTGGTGTTGTACCAGCCGTTTTCGCAATAGATGAGATTGTCTTTACTCCGGATGTGAGTAGGACTGAGAAAATAAGCAATTTCGGTATGGGAGTTGAAGAGGAGTGTGTCGCAGTCGATGGTGTATTTGGGATTAATCAGTAGTACTTCTTTTTTGAAATAGACTTCTTTACTGGAAGTGTAGTAATAACCTATTTTACTGGTAAGTACGTTTTCTTTATCCACGATTTTTCCTCCATTCAGGTAGGTTGCCAGACCGGCGTTTCGGTCGTAAGTGAGAATGGTAGTGGTAAGTGTGGCATCGTCATCCACCAGACGAACCATTTTTCCGGTAACTTCTGCAAAGCGGGTATTCCCATCATAGCGCATATTGTCGCCATAAATCTGAACAGTATCACTTACCCTGATTTGTACATGTCCTTGTGCCTCAATACGATTTTCGATGGTAAACAAATATGCACTGTCGGAATAGAGGTTGGATCCCTGGTGGCTAAATACCACATTTCCGTAAAGAATCATTACATCCGGCATAGAAGGGTGTTTTTCCAGACGATCAGCAGAGTATTCTATCTTGCTGTAATTCTGACTATAAGAATGAGATGAGAGGATGAAAGAAAGGACAATAAATATGTAAAACCGGTAATATTTCATAGCTTATATTTCGGATGCAAAACTCTTGTTTTTTTGTCGATAAAAAAAGGCTGAATTAAATATTGATCTGCATTATATTCAGACTCCGCTCAATATGACAACTTGTTGAACTGTAGCTGTCAGACTGAGCGGAGTCGATGTCTGTTAGATTAATAAAGAGACTTTTTCGGTCTCTTTTGTCTGACCTGAATATTCGTTATTCTTCCTCTTCTTCGCTGTTAGAATTAGAACTTCCTCCTTCTTCATCACCCCATTCGTCAGGTTCTTCGGCTTTAATTAAACCTCCGGTTTGGTCGAACCATAATTTGGTGATTTTTGGGGTTTTGCTTCGTTTTACTTTTTGTGAAATTTCAACGATGAAGAAATTTTTCAGTTTTTGAGGAGCCTTAAGTTGAACATACTTACGATCGTAAACTACCTTCTGAGCTTTGGTTATTTTATACTTTTCGTATTTTTTGTCAAGGTAGTTTACGATAGGTCTGAACAATACATCCGGATTAATGGAAGAAGTTACCGTCATCATATTTCCATCCAGATCGTATTCAGCTTCTTGTTCTTCATCACGGAAGAAGTATTTTGCCTTAAATGTTTTGTCAGCAGTAACTTCCCATTCTACTTCTTCGGCTTTTGGGAATTTTTTGGTGAAAGCAGCTTTCACAGTTTGAGGTACGTCACGCGGAGTATCATCTTTTTTCTTAGGAGCAGGAGCTTCTTCTTCCTCTTCTTCGCTTTCAGTATCTTGTTTTACGGTTTTTTTTGCTTCTGCGTTTTGAGATTTTGAAGGAGTAACAGGTTTGTTTGTTTTGGATGAAGCTGGTTTTGTTGCAGGAGTTTTTCTTTTTGGAGTTTCTACAATTTCTTCATCTTCTTCCTCATCCTTTTGCTTTTTAACTTCTTTTCCTTTTTTAGGAGCAGGTTTGGTATCTTCTTCAGCATCATATTCTTCTTCGCGGGCTTTTTTCTTGCTTACCTTTGGGGAAGCGTCACCGTTATCATTGGAACTATTGTCGGCAAGTTCCTCGTCCGAACCAGTTGTGCTGATAAAAGTTCCTTTTACATCAAACATTACTTCGGTATCCTTACCTTGTCCGACGCCTTTTTTATTGTAACGCATTATATAATAGCTTTTTCCACCAGGTTCTTCAACGAGTTCAGCATTGGTTATTTTGAGTTCTTTCTTTTTATTTCGGGCATCAAAATAGGAAACCATCGAACTTGGAAGTTCTTTTTCTTTGATTGGAAAAATAGTTTGTAACCATTTACCTTCAGGAGTAAATGTTGCGTCGCCGGTTTGATCTTCAACCGTGAGATTGGCAACATAATTTCCATCAATCATTTTCCACGATTTAACTTTGAAATCAGTGTACTGGTTTTCCAAAGCGATCATTACATCTTTCGGAACTTGTTCAGGATCAATCTTTTGTGCATAGCCGAACGCTGATATCAGCATTAAAATGACTATAAGAAGTTTTGCCTTCATATTCTAAGTTTTATGTTTTAAGGAGAAGCTTGATTCTTCCAATTCAATCTTCATGAAATTCCCAAAGCAAATATAATGCCGAAATTAAGATGTTCAACCTAATCGCGCACAATTATTTGTGATCTGTCAGGTCCAACGGATACGATGTTGATACCAACACCACTCTTAAGTTCAATAAACCTGATATAATCCACTAATGCCTGAGGCATATCGTTATACGAAGAAACTTTATCGAGGTTACAGTTCCATCCATTAAAATCAGTATAAACCGGTAAAAAATTTCCAGATACAATTTCGTAGGGAAACTCATTTGTATTTCCGTCGGAAGAATTGTACGACATACAAACTTTGATGGTTTCAAATGAATTTAATACGTCGGTTTTGGTCATAATGAGATTTGTAACACCATTAATCATTACCGAATAGCGCAATGCAGGCATGTCTAACCATCCGCAACGGCGTGGACGACCGGTAGTTGATCCAAATTCGCGACCTTCTACACGAAGTTTTTCGCCTGTTTCATCCAGTAATTCGGTTGGAAACGGGCCACTGCCTACACGAGTGCAGTAAGCCTTAAAGATTCCATATACTTTTCCGACTTTAGAAGGTGGTATGCCTAAACCGGAACAAACTCCTGAAGTTATTGTATTAGATGATGTTACGAAAGGATAAGAGCCAAAGTCTATGTCCAGTAGTGTTCCCTGAGCGCCTTCTGCAAGAACTTTTCGCCCTTGAGATAAAGCTTCGTTGAGGTAATATTCGCTATTGATTAGCTCAAAGGTTTTCAACAGATTTAGTGAATCGAGCCACCTTGCTTCGTATTCGTCGAATGTACATCCTTCTGGTTTAAACTCATCAATGTTAAATCCAAGAGATTGTATAATATTAAAATGTTGACCTTTAAGTTTTTGATAAAGATCGTTGAATTCAGGTAATAAAATGTCGCCGACGCGAAGACCGGTACGGGCTACTTTATCAGTGTAAGCTGGTCCAATCCCTTTAAGTGTAGAGCCTACTTTGTACGCGCCTTTCGAGGCTTCCAGTGCAGCATCCATGTAACGATGTGTTGGAAGGATTAGATGAGCTCTTCTCGAAATTTTCAGGTTAAAAACAGGATCGTATCCTTTTGCACGAATACAGTCAATCTCCTTTTGAAAGATAGAAGGATCAATTAAAACACCGTTTCCGATTAAATTGATTTTATCACGATGAAAAATTCCGGAAGGAATTGTGTGTAAAACATGCTTGAATCCATTGAATTCCAATGTGTGACCTGCATTTGGACCTCCCTGAAAACGAGCGATAATGTCATAATTAGGAGTAAGTACATCCACGATTTTACCTTTTCCTTCGTCTCCCCATTGTAATCCGAGAATTACATCTACTAAACTTTCTTTTTGTGCGTAAGTCATTCCTGTTAGGCTTATTTATTTTTCTTTTTCGCATAGAACGTGAGCGCATGGCTTAATACCTCAACACCAAAAATCTCTTCGATAGAGTTTTTTATCTGTTCTATTCTCGGATCGCAAAATTCCAAAATTTCCCCTGAATCCACAAGCATAATATGATCATGTTGTCCGAAATGGTATGATTTTTCATATTGTGCAGTTGAATTTCCAAATTGATGGCGGGTTACAAGATTGCAATCCAGAAGTAAATCTATTGTGTTATAGAGTGTTGCGCGACTAACAATATATTTGTTATTTTTCATTTTAATATAGAGCGATTCTATGTCAAAATGCCCTTCGGTATTGTAAATTTCACGAAGAATATTAAAACGTTCGGGTGTCTTTCGCTGTTTTTTTTCTTCAAGACATCGGGTAAAGTGTTGCTTTACTGCTTCATATGTGTCTATTTTTGAAATGGGTGAAGTTTTTTCTGTTGACATACCCTTGTTTTTGGTTCTATATTTAAATTACGATCCGAAATTTTCTTTGTAAAGCAATCTAAAGTTAACTGATACGTGTTACATGTTCCACACCATCAATCTCTTTTAGCTTAGAAATCAGATTTATTAAGCTTGACGCATTGTTGATGTAAATCATAATTACTCCCTCAAAAACACCTTCACTACTTTCGAGGTTGAAAGAACGGATATTAATATCCAGTTCTTGAGAGATAACATGAGCAAAGTCATTCACAATTCCTTTACGATCAATTCCGTCAATTTTTAATCCTGTTAAGAAGTTGATTATGTCGTCCTGACGCCATTTTGCTTTCACAATCCGGTTTCCATGTTGCGACATTATTTTAATAGCTTCCTTGCAATTGATTCTGTGTATTTTAATTCCCTGGTCAGGTGTGATAATCCCGATTACATCGTCACCTGGAATTGCATTGCAACATTTTGAAGTACTGTAACTTAAGTTCTCGGTGTTTTCGTCTAACACAACCTGTTCCGGTGTGTCTTTTACCTGACGTAAAATCTCTTCTTTGAGTGATTTTGCCCGATTATCCACCTGCTTTTTAGAACGGGTAAATGGTTTGGTGATACTTTGAAACCATCCGCTTTTTTCTTTTTGAAAACACTCTTTAAAATCTTCATCAGTTACCGTGCCGATTGAAAATAGAAAGTAAAGTTCCTGAGTTGAAGAGATGGACATGAAGTCACGAAAAAACTTGATATTCTGAATATTGAATTCAATACCATTTTTTAGATATATTTGCTCGAGCGTTGTTTTTCCCAGCTCGGTAATTGCTCGGCGTTCTTCTTTCAGAAATTGTTTAATACGGGTTTTTGCTCTTGCTGTTACAACAAAGTCGTTCCATTCTACTTGTGGCTTTTGCTTTTTCGATGTGATAACTTCAACCTGATCACCACTCTTAAGTTGGAAGTTTAACGGAACAAGCTTATGATTCACTTTTGCTCCAATACACGTATTTCCGATATCGGAGTGAATGCTGTAAGCGAAATCTAATACCGTAGAACGAACAGGTAGTGTTTTCATTTCTCCTTTGGGCGTGAAAGCGTACATCTCATCGGAGAAAAGATTGAGCTTGAAATCGTTCAAAAAGTCTAAGGCATTTGAATCAGGGTTTTCCAGAATTTCACGAATTCTGTTTAACCATTCATCCAAGCCTTGTTCAGCCGTTTGTATAGGACTGTTTTCTTTGTATTTCCAGTGGGCAGCATATCCTTTTTCGGCAATTTCATCAGTTCGTTTGCTTCTGATTTGCACTTCTACCCATTGCCCAATATGACTCATTACGGTTGTATGTAATGCTTCGTAGCCATTTGCTTTCGGAATAGAAAGCCAGTCACGCAGTCGCTCATGATTGGGTTTGTAGAAATCAGTTATAATGGAATAAACCCGCCAGCAATCCGATTTTTCATTTTCTGCCGGAGAATCCAAAACGATTCGAATAGCAAAGAGATCATATACTTCTTCAAACGGAATCTCTTTCTTCTTCATTTTGCCCCAAATAGAATATACTGATTTAACCCTTCCCGTAATGGCAAAGCTAAATCCCTGTTCTGTCAGGGCTTTTTTAATTGGGTATATAAACTGATGAATAAAGCGGGCACGTTCAGGTTCCGATTCACGTATTTTTTCAGTAATCGTTTGATATACTTCTGGCTCTGTGTATTTTAGAGAGAGGTCTTCCAGTTCACTTTTTAAGGTATGTAAACCCAGACGATGGGCAAGCGGAGCATAGAGATAAATGGTTTCAGATGCGATTTTCAGCTGCTTTCCGTGTGGCATCGAATCCAGAGTTCTCATATTGTGCAAACGATCGGCGAGCTTAATTAAAATTACACGAACATCATCCGAAAGGGTGAGTAAAATCTTCTTAAAGTTTTCGGCCTGAAGAGATAATGAGCCCTGATCGAAGATTTCTTCAATCTTTGTGAGACCATCAATAATACGTGCAACCTTTTCTCCAAACATATTCTGGATATCGCTCAACGAAATAAAGTCGCTATCTTCAACCACATCGTGAAGTAATGCACATACCACAGAGGTAGTTCCCAGTCCAATTTCCTGAATTACAATTCGGGCAACCTCAAGTGGATGATAAATGTAAGGTTCTCCACTTTTCCGACGCATATCTTTATGTGCTTTTACTGCCAGATTGAATGCTTTGCGGATTAACAACCGCTCTTCCGGTAGAATATTTCGTTTCCAGACAGTAAACAGATATCTGTATCTTCTTAAAATCTCCTTTCGTTCAGCTTCCTCATCAATGATATACATGATTGCCAGTAGATTAATAGTTTATATGCTTACCTAACAAAGATACAACAAAACTCAATACAACTTATGTTTATTTAGACTGTATAAAAACTAAAAGAATGAGGTTTAACGGTGAAATATAAAGAGTAATCATTAATATTTAGAAGATCAATTATATATGTACGCTAATCCGTAAATTTAAATTTTAAACTCAGTGTATTAAGGATTTAATCAATATATTTGCAAATGAAGAGATCATTGATAATACTTTTTGACTTAATTGCTTTGTTTGATTAAGTTGTTGTTTACTAGTATGTTGATTGTTGTTCTTCCTTAGATTTATATTGTAAACAGACAATTGAAAATTCATCATTTTCAGTTTTGGCATTTAATTTGTAATCACGTTAAAAAAACAGAAGAGTATCAAATACTTTAAATTAACTTAAACCCTTTCGTTATGAAAATGAAATTTATCAGAACCGTATTTGGGATCATGTTAATCAGTGGATTAGCATTTGCAACCCAATCATGTAAATCAAAACAAGCTGCTGTTGCTCCTGTGGCAGAACAAAAAGTAGCGGATGAAGTTGAAATTGTTGTTCCTTGCACTGGTGAACAATACAACAGTAATGCAAAAGCCATTCGTTTTAGCGCGATTGGAGAAAGTATGGATCAAATGACAGCGAAGAAAAAAGCAATGAGTGAAGCTCGTGCCGGCCTTGCCGCTGCAATCAATACTTTGGTTAAAGGAGTTACGGATAACTATGTGAAATCAGGAAACTTCAATAATAAAGAAGAGTTATTGAAAAATTACGAAGGCATGAATCGAGAAGTAATCAATCAATCACTTAACGGAGCTGTTGTTATTTGCGAAAAAGCCACGAAAACAAAAACCGGAAACTACAAATATTACGTTTGTATGGAGTTAGGTGGAAGTGAAATTCTACAGGCTTTAAATAACAAAGCTACCAGCAATGAAATGCTGAAGGTTGATTACAACTACGAAAAGTTTAAAAAGACTTTCGAAGAAGAAATGAGCAAAATGGGTAAGTAATCCTCTTATGCAAACTTTATTTGTACAAAGGATTGTTCCCTTTAAAAAGAAGAGTTGGCCAATACGGGTCAGCTCTTCTTCACTTTTTCGAGGTAGATTTGCTATCCTGAGCCTTTTTTTTATGTTCTTTTTTTCATCTGTTCATGCTCAGGATTCTTTATTGAAATTGATTGAGTCTTTGCCCGATGCCAGTGAAGATCAGTTTTTAAATATGCCTGTACCTCAAAATGTTCCAGTTTTGGAAAATGTGCAATCAATATTTCAAAAGAGTATTGCCGGTATTTCTGAACCATTATCTGATTCGTCAATGGCTATCGCTCAGGCTTATATCAGAGCTTTGTGCTTGCTTGCTTTGCAAAAAGGTGAAAGTATGGGCGTAAGCGATTTTTTTAATCAGGAATTGAGTAAAATACATGTAAACTCGAAGTATGAAGAGTTTTTTATTTTGAAATCAACGTTGAGTATTGCAAGCAATGCAATCAAGGTTTCGACCCCTGTTTTTCTGAAAAGTGGAGAAGCAATCGTAAGCATCGAGCTGGATACTACCTTGAAAAACAACAAACACGATCATATTAAGGTAGAAACTGAAATTCAGCTTTATCATAACGAAGTTTACTCAAACTATGGACTTGAAGAATCGGTGTATAGAACGGAACTTAAGGTTAAGTTGATGAATGACAACGAAAAGCAGCTTCATACTGATAAACTTAGCTTTACGCTCATAAACAACAGATGGCAGAGTAAAACCTGCGAATTTGATCAAAAAATCATAGAGCAACCTTCCCGTTTGTATTTTTATCAACTTCCCGGCATTTTATCAGCGCAAAATAAAGATGATGGATTAAAAATGTTTAATACCTATTATGGATTATGGAATCCACTGATTTCGGCTTTGTTTTGGAATTTAACCCTCGATATGAAAGAGCATTTGAAAAAGGTTAAAAATCTAACAGAATCATATTCCGGAATAAGTACTACGTTAAACAGGGAAAGTGGAAAATATAAATACCTCTTAAACTATAAAGGATGCAGCCTGAACGAAAACAGATTAGTATCGGATAGCGAAGTTGTGTTTTGGTAATTAATTTTACAAGGCGTAAGATGTAATAAGGTTTTGAAGTTTCAAGGTATCACTACCCAAAGTCTTGTTTTGGTTACTGCCATAGCTTTGGAATGTTTACGGAAAACAGAGAATGGGGCTGTATTCGTATATTACTGAAGAAGTTATCCTGTTTCGATTGATTGGGAACCGCTGTGTACGCGGCTCGTATGGAAATTTATCCCGATTTTTATCGGGAGTGGGCAGTCTATTCAATTGGCTGCCGCCCATTTTTTATCAAGATTTCTAAAATCCGGTCATTAACTTATTAACCATTATCCCAATAATACTTAAAATTACAATTATTACTAAATAGCTACTTCTTTTTGTTCTCTTATCAATGTTTTTATTTGTCTGAATATTAATTAAAGACAAAATCATGAAAATTATCATTGTTGTTCCACAAACTGAAACCAACAATTTATTGGTTGAAATATAAGTTGTCGTCATTAATCCAAGTATAGCAAGACTAAGTGGTATCGTTAATCTCTGAAACAGTGGCTTTGATATAATTATCTGAGTTGTACAATTTGCCTGTAATATATTCTCAAGACTTGCCATATCATCAATTTGCGAAGGAACTAAAAGTATATCGGATGAATTATTACCAGTTATTACCAAACCACCTTGATTTGTTTTTGTAATTTTCTTGATATCTGTGAATAATATTCTAACTGATGATGTATTTGCTTGTTCTCTAATAATGCAAGTGTCGTCAATTTTTATATTGTATGATTCGTAAATAACTTTTTGTCTTTTAATCCCTTTATTAAGTCCCAATGCCAAAGCTCCAATAATAATTGGAATCACATAAGGAAGAACATTAATCTCTGAACCAGCATTGTTGTTAGAACCATATTCAGAAATTACTATACCAACTGCTGCGGCAATTAAAACCAATGGAATTGTATGTATTAAAATTTGTTTTCTTATTTCTTTAAATCCATTTTCTTTAATCTTAAATTCATTCATAGTATGCAGTTTGTTTATTTGTTTTTGGAGTTGTATCCAACTCATATATACGCGCAGCAAAACTTCCACAAGCCAACAGCTGCCGGATGTATTGCGCAATAAAATTACGGATTATTATTTATGAACCTGAATTTGATAAAAAATCTTATTTTCGGATTACTTGCCTGTTCTTTTTGCCCAAAATCTTTCTATTACGTTTGATATTGTGAAAAATTCTTTTCAATACATTTTCTTTTAATGTATTGCTTGTTTCAGACTCAGGTTTGTAAAACTATTACAAAGAGGATTCTTTGTGATAAATTAGGTGTAATACAATTGCTTTATGGATTTAGGTCTGATTCTCAACCGTTTTTCGTTGAGATGATGAACCGATTGTGGGTAAGGACATGTCTTTTCATGTTTTGTTACTGGTAAATTTAACGTATCTTTGCTTTTTCACGAAAGAAATATGGGACAATGGAAAACAGATATGCACTCATAATTGCTCAGGAATTACAAATAAGCTCACGACAGGTTGACCGCACCATTGGATTGCTTGAAGATGGAGCTACCGTACCTTTTATTGCTCGTTATCGTAAAGAAGTTACCGGAAGTCTGGATGAGGTTGCCATTACGTTTATTCGCGACAGATTGTTGCAGTTGAAGGAGTTGGATAAACGTCGCGAAAGCATTCTTAACTCTATTAAGGAACAGGAAAAACTCACACCGGAACTGGAAAGGCAGATTATGGAAGCAGAAACGCTTGCCGAACTCGAAGATATTTATCTGCCCTATAAGCCCAAACGCAAAACGCGTGCAACCATTGCATTGTCAAAAGGTTTGGAGCCTCTGGCTAAAATTGTGATGTCACAAAATTATGTTGATCTCGAATCGAAAGCCACTTTGTTTATCGATAGAGAAAAAGGTGTAAATAATGTGGAAGAAGCTTTGTCCGGAGCGCGTGATATAATTGCCGAGTGGGTGAATGAACACAAACAGGCTCGTATGAAAGTCAGAAACTTGTTTGTGAAAGAAGCTGAAATACAATCTTTTGTGGCAAAATGGAAAGATGAGGAAGGTGCCAATTATAAATCGTATTTTGAGTGGAGTGAAAAGTTAATGAGAGCTCCTTCTCATCGTATTTTAGCAATGTTTCGTGGTGAAAATGAGGGATTTTTAAAGATAAAAATAGGTCCGGATGAAGAGAGAGCCATTGAAATGTTGGAACAGCTCTTTGTACGTGGACGCAATGCTTCCTCAGAACAGGTTCAAATAGCTGTAAAAGACAGCTATAAACGTTTATTGAGTGCTTCTATGGAAACGGAAATCCGAAACATGGTAAAAGAAAAGGCTGATAAAGAGGCTATTCGCGTGTTTGTGGAAAATTTACGTCAATTATTGATGGCTTCTCCACTTGGACAAAAAAATGTTCTGGCCATCGACCCGGGGTTTAAAACAGGTTGTAAGCTGGTGTGCCTCGATCGTCAGGGAGCTCTTTTGCATAACGAAACAATTTATCCGCATCCCCCTCATAATGAAACGCGCGAATCCATTATGAAAATCCGGCAACTTGTAAATTCCTATAAAATTGAAGCAATTGCAATCGGAAATGGAACTGCCGGACGTGAAACTGAAAATCTGATTCGCAGGATTCCATTTGATAAAGATTTGATTGCCATTATGGTAAATGAAAGTGGAGCTTCGGTTTATTCTGCTTCACCTATTGCCCGGGAAGAATTCCCTAATTATGACGTTACAGTTCGCGGAGCAATTTCCATTGGACGTCGTTTAATGGATCCTTTGGCTGAATTAGTGAAAATTGATCCGAAATCAATTGGAGTAGGTCAGTATCAACATGATGTTGATCAGAAACAATTACAACAAAGTCTTGAAGATATCGTGGTTAGTTGTGTAAATAGTGTAGGAGTAGAGATTAATACAGCCAGTAAGGAATTGCTTAGCTATATTTCAGGAGTAGGGCCTTCATTGGCCAAAAATATATTGGATTACCGGACAAAAAATGGAGCATTCAAATCAAGAAACGATTTAAAAAAAGTTGCACGTTTTGGTGAAAAGGCTTTTGAACAGGCCGCAGGATTCATCCGTATTCAAAATGCTGAAAACCCGTTGGACAAAAGTGCAGTACATCCTGAAAGCTATCATGTAGTTGCCAAAATGGTAAAATCATTGCAATGTACAGTGAATGATTTGATTGAGTCTAAAGAGCTGAGAAATAAAATTAACCCCGAACAATTTGTTTCAGAAGAAACAGGATTACCTACGATTCTTGATATATTGAAAGAATTGGATAAACCCGGACGTGACCCGCGTACAAAGTTTGAATTGTTTGAATTTGATCAAAGTGTAAATAGCATTGATGATTTAATTCCCGGGATGGTTTTACCTGGAATTGTTACCAATATTACTGCATTCGGAGCCTTTGTAGATATTGGAGTTCATCAGGATGGATTGGTGCATATCAGTCAGTTAGCTGATAAATTTGTAAGTGATCCCAATGATGTTGTAAAGCTGAACCAAAAAGTACAGGTGAAAGTTTTAGAAGTAGATAGTAGCAGAAAAAGGATTCAATTAACAATGAAAGTATAATTTTGTAACTCAAAATCCGTTTTAAAACCCAGTTCAAAAAAGGTTAACAAATACAATTTAGCAATGCGATTAAGTATTCGAATTACACTGATTATCATAATAATAACGTTGTGTTTCGTAAACACTGAAGCACAAATTATTAAAGGGGCTGCGATTTTAGGATTCAATGCCAGTCAGGTAGATGGTGATGAAGTGTATGGGTTCCATAAATATGGTTTCAACGTTGGAGCATCAGCCATACTCCCTTTTGGTAAAGAAAAACGATGGAATCTTGTAATTGAAACAATCTTTAACCAAAAAGGGGCCTACGAAAAAGAGTCTCCTTCCATTGATACATTGGCCACGCCCTATTATAATCTGCGATTAAATTATATGGAAGTACCTGTTTTATTGAACTACGTAGATAAGAATGGTTTGACATTTGGATTAGGCTTTTCATGGGGACGTCTCGTTTCTGTTAATGAAATAGAGCATGGAAAAGAAATTACCAGTACAACAATAACCGGACCCTATAATCGGAATGACTTTAATTTTTTGGCAGAACTTAGATTTAGGTTATACAAGCAGTTAAAATTTAATTTGCGTTATGCATATACCATTACTCCGATAAGAACACGTATATTTGTGAATCCGACAACAGGTGTTAGTTGGGAGCGTACGCAGTATAATAACCTTTTTTCCATTAGGTTAATATATGTTTTCAACGAACCAAGTCAGGATTCAGAAGCTAAAAAGAGATTTAAACAACCATAAACCCCCTCACAACATGGAAAGAATTGCAGTTTTCCCGGGTTCATTTGACCCGGTTACCAAAGGGCATGTTTCAATTGCCCTCAGAGCCCTCAATTTGTTTGATAAAGTAATTATCAGTATTGGAGAAAATAGTGATAAAAAATACACATTTCCTCTTGCAAAAAGACTGGAATGGCTACAGCAGGTTTTTGAAGATGAACCTAAAATCACGGTTACAAGCTATGAAGGTCTCACCGTTGACTTTTGTCGCCAGATGAATGCAAAATACATTATTCGCGGATTGCGTACTTCTGCCGATTTCGAATTTGAAAGAAGTATCGGGCAAATAAATAAAAAGCTCTACCCGGAAATAGAAACAATATTTCTGTTAGCGTTACCTGATCTTACACCATTGAATTCATCAGTAGTTCGTGAATTGATTCGCTATGGGGCCGACGTAAGTCAATTCATTCCTGACGAAATTGATATTACTCACTAATATAACCAGTTATTCAATGTTGTTTTATGCAGGTGTTTTCATTGAAACAGGCATTATATAATTATACATTAACTTTGTTTAGTGTGAAAAAAATGCTGAACAGAGTTAATGTATAATATTCATTCTAATATCTGGAAATCAATGCCGTTTAGTTAATGAAATAGGCTATTCTGAGTTTGGAACTCATCCCGACAATCACCCTGAGCGAATTCAAAGGGTGATTATTAAATGCGTTTGTTCTCATTTAATCTTGACTAAACGATATTGATCTGGAAATTACAAAATTCATACTTGAAATAGAGTGTATATTGAAAAAGATTGTATCTTTGCGCCCTGTTTATAAACAACTGATTTTTTAAAACAAAAAAGAAAGAGGTATTTTTATGATTATTGTCCCGATTAAGGAAGGCGAAAACATTGACCGTGCCTTAAAAAAACTGAAAAGAAAATTTGAGAAAACAGGTGCGTTAAAAGAATTACGCGCTCGTCAAAAGTTTACAAAACCTTCCGTAGTTAAGAGGGAACAGCGCTTACATGCTATTTATATTCAACAACTTCAGGTTGACAACGAACAATAATTAGTCTAAGCAACCGATTTTTTCGGATTAAACTTGTATAGAAGATGTGATTTCACTACTTTTATACAAGTTTTTTATTTTATGGGAATAGAACAATTTCTGGAACATCTGCGCATAGAAAAGCGCTCATCTGTGCACACACTTACTGCCTATGAAAATGATTTAAGGCAATTTCTTACATTTTTAAAGATTACATATAGTCTTGAAGATATTTTGTATGCAGAATCTGAACAAATCCGTAGCTGGCAGGGAAGTTTAAAACAAGAGGAATTATCTGCAAAAAGCATCAATCGAAAAGTATCCACCCTCAAGTCATTTTATAAATTTGCGCTTCAGAAGGGTTGGATTGTGAAAAGTCCTTCTCAAAATATTCACTCAATCAAGGCTCCCAAATCTTTACCTAAATATATCGTAGAAGACCGGATGGAGCACTTATTTGAACTAAATCTATTCCCTGATGATTTTGCAGGAGTGAGAGATCAGCTCATCGTAGAATTATTATATGCGACCGGAATGCGCCTTTCTGAGCTCATTTCACTCAGAAATGAAGATATTGATTTATCACAGCAAACCATAAAGGTATTCGGAAAACGATCTAAACAGCGAATTATACCAATTACACCGTATATATGTAGATTGATAAACGAGTATAAACAGAAAAAAAAAGCGGAGTCGGAAACTAAAAACGATGAAATATTGTTAGTTACAAATAAAGGAGAAAAGATGTACCCAAAATTTGTATATCGCAAAATTTTATATTACCTTAGTAGTGTCACAAATCAAAAAGAAAGGAGTCCCCACGTACTTAGACATACCTTTGCAACACATATACTTAATAAAGGCGCAGACCTGAATGCAGTAAAGGAATTATTAGGACATTCGAGTTTGGCCGCAACTCAAATCTATACTCATAATACAGTAGAAAAGCTAAAACGAATTTACAAACAAGCCCATCCAAGGGCAAAATCAAAAGGAGGCAACTTATGAAAGTAATCATTCAATCGGTAAAATTTAAAACCGACATCAAGTTGGAAAACTTCGTCAAAGAGAAGGTTCAAAAGTTATCATCAACCTATAATGGAATATTAGGGAGTGAAATAATACTCCGATTAGATCATTCCGATGTTCAGGAAAACAAAATTACAGAGATAAAACTGGAAATTCCGGGCAATGAATTGTTTGCCAAAAAGCAAGCAAAAAGCTTCGAGGAAGCAACTGATAATGCGATAGAAGCATTGAAAAAACAGCTTGATAAGCACAAGGAAAAATTACGCAACAACTAGAAAAAATGCGGGCTGAGAAAAAATTTCTCGCAAAACATTTGGTGGTTTGAAAATTATATCTATCTTTGCAGTCCTTTAATGAATAAAGGACTGCTTCTTTTAAATAGTGAAACAGGAATTAAAGCCGGTGTAGCTCAGTTGGCCAGAGCAGCTGATTTGTAATCAGCTGGTCGGGGGTTCGAATCCCTCCATCGGCTCGGTTCTAATTCTATGGGGGGATACCAGAGCGGTCAAATGGGGCAGACTGTAAATCTGTTGGCGAAGCCTTCGGAGGTTCGAATCCTCCTCCCCCCACAAAATAATCAGTAGCGGAAGTAGCTCATTCGGTAGAGCGAAAGCCTTCCAAGCTTTAGGTGGCGGGTTCGAGCCCCGTCTTCCGCTCCATATTTAGCCGATGTAGCTCAGTGGTAGAGCACTTCCTTGGTAAGGAAGGGGTCACGAGTTCAACTCTCGTCATTGGCTCTATAGTTATTTGTGGATTTAACAATCATTATAATCGAAATTAATTAACAGTATGGCAAAAGAAAAATTCGACCGTTCCAAACCACACGTAAATGTTGGAACTATCGGTCACGTTGACCATGGAAAAACCACTTTAACAGCTGCCATTACCCTCGTTTTAGCTGATGCAGGTTTTTCTGAATTCAGATCGTTTGATTCAATCGACAACGCTCCTGAAGAAAAAGAAAGAGGTATTACCATTAATACTGCTCATATTGAGTATCAAACTGCTAACCGTCACTACGCTCACGTTGACTGTCCTGGTCACGCTGACTACGTAAAGAACATGGTTACTGGTGCTGCTCAAATGGACGGTGCTATTCTCGTTGTTGCTGCAACTGACGGTCCAATGCCTCAAACCCGTGAGCATATCCTTTTAGCTCGTCAGGTAGGTGTTCCTAAATTGGTTGTTTTCATGAACAAGGTTGACTTGGTTGATGATGCAGAACTTCTTGATTTAGTAGAAATGGAAATTAGAGATCTCTTATCATTCTACAAGTTTGATGGTGATGATACTCCAATTATCCGTGGATCAGCTCTTGGCGGTTTGAATAAAGAACCTATGTGGGTTGAAAAAATTCTGGAACTGATGAATGCAGTAGATACTTACATTCCACTGCCTCCTCGTGACGTTGATAAAGAATTCTTAATGCCTGTAGAAGACGTATTCTCAATTACTGGTCGTGGTACTGTTGCTACCGGAAGAATTGAAACTGGCGTTATTACTACTGGTGAACCTGTTGATATCATTGGTATGGGTGCTGAAAAACTCAAATCAGTAGTTACAGGTGTTGAAATGTTCCGTAAAATTCTTGACCGTGGTGAAGCTGGTGACAACGTAGGTCTGCTTCTTCGTGGTGTTGATAAAGACGAAATTCGTCGTGGTATGGTAATTGCACGTCCTGGTACAATTACTCCTCACAAACATTTCAAAGCTGAAGTTTATATCTTGAAAAAAGAAGAAGGTGGACGTCACACTCCATTCCACAACAGATACCGTCCTCAATTCTATTTCCGTACCACTGACGTAACTGGCGAAGTTCACTTACCAGAAGGTGTAGAAATGGTAATGCCTGGTGATAACCTTTCAATTGACGTTGAATTGTTAAACGCTATCGCTCTGAACAAAAACTTACGTTTTGCTATCCGTGAAGGTGGTCGTACAGTAGGTGCTGGTCAGGTAACTGAAATTATTGACTAATTTTTAGTTCAAAATAAAAAAAGAGAGGTATTCCTCACCGAATACCTCTCTTTTTTGAACGGGAGTAGCTCAATTGGTAGAGTAGTGGTCTCCAAAACCATTGGTTGAGGGTTCGAGCCCTTCCTCCCGTGCAATAAAAATCAAATATCAATGTCGAAAGTTGTTGAATATATCAAAGAAAGCTATGATGAACTCATGAACAAAGTTTCATGGCCAACTTCTAGCGAATTACAAAATAGCGCAATCGTTGTATCCATTGCATCACTCATTATCGCATTGATAGTTTTCGGCATGGATATATTATTCGGTGCTCATCCTGACCTTCTTTGGAAGGGAATCTTGGGCTACCTGTATGGAATTATGAATTAAGTACGTTCAAGTACTCACTGCACTTTCGCCAGCTTCCCTGATAAGCCTCCTCTCGGTTTATTTGTGATAGTGTAAAGTATCTGAATTATTTAATTATATACATTGAGAGGGTTAGTCTCTTTTCAATTCTGGTAAAATTAATTTATGAGCGAACAGGTTAAAAAGTGGTATGTAGTTAGAGCTGTAAGCGGCAAAGAAAAAAAGGTAAAAGAATACCTTGAAAGCGAAATTAACCGTTTACAAATTCAGGATTACATATCCCAAGTACTCATCCCAACTGAAAAAGTTTACTCAGTAAGAAAAGGCAAAAAGATTAGTAAAGAACGAATCTATTTGCCGGGTTACGTAATTATTGAAGCCATTCTTACGGGCGAAATTCCACACATTATCCAAAACATTCCGAATGTATTGGGATTCCTTGGATCACAGGGTGAACCTGTCCCCATGAGAAGCAGTGAAGTAAATCGCATCCTTGGTAAAATGGATGAACTTACGGATCAGGCTGAAGAGCTCAACGAACCGTTTATCGTTGGCGAAACCGTAAAAGTGACCGATGGTCCTTTTAATAGTTTTTCCGGCGTAATAGAAGAGGTAAACGAGGAGAAGAAAAAACTGAAAGTGATGGTGAAAATTTTCGGCAGAAAAACACCGCTTGAGCTCAGTTTTATGCAGGTAGAAAAAGAATAGTCCAAATTCACATGTTAATCAACCTTTTAAGCTAAATAACAAATGGCAAAAGAAGTTACCGGTATAATTAAACTCCAGATCAAAGGAGGTGCCGCTAATCCATCACCACCAGTAGGACCTGCATTAGGTTCTAAAGGGCTAAACATTATGGAGTTTTGTAAACAGTTTAATGCACGTACGCAAAACAGTGCTGGTAAATTATTACCTGTACTGATTACTGTTTATAAGGACAAATCCTTTGATTTTGTCGTTAAAACCCCACCCGTTGCCGTTCAATTAATGGAACTCACTCAGTTGAAGAAAGGTTCTAGCGAACCAAACCGTGACAAGGTTGCTTCTATCACCTGGGATCAGGTTAAGGAAATTGCCGAAGGCAAAATGCCTGACCTGAACTGTTTCACCATTGAATCTGCAATGAAAATGGTTGCTGGAACAGCAAGAAGCATGGGGATAACCGTAAATGGTGACAGTCCCTTTGCTGAATAATTGAAATGTAATACACATTTCTCAGTATAGAATTATTAACACAACATGCAATGGCAAAAATTTCAAAGAAAAGAAAAGAAGCTTTCGCGAAGTTTAACAAAGAACAAGCCTACTCTTTAGACGAAGCAATCAAAATTGTAAAAGAAATCACTTATACAAAATTTGATTCTTCCGTAGATATCGATGTACGTTTAGGTGTTGACCCAAGAAAAGCCAACCAAATGGTACGCGGTATTGTTACCCTTCCGCACGGAACCGGTAAAACTGTAAGAGTATTAGTACTTTGTACTCCGGATAAGGAAGAAGAAGCCAAAGCAGCCGGAGCCGATTATTTTGGATTAGATGAATACATCGAAAAAATAAAAGGCGGTTGGACGGACGTTGATGTTGTGATTACCATGCCAAGCGTGATGCCAAAAGTTGGAGCACTCGGAAAAATCCTCGGACCTCGCGGATTAATGCCGAACCCAAAAACTGGCACTGTTACCATGGAAATCGGAAAAGCAGTTCAAGAAGTAAAAGCTGGTAAAATCGACTTTAAAGTTGATAAATTTGGGATTATCCATGCCGGCATTGCTAAAGTATCATTCGGCCCAGATCAAATAGGCGATAATGCAAGAGAATTGCTCCAAACAATCATCAAACTCAAACCAGCAGCTGCAAAAGGTACTTATGTAAAAAGTATTTTTATCTCTAGTACTATGAGTCCTGGCGTAAAAGTTGATCCGAAATCCACAGGAACAATCTAATTATTAACGATCAGCAAACAATAAACAATGAAAAAAGAAGACAAAAAACAACTGATCGACTCGTTGGCACAAGAAATTTCAGCAAAAAGTTATCTGTATATCACTGATATATCAGGGTTAAATGCTGAAAACACCAGCAAGCTCAGAAGACTTTGCTTCAAAAAAGAAGTTAAGTTGATCGTAGCCAAAAATGCCTTACTGAAACGTGCTCTTGAAATGCAAGAAGGAAGAGATCTTAGTGAACTTTTCCCAACATTAAAAGGCGCATCAGCAATCATGCTTTCAGATGTAAACAATGCACCTGCTAAGTTGATTAGAGAATTCAGAGGTAATGGCCAGAAGCCAATTCTGAAAAGCGCTTTCGTTGAAGAATGTATTTATGTTGGTGATGACCAACTTGATGCACTCATCAATGTTAAATCGAAAAACGATCTTATTGGCGAACTCGTTGGTTTACTGCAATCACCCATGCAAAATGTACTTTCACAACTTCAATCAGGTGGAAATACTATTCATGGCTTGCTGAAAACCCTCGAAGAAAAAGCTGCATAACGGGCTTCTCAAATCAGTTATATTTTATTTTAAATTAAGTATTTGTAAAACCATTTAAATTAACATAACAATGGCAGATTTAAAAGCATTAGCAGAACAACTGGTTAACTTAACCGTTAAAGAAGTAAAAGAACTCAGCGATATTCTGAAAGAAGAATATGGTATTGAACCAGCAGCAGCAGCAGTAGCAATGGCAGCTCCAGTAGCAGGTGGTGCTGCAGCAGAAGTTGAAGAACAAACTTCATTCGACGTAATTTTAAAAGCAGCTGGTCCAAATAAATTGGCTGTTGTAAAATTAGTTAAAGAATTAACCAGCCTTGGCCTGAAAGAAGCAAAAGAATTAGTTGATACAGCTCCAAAGCCTTTGAAAGAAGGTATAAGCAAAGATGAAGCTGAAGCTCTCAAAAATCAGCTCCTTGAAGCAGGTGCTGAAGTAGAAGTGAAGTAATTTTACTTTCCTACCGCAAAAAGGAATAGGACTTTTTGCTTTGCAAAAAGTCTATTCCTTCTTTTGTATTTATATTTATACAGTATTTTATAGAGCTCTAACCTTTAAATCTGAAAACCCTTGGCAGTAGATAAAATCCAAAAAATCAGCTTTGCCTCCGCACAGCAAGCCGAATATCCTGATTTTCTTGAAATTCAGCTACAATCTTTTAAGGATTTTTTCCAACTGGAAACAAATCCCGAAAACAGGGTTAATGAAGGCTTATTTAAGGTATTTGCGGAAAATTTTCCAATCACGGATGCACGTAACAATTTTGTTCTCGAATTCCTTGATTATTTTATAGATCCTCCGCGCTATACCATTGAAGAATGCCTCGACCGCGGTCTCACTTACAGTGTACCTCTTAAAGCAAAATTAAGACTGTACTGTACTGACCCCGAACACGAAGATTTCGAAACCATCATACAGGATGTTTATCTCGGAATGATCCCTTATATGACTCCAAGGGGTTCTTTTGTTGTGAACGGGGCTGAACGTGTAGTTGTTTCTCAGTTGCACCGTTCTCCTGGTGTATTTTTCGGTACCAATGTTCATGCGAACGGTACCCAGTTATATTCAGCACGTATTATTCCTTTCAAAGGATCGTGGATGGAATTTACAACCGACATCAATAATGTGATGTGGGCGTATATTGATCGTAAGAAAAAACTTCCGATTACCACGCTTTTACGCGCTATCGGTTTTGAAACCGACAAAGATATTCTTGAAATTTTTGACCTCGCTCAGGAAGTGAAAGTAAGCAAAGCCGGCCTTAAAAAAGTGATCGGAAGTCGTCTTGCTGCACGTGTCGTTAGAGCTTGGATCGAAGATTTTGTGGATGAAGATACCGGTGAAGTTGTTTCAATCGAGCGTACAGAAGTAATTATTGATCGTGAAACTGAACTTCAGGACGATCATATTGACCTGATTGTTGACTCGGGTGTTAAAACTATTCTGGTACACAAAGAAGATGCTAACAATATTGACTATTCTATCATCTTCAATACCTTACAAAAAGATACGGCAAATAATGCCAAAGAAGCGGTTGAATACATCTACCGCCAGTTGCGTAACGCAGAACCACCTGATGAAGAAACCGCACGCGGTATTATCGAAAAACTCTTCTTCTCGGATAAACGTTACGATTTAGGCGAAGTTGGTCGTTATCGTATTAATAGAAAGCTGAATCTGGCAGAATCGCTGGATACACGCGTATTAACAAAAGAAGATATAATCTCCATTATAAAATTCCTCATACAACTTATTAACGCTAAAGCTGAAGTGGACGATATCGACCACTTGAGTAACCGTCGTATCCGTTCGGTTGGCGAACAGTTGTATGCTCAATTTGGTGTTGGTTTGGCTCGTATGGCTCGTACAATTCGTGAACGTATGAACGTTCGCGATAACGAAGTATTTACGCCAATGGATCTTATCAATGCAAAAACTCTTTCATCTGTAATTAATTCATTCTTTGGAACTAACCAGCTTTCACAGTTCATGGATCAAACCAATCCACTGTCTGAAATTACGCACAAACGTCGTATTTCAGCTTTGGGACCTGGAGGTCTTTCACGTGAACGTGCAGGTTTTGAGGTTCGTGACGTTCACTATACGCACTACGGTCGTTTGTGTACTATTGAAACTCCTGAAGGACCAAATATTGGTTTGATTTCTTCACTTTGCGTATTTGCAAAAATTAATCACCTTGGCTTTATAGAAACACCATATAAAGCTGTAGAAGAAGGTATTGTACGTGAAGATAAAGGTTTGATTTACCTTACTGCCGAAGAAGAAGAAGATAAAATCATTGCTCAGGCAAATACTCCTATCAGTGCTGATGGTGCCATCAAAATTGATAAGGTAAAAGCCAGATATCTGGCCGATTATCCTATTGTTGATCCTAAAGAGGTGAAAATGATAGATATCGCTACGAACCAAATTGCTTCAATTGCTGCATCTTTAATTCCATTCCTCGAACACGATGATGCAAACCGTGCCTTAATGGGATCGAATATGATGCGCCAGGCAGTACCTCTGCTAAATCCTGAGGCTGCAATTGTTGGTACAGGTATCGAATCTTTTGTTGCCCGTGATTCACGTGTGTTGATCAATGCTGAAGATGATGGCGTTGTTGAATACGTTGATGCTAACGAAATCGTAATTCGGTATAATCGTGAAGAAAAAGAACGTCTTATTTCATTCGAAGAAGATGTTCGTACCTATAAACTTACCAAATTCCAGCGTACAAATCAAAATACCTGTATTAATCTTCGTCCTATTGTTCGTAAAGGCGATAAGATTAAGAAAGGTGAAGTATTGTGCGAAGGATATGCTACTGACAAAGGTGAACTTGCTATTGGACGTAACCTTATGGTTGCATTCATGCCTTGGAAAGGTTACAACTTTGAGGATGCTATTGTGATTTCTGAAAAAGTAGTGAAAGAAGATATCTTCACATCATTACACATTGAAGAATTTACCCTCGAGGTACGCGAAACCAAACGCGGTATGGAAGAGCTTACCAATGATATCCCGAATGTAAGTGCTGAAGCAACGAAAGATTTGGATGAAAATGGTATTATCCGTATTGGTGCCGAAGTTCATGAAGGCGATATCCTGATTGGTAAAATCACTCCGAAAGGTGAATCAGATCCTACTCCGGAAGAAAAGCTCCTCAGAGCAATCTTTGGTGATAAAGCCGGTGATGTGAAAGATGCTTCACTTAAGGTTCCTCCATCAGTACAAGGTGTTGTTATTGACAAGAAACTCTTCTCGAAGATTGCAAAAGAACGCAAATCAAAATCAAAAGATAAAGATTTGACCAAAAATATCGATCGTGACTTCAACAAAGAAATTACAGATCTGAAAAATAAGCTGGTTGACAAACTTTTGATTCTTTTAAGCGGAAAAGTTGCTCAGGGTGTTTACACCAATTTTAAAGAAGAATTAATTGCGAAAAAATCAAAATTCACTCAGAAAGTTCTTGCTGCTATTGATTATCAGAATGTTAATCCTGATAAGTGGACAACTGACAAGGAAACTAACAATTTGATAAAAGAACTTCTGAACAACTATAATATCAAGCATCGCGAAATTTACGGAAGATATGCACGCAATAAATTTATTGCTACCGTTGGAGATGAACTGCCTTCAGGTATTGTTCAGATGGCCAAGGTATATCTTGCGAAAAAACGCAAATTGAAAATCGGGGATAAAATGGCAGGTCGCCACGGTAACAAAGGTATCGTTGCGAAAATTGTTCGTGAAGAAGATATGCCATTCCTTGAAGATGGAACACCGGTTGACATTGTATTGAACCCATTGGGCGTACCTTCCCGTATGAACCTTGGTCAGATTTACGAAACTGTTCTTGGTTGGGCAGGTAAAAGACTGGGATTACATTTCTCAACTCCAATTTTCGATGGAGCTACTATTGAACAAATCAATGATTATATGAAACAAGCCGGATTACCTGATAATGGTAGAGTTTATCTCTATGATGGCGGTACTGGTGAACGTTTTGACCAACCTGCAACTGTTGGATATATTTACATGATTAAGCTCCACCACTTGATTGATGACAAGATGCATGCCCGTTCTATCGGACCTTACTCACTTATTACGCAACAGCCTCTTGGAGGTAAAGCACAATTTGGGGGTCAGCGTTTCGGAGAAATGGAAGTATGGGCACTCGAAGCATTTGGTGCAGCCAATATTCTTCAGGAAATCCTTACCGTTAAGTCGGATGATGTTATGGGAAGAGCCAAAGCATACGAAGCTCTTGTTAAGGGCGATAATATGCCGAAACCAGGCATTCCCGAATCATTCAACGTACTGGTTCATGAATTAAGAGGTCTCGGATTGAACGTAAGCTTTGAATAAGCTTACGTTCACGCCTGACTTTATACAGGATATAGTTTTTGGTTTATCTATCACAAAAACAGTTCTATGGCTTTTAGAAAAGACAATACGATAAGAAACGAATTTTCTTCAATTACAATCAGTTTGGCTTCACCAGAGTCGATTCTGGAAAGATCGAGAGGCGAAGTTTTGAAACCCGAAACAATTAACTATCGTACCTACAAACCTGAACGTGACGGTTTGTTCTGCGAAC
This sequence comes from Bacteroidales bacterium, assembly GCA_963677395.2. Lineage (GTDB taxonomy): Bacteria > Bacteroidota > Bacteroidia > Bacteroidales. The sequence goes on along the minus strand of OY781965.2, from coordinate 3,170,331 downwards.
GTATTTTTGGACCGGTTAAAGACTGGGAATGCCATTGTGGAAAGTATAAGAGAATTCGTTATAAAGGAATCGTTTGTGACCGTTGCGGTGTGGAAGTTACCGAAAAGAAAGTTCGTCGCGAACGTATGGGGCACATCCAATTGGTTGTACCTGTAGCTCATATCTGGTATTTCCGCTCAGTTCCCAATAAAATAGGAACTCTGCTTGGGTTACAAACAAAAAAGCTCGAATCGATTATCTACTACGAAAAATATGTGGTAATTCAGCCGGGTATTAAAGATGAAGATGGTATTGGTATGATGGATTTCCTTTCGGAAGAAGAATACTTCAATATCATTGATTCGCTACCTGCCGATAATCAAAGCCTGGATGATAGTGATCCACGCAAGTTTATCGCAAAAATGGGCGGTGAAGCTCTTTGTGATCTTCTTGGACGCATTAATCTGGATGAACTCTCTTACGACCTTCGTAACAGAGCCGGAAATGAAACTTCACAACAACGTAAACAGGATTTACTGAAACGCTTAAATGTTGTTGAATCATTCCGTGAAGCAAATAATCATATCGAAAATCGTCCTGAATGGATGATTACAAAAGTTGTTCCGGTTATTCCACCAGAACTTCGCCCTTTGGTGCCTCTGGATGGCGGACGTTTTGCTACTTCTGATTTAAATGACCTTTATCGTCGTGTTATCATCAGAAATAACCGTCTGAAAAGATTAATCGAAATCAAAGCTCCGGATGTAATCATGCGTAACGAAAAACGTATGTTACAGGAAGCTGTTGATTCTTTATTCGATAACTCAAGAAAAGCAAGTTCAGTTCGTACCGAATCAAACCGTGCTTTGAAATCATTGAGTGACAGTTTAAAAGGTAAACAAGGTCGTTTCCGTCAGAACCTGTTAGGTAAACGTGTTGACTACTCAGGTCGTTCGGTTATCGTTGTAGGTCCTGAACTGAAACTGAACGAGTGCGGTTTGCCAAAAGAAATGGCTTCCGAACTTTTCAAACCATTCATTATCCGTAAACTGCTCGAACGTGGTGTTGTAAAAACCGTTAAATCGGCTAAGAAAATTGTTGACAGAAAAGATCCTGTTATTTGGGATATTCTGGAAAACATTTTAAAAGGACACCCTGTATTATTAAACCGTGCACCGACCCTTCACCGTTTAGGTATTCAGGCTTTCCAGCCAAAGCTTATTGAAGGTAAGGCTATTCGTTTGCACCCATTGGTTTGTACAGCGTTCAATGCTGACTTTGACGGTGACCAGATGGCAGTTCACGTTCCACTGGGACATGCTGCAATTCTGGAAGCCCAACTCCTGATGCTTGCTTCGCACAACATCCTGAACCCTGCAAATGGTGCTCCTATCACCGTTCCTTCTCAGGATATGGTTTTAGGCCTTTATTATATGACGAAAGGTCGTAAATCAGAACCAACTCATATTGTAAAAGGTGAAAACAAGATTTTCTACTCTCCGGAAGAAGTTATCATTGCTTTGAATGAGAAGAGAATTAATCTTCATGCTTGGATAAAAGTAAAAACACATACTATTGAGGATGGCCTTCCGGTTCGTAAGATTATAGAAACAACCGTAGGTCGTGTACTCTTTAATCAGGTTGTTCCAAGAGAATATGGATACATTAACGAACTGCTTACCAAAAAGGCTCTTCGTGATATCATCAGTAGCGTTTTAAAGAAAACCGGAACAGCAACTACAGCTAAATTTCTTGACGATATTAAGGAAATGGGTTATACCATGGCATTTAAAGGAGGTCTCTCCTTTAACCTTGGCGACCTGATTATTCCTGAAATCAAAGAAAAACTTATTGCTGATGCAAATGCTGAAGTTGATGAAGTAATGATGAACTATAACATGGGTTTCATTACGAACAACGAACGCTATAATCAGATTATTGATATCTGGACACACACCAACTCACATCTTACTACTACAGTGATGAAACAGCTTTCGAGCAATAATCAGGGTTTCAATGCTGTGTATATGATGCTTGACTCTGGTGCCCGTGGTAGTAAAGAACAGATTCGTCAGTTATGCGGTATGCGTGGTTTGATGGCAAAACCTACCAAATCAGGTGCTACCGGTGGTGAAATTATCGAAAATCCAATCCTTTCAAACTTTAAAGAAGGTCTGTCGGTACTTGAATACTTTATCTCTACCCACGGTGCTCGTAAAGGTTTGGCCGATACTGCTTTGAAAACTGCTGATGCAGGTTACTTGACCCGTCGTTTGGTTGACGTTGCTCAGGATGTAATCATTTCAGAACCTGATTGCGGTACCTTACGTGGTTTGCCAACAACCGCTTTAAAGAAAAATGAAGAAACAGTAGAAACACTCTACGATCGTATTTTGGGTCGTACTACACTGCACGATATTTATCATCCTCAAACAGGCCAGCTTATCGCAATGGCTGGTGATGAATTAACGGAAGATATTTGTGCTCAGATTGAAGCTTCTCCGATAGAAGAAGTGGAAATCCGTTCGGTACTTACCTGCGAATCAAAACAAGGTGTTTGTGCTAAGTGTTACGGACGTAACCTTGCAACTGGTAAAATGATTCAGAAAGGGGAGGCAGTGGGCGTTATTGCAGCACAGTCTATCGGTGAACCTGGTACTCAGCTTACGCTCCGTACGTTCCACGTTGGGGGGGTTGCAGGTAGTAATATTGCAGCACAATCCCGTATTGATGCAAAATATGACGGTGTTCTCGAAATTGAAGAATTAAGAAGTCTGCCTTATACCAATGCAGAAGGAACAAGTTACGATATCGTAATTGGTCGTTCGGCTGAAATGCGTATTGTGGACAGAAATACAAATATTACCCTTGCTTCAGCATTTGTTCCGTATGGTTCTAATCTCTATTTCAGAGATGGTGGTGAAGTGAAAAAAGGTGACCTGATTGCTGAATGGGATCCATACAATGCTGTTATCTTATCAGAAGTTACGGGAACTGTAGCATTTCAGAATGTGATTGAAAACGTAACTTACCGCGTTGAATCGGACGAACAAACCGGTTACAAAGACAAGGTTGTTATTGAATCACGTCAGAAATCAAAGAACCCATCTATCAACGTTATTTCCGCATCGGGCGAAGTAATGAAGATGTACGATATCCCTGTAGGTGCTCACATCATTGTTGATGATGGTGCTGTCCTGAATGCAGGTGATATTCTGGTTAAGATTCCGCGTTCGTTTGGTAAATCAGGCGATATCACGGGAGGTCTGCCACGTGTAACCGAGCTCTTTGAAGCACGTAACCCGTCAGATCCTGCTGTTGTAACCGAAATTGATGGTGTTGTTAGCTTTGCTAAAAAACTAAAACGCGGTAATCGTGAAGTATTGATTACTTCAAAAACCGGTGAAGTGAAATCATATCTGGTTCCAACATCAAAACATATTCTCGTACAGGAAAATGACTACGTAAAAGCTGGTACTGCATTGTCAGAAGGTGCTACAACTCCTGCCGACATCCTCGCAATTAAAGGACCAATGAAGGTACAGGAATACATCGTAAATGAAATTCAGGAAGTTTACCGTTTACAAGGGGTAAAAATTAATGATAAACATTTCGAAGTTATTGTACGTCAGATGATGCGTAAGGTTGAAGTGGACGATCCGGGCGATACTAAATTCCTTGAAGGAGAACTTGCAAATAAGATTGACTTTCAGGAAGAAAATGACTGGATTTTTGGTAAAAGAGTAGTTACTGATGCAGGTGACTCTGAAATCATCAAGAATGGTCAGATTATCACAGCACGTAAGCTTCGTGATGAAAACTCACTGTTGAAACGTCGTGATAAAAAACTTGTTCAGTCGCGTGATGCTCAACCAGCTACTGCCCGCCAGATATTACAGGGTATTACACGTGCATCACTGCAAACGAAGAGTTTTATCTCTGCTGCTTCATTCCAGGAAACCACCAAAGTTCTTACCGAAGCCGCTGTTAATGCAAAATTGGATTCACTCCTTGGTTTGAAGGAAAACGTTATCGTAGGCCATTTAATTCCTGCCGGTACAGGTTTGCGTGAATATCAAAATGTGATTGTGGCTAACAGTGATGAATATGAGGAAATAACTTCAAAACGTTAATATCAGGTAACTATGGATAACATGAACGAAGAAAATCAGATCAACATTGAGCTTAGTGCTGAAGTTGCTGAAGGTATCTATTCTAATCTGGCTGTGATTACACATTCGCACTCCGAATTTATTGTTGACTTTATCAAAATGATGCCCGGAGTACCCAAAGCAAATGTAAAATCACGTATTATTCTCACACCTCAGCATGCTAAGCGCCTGATGAGAGCTCTACAGGATAATATATCAAAGTTTGAAGCTACATTCGGTAAGATTATTGAACCTGAAAACCCCGATAACCTTCAGTTTAACCTAAGTGGTCCAACTGCCCAGGCTTAATTCTGAAGATTATACATATAAAATCCCCTGATCGGAACTTTTCCTGTCAGGGGATTTTTTTATTGTGAGAGAAATCAGGTTTGGAAAAAGGTCTGGCTTTGAAAAAATCACACTTCATTAATTCCACTTCTGTTTCCGGGGACTTTTTTGTATTCGGAAACCGAAAATCCTGTAACGTTTTTAAATTGAGTAGAGAGATATTGCACACTACTGTATCCCATCATAAAGGCAATTTCACTGAGGGTGAGCTCTCCATATTCTATAAGTTCTTTTGCTTTGAGGATTTTATGATTGATGATGAATTTTTCCAGTGTGATATTTTCGTGTCGTGTAAATATGGAAGAGAGATGTTGGTATGAATAGCCAAGCTTTTCGACCAGATAATCGGAGTTGCGGATAATAGAGTTCATGTTGTTCGCATAGTGTATCAGCTCAATAACAGCAATTTTAATCTGTTCAACAAGTATTTTTTCTTTGTCGGTAATTAGCCCAAACCCATTCTGCTGTAGAATTTTTTCTACTGTATTCATGTTTACTACCGACGGGTTGTACTCTATTTCTGCTTCTCCTAATCGTATGGAGCAAACTTTAATACTGCATGCTTCAAACTCTTGCCGTATAATGCGACAACAGCATTGACAAACCATGTTTCGTATTTGTAAGGTAACATGTTCCATTTAACGTATTTCAAGGTATTCAAAAATACAAAGAGAATTGATTTATTTAACTAAATATATGATATATTTTTCAGTTGTGTTGATGTGCATGATTCGCGACTTTTAATCGAGTTCTTTGGCAAAGGCAATTACATGACCATCAGGATCGGAGCAGTAGGCGACAAGGTGTCCCCAGTTTCGTTCCGAACATTCAGAAACCAATGTTGCACCCTGTGAAAGAGCATTTTCGAGACTTTTCTCCGGATCAGGAACGAGCAAATAGAGCTCGCAACGGGGTATTCCGTTTCCGCTTTTAGGATGAGGCAGTGCTGGACTGATGATGCGGGCGATACCATCTTCGGGCATTAATCCCAGCTTGCACCCGGGAGAAAGCAGAAATTCGGTCATTCCCGGTACATCTAACTCAGGCTCGGTATTGAGTACAGATGTATAGAAGTAACTGCTTCGTTTTTGGTCATTCACATACAAAATAAATTGTATCATAGCAGAATTGGTAAATATATGATTGTAAATTAAGGTTTTGCAAATTTGAAAACCCAAACATAATTGCAGGGCGTTTTGGTTCGCAGTTCAGCAGGAATCATAATTACACATCCTTTTCCTTTTGCTTTCCAGCTTACTTTTGGACCACCAAGTACTATGACTGTAGAATTAGCTTCAGGTTTAAAGCTTGGGAGCTCAATTTCTACAGGAAGTTGTTTTTCATTTTCATCACACAGGTATAGGGCATACGTTGCTCCATTTTTTCCTTTGGTGAAACATACTTTTCCATCTTTATAGGGAGCAATTGCACGGGTATTATAAATAGATTCGCTGTTTACATCCATCCATTCACCTATTTCTTTTAATCGCAGATATGCTGTATCATCTAACTCTCCGGTTGGATCAGGAGCAACACCCATCAGGAAGTTACCTCCTTTTGCCACGATGTCAACCAACAGATGGATTAGTTTTCGGGTTGGTTTGTATTTTTCATTTGGAACCCAGCTCCAGCTATTACCCATTGTCATACAGGTTTCCCATAGATAAGGCAGCGGTTTATCGGGAATTTCCTGTTCGGGGGTACGATAGTTCTCAAATTTGCTATGTACGGAGCGGTCAACCACAATGAGTCCGGGTTGCTTTTTGCGAGCCATCCCCGAAATTTTAGCCATATCAATATCTTGATCTACAATACGTGAGCACCAGCTTTTCGATTCTTCGGTCTGGGTTTCAATCGGACGTACCCAACCACCATCAAGCCAGAGAAGATCTACTTTTCCGTAACTGCTCATCAGTTCTTCTATCTGACCATAGGTGAAGTCGCAAAACTTTTTCCAGCGTTGAGGATATTTTTTGGGATTATAGTTTACATTTCTGTCGAGAGGAGGAAACTCGGGAGCCCAATAGTCTTTGTTGTTCCAGTCGGGTTTCGAAAAATAAGCTCCGATACCTAATCCTTCTTTGCGAAATGCATCAAATATTTCTTTGGTGATGTTGGATCGCTTATTCACCGAGAATGGGCAATCTTTATCGGTAATCTTGTAATCAGTTAGTTTTGAATCGAACATGCAAAAACCGTCATGGTGCTTAGTGGTAAAAACCATGTAACGTAATCCGGCCTTTCGAGCAGCTTTTGCCCACTTTTCAGGAGTGAAATTCAGCGGATTAAAGGCATAGCGCAGTCCTTCGTACATCTGTCGGTATTGATTGTAATCGTTCATCGAACGTTCAATCCAGTCTTCAGGACAAATTGACCATGATTCAACAATTCCACGTGTGCTGTACGTTCCCCAATGCATAAGAATACCAAATTTCTGATCCTGCCACCAATCCAGCTTTTTTAATACCAGCGAGTCGGTTTCGGTTTGAGGCTGAGATTTCATTGTTTGCGCTTGGATTGACAATCCCAACAATAAGCACATAAGTGCAATTAAGCTCTGTTTTTTCATGTTGCAATTTTTGATAATGCGAAAATAAACGAAATAATGATTGCTTGTAGATTTGAAGTTAGACGGATATACACATTCTCTTAAATAAACTACATGATTTTTTGTTTATACAGAGCTTTCTGAATTTACATTTTCCCCTTTGAATGATAATATATACCTTTACAACTTCAAATCTAATATACTCTCTGAGATTAATTTATTTGTAATGAAACGCTTTTATTCGTGTATTGTATTCTTATTGCTCTTTTTGTTTTTAGTTCAAAATAAAGCTTTTACACAAAATATAACTATTAAAACTCCTCGTCAGCAATGGGTTGATTCCATGATGATATATCTCACTATTGACGAGCAGATTGCTCAGTTGATGATGATTCGTTCTTTCTCAGGAAAAGATACTGAGTATGCAAACTCTATTGCGAATCTTCTGAAAAAGTGGGGAATAGGAGGCGTATGTTTCTTTAAAGGGAATCCACAAAATCAGGTTAATGCAATCAATCTCTATAATTCTGTATCGAGAATCCCGATACTGGTTTCTATTGATGGAGAATGGGGTGTTGCTATGCGTTTGGACAGTACAATCATCTTTCCTCGTCAAATGACGATGGGTTCAATTCGCGAAGATTCATTGATTTATGCTTTCGGAAGCAAGGTAGCTGATCAGTGTAAGGCGTTGGGAATTCACATTAATTTTGTTCCGGATGTAGATGTAAACAGTAACCCTGCCAATCCTGTGATCAATACGCGTTCATTTGGTGAAAACCGCGAAAATGTTGCCCGCAAAGGCTGGATGTATGCCAAAGCAATGCAGGATAAAGGCTTACTCACTTCTGCAAAACATTTTCCCGGACACGGTGATACAGATACTGATTCCCATCTTTCTCTCCCGGTGATTAATCATGACAGGAAACAACTTGATTCTATTGATTTATATCCGTTTAAATATATGATCGATAAAGGAGTTAAAGGAGTAATGGTGGGTCATTTACATGTTCCGGCTATCGATTCTACAAAAAATTCTCCTTCGTCAATTTCTCCTTTAATTATTGATTCGTTACTCCGGAAAGAATTGGGATTTCAAGGCTTAGTTTATACGGATGCATTGGAAATGAAAGGGATTACAAAGTATTACAAAGCTGGAGAAATAGAATTACGTGCGTTAATGGCCGGCTGCGATATTTTACTATTGCCCGAAGATGTTGCATTGGCAATCAGATACATTCGCAATGCAGTGGATAGTAACCGGATTGCCTGTGAAGAGATTGAAGCGAAATGCCGAAAAGTACTTGAAGCGAAATTCGATCTTGGATTAAACAATAAAACAACACTCCCTCCGGTAAACGCACCGGAAGCTCTGCTTTCTCTTGAATCGGAGGCATTAAACAATACCCTTTACGAATCATCCTTGATTTTATTGAAAAATTCAGGAAATATTGTGCCGTTAAATATGAACCACAATCATAAAATTGCCTGTGTGGTAATTGGCGATACTTCGAAAACTGACTTTCAATTGATGGTTGATAAGTATGCTGATGCAAAACACTTCAATCTGCCATCGGTAATTGATTCACTTTTGGCAGACTCTGTACTGAGTCAATTATCAGAATATGATTTTGGGATAGTGTCGGTTTTAGGAACCAATGGATCGAGCGGAAAGATGTTTGGAATTACACCTTCGGAAGTTGATTTTGTATCAAGGGTTCGAAATAGCTTTCAAGAGTCTGTGTTTACACTGCTTGCGTCTCCGTATGCGTTGGGTGTTTTCAAAGAATTGTATCGGTATGATGGTGTGATTTTGGCTTGTCAGGACAGACCTGAAGCCCGTAAAGCGATGGCTCAGGCTTTGTTTGGTGGAAATAAAACAGACGGAATTCTTCCGGTAAATGTCTCCTCTGATTTTATGATGGGGCAAAGTGAAATCAGCCCGAAAACGTGCCTGTCGTTCAGAATGCCCGAACAGGTAGGTATTTCTTCGGCAACTTTGGCTAAAGTTGATTCTATCGCAATTTTTGGTATCCGGCAAAAAGCTTATCCCGGGTGTCAGATTTTAGTGGCGAAAGACGGTGCGTTGATTTATCAGAAATCTTTCGGTTCACACCAATATGATTCTTTGCAGTTGGTTAATAATCAGGATTTGTATGATTTAGCTTCGGTTACAAAAGTTATGGCGACTACCCTGGCTGTGATGAAACTGGTTGACAAAGGGAAAATAGATCTTGACCGTAAGCTTTCTCATTATCTTTCGTTTCTTCGTCGTACGAATAAGAAAAACATCACGATACGTGAGGTATTAGCTCATCAGGCTGGATTACAACCCTGGATTCCTTTCTATAAAAAGACACTTCGTAACGGAAAACCTGATTCTGCGCTCTATTCACGTGACAGTTCTGACTACTTTCCGATACGTGTGGCCGATTCTCTTTTTCTGAAAGAAGATTATCCGCAAAAGATATGGAAAGAGATTGCTGAAAGTGAACTATTGCCTACTAAAGAGTATAAATACAGCGATTTAGGATTTTTTCTGATGAAAGCCCTGGTCGAAAAAGTATCAAAGAAAACGCTGGATCAATATGTAAAGGAAAATTTCTATCAGCCTTTGAGGTTAAAAACAACTTGCTTTAAGCCTTTAAATACTTTTGAACGCGATCGGATTGTTCCCACGGAATATGATACTGCTTTTCGTGACCAGTTAATGCATGGTTATGTTCATGATCCAGGTGCGGCGATGCTGGGTGGAGTATGTGGTCATGCAGGTTTATTTTCCAATGCCGGAGATCTGGCTGTTTTGCTTCAGTTATTGCTCAATGGCGGCGAATATGGTGGTACACGTTATCTGAAACAGGAAACAGTAGATGAATTTACCGCGGTTCAGTATCCACAAAATGGGAATCGCAGAGGTTTAGGATTTGATAAACCTTTACTGATTCCGATAGAAGATGGACCGGTTTGTATTGGTGCATCTGTAAAAAGCTTCGGACATTCCGGATTTACCGGAACCTATATTTGGGCTGATCCTTCAAATAATCTGATCTATATATTTTTATCAAACAGAGTAAATCCCAGTGCTACAAATACAAAACTTTCTGATTTAAACATACGTACACGCATTCATCAATTGTTTTATGAGAAATAACTGATAACCGGATATGCTTAAGTTATGCACAGAATAAAGAAAAATGCCCCGATAAATAACCCTTTTCTGAACTCGGGAATGCCTGTTTTCTTAACGTATCAACATAAGTTATGAACCTTAACTTGTGATAACTACTTTCTCCTGGCTTTTGGCTGTTTTAAATTTTTTCATATCTTAGCAAGCCAAAATAAAAAGGGAAATGAGTTCACGAACTAAACATATTCTATGGTGGGTGTTTGCAATTTTATTCACGTTATCAATTGCAGTTTATCAACGCTTAACAGGTCCAACCTATCCTAAACGTGTAAAGGTTGAATTAGGTGGAGAAACCTATAAACTTAAGCTGTTACGTTCGTGTGGGGAAAAAAATGCGGAAGTAAAAATTTTGGTAGCACCTAAAACCATTGGAGGGAATATAGTTTATAGAAGACTGAACTCAGGTGATGCATGGACCGAAGTAACCATGCTTCGTGATGGAAACAATCTGATTGGCTATCTTCCTCAGCAACCTCCGGCCGGAAAACTTGAATACAAGGTGTTTTTGACTCGTGATCTTGAACAGGTAGCGGTTACCGAAGAACCTGTTATTATACGTTTTAAAGGTGATGTGCCTGTCTGGGTAATAATCCCTCATGTTTTCTTTATGTTTATGGCAATGCTTTTCTCAACCCGAGCCGGAATTGAAGCTTTAAGGAAAGGAGAGAAAACATTCAATTATACAACGATAGCTTTGGCTTCACTTGTTATTGGTGGGGCTATATTAGGACCACTGGTTCAACGTTATGCATTTGGAGCTTTCTGGACTGGCTGGCCTTTGGGCGGCGATTTAACGGATAATAAAACAGTAGCAGCATTGGTTGTTTGGTTTATAGCATTCTTTCAGTCGTATCGTAACGGTGAGAAACGCGGCTGGGTTGTTGCGGCATCTGTTATTTTGCTTGTAGTTTATCTCGTTCCTCATAGTATATTGGGGTCTCAGCTCGACTATAATACAGGACAAATCGTTACTGGTAAATAACCTCTGATCCAATGATTACAGTTGTTATAATGGTTATTACTGCCTTGATTTCCATCCTGGCCTTCAATAATTCTGAGCTTTTTGGAAAAATAAGCCTGCAACCCTATATGATACAACATCATAAGGAATGGTATCGTGTATTTACCCATGCTTTTGTTCACGCTGACTGGACTCACCTTGCAATCAATATGCTGGTACTCTATTCTTTTGGACGATTTGTAGAAATATCCTTTGCTTTTATATGGGGACCGAAAGGATTATTTTGGTACGTGATACTTTATATAGGTGGAATATTGTTTTCGGTAGTGTATGGTTTGCAACACCATAAAGATAATCCTGGTTATTCGGCAGTAGGGGCATCGGGAGCCGTTTCAGCAATCGTGTTTGCAAGTATTTTGCTTAATCCGGGTGGAGGTATTCGTTTTATCTTTTTTCCTTTTTTTGATATACCATCCTTTGTGTTTGGCGGCATTTACTTAATTTACTCAGCCATCATGGCTAAAAAAGCGAATGACCATATTGCTCATGATGCACACTTTTTTGGAGCAGTGTTTGGCTTTATTTTCCCGATTATTCTTAAACCAGCACTTGTATTGCATTTTTTTAATAGTATAATGAATATTTTTTAAAGATCACAGATTCAGCTACAATTGACTTTAAACGATTGGAGCAGGATGGGCGGCTGGGCAATTGCCCAAAGCCCGATTCTGAATACTACCTTAACGGTAGCAAGACTCACCCAACGAGGTTATGAATCATTACTGACCCACTATTACAAAGTAAGCCCACATTACCAAAGTTCACCACAATTTGGCTACTGAGCGTAGCCGAAGTATCCCATTGTTTAACGAACCGTCCCGGTTTACCGGGACCCGTACGCTACGTGGTGTGAGAGTCTCTCCCTGTCAGCGTTTGCTGATGGGGCGGGCTACTCGATTAGCAACTGACCTTTATTTGTTTTCAATCAATTATCTCTCAATTTTGCAGTACCTTGTGCGTTCGGACAGACACACTCTTTGACAAGTTATGGTCGTGCAGTTGACTTTTCGAGCGACTTGGCAATGTGTGTGGCTGTGAAGCGTTGGCTATTCATCTCCAATTTCTTTGTTTTTATCAAGTTGTTTTGCATTCTGGGGCGTTACAACCCTTTTTCCGGTTTTTTCCTCAATTTCCCTTCTTGTGTTTCCAGCAATTGTCCCGCCTTGTCGGGCAATCCGTTTATTATCTTCAAATGTTTTTGGTTTCTTTTCTTTAGAAATTTCGGTTGTTGTAGCCTCAGCAAGCATATTAAGCACAAGTTCAAGATTTGTCATATTATCCCGAAGGTTTTCTTTCTTCAAATCTTTCAGCTTTTTATATTGCTTTGTCGTGTAGCTACTCCATGCTTTCGTAATTTCATCGGTCAAAATGGCATATTCCTGTCCCTTTTGTACACCACGTTTTTCCCATTCATCGGTTAGTTCCTTTCGTATTTCTATGCTTTTCAAACGTTGATTAATCCATTCTTTGCTGTAACCTTTTCGCAAATATGTTTCCATTAAACGTTCAATGCCTAATTCAGGGTCTTCTATCTCGTCTATTCGTTCACGCCCAATCTGCGCCAGCCACATTTTAAAGGGTTCGGCTTTGGGCGATGGGATGCTTTGGATTAACCGAAAAAGCTGTTCTGTATCGGCAACATCGGTTTTATAAAATTTACCGTCCGATGATTGCATTTTCAGTTGGTTACAATTTGTAACCAACTCGCTTCCTTCCTTCTTTAACCTGTTTTTTAGCACTTTCCAATAATTATTGGGGTTCTCACTTTCAGAAAGTACACCCACAACATCAACAATTGAAAAATACCATTTCTCCTGCTCATCGTCCCAATGAGTGCGAATTTGTCTCTCATTGAATAATTTTATAGCGGTTTCTTTTGTCATTTTAAAATCAGTCTAAAAATTGCTATCCACAAATATACAATTATCCTCCAGTATGTTGGCAAGAAAACAGCTCTTTTGCAAGTTGAAGTATCAACTCGAGTATCAGGGTTTACGAATGTGATGTTTTATGGGAAGACTGTTTCATCTTCCTCTTTTTCTCATTACAAAATTACCACTGTCGTTTTTTTCTCAGACTTGTTGGTAATGTTCCCGTGGTTGGGCACGCTGGGGAGTTAATGGCAGCGTCTTTATCCTACGTTAAACTTTTACTAAGTTATGAAAATCTTTCTTGTCTGCAAGTCAACGCCAGTGGGCTTAAGCACGTGTGTGCACCCTGCATAAGCAGCGCGCACACTTGTTGTAAGCTGTTGAAAAAGTTCAAAAATACAAATAAACTTTACAAAGCAACGAAACAACAAGTGTGTATTTTCCCAGAGGGTGAAAATCCCTTATACGCGGAGTCGTGTCCGAAGTATTAGCAAGTGACAAGCTGGTTGTTGGCGACGGCAGCAGTGAAAGAAGTCAAACGGCAAAATCCGGTACTGATGAACCGTCCCGGTTTACCGGGAAGACCAGTACGCTACGTGGTGTGAGAGCCTCTCCCTGTCAGCGTTTGCTGATGGGGCGGGCTACTCGATTGTAGGGCGTTTTTATTTCTGTCGCTGCTTTGTAGTTTATTTTGTTTCTTCGATTATTGAGACAGTCAAATCTTGTGACCCATTTTTCCATATGCTATTTCCAAGGTCAATCAATTTTTGTTTGTCACTTTCAATTACCCTTGCGAAAATGTTGCAAGCATCAAGTCCTTTACCTTCACCATAATAGATTCCAAAACAGTTTGCAGTCTTTGTTCTAGTGGGCTTTGTCGGACCAAATACAACTTCGCCTGGTTCGGTAAATACTGATGCGTTCTCTTGAATAATGTCAAGCTTTGGAACGTTGTCAATCCATATTTCTTGTCCAGAAACCCTTGCGTGATGAAAAGTCCTTGTAAATGGTAATATGTCAACAAACGCTTTTGATGTCACTGGTGCAGTGTCTGTGTAAAATTCAAATCTTATTTCTTGGTTGTCTGATGTCGTTAATTTAAATCCTGTCATACTTTTTTTGTTCACTTGTTATCGATTTATGTTGTCTTTAAATGCCCTATAATGTTTGTTGTAAGCTGTTGAAAAAGTTCAAAAATACAAATAAACTCTACATAGCAACGAAACAACAAGTGTGTATTTTCCCAGAGGGTGTAAATCCCTTATACGCGGAGTCTTGTCCGAAGTATTAGCAAGTGGCAAGGTGGTTTTCCGTGAGGAATGCAGTGAAGGAAGTCAAACGGCAAAATCCGGTACTGATGAACCGTCCCGGTTTACCGGGACCCGTACGCTACGTGGTGAGAGAGGCTCTCCCTGTCAGCGTTTGCTGATGGGACGGGCTACTCGATTACCGCCTGGTGTTCATTGTTTTCAGTCATTTTTCTTTTCAATTTGCTACTTCGTTTCTGTCTGCCGTGCGTTGGATTTGGTGGCTCTTTTGCAATTTTTGGTTTTAGCGTTGGCTTGTGTGAATTGCAAATGTGCCACCAAATGCGATGGCTTATGCTGTTGTATAATTTTCCTTAAAAACATCATAGAGAGCTTTCATCTCTGCATAATTCCTTTTTGTCGATAGTCTTGTAATGTCAAAAGAGAGCATGAATTCAATGTCTTTTTGTGAAAGGTAATTGCCGTAAATCAAAATCTCTCTTATCTGGTCGGAATCGTCTATGTATTCCCTTCTATCTGGATTATGGTTTTCCTTTAAAAACTTAGTTAAACATTCTTCAAGTACGGGTTGTGAGTGGGTTTGAATATCATCTATAAAGCGTAAAACTTCATCAATTTTTCTGTCAATAATACTTCTATCATTAAAGAAAATCCTACCATTTGAATGAGCAGCATTATTCCTGTCAACCACGCTCTTTTTAAACTCACCAATCCTCGCATTGTCGCAACCAATAAGCTTTAAAAACTTAAAAAACGGGGACTCAAGGGATTTTACAAAAACAAATGGAGTTGTAGCATTTAAAAATTCGTTTTCCATCTCATTGTTTAAGCCTATCAATGCTTTTTCAAAATCTGCTCTTCTGCTTTCTTTGATTTGCCATACCTCAAAATAAACAAAACTCATATAAAGCATGTGAAAAGCAATAAAAGCAAACGGATATTTTTCATTGTTATAGTTACTCTCATAACTTTCCCAAAGGAAATTTATATAATTCTGTTCCTCCGTTGATTTAAAAGAGACAGGCAAGTAAGCCATTATTTCATTTGCGTTTGCCATTATTCAGACCAGAGTTTATTGATTTCGTCTTTTATTTTTTGTTCAAAAATTTGTATTAGCTCCTTATTCACATTTACCAATTTCTGCTCTTTTTCTATTCTTGATACTATTGATCCCCTTTCTTCTAGTGGAGGGAAAGGGATTGAAATCCTATTCAAATTTTGCTGATTTAATTTTGGTTGTGCAGCTCCTGTAACATATTGGCTAATATCAATTGAATTCAAATAAAGCTCAATAAAAGTTTGAGTTGGCTTATTCTCAAATTTTAAAATATGTGCATGGTTATTTACCCAAACTTTTCCAGTTATTGAAAATGCAATAGGTGTAACCCTTGCAAGTAAGTTTGCTCCATCTTCTGAAACTAATAAATAATTATCATCGAAAATATAGTCATCAACATAATCAACAATCCCAGAAGCTCCGTAATATGGATAAATTCCTTCTTTTCTATCGGAGGCTGTCACAGGTTTTCTTTGACTATCAAAATTTTCGCAAATTGAACCTAATTCGACTATTTCCCATTCTGGGTTTATATTAATTTCGGGTTTGTAGTTTTCAGTTACCTGTTTAGCTCCTGAAATTATCTGCTCATATTGTTCTATTTTTGAAACTATTCCTTGTTGAATAGTAACTGGTGGTAATGGTATTTTAATTTGACGCAAAGTGCCAACCGATACAAAATTAAAAGATGTCTTACCACTTAAACGAATAAGTTCCTCCTTGAAAGTTGAAGCTAAATGAAATAGAAATTTAGGAAGTAATTTATCTTTAAAGTCGTCATTAACTACAAGACCATTGAATTGCTGATTAGTAGTTAACTCAACTTCTGAAATTGCATACTCCCCAACTGATGCCGTACAACAAAGCAAAACTGTATTTGGTGGTAACAACTTTACACTTGAACTTTCAAAACCAAGTTTTGTGATTTTCTGATTTGTATTTTTGATTATTCTTCCTTGGTCACGTATATCTTCAATTGTAAACCAGTTTATTTCGCCATCTTTCCAAAAATCCTCATTACTTCTCAATGGTGTAGCACCATTGAAAATGTTGCAAGCTTCTCCCAATTCAATTAATTCATATTTCGTGTTGTGGTTTGTTGCACTTGCTCTATATCTGTCTACGGAAAGATTGTAATCGTCATTTTCAGCAATTTTAGTTTTCGCAACAACCAACGAATTAAGGGGTAAATTTAAAAAATCAAGAACTGAATAATCGTCATTGCGAACGGCTGTAATGTATTGTTTTATAAAATTTGCAGCATCAGGCAAATCACTTGTAGTAAGTTCTTTTCGTTGTGCTCCTAAAGAAAATCCATCATTTTCTATTTTTACAAACAACACTTTATCCGTTTTTTTTGCAAGTGTTTTGTCTATCAATAGAATTGAAGTTTTCACACCACTATATGGCTGAAAAATACCTGCAGGTAAGCTTACTACGCCGTATAAAATTTTTTTGGCAACCAATAGTTTGCGTAAGGCTTTGTAAGCGGTGGCACTTTGAAATATAATACCTTCGGGAACGATAACGGCAGCTCTGCCTGTGGTTGGATTAATATGTTCCATGATATAATCTACAAAAAGCACTTCGCTACGGTTAGCTTGCATAGCAAATTTTTTGTGCGGACGAATTCCTCCCTTTGGTGTCATAAAAGGTGGATTTGCAAGGATAATATCAAAATAATCACCCCAACGGTCAATACTGGTTAAAGTGTCATATTCATAAATTTTTGGAGTGGTAAACCCATGTAAATACAAGTTTACAAGACTCAAACGCACCATTTCAGAAGAAATATCGTAACCAGTAATGTTGTTAATTAACTTTTTCCTGTCATCTGGCGTTAGCTGGTCGCCTTTATTTTTCTTTGTATTTTCCTGTAGAATATATTTGTAAGAAGAAATTAAAAACCCTGCAGTTCCACAAGCTGGGTCGCAAATGCTTTCCTCCTTTTTAGGTTGGATTATTGAAACCATAAAGTCAATGATATGCCTCGGTGTTCGGAATTGTCCAGCATCGCCTTGGCTTCCTAAAACCGATAACAGATATTCAAAAGCATCTCCTAATTTTTCGCTGTGGTCATAATGAAATTCATTTATGATTTTAAGAAACATTTTTAGCGTTTCAGGGTCACGATATGGCAAAAAAGCATTTTTAAAAATATCTCTGAACAGCTGTGGTATACTTGGGTTTTGGTTGAGTTTTACTATGGCTTCACCATATAATGCCAACATTTCAAAACCACCGAGTTTAGGGTCAAATATTTTTGTCCAACTGTATTTTTCAAACTCTCCTGTAAAAAAGGTGGCTTCGCCACCAAATTCCATTGCTTCTTTGTCCATATCGTCCATGAATTTGTAAATCATGGCAATGGTTATTTGCTCCACTTGTGCTTGTGGGTTTGGTAGCTTACCTACCAAAATATCTCTGGCTGTATCTATTCTTCTCTTAGTATCTTGGTCTAACATCGTTATTTGTTTAATGGTGGATATTCTCCGAATTGAAGAAAATATTCATTTAGTAATTCACTTTCTCTAATGTTCGGAAAATCGTGGATTTCAAATTCAAAGCCTAGAACATGGTTAGTTCCTAAATGATTACGGATTGCTTGATTTCTGAAATATTTTTGAGCACCTGAATGATTGTGAGTAACCATTTCAGGATGAGCAGAAGCATAAAATTGATAAAGTCGCTTTTTTAAATTTTGTCTATCAGTTTTCCCAATGTACAATAAACCTGTTGTATCTGTTCCACAAAATCTATTGACATTTATAGGCAAGTTTGCATGGTTAAAAGCAAATATTTTATAGACGCCAATTTCTTCTGGAATGTGATTAATGTTTTGTGAATTTAAAATTGGCATCTATGCTACAAATTTGTTAAGTGAAACATTATCTTTTATGTATTCAGGAATTGCAAAACGAAGTTCTGCCGGTAATTTCCTGAATACATCCCCGTTTGGATTGGTATTCAATAATGCATACTTTTTGTTTTCAATTATGTCTCGAAATTCAGTATCAGTTATATAGCTCTTAAAATAATCCTTGGCAAAAGAAAAGTATTCATCGGCTGGTAAATAACGACTATCAAATTTTTCAAATTCCTCTTCCAATAACTCGTCTTTGCTTTTGAAATAAGGAATGAAACCAAATATTTTTTCAATAATCTCACGAAGCGGTAATCTTCGGTCAATTTTCACAGCATTTCTAAGTTTGTTTATGTTGTAATATTCATTAGGTTTGTCAAAAATATTGGCTAAAATGTACTGTTCTATGGCTTCAAAATCTTTTTGCAAAACCATTTCTTGAATTTGGGTATCTTCTTTAACCTTGTCTTCAAATTTGTCAAAATACATTCGATCAATCTTCATTCCTTCTGCACCAATATCATTAACTCTAATTGATTTCAATGGATCTGGACTTATACTATCGTAATCATCAGAAGAAAAATAACCACCTCCGC
Source organism: Bacteroidales bacterium (assembly GCA_963677395.2). Taxonomy (GTDB): domain Bacteria; phylum Bacteroidota; class Bacteroidia; order Bacteroidales. The sequence continues at coordinate 3,151,442 of OY781965.2, read as the reverse complement.
CTGTTCCTTCTCCGGTTGAATCTTTGGTAGGTAACTTTATCACTTCATCATAATTGAATTTTTCTTCAAAGAATTCGCAGTTAGCGAAAAAGTCAAAGAGTTTGAATTTTGATTTTTGAAGGCTTGAAGGCTCAATAGTTGAAATTAAGGATTCATCCTTTAAAACTTCTTTGTTTGCAAAATTACATTTTCTTGTTCCTCTACCTTTAATCTGTATAAAATCAGTGGGCGAAAAAATCGGACGCATCAAACAAACATTCAACAAATCAGGACAATCGTATCCTGTTGTCATCATCCCAACAGTAACACAAACTCTTGTTTTGCTTGTTTGGTATAAATCGAAAAAATTGCCTTTGCCACCTAACCGATTGTTTGTAAAATTAATCGTGAATTGTTGTGCATCTGGTATCCATGAAGTTACCTGTGTGGCAAAATCTGATTGATATTTGCCTGGAAATATTATGTCGGCAAATTCATTTAAAATTTGAGTGATTTTTGCTGCATGATTTTGGCTTACGCAAAACGCAATTGTTTTGCCAATTTCACCCGAAATTGGATCAACAAAAGCATTTTTCAAAAATGTTTTACAGAAAATACGATTTGTGTTTTCAGAAAATAATTTCTTTTCAAAATCTCTCTGTGAAAATGTTGTAGAAGTTTCCTCTCCATCTTCATCTGTCATTTGAACCGTGTAACCTTCGTCATTCAGCAGTTGTGTAGTAATCTCTGTTCTTGCATCAACTATGCAAGGATTAACCAAAAACCCATCCCGAACACCATGCAAAAGACTGTATTGGAATGTAGGTTTACCATCTTCACAACCAAAAGTTGTGTATGTATCAAGCAACATTCTTCTTTCCAATTCTCTCGGGTCTTTTTCACTTAATATGTCAGTATCGATTTTTTTCAAATAGTCTTTTGGTGTGGCAGTAAGCCCCAATTTATAACCTATAAAATATTCAAAAACAGCTCGGCTGTTACCTCCAATACTTCTGTGTGCTTCGTCTGAAATTACAAGGTCAAAATCAGTAGGCTGAAAAATTCGTTTGTATTTATTTTTAAATAAGAATGATTGCACTGTCGAAACAACTATTTCCGCCTGTCGCCAATCATCTCTATTTTCTTTATAAATACTGCATTTGTAATCAGTTTTCAAGTATTCTTTAAATGCCTTGTCAGCTTGGTCTTCCAATTCCAATCTGTCAACTAAAAACAAAATCCGTCTTGCATTGCCAGTTCTTAAAAATAGTTTAATAACTGCCGCAGCAGTTAAAGTCTTACCAGTTCCTGTAGCCATTTCAAACAAGAAACGGTCTTTCCCTTCCTTTACTTCTTCTTGGATTCTCTCAACAGCACGGACTTGATATTTTCTTAAAAAACGAAGTTTGTTTTCTTCAATAAATGCAGTACGTTGCATTTCGTTTTTATATCTTGGGTCGCTTTCGTAATCAGGTTTTTGAGTTTTTACAATATAATCATCATTAACCTTTTCGTTTAAAAGTGTTTCAGCGTTTGGTTTGAAATCGGTGTATCCAATAACTGTTTCAGGTTTTGGAAATTTGGAAATAATATTTGGGTTTCCTCTTTGTAAATCCCAAAAATAATGCAAGTTCCCATTGGATAAAATGATAAATCTGCAATTTTGCGATTGGGCATATTTACGTGCCTGTTCCTTAGCGAAAAGCGGATTTATTTCTTCTTTTTTTGCCTCTAAAACAATGAAAGGAAATCCCTTGTTGTCAAGTAAGAGATAGTCAATAAAACCATTCGTGGTTTTTTCAAAATCCTCCCCAAATTCGTCAAGTTCAGTTCTTGTGAGTTTGGCTTTATTTTCTAAAACAATATTTGCTCTGCCGTTTTCATCGTCAAAGAAACGCCAGCCTGCTTCTTCAAGCAGTTTGTTTATTTTAATCCTTGCGTGTGCTTCCTTGTTTATCATCAAATAATCTAATTATCAAATTGTTTGCAAGATACATCATTTGTCTCTGTATCATGCGGTGCGTCGGCAAAAAAACAGCTCTTTCGCAAACTTTGGTCGTGTGTCGGCTTGTGCGGTTTGCAAATGTGCTGTTTTGTGCGTTGCCATTTTCATTTTTCTTTTCTATCATTATGTAGCAAATTGTCCGCTGTCGTCTGTCTTTTTACACTTGTCGCTAACACCTGTATATCCACAAAGTTGTGGATATATCAGCATTACCCGAAATGCAAACTTCCTCAACAATTGTATGATTTTTCGTATATTTAACCAAATCACTCTTGATTCATTTGCATCTGCTATTTTTTAGTCAGTAAAAATAATAAAGTTTTAAACTACCTGCAACTTAATGAAAAAAATAACAAATCTCTTTCACCTCACCTCCGCCTCTTCGGAAAGGAGAGGCGGGGGTGAGGTGGATATTTATCTTCAGGTTCTTTGAAAACCAAAAAATAGAGTTTACACACTTTTTTGGACAGTACCACCGGCACACGTGAATACTCCCGAATACAAACGTACGGGACTACTCTATGAACTTGCAGTGCCATAAACCAAACGTACGGGACTACTCTATGAACTTACGATGACACTTTGAAGCTTCAGAGCCTTACTCTATGAACTTACGATGACACTTTGAAGCTTCAGAGCCTTACTCTATGAACTTACAATGACACTTTGAAGCTTCAGAGTCTTATTGCATAAACTTGCAGAGGCACTTTGAAGCTTCAGAGCCTTATTGCATGAACTTGCAGAGTCACCTTGAAAGAATAAGTATCATCCATAAGCTTGCGGATCAACTATTTAAAAGTAGGAATGGCATCCATAAGTTTGCGGATCAACTATTTGAAAGTAGGAATGCCATCCGTAAGTTTGCGGATCAACTATTTGAAAGTATAAGTATCATCCGTAAGCTTGCGGATCAACTATTTAAAAGTAGGAATGGCATCCGTAAGCCTGCGGATCAACTATTTAAAAGTACAAGTGCCATCCGTAAGTCTGCGGATCAACTATTTAAAAGTACAAGTGCCATCCGTAAGCCTGCGGATCAACTATTTGAAAGTACAAGTATCATCCGTAAGCTTGCGGATCAACTATTTAAAAGTAGGAATGGCATCCGTAAGCCTGCGGATCAACTATTTAAAAGTAGGAATGGCATCCGTAAGCCTGCGGATCAACTATTTAAAAGTACAAGTGCCATCCGTAAGCCTACGGATCAACTATTTAAAAGTACAAGTGCCATCCGTAAGTCTGTGGGTTTTAGGATCGGCTATTTTATCGAACAACCGGGAACTCTTTTCCCGTTCGCTTCTTACTCCTGTGGTTGCAGGAATCTTATAACGTTGTCCGGTGTTAACCAACCAGATTCTTAACCTGTGCTATTTCGATAAAAGAAGCACCATTGGCCGGCCCGAATGAGCCTCCGAGTACCACAACCAAATCATCAGGACTCAGATATCCTTTCTTTGCGATCATTTGTATTGCTTCATCCATAAAGCCGTCGCGCGAGTTCTGACGTTTTATCAGATAAGCTTCAATGCCGTAGGAGAGGGCTAGTTGTCGCATTATATGCGGATAAAAGCACATGGCAAATACAGGTGAATTTCCGCGATAGGCAGATAAATATCGCCCGGTACGCCCGCCTAAAGTATCGGTGATTATAGCCTTGATGTCGTGAGATTGGCAAGCCAGTACAGCCGAGTGGGCTAACGTTGCAAGGATAGAATCCTCCTCAGGCATGACATTTGAGAATGGCAGATGGTCTAATTGTTGTTCCACTTCATTTGCCACGCGGGTCATCACATTAACCGCTTCTACCGGGTAAGGTCCAAAGGCTGTTTCACCGCTAAGCATTATGGCATCTGCACGTTCATAAATTGCAGCAGCAATATCGCTGATTTCGGCACGGGTAGGACGGGGATTTTGAATCATCGAATGCAACATTTGGGTTGCAATGATTACCGGTTTTTTCATCCGGATGCATTTTCGAACCAGTTGATGCTGTATGCCGGGGATTTTTTCTGCGGCAATTTCTATCCCTAAATCGCCACGGGCTACCATGATTCCGTCCGCTTCATTTAAAATCTCGTCGATATTATCGACTCCTATCTGGTTTTCTATTTTGGCAATAATCTTGATCGGACTCTTTTTGACATCCAGTTGTGTTCTGATTTCGAAAATATCATTGGCTGACTGCACAAAACTATGGGCAATAAAATCAATTTCATGTTCAACTGCAAAATCGATAAACTCTTTATCTTTTTGTGTGATAGAAGGAAGCTCAAGTTTGATGCCGGGAAAGTTTACACTTTTCCGTAGTTTGATGATTCCTCCATTTTCAACTTTACATAATAACGAATCTTTCAATACTTCAATCACGTTCAGCGAAATATCGCCATCATCAATTAAAACGCAGGTTCCTACAGGAACATCTCGTGTTAGATGAGGATAGCTTACATACAAAATATGATTTTCTGACATCCCTTCCTGATTTCCGACCACAGTAATGAGCTCGCCCTCTTCCGTAGATATTTCTTCACCATATCTGGAAGTTCTTACTTCCGGGCCTTTTGTATCAATAAGTATTGCAATTTTGTCATTTACACTACGAACATTATTGATTACTTTTAAAGCACTTTCATGATCCAGATGAGCCGTGTTAAGTCTCACCACATTTACTCCTGCTTCAATCAATTGTTTCAGGAAATCAGGTTCACAACGCTTGTCGGAAATGGTAGCTACAATTTTTGTACGTTTCATAGATGAAGTAAATTTTGCATGGTGTAAAGTTACGCTTTTACCTAGTAATTACAAAGCCTGCAAATAGAATTTGTAATTATTTAATGAAGAAAAAGGGTATTGGGAAATAGGATATCGGCAATTTCAGTTGCGCAGTATTTTCTTTTCAGAACGGAATTAATAATTCAGCAATAACTTTTCTACAGTCTGGTTCTGTTTAAATTTTATTTTACAGAAATAAACGCCATTTGACAGTTTGTTTCCAAAATTATCACATCCGTTCCAGATAACTGTCCATTGGTCGTTTTCCCGTTTTATCTTATCGGATAAATCGGTAAGCAACCTCCCGCTCAAATCATAAATCTGTACCGTTGTTTTTTCTGTTTCTTCCAGAAAAAAGCGGATGATCGTAAATTCTGAAAACGGATTTGGATATGAAGATGTTTTTATCCCTGATTCATTCATTACGGATGAAAAATCAACGACTGTTAATGTAACCGGAATTGAGATTGTATTGATTAGGTTTTGATTCAGATTTAAATTACACAAATAAACACCCTGATTTAATTGATGTGAATCGAAATAAAGTTTTAGTGGTTGCTGAGTTCCAGGATATATACCACAAGCTAAGGAAGATGTGTTTGCCCAAGGGACATTCATATTATTATTGTTAATAAGCTGGCTTGTGCATAATATCAGATCATTCCCATTGTTTGACAAAACAACGGTAGCAGAATCAATACTGTTTATATTAATTGTTTTGCTGATGCTGGAGATATTTGATGTTAACTGTGGATTTAAATCTCCGTGTAAAGGGAAGATGATATTGTCAACCCAGGCGCAATCAGCTCCTGTGTTTACGGAATAGTCTTTTATATAAGACCATTTAAAAGTGTGATTGCCCTTTGTTACCGGGAAGCTTACCTGTTCCCAGTCAGTTTCTCCATCCCAGCGGGCTTGTTCAATACCGTCAATAGTAAATATCAGATAATCATAATTATGATTTGTATTATCTTTTTCGCAAGATACTTTTCGGTGAAATTTAATGCTTCCATCGGCTAATATAAGTTGATTGATCGAAAAATAGGAAGACTGGCTATGATTTATTCGTCCCGATTTAGCAGAATAATTGCCTTGATACTTTAAGCTGTCAGAAGTGTACCAAGGAATAGTACCTCCCAAAACCCAGTCGAATTTTGTAAAATCATTTGTTTCAAAATCTTCCATTTCTATGCCCATTTGGATATAGAAGAAAGTTTTGATTTGCGAGTTGTTATTTCCTGTTATAGATGCATTTAACACAATTAAATGTTGATGAGGAGTATTTGGGGCTGCCGTAATAATAAAAAACGCATTTTTACTTGAAAATGGTTGGATGCTGTCAATTATTGAAGACGAAGGATTTAACGTAATATAAGGATCGGATGTTGTAAGATTCAATTGAAGATTTCGGGCTGAAGCACCTCCAATATTCTTGATTTCGAGCATCAGTGCAGCCGTTTCTCCGGGTTCCAGCTGATTGTTATTTCCATCAGTAATAGTGGTGGTTCCTGTTTGTAGCAGAAATGAATTTATCCTGCATGAAATGCTATGTTTAAATGTATCGGTTGGATTTGTTACAATGCCATCCAGGTGAATCATGTGCCCATCAGTTGCAAATAGTTTTACAACAAATTTAAAGGCGTTATGAATAACTAAACTGTCACCGGGAGCAATTGAACTGATAGAAATAACAGAATCTATTAAAGACACATTGGTGTCTGCAATTTGCACATTCATAAGGCCATTTGAAAAATATGAGGTGCCTATATTGCTCAATTTTACCGAAACATTTACCGTATCTCCAATATTCAATGAAGTATCTCCACCTGCATTGATTGAAAAATCAGACTGGATGCCAACTGTTTCAAAATGAAGAACCTTTTCACTTTCGATATTATTGTTATCAGTTACAATTACTTTGAAATTTGAAGAACATTTACTTACTGGCTTTGCGGTAAAAATTCCATTTTCAGCAAGATTTATTTCATTTGGATAATCAGGGGGAGTTAATGTTATTTTTCGTGAAGATGTATTTGTTGTAAAAGTGTTTGATAGCGAAGTATATATGCAGTTTACAACATTTCCTCCTGAAACAGCAGACTTCCAATTTCCTGACATTGATATAGTACCATAGTAAAACTCGATCATTCCGGATGAAAACATCTTTAGTGCAACCTGTACGTTTGATCCGCTTTGTCCGTTTACAACTCCTTTCCAGATTATTGTTGCAGAGTTTACATCTTGCTGAAAGGTTACATTTTGACCACTTCCATAGATTAAATCAACATAAAATGGAGCAATTAAAGCATGGCTTTTGAATAAAAGCTCAGCGTCAACCTGCCATGGAAATGAAAATAACGAATTGTCAAATTTGATAAATCCATTGGCATATACATAAATCTGATTGTATTTTTTTCCCAGAAACGGGAAGTCAAAATTCAAATTTTGCATCACATAACCATCATTTCCAGTTGGCAGAACAGTGGTTGGAGTTGGAGGAAATGTTGCAGAAGATATATTTTCCTGATAATCCGGTCTTATTCTCCACTTGTATGGAGCCTGCCCATTTTGAGCCTGAAGCTGCTGCGCAAAATTGCTGTATATTTTTGCTTTAAGGGTATCGGTTGTGACTATGGGTTTACTGAAGGCGATATTTTTAATAACGGAGATTCTTGTAGTATCGTTGTTAATTAATATTTTATTTGAATTGGGATATACTGTTTCCGATACTCCTGAAGTGTAATCCATAAGGGAGAACGAGGTTATTTGACCTTCTCCTGAACTACCTGGGTCTTTTTCCACAACTTCGAAAAAAAATCGGGCAGAGATTCCTGATGGCAAATAGGAGAGGAGTGGTGTTACATCCAGTCCGAACTCAATTGTTTTTGCACTTTCGGTAGTATCTCCCTGCATTCCTAACGTAGAACCCTGAAAGTTAAAAATCGGGAATTCCATCCGGAACTCAGGAGCTGTTGAAGATGTATTTTGACTTACTCCTGCAATTACCTTAATTTGGTTTCGTACGTTATGTTTTAGTGTTACTTTGTATGTATATTGCGGGTTTTGAGTAGTCTTTGCTTTAATAATATACGCTGTTGAGTTCCATATTCCTCCATTGTTAATACCGTCGGCCATGGCTTTATACATCATGTAGGAAAACCCCCCGTTACCCCAGCCTGTTCCGGCATAACCATTCACAATTTTTAATCCTCCGATTTCCCAATCTCTGACATCTAGTTTTCCATCCCCATTCAAATCAATATTGTTGGTGTATTGTCCGTCTCCATTAAAATCATAACGTATCGAATCATTATACCCAGCAATTGTCCATGCATGAGAGGGAGATGTACCCCAGGTACTTATTAATACTTTCCCCGCCATTGGTGTTCCGCTAGGTAAAGTAGTATTTGGACTGCAATATTGACCATAAATTGCAGCAATACCACCTATGCTACTGCCTTCTAAATGGTCATATAACCAAGCTTTTAATGTGTAGATGTCTTCAGGAGAATTGCACCGTATTGCATATACACCGGAAAGTCTGTTTTTCATCCCGCTATAATAATTAGTATAGCCTGTCATCCATCTTTTTTCGCCACCAGTGTTTAATGCTCCACCATATTCTGTAACATTTGGTGTACCGCACATACGTGTCATTTCCCACGAATCAAAAAAGCTTGCACCGCCATAATTGTACGCATTGTTGGAAAAATTCCATGAAAAATGCGTTGGGTACTGATTTTGAGGTAATGAAGCATTCAAATTTCGTAATCTGTCAACTTCGTAGGTGAAAACAAATGCCTGACTGGCTGTTTGACCACATTCATAGCCACTTTGAGAAGTTACAGGTCTGAAATAAATGAGTGTCGAATTATCGACACTTGACGGCAATGTAATATTCTGATATTTATAACAATCAGGGACTTCAACAGGTAAAACTCCTGAAAACTTTAAGGAATCAAGAGAAGAAAGAGGGGTCGGGTTATACTGGTCTGTTTCAAAACTGGTATAAATGTTTTGAGCCCATGCATTACAATTAATCAAGTATGAAAACAAAAGGAAGCCTATGAGGATCGGTAAATGTGATATGTTTTTTATTTTCATGGGTTTAGCAATAATATACTATTTTTAAGGAGAGAGAAGTGTAATAGATAAAAAACTATTTAATAGCCAAATATACGAATAGAAACAATTGAAAATGAAATTTTCAGAATTGATTTGTGATTCATAGCTTTCATTCCATCACGAAGCTGATTTCCTTAAAATTATAAAGCATTTCCTTGCCATTACGTTTTAAAACCTGTAATTGCCCATATTCATTTACTCCCTGAATAAATCCTTCAAACAATTCATTATTAGCATTATATTTTCTCCATTCTTTGCAGAACAGTAGAGTACTCAGATAATCAGAATTTAATGAATCAGGGTTTTGCCCGTGTTGTTTTATCCTGTTTTCGAAGTGTTCAAGAAAACGTTGCAGAATGATTTCTATATCATATTCAAAATTAGTGAGTTGAATGATAGAGACCGGGTTTGGTGCATTGCTGAAAAACTCTTTTTGATTGATATTTAATCCGATACCAATTATAGAATTCGAAATGTAAGCTCCCATGATATGGTTTTCAATCAGAATACCACAAATCTTTTTCAATCCGACATAAATATCGTTTGGCCATTTTATACTGACATTATGTCCGCTTAGGATTGGTTTTAAAGTGTCACAAACAGCCAATGAAACAATTTGTGTAATACAGAACTGAGAAGCGGCTTCAAGATTATCATGGAATAGTATTATACTGAATGTTAGATTTTTACCTGCTTCGCTTTCCCAGCTATTTCCAATTTGCCCTTTCCCGCTTGTTTGTTCATGAGAGAGGATGACGTGGTTTTCACTGACAGAATTTGTCAAAACCAGATCTTTGGCATACTTGTTGGTTGAGCCAACTGTTCTTAATCGGACGATTGAAAACATTTCCTGTTTGTTTGAATTATGTGGTACGAAAAACGAATAATATCGTTTACCCATCAAAATTAATCATATTCATGCTTCAAGATTGGGAGTGTTTAAGGTTTTTCGTTAATTTTGCATGTTAAACAATTTTTATGGCCAAAAGAAAAAAGACTGACCTCGCAATATCTTTGCCTCAAATATCATTGAATGATGCGATTGTTCAAGGGATTATGGAAAAAAAAGGAAAGGAAATTACGATACTTGATTTAAAAAATCTGCACCATGCTATGTTCGATAGTTTTGTGATTTGTCATGGAACGTCAAGTACACAGGTAAGTGCAATTGCTGATTCCGTGGAGGATGAAGTTTATAAACTTACAGGACTAACCCCTGCTTTTAAAGAAGGTTTTACAAATGCTGAATGGATTTTACTCGATTATATAGATGTAGTAGTCCATGTTTTTCAGGAAAATACCCGTCGTTTTTTTCATTTGGAAAATCTTTGGGCCGATGCTGAAGTTAAGCGTATTGTTGATCTTGACTAATTTTAAAACTACTCAAGCGAAGATTTAAATTATGGAAAACGATAATCAAAAAAAGAAACCCAATATTAATCTTTCCGGAAAGCCGAAGGGAAAATTTAATTTCTATTGGATCTACGGTGCGTTGATTCTTATTTTTATTGGAATCAATGTCACTTCCGGTTATTTTACTTCTTCAAACCGCGAAATCAATCGTAGTGAGTTCGAGAAGTATTTGAAACAAAAGGATGTAGAAAAAATCCTTATTGTAAACAAAGAGCTTGCTGAAGTTTATATTAAAAAGGAAAGTGTTGAAAAGGATACTACTTTCAAAGAATTTAAAGTAGAAGGCTTTGGAAAAGGGAAAAAAGATCCTTTTTTCATTTACAAATTTGTTTCGTATGAAGATTTCAGTAAACAATATGACAAAGCTCTTGAAAAATTCATTACTACCGATACTGTTGGTAAGGCTGAAAATGTAAAGCAGGAAATCATTAATCAGTATAATAACGTACCGATTAATCCTGTTAATCGCAGAAATCTCTTTGATGATTTTCTGGGACTTTTATGGCCAATCTTATTATTGGTATTTTTCTGGATATTACTAAGCCGTGTTTTTAGCAAATCAGCCGGAGGCGGGCAGATTTTTAATTTTGGAAAATCACGCGCTCAATTATTTGACGGTGGCACGAGTGTAAGCATAAATTTCAATGATGTTGCCGGGCTCGAAGAGGCAAAAGTGGAAGTAATGGAAATTGTTGACTTCCTTAAAAGTCCTAAGAAATACACTGATTTAGGTGGTAAAATTCCAAAGGGTGCATTACTTGTAGGCCCTCCGGGTACTGGTAAAACTTTACTTGCGAAAGCAGTTGCCGGAGAAGCCAAAGTGCCATTTTTCTCAATTTCCGGTTCCGATTTTGTGGAAATGTTTGTGGGTGTTGGAGCTTCTCGTGTTCGCGATCTCTTCCGTAACGCCAAAGAAAAAGCTCCGTGTATCATTTTTATCGATGAAATTGATGCAATTGGTCGTGCTCGTGGTAAGAATGCCTTTACTGGTTCAAATGATGAACGTGAAAATACATTGAATCAATTGCTTACTGAAATGGATGGATTCCAGTCAAATACAGGAGTTATCATTTTAGCAGCAACCAACCGTGCCGATATTTTGGATCGTGCACTTTTGCGTGCCGGACGTTTTGACCGCCAGATTCATGTTGAACTTCCCGATATTGAAGAACGAAAAGCAATCTTCAGCGTTCATATTAAGCCAATTAAACTTGATCAAAGTGCTGATGTTGAGTTTCTTGCAAAACAAACGCCTGGCTTTTCTGGAGCAGATATTGCGAACGTTTGTAATGAAGCTGCTTTGATAGCTGCTCGTAAAGGAAAGAAATCAGTTGAAAAACAAGACTTTCTGGATGCAATTGACCGTATTATCGGTGGTTTGGAAAAACGTAGCAAGATAATATCTGCAGAAGAAAAACGTGTGATTGCATATCACGAATCGGGTCATGCTTCTGTAAGCTGGTTGCTCGAACACGCTCATCCATTGGTGAAAGTTACCATTGTTCCTCGTGGAAAATCATTGGGAGCTGCATGGTATTTGCCCGAAGAACGCCAAATTACAACTTTGGAACAGATGTATGATGAAATGACTGCAGCCTTAGCAGGTCGTGCCGCTGAAAAAGTTGTGTTTGGAAGAGTTTCAACTGGTGCATTGAATGATTTGGAAAAGGTTACAAAACAGGCATTTGCAATTGTTGCATATTTCGGATTGAATGAAAAGATCGGTAACCTGAGTTATTACGATTCTTCAGGACAATCAGAATATACATTTACCAAACCGTTCAGTGAAAAGACTTCAGAAACGATTGATTCAGAAGTTCGGGAAATGGTTGAAAAAGCTTACCAACGTGCAGTTGAGTTACTTACCAACAATCGTGAAAAGCTTGATAAATTGGCGGCTGTATTAATTGAAAAAGAGGTTATTTTCCGTGAAGATTTGGAGTTAATCTTTGGAAAAAGAGCATTCAAAGATTCTCATCACCTGGAAGAACCCATTCAGGAAGCCGTTGTGCTTGATGATCCCAGTACTGAATCAACGGCTGAAGAAAAGCCAATAGAATAAATTTCTCAAATGAAAGAAAGTACATCTCGTGAAAAGGTTCTGAAAAATATCAGAAACGCGATGATCGATAAATCAGAGAATCCGTATCCAAATCTGGATATGGATTCTCCTGTTTTTCCGGATTGTGAAGATTCTGCAGATGTAGTGTTTGCCGAAAACTTTACGGCTAACGGAGGTGCATTTGTTTATTGCGAAAACATTGGTGACTTTATCGAAAATTTCAAGTTGCTGATGGTACAAAATCATTGGGTTCCGTTGGTAGTGTTGGATGATTTGATACAGTCGTGGTTTCGCCAAACCGGAATTGTCTTTTTAGGTAAAAGTGATGAGGTATCTTTAGGAAAAACATCTGTTACTCAATGTGAAGCCATTATCGCTCGTACAGGAAGTATTATGGTTTCCTCGCGACAAAAAAGTGGAAGATCTCTTAATATTTTGCCTGAAAACCATGTGGTTATAGCTTTTACGTCTCAGCTTTTTCCGGATGTTAAAACTGCTTTAAAAGAAATCAGGAGTTCATTGGGCGAAAACATGCCTTCTTTTATCTCTTTTATTTCAGGTCCAAGCAGAACAGTCGCAATTGAACAAACAACCGTAATTGGAGCTCATGGCCCTAAAACATTGTTTCTGTTTTTGATTGATGATTCTGAAGATCTCTAGAAATACGGATAAATATGGATGATGAATGGGTTTTGCTATGTTCTGTAACAGTTTTGCCATGTTCTGTAACAGAAGAGCTTGAATTATTACTGTTGAAGGAAATGCTTGAAGAAGACGAAATCCCATCTGTAATTGTGAATAAAAGAGATTCTATTTATCTTTATGGAGATATGGAGTTGAGAGTAAGGTCATTAGATTTACTCAGAGCAAAACAAATAATGACAAATAAAAACGAAGCGTGAAAAATATCTACCTAAGAACGATTACCGGCTTTTTTTTCGTAGCCCTTATGATTGCAGCAATATTTGTTCATCCGCTGCTATTTGCCTTTGTGTTTATGTTTTTTACTGTTTTTGGAACGTGGGAGTTTTACGAAATTGTTGAGAAACTAAATCTGAAACCGCAAAAGATAACAGGTACACTTTTATCGGCACTTTTATTTATTTCCGGTGTTTATTTCAGTAGAGAGCTCGATAACTTTGCCTATTTGCTTCTGATATTACCCGCATTTTTTCTTGTTTTTGTGTCGGAGCTTTTCCGAAATACAGAAACCCCGTTTCAAAATATTGCAGTTACCTTATTGGGTATCATCTATGTTGGAGTCCCTTTTGCGTCAATAAACTTTTTTCAAAATCCGAATTTAGTACTTCATGGGTTTGAACCATGGCTTACATTAGGCTTTTTTGTAATTTTGTGGGCTCATGATACCTTTGCGTATCTGACAGGAATGTGGCTTGGGAAGCATAAACTTTACGAGCGAATTTCACCCAAAAAAACCTGGGAAGGTAGCATTGGCGGGCTTGTTTTTGCATTGATTACTTCGGTTTTAATGCACACAATTACAGGGGTATTAGAACTGCATAACTGGTTGATAATTGCAGTAATAATTACTGTTTTTGGGGCATTAGGCGATTTATCCGAATCGCAACTCAAACGAAGTGCAGGCATTAAAGATTCCGGTACAATTTTACCTGGTCATGGAGGAATTCTCGATCGTTTTGATGCAGCTTTAATGTCTATTCCTTTTGTTTTGATTTACATTCTTTTATTTATCTAACCAATGAAATTACACAAAGAAGGAACCCAAATTATCATTGTTTCAGCCATTCTTTTGATCGTACTCGGTATTATCCCCGTTTGGATTTTTCCTAAAATTACAATCTTTCATTTTCTATTTTGGATAGTAGAAGCTGTGTTTTGTTTTCTGATTGTGAGATTTTTTCGCATACCAAACAGAATATTAAAACTGGACGAAAATGCTGTGTTATGCCCTGCTGATGGTCATGTTGTAGTTGTCGAAAAAGTTCGATTGCAGGAGTATCTGAATGAAGAACGTATTCAGGTTTCTATCTTTATGTCTCCCAACGATGTGCATGTAAATCGCTATCCAATTAGTGGGACAGTTCGATATAAAAAATACCATCCCGGAAAATTTCTGGTGGCGTGGTGCCCTAAATCATCTGAATTGAATGAACGGACTTCTGTTCTGGTTGAAAATGATCGTCAGCAAAGCGTCATGATTCGCCAGATTGCAGGTGCTGTTGCCCGCCGCATTGTTTGCTACTCTGAAGAAAATACCAATATTAAACAGGGTGAAGAATTGGGGTTCATTAAATTTGGTTCCCGTGTTGACTTATTTCTTCCGTTAGAAGCTGAGGTCTTGGTTAAAATTGACCAAAAAGTAAAAGGCGGAATCGATCACATCGCCCACCTGTAAACTCTTTTTGAAAGAATTTATTTTTAGTCTCCTGATTTCTGGAATTAATTAATTAATTGGAGCTTATTGTAGCTGCCGAAGAGGCTACAATCACTGATACCATAATTGCTGCCTGAATTTCCATGATTGATTCTTTCCTGACTTGTCCTTTTTAGTGCGGTATTTTTAATTTTGAAATAAGCTCTGCCATTTTCAGAGTTGGTTGAGCATTGACGGTTACTATTTTTTGGGTGATGTGATTCAATATTTCTCCATCAACAATTTTTTTTGATTCGTCAATAAATTTTCTAATCGAAATACCTGTTTTTAATTCGATGTGCTTTGATATGACAAGAGCCATAAAGCATACCAATATATGCAATTTTATTGGTTGCTCCTTAAAATGAAAGATTGGTCTTGTTTGTAGGTCGTTTTTTGATATTCTGAATGCTTGCTCTATTCTATAAAGCTCATGATATCTATCTATTACCATTTGATTGTTCGCAATATGTTCTTTCAAATTGGTATAATATCCTTTTATACCCAGCAATTTGTTTGTTTTTTGGATTAACGCTTCGTTTAGTTCTATTTCCAAACCTTTAGTCTGGGTAAATTTTAATTTTTTACCTTTCGATGGTTTTGCAATTACCTGTTTTGCTTTTTCGACTTGTTTCTCCATTTCATATTTATCCTTACGATATCTGATTGACGAATAGCTGCAAATCAGATAGCCGTTATCCGTTTTTATCCGTATGCTTTTGCCGTCTTCCCGGCAGATGTTTTTGTCAATGGTTTCAAGCAGTACTGTAGAAATATTCCCAAGCCTTGCCCCCACGATGTAGTTGATATTGTTTTGAGTTAATTGTTGTACATTTTCTGAGCTAATCATCGCAGCATCGGCTACTACGGTAAAATCTTTTACATCATTTCTTTCAATAAAATCTTTAACAAAAGGAATGATAGTGTGCCCTTCAAAAGTATTGCCCGAGAATACCTCATATGCAATAGGGAAACCCTCTTTACTTACCGTTAGGGCTATGAGTATTTGTGGTTGTTGGGATTTGTTGTCTTTTGAAAAACCGTTCATGCGCAAATGGTCTTCTTTAAAAGTTTCAAAATAAAGTGTTGTTACATCGTAAAACAGAATGTCGAAATTGAATGAGTAATGAACTCTGGAAAAGTTGACAACCTTTTCTTCCACTGTTTTCTTTAGATTGATACAGTCAGGGGCAATCTTGTAATATGTCTTGCGGCTATGGTAGATTCCAAAGAACTGTTCCATCAACTCAAGAGAACGAAGTTTGGAGGCAGGTTCAAATATCCTTATCATTACCAAATCATTTAACAAAGTAGGCAAATCATCCAGTTTGATCATATCCTGTATTGCATGTATCTGCTTGTAAAAAAAATGATATTTAACACCAATAAAAGTGCTGTGGTTCAGGTGCAACAACCTGTTGGGATCTTCATCGGGTAAAATAGGAAGTTGCCGGGTGTAATCCTTTATCCATTCTTCTGCCAATATCATTAAATCTCTTAGCTCTTCTGCCGTATGAGCAGAACCTATATGCTGTAATATAACTCTTCTATTATTCTGATAACGCACTACCTGCACAGCATTTGCCTTTGAGGCAGTTTTAACAACCCTGATTTTCATGCTAAATTTACCTTAGTGCGGTAAATTTAGCATTTTTAAACAAATATGCATTGATTATGAGTAATTTATAACCGCACTAATTTTTAAAGGGACAAGTCAGGAGGCGGAATCGATCACATCGCCCACCTGTAAACTCTTTTTGAAAGAATTTATTTTTAGTCTCCTGATTTCTGGAATTAATTAATTAATTGGAGCTTATTGTAGCTGCCGAAGAGGCTGCAATCACTGATACCATAATTGCTGCCTGAATTTCCATGATTGATTCTTTGATCATTTCTGCAATCGGACATTCTTTGATGATCAGTTTCATCTTTTCCCGCAGTTCTTTGGTTTCACTTCGTCCTGCGTTGAAAATTTTATGCATTTTGCATGCTTCAATTAATCCAATCAATACCAGCATGTCATTTGTCAGATGTTCTTGATTTGAAATAGCATGTTTGATGTTTTGGATTAAATTGTCACGTAAATTCTTTTCAATCAGGTAATTCTTCTTGTAAGAGAAAATACCCAGAAATTTTTTGTCAACAACTTTTAGCAAACCTTTATCGGCTAGTTGTTGTATCATCAGCCATTTTTTCTTACGTACTTTGTTTGCTATTTTTCCTATCCAGTTTTTTAGCTTTCGGGGTTTTTTAGAATATTGAATGAGTTTCGAAATTTCTGTAATAAATTCGTATTCACCTGTGTATTCTTTTATTAGACAAAGTTTCTTGTTTTCCAGAATAATTATTTCATTCAATGATAAATCGAGCAAAATAGCTCCTGCTAAGCCATAATTCAGATAAATATCATTGATTAAGAATCTTCCTTTAGAAGGGTGTTGTGCCAGTAATATGAAATTTTGGGTTGTAGTAAAATTCATGGCTGTAAATGGTGTTAATGTAGTGCAAATATAAGGAAAAGATATGCTTTAAAATTTGAAAGTCATAAAAACATCATATCCATATCTGATAATCAATAGGGTGACAACAATCAGAAAAATGACACGGATAAAACTATTTCCCCGTTTGAGAGCCATGTGGCTTCCCAGATAGTTTCCTATAATGTTAAATACAGCCATAATTATGGCAATTACAGGGATGAAATTTCCATGACTAATAAATACGATCAATGCAGAAAAATTTGTTATACAGTTGATTATCTTAGAATAAGCTGAAGCTTGAAGAAACTCAAATCCAAGGATCATCACAAACCCAAGCAAAAGCAGACTTCCGGTTCCCGGCCCCAAAAAGCCGTCGTAAAACCCAATTAAAAAACCAAATAGTGAGCCGTAAATCATTTGCTTACGAAGTGAAAGCTGTCTGGTTTCTACACTACCTAGATTTTTATTTAGAAATGTATAAATGGCAATTGCAATCAATGTAACTAAAACGATAGGTTTCAGAATATTGGGATTCATAAAGCTTACCGTTTTCGCACCCAGAAAAGAAGCTACAAAAGACCAAAATGAAATAATTAAAAGCAAAGGATAACTGAATTTGATTCGCCTTCCATAGCGATAGGCCGCAATTGAAGTACCCGAAAGTGCGGCTATTTTATTTGTTCCGAAAATGGTTGGTAAGAGGGTGTTTGGTAAATTAACCAGCATAGCTGGTAGTTGAATTAAACCGCCACCTCCGGCTACAGCATCAATAAACCCTGCAAGAAAGGCAAAAAATGCCAAAGCAAACAGGGTTGAAATACTATAGTCTGTTAGAATCATAATAAAAATAATGGATAGTGGTGAAATTTACCCAATATGAGTTAATTCAAGGTTGTGTTAACTATGATACTAAAATTTATTTAGTTTAATTGTAGGTGTGTGAGTTAAATTTCATTATCAAAAATCTCTTTCACTCTTCCAATCTGACCATCTGTAAGTCTTACTTTGATACCATGTGGATGTACGGGTGATTTTGTAAGTATGTCTTTTACAATGCCTTCAGTAATATTTCCACTTCGCTGATCTTTTTTTAATACAATCGCAACTTCTTGCCCTGGTTTTATATTTTCGCGCTTAGTCCCGCTCATTCTATTCTAAATTATTTATTTTTTCGTGTAATTTCCGGATGCCCTTTGTCCATAACTTTAACGTATAAATCTTCAACTTTTGTACGAGCCCAAGGTGTTTTTCGTAAAAAAGTGAGACTTGAATTTATACTGGGGTTTTCATTAAAACATCGAATATTGATTCTGCTTCCCAGCTCTTCCCAGCCATAAAACTCTACCAGATAATGAACAATATATTCAAGTGTTTTACCGTGCAGAGGATTGTTTTTTTGTGTTTCAGGCATTGATCAATAACTAAGAAAAGGTGATACAACTATGTAATTCGATAGATTTTAATGCCGCATGGTATAGCCGAATACAGGTAAATGATTCAATTCCAAAATGCTTCCATTGTATCTCAGATTTACCATGGCTCTGAACCAGACTTTTAATTTCATCACTATCCGGATTTATGTTCAAATTGAGTTCCAGATGTTTGGCCAACTCTTCACATTCATCTTTTAAACGGTAGGAAGAACCAATCATTCCGCCTGGAATAACTTTTTCGTTGGTAAGAATTACATCCTCAAAGGCCAACGGAACATAGAATCCTTCGGAATCGCTATGAACAATAATATGAGAAAATCGTGGTTTTATCACTTCTTTTCGGGAGAATAAACGGGTAAGAAGTGATTGTTTTGTGTGGATTTTAAAATAGTTACGAAAATACTTTGCCAGGATTTTATCTTCAGAAGCATCTTCGTTTCCGGGTTCAGCAGGAATTGATCCTGTTTCGGAAATGTAAGCAGCAAAACGACGAAGGTAATGCAGCCCATCAAACCCATACATCTCTAAACGAAGTCTCTCTTCCGGATTAATACTTTCTGGTTCTAAAACTTCGGGAAGTTGATTTTTAAATAAAACGTCATTTAGATTTTCAAAAACGAGATTCAGATCTTTTAAATCATTGGTATTCTCAGCTTTTTCCCTTGCCAGCATACCGACTTCTACAATTAAATTCATGAACTTATAGTTTCTGATTATTGATCACGATTGGGTGAAGATTTAGAAATACGAGGTCGTGATTGACGAACTTCCGGCTTCTGATTTAGCTTGATATTCAACTTTGTGCGCTCTTTTTGATCACTTTTTTTAACGATTTTTTCTTCGTTAAATTCCTGAAGAGATTCTTGGTTTTCCATTGGTCCGCGCAGATGTATAATCAATCCATTAAGGAAGTTACGTAAAAGCTGGTCACCGCATTCTTTAAAATTTGGATGATCGGGTGAGCGGTATAAAGCACCCACTTCACCTTTCGTAATTTTGAAATCTACAAGCGATAAAATATGAATCACATCATCGTCGCGAAGCTTTAAAGCTACACGTAATTTTTTTAAAATATCATTGTTGGTTAGCATCCTGAATCTGAATTATATCTTTTGCAAAGGTAGGTATTTCAGAGAGATATTTGTGCACCTCCTTATTTTCGACACTGACTAGTTATTGAAAAATTCGAAGGTGATAAAATCAGAGTCATCCGTATTTTTTTTGTTTGCAATGCAATATTTGTCATTGATCTTTTTGCATACGAATGCAATTTCAACAGGTGAAGAATTTAAAGATGTCTCTATTTTCTGATTGTTGTTTTTTATCACTAATCGCGATACAGGATTAAGAATAGAAAGATCATTTTTCATTTCAACCACAATATTGTCACAGTTTATTTCGATATAGTTGCACTTATATAACTTGTAATCAGATGTGTATGAAATTTTATGATGATATAATTTAATTATCTCTCTTCCAACAGTATTCCATAGAAATAACTTTAGAAAGAAGAACGCAACACTCCAAAATATCATTACAACAAATATGTTTAAAAAATGGAAACCGCTTTCTTGAGTTGAAATAATGGTTAGTAGTATGGGAAATAGAAAAAAATGATTCCAAATGCTGCAACAAAACTTAACATAACTTTGTTGACTCTGGATCCTTTAATATAAAGAATTTCGTATTCAGCATCTTGTACTTCAATTTCAGGCTTATTTTTAGTTAAAAAAGTCATAGGCAAAAATGACAGAAACAAACTTATTTACAAATAGCAAAGTCGTGAATTACAATGCGTTCTCCTTCTGTAATGCTTAGTTTTATCCATCCATATTTGCTATTTTGATTTTTGTTTAACCTGATTCCGGCATAGTACATAAAACTGTTTTTCCATAAACCTGCTGTATCAGTAATTGATCCAAGATTCTTGTAAGAGTAGGAGTAGAGCAATGAGTATTTCCCCCATTGTAATGTTGAATCTATTTTAACTCCGGATGAAATTTTTGCAACCAGCGTGTCTGAAATCACAATTTCATTTTGATTGAGGCTTTTCAGCGTATTCAGAATTAAGGTAGAATTTGGATTAGATGTTCCGTAAAGTCTGAATTCAAAATCATTGATTCCATCTTTATCAATATCGAATTGTCGGATTTCGTTTGATGTAAAAGGAATCCATCGTAGTGTATCAGCAGGGTTTAATCTGGTATAAATGATGCTTTCTGAAGATGTATCGCCTGTAACTATGTAGTTTTGTAAAACCGGAGTTGGTGATGGTTGATTTTGTTCATTCTCCTTTTTACAGGCCATTATCAGTAGTAACAAGAAAATAAGATATGGGCTTGGTTTCATGGAGTAAAAATAACAAAAACCGTTAATTTAGTTACAGAATTAACGGTTTTTGCTTCAGTGATTTTGGTTACTTACGAATTTGTCTGCTGAATTTTTTCCAAAAGATAAAAAAGGCAACTCCAATAACGATCAATGCCCATATTTTTAATAAGAAGAGGAAAATCACCTCTAGTATTGTCCATCCAAGTGAAAGAGAGTCGAGTATTTTACTGCCAAATGATGGTTCCCATTCGCTGATATTGTGTTCATTGGCAATTAGTTCACGTTGGATTGTACTTCGTTGATAGATATTTAATTCAATCGTACTGAAATGAATTTGGTCATAAAGCGATTTATTGTTGAATTTTGCAGAAGCTGCAAGTTCTTGTTGTTCAATAACTTTTTCATACGACAATCCTCTTTTTCCAGCTTTTTGATTTTGTGTAGAATGAAAGATGGTTTCTGTTTTTTCTGCACGTTTCATCGCATTCTCATTCGATTCAATTACCAACGCAACATCTTCCGCTTTAATGATGCGATAGTCGAGAAAATCGATCAGTTTAGCAACTTGCCGGAGAGTTGTATCCAGTTTTGTATTCGGAACTCTGAGAGTCATAATGTTACTGACGGTATAATGTGTGGTTTCGAGAATGCTGTCTGCACTGATTTTTTTCGTATCAATATAATCAATGTTTGAGGACAGATTCGTGAATGCCACAAATCCACCTTCTTTTACAGTTACATCTTCAATTTGAGACGTGCTGTTCACCACATTTTTTACTCTGAATTTCAATTCTGCTGTACGGACAAATTTGCGTTTGGGATCACTGTTTTTTTCAACTGCAGCCGAAGAGTTGGCATATAAAGAAGAGGAGATTGTTGAATCAGAAATATTCTCTTCAGTTATAACCGGGGTGTTCGATAAACTCTCTTGTGAATTTGAAACAAGATGTCTGGTGGATGTCTCTTCAGATTTGTTATTGCATGCAGCAATTAAAAGTGCTCCGCTAAGGATCAACAATACTTTCAGGTTTTTCATACGTTAAGAAATTAGGCGTTAATTAATAGATTGAAAATGGATAAGTCTTTCTTTTTTAGAAAATAGCTTTATTAACATTTTTTAACAAAACGCACCTGATCGTATTTTATTGGGTAGGGTGACAAAATTATATTTAAGTGTTCAACGCTCTGTATCGTTTTCCCCAAAACTTAAATTTGGTAAGCGAAGTATAAACAATGAATCGTTCAAATAATTTGAAACGCAAAAGGAAATGAAGTATGTAGTAGCTTAACCATATTAAAATGAGGAATATAGAAGACTCAAAAAGAAGTCTGATAAATCCGTTTTTGATAAAAAAGAGCTCAGAATTCAAATGAACGTAGATAAATGGAAGGAGTAAAATAGAATAAATAAGAACGATTGCTATTACAAAACCATGAGCTGTTTCGATTGCTTTTTTCGGGCAATAGCTCATGCAGTGCATACAGCTTTCGCAGTGAAATGTCCAGTAGGGGCGGCTTTGAACTTCTTTAATTGCATTAACCGGGCAGCTTTTAATGCATAAACCACACTGATTACAGTCTGATGAAGCAAAATAGGTTTTAGAAATAATGAATCGCCCAACAAAATAATATCCAAGTGATATGGGTGAAATCAATAAATCCTGAATGATTTCGCGAATAGCGATGAAATTGTTCTTTCCTGATAAAATCTTTGTAATATGTTTTTGGACTCTGATTTTATTTTTAACATGCAGATATTCAATGGTTTTATTGTTTAAACCCGGATGAACCGAAATCCAGTTGGAAGGCATATCAATAGGAATCATCCCTATTACAGAGTACCCTTTAAGTTTTAGAATTAATGCTGATAAGTAGAATGTTATGCCGGAAAGTCCGGGTGTAATCCACTTGCCAATCAGCATTCCGGCTCGGGTATTCATTAGCAAAATATTGCATTTTCCTTTTGGAAAGCGTAGGATAAAGTTAAGCATTACCGGAGGGTAATTAAATCCATGTACCGGTGATGTGAAAACGATCAAACTGTTTTCAGAATGAGGTTCAATGTTTAGGCGGTCAATATGGGCAATGTTTATGTTTTTTACGGGAATAGCTTGTTTGTTAGCCATTTCAGATATCCAGTGTGCAACATTGGCGGAGTTTCCTGTCCCTGAAAAGTAGTATATGGTGATTTCAGAAAAATGAGACATAGTATTTGTTTTCAGGCAAAGATATTTTGTTTTCTGTTAATCATAAAGGAGACTATTCAAAAAGTTTCTCATCTGGCAAAAAAGACTTTCCCGACTTTCGGGACTCTGTCTGACCGCTATAATTCAACAAGTTGTCATATTGAGCCCCGAAAGTCGGGAAAATATATTAAGGTTGTGACTTTTGGACAGCCTCCTTGTAAGTTTTAGTTACTACTTTTATCAATCGCTGCCTTAACAAAGTTTACAAAGAGTGGATGAGGATTTGCTACGGTACTTTTATATTCCGGATGAAACTGAACTCCAACAAACCATGGATGATTTTTTAATTCAATCATTTCAACAAGGTCATCTTTGGGGTTTATTCCCGAAGCAATCATTCCGGCATTTTCGTATGCATCAATGTATTTGTTATTGAACTCGTAACGATGACGATGACGTTCACTAATATCTGTAATTTTATAGATAGCAGAAGCTAAAGTCTTGTCTTTTATCTTGCAAGGATAAGCACCCAAGCGCATGGTTCCTCCTTTGCTGCAGATTTTCTTTTGGTCTTTCATAATGTCAATTACAGGATACTCGCTCTTTGGGTTCATTTCTGTAGAGTTTGCATCTTTAAATCCTAATACATTACGACCAAATTCAACTACAGCACACTGCATTCCTAAACAAATGCCCAGAAAAGGAATTTTATTTTCACGAGCATAGCGGATGGCAATAATCTTACCTTCAAATCCCCGTTCACCAAAACCAGGTGCTACAAGAACTCCGTGTAATCCACTTAGCTTTTCTTCAACGGTTTGCTCGTTAACGCTTTCAGAATGAACTAACTTTACATTTACTTTGCATTGCTGTGATGCTCCTGCATGTATAAATGCTTCACTGATAGATTTATATGCATCTTTTAGTTCGACGTATTTTCCGACAAGTGCAATAGTTACTTCGTGGATCGGGTTTTTTAGTTTAAAGAGAAATTCTTCCCAAAGTGTAAGGTCTGGTTCTTCGGTTATAGGTACCTGCGTTTTTTTCATCACCTGAATATCAAGCTTTTCTTCTTTCATCAGGATAGGAACTTCGTAAATTGATTTTGCATCAATTGATTCGATAACGCTTGCAACATCAACATTACAGAAAAGTGCAATTTTCTGACGAATAGATTCGGAAAGTGGCTTTTCTGTACGGCAAACTATAATATCGGGTTGAACTCCCTGTTCCAGCATTGTTTTTACGGAATGCTGTGTTGGTTTTGTTTTAAGTTCCTGTGCTGCTGCAAGGTATGGAATATATGTGAGGTGGACAACCACACAATCGTGACCAAGCTCCCAACGCATTTGACGAACTGCTTCAATATATGGAAGTGATTCAATATCACCAACTGTTCCACCAATTTCGGTAATTACAAAATCAAAATTACCGTTATTTCCCAATAGCTTGATGCGATATTTTATCTCATCAGTGATATGAGGAATAACCTGAACTGTTTCACCCAAATAATCGCCACGACGTTCTTTTTCAATAACAGCCTGATAGATTCTGCCTGTTGTTACATTATTTGCCTGTGAAGTAGGTGTATTTGTAAAACGTTCATAATGACCTAAGTCCAGATCTGTTTCAGCTCCATCTTCTGTTACATAACATTCACCGTGTTCATACGGGTTGAGCGTACCCGGGTCAACATTGATGTATGGATCAAGTTTTTGAATAGTAACGCGAAAACCTCTGGCTCGCAATAATTTAGCCAGTGAAGCTGATATAATACCTTTTCCCAGAGAAGACGTAACGCCTCCTGTTACAAAAATGTATTTGGTGTTTAACATTGCTTATGATTGTTTTTGATTGTTTTCTTTGTCGTTTTGTTTTTCCTTTTCACCGGAAAGGTTATTTTTTATCTCAAATCCGGAATTTTTTATCAGATAATAACCACCGGTTAATGCCAGAATTACGCAAGCAAACTTGATATGCTTAATTCCATCGTAGCTTGCCAGGTCGGGTACAATAACTTTGTGAACGATTACAATAATGGCAATCAGAATGATGATAGTCATCATGGTAGCAAGAACCATAATTACCCATTTTTCAATTTTTGACAGCCAGTTTGTGTTCATGGTGTTTCAGTGTATATAAAAAAATAAAAACCCCTTCGATGCTCTTTTTCTCTACGAAAACGCATCGAAACGATGAACAAAGAAATGGTACAGGGATATTTACTGGATTGAAAACCAGTTTTGTAAGTCAAAACTGTCCAGGAGGCGACTATACTATTTCCTGGATTTCAAAGGTAATAAAAAAAGAGACCGCTAAACGAAGCGGCCTCTTTTTTTATTTTTCGATGAGAAATTATTCTCCTAAGTATGCGCGTAAGAGTTTACTACGTGAAGTATTTTTTAAGCGACGGATTGCTTTTTCTTTGATTTGACGTACGCGTTCGCGGGTAAGGTCAAATTTTGCAGCAATTTCATCAAGTGTTAAGCCGTGGCTCATACCAATTCCATAAAAAAGGTTAATAACGTCACGTTCTTTTTCAGTAAGTGTAGCCAGAGCACGTTCAATTTCACGGGCTAATGACTCTTTCAAAAGAGTATTGTCGGTAGTTGGACTATCTTCTGAAACAAAAACATCAATAAAATTAGTTTCTTCATCCTGAACCAAAGGAGCATCCATAGATACGTAGCGGGTGGTAATGTTTAAAACTTCCGCAACTTTTTCCTTAGGCATATCCAGTGAATCTGCCAATTCATCAACCGAAGGAGTACGTTCGTAGCGTTGTTCCAGCTTTGAACTCTCTTTCTTGATTTTGTTTAAAGATCCAACCTGATTCAACGGTAAACGAACAATACGTGATTGTTCGGCTAAAGCCTGAAGAATAGATTGGCGAATCCACCAAACGGCATATGAGATGAATTTAAAACCACGGGTTTCATCAAATCTTTTTGCAGCCTTAATCAAGCCAAGGTTTCCCTCGTTGATAAGGTCGGGGAGACTTAAACCCTGATTCTGGTACTGTTTAGCCACCGAAACTACGAAACGAAGGTTTGCACGGGTAAGTTTTTCCAATGCTTTTTGATCGCCAGCTTTGATGCGTTGCGCAAGTTGAACTTCCTCCTCTGCAGTAATAAGTTCTTCCTTGCCGATATCCTGAAGATATTTATCAAGCGAAGCGGTTTCGCGGTTGGTAATGGACTTTGTAATCTTTAACTGCCTCATAAACCGATATTGTAATTATTATTTATTGACTTTCAAAAGATTGAGTCGTAAACATAAAAAGGGTTTGCAAAAGTACAACAATAAGCAATCAAAACCAAAATATTCAGGATGCTAATTATGGTATAGTTACAACGTAATAATAATTACGCCAGTCGCCTGGGTAAGTTCCCGTTACCAGCCTCTTTCCTTTACGATTCAATAAATTTTTTACATCTGATGCCGTTTTAACCGGAGTCTTATCCACACCTGTAATGATGAAGTTCTTCCGTATTCCGGCATTTAACAATGGAGAATTATCAATTGCCCGGATAATTACACCATTATTTAGTCCTGTATTGTTTAATTCTTCTTTGCTGAGAGCTTCCAGTGTAACTCCAAGTAAAGTCGTTTTTTGTTGTTCTTCTTTTGTAATCAGTTTGATCTGACCATCCTGATTCTGTAGAACAATAGAAATATCACTTTGTTTGTTATTTCTTTCAGTTGTTGCAACTATTTTATCTCCGGGGCGATATTGTGCCAATATCTCCAACATTTCAGCGTTTGAGTTTACCGCTTTTCCATTAATGGAAAGAATAATGTCTCCTTCATTGATTCCGGCTTTTTGTGCTGAACCATTTGGCGTTACCGCTCCTACATATACTCCTTTGAGTTTGTCAATCCCTTTGATTGATGCAATGTTTTGATCAACTTCTGCTGTTGAAACACCTAAATATGCACGCTGAACAATTCCATATTTTGCAAGGTCTTCGGCTATTTTTCGGGCTATATTTACCGGAATAGCAAAAGAGTATCCGGTGTAAGCACCTGTATTGGATGCAATTGCCGCATTGATGCCAATTAGTTCTCCCTGGGTATTAACCAATGCACCGCCACTGTTTCCCGGATTAACGGCTGCATCCGTCTGGATAAACGATTCAATTGGGCTCTCAGTAGTGTTTTTGCCTAAAATATTGATATTTCTTGCTTTTGCACTTACAATACCTGCTGTAACTGTTGATGTGAGATTAAACGGATTTCCAACAGCCAGTACCCATTCTCCAAGTTTAATATTATCGGAGTTGCCCCAGGGAACAGTTGGGAAATCTTTCCCTTCAATTTTAATCAATGCTAAATCCGTTCCGGGATCTGTACCGATAATTTTTGCTTCCAAAATACGCTTATCATTCAGGGTAACTGTGACTTTTTCGGCATCCTGTACCACATGATTGTTGGTTAATATATATCCATCTGCCGAGATAATTACTCCGGAACCAAAGGCTGTAATTGCCTGTGGATTGCGATTGAATGGAAGATTAAAAAATCCGTAAAAATCATCATACAAACTTGTACGGTTTTGATATTCAGATTTAATATGGACTACAGAATGTACTGTAGTTTCTGCAGCCTGATTAAAGTCAGTGACTCCGGGTGCTCCGGCTAATCCGGTAAATGAAACTTGCTGTGTGTTTGCTGCGTTCTGCTTAAAAACATCTGCTGTTTGAGAATGCTGAAATAACTTTTGTAAACCTAATGCCGCAATTCCACCTGCCAAGGCAAATAGAAAAAAAAGTGCAGCAGTTTTAAAATCAATTCGTTTCATAGTTCTTCAGGTTGTTTTTCAGGTGATTGTCTTTTTTAATCCCTTAACCAATTTAACCCGGGATTTTGTTTTACTGTATCACCTTGAAAAAGGTTACACATTTTTTTACTTTAAACGATATTAAGAACGGTACAAATATATTTTCCAACACTTAAAATTTGTTAAAGATGCTTATTGTATGTCGAAAATAATGTTTGTTTAGGATATATTGCAGATTATTAATATGTTGCATTTTTGTTTTAGTGTTTTCTTAATAAACATCTGCTATTTCGTATGCGTAAAAAAACAATGATTTTTTTTTATTTAAGAAATTTATTTACATTTGCTAATATTAAACTAAAAATCTATGTTGTAATAATTAAATGGGTTTTAAAAGATGAAATTTAGAATAAACACAATGTATTTAGTTGTGTATTTTGATTTTTAATATCATATGCATTGTCTGTCAATTGTTTAATGATTTATTGAGAAGTAGAATATTAATTTAAAAATCGTTATAAACATGAAAAAGTATTTTTTAATTGTATTTCTTTTTATTTTTACATTTGCAAATGAGTTGTTTAGCCAAGGATTTGCTGTTGATAAAGGAGCAATTATTGCTTCAGGTTCGTTTTCATTTTCCAAACAAGGAGGAGATCTTTATGAAGTAGGGGGTAAAGGAAATACAATTGTTTCACTTACTCCAAGTTTTAATTATATGCTGTTCAAAAATTTTGGTGTTGGAGGATCAGTTTCTCTATCGAGCATTGAAAGCTATCGTACTTCAATGTCCGAATTAGTATTTGGCCCTCATATCGGAATATTTTTTGGAAATGAAAAAAGTACATTATTCCCCTATTTTACATTATCCTATAGATTTATTTCAGTATCAGAGTCACCTAACTCTTTTGATGGTTCTGATATAGTGTTGAATTTGGGCATGATAATACCCTTGAAAAATCATATTGGATTAACAATTGAGGGTGGATATCATTTTATTGAATTAGAAAATTCTGGAGATAAGATTTCAGGTAATATCCTGATGTTTGGAGTTGGTATTTCAGGTCTTTTCTACTAAAACTATTTACTGTATAGGTAGTTATGAACACGAACTTTAATTGAATCCGTTTATTTTTTCAATTGCAGAATAGCCAATGCCCTAAATTTTTTATTGAAAACTTATTCAAACCTGTTTTAGTCTATCTTTGTATATAACATTTGCTAAGGAGGATGGAAAAGAAACGTACAAAATACTTTTTTTTGTTGTGGGGGATCTTTTTAGGGTTCATCATTGGGGCTTTTGCGGTGTGGGGTATTCAAAGGTATAATATACGGTTCTTTATGTCAATCAATCCGTTAGAATCAATTAACAGAACAGAAGATACGGAAAAAATACTGTCGCTTACGGAGCAGAAAAAACCTCTGAAGAAAAAAACTGTAGTCAGAAACCAAAATTCAAATTCAACAGAAAATAATGCTGTATCTGCTCAGGATGGCGAATATTCTGCAGATACAATTTATTATACTTCTGCTAGTTATGAAGATGTTGAAGTTGCCCGCGATGAACTTCTTTTTATAAATAATGTCAAGATTAAAAGTATAAACACAGATTCAAAAAGAATTGACTCTTTATTGATTGATGACAACCCGAAGACAAACAATTACGTAAGGGTTGAGTTCTGGAAATCGCCAATTAATTATAGTGGTTATAAGTTGGGAAGCAATAAGTTGGTTTTGTTTGGAGTGTACGAACCTGAAAAAATGAAACTGGAGCAAGCTGGAGATCAACTGTTGATGATATACAAGGGCTTGGCTTATGAGCTGCAACAAAGCGAGGAATTTGTTCAACTCGACAAAGTGAAAAAGCACAGTTTGAAGAATTAGTTCTATTTTTGTATTCTATATTAAAATATTGAAATGAGTTTTATTTCATTTGAGAAATATCATGGAGCCGGGAATGACTTCATCCTGATAGACAATCGAAATCATGAGTTTGATTCATCCGTTGAAAATGTTGCATTTTTATGTAACCGTCATTTGGGAATTGGAGCAGATGGACTGATGCTGCTTGAAAATGATGATGATTACGATTTTAAGATGCGTTATTTCAATTCAGATGGAGGAGAAGCCAGTATGT
Organism: Bacteroidales bacterium; assembly: GCA_963677395.2. Taxonomy (GTDB): domain Bacteria; phylum Bacteroidota; class Bacteroidia; order Bacteroidales. The sequence continues at coordinate 3,121,347 of OY781965.2, read as the reverse complement.
GTGGAAACGGTGGTCGTTGTATTACTGCTTTCGCTCATTCATTGGGAATGCTTACGAGTGAAAATGTTCATTTTCTGGCTGTTGATGGTCCTCATGAAGCTCAGATTCTGTGTTTTACCTGTGATGAATGGTTTATTAAACTAAAAATGATTGATGTAGAAGAAATTTCTTCAGTTGAAAAAGGATATTTTATAAATACAGGATCTCCTCATTACGTTGAATTTGTAGATAAGCTTGCAGATTTTCCAGTGGTTGAAACGGGCAGGAGTTTACGATATTCTGAACAGTTTAAACCAGGGGGAACAAATGTGAACTTTGTACAGATGATTGATAACAGATTGTTTGTCAGGACATACGAAAGAGGTGTGGAAAATGAAACACTTGCCTGTGGAACAGGTGTTACTGCATCGAGCCTGACATACGCATCTTTAAACAATATTTCGGAAGGAGTTATTCCGGTTCGAACATTAGGCGGAAATCTGGAAGTATCTTTTTGTAAAACAGAAAACAGGTTTAAAAACATCTATCTCACCGGACCTGCAATGAAAGTGTTTAGGGGTGAGATAAATATTTGATTATGTGTAAAATAGAAATAGTAAAGCTGAGATCAATAGAACCTGAAGATGTTGACCTGATTTATGAATGGGAAAATAATCCCTATAACTGGTTTATCAGTGAAACCTATCAGTTGTATTCAAAGTTTATGCTCGAGCTTTTTGTTCGTGAAGCACGTGACTACGATATGACTATCTCGAAGCAATTGCGTCAAATGATTGATATTATGGAAGATGGCGTGGTGAAAACTGTAGGAACCCTTGATCTTTTTGAATATAATCCTATTCACAGGCGTGCCGGAATAGGAATCTTTGTTTCGGAAAAGTACAGGGGAAAAGGAGTAGGAAAGAAGGCTGTACTCCAGATGATTCAATATGCAAGAGATATTTTAAATCTTCACCAGTTACATTGTACAATTGCAGTTACAAATAAAGTTAGTTTAGCTCTGTTCCAAAATACAGGATTTGAAATTACTGGTACAAATAAAGATTGGCTAATCAGAGCCGAAAAACCTACGGATGTATATTTTCTTCAACTTTTATTACAACCCAAATGAATCGTAAACGAATAATCATCTACTCTGTGAGTGCATTAGGTGCGCTGATTTTACTTTGTGTAGCAGCATTTGCCTGGATTGTTTTTGGTTCGAATGTAAATACCAAAGATGGAAAACCACAATGGTTTTATGTTTACACCGGAAATACGTATAAAAGTGTATATGAGTCACTTCAAAAGCAGGAGTTGTTGCGTAGTAACTCAACATTTGATTTTATTGCAGGTAAAAAGCATTATAAAAACAAAGTTCAACCAGGAAGATATCTGCTCAGAAACGGTATGAGTAATAATCAGTTAGTGAACTTGTTGCGCTCAGGAGTTCAGGAGCCGGTGAAGGTTGTGTTTCATAACATTCGTACGAAAGAACAGTTTGCAGGACGTATTGCGTCGCAATTGGAAGCCGATTCTGTGTCTATTCTTACCATGCTGAATGATTCAGCTTTTCTCGCCGAAAACAGATATAATTCAAATACTGTTATTTCGTTGTTTATCCCTAATACGTATGAGTTTTACTGGACTACAACGGCTAAGAAGTTTTTAAACCGTATGGTGAAAGAGTCAGAAACATTCTGGAATGCAGGCAGAATGGAAAAAGCGGGAAAGATGAACCTTACTCCGGTTGAAGTGATTACTCTGGCTTCTATTGTTGAAGAAGAATCACAGAAGAATGACGAACGTCCGACAATTGCTGGTGTTTATTATAACCGACTTCGAAAAGGAATGCTGCTTCAGGCTGATCCAACCGTAAAATATGCAGTAGGCGATTTTACTTTGCGTAGAATATTAAATGTCCACACAGAGTATGACTCTCCTTACAATACTTACAAATACAAAGGATTACCTCCGGGGCCTATCTGTATTCCTTCCATTCCGGCTATTGATGCTGTATTGAATTATAATAAGACTAATTATCTCTATTTCTGTGCAAAAGAAGACTTTTCCGGCTATCATAATTTTGCAGAAACTAAAGCAGAGCATGAAGCTAATGCCCGCAGATACTGGAACGCGTTAAATGAGAGGAAGATTTATCGGTAAAAGAACTCTTTATAAAAAGTTCTGATCAACCCATTTCTGGAACTCTTCTTTGTATTGATCGCCGATTGGAATCCACTCTTGTCCAAACACGATCCGGCTACGTTCAATAATTTCAATACGTTGAAGATTAACAATAAATGACCTGTGAACTCTCATAAATTTATCGGAAGGTAATCGACTTTCCAACTGCTTTAGCGAACTTAGCGACAGCAATGGGTATTCTTTTCCTGTTAAAAAAACTTTTACATAATCTTTCAGGCCTTCAATGTAAATGATGTCGTTGAAATTAATTCGCCTGATTTTATATTCTGATTTTAAAAACAAAAATTCATTGGTTGCTTCTATCTGAATCTGTGGTTGATGAAAAAGCTGGATTCGCTCCTTTGCTTTGAGGGTTGCATGTAGAAACTCTTCATAACCAAAAGGTTTCAGTAAGTAATCTACAACATCCAGTTTGTAGCTTTCCAACGCATACTTTTCGTAGGCCGTTGTGAAAATTACCTTGGGACCATTCATAAGCATTTTTGCAAATTGCGTCCCACTCAAATCCGGCATGTGAATATCAAGATAGACTAAATCTACATGATTCTCCTGCATATATTCCATGGCACTCAACGGGTTGTCAAAGGTTCCTGTTAACTCCAGAAACGGAGTTTTTCGGATGTAACTTTCTACAAGTTCCAGTGCTAATGGCTCATCATCTATGGCTATAGTTGCAATCATTTCTGTCTAGATTAAATTTAAGCTTAACCTTACAAGGTAGTTATTAGGATTGGATTGAATATTTAAGGAGAAATTGCCCGGATATATTAATTCCAGTCGTTTTTGAACATTTTCCAAACCAATTCCACCCGGCTCAACAATTTCGCTTACATTTTCAAATCTGGAATTATGACAGGTGAATTCGATTTTTTTTACTCCAATCGTCATATTGATTTCAATGAAAGAAGCTTCTCTATTGCTTACTCCATGCTTAAAGGCATTTTCAATAAAAGGAATTAACAACAAAGGTGGAATTGAAATCGTATCGCAATCTTCTTTAAAGGGTAATGAACTATTTACAACTACTTTACTGGTTAATCGTAATTTCATAAGCTCAATATAATCGTTCATAAAATCAATTTCCTTTGACAATGGGGTAAGCTCATTGTTGGTTTCGTAAAGTAAATATCTCATCATACGCGAAAGCTTTAAGATGGCTTGACGTGATTTATCCGGATTGCTTTCTGTTAGCGAATAGATGTTGTTGAGCGTATTGAAAAAGAAATGAGGACTAACTTGGTTTTTAAGCATGGTGAGTTCTGTAGCAAGTCTTTGTTTTTCAAGCTCTTTTTGAGTGTCTTCTTTCTGCGAAAGCGCTTCTGCAAGACGAATTCCAAGAGCAGAACCAGCCAGAAGAAAATTTAGTACGAAGGAGCCGAGAAACTTCATTTCTGGGAAAGGTGGTCTGATATCAATATTTTGCTGAGCAAGTACCTCATTTACATGTCCCATGATTCTTCTGAATTCATCATCCGGGAAAATCCTTTCTACTAAAAACGTATCAATTGTAAAGATGATAATTATAGATAAAATGCTTACTAACAGGTAGATGAATTTTTTATTTTGAAGATAAAGTTGTGGCACAAATACTAAATAACTAACGTAGAAAAATAATCCATTCATTAAAACCCTGAAATAGAATCTTCCCAGAAAATGTCCTTTATCGTCAATAGTATTTGAGAGAAAAAATGAGGGTATTGATAAGATTAACAACCATATTAATAGGTGAATGGTGATTTTTAAAGTCTTTCCGGATATGATTTTTTGGGACATAGGGATTGTATATGTTTGCCAAATATAAGAATTATTCATAGCGCAATGCATCTATTGGATTTAAGTTTGCTGCTTTACGAGCCGGGTACCAGCCAAAGAATATACCAATTGCAGTACAGACAAAAAATGCGAGTACTACTGATGAATAAACGATAGTGATCGGCCATCCTGTGATTGAGCCTATTACAGAAGATGCTCCAACTCCGAGTAATATGCCTATTATCCCTCCAATGATACTTAGTAACATCGATTCAATCAAAAATTGCATCAAGATATCAATTCCACGACCTCCGATTGACATTCGTAAACCAATTTCGCGGGTTCGTTCAGTAACAGATACATACATGATGTTCATGATTCCGATACCACCAACAAGCAACGAAATACTTGCAATTGCACCTAAAAGAATGGTAAGTACATTGCTGATTGAGCTAAAAGTGCTTACTAATTCAGCCTGTGTACGAATTTGAAAATCATCGTCTGCGTTATCTGCAATTTTGTGACGTTGACGTAAAACAGCAGTGATTTCGGTTGTGGCTTGTGTTGTCAATGCTTCACTCTTTGCCGAAGCAAATATTGCCTGAATGTGTGTAATAGCCAAAATTCGTTTTTGAACGGTGGAATATGGTCCAAGAATTACGTCGTCCTGATCTTGTCCGAAAGAGTTTTCTCCTTTTTCGGATAGTAAGCCAACGATTTTGAGTGGAATATTGCGAAAGCGTATGGTTTTTCCTACCGGATCAACACCTTTTCCGAATAGATTTTCTGCAACAGTTTGTCCGATAACAATCACTTTTGCTGCTGATTCAACTTCATGTTCAGTAAACATACGTCCACTTTCGATTCCCATTTTCTTGATTTCGAGATATCCGACATCAACACCATAAAATGAGGTAGGCCAGTTTTCATTTCCGAAAACAACCTGCCCGGAACTACGTACTTCGGGTGAGGTAGCTGTAATGGACGGACAGCTTTTGGAAATTGCTTCTGCATCTTCAACATCAAGAGCTTCCATGTTTGTCCCTCCTTGCTGAACTCCGCCCATTTGCTGAGAAGCAGGCATAACAAAAACCATATTGGATCCCATGCTGCTGATTTGATTCTGGATACTTTGCTTGGAGCCTTCTCCAATAGCAAGCATTGCAATTACAGATGCAACCCCGATAATAATTCCGAGCATGGTTAAAAATGCTCTGAATTTATTCCGGCGAATTGCGTAAAATGCAACTTTTATAAGATTTTTTATATTCATGACAGTTTTCTTTAAATGATTTAGAATCTATGTCGGAGAGCCATTAATACAACATAATAGCGAAAGTGTAGCTGAATAATAAGGTAATACATTAAAACAACTTAACGACATAGAATTAAGATTCAAGATCCTGGGGTAATGCTTCAAGCATTTTACGGGCGTCGCTGAATTTCTCAACTTTTTCCTGATGTACAATTAATCCATCCCGAAATACAATTTTACGGGATGTAAATGCGGCAATATCAGGTTCATGTGTTACAAATACAATGGTTTTTCCCTGTTTGTTCAGATCCTGGAATAAGGCCATTATTTCGTAGGATGTTCGTGTATCCAGATTTCCGGTAGCCTCATCAGCAAGAATCACTACCGGATCATTAACCAACGCTCTGGCGATAGCTACACGTTGTTGCTGACCTCCGGATAATTGATTGGGCATGTGATGCATTCTGTCCGATAAGCCTACCAGATTGAGCGATTCTTCTGCTCTTTTTCGGCGTTCACGAGCGGAAACGGACGTGTTATAATAGAGAGGAAGTTCTACATTTTCGAGGGCAGAAGTACGGGGTAGGAGGTTGTATGATTGAAATACAAATCCTAATTTATGATTACGCAGCCGGGCAAGTTCGTTTTTGTTAAGCTTACTCATATCTGTGTCGTCCAGAAGATAAGTGCCGGCACTGGGTTTATCCAGGCATCCTAAGATGTTCAGCATAGTTGATTTTCCACTACCGCTGGTTCCCATTATTGCTGCAAAATCGCCCTGATTAATGGTTAAATCTATTCCGCGAAGAGCATGTACAGTGATGTCGCCTACATGAAAATCTTTACGCAGTTTTTCAGTTGATATGATTGTTTTCGACATGGTTTTTACTTTTTCTTATCTCTCATTGGTGGTTTTGGCATAAATGGGCTTCCCGAGCTTTTTTTACCACTCTGGGTTACTTTTACTGACGTTACAATTTCATCTTTTTCGCTGATACCGTTGGTGATTTGCACCTTGGTTCCATCATTGATTCCGATAGTAACTGTTTTTTTATGAAGCATTTGTCCATCATACGTCCAAATAGCTCGGGTTTGCCCTGTTTCTGATTCTTTTTTTGTCAGAGGTTCTTTCAATAATGGAATCATAGTTTCGTCAGGCCAGAACTTCAAAGCTTTTGAAGGAATTGTTAGCGCGTCTTTTGCTGATTCAACAATGATGTTTACACTGGCAGTCATACCCGGCATCAGCTTTTTTTCAGGATTTTGTGCCTGAATAATTACGGTATAGGTTACCACATTTGAGGTTACAGTAGGTTTCAAACGTATTTCAGTAACTTTTCCCTGAAAGTGATCATCAGGAAACGCATCTACCGTAAAATCTACGGTTTGATTTAGCTTTATCTGTCCGATATCAGCTTCATCAACGTCAGCCTGAACTTCCATTTGAGTAAGGTCATTCGCAATGGTGAAGATTTCGGGTGTGTTGAAACTGGCAGCAACAGTTTGCCCTTCATCAACAGCTCTGTTTAGCACCACTCCGTCAATTGGCGAATAAATTGAAGCATACGAAAGGTTTGTTCTGGAACGCTGATATTCAGATTCTGCCGATGTTAATGATGCTTTTGCACGTGAATAATTATAAAGAGCCTGGTCATAGTCAGATTTTGAGATCAGGTTTTTTTCCCACAAAGCTTTTGTACGGTCATAATTTGCCTTTTGAAATGTTTCTTCGGCTTTGGCTGATGCTACTTGAGCCTCGGTTTGGTTAAGCTGTGCCCGTAACATTGTTTCGTCAATCTGAGCAAGTAATTGTCCTTTTTTAACATGCTGATTAAAATCAACATAGAGCTTTTTAATTACTCCGGAAACCTGAGTTCCAACCTGTACCGTTGTAATTGCTTCGATTGTTCCGGTAGCTGTAATTGTGTTACTTACATCTTCTTTTTCTACTTTGGATGATTCAACTTCAATGCCACCTTCTTTGGGGCTGCATGCTTTGAATCCGAGTACTAAAACGGCTATCACCACCAGTGCGATTATTCCTTTTAATGCAATTTTTTTCATTATATATTTAATTTATGTATCTATTTATAAATTATTTTTATTCATCATTCACTTTCTGCGACAGATCTATTTTACTTCTTTTCCGGAATAGAAATCAAGTACTTTTAAGCTGTATAACAAGTTATAACGGGCTTGCAGAAGAGTGCTTTCGGCTTTAATAAAACTCGTTTTCTGATAAAGGAAATCAACAGAATTAATTACGCCTTTTGAGAAACGTTCCTGAGCTACCGCGTATGATTCGGATGCAGTTTGCTGTTGAGCGAAAGCTGATTTATATTCAGTAACACTTGAATTTATGTCCAGACAAGCATTTTCAACATCTTTACGAAGTTGATTTAAAGTGCTTTGTCCGTTGAGTTGCGTAATTTGTTGCTGGATTTGTGCATTTTGGATTTGTGATTTAATCAATCCTTGTTTGAAAATTGGAATTGAAAGAGTTATGCCGATACTGGGAGAAAAATTATGATCCAGTTGAGACGAAAAGCTTAATTGACTGACTTTACCGGAATAATTTGTAGTTACACCTGCCTCAAGCGACAGAGTAGGGAGCTTATTTGCCTGAGCTTTACTAATTTCGAGTTCTGCACTTTTGTTTTTTAAGGCAATACTTTGTACTTGTGGTTTGGAAGCCAGTGCCAGTGCATACACTTGCATAACATCCGGTATTGAATCATTATATTGGAGTTGAGAGAGGTCGGGCTTTTCAACCGAGAAACTTTGGTTTACCGGATGCTCCATTAATTGCATCAGATTGGTTTTATTGCTTGCAAGCTGGTTGTTTGCATTGGTGAGTGTTAGCTTTTCAGTAGCAAGCTGTGATTCAATCTGAAGATAATCTGCTTGTGAAATAGCTCCGATTTTGTATCGTTCTTTGGCGTATTCCAGTTGCTTTGCTGTTAAATCTACCTGGTTTTGTGCATTTTTAATTTGCTCATCAGAGTATAAAACCTGCATGTAAGCCTGGAGAACCTGAAGAATTATACTTTCTTTACGTGTTTCAGCATCGAGCAAACCTGCCTGATAATTACTTTCGGCTTGTTTGATAGCATTATTTGTCCGAAATCCGTTAAAGAGAGTCGCATTGGCATTAATTCCGGCAGAAGTGAAACTGTTACCGGTAAATTTCCAGTTATCGCTTTGAGTTTGCTGTTCGTCAATCCAAACATGATTCTGACGAATATTAGCGTCAACCGAGGGAAAACGTGAGCTACGGATTTGCTCAGCATTTACTTTGTTGGTTTCAGCAGAAAGCTTACTTTGCTGAACCGAAATATTATGTTCAAGTGCATATTGAATACACTGGGCAAGTGTAAAACTTTGTGACTCAGCTTTCTTTTGAATGCTCAAAAGAGTTAAAAAGATGACCAGTATGAATATTCTTTTCATGATGATTATAGTTTCGATGCTGCAAAACTATAATCGTCATTATTGTATAAAAAAGATACTAGATAGAAGGGCTTATTTTATCGACAGATAGGAATCCGGAGTCGATTTATCTCACGGTGGTTAAAGCTTTTTAGTGCTTGGTTAAGGATGGATTGTTTTTAATTGATTGTTTTTCTGTATAATATCATGTGTTTATTAAAAAAACAACCGAAAGGACTCATATTCCTTTATATATTTTTAAACTCTGCAAAATTTCAGATAAATCTATGCCCAATAACGTTGAGTTAAGAACCGAATGAAAACAAACATGCAATCACCCTTTCCCGATTTACGGGATTCAGGGTGAACAGGGTAACTACTAAGATGAGTTCAGAACCCGGAAAAGCCCGTTTTCTTAACGTAACGATGTAGAATCTATGCTTTTAGATATATCAGTTTTTTGGTCTCAAAAAAATCTTCGGCGTACCAATCTTTTAATTCCCAAACTTTTACTTTTTTGCCGAAAGGTTTAAGTTCTTCGGCAATATCTCCACCTTTCAGGTAAAGGATGCCGTTAGGCATGGGGTGGAGGCTCTTTTTTGCAAAACTACGGCTTACCCATTTCCAGAATTCAGGAAGTGTGGTTACAGCCCTGCTAACAATAAAATCGAAAGGTTCTTTCATGGTTTCGGCTCTGCCATGAATTCCTTTAACATTGGAAAGACCGAGTGCTTCGGCTACTGCATTCACCACCAGTATTTTCTTTCCGATAGAATCAATCAGATAAAACTCTGTTTCCGGAAATAAAATGGCTAATGGTATTCCCGGAAATCCACCACCGGTTCCAACATCCATTACTTTACTCCCGGGCTTAAAGGAAATAACTTTTGCAATGGACAGTGAATGAAGAATATGTCGTTCTTCGAGGTTTTCAATATCCTTACGCGAAATCACATTGATTTTCGCATTCCATTCAGTGTACAAATCCTGAAGTTGAGCAAATTTAGCCAGTTGCTCAGGTTTAATTCCCGGAAAATATCGTTCAATCAGTTGCATAGTGCAAAAGTACGAAATTAAAAACAAAATTATATTAAGGTTAGGCTGATGGCTAAACTGGAAATAAAAAAGAGGATTACTCCTCTTCCGTTTTTTCTTTTACAATCATATAAATATCCTCGTTATCCCGCTTCATCAAATATTGTTCCCGTGCAAACTGGATCAGGTTTTGTTTATCGGAAAACAGTTGATGCAAAGTAGTGCTATCTTTCTTTATTTCATTCAGATAGTATTCTTTTTTATCGCGGTAATCACTTAATTCTCCCCGAAGTTTGAATTGTGAAATCAGATTGTTTTTGTCCAGAAATATCATCCAGATCCCAAATACTATGAGAGTTAGGAGATATTTGTTTTTGATAACAGACCAGATGCGGATAAAGAATGCTTTCATGTTTCAAAGATAATGTACTTCAACGTCTCTTTGGATACTTCAATAAAAAAAAGTGAACGGCTTAGTGTTAATAACGTAAATAAGTAAGACAGGGTCAAAGTTATGATATTCTATTTATAGCTCTCGTATGATCATGGTTGTCAATATCTTCGATAGTTTTTCGATGTTGTTTTTGTATTGTTCTAAATAAGAGTAGGTTAGGTATCTGGTCGAATTTGCCTGATTTGAAAGAGGAATATCAGTATTTTCAATAGTCAATGAGCCTTCTTTAACAATCGTGCCTTTATTCATTATTTTATACCTGAAAGACAAATTAGAACTAGAAGGATAAATTGTTTCTAATTCATTGGTTATAAGACCAATAATAAAAATAATTGAAAACCCTTTATTTACGTATAGAAAATCGGAAGGAATACTATCAATGGCAAGTTCTAAATGCATTCCGTTTAACTTCGTTTTTAGTTCCTTGTTTTCAGGATTTTGAGTTAAGTTTTTATAAAGCAACTGAACTGGAATTTTTGGGTTAATGTCACATTTGATGTTCTTTTCCCATTTCCAAAATAAGAGTGCTGGAATAAGTTTTGAGTTTAACTTTTTTGTTTCAACGATTGAATTCATCGACTTCAAACTCTCAATTTTGATGGTCAGATAATAATTAGATAACTCATTTGATTTGGGTGTTATCGCTTCAATCTTGTGGATTATGTTCTTGTTAATCCTTTTAGGTGTATTGCAACTAATTATTAAAATTGGTAGAAGAATAATAATGAGCGTTTTTTTCATTGCTGTAATTCTGTGTTGATAAATTAGTTTTTAATAATCAAATACGAAAGCTTTTTTTCCATTGTATTTATCAATGAGATATTTTGCATTTGGGGTATTAATAGTAAGTAAATGAATGATACTGGTTGATGTTTCATTTTTACCATCTCTGTTAGTATGAATGTTTTCTATGGAGATGTATTGAGCATCTTCATTTTCCAGATAGAAAATAGAAACTTTTGAATGGTGATATGCGAGTCCTTTTTTTAAGCTTTCAATAGTTTCAATACAATTTAAGGTCAATATATTACAGAATTCTTCCTTCATCGTTATTGATTCAAAATCTTCAAAGAGGATATATTTTTTATACCATTGGTTAAGTTTTTCTGAAAATGGAGCTTGAGGTTGCTTTTTTACGAGTAAATAAGGAATTGAAACAATGATTATAGCTTCTATGAGCCATACAAATGTTAATGCCCAATCTTTAAAGGTAATCTCAAAAACAGACCATAATCCAGTTCTGTTAATTTCTCTAATTATCTTAAATACAGATAAGGGTTTAAATACTAGATAGAAATCAGAAAAATAGGCCTTCATAAGAGGAACATCCGGTAAAAAATAAAGGATATAAACCACCCAGGAAAAGTAAAGCCCCAATATTCCACAAATGACAGAAGTGTATAAGGCAATTGATTTATCAATAACTGTAAATATCTTCATGAATATTCGAATCACATAGCCAATGACAATACCAAAACCAACTGTTATAAAAAAATTGATGTAAACTAAGGGTGAAAATGCAATAATAATTCCATATAAAAAACTGATCAGGAAAGTGAAAATAACGGATAATGTAATTGCTATCAGAGGTTTTGTTTTGTTAGGTTGTTCAGGGGATTTGTAATACATATTCATAACAGAGATTTAAATTAATATTATTTTACTTCCACACGCATAGAGTGGTAGCTGATGATTACTTTTTTAAATTGCTGTATAAACGACATACCAAGTGATCCGTCTTCTGTCCATTGATAATCAATAGAACTGTCGGTATTTACATGGATGTTCTTAAGTAAAAAACAGATATTTGACAGGCTGAACTTTATTTTGGAAAGCCGATAGGTGTTTTGCATTTTTATATCTCCAAAACCACCCACTTTTATAGTGTCTTTTTTGCCTTTGCGTTCAATCCATTTTTTGTGTTTATTATAGAATGGTTTATATAAGTCGGAGCTTACATTTCCGGTGTCAAAGTGCATGAGTAAGCGTTGTTTTTTATACGTTATGTTCAGGTATGATTGCCCATTTTGAGCCATCATATTATGCGTATTACTTGTGAATTTTGTAAATGTAACCGGAAATACGATTTTCATTTCTTCAGGCATAATCTGAATTTCTCCAACGGTTTTCAGAAATCCGTTCCCTAAAACTGCTTCTACTTTGTAAACCGTATCTGATGGCGATTCTGGAGCAACAATAAATAACGCATTTTTGTAAATGATCTCTCCGATAGAAATGCTGTCAGCAATGCCCAGCCACCCCATTCCCGAACCAACGCCCGAAATCATCAAAGAATCCATTACCATCCTGAATCTGTGTTCTTTCGCAAAGCTTTCTGATGAAAAATTAAAGGTAGAACATCCGGTATCAAAAATCATTTTGGTCTTTTTCCCGTTTACCTTACATGGAACAAACATCAGATTCCCTCTTCCGATTTTCTCGGTGGTAAAATCAATAATGCAATCTGCAGAAGGTCTGATTAGTTCAGGAAGCGGTTGGCTAGCAAGAGCTTTTTTAAATTCAACGGATGATTTAATCTTCTCTTTTGTTTCTTCTGAAATAGAATCAATATGTTGATTTTGAAATGATTGTAGTAATTGTATGGACTCAGGGTATTGAAAATTATTTGCCAATGCTTCGGCTCGCAATAATGTTAAATTGCACACCGAATTAAAACCTAATTCATTGTTGTATAAGCGGATTAAAGTGTCAAGTGCGTTGTTGGCAAGTTGAGGTTGATTAAAGGCATTGTAAAGAAGCGAACGGCTCAGATAATCCATCATGGGAATCAAATCTGCTTTATGTTTCAGGTATTGTTCTTCCAGCTCAAACATGTCATTGCCACTCAAAAGTTTTGCAATGATTGAGTTGGCATCTCGCTGAGCATAAATTTTTGGAAGTAAAAGAATTGTGAGAAGTAGCAAAAGAATGAATCTTTTCATGTTATCGTTAGTCTTTGTTGAGAAAACAGAAGTTAAATGTGCTGAATGCAAATGTAAAAAATAATACTAAGTGAATTTGGTATAAACCTGAAGTTATTCTGGTGAAAAGCAGCCTATAACTATCCTGTATTGAATGTGTTCAATAGCTAATTGTTTGATATTTAATAAATGTTGAAGCCAAAGGCTGGAGATTTTTCTGTCTTTACGATGCAATCTCAATCTTATACTTTTTGCCTTTTATCTTTTCGAATTTAACGAGCTGTAGAACGTTTAAAACTTTGCTGGCTTTCACGGCAGCATAGGCAGAATGGTCGAGAATTTCGATTTTTCCCAACTCATCTTTATGAAGTTCCCCTTTTTGAAGCAACATTCCCGCTACATCAGCCTTGCTAATTTTATCTTTTTTTCCTCCGGCAATGTAGATTGTTTTCCATTCGCAAGCCTTAAGTGTTGGCATTTTTTTTGGTAACTCTTCAATTTCAGGAGTATAGTCTAAAAATGGAGGCAGATAATTGCCTTCATCCAGAATAAAATAGGCTGTTCCGTTGGCGTGCATGCGGGCTGTCCGGCCATTGCGATGAATCATGATCTCTTCGGTTGGCGGGAGGTGATAATGGACAATGGCTTCAATTTCGGGAATATCTAATCCACGGGAAGCTAAATCAGTGGTTATCAGAAAATGAACACTTCCGTTGCGGAGGCGGATAAGTGCTTTTTCGCGCTCGATTTGTTCCATGCCTCCATGGTAAATGGCATGGTCGATGTTGTAACGACGGAGTTGTTCCGAAATCCGGCTTACGGTATCGCGATGATTGCAGAAAACAATTGTCGATTTTGAGCCAAGTTTGCCCAGTAATAACATCAAGGCTTCCAGTTTGTCATCTCCCGGAACTAACACTTGTTTCAGCTCCAGTTTCGACTCCATTTCCTGATGCTCTGTGGTGAATTTGAGTGTCTTACTCTTTTGTAATCCAACAAAATCCGGGATTTGGTCAAGAGAAGTTGCCGAAGTTAAAATTCTTTTTTCGAGTTTGTTGCATTGATGAATGATGTATTCCATCTCATCTTTGAACCCTAATTCGAGCGATTTATCAAACTCGTCCAGAATTAAAATTTGAGTATCACGAACGCTTACATTGTGTTTTCGCAGATGGTGAGCAATACGTCCAGGAGTTCCCACTAAAACCGCTGGTGGTTCAAGTAAATTATTTTCTTCAATACGAACAGAATGACCTCCGTAACAGCAATTGATCTTGAACTGGGTTCCCATTTGCTTAAAAACCTTCTCAATCTGGATGGAGAGTTCACGTGAAGGAACAAGTATCAGTACCTGCACACCTTCTGCTTCGGTGCTTAACAACTGCAAAACCGGCAGTAAAAATCCAAGTGTTTTTCCCGATCCGGTAGGAGAGAGGAGGATTACATCCTGAGGCTCCGGAATTGCTTCCATTGCAGCTTTTTGCATTTCGTTGAGTGCAGTAATACCGAAGTTTGATAAAATTGAGCTGTAATCCATTCCGATCCCTTGTTTGTAAGCAGCAAAGGTACAACTAATAAACGAGGTGCGTTTTTGGGGAAGTGAAGCGTTTAAAGCTTTCGTTTAAGCCCCAGTTCGAAGTTGTGAAAAACACTTGTAGGAGCTACCGGAATATTGGTAAATTCGCTTCCCAGACCAATCGAAATATTTGTACAGAGGCGTAATTGCCCAGTTCTCACGAAGGTTGAAATCAGATGATAACTGAACTGCAGCTCTAAAAAACTGACTCTTTAAAACCGTTTCATTTCTAGGATTCGTAATGCTGGGATGACTCATGATCCAATTATAATCAGTGCCTGAGTGAGAACTGTGGATAACGATAAAATATTCAGCACCAAACGAAATTTGTAATTTTTTTAACAGCTTAAAACAGTAAGGATAAAACCCGATATTTAACTGGCTTTTGTTGTAGCTTGCAGAGGTGAAATTTCCACCACCCAGACCGCTTGAAGAAGATGAAAAACTGCCGCCTGCCGCACTGAATCCTAATGTAAGCATCAGATTAATTCTTCGAAGTTTAAGATCCGCTAAACTTAAGGTAATAGTGTAATTATCAGAAGCGTTGGCCAAAATTTTCTGATGAGGAATACTGTTGTCATTTGAAGAAGAAGTGATTACATATCCACCGGATAATTTCAGTGATTGCCCTGCTGCAAAAGCTGCAATATGACAAAAAAATCAGGTAGAAGAAGAGCTTTTTCATGGGAGATGTTCAACGAGTATTGGTGCAAATCAATAAATAATCCGAACAAAATTAGTTGTAATGAAATCTGCTTTTTGAAATACGAAACTCATCTCATCACGTTGTCACTTCTGTCACATTCCCAACTCTTTGGAAATCTCCTGCATAGCAGTCAGGGTTATTGTAGCAAAGGTATCGATAGGAATGCCGATTTTTTCACATTCCAGAATGTTTTCACGTTTTACACTGGCGGCAAAGTTCTTTTCTTTCATGCGTTTCACGATGGATTTTACCTTTACGGATGAAAGCTTTTTATCGGGATAAACCAAAGCAGTTGCGGTGATGAGTCCGGTAATAGTTTCTCCGGCTGCCAGTGCAATGTCGAACTGTTCGGTACGTTCCAGTTTTGTAGCAAACTCATTGTGCATTCGGATAGCCTGTAGCAAATTTTCCGGTAATTTAAAAGGCTGAAGCAGTTCCAACGTTTTCGTTCCGTGAAATTCAGGGGTATCACGGGTAATTTCCACGTCAAGGTCGTGCAGAAGTCCGGCCAGTCCCCAATGGATTTCATCTTGCTTTAACTGACGGGCCAGAGATTTCATTACAGCTTCGGATGCGAGTGAGTGCTTACGCAAACTATCTGATTCAACGTGGGTAAAGAGTAGTTCTAGAGCGGTGTTTCTGTCCATGATATTAATGATTATCAATTCCGTACAACATAAAAAAGAGATGTTCCTGCAAAGGGAGGATTTCGTTCATATACTCATCTACAGCATTCAGGCTTCCGGGCAGAGTGTAAACGAAGGTGTTTTTCATCACTCCGGCAATTGATCTGCTGATATATGCCATAGGCTTTTCTTGCCCATATTTGTGGCGAACCATCTCCATAATTCCGGGAATCTCTTTGTCGAGATACGACTTTACAATATCGGGAGTAATATCCCTGGATCCGATGCCAGTTCCACCGGTAGTTATGAGTATGTCAATATTTTCGTTCTGAGCTTGTTCCAGTTGAAAGCGGAGTGTTTCTGCATCATCAGGAATCACACTTTTACGAACAATAAATTGACGGTCGAGTTCTCTGAAATAGTTTTCCATACGTTCCACAATCCGTTGTCCGCTACGATCTTCATATTCTCCAGCGGAAGCGCGGTCGCTAAGTGTAATAATTTGTACCTTGAATACTTTTGGAATGTATTCGAGTACATCTCCCGGTTTGAGTATTCCCGGAACTTTTACGCGTGCAAAAATTCCTTCTTTGGGCATCACGCAATTGCCTACTTCCTGATAGATAGCACAACGGTCGCCGTGGCATTTTTTTCCGATCTGAGTTACTTCAAGCTCAATATCATTGTTCCTAAAAATGTCGAAAGGTTTGGTGTGGTATAGCGTAACGCCTTCTGTAGTAATGTTTTCAGCAAACTCGCCAAAGGCAAGCTTACGTCCGGCCATTACTTCAAATTTCTGAAAACTCTCTATACCCAGCAAACTAACCTGCCGGTGCCACTTGCCGGAATGTGCATCTTTTTCAACGCCGTTGAAAGTAAGATTAATAGAAGGAACACTGCATTTTACCGTCCCTTTTTTCTCCGAAATATTTACCGAATGTATCTTTAACTGTGCCATTTTAAATTACCTCTCACTTTTCACTTTTTACCCTTTTTACTCTTTTATCTTTTCAATCAATTCAATTCGTTCAATAACCATTTGTTTGTCAACTGCTTTGCACATATCGTAGAGCGTGATTAATGCGATTGAGGCAGCGGTAATGGCTTCCATTTCAATCCCGGTTTGTCCGGAACATTTTGCAAAAGCTTCTACTTCGATACCCTCATCACAGAGTTTTGCTTTTACATCCATTTTCTGAATGTTTAGCGGATGACAAAGGGGAATAAGTTCCGAAGTTCGTTTGCCTCCCTGAATACCAGCTATTTCGGCAATGGTGAGTACATCCCCTTTTTTAATTTGATTTTCGCGAATCAGATTCAGCGTTTCAGGCTGCATACGGATAAAACCTTTTGCACGGGCTGTTCTGATCTGGATTGGTTTGGCACTCACGTCAACCATGTTTGCCTTGCCATCTTCGTTGATATGTGATAAATTATTCATAAGCTGGTGTTTATCCTCCCATGCTGTTGAAGAGGTTGTTGTGATTCTGAACTCCTTTTTCTGGTTTGATGCCTACCGCCAGTTGGATGGCTTCTTTATATCCGGTTTTTCGGATGTCTATTTCAAGATCAGAGAAAAGACAGGGTTTTATTTTGCCGTTGGCTGTTAGACGTAAACGATTGCACGTGTGGCATTTACCTCCTTCTCCGTTGATTACCTGACCAAAACTTCCGTTTTTGAGATTCATTTGAGGAATAAAACGTACTTCAATTCCTTTTCGTTGTGCGTATAGAGCAACTTCCTGAGCGTCGGGCTCATCTTTGCTATGCTGAATTACACAATTTATTTTTAAAGGATAAAAACCTGCGTCTAATGCGGCATCTATTCCGTTGTAAACGTCCTGAATGTTTCCTAATCGTGTGATAGTGTGAAATTTATTAGGATTCAAAGTATCCAGACTGATGTTTATTCTGTGAAGACCTGCTTGTTTGAGAGGCATTGCAAATTTATCGAGCAACGTGGCATTGGTAGTCATACTCAGATCTTTGATTCCTTCAATAGCGGCCAGCATTTTAACCAGATTAACAACACCTTTACGTACCAATGGTTCTCCACCTGTAATCCTTACTTTATCAATGCCTAAACTTACTGCCATTTTGGTGAATGCGATAATCTCTTCAAAACTCAAAATTTCCTGATGATCAATATGCTTAACACCCTCTTCGGGCATGCAATAGGTGCAGCGAAGGTTACATCTGTCGGTTAGAGATATTCGTAAGTAGTTAATATTTCGATTATAAGAATCTAACATTTGCCCATTCTCCTTCTTTGATTTCTTGCTGTCCTATTTCCATCATAACCAATGCATTGGCTGAAGTGTAGGCGTGAATATGAGCCGAACCGTGATAGCTGACTGGAAATATTTGTCCTTTATAAAAATTAGCAGGGATAAATGCCTTCCGGCTGATGTTTTTGCGTTTGAAATTATCTCCAGCAATAACAGGTGTAAATCCTGGTTTGTCAATTCTTCCTGAAAATTTGTAGATTAATTGCTTAACAAGGAGTTCGAATTGAACGAAAGAAGAAACAGGATTTCCGGGAAGTCCGAAAACAAACTTATCTTCTTTCTTACCAAAAAGGGTAGGGCGACCCGGCTGAACGGCTATACTTTTGAATAATATTTCAATGCCTGATTCATGTAAAATTTCAGGGACATAGTCAAAATCACCCATCGAAACGCCTCCGGTCAGGAGGGTGATGTTGTTTTGGCTCATCGATAGCTCTATTTTTGCCTTAGTATCTGCTTTGTTGTCTTTTGCTATTCCGTAATAATTTGTGTTACAGCCTGCTTGTTCAGCTTGTGCAATCAATTGCCAGGCATTTGAATTTCGAATCTGTGATGCGGAAGGAATATTTTCTGGCTCAACCAGTTCATCTCCGGTTGAAATTATTCCAATCGTGGGTTGCCTGAAAACAGAAACCTGATGTGCTCCTACCGAAGCTATTACTGCAATTTCCTGAGGACGAATCAATGTTCCTTTTTTTAATACCAGTGCATCTTTCTTTACATCTTCACCCAAAAAACAAATATTATCGTTGGTTTTAGTGCCCGTAAAACGGATATGATTGTCACGGATAATTTCTGTTTCTTCAACCATAATAACACAATCAGCACCTTTTGGAATTGGTGCCCCGGTCATGATTTTGATACATTGTTTTTCGCCAATCTCTTTTTCGGATGCGAACCCGGCTGCAATGATTCCGGTAACCTCCAATTCGTCGAACAGATTAATACGTTTACAGGCATATCCATCCACTGCCGACTTATCAAAAGGGGGCATATTCATGTCGGAAAACAGATCCGATGACAGAATACGGCCTGTGCTTTTTCTCATCTTAATTATCTCTGATGAGGTAATACAGTGTTGATTGCTAATTATTTGAATAGCTTCTTCAAAAAGAATCATAAACCGATATGTTTAAGTTTGCAAATGTAAACAATGCCGCGGTTTATTTATGAAAGAGAAATGTCTGTATAGTACTAAAATATTTCTGGAAATTTGGTGTTCTTAAATTAAAACAAGAACTTTGCAGTGCCAATCCCCCATTTACATGTTTCTGAAACTGAGAATTCAGATAGTTTTTGTTAACAATATCAGGCTGTTTGCATTAGTTTTATTAATGCTCATTGTATTTAGTACCCATGCCGGAATTGACAATAAAGAAAAAAATAAGGTTGATCTTTTGCTACGATCTGCAGAAAAATTTCCTCAAGGCTCTATATCTCAATTTAATTTTTCAAGAAAGGCTTATGATCAATCTGTTGATATTGAATATCAGGCCGGAAAAGCTAAAGCATCTCTGATTTTGGGCGATTATTTTCAATTTAAAGGGGAACTCGATAAGGCATCTGATTTTTATTTTGTGGCCAGTAAGTTTATCGAAAAGTATGGGAAAAATGTTGAGAAATGTAGATTATATATTTCACTTTCTGAGCACTATAGATCTGTAGTGGATTATAATCGCGGGATCATCAATCTTATCAAAGCTCTTGAGATTGCAAAAAGCCTGAATGAAAAAAAATATTTGGTAAATATTTATGACAGAATGGCTTCCATTTTATTTGAACAAAAGAGATTCCGTAAGTCGATGTTTATTGCAAAAACCGGGTTACAATACATAGAAAGTGATTCCTCTCAGTTTTCTTCATTATACAATGTTATTGGTTCGGCATACCGAGAGCTGAATCAATATGATTCTGCTGAATATTATTTAAATATCGCGATGGATCATGCTCTTCATCTTCGAAAGGAAGAAATGTTGATAAATGTTTACTATAATTATGGCAGACTGTTTGAGATGAAAGGTGATTTTAAACGGGCTCTTATCTATAGTCAAAAAGGATATATACTTGCTGATAAACGAAATATTTTGATATTTAAACGGATGCTTAGCCGTATTTTGGCTGAGTCAAATTATAATCTTGGGAATTATAAACAAGCTTATGAATTTCAGAAAATTAATTATAAATATAGAGGAGAATATCAAAACGGAATTAATAAATATGTTGTATCCGAAATAGAAACTAGCAATAGGTTAGAGTTTCAAAATAAGGAAATTATAGAGCAACGGAAAGTATTGGTGTTCATTTCTATTGTAATGACGCTGTTTGTGTTTTTTATGTCAATCTATTTGATAGAGAAGCGAAATAAACAGAGATTACTGCAACTTAATAATCAGTCGTTGGAAGAAAAAAATAAAATAATTCAGGAGCAGAATGTTAAGTTGGAAGAATTGAATAAAACCAAGGATAGTTTTTTCTCCATAATTGCGCATGATTTAAGAAGTCCGCTGGGCTCTTTTAAATCAATTACTGAACTTTTGCTTGATAAAGAAGAAGATCTTTCGGAAAGTGATAAAAATGAGCTAATTGAAGAGATGAAGAATTCTTCGGGAATGCTGTATAATTTACTTGAGAACCTTCTTATTTGGGCGCGTTCACAACGAGGAGTCATCAATTTTTTACCAAAGGCAGTAAATTTAAAATCATTGTTGTTAGAAGTGAATAATGTTTTTAAATCTGCTCTAGAACATAAAAAAATTAATATAACTATTTTAATATCAGAAGATATTGATGTAATGGCTGATGAAAATATGTTGTCCACAATATTCAGAAATCTTTTATCGAATGCAATTAAATTTTCGGGGAAAGGTGGGAAAATTGTTGTGAAAACGACGATGTCTGATGTTCATAATGATAAAGTTGAGATTTCGGTTTCTGATAATGGAATCGGAATGAGCGAAAAGGTTTTAGGTTCATTATTCAAGCTTGACGATTTAACATCTACACCCGGAACTTCCGGCGAAAAAGGAAGCGGTTTGGGATTAATTCTTGTGAAAGATTTTGTGGAAGATCATGGGAGCGCATTGATAGTGGAAAGTAAAGTAAATCAGGGAAGTACATTTCGGTTTTATCTCCCTTTGGTCAAAGCATAGTATCAATGTTTGTTGCTATATTATCTCTACTTTATTTCCTTTTTCAGAATTCTGTATTCCGAGCAAAAAAGCTATCTTTGCACTGTTTGATTTATATAAAAATACTATTATAAACCTGATAATAAAGTAAATAACATGATCAGCGACAATTTTATTTACAGGCATAACGGCCCTCGTAAAGCAGAAGCTGAAAAGATGTTAAACGCCATTGGCGTTTCATCTTTAGAAGAACTCATTAGCAAAACAGTTCCTGCATCTATTCGTTTAAAGAATCCTTTAAACCTTCCTCAGGGAATGAACGAGTATGAATACCAGAATCATATCCGTGCTCTTGGTAAAAAAAATAAAATTTATAAAACGTACATTGGACAAGGGTATTACAATACAATTTCTCCGGGTGTAATTATTCGTAACATACTGGAAAATGCAGGCTGGTACACAGCTTACACACCTTATCAGGCTGAAATTTCACAAGGTCGTTTGGAAGCTCTGTTGAATTATCAGACTGTTGTTTGCGAACTTACAGGAATGCCTTTGGCAAATGCATCTTTGCTTGATGAAGGAACTGCTGCTGCTGAAGCAATGATTATGTTTTACAACTCTCGTTCACGCGATGCTCAGAAAAAAGGCGCAAATATTTTCTTTATTGCCGCAAATGTTTTTCCACAAACCATTGAAGTAGTCAAAGCCCGCGCTATTCCTTTAGGAATTGAAATTGAAATTGGAAATATCGAAACTGCACAATTCGGCGAAAAAACATTTGGTGTGTTGGTTCAATATCCTGATCAATTTGGTGATATCAAGGATTATAAGGCTTTTGTTGCAGATGCTCATGCAAAAAACATTATGGTAGCTGTAGCTGCTGATATTCTTTCACTTGCTCTGTTAACACCTCCGGGTGAATGGGGTGCAGATTGTGCAGTGGGTTCTACTCAACGCTTAGGTATTCCAATGGGATTTGGTGGTCCACATGCAGCTTATTTCGCAACGAAAGAAGATTATAAACGTCAGATTCCGGGTCGTATCATTGGTATTTCGGTAGATGCACAAGGTAACCGTGCACTCCGTATGGCTTTACAAACCCGCGAACAACATATCAAACGCGAACGTGCAACTTCTAATATTTGTACTGCACAGGCATTACTGGCAATAATGGCTGGAATGTATGTTGTTTATCACGGACCATCCGGGCTAAAAGAAATTGCTCGTCACATTAATATTCTTACAGGAGTTTTAGGAACTGAGGTTCAGAAATATGGATATAAACTGCTGAATAAGGATTATTTTGATACCATTACTCTTGAAGTACCTCAAGGCGTTTCAATTGAAGATATTCGTGGATTAGCTTTGTCTAATGAGATGAATTTCAGATATATTAGCGCTACAAAAGTAGCCTTGAGCCTTGATGAAACAACTACTCTGACTGATGTAAATATGATTCTTTCAATTTTTGCAAAAGCTGCAAAAAAAGAGTTTACTGCATTTGTTTGCAAACCGGAAGAGTGTCGCTTAATCCGTACTTTCAAAACATCATTCGACAGAACTTCTGCTTATCTGACTCAGGAAATTTTCAATAGCTATCATTCTGAAACTGAAATGATGCGCTATATCAAAAAGCTGGAAATTAAAGATTTATCATTGAATCGTGCCATGATTCCACTGGGCTCATGTACCATGAAACTCAATGCAGCTACCGAACTTTTCCACATGAGCTGGCCTGAGTTCAATGCATTACATCCGTTTATTCCTGCTGATCAGGCTCAGGGCTATCTTGAATTGATTGCTCAGCTCGAAAAAGATCTTGCTGAAGTTACGGGTTTTCATGCGGTTTCGTTTATGCCAAATTCTGGTGCAGCCGGAGAATATACAGGATTGATGGTTATTCGTGCGTATCATCATAGTCGTGGTGATATCCAGCGTGATGTATGTTTAATTCCAGCATCTGCACATGGAACCAATCCAGCATCTTCAGTTATGGCTGGTATGAAAGTAGTTGTGACAAAATGTGATGAAAACGGGAATATCGATATTGCTGACCTTAGCGCAAAAGCTGAACAATACAAAGATACTTTGGCTGCATTAATGGTTACATATCCGTCAACTCACGGTGTTTTTGAAGAAGGAATTCTCGAAATTGTAAAGATTATCCATGAATTTGGTGGACAGGTTTATATGGATGGTGCCAATATGAATGCTCAGGTTGGATTAACCAATCCGGGAACTATCGGAGCCGATGTTTGTCACTTAAATCTTCATAAAACATTTGCCATTCCTCATGGTGGCGGTGGTCCGGGAGTTGGTCCTATTGGTGTTTCAAAACATCTTGCTCCTTTCCTTCCAAAACATATTTATGCTCAAATTGGTGGAGAACAGGGAATTCAGGCTGTTTCTTCCTCTCCGTTCGGAAGTGCTTTGGTTCTCCCGATTTCATATGCTTACATCAAATTATTGGGTGGTGAAGGTCTAACCGAAGCTACACGCTATGCAATTTTGAATGCAAATTATCTGCGTGTTCGTCTGCAAGACCATTATAAAATCCTTTATACAGGAACGAATGGAATGTGTGCTCATGAAATGATTCTGGATTGTAATGAATATCACCATTCTGCAGATGTTCCAGTAATTGATATTGCAAAACGTTTGATGGACTATGGTTTCCATGCTCCAACAGTAGCATTTCCTGTTCATGGCACTTTGATGGTAGAGCCTACTGAAAGCGAACCTTTACATGAACTCGATCGTTTGGTGGATGCTTTAATCGCGATTCGTAAAGAAATTGCAGAGATTGAAGCCGGTAATGTTGATAAAACGGATAATTTAATCAGAAATGCACCACATACAATGAATGTAGTTTGCGCAACTGAATGGAATCATCCTTACACCCGCGAACAAGCTGCTTTCCCAATGGTTCATGATGATAAATACTGGCCTACTGTTGGTCGTATCGATGATGCTTACGGCGATCGTAACCTCGTTTGTACCTGTGAACCAATCAAAAATTATAAATAATTAGTAATCAGTGAGTTGTTTGTTGCTGTATTACAGTTAGTATTTTAAAGAGTCTGCTCAAAAAAGTCTCTTATCTGACAAAAAGACTTTCCCAATCTTCGGGAAAGTGTATTAAAGTTTGGACTTTTTGAGCAGACTCTTTCTTTTTCAAAAACAAACAGAAATTATGAACCGGAATGAGCGCTTTCAAAAGATTATTGAATGGTTTGAAATTCACATGCCTATCGCTGAATCAGAACTAAACTATACCAATCCCTATGAGCTTTTGGTTGCGGTAATTCTTTCTGCTCAGTGTACCGATAAGCGTGTAAATCAAATTACGCCTGCTTTGTTAAAGAAATTTCCGACAGCAGATTTACTTGCACTCTCATCACAGGAAGAGATATTTGAATTCATCAAATCATGTTCTTATCCGAATAACAAAGCTAAAAACCTTCTGGGTATGGCTCAGGTTCTCGTACGTGACTTTAAAGGAGTTGTTCCCGACGATGTGGATGAACTGCAGAAATTACCCGGAGTAGGTCGTAAAACAGCTAATGTAATTGCTTCGGTGATATTTAATAAACCTGCAATGGCAGTGGATACACATGTATTTCGGGTTTCCGCACGTATTGGATTGAGTGAAAATGCCAAAACACCTTTGGAAACAGAGAAACAACTGGTGAAATATATTCCGGAAGAACTAATTCCAAAAGCTCACCACTGGCTGATTTTGCATGGTCGTTATGTTTGTAAAGCACGAAAACCAGAATGTGAGCACTGTGGACTAAAAGATTATTGCAAGTTCTATGCAGATAAGGTTATGTAGTTGTAATCCCGATTGGAAAAATGTAACAGTTTTAGCATTTCTATCCATTGGCATGTCTCGTAAAATTTCGGATTAATTTAGAATTTACGTTGGTATAATCTATTTTGAAAGAAGTTGTTGTATGTAATTGTCCGGTTTAATATTTACTTCTGGCTCTATTTCAATATCAAATTTATCTTTTACTGCTTTGATAATTTTTACTGCAAGTTCGCAGATTTCTTTTCCGCTTGCAGAACCATAATTTACCAATACGAGTGCTTGTTTTTCATGTACACCGGCATCTCCTGAACGATATCCTTTGAATCCGGCCTGTTCAATAAACCAACCGGCAGCAATCTTTACTCCTTCAATGCCGGGGTAAGAGGGGAGATTTGGAAATGCTTCGTTCAAACGCATAAAGGTGTTTAAATCAACAATCGGATTTTTAAAGAAACTGCCAGCATTGCCAAATTCTTCCGGATCAGGTAGTTTGCTTCTGCGAATACTTTTTACGCTTTCAGAAACATCTTTAATCCTCACCTTTTTTATGCCTTGTTTTTCAATTTCCTGGCGGATAGCACCATATTCCAAATTAAATTCGTGTTTTGTTTTAAAACGAAACGTTACCGACCAAATTACATAATTGCCTTTTTCTTCATATTTGAATATACTGCTACGATACCCGAACTTACATTCTGCATTTGAAAATACTTTTGTTTCACCCGTTTTAACATCAATGACTTCCACTTTGTGAATGCAATCTTTCGCTTCCACTCCGTATGCTCCTATATTCTGGATTGGACAAGTTCCAACATTTCCGGGAATAAGTGCCAGGTTTTCTAACCCACCCCAGTTGTTTTCAACACAAAAATCAACAAAATCGTCCCATTTTTCACCGGCCAAAACCCTAACCTGAGTGAATTCATTGGTAATGTTTTGCATTTCAATTCCTTTCGGATTTACTTTCACTACCAATCCTTTAAAATTTTCGGCAAACAGCAGATTGCTTCCGCCGCCTAAAAAAAGGACTTCACCATGATTAAGTTCACCGCTTTTAATAAGTTGAATTAACTCTTCCCGTGTAGAAATTTCGGTAAAACGGTCAGTACTTACATTGATTCCGAACGTGTTAAGTTTAAGCAGAGAGTAATTTTCAAAGATTTTCATGTTTCAAAACTTTCTGCAAAAGTAAGGCTATTATAAGAATTCAGAAAAGGAAGATTGACAGAGAAAAACGCTAAAAGGTTCTTCCATCAATTATTTTATCGTATTCTTCATCATTTGGTTCCCAAAGTTCTATTTTATTTCCCTCAGGATCAAGTATATGTATGAATTTTCCATACTCACATTCTTCTATTTCGTCACAAATTTCAACTCCTTCAGATTTTAATAATATTACAAGCTCTTCCAGATTTTCAACCCGGTAATTGATCATAAAATCTTTATTTGAAGGCTCGAAGTATTCTGTTTTGTAATCAAACGGGCTCCATTGTGTAAATCCATGATTATTAGGTTTTTCTGTAGCTCTCCATTCGAAGCTGGTTCCGTATGGGCCTGTGTTTAATCCTAAATGGTTTGAATACCATTTATTTATTGACTCAGGGTCTTTGCATTTGAAAAAGATGCCTCCGATTGATGTTACTCGTTTCATACTTTAATGTGTAGAAGATGTAAGTTTCTTTTTATTCAAAGGCAAATATAACCTTGGAATGAGCTTTTAAATCCAGAAATGAGAACAATAACATTTTTTTAAAACAGCTTAAAGTATAGTAGCTGTACAAACTAAATGCATTCAGGTGTTTATGAAATGATTTGTTTAATATTGATACGTTAATAAGCTGTGATATTTTTATTATTTAGATCTTTGTAATCTGTT
The DNA here is from genome assembly GCA_963677395.2 of Bacteroidales bacterium. Lineage (GTDB taxonomy): Bacteria > Bacteroidota > Bacteroidia > Bacteroidales. The sequence continues at coordinate 3,094,297 of OY781965.2, read as the reverse complement.
TTTCATTTCTTTGATACATTTGATTGCCAGGGATTGTGAGTTAAATGTTGGTTTGCAAGATCCGGTAATAAATACCTGAATAACTAAAAATTATCGTCACTTCATTTTAAACACAAAAACTAAGTCATAAACTATACTTTGCCCCATAAAAACTTTCTACCTTTGTGCTGACAAACTTTATGAATATGGCACAACGAAGAAAAAATATAGCTCTATTAGCGGGCGGATACTCCGGAGAATCAGTTATCTCAATAAAAAGTGCGGCAGTAATTGAAAAAAATCTTGACCCGGCAAAATATAATGTATTTAAGATTGTGATTACCCGAAAGTTGTGGTATTATCAGTCGTTGGATGGAATTCGGACTCCAATAGATAAAAATGACTTTTCGGTTACGATAAACCATCGAAAAGTAAGATTTGATTGTGCATTTATTGCCATTCACGGCACACCGGGTGAAGATGGTTTGCTTCAGGGTTATTTCGAAATGCTTGGAATTCCATACACCACCTGTGATTCTATAACCTCTGCATTGACGTTTAATAAAGGTTTTTGCAACAAAGTAGTAGCTGCCGGGCTCTATGCTCATGTGGCAAAATCAGTTCATCTGTTTGGTAATAATTCTGATACAGCTTATATCAGAGATAACCTCAGTTTTCCCTGTTTCGTAAAACCTAATGCAGGCGGCTCCAGTATAGGAATGTCTAAAGTAAATAATCCGGAAGATCTTGATATTGCTCTTGCCAAAGCATTTCATGAAGATCATCAGGTATTGGTTGAAGAGTTTATTTCCGGTCGTGAAATTACCTGCGGAATGATCAAAGTCAATGGAAAACATATCGTATTTCCGTTAACCGAAATCATTTCTCAAAAAGAATTTTTCGATTATGAAGCTAAATATCAGGGAAAATCGATGGAGATTACTCCTGCGGATTTAACTTCTGAAATGTCCGAAGAAATTCGCCAAACAGCAACCCGTCTTTACGATGCACTCAACTGTAAAGGAATCGTTCGTTTCGACTTTATTGTAGAACAATCTACCAAACACATTTATTTTCTGGAAGTAAATACAGTTCCCGGCCAATCTGAAAACAGCATAGTTCCTCAGCAGGCACGTGCTATGGGGCTTACTATCATGGAACTTTATACAATGTTGATCGAAGAAACGCTAAGGTAATAAGAAATTAATTTTTCGCCCTGATATATTCTTTTTGTTTAGGGTGGGTGTTTCTTAAATATGCTTAGGGATTGGATTTGTGTGTGTTTCTAGTAGAAAATTATCGAAAGATATACCAGATTCAATCCCAAAACAAAATATTCACAACCCGTGCAAAGGGGTGAAGTGCTTTCCGTCCAGATTTACTGCAATAATACAATTAGGGTTAACAAAATTGGAATTCCGGGAATAATTTTGTTTTGTGATAGGATTATTATGCTTCAACTATTTCGTAAGTACAAATTTACGGGTAAAGGTTCCTTCTTCTGATTTCAGACAAAGGAAACAGATTCCTGGCGTAAAATCATTACAATTCAGTTGAATAAGATGCTTCCCGGGGTCATAATGTTTTTCAGAAATAGCATAAAGCACTTTTCCTAAGGCATCTGATAAACTGAACTCCACATTTCCGGTATGGGAAAGTTCGAATTCAATCCTGATTGTTTCTTTTGCAGGATTCGGACTGCATGTAAAATGGAAGGAGTTGGGAGCGTTTTGAAGATCATTCATGTGTAAACATGCTTGCGTTTTGAGCAGGATAAACTCATCAATCAACAAGCCATTTGTCGATTGGAATTGAAATACTGCACTATCTGGAGAAACCGCGACAAACACTGCTCCATGATGAGTCCCGTCGAATAACTGACTTCCTGACAGCGGATTGTAAATTGTGTACAATGTTCCTCCTCCAAGGCCACAAACCAGATAAGGCAAACTGTCAATCATTAATCGTTCATAATCATGATCGTGACCTGATATTACAATGGATGCGCCCCATTGTTTAAACGGCCAGCGCATATAATTTGTATTTCCATGATAACCAGAAGTGTATGGTGGATAATGAAAGTAAACAATCTTGAACGGAGAAACAGACAATGCAAGCTTGTTTTTTAACCAGAGAGCCTGAATTGAAGTATCGCTGATTCCATCAGGTTCTGTAATCAGACAGTCCAGTGCAAAAAAATGGACATTGCCTTTTACAAAATCATAATATCGTTTATTACCGGGTAGGGTAAAGTAGTTCAGATAACTGTTGAAACCGTTTAATTCCACATCATGGTTACCCATGCATGGGAAAAATCGGTTTATCGTATCGCCGTTTCCATAATTCCCAATGTATGGATGAATAAAATCACTGTAATATGGTCCTATTTGTTCATCAATACCCGATAGACTTTCATAATGATTGTCTCCGGAAGTTATAATAAACTCAGGATTCCGGCTTTTAACCAGTTGTGATACCTGTAACGTGTTTATACTGGCTCCGTGAATATCACTGATTATTGCAAAATGTTGACTGAATGCAAGATGTGGAGCGAGAAATAAAATTACCAGAGAAAGTATTTTTAAAAAATATGCAGATGTATTAAACATATATTTGATAAAGAAATGAGTTTGCCGATTCATTGTTGAAAGCATTGAATGTTAATAAGTAACTCATAGTGCGGCAATTTATGACAAGAATCCTCCATTTCTTGAAACCTGGCACAAAAATAATGATAATACTGATGGTCTTTATTAGTTGCAATAAAGTTTCATTTTGTCTCTATCTCTATCCACACTGGTAAATGATCACTGAATCCCCCCAGATACCGTGGCCCGCTATAGGTTCTGAAGGGTTTTTCGTCGAGACTTTTGAGGTCTTTTATTAACAAAAACGGAGCTTTGTAAATATGGGCTTGTTTGGTGTAAATATTAAGTTTGCTCTCATTCTTCAGTAAATTATCCGAAACAATAATCTGATCGAGCAAGCTCCATTTTCCCTGATAGTTATGCGAACCTTCTTTGCCTGTTTTTTCTGCCATCAGGTTTGTCAGTTCTTTTGGTTTCAGAGTGTCGTCAGTACTTTGAGCATTCAATGTTTGAGAGATGGAGTAGGAAAGGGGCTCATCATTAAAATCACCCATAATAATGATATTGGCGTTTGGATTATAATTCTGAATGGAGTCGGTCACAGTTTTTAATGCAAGTGCAGCCGCATCACGCAGGGGTTGTGATTCTTGTTCTCCCGAAAGTTTCGAAGGCCAGTGATTTACAAACAGATGTAGTGTATCTCTCTGTTTTAGCAGTATTTGAGTATAAAGAATATCCCGGGTTTTGAAATCAGGATTTGGAGTATAGTTTACATGTATTGCTCTTGAAGATAGAGGCTTTAGAAAATCAGCCCGATAGAGCAGCGCAACATCAATTCCACGCGGGTCGGGTGATTCGTAATGAATAATCTTGTAGTTGTATTTTCGCAAAGGTGTGTTAAAGCATAGTTCGTTTAATACATACCTGTTTTCTATTTCACATAGTCCAACTGCAATGGGCGGTTTCCCTTCCCCAAGAGCCAGAATTACTTTAAAAAGGTTGTTTCGCTTTTTCAGAAATTTTGTTTTTCCCCAAAACTGTTTCCCTGTTGGGGTGAAATCATCGTCCCGTGTAAGGGAATCATTAAATGTATCAAGGTAATTTTCAGTATTGTAAAACATAATCCTGTAATGATTGTCTTGCCCATTGCCATGCAGGAAGATGCCTGATAATAGATATATACATGCAATAATTCGTTTCACAATGTTTGATTTTCGAGAGAAGAATAGTGTAAAGATACTAATAAAAATAGTGAAAATAAAAAATATCATTCGTTTAATTTTGTGTTTATCGTGTTTTCGATGCAGAAAATAATGTGTGAGAAAAAAGAAACCAATATCTTTGCACAAACATACTCCCAATGAATCCGAATCAGGTTTTATGTGATGCAATCGTTGAAGAGCTGCACCAATGTGCTGATTCAGAAGTAGTGAACGGAATGTCGCGATTTGGCATTCAAACATCCAATGCACTGGGCATTAGGGTTCCGGTGATGAGGGAGCTAAGTAAACGATATCGGAAAAATCATGAACTGGCTGAGCTTTTGTGGAAAACAAATATCCACGAAGCACGTCATATAGCTTCTATGATTGATGATCCGCAGCTTGTTACAGATGAACAAATGGATCGTTGGGTGCTCGATTTTAATACATGGGATATTTGTGATGGTGTAATTTTTAATCTTTTTGGGATTATTCCGCTGGGCTGGAAAAAAGTAAATGATTGGGTTTGTCGCGAAGAAGAATATGTTCGCAGGGCGGCATTTACAATAATGGCAAAACAGGCCATGTATGAAAAGAAAACACCTGATGAGAACTTTTTACCCTACTTTAAACTTATTATTCAGTATTCGACAGATGAACGTAATTTTGTGAAGAAAGCTGTGAACTGGGCTTTACGACAACTGGGGAAACGTTCCCACTTTTTACGTATAAAAGCTCTTGAAACATGCGATATTTTACTCAATACAGCATCTCCTTCGGCTCATTGGATAGCCAGTGATGCCCGTCGTGAACTGATGAACGAAAAAATTATTAACCGTATAAAACGCTAATACAAAATATGGAAGCAATTCAAAACTTATTGGAACACCGCTCGATTCGTAAATACAAATCGACTCCAGTGTCTCCGGAAGTTCTGCAGGAAATATTACATGCAGGATTTCGTGCATCAACAACTGGTAATATGCAGGTTTATAGTGTGATTGTGACTCAGGATGAAGCGAAGAAAAAAGAGTTGGCAAAGTTTCACTTTAATCAGCCAATGATCTTTCAGGCTCCGGTGTTACTAACATTTTGTGCCGATTTTAACCGTTTTAATAAATGGTGTCGTCAGCGCAATGCAGAACCCGGTTTTGACAATTTTTTGTCATTCTTTACAGCCGCAATTGATGCTTTGCTTGTTGCTCAGAATGTAGCTGTGGCAGCTGAAGATAAGGGATTAGGGATTTGTTATCTGGGAACAACCACTTACATGGCTGATGAAATTTCGAAATTTCTTAACCTTCCCGAAGCAGTTGTGCCAATAACAACGTTAGTGGTTGGTTATCCTGATGAACAACCTGAATTAACAGATCGTTTACCAGATGCAGGATTGATTCATTTTGAGGAGTATAATGATTATACTGCTGAACAAATCGACGAAATCTATATCGAAAAAGAGGCCATGGCGTTAACTCAAAAGCTGATTGAGGAGAATGGATTGGAGAATTTAGCTCAAATTTTCACACAAAAACGATATTCCAAGAAAGATAATATTGTCTTCTCCCAGAGCTTTTTACGTTGTATAGCGAAAGCCGGGTTTATGAATAACGAAAAATAATTTGGTTTCGGATATTTCATGCTGTATATTTGCGGTTGGGATTTTAACAATTTCTTAAAAACTACTAGAACTACACATGAAAAAGCATCTGAAAATCAATGTTAACGGAAAGGTAAAAAAGGTAGGATTCCGTTTTTGCACTATGCAGGCTGCTTATAAGCATGGTATATTTGGATTTGTTCGCAATAAAAGCAATGGATCTGTATATATTGAGGCAGAAGGAGAAGAGGAGGCTCTTGAGCATTTTCTTGAATGGTGTAAAGCAGGTCCAATAGGGGCTAATGTATCTTCCGTTGAAACAGAAGAAGGTGAAGTGCAAGATTTTACTTCTTTTGAAATCAAGCACTGAACCTGTGCCTGAATAAGAGATTAGCCTGTTACGACATTTGTTTTAGCAGGCTTTTTTGTTTAATAAAAATTAAATAACCATTATAATAAATTTAAAATGAACACAGTAACCAAAACAAACTTTAATTTTGAAGGCCAGCATGATTTATATGTTGGAAAAGTTCGCGATGTCTATACTATCAAAGAGCAATATATGGCTATGATTGTTACCGATCGGATTTCTGCGTTTGATGTGGTGTTGCCAAAGGGTATTCCTTATAAAGGTCAGGTGTTGAATCAGATAGCTGCTAAATTTTTGGATGCAACTCAGGATATAGTGCCAAACTGGAAAATTTGTGTACCCGATCCAATGGTTACTGTAGGTCGTTTTTGTGAACCATTCAAGGTTGAAATGGTAATTCGTGGATATCTTTCAGGTCACGCATGGCGCGAATATAAGGAAGGGAAACGTACTATTTGTGGTGTTTCAATGCCCGAAGATATGAAAGAGAACGATCGTTTTCCACAACCCATTATTACGCCTACAACCAAAGCAGTGATTGGACATGATGAAGATATTTCCAAAGAAGAAATTATCAGTTTGAGTCTGGTTTCCAAAGAAGATTACGCACAACTTGAAAAATACACCTTAGCATTATTCCAGAGAGGCACCGAAATGGCCAAAGAACGAGGACTACTTTTGGTTGATACCAAATACGAATTCGGAAAAGCTGATGGACAGATTTACCTGATTGATGAAATCCACACTCCTGACTCTTCACGTTATTTTTATGCCAAAGGCTATGAAGAACGTCAGCAAAAAGGTGAAAAACAACGCCAGCTATCCAAGGAATTTGTCCGTGAATGGTTGATGGAAAATGGTTTCCAGGGGAAGGATGGTCAGCAGGTTCCTGAAATGGATGAAACATTTGTAAACCAGGTTTCTGACCGTTATATCGAATTGTATGAACAAATCACGGGTGAAGCTTTTGTTAAGGCGGATATCTCTCAGGTAATCAGTAGGGTAGAGTCGAATATAAAAAAATGTCTAAATTCACTTTAAGTCTTAAAAAATTATAATTTTAAACCCTGTTATGCGTTAGGTGTAACAGGGTTTTTTCTTATGTTCCCTTTAAATTCCCATTAAACCTATGAAACTTATTAAATGGATTTTCTTTGTAACCGTAGTGGCTCTTTTGGCTTGTAGCCGAAACATGATTTCCGTAACCGAAACCAGTTTAAAAGATGAAATTGCAACACAACAAAATGTTGTATTTAAGTTTAATAAAGATCTGGTTCCTGACTCTCTTATTAATACATGGGATACCTCCGTTTACGTACAATTTATTCCGGAAGTCCGTGGCTATTTTAAATGGACTTCCCGAAATGAACTGACATTTTCGCCTGTAGAAGGTTTTGCTCCTAATACTGACTATAAAGCATTGCTTTTGCCTTCTTTAAATAAATACCTGAAAGATAAAAAATCGGTATCAACGGAACCTATGGTTTTTCATACCCCTTATCTGAAGATTGAAGCAACCAATGCTTATTGGACAATTTCGGAAGACGGACTGAATAATCTGGCAATACGAATGGGGATTATCTTTAACTTTCCGGTAAATACGTGGGAACTGAATAAATATTTGAAGTTGAAAACAACTCAAAAAGAACTGAATTATAAAATAATCACGAACGGAACAGCTTCTACAGTTGAGGTTGAATTTGTTGCTCCTGATCCGGAGAGTGCTCAGGGTTTCCCGGTTCAAATTGAAATTGATAAAGGATTATCCTGTCAGGGGAGTAACAGGGCAACCTCAGAAGCAATGACAGTAACGGCTGCAATTCCTTCCAGAGAAAAGCTGGAAGTAATCCAGATGTTGCCTGGTTATGATGAAGAAAAGTCATTTATCAGAATCTATTTTAATCAACCCGTAAAAGATCAGAATCTAAAAGATTTTATTTCACTTGAACCTGCTGTTCAGTTTACTGCAGAAACAGATCAGAATGATGTTACTCTTTCCGGAACCTTTGAAGAAGGGAAAACCTATGAAGTTATATTGAAAGGTTCGCTTAATGGGGTCTTCAATAAGTCGTTAGGGAATGATTATTCGCAAAAGGTTACGTTTAAAAAAGCAGATCCATATCTGGGCTTTCAGGATCAAAACAGTTATTATATGACAACGCTGGGAAACCGTAATCTGGGGATTAATATTATTGATGTACCAACTGTAAAAGTTTCTGTATTTAAGATTTTCGAAAACAACATTATCCACTATTTACGGGGTGGAAAAGATTACGATAGTTATTACGAAGAGGATGAATTTCAGCAAAATGAAGATGGTGATTATGTAGATCATGGCGCTTATTTATATTCATTTAACGAAAATTACGGAAAGCTTATCTATTCAAAAGAGGTAAATACGGAGGCATTACCAAAAAATGGAAATCTTCGTTTGCTTAATCTTAAGCCGGAAGATTTGGATATGAGTGGTGCATTGAAAGGTTTTCTCCTTGTTCGCATTGAGTCCACCGAAAAGAAATGGTTGCGTGATGTGGCATTGGTTTCGCTCTCTGATATTGGCTTGATATGTAAAGCATCGGAAGATCAGATTTGGGTTATGGCCAATTCAATCCGTACCACCAAGGCATTGGCCGGTGTTAAGGTAAATTTTATTACATCCAATAATCAAACACTGCAAAGTGCAGTTACCAATGCACAGGGTGTAGCTGTTTTCGATAATGTGAAAAAATATGCTTCAGGCTTTAATATGGCTATGATCACAGCACGCAGTGGAAGTGATTTTAACTTCGTTTACTTTAATCAGACACAGGTGGAAACTTCTCGTTTCGATTTAGGTGGTAAAACTCTTCAAAATATTGATTATGATGTGTTTATATATGGTCCAAGGAATTTGTACCGCCCTGGGGATTCAGTGTATATCAATACTATTGTTCGAACCCGAAAATGGAATGTAGTTCCCAACTTGCCGCTTAAAGTAAAATTGATTCAGCCTAATGGTAAGGAATTGTTTGTTCGGAAACTTAATACAAACAATGAAGGAGCTGTTGAGTTTCATTGTGTTGTGCCTCCGAAATATATGACCGGACAATATACCTACGAAGTTTATTCGGCAAATGATGTTTTGCTCAATAGCTATAATTTGATGATTGAAGAGTTTATGCCCGACAGAATTAAGGTTCAGGTAAGCCTGGATAAAAAGGAGTACGCTCCAGGCGAAGTGGCAAAAGTAAATCTTCAGGCTACAAATTTCTTTGGTCCTCCGGCTGCAAACAGAAATGTGGAGAGTGAATTGCTTTTCCGCTATAAGACATTTCAACCTAAGAATTTTAAAGATTGGACTTTCGATCCTACATTTACAGAAGAGCCTGATTTAGGAGGGATTACCAATGAAGGAAAGACAAATGAAAAAGGTGTTTATACTGACGAACTGGAATTGCCTGATATCAGGGGGATTGGTCAGTGGCAGGGCAGGTTATTTTCTACCGTATTTGATGAAAATGGCCGTCCGGTAAACAGATTGAGCACCTTTGTACTGAATACCCAACGGATTTTTTACGGTATCCGAAATTTCGATGGCTGGGTTTCTACTCGTCGTCCGATAACTATGCAGTTTGCCGCTCTCGACAAAAATGGGAATCCGGTGAAAAATGCTAAAACCAGAGTTCAGATTATTCGCTATCATTATGAAAACATTATCCAGCGAAGCGGTACGGATTTTACATATAATTCCCAACGTAAAGAATTTACGATGCTCTCGAAGGAATTTACCTTTGCCGGTGAACCTGTATCATTAACATATACTCCGGTTCAGTCAGGAAATTATGAAGTCCGTATTTTTAACAATGAATCAGGCTATTATGTAAAACAGGATTTCTATGCTTACGGTTATAACGATACCTATTTTACCTCTTTTGAAGTGAGCAAAGATGGTGAGATAATGATAGAGTCAGATAAGGATGTGTATAGTGTTGGAGAAACGGCAAATCTGCTCTTTAAGTGCCCGTTTTCCGGAAAGTTGGTAGTAACGGTTGAACGTGAAAATGTTCAGGAATACTATGTGCTGGATGCTCAGAATAAGACCGCAAATCTGAATCTGCCTATTAAAGAGGGGCATCTTCCCAATATCTTTATTTCCGCAACCATCCTTCGACAGATGGATGATGTTCAGCTTCCGCTAACGGTAGCTCATGGATATGTTTCTCTGAAAACAGAACAGAAGTCAGATCACCTTACGCTAACGCTTTCTGCTCCGGAAAAAGTGAACTCACGAACCCGGCAAACAGTTACGGTTCAGTCTGCACCTAATACGCAATATACAATTGCAGTGGTTGATGAAGGTATCTTGCAGATAAAGAATTACAAAACTCCGGATCCGTATGACTTTTTCTATCAGAAACGTGCTTTAGAAGTAAACAGCTATGACCTGTACGCATATCTCTATCCCGAAATTGCTGCCCATAAATCCAGCACAGGAGGTGATGGAGGCTTTGATTTGGAACGTAGAATAAATCCGCTTACCAATAAACGAGTAAAGCTGATTTCATTATGGAGTGGTATTTTGAAGAGCAATGGAAACGGTAAAGCTTCTTTTACGTTTGATATTCCGCAGTTTTCGGGTAGTTTGCGCGTGATGGCCGTAGCCTGGAATGGTCGTAGATTTGGTAATGCCGAAAAACAGATTCAGGTCGCAGATCCAATCGTGATAAGTACCGCGTTGCCTCGTTTTTTAAGTCCTGGCGATAATGCGAAGGTTCCGGTAATGCTTAGCAATACTACTGAAAAACCATTGTCGGCAAAACTTACGTTCACCACAAGCGGTCCTGTAAAACTGAAAGAGAAGAATGTTGTAACAGTAAATATTCCAGCCAACCGCGAAATCCAATTGCCTTTTACGGTTTCGGCCTTAAATGATATTGGTGAAGCTAAAATAACAGTAACTGTTGAGGCTGAAAATAAAACCTATATGGACGTAACAGATGTAACCGTTCGCCCTATAGCTGGATTGTCAAAAATTTCAGGATCAGGAAGTATTGATGCAAACTCAGAAAAAGGATTTACCATTACCAACGATTATATTGCATCAACCTCACGGGCGAAGTTGATAATTAGTAAATCACCTATGATTGAGTATGGCCGGCAATTGACCGATCTTTTGAATTATCCTTACGGATGTCTGGAACAAACCGTTTCTACTGCATTCCCGCTGCTCTATTATCGAGATATTGCCAAAGTAATTAAACAGAATAATACCGGAAACTATTACAATCCAAACTATCTTGTACAACAAGCAATTCAAAAAGTACAAGGCCTACAGGATTATAATGGTAGCTTTGAAATATGGCCAAATTACTCTGATGGGAACTGGTGGGCATCTGCCTATGCAACACATTTTTTGGTTGAATGTAAAAATGCAGGTTATGAAGTGAATAAAAATCAGTTGGAAAATGCCTTGCTCTATTTGTTGCGCGAAGCACGAAAAAAGGAAACTGCTGAATATTATTGCTGGAATGAAAAAGGCCAATTGTCAACGGTTCGTACTGATCGGGAAGAAATATTCTATTCGCTTTACATACTTTCACTGGCTGGAAAACCAAATGTTTCGTTGATGAACCATTATAAAATGAATAATTCATTAACTACTACGGATCAAAAGTTTATGCTTGCTTGTGCCTTTGCATTGGCTGGTGATAAAAACAGTTATCGAAATATTGTTCCGGCAAACTTTGCAACCCGAAATTATATATCGCGCTACAGTAGCAGCTATACTTCTGCTTTACGTAATAAAGCACTGGTATTGTCAACTCTTATGGATGCCGATCCTTCCAGTCCTGAAATTCCGGTTTTGGCAAAATCAATTTCTACAGAGTTGAAATCAAAGTACTGGACATCAACACAGGAAAAAGCATTTAGCTTGCTTGCATTCGGGAAAATGAGCCGAAAAGCCAATGCTGCCAATGTCAAAGCTCAGATAACTTCAGGTCAGAAACAAATAGCATCGTTTGATAATCAAAATCTGGTGATTACTCAAAATATTCAAAATACGTTATTGAAGATTAAAACCAGTGGAAATGGAATGCTCTATTATTATTACGAAGCCGAGGGGGTAAGTAAATCGGGGAAAATACCTGAACGTGATGAAAATCTGGAGGTTCGAAAACAATTTTACAATCGTTGGGGAAAACCTGTTGATTTGAAAAATGTTAAGCAGAACGATTTGCTTGTGGTAAAAGTTACGCTCAAATCAATCAATCAATATTCTGTTCCGAATATTGTAATAACGGATATGCTTCCGGCATGCTTCGAAATTGACAATCCACGTTTATCGAATGAACGCGAATATAGTTGGATAAAAGATCCTGCAAATGCTGATTATACCGATATTCGTGATGATAGGATCCTCTACTTTACCTCTGCCTATTATACTGAAAAATCATTTTACTATCAGGTAAGGGTGGTTTCTAAAGGAGAATATCAAATGGGACCAGTATCAGCCGAATCTATGTATGATGGAAGTTGCATGTCTGCCTCCGGCTCAAGAGTGGTAGGGGTAAGTAAATAATATTATTTAGGGACTGAATTTTGCAGGAAGTGTTTTTTTTAATATATTGAAAAAAACACTTCCTGCTTTGTTTATGATGCTTTAATATTACAGTTGCTTCGAAACTTTGATTATGGAACTAGAATGTTGAATTGCAGATCCAAAGGTGTTGATTTCAAATATTCAATGTTCAGAGTGTATAGAGAAAGAGTATATCACTACTACTGAATATATACTATATGTGTTGTTGTAAATTGGAATATATGCGATAAAAGATTATATGTGAAATATTTACATGTAATTAACAATAGAATATCTGAATTACATTATGAGAATAATATGTATTTTTTATATTATTTTATAATCGTAAATAATTGTATTATGATGTAAAATAGATACTTGAAATAAGTTTTGAGGTGTTGCTATTTCTAAATAGAAAGATTTTATGCAGGAAATATAGTTTGTATTTTTAAAATTAAAGAGATAGTGTTTTGCGGATATATAATTTGGTAATTGAAATACAAGAAGAAGTGTTTATGATGATATTACTTCTTCTAAACCATAATATTATTTAACAAAAGATAACAAGGCTTTAACTTGTGATTTGCATTGAGAAATATGTCTATTGGTAATTTTAAAGCGCAATTTGAAATAATTTAAAATTACTAAGCCATGAAACAACTACTGCTATTTTTTTTAGCGGTAATGCTGTCTTATTTTGCTAAGACACAAACCGTTAATGTTTATCATGAAAACTTCGAGTCACCTTCAAATGGCGACAGTGTAAGTAGTTCAACAGTGCCTGCAGGGGGCTCGGATTGGACTTTAACCTCAAATCTTGCATATCAGGGAGCTTTTTCTGATTCCATGCAAGTTCAAACCGGTAAAATAGTTTATCTTACGACAACCTCAATGTCAACAGTTGGGAAAACTGTTGTTTATCTGAAGTTTGCTCAAATTTGTAAAGTATTTTACGGCGATGGTGGATTTGTTGAAGTATCTCCCGATGGTGGGACTACTTGGGTTTCATTAACAGATGCTCATTATAAGGGGAGTGGTGTGTTTACGGGCAATCGGTTCTGTGAAAGCAGTTATGTGTCTGATTGGACTACAGATAGTGCCGCAATACCTAATAATACATGGTGGAAGCAGGAATTGTTTGATATTTCTGCAATAGCAGCAAATAAAACTGATGTAAAAGTACGATTCAAGCTTGCTGATGGATTTACTCCTGGTGGAGGAGGCCGTTATGGTTGGCTGATTGATGATATTAAAATTATAGCATCAACCAATGAAATAGATCCTCCGGTTATTACATTGACTTCACAAGCGTTTGGAGATACTGTTTACTCTACAGGTCCTTTTATTGTATCTGCAGATATTACAGATGCAAATACAATTTCATCAGCGATGCTCTATTATACCGTAAATGGCGGTGCAGAAATATCTATTCCAATGAGTCAGCTTGGCTCAAATTACTCTGTAGAAATTCCTTCACTTACATATAACAATATAATTCGGTATAGAATTGAAGCCATGGACAATTTTGGAAATGTTGCGAATTACCCCATTACCGGATATAAAAAGTTTCTTATTCTGAAAGGGCCTCAATATTATCAGATTGGTACAGGTACTTCAACCAGCTATAATTCTCCTCTTTACATCAATACAGCTACAAGTACTTATAAATATAGTAATAATATTGCTTTATTTAAAAGTAATGAATTGAATATAAGTGGATTAATTAAATCAATATCATGGAATAAATCAAATTTTGCAGGGTATTCGAATGCAAATGCAACCTTACGTATTTATTTTAAACACACTACTGCAACTTCAGTTCCAACAACCAGTACAGCATATGCTTCTGAATTAGCAGGTGCTGTTAAAGTTTATGAAAGCACAACTCAGAACCTTAACACTTCTACAGGCTGGCAGGATTTTGTATTCAATACAATAAATAATTTTACGTATAATGGTAATGATAATTTGTTCGTGTTTACCGAATGGTACAGACCCGATAATGCAACAGGTGAAGTAGATTGGTATTATACAACTACTGCGGGTTCGTCATATACTTTTTACGGTACAGCAAATCCTCCTGCATCATCTGCAGGGTCAGGCAACAGGGCGAATGTTAAATTTGGGATTATTCCTACCGATTTCAATACCGATGCAGGGGTAACCGAAATAAATAGTCCTGTTGGTACTCTTGTAAATACTTCACCACTGTCAATAAAAGTGAGAATTAAAAATTATGGTACCGATACCTTAAAATCCGCAAAAGTTTTCTGGGCATTAGATGGAACACAGTTGGGGAATTTTACCTACAATGGTCTTTTATGTCAGGATGTTGTTAGTTCAGTAGTAACGATAGGTAACCTGAATTTACCCAACGGATCTCATCAGTTAAAAGTTTGGACTGCTTTGCCAAACGATAGCATTGATAAACGTTATGGAAATGATACACTTTCGGTTAATCTGTATGGTTGTAGTCAGATTTTAAATGGAACTTATACTGTAGGAACTTCTTCTGCTGATTTTCCGACGTTTGATGATCTTATTAGTACCTTGTCAAACTGTGGTGTAAGCGGTCCGGTAACAATTAAAGTGAAATCAGGTACGTATAATCAGCAAATCAATTTTGGTTCTATCCAGGGGGCTTCGTCTGTAAACCGTGTTGTGATTGAACCGGAATCAGGAAATGCAAATGATGTTGTTATAACATACGCTGCTACTTCATCTTCTACCAATTATGTAGTAAAACTTAATAATACCAATTATCTCACTATCAGGAATTTACTTATAAAACCAGCAGGTTCTTCTTACGGTTATGGTATTGTAGTATCCGGTGCATCAAATTACAATGTTTTTGAATCTAACAAAATTGAAATACCTGCATCAACATTATCTGATTTTGCTGGTATTTATGATGGTTCTTCTATTGATAACTATAATACCTATCGTAATAATAATATTTTGAATGGTTATTACGGAATTTATTGTAGTGGTTCATCTACGTCTTCATTACAAAAAGGATCCGTTATTGAAGGAAATACAATCAATGGATTTTACTACTATGGCATTTATGCTAATTATAATGATTCAGCATATATAGCAGGGAATACTTTAAATTGTGCAGATAATTCTGCAGCAGTTACGGGTATTTATGCCGGGTATAATGATAATCATTTGGGCGTGGTTCGTAATAAAATTCATGTTCACGGCACTGGTACTAATTATGGTATTTACATGTATTATTCCGATAATACAGCGATACATCCGGGATTGGTTGCAAATAACTTTGTTTCACAATCTGTTGGTACAGGTAGTGTTCAGGGAATAAGTAACTATTATTCAATGAATCAGAATTATTATCATAATTCTGTTAATGTAACTGCTGGCTCTACATCCGGGTATGCATTTTATAGTACAGGTAGTTCAACTACGACTAATGCAAATGTAAAGAATAATATTTTTTCGAATACCAGTAGTGGATATGCGTATTACATCAGTACGATAGCAACAATCGGTAATTCAGATTATAATGATCTTTATGCCACGGGAACAAACCTTGCATATTGGAGCGGTGCTAAAACTACTCTGGCTGCATTGAGAACAGCGAGTAGTAAAGATTCGAACTCGGTTTCGGTAAATCCTCAGTTTCCTTTAGTTACTGACTTACATCTGAATACCTCGGCTCTTAATAATTTAGGAACCCCTCTTTCAAGTGTAACTACTGATATTGATGGGAATACCCGGAGTTCTTCAACTCCAGATATGGGTGCCGATGAGTTTGATTTGATTATGAATGAAGCAGGAATTTCTGCATTCGTTGCTCCTGTTGCTCCTTGTCAAAATGCTTCAATACCCGTTGTTGTTAAACTTAAAAACTATGGACTATCACCATTAACATCCGTAAATATTGAATGGAGTGTAAATGGTGTTATGCAAAATTCATTTGTGTTCAATGGTAATGTTCCATCATTAGCAACTTCCAATGTAACAATAGGTAATTTTACTTTTGCACCTGGACAGATATACTCTTTAAAGATTTGGAGTTCAATGCCAAATGGTGTTTTGGATCAAAATCTTATAAATGACACATTGCTAGTTAATTCAATTCAAACAGCATTACCTGGTGGCGTATATTCAGTTGGAACTCCAACCTCTGATTATGCTACTATAAATCAGGTAATAAACGATGTACAGACAAAAGGTATTTGTGGTCCTGTTGTTTTTAACATTGCTTCAGGTACGTATAATACAAATATGTTACTATCCAATATAAAAGGTACATCGTCAGTAAATACAATTATATTACAATCTGCTACGGGAAACAAGTCAGACGTTGTAATTAATTATGCATCTTCCGGCTCTGCCGATAATTATGTGATTAAACTGGACGGCACAAATTATGTAACCATTCGCAACTTAACGTTGAAAGCAACAGGTAGTTCTTATGGCAGAGTAATTGAACTTGCCGGAGGATCGAGCAATAACATGATTTCAAATTGTATTTTAGAGATGCCAGTTACAACTTCTTCAAATTATGCAGGTGTTTATTCTTCATCAACGGCTATTGAGTCCAGAAACGAAGTTTCGAATAATGAAATCCGAAATGGATATAATGGCATTTACTTTGCCGGAACCAGTGCAATGAGTGAAGTTTCAAATATTTATTATAACAATACTATTACAGGTTATACTAATTATGGGATTTGTCTTGCTTATCAGGATTCTTCAATAGTGAAAAATAATGGTATAACATCTGCTGCTACAACGGTTTCATCTTTTGCGGGGATTTATGCTTCTGCCGTTGTCGGAAAATCTGAAATTAGTAGTAATACAATAAAAATGATGGGAAATAATACCGGGAACGGTATTTATTTAACAGCTACTACTTCGATACTTCCGGCGCGTATGACTATTGCTAACAATTTTATTAGTCAGTCCGATGCCGGACCAAATCAGGTTACCGGATTAAGTTTGAATAGTTCATATAATATTCAGGTTTACTACAATTCAGTTAATATTACATCAGCAAATAATGCCAGTCGTGCATTTTATTTAACGGGTGGTTCAGGAAATCGTCTGTTAAATAATATTTTTGCAAACACAGGTGCTGGATACGCTTTGTATAATTCAACAGCAACTGCGATAGATAGCTCTGATTACAATGACTTGTACAGTGCATCAACATCTAAATTTGCATACTGGACTGCTGATCGTGCAAGTCTTGCTGCATTAAAAACTGCAAGCAATAAAGATCAGCATTCCGTTTCTCTGAATCCGAATTATTCAACTACTCATAATCTTCATATTAACAGTTCTTTGTTAAATGGAATAGCTTTGGCTCTTCCTGAAATCAGTAATGATATAGATGGAGATGCTCGTAATACATCCACACCGGATATTGGTGCTGATGAATTTAATTTACGCCAGAATGATGTAGGTATTATTGCCTATACATCGTCAATGTTTCCTTGTTCAATAACAGGAAGTGATATTCAGGTAAAACTGAAGAATTTTGGAGTTGCAGCTTTAAATTCAGCCGAAATAAACTGGAGTGTTAATGGGGTAATGCAAACTCCTTATCTATTTACAGGAAATGTTGCTTATGGAGCAGATACAACAATTATAATTGGTTCATACAGTTTCCCTTCTGCGCAGATGTCGTCAATCAAAGTTTGGAATGGAATTTTAAATAGTTCTTTTTCAGATGAGGATCATTCAAATGATACTTTATTCACAAATGTAAAATCATCACTTAATTCAGGAATTTATACAATTTCTGCAACATCAGGAGCCGACTATTCCAGTTTTAACAGTGCAGTAAATACATTAGTTCAATATGGTATTTGTGGTCCTGTAACTTTTAATGTTGCTCCGGGTACATACACTGAACAAATTACGTTGCCTGAAATCCAGGGAGCTTCACCAATTAATACAATTACCTTTAAATCAATAGCTGGTGATAGCTTAAATACGATTCTAACTTATGAGTCTACCGCTTCAACCGATAATTATGTATTTAGTTTTAATGGATCTGATTATGTTACTATTCAAGGACTTACATTGCAAAATACAGGGGCAACTTATGCAAAAGTTTTTGAACTAAAAAATGTTGCAAACTATAATATAATTCGCAATAACAGAATAATCAGTAATGGCACTGGTTCCAGTTCTGCAGGTATTTATTCAGAATCAACGAAAGATCAGTATAATACAATTCAAGGCAATAGAATTGAAAATGGATATTACGGGATCTATTTTACAAGTATTGGTTCTGCAGCCGGAGAAAAGGAAGCTGGTAACCGATTTATTAACAATACAATAGTGAACTCTTATTATTATGGATTTTATTCATATTATCAAGATACGGTTCAGTTTATTGGGAATTTAATACAAAACTCACCGTCAAGCGGTACTTTTTACGGATTATACGCTTATTACAATGATAATTTGATTACAAGTAAGAATAAAGTTTTGCTAAGCGGGACAGGTTCCAATTATGGAATCTATTTATATTACTGCAATAATTCAGCTGGTAATGCATTGGTTAGCAATAATTTTGTTTCACAGGTTAATGGAACGTCAACTATAGAAGGCATTTACAATTCATCTTCAAATAATGTTGAATACTATAATAATACGTCCGTATTATATGCAGGTAACTCTTCAAGTGATGCATTTTATTTGCCAAGTGGATCTAATATCAAGGTTAAGAATAACAACTTTGTGAATTATGGTTCTGGTTATGCAATATATGTTTCCTCAGCTACTGCGTTAACCCAATCAGACAATAACAATTTCTTTGTGAAAGGTACTAATCTGAGTTACTATACTACAGCACGTACTACATTAGCTGCATGGCAATCAGCAACTGGAAAAGACACGAACTCTGTTTCAGCAGATCCGATGTTTGCTTCAACTGAAGATTTTCATACCAATAGTGTAATGCTCTATCGTAGAGGTGCTGTTCTTCCTCAGATTACAGATGATATTGAAGGCGATCTAAGACCTGCAAATCCTTGTATCGGAGCTGATGAGTTTTCTATTCCGGCAAATGATCTTGCTCTTTTAACGCTGAATACTTACGGTAAACTTGCGAAAGATGCTGCTACTCCACATAAAGTAAAGAGTGTAGTGCAAAATTTGGGTGCTAATACGCTATACAATATCCCGGTTACATTAACCATTACCGGAGTTAATAATTTCAATTCGACTGTAGTAATCGATTCTCTGAAAACAGGAGATAAAGACACGTTGTTCTTTGCTGATTACAACCCGGCTATATTAGGGTATAGTACTGTAAAAGTGAATCTTCCAAACGATGATGTAAATTTGAATAACGAAATGCTTTACCAGCAGAAAGTTACAGATTCATTGTTCGGATATGCTGATACTGCTGCTGTGAAAACTAATTTTGGATTTAATACAGGCTCAGGTTACTTCTTAACCAGATATCATATCAATACTTCGCGTAATATTAATGCTGTTAAAGCCTTTATTACCAATTCAAATACAATAGGACAGCGTATTTATGCAGTTGTGATGGATAATGCCGGTATAGTTTTAGATACATCAGCCTCAAAAATTATTACAGCACAGGATACGAATACATGGGTATATTTTCCGATGAGTGATTCTAAAAAATCCAATGTAATTGATGAGGACGTACTTGTCGGTATTGCTCAAACAATTGGAACAACAGGCGGTTATTATCCACTTGGATGCCAGAAAGAAAATAATTGTAGAGCAAATACATTTTATTATAGCTTTGGTTTGTCAACTGTTAATTTGGTTAATGCTACTCAGTATGGTCGATTCATGATTGATGCAGAACTTGGTTATCCAAATAATCATGATGCTTCTGTAGCTGAAATATTAACACCGGTTTCTGGCTGTGGAAAGGAATTGGAGCAAGTGAAAATCACTATCTTAAATGTTGGTACTGATACTATTTATGGAAATCAGAATACTCTGGTTGCACACTATATTGTTGACAATGATCCTGCTACGCATGTGTCACAACAAGTTACAGATGTAATTCCAAGTGCTCAAGGTCTTGATTTTACATTTACAACTCCTGCAAACATTCCTGCTCACAATTTTGATTCAGTATATACAATCAAAGTATGGGTTACTCTTGCACAGGATTTTTACCATGTAAATGATACATTATCAAAAGATGTATTGTCGAAATATACTCCGGTTGCACCATCCGTTACAAATATTACAGTACCTTATGCAACTACCGGACAATTCAATATACCTTCAATTGATACGGCTTTCTGGTATATAAATGTAAATGATACTACTCCGGTTTTCATGGGAAACCATTTTACTACTCCAATTTTGTTTGATACTACCACTTACTATGTAGAATCAGCTCCTTATACTTCGTTTACAAAAACTATTGGGACAGGAACATCAACTCAGGTTTACCCGTTCTATCATAATTTTGGGTTCTCACGTAGTGCATCATTGTATCAACAATCAGAGGTGGGAAGTTATGGATATATTAAGCAGATAAAGTGGAAGGTTACTACAGCCAGTACCGTTACTATTCCTGTTAAGATTTACATGAAATCGTACAGTGCGCAATCAATGGTTTCCGATACATGGTTAAACCTTACATCTAATGCTCAATTGGTATTTGATGATACAATTACATTTAACTCTACCGGATGGAAAACTGTGACACTGGAGACCCCGTTTTATTATAATTCAGGGAATATGATGGTGCTTTGCGAAGAAAATATAGGAGGAAATGGTGTATCTGGATATCTGTATTTTGAATATACCTCTACTTCGATTTCTGGTTCTCATCAGTATGTAAATGCGGATAATAGTGCACCAACAGGAGCAACAACCCTGAACTCTTCACGCCCAAATATTCAGATTGTTATGGATGTTAAAGGATGTGCAAGCCCGAAGGTTCCGGCAGTTGCAGTTGTTACCAATATTCCTGCAATTGATGCAAGCGTAAATGCAGTGGTTGAGCCTTCTGGTTCTGTAACAGCAGGCGTTCCAGTTCCGGTAAAAGTTACTTTGAAAAACTTTGGTTCTTCAACTCTTACAAGTGCTCAAATTCAATGGAGTGTTGATGGGATAGTTCAAACACCTGCAACATGGAATGGTTCATTGATTTCCGGACAAACATCTGCTCCATATCAAATTGCATTGAAGAGCTTTATTGGAGGGGCTCATATTCTCAAAGTATGGGTTGTAAATCCGAATAATCAGGTTGATAACTACCCGATTAACGATTCTGCATCAACTACTATTAATGCTTGCATGACAGGGAACTTCACCATTGGTGGAGCAAGTGCAGACTACCCTAACTTTACACAGGCAATCAATGCAATGATTTCGTCAGGTGTTTGTGGTAATGTGGTATTTACGGTAAATCAAGGTGTCTATAATGAGCAACTTTTGATTCCCAGTATTACTGGTGTTGGATCAAACACTACAGTTACCTTCCGCTCAGCATTGCAGGATAGTACCGCGGTGAAAGTAATTAACAACAGTTCTACTGCTTTATATACGTTAAAGCTTGATGCAGCCAGCTATTTTACATTTGAACGTATCAGCTTTAAAGCAGAAGGTTCTGTTGGGCGTGCATTGGAAATGGTGAATGGTTCAAATCATAACAATTTCACAAGTTGTGTTTTTGAAACCAGTCAATCAACTTCAAATTCTTATGCTGCCGTTTATTCAGCCAGTACAGGTGCTGCTGTGTCATACAATACATTTACAAATAATCGTATGTTGAATGGTTACTATGGTTTGTATTGGTACGGTTCTTCTTCTGCACGTAAGAATAAAAACGTATTTATCGGAAACTCAATTGAAGGATTCTATTATTGTGGTGCAAGTCTTTCTTATTGTGATACGTTGTTATTCAAAGGAAACACTTTGATTAACGATCAGACTTCTTCCGGAACTATTTATGGTATTTATGGTTATTATAGCTTTAACTCTACGATTGTAGGAAATAAATTAAATATCGGAGGCTCTTCATCAAACTACTGTCTCTATATGCACTACTGTAACAGTTCCTCAAGCGGTAAAAGTTTAGTTGCAAATAATTTTGTAAGTCAATCTGTTGGAACTTCGTCTGCTTATGGTCTTTATAGTAACTATACTTACAATACTGAATACTTCAATAACTCTGTAAATATGAATGCGGGTTCTGCAACAGGTGGATATGCATTTTATGTTACTGGGGGGGATAATGTTAGGTTGAAAAATAATACTCTTGCCAATAATGGACCAGGTTATGCTGTTTATTTTAGCTCTACTACTGCAGTTACTGAATCAGATTACAATAACTTCTACGCAAAAGGTTTAAATTTGGGATATTATTCCGGTGCAAAAACGGATTTAGCTTCATTGCAATCTGCATCAAGCAAAGATCAACATTCGGTATCCAGAAATCCTTACTATACATCAGCATCTGATTTACATACTACCAACTTCTATTTTTATCAGGCAGGTACTCCAATAACATCAATAACCGAAGATATAGACGGTGATGTTAGAGGTGCTGTTCCGTGTATTGGTGCTGATGAATTTGCTTTGCCACAAAATGATGCAGGTATTATTGCATTAACTACTCCGGTTAATCCTTTGATGGTATCCGGAGTTCAGAATGTACGTGTGAAAGTGAAAAACTTTGGGTTGAATACTCTTAATTCAGTAGTGATTAAATGGTCAGTAAACGGGGCTATACAACCTTCATATAACTGGTCAGGTTCTTTGGTAACCGGTGCTGAAAAAGATTCTGTCATTATTGGTACTTTCAACTTTAGTGCTGGGACTTATAACATAGTTGTATGGACTGAACTGCCAAATAATCTACCGGAAGGGCTTAACTATAACGATACAGTTCGTTCGGTTATTTATGGTTGTAGTGGTGGTTTAAGCGGAAATTATACGATTGGTGGAACAGGTGCCAATTATAGCACAATAGCCGATGCAATTACACATTTGAGCGTTTGTGGTATTTCAGGTTCTGTTGTATTCGATGTAGCTCCGGGAGCTTATGCAGGAAATATTGTAATAGGGAGCATTAATGGTGCCTCAAATACAAATACTATTACCTTCAAATCGGCAAATAATGATAGTACTTCTGTAAATATTCAATATGCTGCAACTGGTTCGAGTGATAACTATGTATTAAAACTTGATAATGCTCATCACCTGCGATTCCGTAATATTACCTTTGAGTCAAATACAACCACTACCTACGGAAGAGTTATTGAATTATCAAATCAATCTAATAATAATCTTTTTAAAGGTTGTGTAATTAAGAGTATAGCAACAACAAGTTCTAACAGCGCTGTAGTGTATTCTTATTCTACAACAGCAAACACTTACAATACATTTGAGAATAATCTTGTATTAAATGGATACTATGGTTTCTATTTTGCAGGATCTACAACTGTTAATCACTATGGAAGCAGCTTTGTAAATAATAAGGTTAAAGGTTTTTACTACTATGGTATTTATACTACATATGCCGATTCTGTGAATGTAAGAGGAAATGATCTGATCAGTGCTTCCAATTCAGCTACCGGATATGGTATTTATATTAATCATTCAGGTAGTGAAACCCGTGTACTGAACAATAAAGTTCATCTGTTATCTACTACATCATCGTATCCATTGTATATTGAGTATTTGAATGGAACTGCTGCAAGTCCAATATTGATAGCTAATAACTTCCTTTCACAGAAGAATGCTACAACTACCGTAAATGGTGCCTACGTCGGATATAGTAATTATGTGAATTTTATTCATAATTCAGTAAATGTTACAAGTGGTGCTGCAACAACCAGTCGTGGTTTATACCTTAACAGTGCATCTACCGGAAATGGAAACATTATTCTGTTGAATAACTCTATCGCCAATAATGGACTTGGTGTAGCTGTTGAAATCACAACTACAGCCACAACTTCATCCTATCTGGCAACTTCGAACTATAATAACCTGTATGCTGCATCCTCAACGCTGGCAACTTATGGGGCAACTCCTGTTAATAACCTGAGCTCATGGCAAACCAATAGTGGAAAAGATGCAAACTCGGTATCGCTGAACCCGGATTATATGTCGGAATCAGATCTACATGTTTACTCATCAGCACTTAACAATAAAGGGAGTTATACAGCTTTGGTAACCACTGACATTGATGGACAGTTGAGAAATAACTCAACTCCGGATATTGGAGCGGATGAATTTACACCACAGCCAATCGACGTGAGTGTTATGGCTCTTCTTGAACCTACAAATTATTTTGCTCCTGTTAATGCTTCCGTACCATTGAGAGTGATACTGAAAAACTTTGGAGCAACAGACGTTAGTAACTTTAACGTAGGTTTCAAAGTAGGAAACAATGCAACTGTAACGACTGTTATCAATGATGTATTATCGTCAAATGAAACGGATACCTTTACACTCGTTCCTTCGATGACTGTTGTTCAGGGAGCCAATACGCTCCGTATTTTCACTGCTGTAGCTGGTGATGGAAATCTCAATAATGATACAATAAGCCTTACATTCAACGGTGTACCTGTAGTTGTGGCTCCATTTCATGACAACTTTGATCTTACGACTACGGATTGGATGACACTAGGCGGAAACTCTGATTGGGAACATGGTGCTCCAAATTCATCTGTAATCAATACTGCTCATAGTGCCCCGTATGTATGGAAAACCAAACTTAATGGAAACTATAACAACAATGGTACATATATCCTGTATTCTCCAATCTTTAGTTCAGGCCAGTTCCAGATGGATACTCTGAAATTCTGGATGTGGATGGATGCTGAAGCAAATCAGGATGGCGGGCATATTGAATATCTCAATGGTCAGGGTGTTTGGAAAATATTGGGCGTATCAAGTGATCCCAATGGCGTAAACTGGTATAATGGTACTTCACAAAACATGTGGACAGGTCAAACCAATGGATGGCAGGAAGTAAAATATGAGCTTCAATCAGTTAATGATATTGGTTTGAATACTCAGTTCCGCTTTATATTTACTTCAAATGCTACAAATAATGCGAACGGTTGGGCGATTGACGATTTTGCTGTAACCCTGAAAATGATTGATCAGGATGGAGGCGTTGTTGCCATTATAAAACCTCAGGCTACTCAAAATACCGGTAATCAGGTGTCGCCAAAAGTTACGCTGAAAAATTTCGGGGTTAATCCTCTTACATCTATTCCTGTAAAATATAGCGTGAATGGAAATATGCCTGTTACCGAAACATGGACAGGTAACTTAGCTCCCGGAGCAACCGTTGACTTCCAGTTAGCCGGCTTATTTACCGTACACACTCAAAACATTGCTTTCTGCGCTTATACTGCAGTGATTGGTGATATTTATACCGGAAATGATTCACTTTGCATGACTGTTAATGTACAACCCGCTCAAAATGATGCGGGTATTTCGCAAATTATTGGTTTAGACCAAGCTGCACAGTTTACCAGTGTTCCTGTAAAAGCTGTGATTAAAAACTATGGTTCTGCACCACTAACATCTGTGCCCGTGAAATATCAGAGAGGTTCAGCTGCAATTGTAAGTGAAACATGGACAGGTGCAGCTTTGTCTTATGGTGACTCGGTTGTTTATACATTTACACAACAACTTCAGGTTCCTGCCGGCTCAAGCTTTAATCTTTGTGTATGGACTAATCTTGTAAACGAACAGTATGCTCAGAATGACAAAGTATGTAAAAATGTTCAGATTGTTGTTGGAGTTGGAAAAACAGAAAATTCACTCTTTACACTCGGACAAAATATACCAAACCCTTCAAAAGGAAATACTCTGATTCCGTTCGAACTGAAAGAATCAGGTAAAGTACAATTCAGACTGATAAACCAGCTTGGACAGCAACTATTCGAAAGTGAAAACTATTTCGATTTGGGTAAACAGCAAATTGATTTGAATACTGAAAACTATCCTGCAGGTATTTATTTCTATAGTATCGAATTCAAAGGAAAACGATTGCTCAATAAGATGATTGTTGAATAATCATAATCCTGACTTCTTAAATAAAAAGCGAGGCTGCCAATATTTGGTAGCCTCGCTTTTTTGTGAATGGTTTGAATACTAAACTGCCAATTGGTAGAGCATGTCACGTTTTTACGCCAAATACCCCATGAACAAATACCGACCCTGCTTGTTTTTTTAGCGAACGAAAGAATAAGACGTGCAATGGATTTTGAAGCAAAATACACTATAAATACTACTCCTAAAGAAACCTTACATAAATGGTTTTATCTGATGACACTGGGGCGCAGGCTTGACGAAAAAGCTCCTAATTACCTCAAACAGGCATTGGGCTGGAGTTATCATGCTCCCTATGCGGGTCATGATGCCATACAGTTGGCTATAGGTCAGATTTTTGATAAATCAACCGACCATTTTTTCCCGTATTATCGCGATATGCTTTCTACACTCTCGGCAGGTTTAACCCCCGAAGAGATTATTCTGAACGGGATTTCCAAAGCTACTGACCCGGCCAGCGGAGGTCGCCACATGTCCAACCACTTCGCAAAACCGGAATGGAATATTCACAATGTTTCATCTGCTACCGGAAATCATGTGTTGCATGCAGTAGGAGTGGCACGGGCTATCAAAAAGTATGGTGCAAAAGGCGTAGCCATTAGTTCGCAGGGAGAGTCTTCAACATCAGAAGGTTATGTTTATGAAGCGATTAATGGAGCCTCCAATGAAAAGCTTCCTGTAATATTTGTATTTCAGGACAACCGTTACGGAATATCGGTTCCCAAACACGACCAGACTGCAAACTCCAAAGCAGCTGCAAATTTCTCAGGGTTCAAAAATCTTCGCATAATCTATTGTGATGGCAAGAATGTGTTTGAATCGATGAATGCAATGACTGAGGCTAAGCATCATGCTGAGCTGATGCAGGAACCTGTGATTGTTCATGCCAGTTGCGTACGTATTGGCTCGCACTCCAATTCAGATAAGCAAGAACTTTATCGCGACGAAAATGAATTGCAATGTACCAAAGCTGCCGATCCGTTGATGCGTTTCCGCAAGCAACTAATACATTCAAAACAATTTACCGAAGAAGAACTTCAGACAATAGAAGTCGATGTACAAAAAGAAGTATCGGCAGCTCATAAAAAAGCATTGGCTGCACCCGATCCTGATCCTGCATCTATCTATCAATATATTTTACCAGAAGCTTACATTCCGGCGAAGTTTCCTGATGGCACACACAACCTTACTTCAGGAACCAAAAAGAAATTTATTCAGGCTTTGAATGAAACTCTGAAAGAAGAGTTTCGTTTCAATCCCGATACATTTATCTGGGGACAAGATATTGCAAATAAAGATAAAGGCGGCATTTTTAATGTGTCGAAAGGGATGCAGCAGGAGTTTGGTAAAGAACGTGTGTTTAATGCTCCCATAGCCGAAGATTTTATTGTGGGAACAGCAAACGGAATGAGCCGTTTCAATGACAAGATTCGAATAGTGATTGAAGGAGCAGAATTTGCCGATTATTTTTGGCCTGCAATGGAGCAATATGTTGAGATGACGCACGAGTACTGGCGTACCAATGGGAAATTTTCGCCCAACGTGGTAATTCGCCTTGCTTCAGGCGGCTATATTGGAGGCGGACTATATCATTCGCAATCCACCGAAGGAGTTTTGGCTACTTTCCCGGGTATTCGTGTCGTATATCCATCCTTTGCAGATGATGCTGCCGGATTACTTCGTACGGCCATGCGTTCCAAAGGACCGACGCTCTTTCTTGAACCCAAAGCACTATACAATGACCCTTCCGCCGAAACGTATGTTCCCGATGATTTTGAAGTTCCGTTTGGTAAAGCGCGCATTCGAAATGAAGGGAAGGATCTTACCCTGATTACTTATGGAAATACAACACATCAGGCTTTAAAAGTTGCCGAAGCAATAGAACAGGAACTGGGTAAAACCATCGAAGTAATAGACCTTCGCTCTTTAGTGCCTCTCGACAAAGAAACAATCATGAAGTCCGTGCAAAAAACCGGACGCGTATTAGTGGTTCACGAAGATAAAGTGTTTGGAGGATTTGGTGGTGAACTTTCGGCCATCATCGCTGAAGATGCATTTGAGTATCTGGATGCACCCATAAAAAGAGTAGGGTCCACCAATACTCCGGTAGGATTTAACCGCATTCTGGAAAAGGCAATATTGCCTAATGCTGAAAAGATATCAGTAGCGGTGAAAGAGCTATTGTTGTTTTAGTTTTGATAGATTGCTTGTTTGAAGAAGAAGTCGGACTAACCCTCCGGCTTTTTATTTTATTACAGATTGGAGTAAATATTTGATTAAAATAATCAATTATCAATTATCAAATTGATTTTTATACTATACCAAAACCACTCAGGTATTAAGAGTGCTCAGTATTTTTCAATTTTTTAAATCGACAAATCATCCGCCCTTTTAATTTGTTATACTAAAATGAATGATAAATTAACCAAAAAGTCGTAGTTATATAATACCAATGCAATAAACAAATAGTACAATTAAGCGAAGCCGACATTGAACGATATTGTTTTATGCTTTCGTATCTTTATGCAGTTAAACAAACACCTCAATACAAAGCCTATGGAAAAGATTACCAAGAAGTATAGCAATGGAGAAGTAACTATTATCTGGCGACCTGATTTATGCAATCATTCTGCAATTTGTTTTCGTACTCTTCCCAATGTATTCAAACCCTGGGATCGTCCATGGATAGATCCGAATGCTGCTTCAACCGAAGATTTGATCAAAACAGTAAAACGTTGCCCCACCCGTGCTTTGATGTACGAAATCAATGCTCCGGAACCTGAGCAGGACGAAATAACTGTAAAGAAAGAGCTTGCAACCATTACGATTCTGCAAGATGGTCCAATTTTGGTGGAAGGTAATTACCGGGTAATTGATGAGCAGGGAAACGAAATTGTTTGTCGCGAAGATCCTGCTTTATGCCGTTGCGGAGCTTCCAAAAAGAAGCCATTCTGTGATGGTACACACGCTGATATAATGTTTACAGATGAATAAAATGTAGTATGTATAATTTAAAGGGGGGATGTTTTTTTTAGAAAGTTTACACACTTTTCCGCACACTCTCCCTCAAAAAGTTTTTCTCATATGTTTCGCGGTGGTATATACAGTAAAAAAAGTTTTTCCTCAATGATTATTTTTGACATAAGGGAAAATAAAGTTTTCCTTCAATGTTTTTTTTGACATAGAGGGAAAAAAAGTTTTCCTCGTATGTTTCGCAGTGGCATATACAGTAAAAAAAGTTTTTCCTTAATGATTATTTTTGACATAAGGGAAAATAAAGTTTTCCTTCAATGTTTTTTTTGACATAGGGATAAAAAAAGTTTTCCTCGTATGTTTCGCAGTGGCATATACAGTAAAAAAAGTTTTTCCTCAATGATTATTTTTGACATAAGGGGAAATAAAGTTTTCCTCGTATGTTTATTTTTGACATAGAGGGAAAAAAAGTTTTTCTTGTATGTTTCGCAGTGGCCGAAAGATAGAAAGAATTGGAACGGTAACGGTGCTGAGGTGAAAGAGTACACTTCTAATCCACCTCACCCCCGCCTCTCCTTTTAGGAGAGGCGCTTACATAACTGCTAATTTTAGTGTCAGTCTCATTGAGTAAAGAAGTAAAAAACAAAAGATTCTATTCTAACTTCTTTTTCACGTTTCACCCATATCTGTTTTCCTTCTAAAATAAAGCTGAAATACAATAAATTACCCGTGCTTCACTCCCTTTCTCTTGGTAGGAGAAAGGGCAGGGGAATGAGGTCGTATTACAAAGGCAGTGGCCGGAAGATAGAAAAGACCGGGAACGGTAATGGTGCTACGATAATTCTACTCCACCTCACCCCCGCCTCTCCTGAAAGGAGAGGCGCTTACATAACTACTGATTTTAGTGTCAGTCTCATTGGGTAAAGAAGTAAAAAGCAAAAGATTCTTTTCTAACTTCATTTCACGTTTTGCCCATATCTGTTTTTCTTCTAAAACAAAGCTAAAATACGACAATTTACCCGTGCTTCACTCCCTTTCTCCTGCCAGGAGAAAGGGCAGGGGAATGAGGTCGTATTACAAAGGTAGTGGCCGAAAGATAGAAAAAACCGGAACGGTAATGGTGTTACGATAATTTATTCCACCTCACCCCCGCCTCTCCTGAAAGGAGAGGAACTGTAGCATAGCTCGATTTCCAGATTATTGCTTTGATTGAAAAGCCCGAAGAATAGACTGTAAAACAAATGCAAGATTATTTTCTACCTGACTGTTTTCAAAACGAAGGACTTGGATTCCAAATTTTTAAATAATCTTTGTACGTTCCCTGTCTCTCTCTTGTTGTGATAATTCCTGATGTATTTCACCATCTACTTCAATTAGAATTTTACATTCTGAGCAATAGAAATCTGCAATAAATTGATTAATGGGATGCTGTCTCCTAAATTTGTATTCACCTAATTTTCTGTTTCGAAGATGTTCCCAAAGGGTTTTTTCTGCGGGAGTCATGTTTTTTCGCAATTCATGAGCTCTTTTCATTATTTCAGCAGAGGCTCCCAAATACATATCAGCATCTATTTTGCTTCTAATCTTTACCATCTGTTTTTCTTCTAAAACAAAGTTAAAATACAATAAATTACCCGTGCTTCACTCCCTTTCTCCAGGCAGGAGAAAGGGCAGGGGAATGAGGTCGTATTGCAAAGGCAGTGGCAGAAAGATAGAAAAGACTGGGACGGTAACGGTGCTACGATAATTCTACTCCACCTCACCCCCGCCTCTGCTGAAAGGAGAGGCGCTTACATAACTGCTGATTTTAGTGTCAGTCTCATTGAGTAAAGAAGTAAAAAACAAAAGATTCTATTCTAACTTCTTTTTCACGTTTCACCCATATCTGTTTTCCTTCTAAAACAAAGCTAAAATACAGTAATTTACCCGTGCTTCACTCCCTTTCTCCAGGCAGGAGAAAGAGGTCGTATTGCAAAGGCAGTGGCCGGAAGATAGAAAAGACCGGGAACAATAACGGTGTTAAGGTAAAATCTGCTCCAAGCTAATATCGATATTTACCGTAAAATGAAAATTTAATCATTTGCTTACACACTATATTCTTTTGTTTCAGAAAGTGTATGGAAGATTTATCATATGGATATTTTAACGCATTTTATTCGGGTGATAAATATGTTAATAAGTTACTCTTTAAAAAGTCGCTTTTCAAAGAGCAACTTATTAATACTCTCTAAAGAGATTATATAGGAGACTGCCCCCTTCTATAAGTTTCAGAAAATTGATTATTTCAATATTGCTTTCAGTTTTGATTCAACTTCAGCAAGCAATTCCTTACGAACATCATCGGTAACAGACAATACTGAGGGCAGATAATGATGCATTAATACGTCCATCCCACAAAATTCAAATACACCCCAATCCATTGTACGGTTGAATCCTTCATACATTTTGAAGTTTTCATATACTTCTTTAGGTTGCCCGTGTGTATTGATGGTAATAACCTTTTTACTCTGGAGTAAACGTTCAATACCGTTTGGACTCATTGCGTAGGCAAAACCATAGGTTAAGGTACGGTCAAAATATCCTTTCAGAATAGCCGGATAGGAAGCCCACCATATTGGATGAATAAAGGTAATTACGTCAGCCCAAAGGATATAATCCTGCTCAATTTTCGTATCAGGAAGAATGCTCCCACTGTAAATAGCTTCAAAATCCTTTCCGGAAAGTACAGGGTTGTAATTCAGTGCGTAAAGATCTCTGATGACAACTTCGTGACCTAATTCCATGTATGTTTTTTCAACAACATCCAATATTGAATGATTATAGCTTTGCGGGTTTGGATGTGCATATATGATTAAGTGTTTCATAATATCAATTGTATTTAGTTTTAATGATAAAAGAACAGCAAATCATAAATTTGGTTCAAAAGGGAACTTAGTTAAAGAAAACTTAACCTGTTCAGATTGTTTTTTGATTGATTATATTTGTGATATAAATCAACAAAATTAATGTACGATGGGTATAAGAGGTATTTCGATTGTAAAGATGAATGTTGAAGAACTCCTTCAACTATTAAATAAAGCCTTGTCTGATGAATGGCTGGCTTATTACCAATACTGGGTGGGCTCAAAGGTTGTAAAAGGACCTATGAAAGATGCTGTAATTGCTGAATTAACGCTTCATGCAACGGAAGAATTGGCTCATGCCGAACTGCTGACAACTCGTATTATACAATTAGGAGGAACACCAGTGTTAAGTCCTGCCGATTGGAGTAAATTAACTAATTGTGGATATGATGCTCCCGAAGATCCGTTTGTTGAAAAGGTACTACAGCAGAATATTAAAGGAGAACAATGTGCAATTTCAGTTTACAATCAATTGCTCGATATCACTCGTGAAGGTGATCCCGTAACATACAATGTGATCCTGCAAATTCTTCAGGACGAAGTAGAACATGAAGAAGATTTACAATCACTTCTCGAAGATTTCGAATTGATGATGAACAGACATTAACAAGAAAAATCCCGATAGAGTATGCTACCGGGATTTTTCTTGTTATTTGATGAGGTTCGATTCATCATCAATATACTCCTTTTTCGAATGAAAGATAGAGCGGAATGTTTGCCTTCCCTTTCTTAGTCGCTTTGAAAAGCTGTTAAAAAAAGAACCATCATTATTAATAGTAGAATTACAGGTGAGGACACGTGCTTTTCGATTGAACAAAAACCTGAGTTTTCCATAAGGTTTCATAGCCAGAGCCATTGAACCATCTTCACCTCGCTTAATATCGGTGCGGAATCCAATTTTTTTACCAAGCTCAGTATCAAATGCAAATGCCATTCCCCTCACACATAGTTCAGGACGTTTAAATGACTGGAGAATTAAGAAGGCATCTCGCAGCAACTCATAAAAGAATAAACCCAAGCGGGAATGGTTTTCATCTTTCATAAAGCTCCAGAGTGAAAATACGCAGGTAACCTCCGGTTTTTGAAGCTCATTTACCATTGTTTGTATGTAATGAGGAGGGTAAAGGGTGTCTGAGTCAATACAAATATGATATTTTCCACGGGCATGGTCTAATCCGCACTGGCGGGCATGGCCAGGTCCTTTTTTTGTTTCATTCAGACAGATAACTCCGGCGCGTTCCATTACTTCAGTTGTCCGGTCAGTTGAATTGTTGTTAACTGCAATAATTTCAATGGGAAAATCACAGATATTTTCACTGAGCGACCACAAACAACTCAGCATGTGTCTCTCTTCATTGTGAGCGATCAGAATTACAGATGCCAGGGGTGTTTCAGATTGCTTTGAAATAACCTGAACTCTGATTCTTTGAATTGTATCTTCAGAAATCTCGCTCAGTGGCTTTTCAAATATTGATATATAATTGGAATACCAGCTCATAGGTCATATCTAATTTAAATTATCCTCAATAAACTATTTTTCGGAAGCTATCAGTCCTTCGAAAAGATTTTTCCATTGAAGAGCTATCTTTTCCATTTTGAAACGTTCAGAATTAATTCGTGCCTGTGCACCCATCTTTTTTCGGATTTCTTCATTTTCGATCAGAAAGCAGATATTGTCAGCTAGTTTCCGAATGTTTTCAGGCTCAACCAGTAATCCATCTTCCTTATCTTTTATAATATCTTTAGGGCCACATGGACAAGCAAACGAAACTGTAGGTAATCCGCACGACATTGCCTCGGTAATTACCATTCCAAATCCCTCAAAACGAGAGCTTAATACAAAAATTGAACTTTCATGGTACTTTGAAATTATATCTGTTACAGCATCTTCCAGCTTGCATGTTGCTTCTATTTGAAGTTGCTTTACCTGGTTTTCATACTGTGTACGATTTCCTCCACCGTAAATTTTTAGCACCCAGTCAGGATGTTTTTCTGTTACAATTTTCCAGCTTTCAATCAGCATATCAAAGCCTTTCTGATATGCGTATCGACCCACTGCAATAACCTGTTTTGCAGCACAGTCCGAAACAGAGTCGGGGTAAAAGGTCAGAGGGTTGTGGACAACCGTTATATTGTTGAGTTCAGGCCAAAAACCAGCTTCTTCATGGGTTAATACCACAAATTTTGTGAGCTTACGAATATTTTTTACAAAGGATTTTGACCACTGTTTCTTCAAAAAAGATACAATAGGGTTTCTTCCTTTTACAGCATTTGCATGATATGAATTTCGGGTAACATGAAATTCTCCTACTTTTATACTTCCATCCTTAATAGAATTAAGAAAATTAAGTTCTCTTCGTAAGGTTGAAATGGTTATATCCGGCTTGTTTTCAAGTAAGTATTGTGTAAATCTGCGTTTAAATCGCTGATACCTGAAAGGGTATAACAAAAGCTTTTTGTATTTGGACTGAGTTCTGGGTATGTCGAATTTTACATCCAGATCAGCATGCTTTACTTTTTCTGATAGTAGATAATATGGTTCTTGTCCATTTTGTTCCGAGGTCAGAATTGTAATATCAAATCCAAAATTATCAGCCAGATAATTTGCTTTCAGCGTGATGATACGCTCCAGCCCACCGGGTGTATATAACGAAGGAAGGTAATAAACGATCTTCATGATTTTCAGATAATTTTAGCGATGATTTGGCTTTGATATACCTGATCGGTACTTTCCCCAACCTTACTTCCATCAGCAGCTTCGTTCGTGTATTTTGAAGGAATTTTCACTTTTTTGGTAACCTTCATCCGGAACCATTCATATTCGATATCTACATGCCCAACATCTACAGCCTGATAACCGGCTTTGAATAAATCGTAGGAAATTACGGTTGCAGTTGGTCCTAATGCACACAAAAAGAGCGTATTTTCAGTTGCTACTTCTTTAGCCTTTGCCAAA
The DNA here is from genome assembly GCA_963677395.2 of Bacteroidales bacterium. Classification (GTDB taxonomy): domain Bacteria; phylum Bacteroidota; class Bacteroidia; order Bacteroidales. The sequence continues at coordinate 3,059,109 of OY781965.2, read as the reverse complement.
AGTTCATCATATTTATCAAATGCATGCATTGCCGGGCCAAGGATTCTCCGGATTGATCGGGCATTGTCGAATAAATCATTTCCAACTCCCAGGCGACTTTTTTCGCCTTCTATAAATACGATATCTCTGTCGTTCCATATTTGCTTTAGCATTGGAAACCATCGTGCAGCTGCTTCTTTATTTTTATAGTCCATATATGGACGGGTCATAAAGGTATTGTAATATGTTTTGCCTTTTACGAGATATTTATTCCACAAATCGCCATAAATGTAAAAATTTGTTCTCCAAAAACGTCTTGCCTTCCGATTGTAAGGATTTAATGAGTCAAAAACATCTGAGATGCAAACCAGATGGTTCTCGTTTTCACTTTGGATAATTTCTGCTAATCTTTGTGATAGCAGATCTGTACTATGTTGAAAACGAATCGGATTCTTCCCGATCAATAACACTTCTCCATCACCAAACCGACTTACAGAGCATTTTTCATCCACAATGCGGTTGATCGTTTCATCAATTGTAGCTACTTTAGGATGTGCAATTTTCTTTGGAAAAACCATAAACAGAAAATTATAAAGCTCTACGGTGAAGCCGTATTTAAGTTTTTGCCTGATAATAGAATAATACTTATTCATTTTTCAATGCTCCTTTGGTGAATAATTTGATCGTGTATGTCTTAATAAATCCCTTTAATCCTTTGCCAAATATAAGGAATAATAAATGAGAGAGCATACATTGGAGAAAGAATTATTAACAGAAAGTTGCTTTTATAGCCTGTTAGCACTGTTTTGGATAGATATGATATTGTATGCCAGACAAATAAAAAGGCATTTCCATGGAAATGCCTTTTTATTTGTCATTTATTACGGGTGAAAAATCAAAGTTTATTCACAATTCCGATGAGGTCAACAATACGATTGGAATAGCCATATTCATTATCATACCACGAAATAACCTGTGCCGCTTTACCTCCGACTACTTTTGTGCACAAAGAATCAAATATACAGGAAGATGGATTGTTAATGATATCACTTGAAACGATTGGATCTGCACAATATTCAATAATTCCTTTCATGGCGTTTTCTGTTGCACTTTTCACTGCATGATTGATCATTTCGGGTGTAACATTTTTCTGAAAGTTCAATACAAATTCTGTGAGTGCTCCGTCAGGAACAGGAACGCGTGTTGCAATTCCATGAAACCTGTCTTTCAGGTGAGGCATTACTTTATGTACCGCTTTTACAGCAGTAGAGGAAGTTGGAATTATATTATTTCCTGCGGTTCGTGCACGCCGAAGATCAGGATGTGGTGAATCAATGATTTGTTGATTATTGGTATAAGGATGAACTGTATTTAAAAACACGGTTTCAATACCGAAATTCTGGTCAAGGACATAAAGCAGGGGTGCTACACAATTGGCAGTGCACGAAGCATTTGAAATTATATTGTCTTCTGAGTTTAAAATATGTTCATTTACTCCGATAATTATTGTTTTAATGGAATCATCATCGGCAGGGCAGGAGAGGATGATTTTTTTGGCTCCGGCTTTAAAATGTTTTTCAAGTAACGGGCGTGTTTTGAAATGTCCGGATGATTCTAAAACCAATTCGGCTCCCCATTCTTTCCAGGTAATCTCTTCAGGGTTTGTGAAATGACTGATCGGAATATGCTTTTCTCCGATGATCAGATGTGTATCGTTGCAACTCAAATCTTCGTGTAAACGTCCATGTACCGAATCGTATTTCAAAAGATGGAGCAGTGTTTTATTATCCATCGGATCGTTAATTCCTACAAGTTGAATTTCAGGATGTTCTATCAGTAAGCGAAATACAATTTTTCCGATTCGTCCAAATCCGTTTATCCCTAGTTTTATCTTTTGCATGTTTTTTTTAATTGATTAAAAACAGAATAGTGAAGAATTTGATCTCTTCACTATTCTGTTTTATAAGTATCATAAAGCTTTGTGTATTTTTTGAGTATATGTGTTTGCAAAGGTAATAGTCCTTGCCGAGACTAAAAAACAAACAACCGTTTATATAATATCCATAACATTCTTTTCTACCCAACCCACACTGCCATTGGCAATTTTGATTTTAAACCAATTGTTAAAATCGTCAAGCAGAATCACTTTTGTTCCTTCATGAATCACGAATTTGTCGGTTCCTTTTTCATCGGGAGAGCTTTTTACATTCACTGTAGGTGAAAAGATGATTGCCTCTTTTGAATTTGTAAACCGGTCATGTTGTTTATCCGCGAAATGATAGCAGATTAAACCCAGAATTAACGATAGCGTAAACAAACGAAATGCTCTTCTGCGGCCAAAATAACCTTGTGCAATTAAGTAGAAAAAGAGGAACATGAAGAAAAACAGCGAAAAGATAATTGATAAAACTGCCCAGAAATCAACCGGAAGTAACACAGAAAGTGTATTCCACCAATGAACAAAGAAAAGCTGAGGAACAACTTCAATTTTATCGATTATCTTGCGATTGGCAATTTCCAGATTTAGGTTAATATCTTCGTTATAAGGATTTAAGCGTTTGGCTCTTTCGTAATTTAAGATAGCTGAAGGGATATTCCCCAAACGGAAATAAGTATTTCCCAGATTATAATAGAGGTAAGATGATTCTTTTCCTGATTTAAGGCTGTTTTGGTAGTATTCTACTGCCTGATTGAATTTACCCTTTGTGTATGCTTTATTTCCCTTTTCAACCCATGATTCGGGTGTTTGTGCAAGACCCGAAAAGGTGAAAATCCACGACAGGATAAACGTGAAAAGAATCTGTGTTAGTTTATAGGCTAAATCTTTCATGGTTTATCGTAATTCTCTTTCGGTTTTACTGATAATTTCTAATGCTTCACGATATACTTCATGCATATTTCTGGACGAATCGCCTGGGGCAAAACGTGCAAATTCACAGTGGTTCAATGCTTTGATAAAGTCGCTTACGATGTCTTCGCGTACATTTTTAGTACAAAGCGCTTCGTTTACCGAATCCATCGAAAGTTCAGACAATGGAATCATGAATTTATCGCTCAGGTAGCCCCAAAGTGCATGAGCAATTTCGTCATAAAACTTCGATACTTCATTCTTTTTCAGAAAGTTTTCTGCTTTACGAAGCTTTTTCTTTGAGGTACGTGTTGCTTTCCGGTTACGGATAAGGTTTAGGTCGCTGCGGCGGTTGATGTTTTTACGGCGGATGATTACTGCAATTGCAAAAAATCCTAACGGTAAAATCAAAAACAGCCAATAAAGCGGTGTCTGGAAAAAGAAACTTCCTTTCGGATTTAATTTAAAAGGTTTGGTTTTTATGTGTTCAATATCGTTTGAGAGATATTTTATATCTTCCTGATTTGCTGCAGAAATACCCATTCCTTCACTGTTTGGATCTCCTTTGGCAACATTAATGGTATATTCCTGCGAATTAAGCGTAACATAGCTGTTTTTGGCTAAGTCATAATAGCTGAATGATACAGGTTGAATCTTGTATATTCCTGCAGTTCTTGGAATTACGAGATATTCAAATGTTTTAGTTCCGGATACTCCATTTTCCGTATGTTGAATATTATCTGTAATTTTAGGATCATAAACTTCAAAATCAGGTGGAAATAATGGCGCGAGTTTGTCAATTAGTTTAACATTACCACTTCCTGAAATAGTGTATTTAAAAGTAATTGCTTCGTTTGCTTTTAGATCCTTTTTGTCAATAGACGAATGGAAAGTGAAGTTTCCAACGGCTCCGGTATAATTGCTGGGCTGAGTAGCTGTAGGTAATGGCCGAACATTGATTGATAATGCATTGGAAACCAGTTTTTTCTTAACTGTTTGAGTTGTGTTGGAAAATGGATCGTCAAAAAACATATCGAAAAATGAATTTCCTCTTTTTCGTTGTGCCTGAATCAATGCCCAAATGTCTAATTCTAATGGATCCACAGTAAGTTTTCCGCTTTCCTGTGGAAACAAGGCTACTTTGCGAATTTCTGCAACTGTATATTGTTTACCATTAATATATTCGGTTGTCTGTTTTGGATTTTTGTTTTCTTCTACAAGATCTTCAGCCCAAAAACCCTTGTTACTGGGTAATTTAGTTAAGGATAATTGCGCGATCTGCACCTGCGTAAAAATCTTATACGTTACAATTACTTGTTCGCCTTTTATAGGATTGTTTTTATTTACAAATGCTTTTACAAAAACATCATTGGAGCCGAGTGTTCCTCCCTGTTGTACTTGTTGTTGCGGATGACTCTGGCGACCTGCCTGATTCTGTTGAGAAGCCTGACCTTTTACAACTTTGATAGTAGCACTGTTAGATTCCAGTATCTTTCCGCCAACTTTTATGCTTGCCGACCCAATGGTATAGGTTCCTTCTGCCGGAGCCTGAATATAGTAAATAAACGAAAGATTTATCGATTGAATGTAAGCGCCATTTGAAATTTGAGAACTGGAACTTATTGATTGATTCGGTCCAGATAGTACATCAAAACCTTTGAATGTTGGTCCTCTGAAACCACTTCCCTGGGCATTTACTGAAAAAGTTACCTGAAAAGCCTGCCCTGAACTTACTGTTGAGGGTGCGCTTAAGGTTAACTTCGGTTCTTGTGCATACAGAACTGTAGAAATAAATAGCAGTAAGCCAGAAATTAACCGGGTTATTATGTTTGTTTTCATACGATTTCTTAGGGTTTACGAAGATACGTTTTTCTGCTTTTTATTACCAGTCTTTTTCTATTCGTTGTTTACTACCGTAAACTTTCTGTTTTTTAAGTTTATCCAGTGTTTTCTTTTCATCATTTCGTAAAGCTTCTAACATGCGTTCAGCTTCTTCTTTCTTCAGTTTCTTTTGTTGTTGTTGCTGCTGTTGCTGTTTTTGCTTTTCGTCCTGCTTATTTTGCTGTTGTTGTTGCTGCTGATTTTTTTGTTGGTCTTTATTTTTGTCTTTATTATTGTTGTTCTTGTTTTTCTGATCTTTTTGGTCTTTATTTTTCTGATCTTGTTTGTTGTTTTTTTTGTTTTGATTTTGTTGTTTTTGCAGCAATTTCATCGCATAAGCCAGATTATATTTTGTATCAGTATCTTTCGGATTAAGCTTGAGTGATTGTTTATATGACTCAATACTTTCTTCCAGCTTTTTGTTTTGTAGATGGATATTTCCGATGTTGTGGAGAGCTTTTGCTTTAATATCTTTCGAAATTTTTGGATCGTTTACTACTTTCTGATAGGCATTTAAAGCTTCTTCGTAGTTGTTTTCTTTGTAAAAAGCATTTCCAAGATTATAGCGAGCTTTGGTATAGGTGCTATCCTTGGTTAATGCCTTACGATATTGTACTTCAGCATCGGAATAGTTCTTTTTTTCGTAGAAACGATTTCCTTCCCGTACTTGCTTTTTTGGTTGCTGTGCAAAAAGCAAAGTACTGAATAATAGTGCTATAATTGTAAACCAGCTTGCTTTCATCTTATACCTTCTTTTCTCCGAATAGGTTTACTTTACTGAAAAATTTATTTCTGCGGGGTTTGATTAAAAGATCAAGAATCATCAATAGAACAGCGATTCCTGTAAAATATTGAAAACGATCTTCGTAGTCGGAGTAAACTTTGGAATCGTATTTTTTCTGTTCGAGCTTTTTCAGGTTCTCGAATATTTGCTGAATACCACTGTTTGTATTGTTTGCTCCCACAAATTCGCCACCTCCGGCTTCTGCAATTTGCTGAAGCATTTCGGTGTTGATTTTGGTAACTACTGTATTTCCTTCACGGTCTTTTTTAAACCCGATCACACCTCCGTTTGAATAGATAGGAATAGGGGTTCCGTCGGGCAATCCCATTCCGATAGTATTCACCATGATCCCTTCTTCATTGGCAATTTTGGCCTGTTCAACGGCATCATCTTCATGATTTTCACCGTCCGAAATAACGATGATGGCTTTGTTTTTTTCCTTGTCTTTCAAATTGAAAGCTTCCGAAGCAGTTTTAATTGCTTTTCCAATGGCAGTTCCCTGTTCGTTAATCATGTCGGTTTCAATTGCATCCACAAACATTTTGGCAGCAGCATAATCATTTGTGATCGGGAGTTGAGTGTAAGCTCCTCCGGCAAAAATCACAATACCAATCCGATCATTTTCAAGCTTTTCAATTAGCTTTGAAAGTGCCTGTTTTGCTCTTGATAATCGGTTAGGCTTAATGTCTTCGGCCAGCATACTGTTCGAAATATCCAGTGCAATCATCAAATCAATCCCTTTGCGTTCTGCTTTGTCTATCTTAGAACCAATCTGAGGATTGGCAAAAGCAATGATTAACAGAATAAATGCTGTGAGAAGCAGAATAAACTTACGCTTGTGTTTGCGTTTATCTGTTTCAGGTGACAGTCGCTCAATTAAGGGAGCATCTCCTAATAGTTTGATTGCTTTTTTGCGGTCTTTCACCATTGCAAAATAGATGCTTATCCAGATGGGAACCAGAAGCAATCCGTATAAATATTCTGTATGTTCAAATCGTATCAGATCCATGACTCGTCATTAAGGAATGGTTGAAAAAACTCTGTAGCGAAGGAAAATCTCTACAATGAAGAAGAGTAATGCTGCCAACAGGAAGGGTGCATATTCTTCTGATTTTTTTTCGTAGGTAAGCACATCTATTTTTGATTTTTCGAGTTTGTCAATCTGTTTAAAGATGCTGCTCAGCTTCATGTTTCCGGTAGCACGATAATATTTTCCTCCGGTCATTCTGGCTATTTTACTCAGGATTTGTTCATCGATACTAACTTCAACATTTTGATATTGAACTCCAAATGGAGTTTTAAATGGGTAGGGCGCTTGTCCAATTGTGCCAACACCAATCGTGTAAACTCTCACTCCGTATAGTTTGGCAATGTCAGCAGCTGACAGTGGGTCAACGGAGCCCATATTATTTACACCATCTGTTAGTAAGATGATTACCTTGCTGATAGCCTTAGAATTACGAATTCTGTTTATTGCGGTTGCCAACCCATCCCCTAATGCAGTACCATCATCAATGATGCCACTTTCCACTTTCCCGAAAAGTGATTTCAAACGTGCATGATCTGAGGTGAGAGGGCATTGGGTAAACGCTTCACCACTGAATAAAACCAGACCTATCCGGTCGTTAGATCGTCCATTAATAAAGCGGGTAGCCACTTCCTTGGCTGCCTCCAGGCGGTTTGGTGAAAAGTCTTCGGCAAGCATACTGCTCGAAATGTCTAGAGCCATCATAATGTCAATTCCTTCGATGTTTTGCTTGTGTTTTTTCAACGAAGACTGAGGACGAGCCAGTACAATGAAAAGAAGGCTAAGAATAATTAATCTGAAAAGGAATGGAAGAAACATCATTCTTACTTTCAGATTTCTGCCGCTTTTTTCGAATAGTTCTGTATTCGAAAAAATGAGGTATGGATAAGCCCTTTTTCTTCGAAGCCAGTACCAGAAAATGAGTGCCGGAATCAACAGAAAGAGGTAAAAATATTCAGGGTTTGCAAATTCCAGATGATTCAGCATAGTTTTACTGTTTTAAAGCTTCATCAGAAGTTTGACCATTATTCATCATTATCGTTTTATAGGAGGTTTGCACAAACTCAATTGTATCTTGCAGTGCTTTGTCGTGTTCGGACGGGAGTGGCTTTTCTTTCGCAAATTTCACCAGATCGGCAATACGTAATACGTTTCGGAGTAAGTAGAGTAGTTGTGTATCGTTTCGGTATTCCTGATATGATTCCATAATTTCATCTGAAGTCATTTCTATGGCTTTAATTTTGAACTGACCTTCAATGTAATTTCGGAGAATATCTGTAAGTTCGGTGTAGTATTCTTTGATTTGATCATTTTGCCATAATCGTTTTACGCGCAAAGATTCAAGCGATTGTATAGCCAGTTCGTATGGCGGAAGTTTTGGCCGGGATGGTAGCTTGATAAACGGCTTGTTTTTTTGTCGTCTTTTTATGTAGTAGATGATGAGGAAAATAATCAGTGCAACGGCAAGTCCACCAATGGTATATGGAAGAATTTCTTCAAGGGTTAACGGCTCTCCGAGAACATCTTTGATATCTTTAAATGCTTTGGTTGTATCTACAACCGGAGTATTCACAAAGATCATTAATGAGTCTGTAAAAATAGTTGTCCAGACTGAATCGCCGGGTTTTTGAAACTGAGCAGCAAAAGGTCCTATTTTATGCCAGCCTGAATCATAGGCAGTTATTAAATAATCCCGTTGATATTTTACAGGATTCAGATCTTTAAGCAGCGTATCCTTGTTCGCGATGACTTCAAAAGGATTTAACAATGAATCATCCTGTTGAGGAATATTCAAGATATAATCTTTTGGAGCCGACAACTCTAATTTTAGCTTTATCTGATCGCCCAAAATGATAGATGAGGTGTCAACTTTTGACGTAAATTTCACCTCCTGTCCTTTAACAGAAACCGTAAGGATAAACAGGACTAAAAATAAAATTATCTGTTTGAATGATATAGTGTTATAACTCATTTTCGGCTTTCTCTTCGTTTAAACAGGTTTAGGAGTGGTCGAACATAATCCTGATCGGTATGCAGGCTTACGGAATCGATTCCAAAGCGTGAAAAAGTTTCGTTAAGTTGTTTTTCATGTTTCGTCCACCAAAGCTGATAGTTTTTACGGAGCTGGATATCAGAAGTGTCCACCCAAAGTTCTGTTCCGGTTTCGGGATTTTTCATACGAACCAATCCGATGTCAGGCAGATAACTTTCACGTTCGTCAAACACTTTTACTGCTACTAAATCATGACGTTTGTTTGCAATTTTCAAAGCGTCGTCATATCCTGCATCCAAAAAGTCTGAAAAAATGAAAGCTGTACAGCGCTTTTTGATAACCTTTGAAAAATATTCAAAAGCCTGATTAATATTTGTGCGGGTTGAAGTGGATTTAGTATCAAGTAGTTCTCTGATGATGCGCAAAATATGAGAAGATCCTTTTTTGGGAGGAATAAACTTTTCAATTTTATCACTAAAGAAAATTACTCCAACTTTATCGTTATTCTGAATTGCTGAAAATGAAAGTATTGCAGCAATTTCGGCAATCATATCCTGTTTGAAATAACGTTTTGTCCCGAATTGATTGGAGCCACTCACATCAATCAGCAGCATTACGGTCATCTCACGCTCTTCTTCAAATATCTTAATGTAAGGATGGTTGAAGCGAGCCGTTACGTTCCAGTCGATTGAACGGGTATCATCTCCGTAATTGTATTCACGCACTTCGCTGAAAGCAATCCCCTTCCCTTTAAAGGCACTATGATACTGCCCCGAAAAGATGTGGCTTGACAATCCACGGGTTTTGATTTCAATTTTGCGAACTTTTTTTAATAAATCAGTAGTTTCCATAGCAATATATGAAAATGAGTGAAATAAATGATTTTCTCAGTTGCACCTTGTTAAGGCACTTCCACACTGTTCAATATTTCGCTGATGATTTCTTCGGTAGTAATATTTTCAGCTTCAGCTTCGTAGCTTAACCCTATTCTGTGACGTAACACGTCGTGGCAAATTGCACGAACGTCTTCCGGAATAACATATCCTCTGCGTTTGATAAATGCATACGCTTTGGAAGCCAGAGCTAGATTAATGCTTGCACGTGGAGAACCTCCATAATTGATAAGGTTTTTGAATTTTGCAAGTTTATAATCTGCCGGATAGCGGGTTGCAAAAACGATGTCGGTAATATAATTTTCGATTTTTTCGTCCAGATATACTTCGCGACAAACATTACGGGCGTTGATGATATCTTCAGGTTTCAAAACCTGGCTTACTTTTGGAAACTCGTTTTGAATATTTTGACGCATAATCAGTTTTTCTTCCTCCTTTTTAGGATAGCTGATTACTACTTTCAGCATAAAACGGTCAACCTGAGCTTCCGGAAGTGGGTATGTTCCTTCTTGTTCTATAGGGTTTTGAGTAGCCATAACCAGAAATGGTTCTTCCAGTTTGAACGTTTTTTCACCAATCGTTACCTGTTTTTCCTGCATAGCTTCCAACAGTGCGCTTTGTACCTTTGCCGGAGCACGGTTAATTTCGTCAGCAAGAATGAAGTTTGCAAAAACAGGACCCTTTTTAACCACGAACTCTTCATTTTTCTGGCTGTAGATCATGGTTCCGATGAGGTCGGCCGGTAAAAGATCGGGCGTAAACTGAATACGGCTGAATTTTGCCTGAATAGCATTGGCCATCGAATTAATTGCAAGTGTTTTTGCCAGTCCGGGAACTCCTTCAAGTAAAATATGGCCATTTGATAATAAGCCTATCAGCATTCGTTCTACCATGTGCTTCTGACCTACAATTACCTTGCGTAATTCCATGGTTAACAGGTCAACAAACGCACTTTCACGTTGGATTTTTTCGTTGATTTCACGAATATCAAAAGTATCAGTCATAGTGATGATCATTTAGTCAAGCAAAATTACGTTTACCTGTTAAATTTATTTTTCTGTTTGCTGTTAAAAATTGTTAAGCTATTTATTCAACAATAGCTAGTAGGCTGACAATGTGAATGTGAGGAATATTTACAATATTAACAAAATAGTTATTGTCCCTTTTTTAAAGATCATTTCATTCATATTGCATTACATCGTATTTTCGCAGAAACATAATTTTACGTTATGATTACCACTTCTGCTTTATTTACCTGGGTTGTGCTGCCCTTTTTAATCTTTTTGGCACGTATCAGTGATCAGTCACTGGGCACGCTCCGAATGATTTTTATTTCAAAGGGTTATAAGAATCTGGCTCCCTTCCTTGGTTTTTTTGAATCCCTGATTTGGCTGCTGGCAATCCGTGAAATTTTGAATCATCTCGATAATTTTGTCTGCTTTATTGCTTATGCTGCTGGTTTCGCAATGGGAAATTACATTGGGATTCTGATTGATAATAAACTTTCAATCGGAAATTTAATAGTCAGGGTTATCCCAAAGGAGGATTCAACAGAGCTTACACATTCTATGAAAGAACATAACTATGGTTATACGCTGGTGGATGCGGAAGGAAGATCGGGAAAGGTGAAAATCGTCTTTGCCATCATCAAACGAAAAGATTTAGAGCATTTTATATCGCTTGTAAATGAGAAATTACCTCAGGCATTTTACTCCGTGGAGGAAGTTAAAGCGGTGAAAGAAGGTATTTTCAGAATGAGCAAAAAACGTTCACTGCTCGATTTTGTAAATCTTGGCGCTCGTAAAAGTAAATAAATGAGTAAATTACAGATTATCGGAGCCTTAATGAAAAAGGAGATTGCGTTGGAGCTGAAAACCCGTTACGCAATTTCTTCACTGGGTTTGTTTGTACTGGCAGTTGCTTTTTTGGTTTATTATACCACTGAAGGTGTGGTGAGCCAATCGGAATGGTGGTCTTATTACTGGATTATTCTGGTATTTGTTTCAATACAGGCTGTGGTAAAGAGCTTTTTGGTTGAACACCAGAGCCGTCAGTATTATCTGGCACAATTGGCTTCCCCTGCTCAGATTATTTTGTCGAAAACGCTTTATCATATTCTGTTGTTATTCCTTTGTGGTTTGTTGATTTGGGGGGTGATGGCTCTGTTTCTGATCAACCCGGTGAAAGAACCTTTGCAGTTTCTGGGAGTTTTGTTTCTCGGGACTACCGGAATTGCAGGAGTTTTTACGCTTTTTTCGGGAATTGCATCAAGAGCATCCGGTAACTTTACTATATTGGCTGTGATGTGCTTCCCCATCATGATCCCTTTTATAAAACTGTTGGTTTCGCAATGCAAAGCTATGAGCATTCAACCAAATCAGAATTTAATTGTTCTATTTCTGCTCCTTGCTTTACTCGATGTAGCAGTGATTGCAATGGGGATGATTTTGTTTCCTTACATCTGGAGAGAATAATAATGAGTCAAAACAAACTGAGCTTACTTCGCGATATACTGGCTTTTACTTTTTTATTTTATGCAGTGATTGCCGGATTTCTTATATCAGTTCCCGAAAGTTTTATCGGTGAAACCATGCGTAATATATTCTACCACGTAGGAATGTGGGCAGGGATGGTTGTAATGTTTGTGACATCCTTTGTTCAGAGTCTTAAGTATCTGAAAACAAACAAGATAGAATTTGATTTAAAAGCCAGAGAGTCAGCTTTTACTGGTTTGATTTTTGGATTTCTTGGTATTTTCACCGGAATGATTTGGGCTCATTATACCTGGGGGCAATTTTGGGTGAACGACACAAAGCTGAACGGAGCTGCCATTGCGTTACTTATCTACCTTGCTTATTTTGTACTGCGTCAGAGTGTTGCAGAACCCAATCTGAAAGCCCGGATTAGTTCGGTTTTCAATGTGTTTGCCTTTGTGCTGATGATAGCCTTTATCATTATTATTCCCCGTATGGGAGAATCAATTCACCCGGGGAATAGTAGTCCTACGATAATGCCTTCTAATCTTTCTCCTTCAATTCGTATGGTGTTTTACCCGGCGATGTTGGGTTGGATATTACTGAGCTGGTCAATCTTTGCATTAAGATACAGACAAGCTAAGCTCAAGCATGATTTAGAAATTCTAAAATCTGAAATTTTCTATGATAAATAAAATGTTTATAGTTGTAGCTGTGTTGGTTACAATTCTTTTGGGATTGTTTGTCTATTTATTAGTGACCAATCAAAAGGTAAAGAAGCTTGAAAAAGAATTGAAAGATTTGAGAGAATCACTTAATCAATAGCAACTTATGAAAACGAAACATATTTTTTTACTGCTGGCATTGCTGGTTATGATTGGTATTGTGGTAAGTTTAAGTGTGAAAACGGATAAATATTCTGATTTTCAGCAGGCTGGTAAAAGCAGAGCAGAATCGTTTACCATCATCGGAACATTAGATACCACCTGCGCAATACAAGTTCTGGAATCGGGCAAAGGATTTACATTTGTGATGATCGATAAAAAAGGAGTTCCTGGGAAAGTATTGTTTCAGGATGCGATTCCTCAGGATTTCCGACGTTCTACGGAGGTTGTTGTAACCGGCAAAATGACAGATTCATTATTTTTGGCTCAGAATATTTTATTAAAGTGTCCGTCTAAGTATAATGATCAAAACAAGCCATCACAGTTTCAACCGAAAGCATTTCAAGGGAAAAATGCTCGTTAATACTCCGTTAAATTAAAATATTCGAAACACTATTGATGTATCTTTGCAGGCTTTTATGGGAAGAATCATTGCTATCGACTATGGCCAGAAACGGGTAGGAATTGCCGTTACCGATGAGTTAAAACTCATTGCAACAGGCCTTACTGTATTGAATCCTAATGAACTGATGTCTTTTCTGAAAAACTATATTTTACAAAATAATGTGGATGCAATTGTTGTGGGCGAACCGCGGCAAATGAACAACACTGCTTCGGAATCGTCGAGGTTTATTGAACCTTTTTTGAAGAATCTGAAAAAAACATTCCCGGATATTCCGATCCATCGAATGGACGAGCGCTTTACCTCAAGGCTGGCTCAGAGTGCAATTTTGATGTCGGGAATCGGAAAAAAAGATCGCCAGAATAAGGAACTTACCGACAAGGTGAGTGCAACCATAATTCTGCAATCGTTTATGGAACAAGAAGAATTTTTTAAATCAAAAAAAGGATAGTTTATGTTTTTGCCAATTACTGCATACGGCCATCCTGTGTTGAAGAAAGTTGCTGCGGATATCACATCTGATTATCCTGAATTACAAAAACTTATCGCTGATATGTGGGATACCATGTACACAGCAGGTGGTGTGGGTTTAGCAGCTCCTCAGGTTGACCGTTCCATCCGTTTAATCGTGATTGATGCTGCTCCCTACGCTGAAGAAGATTCGCGTGCCGCTACGTTTAAAAAAGTGTTGATTAATGCTCATATCGTGGAACAAAGTGGCGAAGAATGGCTTTTCAACGAAGGTTGTTTGAGTGTTCCGGATATTCGTGAAGATGTTGCCCGGAAATCAAAAATCAGAATTCAATATCAGGATGAAAACTTTAATTCGTATGATGAAGAATATGATGGTGTTATCGCTCGTGTTATTCAGCATGAATATGATCATATTGAAGGAGTTCTCTTTGTAGAGCGACTCCATCCATTGAAAAAAGTGATGCTGAAACGCCGGTTAACGGATATTATAAAAGGGAATATTAAGATTCCATATAAAATGAAATTTGTGTCAGCCAATAAAAAAAGATAGTAAATACGAGTATTTGATTATGAAACGATTAGCTTTAGTAGTTGTAACAGTTTTACTGGTAGCAGGGTTTATTTCCTGTACTTCTTCAAAAGAAAAGGAGATAAAGAGAATCAAAGCGTATGAAAGTGAATTACTGAATGATAAAACAGGCATTCATAAAGAAAAAGCGGATACGCTGCTGAATATGTACGATAGATTTGCGAAAGATTATCCGAGTGACAGTCTTGTACCACACTTTATGTTTAAAGCCGGTGATCTGGCAATGAACATGAACGAGCCTCAGCGAGCCATTAGCTATTTTGACATTATCTGTAATAGCTACAAGAATTTTAACCGTATGCCTGACTGTATTTTCCTGAAAGGTTTTATTTACGAAAACTATCTGGATGATCTGGAAAAGGCAAAATCTCATTATCAGGAATTTATTCAAAAATATCCAAACCATGAACTTACCAGTTCTGCTCAGGGTGCCTTGGATAATCTGGGATTATCTCCAGACGACATTGTAAAGAAATTTCAGGAGAAAAATGCCGGAAATATAAAAACAGACACTGTACGAAGCTAAGTCTTCAATATATAAACCGAACAGGCTCTCCCGGAAGTTATAGTTTTGAATAACGGAAGGAGAGCCTGTTCGCGTTTTGTATGTAGAAAATGTATCTGGTTCCAAGCATTACCCTGAATTAATGCTATACATGGAGTCACTTTTCCCAAAAGTAAGTTGGACAGGGGAGGAGTTGCAGGTTCCCTATTTTTAATACAGATCGAAAGTAAATAATTCTTTTCTTTTAAAACCATCATTCAGATGGGTGTAAAGGGCAATAATACTGATGCCTAATGAACCGCCGTATATGTGAGTTGTATGGGATTTTTCCGGTTTTATATGGGAATGGTATGTGGGGCGAATTTCCTTAGCACCATTAGTTGTTATTCGGTAAGATCAAAATTAATTTTTTTCTATTTATTTATTTGGGGGCTACCATTTTTTTTCATAATCCTGATGGCTTCTGAAAATAGAATCTGCAAGTCTTGTTCCCGTAGTAACTAATTTGGATAATACTCTTAGCTGTTCTTTACATGCCACGCTCTTTGTTTGATATGGATAATTTATCGAATGGTCAATCTCCCCCCATATTTCTTCAAATAGAGTTCTTACTTGTATCTCACAACAAACAGAATCCTCCTTATTATTTGGCTTAATTACATAATGAACGCTTGTATAGAAACTGTCTTTTCTCTTTGTTTTTATTTTTAATTTGTTAAATACAATTTTTGATTCAGGATCCCATGTATATGCCTTAGGTTCTTCATGAAAACACCACTCTCCTGTTTCAATTTGTTTCATTATTGCTTTATGAATTTGTTCGAATTGGTCAAGATATATATGCAGTATTCGAACTCCAATTAAATCAGTTACCTCTTTAAATAAGTTTTCCTGTGTAATAGCGATTCCATTTTTAAGCTTTCGCTTCAATTTGTCCTTAAGATGCTCTGGATCTTTGAATCTTGTTTTAACAGAATGTATAATGGGAAATTCAATTCCATTTAAATCTGGATTTTCTTCAAAAAAAGTACGAACTTGGTTTATGAATTGTTTTAAGATGAATTGTGTGTTCTTATTGTTATAAAAATCAATAGTATTATTAAGTGTTTCCATAATCATAATGTATTAACTCTTTGAAGAAGAGAGTTGGCAAAAGCAATATACTTTTCTTTTGTTTCACGATATCTCCCATAACTTCCTTGATTTATTGGCTCTATTTCCTTTTCATCTAAAAGTTGTCGGTTTGTTCTTTTTAATTTAGTGTATACTTCTGGTACCTTCCACATAGGACATTTTAATGCCTGTGATACAGAGGGAAAAGTATTATGTGAATGTATTACAGCATCCATTCCAATTGGATTTTGAAGCATTTCCTCAGTTAAATGCTTCCTATTGTTTTCTTTAATGTATTCCTTTATAGTACCCGGTATTTTTTTTACATAGGAATAGTGAGCTTGAGCAAGATCAAATTCATTGTTTTCTGTTGCATACTTCTTTGCATTATAAATGGTAAAACCTAAAAATTGGACAAATTCTTGTGGAAATTTATTTCTCTTATCTAGTGATATTAAGCTATAAATAGTCTGAAATTCTTTTTGCCAGTTATCTAGTGAATTGCCAATATTTCTAATGCCATAAAGGCTAAACATGTCAGGTTGAGCTGGAATAAAAAATCCATCAACCGTCGAAATTATTGTTTTATTTAAAATCCCCAAACTTGGAGATGTGTCAATGATTATAAAATCATAGTTGTATTTTTCGTTATAAAGATTACATAACTCTCTTATTCTTGTAATAGTTCTAATTGCTAGATTATCACCTTGATAAGCTCCACTCCATCTTTCTGCTATCTTATTTTCAAATCTATGTATTGATAATCTTCCTGGTATAAGATGTAGGTTTTTATCTAGTTTAACTGTTGGTGGTAAAATTTCAATATCACTGATACCATCCTCAGTTGGTTTTAAGAGAAAATGTATACTTCTTGGTGATTTGATTATATCTGAATTGTTTTTGTATGACTTTTCAAAATCTTCAATATATGCATCTTCGGCCTCCCAAATTGAATGCAATTCTTCCGTTTCGATTCCACAAATTGTTAAATTGCATTGAGGATCTAAATCTATCATTAAGGTTTTGTAGCCAAGCTCATTTAATGCGAATCCAAGATGAAAACCTAAAGTAGATTTTCCTACTCCACCCTTGTTATTAAATAACGATATTATCTTCATGTTTATTTAATTTATATGACGTTCTGTCGTATTTCTAAATGCTAGTCAACTCGTTATACGTGTGCGAGAAAATCGTATAAAATCTACCAAATTTTGGTATATGGATACGATTTTATCCATTTTAACTAAATGCAAATATATTGTAAATTATTACAATATCACAAACATGTGAGTTTGTTTTTGTGAAACTGATACTGCATTTGATATGCTGTTTTTTCTTTGTGGGCAGCATGGTTTGTTTGGATTGTTTCCCTGTTTTGAAGGCAATGAAAGTTGTATTTGTACAAGGCGGAACGATTTTCCCAACTTGCTTTTCGTTTTCTTTCCTTATTTTTGCCTATATTTGATTATTGAAACTGGTGAAGAATGGAGAATGAAAAAGTGGAGATTATGATCTGTTTGGGAAGTTCCTGCTTCGCACGCGGAAACAAACATACGGTGAAAGTCATCAAGCAATATCTGTCGGATCATAAACTGGAAGCAAATGTGCATTATCATGGAAATCATTGCTTTGGGAAATGTGATAAGGGTCCGTTTGTGAAAATTAACGATCAGCTTTACGAAGGGGTTCAGGCCGATACCATTGAACTCATCCTCAATAAAGTGTTTTTTAAAAAAGGGTAACCGAAAATAATCAATGATGGAAAATCCGCTCATACAAATCGTAAAAGATAAATGCACCACCTGTTATGCCTGCGTGAGAGCTTGTCCTGTGAGGGCTATTCAACTAAAAGTAAATCAGGAACTTCCAATTGTAATAAATGAACGTTGTATTGGTTGTGGAAGTTGCGTGGATGTTTGTGCATCAAAGGCCGTAGTTTATCTGGATTCAAAAGAGGAAACAAAAGCGCTGATTCGTTCCGGAAATAAGGTTGCCGCTATTTGCGGGCCCAGTATTTCCGGCGAATTTGATGATATAACCGATTACCGTAAATTTGTCCAGATGATTCGTGCGCTGGGTTTCGACTTTGTAAACGAAGTTTCATTTGGTGTGGATCTGATTGCTCACGAGTTTGCTGCTATCGTCGAAAATTTTAAAGGAAAGTATTCAATAACAGCAAATTGTCCGCCATTGGTTTATTTTATCGAGAAATATAATCCGGAGTTGATTCATAACTTAACCCCGATTTTAAATCCGATGTCGGCTACTGCAAAGGTGGTTCGAAAGGCGTATGGGCCTGATACAAAAGTAGTTTACATAGGTCCCTGCATCGGGGCCAAAATTGAAGCGAAACGTTTTGATGACGATGCCCGTGTGGACAGTGTGCTCACCTATGTTGAACTCCGTGAACTTTTTGCCGAATTTAACATCAATGAAAGTACGCTGGAATTTTCCGATTTCGACCGACCGTTCGGATATAAAGGCTCCCTTTACCCGGTGAGCGAAGGTTTGCTCGAAGCCGGTGAAATTGAAAATAATCTGCTTCAGGGAAAGGTGATTACCACCGAAGGCAAACAAAATATGCTGCAAGCTGTAAAGCAGTTTAACGAAGAAATAGAGTTTATCAAGCGTCACTTTAATATTTTTTATTGCGAAGGCTGTATCATGGGCCCTGGCACGTCGAAGGGCGGAAAAAAATATATCCGGAGGACACTGGTAACGGATTATGCCAACAAACGACTTCAGGATTTCGATCTGAAATGCTGGGAGAAATCATTTGAAGAATATAGTAAACTCGACTTTAGCCGCTCCTTTGTTGCGGATGACCAACGTCTTCCGGAACCCAGTGAAGAGCAGGTTCAGGAAGTTTTGAAAGTGATTAACAAGGAGCTTTCAAATGATAGTGGTTGTGAATCATGTGGTTATACAAGTTGTTACGACTTGGCAAAAGCGGTAGCACAGGGAATTGCAAAGCCGGATATGTGTATTTCGTACTCTTTGAAAAACAAGCAGGAATATATCAAGGCATTGAAGTCGTCCAACGAAAACCTGGCCAAAACGCAGGAAGCATTGCGCCAGTCGGAGAAAAAAGCTCGCCTGGAGCAGCAGAAAGCGAAAGAGGCAAGTGAAACTATTTCGGCCATGATGCAAAAACTCAATGCTGGCGTGGTGATAGTGGACGAAAACCTCAAGATCATAGAATCGAACAAAAGCTTTATCAACATTTTAGGGGAGGATGCCCGTGAAATAGATGAAATCATTCCCGGATTGGTAAGTGCTGATCTGAAAACCTTGCTTCCGGTTCCGTTTTACAAGATGTTTTCCTTTGTGCTGACGAACGACGAAGATATTCTAAACCGCGATGTTCATTATGGCGGCGAGGGCTTGCTGAATGCTTCTATCTTTACCATTCGCAAAAACAAAATCGTGGGAGCCATTGTCAGGGATCTATATTCCCCCGAAGTGCGTCCCGAAGAGGTAATCAATCGTGTTACGGATGTGATTGATGAAAATCTCAGACTCGTGCAACAGATTGGTTTTTTGTTAGGTGAGGGTGCTTCAAAGACTGAAAAGATGTTGAACTCCATCATCGAATCCTATAAAACCAAAAAGAAATAATCTGCCATGAACAGCAAATTCTATATTGAAGTAAGTTGCGAACAGCGATTTCAGGATGGAGAGCGTATTTGTGGGGATGTATTTCTTTCCAAACGCATTAAGGAGGAAAACAGGATTATTGTTGTACTTTCCGATGGAATGGGGCATGGTGTGAAAGCCAATGTGCTGGCTACTCTAACCTCAACCATGGCTATCAATTTTACCGAAGAACACAAAGATGTTCAGCGTATTGCCGACATCATTATGAATACGTTACCAGTGTGCAGTGAACGTAAAATCAGTTATTCAACATTCACTACAGTGGATATTGATACAGAAGGGGATACGCGTATCTTGAATTATGACAATCCTCAATGTGTGATTTTAAGGGGAAATAAAATAATTGAACCCGAATGGAACTGCATTTTGCTTAATTCGGATAAAAATGCCGGTAAAGAGCTCTTTACCTGTGTATATCGTCCTCAGAAAGAAGATCGTATTGTAATCTGTTCCGACGGAGTTACACAATCTGGTTTGGGAACAGAAAAGTATCCGTTTGGCTGGGGGCGGGAAAATCTGTCTGAATACCTTGTTGAGCTGGTTTCTCAAAATAAATATATATCTGCCAGTAAGTTAGCTACAAAAGTGATCACCAAGGCTCATGTGAACGATAATTTTGTATCGCACGACGATACAAGTTGTACGGTTCTCTATTTTCGCGATCCGCGAAAGCTGATTATCTGCACCGGACCACCGTTCGACGAAGCCAATGATAAGGTTTATGCTGAGAAAGTGATTGAATATGAAGGGAAAAAGATAGCCTGCGGTGCAACAACTGCCGATATTCTGGCTCGTGAAATGGGAAAGCAGATTGAAGACAGTTTCGAGTTTGATGACCCTGATTTGCCTCCGGTTTCCTATATGGAAGGGCTTGATCTGATTACGGAAGGGATTCTCACGCTGAGTAAAGTTGCCGAAATGCTTCGGACTTATTCATCAAATACCCGTTTGGGAAAAGGACCCGCCGATCAGATTGTAAAGTTATTGCTCGAAAGCGATGAAATTCACATGCTGATTGGCACAAAAATCAATATTGCCCATCAGGATCCTACTTTGCCTGTTGAGCTGGAAATCCGGCGTACTGTAATCAAACGTATTGCCCGTGTTCTGGAAGAAAAATTTCTGAAAGAAGTTTCAATTGAGTTTCTTTAGTTTGTTATGTTTAAATCTGTTAATCCAAAAGATAAAGTCATGAAGAAAATTATTCTCTTTTTCGCCATTTCAGTTTTTTCATTTGCCCTGAAAGCGCAAAATGACTCAACAGAAACCAATCCTGTTTCGTTTAAAGTTGATTTTTATTCGCTTTATCTTTGGAGAGGATTTCAGTACGGAGATGTCCCCAGTATTCAGCCAACGTTGGAATACAGTTTCAAGAACCTCACATTTGGACTTTGGGGTTCGTATGCGATTGATGCAAGTTATTCAGAAATAGATATTTATGCAAGCTATGCCTGGAAAAATCTAACATTTTCGGTCTATGACTATTTTAATCCTGTAACAGAAGATGGTCCAAACCGTTTTTCAAATTATAATTCGGAAACAACCACCCATTCCATTGATGCAATTGTAGAATGGGAACCCGAGCAAATTCCGGTGCGTTTACAGGCTGCAACCCTGATTTATGGCGATGACCGTAATCCTGAAACGCTGAAAAACAGGTATTCAACCTATTTTCAAGCAGGCGTTTACCATGATTTTAAAGGTCACGAAGTAGAGCTTTACGCAGGTTTTACACCGCACGAAAGTTATTATGCAACCAAAGCTAATTTTGTAAGTGTCGGGTTGAAGTCAAAAGGTGAAATAAGCATGTTCAAGAGTAAGATTCCGGTAAGTGTGAACTTTATGGTAAATCCGACCAATGAAATAGCCTGGCTGGCCTTCGGGGTGCATTTTTAGAAAAACGGGGGAATTTGCCCGATTGTGCGTTTACTCTTATTTTAGCTTCAGAAAATCCCCATCAATAATCATTAATTTTACGCCATCAGTCGTAATGGAGCGGTGTGAGCTTAATTCATCAGAAACAACATAGGTCATCCCTTTTGTCAGAATGAATTTTTCTCCATTTTGCATTTCGCTTATAAATTCTCCTTCTAAACAATGTACAATATGCCCTTTTTTGCACCAGTGATCTGCTAAATAATTTTTTGAATATTCAACAATGCGGACTCTCAATCCGGGAAATTGAACAGTTTGCCAAATTGCATATCCATTTTCTCCCTTGTGTTCTGTCTTCGGAATCGTTGTCCAGTCTATTGACCGAAATGGTATATTGTCATTATTCATAATCTGATTTTTTCGTGCATTTTAAATTTATAAATTTCTATACATAAAATATTGAAAATCATGTTTATGAGTAGCTTTTGCGTGTGTCATATAAATGGGGAAAGCATACAGGGAAAACCCGAAGGTGATTTCAAAAATACAAATTTAAATTTCACGGAAGTACACGAAAAAAATGCTTTTTGTGTGCTTTTTTCTAGAGCTGGTTAAATGTTTTTAGATCAGTGTTTTATATTTTGTTTTTAAGGAGTTTTGAATGATATAAATCGTACTCTGTTCAAAAAGATCTTTCATCTGGTAAAAAAAGTTCGGCTCCGTTCAGTCTGACATTTGAACGGAGTCGAAATATAATTAAAATCAGGCTTCACTAATCACTCTTTACCCTCACGACTGCCCAAAAGATCATTGACCACCTTGGGGAGGCTATTGAATCTTTCTTTATCTTTTAATTCTTAACCATCAACCGCCCAAAGGGTCTTCTACCACTTTGGGGGCTTCTTCTCTGACTTCTGACTTTCTAACTTCTGACTTCTGACTTCTAGTCTTCTAGTCTTCTTATTTACTCCGTCAATCGCTGTAAGGTCTGTAAAACCAGCTTTTCTACGGCTATTTTATAGTCGGAGCTGAATTTACGGGTTACACGGTTAGCGATAATTGCACACACGGTCAGTGTGTTGTGTCCCAGAGCCTGTCCTAATCCGTACAATGCGGATGTTTCCATCTCAAAATTGGTGATTTTATGATTGTTAAACGAGAATGTTTCAATTTTGTCGTTCATATCAGGGTAGGCGAGAGGAATGCGTAATTCTCGTCCTTGTGGTGCATAGAAGCCTGGAGCAGTGGCGGTAATTCCTGATTTGAGGTCGAACGCAACTTTTTGTTTCAGCGATTCCGAAGCCTTGATAACGTAAGGGCGAGCTAAACGCTGGGGCCAGTTCATGTGTTTTAAAAAGGCTTCTTCCATTTCTGATTCAAAGAGTTTTGGGTCAACATCGTAGAAGTTGAGCAAGCCATCTATTCCTAATCCATATTCGGAGGTAATAAATGAGTCAATTTCCAGATCTTCCTGCAAACCACCTGAAGTACCGATGCGAATCATATTCAGTTGGGTATGAGTGTCTTTTGAACAACGATTTTTTAGGTCGATGTTTACAGTTGCATCCAGTTCGTTTATCACGATATCCAGATTATCAGTACCCATTCCGGTTGAAATTGCGGAAATCCGTTTACCGTTAAACCAACCCGTGTGGGTTACCAGTTCACGGTTTTGCATCTTGAAATCAATTTTGTCGAAATAACGACTAATGGTTGGAACACGATCCGGGTCACCAACAAGAATAATGTTTTCGGCCAGATTTTCAGGGTGGAGGTGAAGGTGATAAACAGCTCCATCAGGTGTGAGCACCAATTCCGATTCTTTAAATATCTTCATGTTTGTAAAACTTTTTTAGCGTATTTTTGTCTTTCTGGTAGTGTTGTCAATGTCAGATGTAACTGACTTTAAAAACACTCCTTCATTTTTTATAAACAATGCTTTTACAGATATATTTTCTTGTCCAAAGCCTGTTTATCAAAAACGAGGTATAAAAGTAAATATTTCATCATCAGAAAACTCCAAAGAATATGGAAAATCGTAAAAAAATTCTCGTTCCAATTGATTTTAGTGAGAAATCTCTTTTAGCATTGGAGCAAACCAATATTGTGGCAAAAACGCTTAATGTTGAAATTGTGCTGCTTTATGTACATGAACCTACCGGAATCTTTTCCAAAATGTTTTCTGATCAGGATGAAAATCCTTTGATTGAAAATATTCAGAAACGATTGAATGAATTTGCAGCAGAAGCCAATCATAAATCGGGAGTTTTTGTATCCACCATGGTTGCCAAAGGTCGTGCATCTACTAAAATTACGGAAATTGCCAAAATGATTAATGCCGGCTTTATTGTAATGGGAACCAATAGCGAAGACCAATTCAACGAAACTATCGGAGGGACAACCCACCGCGTGGTTCGTCGTGCAGCCTGTCCGGTTATCACACTTAATCAGGCGCACCATTTTAACGGAATCCGTAGTATTTTGCTCCCTCTTGACCTTTCTCTGGAGACCCGTCAAAAGGTAAGCAATGCTATTGAAATGGCTCGTTACTTTAAGTCAAAAATTCATGTTGTATCCGTTCTATGGTCGAAAAATGATGAACAGGTCGTTTTTAAGCTTAATGCACAGCTCAATCAGGTTGTGAACTTTATATCAGAAAAAGGAATTGATTGCAAAGCAGAGCTGATTGAAGCCAAAAAGGAATCATCTCATATTCCGGAAATTATCAGTTATGCTAACGAACAGGATGATATAGACTTAATTATGATTATGACACAGCCGGAAAACAGCTTTATTGAATTTTTTATGGATTCAGATGCTCAGGACGTAATTCGCTATTCGAAAATTCCGGTAATGTCAATTGTACCTCGTGAAGTGGGTATGATTCAGCAACATGGCTTTTAATGAAAACAGAACTTATTTCTATCGGAGATGAACTTCTCATAGGCCAGGTTGTAAATACCAATGCAGCCTGGCTTGCAACTCAACTGAACAATTTCGGATTTTCCGTTTCACGAATGCTGACTGTACCGGATGAGAAATCAGAAATCATTGCCTCTTTGGATGAAGCTTTGCAAAGAAATGATTTAGTTATCATTACCGGAGGTTTGGGTCCGACAAATGATGATATAACCAAATATACACTTTGTGAGTATTTTCATTCAGGGTTGGTTACACATCAACCTTCCCTTGAGCTTCTTAAACGATTTTTTCAGAACCGAAAAATTGAGCTAACTGAGTTAAACCGTAAACAAGCCGAAGTTCCCGAAAAGTGTACTCCGTTGCTAAACTATTGGGGTACAGCTCCAGGAATGTGTTTTGAAAAAGATGGAAAACTGATTTATTCGTTTCCGGGCGTTCCGTTTGAGATGAAATCATTGTTCGAAACCTATGTTGTTCCGGAGTTGAAAAAACGGGGTAACGGTCAGGTGATTGTTCATAAAACCATTCTTACACAGGGAATTGGAGAATCTTTTTTGGCTGATAAAATCAAATCATGGGAAGATTCATTGCCTTCACACATTCGTCTGGCATATCTTCCACAACCGGGAATTGTACGGTTGCGACTAACTGCCATTGGTACGTCCGAATCGGAATTGGCTGCAGAAATAGAAAATCTTGTTAAAAAACTAATTTTGCTTGCTGGTGAATGGATTTATGGCTTTGATGAAGATACACTGGAATCAGTGATAGGAGAATTGCTGAAATCTAAAAATCAAACAGTTGCAACTGCTGAAAGCTGTACAGGAGGTGCCATTGCAAAGCAAATCACTTCTGTTTCGGGAAGTTCTGAATATTTTAAAGGAGGAGTGGTAGCCTACGCGAACGAGGTCAAAACATCTTTGTTGAGCGTAAACGAAGAAACCCTGAAAACTTATGGAGCTGTGAGTGAACAAACGGTTACAGAGATGGCTTTGGGTGTGAAAAAACTACTTCAAACCGATTTTGCGGTTGCAACATCCGGAATAGCAGGTCCTGATGGTGGTACTGCAGAAAAGCCTGTTGGAACGGTTTGGATTGCGATTGCATCTTTGCAAGGTGTTGAAACAAAGCAATTTGCTTTTGGTGATAATCGCGAACGGAATGTGCAGAGGGCATTGATTTCGGCTTTACATCTGCTTAAAAAACAGATAGAAAAAAAATATTGAGCAAGACTTGATATTTTGGAAAATTATACCGTACTTTGCACTCCGATTTTAAAAATAGTAAGCCAATACGCTAAATACGATAAGAACATGTCAAAAGTTTGTGAAATCACAGGAAAGAGAACCATATCAGGTAATAATGTTTCGCACTCTAACATAAAAACGAAACGTAAATTCTACCCGAATCTTCAACGTAAGAAATTTTATGTACCTGAATTAGATGCATGGATTACCCTAAGAGTATCATGCTCTGGTATGCGTACCATCAATAAAAAAGGTATTATGGCTTGCTTAAAACAAGCACAGGAAAACGGCTATATTGTTCTTTAATCTAAGATAACTATCTATATGAAAAGGCTGTCTAATCGGGCAGCCTTTTATTTTTACCATAAATTATATTCCGGATAGAACTCAAACCTGCTTTCCGAAATTCAGTTTTAAAGTCACACAGGATTCTGAATAAATGAAGGATGTATTGCCAATTCAGTGAAATGAGCGTCATTCATTATCGATGATTACGGAAACTCAAAACTTTTCGAACTTCCTTTCGTTATCTTTGCATTACATCAGAACTGAAGGATCAGATTTTTTTCTATGTTGAGTAACATTAACTACAGATATCATCAGATATTCAAAACTCAGAAATACAGGGATTTGAAGAGGATGTTTGTATTTAAGTATTTTATATTCAGTGCTATTGCCTTGTTTTATGTCTGCGATTCTTATGCTCAGGTTGATCTTTCCGATTCTTCGAAAAGGGAAGTACGGATTAAAAATGCAAGTTGGCTGATCTGGACTGGAGATTCCCTCTATTTTCCGAAAGATACAGTTCTTTATCTGGATGCAAATAAGGAATTTAAGATAGTAAGAGATGAAGAAAAAGTAAGTGAAACTTTGTATGATTCCTTAAAAAGCAAAGCATCTAAAACATTTGTAACACGCGAATTGTACAACTTATTGATCAGTGACGCTGACGACTCTCTTAAATTAGTTTCAATGAATCAATTGATAGAAAATCAGTTTATTCCGTTTGAAGGCAAACGAATCCGGAATATTAATGTCAAAGTTTTGGATGTGTTTGGTACTTCTGCGTATGATTCAACAGAAAAACCTGACAGTGATCTCGAACGAACCTTCAACAGCATCCACATCAAAACTTCGGAATCTGTGATTCGTTCCAGTTTGATTTTCAAAGAAGGAGAGGAGGTATCTGCTGTGGTATTTGCCGAAGCAGAACGCTGGTTGCGTAGTAAA
Source organism: Bacteroidales bacterium (assembly GCA_963677395.2). Taxonomy (GTDB): domain Bacteria; phylum Bacteroidota; class Bacteroidia; order Bacteroidales. The sequence goes on along the minus strand of OY781965.2, from coordinate 3,032,331 downwards.
CCTTATGTATATGAGGTGTTTATACGTCCGGTTTATGTGGAAAAAAGTGATGAGGTTGATGTGGAAGTTATTGTTCGCGATATCTGGTCAATTGGTATTTATCCGGGGTTGGGAACTCGTCCCGGATACCTGGATGTGTACGATTTAAACTTTCTGGGTTTGGGAAATACGTTTCTCTATCGGTACAATTATCATGCTGATTCTATTCCGCATAAAGGCTTTGAACTCAATTATAAAATTTTGAGTTTTAAAAACAGCTTCTTTGATTTATCATTAGGATTTTCAGATATTTATGAAAATCAAACTGCTACCATTGATGCTCAGCGTCCGTTTTTGTTCCCCAAACATTTTGCTGGCGGATTAATGATGGAATATCATACAGGTCATCAGGTAGTTACGCTGAGTAGTCCGGTTTGGTATTCAACACTTACTTCTTACAACATCATTGATTTCTGGTGTGGATACCGTTTCGACAGAGTGCGTAAAAAACAAAGGCATCTGGCTGATTATTTGATATCCCGATTTTATCAGATCCAGTTTTTCGATCGTGATAAAGTGACTACAGTTCAGAACAGGATTCTTCATAATCGCAATTTTTTTTTGCTAACATACGCATTATCAGAAAATAAATACTATAAAGCTAATCTGATTTATGCCTTTGGAAATACCGAAGATATTTCATTAGGTAAGATGATGACGATAACCTCCGGAATGGAATATGGTGAGTTTTTTACCCGGCCCTATTTTGGGGCGGAACTTTCCGGGTCGCTGTTAAATACTGAAAACGGATACTGGTATGCCTCTCTGGGTGGTGGAACCTATTTTAGAGAAGGAAATGCAGAACAGGGTGTTATTCGTTTGCGTCTCAATACATTTGGTCGTTTGCATGCAATCTCCCGATGGAAATTTCGTCAGTTTTACCGCTTAGGGTTTATTGCAGGAATTAACCGTTTTCCGGAAGAAAGGATCTTTCTGGATGCCAATAATGATATTAAAGGTCTTGAAATACAGTCGATCACAGGAACTCAGAAACTTAACTTTAATCTGGAAACGGTCGCATTTGCTCCTGTAAATCTGGCCGGATTCAAACTGGCATTATATGGCTCTGCCGACATTGGTTTTATTGCTCAACGTGATCAGGTGATTTTCTCAGGTGATTATTTTACAGGCATTAGTGTAGGAGTTCGGCTTCGTAATGAAAATCTGGTGTTCAAAACATTGCAACTCGGGATTACGTATTACCCCATCCGACCGGGAAGCCTTTCTCCGGTAAATATCACCATTTCCGGTCAGGATATTTTTAAACTGATAGGGTTTATTCCTGAAAAACCATCAGAGGTCGGATTTCGGTAAATAAATACTTAACCTTTTTTACTGATTTCCTGTAAGTGATGAATGTCAATCAGGTTGATCTCTTTTTCATTGAGTTGGATAAGGCCTTCTTTTTCAAATGTTTTCAGCAGTTTTACCGTGTTTTCGGTGGAGATTGCTGCAAAATCGGCAAGGTCTTTGCGCACGAGTAATTGGAAAATATCAGGAGTTTTCTGTTTTATTTCGTTGAGATAAAGTAAAGTATGAGCCAGTCTGCCATTCATCTGTTTAAACAGAACTTCTTTCAGATTTATGTAAAGATCTGCATTTTGTTCGCAGTAGCGTTTGATGATTGTGAAACCAAAGGAGCCGTTTTGCTGAGCTAGTTTTGTAATGGTTTCTTTTTCAATTAGAAATGCCTGACAATCTGTTAGGGCAACCGCCGAATAACTGAATGTATTTCCGGTAAAAACAGAAGGTAAGCCCACAAATTCACCGGTTTGCAAGATGCGCAAATTGTAGTTCCGGGTGTTTTCTCCTTCGATATATTGTTTTGCAATTCCCTTGATAATAAATAAGATATAAGCAGAAAACGTTCCCTGTTTTGTAAGATTTTCTCCTTTTCGAAACAAAACCTGTGTTTTACTGCTTCGTACAAATTCTGTTTCTTCTGGCGTAAGTGACTGAAAACAGGGTGCTTGTATGTCGCAGATAAATTGTAAGTCAGTTTCCGGGATGGTTTTCATACTGTTGGAATTTGTTAATGCAAATGTATCTAAATTCAACAATCCTGAATCAATGTCGTTTAGTTAAGAATCAAATGAAAATAAACACATTTAATAATTACCCTTTGACTCTGCTCAGGGTGGCTGTCAGGATGGACACTGAACTATGGAATGCCTATTTCGTAATTTAACGATATTGAATCCTGAATTCTTAATCTATATCAATCTTTAATATGGATATAAATCAATCAGGAGGATGATGCCAAACAGGCAGCATTACTTGGCTGATGCCTGTATTAAGGGTACTTTTGCATCTGAAAACGAAATTACTTCTACACGCTTCAAAAATCGAAACAATGCAAATTACACTAATTGTACTCGGATTTATGGTTGGGATTGTGGTGCTTCTGTTATATACCGCTAAATCAAAACTGAAGAAAATGCCATTGGAGAAAGATCATGAATCTATTCTTACACTAACCGATCAAAACTTTAAGCAACAACTGAAAAATAAGATAGTGTTGGTTGATTTTTGGGCAGAATGGTGTGGACCTTGCAGGCTGATGGCTCCGGTATTGAATGAGGTGTCGAAAGAACTGTCCGGAAATAAAAAAATAGGAAAAGCAAATATTCAACAATATCAAAGTCTTGCACAGCAATTTAAAGTAAGAAGCATTCCGACCCTTATTCTGTTCAATAATGGGGTAGAAGTGAAACGATTTGTTGGGGTAAAGAGTAAAGATTTTCTTTTGAAAGAACTGTCTGCAATCAATTAATTCTAAAATATTTAATCTTAAAAAAATTATGGCACTTACTATTAGTCCTGCGGCTTGTCCGCAAAATCATCGTTGTCCTTTAATCAGAGTATGTCCGGTGGATGCAATTGAACAAAATGGTTACGGTTTGCCTGTAATCAATGAAGAAAAATGCATTGAATGCGGAAAGTGTGCGAAATTTTGTCCTACCCGAGCAGTTGTGTCAAAGCATTAAAAATGATGAATTTCAATCTGGTAAGTTCTGGTTACTTGCCAGATTGAATTTTTTGCAGCTCTTTAATCAGAAGATTTACAGATTCTTCTTTGCTTGCCCAAGATGTAACCAATCGTATAGATGAATGCTGTTCATCGATTTTCGACCAAATATAAAATCCAAATTTCTGACTTAGCTTTTCAATTACATTATTTGGTAAAACCGGAAAAACCTGATTCGAAACCGTTGGTGTGATTAGCTGATAACCAAAATTTTCTATTCCTTCTGATAACTGCTCAGCCAACATGTTCGCTTTTCTTCCAAGCTCAAAAAATAGTTCATTTTCAAATAATTCCAGAAACTGAATTCCAAGGATTCTTCCTTTCGCTAAAAGCGCACCTTTTTGCTTGATGGAATAACGGAAATTTTCGGTTAAGTCTTGATTGTTGATTACAATAGCTTCACCTATCAGTGCCCCATTTTTAGTTCCGCCAATGTAAAATGCATCGGTAAGAATGGCCAGATCAGACAATACAAGGTCGTTATATTTAGAAGCTAAAGCTGAGGCCAGTCGCGCACCATCCATATAAAGCAACAGCTTTTTCTCCCTGCAGAACTCCGAAAGTGCAGTAAGCTCAACTTTTGAATAAATGCTGCCTATTTCAGTAGAGTTTGAGATGTACACCAAACGGGGCTTTACCATGTGTTCATCTGTGTGAAAATCGAGCACTGGCTGAATATCAGAGGGAGTTAGTTTTCCGTCATTCGTCTGTACGGTATTTATTTTGTGTCCGGTAGCTTCAATTGCCCCGGTTTCATGAACCACTATATGTCCGGTAGTGCAGGCAATAACCGATTCGTAAGGCTTTAAAACTGAAGAAATAAAAATCAGGTTGGCCTGGGTTCCTCCGGAAACAAAGTGAATATCAGATTTCGGAGTGCCAAGTTTTTGAAGAATCAAATTTTTGGCTTCAATGCAAAAATTATCTTCTCCATATCCTTCTTCCTGTTGAAGATTAGTTTGTATCAATCGTTCAAGAATACGGGGATGTGCACCTTCACTGTAATCATTACGGAAACTGATAGGAGTCATAAGTTTTTGTCGTTTAGATGTTTAATAGTAGAGGGTTCGTTGGTTTGCATCTTTGTGTTCACTATTTCTGTTTCGCGATAGGTTTTCATTCGCAACAAATGAATGCTTACCAGTAGCGCAATAACAGGCAGTATTACTGAAAAACAGATGTTTTTCAGTAGGATAATGCTGGAAAAAATGCTGATCCAAAGCAAGGAAACCGACATGATTTTTGCTTTTAGTGGAATACCTCTCTTTTCACGATAGTTTTGGATATAAGAGCCAAAAACACGATTAAGGATAAGCCATTGATAGAATTTTTCAGAGCTTTTGGCAAAGCAAAAAGCTGATAACAGGAGAAAGGGAGTTGCTGGAAGCAGAGGCAGAAAAATGCCTGCGATTCCTAAACTCAGGGACATAAATCCTGCACTTAGAATTAGTATTTTGAAGGGTTTCGTTAAAGTTTTGTGCTTCATATTCCATTACAAAGATAAAAGATTATCTTTTTGCAGGGAATGAGTTTAGTGGATAGAAAACAAAAAGGAGCTAAAAAACTGAAGCGTAAATGAAGTGTAACGAAAACAGGCAATATAACGCCGTAATTAGTTGAAGAACCTTTAGGCATTTCTGTGCCGGATTATCCTTCACATTTTAAGCTGATACTTCCTCTTTTGCCTTATTCCATTGGAACTTCCATTATCAATACCTTAGAGTCCGACAGGGCTTTCAGTTCAATGATGGAAGCTTCCCAAACTCCTAATCCATCTCTTTTTTGCAGCTTGTGTCCGGCAATTTCCATCGTTCCTTCAATCAGAAAAAAATAAACTCCATTTCCTTCGCTTTTCAGTTGGTAGTTTCCAGTCCATCCGTTATACAGATCTCCCATGTGAAACCACGCATTTTGGTGTATCCAAACGCCCTGATCGTCGGGCTTAGGGGAGAGGATTTGGTATAATTCGTTAGGTTTAGCAACCTTAGAAATCGAAATCTGATCATAACGGGGCTCTACATTTCGTTTTGCCGGAAATACCCAGATTTGGAGAAAATTGGATGTTTTGTTACTACTTTTATTGTATTCACTATGATAAATACCCCGTCCGGCGCTCATTACCTGAATATCGCCTTCGCGAATCACCGCAATATTTCCCATACTGTCTTTATGTTCCAGATCGCCCGAAAGGGGAACAGAGATGATTTCCATATTGTCGTGCGGATGTGTCCCAAACCCCATTCCACCCTCAATCTGATCATCGTTCAATACACGCAATGCTCCAAAATGAACACGTTCAGGATCATAATAATCGGCAAAACTAAAAGTATGGTGGGAATCCAACCAGCCATGATTCGCATGACCGCGGCTGTCAGCTTTGTGATAAGTTGTTTGCATATAGTAAGTGTTATTGTTTTTGAATTAATGATTTAAAACAATAAACAAACACGGTTACAATTGGTTTGAAAGACGAAGATTTACCCGTTGTCCGAAAAAGGATTAATAATTTACAGGACTGGTTTTATGAATTTTCTGCATATTCAAAAATAACTCCTCTATAAAATCTTCTTCCAAAATCCATTTCTGGAAAGTATAAAATCCCATGATTGATTGATTTTTTAAAGCCGGGCAAAAATCAATTCTGAAAGGATTTGCTCCAAAAAATAAAAGTGGAGAGAGGGTGAATGATTCCAGAATCTTTTGCTGTAACTCGCTTGAAAACAATAGTTTTGATGCCAGTTGAGAGTCGTTTCCGGTAATAACGGTTTTCGAATCAAAAATCCTGTTTTCCGAAGATAATGTCTTGTTCCGCAGAAAAGGATTCAGTTTATCAAGTATATTCTTTTTACGGATTGTAAATTGAGCAAATTCAGGAAGTTGGGCAGAACAGAATACTCCAAACCAGAGCTCATTTTCTCCGAATTGTTTGGGATCAAAAAATCCGGCAAGATAAATCTCCGAATTTTGTTTATCCTCCATGTAAAACGTTTGCTTATGCGTAGCTCCACCATACCTTACACTGCCTGGATACTGCTCTTCGTTGAAAATCAGCTTACGGTGACTCTTTTCGGCAAAGGCTGAAAGTGTTTTGAAAGGAGAGCTTTCTGAATATTCCTGATTCATAACTATAAGCTTGTAATGATTTGGTTGATAGTTAATTATTGCTAGATGGAGTGGTGCTATCTTGGTTTAAATAGATTACAACTGAGTAAACCAAGTAGTCATGAATTGCCTTTCGTTTTGGGTTGCCAAATACTGTCAGAAATGAAATCCAGCCTAAACAGACTTTTACGATAAATCGTATAAGTGCAAGAGGAAAAATAATATTTTTTGTTTCATCTGACTCCTGTTTGACTCTGATACCTATAATGAAATGCCCCAATGTTCCACCGAAAATACTGGTTAGAAGAGGATCATACAGGATGAAAATAAAAACAAAAGCTATAATACGGGCATTGTCCGGTACCTTCTCAAAAAGCGAAAAAATTGAAGTTGCAATAAACATAAATACAATAATAATAATGCCATCGATTACAACAGCTTTTATTCTGTCAAGTACTCCGGGGTAACATTTTTCAGTCATCTTAATCTGTTTTAAATTTAATATTTTAATTATTCAATGGTGATATTTCCATATGATTCAAGATAACCTGAACTATATGGATTTTGAAAACGCACCTTACAGAATGTCATGTTGTATTTGCCATTTCCGGCTTTATTTACGTAGAGTGTATCGTAAGGTAAGGCTATAAAATGTTGAGATCCAAATACTCCATGAATTACACATTCTTTATTCTCAATATTGAAAATATTATAGGCAGTAGTGTAATATCCCGTTGAGGGTTCTTTGGAAAACTCAATCTTAAAACTGCTGGTCATGCCATTGGCTGAAATTCCGAAATTCCCATAAACAACGTTTGTCGTACTTGTGCTGATGTTGTAAAAAGTATGAGTGGAGATGTTAAAGTAAACACTGTTTTGTTGAAGATTACAAGGAACTGTTACAAACTGATTGCTGGTGGTAAAACATCGCTCATTTCCGTAGATTGCTGAAAAGTCATCTATGACATAAGCTTTCACATAATAAGTCGTGTTCGGGCTCAGATCGGTCAAAGTACAGCTGAATGAACCTGTACCACTGCCACATTGGGTTCGCTTGTTTGCTATAGTCGGGTTGGGGGATGTACTCCAGCATATTCCCCGCTCCTGAGCTAATATTGAACTGCCCTTTTTAATATTTCCTCCCATAATGGCAGTTTCGTTGCCTATGTTTGTTACATCTGCTGTGTAAACTAATTCGGTAAAATTTGTACCAGATTCTTCATCTTTTTTACAACTGTTCATGATGGTAAGCAGAGGTGTTGAAAATGAGATGGTTAAGTATGATGCAATTGAATACTTTTTCATAATTGCGTGTGTTTGGGATTGTTGTTTGATTTCAGATACAAATCTAAAAAAAATTATAGATTATTGAAGTGTTTTTCAATGTTAGTGATGATATTTTTTATACTGAACAGAGAAAAAATCTTTTCTTTCTGCTAAAATGAAAGTTGTTCAAAAAGCCGGGAAGGTTTTTTTACCAGATGAGAGGCTTTTAAACAGGCTCCCATTTCTCTAATCGGTATTATTTGGTAACCTTTTACATTATCGTTTGTTAATAATCTTTTGATTTCGATTCAATACCATCCTAAATATGATTTTATGATTCAAAAGGTTCTTGTTGCCAATCGTGGGGAAATTGCTGTACGAATCATGCGTTCGTGCAGAGAAATGGGAATTTCGACGGTTGCTGTTTTTTCGGAAGTTGACCGTACTGCCATGCATGTCCGGTATGCCAATGAAGCCTATTGCATTGGTCCGGCTCCGTCTGTCGAAAGTTATCTGAATATTGAGAAGATACTCGAAGTTGCTAAAAAATCGGGTTCAGATGCAATTCATCCCGGTTATGGTTTTCTCTCGGAAAATGCTCATTTTGCGGAACGTTGCCGGGAGGAAGGGGTTATCTTTATTGGTCCTTCTCCGTATGCAATTCGTACCATGGGCGATAAAATCACTGCGCGTAAAACAATGATAGCGGCGGGTATTCCGGTTGTGCCGGGGACTGTTGGTAAAATTACCAGCGAGAAAGAAGCTCTTAGTGTAGTTGAAGAAATTGGTTTGCCTGTCATGATAAAGGCTTCGGCCGGAGGTGGTGGAAAAGGTATGCGCTTAGTTAAAGAGAAAAGTGAAATATTGTCGGCGTTAAGAGCCGCACGCTCCGAAGCAGCTTCTGCCTTTGGCGATGATTCCGTCTTTATCGAAAAATACATTGAATCGCCTCACCATATTGAATATCAAATTCTCGCTGATAAACATGGTCATACGGTTCATTTGTTTGAGCGTGAATGCTCGGTTCAGCGTCGCCATCAGAAAGTAGTGGAGGAAACTCCTTCGCCTTTGATGACTCTGCAAAAGCGTATCGAAATGGGTCAACATGCAGTAGCTGCTGCACAGGCTGTTGATTATTTTGGAGCCGGAACCATTGAGTTTATCATGGATGATAATCTGAACTACTATTTTTTGGAAATGAATACCCGCCTTCAGGTTGAACACCCGATTACCGAACGCGTAGTGGGCATCGATCTGGTAAAGGCTCAGATAGATATTGCAAATGAAAAGCCTTTGCCTTTCAGTCAGGAAGACTTGTTTCAGCATGGTCATGCCATCGAATGCAGAATCTATGCCGAAGATACAGATCAGAACTTTATGCCAAATCCGGGTGTAATCCGCCATATTACTGAACCTTACGGGACTGGTATTCGCTGCGATGGTTATGTGTATGAAGGGTATGAAATTCCGATTTACTATGATTCAATGATAACCAAACTTATTGTTTGGGGGTGCGACCGGCAGGATGCAATAGACAGAATGAAACGTGCACTTTACGAATATAAAATTACGGGGGTGAAAACATCTATCCGGTTTTTAAAGCGGATTATGGATACCGAAGATTTCAGAAGCGGGCATTACAACACGCATTTTATCGAGAATAACAAAGAATTTCTTTTCCAAAAAGGGGAGTGCTTTGGAAAATGTGAGGACATTGCGCTCATTGCTACCTATCTGGAATATATGTCTAAAGTAGGTCATGCAGATAATACTGAAAAGTCTCGCTCAGAAACTTCTGATATATGGCGGAATTCAGGTCGTAAATATGGTATTTCACCCTTATAAACTCAGAAAGATGCAACTGGAACTGATAACCGAAGAACGCACTGCACAGCTCAGCCTTGTGCATCATGATGGAAACCAGATTGCCATCATGGTTGATGATGTATTGTACACGCTGGATGTGGTAAAGGTAGGGAAGGGGATTTATTCTATTCTTCTCGACGGAGAATCTTACAATCTCGAACTTGTTGAAGGTGCAAATTCTCGCGAATACACCATCAACACCTTTTATAAAACGTTTAAAGTGGAGGTGATTGATGCCGAAACACGTTATCGCCGAAAGAAAGGCTCAGTAACTGTTGGTAGCGACAAGGCCATTCGCTCACCCATGCCCGGAAAAGTAGTCCGCATACTGGTCTCGAAAGGAGAACAGGTTGTGAAGGGACAAACGGTAATCATTGTTTCGGCTATGAAGATGGAAAGTGAATTTAAAGCAACTGTTGATGGTGTGGTTGCTGGAATTCAAGTAGCTGAAGGAGATATAGTGGATACTCAGCAGGTTCTGATTGTAATTGAATAGAAAACGAAACGAAAACATGATGAAAACTTCAGATAAGATAAAGAAACTGGAAGAACTCAGTCTTCAGGCAGAAATGGGTGGAGGTCAGCAACGAATTGATAAAATTCATGCCTCAGGACATAAAACTGCCCGTGAACGCATTACGGATCTGCTTGATTCGGGCACTTTTGTGGAAATGGATAAGCTTGTTGTTCATCGCATTACCGATTTTGGAATGGCAGATCAGAAAATTCCAGGCGATGGCATTGTTACCGGATATGGAAAAATAGAAGGTCGTCTGGTTTACGTTTTTGCACAGGACTTTACTGTATTTGGTGGAAGTTTAAGTCGCTCAAATGCTGATAAGGTGGTGAAAGTGATGGATCTGGCCCTTAAAATGGGAGCTCCCGTGATCGGACTGAATGATTCGGGCGGAGCCCGTATTCAGGAAGGTGTGCAAAGTTTGGCTGGTTATGCCGATATCTTTTACCGCAATGTGAAAAGTTCAGGGGTAATTCCACAGATATCAGCCATTTTGGGTTCATGTGCGGGAGGTGCCGTTTATTCTCCGGCTATGACTGATTTTATTCTGATGGTGAAAGAAAGCAGTTATATGTTTGTTACAGGACCTGATGTGATAAAAACCGTAACTCACGAAGAGGTAACCAAAGAAGAACTGGGCGGAGCCGATACGCACAATGCCCGTAGTGGTGTTGCGCATTTGCTGGCTGCCGACGATGAAGAAGCCATGCACATGATTCGCGAGCTGCTTAGCTTTATTCCCTCCAACAACCTGAACGATCCTCCTATGTTCCCCACGGCAGATCCTGTTGACCGCGTTGAGGAAAAACTGCAAACGTTGATTCCGGACGATCCAAATAAGCCTTACGATATGATAACTCTGATAGAGGCAGTTGTGGATGATAGTCACTTCTTTGAAATTATGCCTTATTATGCCCCGAATATCTTGACCGGTTTTGGTCGCTTTGCTGGACGTTCGGTTGGAATTGTGGCCAATCAACCCGCATCCTTAGCCGGTGTTTTAGATATCAATTCTTCGGTAAAGGCTGCCCGCTTTGTTCGCTTTTGCGATGCCTTTAATATTCCGCTGGTTACGTTTGTGGATGTTCCCGGTTTTCTTCCCGGTGTAAATCAGGAACTGGGAGGTATCATTCGTCAGGGAGCGAAGTTGTTATATGCTTTTGCCGAAGCAACAGTTCCTAAAATTACACTGATTACCCGTAAAGCTTATGGTGGAGCGTATGATGTAATGTCGAGTAAACATATTGGTGCCGATGTAAACTACGCTTATCCATCTGCCGAAATTGCGGTAATGGGATCTGAAGGTGCCGTGAATATTCTTTACCGGGGTCAGTTAAATGAGGAAGAACGGCAAAGTGCAGTGGATGAATATCGCGATACATTCGCAAATCCGTTTCGTGCAGCAGAATTAGGATATATTGACGAAATTATTCAACCTGAAAATACCCGCTTTAAGATTATTCAGGCGTTGGAAATGACCCGCAACAAACGGGAAAATAATCCTCCCCGAAAACACGGAAATATTCCATTGTAATTGTTTTTGTTGATTCTGAACCTCTTGCAATTTTTGCGTATATCAGTGGAACCTGTAGAAAATATTGAATATTGATCGCTTCGGGTATCACTTTTCCCGGATGGGTAGCCTAAATACGGCATTCATCCATGAAAATGCCGTATTCACCGATTATTTTTCCCGGGTTTGAAACCAGCTTCGTTACTTTGCAGCCTTTTTCAAAAACGATAATACTATGCTGAAGAATCGTAAACCTGCCCTTGGATTCATTTTTATAACACTCTTGCTGGATGTGATTGGTTTCGGGATTATTATTCCCATTATTCCTAAATATATCAGTCATCTGATTGGCAGCGACCTCAGTAATGCTTCCATTTATAGTGGCTGGCTGATGTTTTCGTTTTCCGTTATGCAGTTTTTATTTTCTCCGGTTCTGGGCAGTCTCAGCGACCGGTATGGCCGCAGGCCGATACTTCTTATTTCTCTCTTTGGATTTGGACTGAATTATTTGATAATTGCATTTGCACCTACTATCGGCTGGTTATTCGTGGGACGTATTCTGGCCGGAATTATGGGCGCAAGCTTTACAACAGCGTCTGCCTATATTGCGGATATCAGTACCCCTGAAAAGCGTGCTCAAAACTTTGGACTGATCGGTGCTGCCTTTGGACTGGGATTTATCATTGGTCCGGTTATGGGTGGAATATTGGGCCATTATGGAATGAAACTTCCTTTCCTGGTTGCTGCCGGACTTACCTTTGTAAACTGGGCGTACGGATATTTTGTCCTGCCCGAATCATTACCCAAACGTTATCGCCGTCGTTTCGATTTCAAACGGGCAAACCCGATTGGCTCGTTGCTTCAGCTACGTAAATATCCCATTATATGGGGGCTGATAGGTTCCCTCATTTGCGTTTACATTGCCGGATTTGCCACACAGAGTACCTGGACGTTTTTTACCATGGAAGCCTTTCACTGGAACGAAACCCTTGTGGGCTACTCTTTGGGTTTGGTAGGATTGCTAATGGCCGTGGTTCAGGGAGGTTTGGTTCGGATTATAAACCCTAAGCTGGGACCGGTAAAATCTATTTATACAGGACTGGCATTTTATGGTGTCGGGCTGGTGATGATTGCCTTTGCTCCTCAGGGATGGATGCTTTTCCTCATTATGGTTCCTTTCAGTATAGGAGGAATAGCAAATCCGGCCATTCAGAGTATTATTTCCAATGAAGTTCCGGCTAATGAACAGGGTGAACTACAGGGAGCTTTAACCAGTTTGATGAGTGTGACCTCCATTGTTGGTCCTTTGCTTATGACTGGCTTATTCTCGTTTTTTACCTCCAAATCGGCACCGTTGTATTTTCCGGGAGCCCCGTTTATGATGGGAGCCGTACTGGTTGTAATCAGTGCTTTTCTGGCAAAAAGTACGCTTGCTTCAGTGAAATAGGAATTTATATAAACCCAAAATATTCTTGTGATAATCTTCTGAAAATAAATTGTTTATAGCTATTGATTGTTGAATAAAAAATTGCCTGTATATTTTTATGTTTTTCATTTCGATTGCTGCTATTTTTTTAATTCAATCCTGGTTTTTAGTATATATGCAATAATAGCAATGAGTATTAATGTGCTCATAATTCCAATCTTTAACATTTCAGGCTGAACTATTACGCATTTAGGGCTATAAGTTGTAATGAGCGAGTTTAAAATACTATCCAGTTGAACGATGCTTAAAATTATAAGAAATAAAGCAATTAGATTACTACCTATTGTTGTTTGGCGGTATTTCAAAAACTCCAGTTTCCCTTTAGCGGTTAAAATGTTATCTTCAAGAATTTGGGTCAGATCGTCCAGTCTTCTTTCTTCAATTCCTTTTTGGTAAATGGTCTTTTCGTTTTTATATTGAAATAATCCGGAATTAGTATTTTGGGCAACAAGTTTAACTTCTTCAACTATTCGTCGGAGAGTATTAATACCGGGTTTGCCTGAAAGAGTTTTTTGTAGAATATCAATTGCCTTGTTTAGAATATACTCACGTGAGACAAGCAAAACAGAAGGAATAATTATATAAGGATCAGACCCTATTGTGTTAAATGTAGATTTTGTTTCTTCCCCAGTGTAAGCTTGTAATAGTATTCCTCTGTTCATTACAATGAATGATTCCTTATCGGATAGTATTGGACTGAGAGTATCCGAAAATTCATCATACTCCATCCTTTTAAAATCGAAAATACCCAGTGCAATGCCGCATAATGTATTGGATAATCGTGCAAATTTCTTATATACTTCAGGAAGGTACATTGTGTTTTTTTCAGTCTTGTCCTGTGCTCCATGAATGAGATTGAAAAATTCTTTTATGGATTTATCTTTTTCAGCGTTGGATTTTGGATCAAAGTAAAGATTGATTGTTCCTGTTGTTATTTTGGTTGTTTCCGAGAACAGAGTTCCAAAATTTATATCATCATATATTATATGTTCCTTGTTTTTAAGTATTTGTAATCTAACTTCATCATTTATAAAATCTGAAATTTTTACAGGTTTTCCACCCTGTTTACGAAATAAAAGTTCAGGGTTACAGTTTTCCTGTTTGCTGCCAAAAAGAGTTGATATTTTAATAATATCATATTCAGTGAATGTGTTAACAGGTTGAATTATAATGCTTAAAACCGAGTGTTTGTCAAAACAGGAAAGTGAAACATATATTTTGACTGAAACAGTTCTTTCGTTTTCGTCGGTATTACGCAACAATGTTTCAATTCTGCCTTCACTCTGAAATAGAATCTTTTCAGGAAATATAACATCAACCAATGTTGGATTATTTGCATTAAGACAGTAATTTCGAAAAGGTTTTGCTCCTTTCTTTTGGTACTGGTATGAAAAAAGATCAGTTTCAAATGACGAATATTTCCGACAATCTTCGTTTACTTTAAATTTCTTATTAATAGGGATATGAATGGCTATTGATACTTTTGAAAAACAAAATTCATTTTTTTCATTTGTCGGTATTTCCGATAGTGGAAAATACTTCCCGATCAAGAATCTCTTCATTTTTAAAAAATCATCATCTTCATCAGGGTTGAAAATACCCAGTTCTTTGTAAAACGAACGAAGAAAAGATATAACAATTTCGGCTTCTACAATATCTTGATTATCTATTGGTAAAGTAAATAATAGCAGATTATTTACTTTACTTTTACCAGTGCCAAGTGAAGGTTGTACATATGGAATATCAATAAATTTGGCTCCTAGTCTTTTGAAAATGAGTAACCGTTCTACAGAATCAAAGCTATCGTAATGGGTCATTGATGGATTGTTCGATTCAAAGAAAATAGCCAGAATATCATGTCCGGTTTCAGATTTTATTATTTTCAGAATACCATTCAATCCTTGGTTTGTCATCATTTTTCGAGCAATACCTTTGCCTCTGTCAGAATCATTTACAACAATATAAGTGTACAATAAGCATCTGCAGGATGGATAATATTCAGCAATAAGTCCTGATATCCCGTCTAGTACAAGAAACGTTTTTGAGTCTTCCTGAAAGGTTTTCTCTTGTATTCTCTTGCTGATAATGTCAAAATCTTCACGTTCATTATTATCAGGAAAGGCACTGTAATATAATTGCTTAAACTTTCTGATCTTTTCTTCATGCAGATGAAATGATTCAGCCGTGTAAATGATTTCCATATTAATCAACAAATTAGCTTACTACAAAACTAAGCATTTTTGTTTGCGAAAAATTCTGTTAAGTTGTATTCGTTTGTATGCTCATTTATACAGAAATCAATATCGCTACAGCTATTTAGTAATTAAAATTATGAAATAAAAGAATGTGTCTGATAATCAATATGTTTGTGATGTGTAATTCAGATTGATTTTTTGCGTCGCTTTTGTATATTTAGCTTAATCCATAGTAGGTATATACAATATAAATTTTAATATATTATTCTTTGTATATATTATGTATTATTATTACCCAACTTCATTTCCCTAAAAGCAGAAGTTCGTTAAAACAATAAATTAATCAGAAGGCAGAAGACGTTACTTCTAACTTCTGTCTTCTGTCTTCTCTCTTTCCCCCTTCACCCTACATTTTTCTCTGTTCATCGAAATAATTTTCATTCGCTTATCTTTGTGCGTAATATCGCATCCGAAATGATGTGAAATAGAGCTCGCTTCTTTAATTTGCAGCGTAGTTCGTGTATAAATGTAAAACTAAACCTATGGAAAATCTGTTAGTTGAAAAACGTAACCGAAATGGCAGAGGGATAACTCTGGCCTTTACCGTGATTCTTTTAAGTATGACAACATTCATGAGTTATGGTCAGCAAAAGCTTAATCATGGCTTTAAGCTGATTGAAAAACGCTTTGTAAAAGAAGTAAATGCCGATTGCTACTACTTCGAGCATGTGAAAAGTGGTGCAAAACTGCTCAAGATTGCCAATGATGACGTAAACAAAACCTTCGGGATCACCTTTATGACAGTTCCGCAGTCCGACAATGGCGTAGCGCACATTATTGAACACTCTGTGCTCAATGGTTCCAAAAATTTCCCGGTAAAAAGTCCGTTCGACGTGCTTTCGAAAGGTTCCCTGAAAACCTTTCTTAACGCGTTTACATCGAAGGATAACACAACTTATCCTTATGCAAGTATGAACGATAAAGATTATTTTAACCTTATGCACGTTTACCTCGATGCAGTGTTTAATCCTTTTATCCATACCGATACCCGTATTCTGAAACAGGAAGGCTGGCATTACGAACTGAAATCGAAAGAAGAGCCTGTGGTTTATAATGGTGTGGTTTACAACGAAATGAAAGGCGCTTTTTCCAGCTCAAGCCGCGATTTATCATACTACTGCTTTAAATATCTCTTTCCCAATTCGCCTTATGGTTGGGAATCAGGTGGATATCCGACTGCAATTCCTTCCTTAACCCAAAAGGAATTCAGTGATTTTCATAAAAAATACTATCATCCTGAAAACAGCTATATCCTGCTATATGGTAATGCTGATATGAATAAAGAGATGGAATTCATCGACCGCGAATACCTTTCAAAATATACCCGTACCGGAACTAAAATAACAATTCCTGATCAGAAGCCTTTTACTGCGATGAAGGATACTACCGAATATTATCCGGTATTAAAAGATGCCAGTACGAAAGATCAGACTTATTTGTCGCTTAATTTAGTGGCTGGTTCTAATACCGATTACGCATTGGGTATGGCTCTTGATATTATTTGTGATGTATTGTTCAATCAGGAATCAGCTCCCGGACGTTTGGCACTGGAAAAGGCCGGGATTGGTAAAGATGTAAGTGCATCGGTATCAAATTACAAGCAAAATGTTATCCGTATTGTGGTGCAGAATGCAAATCCGGAAGACAAAGCTAAGTTCTACGAAATTGTGATGAATACGTTGAAAGAAGCTGTTGTTAAAGGAATTAATAAAGAAGAGGTAAAAGGAATTTTAAATCGTACCGAATTCAATTTACGTGAAGGCAGTGATGCTCAGAAAGGAATCAGTTATGTATCGCAGATTGAAGCCGGATGGTTATTTGCAGGTAACCCGTTCTTAGGTTTGGAATATGAAAAACAACTGACTACAGTTAAAAAAGCATTTACCAGTAACTATCTGGAAACACTGGTTCAGAAATACTTCATTAACAACAAACATGCTTTGCTTTTGACCCTTGTTCCAAAGCCGGGTCTGGACAACGAACGTACAGCCAAAACAGAACAAAAACTGAAAGAATATGAGGAAAAACTAACCGATGCTGAAAAAAACAAGCTGGTTGAAGAAACCAAAGCACTCATTGCTTTCCAGAAACGCGAAGATTCCCCTGAAGCTTTGGCTACAATCCCGATGTTAAGCCTGAAAGATATAAATCCAAAAGCATTATGGTATGATTGTCAGGAGCGTAAATCGAATTCGTTCAATGTGTTATATCGTAATGAATTTACCAACGGGATTGTTTACCCAACTCTTTATTTTGATTTGACTGTATTGCCACAGGATATGATTCCATACACTTCTTTGCTTTCAGGATTAATAGGTTCAATGAATACCCAAAATTATACATATGGCGATTTAAACCGCATAATGAATATCCACACAGGAGGCTTCTACACTTCACTAGCCAACTATGTAGTGAACATGGATGACAATAATTTGATTAACAAGTTTGTGGTATCAGCCAAAGTGATGAATAATGAACTGCCAAAACTTTTTGAACTTACCAAAGAACAACTTTATACTACCCGTTTTGATGATAAAGATCGTTTGAAATCGCTCTTAACCCGTTGGTTAGCACAGATGGAATCATCTATCAAACGTGATGGCCGTTCGGTTGCATCTACCCGTATTTCGTCCTATTTCACTAATCGCGGTGTGTTTGATGAACAAACTTCAGGTCTCGAATTCTATTGGTTTGTGAAAGATCTGGTAGATAACTTCGACTCTAAATATCAGTCGATTGTAGATAATCTCAACAATGCAGCAAAACTTCTGTTTACCCGTGAAAACATGATGACAACAGTTACTTGCGGCGAAAAAGAGTATGCAGCTTTCACCAAAGCACTTGATAATTTTGGAGCAGAGATGCCTTCAGCAAAACCAGTTTATCATCAGTGGACATTCAAGCCGGAAATCAAAAATGAAGGAATTTTAACAGCATCTAAAGTTCAATACGTAATGCAAGGTTATGATTTCAAGAAAATAGGATATAAATGGGATGCAAAAATGCGTGTGCTGAATCAAATTGTATCTACTGATTGGCTTAAAAATCAGGTGCGCGTAATTGGTGGTGCTTATGGTGGTTATGCACAAATTAACCCAAGCGGAACAATTACATTTAATTCTTACCGCGATCCAAATCTAAAAAACACATTGGCTGCATACGAGAAAACTCCCGATTACATTGCCAATTTCAATGCGGATGAAAAAACGATGACACGTTTTATTCTCGGAACAATTTCTGGAATGGATATGCCTTTAACCGTTCAACAAAGAGGAAATCAGGCATTTGCATACTACTTTATGAAACGTACTCAGAATGATATGCAAAAAGACCGCGAAGCAATACTTTCGACAAAAGTTGAAGATATCCGTGGATTTGCACAACTCCTGCGCGATATTCTGGCACAGAAAGCCATCTGTGTATATGGTAATACCGATAAAATTAATGCTGAAAAAGATGTCTTTAAATCATTGATTTCTATCGATAAGTAAGGTAATATCAGTTGTTTATAAAAGCAAAAAGGCTGCCATAACCGGTAGCCTTTTTGCTTTAGTAAGCATAATCAAGTTAATATTTACAAGTTATGAAATCTTGAAGGGATAGAAAAGATAGAGGAGATTGAATAGATTGAATAGATTGAAGGTTAATCTGGTACTGTAAAGCTGACTTCTAGCTTCTTTGAATGGATTGAAAGCGAGAAAGTTCATTTCACTTTTCATAATATTGCTTTGAAGAACAAAAATGCCATTATAATAGTTGTAACCAGCTTTACAACTGTTCCGGCCAGAAAGCCGATAAAAGAGCCAAAGGCTGATTTTAATGCACTTTGAGAGTCTTTGCCTCCAATTAATTCTCCAATCAAAGCTCCCAGAAACGGTCCTGCAATAATTCCAGCAGGGCCCAGAAATAAGCCAAAAATAAGTCCGATGGTACTTCCCCATGTGCCGTATTTTGATCCTCCGAACTTTTTGGTTCCCCAAACAGGAATAAAGTAGTCAAGTAATGTTACTGCCGCAACAACTACACCCCAAAAAATGAGTTGATTTGTTGTAAATGGTGGATTGTTAGTTAGCTGAAGAAGTAGCATACCGGCAAATGAAATAGGAGGACCGGGTAATACCGGTAAAATACTTCCGGCAATACCTGTAATGATGCAAATAGCACCTATAACTATCCAGAGTGTTTCCATTTTTTAGATATTTCTAAAACAAAGATAATATACCTATTCTCAATTTCTATATTTTAAGTTGTTCTGACTTGATAATGGTTGTAGTATCTTGTATTTCAATTTTGTTAAGAGTGTTTTTTTATAAGATCCTTCACTTTGATATAATTTTCTGCAAGGAAATAAACATATTTTCTATGGTTGTTTTTGTGCCGGAAACAAATATTTCGGCATATAAGGAGACTATTGTTTTATGATTTAATTTTACCGTATCGTTCACAAATTTTCTCTCTGGGGAGACGCATGTGAAATGTTATATGTGAAATCAGGTAAAATGATTAATTTCAGTATTATATGAAGTGGAAAGAATATTATTTAAATGCGAAACACTGGCAAATATTTGCATTGTTGTTTGGTTTACCCTTTGTTTTTTGCGTAATAGCATTTGTAAGTGCCATATTTTCAATAGCTTTTAGAGTAAGACCTGATACAGGTGTTATAAATACTATTTTCAGGATTTTTCCGCTTCTGTTGATTATAAACACGGTATTGTTTTTTGGATGGTTTTATTCCATAGCAACTGTATTTCATAAAAAACTGCCTTTAGGTGTACGTATGAATTTAGGGCTATATAAATTGTTTGTATTCATACCTGTAGCTTATATCTTTCTTGTCTCAGTATTTCTGATTTCAATATTCGGAGAAGGGATGAGGTTATATTATCCTTTCGTATTTGTAGCCATTGTTCCGTTACATCTGTTTTCTGTTTTTTGCATATTATATAATCTTTACTTTTTTGCAAAGGTCATAAAATCAATAGAGTTACAGCGCGAAGCTCTTGTAGGTGATTATATTATAGAGTTTATTTTACTTTGGTTTTATCCTGTAGGAATCTGGATTTTGCAGCCCAGGATAAATATTCTTGCTAATCAGAATAGTTAGAAATCATAAATTTAAGATACGTTATGAAAAATAGGGCATTAGAAGCATTAGAAGCTTTCAGAAACGGGTACAATTGTGCTCAATCAGTTGTTTCAGTCTATGCACAAGAACTTGGAATTCAAAAAAATGAAGCTTTAAAACTTGCAAATCCTTTTGGAGCAGGTATATCGTATGAACAGGAAACTTGTGGAGCGGTTACCGGAGCATTGATTGTAATTGGTCTGAAGTATGGAAAAGGAGAAAATGATACCGATGACGATAAAAAGAAAACCTATGAAATATCCCGCTGTTTAATGAATGAGTTTCGTGGGAGAAATAAATCAATACGTTGCCGTGATTTACTGGATGGCTTGAATATGAGTACAGAAGAAGGAATGACGGAAATCCACAGACAGGATATGTTTCGTATTCGGTGTAGTGCATATATTCGGGATGTTATAGAGATTATGGAGAAAATATTTGCTGATCCACAGTATAATAAACACGAGTAATTCGGGAGATTTTGTTAAAGAAACATTTATGGATTTCAGGCTTCGTCTTTACGCTTCACAATTTGGAAGAAGCGATAGGGTTTTGGTATTTCTGTCCTGATTTTAAGCTAATAACCCGTCTTGGCCTGTCTGGTTTCTCAATGTTATATTCGATTATTGCAATTACAATAATTGCCTGGATTGCAATTGTATGGGTGATTGTAAAAGCGAATGCTTTGCATAGGCTAAGATTACTAACCTTGTTTTCGGTAATATTTCTGACCAATGCATTTTTTCCTCATATTTTGGGTGCAGTTTATACGAAATCTTATTTTCCGGCATTGATAACCTCTGTGCTTTTATATATTCCTTACTCTGTCTGGCTATTGTTGCATTTGAAAAAAGAATATGCTACTCTCCGACAATTGGGAAAAATTATTGGAGCTGGGTTGGTGGTTACATGGATATTCGTTTTACTTTTACAGTTAATAGCAAATATGATTTTTAATACATAAAGAAATGAAATGTACAGTATGTGGTGTAGATTGTTCTACCTGTAAAGAATTCAAACAAAGTTGTGAAGGTTGCAGTCAAATTGAAGGCAGAGTTTTTTGGGCATCCTATATGGAATTAGATACCTGTCCGATATATCAGTGCTGTGTGCATGAAAAACATTTGGAACATTGTGGGCAGTGCCCAGAATTGCCTTGTGAAATCTATTTTGAAACCCGTGATCCGGAAATGAGAGAAGAACAACATCTTGCCGGAATTAAGAAAAGAGTGGATGTGTTGAAAGGTTTATAGAATATCTTTAGTCTAGATTTTTTATTCATAATGCCGATTGGAAAATGTATTTCTGATATGGAGGCAATTTGTGATGCTATTAGTTTAGTACATCGGTATTATGCCAGAGTGTGACTCCGGGTTAATTTAGAATTCATGTAGAGAGAATAGCTGGATTTGGCCTTTAGTTTCTTCTTTTCAAAATTAACAGAAAAGTTTTGTTACAAAAATAACACTGTTATTGTTTTCACAATAAAAATAATGTTGTATATTTGGAGATTCATTTACTGAATGCATATCTATAGGTGAATCATATGGATACAACACTCGAAGAATTATTAGAACGGCAGGTGAATGTAAGGCGTGAGAGCCTCATTCCAATCCTTCAGGAAGTACAGGATTGCTTTGGTTACATCTCAGAAGAAGCTATTGCAAAAGTGTCCGGTTTTATCGGAATTCCATCATCCAAAGTGTATGGTATTGCTTCGTTTTATGATCAGTTCCGATTCTCCCCCCCGGGTCGGTATCATGTTCGTATTTGTCGGGGTACTGCCTGCCATCTTAATGGTACGAGTACCTTGCTTAAAGAGTTTGAAAAACTTTTACGTATTCAGCCTGGACAAACAACCCGGGATGGGTTATTCAGCCTTGAAATGGTTCCCTGTTTGGGAGTGTGTGGTAAAGGACCTATTCTGGCTGTAAATCAGCAATTCTATATTGAATTTGCTGCCGATATGCTGAAAGATCTCCTTGATTATTACAGAACCTTAGAAGATTAACCCCCTGGTTTATGGACTCGAACAAAGAATTTCTTATTCATGAGGTGCTACAAAAGGATGAAAATTTCCTTGGCAGAGATGTCCTTGATAAACTGAAATATTTACGTCACGAACGTACTTCAGTTCCTCTTATTTTTGTTGGAACATCCGGCTGTGGTTTGATAGCCGGAGCTGATAAAACACTCGAAAAGATAACACAATACATTGAAACTGTTTTTCCTCAACCCAAAGTAATTGAAATTGGTTGTGCCGGAATCTGCTCTATGGAGCCTTTGGTTGAAGTTCAATTACCTGGGAAAAACAGACTGGTTTTCAAAAATGTAATGGCTGATAACGTTCAGGAAGTACTGGATGGAGCATTTAACAATACTCCTATTGAAGAGTTTGTGTTGGGTCAGTTTACGAACAACGCTCTTCAAATGTGGGAAAATGTTCCGTTTATTGATCAGTTGCCCTTTTTCAAACTTCAGAAAAAAATTGTTACTGAACTTTGCGGAAAAATTGATCCATCATCCATTGAAGAATATATTGCGTGGGGTGGATATCGCTCTTTATTAAAAACCATTTATCATTACACTACAGATGAAGTGTGTAATTTAATGGAAAAGAGTGGGTTGCGTGGACGTGGAGGCTCTGGTTTCAATACGGGTGTGAAGTGGAAAATTGCACATAATACGGCTGCTGAGCAGAAGTATTTGATTTGTAACTGCAACGAAAGTGATCCAGGCGCTTCAATTGATAAATCTCTGCTCGAAAGCAACCCTCATCTGGCTATTGAAGGTATTGCCATTGCAGCCTATGCGATTGGTGCAGGAAAAGCGTATATTTATATCCGTCATACCCATACCCGCGCCATTGAACTGATTAAACTGGCAATCAAACAAGCAAAAGAATATGGCTTGTTGGGCGAAAACATTTTTGATAGTGGATTTAATCTTGATATTGTTGTTAAATCAGGTCCCGGAGCATTTGTCTGTGGGGAGGAAACTGCAATGATTCACAGTATTGAAGGTCGTAAAGGACTCCCGCGTCCACGTCCGCCTTACCCAACTGAATCGGGCTTATATGGAAAACCTACTGTGGTGAACAGTCTCGAAACACTTGTAAATGTTCCGTTTATCCTGAAACATGGACCCCAGTGGTATCAAACAATTGGAACAGAAACCAGTAAAGGAACTAAAATATTTAACCTTTCGGGTAAGGTTGCAATGCCTGGTTTGATAGAAGTTGAAATGGGAACAAACCTGAAATCTATTATTTTTGAGATTGGGGCGGGGGTTAAAAATAACTTGAAGTTTAAAGCATTACAAATAGGCGGTCCTGCTGGTAAGGCATTGGTAGAACAAGATTTATCGATGGGGGTTGATTATGATGAACTTCAAAATGGTGGAGTTTTAATGGGCTCCGGAGGATTGGTTGTGCTGGATGAATCGACCTGTATGGTGGATATGACCCGTTTCTACATCGATTTTATCCAGAAAGAAAGTTGCGGAAAATGCATTCCTTGTCGCGAAGGTACTCGCCGAATGCTGGAAATTCTCGAAAATATAACTAAGCGGCCAAAAGATGAAACTTCTCATCAGACTCTTGAACGATTTAAAGGAGTAATGCAACTCGAAAAGCTTGCAGAAGTAATTCGTGATACCTCTCTTTGCGGACTGGGTAAGGCTGCTCCGAACATTTTTACCAGCACGCTAAAACGTTTTCGTGAAGAATATGAAGAACATATTTTTGACAGAAAATGTCGTGCCAATGTTTGTAAAGAGCTTCGTTCATATCTGATTGATGTTGACAAATGTACCGGATGCAATGCCTGTATGCGCCGCTGCCCTGTTAATGCGATCATCGGAACAGTTAAATACCCACATTTTATAGTAGCTGAAAAGTGTATAGGTTGCGGTATATGTTTCGATACCTGTAAGTTTAGTGCAATCAGTATTAAATAAAGAAGGCCATGATTTTCGATATAGAAGTTAACAATAAGATTATCAAAGCTCGAAGAGGAGAAACGATCCTGTCAGCTTTAAATCGTAGTGGAATAAAAGTTCCGACACTTTGCCATCTTGAAGAATTATTGCCTACAGGTGCATGTCGCTTGTGTGTTGTTGAAGTAGAGGGTCGCGAAAGTCTTGTACCAGCCTGTTCGGAGGTTGTAATGGAATGGATGAAAATTCAAACACATTCTCCAAGGGTAATTAAAGCACGGAAAACCATTGTAGAATTACTCTTATCCAATCACCCTGACGATTGCCTTTATTGCGAGCGCAATGGAAATTGCGACTTGCAGAATCTTTCGGTTGATTTGAATATTCTTGACCGTCGTATTAGTGGAACAAAAAATAAGTTTAAAACAGACCGTTCCAGTTCCAGTATGATTCACGATCCCAAAAAATGTGTATTATGTGGTCGCTGTGTCAGGGTTTGTGATGAAATTGCCGGAGTTTCCACGCTTGATTTTGTGCGTCGTGGAAATGAATGTGCCATTGAAACTGCTTACGGAAAAAGCCTGAACTTATCGAGTTGTATCAGTTGCGGTCAATGCTTGATGGTTTGCCCTACAGGAGCATTGTATGAACGTGATCATTTGCCTGAATTGATAGATTCACTGCATAATCCACAGAAACATGTGGTAGTTCAGTATTCACCGATTGTTGCTGTTTCTTTGGCTGAAGAATTTGGAGTGAAGGCCGGAAAAGAAATTTCAGGAAATATTAATGCAGCTTTACGTAAAATTGGCTTTAACCGGGTATTTGACGGCACTTTTGGTCATGATTTAAAGATTTATGAGGAAGCAGCAGAATTGCATCAACGTTTGAAAAATAATGGAGTATTGCCCATGTTTTCAAGTTGTTGCCCTGCATGGGTGAAATATCTGGAGCAAAATGAAGTGTCATTGATTCCGAATTTATCAACGTGTAAATCAGCACAACAGATGCAGGGAGCACTGCTTAAAAACTACTATCCTGAAAAAAACAACATTGAACCTGATTCAATTTATTCTGTTTCCATAGTACCTTGCATTGCCCGTAAATTTGAAGCTCAGCGAGAACAGATGACACATAAAGGGATTACAGATGTGGATGCAGTATTAACCACTCGCGAATTTACCCGCCTGATCAGAATTTTCGGAATAGATGTGTTGAATAGTGAACCAGAACTTCCTGATAATATGTTTGCTGCACGAAGTTCTTCGGGTAAACTTACCGGAGTTTCCGGCGGAACAACCGAAGCATTAATTCGTACTCTTTATTTTCTGGAAACAGGCAATGAAATGGTGAGTTTTAAACTTTCAGAACTTCGAAACATAAAAGGAACAAAAGAGTTTTACATTACGATTGGAGAAATGGAATTGGGATTTGCTATTGTAAGTGATTTGCGATCAGCTCATGCTTTAATGGAAGATGTAAAACAAGGACGTAAAAATATTCATTATATCGAAGTAATGGCCTGTGGCTCTGGCTGTATAAACGGAGGTGGTCAGCCGTTTATAAACAGAAGAGATGAGGTAAAATTAAGAATGAAAGCAATTTATGATATGGATGATAAAGATTCTATCAAAGTAGCTCATAAAAACCCACAGTTACAGGAGCTTATGGCTTCGTATCTGGAAAAACCACTTTCTGAAAAATGTATGTCTCTGTTACATACATCTTTTCAGGAAAGAGAAGTTTTATAATTCGATAATAAACCAAAAATTGATAGAATATGAAACGCTTTTTAAACCTTCCAATATTTATTGTTAGTGTCGTGATGCTGTTCGCTTCATGTGGAAACAAAAATTCTGACAATAAGGGTAATTCAAAGGACAGTCTTCAGGGAAATATTACTATTTCAGGTGCATTTGCACTTTATCCATTGGTTGTAAAATGGGCTGACGAGTATTCAAAACTCCATCCGAACGTAAATATCAATGTTTCTGCAGGTGGAGCAGGAAAAGGTATGACGGATGCTTTGTCTGGAATGGTAGAACTGGGAATGTATTCAAAATCAATTTCTGACGAGGAAAAAAATAAAGGAGTCTGGTGGATTTCAGTTGCCAAAGATGCGGTACTCGGAACAGTAAGTGACCAGAATCCTTCACTGAAAGATTTGATGGCAACGGGATTAACCAAAGAACAGTTGTATGATGTGTTTATCACCAATAAAACGAAAACCTGGGGGCAATTATTGAAAACCAGCAGTAAGGAGGAAATCAATGTTTATACCCGCTCTGATGCTTGTGGTGCTGCAGAAATGTGGGCAAAATATCTAAATAACTCTAGACAGGAAGATATTCAGGCTGTTGGAATCAATGGAGATCCGGGCATGGCTGACGCTTTAAAAAAAGACTTGAATGGAATTGGCTATAATAACGTTGTGTATGCTTACGATATGAGTACCCGTAAAAAATTTCCAGGTATTGAGGTTATTCCATTGGATATTAATGGTAACGGAAAGATTGATGCAGATGAAAATTTCTATAGCTCACTGGATGATATTATGAAGGCAATTAAGGATGGTCGTTATCCAACTCCTCCATCTCGTGATTTATATCTGATAGCTAAAGGAAAACCTGAAAACAAGTTGGTTTTGAATTTCTTACATTGGATCTTGACCGAAGGACAGAAATTTGTACCTGAAGCAGGATATGTAACTCTTACGGATGAAGCTATCACAGCTGAAAAAGCAAAAATTCAATAATAGCTGAATTACAGATGATCGTACTCTTTTATAACCGGAAAACTAAGAATAGAATCGTTACCACATGGATGAATATTTGTGTGGTTTTCGTGGCTTTGCTGCCATTTATTCTTGGAATCGGTTTGTTTGTGAAATCAGAGTTGCTCTTTCAGTCAAATTCATTAGGTGATTTGTTATTTTCGGATGTATGGAAACCGTATCAGGGAAAATTTGGATTTTTCCCTTTTATCATGGGTTCGGTATGGGTAACCTTTCTGGCAATGCTGATTTCTGCTCCCATTTGTCTCTTTGCTGCTATTTATCTTACACAGTATTCCAAATCATACTATCTGAAAATAATTCACACAGCGATTGATATTTTGGCAGGTATTCCTTCGGTAGTTTATGGTGTTTGGGGAATAATTGTGGTTGTTCCTTTTATCTCAAATTATGTTGCACCAATTTTTGGCGTAAAAACATTGGGATATAGTGTACTGGCTGGTGCAATTGTTCTTTCGGTAATGGTTATTCCATTCATCCTTAATATATTGATCGAGATATTCAGAACCATTCCGATAGAACTAACAGAAGCATCTTTGTCAGTTGGTGCAACTAAATGGCAAACAATCAAATTTGTATTGGTAAAGAAGGCTTTGCCGGGAATAATTGCTGCACTTGGGTTTGGCCTGGCTCGTGCTTTTGGAGAAACAATGGCCGTGTTAATGGTGGTTGGAAATGTGGTGAAAATTCCTCATTCGATGTTTGAACCCGGCTACCCATTACCTGCACTGATTGCCAACAATTATGGCGAAATGCTCTCGATTCCTAAATATGATGCAGCGTTGATGTTTGCAGCATTGATTCTCTTTTTGGTTGTAATGGCATTTAATGCGCTGATGCGAATGCTCATAATCCGATACGAAAAATACTAAAGAGATGAAAGCGAAAAAGATAGAAGAAGCAGTATTTAAAGTGATTATGATATTTTCATCATCACTTATCTTATTTGTTTTAGGATTGATCATCTACAGTATTTTTGAAAAGGGCTTACGTTCATTTAGCTGGGAAATGATTACCCAAACTCCGAAAGGTGGCTATTATTACGGAAAAGAAGGTGGTGTGTTAAACGCAATACTTGGCTCGCTTTACCTTGGTATTGGCTCTACTGTCCTGGCTATGATTATAGGTATTCCGGTTGCGTTATTCATGAATGTTTACCTGATAAAACGGAAGCGGATGCTCAATTTTATCCGTTATCTGCTCGATCTAATCTGGGGAGTTCCTTCCATTGTTTATGGTGCTTTTGGGTTTACATTAATGGTGTTTTTCGGAATAAAAACATCACTTCTGGCTGGGATTATTACGGTAACGCTGTTTATTCTTCCCATCATGATCCGGGGAATTGATGAAGTGCTGAAAACAGTTCCCATTGGTTTAATTGAAACAGGATTATCATTGGGTTCTACCAAGACAGAAACTTCTTTTCGTATCGTATTGAAACAATGCTATTCCGGAGTTGTGACTGCTGTTTTACTTTCGTTTGGAAGAGCAATTGGTGATGCTGCATCTGTTTTATTCACAGCAGGTTATACAGATAATGTTCCAACAGGACTGAGTGAGCCTGTTGCAACTTTACCACTTTCTATTTTCTTCCAGCTCTCTTCTCCTGTACCTGAAGTACAGCAAAGAGCTTACTCTTCAGCCGTTATTCTAACTGTTTTGATTTTGATTATCAGCTTAAGCTCAAGAGCATTGTCAAAACGGTATCATAAAAACAGAATCAGCTAATTATGGAATCAAAAACCAAAATAAAAATTGATAATCTAAATCTGTTTATTGGTAAACAACAGATTCTGAAAGATATTAATCTGGAAATACCTGAGAATAAGCTTACTGTCATTATCGGGCCTTCCGGTTGTGGTAAAACCTCTTTGCTTAAATGCCTGAATCGCTTAACTGACTTATATCCAGATGTAAAAATAAATGGGAGCATAATTATTGATAATGAGGATGTTTTGCATACAAGTACAGATGTTATCGATATCCGGAAAAAAATGGGTTTACTTGGTCAACGCCCGTATCCATTACCCATGAATATTTACAATAATGTAGCTTATGGATTGAAAATAAGTGGACGAAGAAATAAGAAAGCATTGGATCAGCGAGTGAAAACTTATCTGCAAACAGTGAGTTTGTGGGACGAGGTGAAAGATCGCTTACGAGAACCAGCTTCAAAACTTTCTATCGGACAGCAACAACGGTTGTGTCTTGCCCGAGGTCTTGCTGTTGATCCGGAAATTATTTTGGCTGATGAACCTACATCTGCACTTGACCCAATTTCAAGCGAAGCAATTGAAAAGAAATTTGTAGAGCTTAAACAAAATTATACGATCGTAATGGTAACGCATGTTCTGCGTCAGGCCAGAAGAATTGCTGATTATGTAGTGTTTATGTATCTTGGAGAAGTAATAGAGCATGGCTCTGCCGAAGAAGTTTTTTCCAATCCAAAAATGGAACGGACAAAAAATTATTTGGCTGGTGCATTTAATTAACCAATAAATTGAGAGATATGCCGGCACATAAAAAACAACTGGTTCATACCATCAAAGACCGCTGCAGGGTCTGTTATACCTGTGTGCGCGAATGTCCGGTAAAGGCAATCCGTATTGCTAATGGCCAGGCTGAAGTAATAGATAAACGTTGTATCGGTTGCGGAAACTGTGTGAAGGTTTGTTCGCAAAATGCAAAAGAGTTTCTTCAGGCAACACCTGATATTCTGGAACTTCTGAAAGGAGAACAGAAGGTGGCAGCTATTGTTGCTCCCAGCTTTCCTGCAGAGTTTACGGAATTGAAAGATTATCGGACAATAGTGGGTTTGCTACGTAAACTGGGTTTTGATTATGTTTCGGAAGTGGCCTTTGGCGCAGATCTGGTAGCAATAAAATATACAGAGTTGCTGATGGATATTTCTGTTGAAGGTCATATATCTTCTGATTGTCCGGCAATTACGTTTTATATCGAGCACTATTTCCCTCACCTTGTACCTTACCTTGCCGAAATTGCATCTCCAATGGTTGCAATGGCTCGTGTGATGAGGAAAAAATATGGTGATGATTTAAAAATAGTATTTATAGGGCCTTGTATAGCCAAAAAGGCAGAATCATTGGAAGTGGATGAAGTGCTCACTTTCCGTGAATTACGTCAGTGGATCAGAGAATCTGGTTTGGATTGGAAAGATATTACTCTTTCGGAATTTGATCCTCCTTTTGCCGGGAAAGGTGCCGTTTTTCCTTTAACGCGTGGGCTATTGCAAAATACAAATATTCCGGAGGATTTATGTGATGGAAGTGTAATTGTTGCTGATGGTCGTGTTAATTTTCGTGAAGCTATCCGTGAATTTGAAAACGGATTTATTCGCCACATGAACCTTGAACTACTTTGTTGCGAAGGTTGCATTATGGGACCGGGCATGAGTCCGGAAGGAAAACCGTATATGCGTCGCGCAATGGTAAGTAATTATGTGAAACAGAAGCTTCAAAATGCAAATGACGATCAGTGGCTAAAAAATATAGAAGCGTATAAAACACTTGATTTATCGCAAACATTTGAATCTAACGACCGTCGGATACCCAATCCTACCCGTAAAGAAATTGATGAGGTGTTGAAATCGATGGGGAAACTAACTGAAGCCGATCATTTGGATTGTGGTTCCTGTGGTTATGATTCCTGCGAGGAACACGCCATTGCTATCATCAAAGGATTTGCTGAAACAGAAATGTGTTTGCCTTATGCAATTGAAAAACTGCACAAGTCAATTGCTGATCTTGCGATCACCAATGATAAACTGGCTTCGGCACAACAAGCATTAAAACAGTCGGAAAAACTGGCACACATGGGACAACTTTCGGCAGGGATTGCCCACGAGCTTAATAATCCTTTGGGAATTATCACCATGTACAGCAATATTTTAATTGATGAAGCTTCTCAGGATTCTCCACTGCGTAAAGATTTAGAACTGATTGTAGAACAAACAGACAGATGCCGTAAAATTGTAGGAGGTCTGCTTAATTTTGCACGTAAAAATCAGGTTAACTATGCTGAAATTGACATTGAAAACTTACTGGAACGCAGTCGGAAGTCAGTGGTAAAGCCTGAAAACGTTGATATTACTCTTACTTCCCGCTTGCTCGATCCTCACGTAATGCTCGATAGCGACCAGATGATTCAGGTGTTTACCAATTTAATAAAGAATGCAATAGAAGCAATGGAGAATGGAGGTCGAATCGATATTTTACTCGAGGATAAAGGCGCCGAAGTTTCAGTTTGTATTGGCGACAATGGTTCTGGTATTGCACCTGAAAATATGGAAAAGATTTTTACTCCATTTTTTACTACCAAAGGTTTGGGTAAGGGTACCGGTCTTGGCCTTCCGATTATTTATGGAATTATAAAAATGCATAAGGGCAGGGTCGAAGTTACGTCAAATGCCGATAAATCAAAAGGTGAAACCGGAACGACTTTCCGGATAATTCTCCCTAAAAAACGTACTGATATTTAATGAATTAAAAAGATATATCATGAGTAAAAAAACAATTTTAATTGTTGATGATGACATGGATTACCTGTTTCAAATGAAAAAAAAGGTGGAAAATCTGGGTTTCGATGTTGTTACTGCTGAAGGACAATATGAAGCAGAGAATTTAATCCAGTCGTTTAAACCGGATTTGTGCATTCTCGATTTAATGATGGAGAACGACGATAGCGGTTTTATTCTCAGTTATAAAATTAAGCGCAAGTATCCTGAAGTACCGATCATTATTGCAACTGCAGTTACGGCTGAAACAGGCATCAGTTTTGATGTTCGTTCAGAAGAAGATCGCTTATGGATTAAAGCTGATTTGTATATGGATAAAGGGATTCGTTCCGATCAGCTACAACGCGAAATCAATAAACTTTTAAAACTTTAGATCATGGACTTGATTAAGGTTTTGGTCGTGGATGATGAACCTGGAATCCGTTCAGGGGTTGCCAGAGTTTTAAGAGACTTTACTGTTTCGTATCCATTTATGGATGAAGCGTGTAAGTTTGAAGTAATTGAGGCTCCTACAGGAGAAGATGCTATTCAAATTGTGAATACTAATCTGCCTGATATCATTTTGTTGGATAATAAACTTCCCGGAATTCAAGGGATTGAAGTTCTGGAATATATCAGCAAAAACCAGATTGATGTAATTGTAGTTATGATTACTTCGTATGCTTCGCTCGAAGTGGCAGTTCGTGCAAACAAAAGCGGAGCTTTCGACTTTATACCTAAGCCTTTTACTCCTCAGGAATTACGCTCTTCCATCGAAACCATAACCAAGCAAGTTTATTTTCGTCGGATGGCAAAAAAACTGAATACAGCCGGAAAACAAATACGCTTTCAGTTCCTTTCGGTGCTTTCGCACGAATTAAAAGCTCCATTGAATGCTATCGAAGGCTATTTACGCATGATTCAGGAAAAGCAAATGGGTGATAATCTTGAAGATTACGAACAGGTTGTGAATCGTTCCCTCGATCGTATTCAAGGTATGCGACAACTTATTCTGGATCTTCTTGATCTAACACGAATCGAGTCAGGCTCTTTAAATCGTAATTTGCAAAATATTGATATTGTACAAATTGCACAAATATCAATGGATACGGTTAGACCTTTGGCCATTCAACGTGATATTACCATAAATTTTAATCATCCGGACACTCTTATATTTAACATTGACGCAAAAGAAATAGAAATCGTACTGAATAACTTTTTATCGAATGCCATCAAATATAACCGGGATGGAGGGCAAGTTTTCTTTACACTGAAAGTTGCCGATGAACATCTTCATATTATTGTGGAAGATACCGGAATCGGGATGACTGAAGAGGAAATGACTCGTTTGTTTAAAGAGTTTGTCCGTATTAAAAATCAAAAAACTAAAAATATCAGCGGTAGCGGACTGGGTTTGTCTATCGTGAAAAAAATTATTGACAGTTATAATGGAGACATTATGCTTACAAGCACTCCTGATAAAGGCAGTACGTTTACAGTATCTATACCATTTACTACATAAAACAATTATCACCAATGACAAAAGATTATAAAGACATTCGTAAACTTCCCGATAAGACTGTAGAACGTTTAAGTCAGTATCGTCGTACTTTACTTTCACTGGTAGCCAAAGGAAAAACTCATATTTTTTCGCATGAACTGGCTAATCTTCTGCATATTACTCCTGTTCAGGTTCGTCGTGATATTATGCTTATAGGATATTCTGGAACACTACGCAGAGGCTACGATATTAAAGACATGATCGATTTAATAGGCGAAATCATCGATTCTAATGACGGGCAAAATGTAGCCATTGTTGGAGTAGGAAACTTAGGTCGTGCTTTAATTGGCTACCTGAAAGGCAAACGTTCCAAACTCTCTATTGTAGCTACTTTCGACAATAATCCGGAAAAGACTGATCGTGTTTTTGGGGGTGTGCATTGTTACCATTATGATAAACTGGCCGAAGTAGTTCAACGGGAGAATATTTCTATCGGAATAATTACAGTTCCTCCCTCTGAAACATCACGTGTGGCTGATGATCTGGTTCGTGCAGGTGTGAAGGGTATTCTTAACTATACTTCTACTCCAATAAATGTATCGGAACATGTGTATCTGGAAGAGTATGACATGATTACTTCTTTGGAAAAGGTGGCTTACTTTGTGAAAAAACACGAACTTTAATTTTGTATAACTGTGAAGGTATTTAGAAGTCTTGAACAACTTAAATCTATTCGCAATCCTGTAGTTACTACAGGCTCTTTTGATGGAGTACATGTTGGTCATAAAACGATTATCAACAGACTTTCGCGTTTGGCAAAGGAAGTGAATGGTGAGTCGGCTTTGATTACATTTCATCCGCATCCGCGCAGGGTTCTTTATCCAAACACACAGGGAAAAGATCTGCTGTTAATCAATACACAGCGCGAAAAAATTGAAATGCTGCGTAAAGCCGGGCTGGATAATGTGATAATTCTTGAATTTACCCTCGAATTTGCTCAAACATCTTCAATTGATTTTGTTCGCAAAATACTCGTGGATGCTCTTCATGCGAAACGGATTGTAGTGGGCTTTAACCACTTTTTTGGTCATAATCGTGAAGGTAATTATGAGTTTTTACACGAGTTAGGTGAATATTACAATTTTAAAGTAGAAGAAATTCCGGAACAGGATATTCATAACGAAGCAGTAAGTTCTACTAAGATTCGTAAAGCAATTTTTGATGGCGACATTCAAAAGGCAAACGCCTACCTGGATCACCATTATATTATTATGGGACAGCTTTCGAAAAGTGATCCATTGCTCTATAAAATCGGATTTCCAGGTTATCTTGTGAAATCCGAAGAAGACAGTAAATTGTATCCACCTACAGGCTTGTATGCCATAAATGCCGAAGTTGAAGGCGAATTTTTTAAAGGTATGTGTTTTATTCGCAGAGCTGAAAATGCGCTGGATACATTAGTTGATGTGCAATTGTTTGATGCTCCGGATAACTTGCTCGGACGAAATGTGATGCTCTATTTTTATAAGTTTATCCGTGGTGAACGCCAGATTAGTGGCGAAACTGAACTGCAAAATCAGTTGCGGATAGATAAGCAGGTTATTGACGATTTAATTTATTAAAATGCAAACTATGAACCCCGAAGGAAAAATTAAAGTAACATTTCTCGGTACAGCCACCTCAATTGGGGTTCCTGTGATTGCCTGCGACTGCCCGGTATGTCTGTCAACAGATAAACGCGACAAACGTTTTCGTGCTTCAGTTTTAGTGGAAGTGGATGATAAGAGTATCGCGATTGATTGCGGTCCCGATTTTCGTATCCAGATGATTCGCGAGAATGTAATTAATCTCGATGCAGTTATCTTTACCCATGAGCATCGCGACCATATTGCCGGAATAGATGATATCCGTGCATTCAATTATGTATTGAATAAAAAGATTGATATTTATGGTGTGCCCCGTGTTATGGAGGCTATCCAAACCGAATTTCCCTATATATTTTCGGAAACACGTTATTTTGGAGCTCCTCAGCTGACTATTCACACCATCGACAATAAACCTTTTGAAGTTCATGGTGTAAAAATTATCCCGATAGAGGTAATGCATGATAAGCTGGAAGTGATGGGCTTTCGTATTGGTGACTTTACTTATATTACCGATGCCAGCTCAATTGCGGATGTTGAACTCGAAAAAGTAAAAGGCTCAAAAGTTATCGTATTGAATGCTCTGCGAAATTCAAAACATGTATCACATTTTTCGTTACCCGAAGCGGTAGAAGTTTTGGAGAAACTTAAACCTGAACATGCTTATATAACACATGTAAGCCATTTTATTGGGTTGCATGAAGAGGTGAATGCCAAACTTCCGCCTTATATTCAACTGGCGTATGATAGTCTGGTGATTGAAGTATAGGTGTTAGTGCCAAAAGTTAGTATTGTGAGAAACTGCTTACTGGATTAATTCGGTAAGCGGTTTCTCTATTTTAAAACCGAACAAGTCTATTAATGATTAAGTTCAATAAATGATCGTTTATGAAATTCATTATTGATGTCAGCGATTGTATCAGAATGATCATTAAAAAGGTAAAATGGATAGGCTTCCGCAGGTCTGTTATTGAGTTTTGTCTATTACTCCTTGTTTATCATTAGCATTACATTCATTAATAGGTGAATAATTTTTTTCTGTTGTGCGATTTTTGATTCTAATTTGATTATCTTTGATGTCTTAATAATATTAAAATGATATCATTTATGAAAACAGAAAAATCATTTCAGGCAGTAAACGGTTATTTAATGCTGGTGATTCTTATTGCGATTATTTCAGGTGTAATTTATCTTATGTCGAATGAAATTTTGGTGGTTGGAATTCCCCTTATATTTGTAATAATGCTTTTATTACCGGGCTTTTTTATTATAAACCCAAACAGTTCGAAAGTACTATTGCTTTTTGGGGCATACAAAGGCACGATTAAAGAAAATGGATTTTACTGGGCACTACCCTTTTATTCAAGAAGTACTATTTCGTTACGAGCCAGAAACTTCGAAAGTGAACGGTTAAAAGTGAACGACAAGCTTGGTAACCCTATTATGATTAGTGCAATCTTAGTTTGGAAGGTAGAGGATACTTTTAAAACAATGTTTGATGTTGATAATTATGAAGTGTTCGTTAAGATTCAGGCCGATTCAGCAGTACGTAAACTTGCAGGGTCGTTCCCGTATGACCAGTTTGAAGATGAAAAAGCCTCAATAACGTTAAGTTCAAATTTTGAAGAAGTAAATAAAAGTTTGGAAGAGGAAATATCGGAACGATTGAAATTGGCTGGGTTATCGGTAATTGAAGCCAGATTAGGTTATTTGGCTTATGCTCCCGAAATAGCTCAGGCGATGTTGAAAAGGCAACAGGCTACCGCAATTATTGCTGCACGTAGTAAAATGGTTGAAGGTGCCGTAGGAATGGTTGAAGGTGCCTTGAAACTATTATCAACAAAGAAAATTGTTGAACTTGACGAAGAAAAGAAAGCTGCCATGGTGAGCAATTTATTGGTAGTTTTGTGTGGCGATAAAGATACTTCCCCTGTAATCAATACAGGCACACTGAATCAATAAACATATTGTAAATGGGTGAAAAAAAATCATTTGTTTTACGAATCGATGTCGAAACTATGAAGGCTATCGAAAAGTGGGCTGCTGATGAATTCAGAAGTATTAATGGCCAGCTGGAATGGATGATTCATAAGTGCTTAAAAGATGAAGGCCGCCTGAAAGTTAAAAAAGAAGACAAAAAAGAATAAATAAAGGGCAATCTCTCTGAACTGATGTTCAGAGAGATTGCCCTTTATTAAAGTTCGATTTTCAAAATCGTATTACTTTCTGATAAGAGGCTGTTTAAAAAGTCGGGAAAGTCTTTTTAAACAGATGAGATACTTTTTGAATAATCTCTTTGCATTCTAAACAATGTAATAGAATTATCTCTTCAGAAACTTTTGGGTGCTGATACCTTCAGGATTAACAAGGCGTACTAAGTAAATTCCAGGGGATAGAGTGTTGATATTGATGCTGTTTTGATTGTTTAATGGCATAGTTGAAATCTGTTTACCATCTATAGAAAGTATGGTTGCGGTGGTGTTTTTGGGGATGTTGGAGAAAGAGAGTTGCGTTGAGGTTACAATCATGGATCCAGAATAAGAAAATTCTTCAATACCAATTCCAACGAGTGATCGTTTGTAAAAACCATTATTGGTTGCTGCTATAAGATCAGTACCGTTAATATAAATATAGTTTGTGTTTAGTGTGTTGATATTCTGTGTGTAATTGACCCATATGTTATTGTTGTTATAACTTACATAGATACCATTGTTTGTAGTTGTAAACAGGTAGTTGTTATATGTTGCAAAGGAATTTACTAACAAAAATGGGGTACTGGGAGCTAAATAGTTCCAGCTTATTTGAGCTGTATCACTGGAATATAAACCGACATTACTATTTATATAACTAAACATTGAAACATAGATTTTATCTTTGAATTCATGAAATTTATAGCTGTCGTAGGTTGGATCAATTAATCCGGTATTTGCTGAAGCCCATGATATACCGTTATTATCCGAAATATAAATTCCATAACCAGCTATACCTGCATAAATATGATTCTGAGAAACATATAAACTGGTAATTTGAGAATATTGAGGTAAGCCATTGCTTACCGGAGTCCATGTTAGAGTAAGAGTATCCGAAACATATAAACCAAAGCAGGTTCCTGCAAACAATTTATTGCCGTTCAATGCTAAACACAATACTTCCTGATTATTTAATCCGGTTTGAATTTTGTGCCAGCTAATACCCTTGTCCGTTGATTTTAAAACATAATTTGGATTCTTTGTTGAAATCAACATTGTGTTTGAATAATGTATGCAGAAATTAATAGTACAACTATTAACTGTATCGTTATATATTTTGAACCAAGATGAAAGATTATCAGAATCGAACATGCTGTTTTCTCTTGATACAGAATACCATAGATTGCCCATTTTGAATATGTCAATTACATCGTTGATATAAAGATATTTATTAATATCAACACAATTTTCTATGTATGGTGATCTGTAAATGCCAGTTTTTGTTGCAATATAATAATTATTTCCATACTTATAAATGTAGTTTGGTAAGCTTATTTTATTGCCATTGTTGATTAATTTCAAATTAGTTGAATCAGGAAGTTTGAGATAGATACCTGCATACTTGACACCAATAAGCAGCGTGTCGCCAAAATAATTAAAGAATGTTTCTTTTGATTTAATACGGGTAGTAGTATCAGCTAATACCCAATTGTTGTTTTGAGCAGGATTCAACTGGTAAAGTGTTGTTGAATCCTTTAAAGTATTATAACTGGTGAAAAACAATGTGTCATTTTTTGTTCTAAAGTGATTTATACCAACCGG
Source organism: Bacteroidales bacterium (assembly GCA_963677395.2). Taxonomy (GTDB): domain Bacteria; phylum Bacteroidota; class Bacteroidia; order Bacteroidales. The sequence goes on along the minus strand of OY781965.2, from coordinate 2,993,953 downwards.
AGTATTTAAATTTGTAATGATAGGGATAAATGAGGATTGTCCTATGTTATATTTATAAATCTGAATATTATTTGTTAGAGCGTTTCGTAATGCAGCATATACAACAGTTCCCTGAATTTCAATTTCATATTCTCCAATACTTGTTAATCCTGAATGTATATTCTGCCAGGTATATCCGTTGTTTACGGAATAATAGATGGAGTCAGCAGTGCTTATAAAAACAGTATTATTGTTCATATTTGCTTTGATATCATAAATTGAACCAACCAAATTAGAGTCAATAATTACTTGCTCCCACGTTGCACCATTATCATTTGATCGGAAGAGACTTGAACCTGTACTGCAAAAGAGAGAATAGAATGTTTTTACAATTTTTTGAGCCTTTTCATAAACAGGAATGCCATTACCTGATTTTGTCCAGACAGGAGAATTAACCGGACTTATATATACTCCTCTGTCAGTAGCTGCATAAAGATTATTATTAAATTCTACAATCGCGTTGGTATTAATACCGAAAGGTCCAAAATGTTGCTGCCATTGTGCGTGCATTGATACAGGGACTAAAAATAAGGTGAATACAAATAAAGCAATCTTTTTCATAATATTTTGGTTTTAATTGGGTTGGGAATTTTGGGTTTGATTTTCTGATAGATAAATAAATACTTTCCTGTAACGTATAAGATGATACGTATTTTGAAAATTACGTACAGAAAAGTAAGTAAAAAATTACTTTTTGCAGATTAAACCTGCATTCTGGCTTTAATAGCTTTAAGGGTTGAATAACTATATGTTTTATCTTGCAAATATAACTATAAACAATTCTGAAACCAAATTATCAAAAAAACACACAACAACAATTTTTATATTGCCTGTTGTGTGTTTTTTGATTTGATAACCAATTTATTAATGGGTTATTATGTGTGTTTTTCTGTGCCTTTATAACTTAAGTTTTATCTGCATCATCATTATTGCTGTTAAGTCAGATTTGAAATAAAATTGATAATCAATACTTTTGTATTCTATTTATTCAGCCTGACTATTGTGTCAAATAAAGCCAAAGTCATTAATAGAATAATAGATTTAAGAGGTTATTTATCTGTGATTTTAATATTGCTGTTCATCTCCATTCCAATTTTCATCTTAGAATTGGTGTTTTCAATGCTTTTGGTTAATGCTTCACCTTTAAGATTTTGTTTTATAGTTCCGTCAATAATCCATCCTGTTTTCAAATCAAGCTTATATTCGGAATCCATACTACCTTTCATATCATAGATTATTTGCATTCCGTTAAGGTTAAATGTCTCATTTTTATCACTTACCATATCCGATTTTCCTTTAATAACCACGTAATCGCTGCTGATTTCAGTTAAAGTATAGGAGGAATTAACGATCATTTTCATTGATGAATTTAATACAACTTTTGATGTCCATGTGTCGTTTTTCTTTACCTTATTTTTGGGATAGATAGAATAATACAACTCCAGATTGTATTTAAGAGACTCTTCACCAAAGTTTTGCTTTAACTGGTTAACTATTTTTGTTATTTCTGCTTCGGAAATTTTATCTTTAAATACTGAAAATATTTTCGAGTAGATTGAATCCATACCCGAAATTTCTTCTATTTTTCCAATGCTATTTAGTTTTAAATTAATAGGTTGCCCGATAAAATTGGATAAGAACTGAGCCATAATGTTATTGGGGTTCTTGTCTTTTGAATCCATTTCCATACTTCCAAAAGGGGTTTTCATTCTCATCTTTAAATCTTTGTATTTCAGAATAATATCATAAACAGAATTTTGAACATCTTTTACTTCATGGGTTATAGAGCCATCAATTGTCGTACTCATATCTACAGGCATGCCATTAATAGTTTGTTTAATAGACATTTCTGCATTTGTAGTCTGAATATAGGTTTTCCCTTTTTCAAGGTTGAGCTTTAACTCAATTTCTTTGTTGTTGCACGAAGCAAAGATTGTCGTTGCGACAACTAATACGATAAATAGTCTTTTCATGATGTTTTTGTTATAGTTTTTGTTTATTCAAGTCAAGAATTTCTTTACGCGAAAGCTGACGATAGGATAATTTATAACCTTCGACCATGGCCAATACTCCGAAAAGTACCATATAAACCGAGAAAGTTTCCTGTATTATAGATCCCATAATATTAAAATCCAGACTGAGTAATACCTGGAAAATATTGATACTGTTAATTTTTGCAATCAGTCCGACAATACTCAAAAAGTAGCCAAATAAAACTCCAAATAATGAAAATACAGCACCGATAATCCCGAAGATTTTGTCAATCCCTTTGCCGAAATGCCGTATACTGAACCCAACAATAATGCCAATAGCTATTGCAACAATTCCAAAGTTTAAACCTGATAATAAGGAGATAGTCATCCAGAGGATTGCTCCTGTAAAACTTGAAATTATGCCGGTAAAAATAGCAGCCGGAAGATTTTGTTCCAACCTTAATATTTCAAGAGCATCATAATTAAGGTCGTTTTTTATGTCCTGTAATAGTTCCGGAGCAGAACTTATCTGATAATCTTTGGATAGAGGGTCGCGCTCAAAATGAGCACATTCCGGATCAAATGAAGGTTTCTCTCCCGTTAAAGAGCATAATATTCCTTCCTGTTTGCTAAATTTACTTTTGGTGCATTTCCTGCACCATATAATTTGTTCTTCTAATGTAAGCATACAAATACGACTATTTAATCAGGTTGATAATTTGGTTTATTAACGGATTGCAGATATCAGATTTGTTTGATAATCACCAATACCCGATGCTAAAGTAATATTAATTTAATGAATATATAAACACAATGTATATCTGATTTTAAAAAAAATCCAGAACATTTTAGATCGAAGACGTAATACCTAATATTCCCTTTTGCCACTTCCTCAAAAATTCCTACCTTTGTCCCTTAGTAAATGAGCAATGCGTAAACTATTAACCCGTAATATATTACTCGTTTCATTTGTCAGTTTTTTCAATGACATCGCAAGCGAAATGCTCTATCCGGTAACCCCGGTTTATTTACGTTCCATCGGTTTTTCTATCGTATTGATTGGTTTGCTCGAAGGTATTGCCGAATTTACGGCAGGTATCAGTAAAGGTTACTTTGGTAATTTATCCGACCGGAAAGGTTCCCGCTTGCCTTTTGTACAGCTTGGCTATACTTTAAGTGCCATTTCCAAACCTATGATGGCTCTTTTTACGTTTCCCTGGTGGGTGTTTATTGCACGAACTACTGATCGTTTAGGAAAAGGTTTACGTACCAGCGCACGCGATGCTCTTTTAAGCGATGAAACAACCCCTGAAAACAAAGGAAAGGTCTTCGGATTTCATCGCATGTTTGATACACTGGGTGCAAGTATCGGTCCTTTTCTTGCATTGGGTTTTTTGCTTATTTACCCCGGTGAGTACAAATGGTTATTCTATCTGGCCTTTTTGCCTGGTATCCTTTCCATTTTAATTACACTCTTTATTCGCGAAAACTGTAAAACCAATAAAACAAAAGATGCGAAAGTGTTAAGTACGCCCTTTTTCGGCTATTTACATTACTGGAAAGAAGCAAACCGCTCCTATAAACTTTTAGTTGTGGGTTTGTTAGCTTTTGCGTTCTTTAACAGTTCCGATATTTTTCTTCTGCTTACGCTTAAAAACAATGGCATGAATGATTCACAAATGATAGGGTTCTATATATTTTATAACCTTATTTTTGCGTTATTTTCACTGCCAATTGGCTATCTGGCCGATAAAATAGGTTTAAAAACAACTCTTATAATCGGATTACTGCTTTTTGCAATTGTATATACTAGCTTTGGATTTGCGCAAAGCGTTGTTTCATTTGCAATCATCTTTTTTATTTACGGACTGTTTGCTGCAGCAAACGAAGGAGTAGCTAAAGCATTAATCTCTAATCTTGCACAAAAAGATAAAACAGCTACTGCAATAGGTTTTTTTAACTCTTTTTCGAGTGTATGTGCAATGCTGGCAAGTGTTACAGGTGGAATACTTTTTGTGATCAGCCCCAAACTTATGTTTTGGGTATCCGGATTTGGAGTATTTACTGTAGTACTCTTTTTTATGATTGTTAAATTTTGGAAAGATGAACTTCAAACTGCTTAAAACACTAATTATTTTATTTTGCTTACCTCTTTTGGCCAGAGCACAGTTTACCCCGTTAGATACAGCCCGTTTCGGAAAAATAATTGACGTTCCCATCGATTTATCAGGCACCTTTGGCGAGTTGAGAACCAATCATTTCCATTCTGGAATAGATATCCGTACCAACCAGCAGGAAGGGTATCCTGTTTATGCTGCTGCCGATGGATATGTACACCGGATAAAAGTTTCGGCATGGGGCTTTGGTAACGCATTGTATCTTAAACATGTCAATGGATACATTACTGTTTACGGTCATCTTCAGTCATTTAATGATTCTATAACCGCACGCTTACGTCGCTATCAGTATAAAAAACAAAGTTTCGAAGCCGAATTCAAATTGCCTGCAAATGCAATTAAAGTAAAAAAAGGTGATATTATCGGTTATTCAGGAAATACCGGAATGTCAGGTGGTCCGCATCTCCATTTTGAAGTAAGGCGATTAAAAAAAGAAATTCCTCTCAACCCCATGAAATTTGGTTTTATGCCATTCGATACATTGAGACCTGTTATAGAATACTTTATGGTTTATCCAGAGTTGAAAAAAGGAACGGTCAATGGACAATCTTTTCCAATGAATTACCGCGTGGAAAATCACGACAACAAAAATGTTCTGGTTTCCTCCGGTGAAATAGAAGTGAGCGGAGATGTTTCGTTTGGCATTTCTTCTCACGATATAATGGGAAACGGAGATAACCGTAATGGTTTGTACAACGTGGAGATCTGGGTCGATTCTCTTTTGCTCAATTCATATTGTTTCGATTATTTTTCATTCAGCGAAAGCCGATATGTAAATGCTTTTATCGATTACAAATGGTGGATGCGAACCGGTGAACGCATGCAACGAAGTAAAATACTTTCCAGTAACCCGATGGAAATGTTTAAGATGTACTCAAATAGAGGTGTTTATAATTTTAGTAAACCAGGTGCCTATAATATAAAATATGTAATCAGTGATTATACAGGAAATACTTCCGAATTAAATGTTCCGGTAGTATGCAAACAATCTTATACAGCCGATACAACAACTACACAATATGGTCTTGATCATTTCTACTGGCAAAAAGAAAACTGTTTTGCCAATCACGAAGTAGAAATACATCTTCCCAAAGAAGCTTTATTCGAGGATATAGATTTCGAATATGCTACAAACGGAAGGAAAGAAGGCTATAACAGTTTAATACATCAGATTCATAAAGACGATATTCCTCTCAATAAACCGATATCATTAGCAATTCGTTGCGATTCAGTACCCGAAAAACTACAAAGTAAGCTTTTAATTGTGGATATCAATCCTTTCAGAATTCAGTCGGAAGGAGGGTATTACGATCATGGATTTGTGAAAACAAATGTTCGCAATTTTGGTACTTTTGCTATATCTATTGATACCATTGCACCTCAAATAAATCCTGTTGATATTCAGGATAATGGTGTGATACCTGCCTCAAATTGCATTCAGTTCAAAGTATCTGATGATTTAAGCGGAGTATCAAAATATAAGGTGGTACTCAACGGTAAATGGAATCTGATGGAATTCGATGGAAAAAGTGGTACGATGACCTGTATCCTCAAAAAAGAAAATCTGAAAGAGGTAAATCAACTGGCTGTTACTATCGAAGATGCAAAGCAAAACAGTCAAACTATCATCCTTACTTTAAAAATTAAATAAACAACAATACGATGCACCAAACCATTTTAATTCTTGATTTCGGTTCGCAATACACCCAGTTGATTGCCCGCAGAGTTCGTGAACTCAATGTTTATTGCGAAATACACCCGTTTCATCATGTTCCTGAAATTACCGAAAATATCAAAGGAGTGATACTTTCCGGAAGTCCTTTTTCGGTTCGCGATCCACAATCACCCAAACCTGATTTAAGTGCTTTTCGCGGTAAACTACCTTTACTCGGAGTTTGTTATGGCGCTCAGTATCTGGCACAAATCAGTGGAGGAACTGTTGAACCTTCTCAAATCAGAGAATATGGTCGTACAAATCTTTCCCATGTTAATCGCAATAATCCGTTACTTAAAAATATAAGCAATAACACTCAGGTGTGGATGTCGCATGGTGATACAATTCTTCAGATTCCCCAATCATTCAATATTATTGCTTCTACTCAGGATGTTAAAGCCGGAGGTTATCAGATTGAAGGTGAAGAAACATGGGGAATTCAGTTTCATCCGGAAGTATATCACTCCACCGAAGGTATGGAATTGCTTAAAAACTTTGTGGTGGACATCTGTAAATGTAATCAGTCATGGACTCCCGATTCATTTGTAGATGCAACAATTAAAGATCTTCGTACTCAACTTGGCGACGATAAAGTTATACTTGGTTTATCAGGGGGTGTCGATTCATCTGTGGCTGCAGTACTTTTACACAAGGCTATCGGTAAAAAACTCTACTGTATTTTTGTGGATAATGGCTTATTACGCAAAAACGAATTCGAAAAAGTACTTGCGTCATACCTCGATATGGGCTTGAATGTAAAAGGAGTAGATGCTAAAGATAAGTTTTATACAGCACTCAAAGGCTTAACTGATCCTGAACAGAAACGTAAAGCTATCGGCAAAACCTTTATTGATGTTTTTGACGAAGAATCACATCTGATACAGGACGTTAAATGGCTTGGACAAGGAACTATTTACCCTGATGTAATAGAATCAGTTTCAGTAAACGGACCATCTGCAACTATCAAATCCCATCATAATGTTGGCGGATTGCCTGATTTTATGAAACTAAAGGTGGTAGAACCATTGAAAAGCCTTTTTAAAGATGAAGTTCGCCGTGTTGGAAGAACATTGGAAATCAAGGGCGAAATTCTAAACCGTCATCCTTTTCCGGGGCCGGGTCTTGGAATTCGTATTCTCGGTGACATTACTCCCGAAAAGGTCGCTATCTTACAGGATGTTGATGATATTTATATTGAAAACCTTCATAAATATGGATTGTACGATTCTGTTTGGCAAGCAGGAGCAATATTGCTGCCGGTACAGAGCGTTGGAGTTATGGGAGATGAACGTACTTACGAAAATGTGGTAGCATTGCGTGCCGTAAGCTCTACAGATGGGATGACTGCCGATTGGTCACATTTGCCTTACGAGTTTCTTTCAAAAACATCCAATGAAATTATCAATAAGGTAAAAGGTGTAAATCGTGTGGTATATGATATCAGCTCAAAACCACCTGCTACTATCGAATGGGAATAACAGACAAAACTCTTTGTACATTTGTACACTTTAAATATCCAAACTATGAAAAAAGTATTTTTCCTGATTAGTTTTCTCATACTTATGATTTCTGCGTATGCTCAGCCGGGCATTCAGATAGTAAAAAGTACCGAAAAACAAACGATTAATGGAAAAGAGTTCTACCTGCACACTGTAGAAAAAGGACAAACTCTCTATTCAATAGCCCGGGTTTATCAGGTTGAAGTAAAAGATATTCTCTACGATACGGTGGTGCCGGGTATTCAGATTGGCGAAATTATTAAAATTCCGGTAAAAAAATGGATTGTCACTGAAGCTGTTCAAACTCCGAAGCAGGAATCTGTTGCAGAAGGTAAAGAAGAGATTATCCTTCACAAAGTTCAATCCGGAGATGCTGTACTTGCATTGGCTCGCCAGTACAAATGTGATCCCAAACGTATCTTTGAATTAAATCCTGAAGCTGAAAAAGGAATAAAAATAGGGCAGGAGCTAAAAATACCAGTAAAAGCCCCTTCTGCAATTACCACGCAAGCGACTACAAAACCAGTAGTATCTAAGCCTAAAAGTGATGTTGCAACATCCAAAGTAAAAGAAGATATAATCGTTCCGAAAATGAATGCACATCGTTTTGGAGCGGGTGAAACGTTTAATATTGCATTGATGTTACCTTTGTTTTTGAATGATGTGGAAAAAATAAATCCGGATGAATTTGAAATATTGCGTAAAAAATCAACGGATTATAAGTCATTTACCTTTTTTCAGTTCTACGAAGGTTTTATGTTGGCAATGGATACTCTCAAAAAAATGGGAATCAACGCCAAAATACATGTGTATGATGTAACAGATGACTCCACGTTGGCTTATAAAATCATTTCAAAGGATGAAATGGATGAAATGGATCTGATTGTGGGTCCACTCTTCTTTAAGTCATTTGAAGTGGTTTCTAAGTTTGCGAAGCAAAAAGGAATTCCAATTATCAATCCAATGACCGACCGCAGAAATATTCTCGAAAACAACCCTTATGTTTTTAAATTGAAACCATCTGTAAACAATCAAGTACAATGCGTTGCAGAATACATTCTTAATACATATCCCGGAGCAAATATCTTATTGATTCACAATAATAAAGATGCAGATCGTAAAACAGCCGACATCTTTAAAAAAGAATTAAACCAGATATTCCGTGAACGTAAATTGAAAGAAAATTCATTCAGAGAATTGATTTTCAATCAAGTTGGATTGGGTGGTTTGCAAAGTAAATTATTGAAAGATAAACCGAATGTAGTACTTGCAATTACCGATAACGAGATTTTTGTAACCAACTTTGTTTCAAAACTTTCTACAATTGATAATTACAATATCATACTTTTTGCAACTCCAAAGTGGAAAAATTACGATAAAATTGAAACCGAATATTTCCAGAAACTGAATCTTCATTTATATGAGCCATGGTTTGTAAATTATGATGATCCTCAGGTTAAGTCTTTTGTAATACAATTCCGTAACAAATACAAAGGTGAACCTGATGAATTTGGATTTATGGGATTTGATATAGCCAACTATTTTGTTGCAGCGCTACAAACCTATGGTAGCGATTTTCCGGCTAACATAAACGATATCAATGTTAAAATTATGCATACCCGCTATCGTTTTGAACGTCTTGGAGAAAATAGCGGGTTCGAAAATACCTTTATTAATATCTATAAGCTCGAAAACTACAAATACATAGGAGTAAACTAAAAAATGATAATCCATTAGAAATATTGAAAAATATTTTGTGGCATGGAGTTTGTAATTGCCAGAATATGGTAATGAATATGTAAAATAAACTATCTTTGCCGCAATAGAAAAATTAATAACCTTAACTTGATTCAAATGAAAAAGTACATCAAATTATTGTTTCTGCTTCCCGTTATCGGATATATGGCAATTACTCCTGCGAATGCTCAGAAAGCTAAATCATTTAAAGGAACTATTACCTATGATTTAACATATTCCGGTGATGGTATTGATGCAGCAAAGCTTGCTCAAATGCCAAAAGAAAGCGTTTTGAAAATTTACGAAAACAAGACATTACAGGAAAGTGGCCCTTCAAGCATTATTACCAATGGCGACCTTAAAATCAAATATCTTCTTTTTGATTTTTCCGCTTATGGTGCAAAGAAATATCTTATTAAACAAACCGAAGAGGATATTAAAAAAGAGGAAGCTGAAAATGGTGGAAGTGAAATAAAATACATTGATGAAACCAAAGAAATAGCTGGTTACAAATGTAAAAAAGCAGAAATCACAGCCAAAAATCCGGACGATGATGAAGAAAAAGCAGCTAAAATTACCGTTTGGTACACCGAAGAATTAGGCGGTGAGGCAGTTAATTTCGGAAATGATATGTTCCACGGTTTAAAAGGTATTGCTCTTGAATATGAAGTAATAACCCCTAAAGTAACCGTAAAGGCAGTGACCAAAACTGTTGTAAAAGGAAAAGTGAAAGAAACAGAATTTCTGATTCCAACTGATTTTCAGGAAACCACAATGGAAGCATTTCAGGAAGAAATGAAAGCCTTAATGGGTGGTGGTGACGAATAAAATAAAACCAACTTATTGAAATATAAAAGGGCAGGTCACTGCCCTTTTTTGTTTTAACAGATAGCTTTACTATCGAAGGTTTTTTGTATTTTTGCTTTTTATTGTAAAGGTAGAATACCTCTGATAAATGCCTAAAAACCAGTTAAAAACTTCAAAAAACTCCTTTCAGGATGAAACTGTTGTAAAAGAAAAAAAGAAGAAAAAACCTTTCATTTCTTTTACAGCTTTCATTTCTTTTTTGAAAAATGAAAAAACACATCGTGTAAGTGGCGTGTTTTTGCTCATGTTTTCTGTAATCCTTTTATTTGCGTTTATCTCGTATTTCTTTACATGGTGGGCTGATTACGACAAAGTTGCATCATTTGATTCGTCTGATTTTCTGCGCTCTGATATCGTTGTAAATAATTGGGCTGGCCGATTAGGGGCTTTGCTGTCACATATCTTTATAAAAAGTTGGTTTGGAATCAGCTCATTCATATTTTTATTTCTTTTTGTGGTTTATGGATTGAGACTATTGAAAGCAAACTGGTTGTCAGTTAAGCTTTCTACACTCTATTCTCTATTCTTTATTCTGTGGATTTCCGTTACACTCAGTTTTTTATTCAGTAGTGAAAAAATGCTGATTTTAGGAGGCGTTTTTGGATATGAATTAAGCAGATGGTTGATTGCATTTATGGGAATGCTTGGAACTGCAATATTTTTAATGTTTGCATTGATTACATTTCTTATTATCGCGTTTAATTATAGTTTCAGAATTAAGTGGGTAAACAGACAGAAGCGAGAATTTGAAGAAGATGAAATTGATGAAAATCCATCGGGAAATTATTATTGTGCTCCCGAAGATAATGAGGAAAATGAAGATTTAAGCGAAGAAGAACTTAACGCTTCTCTTAATTTTGAATTCAAAGTAAAAGAGACACCAATTGAGAATTCAACAGAACAGTTTATATTTGAAAAAGAGAAACCATCTGTTGAAAAAGTAAAAAAAGGAGCTTCTAAAATAGAGGATATCCCATTTATGGTTGAAGACACTGATGACCTTCAGCATGAACAAACTCAGTTTATAGTTTCTCAGGCAGAAGAAGAAGAGCTTGTGACAGAAGATGTACAAATGGAGCATATTGGAATTGATTCTCCTTTTGATCCACGTTTGGATTTATCTTCTTACAAATTTCCTACTCTTGATCTGCTAGAAGATTATGGTGATGGTGTAAGTAAAGTTCAAAACGAAGAGCTCATCAACAATAAAAATCGAATTGTTGATACATTGAAAAACTATTCAATAGATATTATTCAGATTAAGGCAACTATTGGCCCGACTGTTACTTTGTATGAAATAGTTCCGGCTCCCGGAATCCGTATATCTAAAATTAAAAATCTGGAAGATGATATTGCGTTAAGTCTTTCCGCATTAGGAATTCGTATTATAGCTCCTATCCCAGGAAAAGGTACAATCGGGATTGAAGTTCCTAATCAAAATCCGCAGATTGTCTCTATGCGCTCTATGTTGGCAAGTGAAAAATTTATCAATACTAAATATGAATTACCCATTGCCATTGGAAAAACAATTAATAATGAGTGCTTTATTGCTGATCTGGCAAAAATGCCTCACCTTTTAATGGCGGGTGCTACCGGACAGGGAAAATCGGTTGGACTAAATGCAATTATTGCCTCATTACTCTATCGGAAACATCCGGCGGAGATCAAATTTGTAATGGTTGACCCCAAAAAGGTTGAACTTTCTCTATATACAAAAATAGAACGACATTTTCTGGCTAAATTGCCTGATTCTGAGGAAGCTATTATTACAGATACTCGAAAAGTAGTACGAACACTGAATTCTTTGTGTATAGAAATGGATCAACGATATGATTTATTGAAAGATGCACAGGTTAAAAATATAATAGAGTATAACGCTAAATTTAAATCCAGAAAGCTAAATCCGAACGATGGGCATCGCTATCTTCCTTATATTGTTTTGATTGTGGATGAGTTTGCCGATTTAATTATGACTGCAGGTAAAGAAGTAGAACTTCCGATTGCCCGGTTGGCGCAACTTGCCCGCGCAATTGGAATTCACCTGATTATAGCAACTCAACGACCCTCTGTAAATATTATCACTGGTACAATTAAAGCAAATTTTCCTGCTCGTATTGCGTTCAGAGTTTCGTCGAAAATAGACTCACGTACAATTCTGGATACAAATGGAGCCGACCAATTAATTGGTCGTGGTGATTTGCTGCTTTCAACCGGAAATGATTTGGTTCGTTTACAATGTGCATTTATTGATACTCCTGAAATAGAAAAGGTCGCCGATTTTATTGGAGTTCAGCGTGGTTACCCGGATGCATTTCATCTGCCGGAGTATCTGGATGAAGAATCGGAACCAAGTAAAGAGTTTAACCCAAATGAACGGGACGAACTCTTTGAAGATGCAGCACGAATTATTGTTGCACATCAACATGGTTCAACTTCACTGTTGCAACGCAAGTTAAAGCTGGGTTATAACAGGGCAGGCAGAATTATTGACCAGCTGGAGGCAGCGGGAATTGTTGGCTCATTTGAAGGCAGTAAAGCAAGAGAGGTTAAAATCAAAGACGAAATATCTTTGGAACAATATTTGAACGACTACTACGAAAATTACAATGGATAAACTTTTAAACTATAAATAATTAATAATGAAGAGGATAGGAATTGTTTTATGTACGGTTTTTTTCTTGAATATAATTGTAAATGCACAGGTAAACGATCCCAAAGCAGTAGCAATACTTGATAAAGTTGTAGCCAAAATCAAAACCTTTAGTTCAATGAAGATTGATTTTACTTACAAGCTTGAAAATAAAAAGGAAAAACTTAACGAAACTCAAAAAGGCACAATTACAATCAAAGGAAATAAGTTTCATCTGGAAGTAAAAGGCCAGCATATTTATTGCGATGGGAAAACTGTTTGGACATTTATTCCTGATGCAGAAGAAGTTCAGGTGAATAATGTTGATCCTAAAAATGATGACGCAATAAATCCGAATACACTTTTAGCTACGTGGCAGAAAAATTACAGAGCCAAATTAATCCGTGAAAATAAAGAAAAAGGTGTGGTATTGCAAATTATTGATTTAGTACCTATTAAAGGTAAATCCTATTTTAAAGTGAGATTAGTTATTGATAAAGACAAGCAACAGATTGCCCGTTCAGAGGTCTATGATAAAAATGGAAGCGTTTACACCTACCAGGTTGATAAATTTATTCCAAATGTAAAAGTTACAGATGCTGATTTTGCTTTCAATCCAGCTAAACATCCTGGTATCGAAGTAAATGATATGCGTTAATTGAGACCACTTTATCCTTGTAAATAATGCAGCGTAAGTTTATTACGAATCTTATTCTATTACTTTTTCTAAATCTGTTGATTAAACCCTTCTGGATTTTAGGAGTTGACCTTGCCGTACAGAAAAATGTTGGAGTTGGTAATTACGGCTTTTATTATGCTGTTTTCAATTTTTCATTTCTATTCAATATTTTTCTGGATATGGGAATTACCAATTTCAATAACCGGAATATTGCACAGAATAACCACCTGCTAAACAAGCATTTTTCAAGTATTTTGTTGTTGAAACTGATGTTGGGTTTCAGTTTCATTATACTGACTTACATTATAGGATTAGTTATTGGGTACAATGCTGGTCAACTTAAAATTTTGGGGTGGATGGTCTTCAACCAGTTTCTGATTTCTTTTGTACTTTATTTACGATCAAATATTTCGGGATTACTGCTCTTCAAAACGGATAGCTTGATATCTGTTTTAGATCGTTTTTTAATGATAATATTTACCAGCATATTATTATGGGGAAATGTTACCAAGGAGGTATTTAAAATAGAGTGGTTTATTTATTGCCAAACAGCTGCTTATTTTGTTACTGCTGTTATTGCTTTATTGGTAGTGATGCGTAAATCAGCATTTCAAAAACTCCACTGGAACTGGCCTTTTTTCATGATGATTGTTAAAAAAAGCTTTCCGTATGCTGTATTGGTTTTACTGATGACATTTTATAATCGAATAGATTCGGTGATGATAGAACGAATTCTTCCTGAGGATTTTGGAAATGAACAGGTCGGTATTTATGCATCTGCTTATCGTTTGCTTGATGCTACAAATATGGTTGCATATCTCTTTTCGGTTTTATTATTGCCACTTTTTGCACATATGATAAGTAAGCGAGAACCTGTAACAGATCTGGTTAAATTATCTTTTGATCTATTATTTACAGTTTCAGTGATAATAGCCTTTATTTGTTTTACTTATAGTGAATTTATCATGAGTTTGCTCTATAAAACTCATATTAAAGAGTCTTCTGAGATTTTTAGATTAATCATGATTGGTTTTATCCCTATTTCAGCAACGTATATTTTTGGTACACTTTTAACAGCAAATGGAAACTTGAAAGAGCTTAATATAGTTGCAGGCTCTGGAATGATTTTGAATATTACTCTTAATCTGATACTTATTCCCAGACTTTTCGCACAAGGTTCTGCTTTTTCCAGTTTGATTACTCAATCGCTTACGGCTGCTATTCAGGTGATTATAGCTTGTAAAGTGTTCTCATTTAAGTTGTCAAACAGGTTTGTAAGTTTTCACATACTTTTTGTCTTCTTGCTGATAGCTTCGCTTTTCTTTACTCATAAATTTATTGGTGAAAGTATTGGCTCTATTATTATTGCCGGAATAATCGGAATAGTTTTGGCAATAGTATTTGGATTATTACCCTTAACCAAAGTAATAGAAATAGTAAAAACACGGTTTATTTCTCAAAATGAACCATAAGATAAAATATTTGTGAGAACCTTTATTTTCTCTAGTTTTGTATGCGTTAATTCAATAGCTTTCATTTATGAAAAATATTCTAAAAAATAAAAATGAGTTTGACTCTTCTAATCTGATCCTTTTTCTTTGGAAATGGCGTAAAGCATTTATTATTATTATACTTGTGGCTGCAATTGCTTCTGCATTAGCATCATATATGATTACCTCTAAATACAAAGCTACGGTAGTAATAATGCCTACGTTAACAAATTCAATATCAAAATCAGTTATTGCTCAAATGAATGGAAATGAAAGAGATATAATGGAATTTGGAGATGAGGATCGTGCTGAACAATTACTTCAGATATTATCATCAGCAAATGTAAGAGACAGAGTCATAAAAAATTATGATTTGTTGAAAGAATGGAAGATAAACAAAGAAGACAAAAAGTGGCTTTCGTATGCTATTTATGAATACAGTGAAATGATTAGTTTTCGTAGAACAGAATTTATGGCTGTAGAAATTAAAGTTATGGCGAAAGACCCTGTGAAAGCTGCAGAAATTGCAAATGGAATCCCTAAAGTACTTGATAGTGTAAAACTTGAAATACAACGTCAACGAGCTTTGGAATCTGTTAAAATTGTTGAGAATGAATGTAATCTCTATCGGAATAATCTAAAAGTACTAATGGATTCATTGCAAGTCCTGAATACATTAGGAATTAATGATCTTGCTTCTCAATCGGAACGCTATCATCAACAGTTGATCAAAGAGGTTGCTTCTGGAAATACACGGGGAATTAGAGCTGTTCAGGGGAAAATTGATATTTTAAGTAAATACGGTACAGTATTTGTTGATTTAAATGAATCAGTAAACAACATGAGATTAAAATTGCTTGATGCTGAACGTAAACTTGATGAGTTGAAAATTGATGCAGAATCTTACATTCCTCAAAAGTTTGTAGTTGATGAAGCTCCCGTAAACTTTAAGAAAGCATATCCAATTCGTTGGCTAATTGTTGCAGTTTCTACTATTTCTGCTTTCATTTTTGGAGTTGTTATTTTGTTAGTATTTGAAACTATCAGTCAGGCAACATCGGTAAATAAAGAAGAAAACCTGGCATAAGGTGGAGCAAAAGCTATCATTACGTTGGTTTTTAGGTTTAAGCATTGCCTTTGTTTTTTTTAATGGGGTAATGATTTACCGGGAGATCTTTTGGGCTCCTTTATTACCAATAGCACTTTTGATAGTTTATTATGCATTTACATCCATCGATAAAATTTTATATCTGATTGCGTTTGTTACACCTTTGGCTATTAATCTTAGTTCATACACAGATGGTATTGGAATGTCATTACCATCGGAACCCTTAATGATACTTGTTACAGGAGTGTTTTTTCTAAAAGTTTTGTCTGGGTTTGAATATGATAAAGCAATCTTAAAACATCCTGTTTCTATCGCGATTTTTGCTTTTTTTGGGTGGCTGCTTATTTCAAGTATTACGAGTGAAATTCCACTCGTGTCATTTAAGTTTATCGCAGCCAGGCTTTGGTTTATAATTCCATTCTACTTCTTTGGTGCTTTATTGTTTAAAAAAGTATCCAATATCCATTTGTTTATCTGGTTATATACTATTGCATTATGTATTGTGATTATCTACACAACAATTCGTCATTCTTCCTATGGTTTTGATGAAGATATTGGACACTGGATTATGGATCCTTTTTATAATGACCATACGGCATATGGAGCGATGATCGCTTTTTTTATACCTGTAATGACTAGCTTTTTATTCGATAAAACGTACAAATCTTATAAGCGTTTACTCATTTTTGTAATATTAGGGATTCTTTTGATTGGGCTCTATCTGTCATATTGCAGAGCAGCTTGGCTAGGTATTGCCGCGAGCATTGGTATTTGGGTAGTGATAAAACTTAAAATAAGAGCAAGTGTTATTGCAGTTGTATCTGTTTCTTTGATTTTGCTATTTTTAATGCTAAGAACAGAGATTATTCATACGTTGGAAAAAAACAAGCAAGATGCTTCGGATAATTTTGTAGAACATGTACAATCGATGTCTAATATTTCAACAGATGCGTCTAATTTGGAACGTCTGAATCGTTGGTCGTGTGCGTTTCGAATGTTTGAATTAAGACCAGTAACAGGTTGGGGACCTGGTACGTATCAATTTTGCTATGCTCCTTTTCAATATTCCTATGAACGAACAATAATTAGTACTAATGCAGGCACTTTAGGCAATGCTCATAGCGAATATATTGGTCCTTTGGCCGAAACAGGTTTGCCCGGAGCATTGATCGTTGTCGGGTTGTATTTAACGATTCTTATATCAGGAATCAGAGTATATTTTCGGGCTTCAAAGGGAAATCATAAGTTATTGATACTTGCTGTTGTATTGGCATTTATTACATATCTGATGCACGGTTTTTTAAATAATTTTTTGGATACAGATAAAGCTGCGGTTCCGTTTTGGGCTTTTGCAGCCATGATCGTTGCGTTAGATTTGTACATTGTACCCAAAAAAGTATTGGAAGAGTCTTGATACGAATACGAGAAATTCTATATTCTCGTTATCTTTGTCTAAAATGTGATCACGATGGTACATTTCAGGTATTTTATATTATTTATCTTGTTTCAATTCTTTTCACTCTGTTCTAATGGGCAATGGAGCAGACCTGTACGTGCTGAAATTGATGTTGCACCCCGAAGTGAAAGTATGAATATCGTACCAGTTTCGGATAAGGGAGTCATCATTTTTTATAATACCAAAGAGTATAAAACCAAACGAATGTCGGAATGGGATTTTTCCGGTTTTGACGCGTTATTACAGAAAAGTTGGTCACAAAAAATACTCATTCCAGATGATTTTGAATTTGTTGATTATGAGTTGATTGGAGATAGTGTTTTTTTTCTGACTCAGGCTCCAAAACTTAAAAATGAAGAAAATCTCTTAATTTTAGGAGTGAATACTTTTGACGGGGGCATTTCTAAACGGACATTTAAACTAAAAGAGAAGGCTGAAGTTGAAGCATTCAAATTTGAGTTAAACTCAATGTTTTGGATAGCTTCTAATTCTGATGGATTATGGCTATACAAATATGGCATACAAACTGGAATTTTTGATGAAATAGAAATTTATAAAGGCGAAGATGTTGATTTCCATTCAATTGATTTTGATCCGGAGTCAAATGAAGTTGCTTTGGTATTCTCCGTGAAAATAAACAGGAAAAGTGATCAATTTTACCTTGTAGAATATGATCTTTCAACAAAAGAAGTATTGAAAATCCCTTTATATACCGATTCTGATAAAAAACTCCTCACTTCTGAAATTAGCTTTGTTGGGAAAAATAAAATTCTGATTGTTGGCAGCTATAATTTTATGGATGAAAAATCTGTGTATGTTGATAAAGGAGATGGAAAAGAATCTGCCGGATTTTATTCATTTGCAGTTGATAAAGGAAAAGTGAAAATTCATAAAACATATAACTATCTGGAACTAAAGAATCTGGTTCGATTGATGGGGCGAAATAATGCTGATAAACGAAGAGATAACGACAGAAAAGTGATGAATCCAAAAGAAACATCTTTGAATTATCTTTTGATACCACACGCTTTGACAAAACTCGATTCAACGTATGTTTTTATTGCCGAAGCGTATTACCCGGAGTATAGAACAGTTTCAGAGATGAGTTATGATGTGTATGGACGAATGGTACCTTATACACGTACTATTTTTGAAGGATTTCGCTATACAGATGCTATTTACGCTGCTTTTGATAAAAATGGAAATATTGTAAAAGATTATGTTTTTGATGTGTGGAATATCCTCTCTACTTCTCTTGTAAACAGAGTACATTTATTACCCGACTCAATTGCTCCTGTTGTTGCATATCATGAAGATGGGAAACTTGTGTATAAGACATTGCAATCATCACAAATTCAGGGATCTGCAGAAGAAGTGAAGATAGAAACAACCTATCCGAATGATAAAGTGATCTCAACCTATGGAGCGAATATGAAATATTGGTTTGGAAATAATTACCTTGTATTTGGATATCAAACTATCCGAAACAACAGTATTCCAAACCGAAGTAAACGCGAAGTGTTCTTTATGAACCGGATTATTTACCGATAAGATTAAATTAATTCCACACCCCAGTTTAGTCCAACACGTAGAAGCAATATTAGAATAGCGCAGGCAATAAGCAAGATTTTTATGTTTTTACGGATGCTTTTATCTCTTGGAATTCTGCATTTTACATACGTCGTAGAACGGATACTTAACAGAGCTGGAATACCAATCAATAGCAATGCACCAAAATGCAGGAGATTATATAGCGTAATTCCCGGTATGGAAATTACGATTAAAATTGATATTCCGCTAATAATTGGTAAAAGAATTACTGACCACAAGTAATAGATTCGTCGTTTACCACTGATTAAATCACGGGAAATTGCTGTTTGGATAAAGAGTCCTGACGCAAAATACCCAATTGTGATTAGTGCAATTATTGAACTGGCAAGGAATATTATCTCCTCAATATCAAACATATAGCTAAAGAATATCCATTCTGAAAAATATACGAAACCTGTACGTAATATCACTCCGGTAATATATGCTCCAAAAAAGAAATTAAATGAATGGATTAATCCCCAAAGGAAGATCATTCTTAATATATGGGAACGGTCAACAGTAAATTTATAGAGTCTGTAAAAAATTACTGATAAAAATAACATGATAAAGGGTGCTGTTCCTGAAATCATGATAATATTGAAACGATTCCAAACGGAAGAATATGGTCCTACCAGATATTTCATATCATAGAAATAGAGCTTAACCGGTATTCCGAATAAAGAACATACAAACGATGTAATGAATTGATTAAAAATATATAGAGCGATGAATGTTCCTAAAAAAGTTAAAGTTGAAATAAAATAGCTTCCTCTGAACTTAGTATATAAATCTTTATTTTCTGTAATATGTTGAATATCATTTTTAAATTCCAGAAATACTTTTCTGAAATGATAAATTCCATAAAAAAGGCTTTTGAAAAAATGAATTATGTTGAACGCAAAATTTCGAGGTATTTTTTTAATAAATGCTTTGATTTTTTGAATTTGCATTTCCCTGATTTGCCGGCGTGTATATTTAATGGCCTGGTCTGTTTTTGACTTACCTTTTTTTGATGGAGAAAAAATACCTTTTGCACTTATTTTTAAATACTCAAGCCTTTGTTGGCGCATTTTACGCTTGATAACATCTTCGGAACGAATACTTTTCTTTGAAAATGAAAAGAAAGCCAGAACGCTTTTTAGTTCGTTTACTCCATTATTCCATAGCTCTTTTCTAAGCTTTTTCCGATGATATAAAATATCTTTACTTACCTTTTTTCTACGGAATGTTTTCTGAAGAGTTGTAACGATTCCATGGAGATAATATCTTAGCTTTTTCTTGTGTTTATGCTTGGAATTACTTGATTTATATCCAGGTATGGTCGCATTAATGTTAAGCTTAAGCCTTTGCAGGAATAAAGAAATTTTTGTTTGTTTCTTCTTCCGGCTTCTTCTGGGTTTAGGAAAATTTTGAGGAGAATTAGTTGGATTTTCCCATACTTGATGCTTTTGATTAGGGGTTTCTTCGCTCATTATATTTAGTTACTTAGGGGTTCATTTGAAAATAGGGGTAGTATTATGCAGTCATTTTAAGCCATCGGCTAAATTTAATCGAAATATCCATCATTAATACAGAGGGGTTGGCATTGCGCTCTAACTGTTGATATGCGGATTCTAACTCACCTGAAAACCAATCAATTTTCCCTAAAGAAATAAATGGACTGAATTTTTGAATGAAGTCAAGCTCTTCAGTATCAATTTTTAATGTTTCTCTTTGCCCATAATGATACAAAAGAATATTACGAATTGTTTTTAATCCATATACCGTAAGACTCTTTAATTTTTCACGACCAATTGGTGTTGTTTTACTGATAAATTGATCGATTTCAGATATTTTAGCACTATAACAGTGTCGCATCCATTGACGAAATGTAATAAAGTTGAAAGTTTCGTCTTCGTTTTGTTCATACATACGGATTGCTTCAACAAGGTTTCCGTTTGCAAGATTTACCACTTTCTGAATTTGATTATTATCTACAGAATACCTGTTCTTAAGATATTCCGCAATTACATAGTCTCCTAATTTAGGAACTTTAACCAGTTGAGAACGTGATAGAATTGTATTTAATATCTGATCCTGATCTTCGGATACAAGAAGAAAAATCGTTTTATCGGTAGGTTCTTCCAAAATCTTTAAAATCTTTGGTGCAGCAGCATAAAATAATTTTTCTACTTTCCAGATTATCATTATCTTAAATTCAGCTTCATAGGATTTCAAGCTTAAAATCCGGATGATTTCTTCACAATCGCGTGCATTAATGATTCCCTGTTTGTTTTCCAGATTTATTTTGTCATACCATTGGCTTGCGGAAAAATAAGTTTGAGTTTCGCGTAATATTTCCCTCCATTCATTTTGAAAATTAGCACTCGAATTATTTTTATTAATTTGTTTATTGGTATTGTTTGGAAAAATAAAGTGCAAATCAGGGTGCGCGTATTTCTCAAATTTAAGACAGGATGGACATGAGCCACATGAATCCGCGGGGATTTCATCTTCTGTTTGATGATAAATTTTTGATTTACAGTTGATAAATTGAGCATAAGCAATAGCCAAAGCCAGATTTCCACAGCCTTCCGGCCCCAGAAATAATTGGGCATGAGGAATTCTGCCACTTAGTACAGCCTGTATGAGTTTTGTTTTAATTTCTGCTTGTCCCGGTATTTCTGAAAATCGCATAACACTCCTGATTTGAAAAGTCAAAAATAAGCTATTCTGCCAAATATAGGAAGTAATAGCAAGAGATTTACCGATATCCTTGATGTACGTTTATTTTTTCATATCTTTGAAATAAAAAAGATGAAACAGATAGAAATAGAGCTTCCGGCTTTTGAACGTGGTTTTCATCTGATAACCAAATTAATAATAAACAGGCTGGGGGAGTTGCCCCAAACCGGTTTGATCAATATTTTTTTGCAGCACACATCAGCCGGATTGGCAATTAATGAAAATGCAGATTCGGATGTTCGTGATGATTTCGAATCTTTTTTCAACCAGTGGGTTTCGGAAGATTGTATGTGTTATAAACATGATTGTGAAGGGGCAGATGACATGCCTGCTCATATAAAGTCTTCATTAATGGGGCAATCATTAACAATCCCTATTGTTAAGGGGAAGCTTGGTCTTGGAACATGGCAGGGAATCTATCTCTGTGAATTCAGAAACAGAGCATTTAACAGGAAACTAATCGTAACAATATACGCGTAATATGAGTCATGGTATTTCTTTTCTGAGTGTAATTCCGGTACGTGCCGAAGCATCGGAAAAATCTGAAATGGTAACGCAATTGCTATTCGGAGAACGTTATCTTGTGTTGGAAAAAACGGAAAAGTGGCTGAAAATAAAATCAGTTCATGACGATTATGAAGGATGGATCAGTCAATCGCAAAGCAGTATTGTTTCAAACGAAGAATTTGATTGGTTTCAAAAAAAACCTGTACTTGTAAATAATTCATTTAATGCAACTTATTCTGGTATTCCGGAAGAAAATCCCGTGTATTTGTTTCCGGGAAGCTTCCTTTTTTTTAGTTCAAATCTAAAAATTGAACGACCTTCATTTTCATGTACGTATTTAAATGTGGATGTAGAGAAACATAATCCGCGACGTAAAGAAGAAGCCCTTGTTAAAACAGCCGAAAAATATATGGGAGCTCCTTATGTATGGGGTGGAAAAACCCCTGCCGGGATTGATTGCTCGGGTCTGGTGCAAATTGTTTTCCGGATTTGCGGAGTAAATCTGCCCCGCGATGCCTCTCAGCAGGTTACAATGGGCGAAACGGTTCATTTAATTTCGGAAGCACTCCCGGGCGATTTATTGTTTTTTGACAATGACGAAGGAAATATCATTCATGTTGGAATTTATGCCGGGAATGAAACAATTATTCATGCTTCCGGAAAAGTTCGTCGTGACGTGATTGACCATCAGGGGATTTTTAATAAAACACTTCGAAAATATACCCATAAGCTTCGTACAATCAAACGCTTATAATATTACCACTCTTCGGTATATGCCCCTTTATCCCGACTTAAATAGGAGTTTGGATAATGTTCCATCCATAATTGGATGGTTTTATCAGAAACAGATCCATCGATTATTATTTTCCGGCTTAGAAAATCCGCAGAGTACATAAGAAGAAAAGTTTTTGCCCTATCTTTTGCAGAGAGGTATATAGGAAAAAAAGTTTTTGCCCTATCTTTCGCAGAGAGGTATATATAAAAAAAAGTTTTTGCCTTATCTTTCGCAGAGAGGTATATATAAAAAAAAGTTTTTGCCTTATCTTTCGCAGAGCGGTATATATAAAAAAAAGTTTTTGCCCTATCTTTCGCAGAGCGGTATATATAAAAAAAAGTTTTTGCCTTATCTTTCGCAGAGCGGTATATATAAAAAAAAGTTTTTGCCTTATCTTTCGCAGAGAGGTATATATAAAAAAAAGTTTTTGCCCTATCTTTCGCAGAGCGGTATATATAAAAAAAAGTTTTTGCCCTATCTTTCGCAGAGCGGTATATATAAAAAAAAGTTTTTGCCTTATCTTTCGCAGAGCGGGATATATAAAAAAAAGTTTTTGCCCTATCTTTCGCAGAGCAGTATATATATAAAAAAATTTGCCTTGTCTTTCGCAGAAACATATACAGTAAAAAAAGTTTTCTATCAATGATTTATATGTATAGGGTAATAAAAGATAATTACTTAATTGTGATATAAAAATAGTGCTACTGCGAAATAATAATATAGTATATGCGTTTTTTGCATTATAATATTCTATATTTGCATTAATCAATTTGAATTGTAGAATTTTAAAAATCCCCATTTATGAGAAACGAAAGTTATTATTTCGAAAACCCTTATGAAAATAGAAATTTCAGTAGGGAAAGTTTCAGAAAGTATGTTGATAATCATCTTTACATACTTCAGCAAGCAAAAGCCAAAGGAGAACCTGTTGGCGATATTATTGATGATACTAAGCCCCTACTGGAGGAATATACTCTTGCAGTAAAGCAGATTAATTCGGGGAAAGCTACGCGTACCGCCCGTACTTTTACCGTAGATCAATGCATAGAAAAGTTTAAAAAACTTATAACCCAGCGTGAAGGATTAATTCGTAACAAGTTCGGGAAAAGCTCGGAGGCTTATCTTGAGTTTTTTCCAAAAGGTTTGAGTCAGTTTTCGTCAGTTACCAAGAAAAACATTGATGAGCTTTTTGATCAGGTAATTAAAGGAAGTAATACCTATAAGCCAGAGCTTGGTCCGGAGTTGGAACAAGAATTTACCGATTGTTACCATACATATAAAGTAGCCCTTGATAGTCAGGAAGGTAAAAAAGGAGATGTTGATATTTCGGTAAAAGATATTGAAACAATCACAACCAAGCTAGCACGCCAACTTACTATTAATGTTCACAAGCTTGCAATCCTTTATATTGACAATCCTGGCTATGCAAAAACATTCTTTACCAATAGTTTACTCCGTAAAAAATCGAAATCAAAACAAACGAATGGTACTTCCGATACCTACACCGTAACAATCCCGGCAAATGCTACCAAAGAAGCCGGATTTGCCTTTTCGGTTGACAAAACCATGCTTTTCAGCAATGTAGGTTCCGAGGCAGTTTTGGTATATGGTGCTGCAACTGTTGATGCTCCGCTAAGTCCGACAGCCATTGAATTACTATCGGGCGAAGAAAAAGAAATTACCGCTACCCAACTGGGAGCTCCGGCAAACCGCTTTATCCTGATGATGAATAAGAGCGTTGCAGCCGAAGCAGAAGTAGAAATTCTGTTCGTGTAGCCGGCAAAAGAACCCTTATAAACACCTAAGCATAGCTCTAAGGGAAAAGAAACCGACCAGCCTTATTGTTAATAATAACTTAACAAATATTAGTACACTGAAAAGGGCTGGCGGTTTTCTTATAATACGCAAATAAATTATTAAACCTATCCCAAGCACTTTTTTTTCAATACATAACTTTAGAGAAGAGAAACCGTCCAGTCTGCAATGCTTTTTTTTAATACTTAATATTTATCATCTGGAAGGGCTGGCGGTTTTCTTTTACAAACAAAATTCTGCTTGTACCAATCTTTAAAAACTACTACATTTACACCCGTAAACATTAAATCCTGCCTATGGAGCAATAAGAATCTAAAAAATATATAAATAGCGTTTGCTATTATTCTTGTTTACAAAAACCGCCAATTTTTTAACCACCAGGAATAATAAGTAGAAACGCTCACGCTACGGCGTGGGCTTTACTTATTTGGCTGGTGGGGTGCTTGGCGGTACCTTGTGAACAGATATAGTAAAAGTCACACGCCTTTTTTATTGGCGGGTGACAATTATACAACCCCCATTGCCATGAAACAGACCTGCATATTCAAAAATAATCCTTCAAAAGGGAAGAGCTACAACTCACAGTTGTAAAATACAACCAATAACTCTTTGTTTACGGTTCATTCAACACGATCTTTGTATAAGTTCGTGGCTTAGTATTAACTTAACCGTCTTATTACACTATGAATGAAATTATTAATTCAGGTACAGGACAAAATAACCTCCGTAGTCCGCCATTTACGTGAAACGTGAATAGAACTATTCAGTCATCTCAATTCTTTTGCGTAGAAAATAACTTCTTCCGAAGTACGCAAAGATTCATTTATCTTAGTTTTTTAACTAAACCAATTAATTATGAACAAGATTTTATTTTTTCTCGTCAGCATTTTTATGCTGTTGGGCATTTCCGGCTATAGTCAGGATAATCCCAGGCGTTCCGACGGAGCCGCATGGCTCTACGGAACTTACTCCCCCAAAGCCAACTTTTTTGATTTGCACAAACTTGGTCTGGACTACTTTAAAGTTTACAAAGATTCCGATAATACCTACGAACTCTATAACCGCTTTAAGGTTTGGAGCGATATTTTTGGCTCACGTTCCATTTGGGCAGATAGCCCGCAGGATGGTATGGCAGGAGTTTACAAAGAAACTGCCGATCTGAACGCCGCCGCGATTACCCTTCCCCCGAGTCATCCCTATTCAGACTGGAAACAAACAGGGGCGAGTGAGTCGCCCGTGCAAAACCTTGGAACGGTAACTTCCATCTGGCAAGACCCTGCCAATCCCGATAACTATATGATCGGTACCGAAGCCTCCGGCATCTGGCAGTTTAATATACTGAACAGTACCTGGAAAAACATTTCCGATACCTACACCGGGGCTCTCACAGGCTTTGGAGTAAGCAGTCTGGATAAACATGGCACCCAGCTAATGGCTGCTTCGTTTAATCCCAGCATGGACATGTTTATCGGGGAAGGAATAGGATTACTCTTTACCACCAATAACGGAGCAACATGGAGCCAGTTGTTGCCGACGTATATGACCAACAATAGTTTTCTTACCAGTGAGGTAATCTGGAAAGTATTAAAAGACAAACGAAATCTTGGTTCTTATCCCAATGACTGGCTGATTGCCAAAGGAGATACCGTTTATTCGGTAAATGCACTTAGTCAGGCTTCGTTTTTCAATAATGCACGTAAAATCGGAGTCCCCCACAACAATGATTCCACGTGGTTGCAAAGCCGTATTCGTGATTTTGAGCTTTCCGATACATTATACAGGGACAGTATCACCAGAAATTACCATGCCCTGTGTTTTTCCACCGATGGTTTTTACCGGGAAAATATCCGGCAAAACGCCGAACTGTTTTATCAATTCAGGAATAATACCCATTTCTTCTCAGGCAAACCCTCTCAAATAACCCTGCCTTATGACAATGTCCATAACTTTATTGAATATATAGCCATTGACCAATACAAAACAACAAACCCGAATAACCTGTTTTACGTGGTTTACAAAGAAGTTTCAATGACAGACCCGACCACGAGCTGGTTACATATCGGAGTGTTGAAAAAGAACGTAAACTATGTAAATGATTCAACCTTGTTGACGTATCAGGAATACTCTACAACCCCTGTTGCCAACAATTTCAACTCAGCATTTGCAGGATTTGGTTATCGGTACAACGCCTTTAAAGTCGCGGAAAAAAATCAGATTTATTATATGCTCATCGGGGGATATTATGTTACGATAATATCCTTTGACCCACCAACGAATACCATTACATCTACTCCTTATATTTCAAGTCCGGGGCTTAGCGGTCCTTCTGAAAGTCCAACCTATAATGATAAATGCCATTATGGTATCCGTGATATAGCCTCGAAGTATTACAGCACGCTGAACGAACCCAAAATACTCATCGGAAACGAAGGCGGAATCTCCGATATATCGTTTAAATCAGGTCTGCCTGTATATTCCAATGTAAACTATAAAGGACTGGCGATTGCTCAGGTACGAAATCTGAGCAGTAGCAAATATTCTGCAACCAATGTGCTGGTGCATAGTTCCTATCGTAACGGTTATTGGTCAAAAGCCTGCATTTATCCCTGGCATTCCACCGCCTTTATGGACGGGGGTTCTTCCAAAATTGTGGATGAGCAGTTAGGGTATAATTCATACACGCAGGGATTTGCAAATTCACCCACCAACTATTTCGGGATTACCAACAATGAACTCTACTACAACCCGAGCCAGAACTATTACCCTGACCAGATGTATTTTTCGAGCAATGCCTGGCTATATGATCAGGGCTATTGTGCCACCCCGCAAAAAACACCATTATTGACTACTGACTTTGGAAATCCGTGGTGGACACAGCCCTGCACCTACGCAGCACCCTTAGCCATCCGCCCCGATACGGCAAACCTCTTTTATCTGGCACATCATGATATTTACCAGACAAATAATTTAGATGGTTTTTCGTGGTCAAGAATCTCCTTTCCTGCCTATGGTTATCCTTCTTTAAGCCATTGGGCATGGAGTTTGCAGGCACTGGAATTTGCCCCTTCGAGTAAGGATACCTTATTTGCCATATTCCCGGTTCGGACAGAAGGCAGAAATGAAGCCGGACAGGGAAATAATTATCCGGCAGGGCATAAAATATATCGTGGTGTACAAATCAATAACATCTGGCACTGGCAGGATCTTACCACCGACTCACTGCCCTATATCTTTCACGCCAGAGGACTTACCGATATTGCCGTAAATCCCGATAACTCCAAGGAGCTTTGGATTACCCTCGATCAATATTCCGGTCATATCATGAACGGAGAATACCGGGTAATGCACACCACCGACGGCGGGCTTTCATGGGACGACTATTCCACGGGGCTTTCCTGTGTTCCGGTAAACAGTATTGTACTGAACCGGGAAAGTAATCTGCATGATCTGTATGTAGCAAACGATATGGGCGTATTTTATCGTAACGACACCATGAGCAGTTGGAAACCCTATATGCAAAACCTTCCCCGCTGTATGGTGATGGATTTGGAAATAGACTACGACCGCATGGTGCTTTATGCCGGAACATGGGGACGCAGTGTATGGGAATCACGAATTCCCTGCTATAATGAAATGCCGCAGGATATTACCGTCAGCTCAAACCAAACGTGGAGTACACCCAAATACAACTGTGGAAACATTACCGTGAACAGCGGGGTAACCCTCACCGTCAGTACCACTGTGGAGATGGGGATTGGTAAAGAGATCAGGGTAAAACCCGGGGCAACCTTATACCTTGTAAATGCCACGGTGACCAATTCATGCAAACGTTACTGGAAAGGGATTGTAGTGGAAGGAAATCATAACCTGAGCATTTTTTACAATAGTAGTCAGCACGGGGAATTATATACAATGAACAGTACCATCTCCAATGCACTGTTAGCTGTCAGAACCCAGAGTATTGACACCACCCTTTCGACAAACCATGGTGGCGGCGAAGTTTCCTGTTACAACACCCTCTTTTTAAATAACCGCCTCTCGGTGAAGATGAAACCTTATATCAACCGTAACCCGAATAATCATACCCCGTATTACGACCTGAGTACGTTTAACAACTGTAACTTTGTTTACAACGAGGATTATATCATTGATTCACTCTTTATCGGCTTCGTGGATATTGACGGGATAAACCGGGTTCAGTTTAATGGTTGTGCTTTCCACAATGACTTTACCCCCTGTAATACAAAACTCGAAAACATCGGAACAGGGATTAAAGCGCACAATTCCACGTTTGTTGCACAGTCCACCTACTCAGGTTCCTATCCCGGCGATTTGGGTACGATCACTCCCTGCGAGTTTAAAAACCTTAGTTACGGTGTCTGGACAAAAAGCGATACCGGAACAGTTGTAGAAGCAAAAGTAATTGACAGTAAGTTCACGAACAATACCCACGGTATATATGCCTACAATAATAAGTATAATACCTTCCTGTCGAATATCTTTCATGTACCGCCAAAAATACAGTCGCTATGGGATACTTTATCCGGACAGCCTTATGGTGTTTATACCCAGTGTTGGCAAACATTGAAGTTTGAAGGAAATATCTTCCGCCCCTGTGTCGATTCGGCAAGCGGGTATATCGGGGTGTTAGCCGTGAATACCGGGGAAAACCCGAATAAGATTTACAATTGTAGTTTCGATTCTATACGTTACGGGGTTATTGCTTTGGGAAACAACCGTGCAAATGATGCCAGTGGTTTTGTTAACAAAGGACTGGTGATGAAATGCAACGACTTTAGTAATTGCTACTTTGACATTGCAGCCCGCAAGCTAAACCTTACGGCACCTACTCCGGCAAGCGAAGGTATTGCAAGTGCTCAGGGTAATAATCCCGGGGCGGTAACCGGAGCGGCTGCCATGCAGTTTACCGCCAATAACCGTTTCTCGCATAGCTGTGCTACAGGCAACAATGATTTATTTAATGATGCAACATTATTTAAGTATGTTTATTTGGATATTCCTTCAAATGCTCCTTTTTGTTATAGTTTGAATGCAAATAATATCTGGTTACAATCAATTCAAGGAATAAATTTTGATAAAACCACTGCCTGCCCGCCTGTAGCCATACAGCCACCCCCTTCACAGCCGTTTAGCATGGATGCAATTACGCAGTTAAATACCCTGAGTGCGCAGTTAAACAGCCAGACACTGCTTTATAAAATGTATGTGGACGGGGGCAATACCCAGGCGTTAAAGGATGCCATCGAACTGGCTTACCCGTGGGAATCTTACGATCAGTTTAACCAGTTGATGGAACTATCCCCTTATGTATCGGATGAAGTATTAATTGCTGCCGCTGCCAACGAAGAATTGTTTCCAGCTCCGATGATACGCTTAATACTGCTGGCGAATCCCCAGGGCTTACGCTCTGGCGATGTTTGGAAAGCATTGGAAAACCGCATTAATCCTATCCCTGAGGAGACTATGGCAGAACTTGAAAACGCTACCGGAAATTACTCACCTAAGGACAAGATGGAAAGTGAAATATCCATCCTGTATGCTCAAAAGCAAAATGCCCGTGCAAGGCTTTATGACGCCTTTGCATACGAGGGAGAAGCATGGATAGCCGACAGTTTACTGGCATCCTACCGTAAGGATAAAGATTATACATTCCTGCCTGTAATGATAGGAATTAACCAAAAACTATTGCGCTATGACAGTATTGACGCCCTGTTTACCTTCTTTTTACAGGAATGTACTTTAAGTTCCGGAGCAGAAGCCGAAGTGCTGGCATTTAAAACCATGTACCTGATCCAGAGAAGCTGGACAAACAATGCAGTAACAGGTGAAGAACTTATGAAATTACAGGACTTTATGCAGGATTCGAACTACAAGGTAGTAGAAACGGCAACCGCTTTATACAGTCTGGCAGTTCCGGATTATCAGCTTAAGGAGCTTATTCGTTTACCGTATGAGCAGCCACGGGAAAAGAGCAAGCGGTTCAGGGCAATCCACAAGCCACAGGCTAAGCCTTTGCAGGCATCGCCTAATCCGGCTCACGACTTTGTCACGGTAAGTTATCAACTGCCCGATGATGTAAGCGAGGCAACTTTATGTATTTATGATGCCACGGGGCGTAAATACCATTGCAAAGCAGCCGATAAAAGCGGGAATACCATCATCGGACTGGATGGTTTGGTAAAAGGGATTTATATCTGCACCCTCGAAACAAACGGTTCGGTACTGCAAAGTGTTAAATTCTCAGTCTATTAACCAATTGTATCAAAAGCAGGTGTATATTTACACCTGCTTTTGTTTCTTAATCTTTACGCAAGATGAAAAAATTATCCCTCTTTATTCTTTTAATAGTACTTACAATCCAGTCTAATGCGCAGTATTTAAATGTGGCTAAGAATTTTGCCCCGTATAACGGGTGGAACGGGTATTTTACAATTTTTTATAACCACGATCAGTTTACATTAATAGGGAAAAACATTTGGGGACAAAGTCAAAGTAGAATACAACCCTTTATTGCCCGTTTTTCTACTAATGGGGATTCATTGGGATTTTACCAGTTAAAAGATACTACCAAAGGAGAGTTTTATGGTTTTTATAATACTTCTTACAGGTATAGCCCTGTATTCCCAGTATATACATTCTATAATTATTATGTTAGTAGTTCAAAAGTGGAAGCTGCCCTTTACAGGCATGACAGTTTATTAAATATCAGCCTTATTACTCCAATACCAGATTCTATTAGCCGGGGATTAAATGTAACATTCGAGACCAAAGACCATAATCTTATTGGGGCTGGTTGGAGAAACGGTACTATTGATTCATATATTAATATTACCAAGGTAACTAAAAACGGGAATATCATTTGGGAACGGAATATTTTAAATACGGCATCCTCTTGCAAGCTGGAAGATGGTTTTCCGCTTTTAAGTAATACGAATATTATCGTATCCGGTTCAAATTCTAACCTGCCGGTTGTTGTTTGCTTAGATTCGGCAGGTGGTATAGTATGGCAAAAATACTTTGATTCAAATTGTGCAATGGCAGGAGTAGAACCTATGCCGGATTCTACCGTTATGGTTGCAATGGATACCCTGATCGGGATGAATCTTTACGGGTTAAAACTGGCAAAACTTGACCCTGTAAACGGCGATGTTTTATGGGATACAACCTATAACCTTAGCGGGAATTATATATCCAGCTTTACCGAAGCTTTCAGGGTTAGCTCGAAAGGGGAATGTATAATTGCAGGACAAACCAGTTCATATACACATTATTATTACCTTAAAGTAAATGCCAGTCACCAGATTGTATTTTTGCATAAATCGCCTTACTATGTTGATGTTCGTATTGATGATGTAGTTGAGTATAAAGAAGGAGGAATAGCAGGTTGTGGAAATTATACAAATCAACCACCGTATGGTTACTCATGGTTTTTTGCCACCGATGCCAATGGTTGTATTGACGCTCCCTGTTCTACAGCCGTAGGAATGGAGGAACTCAAAGAACCCTTAACCATTAAAGAGTTAAGCATCACCCCAAACCCTGTGGCGGAGAAGGCAACCATAACCGCTACACAAGCCTATCATAATGCAAGCCTGCTTGTCTTTAGCACCCTTGGCAAAGAAACAATATCCTATCCATGGCCGGAAGGTGAAACAACTATGCAACTGGATATCCGCCGTTTTCTTCCGGGGACATATCAGCTTATCCTGCTTACCAATACAAATAATAAGGAAGTTGGAAAGCTGGTGGTTGGAAGGTAAACAACAACACTATACCATAAAGGATTTTGCATCTTGATTTTTCTTTATTTCACACTTTTCCTATTTTTTCTAAGAGGGCTGTATAAGCCCTCTTTTTTTATGCTGCCAATGGTTCTGTATGATTTATGGATGCAGAAATTGGAAGTTTCTTCCCTGCATAAAATCATACAGGACTTGTTTAATAGTAGGACTCGTGTTTGGGAGTAGTCTGTAACGATAGCTTAGGCTTTTAGTGCCTCTGAAAACTAAAATTAAAATAGCAATGCTTAAGCACCCAAACAGAGGCCAAAGTATAGTTTCCGGTATATAAATTCCTGAATCGGAGAGTATAATCCCAATCAGAAATGGGATTAATAAACGAACAAACGGTATTTCATGCCACGGATTCATCGCCTTGATTCATTATCCGGTGGCAGACAAAGAGGAGTTTAAGGTTCTGAAACAGGATCGTTTTGAATATCTGATTGGTTCTTAAGCTCAAGATAATCAATCATCTGAGTATCTTTGTAGTAGAAATTGATGATTTGCTCGTGAGTGTAACCTAAGTCAACCATACGGATAGCACCTTCCTGGCTGAGTCCTACTCCATGACCAAAGCCTCTTCCTTTCAGAATTATCTGATCCCCTTCTTTTGACACCGAAAAGAAAGTTGAGCGTAAATTTAAGTCTTTTCTGATGTTTTTTAGCAGTATGTTATTTAAAAAATAAATTTTTCTTGTGTCTTGCGTAAAATTACAAGCTGTATTTCTGATTTTTTCATTATTTATATCTATATTATATGTACTTTCTAAATAATTAAGCCATTTTGAAACAGGCATCTTTTCTATCCAGTAGGCTTTTTTCATAGCAAGTGAAAAGGTATCCTGAACCGACTTTAAATATGAAGTTGGTAATGACCAAACATCTTCGGATTTAACTGTTTCTCCTCCTGAATTTGAATGAAAAGCAGCAGAAATCATCTTTTTATCTTTATCTACAATTACAAGCCCAGCGGTGGTATTTGCAGCCATTAGAATCTGGGGATTATTACACCGTGTTCGATATACCTGACAATGAACATCATCACAGAGATTAAATCCTTCTTTGTAATGTTTCATCATATTGTTAATCGCGTATGTACGAGTGATAATTGCCTGTATTTTAAAAAATTCAAGTTTATTACTGCTTCCTAATATTTCTGATTGAACTACCCCCGCAACATAATTTTCAATAGAAACTTTATTGATTATTCGCAAATATCCTTTTTCAACCGAAATAATCAGATCATCATCGTAGATTCTCTCTAAGATTTGAGGTTCGGTAGGCGATATTTTGAAAATATTTTTAAAACCGAGCCCTTCTATGCTTACTTCATTGAATGTTCCTAATGTTTCGTTTTTGCGTGTTAATTTGATCTTTTTTCCTTCAATTTGAAATGTAATAACTGCATCTTTTTCAAGTGTATTAATCTTTTTATCATTGGCTGTAATAGAATAATTTCCTAATAAACAGCTAATATTCAGTTTTTTGATTGGCTTTTCGGAAAAAAGGCGAACATTCAGCTCCTCGGGTTGTGCATAGCAAAAACTGAGTACTGTAAAGAGTATGAAGAGGGTCAGAGTTATTTTCTTCATGTGAGTTGTTTTAGTGTAGTTCTTTGAGTATTAGTCTGGCAGTTGTTTCGGAAGCTCCTGATTTTCCAAGTTTTTGGATTAACTCGTTATACCCTTCATCAATGGTCGATCTGTAAACTTCATCCTTTAATAAAACGTTTAATTCTTGATTGAGGTTACATTCATTCAAATCTTTCTGAATGAGCTCTTTTACCAGCAATCTGTCCACAATGAGGTTAACCAAAGATACATATTTTACCTTGATAAATCTTTGAGCAAGAAAATATGATATAGAATTTCCCTTATAGCATACAATTTGGGGGACTTTATGCAATGCAGTTTCCAGAGTTGCAGTTCCGGACGTTACTATTGCTGCATAAGCCTGGTCCAGAATAGAGTATGTGGAACTAAATACCAATTTTACATCAGGATAACCTTTCATATATTGATGATAAAACTCATTTGATTGAGTTTTTACACCTGCAACAATAAATTGATAATCAGGAAAATTAAGAGTTGCATTCAGATAAACCGGGAGTGTTTTTTCAATTTCCTGTTTTCTGCTTCCCGGAAGAAGAGCAACAATAGGTTTTTCCTGTTTTTCTGTATTTTTTTTCTGATGTTGAATTGCATCGAGCAAGGGATGTCCTACAAATTCAGCATCTAAGCCATGATTTTGAAAAAAATCTTTTTCAAAGGGTAGTATTACGAAGAGTTTGTCAATATCTCTTTTCATCGCTTTTACGCGCGATTGATGCCAAGCCCAAACCTGAGGAGCAATGTAATAAAAAACTTTTATTCCGGCTTTATGTGCAAATTTTGCAATTCTCAGGTTAAACCCCGGATAATCAATTAAAATAAGTGCATCCGGTTTAAAATTGAGAATGTCTTTTTTGCAAAACCGGATGTTTTCAAAAATGGTTTTCAGGTTTGCTAAAACTTCAACAAAACCCATGAAAGCTAAGTCCTTGTAATGTTTTACAATTTTTACTCCGTTATTTTGCATTAAATCGCCACCCCAGCCTTTGAATTGTGCTTCGGGATCTTGTTCATTTAAAGCTTTTACAAGTTTTGAAGCATGCAAATCACCTGAGGCTTCTCCAGCAATCACGTAATACTTCATATTGCGAAAATTTCGGGTTTGTACGATTTTAACACAAAGAAGAGAATAAACATGAATACGGTAGCTGCAAAATGAACTTTTGCAAGTATATCAGAATAATTTCCTTTGAAAAATAATCGTATAAGCAAGATTCCGGGAAGTAAAACACCGATAAATGCTTCAGGTTTATTAAAATCAGGAAAAGCAGCTCCTATGATTAATTTCATAAGAAGAAATAAAAACAGTGGAAGTAATATTCCACTTAATAATCCGCTGATTATTGGATATTTATTTAGCATTTGATTCCCATTTTTTGAAGAGATGAATAGAATTGTGTGCTGTAAAGTCTGCCTGAACCGGAACAACCGAAACATAACCGTGTTTCAAAGCCCACTCATCAGTATCATTGTCTTCCTCTAAATTTTTAAAAACACCTGTAAGCCAATAATAATCACGTTTATGGGGATCCTGACGAAGGTCAAATTCTTCATCCCAATAGGCTTTTGCCTGACGACATACTTTTATTCCCTTGATTTCATTTTCAGGAATATCCGGAATGTTTACATTTAATCCAACATGTTGTGGCAGTCCTTCTTCCAATACATTTTCGATAATTTGACGAATGAATTGTTCTCCGTTATCAAAGTTTGCATCGTTTGCCCAATTTAATAACGAAAAGCCGATTGCCGGAACTCCTTCAATTGCAGCTTCTAACACAGCAGCTAATGTCCCTGAATAAATGATATTAATGGATGCATTTGAACCATGGTTAATTCCTGAAAGTACTAAATCTGCATTTCCTTTTAAAATGGCTTTTTCGGCCAGTTTTACACAATCAACCGGAGTTCCGCTACATTTGTATTCAGTATGACCGTTTTGACGATAAAGTTCTTCGAGTCGTAACGGGATGTTCATCGTGATTGCATGTCCTTGCCCTGAACGCGGAGCATCTGGTGCTACTACGGTTACATTACCGTAATCTTTAGCAATTTCAATAAGTTTCCGGATGCCGGGCGCATCAATACCATCATCGTTTGTTACAAGTATTCTGTATTTTTTCATAGCTTAATCATTAATTTCAGTTATTCCACCCGATACGATGAATTTCATGACTTCGGTGGATGAAGCATTTATTGGAGTTACGTTTTCGGACGGAACTATAAACAAGTTTCCGGAGAAATTGTACGAGTGAGGTAAATAAACTGCAATCATTCCTTTTGGAATGCCCAAACTACTCAGATCTTTCTGAGTGATAAATCCTAGTTTACTGACGTTTGAATCGTTATACATTTTAACCAGAACTGGTTCGGTGAATTTCTTTTTCTGACCAACAAAGGCTGATAAAAGGTCTTTGATGGATGTGTAGATGATTTTTACAAACGGAGTTTTATCCAGAATAGAATGAACCATAGCTGACAATGGACGGGCAATGATTGATTTTCCAAATATCCCGATTAAAGTGATGAAAATAACCATCATCACAATACCTAAACCAGGAATGGAGCGATGAAAAATAGCCTTAATCACACTGCTGGTTGTATCGTCAACAAAACGAAAGGTGACTACGATTACAAAAATTGTAGCTCCAAGGGGAGCAATGTATAGTATTCCCTGTAGAAAATAACTGAAAAACTTTTGGATAAATTTTTTGAGGTTGAATTGCATGAAAGGGCTATTTTCGCAAAAGTACGATTTTTTAAGGGAAAGGTTATACAAATCCTCAATCTTAACCTTTTAATAAGAAGAGAAGTTAGATGAAATAGTGGTCTTTTATAATTCAAATAATCAGTATGTTATAAGAATATTTGTCCGATTGAGAATGTGCAGCAACGACCACTTATTTTTACGCTTGAACCGGAATTTACACATTTCAAATATCCTTCGCGTTTAGATACCTGGATGGCTGTAAGCTCTTGTTTCCCTAAACGTGCGCTCCAAAACGGAATTAAAGAACAATGAGCTGATCCGGTAACCGGATCCTCAAAAATGGAAGCCTGAGGTGTGAAAAAACGGGAAACAAAGTCCACATTATTGCCCTTGGCTGTTACGATGATGCCGCCTGGGTCAAGATTTATCTGATTTAAAATTTGTTGATTAGGGTTGATATTTCGGATAGTTTGCTCACAATCATAAATTAAAACATAATCTCTCGATTTATAGACCTCAAGTGGTTTTATTCCAATTCCTTTTGCAATAATCTCGGGGAGTTTGGTTTTTTCAGGCATACGTGACGGAAAATCGAGCGTGAGAAAATCACCTTCTTTACTTACATGTAAAGTACCACTGGCAGACTGAAAAGTTATATTCTTTCCCTCAAAATTCAGATGATTAAATATAACATGAGCTGTTGCCAATGTAGCGTGACCACACAAATCCATTTCAATATCAGGGGTAAACCAGCGAATATGGTAATGTCCAGGATTACTCAGTGCTACAAAAAAAGCGGTTTCCGGTAAAAAGTTTTCGCTTGCGATTGCTTGCAATTTGTCATCAGAAAGCCATTGCTCTAATTGGCAAACTGCGGCAGGATTGCCTTCGAAGAGATTTTGCGTGAAAGCGTCGATATGGTAAAGTGTAGGCATATAGCTTTGCAGTGTTACGTGTAAGATAGGTGTTTAACTGGCTGAGTCAAAAAAGATATATCTGGCAGTTATAATCTATTCGATAGCGTGTTTGCTTTTTATCTTCCTTTCGGCGGATTCGACTGTTTGGGATATTAATTTGGCAATGGTCATTGGACCAACTCCTCCGGGTACGGGTGTGTAAGCGAATACTTTCTCTTTTACTTTTTCGATTTCAATATCTCCCATTCCTCCTTTGTGGTATCCTGCATCAATCACGATTGAATTATCTTTAATCCAATCCGCTTTTATAAATTCAGGCTTTCCAACGGCTCCCACAATAATATCTGCCTGTTTGATTATTTCAGGCAGGTTTTTGGTTTTTGAATGGCAAATTGTTACTGTAGCATTTTCATTTAAAAGCATCATCGCGATTGGTTTACCTAAAATTGGGCTACGACCAACAACGACTGCGTGCTTCCCTTCAACTGGTAATTTATAATGTTTTATTAATTCCATTATTCCAGCTGGGGTTGCACTTCCGTATGCTGGTTCATTCATCGACATTCGTCCAAAGCCAAGGCACGTTACTCCGTCAACATCTTTGTCAATTGCGATCATATCAAAGCAGACCCGTTCCTCAATTTGTTCCGGAACCGGGTGTTGTAATAAGATGCCACAAATATTGTCGTTGTTGTTTAATTTTTTAATTTCTGCTAACAGTTCTTCAGTTGTTGTATTTTCCGGTAAGTGGACTTTTAATGAAGTCATGCCAACCCGCTCACAGGCATTTCCTTTCATTTTTACATATATTTCTGAGGATGGGTCATTTCCAACTAAAATGGTTGCCAATACCGGGATTTTCCCGGTTATGTTAATGATCCTTTCTACCCTCAATTTTAAATCAGCCTCAATTTCTTTTGACAGAGCTTTCCCGTCGAGTATTATTTGTTTATGATTCATCTTCTGATTTGTTTATATCCTCTTTGTTATAGAGTTGTTTTTTAATATGATATACAAAGAGTATGGTTGGTGAAAAATAATCTCAAAAGTACAAATTATTCCTTCTCAAAAGCGAAAGACAGGGTTTGTATCCCAGCAGGAAAAAGCCCCTTTGAATGCAAATTCACAGAGATTTTATTATGTTGGTTTCAAAAGATAATTTTAATCCGTGTGCCTTTATGAAGTTCTGACTGGAGGCTGATTTGTGCCTGATGGAGCTGGATTATCCGGTGTACGAGCGAGAGACCAATGCCGTGTCCTTTTTGATCTTTGGTGTTTGTAGCGCGATAAAAAGGTTCGAAGATTTGATTTTGTTCATCGACAGGAATGCCGATACCGTTGTCGATGATTTCAAGTTGCAGATGGTTGTAATCGAAAGATATATTGATGATTGCAGTGGAGTCAGATGAGAATTTGCATCCGTTTTCCATCAGATTGATCATGGCGATCTTCATCAGATTTTCGCTGCCCGAAATTGTGAGTAGAGAATCGTCGTCAGGCAGTTGTTCAAACTGAATTTTGATTTTGTAGGAAGGATTTCTTCGCAAAACATCTTTTTGAGCTTGCAAAAGCACTTCATCCATGCGTACGGGTTTGATCGTAAGTGATGAACGGTCGATACTGGCCTGGGCAAGTTCCAGCATTCCGTTGGTAAGGGTGTTAAAGTTTTGAATATCGTCGAGAACAGAGTGTATGATCGCTTCATATTCATCGCGGTTGCGTTCTTTGAGGAGTGCAACTTCAAGTTGTCCGGTGATGGCAGTGAGTGGTGTTCGCATTTCGTGCGAAGCGTTGGAAACAAAGTTTCGTTGCATCTCAAAAGCGGATTCCAAACGCTGGAGCATGTGATTAAAAGTAATTGCCAGTTGTGCAATCTCGTCTTTGCCGTTTTCTTCATCTAATCGTAAATCAAGCCGGGAAGCAGTGATATTATCCGCCTGTTTTACCAGTCTGGATAAAGGGGAAATGGCATTTCCGGCAAAGGTGCGACTGATAAATAATGTGAGCAAAATAGAGATGGCTAGCCCGATAATTAATACAATGCGCAAATTGCTTAATTCTCTCAATCCATATATATCATAAGCAGATGCAAATACAATGTATTTTTTTCCTTTTTCGATATACAGAAAAGCCACGCATTCACGATTTTCTTGTTTATATTGAAGATTTTTGTGGATCAGAACTTCCTGAAACAAATTTTGCCCGGGAGTTTGCATGGTATCGCCCGGGCTTTGATACACAAGCTTTGCATCGGTTGTGTAAATGGAAACAATCTCTTCGTTAAGGGAGTGAATGGTGTTTTTATCGATAATGGTGAGCAATGTACTGTCCACTTCGTTTACTTTTAAGAGTAAAAGTGCCGAAGTCATTGCTTTCTTTTCGAGACGATTGTAAAACTCACGTTCGCGGAAACCAGAAGAAAGTAAATAGATGGTGATGGCAAAAAGAACCAGTATCACACCTACGAAAAGGGTAAACTGAAAGGCCAGACGGGTTTTGATGTTCATGCATTACTCCTCCCTGATGGTGTAACCCATTCCCACAACAGTGTGTATGAGTTTTGATTCGAATCCATGATCTGTCTTTTTACGCAGAAAGCTTACGTAAACATCAATTACATTGGTTCCTGTATCGAAATTGATTTCCCAGATTTTTTCAGCAATATCAACGCGTGAAACTACCTTGCCTTTGTTGAGCAAAAGATATTCGAGCAGGAGAAATTCTTTGGCTGTAAGCTCAATTTGTTTGTTGCCGCGTTTGACTGTTTTGGCATCACGATCGAGAACCAAATCGTATGCAGTTAGTAGCTTTGCTCCCTGATCCTGATTGAGAGTGCGCTTGAGTAATGCCTTAATACGTACCAGTAATTCGCGGAATTCGAATGGTTTTACCAGATAATCATCAGCTCCTGATTCAAAACCTTCCACTTTATGATCGGTAAGACCTAAAGCCGTTAACATTAGGATGGGAATCTTTTGATTTACAGTGCGGATTCGTTTACAAAGATCAAAACCATTGATTTCGGGAAGATTTACATCTAAAAGTATCAGATCATAATCTGTTTGTTGGAAAAGTAATAGCCCTATTTTGCCATCAAACGCAACATCGGCATGATAATCATGGTCTTCAAGTCCTGACTTGATAAAACGGGCT
Source organism: Bacteroidales bacterium (assembly GCA_963677395.2). Lineage (GTDB taxonomy): Bacteria > Bacteroidota > Bacteroidia > Bacteroidales. The sequence continues at coordinate 2,952,982 of OY781965.2, read as the reverse complement.
ACCTTTTGCTCATCTTCTACGATTAAAATCTTTATTTCCGACATGCTGAACCGATTGTAAATGATGATGCAAGGTAAGAATAATTGTAGATACGATGGCTATTTACGCAATTTTGCCTGGTTGTAATCTAAATCCCAAATCGGATCATGTAATATATCAGATAAATAAGTCCTGCCCAGATTGAAAACACGATAACGTGCAGCCATGGGAAATCTTTTCTTAATTTGTGAAGTATATTCATTGTGCTTTGATTTTCTGCAAAGCACGATAAACCGTATTAAAGGGAAATTAAGGGGGGATTAAAATGAGATGAAAATTGAATTGAGGGTATCTCAGCCGTTGTTTTGCTAAGAAAGCAGACCATTTACCATATCAGTGAGTAGCTTGATTGATAGTATGTATTACCAAACTAAATACAATGCGAGTACTCCTATTGAAAGTATAAAGGTGAGAAGAGTAATGATGAATCCACTTTTAAAAAACTCCCAGAAACTGATGATGATTCCTTCTTTACGAGCTAACTCAATCACGATTAAGTTGGCCATTGCTCCGATAATGGTCGCATTTCCGGCCAGTGTGGAGGCGGAAGCCTGCGAAAGCCAGATTAGAGGTTCGTTTACTTCTTTCAATACCGGAAGAAACGCAATGGTGAAAGGAACATTACTCACAATTTGAGAGAAAACAAGCGATAAAACGTGAATAATTCCAATTCCATTCAGATTGTTTTGAATAAATCCCACTTGCGTGAGATTTTCGAGCAGTCCAACCTTTTCAATTCCGCGCACAACAATAAAAAGTGTGGCAAAAAAGAGAATCAATATCCAATCAACTTCTTTGATGATTTCGGAAGGACGTATTTTCCCGAAAATTAAAATCATAGCTGCTCCCAAAAGGGCAATCAACGGAATAGAAATTCCAATCAGTGTACTGAGAAAGAAAAGAATAATCACCGCACCAAAGATGGGTATGGAGATTTTCATGGAAGAATAATTGTATCTTTTTTCATCATGAACAATCTTTAGCTTTAAATTGGCTGTGAACTCTTTGCGGTAAATGGATTTGACCACAATGGCAGTAAGAAAAAGTCCGACAATGGAAATTGGAAGCAGATGAAGCAAAAAACTGCTATACGAAATACCCGAATTAATCCCTACGATCATGTTTTGAGGATTACCCGTGATGGTCATCACACTGCCGATGTTGGATGCAAGTATTTCGGCAATTAAATAAGGTAACGGATTGAGTTTATAGGTTCGGCAAAGTTGAATAATTACAGGAGTAAACATCAACACAATCACATCATTTACCATAAAAGCACTGCCGATACCCGATATAAAGGTGATCAGTATCAGTAGTTTGCTTCGGGTGTTAGCCAGTTTCATGGTTTGACGGGCAACAAGCAGAAAGAAACCATCCAATTGTAAGGTGGTGATGATAATCATCATTCCCAATAAGAGAAAGATGGTGTTATAATCGATCGAAAACCAGGCTTCCTGTAACGAAAGAACACCAAACAATATCATGGCGATAGATCCAAAAAAAGCAGCCGACGGACGATCAATATTAATCCATGGCAATCGGGTAAAGATAATTCCGGTATAGGTAATGATAAAAATAATCAGCGCAATCCACTGCAATGAGTCCATACTTGTGAGCTTTTAATGCAAAGTAAAGAAAAAATGTGGAAGAGTGGGCGGATTGATTAAAATGGAATTGATTTATGATTGAGGAGATCCCTTCGGATTTTAGGTATTCATCGTTGTGTTTTAGCGAGACAATTAATTTATTGTTTTTGGACAGGTAGTTGCGGAATAGTCTGAAATGTCAGAATATAAAACAGCTTCAGGTGTGTTGCACCTTTCCATACCAGCATTAAACAAATACGCTGTGGGTTAATTTGTAATTCATTTAGGATTAATTTAACGTATAGTAAAGTGTTTGAAAGTACTGTTTCATCTACATTTGTTTGTCAATCAACCTGAAAAGATATGTATAGAATAAAATCCCTTGGAAATCTGCCATTTGACGTTTTATTTGATACGTTTAATGAGGCTTTTCGCGATTATGAAGTACAGGTGACGAAAGATGAGCTTCAGCAAATGCTTAAACGTCGCGGATTTGATGCCGAACGGTCGTTCGGAGCTTTTGCTGATGACCGCTTAATCTCGTTTACATTCAATGGTACTGGAAGTTATAACGGAATTAAAACGGCTTATGATACTGGTACCGGAACTATCAAAGAATACAGAGGAAAGGGAATTGCAACCGATATTTTCAATTATTCGGTTCCCATATTGAAAGAAGCAGGGATAGAACGCTATCTGCTGGAAGTATTGCAACATAATACGCCGGCAGTTTCGGTTTATGAAAAGCTGGGATTTAAAGTCAGTCGTGAGTTAAACTACTTTAAGCAGGATAATCAGAATCTTGTATTAAAACAAAAATGCCTGCCATCCGGAATGTGTATTCGGGAAATATCTCTGAAAGAGCAGGCTCAAATGATGACGTTCCGGGATTTTATTCCTTCGTGGCAAAACAGTTTCGAAGCCATTGAGCGTAGCATTCATGATTTCACAATTTTGGGAGCTTTTCATGCAGAAACATTGATTGCATACACTGTTTTTGATTCGTCAACGGGTGATGTAACGCAATTGGCTGTTGATAAAAACTACCGGAAGCAGGGCATTGGTAGTTGTTTGCTTGGCGAAATGATAAAACTCAACCGTTATGATTCCGTAAAAGTTGTAAATACAGATCCTGCGTGCAGTTCAATGACAATATTCCTGGAAACAAATGGGATTCCTTTGCGTGGAAAGCAGTTTGAAATGATTAAAGTACTGTAACATGGCTGTTAATGTAAACGAAATACTGGCAAATCTCTTCGAATTTTATGATTTTACCGATAAAACCATGCTTTCGGTCGGAGCAGGAGGAGGGCAGTTTATCGAATATGGCAGAACTGCACGAAAGGTTTATGCAGTTGACTGTGATGCAGATGCTTTAACATTGTTGAAGATAAATCTTGACAAGAAAAGTCTTACGGAAAAGTTCACGTTGATTCATTCAGAATTTGAGTTGTTTGATATAAAAACAGAGGTTACTTTTTTTGAGTTTTGTCTGCACGAAATGAAAGATGCTGCAATCGCAGTCGGGCATGCATTGGACTGTTCTCAGGCTGTATTGATTAGTGATCACTGGATTGATTCGGAATGGGCTTTTGTAGTTGACGAAAAGGAAAAAGTTGAACGTAGCTGGAATATGTTAAAGAAGTTTCAGTTTCAAAAGTTGAAGGTATATCATACAACTCAACGGTTTACAGATTATAATGAGCTGTATCAGAAAGTGAAAAGTCAGGGAGAATCAACCCTGAACCGGATAGAAAAATATCAGGGCTGCATCGATTTTGAAATTCCGATGAGCTATGCTTTTGGATTGATTTTTAAAGAACAACAATAAGCGTTAATGATTGCTGGAGGATAACCAGCTTCTATAAAAACGAAAACGCACTTTTCTACACACTCTCCTGTCCCGAAAAGTAGGAATGGCATCCGTAAGTTTGCGGATCGTATCCTGAAAAGTAGGAATGGCATCCGTAAGTTTGCGGATCGTATCCTGAAAAGTAGGAATGGCATCCGTAAGTTTGCGGATCGTCTCCCGAAAAGTAGGAATGGCATCCGTAAGTTTGCGGATCGTCTCCCGAAAAGTAGGAATGGCATCCGTAAGTTTGCGGATCATCTCCCGCAAAGTAGGAATGGCATCCGTAAGTTTGCGGATCGTCTCCCGAAAAGTAGGAATGGCATCGTAAGGTTTTACGATCATGTCCCGCAAAGTGGAAATGGCATCGTAAGGTTTTTGAGGGATATTGCCGGTATGTGGTAAGTTGCAAATTTAAATTTTTGCCCTTGGCAGCCAGATTAAATCAAAACTAATACAATTTATTTGTCGTTTTAATTACTAGTTCATCCCCTTGAAGGCAAAATTTTGTTATACATAGTAATTCTTTTTATCAGAGTTGTTCAATTATGTTGGTCATGGAGATTTTTATTTCAGAATAAGGCTGTACTCTGCAAAAATAGCCATATAATTGAATTCCGTTGCCAACTTTATCTTTGTTCTCTGGCTTGGAAAATATAGCCATACTTTCAAATAAAGTTCCGCCACAATTCACATTATCAATTACCTTCACAACTTTGTCAGAATAACTCTCAGTATTTGGATTGAAAGATCTGCTAGTAATACCCTTGATTACTTCTACTTGATAAAACATTTTTGTATTCATCTTTTCTGGATTGCCACGAATACATAAATATGTGATGTCCTTTGTTATAGAGTCAGTCAGCATAAACAAATACAAAGCATGATTATGAAGATAGTTGTCAAGCAAATCAGACTTTTCTTTATCTGTTTTCGTTGAGAATGTTTCTGTTTTTGATAAGGCTTCAAAGGGATCATAAAAATACACTTCAACTTTGTTATTTTTAACTTTATAAAGGTCAATGGGATTTTCTTGTCCTTGAGCTGAAGCAGCAAGAATAAGCATTGTTAAAATACAGATTGTCAGTTTGAGATTGTTCATAGCTTGATCGCGGACTCGTTTAGATATCCACCCAAATATAAGGTGGCTTTATTTCAGTTGTTGTCTAAATTCCGGATTTCCATCCCATTTTCGAAGTAGCAGGAACAGAATTATTGCCAAAGCTAAAAATATTTCGGATATCAGGCAAGAAAAACAAAAAAAGCCCGGCAGGATTAATTCTGCCGGGCTTCGCTTACTATTTTGGTGTGTTAGCTTTCTGTTTCGTCATTATCTTCTTTGTCGCATTCACATTCGTCAAAGCTTTTGTTGTATTGGTGCATTGCACGCTGGCTCATCCCCATGCTGGAGAATCCTCCGTCGTGAAAGAGGTTTTGCATGGTTACCTTTTTGGTGAGATCCGAAAAGAGTGTAATGCAGTAGTCGGCACATTCGTCGGCCGAAGCATTTCCCAGTGGCGACATGCGATCGGTGAAGTCCATCAATCCGTCAATTCCTTTCACTCCGCTACCGGCAGTGGTCAGGGTAGGGGATTGCGAGATGGTATTTACACGTACTTTCTTTTCGCGACCGTAAATATATCCAAAACTGCGGGCAATTGATTCCAGCGCAGCTTTTGCATCAGCCATATCGTTGTATTCAAACAATGTACGTTGAGCAGCAATGTAAGAAAGGGCAACTACAGAACCCCATTCGTTTATTGCATCCATCTTTTTTGCAACCTGCATCACCTTGTGAAATGATAATGCGGAAATGTCGAGCGTTTTCAGAAAGTATTCGTAGCTCAAATCATCATAAGGCTGACGTTTACGAACGTTGGGCGACATTCCGATAGAATGAAGGATAAAATCAACCTTTCCTCCCAGTACTTCCATCGATTGGGTAAGAAGGTTTTCCAGATCTTTTACGCTGGTTGCATCAGCAGGGATAAATGTTGCATTGCATCTTTCGGCAAGTTCGTTGATAGAACCCATACGAATTGCAACAGGGGTATTAGTAAGTACAAATTCAGCACCTTCATCATGAGCTCTCTCGGCCACTTTCCATGCAATGGAAAGGTCGTTCAAGGCTCCGAAAATAATCCCCTTTTTCCCTTTGAGTAATTGATAAGCCATAATAAACTTTTTAGTTAATATATCTGATGAATCAATTCCTTTGCGGCTTTGCGTGCAGTATCGGTAACTTTATCGCTACTGAGCATTTTGGCAATCTCTTCAATTCGTTCGTCATTCGATAATTGTTTGATATTTGAAAGCGTTTTTTCGTCATCACTTTGTTTGTAAACCCAGAAATGATGGTCGGCCGAAGCCGCAATTTGCGGAAGGTGCGTGATCGCGATCACCTGCATATAGTTTGCCATCTTTCGCATGATTGAACCTACTTTTCCGGCAATATCGCCCGAAACTCCGCTGTCTATTTCGTCAAAAATAACAGTTGGCAGTATGTTTTGTTTAGTGATAACCGATTTTACAGCCAGCATCAGTCGTGAAAGTTCTCCTCCCGAAGCCACTTTCGACAGGTCGCGAAGCTCTGAGCCTTTGTTGGCACTGAATAATATGCGTACTTTATCTAACCCATACCGTCCGGGAATAGAATTATGTGTTATCTCAATATCTATTTCAGAACCCGCCATTCCAAGGTGCGAAACAACCTCTTTCAGTTGCTTTTCGAGCTCCGGTTTCGCTTTTTTGCGATGAGTGGTGAGGTCATTTGCCAGCTTGATCAGTTCGCAAAAAATCTTTTCATTCTCTTTTCCCAGTCGGGCAATTTCTTCTTCGTTGGAAGAGTAAAGGGTGAGCTTTTCTTCCAGATTATTCTTTTTGGAGATCAGGGATTCAATTGTATCTACGTTGTGTTTGCGAAAGAGACGCTGAATCAGTTCCAATCGTTCATTCAGCTGGTTTTGAATTTCGGGATCGAAGTGAATTTTATCCTGCAATGTATCCATTTCGTTGCTAAGGTCTTTCAGTTCGAGCAATGCCGAATTCAATCGCTGGGCGTAAACTGGTAGTTCCGGGTGCACACTTCCCATCTTTTGAAGTTGTGAAAAAATTCCGGTAAGTTGTCCCAATATGTTTAATTCACCACCATCCATCCGGTAAGCCGATTCGTATAAAACGGATTTGATTGCCTCGGCATGGTTTTGAATTTCCAGATTCTGCTCTATTTCCAGAAGTTCACTTTCAACAAGATTTGCATCTTCTAGTTCCTGATAAAGAAATTGCAGAAAATCAAGCTCCTGTTTAATCTGAGCATCTTTTTCGAGCAATAAATCAAGCCTGATACGCAGTTGTTTCCATGTATTGTATTTTTGCTCATAAGTAGTAAATAAATCCTGACGATTCAAAAACGTATCCAGAACTTCCAGTTGAAAATCGGAAGCATTTAACGAAATTGTATTGTGTTGCGAATGTATATCAATTAACTGTTCACCAAGCTCTTTCAATATATTGAGTGTAACGGGTGTGTCGTTTATAAATGCACGGCTTTTCCCTTGTGGAGATATTTCGCGACGGATGGTAGTCTCTTTCTCGAAATCGAGTTCATTGGTATCGAAGAATGGTTTTAAAGTATCTAATGCGGAAAGGTCAAAGATGCCTTCTACAATACATTTCTTTTCTTTCTCAAGTAATGATTGCACATCAGCCCGCTGACCCAATATCAGCGAAAGTGCACCCAATAAGATTGATTTACCTGCTCCGGTTTCACCCGTGATAACCGTTAATCCGCTTGTGAAGTCAATCTCAAGCTTCCGGATAAGAGCATAATTTTCAACGGAAAGATGTAATAGCATACATTCAAAAACCTAAGTGAAGAAATCAAGTGGCTGCTTTTAAAGCCAGTTCTTAATCATGTTTTGACTTCGTTGAATAGAACAACCTCTTAAATAATAGTTGTCAGCCTGAACGAAGCAGAAGTCTGTTTAAAGATCTGTTGACTTTTTATACAAGCTACTTAAATCGCCTCTCAAAAGTAATCAAAAAAGAGCAAAAGAGGGTTTAATTCACGTTAAGTATATTCTGATACTTTCCAACGTTGGCAGGGTCAATCTCTGATAATACATTGATAATCTTTGCTTTTTCCTGAGGTGAAGCTTTTGAATAAATATTTACCAGTTCATCTGATTTGGCATCAATGAATAGCTGCACCGACAATAATCCCGGCTTTTCGCGATAAGCCTTTTGAAGTAATTCTAACGCATCGCTTATCGAAAGGCGACCTTTGTCAACATTCTCATACATCTGGTCAAGACCAAGACGATGGTATTTGTAGTTTGCCTGACGAATCTGGCTGTAAGCACTGTTGATTAGATTTTCGATAAGCCAGTAGCGATTTTTGTTGCTTTCTACCGATTTCCAGCCTTTCTCAGAAACATTCTGAGCCTGGTTTACTACAGACTGAGCCTTTTCGAAAAACGGAGTGCCTCCGTTGGGTGAAAAACTGTCAAAGTCAAAACCTAAACATACGTAAGCATAATATGCAAATACGGAGGTGAGGTTGTTGGTAAACGTATTTTCGGCAAAGTCGAGAGGTTGGAATTCTATATATTTAAACTGAATATCTTTGTCAATATAATTCAGCAAAACAGAGTTATACGAAGTTTTATAAGCTGGTCGGCGAAGTTGTATATTCAATGTTCCTTTAAATTCGTCAATAGCCGGACGTTCGTTAATTGTTAAGGTGAAAGAGCATTCTATTTTTTCCTCTACTTTAAAAGTGTAATTTGTCCATTTACGGGTATTCATGAACTCGTATAAGGCAGTTTGCAAGGTTTCAAAAACTTTTCGGTCGGAAGTTTGAATTTGAGGAGCGAGTACTGAAACAGAACAGTTAAATTCCTGTGCTTGCGTGAAAAGGGTTGTGAAAAATAGTATCGGAAGTATGAATAATTTTTTCATGTTGATTCAATGCTGTGTAAAACTAAACGTAAAAGTAGTAATTTTCGTTTATTGCAGCTTATTCTTTTATGATTTGCTTTTCAATTTCGTTCACCAGATCTTTTGCAACCTCTTGTTTGGATTTGAGATCAAAGTTAACAGGCTCAGCGTGCGGTTTCAGTATTGTAATGCAATTGGTTGCTACTTTAAATCCTGCGCCTGGAGTTTTGAGTGAATTCAAAACGATCATATCCAAATTTTTACGCTTGAGTTTGTTCTGAGCATGAGCGAGTTCATTTTCTGTTTCCAATGCAAAGCCAACCAAAAACTGATGGTGCTGCTTTATCTCTCCCAGTTTTTTCAAAACGTCTTGTGTTGGAGTAAGTTCAAGGGCAAATTCAGAACATTTTTTTTTGATTTTCTCCTGTGCAACAACAGCAGGTTTGTAATCAGCAACTGCTGCGCTCATCACGCATAATTTGCTTTCAGAAAAATGATTTATACAAGCATCGTACATATCCTGTGCAGAAACGATATCTATACGTTTGATTCCTGTATGATTGGTTTTTAGAGAAGTAGGGCCTGCGATTAAGGTTACGTCTGCACCACGGCTTGCAAGTTCTTCGGCAATACAAAATCCCATCAATCCACTGGAATGATTTCCTATAAATCGTACAGGATCAATGGCTTCATAAGTTGGCCCGGCAGTTACCATTGCCTTAATGCCTTTCAATGATTGTGATTGTACGAAAAAATCATGCAGTGCCCGGCAGATAACTTCTGGCTCATCCATACGTCCGGCACCTTCGTATCCACAGGCTAAATCACCCGAAGCAGGTCCGATAACATGTACTCCTTGTAAACGGAGGTATTCCATGTTTTTCTGAACAGCAAAATTATTCCACATTTTACAGTTCATGGCAGGAGCTATAAACACAGCTTTGTTAAAGGCGAGTAAAGATGTAGAAAGAGCATCATCGGCTATTCCTGAGGCATATTTTCCTATAATATTTGCCGTTGCAGGAGCAATAACAAAAGCATCAGCCCAGTCGGTAAGAGCAACATGTTCGGTAGAATAATCATTTACGGAGCCAAAAACCTGATCGTATATTTTGTGTTTCGATAATGTTTCGAGTGTTACACGGGTAACAAATTCCAGTGCGTTGGGTGTAACCACCACTTTTACTTCTGCACCAGCTTTAATCAGTAAACGGATGAGAATAGGTGTTTTATACGCTGCAATTCCTCCACTGATACCTACTAATATTTTTTTTCCTGCAATCATAGTAAATGGCACTTATGAAAAAACACAAAAGCCCTGATTCGGAAAGGAAAGAATGATTCACGATCAAGTTTCAATTCAGAACCCGGGCTGATGAACAAAGATAAATTAGTTTATCTGCTGTTGTTCTTTATCTGGATTACGATAATAGAGTTTTTCGTTCAGATATTCGTGAATAGCAATAAGTGTAGGTTTTGGAAGGTTTTCGTAAAACTTAGCTACTTCAATTTGTTCGCGATTTTCGAATACTTCCTCCAGATTGTCATTATTGCTCGAAAATTCTTCGATCTTATGGTTCAGTTCCTCTTTCATTTCTTTGGAAATCTGGTTTGCACGTTTTGATAACATTGAAATGGTTTCATATACATTTCCTGTTAATTTGTCAAACTCGTGAATGTTACGGGTTACGGCAACCATATCCGTTTTAAGCCTTTTAACGTCCATATTATCTGTTAATTTTGTTTATATTTCGCTAATTTTTTTAATACACCCTGATAAATTATCCGCGCTTCGGAACTATAATGCGATTCCGGAAAAGAGCCTGCAAAGTTATTATAAGCTTTGATAACTTCTTCATAACGTTCCTCTTTTTTTGAGTCAACGCTCATATCGGCATATTTTACACGTGATTTCAGAATATAATAGAGCACTTGTTCTTTTTTGTTTGTCTCCGGAAAATCTTTCAAAACATTTTGAAAAGCAATCTGGGCAGCATTATATGATTCGGTTTTGTAATAGAGGTAAGCGTTGTCATACGCTTTTTGAGCAAGTTTTGCGCGTAGCTCGTCAATAAGTTTATTGGCATCATCTACGCGTTTGCTCTGAGGATAGTAGTTTATAAAGAGTTGAAGCTCTGTAATAGCTTCGTAAGTACTTGTTTGGTCTAAACTTGTTTCCGGAGAATCTGCATATTTACAATATGCGCTCATATAGGTGCATTCTTCGGTGTATTGCGATTTTGGATATTGACGAGAAAAGCTTTTAAAGTAGTAACTTGCCATCACATTATCACCCTGATTAAAGTAGCTGTAAGCAGTGTAATAGCTAATCAATTCACCTTGCGATTTACCTCTGTAAACAATCGCAAGCTCGTCAAATAATTGTAACGCACGGTAGTAATCCTTTGAATTGTATAGTTTTACTGCTGTTTCGTATTTTTTTTCGTAGTTGGTGCTTTTAAGCAGTTTTTGATATTTACTGCATGCACCCAGGCTTAAAAGCCCTATTACCATAAGAATTAGCCAGCTTTTCCGAATCATTTTGCAAAATTACATTTTTTTTACATACCCAAAACGTGTTTGTAGAGAGACTATTGTATTTCATTTGCTTTTGTTGGGTACTTTTTTATTTGAGGTAGTCATGATTCTGTTTGAAGTGCTATTAATTTAATCAAGTTTATGTTTTTAAGAAAAAAATGTAGTATATTTAAGTCCTGAATTTGTACGACATATAAAATGCTCTGTGAATCAATGGTTAATTGAGATTATGGGTGGTTGATAATGTTTCGTTTTCTAAAAAAACAATCGGCTATGAATAGAATAGCTTTTGTAGGATTGGACGATGAAGAGCGAAAATGGCTTAAATCATCGTTAGCTAGTGTTGGTTTTGTGTTTGACGGTGAAGATTTCCAGAAAGAGAATTCATTTGATAGGATTGAGAACTATTATGCCTGTGATGTAGTGGTGCAAAAGCTTGCTGTGTGTGATATTCAGAATGTTATTACCGGGAAACGTTTGAAGTCTTACTTGTCCGCAATCAAAAAGCCAGTTATTGCGTATGTAGATAATAAACCTGAAGAAGAGAAAATGATAGATATTTTGAAATCGGGCTTTTCAGGTATCATTACATCTTCTTCTACACCCTCCGAAATTTACTCATTATTTAATCTTGTATTTAATGTTTTAGTCTGTCATAGTGATTTTTATGGAAGTAATAATCCGATTGCAGATGTGGATTTTGAGACACTATTTGATTTTGAAAATATTCAATATTTGCAGGATCAGATTTTGGATGCATTGGGAGTGGCATCTATAATCATGCGCCCAGATGGAACACTTATAACCAATTCCAGTAATTTTTGCAGATTATGTAAAGATGTTATTCGTAAAACTAAAAAAGGCAGATCCAATTGTATTAAATCTGATTCGCAATTAGGAAAATATAATCTGGATGAGATTAATATTCAAGCATGTTTAAGTGGTGGCTTGTGGAGCGCGGAAGCTGGAATAATGGCTGGTGGCAAACATATTGTCAACTGGGTGATAGGGCCGATTCGTGATGAAAGCGCTACAGAAGAGTCTGCAATCGCTTATGCACAAGAAATTGGAATTGATTCAGATGAATATTTAAAGGCATATCGTGAAATCGCCTTTATGCCTAAAAAGCAATTTGAAAAAATCGCAAATATAGTTTTTAACTTTGTAAATCAATTATCTGCGATTACATATCAAAATATATTACAAGCCAGGCTTATTGAAAATCAGCGCTATACCGAAAACGTATTAAGAAGTAGTGAAGAAAAATTTTCTAAAGCATTTCAGGCTAGTCCCGATGCAATGTTGATTACAGGCATATCTGATGGAAAAATTTTTCTGGCAAACAATGGATTTACAAGGCTTTCCGGCTATGCAAAGGAAGAGTATAAAGATAAAACAACGATCGACTTAAATATTTGGGTTAATCCTAATGACAGAATCTATTTTGTACAGAAAATAAAGGAAGATGGTTATTATAGAGATTATGAAGCCCGGTTTAGAGTTAAATCAGGCGAACTCAAAACAGGAGTATTTTCTGGAGAAATTATCAACTTGGACAATCAAAAATATCTATTGAGTTTGGTTCGCGATATAACCGATGTCAAAAAATCACAAGAAGAGATAAATCAACTTAATGAGCGATTATCTCTGGCACTTAAAGCCGGAAACTTCGGTGTTTGGGATTTGGATATTGTAAATGATAAGCTTATGTGGGATAAACGAATGTATGAGATTTATGAGATTTCACATGACCAGTTTACCAATAAGTATGAAGCGTGGTCTAATGTAATTCACCCTGAGGATGTAGCGGAAAATCATCGGGTTTTTGAAAAAGCAAAAACAGATGGTACGGGATATGATACAAAGTTCAGAATAGTATTAACGGATGGATCCATAAGGTACATTAAGTCTTTAGGATTGGTGTTGAAAGATGAAAATGGGCAATCAGTCAGGATGACCGGGATTAATATTGATGTTACAAAAGAAGTAGTCGATAATATAACATTAAATGCTTCGTCAGAAATAGTAAAGGCAATACCCTCTGGCCTTTTTATTTATAGGTTTGAGAAACCCGATAAACTCCATTTTGTTGATGGAAATCCTGCTGCATTTAAACTAACAGGATTAACATACGAAAAGATTGTTGGTCTGGAGTTTAATGATATATGGCCCAATGCTGAACAAACTGGAATAACAGAAAACTATTTAAATGTAATGTACACTGCGGAACCTTACTACGGAAATAATATCGAGTATGAAGATGACTGGGTTCAAGGAGCATTTAAAATGGTATGTTTTAAGATTAATGAAGAATTATTAGGTGTTGCATTTGAAAATATTACGGAGAGCGTAAAAGCCTCTGTAGCACTGAAAGAGAGTGAAGAGCGATTTAGAAAAGTTGTTACAGATGCTCCCATCCCTATGGCTATTTACAGTGCTGATGGAAGTATATTGCAAATCAGTAAAGGATGGGCATTGAGTTCTGGTTATGAACATCAAGAAATACTAACCTTAGACAGCTGGGTGCAAAAAGCGCATCCTCTGAATGTAGATAAAACCTATTCATACATAAATGAAATGTTTCAAATGAATGAAAGCGTTTATAATGGAGAATGGGAAGTTATTACCAAGAATGGAAACGTAAAAATATGGGATTTTCATACAACACCTCTTGGAAGATCTCCTTCCGGAAATAATATATTACTGTCAATAGCGAATGATATAACTGATAAAAAAGCAGCAGAAAAGGCCTTGTTTGATGCTGCAAATCAATGGCAAAAAACATTTGATTCAACGGCGGATGCAATTTGCTTACTTGATGCAGAGCATAGAATTATCCGTACAAATGCTGCTATGCAAAAAATGTATAGTAAGCATAAAAAAGGATTACTTGGAAAAAAATGCTGGGAGGTTGTTCATTTAAGCGATCATGCTATTCCTGATTGCGTTGTGGTAAGATCATCAAAGTCGTTTAAGCGCGAAAGCATGGAGTTGAAAATCAAAGAAAAATATTATATTGTAACAGCCGATCCTATTTTGGATGAGAATAAAAAGCTATTTGGAATTGTGCATATAATCAGAGATATTACGGCACAAAAGTTAGCACTATTTGCTCTTGAAAATGCTGAAAATAAATTCCGTTCACTTATCGAAAATGCACCCGACGGTTTAGTTGTAGTAGATATCAATGGCAGTTTCAAGTATGTGAGTCCTAGCTCCATGGTGATGACTGGTTTTTCAGAATCAGATATTCTACATCTAAGTGGAAATAATCTGACACATCCAGATGATTTACAGCGTGTATTGGTATCTCTTCAACAAATAATAGCACATCCTGAAAAGATTGAAAACCAGCAATATCGGTTTTTAACCAAACACAGAGGTTGGATTTGGATCGAAAGCTTTTTTAGCAACTTATTACATGTTCCGGGTGTCGAAGGAATTGCAATCAATTTCAGAGATATTACGGATCGTAAGCTTGCAGAAGAGAAAATTACAGAGCTTAATTTACAGCTTGAACGACGTGTTGAAGAGCGAACAGCCGAACTAACAGCTGCAAATAAGGAACTGGAAGCTTTTGCGTACAGTGTGTCGCACGACTTAAGAGCTCCGCTGAGGGCAATTGACGGATTTACAAAAATTTTGATGGAAGATTATCAGCCGAAATTTGATTTGGAAGGCATAAAAGTGTGTAACATAATTTGTGAAAATACTCATCGTATGGCCGTTTTAATTGATGATTTGCTTGCATTTTCACGATTGAGCCGTATCGAAATGAACTACTCGATCCTAAACATGAATCAAATTGTTTCGGGAATAATAGAAGAACAAAAACAGATTTACACTCATGATGTTGAATTTGAAGTAGATGAATTGCCATTTGTTTTTGGAGACTTTGCAATGTTGAAACAGGTGTGGACAAATCTGATTTCAAATGCGCTTAAATTTACATCCAAAAAAGATAATGCCAGAATAAAAATATCAAGCAATGAATTGGAAAATGAAATAATCTATTCATTGTCAGATAATGGAGCAGGGTTTGATATGAAGTATTATTCGAAGTTATTCGGCGTTTTTCAACGGCTGCATAGTGCAAAAGAATACGAAGGAACAGGAGTTGGACTGGCTATTGTACATCGAATTATTCAGCGCCATAAAGGCGAAATTCGTGCAGAATCAAAAATAAATAATGGAACAACTTTTTATTTTACGTTACCAAAATGATTAAATTTACAGCATTATGAATGCAATAAAGTCAAATATTGAGATATTGCTCATTGAAGACAACCCCAATGATGCTGCTTTGATTATGAGAGCAATGAGTAAAAGCAATCTTGCTAACCATATAATGCATCTCGATGATGGCGAAGATGCCCTCGATTATTTGTTTTGCAGGGGAGCGTTTACGGAAAATCAATTTTCTCATAATACATTACGGCTTATTATTCTTGATCTTAAACTCCCTAAATTAAATGGATTAGAGATTTTGAAAGAAATTCGTGATAATAAATTAACCCGTAAAATGCCTGTTGTTATTCTTACCTCTTCTAGGGAGGATCCTGATATAAAAACTGCGTATGATTTGGGGGCAAACAGCTATATTGTAAAACCACTTGCTTTTGAAGAATTTTTTAAAGTTGTTACAGATCTTGGCTTTTATTGGTTAATGATCAATAAATCACCGATATAATATAAATTTTTGATAAGGATATGATTAACGAATATAAAGTATTAATTGTAGAAGACCTTCCCGCTGATGCTGAATTAGATATCAGAGAAACACGGAAGGTATTGGGTGAATGTGTATTTGAAGTAGTAGAAACAGAAACAGATTTTGTTGATAAACTAATGAATTTTCAGCCAGATATAATTCTGTCAGATTATAATATGCCTAATTTTGATGGGCTATCTGCATTAAAAATTACGCTGAATCTTAGCCCGATTACCCCGTTGATTATCGTTACAGGTTCCGTAAACGAAGATACGGCGGTTGAATGTATGAAAGCTGGAGCATCAAATTATGTGATAAAAGAACAGATTAAACGTCTTGGTCCAGCCATAATACATGCATTGGAAGAGAAAAAAATAAAACAGGAAAATATAAGCTATCAGAATGCACTTATTGAAAGTGAGCGACGATACCGTTCTCTCTTCGAGTTATCTCCACTCGGAATGTGCTTGATGAATGACAAAGGAATAATACGTGAGGTAAGTGATAATATTTGTAAAATGGTAGGCTATTCAAAAGAAGAGCTTATTGGTCAGTCAATACGATTATTAACTCTCCCTCAGGATTATTCATGTGTTGAAGATGACCTGAATGTACTTTTAAATGGTAATATCTTAAAGCATTATGTAAGAAATATTTGCAAGGATGGACGTATTATTGATGTAGAACTCAATGAAACATCAATCGTGTTGCCGGATAAATCCAGAGGCATTATGAGTATTGTTGCGGATGTTACCGAGCAAAAGAAGGCGGAGGAAGTATTAAAGATTGCTAAGGAACAGGTAGAAGAGAATGAAGCTAAGTTCAGAGCTTATATTGAACATTCGCCTGATGGAGTGTTTTTATTTGATTCTACAGGAATTATTTCTGATTCAAATCCTTCAACTTCAAAGATTTCTGGATATAGTAGAAAAGAAATTCTATCCATGTCCATTTTTGGATTATTTGTAGAAGCCGAACATGAACGAATTTCTAATAGCCTTCTTCAACTCAAAAAGTCAGGAAGTTTTTCAAGAGAGATGGAGTTTATTCGGAAAGACGGATCATCCGGTATCGCTATTATCGAGGCTGTAAAACTTGCAGAAAATAAAATTTTAGGGTTTGCTAAAGAAATTACGGAGCGCAAACGAATAGAAAATGAACTTATTGCGGCAAAAGAAGTAGCAGAAGAAAGTAACAGACTGAAATCAGCATTTCTAGCTACAATGTCGCATGAGCTGCGCACTCCTTTAAATGCAATTATTGGTTTTAGCGGGATTATGAGCGAAAGTATGACTCCGGAAGAAATTCAAAATATATCAAAAATAATAAATACCAGCGGAAATCACCTTTTGAGCATTATTGAGGCTGTTTTTGAACTGTCATTGTTGCAGTCGGGAGAACGTGATCCTGTAATTCAGGATGTTAGTGTTTATGATTTGTTTACAAGTCTTAAATCGTTTTTAAAAACGGAACTGTCTAAAAATAATAAACAACATATTAGAACAGAGTTTGTTACAACTGCATTATATCCGGCTTTGCAAATACAGACCGACAAGACGAAACTTACTCAATTATTGACAAATTTATTGGGAAATGCAGTAAAATACACTGAAAAAGGAATTATAGAATGTGGTTATAGTGTTAAAAACGAAAGTATTACATTTTATGTGAAGGATACGGGTATTGGAATTCCTCCCTATATGAAAGATGCAATTTTTGAACGCTTCAGACAGGTGGACGATACGCATACACGTAAACAAAGTGGTGTTGGTTTGGGATTGGCAATTTGTAAAGAAATATCAGTATTGTTAAATGGTAGGATGTGGCTTGAATCTGTTGAAAATAAAGGTTCTGTGTTCTACTTTGAATTGCCGTGTGTGATTAAGAGTGCTCAAAACGGACAGCCTTCCAATGGAAGTACTTCTGTGCCGGATTTTAATGGTAAAACTATATTGATTGTAGAAGATAATGAATCGAATTTTTATCTGATCAAATCAATTCTTAAGGCTACAAATGCAAATATAGCCTGGGCATTAAATGGCGAGGGTGCTGTTAATTTGGTAAGAGAATTGCCAACCATCGACCTTATACTGATGGACATCAGAATGCCTGGCATGAATGGGTATGATGCTACACGGATGATTAAGCAGGAACATCCTGATATCCCGGTTGTAGCCCAAACTGCGTATGCATTAAGAGATGACCGCGAAAAAGCCATAGAGGCCGGATGTGATGATTATATATCCAAACCATTTAATAGAAATGATTTGCTGGAAATTGTCCAGAAATATATTTGTGCATCACAGGTTTTGTAAATGGGTTTGTTCCAGAGAAGTAATACTGTGCTTACCGAGCTAAATCCCTGATTTGCCGAAAATCGTTTTAGATAAGCAAATAATAGGTCTAGTTTTGCAACAGAATTATTAATTTTAAAACCTGTAAAAATATATGTTCAATAATCATTGTCATAAATCAAGCCCTATGAAAAAATTCATTTTGGGATTTATAGTGCTCACTGCTGGAGCATTGTTACTTGCATTCAATCTGGAACTGTTGCCAATTGTATGGAAACCAATCGTGTTTTCATGGCCAATGTTGTTGATTGCAATTGGTTTGATTAATCTGGCCGAACGGGATAATAATACCTTTGGAGTCATTCTTTTGATTGTAGGAGGCTTTTTCCTTCTTCCGAAAGTAATAGTCTTTGACTTCAATTTTGCAAAACTTTTCTGGCCGGTGATGCTTATATTGATAGGCCTACTGATTATGACCAAACGTAATTTTCATGCACCCAGAAAAGTTCATTTATCCAACAATCCTGGTGAAACTTCTACAGATGGCTTACTGGATGAAACTACTGTTTTTGGAGGAACTAAGAAAATTCTGACAGACGTATTTAAAGGTGGTCGTGTTACTAATATTTTCGGAGGAACTGAACTCGATTTAACCCGTACTGAAATTATTGATGGCGAAACAATTCTGGAAGTAACTTCAGTTTTTGGAGGTGTTGAAATGATTGTCCCGTCAGATTGGGAGGTGAAAATTAAGGTTACGTCTATCATGGGTGGATTTGCCGATAAACGCTATGCTTTGCCTTCAAACCCTGACAATAAAAAAGTTTTGATTATTCATGGTGTGGTGATTTTTGGTGGTGGCGAAATCAAAAGCTACAAATAAACATGAATCATCCCTTTTTTGAAAATAAACGACTTTTTTGGTTTTACCTTGTAACATGGGGAATCATTATAATTGCTCATGTTGCCTATTTAATTTTAGGTGAAGGTAAAAGTTTGTCACTCAGTGTTATTGAAAGTGTAGTGTTCAATCTGCTTTTTGCAATTCTGGGGCTGGCAATGTGGTATCCGCTCCGATTTATTTCTCCTGAACGGAATAAGCCAATAAGCTTAATCACAAACCTGTTAACGTATGGGATATTGGTAGTCTTTATCTGGATAGTATCTGGAGATTTTTTGATGTATGTTTTTACCGAAAATGAGCAGGTGGCAGCCGAACTTGAAAAAACCATGCCATGGAGAGCGGTTATAGGGTTCTTCTTTTTCAACATTATCATTTTGTTTTATTACCTGATAACCTATTATAACGATCTTCAGAAAAAAATAATACATGAATCCCGCCTGAGAGAAACCATTCGGGAAACTGAACTTAATTTGTTGAAGTCGCAGATAAATCCTCATTTTCTGTTTAATAGCTTGAATTCTGTTAGTGCATTAACACTCACAAAGCCTGAAAGAGCGCATGAAATGATTGTGAAACTTTCAGATTTTCTGCGTTATGGAGTTTCGAATAATGCGGAAGCATTGTCTCCTTTACGCGAAGAACTGGAAAATGTTCGCCGTTATCTCGATATCGAAACCGTTCGATTTGGAAAACGTCTTCGGTATGAAATAACCTGCAATCCGGAATGTCAGGAACAGATGCTCCCTTCACTGATTTTGCAGCCTTTGTTCGAAAATGCAGTAAAACATGGAGTGTACGACAGTACAGAACCCGTTAAGATAATGCTGGATTGTCAGAAGAAAGATTCCTGGCTCGAAATTGTTATCCAAAATAGCTTCGATTCCGAAATGCCTCCGCGTAAAGGTTCGGGCACAGGACTTAATAATGTATCGGAACGCCTTAAACTGATGTACGGAAGCGAAAACCTGATGAAAGCAATTAAATCAGAATCCCTTTTTACCGTAACCCTGATTATCCCTTATAAACCTATTGTAAAATCCTGATGCGTAATGGAATCAAAAATCAAAACCATCATTATTGAAGATGAAGAGCCTGCACGTAATCTGCTCACACTCTTTGTTTCGGAAATTCCTGAATTGAAACTGATCGGAGAAGCTTCCGATGGATTTTCAGCAGTGAAAATAGTAAATGAACTCAAACCTGATTTGATTATTCTCGATATTCAGATGCCCAAACTTACTGGCTTTGAGATGCTGGAACTTTGTGAACATAAACCCACTGTTATCTTTTCCACAGCTTACGATCAGTATGCTCTCAAGGCATTTGAAATCAATGCAGTGGACTATTTGCTAAAGCCTTATGACAGGATTCGTTTTGCCAAAGCCATTGAAAAAGTAATTGCAAAAGGCCTGCTGAAAACAAATCCCCAACAGGAGGAAACCCTACAGACTGCCATTAAGAAAAACAGCGAGTCATTGGAACGCGTAGCCGTGCGCATGGGACAAAAAATTCAGGTAATTCCGGTAGATAATATTCTTTACCTCGAATCATACGACGATTACGTGAAAATTCATACTTCCAAAGATTTGTATCTGAAAGAGAAAACTATGAAGTATTTCGAAACCAACCTCGATTCCCATCAGTTTGTTCGTATACATCGTTCCTATATTGTAAACCTGAACTTTATTGAGCGTCTCGATTACTACGATAAAGATTCCTACAGCGTAATTCTGAAAAACGGCAATTCCCTCAAAGCAAGTACTTCCGGTTACCGATTGTTGAAAGAGAAGCTGAATCTGTAAAAGAAGTAATCCGATATTTATTTTTCTCTGTAGTGTGCTGTCTGTTGGGTAGGTAATGTTCTTTTCCTGAATAGTTGTGTCTATACTTGCGCTTGAATCATTGCTATCCTCTTCATTTATTCGGATGCTTTCTTTTAAAATTAACTTATTTACCTGATTTTCCTATCCGATGCCGGAAATGAATTAATTCTGATGATTTGCAAAGGGTACGTGTGGCTTAAGCTCTTTTTCTCCACAATTGAATGGCGTTGGTTTAACATTTCTTCTGAATTTTAAACATGCTCTTTTGATCCGTATTTTTCTTCTTCGACAGTATTGCTTTTTGTAAGTATATTGATTCAAAGTTACGAATCATTGCTGATATATGTAGATGTTTTTATATTTAATTTATTGAATAATAAATAGTTAGTTACTTTTAAGATCCGACTACATAACTTCCTTTTGCATCAATTGTAAATGATGGAATTTTATGATTGGTTTCAAAATAATCGTAAGCCTGTTTCAGCTCTTTCCAAAGTTTAAGAGTAGATTTAGAAGGCTTTGAATCCGTAACCAATGATTTGAAACGTGCATCATCTAGTTTGGAAGGGTAAATATAGACGGGAATATCTTTTTGTCCGCTGTTACAGGCTTCAACAGCAATGATGTAAAGCTCTTTAATCCAGAAATCGGTGATAGGAATACACCCAATGGTTACACATTTGCCATGAATGAAGATATCGCCACCGGGATTGCGTTCACCGCTCAGAATGCGGTCGGCTTTGTTCGGATAATTAATCCCCAGCGAAAGATAATATGTGCTGGCAGGATTAAACCGTTCTATATGATATAACCCTTCGGGCGTTTGGTTGTCTCCTTGTTCACGTTTAGGTCCTAACGTTCCGGAAACATTACAAAAGTCATAGATTTTGATTAACTGAAACGTTGCAGCGTTTTTGTTTTTAGCCCAGAGCTCCAGTTTCTGTTCTTTTTTTAATGTACGAAGGAAGATTCTCAGATTTTTTAAATCAATTTTCTTTGCTTTAAAAAGACCATGGATAATCGTCTCTTTTTCCGTATAAGCAGCATATACGCGTTCAAACCGGAGTTGTTTTTCTTTGAAGGAAATATTGTTGGTAGCAGTTGTCATCAGAAGTATTATGCTCAAAAGTGAGATTATGATTAATCGGTTCATACGTGTACAAAGATAGATTGTTGAATAAATACAATTGAAGATCTTTTACAAACAAATAACGGTAGAGAAAAATTTCAATTGCAGAGAATAGATTATTGTTCATTAACTTTGAACCATAGAAAACTAAAATAGAATGCAGACTTTACAATTCATTGACCAATATATCTCCTGTTTTCCGGAAGAAGTGCAGGAAAAACTCTGCTTGATGAGAGAAACTGTACGTAATGCAGCTCCTGAAGCTGTAGAAGTAATTAGTTATGGAATGCCAGCTTTCAAAATGAAACGTATTCTGGTTTATTTTGCTGCATTTACAAAACATATCGGATTTTACCCGACATCGTCAGGTATTACAGCTTTCGAAAAAGAGTTGGCTGCTTATAAACATGCAAAAGGATCGGTGCAGTTTCCGCTTAATGAGCCTTTACCGCTGGAACTTATTTCAGCAATTGTACTATTCAGGGTAGAAGAAGAGCGATAGCAAAAGCAGTCAAATAAAAGAAATATCAATACATTTGTCCCGAATTCTAAAGTGAAGTCGGTTGTTTTTTTTAAATTAATCCGAAATGAAAATATTTGCAACAGTAAATTTTCTGGCTATTATCCTGCTGATTTTTAGTCAAAGTGCATCATCTCAGGAAAAGCCGATTGTGCTGAAAACGCCTACAGGCAAAATCTATGGAACGTTGAGTCTTCCGGATAAAAAGAAAGATTTAACGATAGTCTTAATTATTTCGGGTTCCGGACCTACCGACCGAAACTGCAATCAGCCCAATATGAAAACAAATTCTTTCAAATATCTGTCTGATAGTCTATTGAAATATGATATTGCTTCTGTCCGGTTTGATAAACGAGGGGTGGGAGAGTCAGTTCAGAAAAATATAAAAGAATCTGAATTAAGGTTTGAAGACTATATTTACGATGTGAAATTATGGATTGAACTGCTTTCGAATGATAAAAGGTTTAATCGGATTGTTGTGGCAGGTCATAGTGAAGGTTCATTAATCGGAATGGTTGCCTGCGCCAGCAATCCCAATGTAAAAGCGTTTATATCTATCTCAGGACCGGGAACTTCTGCCGATGTCAAAATTAAGGAGCAAATAGCAGATCAAAGTCCGAAAATGAAAAAACTAATCATTTCAAAAATTGACTCGCTGAAGAATGGAGATACTTTACTTCAGGTTCCCATATCTTTGTTCTCATTGTTTCGTCCAAGTATTCAGCCATATATGAAATCATGGTTTAAATACAATCCGCAGGAAGAAATTTCAAAGCTTCACATCCCTATACTGATTATTCAGGGCACTACTGATATTCAGGTATCAGAAAATGATGCAGAACTGTTGTATAAAGCCTGCCCTTTAGCCCGTAAAGAGATTATTCAAAATATGAATCATATTCTAAAAACATGCTTTACTACAGATAAATCGGAAAATGCGGCAACGTATTATAACACTGATTTACCCCTGAATACAGACTTTGTTAAGAAATTTATTGATTTTATGAGGGCACTATGATTACACCTTGTAGTCATTTGTCTTTAAAAGCTTAACGTCAAGCCTAATCCAAACGTTTCCTTAAACTGAACTTTGGGTGCTTTCTCAATTACTTGCCCTGTACTATCTTTAATATCGATCAGCACGTCGTGGTCATAAACCAAATTGGTATTAATAAGTGCCGAAAGAAATTTGTTAATCTTCATCCGCACAATTACTTCCCAGTTTACGTCAACGTATTCGGGATTATTCATGTATTCTGAAAAAAGCTCCAGCTTTGTATTGAGGTTTACGTTGGCAACAATCTCTTTTTTTGCTTCAAATCGCACATAAGAACCAGCTCCTATCTTTACTTTTTGATTAGTCTTAAGTCCATAAGAGCCCAACCTGGAAAGGTAATCATCGCATACAAAGGTGGTCTTTCCGGTCATAATAGAAAACAGAAACGAATAGAAATCGCGCTTGTATTCCATTCCGGCAGATGTAATCAAGTAGCCGGGTGCCATGAAGTTTGAAATATGAATTGTATCTTCGGGCTTTTTATACCCTTTGGTAAATTGTGTTTTTAGGTTTGCTAAAATACTGTAACTCCAATATGTAGAGGCTTTATAGGTATAGTTGGAGTTGAGGTCTATTTTGTCTTCTGTTTTAATGAGGTTTTTGTCCTGTTGTTGCATCAAACCATATCCAAACTCAAACTGGTTTAACCAGATATTTTTGTTTTTCTGATATTTGAGATTGAATTTCAGATTTGAAATTGCCGAAATAGCATTATCACCTCCGGAAGCCCAGTATTTATAGGATACCTGGCTAAAGGTAAGCATGTAATTGGTGTGAAATTTCCAAGCTTTTAATGAGTCGGGAGTCACTTCACTTGGGTTGGAAAACAGAGGGTTGTTTAGAGTTAATATAATTGAACAAAGAAAAATGAGTTGTTTCATCACTGTTCTCTTTTTTTATTATACATTAAGGTTGTAACGATGGGATAGTGGTCGGAGTATGTAACCTTTTCTCTTCTGAAATCAAACGCATTAAATACATTGCTATGTAAAATATAGTCAATTCTGAATGAAGGAACTTTGCCGTTATACGTGTTTCCGGTTCCGGTTCCACTCTCTACAAACGCATCTTTTAAATCTCCTTTTATCTTGTGATAAGCAAATGAGGTTGGCGTGTCATTAAAATCGCCGCAAACAATAACGGGATGAGGCGAAATACGGATTATGCTGTCCACATACTTAGCTTGCCTGGCTCTGAGTATAAAGGCACGTTTAAGCTTGGAAATTATTTTGCGTGAACCTTCTTTTATTTCATGAGTTTTGGTACGGTTTTCAGTCATATCTTCATAAAACTCCTGATCACTGTACCCCAAACGAATAGATTCCAAATGGAGATTGAATACACGAATAGTGTCATTAAAAGCGAGGATATCCACGTAGAAGCCGTCGTTATCAGTTGAAAGACGTTCAAATTCTAAATCTTTGAAATTGATTATCGGAAATCGGCTGAAAATAGAAATTCCGGTATATGCAACTCTGTCATAATGATCAGAAGTATGATTGAAATAGTAGTATTTTAATCCCAGCTTATTACGTATTGGTTCTCTGGTTTTAAACTTTTCCTTTTCCGCCTTGGGTCTTACATATTCTTGAATGCAAATGATATCAGGGTTTTCTGTATTGAAAAAACTCAGAATACTGTCTTTGTTTGAGTCATCTTTCTTCCCCATTTTGTAGTCGAAGTAATCAAAGTAATGAGTATTGTACGAAATTATTTTGAGTGTGTTTTCAGCATTTTCAGGAAGTTTACTTCCGCTAAACTGATAGAAAGAAAAAAATGAATTCCAGCCGAGCAATACCGTAATAAGCGACAGAGTATATTGACGTCTGCGGCAAATAACCCACCAAACTATAAATGCCAAATTCACAAAGAGCAGAATAGGATAAGAAATTCCTAAAAAAGCAAAGGGCCAGAATGAATCGGGAGGGATATACTTTGCAAGATAACAACCAAATAATGCAAAAACAGCCAAGCTGTTTAGAAACAGAATGATACTGTTGATAAATCCGAGTTTTTCCTGTGAGTCTGCCATAAATTAGCTTTTATTACCGGATTTAAACAGAAAGTCTTTTTCCTCACGTGTAAGGCTGTCATATCCGTTTTTAGAGATTTTATCGAGGATGCTGTCGATACGTTTTTGTTTTTCAATACGTATTTTGTTGTAATCATCATCCGACACCGGACGCTTCTGTGCTTGTCCTTCTGCTTTGTAATGAACTTTGAGTTTAGGTTTGAAGAGGTTTGATAATGCAAAGCTGATTTTTTCAAATGTAAACCCTTTCCAAAGATTCAGAGGATGTTTTATGGCGATATAACCGTAGAATGCTCCACCTAAATGGGCAATATGCCCTCCGGGGTTTCCTCTGCTGATGCTTAGAAAATCAATAACAACCAGTGCCAATGCAATATATTTTAATCTAACAGGTCCAATCAGAAATAATTGAACACGATAGTCAGGCATATAGGTTGCAATTCCAACAAGTACGGAAAGTACAGCCGCCGAAGCTCCCAATGCAACAGAAATATCCTTAACATCACTGAAAACCGGGAAAATATTGTACGCAGTTATGTAAAATATTGCACCCCAGATTCCTCCCCAAAAATAGAATGTTACAATTTTCGAAGCTTTCAGAAATTGTGACATCAGTAACCCTCCGAAATAAAGCATCATCATATTAAAAAAGAGGTGGAAAAAATCGGCATGGATAAACATATAGGTTATGATTGTCCATGGTTTGAGTAAGAGTGCCGGAATATTAGCCGGAATTGCAAATAACGCGGAAAACCAGGAACTGTCAGGTTCTATTTTGAAGAGAAAAAGAAAGAGATTAAAGATATTCTCAAATAACCAAACTGCGGCGTTAATCAGGATTAGCCAATACAATACAGGTCTTTGTTTTAAAATGAGCAAAGGGTTTGGAATACCAGGTTTATATGGGTTATTATTCATAGTCAATAGGTGTTTCGGTTAATTCTCCAATATTTGATCAGCAGGAACCCAAAAATCATCCCTCCCAAATGTGCAAAATGAGCAATACCATCATTGGTACGTGCAAATCCGGAAAAGAGTTCAATTGCACCATACGCAATTACAAACCATTTTGCTTTGATTGGAAATAGAAAATAGATGAAAATGAGCGTATTGGGAAATAACATACCAAAAGCAAGTAAAATGCCAAAAACTGCTCCGGATGCCCCTATTGTTGGAATACTTGCTTTTGATTCAAAAAGTTGATTGATATATCCATTGGCTTCTGGAATACTAAGCGCAGAGCCATTATTTAGCCTCCACTGTTCAGTAAAATTGCTAATTTGAGCAAGTCCCTCTGGATTAATATTTTTTAATAATCCAGCTTTCATGAGTGTGTCAAAGTTATCGGGAGTTGCATTTTGTTGAAAAGCCTCAGCCAAAGTGTGTAAACTGTGAAAGTCAATCCAAGTTACGAATGTTTGAATAAAAGCTGCACCAATACCTGTCACCATATAATAAATCAGAAAACGTTTTGGTCCCCATAGATTCTCCAATGCATAGCCAAACATCCACAAGGCAAACATATTGAAAATGATATGAGTAAAATCATTTTGGGCATGCATAAACATGTATGTTATGTACTGAAAGGGTTGAAACAGGTTTGATTCAAAATAATGCAAAGCAAGATAATTATTCAGATCAACTTTGTAAACATTGATTGCTGTAAATGTTGCCAGATAAAACAATGCATTGATAATCAATAAGTTTTTTACAACTGGTGGTAAAAGTTTGAATCCTTGTGGTCTATAGTTGTCGTACATAGTCTATTTGAATTTTTCGAGGAGTTCCCCGAGGGTAAATTTAATGAAAATCTTTTTTCCGGTAGGCGTGAACTCTGGCATAGCACACCCAAAGAGCTGGGCAATGGTCGAGTGCATTTCTTCAGGCACCATGCGTTTATTCATTCTTGATGAAAGATTCCGCGCCATTGATAACGCCAAATTTATCTGACTGTTTTGTCGCAGGTCAGGTAAATTTAGCCGATAGTTTTCAAGAGTTGATTCCATAAACGATTTGATATCGCCTTCGGGTAAATCTGCAGGTGTGCCATAAACCACAAACGTATTTGATCCAAATTCACGTATGTCGAATCCAAGCTTTTGAATTTCATCGAGCAATGAAAGGATTAACTCACTGTCGGATGTCGAAAAAACAAGAGTTTGGGGAAAAAGTTGCTGTTGAATTAAGTTTTTCCGATTTTCAAGATGTTGCAAAAGTTGTTCGTAGAGAATACGTTCATAAGCACGCTGCTGATCAATAACCAATAGTCCGGATTTAATACTTGAAATGATGTATTTCTGTTGAAACTGAAATACCGGGTAATTCATACTCTCTTCAATTTCAAGCTCCTGATCGAGATTTAGCTGGTCATTACTTGTTTCAGAGATTTCTGAGAAAATGCTTTCAAATGACATGTTTTCAGGTGCAGAAATCTCTGGATTTAGAACTTCCTGACGATTATCCGGTTGAGGTTTTTCAAAAAAGTTTTCCCATCCTTGAGGCTTTTCTGATTTTCTAAAAGAAGCTTCCTGCGTTTGTCGGAATGGGTTGTAGTCAGGGTTTATCCTGATGGTTGGCTGTTTCGGAATATATCCTGGTGGTAGCGGTTGTTGATCAAAACTCTGTTCAACTTCAAAATCGAGAGTAGGTGTGAGATTGTTTTTCCCCAAAGCCTGTTTAATGGTTGAACGTAATACTGCATAAATTAACTTTTCATCCAAAAATTTGATTTCAGTTTTTGTAGGATGTATGTTCACATCAATGGTTGCAGGGTCAACGTCAAAGTTTATGAAGTAAACTGGGAATGATTTTTCGGGAACCAATTGCTCAAAAGCTCCATCTATTGCATGATGCAAATAGGGATGTTTCATAAACCTTCGATTGACAAAAAAGTATTGCTCACCCCGGGTTTTGCGGGCAAATTCGGGTTTTGCGACAAATCCGTAAATTACCAGATTATCCATTTTTTGCTCGATAGGGAAAAGCTTCTGATTAAACGAAGAACCAAATAAAGCCACAATTCGTTGTCTCAGATTGGCTTTCTCAATCCTAAAAATTGTCTTTCCGTTGTGCGTAAAAAAGAAGCCTGTTTCGGGATAGATAATTGCAACACGTAAAAATTCATCCAGAATATGGTTGAATTCAATCTGGTCTGACTTTAAAAAATTACGGCGGGCAGGTACGTTAAAGTAAATATTTTTAACTTGGATGTTCGTGCCCGCAGGGCAACTACAGGCTTCCTGATTAATAATTGTTGTCCCTTCAATCTGGATCAAAGTACCGAGTTCATCTTCAATTCTGCGGGATTTGAGCTCAACTTGCGCAATTGCAGCAATAGAAGCCAGTGCCTCACCTCTGAATCCAAAGGTATGAATGGCATATAGATCATTCGCATCCTTTATTTTTGAAGTAGCGTGACGCTCAAAGCTTTTTCGGGCATCAGTCACCGACATTCCGCAACCATTGTCAATCACCTGAATAAGTGTTTTCCCGGCATCCTTTACGTGAAGTTCAATAAGATTTGCTCCTGAATCAATGGCATTTTCCAGAAGCTCTTTAACGGCAGATGCCGGACGTTGTACAACTTCACCGGCAGCAATCTGGTTTGCCACGGAGTCGGGGAGTAGTCTGATAATATCGGGCATAATTAAAAACCAAGGAGTTTAAATACAACTTTATCAACAATGTGGAAAATGATGTAAAGAGCCATCACGATAACAAAAATGGTGAGTGTTATTTTTGTAGGAGATACAACTCCAAATGAGTTAGCGCGTTTTCGCCTGAATCCTTCATGAATCCGATGCGAGTAGTCGTTTTTTTCATCATCACTATATCTGCGTTTAAGCTTTTCCAGTTCTTCTTTATGTTCGTCGTAATACAATGGCTTATAGCTAAATTTCCGTGGTTTTGGACGATGCAGAAATTTAAGATTCATATATTTCCCTTCCTCTTTTTTGTTCTCACAATAATGATATAACGGTTAAATGCCTGCGTGATTGTTTATTGATCACACGGAATGTTATATCAAACTCCAGTACAAAGTTAGCGAAAAATAAAGAAATAGTATTTATTGGATATCTATTAGGGTATGAAATATCAAATCTGAATAAGAAAACAGAAAGGCTAACTCTCTAGAGGCAGCCTTTTTACAAGCATATAATGACGATCATATTATAAAAGCGTGTAGGTTTGATATTACGAAATACCTTAAATAATGCGGTTAAATTTTTAAGGGTAAATGGATCTGTCATAGTATATTTGGTACAGTATAAAAGAGAGAGGAATATTCTATAATATACATGTGATAAAAGGAGGGGTAAAAAAAAAGCGAAGAAAGAGGGCAAATAAATTTGGTAGTAAAGAAAAAAGGAGTACTTTTGCACTCCCGAAACGAAAGAAAGAGGATCGGGGAAAGGAAGTGTACGAAAAGGATGGAGAAACCGGGTTTAGGAGAGGGAATTAGAAGGGGAGAAAAAAAGTAGAAAATAAATTTGGTGGATACGAAAAAAGGAGTACCTTTGCAGCCCTGAAACTCTGAGAGGAGTACAAGGGGAAGAAATAGAGTAAAATACTGAGAGCCATTAAGTTAATGAGGAGTTAACGAAGAAAAAAACTTCAAAAAAGATTTGGTGGTAAATAAAAAAAGCAGTAATTTTGCAGCCACGAACCAAGGGATTCCTTGGGGAGTGAAAAGAAGAAGATGATAAGTGAGGAGAGGGAAGTGGAAAATAGTCCATGGAAGAGGATTCACGATTCAGATAAAAAGAAGCGAAAGTTCTTTGAAGAGATGAGTAAACCGAGCAGTGATAGTAAGAATGGCTGTTATTTGAGAAGATAGCAGTTAGGAAAAGAATATCTTGAGAGAAAAACATTAAGGAACAAAAACTTACAAAGAAGAGTTTGATCCTGGCTCAGGATGAACGCTAGCGGCAGGCTTAATACATGCAAGTTGCACGGGATTTCGGGTAGTAATATCTGGATGAGAGTGGCGCACGGGTGCGTAACGCGTATGCAACCTACCCTTTACAGGAGGATAGCTTTCGGAAACGGAAATTAATACTCCATACAATCTGGCTGACACCTGTCAGGCAGATAAAAGTTACGGCGGTAAAGGATGGGCATGCGTGACATTAGCTAGTTGGTAAGGTAACGGCTTACCAAGGCGACGATGTCTAGGGGTTCTGAGAGGATGATCCCCCACACTGGTACTGAGACACGGACCAGACTCCTACGGGAGGCAGCAGTAAGGAATATTGGTCAATGGGCGAGAGCCTGAACCAGCCATGCCGCGTGCAGGAAGAAGGCCTTATGGGTTGTAAACTGCTTTTGTCAGGGAATAAATCTATGTACGAGTACGTAGTTGAAGGTACCTGGTGAATAAGCATCGGCTAACTCCGTGCCAGCAGCCGCGGTAATACGGAGGATGCAAGCGTTATCCGGATTCATTGGGTTTAAAGGGTGCGCAGGCGGATATATAAGTCAGTGGTGAAATGCAACAGCTTAACTGTTGAGCTGCCATTGATACTGTAGGTCTAGAGTGTAATTGGGGTAAGCGGAATATGTCATGTAGCGGTGAAATGCTTAGATATGACATAGAACACCGATCGCGAAGGCAGCTTACCAAGCTACAACTGACGCTCATGCACGAAAGCGTGGGGATCAAACAGGATTAGATACCCTGGTAGTCCACGCTGTAAACGATGATTACTAGCTGTTGGCGATATACAGTCAGTGGCGTAGCGAAAGCGTTAAGTAATCCACCTGGGGAGTACGTTCGCAAGTATGAAACTCAAAGGAATTGACGGGGGCCCGCACAAGCGGAGGAGCATGTGGTTTAATTCGATGGTACGCGAGGAACCTTACCTAGACTTGAACGCATTAGGAATAGATTAGAAATAGTTTAGCCAGCAATGGCCTATTGCGAGGTGCTGCATGGTTGTCGTCAGCTCGTGCCGTGAGGTGTTAGGTTAAGTCCTGCAACGAGCGCAACCCCTACTTTTAGTTGCCATCAGGTAAAGCTGGGCACTCTAGAGGAACTGCCTACGCAAGTAGAGAGGAAGGTGGGGATGACGTCAAATCAGCACGGCCCTTACGTCTAGGGCTACACACGTGCTACAATGGCCGGTACAGAGGGCAGCTACTGGGTGACCAGATGCGAATCTCGAAAGCCGGTCTCAGTTCGGATCGGAGTCTGCAACCCGACTCCGTGAAGTTGGATTCGCTAGTAATCGCGTATCAGCCATGACGCGGTGAATACGTTCCCGGGCCTTGTACACACCGCCCGTCAAGCCATGGGAGCTGGGGGGACCTGAAGTCCGTAACCGAGAGGAGCGGCCTAGGGTAAAATCAGTGACTGGGGCTAAGTCGTAACAAGGTAGCCGTACCGGAAGGTGTGGCTGGAATACCTCCTTTCTGGAGAGATATGATTAAGGGTTAGGAATAATCCGGAGAAGTTTTTACTATCACGAGGTTTACTATATAAAAAGAGAATAGAAAAGAGAAGATGAGCAAAAGAACTCATCGTAGGAGCGAGAGAGATCGAGGCTGACTATAGGCTCGAGATACAGGCGAAATTACAGTCCCGTAGCTCAGTTGGTTAGAGCACTACACTGATAATGTAGGGGTCAGCAGTTCAAATCTGCTCGGGACTACGAAGGGGGGGATTAGCTCAGCTGGCTAGAGCACCTGCCTTGCACGCAGGGGGTCAACGGTTCGAATCCGTTATTCTCCACAGGATTACCGAGATAGGTAATAGAAAGTACATTGACATATTGGGAAGAGAAATACTACGAGCAAGCCGCAAGGCAAGCAATAAATAGTTGAAAGATAGACACGAAAGTGACTAAGGGCGCACGGGGGATGCCTGTGGCTCTCAGAGGCGAAGAAGGACGTGACAAGCTGCGAAAAGCTACGGGGAGGTGCAAATGACCCTTGATCCGTAGATGTCCGAATGGGGCAACCCAATACAGTGAAGCTGTATTATCCGTTAAGGCGGAGGCGAACGTGGGGAACTGAAACATCTAAGTACCCATAGGAGAAGAAAACAAAAAGTGATTCCCTAAGTAGTGGCGAGCGAACGGGGAGAAGCCCAAACCAACAGTGTTACGGCATTGTTGGGGTTGTAGGACTGACATAATGCATTATTAATTCATAGTGGAACTAACTGGAAAGTTAGGACAGAGAGGGTGAAATTCCCGTACACAAAATGAAGCGATAGCAGGTCAGTATCCTGAGTAGCGCGGGACCGGAGAAATCCTGTGTGAAACTGCCAGCACCATCTGGTAAGGCTAAATACTCCTGAGAGACCGATAGTGAACCAGTACCGTGAGGGAAAGGTGAAAAGTACCCCGAATAGGGGAGTGAAATAGAACCTGAAACCGTGCGCTTACAAGCGGTCGGAGTCCTGATAAATCGGGATGACGGCGTGCCTTTTGCATAATGAGCCTACGAGTTGCTCCTCACTAGCGAGGTTAAGTGTTTAAAAGCACGCAGCCGAAGCGAAAGCGAGTCTGAATAGGGCGCTTTAGTTAGTGGGGGCAGACGCGAAACTTTGTGATCTACCCATGACCAGGTTGAAGTTTTGGTAACACAAAATGGAGGACCGAACCAGTTGACGTTGAAAAGTCTTTGGATGAGTTGTGGGTAGGGGTGAAAGGCTAATCAAACTGAGAGATAGCTCGTACTCCCCGAAATGCCTTTAGGGGCAGCCTGGAGGTTGAGTGTTATAGAGGTAGAGCTACTGATTGGATGCGGGGGTTTCACCGCCTACCAAATCCTGACAAACTCCGAATGCTATAACATATACTCTGGAGTGAGGCTATGGGTGCTAAGGTCCGTGGCCGAGAGGAGAAGAATCCAGACTAACAGCTAAGGTCCCCAAATGTATATTAAGTTGGATAAACGAGGTGTGATTACACAGACAGCTAGGATGTTGGCTTGGAAGCAGCCATACATTTAAAGAGTGCGTAACAGCTCACTAGTCGAGTGATCATGCGTGGATAATAATCGGGCATAAAATATACTACCGAAGCTTTAGATTGATCCCGAGTGATTGGGATCACTGGTAGGGGAGCATTCCAGTCGGCGTAGAAGGTTTGATGTAAGTCATGCTGGAGCGGCTGGAAAAGCAAATGTAGGCATAAGTAACGATAATGCAGGTGAGAAACCTGCACACCGGAAGACTAAGGATTCCTGATCAACGATAATCGGATCAGGGTAAGTCGGGACCTAAGGAGCAGCCGAAGGGCGAAATCTGATGGACAACTGGTTAATATTCCAGTACTTGCTATATTTTCGAAGGAGGGACGGAGAAGTGACACGGTTGCGTACTGACGGAATAGTACGTTAAAGGGTGTAGATAAATCTGGCGGAGGCAAATCCCTGTTGGATGTCGAACCTGATAGTACCTTGAGTCTTCGGACAAGGGGATAATACCGGTAAACAAGCTTCCAAGAAAAGCTTCTAAGGTAAGGATATAGCAACCCGTACCGTAAACCGACACAGGTAGTCGAGGAGAGTATCCAAAGGTGCTCGAGTGATTCATGGCTAAGGAACTAGGCAAATTAGACCTGTAACTTCGGGAAAAAGGTCTCCCATCGAGAGGTGGGACGCAGAGAAATGGCCCAGGCGACTGTTTAACAAAAACACAGGGCTTTGCAAAATCGAAAGATGAAGTATAAGGCCTGACACCTGCCCGGTGCTGGAAGGTTAAGAGGAGATGTTAGTGTTAAAGCGAAGCATTGAATTGAAGCCCCAGTAAACGGCGGCCGTAACTATAACGGTCCTAAGGTAGCGAAATTCCTTGTCGGGTAAGTTCCGACCTGCACGAATGGTGTAACGATCTGGGCACTGTCTCGGCCATGAGCTCGGTGAAATTGAAGTAACGGTGAAGATGCCGTTTACCCGCAACGGGACGGAAAGACCCCGTGAACCTTCACTACAACTTAACATTGAGTTTGGATAAACGATGTGTAGGATAGGTGGGAGACAGCGAAGCGGTGCCGCTAGGTATCGTGGAGTCAACGTTGAAATACCACCCTTTGTTTATTTGAATTCTAATTCCTCAGAAGAGGGAGACAGTGTTTGGTGGGTAGTTTGACTGGGGTGGTCGCCTCCAAAAGCGTAACGGAGGCTTTCAAAGGTACCCTCAGCACGCTTGGTAACCGTGCGCAGAGTGCAATAGCATAAGGGTGCTTGACTGTGAGACCAACAAGTCGAGCAGGTGGGAAACCAGGATATAGTGATCCGGTGGTTCCGTATGGAAGGGCCATCGCTCAAAGGATAAAAGGTACTCCGGGGATAACAGGCTGATCACTCCCAAGAGCTCACATCGACGGAGTGGTTTGGCACCTCGATGTCGGCCCGTCACATCCTGGGGCTGGAGAAGGTCCCAAGGGTTCGGCTGTTCGCCGATTAAAGTGGCACGCGAGCTGGGTTCAGAACGTCGCGAGACAGTTCGGTCCCTATCTGTTGTGGGCGTTAGAAGTTTGAGAGGAGCTGACTCTAGTACGAGAGGACCGAGTCGGACGCACCTCTGGTGTACCAGTTGTGGCGCCAGCTGCATCGCTGGGTAGCTATGTGCGGATGAGATAAGTGCTGAAAGCATCTAAGTACGAAACTCGCCTCAAGATGAGACTTCTTTTAAGGGTCGTAGCAGACTACTACGTTGATAGGTTGCAGGTGTAAAGGTGGTAACATCAAAGCCGAGCAATACTAATAACCCGTAAACTTTGTGTTGAAAAACAATTTAGGTAGTATTTTTCTTCTGCGATATGTTAAGATATTAAAAGTCTTAGGGCGATTATAGCGGTTAGGTCCACCTCTTCCCATTCCGAACAGAGAAGTTAAGCCAACCAGCGCCGATGGTACTGCACTTGTTGTGGGAGAGTAGGTCGTCGCCATTTTTCTAACAGAATCTTAAGGGTTAGCTTTTTAGCTAACCCTTTTCTGTTTTATATACCGATGCAATCACCCTTCTTGTTGACTGGCTGAACCCATTGATAAGCCGAAGATTGGCTTATTCCGTATTTGAGCGCTACTGCCGGGAAAGATAGATACGTATTTAATACATCACGTACTACGAGTTCTTTAAACTCAATACTTAACAATTTATTAGGTTGTTTTTCAAGTCCCGAGAAGCCTTTGCTTCGATAGATACAAAGCCAGTTTTCTACAACTGTCTCGTTGATCTGCATCTCTTTGCTTATGGTGGATGAACCATAACCCTGGTTGTATAGCTCTACAACCCTCATTTTTTCTGAATAACTATGCTTCAGATTTTTTCGCTTTCTCTTTTTCATAAAAATACCCCAAAAGTTTTTTGTCTAACTTTTGGGGTACAGTTCAAAATCGGATAGCCTTTTTTGTTTGAGGAGTGAAATTAATCTTTAGAGCAGATTGAGTTCTTTTAAACTTTCGTGAATCAGATTAAAAGTACGCTGGATATCGTTATCCAAACCTACAGAGAAACGTACCAAACCTTCTGACATTCCCATTTCGCGTTGTACCTCTTCTGGGACTTCCGAAGATGTACTTTTGCCCGAATTGCTGAATAATGTTTTAAAATAACCTAAGCTTACCGCCAGATAACCGACGCCTTTTAGCTGCATTTTTTCCATTAAGAGGCTTGCACGTTCGGCTGTAACCATATCAATCGAAATAATTCCACCAAAGCCATATTCTGCATTCATCATGCTCTTCAGTAATTCATGACCTGGATGCTCTGGCATGCCTGGATATGAAACTTTTAATCCGATTTCTCTGAAGCGGTCGCACAGATAAGCTGCATTATAACTGTGTTGTTTCATGCGGATATGAAGTGTATGTAAATTTTTCAGGATACTTGATGAGCGCAGTGGATCAAGGGTCGGACCCAAAAGCATAGCAGTTCCGTCGTTAACATCACTCAAAGCATTTATCAGGGCAGCGGTACCACAAATAGCACCTGCAACGCAATCGTTCTTGCCATTGATAAACTTAGTCATTGAGTACACAACAACATCAGCGCCTAGTTCAATTGGTGAAACAATCAGCGGAGTAAACGTGTTGTCCACAATAAGTTTAGCATTACCTTCATGCGCAATTTTTGCCAGATTCGGAATATCCGAAATTTGAAGCATGGGATTGGTCATGGTTTCGGTGTAGATAACTTTGGTGTTTGGACGTATTGCAGCTTTTACTTCTACAAGGTTCGAGATGTTTACAAAACTTACTTCAATATTGAATTTTTGCAGATAATTCTTTAAAAAAGCATATGTACCACCATAGCAAGTAACGGATGAAATGATATGATCACCAGCATTCACGTGTTGCAACAAAGCGCAGGTAATAGCGGCCATACCCGATGCGGTAACCCATGCACTTTCGGTGCCTTCCATAGCTGCCAGTGCATCAGCTAAATATTTGTTACTGGGATTCCAGTGACGTGAATATAAAAAGCAGCCTTCAGTTTCACCATGAAAAGTATCCAACATGGTTTTGGCTTCCATAAAGGTATAAGTTGCGGAATCGGTAATCGATGGATTAACGTCTCCAAATTCGCCAAATTGCAGCAAATCCTGTACACGGGTTGCTGGATCAAGCTTTTTATTCATAATTCTGTTTATTGAGGGTTGAACTTAAATTTCGTTGTTTTGTTGCTTTTAAAGTCAAGGCAGAATCAGGTTTTGCGAGCTCTGCTTTTCCTTGGCAAATGTATGTTTTTTTGTCGAGAATACGACTCTTTGGGATGTTTTTCATAATTTCGCAATTCTAATAATAAAACAGGAATGAAATACGATGTAATTGTTATAGGAAGCGGTCCCGGTGGCTATGTAGCTGCTATACGCGCTTCTCAACTTGGATTGAAAACGGCTGTAGTTGAACGTTCAGAACTAGGTGGTATCTGCCTCAACTGGGGATGTATCCCAACCAAAGCTTTGCTAAAAAGTGCACAGGTTTTTCATTACGCATCACATGCTTTGGATTATGGTGTGAAAATTGAGGGAGAGATAAAACCCGATTTCGAAGCTATCGTAAAACGTAGTCGCAGTGTTGCCGAAGGAATGAGCAAAGGGATTCAGTTTTTGCTCAATAAAAATAAAATTGATATTATCCAGGGTTTTGGAAAACTTAAACCCGGGAAAAAAGTGGACGTTACTGCTGCCGATGGTGTTGTTACTGAATATGCTGCCGACCATGTAATTCTGGCAACGGGAGCACGTTCAAGAGAACTGCCGAATCTGAAACAGGATGGTAAAAAGATTATCGGCTATCGCGAAGCGATGACTTTACCTAAACAACCTGAATCAATGGTTGTGGTTGGTTCAGGAGCTATTGGTTCCGAATTTGCGAACTTTTACAATACCATTGGTACAAAAGTTACGCTGGTTGAATTCATGCCAAGTATTGTACCTGTGGAAGATGAAGAAGTTTCGAAACAACTCGAACGTTCTTTTAAAAAACAGGGCATGAAAGTAATGACAAATTCAACCGTTGAGTCAGTTGATACTACGGGTGATTTATGTAAAGTTACTATCAAAACCAAAAAAGGCGAAGAAATTGTAGAAGCTGAAGTTGTACTTTCTGCCGTAGGTGTTGCAACAAATCTTGAAGGCATTGGCTTGGAAGAAGCAGGAGTGACTTTCGAAAAAGGAAAAGTAATTGTGGACGATTTTTATCGTACCAATGTTGAAGGTGTTTATGCCATTGGTGATATTGTTCACGGACCTGCACTGGCGCATGTTGCATCGCATGAAGGAATTATTTGTGTGGAAAAGATTGCAGGCCATCATCCTGAACCACTCAACTATGGAAATATTCCGGGCTGCACGTATACTACTCCTGAAATAGCATCGGTAGGGATGACCGAAAAACAGGCACGTGAAGCCGGATACGAAATTTTGGTGGGTAAATTTCCTTACAGTGCTTCAGGGAAAGCAAGTGCGGCAGGCAGTAAAGACGGATTTGTGAAGGTGATTTTCGATGCAAAATATGGAGAATGGTTAGGCTGCCATATGGTTGGTGATAACGTTACTGAAATGATTGCCGAAGCCGTAGTAGCCCGTAAACTTGAAACCACTGGCCACGAAATTATCACGTCAGTTCATCCTCATCCAACCATGTCGGAAGCAGTAATGGAAGCAGTTGCTGCAGCTTATGGAGAAGTTATACATCTGTAGATAATAGAATACTGAAGTAAGAAGTAAGAAGTAAGAAAAGAAAGAGAATACCTGATTTAGTAATTTGAAAATAAAAAGACATTGCCACAATGTTATAAAAGAACCCTTTCATTCAGCTTCTTACTTCTCTTTTTAATACTTACTATTTGTGACCACTGATAACTTACAACGAAAACAATATGCAATTCATAGAAACATCAATTCCGGGACTCCTCATTGTAAAGCCACAGGTTTTTGCAGATGACAGAGGTTATTTTTTTGAATCGTTCAGCGAACAGAAATTTAAAGGTGCAGGGATAAATTTTCATTTTGTACAGGACAATGAGTCTAAGTCACAAAAAGGAGTATTACGTGGGCTGCATTTTCAGAATCCACCTCATGCACAGGGAAAATTGGTGCGTGTAATCAAGGGAGCTGTTCTGGATGTTGCTGTTGATATTCGTAAAGGTTCTCCAACCTATGGAAAGTATGAAATGGTAGAACTTACCGGCAATAACAAAACATTACTATGGATTCCGCCTGGATTTGCGCATGGTTTTGTAACGCTGGAAGACGATACCGTGTTTTTCTACAAATGCACCAACTCTTACAACAAAGAGTCGGAGGGAAGCATCCGCTGGGACGATCCTGATTTAAATATCCAGTGGAATATTACGAATCCGATCCTTTCCGAAAAAGACAAAGTATCTCCTTTATTTAAAGATTTTGAAAGTCAGTTCTTTTTTTAAAAGAAGTTAAAAGGCAGAAGAAGCTGAATTACAATCTTTCCCCTCAATTCTGGAGGTGAAATGTGAAAAGAATTTAGAAACCAGAAGTTCGAATATGGTAAATTCCTTCAATTTTATCAATCTCTTCAATTATGGTAGAACCTCTAGTTTCTGACTTAACCCATTTCTAAATTTGATTATGGCATTTTCCGAATTAAAAGAGTTTCTGGCGAATATACCTTCTGGAGATACGGTAAAGCTTGCTGCGAAAAAGGCAGTAACAGATCCGCGTTTCTTTGATGACCTTTTTGAAGTGTCCAAAAGTGGCGAACAACCATATGCCTGGCGGGCATCCTGGGTTTTGGATCATGCCAGTGAATCCGATCCTGCTTTGCTGCTTCCTTATATTGATGCTGTTTACGATTTAATTCCCGGCTTAACCAACGATGGATTAAAACGTCATTTTCTGAAGTTTATCCTGCGTTGCCCAATCAATCCTAACAAAGCCGGAGTATTGATTGATATTCTGATTGGTTGGATGCTTTCGCCCGGCGAAGCCGTTTCAACACGAGTACTGGGAATGGATATTTTGGTAGAACTTTGTAAGCTGGAGCCTGATTTACGCTTTGAAGTACGTTCTGTTATTTACGATCTTCAGGAAAAATTTCCGACTCCTGGTATGAAAATTCGCTTAAAAAAAGCACTGAAAACAATTGATGTGATTGAGAAAAGTATTGAAATTAAGTGAGTTTTGATTAAAAGCTAATTTGCCTGAGCTTTAGGTTGAAGTTCGTCGGATTTCGGTTAACTTTGTTTTCAGAAACCAATATACCGGAATATGAAAACAAATGACCCTATTTGTGCCATTGCAACTGCTCCCGGAATGGGTGCTATTGCAGTTATCAGGGTATCGGGTGAAAAATGTATTGAATGTTGCGATGCAATTTTTCGTCCGGTAAAAAATAATCCCCGACTCATTCAGGGTGAAGCGAATCATGTATATCTGGGTTGGTTGATAGATGAAAATGAACAGGTTGATCAGGTTTTGATTACATTATTTCGTGCTCCGGCTTCTTATACTGGTGAAGATACACTGGAAATATCCTGTCACGGATCAGAATATATCCAGAAACGTGTTCTCGAGTTGTTGATCAAGCAGGGAATTCGTCTGGCAAATCCCGGTGAATTTACACTCAGAGCATTTCTGAACGGTAAAATGGATTTATCACAGGCCGAAGCAGTTGCTGATCTGATTGCTTCGCATTCCAAAACTTCACATAATCTGGCATTGGATCATATGCGTGGAGGCTTTTCCAAAAAAATAAAAGAACTGCGTGCACAACTGCTCCATTTTGCTTCGATGATTGAGCTTGAACTCGACTTTTCGGAAGAAGATGTGGAATTTGCCAATCGTGATGAATTATCGCGACTGTTATCTGTTTTGAGAACAGAAGTTGAAAATCTGATACAGTCATTTAAACTTGGAAATGTACTGAAAAACGGTATTCCGGTTGCAATTGTAGGGAAACCGAATGTGGGAAAATCAACATTGCTCAATGCGTTGCTAAATGAAGAGAGAGCGATTGTTTCCGATATTCCTGGCACAACCCGCGATACCATCGAAGATACCTTTACCATTCAGGGAATAACCTTCCGTTTTATTGATACCGCCGGACTTCGTGATACCTGTGATGAAATCGAAAACTTTGGAATAGAACGAACTTACCAAAAAATTGAACAGGCCAGCATCATTTTGTATGTGGTTGATATTAACGAAACAGGAGTGGAAGAGATTCTCGAAGATCTCAATGATTTTCGAGAACATATAGATAATCCGTCTAAGAAGTTTATTGTTGTCGCTAACAAAACCGATTTGCTTAGCGAGTCTCCTCGTAAGTTTCGCGATTTAATTGATTTGGAAACAATTTTTATTTCAGCAAAGCGAAAAGACAATGTAAACCTGATTATCGATACACTAATGAAGTCGGTAAATATTCAGACTGTATCTGACCAAACATTAGTTTCCAACGCTCGACATTACGAAGCTTTAAGCAATACCTTAAATTCTATTCATCATATTGAAGAAAGTCTAGCCAATCAGCTTCCCGGCGATTTATTGGCTGTAGATCTGCGTGCTGCCTTGCACCATTTGGGCAGTATCACCGGTGAAATTTCCAACGACGAAATTCTCGGAAACATCTTCGCCAATTTCTGTATCGGAAAGTAACCACTACAAAACAACCAAACACCAAAACCATAAGAAAC
Source organism: Bacteroidales bacterium (assembly GCA_963677395.2). GTDB lineage: Bacteria > Bacteroidota > Bacteroidia > Bacteroidales. The sequence continues at coordinate 2,911,433 of OY781965.2, read as the reverse complement.
CAATGTAAATCCCTGTAAACAATGGCTTTTTTAATGCCTGTAAATATACGTTTCTTTTGTGTTAATACTTATTTATTTATGGAATATTTGTACCTTTGCTGTATCTTAATGCAATTGAGGTACATAAATCAGGGTTAAGTCCTTTTTATTTTGCACTTAATTGCACTTAAATAAACGTAAAGACACTAAAGGATATAAAATGAGTTCAAAAATTGAGGTACAACGAATTTGCCAGCATTGCGGTAATGAGTTCACAGCCCGAACCACAGTAACCCGTTTCTGTTCCCATAAGTGCGCAAGTGCAGCACACAAACAAAAGGTAAGGGCTGGTAAGGTTGAACAAAGCAATAAGCAAACCCAGCAAATAAAAACCCAGCCTATTGAGGAACTGAAAGCCAAAGAGTTTTTAACTGTTCGTGAAGTTGCCCGTTTGCTTAACTGTTCGGTGCGTTCAGCATATTACTACATTGAAAGCGGAACTATCAAAGCCGTGAATTTGGGGCAAAGGATTACAAGGGTTAAGCGTTCCGAAATTGACAAACTATTTGAGCAGCCCCAGCCTGTAACACCTGAACCCGAACAAATGCAGTTTGTTATTTCCGACTGTTACAATCTTACCGAAGTACAAAGCAAATACGGTATTTCAGAAACAGCCTTACAAAACCTTATCAAACGAAACAGCATACCCAAAATAAAAAAGGGCTGGTTTGCATACGTCCCGAAAACGGTAATTGATAAACTATTGAGTTAAACACCAAAGCATAAAAGACAATGGCAATAAAAGTTAAGTTAAGAGAAAAGAAAATTTCAGGGAACAGGCAAAGCCTGTATTTGGATTTTTACCCGGCAATACCACACCCGGAAACAGGCGAACCAACCCGAAGGGAATTTTTGGGGCTGTACCTTTTTGATAAGGTAAAGAATCCTATTGATAAACAGCATAACAAAGAAACTTTACAACTTGCTGAACAGATAAGGCAGAAACGGGAAAACCATTTAAACAAACCCGAAGTTTACAACGGGTACGAAAAAGAACAGTTAAGAATAAGGGAACGGGGCGAACAGAATTTTGTTGAGTATTTCAAAACCCTTGCAAACAAACGCAAAGCCTCAAACCATGACAACTGGGTTTCAGCTTACAATTACCTTGAAACATTCACAAACGGAAATTTAAAGTTTGCCGACCTCAACGAAAAGTTTTGTAATGAGTTCAAAGAGTATTTACTCACCACCAAAAGCAATAAGAGCAGTAAAACAACCCTTGCCCAAAATTCAGCCGTTTCGTACTTCAATAAGGTTAAAGCAGCATTAAAACAAGCCTATAAAGACGGCATATTACAAACCGACCTGAACGCCAAAATAAGCCCAATTAAAGTAGCAGAAACAAGACGGGAATATTTGACTATTGAGGAACTGAATAAACTTGTAAAAATACCGTGCATCAATGATTTATTGAAACGTGCAGCCCTGTTTTCAGCCCTTACCGGATTGAGATTTTCAGATATTCAAAAAATGGTTTGGGGTGAACTTGAATACATTGAGGGGCAAGGGTATTTCCTGAATTTTAGCCAAAAGAAAACTAAAGGAATTGAGTATTACCCTATTTCAGAACAGGCAGTAAGTTTATTAAATGAAAAAGGAGAACCCACAGCCAAAGTATTTGAAGGGTTGGAATATTCAGCTTACCATAACAAACACCTGTTTCAATGGATTGGAGCAGCCGGAATAACCAAGGATATTACCTTTCATTGTTTTCGCCACACGTTCGCCACCTTACAACTGTTCAATGGTACGGATATTTACACCGTTTCCAAAATGTTAGGACATAAATACCTGAAAACAACACAGATATACGCTAAGATTGTGGACGACACCAAACGCAAAGCAGCCGACAAAATTAAATTAGATATGTAACCACTTAAAGCATAAATGATAAATGGATTATTTAGGAATAGTATTAGAAGGGTATTTCAATGAAAACAACCGGGAGTTTTTGGAAAAGTATTTTTTGAGAGAATACAAAAAATACGAAAAAGAACAATTCTTTGAAGCGGATGAGTTTTTTAATGGTTGTCTAAAAGTAATTGAGAGTTGGGAAAAACATTTACAGGATAAAGTTTTTGAGCAAAAACGGGAATTGTATTTAATGCTAAATATTGCAAAAAACGACACATTTACATACGCTGAACTGGAAGGCAAAACCATTGAGCATGAAAGACAGGAGATAATTGAATATTGCACACAGGAACTTAAAGATGTTCGACCGGACGGAATAGGCAGTCTTTCATTTACGGCACATTTACATTCATTGACAAACCGGCGTATTGCTTATAATATGACATACGGTGAAATATTTAACATTAAGCAGTCAATTCTTAAAGCCTTTCAGAAAAGCCAATCCAATATTGAGCCGTTACCACCTCAACAAAGTGAAAAATCAAAAAAAACAAAACCGAAAGCCCTTGAATTTAAAGCGTTTTTTAATGATAAAGTTAGTGAAATAATAATAGATAATATACAAAATGAATTCACTGATTATAGAGGTAAAAAAATGGCTATACTTATTTATTTATTGCAATCTGAATACAAAATAATTAATTTAATCAATAATTCAAAAAACCAGTCAAGAAAACATTTTATTAAGGCTTTAACTAAAGTTGAAAACATTAAAGTACAAAGTATTGATAAGGTATTTCAGTCAGGCACTAATAATATTAAACACAATAATACTGATGCCGATTACATCAATATTAAAAACCAAGTAAATAAGCTAATCAAATAAGTTGTTTTGTTGTTTTTTGTTGTCTAAACAACTATAAACAACTATATATCAATTACTTAACGCATATTTGATATTAATTTTGTGCAAAACAATTAATACTTTAATATGCAAAATTTAACACTTGAAACTTTACCGCAAGCCTTTACACACCTTACCAATGAAGTAAGCGAAATAAAAAGGCTGTTACTTGAAAAGAGTAACGAACAACCAACCGAAGCAGACCGTTGGTTTGACCTCAACGAATTTTGTAATTATTGCCCCGACAAACCAAGTAAGCCTACAGTTTATGGCTGGGTAAACGCTGGGCTTGTTCCAGTACACAAAGGTGGTAAGAAATTGCGATTTTTAAAATCGGAAATTGATAACTGGTTAAGGCAAGGCAGAAAAAAGACGTTGGCAGAAACAGCCAGTGAAACCGACACCTACCTGAAAATGAAAGGGGGGCACAATGGTTAAGACATTGGACACCCCCAGTAATTTTTTGCATAAAAGACAAGGCAAAGATAAAAATTTTGAAACACAAATACAACAAGTATTTGCAGCGTTCAAACGCAAGCCCTCAACTATGTTAATGGTTTCCATTGAAACAGGAATTTTACGGGCAAGCATTTGCCGTTACGTTGCTAAATGGCAAAAGAGTAACAGCATACACCTATTGAAACAGGGGTTTTGTAAAGTATCAAAACACCGTGCAGGGTTTTATACCACCAATCCCGAATTGTTCCCGGCTATTGTTGAACCTTCAAATACTGTTAAGCTATGAAACTAAACCCCGTATTTGATGACCTCAACAACCCGGCTACTATCTTAAACCACGTTAAGGGGCTACAAAAGACCGTTGAAGCTGAACAGAAAGCGAAACAAAACCCTTTCCCGGTTGAGGTATTTTCCGAACCGATACAGGAAATAATTACTGCCACAAATGAAAGCCTGAATTTCCCTATTGACTTTATAGGGGCTTCAATATTGTACGCTGTTTCTGTTTCAATAGGCAACACCCACAGAGTTGAAATAATGAAAGGTTGGCAAGAAAATGCTGTTTTATACCTTTCCATTGTCGGGCGTGCAGGAACAAATAAAAGCCACCCGATTAGTTTTGCATTGAAACCGATTGAGCAACGGGACAATTTAAAGTTTCAGAAATACCAAAGCGAAAAACAGGAATACGATACTATTTACGCCTTTACCAAAAAGGAAAGGGAACAGCAAGGATATAACGAACCTGTAAAGCCGATTTGGGAACAGCATTTAGTTACTGACTTTACACCCGAAGCCCTTACAGAGGTACATAAATTTAATAAAAGAGGTATTGGCGTTTATGCAGATGAGTTGGCAAGTTGGTTTAAGAATTTCAACCGATACAATAAAGGAAGTGAAGAGCAATTTTGGTTAAGTGTTTGGAGCGGTAAACCGATAAGGATAAACCGAAAAACAAGCGAACCGAATTACATACCGTTGCCCTTTATTTCGGTTGCAGGAACTATACAACCGGGCGTACTTAATGAGTTAGCAAACAATAGAACCGAGAACGGCTTTTTAGATAGGTTACTGTTTGTTGTTCCTGATAACCTAAAAAAAGAATACTGGAGTAAAACAGAATTACACCCGTCAATAATTGAGAATTGGCAAACCATTATTTCAAACCTATTAGACGTTTCAATAATTCAGGACGAAACCAATAACCCACAGCCCGAAATATTGAGGTTTACACCCGAAGCAAAGCAACTTTTATTTGAATGGCAAAGGGGACTAACAGACCAAAGCAATAAGCCCGAAAATGAAGCCATAAGCGGTATAAATGCCAAAATAGAAATGTACGCTGTTCGATTGGCTTTAATACTTCAAATGGTACGGTATGCCTGTAATGAGGGCAATAAACAAGCTATTGGAATGGAAGCGGTACAAGGGGCTTTAAAGTTGGTTGAGTACTTCAAAAAAACAGCTATTAAGGTACATTCTATTGTATCAAATGCAAGTCCATTAGATAAGTTACCCACCGACAAACAAGCCCTTTACATAGCGTTGCCCGACACCTTTACGACAAGTGAAGGCGTACAGGTTGCCGAAAGTATGGGAATGGCTGAACGGACTTTTAAGCGGTTTTTATCAAACAGGGAATTGTTTAACAACCATACAAGGGGCGAATATGAAAAGCGGTATTAATCAAATGGCATTTGGCACAATTGACACAAACGGCACGAACGGCACAAAATTAAATGCCACTTATGCCATAAATGCCACTTGTGCCACGTGCCAAACAACAATTTCAGGAAATGGATAAGCACCGATACAGTTTAGAAAAAGGCAGTAAAAAGCACCATTGCCCCGAATGTAATAAAAAGACGTTTGTACTGTACATTGATACAGAAACAGGCGACTATTTACCCGAACAGTACGGACGTTGCGACCGTGAAAGTAAATGTTCGTACCACCTCAACCCGTATTTGGACGGGTACGCAAAAGCAATACAGGAAAAAGAAAAGGGCAATCGTTCGGAATTTCCGAACAACTGGAAGCCACTACAAAAAAAGGTAACATCACAGCCCACACCTGAACCCGTATTTTTTGACTTTGATACATTCAAACAAACATTACAGCCCGAACGATATGAAAAGAACACGTTTATACAGAACCTATTTTACAGGGTGCAATTTCCCTTTGAAGTTAATGAGGTTACAAGGGTTATTCAGTTGTACCGATTGGGGACGGTTGCAAATGGCTACAGAGTAGGGGCAAATACTTTTCCTTTTATTGATATAAAGGGCAATGTAAGAGCCGTTCAGGTAAAACAATTTGACGAACAGAACCATACCACAGGTACAGACTTTTTACACTCAATGATTGAAAAGCACCATACCCGAAACAATAAGCCGTTGCCTGAATGGTTGGAAGCATACACAAAGCAGGATAAACGAATTTCCTGTTTATTTGGCGAACACCTTTTAAGCAAATACCACAGCAACCCCGTTGCATTGGTTGAAGCACCCAAAACAGCCGTTTACAGTACTTTGTATTTTGGATTACCCGAAACGCCTGAAAGCCTTATTTGGTTGGCAGTTTACAACAAAAGCAGTTTTTTGTTTGATAAGTTGAAAGTATTACAAGGGCGTTTTGTGTATGTATTTCCCGACCTTTCAAAAGACGGTAATACCTTCAAAGAATGGGAAACCAAAGCCAAAGAATACGAAAACCGTTTACCCGGAACACGTTTTATATTTTCGGACTTACTGGAGCAGTTAGCACCCGAACGGGATAAAAGCGAAGGCAATGACCTTGCAGACTATTTAATAAAACAGAATTGGCGATTATTCAGAGAACAAAATATAAGCAAACAAGAACAGCCAATGTTATTATCTAATGTACAACCAATAACAGATATTTCTGGAGAAGAGACACTCGAAGTACAAGAGCATGATGATTTGAAATACTGGAATATTCCAGAGCTAAGACAATGGTTTGCAGAAAATCAGCCTTTGCCCGATAAATATTATTTTCCATCTGGAATATCCATAATGATAGCTGATGAAGTAAAAAAACTGAATATTAATTCAGTAACTATTGAGACATTAATACAATTACAACGTGTGAAAAATTATCTTTCATTAACATACATAAATAATTAACACCATGAGAAGGAAATACATACAAGGGGTTTATTTATAAAATTGGGGTTACTCCTTATAGCGATTCGGAGTATGGATGCCAATTAATCGCACACAATGATAACAATTTAACAGAATTAATACGATAGCTGAGGTATTAATTTACCAATATTATGGATGAACATTTAACAATTAATTAAAATGAGACAAGAAGAGGTTAAAAATCTTACAGCCAAGCAAAAGTTATTTTGCGAGAAATATATTCTTGATTGGAATGCAACAAGATCATATTTAAGTGTTTATAAAGTAAAAAGTGAAAGTGTTGCGGCTTCTGCTGCCGCAAGAATGTTGACAAATGTTAAGATTCAGCACTATATTTCTGAGCTTCAGGACGATTTGGAAAAGGTGGCAAGAGTAAGCCGTCTTAAAGTTCTTGAAGAGCTAAAAACGATTGCGTTTTCAAATATCTCCTCATTTTATGAGACCTGGTTAGAGCGTAAAGATTTTAAAAACATCCCGGATGATGCAAAAAAGAGTATTCAGGAGATCAGTACAAAGATTTTAAAGCAGAACATAGGCACAAAGGAAGAACCTGAGATAGTGGGTGTTGAGCACGTGAAGATAAAGCTTCATGACAAACTTGCAGCCATTCAGGCGATTAATAAGATGTTGGGTTATGACAAGCCTCAGCTGATTGATATTAAAAGCGGAGGCAAAACAATACAATCTCAGCAACCAACAACCGTAATTTTTAGAGATTATTCTGGAAAAGGGGAATAAAATACGTGTCATAAGCTTAAAAAACGCTATTCCAAGATTTTCCGTTACGTTTCCCATTATTATATTTTCTAGGTAAATTAATTTTAGCCGTGCAAATTGGTAATAATTTAAGCAAGAGTAAGCAAATAGAGGGAGTCAAAAACATACCATACTACGAAATTGAACGGGCAATATTAAGTTGAAATGTTAGCCGGAAAGTTCCTTACTTCCCGGACGGAAGTACTCAAAATAAAAACTGTAATTTTGCCCCGAAAGGGGGCTTTTTAATACGGTAATGTACCTTATTTGTATCCTATAAATGTAAAGTATTGATAATCAATTGAAGTTATATTTTGTATCGGAAAGTAATGAATGGGAAATGTATGTATTTGAGTTTTTTAAAACCTGATAAACAGACATCCCCAAATAAACAGACTTATTACGATGATAATCAATATTGCTTTGATTCTTTTTAGATTGGCTTTTCGCTTCTCTGTTTCCAGTTGAATTCGTAGTGCAGACAGTTCATCTTCGGATGCTTCATAACCATGAATGAATGCTTGTTTCTGATATTTCATTTTTCCATGATTAAGCATCTTATGGTTGCGGATTTCTTTTTTCAGAGCTCTGTTGAGCTCCAGCGAAACCATCATGTCTCTGATAAATCCTGCACCTCCGGCCATAATTTAAAAATGCATTTTTGTTAAAATGAGTAAATGTATTTTAGATCTCCCTTAATTCAGAGACGATTAATTTTTCAATGACTTAAATATAGTACTATTCTCTGATTACCGTAAACAGTCCATTTTCTTCCAGCTTAATAATCCGCGAAGGCTTAATTTCTTCAATCAATTCCTGGTCAATTTCTACAACATAATCCACACTGTTACAGATTTCCTGACTGATTGCACGAAAACAAATCGGAGAGGGTGTTCCGGAGATATTTGCAGAGGTAGAAACGATGGGTTTGCCTAAAATACGGATTAATTTCTGACAAAACGGATGATTCACAATGCGTATCCCAACGCTGCCGTCTTCTGCAATTACGTTTGATGCCAGACCTTTCCCTTTAGGATAGATAATGGTTATTGGTTTTTCTGACTGCTTAATCAAATCGAATATAATAGGAGGAATATTCTGTACATACTCCTGAAGTTGTTCTGTATCAGAAACCAATATAATCAGGCTTTTGCTGTCAGGACGCTGTTTGATATGATACACTTTTTCCACAGCTTTAGCATTGGTCGCATCGCAACCGATTCCCCATATTGTATCAGTCGGATAAAGGATTGTTCCTCCTTTTATTAATACTTTCAGTGCTTTTTCTACTTCCTGATTTAGTTTATTCCCCATAATTCAGGGTTTTAGTTAATTGCTCTGTTTTGATAGTCCAGGCACATTTGAAATGTCCTTTCGGGCAACTTTTGTATCCATGTAATCCACATGGGCGACAATCAAGCTTTTCTTTGCTTTCAACAATAAATGATTTTTCGGAAAGCGGTCCAAACCCAAATTCAGTTACTGTTGAACAAAATACAGCCGTTACAGGTGCATTAACTGAGGATGCCAGATGCATTGGAGCAGAATCGTTTACATAAGTCATTTTTGCATCCCGAATCAAGGAGGCAGACTCAAGTAAAGAGATCTTCCCTGCAAGGTTAATCACGAAAGGGTGAGAGGTTCCGTGTATAATTTCTTCACATAACTCGTAATCACTTCGGGCACCAAGTAAGTAAACCCGCAGCCCTTTGTCAATCTCTTCCATTAACTCCATCCATTTTTCGACCGGGAGTTGTTTGGTAAACCATAGTGATGTCGGAGCGATGCAGATATAAGGATGTTCTTTAAATATTCCGGTTTTTTCATCATCACTGGTAAATGGATAGAGTCGGGGAAGTGTGATTTTCCCATCTGTCAGACTTTCTGTTAATTGCAGATTGCGTTCTATTTCGTGAACCGGTTTTTTCGGATCTCCGATTGTGTGTCCATATCGCTTATTGAAAAGAAATGATAGCGGATTTTTTTTGAATCCGATGGTTGTTTTTCCCCTTGATAATGCAGTAATCAGTCCACTGCTGAAAAAACGCTGAATATTGATTACCACATCGTATCGCTCATTTCTGATTTTGGAAATGAGCGATAACAGACGGGCATATTTTTTTTCACGTTTATCCCAAACCCAGACTTTTCTCAGAAAAGGATGACCATGAAATAAAGGTTCATTTCCATATTTCACCAGTAAATCAATGGCTGCATTCGGATATGTTTGATGAAGTTTTTCGAGAACAGGTGTGGCAAGAATTACATCACCAATAGAAGCAGTCTGGATTACTAATATATTCATTGTTAGTATTTTATAGATTCATTGACTGGATAATACCTTTGATTTTCCGGTCAAGTTGTTCATTCACACTATAGAATTCATCTTTGGATGGAAGAGCATCTTTTACGCCAAAGTAGAATTTTATTTTAGGCTCAGTTCCCGATGGTCGAATGGTAATTTTACTTCCGTCTTCGGTAAAGAATTGCAAAACATTTGATTTGGGTAAATCAATGACTTCGGTTGTATTGGTCGCAAAATCAGTGGATTTTTGAAGCTGATAATCTTTCATTATCAGTACTTTCGAATTGTTAATCTCCTTTGGAGGATTGTTTCGGTAGTCCACCATCATCTTTTCAATGTCTTCGGCACCGGTTTTTCCTTTTTTCGTAATTGAAAGTAAGTCTTCTTTGTAGAAACCATAGTCAAGGTATAGATCAAGTAATATATCAAAGAAGGTTTTTTCTGTTTCGGCTGCAAAAGCAGCAATTTCAGCAATCATGCAGCAGGAAATTACGGCATCTTTATCACGGACAAAATCACTTACCAAATAGCCATAGCTTTCTTCTCCACCTCCTATAAAGGTTTTCTTGCCTTCGAGCCTGAGAATAATGTCTGCAATAAATTTGAATCCGGTAAGTACATCGTAACTTTCAACACCGTTGCGTACTGCAATATCTTTTAATAATTCACTGGTAACAATTGTTTTAACAATGTATTCATTTCCAGTTATTTTGCCTTTGGCTTTCCATTGTGTTAACAGATAATAGATCAATACCGAAGCAGTTTGATTTCCGTTGAGCAGGATAAATTCTCCCCGATTATCGCGAACAGCAATTCCTACACGGTCGGCATCGGGATCAGTAGCCAGCACGAGAGTTGCACCCACTTCTATGGCTTTTTGAATTGCCATTTCGAGTGCAGCTTTTTCTTCCGGATTGGGCGATTTCAATGTTGGAAAGTTTCCGTCAGGAATATCCTGTTTTTCAACAATGGTAATATTTTCAAATCCAAGCTGTTTCAATGCTCTTGGTACGCAGGTAATTCCGGTACCATGCAGAGCTGTATAAACTATTTTTAAATCTTTCTGATTTTTAACAGCTTGAGGATTAAGTGATAAACCACAAACGCGATTAATATAAACTTTATCGATCTTTTCGCCGATAATTTCAATCAGGTGCTCGTTTCCACTCATTTTCACATCGTCGAGAGAAGTGATTTTTAATACTTCGGCAATTACGTTTTTGTCGTGGGGAGCGATCAGTTGACCACCATCATTCCAATAAGCTTTGTAGCCATTGTATTCTTTCGGATTGTGCGATGCTGTAATTACAACACCGCCCTGGCATTTCAACTCACGAATTGTAAACGAAAGCTCCGGAGTAGGACGCAGATCTTCAAAGAGATATACTTTAAACCCGTTGGCCGCAAAAACATTGGCTGTGATTTGAGCAAATGCTCGACTGTTGTTACGTGAATCATGGGCAATAGCAACACTAAGCTGGCTGATTTTGGTGAACGATTTCATCATATAGTTTGCTAATCCCTGAGTAGCCATCGCAACAGTATAATTGTTCATACGGTTAGTTCCAACTCCCATGATTCCACGCAAACCACCTGTGCCAAATTCTAAATTACGATAAAAAGCATCAGTGAGTTCAACAGGATCTTTTTCAAGAAGCTCATTTATTTTCGATTTGGTTTCAGTGTCATAATTACCATTCAACCAAACTTGAATGAGTTTCCATACTTGTGGTTCAATGTTTTGAGGGGTCATATTCTTTTTTTTAAGGTTTAATATTTGAGTTGATTACAAATTTACGAAAACTGTTTGAAAAGAGTTTTTCATTGAAATTGATGATGATTCCGGCACTTTTTCCAGACATTTTCAAGGCAGTGAGCAGATAAGATTCCTGAATTTGTGTAATTTGTTCTTCGGCAACAATCTGAACAATCACTTCTTCTTCAATTAATAAGTCAATTAACAGTTCTTCTTTGATTTTTATTCCTTTGTAGAAGATAGGAAGCTGAACATCTTTGTTAAAGTAAATACTTTTTACACGCAATTCGGAGTGAAAACACAATTTGTAAACTGATGAAAGTAAACCTGTTCCAAGGTTTTTGTGAACTTCGGATGCAGCATCCAGTATCTCGGTAATCAATCTGTTACGCTCGTTCCTGTTCATCTAATAGGTCAATGCATAATTGTAAACTGTCTTTCCAGTAAGGAATGTCTGTATTGAAAAATGTTTTCCACTTTTTTTTATTCAAAACGCTATAAAATGGACGCTTGGTTGATGTTGGATATTCATCACTGGTCACAGGATTAATTTTACAGGTAATATTAGATTTTTCGATAATTTCCTTGGCAAAGTCAAACCAGCTACAAACACCCTCATTTGAAAAATGAAAGAGTTCAATTCCATTCATTCTCCTGATTTCAGGTAGTGCATTTATGATTGCTTGGGCTAAATCAGTTGCAAATGTTGGAGTGCCAATCTGATCAAATACCACTTTAAGTTCTCCGCGTTCGCGACCATATTTGCGAATTGTCTTTACAAAGTTTCCTCCAACTTCAGAGTAAAGCCAGGATGTTCGAATGATAGTCGCATTTTCGGCATGTGTTAATACTTCCTGCTCCCCTTCTAATTTTGATTTGCCATAAAATGAAGTGGGTGAAACATTATCTGTTTCGTTATATGGTTGAAATTGATTACCATTGAAAACATAGTCGGTCGAAATGTGGATTAGTCTGTAATTGTGTCGTTTAGAGAGTTGGGCAAGGTAGCGAACAGCATTTGCATTTAAAAAGCGAGCATTATGCTGATCGTCCTCTGCTTTGTCAACTGCTGTATATGCAGCACAATTGATAATGAAATCCTGAGGATGGCTAGTTATGACTTTATCAATTTGTTGGTAGTCTGTAATGTCAAGTTCTTGGCAATCCGTAAAAAGAAACTGATGTTCAGGATAATACATTGAAAGTTTTCTGAAAGCCTGACCTAATTGTCCGTTGGCTCCTGTAATGAGAATTCTGGCCATTCTTAAATGTTTTACAGGCAAAAGAAGTCATTGTTAAATGACTGCTTTTGCCTGAATTATCATGTAATGAGTTATTTGCTAAATTATGGTTTTGAAGTACTTAATGGTTTTTATAAGCCCTTCTTCTAAATGAATTTTGGGTTCCCAGTTGAGTAGCTCTTTTGCTTTGTCAATATTAGGCTGACGTTGCATTGGGTCATCAGCAGGAAGAGGTTCAAAGGTGATTTTAGATTTACTTCCGGTGAGTTCGATTACTTTTTCGGCAAGCTCAAGCATAGTGAATTCGCCAGGATTCCCTATGTTTACAGGTTCTGTAATGTCATTAGCAGTTCCCATCATACGGATCATTCCTTCAATTAAATCGTCCACATACTGAAAACTACGTGTTTGCATACCATCACCATAAATAGTAATATTCTCACCCTTCAAAGCCTGTACAATGAAGTTAGAAACTACACGACCATCGTTGGGATGCATGCGTGGACCATACGTATTGAAGATGCGTATGATTTTGATTTTTACATCGTTTTGACGGTGATAATTCATAAAAAGAGTTTCTGCACAACGTTTTCCTTCGTCATAACAAGCACGTAACCCAATCGGATTTACATGTCCCCAATATTCTTCAGTTTGAGGATGAATTTGAGGATCTCCATAAACTTCAGAAGTAGATGCCTGAAGGATTTTCGCTTGGATACGTTTTGCCAAACCAAGCATATTTACAGCACCCATTACCGAGGTTTTGATTGTTTTAATTGCATTGTACTGGTAATGAATAGGAGAGGCTGGACATGCTAAGTTGTAAATTTCATCAACTTCGATGAAGAAAGGCATGGTTACATCATGACGAATCAGCTCAAAATATGGGTTGTCTAAAAGATGTACAACATTCTGTTTTTGTCCGGTAAAGTAGTTGTCGAGGCAGATGACTTCATGACCATCATGTAATAATCTTTCACATAAGTGAGAACCAAGGAACCCTGCTCCTCCGGTAACCAGTACTTTCTTTTTCATCTTCAACCTTATTAAATTAACGTGTGTTTTTCAGTTACAGCAAAAATAAACAATTATATACTCAACTGTAATAATTCCTCCCAAATTTTAATGCTGGCAAAGACTATGTATTTATTTCGTTTTAGTTGAGCTAAATGCCGCTTGTTATTTATAAAACAACACGAAAAGACATTCTCCTTTATAGTTAATTATAACGCGTTTAATAATATGATTGGAGTTTAAATGATTTGAATTTAACTTGAATTGAAAATCAAATGATGTAAATAGCTTTTCAAACTTAATTGATTAGTGTGATTTTGATTGGAAGTAGAAATGCCTGTATTATTTTCTCAATCAAAGGAACAACTAAATGGATAGTGAATCTATATTACAGATGTCTCTAAAAGATCAAGAAAACGAATAGAAATCCTGTTTTCTCAACTATGTAATCAATTTATGCTCAAACGAAATTAGTCTTAAACGTGCCTGAGTATAATGCTTTTTTAAATTATACAATTATAATTAATTATGTTAAATAATATTAAACAACTGAAAAGGAAAATTTGCAACTCGTAGTTGTAAATTACAACTGAAAGTTGTAATTTATTTATATGGTGAGTAGTATATTTGGGGTAGAAAATATTTACTAGCTAATTAAATACTCAGGTTGTGAAAAAAAGTTACATGCCATTTTAGATACTGATAATAAATTAATACTTATTATCATTGGAATATATTATATAAATCATTAAAAAAAGGATGGTTATAATGTGTAGTAGTAGAAAAGATGTATTTCAATTTATTAATATATTTAATATTCAAGAGCCTATGGATTTATTGATTTTTTCTCCAGATAATAGTCGGGGAAATTATCTACTTGAGTGCTTTAAACTAGATTTGTCATATCTAAATGTTTTTTACTGTGAGACTTCAATAAAGGAGGTTGATCAATTTTTTTCAAGGATTGCTCCTCATGCAATTTTAATAGATTTGACATCTTCTTTTGGTTTTTTGTTAGATCAAGTTACTGAACTTCTTGAGTTTGCTAATAACTTTCACGTTGAAGTGATTGCTTTAGTTGATGATGCATTAACCGAACGTAAGCGTTTAGAATTGCTTAATTCCGGTTTTTGTTTTTTGTTAAATTTTCCCCATCAAAGAGCGGAAGTGCTTTCCTTGTTAAGGACAATTGATAAATTATCAATGAAATATAAGCATTATAACTCACCTAAAAATGATTCGGAAATATGGAGATTTAAAGAAGCGCTTAACAAAATTCCGAATTGCGTTTATATGAAAGATAAAAACGGAAGATTTGTTTATGGAAACTCGGCAACAGTAAACCTCTTGAAAACTAGTTTTGATTCGTTTCTTGGCAGTAATGACTATGATTATTTTAGTAAAGAAACAGCAGATAAATTTACTTTAGATGATCAGAGAGTTTTACAAGGAGAAATATTTGAAGAGGAAATTGAAATTTCTGGTTCAGAGGGTGAGATTTTGACTTTTTGGGAGATAAAAATACCTATTCATAAATCTGAAAATGATCATGATATATGGGGTTTGTTAGGTATTTCCACAGATGTTTCTGAAAGAAAAAAATCGCAGGAATTATTTTTAGCTGCATTTACATCGAGTCCAACTGCAATGGTAATTGTATGTCTTGAAAATGGAAAAATTATTGAAGTAAATGATGCATGGTATAAGTTGACTGGTTTTGAACGCGAATATTCAATAGGAAAAACCATGGTCGATTTGGGTGTGGTTACTGAAGATACTCGAATGAAAATTCTTGATAATCTGAAGGATTCTAAAAGTGTTTGTGATTTGGAGATTCATATAAAAGCTAAAAATGGAGAGCTTAGAAATGTATTAGTTTTTATTGAATTGGTGCGTTTTAACGGTAAAAAGTATATACTATCTACGATAATTGATATTACTGACCGTAAGAAAATTGAGGAAAAACTCTCGAAAAGTGAATTACGGTTAACCGAAGCCCAGCAAATATCAGGTTTAGGTAATTGGGAATTTGAAGTTGGCAACCCTGTTGGATATTGGTCAGAACAGATGTTTCGGTTGTTTGAAATGGAACCACAGGAATTTTCCCCTGATTTTGATGTTTATCTTCAAAAAATTCATCCCGATGACAGAGAGAAAATAACGATAGTTTTAGAGATGATGCTAAAAGGAGAAAAACCTAAAAATGAAGTATTCAGATCTAATCCTGATGAACTTTCTTTAAAATATTTTCATTCGTCATGGGAACTAACTTATGATCAGGATGGTAATCCTAAAATTTTCAGGGGAACCTTGCTGGATATAACAGCGCAAAAATTGAATGAGCTGGAGTTACAAAAAAGGGAAGTTTTTTTACAAACGCTCCTCTTCTCTCTTCCCGATTTAGTGTGGATAAAAGATATAAACGGAGTATATCTGTATTGTAACAATAGATTTGAACAATTTTTTGGCCAAAAACAGTCCGAGATTATTGGAAAAACAGATTACGATTATGTAAGTAAGGAACTTGCCGATTTTTTCAGGCAACATGATCGAAATTCAATTCGCAGTGGTAAATCTACGATGAATGAAGAAGAGGTGACCTTTAAAAGTGATGGACATAAAGAAATTCTGGAAACGATAAAAACCCCAATTTATGATTTAGAAAACAAACCTATTGGTGTTCTTGGAATCGGGAGAGATATTACGCAAAGGAAATTAGAGAAAGAAGCGCTTCGTGAGAGCGAAGAACGTTTGTTGCAACAGAATGAAGAATTACAAGTACTTATCGAAGAGCTTACAAATTCCAACAACACCATTCGCGAAATGAATGACGAATTGCAAATTGCAAAAGAAAAAGCTGAAGAAAGTGATCAGTTAAAATCAGCATTCTTAATCAATATGAGTCATGAAATCAAAACACCCATGAATGGTATTTTAGGCCTTATTGATCTTCTAAAGGCTGATGTAATACCTGCCGATGAGCAAACGAGTACTTTTTCATTGATAACCGAAAGTTGCAATCGTTTAATGAATACGATTAACGATATTTTAGAAATAGCTAAAATTGAGACAGGTCAATCTGTTTTGCATAAAGAACCTGTAAACTTGAATGAAGTTATTCAGGTTTGTTATCATTTTTTTATGGAAGAAGCTCAGAAACGAAACCTTGAAATAGAAACCTTTTGCTCGGAAGAAAGTAACAATAGTATAATTTTGACAGATAAAGCAAAACTCGAGTCAATTCTGAATAATTTAATTAAAAATGCATTAAAATTTACTAAAAATGGATACATTCATTTTGGATATCAGGTCGTTAATGGTGAATTGCGCTTGTTTGTACGCGATAGTGGAATAGGAATTCCTTATGAAAAGCAAAAGTTAATTTTCGATAGGTTTGTACAAGCTGAACTTGGTTATTCCCGTACATACGAAGGTTTGGGTTTAGGGTTGTCTATCGTAAAAGCCTATACAGATATATTAGGTGGAGAAATTCAATTTTATTCCGAACCCAACAGTGGAAGTACTTTTTACGTTAACCTGAAAACATGTTTTATGCAGAATACAATTACAACAGTATATGAAAATCCCAAACAAACATGTTTAATTCCCGATGGATTAATTAAATTACTTGTGATAGAGGAAGACGATGTTAATTATGAATACACTAGATTTATATTCAGTCAATTGAATTTTGAACTAATCAGGGCTGTTAATGGCATACAAGCATTAGAGTTATTTGAAAAGGAAAAGGGATTAAGGGCTGTTTTGGTAGATTTGAAAATATCAGATATCGGTAGATATGATATTGTTAGGGAAATCAGAGATATTGATCCTACAATACCTATCATTGTACAAACAGACTATACATTATCGGGCGATAAGGAAATGGCCTTGAAAGCAGGGTGTACAGAATATCTTACGAAACCCATTCATAAAGAACGCCTTTTATCGCTTGTTTTTTCACTGATAGAATAATCTGCTCTCATACATAACAAAGAGACACATTAATAAAAATCGAATGTGCCCTTTGCATATTATCAGGGAGTTGTTGTGTATGAAACAGCAGGTACTGGATCTGTGGTGAGATAATTTATTTTAGAGCCGGTGTTTGTATATGGAAATATTTTAAATGAATAGGATGTATTTGGTTGCAAACCCGTTATTTTGCAAATTCGGACACCATAGTGCACATACATTGTAAGTGCTTGAGGTGTAAGTGTTAAATTATCAACCGGATTTTGAATACTTCCTATTCCATTGGATGATCCGATAATTAAGTAACCATCTGGAATTATTCCGGTTTCTACATCTGTCCAGTGAAGAAGAATTGTGCTATTTGTAGGTAAACCCGATGTAGCTGTAAAGTTTTCGACATGTGTCTCAGGTTCTTGCTTGATACCTGTGAATGGAATAGTAGTAAAGGATATACTGGGAACACTTTCGTCTGTTTTAAAATCAATTTTATCAACCGAATTATTATAAGGAAAAAATTTAAAAGTATAAGCTGTTCCCGGGCTAAGTCCTTTGAAGGTATAATACTGAATTCCATGGGTGCAACTTAGTTTTAAAAATTCATTGTCTTCAGGGATTGAATCGATTGGATAATTAATACTTCCGGCTATCGATCCCTTGATCAAATAACCGACAGGTAAAACAGGCCCTGATGCATCTGTCCAATTTAAGGTTATTGTAGAAGTGGGATCATTGCCATAATTAGCAGTGAGATTTGTAATATGATTTGAGGGCTCTCCTGTAAATGTTGCAGTGGTTGTGGTTGGTATAATTCCATTTGTTTTGTAATTAATGTCTGATCCAGAATTGGTATAAGGATAAATTTGAAATGAATAGTTTGTAGAAGAATTGAGTCCTGGAATGGTTAACGATTGTACTCCCTGATTTACATACTTAACTAATAAATCTGTATTTTCAGATACAGAATCATTCGGTAATTGAAATGTTTCTGATGTAGTGCCTTTAATTAAATATCCATCCGGTACAATTGATCCTTGTGCATCAGTCCATGTTATTTTAATAGTATTTCCATGAGGATAAATTGTACTGGAAGTAAAGTTTGTTACCTGATTTGTGGGTTCTGGTTTAATAATATTTGCAGTTTTTAGTGTAGAGGTAGGAATGCTGCCATTTATTTTGTAATTTATGTTTATTCCAGAATTGGTATATGGATAAATCTTAAATGTATAGATTGTATTGAAATTTAATGAATTGAAAGTGGCGGTATGTGTGCCCTGTGCTACATTTTGAACATAAACTTGGTTAGTTTCAACTATTGAATCGTTAGGGGGTGTAATGATTCCATTAGAGCTTGCTTTAATCAAATATCCATCAGGAATTGTTGTCCCTGTTGCATCTGTCCAGTCAACTACAATCGAAGAAGTAGAGGGATTGCCTGCTGAAGCTATAAAGTTTGTTACATGATTGCTTGGTTCTGCTTTTATTGTTAATGGTAGTCCTCCCCAAATTGCATACACATATTCAGGATGGTCAATAAATGGATTTCTGTTATGTTGAGGGGTTTTCCAATAAATTGAATCATTGCGGTTTATTTCTTTTGAACTAACAGGATCATTCGTATGCCATTCAATCAACATATTAATAAACCATGTTTTATAATCATTTGTTGTTGTATTGATTACATATTGAGAGTCATAATTAGGATAATTGATAACCCAGTTGCTTAATACGTTCATATAACGAGTAGCAAGGTAAAAAAATGCTCTGGCAAAATCTCCTTTGTATGCGTCAATAGGTTCAAATACAGTTCCTGTATAACCGGGATAAGAACAAGGTCCGACTTTACTTCCGTTTGTTGATGTCCATGTTGGAGATCCTACTTTTCCGATGGGATAGTTACTCTTTTTCATGTTGACATATTGGTCTGAAGGAAAAAGGTGATGTAAGTCGGTATATTGCGGATTATTAGAATCATCTGATCCACCCCACCATGAGTTTGGCATACAATGTTCGCGCGAATAACAATCTCCTTCTTTTGAAGCGGTTCCACATTGATTTGTATAAATTGTAAAAGTATAAGCCGGAATCCCACTTGGGATATCAGAATACATATCCCAAATTGTTGTGTTATTTGGCGCGGGTCGGACATCTGTTTTAGCATAAGCATTCCATACATCAAAAGAAGAACTTGTGTATGGAAGCTTTACGTGTCCATTGGTCACGATATTTCGTAAAGTAGTTCGTAATGTATTGCCGGTTAGTCCCTGTGCGTTATTATAATATCCTACAGGCATTTGAGCCTGTAGCGTTGATGAAATAATAATAAAATACAGGAAACTTCGGATAAGATATCCTGCAAGTTTCATGGAAGATTTCTTTGGTTAACAAATATTAGTACAATGCAAAAATAATGCATTTGGATACTTAAATGGTTAATCAGGCTTTGGTTTGTATAGTTTTTTATATTTCGATTGGCTTGCTATATTCTGCAGTACAGAAAATGAGTGATTTTTATTTTATGATTCATAATATATATTAACACTACAAATACTTGACATACAATATTTTTTGTTGTATATTTGTCATGAGAAAAAAGAATCCCCATGAGAAAAATTACACGTTTACATTTATCTCTGCTTGCATTATTTCTTGCAACAGCAGTAGTTATCTTTTCCTGTAGTAAAGATGAAGAAGATGAAATTCTGAATGTACCACAAGGAAAAATCAGTGGTAAGGTTTATTCAAAAAGTGGCAAACCAATGGCCGGAATTAGAGTTTTTATTTCGGAATACCCACAGTTTCACACGATGAGCATCAAAGATGGATCATTTACACTTTCAGCTCCAGAAGGGAAGCACACTCTTGTGCTTCAAGGTGGAAAAGGAAATATTTTTCAGACAATATTAAACGTAAATGTTAAGTCAAATCAATTAGTTACATTAACACAAAGTCAAACGGTTCTTAACCAGGTAGGAAATCTTGCGTATATAAAAGGAGCTTATGACCGTATAGAGACAATAATTATAGATTCATTGGGCTATACGGCTACAGAACTCATTATTGCTGATTTGGACAGCTTAAGTAAGCTACAACCCTTTCAGGCAATATTTCTTAATTGTGGCAAAAGTGGAACGCTTGATAGTTTAAAGTATGCTAACCTTGAAAACTTTGTAACAGGTTGTGGAAGCATCTATGCTTCGGATTGGGCTGTTGAATATTTAACGGGTGATGGAAATTTTAAAGGCCAAATTCATCGTGAGCATGGTACTGGTGCTGCTGCTCCTAAAACTCCCGGAAATTGTGTTCCTAAAATAGGAGGATTCATCCCTGATTCATCTTTGTGTACCTCTAAAAGCGGTTCTTCTGGAATGATTGACAGTATAGATATCATATATCCTGCTCTACAGGTATTGTTAGGAAAAACAAAAATGTCTATTCATTACGATTTAGGAATTTGGGAAGTAATTAATTTGTTGAATCCTGGTTATATCACCTTGTTACAGGATAATACATCAACCAATTATGGTCCGCTTGCAGTTTGGGTTCAATACAATACAACCTGTACCAAAGGAGGTAATATAGTTTATACAACCTTCCATAATGAACCATACGGAGGTACTTCACCCGACGTTATGCAGATTCTGCAATTCTTTATTGTGAATATGTAATCCCAAAGTGAATCTGAAGTCATTCTGGTAAAAAGTTCATTGAAAATAAAAAGATTAAGCCTCCGGAAGGGGGCTTTTATCGTATCAAACTTACATGTCCGGTACGTTGAAACATTGCTCCGTTTGGGCGGGTAAAATGTACATAATAGACATACATTCCGGGCTGAGCTTTCTCTTCATGTAATGTGCCGTCCCAACCAGCATTCGGATCATTTGTCTGGAAAATCATTTCACCCCAACGGGTGTAGATTTGAAATGTATAGCCATTGTTGGGGATAAAAACAGTAACTGGCTTGAAAATTTTATTCACTCCATCGGGCATAAATGCATTTGGAATAAATATATCAGACTGTTGATTAACAAAGGACTGATTAGATCTGCTGATTTCTGTAAATGGGTAAGGCGAAGTGTTATCTTCAATAGCTTCAACGTAATAGGTAAACATTCCACCACTGGATGAAAAATTTGAAATATCATCCGTTGCATTATAGCTTGTCATTCCTCCGGCTTTAGTTGTTACCAACATTGGAATAGGGTCATTGTCTATCAAACGATATAGTCTGTATTCTGAAACAGAACCAGCCCATAAAGAATAGAAATCCCACTGTATGGTATTTGTGAAGTTATCAACAATACCAGCTTGAAGATAAATGCTTTTTGAAATTTGAGTACTATCTCCGGTATTTCCACAACTATCTGATATTACAGCCATATAATATGCTGGAGCAAGGTTTGTATTGCTGTTTATATGAATTGTTGTATAATCGCTTACGGCTGCATAGCTTAAAGATGTAACTAATATCCATGGGCCTGCTGGCGAAGTTGAATTATAGATTTTATAGAATTGAGCAACCTCTGTTGGGTCTGTATAGAGCTTTATTTCAACTTTCCCCGAGTTTAAAATACTCACATTTCGTAAATAAAACCATTGTGGGTGCCCTGGTTTCTTTATCGAATAACAATTTTTGTTTGAACCGGATGTAATTGCGTGAGTTGTATTAATTGCCTGAATAATGAAGCAATAAGAGGTATTGTCTTGTAATGGTGTAAAAATATAAGAGTGTTGGTTTATTGGTAAAGATGCAATTGAATTAAAGCTTCCTCCGTTAACACTAACCAAAATCTTGTAGCTTTCCAGATTTTGCTTCATATTAATATAGTCATTCCAGGTTAGTTCTATTTTATTGCCACATAAATCAAGAACTGATTTTAGAAACAGGCTTTGCTGGTTTTGTGTAAAAAGACTTGTATTGTTGCAACTATCGAAAGCGGCAATTCGGTAAGTATAAGAAGCATTATCAGCATTTACTGCCAGATCGGTGTAGAAAGTATTAAATCTGCCCCAAACGGTATCAATTGTAATGCATGGATTTCCACGGCAAATAATATAACCTTTTGTATCTGGAGCAGGATTTGGTTGCCAGCCAAGTATCACTTTGTCAGTTGATCTGCTAATACTTACTGAATCAAATTCGGGCAAGTAGGGGAAAATTAAATCCTGAAATAAATCGCCTTTGATATTTGAATTAGAGCTGCATCCACTGTTATCATGAATACGAATCTGATAAAATACGGAGTCATTACACACTCTGATAGAATCAATATATGACAGAGTTTGAGTTGAATCAATGATTACCAGTGAATTATTGCCTTTGCTTCGAAAAATTTCATAATAATGAGAGCTTGTAGTTAACAATGGGTTTCTAACTGAATTCCAATTTAAAATGGCTGTATTGTTTAAAGGATTTGCTACTGTTAGAAATATGCTCTGTAAGGAATCTGAAGATTGGGATTCTAATCCGTTTCGTTGTTTAATTCGTATATAATAAGCGAATGACTGGGAATTTCCATTTGTATTGTCATCTGTATATGTTAACGTGTTTGCATTTAATACGCTGTCAATTAATGTATAACCAGTTGGGAAAGTTGTTGTTCTATAAATGTAATATGCTCTGAATAAAGATGTGTCGGTGGAAAATGACCAATTTAACGTAATAGATCCATTTGGATTTACTGAAATACAGCGAAGTATAGGCGATATGGCTGCTTCGGATTCATTCAATTTAAGAATGAACATAACAACAATCAATATCTTTAAAATATACTTCATAGGATTGAATTCCGATTTAGACTAATGACAACTACAACATGGAAAACGTTTGTTATATTGCTTTATTTTCCAACAGTTAGCTCATGAAAAGATTCTTTTGAGAGATTCTTTTGAGCCATCAATCGTATTTCTTCAGCAGTAATATATTTTAACGTATTCAAATGTTGTTCAATATAATCTGTTGTTAAATTGTTTAGCATCAGAGTTCTGCTTATTTCTGCGGATTCAAATGGACCATCAATGGAACGTAAAAACTCACCCTGCATCAGGTTTTTAACAAGCTCAAGCTCTTCTTCCGGAATTAATTCATTACAAAGAATTTCTATTTCTTTATAAATTTCTTCTTTAACTTTCTCTCTGAATTCAACTCCTGATTCAGTAGAGATAAAGAAGATTCCATGATGACGGAAAGAAACCAATCCAGAGCCTATTCCGTAAGTATAGCCCTTGTCTTCCCTGATGTTCGTCATAAGTCGTGAACCAAAATATCCTCCCAATATTTTGGTTAGAATATCAAGTACAATAAACTCTTTTTCGCTTCGGTTGAAAATCACTTTTCCAATTCGGATTGCATCCTGCACTGCGTCCTCACGAACAATATGTTTTTTATGAGTATTGGCAGGGAGTTCAGGAAAATGTTGATTTAACTCAGCTCTTTTGCCTTTCCAGTCGTTCTTTCCAAAATATTGATTCAGCATTTGAATCACGTTTTCATCTGGGTTCCCGGATAAAAATATCATCACATTTTCAGAATTATAGAACTTATGATGAAAATCAATAAGTACATTTCTGTCAATCGATTCTGTTAATGTGATATCACTATATATACCATAGGGGTGGGTTTCACCAAAAAGCATTTCCCGAAAGCGAATACGAGCAATTGTTCCAACTTTTTCCATGCTCATTTTGTGTTCCTGTTGGATACGTTTAAGATGGATGGAAATTTCTTCCTCTGGGAAACGAGGGTATTTAATAATTTCTTCAAAAACAGGAAGTAATTTTTCGAGATGTTTATTTGGAGAGATTAAAGAAACAAAAGCCTGATCAACGTCAACATTCTTTTCAATAAAAGCACCGTGAAAATCAATCATTTCAGCTATCTGAGATGCGTTGTAAGATTGGGTTCCTTCTGTGAGTAATCGATTTGTAAAGAGTGCTGTAAACGATTTGCACTGAAAACTGCTTCCCGCATCAAAGACAAATTCTATTTTTACAATATCCTGACTTCCTCCGTTGAAAATATAAACCGGAAGACCGTTGTTCAGGCGGATTACTTCCGGTTTTAACATATCTAAACGAAGATTTTCAGGTAATATCGGGTAAAATTCCGGGGTGAGATTTCTGTTTAAGTTCAAATTCATAGTTATCGGATTAGCGTAAGCGAACCGGATAGCTGGTGTGGTTTATTCAGAGCGTCAATATATTTGAGTTTGTAAACATATACGCCTCCGGGTCCTGGTGAACCTTTAATTGTACCATCCCAACCCTGATTAATATCTTTGGATTGAAATACCAGTTGTCCGTTGCGCGAAAATACCAAAATTTCGAATTCCTTTACGTTTGTTCCTACAGCTTTAAATTCATCATAGTACCCATCTTGATTGGGTGTGAATGCATTAGGAACATAAACCACATCACAATTTTCTATTGCAACTTCAATTAATCCGGTATGTTTGGATCCATACTCATCGGTAACTACAACAGAATAGTTTTCAGTCGATTCTGGAGTGACAAAAATTGAAGAAGTTCGTTCACCTGTGCTCCAAAGCCAGTTTACACCTCCAATAGCTTCAAGTTTTACTTTTTCTCCTCTGCATGTACGTTGATTTGGGGTGAAACTAATCACAATAGCTCTTTTTTCGGTTTCAGGAATTGTATTTGGAGCATAATTTTGGTTTCTGGTCGAGTTTGTCAGCACAGGTTTAGGTGTAATAACTGGTACAGGATTGTTAGAAATTGAAGTAATTGAAATTGGATTTATGTTATTTTGAGACTGTTTATTCTGTATTTCCTGAGCAGGCGTGTTTATATTGGTAGTTTGTGTTTGGTTAATATTCTGAACGGATGTAGTTGAATTTTTAGTTGTTGTAATATTTTGATTTTCAGCTGTTTTTTGCTTTGTTTCAATAGAATATGGTGTGCTGTTATTGTCAGAAGGCTGAGTGATGACTTGCTCGTGTTTTGCAATTAGAGCAGACGTATTTATGGTTTTTTCTGAAGGCCATACAAAGTATATAGCCATAGAAATAATGGCAGCAGAACCTAATCCGAAGAATAGGTTTTTAGGTGTTAAATAGGGCTTTGATATAGGTTTAACACCTTGTGATTCTATATTTTGCCAAATTTTTTCAGAAGGTTTGCGCTCATATTCCTGAAACGCTTCTCTGAAGATGTCTCCGATTTCTTTTTGTTCTTTCATACGACCTTAATATTTAAGTTCGTTAATTTTTTCGAGTTGGCGCTGGATGTAACGCTTCGATTTCATTAATTGCGATTTGGAAGTGTTGACAGATATTTTGAGCATATCTGCAATTTCCTTGTGACTATATCCTTCAATTTCAAAGAGGTTGAAAATTACACGATATCCTTCGGGCATCTGTTGAATAATCTTTAGCAGAAACTCAACATGCATGGGGTCGTAAGCGATACGTTCGTCTTCAATCAATTCTTCAACTTCTTGATAATTGGTATGATACTGATGTTTGAGGATGCTTTTGTGATAATTCAAAGCTGTATTGACAATTATTCTACGCATCCAGCCTTCAAAAGAGCCATCGCCCCGATATTGACCAATGTATTTGAATAATCGAATAAAGCCTTCCTGTAGTGCATCTTCAGCCTCTTCGGTGCTTTTAAAATAGCGTATGCAGACTCCAAACATTTTGGATGCATATTTTTCGTAGAGTTTTTTTTGAGCAACAGGATCACCTTTCTGACAGCCTTTGATTATGTCCTCCTCAGTTAGCATCATATTCTCCCCTCAGACAGTTGTTTTGTTAAAAAAGGTGCCTCAATCCTCAAAAATATTAGCGAATTGCCCGGTAATACAATGTAGAACAACGATCCGGATTAAATATTGTTTCGGCTTGTCGGATAATGGAGTCTATTGTAACATTCTGATATTTTGATGCTTCTGTGTTGAGGTTCTCGGCATCACCCATCAATTCAAACAAAGCTAAATTCATAGCTTTATCTAAAACTTTTATTTGCGAAAAAATAAACATAGACTCAGCCTTGTTCTTTACTTTTTCCAATTCGTAAGCCGAAACGGGGTTGTTTTTAATGAGTTCAATTTCTTGCATCAACGCTTCTTCTGCAGTTTCGAGGGAAATTCCTGCAAAGGGTTTTCCAGTTACTACAAACAAACCTTCTTCCAACTCTCCGGTAAGGTAGGCATTAATCTCACTGAATACTTTTTGTTCTTTAACCAGTCGTTGATATAAACGTGCAGATTTGCCATTTGATAAAATGTCTGATAACAGATCTGTTGCGTGAAAATCAGCATCAGTACGTTTTCCCATTTTATATGCTTTGTAGATGGCATCATACGGAACCTGACGTTCAACACTCAATGAACGAGCTTCAGTTTGGAGAGGTTCTTTCGGTAAATTACGAACATAAGGAGTTCCTGATGGAATGGGTCCAAACCATTTTTCTGCAAGTGTTTTTATTTCGTTTGGAGTAACATCGCCAGCAACAACCAGAACAGCATTATTTGGACGATAAAATTTATAAAAAAATGCTTTCACATCTTCCATCGTAGCGTTGGTTATATGCGAAAGTTCTTTGCCAATAGTTGACCATTGGTAAGGGTGTACTTTGTAAGCTAAAGGACGAAGAAGAAGCCATGTGTCACCATACGGTTGATTCAAATATCGTTGCTTAAATTCTTCACTGACAACACTTCGCTGAACTTCAAGACTTTTTTTAGAAAATGCCAATTCATACATCCTGTCCGATTCCAGCCAAAATGCCGTTTCGAGGTTCGATTTTGGAATGGTAAGATAGTAGTTTGTAAAATCGTTATTTGTGAATGCATTATTTTCACCACCGACTCGTTCTAAAGGTTCGTCAAAGCGTGAGATGTTTTTAGAACCGCCAAACATCAAATGTTCAAAAAGGTGTGCAAATCCTGTTTTATCCGGTTTTTCGTCTTTAGAACCAACGTTATATAAAATATTTACAGCAACTAAGGGAGTCGAATTGTCCTGATGAACAATAACTTTGAGTCCGTTATCGAGTGTAAATCGGTGAAATGTTATCATACCCTGTCGTTTTTTGCAAAAGTAGGGATTTGATGCGGAGTGGAAGAATTAATTAAATAAGAATAACGGTGATAATGCCGAAAATAAAATATACTTGAATGACTTCGGAATGCTTTTATATTCGGAGTTAATGCTATAAAAACAAAAGAGCGATTACCTCTGCATTTTGAATTATGCAAAAGTAATCGCTCTTGAAATATTTAAAATTTTGTGATTTTGAATGATTTTGTAGATTCCTGATCCGTGATTTGAACGATATATATACCGCTTTTTAAATTACTCATAGGAATAATACAAAAGTTAACATTTCGGTATTCCTCATCAATAACAAGTTTTCCATCCAGTGAAAAAACCTGAACTTTATTATTTGTAAAGTTATTAAATTCAAGTGTAAGCTGTTCGTTAACGGGGTTAGGATAGTGTTTTATTAAGGAATTGGTTTCAATTTCTTCTTCTTGCCCGGTTGTGTTAAAATAATACTTTGATGCATTAAGTACGTTTCTGAGATTATTTTGGTTTTTCTGATAAATATATGCTACAATTTCTAAATTAGCAGCATTCCAGACTGTTGGAATTGTAATAGTATCCTGACGAGTATAATCCATATTTGCGATAGGCTGTAGAGGAATAAAGTTGCTGAATCCTTCTGTTCCTCCCAATAATTTCCTTACAACATGATTGTGAGTATAATTACTGGATGCTCCAGCTTGATATCCAATTATTCTACTTTCCAATACGTAAATATTAACGAGATATTCTCCAGAGAATGGCTCTTTGAAATTTACTTTAGTATTGATAGTCAGAAGTCTGTTAGTGGAATTGTAATTTTGTGTAAAACTGATGCCAACCGGAGAAATTCCGATCCTATTTGTAACATCCTGACTCCAGCTAGTGTGATTTGAAGTAATATTGTAAGCTCCGAATTCACCTCTGTTTATAATTGCCTGTGGGGTTGCACTACAACCAGTCAGAGAAGCATAACTTGAAGTTTGAGTTGTAGCGTAGTTGCCTGTAGTATGCATAGCTGCTACAACTGCATTTTCATTGTTTGAAATTGTATTTAATACGCTGTTTCCTGCAGGGCAATATTGACATGAAGTTGCTGTAAATTCCTCAATAAGAACTTTTTTGGTTACATAGTTTGATAATACCATTACATCCTTGTGAATAGTGTCATTTGCGTGGTTATTATCGCTTGTCATTGTATTACATATCCAAACTTTTATGTGGTAATTGCCAGAATTTGATATAGTTAGTTGATTTGTGTGTATTACAGGTAAGTAGTTTCCACTTGTTATTCCACCACCGCCAACACCGAAAACCTTTGAGTAAACAGTCCCATTATCTAATTGCCAGCATAATGTAAAATTGGTTACAGGCGTGTTATTCGCATTCATCACATTAACACTTATGTCATAATTTGTATTTGTCTTTAAATAAGTGTTTAATGACAAATTTTTCAGATATGCATCTGATGCTTTCAATTGTAACATTGACACCAAAAGCAATGATAATACTAAAATCTTTTTTTTCATGATTTTTTTGGTTTATAAATTATTGCCTACTCTTTAGGGATTTTCAGCTTACTCCGTTCGTGTTTATATATTTATGAAAATATTATGATTGAATAACTATATGTAATATGATATTCATTAATTTTATTAATGCATTGTAAAGATATGAAAATATTAATTGTAATGCAAATAAAATAATTGTTAGCTTATAATTAAGTCAGTCTTAATGTTAAATTGAAATAATAAATGTTTATATAATCTTATTTTTGATATACTGGCTTATTTAAGATATAGGTAGATTTGTAATAATGATAGGTTTATTATATCCTGTATATTTGTATGAGAAAAATATTATCAACTACTTTTCGATGAATGGAAAATTTTCTTTTTTGACCCTGGTTATTGTCTTGGTATTTAATACTTTGATTAAATCTCAATCGATCACAATCCCTCAGTATATCGATCGCTATCGTGCAATAGCAATTCGTAATATGCTTGATTTTAAGATACCTGCAAGTATTACATTGGCTCAGGGGATTTTAGAATCAGCAAATGGCAACAGCGATTTGGCGGTTCAGGCTAATAATCATTTCGGAATAAAATGTCATAAGGACTGGTTGGGAAAAACCTATTTAAAAACGGATGATAAAGAGGATGAGTGCTTCAGAGTGTATGATACACCGGAAGAGTCGTTTGCCGACCATGCTCGCTTTTTGAGCACAAGGAAGCGTTACGCCTCTCTTTTTCTGCTTGATAAAAATGATTATAAAGCCTGGGCGCAGAGTTTGAAGGATGCTGGGTATGCTACAAATCCTCAATATCCCCAATTGTTAATCAAAATCATCGAAATAAACAATCTTTGGCAGTACGATACCAATTACTCTCCTTTTCTTGCAGAAGCTGAGAATATAAAGCTTAAAGATAAACCTTTGATTATGAGTTCTCAGGATAATGAGGATGATTTTGAGGCAGTTTCATTTGGTTCAACGGGACGTAAAATTTTTCTCAATAATGAAATTAAATTCGTTTTTGCCAGAAAAGGAGACCGAATTGAGGACTTAGCCCGGGAATTAGGAGTCTTTCCCCGTGAACTCATCCGCTACAATGATTTCGATGAAAATCATAAATTTCAGGATGGTGAAATAGTATATATGCAACCCAAACGTCGAAAGGGATTTGCGGAATATCATATTGTGAAAGAGGGAGATACAATGTTGTCAATATCCCAGTTTTATGGGATAAAACTGAATCAGCTCTATTCTAAAAACAGAATGGAGAAAGGATCGCAACCAAAAGTTGGTCAAAGGCTTTGGCTGAAGAAGAAAAAAAAGGAGATGGAAAAGTAGAATGATTATCTGTAAATCAGAAAGACTGTGTTTTTTTTGTGTAGATCAGGTTTTTGACGTTTCCAATCGGCAACTGTATGTGTTTGAATAAATTCATCAATTTCACCAATTCTACAGGCAACACAAAGATGGGTATAAAGCTGTAAAGTTGATGTCAAGGCATCAAACATTGCATTGTTTCGGTAGGGGGCTTCAATAAAAATCTGAGTCTGATCATTTTTTAAAGCAAGGATTTCAAGCTCTTTGATTCTTCGGCTACGCTGGTTTTTGTCAATTGGCAGATAACCTACGAAGGCAAAATTTTGTCCGTTAAATCCTGATGCCATTAATGCCTGAAATAGCGACGAAGGGCCGGGGAGGGGCACTATTTTTATTTTTGATTCGTGCGCGGCAATAACTAATGGATTTCCGGGATCTGCAATACAGGGTAGCCCGGCTTCGGAAAGCATTCCTACATTTTTGCCTGATTTTAACTCCTGAAGCATCTCCGGAATTTCTGTTTCAGAGGTATGTTCGTTGAGAATATGAAATTTTACTTCATCGAAATTTCGGGTATAGCCAGCTTTGCGAAGTATCCGGCGGGCTGTTTTGATCTCTTCAACTACAAATATTTCCAAAGTCTCAATAGCGCTTAATACAACCTGTGGAATTGTTGTAAAATCTGCTTCTTCGGTTATTGGAACCGGAAGTAAGATAAGCTTGCCTTTTGTGTTCATAATTTATTATTGCCAGGGTAATTTTGTTAAGTCAACATTTCCTCCAGAGAGAATTACAACAGTTGTTTTATTTTGAAATATTTCCGGATTGTTGAAAATAGCTGCAACAGGAACAGCCGAAGAAGGCTCAATTACGAGTTTCATTCGCTCCCAAATCCATTTCATGGCTTCTATAATGGAATGTTCATCTATAGTAATAATTTGATTTACATGATCTTGGATTATAGGGAATGTAATATCTCCTAAGGATGTCAAAAGGCCATCTGCAATAGTTTTGGGATTTACAGAGGGAATAAACGTTCCGGATGTGAATGATAGAAATGCATCATTAGCATTAAGTGGTTCTGCTGCAAAAACTTTTGTTCCGGGCGAAAAATGATGTGCAGCAAGAGCAGATCCACTTAATAATCCGCCTCCTCCAACAGGAGTAATGATAATTTCCGGTCTGGGAATTACTTCCAGAATTTCTTGAACAGCTGTAGATTGTCCGGCAATTACTTTCTCGTTGTTGTATGGATGAATCTCAGTAGCACCAGTCTTGTCAATAATTTTTTGAAGAGCTGATTCTCTTGCCGATAATGTTGGTTCGCAAAAAATGATGATTCCGCCGTAGTTCTTAACGGCTTCAATTTTTACTTTTGGAGCATTTTCAGGCATTACAATCCATGCTTTTGTATTTCGTAGATGTGCTGCACGAGCCAGAGCTGCTGCATGATTTCCGGAAGAGTGTGTCGCAACTCCTTTCAAAATTTTCTGAGATGAGATAGAAAAAACAGCATTTATGGCTCCTCTGAATTTGAATGCGCCGGCTTTTTGAAAATTTTCACATTTAAAGAAAATATTTCCACCGATTATCGAATTGAAAGTAGATGAAGATAACACGGGTGTGTTATGTATGTATTTTTCTATTCTGCATCGGGCTTGCAGAAGATCTTCTTTTGTAATAGTCATTATATTAATCTTTTATGATTTCAAGAATTGCGCCACATGCTTTGTCAAGCATTTGATACACGTGCTCGAAACCATCTCCTTTTCCATAATAGGGGTCGGGAACTTCGATGTTTTTCCCAGGATCGCATACATTCATTATGTAATCAAGCTTTTGTTTTTCAGCTTCATGATGAGCAAGATATAATGCATTTTTGTAGTTTGCTTTGTCCATCACAAAGATGAAGTCAAATTTTTTATAATCTTCCGGCTTCATTAGTCTTGAGTGTAAATTACTGATATCAATACCATGCTTTTTCATGGTTAATTCTGAACGAGGGTCAGGAGTGTCTCCTAAATGAAATGGTTCAAATCCTGCGGAATCTATTTCCAATTTGATTCCGGCATTCATCGCCTTATGTTTCATAATTCCTTCTGCCATTGGCGATCGGCAAATATTTCCATGGCATACAAATAATATCTTTTTCATATCAGAAGTCGTCGATATTTAAAATACAAAGTAACAGATTTTTAGATAACAGGTCATGACTGTTTTATGATTTTGTGGATATTAGAAATAAAAAAAGCCACACTCATAGTAGGATGGCTTTTTTGAACTTTATTTATAAGATCAATGAATTTGATTTAAATTTTTATACGCTTCTCAATTTCATCAACATAAAGCTTAAACTGTTTATCCGTATCAATAAGATTGGTAACCGTGCGACATGCATGAAGCACAGTTGCATGGTCTTTATTTCCACAAGCCTGTCCGATTGATGCGAGAGAGGATTTTGTTAGTTTTTTTGAGAAATACATTGAAAGTTGACGAGCCTGAACTATATCCCGTTTACGAGTATTTGTGTTGATTTGATCAACCGGAATTCCAAAGTAGTCGCAAACGATCTTTTGAATGAAGTCGATAGATATGTCTTTGTTGTTGTTTTTTACTAACTTATCAATCATCTGTTTCGTTAACTCAATTGAGATAACTTTCTTGTTTAGTGATGATTGGGCTAAGAGAGATATTAATGCTCCATCGAGGTCTCTTACATTAGTTGTAATACTGTAAGCAATATACTCAATTACATCGTCCGGAAGTTCTATTCCATGAGAGTAAGCTTTCTTTTTCAGAATTGCAATGCGGGTTTCGACATCAGGAGTTTGTAAATCAGCGGCCAATCCCCATTTGAAACGTGAGAGAAGTCGTTGTTCAAACCCTGTTAATTCAACCGGAGCTTTGTCTGAAGTAACAATTATTTGTTTGCCTCTTTGATGTAAGTGGTTGAAAATATGGAAGAAAACATCCTGAGTTTTTTCTTTTCCGCCAATAAATTGGATGTCATCAACAATCAGTACATCCATCATTTGATAGAAGTGTACAAAATCATTATGGTTGTTATTGCGGATAGATTCAATATATTGCTGTAAAAATTGTTCTGAGTTTATGTATAGAACAGTTTTGTCAGGGAAGTTGTTTTTTACCTGAATACCAATAGCATGGGCAAGGTGAGTTTTGCCTAATCCAACCTGACTGTAGATAAATAAAGGGTTGAACGCAGTTTTTCCCGGGTTTTGCGCAATAGCCCAGCCGGCAGAACGAGCGAGACGGTTGCAATCTCCTTCTACAAAGTTGTCAAAAGAGTAATTCTCGTTTAATTGCGAATGCACCTTGATTTTCTTTAATCCGGGTATAATAAACGGATTTGGAATTTCTTTAGAGCCGTCGCGGTTTATATCAATTGGCATGTTAATGGCTGGATTTTGAATGGCATGACGGTTTGATGTTGTCGCTTTTACAGTGTAAGGGTTTGATTCATAACTCGAATTGTCAATAATAATACTGTATTCGAGTCTGCCTTCTGAGCCAAGTTCCTTTTTAATCGTTTTTTTCAGAAGAGTAATATAATGTTCTTCCAGCCATTCATAGAAAAATTGACTTGGAACCTGTATGGTAAGAACATTATTCTCAAGTTTTACGGGTTTTATAGGCTCGAACCAAGTACGAAAGCTCTGGCTGTTTCCCAGGTTATCCTTTATGATTCTCAGACAATTATCCCAAACTTCCTTATAAGTTCTTTCCATTAGAATACTCGACATAATGACATTCAATTGTTACCTTTTTACTTGTTGTTTAGCTATTTACGCATACTTTACCAAGTTAAAGTTATGCTCGAATCAGTTTTCCTAACAAAATTCACCACTAAAAAGTGAAAAAAAAATTTTTTCTGCTATTGACTTTTGAAAAAGATTGCCGTATATTATGGCCCAAAATCAGCTTTTCAAAAACACAGTGCAATTCATTTTTCAACCCTTTTGATTATCAATAGATAGTATTGTTTTGTGGCGGAAAATGTACCCACTACAAGTATAGGCATAAATTGGATTCAAAAAAAAATCTCAGTGAAAAAAATGTTAATAGCGTGCATTTTTTTTTATTTCAACATTTTAATTCTTACTTAAGCATTTGTGATTAAATATCTTAAGCGTTTAAAAATTTTTATTGTATAAAAAGTTGATTGTTAGTGAATGGTTAATTGTTTGATTTAAGAAAGTGAAATAAATTGTATTTTACTACCCGAAATCTTTGATAATTGGTCTGTTATGAACATCCCTTTTGATTGTCGAACGGAAAATTTTACCTGACACTGATTGTCAAAATTCTGTTCATAAATTTTGACAGATTCATCTTTGAGGACTTTCATAATGTTGTTCATCTGCATGTAATCGAAATTTACAGAATAAATTTCCTGAATAGTGAGCATTACAATTTTGTTGTTGTCGATGGCGTCTTTAGCTGCAGTTTTATATGCATTGATTAATCCGCTTACTCCAAGCTTTATTCCTCCAAAATATCGGATTACAACAATCAGAATGTTGGTTAAATCGTGAGATAAAAGTTGTCCGTAAATAGGTTTACCTCCGGTTCCGGAGGGTTCTCCATCGTCATTTGCCCGCCAGGCTGATTTGTCAAATCCTAAAATGTATGCATAGCAATGATGGCGTGCATCAAAATATGTTTTACGTAGTTCCGCAAGTTTTTCCTTAATTTCCTCTTCAGTCTTTACGGGTATTGCAAAAGAGAAGAATTTACTTCCTTTCTCTTTGTAAATACCTTCCGAGGGATCTGTAATTGTTTTATAAGTATCATCAAACATCATTGTCCAAATGCAATTAACAGAATTGATGCAATGGATGCAACAACTCCTATCCAGTTTATCAAAGATAGTCTTTCTTTAAATGCAATAAGGCCGGTTAGAGCCGAAATTGTGACAACCCCAACATTGAAAACCGGAAAAAATACGATGCTTTCAAACAGGGCAAAGCTTTTAAACATGAAATAGGTTGATCCTACGTTGAGTAAGCCTAAGGCTATACCTCCGTATAGATTCTTAACCTTGATTTTTTTACGGTACTTTACATATTTCCAACTGATGGATGTTCCTCCAATAAATAAGGTAGAGAGGAACACTACAGATAAAAAAAGAAAGATTTCATCACCTTTTAACCCATAGAGTTTTTCGCAATGTTTCATCAGGGTATCATTGAATCCGGCACCGATAAATAATATTAAGGGGAGCCAGATTAATGCAAAGCGAAGCTTCGATTTTTCACCTTCTTTGCGTAAAACGAGCGAAAATGCAAGCAGTGCACATAGTATCCCTGCAATTTTTAAAACATTTATTTGCTCTCCGTAAAAAATAACACCTACTAAAATAGGGATAATGACAGTCATTTTGCTTACTACTGCTGTGAGTGCAACGCCGCTTCGTTGTGACGATTCTGCAAAGATGTAAAAGACAACAATAAAAAGAATTCCAAGGACTATTGCCATTCCAAACCAGGGAGCCTGTATTATTCTGATAAAATTCCAGCTACTTCCAGCCGAAAGAATACACAAAATACCTGCAATTACATAATTTGTTACAATTGCCTGAAGATTATCGATATTGAAAACATCAAACAATTTAAAAGTTATGAAGATAAGCGATGAAAAAATGATTGCTAATACTAAATAAATCATGGTTTTACTTTCTGTAAATCAATACGGTGTCACTGTCTATAGAATAACTCTCAGTTGGATTTAGGAGCATTTTTGGGGACTTGAGTCCTTGTTTAAACAGTTTGTTTCCAATCAATACTCTGCTTTCATCCCATAAATTAAGATTTAGAAAACGATCCAGAATTGTTTTTCCACCTTCTATAATAACAGATTGTATTCCACTTGAATAAAGATGGTTCATCACAGATGGGATGGAGTCATTCTCAAGTGAGATATATTCCAGATTGGGGGAGTTGGTTTTAGATTTTCGGGTATAAATTCGGGTAGGCTGACTTTGGTCAAGGATGTGAAGATTATTGGAAAAATCATCTTCACGACTAAGGATAACCCGTAATGGATTTTGCCCGGCCCAATAACGAATATTTAATTTGGGATTATCGTTGTTTGCGGTGTTCTTTCCGATTAGTATTGCGTCTTCCTCACTTCTCCATTTGTGAACCAGTATTTTAAGTGCATCATTAGTTATCCAGTTATCCTGAGCGGGTTCATTATTCTGACGATCAATATCCATAAAGCCATCCAGCGTTTGTGCCCATTTCAGAATAATATAGGGTCGTTTGTGCTCATGAAATGTATAGAAACGACGATTTAAAAAACGAGCTTCTTTTTCAAGAGTGCCTGTAGTTACTTCTATTCCGGCATTTATGAGTTTTTCAATGCCTCTGCCTGCAACAAGCGGATTTGGGTCAGAGGCTGCAATTACAACTTTGGGAATACCTTTATTTATTATAAGGTCAGCACAAGGTGGAGTTTTCCCGAAATGTGAACATGGTTCAAGATTCACATAAAGAGTTGATTCTTTTAGTAGTTCTTGATTTTCAACGGATGCAATTGCATTTACTTCAGCATGAGCCTTTCCAATATGCCTATGATATCCTTCACCAATAATTTTAGTATCATACACAATCACGGAACCTACCATGGGGTTTGGAGCTACAAAACCTAAACCATTTTCGGCAAGTTCTAAACAGCGGGCAATAATTTTTTGGTGATAACTAAGCATGCTGCAAAGTTAGATACTTTTTAAAAACTAAGTTCTTAAGATATTGTAAAGGGATGATTTTTGTGAATTTTAATGGATGCATTTTGTATATAAATATTTGTATTATAGTTTGTTTAGCTATTGATAGTCGTTATAGATTGATATTCGTAAGAAACGTTTAATTTTGCAAACTATGCGTATTCCTTCCAATAAGATAGATGACGTAATTACCTTTTTTCAGGAAGAATTAAAAGGTAGATACTCTGAATATGAAATTAAATCATTTGTATTTCAGGCTTTTGAATATTATACTCATCGTTCAAAGGCTAAATTGCTGGCTGAAAAAACAACGGGCAGATTGAGTGAATCGGAAATACTCAGCTTATTTAATTGTATCAAAGATTTACGAAGGTATAAACCGATTCAATATATATTTGGAAAAATGGATTGGTTTGAAATGCAGTTGCATGTAAATGAGTCTGTTTTAATTCCACGTCCCGAAACAGAAGAACTAGCTCAAATAATTTCTCTTGAACATCAGGGTCAAAATCCCTCTGTTTTTTGGGATGTTTGCACGGGAAGTGGATGTTTGGCATTAGCTATGAAAAAATCTTTTCCGGAAGCAACCGTTTTTGGAACTGATATTTCTGATGAAGCTCTTGAAGTTGCATGTGAAAATCAAAAGCATAATTCACTGGATGTTTATTTTGAAAAAGCAGATATATTTGATAGTCAATATTATAATAAATTCCCATCTCCACAGATTATTCTAAGTAATCCTCCTTATGTAACAGAAAGCCAGAAGAGTGAAATGCATAAAAATGTTTTAGACTGGGAGCCACATTTGGCTTTGTTTGTAAATGATAATGATGCGTTGATATATTATAATGCTATAAGAAAACTTGCAGAGCTTTATTTACAGGAAGGAGGCGTAATTTATCTGGAAATTAATGAGTTATTATTTTTTGAAACCGCTGGAATTTTTGAAAAAAGTTGTTTCGTAAATGTGCGTATATTGAACGATTTTAGAGGAAAGCCCCGGTTTATAGTTGCTGTTAAACAATCTTGTTAATTTGATTTCCTGCTATCCAGCATCGAATATTGTCCAGTACGATACCAGCTCTTATTTCAATGGCTTCTTTGGTTGCAAAACCGATATGAGGAATGCAAACACAGTTTGGAGCATTTCGTAAAGGATGATTTACAGGCAATGGTGGTTCTGTTTCGTAAACATCAATGCCAGCCCCTGCTATAGTGTTGTTTTGTAATGCATTTGCCAATGCTTGATTGTCAATAATTTTTCCCCGTGCAGTATTAATTATGATTGCTTCGGGCTTCATTTTACTGAGTTTTTCTGCTGAAATAAGATTTTCAGTTTCGGAATTTAATGGCAAATGCACAGAAATGATATCGCTTTTTTCGATGATTTCATCAAGAGAAAAATAGCGAATACCAGCTTCTTCTAATTGCTCTTTTTTACTTCTGCTCCATGCAATAACATGACTCCCAAATGCCTGAAATAGCTTTGCTGTACGAATTCCGATAGCTCCGGTTCCCAGAATTCCAACTGTTTTACCGCATAATTCCCTGCCCAAAAAACCTTTTCGATCATGGCCTTGATTAAGCCAGTTTTGAGTGTCACTTATTTTGCGATATACATCCAATGAAAGCCCAATGGCTAATTCGGCAACAGCCTGAGTGGAATAGCCTGCAGCATTTGATACCGCAATTGAATGTTGTTTACAGTGGTCAATATCAATATGATCTACTCCTGTAAATGCTACTGAGATCATTTTTAGATTATGAGCATTTGCCAAAATATTGGTAGAGAGAGCAAGGTTCGAAACAAGCAGAATATCAGCATATTTTATTCTTTCAATTATCTCATGATCAGTTGATGGCCTATTTGGATATTGTATAAATTCAAAACCAAGTTTTTGAATTTCACGTGTAAACTGTTCACTGAGATTTTGTGGTATTCCAATAGGTTCAATGCAAGTGATCTTCATTGTGTGTGATATTTTGATATTCTGTTAATTAGTTAATGTGAGCTGCTGAAAGTAGAACTTTAACTCCTCTTTTCGTTCTTTTGAAAGTTGATGCCAGCGAATTCCCTGAACAGCACCATCCAAAGCATATAACATATTAATACATGCATCCGGATCAATCGTTTTTAGTCGAAGAAATGCCTTTTCTGAGCCAATCATTCGTAATTGTTCAATGTTTTCAATTTCAGCCTCCTGAAGTTTGTTAATCAGTGTTTTTCCAAGATTTGGAATATCTTTATATGCATTCATCTTCTTCTGATTTTGAAGGTTCAAAATTACGGTATTTCTGCTTTATACATTTCTTTATCATGCTCTGTTCTTTTGAAAAAACTATATTTGCTTTTGAAAAGCTTATTTTATGAAATATTCTATCTATTTAATATTCATTGCTTTATTTTTGTTTTCTTGTACTCATAGAAATGTTGACAGTGGAAAATCAATTTTTCGTTACAACGAATCAGCAGGTATTTCTTCTTTAGATCCGGCTTTTGCTCGCGATCAGGCAGGAATCTGGGCATGTAATCAAATGTTTAATGGATTAGTACAATTGGATGATACATTGGCAATTCAACCTTGTATTGCCAGTTCATGGGAAATTAGTAATGATGGGAAAATTTATATATTTCATCTTCGGAATGATATTCAATTTCATGAAAATAAATGCTTTAAGAATAAAACAAGAAAGGTTACAGCTCATGATTTTGTTTATTCATTTTCGAGAATTAGAGATCCTAAAATATCGTCACCCGGAGCATGGGTTTTTAATGAAATAGATAGTATTGAGCCTTTTAAAGCATTAAATGATACCACTTTGGTGGTAAAATTAAAACGTTCATTTCCACCGTTTTTAGGTCTGTTAACCATGCAATATTGTTCTGTTGTGCCTCATGAAGCACTTGATTTATATAAAGATAACTTTCGAAGAAATCCTGTTGGAACCGGTCCTTTCTATTATAAATATTGGAAGGAAGGAGTAAAGCTGGTATTATTAAAGAATCCATATTATTTTGAAGGAGATGAAACCGGACGTTTTCCTTTCTTAGATGTTGTATCTGTTACCTTTTTAAGTGATAAGCAAACAGCTTTTCTGGAGTTTGTTAAAGGGAATCTTGACTTTATTTCAGGATTGGATGCTTCTTATAAAGATGAATTGCTTACCCGGGATGGAAAACTTCAATCAAAATATGAATCTAAAATAAATTTAATTACACAACCATATCTGAATACAGAATATCTTGGTTTTATGGTTGATGCCGTGAAGATAAAATCAGAAAATCCCTTACGATTACAAAAAATCAGACAAGCGATTAATTATGGTTTTGATCGTGTGAAAATGATGAGATATTTGCGTAATAATATAGGTACACCGGGCATTTTTGGAATGATTCCCATGGGATTACCGGGTTTCGACTCTACAAAAATGAAAGGATATTTTTATGATATTCAAAAAGCTCAGAAATTACTGGCAGAGGCTGGCTTCCCGAATGGAAAAGGATTGCCTGAAATTACGCTTTCTACAACGTCCTCTTATTTGGATTTGTGTAAGTATATTCAGCAACAGTTGATTGAGATAGGAATTCCGATAAAGGTTGATGTCGCTCCACCAGGTTCTTTACGCGAAATGATGGCGCAATGTAAGATTCCATTTTTCAGAGGTTCCTGGATAGCCGATTATCCTGATGCTGAGAATTATTTATCATTGTTTTATTCAAAAAATCATAGTCCAGAAGGTCCCAATTACACCCATTTTACTTCTCCTGAATTTGATAGACTGTATGAAAAGTCAATGACTGAAACTGTTGATTCATTGCGTTTTAAAATGTATCAGCAAATGGATAATCTGATTATGGAACAAGCTCCTGTGGTTGTTTTATATTATGACCAGATTTTACGGTTTACACAAAAAAATATTCAGGGTTTAGGTTCAAACCCTATGAATTTGCTGGTGCTTAAAAAAGTAAAGAAAGGGAAGCAAAATTAAAGTTCTAATTGAAGTCCATCATAAGCAAAATACACATTTTCAGGAAGCTCTTTGCTTACTGCTTCATGCAGCCCCATAATATGACTGATATGGGTAAGATATGCAGTTTTCGGCTTTATTTCTTCAATTAACTTTAATGCTTCGGAAAGTGTAAAATGTGAAATGTGCTTCTGCTTTCGTAATGCATTTACAACCAGTATTTCCGATCCTTTTATTTTTTCTTTTTCTATATCATCAATGTAATTTGCATCGGTAATGTAGGTGAAGTTTTTGATTCTGTATCCAAAAATTGGAAGTTTGTAGTGCATAACACTGATGGGTAGTATTTCCAAATCTTTGATTTTGAATAGTTTATTTTTGATTTCATGCAGATGTATTTCCGGTACTCCGGGATATTTTTCAACTGCAAATGCATATGAAAATTCAGTTTTTAGTGTTTCATGAACATCGTTTCGGGCATAAACATCAATAGCCTTACGCTGAACGTAATTGAATGCTCTTACATCATCAAGACCGGCTATATGATCTTTATGACCATGAGTTAGCAGAACTCCCTCCAGATGATGCACCTGGGCATTGAGCATTTGTTGACGAAAATCCGGTCCCGTATCAATAACCAGATTTATTATTTCATCTTCAATCAAAACTGAAGATCGAAGACGCTTATCTTTAGAATCTGATGATTTACAAACATCACAATTACATGCAATTACAGGGATTCCCTGTGATGTTCCAGTGCCAAGAAATGTTATTTTCAACGGAGTAAAATTTGAGATTACAAAGTTCGTATTTCTTTCTTCACAAAATTATAGATGAAATAGAAGAGGTAAAAGAATTCTTTCCTATTTTTACACTTCTCTTTGAGTGGATCAATCAAAAAAGCTTAATGTGAATATAATCAATCAAATCCGCACCAAGGCTGGTGATATTTACCTTAAAAAATCACAGCCTGCTTCGCGTCCCAATCGCAGAATGATTGCTCTTTCAGAGGCAAAAACGATTGGTGTTTACTATAATCTGGAGTCGGAAGATGATTATAAGCTAATCTGTGATTGGCAAAAAATATTTCAGGAAAAGCAAATTCAGGTAAAAGCTTTGGGCTTTTTTAACGGAAATGTTAAGCCTATTTATGCAATTGAAAAACTTTCACTCGACTTTTATTTTACCAAAGATTTGAACTGGTTTGGAAAACCTACCAGTAATTATGTTCGTGATTTCATAAATTTCGATTTTGATATTTTTATCGACTTTTCGTTAAAGGATAGCTTTCAGAATTTGTATGTTAGTCAAATGTCGAAAGCTAAGTTTAAAGTTGGACGAGATGAAACTGGCCATGCGAAAATATATGATTTCATGTTGAAAATTGATGCTGGTACATCTGTTTCTGAATATTCAAATTTTATTCTACACTATTTACAAATGTTTAATAATCAATTATAATGGCAGTAGATTTTAAAGGGCATGGCGTTGCTTTAGTTACGCCTTTTCATAAGCATGGTACAGTTGATTTTACGTCTTTTGGAAGTATTATTGAACATATAATTTCTGGTGAGTTGATTTTGTTGTTGCCTTAGGAACTACCAGTGAATCAGCTACTCTGACAGAAAAAGAACGTTTAGCAGTTACAGACTTCATTGTGGATACAGTAGATAAACGTGTTCCTGTTGTTTTGGGCTTAGGTGGAAACAGTACTCAAAGTCTGGTGGAATTAATCAAAAAAACAAATTTTGATGGAATTGACGCAATTTTGTCGGTAGCCCCTTATTATAATATTCCTCAACAAGACGGGTTGTTTTATCATTATAAGAATGTAAATGATGTTTCACCAGTTCCGGTAATTGTATATAACATTCCAAAACGTACAGGTGTCTGCATAAAGTCCGAAACAATGGTTCGTATTGCCAATGAACTTGATCAGGTTATTGCGGTAAAAGATGCAGCTGCAGATATTATTCTTACAATGGATGTTGTTAAGAATTGTAAACCAGGATTTTCTGTATTGTCAGGAGATGATCAGCTTACTTTGCCGATTATGGCAATGGGTGGTCATGGCGTTATTTCTGTTACAGGAAATGCTTTTCCTGCTGAAATGACTCAAATGGTTCGTTTTGCTCAAAATGGCGATTTTGAAAATGCCCGTAAAATTCATTATAGATTACAGCCTGTATTCCAAGCTCTTTTTGCAGATGGTAATCCCGCAGGTATTAAGGCAGCGCTTGAGATTCTAGGCATGTGTTCGAATAATTTACGTCTTCCTTTAGTTAAAGTGAAACCAGATGTTTATCAGCGAATTCAAATGGCAATTGCTGATTTTCAGAAGTAGTTTGGTTTGATATTCTCCTTTCGGAAATTAGATAGCCAGCTTTTTATTATCGAAATACTAAATTGCAGTGTTTTTTGAAAACTCTGCAATTTAAGGTTTTATTTGTTGTATTTTCGTTTTTTAGGGATGGTCTATGGAACGAAATAAAACGATAAGCGGTACATTTCAACGATATTCATTGTTTATTACAGTTGTTTCGCTTGTTTTATTTACGATATTCTGGATTTTATTGGAATTTATTTATTTTAACAAAGAAGCCAGGAAGCAAAAGCAGGCTTATATTAATGAACAAAAAGCCAATATTAAAAATATTGTTAATCAGTCAATTGCTAATATCAATATTTCTACATATTCGATGGAGAAAAATCTTCGGAATGAGCTTCGGGAGAAAATTGATTTTGCACATGCAATGTCTGTAAATATTTATGAAAACAATAAAAGAAAGTATAGTAATAAAGAGATTCTGAAAATTGTAAAAGATGCTTTACGTCCTGTACGGTTTTTTAACGGAAGAGGTTACTATTTCATAGTTTCACTTGATGGTGTTGAACAATTATATCCTATAAAACCTGAATATGAAGGATTGAATTTACTTAATCTTCAGGATTCAAAAGGAAACTATGTAATTAAAGATGAGTTGAAAATAGTTACAAAAGCCGGAGATGGATTTGTGGAGGATTTTTGGCCTTTGCCTGGTGATACCAGTGGAATCCCTTACCGAAAAATATCTTATGTGAAGCTTGTTAAACCTCTCAATATTTACATCGGTTGTGGCGAATATTTTGATGATGTGATAAAGGATATTCAGCAAAAAGTAATTGATCGGATAGCGCGAATAAAATATGGGAAGAACGGATACCTTTATATCAATACGTATGATGGTCATGCACTTGTAATTCAATCGGATAAATATAAGTCTGGAGATTACATCTGGGAAATGACAGATTCGGAAGGAGGAAAAGTAATCCAGGAACAACGTAAATTGATTGATTCTCCCGAAAAGTCTGGTTTTTATGAACATAGTTGGGAAGAGCCGGGCAGAAAAGGAAAGATTCATAAATTATCTTATGTAAAAGGCATTCCCGAATGGAACTGGATTATTGGGGCTTTTGCTGAGCTAGACGGAATTGATACACAAATAGAAGCTCAGCGTAAAGATTTAATTATGAATATGGTATTCAGAATATTGGGAATTTTGATGTTTATGGGCATCATGATTATAATTGTATTTTTTGCGTACAAAGGAATTACTGGCAAGCTTAAAAAGAGCTTTACAGACTTTATTCACTCTCTCAGCTATTCGTTGGCAACTGATGCAAAAATTGATCCGGAAAAATTTGAGTTTTCAGAGTTCAAATTTGTTTCTAT
The DNA here is from genome assembly GCA_963677395.2 of Bacteroidales bacterium. Lineage (GTDB taxonomy): Bacteria > Bacteroidota > Bacteroidia > Bacteroidales. The sequence continues at coordinate 2,866,652 of OY781965.2, read as the reverse complement.
ACGAATAAATAAATTACTGAATCAAACCCAAGAAGCTCGTAATAAATTGATAGAGAGTGAAGAACGTTTTAGAACGATTTACGAAAATGCTCCGGTAATGATTCACGCGTTTAACAGTAATAATAAGTGCATTTTATGGAATCAGGAGTGTATTCGAACTTTAGGTTATACATTTGATGATATTAACCAGTTAACATCTCCTCTGAAATACTTTTTTAGCACTGAAGAGGATTCTCAAAGAGCGAAAGCATCTGTATTACAAAGTGATGGTGTTTTTAGAGAATTTGTACTCAGAAGAAAGGACGGGGTTGATTTAAATCAGTTTTGGGCAAATTATCTTGTTGCAAATAATGTAATAATATCTGTTGGTTATGATGTTACCGAACTTAAACAAACTGAATTTAAGTTACGTGAAAATGAAGTTATTCTGAAAGATATGATTGTTGCAAAGGATAAGTTTTTCTCAATTATATCACATGATCTTAAAAACCCGATTCATGGAATTTTAGGGTTGTCAGAAGTTTTACTTACAGATTATGAGCAACATACTGATGCCAGCAGGAAGGAGTATTTGAAAATGATTTATACTTCGTCTGGTAATATTTATAAGTTGTTGGATAATTTACTTGGCTGGGCAAAATCACAAGGCGGTAAAATAGTTGTAAAACCTTTATGGGTAAATGTGTATGATGTAGTAAGTGAGTGTTTTAGCGTGCTTTGCGAAATGTCGAATCAGAAAAATATTACTTTGTTTAATGAAGTAAACCCTGATTTAAAACTGTTTGTTGACTATGAGATGCTAACCACCGTTATTCGGAATCTTGTAAGCAACTCTATTAAGTTTACACCCAAGGGAGGGCTTGTTAAGGTGACTTCGTTTGAATTAAAAAATAAAATTCAGCTTAAAGTAGTTGACACTGGCGTGGGGATGTCTGATGAAAAACTCGGAAAGCTATTTAAGGTTGGCGAAAAGGTGGAAACCAAAGGTACTGAAGGCGAAAATGGAACAGGAATTGGCCTTCTTTTATGTAAAGAATTTGTAGAGAAAAATGGTGGAATAATCTCAGTTTCATCATCTTCTGGGTTTGGAAGTGAATTTACTCTTGAATTTGCTCATTCTTAATGTTTGAATTTCCAATCATTTTGCGAATTTTGTACCCATAATTAATTCTATGAATACTTCTTTAATTAGTTCGTTAAACGAACGATTTTCAAATGCTCCTGTGTCACAAATTATTGATTTTGTATGTGATGAATTCAGGAATAAGATTGCGCTGGCCTCCAGTTTAGGTGCAGAAGATCAGGTAATTACACATTTGATTTCTGAGTCGCCAAATAGAGCTTCTGTTTTTACACTTGATACAGGGCGTATGTTTCCGGAAACCTATAGCTTGATCGCAAAAACAGAGATACAGTATAATCTGAAAATAAAATTATATTATCCTGATACAAAGGACGTAGAGCAGATGGTTAGCGCGAATGGTATAAATCTGTTTTACGAAAGCATTGAGAAACGAAAATTATGTTGCCATGTTCGTAAAATCAATCCATTAAAACGTGCATTTGAAGGATTGGATGCATGGATTTGTGGTTTACGGAGAGAACAGTCTGTTACCCGTGCGAATATTCAGATGTTTGAATGGGATGATGTAAATAATATTCTGAAAATCAATCCGCTTATTGAGTGGAGTGAAGAAGAAGTTTGGGCATTTATCCGTAAGAATGGCGTACCGTATAATGTTTTACATGATAAAGGATTCCCGTCTATTGGCTGCCAGCCATGTACAAGAGCCATCAAGCCAGAAGAAGATGTCCGTGCGGGCAGATGGTGGTGGGAGAATCCTGATCAAAAGGAATGCGGATTACATGTGAAAGAATAAATTAATTGATTTTGGGCAAAGTGAAATAGAACGAACTTCCATGATTTAATTTGCTTTCGCCCCATATTTTACAATTATGTTTTTCAATAAATTCCCTGCAAAGAATTAAGCCAAGTCCGGAGCCTTTTTCGCCGGAAGTCCCTGTCTTGCTATAAAGTTTTTCCTCAATTCGGAAAAGCTTTCGTACAAGTTCTTCATTCATTCCTAAACCAGTGTCTTTTACGTTAACTGTAATATAGTTATCAGTTTCTATAGCCGAAACTTCAATAGTACCATTTGTTCCTGTATATTTTATTGCATTGTTAATCAAGTTCCGAATTACGGTGTTAATCATTTCCCAGTCAAACAAAGCAAAAATATCTTTGGTGGTCGAGTTAACCAGTTTTATTTGTTTCGCTATTGCGTTTGCCTGAAATAGCTGGATATTAACATTGATTAGATCGGTAATGTTGCCGGGGGTCGGTGTACAACTTATTTCTCCTTTTTGAGAAAGAGCCCATTTAAGTAAATTGTCAAGAAGTTCGTACGTTGATTTTGATGATTCTTTTAAATCGTTTAGGATTTGAGCTAAATCTTCTCTCGAAAGATTCATTTCATTGTCTGTTGCCAATTCGACCAATGAAGCCATACTTCCTAACGGATTGCGTAAATCATGAGCAATAATGGAGAAGAACTTGTCTTTAGTGGCATTTAACTCTTTGAGTTTTTGCTCAGTTTTCTGACGGATAGTAACATCGCTTAATAATAATACATATCCTAATTCACGGTTATGTTTGTCGTAAATCGTAGAAATATTTAACCGGATATATTGTTCGTCATCATTTGTATTTATTGTAATGATATCTTTTTGTTCTTCAGTATTTTGTGGGTTGATGAGTTTGGAAGAGAATTCACCAAATCCCGTTGTGATTGGTTTACCAATAGTAACTTTCTGATAGTTTTCTAATATGCTTTTTCCGGGAGGATTAAAATTCAGGATACGTTTGTCAATATCAAGAAGAATTACACCATCACGTACACTTTCAAATACATTTTCGAGTGCAATTGAACCCAGATCAAGAAGTCGGTATTGAAAAAGAGCCCAAGAATAGAATGTTCCGGTAATTACAAATGACAAAGGTGTGATATCCAGCCCTTCAGGGCTTATTTTAAGGAGATAAAGGAGGTAGCCTCCCCACGTAAATAAAGATCCGAAAAAAATGATGCCGGATTGCCAGCGATAAACCATTGTACTTCGGAGAAACTTCTCAAGAAATAATAAATTCCCTACTAAAATTGCAATGTTGATAAATGCAACATGAATCCAGTACAAAGGTCCTTTCCAAAGTATTGAAGCTGTTGCTTCATGATACAACGAAATATCTATTGACTTATAAAAGAGATGGTGAAAGTTGTTGGTATAATTAAATATCAGTGTTGAAAATGATAAACCAAATAAAATAATTATCGTTTTCGGATTAATCCATTTTGTTTTTCCGGTGTATTCAAATGCAAAAAGTAACCAGGCTGTTGGTATAAATGGTATTCCAATATATTCAATATAAAGCCAAAATCTTATTTCTTCTACAGACGAAGCAGTGAGCTCAAATGCATAACCAAATGCATAAATTGCACCAACCAATGTTAAAAAACTAAAATACTTAGCGCCGATTGATTTACGGTATTTATAGCCATAAATTGACATTGCCAAAGAAATAACAGCAGATATAAATGTAATTACTGAGTAATTGTTCATGTCGTTTCTGTCTGATTTTTAGATACCTGCAACTTGAAATATAAAGTCCCGTAAAAAAAATAATATTAAATGTAATTAAAAAACAAAGGTAAGCTATTTATTCGATATTGCTTTACATTGGCTTTATTTTGTGGCTCAAGAAACCTATGCTCAATTTTAAATTTGCGATTGAATGAAATCTTTTATGATCATTTAAATTGCAAATTAATGATCAAATAAACAATGTTTTAAGATGCTTTTAAAGCTTGCTGTTTTATTAATATTGAACTTTTTTGTGCATGTAGATGTCTATACTATCTACGAAAATTGAAATGATCTTACTTTTGTATCGCGAAAATTAAAGAATGATGAAAATACCCAAAGCTGATGTTTTACTGATTCTCCTTATGTTTATTGCTCAAACATTACGACCGCAGGAAAGGTTTGTAACATGGAGGGAAATAAAATCATCTGATATTCAGGTTGGTGCAGAGCGATTTTCGTTGTATTTGCCTTTGTTGAAAAATAAAAAAGTTGCAATTGTTGCGAATCAAACATCAATGGTATCAACAATACATCTTGTTGATACATTACTTTCATTGAAGATAAATATTGTTAAAATATTCGCTCCGGAACATGGATTCAGAGGCGAAGCTGAAGCGGGTGCCCTTATTTTAAATGGAAAAGATATAAAAACCGGATTACCAACCATTTCTCTTTATGGTAAGCAAAAGAAACCGACACAAGAAAATTTAAAAGATGTAGATGTTATATTGTTTGATATTCAAGATGTTGGCGTTCGTTTTTATACCTATATTTCCACCTTACATTATGTAATGGAGGCATGCGTGGAAAACACGAAGGAACTGATTGTTCTTGACAGACCTAACCCCAATGGATTTTATGTGGACGGCCCTGTTCTGGAGAAAGAGTATGCTTCTTTTGTAGGAATGCATTCCGTTCCATTAGTTCACGGTATGACAATAGGAGAGTATGCTCAAATGATTAATGGGGAAAAATGGTTGAATAACAAAAGGTTATGTAAACTAAAAGTTATTCCGGTAAAAGGCTATAATCATACACTTTTTTATCGACCACCCGTAAATCCATCTCCCAATTTAAACAGCATTGAATCAATTTATCTTTATCCTTCGTTAGGATTATTCGAAGGAACAAAAGTGAGTGTTGGGAGGGGTACATATACTCCGTTTTCCATAATTGGTTATCCGGGATTTCCCCATGGTGATTTTACATTTAAACCCGTTGCGATCAAAGGAATGAGTGAAAATCCGTTTTATCAGGATACATTGTGTAACGGGATAAATCTGAGTGAATTTGCACGTAATTACCTGAAAGTAAATAAATCAATTTATTTATTCTGGTTGATAGGAATGTATGAGTCGTATCCTGCAAAGGATAAGTTTTTTACCTCCTTTTTTGATAAACTTGCTGGAACTGATACACTGCGAAAGCAGATAATTGCTGGAAAAACGGAAGGAGATATTCGGAAAAGCTGGAAAATGAAAATAGATAACTTTAAGAAAATCAGAAAGAAATACCTGTTATATACTGATTTTGAAAATTAATTTCGTAAACCCAATCGTTTCATTTTTTCGTAAAGAGCATTTCGACTGATTCCAAGCGATTTGGCAGATTGACTCATGTTGTTTTTTAATAATTCTAAAGTGTTTTGAATTAATTCTTTTTCTGAATCAGCCAGGGTTTTTAACTCGGCTTTTAGTTTGCTATGGTATGCAATAGGCTCAAGTTCAATTGTTTCATCTTTATAAGTTGGTAATGCTCTGAATTCCTGATCCATCATTTCCGGGGTGAGATTTCCTTCCAGAATAACAAGCTTTTCAGCAAAATTTTCCATTTCCCGAATATTTCCGGGCCAGTTGTAGGCCATGATTCGATCAATCAGGTCTATTTCTATTTGAGGAACAGATTTCTTTAGTTTTGATGCTTTGTGTTTCAGAAAATACTTAAGCAATGGCATTAAATCTTCTTTTCGGTCGCGAAGTGAAGGAATGTGTAACGGAATTACATTCAGTCTGTAGAAAAGATCCAGCCGAAATTTGTTATTTTTAATCTCATCTTCTAAGTTTTTGTTAGTTGCAGCAATAATTCTAACATCAACAGGGACTGTTTTTTCACTTCCAATTCGGTTAACAGCACTTTCCTGCAAAGCTCGGAGTAAACGAACCTGCATATCCAGTGGCATTTCACCAATTTCATCCAGAAAGAGTGTTCCTTTATTAGCCAACTCGAATTTGCCTGGATTACCACCTTTTTTGGCACCTGTAAATGCTCCATCGGCATATCCAAATAGTTCACTTTCAATTAGTGATGGAGAAATTGCTCCGCAGTTCAATGCAACGAATGCTTCTCCGGAACGCTCACTGGCATTATGAATTGCCTGAGCAAACACTTCTTTTCCCGTTCCGCTTTCTCCGGTTATCAGAATTGTGGTTGGACTATTGGCAACCGTTTTGGCATAGCGTAAGGTGTCTTTTAGCTTTTTTGAAACACCCACAATATCTCCAAATGTAAATCGAGCTTGTTGTCCGGTATATTTATTCAGTAATTTAAACATTCTGCTTAAAGAGCGGAATGAAAAAAGAAAGCCAAGAATTTGATTTTCAGGAGTTTTTATTGGGTATAGATTGATAAGATAAGTGATGTTTTCACCGGATATAGAAAGATTTACTTCTTCATCAAGAATATTATTTTCTGTTAAAACTCTACGTTTGAGTTTATTCCAATCTTTAATGAATTGATTGATTGGTTTGTTAAGTAAATGTAACCGTCTGATATTTAATGTGTCACAAGCAGTGTTGTTTATCCAGTGAATATCATCATTCAAATCAATTGCAAAAACACCGTAAGAGAGGTTGTTCATCATTGCAAAGGCAAACATGTTTGAGTCATAGAGTTGCTTTTGAATATTTATATTTTCCAAATGATTTTCTATAGCCCGAACGGCGGCAACAACAAGACCTAATGTATGTGGATGTGCATTTTCGCAGTAACCTGTTAAGTTTATGGTTCCGATAATTTTTCCATCTGTATCATGAATCGGAGCAGCAGAACAAGTCCATTTGTGATATGCCGTGATGTAGTGCTCATCTGCAGTGAATTGTAATGGTCTGTTTTCAATTAATGCTGTACCCATTGCATTGGTTCCCACACTTTCTTCGGACATAAATGCACCCGGAATCATATTGAATTTATGAGATTCATTTACAATTTCATCATCTCCTATAAGCGTTAAAATACAGCCATCTGCATCAGTAAGTATTACAAAATACCCGGAATTTTTAAGGAAGTTGTAAAGCTCTGTTATGAATGGAGTTGCTGTATCAATTAATGATTTGTGTAAAGAAAGACGATTTCGCAATTCATCAAATACAAGCATTTTTTTAGGATAAATCTGTGTTGGATTTACACCCATTGATTTGCTGCGTTTATGTGATTTCTCGATAATCAGCAATTGCCTGTTGCCTTCCTTTTTATTCATTTTGAATAGATTATAGATTTAATTATCCAACAATTCTTAATTTGGCAAATTTTAAAAGAAGTTGTTTTTGTCCTACAGCATTAAAAAATACTGTTGCTTTTTTGCTTGCATCACTTCCTTCTATTTCAAGTACTTTCCCTTGTCCAAATTTTTCATGAAAAACGCTCATTCCGGGCTGTATTTGGTTCAAATCACTTACCTCTTCACTTAAATTATCAGGTTTGGAAATAGGTTGAGGTGTCGTTTTTACATTTAATTTGAAAGGTTCAGCCGATTTTGAGGGATCAACAGGTTTTGATGGTTTCGAAAAGATGTTGTTAAAGTCATTTTTCGTTCCTCCTCCAAGAAGTGAGTTGATAACCTTTTTCTTTTTGGGAAGATCAATAAATTGTTGGTCAATATCATCAATAAAACGGCTTGGCTCACAAAATGTAGGCTGTCCCCAGCGGAAACGTGTTTCGGCATAGGAGAGAAAAAGCCTTTGCTCAGCACGGGTAATAGCTACGTAGAATAACCTTCGTTCTTCTTCCAGATCAGCTCTTGAGCTGATTGCCTGAAAGTTTGGGAAAAGGTTTTCTTCGAGGCCTACAATATAAACTACAGGGAATTCCAATCCTTTAGATGCATGAATGGTCATCAGCGTAATCTTTTCAACATTCTGATCCTCATCTTTTTCATCTGCATCGGTTAGCAAAGAAACTTCTTGTAAGAATTCATCAAGAGTGCGTAATTCATTATTCGATAATGGGATATCAGTATCTTCCGCATTTTCACGTGGACGAACGGAAAAATCCTGAATTGCATTGAGCAGCTCTTCAATATTGTCAGCACGGTTTTCGTCTTCGTCGGTATCATTTTCTTTTAATTCGCGAAAAATTCCGGAGGCGAGAACTATTTGATGTGCACTTTCAAATGCATTTTTCTTTTGTGATTGTATTGCCAGACTTTCAATCATATCAGCAAAAGCTTTTATTTTACTGGCAATACCGGTATTTATACCCGTATTAAAAGCATAGATGTTGTTTACTACGGTCCATAAACTTACTCCGGTCTGATCTGCTGCTATTCGTAAACGGTCAATAGTTGTGTTCCCGATTCCTCTGGTCGGGTAGTTAATGATCCGAATCATTGCTTCTTCATCTTCATGGTTCACCACCAATCGGAAGTAGCAAAGCACATCCTTGATTTCCTTGCGTTTATAAAAGGATAAACCTCCATAAATTCGATAAGGTAAATTGAGTTTACGTAAGGCTTCTTCAAACGTTCTTGATTGCGCGTTTGTTCTGTAAAGAATTGCAAATGCATCATTTTTAAGTTGATGATTCATCTTTAGCTCAAAAATTGAATTTGCAATCTGCATAGCTTCTTCTCCATCAGAAGGAGATTTAAAGAGCTTGATTTTATCTCCGGGTTCATTTTCGGTGAAGATAGTCTTCTTTATCTGATCACGATTTTTGTCAATCAGAGAGTTGGCTGCATTAACAATATTTTGGGTTGAACGATAGTTTTGTTCCAGTTTAAAAATTTTGGCTTCAGGATAATCGCGTTTGAAGTTGAGAATGTTTTGGATGTTTGCTCCCCGAAAACCGTAGATACTTTGGGCATCGTCACCTACCACACAAATATTTTCAAGTCTGGCTGCTAATTGCTTAATAATGAGGTATTGAGCAAAATTTGTATCCTGATACTCATCAACGAGTATATATTTGAATTTGCTTTGATATTTATAGAGAACTTCAGGAAAATCACGCAATAAGATGTTGGTGTTGAAAAGTAAATCATCAAAATCCATAGCACCTGAGCGTTTCAGCCGAAGATTATATTGTGTAAAGATTTCTCCAATTTGAGATTTTCCGGACTGTTTATCCTGCTGACGAAATTCTGAATTATCGTTATAGTCAATATGTGAAATCAGGCTGCTTTTTGCAGAGGAAATTCTTCCTAAAACCATACCCGGAGCATACATTTTAGGGTCGAGATTCATGTCTTTTACAATACTCTTGATAAGACTTTTTGAGTCGTCAGTATCATATATTGCAAATGATTTAGGATAGCCTAACCGTTCGGCTTCAAAACGCAGAATACGGGCAAAAACAGAGTGAAATGTGCCCATCCAAACATTTTTTGCATCACCATCATCTACAAGGCTGATGATACGTTCTTTCATTTCACGGGCAGCTTTATTGGTAAAGGTAAGAGCAAGAATATTAAACGAATCAACTCCTGAATCTAAAAGATGTGCAATACGGTAGGTGAGGGCTCGGGTTTTTCCTGATCCGGCACCGGCAATTATCATTACAGGGCCTTTAATGCATTCAGCAGCAGCACGTTGTTCTTTGTTTAACTGATCGAGTATGTTTTTCAAAGCACTTAATTTTTTTCGCAAAAATAGCTCAAAATGGGGAAATATTTTATTCCGAATCTATAGCTTCAGTGATTATGGTCGTGAAGGCAGTATTGAATTGTTCATATAATGCTGAAGCTTTTTGCTGAATTCAACAAAAACTCCTTTATTTGAGGCAATTAATTCTTTTCCAAACAGAAAGTTATTTTCATTATTGAAATCGGTAACAATACCACCTGCTTCCTGAACAATAAGTGCTCCTGCAGCTACATCCCAGGGACGAAGTCCATATTCGTAGAATACTTCGAAACGACCACACGCAACATACGCTAAATCAACGGCAGCAGATCCAAGGCGGCGTATTCCTCGTGTGTGTTGCATCAAGTCTTCGAATAATTTCATGTATTGAGAAAGCCGGGAATAATCGTAATAAGGAAAGCCTGTAGCAATGAGAGAATTATCCAGATCGTCTGTGTTTGTAACAGAAATTGATTTGCCATTTAAATAAGCTCCACCATCTTTCCATGCATAAAAACACTCATCAAGATTAATTTCATACACTACGCCCATTATAAGATTTTCGCCTTCACGTAAAGCAACACTTATTGAGTAAAGAGGTAATCCGTGTATAAAATTTGTGGTTCCATCCAGAGGATCAATTATCCAGTTATAGTATTTGTTTTCCTGAGTAACAGTTTGTTCCTCGGTAATAAAACCTGCTTCAGGAAGAATCATTTTTAATCCATCTACAAGTTGTTTTTCGGCAGTTTTATCAACATAGCTTACATAATCATGAGAGCCTTTAACTTCTACATTATTTGGGGAGAAGCTTTTGCGCTCATTTAAGATAAACAAGCCTGTTTGTTTTATAGTATCAATTGCTTGCAGGCAAATTGATTTATGGTTGAGCGTTTCCATAACTGTTTTTTTTGCAAAGGTAGAGATTTGCTGTTAGAAGGATTTATTAGTCGAATTATAAAAAAAAACTGCCCGAAAAAAATCCGGGCAGCCTTGTTTAGCAAATGAGTATGTTAGCGTTGATTAATTAACCGATATGGTATAATTGATGTTTCTTTATGCCTTCCATTCGAATTGTTTCTTTTTTCAGAAAGTAGAGTTCTGCGTTAAATCTATACAGGAAAAATTTATCTGTTTCAGAAATAAATTCAAAACCCGCAATTTCTAATTCTATAAGAGAGTAATGATCTCCAATTCTAATGAAAAAGTCTCTGTATTTATCGAACATGGCATCTAAGAGTTTAGTTGGTTACTGCTTTAATTTTTTTAATAGCAGTTTCTATAATTGTCTAACTTTAGACACACGATATACACTACGGTTGCAAGAGATTTAACAACTATGTGTATTTTTTTTGTTAAAATTATTTACAAAGAGAGTTTGTAATGAAAGATATAGAGTTTATTTATGTTAAGTATTTGTCTGTTAATTGTTTGTGATTCTATTTATTGATGGCTCTACATTAAATTTACATTAAAGCTTGGTTTAGACGTGTTTTGAATGTAAATTTATCCTTCGAAATTAAGGGGTTTTATGTTTACACAAGAACTTTTACAAAAGTTTAATCCTCAGAAAAATAATATGCTACAGATTTTGCATGCCCTTCAGGATGCTCATCCGGAGCACTATTTAACTGATGAAGCAATGCGAAATGTTGCAAAGTATCTCAATATTTCGCTGAGCTCAGTTTATGGAGTAGCAACATATTATACAATGTTTAGCATAAAGCCTCGTGGTAAATATATTATCAGGGTTTGTCAGTCACCGGTTTGCAGAATGCTGAAATCTTCAATCATTTTTGATACATTAAAGGAGGTTCTGAATGTTGAAATCGGGAAAACGACCGGGGACAAGTTGTTTACCCTTGAGGTCTCAGAATGTCTTGGACGTTGTGGCGATGCGGTAAGCATGATGGTAAACGAATCCTATTATGGGAATCTCACACCTGAATTGGTGAAAGAGATTATTGAAATGTACAAGAATAAGTAACCTAAACCTCTGTCCATGCCAAAAGAAACCCGTATAGCGTTGAAAAACATTGGATTGATTGATCCTGAAAATATTCAGGATTATATCGACAGGGGTGGCTATTGTGCTCTTAAAAAGGCACTCAATCAGAATTCTGAACAAATCATTGATGAAGTATTACGGGCAGGGCTCAGAGGCAGAGGTGGCGCAGGATTTTCGACAGGATTGAAAAATAGATTTACCAGTCAGAATACTCCTGGAAACTATGGCTATGTAGTGTGTAATGCCGATGAAGGTGAACCGGGAACGTTTAAGGACAGGATTATCATGGAGCAGGATCCTCACTTGCTTATTGAAGGAATGCTGATTGCTGGTTATGCTGTTTCTGCCCGAAAAGGGTATATCTATATTCGTGGGGAATATACACTTTGCATCCAACGAATTCAGAAGGCGATAAACGACGCTGTAACTGCAGGTTTTATTGGAGAAAAGATACTTGGAAGTGATTATTCTTTTTCGATAGAAGTAAAGCCTGGTGCTGGTTCATACCTCTGTGGAGAAGAACTTACCTTGCTCGAATCGCTGGAAGGTAAGCGTGGCTATCCGCGAATTAAACCTCCATTTCCGGCTGAAAAAGGTCTATGGGGAAAGCCTACTTTGATTAATAATGTTGAAACGCTGTCTCATTTTCCGTCAATAATAGAGAATGGTGCTGAATGGTACATCCAGATGGGAACCGAAAAGACACCAGGTACCAAGATATTTACCATTAGCGGAAACGTGAAAAAACCCGGTTATGTGGAAGTTGCACTTGGAATTACACTCCGGTCGCTTATTGGTGATTATGCCGGAGGAATGAAAGAGGGTAAAGAGCTCAAAGCTATTTTGCTTGGCGGTGCCGCCGGAACTTTTGTAGATGCAAGTATGCTGGATTACCCCTTGGGCTATGATCTTTTGAAAGAAAAGGGTGCAACGTTAGGCTCAGGTGCAGTCATAGTGATTGATGATCAAACACTTTTAACGGGTGTTTTAAAGTCGATACTGGAGTTCTTTAAACATGAATCTTGTGGGAAATGTGTCCCATGCAGGGTGGGCTGCAAGCAGCTTTTGCTTCTGTTTGACCGATTCTGTAGCGAGGGTGACGAACGTTTACTCACAGAACTGGAAAAACAGGCTACCATGATGTCCAAAACCTCGTTGTGCCCACTTGGGCAATCGCCTATACTTCCTATCAAAAGTATACTGCGATACTTTAAGCATGAATTAATATTAGAAACTCAATAAAAATAATGGCTATGTTCGACATGTTTAACAAATTGAGAGAAGCTCAGAAATTAATGGATGAGTCAAAGGCGAGGCTGGAAAATATCTATGTTGAAGCTGATGCCGAAAATGGAAAAGTGATTGTTACTGCCAATGGCAATAAGAAAATCAGACAAATTTCAATCAATGAAGCGTTGATAAAAGAGGGAGACAAAGAAAAGATTGAAGAACTGGTTACTCTTGCTGTGAATAAGGCAATTGAAAAGGCGGATAAGATTTTTGAATCGGAAATGAAAGGAATGACGAAAGGTATTTTCCCGAACTTTACCGGACTCTTCTAGTATTTCTGAATCAATTAAATGCTTATGCAAAAAGACATTACTTTTTTACTCGACGGGAAAAAAATCACAGCTCCGGAAGGTTCAATTTTACTTCAGGTTGCAAAAGATCATGGAGTAATAATTCCGTCGCTTTGCTATCATAAAAGGCTGACACCTACGGGTGCATGTCGTTTATGTTTGGTGAAGATTCAGAATATGAATGGTTTGATTGCTTCTTGTACAGTAAAAGTGCAGGAAGGGATGGAGGTAACGGCTTTTGATGATGAATTGGAAGAGTCTCGCCGAGAGGTTCTGGAATATCTTATTTCGGAACATAATGAAGAGTCAGATGGGGCATACAATGATGAACTTACGGAACTTGTTGTACGCTACAATCTGGATAAATCCGAAAATCGTAAATATCCTTCTGTTTGGAAATCGCTGAATTATCCTGTTGAAGATACCTCTCCAGTTCTGACTTATGATGCTTCAAAATGCATCAAATGCTTCCGCTGTATCAAAGCCTGTGAGGAAATTCAGGGGAAAAGCGTTCTCACATTTACCGAACGAGGCTTGTCTGCATACATTGTTGCAGGCTTGGGAGTCTGGAACGAATCGGAATGCGATGGGTGCGGAGAATGTATTCAACTTTGCCCTACTGGAGCTATTGTTGAAAAACCTCACCGTAGTAAGGTTAAGGTTAATGAAATTGTTCACAAAACACTTACAACCTGTCCGTATTGTGGTGTGGGTTGCCAGATTGAACTTTGGGAAAAGAATGGAAAGATTGTTCGCTCCAATGGGGTAGAAGGAGTTTTGCCCAACGATGGTCGTTTATGTGTAAAAGGGCGCTTTGGTTATGAGTTTGTGAATAGTGAAAAACGTCTGACTCATCCTTTGATTCGTCAGGAGAATGGTGAATTCTGCAAAGCTTCCTGGGAAGACGCAATGAGTTTGATTGCTTCGAAATTTACAGAAATCAAAAGAAGACATGGTACAAAGGCTTTGGCAGGTTACTCATCAGCAAAGTGTACAAATGAAGATAACTACCTCTTTCAGAAGTTTATTCGTACTGTTTTCGGCAATAATAATGTGGACTACTGTACTCGTTTATGCCATGCATCAACAGTGACAGCTATGCTGCGTTCAATTGGAGATGGTGCCGGAAGTAATTCAATTGTAGATTTTGAAAATTGTGACTGTTTGTTGGTTACAGGAAATAATATTATAGAAACTCACCCGATTACCGCTACTTATGTAAAACGTGGAGCAGCAAAAGGAATGAAAATCATTGTGATTGACCCGCGCTGGACTCCCCTGGTAAAGTATTCAACCCTTTGGTTACAACCAAAGCTGGGAACAGATGTGGCACTCCATAATGGCTTAATTCATATTATTATTCGTGATAATATGATTGATGAAAACTTTATTGAAACACGTGTGGATGGCGGGATGGAAGCCTTTAAGCTTCTTAAATTACAGACAGAAAAATATACGCCGGAGATTGTTGAAGAAATTACCGGAGTTTCAATATCAAAATTGACAGAAGCAGCGTATCTTTATGCAACTTCTCCTACTTCGATGATTGCAACCGGAATGGGATTAAGTCAGCAGGTAACAGGAACCAACAATGTGTTTACCCTCATTAACATGATGCTTATAACAGGGCAGATAGGAAAGGAGTGTGCCGGAATCAATCCTCCGCGAGGTCAGAACAATGTACAGGGGGCTACCGATGTTGGCGTTTCTCCATTAAATTATCCTGGTTATATTTCGGTTTCCAACGAAGAAAACCGAAAAAAAGTTGCTATGGAATGGGGTTTCCCTTTTGAGAAACTTTCTGGAGAACCGGGCTTGACTACGGTCGAAATTATGAAGGCGATTCACAAAGGGGAAATCAAAGGAATGTACATTATGGGTGAAAATCCAGTGGTGACTGATCCAAACCAGAATCATACCCGCGAATCGCTCAAAAAGCTAGACTTTATGGTTGTTCAGGATATCTTTTTTACAGAAACAGCTCCCTATGCGCATGTAATTCTTCCTGCTGCAACATTTGCCGAAAAGAACGGAACTTTTGTGAATAGTGATCGTCGTGTTTTAAGGGTTCGAAAAGCCGTGGAATCACCCGGAGAAGCACGTCAGGACTGGAGAATAATCCATGAACTGGCTGCTCGTATGGGAACTCCCATGTATGATTATGCGTCTGAATCGGAAATTTTTGACGAAATAGCCCGTGTTACACCCATGATGGCTGGAGTTTCGTACGAACGTCTGGAAAATGGAAGCATACAGTGGCCTTGTCCACAGAAAGACCACCCGGGTACATCCACTTTATTTCTCGAACGTTTTAATACTCCCAATGGAAAAGGAAAACTTAACCCGGTTGATTATGTTCTGCAAAATGAAAAAGTAAGTGATGAGTTTCCGTTTTTACTCAATTCAGGAAGATTATTGTCACAGTATCACTCTTCTACAATGTCGAGAAAGTGTGAATCGTTGAACGCGTATTCTAACGAAGCTTACGTGTTGATGAATGAATTGGATGGAAATCGTCGAGGACTTATTGAGAATCAAATAGTGAGAGTTTTTAATAATAGGGGTGAGCTAAAAGCTAAACTGGTACTTACCGATCAGGTACTTGAAGGAGAATTGTTTATGCCGTGGCATTTTAGCGAGGCTCCCGTAAATGCATTGACTCGCGATGAACTGGATCCAGACTCAAAAATAGCTCCTTTTAAGCTATCGGCAGTGCAGGTTAAAGCTGTATAAAAATTGAAAACAGAACTGTTTTGATAATCGCTTTGTTGTAATCATTAACTTTACATCCTGAAAATTTTTTCAAATGGCAAAACTGAACAGACGTAAAATTATTATCACAACCATATTCTATATACTGGTTTTTCTTCCATTAATTTCATTTCTGGCATGGGTTTTTACACCTCGTAAACCAATGAATATTCTGATTATGGATAAAACTGTGCTTACCCAGGAAGGTCAGGAACATCAATCGTTTAACTGGATATTAAAGAATCTGAAATTTACCCGTCCTGATAAGAATTTTTATGATATAGCAGAAGATTACAAAGGGTTCTTTCCAAAAGAAAATGAGAAGTTTGATATTAATGACTTTTACAACTGGAGTTCAGTAGAGCTTGATTCGTTGGCAAACAATCTCGACATGGCTTACTATACAGATAGCTACGGGATGTATTACAATGAATGGTATCGAAAAGAATGGGAAACCGAACACTCAGAAAAAATTTATGGTGGACTGGATAAATGGGATTTGTATTTGCTCAGAAGGATGAAAGAAAAAGGAAAACTGATTGTTGCCGAATTCAACTTTTTTCATCATCCAACGCCGTATGGTATCAGACGTGGAGTGGAAAAAACTTTTGATTTGAAATGGAGTGGGTGGACTGCCCGTTATTTTGATTCACTTGACACCATTACCAATCCAGAACTGCCTCGTTGGGTAATCCGGTTGTATAAACAGCAAAATCAGAATACGTGGCCTTTTAAACAGGATGGAATTGTGTTTGTACACGAAAATAGTACTATTTGTATTTTGGAAAATAAGATAAATCTTGAATACCCTGTTCCGGTAATAAATACAATGATGTATGCACAAAAACGTTTTGGTTTGCCCGAGACCATGAATTATCCTTATTGGGTTGATATTACATTCCCGGTAGGAAAAACAAATAGAGTTCTCTCTTACTACCAAATCAAAACAAATTTTCTGGGGGACTCACTTCTTAATAAATATGGAATACCATCAACATTTCCGGCTGTTTTTGAGCATTTAGGAGACTACCGATTCTATTACTTTGCAGGTGATTTTTGCGACAATAATATTGCCAATCGTTTGGTTTGGTTCAAATGGATTGATCATGTTGTGAAAGGAATTTATCCCAGAGGAAGATACAATGACCATGTGCCTTTCTTTTGGAATTATTATATCCCCATTATGAAAAAAGTGCTTCGAGAAGAGTATGAAATTATTCAGGCAAGAGAAAAACTTAAGAAGAATAATGGAATTGATGGATAGAGTAGTCTGCTTTTTTTAACTACGAATGCCAATGGATCTATTTCGAATACACTTTGGTATAAAGCCGAAATTAAAGAATATGTATAGATCGTAAAATAATAAAAGCCATCCTTTCAGATGGCTTTTACGCAATGTCTTATGTATATTATAAACTAAGCAAGTTTAACATTTACTGCATTTAAACCTTTTTTGCCTTCTTGAAGCTCAAAGGTTACTTTGTCATTTTCTTTTACTCTGTCGATTAATCCAGTAGAATGTACAAAGTATTCTTTTGATGATTCTGAGTCTTTGATGAATCCGAAACCTTTGGCTTCATCAAAAAATTTAATTGTTCCTGTATTCATTTATGGTATTATTGATTTGGCAAAGATACACTTAATTATTCAGATTTCATCTTTTTTTTCTCAAAATCAATTATTTCATAATAATTGGACTCTTTTTTAAGCAATTAACCCCTGATTGGATTGATCCGAACCAAGGGTTAAAATTGCTTAAAAAAATATATTAAGATGTGTTATATGCTGTTTTTTAACTGATTACTTGTTGTTGGCATCGTATCTGCGCATAAAATCTTCGAGTTGTTCAGCAGCTATGCGACGCGCAATAATCTTCTTATCTTTATCTAAAATAAACAATACCGGAGTGCTATAAATGTCATAAACAAGATGATAATCGATATTGGCTTTCGTTCCGGTTAAATTAATCCAGTCGTGATTATTTTCGCGGATGTAGTTTTTCCAACGGTCGAGGTCTGCATCGGTATCAATTGAATAAACTTCAATACCATATTTTTTCTTATTCTCATCGTAAAACTTCTTGATTTTCGGAACTTCAACTTTACAATGACCGCAATCAGTATCCCAAAAAAGGATGAATGTGTATTTTGCTTTTACATTGTGCGAAGAGATGTAACGACCAGCAGTATCAGGCAGAATAAGTTCTGGAGCAACCTTGCCGATTAACAGAGGTTTTAATTGCATTGCACGTTTCGAAATGCTTTCCAAAACGGTTGGTGTTACCCAATAAGCTTCGTTGGTCATGTAATATTTTTCAACAAGATGAACAAAGACAGCATCAAATCCCATAATTTGAGATTTTTCATATTTGTTGGTCAAAAACCATAAGGTGAACTTAAAAAGTTCTTTATTTGCTTTGGCTTTTTCAATTACTTTGTCACATTCAATATTAATAGAATCAGGATGTTGAACTACTACCTTTTCAAAGAAGTTTTCCAGACGACCATGATAAACCGGAGTGCGTAAAATCCGGTCATCGGCAAAGTTCATATTGTCAAAATAATGCGCTTTGTAATAAAAGTAAGGGAAGAGCGAGTCTTTCACCCCTTTGCTGTTTAGAGGAGCATCAGGCACATCTACATCTTTTGAGGCTTTGAAAACATAGGTCATCAAATGATCGGGGTGATCTTTCATAAACTTGATTTTGTAATCACCGATATCAGAACCTAATGTAGCGATCTGCTTTTGCAGAATAGAAGCAGAATCTTTATTTGTGTTTTTTATTTCGTTGTAACGTTTTCCAAGCGTTTCGCTTTGCATGTATTTATCACGGTTATAACGGGTAAATTCATAAAAAAGCTCATTGTCTTTGGAATTTTTAAATTTGGCAGAGCCTACAAAATCAGGAGCAGTAGCTTCAATAGAAAACTGTTGTTCTCTATCAAGCAGAATTTCAAAATATTGTTTTTCTTGCGTGATTATCAGGTAAATACCACCCGGTTTTGTTTCTTTGCCTTTGAAGACAAATTCATTTCCTTTTGATCTGAAAGCCGTATCTTCTATATACTGCCCCGAACCATAATAATTTCCGAGATAAACTACACTGTCCTTGTAGTTGTTAAGTTTTACCTTGATCTCAAAGGCATTCTTCTGCGAAAAAGCACTGGTGATCATCACCATCATAACAAAAGCAGAAATCAGACGTTTCATAGTGTTGTTTTATTATTTATCGTTTATTTGTAATACGAATAAGCTTGTAAAACATTGTTCAGCCTAAGCTGTTCAGATTAACCAGACACCCCAAACACCTAATTTGTTGTATCTACTTAAACAGAATCATATGTTGCCTGGCAAAATTAAACGAATTAAATGGCTTCTCATTATAGCTTTTTTTATTCTGTTAGCATTTCTATTAGCAAACCGGATGCCAAAGTATGTTTATCTGATTCCGGTATTGATATTATTGCTTACATTAAATTCGTATCTGCTCACAAAAATAAAAATATCTTCCGGTAAAAAGAAACATCCTGCACTTTTGCTTTGGCTGATGAAGGCTTTTGTCGTTTTACCCAGTATTCATCTGGTAGTGTTTTTTTTAGCAAGTTTACTTTATCCGTTGCAATTTTGGCATCCAGTTATCCGCACTTATTTGCTTGGATTTGTCCCGGTTTTATTTTTAATTCAGGTATTTATTACATCACTCTATTTAATTGCAGATTTTATCAACCGGGTAGTTAATCTGATAAATCGTAAAAGAAAAGCGGCAATTCAGATTCTTAGATTAACCACCGTTCTCAATACATCTGCCTGGGTCTTAGGAATTATAGCTTTTGTGATCTTTCTATATGGAATGATATTTACAGCATTTGATTATCAGATAAAAGAAGTTGAAATCCGTTTCAAGGAACTACCTGCCGAATTTGATGGATTGAAAATAGTTCAGATTTCTGATTTACATCTAGGTTCGTTTTACGGAGCCAAGCCCATGAAAATTATCAAACAAAAGATTGATGCTCAAAATCCTGACTTGGTATTTCTTACAGGCGATATTGTGAATTATGCCACCGCAGAAGCCTTTCCGTTTAAAGATATTATGACGCAAATAAAAGCTCCGATGGGAGTGTATGCCATTATGGGAAATCATGATTATGGCGAGTATGTTCGTTGGAAATCGAAAGAAGAAAAATATAAAAATCTGGAAGAACTCTATCGTTTTTACGAGCAAACAGGCTGGAAACTATTACGAAACGAACATCTTTGTTTTACTCGTAACAATGCTCAAATTGTGTTGGCCGGAGTCGAAAACTGGGGTGTGAAGTCACGTTATCCGCGCCATGGAAATCTGAAACAGGCACTGAAGGGAGTTGATTCAACGTTATTTACCATACTGCTATCGCATGATCCTTCGCATTGGGAAGAAATCGTAACAGAAAAATATCCACAGATTAATCTCACATTTTCTGGTCATACACATGCAATGCAAATGGGTTTTATTCATAATGGTAAAGAATGGAGCCCAGCCAATTGGTTCTATAATTTATGGGGAGGATTGTACGAAAATGAACATCGAAAGGAACAGTATCTTTACATAAACCGTGGTACCGGGATGATTGGAGTTCCTGCTCGTATTGGTTTAGGTCCTGAAATTACAGTGATTACCTTACGGAAAGAATAGATGTAAGATATTCTTTTTTGTTAAAGATATTTCCAAAATCCACATTCATTCCGTTTGCAAGATCATTCATTGTTGCAAACGGAATTTTTTTGTTTACGCGATTCAGATATTCCTGTATTGTTTGAATAAAGTCGTCGCTAATTTGTTTGTCTGATTCCTGAAAACGATTGTAAACGATACCTGCGACTTCAATGTTTCGGGCAAAACAGGCTTCCAACGTTAATAGGGTGTGATTCAGGCTTCCTAAACGTGAGGATGTTACAAGAATTACCGGATATTTATTTTGTTCGATATAATCAATTGTAAGAAGTTTACGTGTGATTGGTGCCATGATGCCTCCGGCTCCTTCAAGTAAAACAATTTGATATTCAGATTCAAGTTTTTGAGTACATGTTTGTATAAAACCGGGGTCAATTTCTTGCTGGTCAATTTCGGCGGCCAAATGAGGTGAACATGGATACGAAAAGAAATATGGACAAGTAATTCCTTCTAAATCTAATTTTTGGAATGATATTCCCATTAGTTGGCGATGTATTTTTATATCTTCTGAAAATCCATGGCATCCGGTTTGAATCAATTTTTGAGTAATAACCCTGATGTTTTTGTCCAGTAAATACTTTGCCATCCACCCGGTAGCAATACTTTTTCCGATATTTGTGTCTATACCTGTGATAAAGAATGTTTTAGATTTCATGTTATTTCTTTTTAGCAATAATGTAAACAGGGTGATAGGTGAGTCGATACCCTTTTTCATCTTTAAAGCGTTGATATTGTTCCGTAAACGAATCTAAATGCCGCTTGGTCCAGTGTTTTCGGAAGCTTCCGTTTACCCCGGTTTTCTTGATATGACGCAGGAGCTTGATTGTTTCTGAAAAGTAAATTGGTATAATATTAACTTCAACACGTAGTATTGTAAAATGTGTTTCAAGCATAGCACAAAGCTCATCTGCTGAATAATAATGCAACCCATTCCCGGTTATCTCTCTGATTTCGATGTAGTTTTGAGGTCCGAAAGTGCTAAATGCAAAATAACCGTCGTCAGTGAGGCTCTGTGCCACTTTTTTAAAAAATATTTCCGGATGATGAAACCATTGTATTGCTGATGTGGAGGTAATTAAGTCCAGATTATCAGGGAAATCAATATTTTCGGCATCGCCAATCAGAAAATGAATATTTTGCACTTCTTTTTCATCAGCAATTGGAAAAATAAAATCACAAATTTTGTCTGATATATCATTGATTATCCATTCACTATTCGGAAAATTGCAGAATAGTTTGCGGGTAAAAAAACCTGAACCACAGCCAATTTCCAAAGCTTTTTCGGGATAGGGTATGAATAATTGATGAATGAGATATGTCATTCGTTCTGCAATTCGTTGCTGTTCAGTTGCTTCAATGCAATATGTATGAATGCAGTTGGAAAACTGTTTGCAAACAGCAGATTTATCGGGAGCTTTTTTCATTTACACTTCGTAATTTGGTTCCAGCTTATATAATTTGAAAATGGGAAATGGGCATTATTTGTTATCTCAATCATTCCCTTCCAGTTTTGTTTAAGATTTTCAATTGGGAAAATTGCATCATTCTCAGAAATAATTGATTTTGTCCATCTTATATTTGTTTTAGGGTTCCGGTTGAAGTGTTGAGCCAGTTTTTCAAGTTCTTCTTTCTGGTCTTCAAAACAACGATTTGGAAGAAATTTTTCACCATACTGAAATGCTTTTATCCCCCCAAAAACACGAATCAGGAACTTTCTGAAATTTACAGGATTCAGTGTTTGCAATGTCTTCGTGAAAATCTCAACCCGGATGCCTTCATGATCATCTACTGCTTTTAAGCTTCCATGAATAGCTGTTGCTGAAACAGGGGAGAGGTTGCCGGGAAAAGAGTGTTCTGCTACCCAAATGCCAAATGACCAGGCTATAAGCTCAATTTGTTGATAATTGTTGATATCAATTGGAAAATCGAGGTTTCGGTAATCGTACAAAACCACGATATCAGAATTTTCGGAGCACAAGTGCGCAACACACTGTTCGTCAAACGCCCATCCGCTGTAAAAAACCAATAATTTCGGATTACAATTCTTAATCAGCCATTTTGCTTCCATCCGTTGATTAATTTTATAAGTGATTGAATTTCATTCGCTGTTATTGCCGGATTTAAGGATATTCTGATTCTGGCTTCTCCTTTTGCGACAGTTGGCCAACGGATGGGCAAAGCCAAGTATCCATTTGAAATTAAATGATTAGAAAGCGAGATTGCTTGTTCGTTTTTTTCTGTGATAACAGATACGATGTGGCTGTTGCCCCGACAAAGAAATCCATTCGAAACCAATGAATTTCTGAAGAATTCAGCGTTTTTAAGAAGTTGATCTCTAAGAAGATTTAAGCTCTTTAATTTATTGAGAACAAATGATGTCCATTGTAGAGTTATAGGGGGTAATGCGGTAGTAAATATGAATGAACGTGATTTATTAATCAGGTAGTCCGCATATTCATTTTTACACGTAAGAAAAGCTCCTTGTGAAGCAATTGCCTTTCCAAATGTTCCCACGATAAAATCAATATCGTGAACTGTTCCGGTTTCTTCACATAGCCCTAATCCGTTTTTTCCGATGACTCCAAAAGCATGAGCCTCATCTACATAAAGTAAAGCATTCCATTGATTCTTGATTTTGCAAAGTGAGGATAAATCAGCTTTATCTCCCTCCATACTGAAAACAGATTCGGTTATAATAAACACGTTTCTGAAGTTGTTTCTTCGTTTTTCGAGTATTCTGACGAGATGTTCCAGATCATTATGGCGAAAGCGTTCCCATTGGGCATTACAAAGTTTTAGCCCATCAATCAAGCTGGCATGAATTTGTTTGTCGGCCAAAATCAAGTCGTCTTTTTGAGCTATAGCTGGTAAAATTCCAATATTGGCATGATATCCACTATTAAAAATCAGGCAGGCTTCTTTTTGATAGAGATCTTTTAACTGCTCTTCAAGTTGTTGATACGCAGTATGATTTCCGGTTAACAGGCGTGAAGATGTTGCTCCAAACAAAAAATGTTCTGATTTTAAAACCTGCGTAAGAAATTCTTGTTGAAATGATGAATTTGCCGCAATTCCAAGATAATCATTCGATGATATGTTAAGATAGCTTTTTCCTTCAAACTCGATATATTTTCCGTTTGAGTTTGATTTTTTTAGCATTCGTCGATTACCTTCTGTTTCGAGTTTTTGTAAAATATCAGAATAGTAGTTCATCTCTTAATTATTGATTACCTGTAAAATAGCATTGGTTAAATAATGTAATTCTTCTTTTTGAATAATGTAAGGAGGCATGGTATAAATTAGTTTTCCGAATGGTCGAATCCATACTCCGGCATCCACAAATTGTTTTTGAATTAATTCCATGTTTACCGGCTCTTTCATTTCAATTACCCCGATAGCTCCCAGTACCCGAACATTGTCCACTTTGGGTGATTTAACCGCGGGTGCTAACTCTTCATAAAGCTGATTTTCAATTTCTTTAATTTTAGGTAAAGGCGATTTATGAAGCAATAACTCAAGTGAAGCATTGGCGGCAGCGCAGGCTAACGGGTTTCCCATAAAAGTTGGTCCATGCATAAAAACACCCGGTTTCCCATTTGAAATTGTGCTGCTTACATGTTCTGTAGTGATGGTTGCGGCAAAACTCATATAGCCTCCCGTAATTGCTTTTCCCAAACACAGAATGTCCGGAGTAATTCCGGCCCATTCACAGGCAAACATTTTTCCGCTTCGCCCAAATCCGGTAGCTATTTCATCAGCAATCAACAGGATATCCAATTCTTTACAAAGTTTAAAAACTCCTTTCAGATATTCGGGATGATAGAAACGCATTCCTCCGGCTCCCTGTACAATAGGTTCGAGAATTACCGCAGCAATTGTTTTGTAGTTTGTGTTCAGAATTGTCTTCATCGGCTCAAAATCCGAATCATTCCACTCGTTTCCAAATTTCACGTTGGGAGTTTCGGCAAAATGCTGGATATTCAATCGTCCTGAGTAGAGAGAATGCATTCCTGTATCCGGGTCGCAAACAGACATAGCGTGCCATGTATCACCGTGATATCCTGATTTAATCGTTGCAAATTGATGCTTTTCGGGCTTCCCGTTTGCATGTTGATATTGCAAAGCCATTTTCATAGCCACTTCAACCGCTACAGAACCCGAATCGCAAAAGAAAACTTTTTCTAATCCTTCGGGTGTCATGCTTACAAGTTTTTGAGCCAGTTCAACGGCAGGTTGATGGGTTAATCCTCCAAACATTACGTGAGCCATTTCTTTTAACTGAGATTCAATAGCCTGATTTATTTTGGGATGATTGTATCCATGAATAACAGCCCACCATGACGACATCCCGTCAATCAGTCTGCTTCCATTCATTAATTCCAGAAAAACACCTTCTGCCCGTTTAACAGTCTGAACCGGCAACGGGTTATTCATAGATGTATATGGATGCCAGATGTGATTTCTATCGTAAGAAATAATTTCCTGCTCGTTCATATATTAACGAATTATGTTGTAGCCAAGACGGTCGAACATTTTGAGGTCTTCCTGAATATTTGAACCCAGAGTGGTGAGCAAATCTCCAACCATGGCGGCGGAAACCCCTGCTTTTAGTGCTTTTTCCTGAATATGTGAAAACAGGTTTCTTCCACCGGCAAAGCGAATATTGGCTTTTGGATTGAGAATTCGAAAAATTGCAAAACTGAGGAGTATATCATCGTCGCTCAATGGTTTTATGTTTTCAAAGGGTGTACCTTTTATCGGGTTCAGTACGTTGACCGGAATCGATGTAGCTTCTGTTTCGCGGAGTGTAAGGGCAAATTCGATACGTTGTTCCAGCGTTTCTCCCATCCCGATAATTCCCCCGCAGCAGATTTCGAGTCCGGCTTCCTTCGCCCATTGAAGCGTTTGAAGCTTTTCTTCGTAAGTATGCGTAGTACAAAGTTTTGGAAAATAAGAACGAGCGGTCTCCAGATTACAATGATAATGACGAACTCCGGCTTCATAAAGCCTGATTAGCTGTGGTTTTGTAAGTAATCCCATTGATGCACAAAGGGTGATGCTTACTTTATCCCCAATCAGGCGATATGCAGCACAGGCTTTTTCCAGATCGGTATCAGAAATCGTTCGGCCGCTTGTAACCAGTGAAAACTTCGCTACTCCTTGATTTACACTGATTCTGGCCTGACGTAAAGCTTCTTCTTCCGGAATCAGATCATACGTTTCGATATGAGTATTGTGGTATCCCGATTGAGCACACCATTTACAATCTTCGGTACATTTTCCCGATTTTGCGTTTAATATTGAACACATTTCCAGGTTATTACTCCGGAAATGCTCTCTTAAATCGTTTGCTAATTGGTATAAAGGCTCTTTATCATTTATCATGCAAAGTTTCAGTATCTCTGTCTGACTCAGAATTTTCCCTTCAATAATTTCCTGTTTGAGCACTTTGAATTTATTCAATGTCATTTGTTTTGATTAGTTGCTGAAAAATAAAAAATCCTGTAAACGAAGCTTTTATATCTTCTGTTTACAGGATTCAACTGTTTATAATGATTTGATTCCGCGTGATAAAACGGGAATTCTGTTTGTGATTTAATGTTAAGGATTGTCAGGATCAACTCATTTTGTAAAAACAATACCGAATGAGGTGAAATATCCGTTTCCTCTGCTTCTGTAAGAGTCAACGTGGAGCATTGATTCAACAGAGAGCGAATACGGGAGCCTTTTTGAACTGTTTTTTCGAGAGCTTTATCACAGATTTGAACCGCAAGCTTCCCAATATGAACTACCTTGCCCAGACTTAAAAAGGCAGCATTTGCCTTTCGTGACCAGCGTTTAAACCAAAGTTTACGAATTGTTTTACTCTGTGGTATTTTCATTGCCGCAAAGATAAGGGAAAGTAAGGAAAGAGAAAAATACTACGGTTATATCTAAGAGCTTATGTTAAAGTGAATTTCAAATTAATTCAGGGATATTACCAAACCATTGATAACCTATCTTTGTTAGACTAAATGAACACTATGCAGAATGAAAATACATACTACAAATTACCAGAATACATTTATAGCTGTTGCTGCAGATTGTCCTGTACGGAAAGCGGAAATTCCTCCAGAAAATCAGGAGGTAAAAAGTATTGCCCGCTTGCAGTATGAGATAATTGAGAATCATCCTTATCAGTTTACATCCGATGAAGTTTTGTTTGAAATTTATGCAATCAGAAAAGCATTGAATAACAGCGAAACAGAAACATCAAAACAAATTTTTTTCTCGAAAGGGCAGGCTTGTATGCGCTCATCTCCTTTGGGTAAACGTTATGGCTGGGGTATTCACTTTAATTCGGAAGGGAAAATGGCACTTTATGGTGTGCACACTCTTCAATATGCTGATTTTGTGAATGATCGGTCATTGAAAATCCTGTTTGCCATGAAAACAAAAAAGTAATCTCCAAAGTGAGGTGGTTTTATCTGGAT
This sequence comes from Bacteroidales bacterium, assembly GCA_963677395.2. GTDB lineage: Bacteria > Bacteroidota > Bacteroidia > Bacteroidales. The sequence continues at coordinate 2,839,650 of OY781965.2, read as the reverse complement.
GCAATGAATTAATAATCAGATAGAATTTTTTTGCTCTATTTGGTTTGGTCTTAGTAATATTGCGTATATTTGGGAAGTGGCATACAATTTAATTTAAAAAAAACATGCAGATCGATCATTTTTTAGAACGGCTTGATAAAATTCGGCTAGTTCAAAACGGATTTGATTACAAACTTGGAAGAGCATTGCAATTAGATGATTTTGTGGATATTGAAAAAAAATATGGTATTGAAATACCCAATAAAATCAAAGACTTTTATTTGGTAGCAAACGGACTTAAAACCTTAAATCCTGATTTCAAATTAATTGAACTTAATTCATGGATAGTTAAAGGTGGATTGATTCATTTTGCAACTTTTGATAATTTGATAGAAATATATTTTGTCATATCAAAACTCAATGATGCTAAAGAATGGACAATTATTAATAAAGATAATAACTACGTAATTGCCAAAACAATAACGAACCTTTGGTCTGATAAAATATGGCATTGGCTTGAGCAGAAATATGAAATATGGGAAGATAATTGGTGGGTTAGTTAGCTTACTAATTGGGAATTTAAATATGTGCTGATCCAATATTTAAGTATTAGCGGAATTTATGCGTTCATCTTCGTTGTAAATGTTATGGACAGATTTTAAAGTTGTAATTACTTCCCAACATTTAAAACTGACCCCAAATAAAGTACAAAATGCACAATATCATAGCTATAAACCTCAGTTTCTACATTTAATAAAGTTCCTGAAAAACTGGAAAGTATATTGAGGATGATTTGAGTTAAATAATTGATAAATAAAACTTTTGATTTGTTTATCAATGCTTTTTTCGTCGGTCAGTAGAATCACTTACATCTTAATCACCTTCTGATGGTATATTTTTGAATCAGTTTTAAATACAAGAATATAAATTCCTTTGCTTATACTGGTTAAATCATTGAGGTAATAATTGTTGAATCCGGATTTGATACTTAGCTGGTTTCTTTCCCAGAGTTTTTTTCCGGAACAACTGTATAATTCCATGCTGGCAGTTTGTAAACCGCTTGATTCGTATATAACTTGCAGATAATCCGTAAATGGGTTTGGAAGTGCAGTTAAGTGTTTGTTTTCGAGGTCACCTTTTTCTCCGCTTGTAAGGAGGATGTTTGCAAGGTTAAAATCCGGAACACCGTAACCCAGTAAGGAATCAGGAGATGTATATTGGTTTGCGCTACGTTTCACAGCATTAATAATTTGCATGTTGGTTAGCGTTGGATTTGCCTGCCACAAGCAAGCGACCATACCTGCAAGAACGGGAGATGCAAATGATGTACCATTCCCCGGAATGTATCCGTTGTCTGTAGCAACAATGGTTGCTACGCCCATTGCAGCCACATCCGGTTTAATTCTGCCATCAGCAGAGGGACCAATTGAGCTGAACGGCGCCCATTCCATATTTTCGTTCACTGCACCAACCGTTAAAATACTGTCGGCATCAGCCGGGACACCAATATATCTCCATTGTTGCTGTGCCGAATTTCCTGCACTGTTCACAACAATAATTCCTTTTGATGCAGCTATTGTTGCGGCTCTGGAGCCAATAGCTGTTTTTCCATTCATTTCGGTATATTCATGACCAAAGATCAGATCATCGAAATAAGTGTAGCCCAATGATGAATTTATGACATCAGCACCTACACTATCCGCAAATTCGGCTGCAACAGCCCAGTTTGCTTCTTCTATAGGATATTCTGAAGTAGCATCTTCACTACGAAGTAACCAATAGGATGCTTTGGGTGCGGTACCAACCATCGAGCCCGGGACATTTGCCCCCATTGTTGAAAGAACCATTTGCCCATGTGTTGATTTTTGAAATACATTTCCATTTGCTTCAACAAAATCACGCACTCCGAGTATTTGACCGGATTTCCATAAGCTGTCAAATGCAGGCGTAGTGTCCACTTTCCAAAAACCGGCATCCAAAACAGCAATAACCATTCCCTGACCTTGAAATCCCTGGTTATGCAACATTTCTCCTTTCAACATTTCTATTTGACGATATGCATTACCGTAATTTATTGAGTTTCGGCTATCTGCTGATTTAGTAGTTTTTTGATTTTTAGATGTTTGAGAGTCGGTAAACTCAATTGAGTTTCCCTCTTTTTTCCCTCTTTTTTTCTTTTTGCTGTTTGCATTGTAAAGCAAGGTTATTTTATCAACGAAAGGAATTGAAAGAAGTGCATTTACAACAATTGTATCATTTGACTGTATTGCAACACTGTTAAACCAGCGAGAGGTATGTAATACAGCGAACCCTCTGTTTTTCAACGTATCTATATACCAACTGTTTACAGGGATATCTTTAAAGTCAATCTGAATTCCCTGATTTAACCTGCGTTGCAACGAACGTTGAGTTAGAAATTGCTGTGGATAAGAAACAGAATAAGGCGAATTGGATTTGTCTTTAAAAGTAATCCAATATTTATAAGTCTGTGCTTCAGTTAGAGTGTATAATCCTATTATTAAGATTAATACACTTAAAATTCTTTTATGCATAGTTTTTCAATTCTCTCTGGAATCAAAAATACACTTTTTAACCTGTTTTTTTGATGTTTGGATTGAGTTTAACCCAATTTTAAGAAATTATGCCCCTGTTGATTAAACGAAAATAATCCATTCCTGATAAAAATTGGAATGGATTATTTGTGAAATGAATATTGAAAGTCAGATAAATATAATAGAAGTCCTAGATGATTTGATTTATATCAAAAGTTTCGAGATAATCGGCTGCACGTTTAAGAAATTGACCACCCATACCTCCATCAACAACACGATGGTCATACGAAAGGGACATAATCATTCTGTGCCGGATTGCAATTACATCTCCTTCTGGTGTTTCCAGTACTACTGGTTTCTTTTCAATAGTACCAACTGCCAAAATTGCAACCTGAGGCTGATTAATTACAGGTGTTCCGGTTAAAGAACCAAATGTTCCTAAATTTGTAATTGTGAATGTACCTTCTTGAATTTCATCTGGTTGTAGCTTGTTTATACGGGCGCGGTTTGCTAGATCGTTCACTGATTTTTGCAATCCCATCAGATTTTTTTCATCAGCTTGTTTTATTACGGGAACAATAAGATTTCCATTGGGTAATGCTGTTGCAATTCCAATATTGATACTTTTACGAAGAATGATTTTATAATCATTTACCGAAGCATTTACACCTGGAAAATCTTTTAATGCTTTCACTGTTGCCTGGATAATTGAAGACATAAATGTGAGTTTTTCGCCTTCGCGTTTTTCAAAAAGATCTTTGTTTTTGTTTCTCCATAACACAATTGGAGTCATGTCAACTTCAATAAAAGATGTTACATGTGGAGATATGCGTTTCGACATAACCATGTGATCAGCAATGAGTTTACGCATGCGATCCATCTCGATAATTTGATCGCCTGCTAACGCTGAAACTACAGGAGATTCAATCTTAGTTGTCTCTTTTTGCTGATTTACTGTGGGTTGTGAAATGTGATTTACTTCCTGTTTGGTTGTGGTCTGAATCAGGGGGCTTTTGTTTTGGAGAAAAACCATAAGATCTTCTTTGGTTAGTCTTCCATCTTTTCCCGAACCCGGTACTTTTTCCAATTCGGATAGGGGAATATTTTCCTGTTTGGCAATGTTTTTTACCAATGGCGAATAAAACCGGGTTAGAGAACTTTCTTCAGAAGTATTTTCTTGTGATTGAACAGTTTGATTTTCGGTGGAGGCATGGATACTTATCTCTTTTGAAGGCTCAGTTTCAGTTGATTTGAAATCATTCTCTTCTCCATCAATAGAGAGATATGCAATAACCTGGCCTACCGGGACAACATCACCTTCATTGTAAAGCTTTTTCACAAGAATACCTTCAAGGGGTGCCGGTATTTCCGAATCAACCTTGTCCGTAGCTATTTCTACAATTGCTTCATCTTCTCCTATTTTGTCGCCTTCATTTTTCAACCATTTGGTAATAGTAGCCTCTATAATACTTTCGCCCATTTTAGGCATCAAAATTTCAAAACGTGCCATGCTTTGCTTTATATTTGGTAGTTTGTAATTGAATTTCAGCGTTTTGCTGTTCTGCTATACCAGAGTGAATATTAAATTAATCAGAAGTCATTCTGGTATTAACTATCAAACAGATTCGGGACAAAAAGGTTTAGCAGAGCTTCAGGATGAACTCAATGGACTTTTTTAAGTTGCTGTTGAATTATTGAATAGGTCTATCTTCTGACTATTTGTTATTGAGGGATTGTAAAATAGAAAATGCTTCCTTTATTGGGCTTGCTTTCTACCCATATTTTGCCATTGTGTAATTCAACGAGTTCTTTGCATAATATCAACCCCAATCCAGTGCCTTTTTCTCCGTTTGTGCCAGTGGAAAGAACTTTTTTGTCAATTTTAAAGAGATTTTGTAAATTTTTTTCTGAAATACCAATACCATTATCTTTGACAGAGAAGACAATATGATTCTCATCTTTTTCGAACCTGATATTTACATTGCCCTCAAAATTTGTAAACTTAATTGCATTTGAAATAAGATTTCTTAAAACAGTTGTAAGTATATCATAATCAGCATTAATGATGAGGTTTTCAGAAATATCGCAAGAGACGTTAATTTGCTTTGATTTTGCTTGTGGCTGAAGTTGTTTAATAAGTTCTGAAAGAATTTCTTTAGGATGAATTACTTCAAGAGTAACATTCGTTCTATTTAGTTGAACCTTTGACCAACTCAATAGATTTTCAAGCATTTTATAGGTATTTTGAGCTGTGTCGTGCAGGTTTGTCAAAAGAGCTTTTTGTTCGTCTTCATTAAAAAGTTCATTGCTGTTTAAGAGCAAATCAGAAAAGCCAATAATAGAATTAAACGGACTTTTTAAGTCGTGAGAAATAATAGAGAAGAATCTATCTTTGGTTGATATTGCTTCTTTAAGTTTTTCTTCATCCTCTTTTTTTTCTGTGATATCTGTAATAAAACCTTCGAGAGCAATCAAATTACCTTTTTCATCCCAAACGCCAGTACCTTGTTCCCATACCCATTTTACAGCCCCACTAGCTGTTGTAATTGTATATTCATCGCGAAAAGTTCCGTGTCTTTTAAGTTCATCCTGCCATTTGTTCCATATACGATTTCGGTGTTCTTCGTTGATAATGGAGTTAAATGATGTCAATTTGTTGTTAACCAATTCGTCAGGAGTATATTCAGTAAGTTCAGAGGCTCCTTTGCTTACAAATTCCATTGTCCAGTTGTGATCATTTTTACAACGATAAACCATTCCTGGCAGGTTAGAAAGTAGCGTATTCAAAAATCGGTTCTTTTCTCTTAGTTTTTGTTCAATTTTTATTCTCGAAGTAATATCTCTGACACTTACAATAATTCCGTCTATTTTGCTATCCTGAATATGACACTGCCCAATTGCCTCAAGATAAACATAATTACCATTTTTGTGCAGATGTCTGTATTCTGATTTGACAATTTCATACTTCTTTTCAATGCAAAAATTCATTGCTTTTATCAATTTGTCGATATCTTCCGGATGTACATATTTTGAGAAATGAGTATAAAAATCGGAGGGCTGAAACCCAGTAATATATTCACAGGATGGACTAATATAGGTTACGTACCCTTTTAAATCCAGAAAAAGTATGCAATCGGAAATGTTTTGTAAAAAGGTATTTAACCAGATTTCATTTTGTTTCAGAATGTGAATATCATCTGTTTGTGTTTCAGCTTTTTGAATAATACCAGAAATATGGAGTTGAGGTTTTTCGGTTACATTTTGAATCATAAACCGAATTGAAAACCATTTGTATTTATGATTCTTATGCCTGATTCTGATTGGATTAACATCGGTAAGCCCGGTTTTTATTTCTAAAATGCTTCTATCAAATATAACCATGAGTTTTTTGAAATCATCAGGGTGAATAAATGACTTCATTTTTTTGGCCTTTTGGGGTAATTCCGTTGGTTTATACCCAAGAAAATCTGATATGATTTTACTATAATAAAGTTTGTCATTTTTTACATCATACGACCACCATGCAATATTTCCACAAAATTCAAGTATCTGAATGATTTCATCGTTTGGAATGATTCCGCGCTTTTTTTCATTCCTGCCATACTCTATTTTTAAATCCATAAGATGCGCATTGGTTTCGAGTATTGAAATTGTGATTGTGAAATTAATGTGAAAATATAACACACAGTTTATTTTAACAAATAACATTGTTAAAAGTACTTATGACACAGGATTTTTCTGGATTTAGTGAATGTATATTTTGTTTGATCAGGTTAACTTTCCTGATCTTCCAAAAAGGGAAAAATGCTTAATTTAGCAGCCGAAAATAAATTTGCCTCTATGATAACAAAAGAACTGATTCAACCCAAAAGTATTGTTGTGGTTGGTGGATCAAATGATGTTGAAAAACCTGGTGGAAAAGTATTGAAAAACGTGATTGATGGCGGTTTTCAGGGTGGTTTGTATGTTGTAAACCCCAAAGATCCTAACGTACAGGGTATTCAATCTCATGCATCTGTAGCCGATTTACCTCAGGTTGATATGGCAATTATTGCGATTGCCGCAAAATATATACCGGAAACGGTTGAAGTTTTAACCAAGCAAAAAAACACCAAAGCTTTTATTGTACTTTCTGCTGGCTTTAGTGAGGAAAGTCATGATGGTAAAGTTTTGGAAGATAAGTTGGTATCATTGTGTGATAAAGCGGGTGCTTCTTTAATTGGACCCAATTGCGTGGGTATTTTAACTCCATACCATCAAGGAATTTTTACGTATCCGATTCCAAAACTTGATCCAAAAGGATGCGATTTTATTTCGGGCTCGGGTGCAACAGCATGTTTCATTATGGAAGCTGGTATTCCTAACGGATTGACCTTTGCAAACGTTTTTTCGGTGGGAAATTCTGCACAGTTAGGTGTTGAAGAAATTCTGGAATACCTTGATGAAACATTCGATCCTGAAAGTAGCTCAAGAGTAAAACTACTTTATATTGAAACAGTTGCAAAACCTGAGAAACTTCTCAAACATGCATCTTCACTTATTAAAAAAGGATGTAAAATTGCGGCTGTAAAGTCAGGTTCTTCCGAGGCTGGAAGCCGTGCAGCCTCTTCGCATACAGGTGCTTTGGCAAGTTCAGATGTAGCTGTGGATGCGCTTTTCCGTAAAGCCGGAATTGTTCGTTGTTATGGACGTCAGGATTTAATCAGTGTAGCTTCTGTATTTATGTATCCTGAATTAAAAGGAAAGAATATCGCGATCATTACCCATGCAGGGGGGCCGGCGGTTATGTTAACTGATGCTCTTTCAAAGGCAGGATTAAGTATTCCTGCAATTGAAAACCCGAAAGCAAAAGAGCTTCTGTCTCAATTATTTCCAGGGTCTTCTGTTGCAAATCCTATCGACTTTTTGGCTACAGGAACTGCTCAGCAACTTGGGGTGATTATCGATTATGTGGATCAATATTTTGATGAAGTGGATGCCATGGTAGTTATTTTTGGTACTCCGGGTCTGTTTCGTATTTTTGATGTTTATGATGTGTTGAATGAAAAGATGAATAGCTGCAAAAAGCCTATTTATCCAGTTCTGCCATCAACCTTAACAGCAAAAGAGGAAGTTGAAGCTTTTATCTTGAAAGGCCGGGTGAACTTTCCTGATGAAGTAGTACTTGCAAATGCTTTAGGTCGTGTGTTTAACACACAGAAACCATCTGTTACGAAAAGCTGCCTGCATAATGTGGATGAAGCAATGATCAGATCAATTATCGACAGTGCTGAAAATGGATATCTTGGACCAAACGAAGTACAGGGATTGTTAGATGCTGCCGGAATCCGTCGTGCAAAAGAAGAAGTAGTATGTACCGAAGAAAGAGCAATTGCTGCTGCAATCGAAATTGGTTTCCCATTGGTAATGAAGGTCGTAGGACCTGTACATAAATCGGATGTTGGTGGGGTAGTTCTGAATGTGAAAGACATTGAAACTGTGAAGAAAGAGTTTGTACGTATAATGGCAATTCCGGATGCTACATCAATTTTACTTCAGCCAATGCTTTCAGGAACAGAGCTTTTTGTGGGTGCAAAATATGAACCCAAATTTGGACACATGATTCTGTGTGGATTAGGCGGTATCTTTATTGAAGTTTTGAAAGATGTTCAGGCTGGATTAGCTCCGCTAACCAAAGAAGAGGGGTTGAAAATGATTCAGAAACTAAATAGCTATAAAATTATTCAGGGTGTGAGAGGTCAGGCTGGCATTGATGAAAATATATTTGCGGAAGTAATTCGCAATGTTTCAAATTTGTTGGCTGCTGCTCCAGAAATTATGGAAATGGATATTAATCCACTCCTTGGAAAAGAAGATAAAGTAATTGCTGTTGATGCCCGTATCCGCATCGAAAAGTAGTTCAAAACTTTTTTCTACCTTTGCAATCCCCATTCAGTATAACTGTTTGGGGATTTTTTTAAACACAAAACTCTTTCGACATGAAAACAATTAACAATGTTTTTTTCAGGGTATTTGTTTTGTCATTGCTTATTATTGCAATGATCTTAATTCTTCGCGATAATCCAACCGGAATGCAATATTGGATTTCATTTATTATCAGTGTGATAAGTTTGGTGGTTATCAATATTGATGTCTATCGTTTGTTAAAAGGAAAGAAGAAAGAGACTCAGGAGTAATATTTGATAACTAAATAAATAAAAGTGAAAAGGAAAGATTTGTACTTTATTTTGGCAGTTGTAATTTTCTTTCTGCCGTTTATTTTATGCGAGGATGTTTTTAAGGCTTATGAAGGCTTTAATAAAGAACATGGCATGATTATGAGTTTTATCAAATTTGCTATTTTGGCAACTATGGGTGAAACAATTGGTTTACGGATTCGAGCAGGTGTTTATAATCAAAAGGGATTTGGAATTATTCCAAGAGCAATTGTTTGGGGTTTTCTGGGCTTAACGATTAATCTGGCATTCGTTATTTTTTCATCAGGAACCTTAAAGTTCCTTGATTACATGGGAATGCAGAATGTAAAAGAAACGTTTGAAGGTGCCTTGACACTGAATAAAGTGTTAATCGCTTTCTGTATCAGTACGTTTATGAATACGATTTATGCACCTGTAATGATGACGTTGCATAAAATTACAGATACTCATATTATGAACAACGGGGGTACCATAACAGGTTTTCTTCGTCCAATTCAAATGGGAGAGATGTTTAAAAGCATTAATTGGGATATCCAGTGGAATTTTGTATTTAAAAAAACTATTCCGTTTTTTTGGATTCCAGCGCATACCATAACGTTCATATTACCACAAGATTCCAGAGTTTTATTTGCGGCTGTATTGGGGATTGCATTAGGCGTTATTTTGTCACTGGCAGCACGTAAAAAATAGAGATGAAAAAGTATATTATTACACTCGTACTGCTTTTAACTGTTTCATTAACAGTATTAAAAGCACAAACAGATACTGTAAAGCCTAAGCTGAGTTTTTCGGGATTTGTAAATACACAGATGTTCTATGATTCGCGCCAGACTGTTGGAGGACGTGAGACATTGTTAATGATATATCCGGCAAACATCAGCAAGGATAATGCCGGGAATGACCTGAATGCAACTCCATCGTTTAATCAGCTTTCGATGATGACCCGTTTAACTGCCAACATTAGTGGAATTGAATTTTTAGGAGCAAGAGCCACTTCATTATTTGAAGGTGATTTTACAGGTCATTCTAATTCAGATAATAATGGGTTTCGTTTACGTCATGCCTGGGTTAAATTAAACTGGGAAAATTCTGAATTATTGATTGGTCAATATTGGAGTCCAATTAATGCTCCGGAAGCCATCCCCGGAGTTTTGGGTTTGAGCACCGGTGCTCCGTTTCGCCCTTTTTCCCGTCATATTCAAATTCGGTACTCTAAAAATATCTCGAACTTGAAATTAATTGCAGTTGCTGCGTCGCAAAGAGACTATGCAAGCGAAGGCCCTGACGGAAATGGGGCTCAATATATGAGAAATGCACTCCTTCCTAACTTACACGGACAAGTTCAGTATAAATTTGGTAATTTTCTTTTTGGAACGGGGTTGGATTATAAAATGCTTGAACCCAGAATGAAAGGGAAAGATGGTAATGCAACCGAAAAAAAGCTGGGATCAATGGCTGCTATGGGATTTGTTGCTTACAAAAATAAAACCTGGGATGTGAAAGCTCAGTATGTATGGGGCGAAAATATGAGTGAACATGTTTCAATCGGAGGTTATTATGAATTAACAGACACTGTTGCAAAGAAATACTCCTATGAAAATACGGCTGTTTCTTCAATGTGGATTGATGCTTCGTATAGTATGAAAGCCTGGAAATTCGGGATCTTCGGTGGATATTTGAAAAATCTGAATTATGATGATATTACTCCGGGAACATTTTATGGAAGAGGCGATAATATAGATTATCTCTATCGTATTGCTCCCAGAATTATTTATGCACCCGGAAAACTGGCCTTTGCCACTGAGTTTGATTACACCACTGCTGCTTATGATCAAACCGGAAATAAAGTAAAACGGGGAGAAAGTACAGAAGTAAGTAATTTAAGAATAATCCTTGGAGTAACCTATACGTTTTAAACAGTTTTAGGTGAAAATGATTTATTAACAACCTCAATCACAATCAGAAACTAATCCAACTTTGAAAAGTCAGTTAATGAAAAGTAAAAGTTTTTCTGACTTCAAAGAATTAGCATACATTTGAACAGTGAAAAAATAAACCAGACTAAAATATAGAGTGTGCTATGAAAAATACACCAATAAATTCCGAAATTGTAAATCAAAAAATTAAAGACTGTAATATTGCAAATGTAGGCCGGGCTTCCATTCGTGAAATTAAAAAACTGGTTGATACGATTGAAGTTGCCAGTGGCGAAAAATTTGTCAGAATGGAAATGGGAATCCCGGGATTACCTGCTTCGCAAATAGGAGTAGAAGCTGAAATTGAGGCTCTTCGAAACGGTGTGGCTGCAATTTATCCCGATATTTATGGTATTCCTCAACTTAAAAGTGAAATATCCCGTTTTGCAAAGCTCTTTTTAAATGTTGATGTTAAATCGGAAGGTTGTGTTCCTACTGTTGGCTCAATGCAAGGTAGTTTTGCTGCATTTTTAACTGTAAATCGTATTGATGCTCAAAAAGATACTACATTGTTTCTTGATCCAGGTTTTCCGGTTCATAAACAACAACAAATTGTTTTAAATCAGAAGTTTGAATCATTTGATGTGTATAATTATCGTGGCGAAAAACTTCGTGAAAAACTGGAATCATACCTTTCTAAAGGAAATATTTCTTGCTTACTCTATTCAAATCCAAACAATCCTGCATGGATCTGTTTCACTGAAAAAGAGCTGAAAATAATTGGAGAACTTGCTACCAAATATGGAGTTGTTGTAATGGAAGATCTGGCATACTTTGCAATGGACTTCCGTAAAGATTTCTCGCAACCGGGAAAAGCGCCTTATCAACCATCCGTGGCTCATTATACTGATAATTATATCTTGTTTATTTCCAGTTCAAAAGCATTTTCGTATGCCGGTCAACGTATTGGAATGATGATTATTTCTGACCATTTATATACAATGAGATCCGAAAATCTGAAACGTTTCTACAACTCGGATATGTTTGGAAACGCTATGATTTTCGGTACTTTATATGCGTTAAGTTCCGGAACTTCACACTCTCCTCAATATGCACTGGCCGCTATGCTTAAAGCTGCAAACGACGGAGACTTTAATTTTGTGAAAGATGTTCGTGAATATGGCGAAAAAGCGCATGTCATGAAAAAAATCTTTATCGATAATGGCTTTAAGATAGTGTATGATAAAGATGAAAATGATCCGATTGCGGATGGGTTTTATTTTACTTTCTCTTATCCAGGATTTACCGGAGAAGAGCTTTTGTCAAAATTAATCTATTATGGAGTAAGTGCAATTTCATTATCAATTACCGGAAGTGAAAAACTGGAAGGGATCAGAGCTTGCGTATCACTGGTTAATCGAAATCAGTTCGACGATCTGAAGACTCGCTTAAAACAATTTAATTTTGACCATCCGATTAATAGTGTCCAAAAGTCATAATTGCAGATTTTTTAAAAAAAGTGGTTCGACTTGTTGTTTTTGACAATATCTCATTGTATATTTGCCAAGTAAAATTAATGTCTAATACTTTAAAACAGATTATTATGTCAAGAGCTATGGTAAACAAAGACATCGTGAGAGAAAATATTATCCACGTTGCCCGCGGTATTTTTGCAAAATTTGGTTTCAAAAAAACCACAATGGATGAAATTGCACTTGCTACAGGCAAAGGCAAAAGCTCAATCTATTACTATTACGATTGTAAAGAAGATATTTTCCGCGCTGTAGTTGAACGCGAGGCAAATATGATTAAAAATAAACTGATTGCTACGGTTAGCGAACAGGATAATCCAGTTGACAAACTGAGTTCGTACGTTAAAACCCGTATGGCTGCATTCCGCGAATTAATCAATTTCTACGAAGCACTCAAAAATGATTCATTAACACATCTTGATTTCATTGAAGCAACTCGTAAAAGATTTGACGAAGAAGAAATTAACATGGTAATTGCTATCTTAGCAAGAGGAAATGAAAAAGGTTTATTCAAAGTAAAAGATGTTAACCTTGGTGCTGTTTCTGTTGTTACTGCAATGAAAGGTTTGGAAGTTCCGATGTATGCAACTACCGACAACCTGAAAGTTGAAGACAGGATCAACTCAGTAATTGATCTTATCTATTTCGGTATCGTTAAATAAGATAAGCTTATTTGTAAATATTGAAGGTTGTTTAAAAGGCTGAGGCTTTTTAAACAACCTTTTTTATTGATTATCAGTGATTAATTTGGGGTTTGTTCCTTTGAACAGAATACAATCCAATTGCCTTTTGATATAAAATGAAATCGTATCTTTGCCCCACTTTAAATAACAAACACATTCAATTCAATGAACGAATTAAGTTACAGCCTTGGAGTAAGTGTTGCTTACAATTTAAAAGAACAAGGTTTTAAGGTGGATAGTGTTGCCGATTTTGCAAGAGCATTGGAAGATGTTCTTAATGATTGCGAATTAGCTATCCCACAAGAAAAAGTTGGTGAAATCGTAAATAATTACTTTGCTGAATTACAAGAAAAAATGTTCGCAGAAATAAAAGAAGAAGGAAAACGCTTCCTCGAAGAAAACGGAAAACGTGAAGGCGTTACTACACTTTCAAGTGGGTTACAGTATGAAGTTCTGACCTCATCAATTGGTCAAAAACCTACACTGAACGATGTTGTTACAACTCATTATCATGGAATGCTTATCGATGGTAAAGTATTTGACAGTTCGGTACAGCGCGGAAAACCCGCAAGTTTCCCGGTAAGTGGCGTAATTAAGGGCTGGACAGAGGCTTTACAGTTGATGTCGGTTGGTTCAAAATGGAGATTATTTATCCCGTCTGAATTAGCATACGGTGCTCAGGGAGCTGGTCAGTTAATCGGTCCTTACTCAACTCTTGTTTTCGACGTTGAATTATTGGAGATCAATAATAACTAAGAATATCAATAATCTATATCAAAGGGGCTTTTAAAAGCCTCTCATCTGGTAAAAAGACTTCGACTCCGCTCAGTCTGACAGCTATAATTCAATAAGTTGTCATATTGAGCGGAGTCGAAATATATTAAGGTTACGGCTTTTCAGACAGCCCCTTTTTTGTATCTCATACTGAAATATTGATTTATTAAACGTACCTTTGTTTTTGTCTGAAAATAAAATTATGCGCTTATTTTGAATGAGTTATGTTTGAAAAGTTTCCCAAAAAGAGAGTTGTCCTGCCCGAAGCTTACCAAAAAATATACGTTGAACACTATGTAAAAAACAGGGAAGGACAAACAACGGCAACCGGAATAGCTCAGAAAATGGAGCGTTGGATGCATAAAAAAGTTGCGCAGGATGTATTGTCAGATTCTGCAAAAACTACGTTGGAGATTGGTGCCGGAGCATTAAATCATCTGGCTTATGAATCAACAAAAGTCTATGATATTGTAGAACCATTTACGTTGCTTTGGGAGAACTCCGGCTCTTTGCAGAGAATTCGTTCGGTTTATCATGATATTGCGGAAGTGCCGGCTGAAAACAGCTACGACAGGATTATTTCGATTGCAACGTTTGAGCATATAGAGAGTTTGCCGGAAGTAGTTGCAAAAGCCTGCTTAATGCTGAATGATTCCGGAACTTTAAGAACAGCAATCCCTAACGAAGGTACCATTTTATGGAAGTTGGGTTATACACTCACTACAGGAATTGAATACCGCTTAAAATACGGCCTCGATTACCGTATTTTGATGAATTATGAACATATCAACACAGCACAGGAGATAGACGAAATTTTACATTACTTTTTTAATACGAACCAACGTTCCTGTTTTGGTTTAAACAAATCTTTTGCTTTTTATCGATTTTACGAAAGCTGTAATCCGAACCGCCAACGCGCCGAAGAGTATCTGAAATTAATTGAAAAATAGGCGGTTGAATACTTTTATGGAAGCTACAAAATAACTCCTGAGATTCCTAAAATCAGGGCGAAATAAATGATGAGCATTGCTCTTGAAATACTCGATTTTTAATGATTTTTCCTTACTTGTTTTCTTTTTAATTTATTGAATTATATGTGTTTATTGGCATTTTGTAATTGAGAAAGATAACGACGGTGAAAAACAGGTTGCAAATCTATTCGTGCCATTTAAAGCTACAGGATTATTAAATTAACATACATATAACTGAAAAAAATATATAGAAAATAAATTTACACATTAATTATTTGTAAATTATTACTACACTTGCAAAGCAAATTTAAACTGATATGCAATCAGATATTTTGCTAGTTAAATATCTATAATTAATAACTATATAAAATGAATTATGAAAAATTTAACTATTTTGAAAAAGAGTACGATTGTTACCTTGTTATTTTTCTTAAATATCTCATGTCTAACTTCTCAAAATTTGTATGAGTTATATGAGACTTCTTTTCAACCTTCTGCTAGTGTTCAACAATATGTTAATAGTTATTTATCAGGAGGAGTAGGTTTGAATCCTTATGACTATACTCAACTTGAGACCTATTGCATTTTCAACTCTCCTAGCGGAAAATCTATTAAAATCTTTGGATTTTATTATGAAGGTCGAAATAAAACCGATGATGGACTTTCTTCATCACCAGAAATTTTAATTCCCAATGGAGTAAGAACGTGGAAAATTAGATTTACCCCAAATGAAGTTGGAACTTGGAATTATCGAATTTATGTAAGTGACAAAGTGCATAAAATGACGTATATTTTCAATTCTGTCAGCTTTAACTGTACTAAATCTGCAACAAATAATAGAAATTCTAAAGGATTTATTCAGTCTGCAAATAATAGATATTTAAAATATGAAATAGGCCAACCATATTACCCAGTAGGGAATAGTTGTTATTCTTTTTCGGGAAATTTTTGGGATCAACCAGAAAAAGGTACGAATGAAATGAAAGCACACATGGATGAAATGAGTGAAAATAAAATAAATTTCTTTCGATTTGAGATTAATCATTTTGGGGGTGTTAATTTATTTGGGCCGGATTATTCCGAAAATCAATGGCCAATAGCAAAGGATACAATATATTATGATCAGTTTAATCAGCGTGATTCATGGCAACTTGATTATATTATAAACTATGCTAACTCAAAAGGCATTGATTTATGGCTTGCATTATTTGCTCATTCTACATTTGGTGCAGATGGTAATTATTGTGATGAAAATGGTGTTGAAGTTGGCGTTCCATATACTGATCCTGTAAATAATGTAACCACATATATTAAAACTGGCGGCTGTGGAAATGCTCCATATTCATACTGTAATTGGGCCTTAAAAAATCCATTTAATGTTTACATGGAAAAGAAGGATCATAATATAAAATCATCATTAACAGGATCTTGTAATTCTCCATATGATTTCTTTAATATCAATAATACGGAAGCTATTAAAGTCCAGAGAAATTTAATAAAATATATAATTGCCCGATGGGGTTATGCAACAAATATTCTTGCATTTGAGTTAATGGATGAAGCCAATATTAAGGCATTTAATCAAGATGCTACTTATCCACATTACGTATCAGTACCATCTAACTTTGATGCCAATTATGTTGCATGGAATCAAAATACGTATGATTTTATCAAATCAATAGATTGTAATAATCATCTAATTACTTCTGCTTTTGCAGGTAGTGCACTACCCGGCAGTCCTTATGTAGATATTAATAGAAAAATGGACTTTACTCAAGGTCACTATTATATTTGGTTTCACCCAGATGTTCCCGAAAAAACATATGAAAAGAATGCAAATGATCATTTAATTGCATTTCCTCAAAAGCCTTTTATCATTGGAGAAGCAGGCTATGAGAACAATCCTATTGATTCGAGAATGTTCGAGTTACACAATATGCTTTGGGGAACTTTTTTTAATGGATCTTTCGGTTCTGCCAGTTACTGGGAATATGACAAATTATCAAGTATGGGCGTTTTATCTGAGTATAAGGGCATAAGTAATTTTTTGAAAACTTTGCCTCAATTTTCAGAAAAATATACCCACTATAAAACGTATGTTAATAATGGATTGAGATCGCATTATTTGAAATCAGATAACGGATATCAGTTCTATGGTTGGGCTCAAGATATCGATTACTGTTATAATAATATGTATGCAAATATGTATGATGCAACGCATAGCTATTTAGATGTTTTTCCAACACCTAGGCCTTCAGTGTCATCTATAACAAATAGATTAATACTTATAGTAAGTAAGAATGCTAAATATGAGGTTAAATGGTATGCTACAAATACTGGCAATTGTGTTGAAAGAGATATTATAATGCCTCAAGGTAGCATATTGGACATTAATGTTCCTCTTAGTTTATTAGAATCAGAATATGCTGATGCAGGTTTTTCAATTTCTTGCAAACCATCTATAGGATGGGTTGAAAAACAAACATGTCCAACACAATGGAATTCGGTCATGCCAAATTCAAAACTTGCAATTAATGATATTGGAGCCATGATATATATTAACCCGAATAGACAAATCTGTGGTTTTTGGAAAGCACAAAATGATAACAATTGGTCAGATGCGATATTAAGAGATTCAAGTGATGCGAAAGTTTTAAATGGAAGCAATGCACTTTTATGGAGTACAATTAATAAATGTATTTATTATGTTGGGGAAGATCAAAAAATACATAAGCTATTCTATAGTGGTGGCAGTTGGCATTGTCAACTTGCGTGCCCTTCCCAGTGGAACTCTGTTTTAGCTACTTCTGCATTAACTGAATGTCCGGATGGCTCTTTATTGTATGCTAATGTAAATAATGAAATTTGTACATTGTATATTAGTGGAAGCTCTATGTTGGATGGCATAATACCTACAACGAAAAAAGCTTTAAACGGAAAAGGTTTGGTAAACGATTCTCTTTCTTATGCTACCACCTATTATGTTGGTTCTGATTATAAGATATGGAAAGTGTTCTATACTCCAAGTGGTTGGCAAAATCAGCAAGTTTGTCTAACTCAATCTAATATTGTAAGGGAAAACTCCGAATTAGTTACCGGTGAGAGTAGTGTATTTTATGTTAATAGCAATAATAAGCTTTGTATTTTATATAAGAATGGAGGGGTGTATTTTGATGCTATTGTTAACAATACTATAAATGTTAAATCGAATTCACAGTTGTCTCATGGAGAATATGCTACAGTATATTTTATCGGCACTGATAATAATATTTACAAAGAATTTTATTCTTCAGCTTGGAAATTTACGGCACTGAATCAAAGTGGTTTTTGCCAGGAATCTGCGAACTTAAATATTCTTACTTCAACTACGTATGGCATATATTATTCCGGATTGAGTGATAATATGATCCATGATTTTGCCTATAATTCCATCCTGAAATCTTCTGAAATAGTTAACAATAATTCGGAAAACGTAAATTCAAATATTGAAGATGAAACTAAGCAATATAAAGTTTATCCAAATCCAATATCAAAAGAAAATGGAAAGCTATTTATTGATTGCCATTCAGATAATTGCAATCCGTTTATTTCTATATATAACATTTATGGTCAGCTTGTTAAAAATACAAGATATATTTCTAACGGAGTTGATTTAAGTGATTTAAATCCAGGATTGTATATGGTTATGTTTGGCAATGGAAATTCGGTTGAAAGTCATAAATTGATTATTGAAAACTAATAAAATAGGCTTAATATTTGTACCTTCTCCTGTCAGTAATTTATTGAAAAGGAAAGCTTCTTGGATTAGTGCAAATAAATAAAGCTGCAACTCATAAAGTATAGTTTTTAAAGTACACCTTGCTAGTTGTCCTTTCTTACCTTTCAACACCCATATAGTTTTGCTTAAAATCAAAATTATGTGGGTGTTCCAGTTTATATTAGTATAAAGCGATCTGCAATGCTCAGGGAGTATGATATGAAAGATGTTTGCAATGAATACATAGAAATAGGGCAGAATACCAAATTCTCTGAAAGGCATCATTCAGAAGGAAATAATTAAATCGTAGATTCTGGAATTGATTCAACTTAAAAACAAAAAACAGAAAAAATGATTCCACTTTTTCTGCTGCCAATCAGATTGTTTTTCGTTGAAAACTACTTTGTAACAATCTGATTTTAAAATTATTTGTAAAATAAAAGTGGAGCGTAGGGGAACCTTAATTTATCAGAATGCAAACTACCAAAACGATTTCGATTGTAATGGCTGTGGCGAAAGTGTTTACTTCTATGTTTTGCAAGCTACCGTCAAACATAGTGGTAGAAAAATATAAAAAACCGGAACAATAACGGTGTTGAGGTAAAATCAAATATTTCTGGAACTTATTTTCATTCACTCTGTATAAATTGCTAGTTTACACAATAAAGATGTAGTTTGGTTGGTCAGCCTCGGTCGATCAACTTGTTATCCTAACTTTTCTCGGTCATTATGTATAATATGATTGGTTGTAAAATGCAACTAAAAAGGAAATAATATAACTGAAAAGGATAAAATACAACTGTTAATACTTAATTTATTAAATTCATAAAGTACTTTTGAATGCGTGTTTTCATAGACTAATATGGCATTTGAAAGGTGAACACCAATGACAAAATTACTAACAATCATAATAGTTATCTTTCAAAATCAACTCTCAAATAAAAATAAACAGCAATTAACAAGAAAAAATCAGCTAGTAATGAAAAACCTTCTTTCTATTTTCTTTTTTTTCACAACCATCTTTGCATATTCACAACCTTATCAGGTGCCGATTTATGCCGTTACTTCTATGCAACCGTCTCAATCCGGTAACGAGGCTGGTAAAACTATTGACGGATATGTGACAACCATCTATCATTCAAAGTGGTCTCAGGTAGGTATTCCCGATATGTTACTTTTTTATTTTAGCTCACAGGTCAATAGCATTAACACTATCATTTACACTCCAAGGCAAAATGGCACTAACGGTATTTGGACTAATGTGAATGTTTCGTATAGCACACAAGCCAATCCAGCTAATTTCATTTCTATTTCCACCAACTTGGTATGGCAAGCCAATAATCAGGATAAAATCATACATCTTTCATCTGCTATTCAGAACCCTTATGCTATTAAGTTTGAGGTGAATCAGGGAGCAGGAAATTTTTCCAGTTGTGCTGAAATGAAGTTTTTTTCAGATGACCCGGTTAGTCCAGCCTTTAATGGAATAGATTGTACCATACCCACGACATCTTTGCCTATAAATGGTGTGAATGATGTGGAAGCAACTATCCTTGCAACCGGCTCAACAGCCTCTTCCTTTCAACCCGGAGAAAACATTAATATGTCATTTGATAATGATTTAACTACATTATACCACTCTTCTTACAATAATACGATTTTTCCAATCTTATTGAACTATCGATTGAATGGCACAACCCCTATTGATTACCTCAAATACATTCCACGTTCTGATGGTGGCACTAACGGAAATTTGGGGAATGTAGTCATCAGCTATAACACCATAGGGAACAGCACGTACCAAAATCTGATGACTTTCAATTTTAACCAAACAGGGCTACCTACAATGGTGCAATTCCCCAATCAGATTACACCGTTAAACATTCGATTAAGTATTCAGGACGGAAATGGAGGCTTTGCGAGTTGTGCTGAAATGAAGTTTTACACTGCCGGAGATTCTACTTCTCCAACTCCTTATAACAACATTTTTGCCAACAACATTTACTCGGCTTTGTTACCTGGAGTTACTCAAACAAGCATTGACACTATTTCATCTCCTTTCTACAAGAGTCTTGCACAATGTATTTTTGATGGAAATTACAACTACCAATACAGGGTTCAATTGTACGAGGTGTATCCAACGCTTGCCGCTGTTAGTCAAAATTTAAAGATTGGCACCTACGATAATTTTGAAAATGCTACAGGAATAGTTTTTAATCAAGGAGAAAAGGTAGCACTCTTTGCACGAAATATTCCTTCCACCGCGACAGTGTATCTGGCAGTAAAAGATTTTCAAACAGGTTTTGGAGGAGCCGTCTCTTACTTTGCATTGCAAAATGGTTTAAATATATTTCAACTTACCAATGGGGGAATGGCATATATTCCTTATTTCAATAACGATAGCACTCTGAACAATATAGAAATCAACATCGTCTCTGGTAAGGTAAATGGCTACTTCGACAGAGCATTTTCATCGAACAGCGAGTGGCCTGAATTGATGCTCAATACAAGTTATCCATACATTGATATTCGTGGAAAATATGTACATCTCGTTTATCAAAAGGAATCCTTACGAAACGGTTCTCCCTTTGATGGAATAAAGCTAGTGGCAAAATATGATACTATTGTGCAACATGAACGGATGTTAATGGGGTTTTATAAGTACAACAAATCACCAAAGAATCGCATGTTAACCTACAATGAACATGGTAATGGTTACTATGCAGGAGGTTTAGGTGTTCATTTAGATCTTGATTGGGGACCGGAAGCCCTTACTGATCCGAATCAATTAAGCATTTGGGGAATCGCTCATGAGTATGGTCACGTCAATCAGATCATACCTGATTTAAATTGGATTGGGACTACCGAAGTAACCAACAATATATATACGATTTGGGTTGATTACCATATGAATCAAGATAATAACCCTTACACCCGCTTGGAAAAAGAAAGTATTGAACCGTCATCTGGTATTGTATCAATTGAAGGGGGAAGAATTAACGGAGCCATCTACAAGACCTTGATTAATGGAATGCATTTGCAAGACACTGCGGGGTACGATGTATTTAAAGTGTTGGTTCCTTTCTGGCAATTAGAAACATATTATCAGTTGGCAGGAGCAGCTCGAAATGCACCAGTTTTATCGTTTAATTATCCAACTAACTACACTGGTATTGATTATGCACACTGGTATAGCATTGTTGCCGAAGTTGCCAGAAACACTAATTCAAGCGGCTTAACCAACGGAGAGTTACTATTGAGTTTTGTAATAAACACCTGTGATGCTGTGCAGGAAAATCTAACTGATTTCTTTGTGAAAACTGGATTTCTAAAACCGATTGATCTTCCAATTGATGATTATGGTATAGGGCAATTAACCATTACTCAACAAGAAATTAACCAAACCATTGCTTACATTCAAAGTAAAGGATATCCTCAACCTGTTTCTCCAGTTATTCACTACGCTTCAGCTCACAGCATCAATATGTTTAGAAACCAATTGCCATTGAGTGGCATTACAGGTATTGGAGTTATGTTGAACGGAAATTACCTAACAGTTCAGCACAGTGCATGGAAAAATGCGGTGGCTTATGAAACGTACGATTCCACAAATCAATTGATATACGTTTCTATTTCAGGAACTGGCGATGTAAACAATCAAACAACCAAAATTTATTATTCATCAAACTCACTAGCGGTATATGCAGTCGGATTTGACGGACAACGTATTTTAGTTTACCCAACAAATTTGCTTTCAATAAGTGAACCAGCTGAGAATCTATCGTTGATAGTATTTCCTAATCCAGTTGGAAAAAACCATTTAATTCACATAAAACTTGAGAATGCTTCGGATAGCTACACCAGCCAAATAATTTCCATTGATGGCAGATTAATATTAACCGCCAATGGAACAATCGACAATATTGAAAATGAGCTTAATTCATATCTTCCAAAGTTTAATCCTGGTGTATACCTGATTATATTAAACAATAAAAATGGAATCAAAAAAAGGACTAAATTGATGATAGAATAGCTAAAAATATAAAATAAGTTTTATTATTTAAATTATTTATTTTCGGAAAAGATGATTCATAATTAAAGTAATTATTTTCAAAATAATTAATCTCGCTCAGTAATAGTTATCTAATAAAATAGATGTTTAATAGCAAGTTTGTATCATATCTAGAAATCAGGGCTAATAAGTATCAAATATATAAAATAATAAGCATTATTATTTTGATTTTTATCATCAACTTAATATATTAAAAAAATAACACATGGCAATAATCAATTCGAAGAAAAAAAAGTTTGGATAAATTGTTTTAATAGACAATATCAGGGAAAAGTTAGAGACATAGACTACACGATTAAAGGAGTTAGTGGTAAGGCTGAAGTTTCTAACATTCAGGATTTGTTAATATTCGTCTGCCAAGGGCTTTCGTATCTCAGCATAGAAGCCAGAAAACAAGGAATTGATACTAATGCTGAAAGCAAACACATTGCAAATTGTTTGTTCTTGAGTATCACGAATGCAAATTTTAATGACAAACTATTAATTCAGGCAATTAAAGATTGTACTGTTTATCGTGATAAATTAAAATTGAAGGTAACCATTTCCGAAAACAATTACAACATTAAAAATTAAGTTGCCTGTGAGCGGAAATACTATAACCAAAACTATGCTTATTACCAAAAAGCCAAAATCATCGCTCAGCTATTTGATGAAAATTTTTTGGGTGACGCATTGTCGAAGTCAGGTGATGTACATTGTATTGCTGGCAAAGTTCAGCAAGTTTTTTTTGGCATATCAATTATACGCCTGTTTGTTTTAGCATTTTTTTCAGTGACAACAATACAGTAGTTAAAGATATCAATATCCTGTACTATCAATTCCTGCTAGGCCTCAATACTAGGTAATATTGAAACAGACAAGCCATGGTATAACTGAGGATCTTCACGCTGAATAACACTGAGTAACTTTTGAGATCATAATATAGGTCATTTCCCCACTGAAGCCTTTCCTTAGTGTTTTTGCATTTTGAGAATCCTTTTGTGAATTTTTTGACTTCCATTTTCCCCGTAAAAGGGTTACGTATTTGGAAATAGACATACCATTTCCCTTTTTTAGGAGTCTTTAAAACTGGTACTGTTGCAATTTTTTTTCTCATAGATAGCTCATTTTTAAGACGTTCCCCAACGATTATCAATGAGTTTTTCTATTTTACTGATCAGATTGTTATTTTTAGAAAAATAGAAGAATATAACAATCTGATTATCAATTATTTGTAAAATAAAAGTGGAGCGTAGGGGAGTCGAACCCCTGACCTTTAGACTGCCAGTCTAACGCTCTAGCCAACTGAGCTAACGCCCCGCTCAGACTGCAAATGTACAAATATTTTTGGTTTCACAATGTTTTATCATGAAAAAGGGAAGAAAACTGATTTTCCTTCCCTTTTTTGCGATCCTGTTTATTTCCGGATGTTCGCTGTTCCGGCTTTTGCTTACTTAATTTGCAATCGAAAACATTGTTCCGATCGATTTGGAATGAAGTACATCCAGTGATTGAGAATAACGAACCAGTTTATCGATCAGCGAGGCTGATGGCGTATATTCCGGTTTTGTTTTTTGTTGTTTCATCCCAATGTTTCCTGGTTCATTTATTTCGTTAATTACTTCATCCATGACTTTTTCAAAGGTAGAGATGTGTTTCATGAAAAAGGGTTTCGTTTTACATATATACATAAAACGAAACCCTTTTGAAAAACGTATATGGAGTACGAAAAAAATTATTCGCTCATAATCATCGCGTTTTGCTCAATCATTTTGCGCATGTTAATCAGTGCATAACGCATCCGGCCTAAGGCTGTGTTGATACTCACATTGGTAAGCTCGGAGATCTCTTTAAAACTCATCCCTGCATAATGACGAAGGATAAGTACTTCGCGTTGTTCTTCGGGAAGCAAATCAATGAGTTTTTTTAAGTCTTCGTAGATTTGTTCTTTGATAAGTTTCTTTTCTATGGAGTCGTCGTAAACTTTAAGATTGTCGAAAATATTGTATTCGTTGTTATTTTCTACAACCGGAATTCGTTTTGATTTACGGAAATGGTCAATAATCAGGTTATGAGCAATACGCATAACCCATTGGATGAATTTACCTTCTTCTTTATAAAAGCCTGAACGAATGGTGTTAATTACCTTGATGAAGGTGTCCTGAAAGATGTCTTCTGCTAGTTCTTTATCGCGTACCACCATGTAAATGTAAGAATAAACCTTCGTTTGGTGGCGTACAATCAACTCTTGTAATCTGGCGTGATTACCTTCTAAATATCCGGCGATGAGTTGTTGATCACTCAGTGCGTTGGCTACCATAAGCCCTCCTTTTTTAATGGGTGAGTATTTAAAAAAGGTAGATATTTAGTCGATAATGATCCTCCGTAAAATTAGTTGATAAAATTTGACTTAATTATTGAGCAAATATAGAGGAAAATGAATGCTAATTGTAGTTGTTAAGAATTTTTAACATTTTGTTAATCTGATCGGCTTTGTAAATAGTGGGTGTGATCTTTACTAAAACAAAATAAAAAGCTGAGTATCATATAATTGATACTCAGCTTTGCAATTATATTGTAATGTTTAATTATTACTTGAGAGGAAGCGTTCTGCTTCAATTGCAGCCATACAACCTGTACCTGCAGCAGTAATTGCCTGACGGTAGTGATGATCCTGCACATCTCCGGCTGCAAATACTCCTTCTATGCTTGTTTTTGTCGATCCGGGAGTTGTAATAATATATCCGGTTTCGTCCAGTTCTACCTGACCTTTGAAAATTTCGGTATTGGGTTGATGTCCAATAGCAACAAAGAATCCGCTTACTTCCAGATGTTTTTCTTCTCCTGTTTTTACATTACGTAAACGAGCTCCGTTAACGCCTTTCATGTCGCCCAGAATTTCTTCGGTAACATGATTCCATAATACTTCGATGTTTGACGTATTGAGTACTTTAGCCTGCATTGCTTTTGAGGCTCTCAGTTCATCACGACGAACAATCATATATACTTTCCGGCAAAGTTTTGAAAGGTATGTAGCTTCTTCGGCAGCGGTATCTCCACCGCCAACAATTGCTACATCCTGGCCTCTGAAAAAGAATCCATCACAGGTAGCACAACCGGAAACGCCTTGTCCCTGAAATTTTGATTCAGATTCTAAGCCTATCCATTTTGCAGAAGCTCCGGTAGCAATGATTACTGTTTCTGCAATAATTGCTTTATCGTCATCAGCCCATACTTTAAACGGGCGGCTTGAAAAATCAACCTGATTCACGATTCCCCACCGGATATCTGTTCCAAAACGTTCAGCTTGCTGACGGAATTGCTCCATCATTTCCGGTCCTTGTATTCCTTCCGGATAGCCTGGAAAGTTTTCAACTTCTGTAGTAATTGTAAGTTGTCCGCCAGGTTGTAATCCCTGATATATAACTGGTTTTAAATCAGCACGTGCAGCATAAATAGCAGCAGTATAACCAGCAGGTCCTGATCCGATAATCAGACATCTTACATTTTCAAAATCATTACTCATAAATATGTTGTGTTTGTGTTATCGTTTATGATAAGCAAAAGTAGGATTAATGCCACAATAAAACAAAGGGAACGAACGAAGGTTTACCTTCTGAAAGAAATTGTATTGAATAAAGCATCAACATTCTCAGTTGGGACGGGTGCTGAATATAAATTCACTTTCATTCCCGGCATAATCATCATTGCTGTAGGAAATACCCTGACCCCAAGACTCCGGAGCATTTCCGGTTGATTGTTCCAGTGTAAAACTGTAAATGGGTAACGGTTTACAGGGAATGTATGATAATAAGATGCGTATTCGTAATCACATGAAATAACTACTATTTCGATATTGTTGATATATTTTTGATGAAGAGATTTCAGAATATCAAGCTCTGGAAAACATCCCTGGCAAAATGAAGCTGTAAAAAACAAGTAAACGGGTTTATCGTTAAAGCTTTTAAGATGAACATCTTCGTTGTTTTGGTTTCGGAATATATAATCCGGAATTGAATTTCCGGGTTTAAACAGGGTGAGTTGTTTGATGATGTTCAGTGCAATCTCTTTATGTTCTTTGAATTTAGTGTAATTCGAAAAGTTTTTAAGCAGGTAGAGGATGTTTTCTTTATCAAATTCCTGATTTTTATAAAGCCCCTGCATTCCTTTTAAAAAGACAAGTTCTCGTATTACTTCATTGATTAATAGAGAATCACGGCCTAATGAATCAAGAATCCCGGTAATACTCCGGCTTACATTTACCATCTTTTTCAGGCTCGCGAATGGAATAGTTTTGGGAAAGTTATCAAAATAGTCTCCATAAAAATCATTGAAAAAGAACATATAATCGGGATGAGAATACTGAATGTTTTTAGAAACAAGGTATTCTTTGTAAAGGTTTCGGCGGGATTTTGTCGATGCAAGCTGCTCCATTGAGGCTTTGTTATAAAGCATCATTGTTTTAATGTATGGATGAGTTACTCCGGTAAAAATGGAGTCAAATTCTTTTTGATATACTTGAAGAAGATCTTTTTTTCGGAGGTTATATAATTTTCGGAAATTTTTAAAAATGAACTCATTATGATAAGTTCGAAATTTTCTGATTTCAGCGTTAATATCTTTACCGCTACACTTTAAAATACTGTAATTTAAGTCTGTTGGGTAGAGGAAAGGAGGTTTGGTTTCAAATAACTGGTAATTAAATGAATCAATTTTGATTTCGTAAGAGGTGTTCGGTTCCAGATAAATCTCAGCTTTGTAAAAGTCTATTTGAAACTCTGCTTTTACAATGTTTTTACTTGAAAAGGAGAGTTGAAAAGCCCCGAATTGATCAATAGTATCAATTGCAAGAAGAGTTTCATTATTCGAGATATAATCAGATGGAGTAAAAAGTCGGATTGTTTTTCCAGATGCATTTTCAGCAAAGCCATTTAGCTTTACGTTTTGAGCCTGAGAAAATAAGCTCAAAAGTAATAAAATGGGAATGAAATGGATTTGCTTTGTATTCATGTAAATATAGTAAACGGAGAAAACTCTGTTTTATGGTGTAATTTGGGGCTAAGATGAATTTACAAAAATAAAATAATCCCGAAAGCAGAGCGTAATAAAACGATCAAACTTTCGGAATTCCTTATTTTATTGAATGTTTACAAGTTTTGTAAAATGAAATCTGTCATTTTTTTGTAGAGATGTAAGCGTGTATTTCCGCCATAAATTCCATGATTTTTATTTGGGTAAATCATCAAATCAAACTGTTTGTTCGCGTTTACAAGGGCTGTGATTAAATCCATTGAGTTTTGAACATGAACATTATCATCTCCGCTTCCATGAACCAGTAAAAATTTTCCTTTAAGTTTGGTTACATGATTTATAGGGGAATTATCATCATAGCCACTGGCATTATCCTGAGGTTTACGCATGTAACGTTCGGTGTAAATGTTATCATAATATCTCCAGTTAGTTACAGGAGCTACCGCAATTCCGGCTTTAAAGAACGCATTCCCTTTTGTCATACAAAGTGCCGACATATAACCACCATAACTCCATCCGAATATTCCGATACGATCTTTATCAACATAGGGCAAATTTCCAAGAAATTCTGCGCCTGAAATCTGATCTTCAGTTTCAAGTTTGCCCAATTGCATATATGTTGCTTTTTTGAATGCTTCACCACGCGCACCGGTACCACGGTTTTCAACGGAAACAACAATATATCCTTTTTGAGTAAGCATCTGATACCATGAAAAATCAGCGCGTTCCCATGAGTTGTTTACAGTTTGAGCACCTGGCCCTCCATAAACATACATTAAAACAGGATATTTTTTTGTGGAATCAAAGTTTGCCGGTTTCATGATCCAGTAATGCAATTCAACGCCTTCTGTTGAAGTAAATTTTGAAAACTCTTTTGTGACAAAGCCATATTCTTTTGCTTTCTCCTGTAGCTTTTTGTTATCTTCAAGTGTTTTTATGAGTTTTCCATTCCATTGATAAATGGCATATTGCATTGGAGTATTTGCATCAGAATAGGTGCTGATATAATACAAAAATGATTTACTGAAATCGGCATCATGAGTTCCTGATTGTGTAGAGATACGGGTCATTTTCCCTTTGAAATCAACATACGCAAGATCACGGTTTTCTGGTCCACGTTCACTTGAACGATAGAATATTCGTTTGTTTTTTTCGTCAACACCTTTGATTTCGTCAACATCCCATTTCCCTTTTGTGAGTTGTTTAACGATCTTTCCATTCAGATCAAACAAATAAATATGATTATAACCATCACGTTCACTGGTTAAGAGAAAATGTTTTTTATCCTGTAAGAATGTAAGGTCTTCACTTATAGAAATATAGTATTTGTTTTCTTCTTGAAATATTGTTTGTGACTTTCCGGTTTCTGCATCAGCAAGCAATATTTCCAATTTGTTTTGTAGGCGATTCATACGTAAAATTGCTAATTTCCCCTGAATTTCACTCCATTTGAGGCGGGGAATGTATTGGTCAGGGTTGTCTCCGGTTTGCATTTGCAATGATTTGTTTGTAAGTGTATTGTATGTGAATACAGTTACAACAGAGTTGTCTTCGCCAGCTTTTGGATATTTATATTTGTATTCTTGTGGATATAGATCCCCCCATGTTGTCATTGAAAATTCTTTAACCTTACTTTCATCAAAACGATAGTAGGTAAGATACTTTCCATCTTTTGACCAGTAAAATCCTTTGGTAATACCAAATTCTTCTTCATAAACCCAATCCGTTGTACCATAAATTATACTGTTGTATAAACCATCATTTGTGATCTGTTTCAGATCATTAGTGATTAAATTCTTGATATATAAATTGTTATCCTGAACGAATGCAACCATTTGTCCATCTGGAGAAAATTCAGCAAGTCTCTGTTTTTTACTCTGGTTTAAAATGCGTAGGTCTGATTTTTTAGAATTCCAGATATAAAAATCAGAAATACTTGAATGCCGATAGATACTTTCGGAATTTACAGTAAAAAGTATGTTCTTTTCATCATTGCTAAACTGGTAGTCTTCAATGCCGGTAAGTTTTTTACGATCGTCATTATTTAGACTGCTTTTGGAAAAAAACGATTTGATACGATTTCCACTTTTGTATTCATACATGCCAATAGCAGTATCGGCTTCAAGAACACAATAGTGTAATCCATCATTCATGGAACGTATCTCATATATTCCTTTACTTCTGAATGTTCCTTTTGCCCAGATGTCTTCGAGTGAAATGTTTTTGTTTTGTGCCGATAATGACACGATAATTCCGGTTATTAAACCGGTAACCAAGAGTAATCGCTTCATATTCATATATTTCTTAAATGAAATTTATTTCCGGAATCAAAGATAAATGCTTTTGCAGAATAAACATATTCGGTTTAGCTTTCCTTAACAAAAATTGTAGATTATTGTCACTTGAAAACAACTTGAGCAATGAATAAAATGAGGTTTTAGTACTCATTTTTATTTTTAAAATATGTGTCGTTCTATAATTTGATATTTAGTTATAAATGATTATATTCTTATTAATCAAAATAAGTAACTAGGCCTTCTGGACTGATAATAATATTGTTATTTATTTTGTATATTATAATTTGTTATTCCTTTTTTTTGCAAAAGTAGTAAAAATATTTAGATTGATATAGGTAAGGGAGGCGTATTGAATGATATGAATTCTGGTATAATATTAAGGACAGGTGAGAAAATTTGAATTATGAGTATCTTCAGTTTTGCAAACAAATAACACAAGAGGGTAGTATTGGAAATATCTGTAATATACAGCTTTTTTCCATTTTATAAAAAGAGATTCTCCTATTAATTAGATAGATGAAATATACAGATAATTTAAAACAATATTTATCGTATATTTTATATTGTAATGTTATTCAGTATATTAAATGTACAGTGAATTGATGTGGATTTAATATATTTTCCACGAAAGTAATGGAATAACTACAAAAGGGTCATGAAATAGATGAAAGCATGAAGATGTTGTTTTTGATAATACTTCTCTGTATTTTGCGATACAATATAAATTTATGTAAATTTGCATCGACAGGAATGTTAGCTCAGTTGGTTCAGAGCATCGCCTTGACAGGGCGGGGGGCATTGGTTCGAGTCCAATACATTTCACGGGATATATATTTAAAAGGGAAATCTTTGATTAACATTTTTTAACATTTTGGGGTATTTTTTGAATTATATATTCTTTGGCTGTTTTTTTGAATTATTAAAAACTGGAATTCAGCAAATTGAAGTGTGTTGTCAGGGAATTAAGGTATAACTTTATTCAAAATTCAGTACTAAATTAATGAAATCGTCGGAAAATAGATACTCTATGAAGAATATTTTCCTGTCGAATCTTGTTTGTATTTACTTGATGACGTATATTTGTCGAATATTAACTTAAACTTTAAGAAGATGCAAGGACTTATTGAATTACCAGCTTATTTTAATGTTCCAGGTCAAAGGTTGATCTCGGAAATCAAAGCATGGATTATTAAACACAGTGAACTTACTCCAGAATACGGTAAGTGGGTAGTTTGCTTGGGCCCTAATCCCAAAAAAGCTTTCCGCTTAATGGTACAGGATAGAGATTTTCTCTTTTTCAGAGATTTCTATTCACAAAATAATGAAATGGCTAAATCTATTGTTGAATATTTTGCTTCTATTGGAGCTAAAGATATGCCTGAAACAGACAATGATAAATCAAACTGGGTTTTCGTTTTCTACGAAGGAAAATAATATCTGATTGATTAATCTGGCCAGATTATTACAGTAAAAAAAGAGGAAATAGCTAAGGGGTATTTTCTCTTTTTTTTATGAACGATAAATATATAAGAATAGAAAAAGCCGTATCTGAAAGATGCGGCTTTTTCTATTCTGACAAATTATTTTTTATTTTTTGTCTTTAATTGCAGCTTGAGCAGCAGCTAAACGAGCGATAGGTACTCGGAATGGAGAACAGCTAACATAGCTCAAACCATTACGGAAACAGAATTCAACAGAGGCAGGGTCACCACCTTGCTCACCGCAAATACCTACTTTCAACTCAGGGCGTACATCACGACCTTTGGTAACTGCCATTTCAATCAATTGACCAACACCGTCCTGATCAATAGTCTGGAACGGATCGGCAGCCAATATTTTGTTATCTAAATAATCCTGCATAAATGCACCAGTATCATCGCGGCTAAATCCAAAAGTCATCTGGGTTAAGTCGTTGGTGCCAAATGAGAAGAACTGAGCAGTTTTAGCCATTTTGTTTGCCAGTAAGCAAGCACGAGGAATTTCAATCATTGTACCATATAAGTAGTCGATTTTTTCAACACCAAATTTGGCACAAACTTCTGCATATACTCTGTCAACAACAACTTTTGTAGCATCCAACTCGGTAACATCGCAGGTAACAGGAACCATAATTTCTGGTTTTGGAGTTTTTCCTTCTTTTACCAGCTCTACAGTAGCTTCAAACAAAGCGCGGATTTGCATTTCAGTAACCTCAGGATAAGTAATACCCAAACGAACACCACGATGTCCCATCATAGGGTTAGATTCGTGTAATGATTCTCCACGTTTTGCAACTGCTTCTGCACTTATGCCCAATGCTTTTGCTAGTTCAGCCTGATTTTCGGCACCTTGTGGTACAAATTCATGTAAAGGTGGGTCTAACAAACGGAACGTAACCGGAAGTGTATCCATAGCTTCCAAAGTTCCTTTATAATCGCGTTTTACATAGTGAAACAATTCATCCAAAGCTACACGACGTTCTTTTTCTCCTTCACTCAAAATCATTTTTCTTAATAAGAACAATGCATTTTCAGTTCCTTTACCATAGAACATGTGTTCAGTACGGAAAAGGCCAATACCTTCAGCACCAAAACTACGAGCTACAGTAGCATCAGCAGGAGTATCAGCATTTGTGCGAACACCCATGGTACGAAATTTATCAGCTAATTTCATGAATTGTTGGAAACGTGGATTTTCGGAAGCATCCATCAAATCAAGTTTACCAACATATGCGTAACCTTTGGTTCCGTCCAACGTTAAAACATCACCTTCTTTAATAACAACTCCGGTTTCTTTAACAGTAGCTTTTTTGCCTTCAACGTCAACGTGAAGTGCACCAGCACCAACGATACAGCATTTTCCCCAACCACGGGCAACTAAAGCAGCGTGAGAAGTCATACCGCCACGAGCAGTTAAAATACCGTCAGCAGCACGCATACCTTCAACATCTTCAGGATTGGTTTCTTCGCGAACCAATAATACTTTTTCGCCTCTGCGTTGCCATTCAACAGCATCTTCAGCAGTGAAAACCACTTTACCAACGGCAGCACCAGGACCAGCAGGTAACCCTTTTACAAACGGTTGTGCACCTTTTAACATGGCTGGGTTGATAATAGGGTGTAATAATTCGTCTAACTGAGCAGGGTCAAGACGTAAAACTGCTGTTTTTTCGTCAATACGACCTTCAGCCAGCATATCCATAGCCATGTTTAATGCAGCTGTTCCGGTACGTTTACCAACGCGGCATTGCAACATGTATAATTTTCCCTCTTGAATAGTGAACTCAATATCCAACATATCTTTGAAAGCATCTTCCAAACGGTTGCGGATTTCGAATAATTCTTTATATGTATCCGACCAGATTTCCTGCATGCTATGCATGTGTTTATTCTGTTCGTTTTTAGTATCATCATTTAGTGGATTTGGAGTGCGGATACCGGCAACTACATCTTCACCTTGAGCGTTGATTAACCATTCACCATAGAATAGATTATCTCCGGTTGCAGGATTACGGGTAAACGCAACTCCTGTAGCAGAAGTGTCGCCCATATTTCCGAACACCATAGCTTGTACGTTAACAGCTGTACCCCAATCATCAGGAATACCTTCTATACGGCGATAAGAGATAGCTTTTTTGCCATTCCAGCTTTTGAAAACTGCTTTGATACCACCAAATAACTGAGCTTCGGCATCATCTGGAAATTCTTGTCCTAATGATTTTTTTACCGCTTTTTTAAACTCTTCCGCTAAGAATTGTAAATCTTCGGCTGTTAAATCTGTATCTGATTTAAATCCTTTACTATGTTTGTATGCATCCAGCATTTCGTCTAATAATTTACGAATGCCTTTGCCATCTGCAGGTTCCATGCCTTCAGCTTTTTCCATCACTACGTCGGCATACATCATAATTAAACGACGGTATGAATCCCAAACGAAACGAGGATTATTGGTTTTTTTCAATAATGCTGGTATTGTTTTTGAGCTTAAACCAATGTTTAATACGGTGTCCATCATACCTGGCATAGAGCTGCGGGCACCCGAACGGCAAGATAACAATAATGGATTTTCTGTATCACCATATTTCATACCCATTGCTTCTTCTACTTTTTTCATTGCATCCCATACCTCGGGAGTTAATGATGCAGGAAGCTGGCAGTTGTTTTCGTAATATGCAGTACAACATTCAGTTGTAATAGTGAAACCTGCTGGTACCGGTAACCCTAACAAACACATTTCAGCTAAGTTAGCACCTTTACCACCAAGTAGGTTTTTCATGCCTGCTTTACCTTCGGCTTGTTTGTTGCCGAAATAATAGACATACTTTTGATTTTGTTCTTTTGACATTGAGTTATCCTCCGTTTGTTTATAAATCGTTGATTTAATGAATTTTCGCATTTTTAAAGAAGTTGCAAATTTACGGTTATTCTATTTATTATCATATTTGCAACTTTAAATTTTGCTTAAAAATTACCTGTCTTTACTTATTGTTTGATTTATATGTTTGTTTATTAATGAATTGAGTATGATTACACATTTAATTTTTGATTGGGGTGATACTGTTATGAAAGATTACCCGGAGCTAACGGATCCAATGTATCAATGGCCACATGTAGAACTGATTGAAGGTGTATCTGTCGTATTACCAGAGCTATCAGTATTATTTACCTGTTGTATAGCTTCCAATGCAGGAGTTTCAAACACTCAGGATATGAAGATGGCTTTAGAAAGGGTGGATGTCGAAAAATATTTTCAATATTTTTTCACCTCTAAAGATTTGGGTGTTGAAAAGCCGAATCTTAATTTTTTTAAAAAAATTACAGAAGAAATAAAATCTGTTCCCGAAAATTGCATAATGATTGGAAACTCATACGATAAAGATATAGTTGGTGCAAAAAAAACAGGTATGAAAACTATTTTGCTTATGAAATCTACAACTGATTTCAATTTTATCTTTGCAGATATAATAATTTCATCTATTTTTGATTTACCAAAGGCTGTAGAGAAATTATGTTTAGCCTAACCAGATTAGAACAGGAAGATCTAGTCGAAATGTTTTTTTTATGAGAAAAATACTTGTAGTTGATGATTTTAGTCCCAATCAATTTATTTTATCAAAATTACTGGATAAGTATGGGTATTACTATGAATTTGCGGATAATGGAGTATTAGCCATCGAAAAGCTGAAAAGTGAAACATACGATTTGGTTATGATGGATATTCAAATGCCTGTAATGAATGGTATTGAAACGCTGGAGTTTATCAGAGGCAGTTTGCAAAATGAAAATAGTAATGTAATTGTGATAGCAATCACAGGCCACAATGAACCCGAATATATTGAGTTTCTTAACTCCTGTGGCTTTAACTATGTATTGGAAAAACCTTTCCGGAGAGAAGAATTGAGCGTTTTCCTTCAAAACTTGTTTCATTCAATGGATGATGGAGCAGAACTTCCTGAAAATATGATTTACAAGCCCGATTGGCTCGATCTGGATTATCTGGAAAGCTATGCGCAGGGAGATGAACAATTTTTACATGAAATCGTTTTGCTCTTTGAATCAACAATTAAAGAATTACTTGATAATTCAAGAAAAGGTCTGATAGATAATAATTGGACGATGTTGCGAATGTCAGTACATAAAATGGCTTCTCAATTAAATTTTATGGGAATTAAACATTGGAAGACAATATTAAATGAAGCAGAATGCAACTATGAAAAAATGATCGAATTTCCAAAAATTGAGTTATATTTGCAAGATATTGAGAAAGACTGCACCGCAGCTATCGAGTATCTGAAATTCAAATACAAAATCGTGTAACGATGGAGAAAATACTTGTTTGTGACGACGACTTATTGATGCTCAAAGCGATAGAGTTTAAGTTGAAACGTGAAATGTATGAAATAGTTACTGCAAAAGATGGAAAAGAAGCAATTAACCTTATCGAAACAGAACGTCCTGATATAATCATTACGGACTTATTAATGCCATTTGTAAGCGGACTTGAATTGATTGAATATGTTCGAAGTAATCTGAAAATTACCACCCCGATTGTTGTTTTGTCAAAAGTAGGGTTGGAAGAAACTGTATTGAAAGCATTTGATTTGGGAGCTGATGATTATGTTGTAAAACCATTCAGTCCGAATGAATTATCAATCAGAATTAAAAAACTTTTGTTGCGAAAATAATTTTATTGCTTCATGAAGCATCTCTATTCAAATACATGTTTGGTAAAAGTATTGATCGTATTGTCAATGCTTTTTTCATATTGTAATGTTGATGCTCAAATCAGACCAAAATCATTAAAAATTAATCCTGATAGTATATTTTCGGTTGCCCGTGATTCTGCGTATGTTAAGAATTATCTTTACAGTCGCGAGCTATGTCGTAAAGTTTTGCGAATAAATCCGGAATATTCAGATGTAAAAATATTTGTAGGACGGACTTATGCATGGGAACAAAAATATGATTCAGCCCGAGCCATATTTAAAGATATATGGGCAAAAGATAGTTCAAATAGTGACCTTCTTGAAGCTTATGTTGATTTGGAAACATGGAGTAACAGACCCGATACTGCTCTGAAAATTTGTGATTCAGCCTTGTTTTATCATCCGAATAAAAGTGAATTTCTTAATAGAAAAGCAAAGCTATTGATGCAGAAAAACCGATTTGATGAAGCTAAAATCAATCTGGATAAATCTCTTGAGCAAAACCCGAATGATACAATTGCTTTGCAATTACTCAGTGACCTTAAACAAGAAGCTGATACATATAAAAATCGTATAAGTCTTGAATACTCAATAGATTACTTTGATAATCCTTATTTGCGACGCTGGCAAATGTTAAGTATTAATTACATGCGTAAATTCAAGCGAAGTGTAGTAATTGGTCGTATTATTGAAGGGTTTTTATACGCTCCATTCTTACAGAAAAAATCAACGATGTTTGAGGCTGAGTGGTATCCTCAGATGGATACTTTGGGGCGAAGAACCGGATATTTTTCATTTGGCATTTCTACAGGATTCCCTTTTCCGAGATTCAGGGGAGGAGCGGAGGTTTACCAAAGCTTGGGAGCTGGTTTTGAAGCTTCGCTGGGTGCACGGTATATGTATTATGTAAACAATGATAAATCGAAGGATGTATTTGTAATTACTGCATCGATAGGCAAATATCTTGGTAATTTCTTTTTTTCTTTTCGTCCATATTTAACACCAAATGGAAAAGAAGCTTCAAAATCGTATGTTTTATTAGGCAGATACTATATTAAGAATAAAAATAATTATGTGTTTGCGGAATACAATTGGGGCGAATTTCCGGAAGAACCTTCTAATATCAATTTGAATTTAACCAGCAATAACATATTTTCAGGCTTATTTAAATTTGGAGCCAGCCTTAGGGTGGAAAAAAGGTGGTGGATTTACGGCGCTTTAGGACTTGGTTCAGAAGATTTACCAACAGGTATTAGCCGTAATACTGCCTTATTTGAGTTGAAATTGGGCTATTACTTCTAAGCCAATGATGTTTAAACGTATCTCATTATTTTTTTTTCTGACATTTTTTTTTGTCATAAATAACTCGTTTTCAAAAGGAATCATTATTGCAGATGATGTAAAGGTTGTCAATTTGTTTAAAGATTCAGATTCGTTAAATATTACCCGTTTTGCAAATCATATAGCCAATCAATATGACAGGGTAATTTTACATTTAGGCAGAGATTACAGTTTTGAAAGAGGAGGAATGTTTTTCTCGAATAGGAGTAAGCAAAATTTAAGAATTTTCTCAAAAGTTCTGATGGATCGAAAATGTACGTTATACCTTTGGTTTTTAGATTCGTATGGTGCTCAGCAATTTGAGAAAGTTTATACTTATTATAAGAATGTCATCGATTATCAAAAGAAAAAACTTGAAGAATTTGGTATCCTATTTCATGGTATTATTCTTGATCTGGAATGGATTAATCTTCCAGATGCAGATAATAATGCTAAATTATATGAGATTTTACACTATTTAAAACAGGTTTTTGATAAGGAAACAACCGGACTATTTGCTCCGCTTATTGATAATCTGGAAGAGAGTAAATCCCGTGGATATGAACTGGATAGTATTAAACAATTGGTTGATTTGCCAATTGCGATGCTTTATCCAAAAGATGCCGGATTGTACTTTGATTCGAAAAATATACGTCCCTACTTACCCGACAGACGATTCAAGTCATTAAAACGTTTCTTTAAAATATATCATATTCCGGTTGCTGTTTCTCTTGAGAGTGGACTATTTTTGTTGCGAAACGAGAAATTCTATTTTATTAAAACCACTTGCTCGGTTCCTGAAAATATAGCATCATCTTTGAATTTAATTTACGAGTTTAAACAAACCGTGTTAACGATAAGGGTTTATCAACCTAAAGTGAGTGTAAATATTACACGAAATGATGGTGTTGTTGAAACTGTTTTGCCTACAGAACGACTGGTTTTTCTATATATTCCGCCTGCAATCGTACAACCGGAGGACTATATTTGGGAATACTTTTTGATGTGTAAGTCAATATATTGATATGTAGTTATTTACATTGGTTATCTATTAACATTACTTTGTTTATAAGTTGGTACCGTAAAATCGTGTCAATTTGGCAATTCATTATAAATTTGTTAAAATATGTAAACTGTACCTACACTAAGGATACTCATGATTAAACGAAAAGTAAATTTAAAAGTTATTCTACTGATAACCTTGATGTTATTGGGAACAACTGCTTTTCAGTTTTCGGAATTATTTAATGCTCAGTGGGTATCAGAAGATGGTGTAACGTATGAATATAGAGTTCAGATTTGTGCTTCATGGCAAAAACAGGTTCCTGTTCCATTTTTACGAACACAATTCAATATTTCGGATACTATACGGGAAGACTTTCATCAGGGTTGGTATAAATACTCAATTGGTTCTTTTCCAACACTTTCAGATGCTCGTATTTATAGAGATAAACTTAGAAACGAACATAAAGCCTTTGGTGCTTTTGTTGTGTTAATAGCAAATGATAAACGCTCTGATATAATTTTGGACTATAAGCCAGTAGATGAGATTCTGGCGATCCAGTCAACAAGTAATGATACAACCAAATTGCCTGATTCCATACCTGAAAAGGGGAATTCTTCCTGGCGTGTTCAACTTCAAACATCTATAGGCTCAAAGCTTTCGGCTGATGGTATTCGCTTATTTTATTCTATACAAGATTCTATTTATGAGGAAATTGCAAATGGAAATGAATACTTTTACACAGTTGGAAATTTCACTACGTACGACTCTGCAGCAACTTATTGTGATTATCTGCGAACCGCAAAGAATATTCGGGATGCAATCGTTATTTCATATTTTAATAATCAGAGAATCAGTACTGTAAAAAGGAATGAACGTGTTGTTTCTGTAAAGAAGAATTCTAAAAAAGTGAGGTCTGTTTTGGTTACTCCTCGTAAAAAGGCTCAGAAAATAAATTTCACATCATCCGAACCAGTTTCAAAACCAGTAATTACCAAGAAACAAACAAAATCAGTAACGCTATCTAAGTCTCAGCGTGTTAGCGTAAATTCTGATTCTGAGCAAAATCAGAAACAAAAGAACAGAGCTCAATCCAAACCAGTTCGAGTACAAAAAACTGTTGTAGAAAAAAACACTACCACAGCTCAAATTAAAGAAAAGCTTGTTCGTGATTCTCAGATATATTATAATGAAAATGATACGTTTGTATCATCTAAGCCAGTATATACAGCCCGGCAACTTCCTCAAAAACATAAATTAACTGCTGAAGAAAAAACAGAACGTCAGGCAAATGATAGTATAAATAAAAATGAAAAACTATCAAATTTGGCTGTTCGGTTAATAATGTTTGGTCAAAAGTATTTTTCCAGACCTAATTCGAAGATTTTTACACGTTTTGTTGATAAGGTATATCGTGATTTATTGGTATTTGTGATTATCATCATCGTGATTTACTTTTCTATAAATCTGGTTATTATTACATTTCTTGTAATTGCCAGTCGGTTAGTTAAAGACTTTAGATCTTCCCGAAGAGCAAAGTATCAAATGCTTTACAATGAGATTATTGCGAATTTCTTGTTTGATGATTCTGATACAACGGAAGTACCAGCGGGTTTAGGAGCATTTCATTCTAAATTTCAGCGAAATATTTTTATTGATGAATTGATGAAATTGAGCACAGATTTAGCTGGAGAAGCATTGGATCGTTTAAAACAGCTTTATTATAATCTGGGGCTGGATGAAGATACAATGAAAAAAATAGAAAGCTGGCGTTGGCACATCAGAGCGAAAGGATATAAAGAAGCTACGCGAATGGAGGTTTACAGAGCTGCATCAAAGATTGAAAAATACCTGAACAGTAAAAATGAAATTATCCGTTCTGAAGCAGGTTTAGCGTTGATTCAGCTTAACAAGCAATATCCATTTGAATTCCTTGAAAAAATTCAACGTCCGCTTACGTTATGGGATCAGATAAACATTCATACCCTTATCAATAAAAATAAGATTGAAATTCCGGACTTTGGCAGATGGCTTCAAATGAATAACTTATCAGTTGTATTGTTTGCCATCCGAATGATTCGGGTCTTTGAACAAACTCATAATGCTCCTTATATACTGGATTTACTTGATAGTAAAAATTGTAGTATTCGAAAAGAAGCTATACGGGCAATTGCCCAATTTGGATACATTGATGCAATCTATAAGCTAATTGAAATCTATCCATTTGAAAAGGAAGAAAATCAATTGATTATACTTGAAGCATTCAGGAGTATTCCAGATGAATCCACTTATGAATTATTAATTCCGATTCTGGAAGGTAATTCAGAACACCAATTTAAAATGGTAGCAGCAAGAGCTCTCTTAGCTTCAGGAGCTAAAGGAAGAGCAATTCTTCAGGGCTTATTGGCTCAGGCTGACCCTCATACACAAAAGGTTATTCACCACGTATTTGATACCAGAATTTGATTATGTTTAATTTCTTTGATATATTACAGTTTATTGTTGACAATGTCATCTTTATATATGTAGTGGCAATTTGCGCTACATATATCTTTCTTTCAGTTATGTCAGCAATTTATTTGTCAAAGTATATCCGTAAAAATAGTTTTATCGATTATACTTCTATTATTTCATCACCACTAGCTCCTTCTGTTTCAATTATTGCTCCGGCTTATAACGAAAGTAAAACGATCATTGAAAATGTACGAGCCCTAATGTCATTATATTATCCTGATTTTGAGGTGATTATTGTTAATGACGGGAGCACGGACAATTCACTCGATCTATTAATTAAAGAGTATAATTTGGAACCTGTGAATTATGCATCCAATGATCATATTGAAACACAGTTTGTTAGGAATATTTATAAATCCCGTAATAAATCCTTTGGAAATCTGATTGTTATTGATAAAGAAAATGGAGGTAAGGCTGACTCTTTGAATGCGGGTTTAAATGTAGCAAATAAAGAATATTTTGTGGCGATTGATGTGGATTCAATTATTGACCCATATGCATTATTGAAGATTGCAAAACCTTTTCTGGAGGAGAAAGATAAAAAGATTATTGCTACCGGAGGAGTTATCCGTATTGCGAATTCCTGCGTAATCAATAATGGTCAGGTATTAGAAGTAAGGCTTCCAAATAAATTTCTTGCACGTATGCAGGTATTAGAATATACACGTGCATTTTTAATGGGGCGTATGGCATGGAGTGCTTTGGATGGTTTATTGCTTATTTCCGGTGCGTTAGGAATGTTTAATAAAGAGATTGCAATAAAATGCGGAGGTTATTTAACTTCTACTGTAGGAGAGGATATGGAACTTGTGGTTCGTATGCGTAGTTTTATGGTGAAAACAAAACAAAAGTATAAGGTTGCATACGTACCTGATCCATTGTGTTGGACTGAAGTGCCTGAAAGTATCAAAATTCTTGGACGTCAAAGAAATAGATGGACCCGGGGTACAATTGATACTCTGTTCATTCATCGTAAAATGTTTTTCAATCCTAAATATGGATTAATGGGAATGCTGAGTTATCCATTCTGGTTCTTTTTTGAATGGTTGGCTCCATTGGTTGAAACGTTTGGTATTTTTTACTTTCTACTAATGGCGTTGTTAGGTCAGATTCACTGGTCATTTTTTATGTTATTACTCCTGTTTGTATATGTATTTGCACTTTCATTTTCAACATATTCGCTTTTATTTGAAGAACTTACTTATCACAAGTATGAAAAGAAACGTGAAGTATTACGGTTGTTTTTAATTGCTTTTGTTGAACCATTTTTATATCATCCCTTGATCGTGTGGTTCGCAATTAAAGGAAACTGGGACTTTTTTGTGAATCGCCAGCGTGCATGGGGTAACATGGAACGTAAGGGCTTTGAATCCAAATAAATTAGATTTCTGATTGTAAATATTGGCAAATTAAATCGAACTCAGTTGGTGCGAACCATTTAATTCCTTCATCCTTCTTAAACCAAGTTAACTGACGTTTGGCATATCGTCGGGAGTTGGTTTTGATGTCAGTAATGGCTTGTTCTATTGATATATCTCCATTCATGGCATTAAATATTTCACGGTATCCAACAGTATTTAATGCATTAAGCCCCCGATATTCATAGAGCGATTCAGCTTCTTTTAGTAACCCCATTTCCAACATTATATCTACACGTAAATTTATGCGATTATATAGTATCTCTCTGTTCTGGTTTAAGCCAATTTTAATGATTCGAAATGGTCGTTTGTGGGCTGTATTTTTTCGTAGAGAAGAGTATGTTTGCCCCGTAGTTTCACATACTTCAATTGCTCTTTGTAATCGTTTGGGATTTGTAAGATTTACAATGTTATAATATTCAGGATCAAGTTCTTTTAGCCTTTTTTGCAGAGACTCAATCCCTTCGGTTTCATATTGTTCAATTATTCGGTTTCGTAATTCAGGGCTAGGGTCAGGTAAGTCGTCAATTCCTTTACAAACAGCATCAACATACAGACCGGAGCCGCCAACCATTACTGCAATGCCATTTTTTTCGAAGAGCTTATCGAGTAACAATAATGCATCCTGTTCAAACTTATATACATTATATGGATCAAAAATAGAGAGATGTGCTATAAAATGATGCTTGACTGCATTTAGTTCATCTAAAGAAGGGCGGGCAACTCCAATGTTGAGCTCTTTGTATAATTGTCGAGAATCAGCTGATAGAATTTCACAGCCAAATTGTTGAGCAATTTGGATTGCTGCTGCTGTTTTTCCTACAGCAGTAGGCCCAACCACTACAATCAGGGTTTTAGATTGCATCAGGGATTGGTTTTACTGGTTTTAATCCAAGTTTTGCAGCTCTGGCAAGCATGAAATTAATCGCTTCAGATCGTTCGTTGTGAATATATCCATCCAAAATAGCCTCTTTGATAGAATTTTTAATGATGCCCACTTCTTTACATGGTCTAAGATTGAAATATTCCATGATTTCTTCACCACTAACAGGAGGTTGAAAATTTCGAACTCTGTCTTTTTCTTCAATCTCTTTTAGCTTTACTTTTACCAGCTCAAAATTTCGTAAGTATTTT
Organism: Bacteroidales bacterium; assembly: GCA_963677395.2. GTDB lineage: Bacteria > Bacteroidota > Bacteroidia > Bacteroidales. The sequence goes on along the minus strand of OY781965.2, from coordinate 2,796,337 downwards.
TTTACTTTTTCCTGATTTTTAGAGGTAATATCTGCCGAACAAAGAGTCATTAAATCATCAATTTCATTGCCTGCATCAAAGAGTAAACGCCTTACAGCTGAATCAGTTACTATATCTTCAGACAAGACAATTGGGCGTAAATGAAGGAGAACAAGTTTAGTAACATATTTCAACCGATCATCGAGTGGAAATTTCATTTTGCGAAAAATACGTGCAACCATCTTTGTTCCAAGTATTTCATGGCCATGGAAAGTCCAACCGATCCCGGTTACGTATTTTTTGGTTTGTGGTTTTGCGATATCGTGAAATACTGCTGACCAGCGAAGCCAGATATTATCAGAAACATCACAAACATTGTCTAGAACAGCCAATGTATGATAAAAATTATCTTTGTGACCCTTTCCCTCGATGGTTTCAACTCCTTTCAGAGCTTGAAGCTCTGGTAGAATTAGATTAAGTAATCCACATTTTTCCAAGAGTTTAAAACCTATAGAGGGACGGGGAGAAGTAATCATTTTAGTCAACTCATCATAAATTCGTTCCTGAGAGATGATTGATATACGCTCCTTATTACGCTCAAGTGCAGCAAATGTTTTATCTTCAATGTGAAACGAAAGTTGTGTTGCAAAGCGAATAGCACGAAGCATTCGTAAAGGATCATCCGAAAAGGTTATGTCTGGGTTGAGGGGTGTACGAATAGTTTTGGTTTCGATGTCCTGTATGCCACCAAAGGGGTCAATAAATGTGCCGTAGTCTTCTTTATTCAAACTTATTGCCAATGCATTGATGGTGAAATCACGTCGCTTTTGGTCATCTTCCAATGTTCCGTTTTCTACTATTGGTTTTCTGGAATCACGACTGTATGATTCTTTTCGGGCTCCTACAAATTCTATTTGCCATTCTTTATTTCGCCAATGTGATGTAAACATTGCGGTACCAAAATTTTTATACTGGTTTACATGAGGATTCCCTTTCATTTGCGAAGCTACTTTACATGCCAGCTCAATACCGCTACCAACCACTACTATGTCAATGTCAACAGATGGACGATTTAAAATAATGTCGCGAACGAAACCACCAACAACATAAGCTTTAACACCAGTTTTATGAGCAGTTTCTGAAACGAGTTGAAATACAGGATGCTTGAGATGTTTTTCCAAGAGCAATAAATTTTGTGCAAAACTACTTAGTTTTCTGGTTCAAACAAAGCTGTTTGTGTTTACACTGTTCGGTTTTTAGATATGTTAAGAAATAATCTCTAATCAAAGAATTTCCATTGTATTCCAAATTTCAACACTCTGTCCTGTAAGGGGTAATGTGGTGTTACAATGTAATTAAAGCCTCCAACACCAGCCGCTATGTTTTGGATTTTAAAAAATAGTGTTGCTCGCTTAATCAGAACATTCAAAAAGATGTCAGCATAAACAAAATTGCCAGCTTTAATTTCATTTTGTGTTGAAAAGTCCTGTAATGCTGGAATATAAGCATTGTTATAAGTAGAAGTCATGTAAAACCATTCAACACCGGGTTGAACAAAAAGAGCTTTTTTAAACCATCTGTAGTTAAAAAATATTGATTGTTTAATTTGAAATTCGGGTAAAACGATACCAGACTTCTGACTGCTTTTTTGAAAGAGTAACAGAGTTCGTATTTTCATTCTTCCAACATGGAGATTGTGTTCAATCTGTGCCTGGATCAGATTTATTTGCTCGGTATTCACTTCCGGAATTCCAGTTTCATTTAGATAAACATAATCCTGAATGTTGTTATAATTAAGTGATGCACTAAGTTTTGCAGAAGTGTATCCTAAACTTAACCGGCTTGTTTTTTCGGTCCGGAATGTATTATTCCACAGGAAATGATTGCTCTGATATGATTGGTAGAAATAGGAAGGTTGTTGATTTTGAAATAGAAATCCAGCATAAATCATCGTGTTTTTTTCAGTATTAACCTTTACAAAATTCGCTTCTGCTAGAAAATCGCTGTTGTCGTAATCGCCTGTTTTATAAATGACTTTAGATGTTAAAAGCCATTCTTTCAATACTTTTAGATCTAATTTTGCATAGGGAGTAAGCTGGATGAAATTCTTTGTTTTAGTTGCATCAGATAAGCTGGAAATAGTTTGAACAACCCCTGCGGTAAGCCTTAAAGGTGAAATAGGAAGCAGGTTGCTCCCTGTTTCGTTACTCCACTCCAGCGTATTGCTATATTGCTGAATAAGTGTAGAATCTAATGTTTTGGTTGAGTCTGAGAAGATGTTTGGATAATATCCTGATTTGGGCAAGAGGTCTTCATAGGTATTCGAAAGGCGTGAATAACGGAATGTATGTGAGATTCGTCCAAAAGAAAAGGGAGAACTGCTTAAGGCTGAATCAGGACGGGTAAAGAAATAGGTTTGATGAAAATAAACCTGCTTTTCGAGCCAGCGACTTTGAGCTTGCTCTAGATTTATCTGTAACGTAAGTCTGTTATTGCTGGCGTTCCCTGTGAACAGAGAATCATGTTTGATTCCCCCGTTTTCGTTTATCCAAAGTCTGTTTCGGTAATAACCTCCGTTAGCCATATATTTTCGGTTTTTCGAAAAGTAATTCGCGTAAAAACGGACAAAGTTATGGTCGCTCTCCTGATGAAGATAACTTCCGTAAGAATCAATCAGTTTATACTCAAAACCAATGTTTAATGATTGTGCAATGTTTTGAGTATGAAATACCTGTAGTAAATCCTCTTTATTTGGGCCTGTAGTGTATTTGACGTAAGTGTAAGGTATTATTGTCTGGAAAAAGAGTGTATTTTCTGGCGTAAATCTATAATCAGAAATATGATAATTTCGATAATTAAATCCGGTAACAAACTCAGGATGATAAATCAAATGTTGGTATGGTAACCCGAGATTTCCAAGGTGATATTGATAATCGTTTTGGGGTTCACGAGGTTCATAGTTCCAGAAAAAATCAGGAAGCGTATCTCGCTGTTTTAGTTCTGGAAATCCTTTAAATAGTTGATCCTGTTTGTAATAATAAATACTGAGTTCATGAGTGAGATTGTTTGGAATAGAATCACTCTGAGCCTGAATATTGAGCGCAATAAAAAGGGTAAGTATGTAAATTACAATTCTTCCTGAATAGATTTTCAACATATTGAGCTAAAGATATTGTTCAAGGTATTTGAATTCGGGTGTGAACTCTCCTTTGTGCAAAATCAACCCTTTTTTGATAGAGCGGGGTAATTCCACATCTTCAAAGCTTTGATTGAAATCGGCGAATGCAATGGGTTTTACAAATTTCACCAGTTTTTCACCAAATTCTTCTGAAGCATCGCGGGGGAGTTGGGAAGGAAGAATATCGATAGCCATATCCAGAATCCCTTCTCCTTCAAAACCATCAGAATATTCTCCATTAAGAGGATTGTACACATAAACAGGATTATCAGGCTCCGTTCCTTTGTAAGTGCACTCGATTGATCCATCCAAATCACAGGAAATATCACCAATAACAACTAGCTTTGGGCTACTATTTTCTGTCCAGTGTTGTTTCAAAAAATCAAGTGTAATGATACGCGGAAAGCGGTTATCCCAGTACATACAATTCATTATAACTGATAAATGGGGTGCATATTGTTCAAACACATTGTGATAGTTTTGAGGATTAGCATAATATTCAGTCATGTCAAAATCACTCAATCCATCATTATGTTCTGAAATATGTTCAGCTTTGAAAATTACTTTGTACATAAGATTGTTTGGGAGCTTTTCCCTATTTTTTAGCAAAAGTAACTCTTCTGGTGAAATTTCTTTCATAGGAAGGAGTCTTAAAATTTCTAAAACGCCCGATGCTACGTTTCCGTAACCAGTAATTCCAATTGTTAAGGGAGAGATTTCTGCCGGAAGTCCTTGTTCTGCAATTTGTTGCCCTGTTTCTGAAATAGCATCTTTCGCTTCTTTAAGAGTTTTATAATCATGTGCCTGCCTGATGTTTAAAAAAGGCGTTTTAATACCATTGTATTCTAATCGTTTTCCTAATGCCCATAATGTTGTAATCATTCCTGCAAGTCCTGCATATTTTCCGAAGAAAATAATCCGCTTGCCCTGATCATCCACGATTTTTTCATAATCAATCAAATTGCATTTTAGCTCTTTTAACCGTTTGAGCATCGCTATGTTATGAGGCTGGCCTTTAATTACATGTGAGAAAAAAATATAAGTCTTTTCCGCTTCTAGATTTTCAACCGGAATTTCCTTCACCCCAAAGATAACATCGCATTTGTTTAAATTATCCGACAATTCAGCTCCGGTTACTTCATATTCCTGATCTTTGAAAATCCGTTTTGCAGAACGTTGGATAACAAAGTCAAGCTTGTGATTATGAATTAGATAGTCTATTTGTTTAGGAGAAAGAGGAACTCTTCGTTCGGTAGTATATTTATTTTCGTGACGGATTCCAATGTAATTGCTCATACGAGTATAAATTATGATTGATAACTGAAAAAATGAGTAATTGAAGATTTTAATCTTATAACAAGCAGATTGAATGAATGTTTCCAGGATATTTCAATACAAATTATTGCTCAGCAGAGCTTTTCTAGAACATAAGACAATCAGAGAAATATGTTAATTCTAAGCAACAACAGTTTTTTATCAATTTCCGGATATCTATTTTTTCTCATGGAGAGTTTCAATTGGTTGATATTGAGTATAATTGTAAAGTGTAATCTGGAAATTTAATATGAACAATATCAGTAACTTAATTATTCGGCAGGAACAATCAAGTAACTATTTTCAAACAGAAGCGTTCGTTGAAGCCGCATTTCGAAATGAAGCATGCTTAGATCAATTGGAACATTTTTTGGCGCATAAACTCAGGCAAAGCCTTGATTTTGTTCCGGAATTCTTTATTATAACTGAATTGAATGGAGAAATAACCGGGATGTTGAAAAATTGTGAGAAAACTGTATTGGATTTGTCTGGATTTGAAAATTAACATTGGCTCTTATTGATGGAATTACTTCATACATTTACTGCATTTGATTTTGAAACAGCATCTTATGCCTGGAATAGTGTTTGCCAGTTAGGAATTTGCAGGGTGGAAAACTCAGAAATAGTTTATTGGGAGTCATTTTTGATTCGACCTCCTGAAAATTATTATACTTACCGAAATATAGCAATACATGGTATAACTCCTGATAGAACTCATTATGCTCCATGTTTTCCGGATGTGTGGATGCAAGTTAAGCATCTGTATGAAAACGAGTTGGTGGTTGCTCATAATGCCTCTTTTGATATGGGATGTTTGCGCAAAACATTGGAATATTATCAATTACCATTACCAGAGTTAAGAGTTGAGTGCACTTATCGTATGTCGAAGATGAGGCTTTCTCTGATGTGTGAACGATTGAATATTGAACTCAAAAAGCATCATGATGCCAAATATGATGCATACGCCTGTGCCATGGGGTACCTAAAAATGAAAGGCGGTGTACAGATTGTGCTGCCAAAAATAGCGACAGAGCCTGTTATCAAACCCAACCCGGCTCAATATTGTTTGAATCCAGACTCACTATTTTATGGGAAAAGAATCGTTTTTACCGGGGTTTTAAACCAGTTTGATCGTACAGAAGCTTCGGCAATTGTAAGTAGGATTGGAGCCAAAGTAACGACTTCTATCTCGCGAAAAACCGATTTTGTGATTGCCGGAGCAGGGGCAGGTCCTGTAAAACTTAGAAAAGTAGAAGAATATAGAAATATTGGTTATTCTATCAAAATACTATCGGAGGAGGAGTTCCTGAGTGTATTGAAAAGAGAAGAAGAAAGCTCATGAAAATGAGAGTTATACTGATTTTTTTAAAGATTGAATCCTAGTCCTAAATTAAGGCTGATAAACTCAATTTCTTTTTTGGTGAACAGATATCCTCCAGCACCATTCGTGTAACTAAATTCTCGATTGCTAAATTCAACACCTGATTTAATATAACTAAAATTGAGTAATAGGCAGCAAATTCTTGAAATCTTATATCTCATTGCACATTCAAAATCGATTGCAAAGGCATATTTTTGCTGACTTTCTATATGATTTTTATTAAAACTGTAATTCGATTGTATTGAATATGTTTCTTCAGGTAAATTAATACTTAAAACTCCAATTTGGGTTTTGGTTTCAAAAATAAATCTTTTTGATAAAGGAAATTGACCATATAATCCCGAGAATATTCCGACTTGGGAGATTTTATCTGCTTCCCACGCGAAGCGAACCAAATTGTTAAGCTTTTTATTGTATTCGCAAAAGTTATCATAGTTTAAACTGAAGTTGAAACTTTTTAATCCGACAATTACTCCGAGATATTTTCCTGTTTTAATGCCAAAAGATAAGTCATAATTCCAACCATTTTCAGCGTATCCAGCAGCTTCAACGTAAGGAGATTTGCTCGAAAAATCACCCACAGGTATGCTTGGACCTGTCGAAAATATTATAAACCCCTTATCCTGTGTTTTTGCTTCGGTAGCGAGCAATAATATGATTAAAATTGTCGTGATTTTTTTCATCGGTTCGTAAAGTTGAAAAATAACATAGAGATGAGTAAGATTGTTAAATCTTAATACCTAATCCAAAGTTTAGGTTTATAAATTTGATTTTTTGATTTATATATGAAGGTGTTACTCCGTTAATATTTGAATCAATAACTGAATCATCGAAATCCATTTGGCTATGATGATACTCTAGTCCCGTTGAAAAATTAAAATATTTCCAAAAATAAAAATGTAACATTCCTGAAAAAGAATAGGCAAATCCATTACTGCTCCCACTCGATATATTTTCTGTTATTGTTTTGTAAGTATCAGATTGCCAATAGCTAATGAAATATTGAGGACTACTTGCATGCATTATTCCTGCAAGTATTTTTGCTTCAAAGTGACTGTTTTTTGAGAGGGGAAAATTTCCATAAATTCCTAATAAACTCGATTGAGTTTTCCATAATCCATCTGTACAATTTGCTTTTGAAACTTTATCCAGTGAGTTAAGGTATCTGTATATATTGGAATAATCGGTGTTGAAATTTTGAATTGAATACAAGGCAGTTATGCCAAATATTTTGCTTGTCGAAATGTTTAAAGATACAGTATAATGCATATCGTTTTTTGCAAAACCTGACGTATTTACAAATGGGTTTTGACTTTCAAATTCACCAATAGGGAAGCTGGGACCTGTAGAAAAGGAGATTAAGTATTTGTATTGCCCCATACTTTGGACAGATATAAGCAATAAAAACAGAATAATACAATTGTACTTTTTCATTGTATAATAGATGGTTGGTTTAAAAATTATGTCGTGGATAATATGCATTAATCTATTTAATTAAAATAGTATCCTGTTTTGTAATTGAATGGTAACCAATGTTATAATTGTATGATTAATAATATTTACAATATTTTTATGCCGCAAAAGTAATTTTTTGCTTCTATATAAACAAATTATTTATTTCAATAAATAATTTGTTTATAGAAGTTTTTAATGACATTTGTAAGATGATAGATATCTCTTTAAAATAATGTGTCAACTTGTTTTTATCTGGAAAATGAAGAAAGAAATGAGCAGGGGTAAGATACTCATATTCTTTGCTAAATACTAGTTTGGCTGTTCTTAATCCAGGTATTATATTTTATTTAACTAGGTTGTTTTAATCAAATTTTAAAACAACGTTATTTACTTTTACCAGATCTTCTGGTTTTATTTTGAGAGTATAATACCAATTTCCAGTGCCGCCATAAACAAAATTATATTTAAAAATCTTATTGTCAATTATACATGGCAAGTTATGACCGACTAAAGGAACTTGTCCAGGTTCGATATTGAATTTTTCTACTATTTCTATTTTGTCTGCCATTTTAATGGCATCACAACCAAGTAATTTCCTGATCAGGTCAAAATTTACTTTGTTTCGTTCTCCTGAAATAATTAATGCGTAATACCCAATTTCCGTTTGAATAATTAATGTAGGAGCTGTTTCTTCAATTTTAAAGTATCCTAAAGCATCCTTTTTTGATTTAATGGGTATATCATGCTGTATGATTTCAAAATCTGCATTTTGATTTATTAATTGTTTTTTCAAATCTTCAATTATCATGTTATGTTTTTTTTATAGATACTTGTATGTGTTTTTAAATTAGATAATTAAGTACACTTATGAATTGTTTTATTGTTATTTGTAAATCTTGAAAATTATAAATTCATTTAAGATGGGCAATTTAATAAAAATTTGGTTTCATGTATATGGAGAATTTAAAAGTGAGCTAGCTTATTCTTATATGTGCTTCATTAACAATAATGAACCAGAATCCATAGCTCCGAAAAATTGTAACAATATATTTGTTTTTGTATAAACCAAAAAATAATAGTTCAAAATCAATGGATTGTGTTTCTTGGAATATATTGTAAATAATTAATCAAATAGAATTGTTCATTTTGTTTATTATTGTAATTTTGCTAACCAATACAAATTGTATGGTTGTGGTTTGATATGATCATAAAATAATAAAAACGATAATTGTATAATTAGCTAACTTAAATTGACCTTATAAAATATATTTAGTAATTGTAAACCAAAAAGTTGTTAATTGTAAACTTGTAAAAATGAAAAGAAAATTACATTTGTTAATTGCTGCAATTCTAATTGTATTGCACACAAATCTTCAGTCACAAATTGTATTAAACTCAAATGAGTTTTTACCTGTAGGATCTTCGTATGTATTGACTCCAATTCAAAACTTTACATTGGTTGATACAACTATTCAAGGTCCTAATGTAGTGTGGAATTTTGCTTCATTTCAAGCGGGTACCACGAGTAATATGACAATTACAATCGTAAATCCTTCACAAACTACCTATTCGTCGTCAGTTCCAAATTCAAATTATTGTTATGTGGAAACACCTACGTTGGCTTATCGTTATTATACTAAAACGGCAACTACGTATGATAGAGTTGGTTCCTGGATGCAAAGTGGTGGGTTGAAAACTTGGAGCGACCCTCAAACTGAACTCATATTTCCATTTGCTTATGGTTCGGAAAATATGGATACATGGATTAATTCAGCTTCTTCTTTTGGAGGTACGTATGAACTCAAATGTGTTGGTGCAGGAAAGCTTATCCTTCCTAATCAAACCTATAATAATGTTTTATTAGCAAGAGTAAGAGTTAAAGAAGCTTTCCTTAATATTGTTTCATACCAGTGGTATCATGCCGATAATGGTGCTATTTTGATGTATTATATTCCCGGAGATGGAATGTTTGTTGCACGACAAGGATTTTTTCTTACCTCACTTACAGTTGGTATAAATGAGAATGAAGAGATTAAAGACTTTGTTTTCAATAATCCTGTTATGGATGAGTTGCAGTTAAAATTCAAGCATAATACACCTCAAAAAATTAAGTATTCAATTGTAAACAGCTTAGGTGTAGAAGTGTATTCACAAATGTCTGATGATGTTGCAGATGAAAGTGTAACTGCAAAATTTTATACGGGTAATTTAAGCAGGGGAATCTATTTTTTATCTGTTGTATCAATGGAGACGGGAACTGTTCTTAAAACTGCAAAATTTATAAAACAATAATAAGTAGTTCTGGAAATTACTAAAAAGCTGTCTGAAAAGCCCTTTCTTGTAAATAGATTACGATGACTCTATTTTTTCTGAAATCTCTCATTCGAAACATTATTGTAATGAGATAGGGAATACGGAAAGATAGACTGAAGCAATGACTTTTCAGGCAGCTTTTTTTTGAAACTTATTAGTATCTTCGCCAGAAGAGATTAAAGTATGGAAATATCATCACATATTCCTCTGGCAGAGCGTTTGCGCCCTGAAACGTTGGATCAGTATATTGGTCAGGAGCACTTGATTGCAAAGGGAGCAATCTTGCGCAATGCAATCGAAAATAATAAGATTCCATCCATGATTTTTTGGGGACCTCCGGGTGTTGGGAAAACTTCACTTGCGAACATTATGGCCAAGCAACTGGATCGTCCGTTTTATGTGTTGAGTGCTATTCAGGCTGGAGTAAAAGATGTTCGTGAAGTATTTGAAAAAGCGCGTATGTTTCCTGGTGCAATTTTGTTTATTGATGAAATTCACCGCTTTAATAAGGCTCAGCAGGATGCTTTGTTAGGAGCTGTAGAGCGTGGAATTATTACGTTGATTGGAGCTACTACCGAAAATCCTTCCTTTGAAGTTATTTCTCCGCTTTTATCTCGCTGTCAGGTTTATATTCTTAAATCGCTTGATGTAGAGCATTTGGATGCATTAATTGATAAAGCGCTGGATTACATTCGTGCGGAAAGCAGAAAAACGATTGTGGTAAAAGAGCGTGAAGCGTTTTATCGTGTTTCGGGTGGAGATGCACGTAAACTTTACAATGCGATTGAATTGGTTGTAAATGCGGAAACATCTGATAGCATAGAGATTACTGATGAGTTTGTACTGAAAGTAATTCAGCAAAATCTTGCTATGTATGATAAGAATGGTGAAATGCACTATGATGTGATTTCAGCATTTATCAAGTCGATGCGTGGGAGCGATCCTAATGCTGCAATTTATTGGTTAGCGAGAATGATTGAAGCCGGAGAAGATCCGTTGTTTATAGCCCGACGAATGGTGATTCTGGCCAGTGAAGATATTGGTAATGCAAATCCTAATGCCTTATTACTAGCCAATGCATGTTTTGATGCGGTGAATAAAATAGGTTATCCCGAATGCCGAATTACGCTTGCTCAAACCGTTATTTATCTGGCAACTTCTCCAAAAAGTAACGCTTCGTATGTGGCCATTGATGATGCGTTGTCAATGGTTCGGAAAGCGGGTGATTTATCTGTACCCTTACATATCCGTAATGCACCAACGTCATTGATGAAAAAAATTGGATATGGGAAAGATTATAAATATGCTCATGAATTTGAAGGAAACTTTGTTGAGCAGGAATTTTTGCCTGAAAAGATCAGTGGCACAATGTTTTATAATCCGGGAAATAATGCCCGTGAAAATGAAATTCGTCAACGGATGAAACAACTCTGGAAAAACAGATATAAATTCTGATAATGTAACTTTTTGCAGAATATTACAGAAAGCGTTGTTCTGAATGTACAAATAAATGATTAGCAGGTAAATGGTTCATTTAATTTCCTAGTTCATCTGTTTTCTTTTGTCGGTGAAATAGTTCATGAAAACTATCGAACTCTTTACGATAGAACAGTCCAACACCTTGAGTATAAGGTGAATTATTTTTCAAATAGTCGGTTTCGTTTGAACGATTGAATGCCTTTAATCGCCAGCGACCATCTTCGGTAAGCTTTACTTCTACGTTGACATCACCCACAATGTTACTTGCCTGAGCTGGGGAGGTTGTTCCTGTACCTGTTCCACTGGTATTTTTGATATTACCTCCAACACCAAGATTTCCGTCGATAGTAACACGGTCGTTAAAAAGCTGAGTTGACAATGCAACCTGAAGCTGCTGAGTGGTCATTTGATCACCGGGACGATAATTTACGCCAATATCAAAATCACGACTGATCTGAGAAAGCCAGTTTGTAATTTGATTTGAAATGATTTCGAAAGAGGATGCCCCGACACCGGCTCCCAATGAATTTGTAGGCTCATCTGGTCGTGCAGAAACAAAACTGTTCATTACCAAAAGGGAGAACGTCTGCTTGATCATTTCCTGTTCATTCTGTTTGTCCACAATGCTGAAGAATGCATCTCTTACTTCCTGATCAACATTAGGTAAATTGATATCGAATGAAATTTCCGGATTTTGCAATTTTCCTTTAATTCCAATAATACTTTGAACCGGAACTTTTTTTCGTGAAACCTCATCAATACTACCAACGGCAGCTAAAACAGGGTACAGCGATGTACGCAAATTATAGATAGCTTTCATATCCACCCGCGCATCATAAGGATTTCCGGTAAACGAAAATACTCCTCCATTCTGGATATTAAATTTTTTACTTGGTAAATTTTGCAACGAAAGCAGATAAACACCATCATTAATCACATAATCACCATACATCAGAAATTCTCCGTCACTGTCAATGAGCATTTTCATATTTGAACTGCCACTGGTTTGGATGATTCCGCCCATTTGATTGGAAGGAAACTGAATTTCGAAATCGGCATCAGGTGTAATGTTTAAGTCAAATTTGAGCCGGATGCCCAATAAATTTCTGAGTTTTTTTTCGCGAGCTATCTGCTTGTTTGGATTTATAAAACTTATGTAATTGCTTTGACGTACATCAATTCTGTCGGTAATAGGTAATGTGAGATATGAACCTTTTTCTGTTTTCAGATTTGCATCAATGTAGATATCTTCGACAGGACCTTTTATTTTTACGATTCCAGAACTAAAGGCTTTTCCATAAAAAACATCATTGTTTGCCGCAGTTGAGTTCAGCATCATGAATTTTTTAGCATTGACAGTCAGATCTATCTTGATGTTAGAAAATGCTTTATGGGTAATTGATCCGTTAAGATGCGCTGTATTTCCTGCTTCATCGGTAAATGTAAAGTTCTTGAAAGAGAATGAGTTCGATGATATATCAAAACTGTCGGCCAATGAATATACAGTGTTTAAAAAATCAATCTTGAATTCTGTTTTTTGCATTAACAATCTTCCATTGATATCGGGTTTGTTCAGTGAGCCTTTTATGGTTGCTAATCCACTTGCTTTTCCTTCAAATTTAGAACTGAAATTCTTCAGCCAGTGTTGAATAAAGTCAAGTTTAAGATTTTTAAGTTCAACTTTGTAATCCAGGTTGTCCGTTTTTCGGTTCGAATAATAGTATCCTTCTAATTTTAAAGGAGTTGATGTTCCGATATTTCCTGTATATTCAATCATAATCTTTGAGAAGATAGCTTGCTTTTCTTTATCCCAGTTGCTCTTTAGGATTAAGTCTCCAAGAATTTTTTTATTAATTGCAAGCTTTTTGACGGTTAAATCGGAGTAGAAGACAGGAGAATTATATAAATCATAAAAATCTACATTGCCATTAAAAACCCCGTCAATATCAATGTTTGCATGACTTAAAAGAAACTCAAAAGAGTTGAAATCGAAGTTTTTAAATTGACAAGTCAACTTGTCCAGCGGATTTTTGGAAATTTTTCCGTTGATAAATATTTTTTGATCATTATTTGCAAACTCAAACTGATTCAAAGAGATATAAGATTTGTCGAGGGTGAGTAAATTGTCAGAGTTTAGCGCCCATCTTTGATTTTCAATCAAAAAATCAGACTGTATCACTTTCATGTCTAAACGAGATGAACTTCTGAACACCAAATAACCCCACACGTTTCCAGAGCTGTTTGTCGTTTGTAAATTGTCTTTCCAGTAAAGATTATAAAGAATTGAATCTTTTTGCATTGATGCAAGAACACGTAAATTGTCAAATCCTACAGAGTCGCTAACCATCAGTTTTTTACAACCTGTTTGAACGATCAGTTTTTCGTCTTCAGTACTGCTTTTTATATACCATTTCTGGAAATGTTCTATTCCAATTTTTAAATCTTCGATATCTCCCTTTAGTGAAAAGTCATTTTTACGGGAACTGTAATTGCCATAGAATCTTGATTTTGGTGAAATGGAGAAGCTTGGCAGAAATAACTCGGTTAAAATATCCGTGTTTTTCAGATAAAAATCATAATTGAAGTTCTGATCAGGAATTTTAGAAGGGACTGTTTTGTGTTTTATACTGAATGAAGGTAAGTATTTCCGTATAAATCCTTCAAAAGCAGGAACTATAGTATTAAAGCTGAACGAACCTTTAATTTCTGCATCCGCATAATCAGAATTCAGTGTGATTAAACGGCTTCCAGCTGAATCTTGCTGAGTATTAAGTATTAGATTGTGTAGATTGTAAGCGATATTTTCTTTTACAAATGTAGTTCCTTCTGCAATAATGTTTCCACTCATATCGTCGATATTTACTGCTTTAAAGTTGGAGTTTATATGGGTGGAAAGTTTTGCTTTATATTTTTCTGAAGCCAGATTTAAGGCATAAAGGTCAGCATTTTTGATATCTGCACTGAAATTAAAGACTTTTGTTTTTTTACTAAAATCAATAACACCAAGAAATTCTAAAAATATCTTTTCGTCATCAATCTTGAATGTTCCGTTAAATTTATTGTTAGCAAGCTCACCACCAAGCTGAATGCTATCATAAGTGTTTCCTTTGAATTCAAGTGACTGTATTTTCCCATTAAGAGTCATTTGTGCTCGTTCCAGAGTTGTTCCCAAGCCACTTACGTCCATGTTCAGGCTTATTCTGCCTAGTATATCTTCACTGTTTAACATTTTACCCAGATTGAAGCTTTCGGTGCTCAAATGCCCGCTATAAGCAAGGTCTTTTTTGCCGGGTTGTTTTGCTAACCGAAGATCCGAATATAGATTTCCGATTTGGGATTTGAGTTCTCCGTATGCATTAAAGTCGTTGTAAAATCCTGTAAACTCGCCTTTTATCATAATGTTTCCCAGTGCAAGTAATTGTTCGGGAATAACAAGCTTTTGATTATTGCCAACGGGAAGTTTTAATGACTCCAGATCATCTTTTGAAGTGGTGAACTTTTTAACAGTTAATCTTATAAATGTACCTTCAATGTCAGGAAGCCCATTCGTTGCAATACTTCCTTCGAAAAATGTTGATTTTCCGTATTTTAAACGTAAATCTTTAAGTTTAAGATTTGCAATTTTGCCTTTAATCTGACCTGATATTTCTACGTTTTGTTTGTAGGATTTCATTTCCGGAGAAAAATAACTTACATCCTTCATCCCTATTTTCGAAGTAAAAATATCTGCTTCAAGTTGTACATTATTGATGAAATCATTCCATTTGTTTGCTTCTGATGGAATAAGCTTTGCGCGTAAATTAAGATTGGTATTTGGCGTTTCAAGTATAAAATCAGAAAGCTGAACCATTTCTTTGTTTTGAGAAATACAGCACGATAAATTCTTTAACTCGAATCCGGATTGATCTTTAAATTGTAACTTATTAACCGTAATACTCATCGTATCTTTCCTGAAAAGGAATTTACTCAGCTCAACATTAAAGTTCTTTATCTGAATGTTACTTTTATCGAACAGGCCTTTAGGCAAGTTTGTGATATTCTGGTTGTTGAAATTGAATTTTCCGCTGTCAATAGATAGAATTCTACATTTTATAATGATCTCTTTTGAAGGAGTTTTGACTGTGTCTTTGCTGATGAAATAATCCAGCAAAAACTGAATGTTTAACGTGGTATCTCCTTTGTATTGAGTGATATTGATATTCGGTTTGGATAATGTTATTTTATTGAAAATAAGTTTATTATTAAATATAGGCAGGCTTTTGTATTTGCATCTGGCTGATTTTGTACTCATCAGCATATTTCCTTTTTTATCTTTTATATAGAAATCATTAATAATGGCCTGATTGATAAATGTAAGCTGAACAGTGCCAATATGTACTTCAACACCAAGTTGCTTTGAAAAATAAGCAGCAGCTTTTTGAGCTAAAAATGTTTGAACAGGATAAAGATTTAAAAGCATGAAGAGTAATAACACAAAGATAGTACTCCAGAGAAAAAATTTCCCCGTAAAACGAAGAGATCTTTTCCAGAAAGGCCTCCTGTTTGTTACTTCTTCAATTTGTTTTGTTTCCTGAGTATCCATCAATAGTTTGAAAACTACTATTTTTGCAGCCGTTGCATTTTCAACAAATCAACCCTTAATGCGTTTGTAAAAATAATAAAAAATTGGCTAATATGGCGTATATACTGGCAATAGAATCTTCTTGTGATGACACATCAGCTGCAGTTATTGAAAACGACAAAATCCGTGCCAATATTACCGCAAACCAAAGTATTCATGAGCAATATGGAGGTGTTGTACCAGAACTTGCTTCAAGAGCCCATCAGCAAAATATTGTACCAGTGGTAGATGTGGCATTACAGAAAGCTGGTATATCCAAGGAAGAATTAGATGCAATTGCATTTACCCGAGGCCCTGGCTTGATGGGTTCTTTGCTGGTTGGTTCTTCATTTGCGAAAGCATTTTCACAGGCTATAAATAAACCCTTAATTGCTGTTGATCATCTCGAAGCTCATATTCTGGCTCACTTTATTAAAGTGGATGATGATACTAAAGTTCCGGAGTTTCCTTTTCTGTGCTTGCTCGTTTCAGGAGGACATACACAAATTTGTCTTATGAAAAGCCATTTTGAAATGGAAATAATAGGTAAAACTATTGACGATGCTGCTGGAGAAGCTTTTGATAAAGCTGCTAAAATCATGAGTTTACCTTATCCTGGCGGTCCGCTTATCGATAAATTTGCAAAAGACGGAAATCCGAAAGCGTTTACTTTTCCAGAACCTATTATTTCGGGACTTGACTTTAGTTTCAGTGGGCTAAAAACATCAATTCTTTACTTTTTAAGAGATCGGTTAAAAGAGAATCCCCACTTTATTGAGCAAAATAAACTTGATTTGTGTGCTTCTATTCAGCATACAATTATAGAAATACTAATGAAAAAAGTAAAGCTTGCTGCAAAACAGACTGGAATAAAACAAATTGCAATTTCCGGGGGAGTTTCTGCTAATTCGAGTTTGCGTGAAACATTGGTAAAGACGGGGGAGGCGCTTGGTTGGACGACTTTTATTCCTCGTTTTGAGTATAGTACAGATAATGCTGCAATGATTGCTATTACAGCGTATTTCAAATATTTAAAAAATGATTTTGCGTTTTTGGATGCTACACCCTATGCAAGAAGTCACTAATTAAAAAATTCAGTACCCCAATTTGATCTTTCTAAACTCGATTTAGATGCTTTTTTTTATGAAACCTTGCGTAATCTCTCAGATTTCGTATTTTTGCTCGCGTTCTGCAGGGTTTGCAGGACTGGATATTAGTTGTTTAACCCCACAAATTCTGTAAAAACAGAAGGGATTCATTGGTAAAATTATGGAAGAATTAACTAAACAACCTGCTGAAAATCAGGAGACCACGGTTGAAAATGTGCAAGATGCAACCGAAATTAGTACAGAATCAACACCTGTTGATGTAACCGAAATAATAGAAACCGAAAAGGTTGAAATTGTTGAAAATACAATCACTGAAGAGCCTGCCGAAAACGGAACTTCAGTTGTTGAAAATACTGTTACAGAGCAGGAAGTTGTAGAAGAAACCCCTGTAGTAGAAGAAGTTCATCACGATCATGAGTTTGATACTTCTGCTGATGAGCAAGTTTTAAAAACCTTAGCAGAGATTGAAGAAACATCAACTATTGAAAGTGAAATCGTAAATGAACATGAAGATGTTGATGAGATTGAGGAAGTTGAGCTAAATGAGGAAGCGTTTAAAAATCACACTCCTGAAGGTTTGGTCGATTTACTTGAAAAACTTGTGGAAGAGGCAGATGTAAATGAAATTAAAACGAAAGTGTCTTTAATAAAAGTTGCATTCCTCTCATATTTAAAAGAAGAAAAACATAAGCATTTTGAGGAATTTATTGCTCAGGGTGGAAACAAGGAAGAGTATCAGATTCCTGTTACTCCACTCGAAGAAAGATTTAATGCTGCGTTTGGTATTTACAGAGATAAGAGAACCCGCTTCACCGAAGAGCTTGAACGCGAAAAACAGGAAAACCTAACTAAAAAAACACGTATTCTGGAGGAACTTCGTAAACTGATAGATTCTGAAGAAACACTCAAGAAAACGTACGACGAATTCCGTACCTTACAGGAAGAATGGAAAACGATTGGTCAGGTTCCCCGCAATGATGTTAATAATCTTTGGCAAACATACCATTTCCTTGTTGAAAAGTTTTTTGATAAAGTAAAGATAAATAAAGAGTTACGTGATCTGGATTTGAAAAAGAATCTGGAACGTAAAGTAGAACTCTGTGAAAAAGTAGAAGAATTACTTATAGAATCTTCTATCACGAAGTCATTCAAACTCTTACAACAATATCATGAAGAGTGGAAAGAAATTGGCCCGGTTCCACAGGATAAAAAAGATGAAATCTGGGATCGCTTTCGCACTGCTACTGAAAAGATAAATTCACGTCGTCGTGAATACTACGATGAAATGAATAAAGATCAGCAAAGCAATCTGTTAGCTAAATCTGCATTATGCGAAAAAGCAGAAGAATTGCTGGTGAAAGATTTTAAAAGTGTTAAATCATGGCAAGATGCCACAAACGAAATCAATGAGCTCCTGAAAACATGGAAAGCGATTGGTCGTGCACCTCAAAAAGCCAATGATGAAGTTTGGGAACGTTTCAAAAATGGTCTGGATACATTTTTTACAAACAAGAAAGAGTATTTTGACAAGCTGAAAGAAGAACAATTGAATAACTATAATCTGAAAGTTGAATTATGTGTTCAGGCAGAAGCAATTGCTCAGCGTAATGATTGGAAACGAGCTACAAATGAACTACTTGATTTGCAACAGCAATGGAGGAAAATTGGTCCTGCCCCACGTAAATATTCAGATAAAATATGGTTGCGTTTTCGTGCAGCATGTGATGAATTCTTTAGTAAAAAAGCCTCTTTCTTTAGCTCCATTAAGGGCGAAGAATCAACAAATCAGCAAAAGAAAGAAGAGTTGATTGCGAAGGTGAAAGAATATGCTTTTGGTGAAGATCGTAATGAAAATTTGAAAGTTATTAAAGATCTCCAACGTGAGTGGATGGAAATTGGTCATGTTCCATTTAAAGAAAAAGATCGTATTCAAAATGAATTCCGTACAGCAATCAATGAACAACTTGATAAGCTGAAGATCAATTATTACGAAGTTTCAGGTTCAGGCGGACTACGTCATAAGATTGATCAAATTAGCAGTGCTGAAGATGCTGATAAGCTCAGTTTCAAGGAGAAAAATATGTTGGTTACCCGTATTACCAAACTTCGTGAAGATATTGGTGTATGGGAAAACAATATTGGATTCCTCGCAAATTCTAAAAATGCATCAATATTGAAAGATGAGTTCGAAAATAAAATAAACAAGGCTAAACAGGAATTAGCTTTATTAGAAGCAAAGTTGAAAATTATTCGTAATTCGTAATTTATTGAAAATTAAATAAATGAAAAAGGCTGTTCAGAATGGACAGTCTTTTTTTATTCTCAAATATTTAAGATCCTAATTAATATTGAAAATAATGAATGAGGTTTAGAAAAACAATTGCAACCATTTATAAATTCAACGTCTTAATATTGATTAGCAAATAATCATTAAAAAATGTGTTTTGTAATTTAAATACATTATATTTACACAGCAAATCAACCCCAAATACTTAAGTTATGTTAGCACTTGTTATATGTGAAGGTATTATCTCTCAGCAATATTTCTTTATGATAATATTCGCTCTGATTGCAGTTTTGATGATTATAGGGATATTTTTTGTGATTAAAATGTATCGCAATGCGAAACACCAGCGTGGAGAACTTCATAAAATCGTGAAGGAATATGAAGAGATTATTAAAAACAGAACGCATAAATAAAAACCTTTTAAAAAACTTTCGTGATTTGCAGCTGTTTTAATGAGTAATCTAAAACAGTAATTAATCATGAGAAAAATAATTGGAGTACTTACATTTCTGTTTGTCGGATTTGTTTCCGCTATTTCGCAGAATTCACCTGTAAATTATAATTCAAAACCTACAGAACCTTTGAAATACAAAGGGATGATCTTTTATATGCTTCCATATAATTACAATGCTTTGGATGCGTATATTGATAAAGAAACCGTATTCATTCATTATCAACTTCATCATCTTGCTTATTTTAAAAAATATGCGGAAGCAGTAGAGGGCAAAGCGGAAGCTAAATTGACACTACCTCAGTTGTTTAAATCAATCAGCAGATATTCTGATTTATTGAGAAATAATGCTGGTGGTTATTTTAATCACATCCTTTATTGGCAAATCATGAATCCTGAGAATAAACTTGACAAGCCACAAGGAGAGCTTGAAAAGGCAATCCTGAAATATTTTGGTTCTTTTGAAAATCTAATTGCTAAGATGAATGAAGCATCTCTTTCCCGCTTTGGAAGTGGATGGTCATGGTTGAGCGTAAATAAGAAAAAGGAGCTGTTTATTAGTACGACTGCAAATCAGGATAATCCATTGATGGATGTAGTAAAAGAAAACGGTACACCTATTTTAGCTATAGATGTATGGGAACATGCTTATTATCTCAAATATCAAAATAAGCGTAAAGATTACGTGGGAAACTTTTGGAATGTAATAAACTGGCGAGAGGTCGAAAAATTATATGTAGAGGCGTTAAAATAATGTTTTTCAGTGTGATATAAAAAAAATTGTCTGAAACAGTTCCAACCATAATAAAATTTCCGATTCTCGGAATTCAAAATGACAACTGATTGAGTCATAGCTGTCAAACTGAGTCACGAGAATCGGAAAAGTCATTTGTCTATTTAAGAGGTTTTTCAAACAGCCCCTTTTATGAAAGTAAAAAGCTTAAATCAGTTTCCGGAGCATATTCTACAGACTCTTGATTGTATTTGAAAAGCCTGAGGGGTTTCCTGCCTTTTAGTATCATCTTATCTCCTTTTACTAGTAAATATGAAGCTTCACGTAATCCTGCAACAATAACCTGTTGGTTGGCAGCTAAAAATTCCAAGATACGTTCTTCACGGGTTTCTCCACCATGCCCCTCTGGATGAGCGTCCAAATAGTGAGGATTAATTTGGAACGGAATCAGATTCATACAGTTAAAGCTTACAGGTTCAGTAATAGGCATATCATTGGTCGTTTTTAATGTTGGGCAGGCAACATTCGACCCCGCACTCCAACCCATATAAGGTGTGCCTGCTAATGCTTTTTCACGGATTGCCTGCATTAACCCTTGTTTTTGTAACTCATTTACCAAACAAAAAGTATTTCCTCCTCCTACAGCAATTGCTTCGGCTTCAACAACTGCTTTGATTGGATTTTCTTCGTGATGAATACTTTTCAGATTGAAGCCAAGTTCTTTAAAAACATTAGCAACCCGGTTTTCATAATCATTCCAGCTTATAGTAACTCCGGCAAAAGGAATAAATAATACATTCTTTACTTTGTGTGAATCAAGAAACTCTTTTATAGCTTCACGAGGCCATCCCAAATAGGGTTCACCCGGATTGGTAGAATTGCTTATCAACAATAAATTTTTCATATTTTCGGGATTTATGGTTTTGGGCAAAGATAACCATAATGCGATTAATTGCTCATATTTCTACTATTTAAGCAACCTTTAACGCTTACGGGGTCTCTTATTTGTTAATTTTGCAAATGATTGAGAAACTATAATCTAAGATGAATTTAAAGAAGATTTTTTTGAGTTTATTGGCGGGTTTTTGCCTGTGGGGAATTACCAATGTTACTGCTCAACAATGGGTGGAGAAGATGCAAGATCCTAACGTGAACTTTTATGAAGTTCAAAAATCTTTTCATGAATATTGGAAAGATCGTCCGATGGAACGCAGTAAAGGGTACAAGCAGTTTAAACGCTGGGAGTATTTTATGCAACCACGTGTTTTCCCGACAGGAAACCGTATTGATAAAGCATCTTTGTGGAAATCATATCAAGAAATAAAGCGAAATAAATCGACTCAGGCTTTGGATATTGCAAACTGGCAGTTTATGGGACCAACCAATCCTCCTTCGAATGGAGGTGATGCAGGCCGAATTAATTGCATTGCATTTCATCCAACAAATGCAAATATTATGTACGTTGGGGCTCCTTCGGGTGGCTTATGGAAAACAGTTGATGGTGGAAGCTCATGGTTCTCCTTAACGGATCATCTTCCTGTAATTGGAGTATCTTCAATCGTAGTGGATTACAATAATCCTCAAAATGTATATATTGCAACCGGAGATGGTGATGCAAATGATACATATTCTATTGGAGTATTAAAATCAACCGATGGTGGGCAAACCTGGAATACTACCGGTTTGTCATTAAATGTTACTGAAAATCGTACTATAAACAAGATTATCCAACACCCAACAGATCCAAATACACTATTTGCAGCAACATCTTATGGTATTTTTAAGACAACAGATGGTGGTGCAACATGGGTGAAAAAGACATTTAGCTATGTACGTGATCTGATTTTTAAACCGGGAAATCCCAGTGTAATGTATTATACATCAAATAGCGCTTTTTACAAATCTGTCAATGGTGGTAATACATTCCAGTTTGTAACAATATCATTTAATACGTCTCCCAACAGAATTCAGATGGGGGTATCAGAAGCTAATCCGTCTTATGTTTACCTGCTTTGCGGAAAATCTGCAGATAATGGATATGGTGGTTTGTATCTTTCTACAGATGAAGGAGCAACATTTAATCTTCGCTCAAGTACTCCCAATTTAATGGGTTGGCAGGTTAATGGAAGTGATGCAGGAGGACAGTCTTGGTATGATTTAGCTATAGCAGTTGATCCAATGAATGCGAATAATGTTTATATTGGTGGTGTAAATATTTGGAAATCAACAAATGGTGGTTCCAGCTGGGGAATTTGTGCTCATTGGACTGGTGGCAACGGGAATGTTCCTTATGTTCATGCTGATATACATGCGTTAGCATTTGCTACTAACAAAACAACACTCTATGCTGGCTCGGATGGTGGAGTATATGTTACCGCAAATGCTGGAGGAAGCTGGACAATGAAAAGTAATGGCTTAAGTGTTGCTCAAATGTATAAAATTAGTTGTGCAAACACAGCTCCTTATACCCGTATCCTTTCGGGATGGCAGGATAATGGAAGCAATTTGGCAAATACTTCAACCTGGAGTCAGGTATTTGGTGGTGATGGAATGGATTGTTTGGTTAACTATAATAATTACAATGTGTTCTATATATCGACACCAAACGGAAGTTTTTATCGTTCAAATAATTCCGGGCAGAACTTTACTTCTATTACAAGTTCTATTACTCAATCAGAAGAAGGAAACTGGGTAACTCCGATTAAATTCCATCCAACAAACCCGGCTATACTATATGCTGGATATGTAAATTTATGGAAATCAATAAATTCAGGAGATTCATGGTCTAAGATCTCAAATTTTGCTTCTACCGATCAGATTATTGCACTTGCAGTAGCCCCGTCAGATGTAAACAGAATATACGTAGCAAAAAACAATGAGTTAGAAGTAACTACAGATGGAGGAACAACCTGGACTGACAGAACAGTGGGCTTACCATCACTTGCAATTACCGATGTGATGGTTCATCCTACCAATCCAAATAAAGTCTGGATTACATTATCGGGATACACAGATGGTTCTAAGGTTTTTTTATCGAATGATGGTGGTGCAACCTGGACGAATATTTCTGGCACTTTGCCAAATATTCCAACAAACTGTATTGTATATGAAAAAAATAGTGCGGATGGTATTTATTTGGGTACCGATGTAGGTGTGTATTACAAGGATAATAATCTTACGGATTGGGTTCCGTTTATGAATGGGTTACCAAATGTAGTGGTGAACGATTTGGAAATTATTTCTCAAATTAATGAAATTAGAGCAGGAACTTATGGACGCGGGTTGTGGAAATGCCCAACTTACGGTGTAAGTGCAGTTAATGATATTCAAAAACCAACCCTGAAAATGGAAATATTCCCGAATCCGGTTCAAAATCAGTTGAATCTGAACTTTTATGAAATGGTTTTAGAAGATGCTGCCATTCAGGTTTTGGATGTACAGGGTAAAAGTATTTTTTCAGATAAAATATCAACAGGATTCCAAAGCTATAGCGTAGATATGTCTAATCAGAGTGATGGAACTTATATTGTAAACGTAATTACCAAGAGCAATTCTCAAAGCATAAAATTTATCAAAGGAAATTCTAAATAATCCATTCGGATTCATAACTTTGCAGGGATGTCTGAAATGAACTCAGACATCCCTTTTTATATTATAATCATCCCTTTAAATACTATGAAGCGATTGAGTTATTTGTCTCTGATTCTACTTGTTATAGTAGCAATCTCGTGTTCTGAAAAGATTGAAAACGAAGTATTAACCACAAAAATTGTTTTCGAGACACCTGTAAGAAATAATGATGCTGATTTAGATTGGTGGATTCGGAATGTGGAAGGACCTAAACGTGATGCTTTGATCAATTTTTTGTTCAAAAAAAAGCTGATAAGCTCTGTTACAATTCATCCTTATGCAATTGATTCATTGTGTACTGATTTTAAAGCAGGAGATTCTCTAATACTTGATGAAAAAAACTTTGTAAAATATTTTGGTGGAATTCAATTTGAAGAATCGTGGGATTTTAATCCGGCCACACTCGAAATTTCAAAAGATGTAAAATCGTTTACACCAACTCTTGCTTTTTCTGAATCGGGGAATAGTTATGTATTACCAGCTATTTTTCCTCTCAAAGATCAAAAAAATGAAGGTGTAAATTTTGTGATAACTCCTCGTATTCAATACGATGTTTCAATTATTAATGATACAAATAGTGGTGAATGGTATCGTGATAACATTGAGAAATCTTCTCGTGAGAAGTTTTTTACGACTTTGTTTGAAGTTGTAAAAAGCGGAAAAACAGATGCGTATGATATGTTTGGGAAAAAAATTGCGAAGCAGGATGTGGCTCTGATTTTTTCAAGAACAGATACCTTAGCTGTTGCAGATCTAAATGATCCTGAAGTTTACCGGGATACCGTGATTACGTCCCAGCTTCGCTACAGCGAGATTACCCGACTTCGCTTTCTGGAAGAGTGGAGTATCGATGAATCAACACTTAAGTTTAAAAAAAATATTTTAGGACTTTGTATTATCCAACCTGCTTATGACGAGCTTGGTTCGTTTAAAGGATATATTCCTCTGTTCTGGATTTATTTTGATAAAAAATATCCAGAAGCTTTATATAGCCAACAAACTCAATAATCTAGGTTCATTAACCCCTAAACTACTTTGATGGATTCTATATATCAACAATATACATTACAAAACGGTATCAGACTGGTTCATAAACAAACACAATCGCGTATTGCTCATTGTGGAATTATGATTAATGCCGGCACTCGTGAAGAAGAAAAAAAAGAAAACGGACTTGCCCATTTTCTGGAACATTGTTTTTTTAAAGGAACGGAAAAACGCAAAGCTTTTCATATTCTGAATCGTATGGATTCGGTTGGTGCTGACTTGAACGCTTACACCAGCAAAGAGGAAACCTGCTTTCACGCTTCGTTTCTTACCGAGTATTATGATCGTACGCTGGATTTGTTCTCTGACATTATTTTCCATTCCGTTTTTCCTGAAAAAGAGATTGAACGTGAAAAAGCGGTTGTAATCGATGAGATAAACTCCTATCTTGATGATCCTTCCGAAATGATTTTTGATGAATTTGAATTACAACTCTTCAAGGGTCATCCTATAGGCCAATTGACCCTTGGAAAAGAATCCAATATTCTGAAATTCAAATCAGAAAATCTGAGAAAGTTTATACTAAAGCATTATACATGCGATCAAATTGTGATTTCTTCGGTTGGAAATATTTCATTTAAACAGCTTATCAAGTTTGCCGAGCGTTATTTTGGTGAAATTCAAAATTCATCACAAAATTCAATTCGATCGCCGTTTTCTAATTATCAGCCAATTACAGAAATAAAAAGAAAACGAACAAACCAGACTCATTGTATCATCGGAAATATAGCTTACGACCATTACCATCCGTTGAAAACTGCGATGACTTTGCTGAATAATATTCTGGGTGGCCCGAGTATGAATTCGAGGCTGAGCTTACATATTCGTGAAAAACATGGATTAACCTATCAAATAGGGTCTAATTATTCGCCATTTAGCGATACGGGTTTGTTTACGATTTATATGGGAACTGCTCATTCGCTTGAAAAGACGCTCGATTTGGTTGAAAAAGAATTGGAAATACTGCGCAATCAGAAAATGGGGATTCTTCAGCTTACCTCTGCCAAAAAGCAGTTAATAGGACAAGTGGCTTTAGGTTTCGATTCAAATTTGAATGAAATGATTTCAATGGCGAAAAGTACATTGATTTTTAAAAAAATAGATTCTATTGAAGAGATTTCACAAAAGATAGAGGATGTAACCGCTGAGCAACTTCAGGATGTTGCGCAGGAGGTATTTGATGTGGAGAAATTCAGCAGATTGATTTATACTTCTAAATAACACTCTGATGTACGAGTTTGGAAATTTTGTATCAGAAGAAGCCATGACTTATTCTGAAATCCATACAACACCCGAAATTACTGTCCTACAGAAGCTAAACCGCCATACACATGTAAATGTGATTCATCCGCGAATGTTGTCAGGCCATTTTCAGGGAAAACTTCTTGAAATGATTAGCAGGATGATTTCGCCGCGTTTAATTTTGGAAGTGGGAACTTATACAGGATATTCTGCAATAGCTTTATCCCAAGGTTTACGGGATGATGGAAAGCTTATTTCGCTGGAATGTAATCCTGAATTTGCCGAAACAGCACAACGTTTTATTGAAGAAGCAAATCTTGAACATAAAATTGAAGTCAGAATAGGTCAGGCTTTTGATTTGATGGAAGAATTGAACCAAATGTTTGACCTTGTGTTTATTGATGCAGATAAAGAAAATTATCTGGGCTATTATGAAAAGATACTTCCCCACCTCAGAAAAGGAGGGGTGCTGATTGCAGATAATGTTTTGTGGAGTGGTAAGGTTTTTACAAATGAAATGAATAATGATAAGGAAGCGCTTGCTTTACATCAATTTAATGGGTTTGTTACGCAGGATGAACGTGTTGAAAATCTTTTACTTCCAATTCGTGATGGTTTGATGATAGTACAAAAACGATAATACCATGATTAGCAAAAATGTAATTTTATTTTTAAAAGAGCTGGAATCAAATAATAATCGTGAGTGGTTTCAGGAAAATAAAGCTAAGTATGAAACTTCAAAATCTGAGGTAGAAACTATTATCAATGAGCTGATTCCGATGGTTCAACAATTTGATACTTCCATTGGTACACCGTTGGTTAAGGATTGCATGTTTCGGATTTATAGAGATGTGAGGTTTTCGCCTGATAAATCTCCATATAAAACACATATTGGTGCTTTTATAGCAAATGGTGGTCGTAAAAGCAGATTTGGAGGGTATTATCTTCATTTAGAAGCTGGCAAATCGATGCTGGGAGGTGGAATATATCGCCCTTCGCCGGATGAAGTGAAGAAAATTCGCCAGGCAATGCATTATCATGCTGCTGATTTTGAATCAATCTTGCATGCACCGAAGTTTAAAGAATATTTTGAATGCATAAGTGATGACCAGCCATTGCAAAAACCTCACCGTGATTGTCCAGAAGGTTTTGCACATCCGGAATGGTTTACGTATCGCAATTTTACCGTTTTACATCGTTTGAACGATGATGAAGTATCAAAGACGGATTTCATTCAAAAAGCTACAGATGTATTTGAGGCAATGGCTCCCTTTAATCGTTTTTTGAACGATGCTATTTCTTTTTAATCTTCAATTTCTACAGAATAGGTGATTTTTGCGGCTTTTCCCAACATTGCGGACACGCCGCAATATCTCTCCATTGAGAGTTTTACAGCTTTCTCTATCTGGGCTAACTGATGGCTCAGGTTTGCACCTTTGAATTTGTAAATCAGATGGATTTCATCGTAAATTTTAGGATGATCTTCGGTGATGTGTGATTCAATATCAATGAGAAACTCGTCGGGAACTATTTTCATTTTTTCGAGTATTGAAACAACATCCATACCCGAACAACCCCCGATAGCTGCCAGTAATAAAGGTTTTGGACGTGCTCCTTTATCTTCACCGCCATGTTCTTTAGATGAGTCCATTATGATATGATGGCTATTGATTTCGGCATCAAAAGCCATTCCTTTTTTCCAGTTTACGATTGCTTTGTTATTCATGGGCTGTTTGTTTACTCGTTTGTAAGTGTCTTTTTTTGAATAAACATATTTTGATACGTTATGTTTAAAAAAAAAGGAGCAGTTTTGAACTGCCCCCAATAGTTAAATATTTTCGTGTGTTCTATTTGTAGGCTTGTGTATCCCACCCATTTACGAACATATATTGGCAATCTGCATTAGGATCAGTGCTCTTTTTCCAAATAACAGCAGTTACATAAATATTGTTGTAATTCCATTTAGGATTTAAGGTTATTTTACAGCTATAATCGATAGTTTGATTGACTTTGAAGGAGGTTGCTGTTGAAAATTTTTCACCATAAGCATTACTTGGTGTTTGTGCTGTACGAACCACGTTATTATGTTTGTAATCAGATACTCCGTTAGATTGCTTGTAACCCACTGGTGCAGTCGCCCCTCCATTAATATTGTTTTCGCAGGCAAAGAACGTGATATAATATTCTCCGGTAACATTTTTGAAAAATTTGATACGAGAAGCAACATTTATTACATTGCCACTACGGTTAGCCACAAATTTAACCTGTGCTTCAGGAGCCTTTTTTAAAATAGAGTCAATAGATAGTTGTAAGCTGCTGTAGCTAATAAAATTATCACCGATAAAAAATTGAGGAATTCCGGAGCCTCCATTTCGTGAATTTTCATAAGAATATAAAACGGATGAATTGCCCATGGAATCTTGGGGATAATTACAATGGAATGCCAGTGCAATAATTTTTCCACTGTTATTTTTCTTGGCTAAATTAAAATTATTATAGCCGGATCCTCCACAAGTTCCACATGTGGTAGCTGTAAGCTCTCCCATAAATGCGTATTGTTTCATCACAGGGGTGAGATCAGTTGCAGAAGAATCTTCTTCTTTGCTACATGCTATAATAGCAACACATGCTATAACCGTAAAAAGTGTAATAACACTAAATAATGTCTTTTTCATATTAAGGGTGATTAGATTTAGTATGTGTTATTGACATCTTGTAGTTCCTTTTGGTTGTCTGATACTTTTGAAGTTAGGTTAATTAAAAAGAAGATGAGCCCATTTCTCTTTGCTGATAGTATAAGGTGGATAACGTAAGTCAGGATCGATAAAGTTTTTAGTTTTCACAATGCTTTTTTTGTGGCTGAATACGTCAAAGCTGTATTTTCCATGATAATTGCCCATGCCGCTAAAGCCAACACCCCCGAAGGGCAGTTCCGGATTGGCAAGATGTACCAATGCGTTATTTATGGATCCTCCTCCAAATTCAATATTCCCGATGATGAATTTTTCGTTTTTTTTGCTGTTAGTGAAAATGTAACATGCTAATGGATAACGGTTCTTGCGAATGATTGGGATTATTTCGTTAAGATTTTGATAGGTGATAATTGGTAAAATTGGCCCAAAGATTTCTTCGGTCATTAAGGGATGATTTTCTGGAATATTATCAACAAGAGTAGGCTCAATACAGTGGTTTGATGCATCAGATTTTCCTCCGTGAAGGATGTTTATTCCGTTTAAATAACTGATGAGAATGTTAAATCGTTTATCATTTATGATATGCGTTAGATCCTTACTTTGTAAAGGATTTTCTCCCCAGAATTTTAGGATATAGTGCTTCATTTTGGCAACAAAATCGTCTTTTATATCTTCATGAACCAACAGGTAGTCGGGACAAACACAGGTTTGTCCTGCATTAAAAAATTTAGCCCACACAAGTCGCTTGGCCGAAATATTCAAATTTGCGGTTTTATCGACAATTACGGGGCTTTTCCCGCCTAATTCAAGGGTAACAGGGGTTAAATGTTCTGAAGCCATGCGCATGATTTGCTTCCCCACGGGTGAGCTTCCAGTGAAAAAGATGTGATCGAAACGAAATTTCTCAATTAATACTGGCCCAACCATTGCTCCGGGTCCCTGAACTACACTGATATAGTTAAAGTCAAAGATTTCAGTAATTATCTTCTCAATTACGGCTGCAATATGTCGTGTGTTATCGGATGGTTTAATGATTGCACAGTTTCCGGCGGCAATGGCTCCGGCAAGGGGAGCCATCAGCAATTGGAACGGATAGTTCCATGGACCGATTATCAGTACAACTCCTAATGGTTCGCTGTAGAGCTTACTTACCGAAGGCTGAAGGGCAAGGGGAGTGGATAGCTTTTCGGAAGTCATGTATTCATCGAGATGTTCCATCAGATGATCGATTTCTTCATACATAAACCCGATTTCGCTCACGAAGGCTTCAAATGCAGGTTTGTGCATATCATTTGATAAGGCTTCGAGTATTTCGCTTTCGTACTTCTTAATCCCTTTTTTGAGTTTACGAAGTTGCTCTTTGCGGAATTTATTGCCACGTGTTGCACCGCTGTCGAAATAGTTGCGTTTGTTTTCGAATGCGGCTTTTATTTCTTCTTCTTTTATCATGGTATTTCTTTATTTGACAAATATTTGAATGTATAATAAATACAAAATCCAGGCTGCTAAAATTACGTCTAAAATCGGTAATACCGAATGTATATTCGGTATTCTGCCACGATAACCTGGACTATAGGCTTAATTTTGTAGATTGAAATACGATAATTAGAATCGTATATACAACGTAAAAAGCTACACGCAGAGGTGGATTGCGGGCTTCGCCACTGTCAAGCTACGCAAAAGTTGTTGCGGGCATATAACCACTCTTCTTGCCATTTCACCCAACGCACAGCAAATACATCTTCTCTGCCTCTGAAAACAGACTTATAGAGTTAGAGTTGGATTTTGTGTGTTTGGCTTTCGTTCATCTGTTTAAAGTTGAAATTTCAATAGTTGATATTGTCTTATCCTTCTCTCATTTTTATCCAGAAAGGCATTAATTTCTCAGATATTAACCGCATAACTTCTTCAAATTCGAGTTCTTTGTCTCTATTGATTTTGTTTATAAACGCTGTCCAACTTCTTTTTCTTTGCGGATTTGTCGCAAAGTCCGCTGTAAAAAGCGCATGATTTTCAGTATATGAAGTTTTCCTGTTTGTAAAAGTCGCTTTAATTGCTTCTTCCAATGTGCCGTTGTTAAATTCGGTGTCAGTTAATAACTTATACACATCATAGAAATCCTTCATCCTACTATTTGCTACCGATAATTCTATCATTGCCTGAAATTTTTCTGCAATTACTGTTTCTTTTGAATATGCTTGTATTATAGGAACCTGCATTTCGTCCAACAGTATTGGATATTCCAATTCTTGAACAACCGGAATCACAATATCGCCAAAACCAACATCAATTTGTATTCGTTGTCGAACTGTATGAAATGTTGCATCGATATAAAGTCTAACACCATTATATTTGTCTTGTTGGGTTATCAATTCCCCTACAACGCTTTCTGGGTTAAATGTCACTTCATCTTCTGATTCAATTGCGCAGATTTGTCTAAACACTTCACATAATACCTCAATATCATTCGAAATTTGTGCTCCCAATAAGTCAACATCTATTGTCGGGCGACTTTTTAGTCCTTGCATGGCATAAATAAATGCTCCACCTTTCAGGATTAATTGCTGAGAATAATCAGAAACCGAAAGCCTGTATAATAATCGTTCGTGCAAAAATCGGATAATAATAAGTTGAAAGTCAATTCCTTCTTTTTTAGCTAAATTGAGCAACCTTGCTCTTATTGAAACTGCTCTGTTGCTCATAGCATCATAGTTAGATATTGGTTCAACACTGTCGCAATGCGCATATTTTCTGCATATTTCATTAGTTTGTCCAAATTACGGTCTTTTCTTTTCAGGTAATTTCTCAACACTTCGGAAGTTATGTCAATTCCAACTTTGTTGCGGTAACGAATGGCATCGCACACCGATTTCTCAATGTCATAAATTGCAATTTTTTCTCCATTGTAGGTCGTTTTCATAACTCCTGTTTCATAAAACCTTTTCTCCCAATAATACAATTTAATAGGAGGATAATCAGGCAAAAGCACTTTATTTTTTGCTGGTATGGCAATGTGAATTTCTGTTGGTGTTTGAGTAGATAGTTCATAAAACCTCCATGCAGAAAAAAGACAAATTACCGCTTGAGGTGCTATTCTGCATACTTCACCCCAACTGGCTTCTTCGACAAAATCAACATGACGATACAAACCACGTTTTATCTGAACCACTTTTTCGTTTTCCAACAAAGTTTTCAGCTGATAGTAAAGCGATCTATTTCCACGGATAAGTTTTGATGTCAAATATCCTTTGTTCTTCGCAAATATTTCATCTATTGTTTCCATTGCGTTTAGTTTTGCACAAAAATACGGAGAATAATTATTATTACCGTGTTTTTGTGCAGTAATTTATAAAAAGCAAGAATAAGTTGACACAGCTTTTTATTTTGAGTTCGTTTCCATTTCTACCAAGGCAGCTGTCAAGTTATCATGATTTCCACCTTTTGTCATACCAATAGTATTTATCTTTTCGACCAAATTAACAGTGACAGTTTCAACAACGTTTTTATCTGAAATCATCTCTATCAGTTGGTTTTCGGGAATCATACTCCAAACTCCATCTGTACAGAGTAGAAAACGGTCACCTGTTTTGTAGCTAAGATTATTCGTAATTTCAACATTCAATGTCAGTTTTGTACCCAATGAACGAGTAATTACATTGGATTTATCTGATAATCGCGCTTGTTCTTCTGTAATTCTACCGAGTCTGACTAAATCAAAAACATGTGAGTGGTCGGAGGTTCGGTGAATTATTTTGCCATTTCTTAATTGATACATTCGACTATCCCCAACATGACTGCAAATCGCTTTTTCTGGAGCGATGAGCAAAGCCACCACAGTTGTTGCCATTCCTTTGAGACTTGTATTTATATTACTTTCTTGCCAAATTGCACTATTCGCTTTTAAAATACTTATTTGAAGTGCTTTTTCTGGATTTGTTTCGTTGCTTTTGGCTACTTCTCCAATAATTATTTCTACAGCTTTTTCAGCGGCATATTTTCCACCATTATGTCCTCCCATACCATCGCAGACAACTATAAGTTCTCCAAACTTAGTTTGTGCAGAACCATAAAAATCTTGATTTTCGATTCGACCACCGATATTGGATTGTATGTAAGTCATATTTGTTTGATTTTTAGATTTATTGCCAAGTAAGTTTTTAAAGTTATTGAAAATATTTTAACTTTGTCGTTCAGGAAACAATATTCCTGAGTTTTTTCTTTCGCTTGTTGGAAATTGTCTTTGTCAAACGTCGTGTTTAATACCCTGAGATGCTCTGTCTTCTTTTTTAAATGTTGCCCAATATTTGTATAACCGCAATTACGGTTATACCCGATTTAGTTAAAATGCAAATCACTATTGATTATCTTGCAATCTGTTGTTTTTCAGCTAGTAAAATTAATAAAGTTTTAAACTATCTGCAACTTCATGAAAAAATAACAAATCCCATTATTTTTCCACCACTCTTTCACCTCACCCCCGCCTCTTCTTTCAGGAGAGGCGGGGGTGAGGTGAATATTTATCTTCAGTTTCTTTGAAAAGAATAAGAACATCAGACTAACCAGAAATTCAGACTTCAAACTCCTAAATTCTTTTCAACCTTCACCATCCAAAGGGTCTTCGATCTCTTCGGAGGTTCTTCTGTATTCAGACTTCAAACTCCTAAATTCTTTTCAACCTTTACCACCCAAAGGGTCTTCGACCTCTTCGGGGGTTCTTCTGACTCCTGACTTCTTTTTCACTTTTTTACTGGATTTTCTATTCCAACAAAATTCTTATCCAGTTCTAAAAATTTCAGGCTTAAATAGATAAACCATAAGCTCCAGCCAATATGAAAAAATCGTTGTTTCAGTCCAAAATAATTGTCCATGATATTTGGTGTCAGTGTTAAAAATCCTAGTAGCATAATTATTAGGATTATTCCAGCCGGGATTTTTATATAAGGAATTTTTTCCTTTTTCCATAAAACGAAGGTAAGCAAAGGTGATAATGGCAATAGCATCGATGGTGAGCCAAGAATACCGTGCAAATTCAATGGTAAAGGGAAAATCGCAGCTCCAAATATTGAGAAAGAAAAAGTCAAAATCAACAAGATTGGAATAAGGTTAAGACCTGCCTTTTTGCGATTCTATAAAGACCAACAATGAAAAAAATACTTAAAATTGAACTTAACACCAAACCAGTTGTAAAAATGTATTGAGTTTTAGTGCCTATTGTGCCTAATTCACTTACCATATTTGTGAGATGATTATAGTTTTCAGCCATTAATCCACAGATAATTATTGTACCCCAAAATACCAATGGAATGATAAATCCCAGATAAACTAATTTCTTATTTCTCACCACGTTCCTTTTATTTTTTGTTTTTCAGCTAGTAAAATTAATAATGTTTTAAACTATCTGCAACTTCATGAAAAAAATAACAAATCCCATTATTTTTCCACCACTCTTTCACCTCACCCCCGCCTCTTCTTTCAGGAGAGGCGCGGGGGTGAGGTGAATATTTATCTTCAGTTTCTTTGAAAAGAATAAGAACATCAGACTAACCAGAAATTCAGACTTCAAACTCCTAATTTCTTTTCAACCTTCACCACTCAAAGGGTCTTCGACCTCTTCGGGGGTTCTTCTGACTTCAAACTCCTAACTCCTGACTTCTTTTCAACCTTCACCACTCAAAGGGTCTTCGACCTCTTCGGGGGTTCTTCTGTATTCAGACTTCTAACTCCTGACTTCTTTTCAACCTTCACCACCCAAAGGGTCTTCGATCTCTTCGGGGGTTCTTCTGTATTCTGACTTCTGACTTCTTTTCAACCTTCAAACCAGCAAAGGCAATATTCTTATTTGTAAGATCATAAGTCTGACATTCCTTATTGCAAATCATTTTCAATTGTTCATTTTCAGTTTGAGTTAGTGATGTTTTCGATTCTGATTGAGGATTTTCAAGGTTTTGAGAATACAATCCCAAATGAATTTGAATCAGTATCAGTAGAATCAATAATCTCATATTTTTTCTTTTTTAAACTGCCTGTCGGCTATTATATCTTGTTAATATTTCGTTTTTCTGTTCTTTCACAATGGTTTACTTTCTGTTTTGGTTCTGTCTTCTGCCTTTTTTTACACTTGCTGCCAACGTTCTTTTTATCTGTTGTATGGTCATTGAACTTTCAATAATGCCTGAATCAATCTCAATTGTATCATTTAAACTTTTTGAGACTGTTTCAACAGTGTTACTCCTACAACCAATAAAAATTACTAAAACGGTTACTGAGATTAAAATATATTTCATGCTTATGTTCAGGATTTTTAAACTTCTGACTAACGTTTTATACAATTCACATTTTCAATGTATTGAAGGATTTAAATCGTTAGTAGTCAAGGCAAATTTAGCAATTTATTTTTGTATCCTTTTTACAATATCAGGTTTTCTTTTTGGGTTGAGGAACAGATTTCCGGCAAGGTAGTGGTAGAAAATACCTTTTACTACCAAATTCCAGATAATCACGGTAAGTTTCCTTGCCGTTGTGCTGATTGCTTCCCATAAGCTTAGGTATGGCTAAGTTTATCCCAAGGCTTGTGCTGAACAGGCGATAAACTTAAAAGCCCGATAACTTTCCGTACGGATCGGGCTTTTTTTACGCAAGGTTATTGAGCTATCGCTCTATGTGTTATGCGTTTGTGCTTATTTCTTTTCTTTTTAAATATTCCAAATAATATTTTAAATATGTTTTGTAAAAATCATTTCGATTCCATGTTGGTTGATGAGCAATTGGATAAATTCTCTTTTGTAAGTAATTTTCAGATGATTCACTACATTTAAAATTCATTCCAGATTTAGTTTGTCCGATGTAATCCCAATAATATTTTACTTCTTTGCTATTTGAATGAATTAATTGGTTTATCAATGGTTCTCCTAATGTTATGAATATTGAGTTTTCAAAAACAGACAATTCATTTATCAGTATATCCATCCAAATCTTAAATTGTCGTGTTAAAATTGTTTGGTCGTCAGCAGGAGGAAATTTGAAAAAGCATTTATATAAATTAGTTGCATAAACATCTCTATCCAAATCAATTTCAAGGATTTTACAAATTTTTTTAAGATACGTTTTTAGGCAATTTTCTTTGTCAAGGTTTAGGGTTACTTTAATTTCTCCACGTGATTCTTTTCTTCTCACTGTTGGATCTTGTCCAATGAATACCAATTTTATTTTTGAGATCTTGTCTGCTTTTGAAAATGGGAGAATAAAATCATGAGAAAAATCAATGTCATTATGCAAAACTGAGTCATGTAACAACAGTTTTTTTGTTGTATTCAGTTTTCTTTCTATTTGCAGAATATGGTCTTTCATTTTTAAAACTCTTTATTCCAGCGAGGTAAACGTCCTTGTAAATCAAAAAATCGTTGCATGATAATTGCTTCCACAAAACCCGGAATATCCATGTTTTGATCATTAAAAGTGTCATACCAATAAACATCCAACGCTTCAATTTTTTCTTTAATCAGTTTTTGTTTCCATGATTCTTTTCCTGGTGTTTTCCCAAATTGATGTCCATTTACAATACTATCATAAAGTCCATCATTACGATGTTTTATTTCCCCATTGTTTTGAACTTTACCAGAAGAACCAATATAAACCAATTCTATCTTTCCATTCTTTAACTCATACACGATATAGACGCCGCTTTTGTTTTTTGGAGCATTACATACGTTTTCAAGTTCTTCATTCGTAGTAAAGAAGAAATGATTATTGTTCTTATATTTTGCTAATTCGTTAAACATATTCTATTAGTTTTTGATTTTTTCTGCATGAAGCCTAACGGTTGCGTATGAGCTGAAGTTGGCACTCGTTAATTTTATTTTCCATCGCAATGAACCTCTTTCATTAATTGATTATATGATTCTGCAAGTAGCTTACTTAATCGCTTATCAAATTTATCAATCTTTAGTAGAAGTTGATTATATATCTTTTGATTATCATCATTTTTTGGATGCGGCCCATCAAAGATAAATCTAAATACACTTTTTATCTCCTTATCTGTCCTTTTTGTCAATCTTGAACAGATAGCTTCTGAATCATTAATCAGTCTCTCGTGAATACCAAATCCTGCTCTTATATTATCTGCTTGCCATCTGCCGCCAATACAAATATTGATATATTTATCATAGTATTTGTCTTTGGGAATCGTTGTTAATTGGCCGAAATACCTAATAATATTTTCGCCAAGTGGATAATCATAAAGCGGTGCAGCTCCTTTTGAATCATTATATCCGAAAAGTTTTTGCATAGCCTCAAATGAATTTGGAAATGAACAAAATATCATATTATCACAATGTTGCCTATCTGCTTGTTTATCAATAGTTAGTTTGTAATATTTTGTCAATGTATCAGCTTGCTTCTTTACATTATTAAATTTGTAATCTAAACAATCAGTATTTGAATTGATTGTAGATTTTATCATTGAATCTGTTTTAATCAATTTAGATGTGTCGTCAGTTTTGCGAATCACATTAGATGATTGTTTTTGTTTACAAGAAACCAGTATCAATCCAAAATATAAAATCCAACAAATCTGTTTCATGTGCGATTTTTTGAATGATTGCCAACGTGCCGCAGCTACCGTATGTCCTGCGTTGCCACGGGATACGAAGATACAAAATGTCATTGAATTGGTAATAAAACTTTTATGGAGATGGCAGGCTGAGAGTCAACGCAAAAACGAGCTGATTCCCAAGATGAAAACGGGCAAGGTTGGAGGACTCACAAAAGCGAAGATGCACAGAATTGGACTATCGGTAAAGATGTTCAGGCGTATTTGCCAAACCGCCTTGTGGTGCTGTCCCGAGTACTCGGGAGGGTAGGGTATTGAGCGACAAGGTCAAAGTGTATTCGGTCAGTTGAAGGGTTCTGAGAGAGGTTTAGGGGTGAAACGCCTTTTTACCTACTCAACTATTTTGATTTTCTTTTCAAATTCATTTTCAATCTCTTCAATTGATGGTAACTTTGTTTTGAAATCCTCTGGAATTGCATCAGTCAAACGATACTCACTAATTCCCATAGGTTTATTTATGTCCCTTAAAGCATATTCAACTTCAATTTTGTCTTTACTTTTACATAGCAATATTCCAATTGTCGGGTTATCTTCAGGTTTTCTTAATTGACTATCAACAGCAGATAAATAAAAATTCAATTTTCCTGTATATTCTGGTTTAAATTTCCCTGATTTTAATTCAATTACAACATAGCAACGCAATTCCATATGATAGAAAAGCATATCAATAAAATAGTCTGTTTCGCTGATTTCAATTTTGTACTGTCTTCCTAAAAATGCAAAACCTTTACCAAGTTCAAGCAAGAATTCGGTGATATGCTTAGTCAATTCATCTTCAATCGCTCTTTCTAAAGCATCATCATGCAGCCCTAAAAAGTCAAAATTATAAGGGTCTTTTAAAGTTTGTGTTACCAAATTTGACTGGGGAACTGGTAATGTGTTCTCAAAATTGTTGATTGCTTTACCTGTTTTTTTATAAAGATTATTTGAAATCTGAACCTCTAATGTATCTCTATCCCAACCATTTTCTATCGTAGAAATACAATAAAATTCTGCCTCTTCAATATTCTTTATTTTTGTAATAATCAAGCGGTTGTGACCCCATGGAATTTGTGCCACGGGTTGTGGCACAAATTGATATTTCTTAGAATAAAAATTATACCACTGACACATTGCATATAAATTTCGACGAGAGAAGCCTTTGATTTCGGGAAATTCATGCTTTAATTCAATGGCGACTTGGTCAATAAAGTTACTTCCCCAATTGGCAATCTCTTGTTTCTCAGCAATTGACTTGCCAATTTCCCAATATAATTCAATGAGTTGAGAATTAATAGAATATGCAATTTTTCTCTGTGCTTCATGTATCTTGGATTTGAGTTCTTTAATCCAATGACCGAAATCTGATATCTTCAATTCATGTTTCATTCAACAAATATATCAAATTTTCATAAAGTTGTCGTTGGTCGTAAAATTGGCGGTAATGTTCCCTGCCTAGGCGACGTGACTTTGTGTTGTTGGCCATGCGCGCAGGCAAAGCCATGATCGCTTAGGCAGTGTTATGCCCAGTTAATATTTAGTTAAGATTATCTGGGAAAAGTAAAATTTCTTTAGTTTTACAACAGTGTGAATTTTGTTCTGAAGTTAGACTAAGTTACAAATAATATTTTTATCTAATCTACTATTATGTTGATGGAATATCTTTCTTTAACTGTGAATATTGTCGGTTTATTTATTGCCGTTTATCCTTATATTGTTTCCAAAAATAAAATTTGTTATTTTGTTTATCAACCTTACACTTGGGATTTAAAATCAGCTCGACTAAAAGTAGCATTGTGGAACAACAGCAATAAACCAATCCAGTATGACAAAATCGTTAAGTATATTAAAATTGACGCGGTTGGAAAGGATATTCTTAAATCTGTTAGAGTTATTAAGGAAACTGACTATACAATTGGTTTAGAGGTAGCCCGAAATGCTGAAGAGGATAATTCTCAATCAATAACTTTTGAATATTTAGATAATAAAGATGGTGGTGTTCTTGATTGCGAAATATTGACCCAACGAGCTTATGCTGCAGATATTACAATTAAAGGAAAGATTATTGGATTTAATATTTTCAAAAAGAAATCATTTAACTACAAGGTTGTTTTATTGTATGTTTTTCTATTAGTTATAAGTGAATGTACATTCGCTTGTGGGATTTTTGCTCCGAAAGGCGCAATGAAATATATATTGCTTTTTGTTGGGGCTGTCTTTTACCCGGCTGTAATAATTTCCGTGATTAAATTTAGAGAAAGTCTTATAGCTCCAAAAGGATTGCTTGAAGCACTATGAGTAAAATAACCAAAATCTCTTTAGATTATTCTTAATTGATCGACTAAATAGATAAGACTTCAAGATAAGCATAAATTAGTGCTATTGAGTATTATTTGTAGAAAACGTTAATGTAATTGAGCATAACGGGTAAACGCCACAGTCTATGCCCATTTTTCATCCAGGGCTCATTATACCACGTGTGTGCGCCCAGCATAAGCAGCGCTGCACACTTGTTGTAAGTTGTTGAAAAAGTTCAAATATACAAATAAACTTTACGAAGGGGGAAAACGACAAGTGTTATTTTTCCAGAAGGTGAAAATCCCTTATACGCCGGGATAACGCCCCAAGAATACAAGCATCGTTTTGTAGTAGATGCCGCAGGCATTGGAGGAAGGGAAAAGCTTTTACCAGGAGATACCTTGATAACCACGGGTTGGCTATGTCAAGGAGTCGGCGGAGGCCATAGTAGTTGTTGTAACGAGCCGATGAATGAAGCGGAGGTCTCACAGGACAATGAAGGACTGAACGTTAAATCACCGCTTTTCCCCATTGTTTAACGAACCGTCCCGGTTTACCGGAATCCGTACGTACGGTGGTATGAGAGGCGCACTTCGTCAGCTAACTACTGGCGGAGCCGTTTACGCGATTGTGTGCTGTACTTACTTTTTGTCTAAATATTGTTTTGTTGTCTTTACGGTTGCATAAAAATAATTTAATGCTGCTAAAAAACTTTTTTGAACTTCCTCAGCTTTTACTATTTGTCCATTTATTTCTTGGTCTTTAGTTGCACAGGCATCTCCTATCAAAACGAGATTAAATCCAAAATCTTTTGCCGCTCTTGCAGTCGCATCAACACACATATGAGTCATCATGCCACAGATAACTAAATCAGTTATATTTTTACTTTTCAGATAATCGAGCAATTCAGTTTCTCTGAAGCTATTGGGATAATGCTTTACAATCACCTTTTCTTGTTCTAATGGCTTTACATTGTCATGGATTTCTGCCCCTTTTGTATTTGGCAGAAAAAATGTTGCGGTAGGTCTTGCCGCAATATGTTGTATATGGATTAGCGGCAGGCTGTCTGCTCTAAATCTATCAAGAAGCAATCTTGCATTTTCGCTTGCTTTATCAGAGCCGACAAGTGTCATTGTACCTTTGTCGAAATAATCATTTTGAATGTCAATAACGATTAATGCTGTTTTCATATTTTGCTTTAATTGATTCTGTTGCGAATATCCCGAATTTAGTACCAAACAATAAATCGTAAAGGTTAGCTATCTTATGTTTGTAGAATTTTTTTCAGTATAGCATATAACATAGAAAGATGCCCATCGAAAACCACTGCTGCCGCCACTTGACGGGCTATCGCTCTATGTGTTGGCAGTAGTTATTTTTTTGTCATCTTTTTAATCTCAATCCCATTTAGCGGTTTATTATATCTTTTGGCTACAAGTTCAGCATGATAACTTTTCTTAGGCTGAAAAATTACTGAATCATCTTTCAATGCCACATTATCAATTAAAAAATATAAATCTTCGTGATCCAGTAAATCTAAAGTCCCTTGCAGTACATTATTATCCTTTTTATTTGTGTACTCAATAATTAATTTAGATTTATCATTGTCTGGTCGTATC
Source organism: Bacteroidales bacterium (assembly GCA_963677395.2). Taxonomy (GTDB): domain Bacteria; phylum Bacteroidota; class Bacteroidia; order Bacteroidales. Next base: position 2,754,942 of record OY781965.2, on the reverse strand, counting down.
TGAAAGCTAAGGTCAATGCAATAATTACTGGTCTCGTTTGTTTTATATTTAATAACCAATCGCTTTCCATATTTATCAATCATGTCTTTTACATCGTTGATAGATTGAATTTTTAAATCATCATTTATATAAATCAATTGTAATACCTGAAAAGTGACGCTTATAATCTTTAAATCTTTTTCTTCGTCAGTCAATTTATTGAATTCCACAGGTTTTATCCCGTAATTGAATTGCCTAATCCTTTTATCATGGAATATATCGCTTTCACTAATCTCTCCATCTTTTAGGCGAGTCGATAAATTTAAGTAAATGTGGTCAAATTCTCCAGCGATAAATCCTAATTCATTTAGTTTCCGAGCTATTCTTTGTCCAATATATTTAGTATCAGGCGAGTTTTTGTACACATTTCCAAGAATACCATCAAACTTGCCCTGGTAATCATCAGGTTTAATCTCGTAATATCTAATATCTTTTATCATCCTACTATCCATGTGTTACGGATTTTTATAATTGCGCACAATGGCTAACGCTATGGCAAGTGCGGGAATAAGTTGTTGCTCAACTGTCTGCCAGCACAAATGTATGTAAAGATTTCAAATGTTTCAACGAACACGCAAATCCGCATTTGCTATAACCTTTGTGTGTGCCCTGCAAAATTGCTCCATCCCGATTAATCGGGAAACCGCTGTATATGTGCCCGAGGTAAAATATCCGGTGAATATTTTACCGAAAGGGAGGTGCGAAACTCGCGTATGCTATGTGGTGTGAGAGCCTCTCCCTGTCAGCGTTTGCTGATGGGGCGGGCTACTCGATTGGCGGCTGTTCTTCTGTTAGTTCTTTGTCTACTCCATTTATTACAAAGTCCTCAAAGTGTTTGTAAACTATTGTTTCAATATTTGGTCGTGATAGAAGCTCCTTTAAATTGTCTTCAACTATCTTGTGCTGTGGGTCTGCAATCACAACTTTTTTAATTCTTGTCGCATGTTGCAAAAGTTGCCGATTAAATGCGTCTTCATTTCCTTTCCACCCAATTATTACAAGTGTCTCAACGTGAGAAAAGTAATGTTGCATGTTGTAAAAATGTCGCAACGGCATTGTAAACTCGTCCTTGTCTCGGTAGGGAAGAAGTAATGCTGGGTAATAATTGTTTAAGTCGTCATTACCGATAAGTTTTAATTGAGATTTGTCAATTGTGTTTTTGCCCAAATGATGTTTGTTTATTGATGCCTCATGTCCCCAAGTCCCCCAATCAATCATATTGATGTGGTCGCCAAGCAAAGTGTAGTAGAGTTCAAAAAAAATTTTGCTGTTATCAAATAACCAATCAGCAGTTTTGCCAATAAATTTTGAGGTGTCAGGAAACTGCCAACCCCAATTCCATGAACCATGTGGTTTAAAAATGCAAAAAGGGCTTTCATTGATATTTACATAGTTGTCAAGTGTTGAGAGCTGTTGATTAAACTGCTGTTCAATATAGCTTTCTAAAATGGTGTCTTGGTTGAATGAAACAAAAGCAAATTTTTTACAAGAATGTTTGTCGTAAATATTCGTAACGCTCGCAGCATATATTTTTTGAAGTTTGTTGGCCAACTTACCATATAGATTTTTTGCAAAATACTCTTCAGTTACTCGGTTGGTAACATCTCTCAAAACCTCTTGTAAGTAATATTGAATGTTTATATGACGGGCTAAAACTGCTTGATTATTTTCAGTTTGAATATTTTTCCACTCTTGTTCAAATAGTTCCTCAACATCTGGGTTTTCGTCCTGTAGAAAGTGTAATGACTGTTTAACTCCTTTGTAGCGACTGTAATAATTTTTAAATCTCTTTTCAAATAATGCTGGACCCAATGGCGGTCTTAGGGGGTCGTTTTCAAATTCCGCTTTGTCGCTGCCATAAACACAATTTGCTGATGCCCCCGCACCGAAAACGAACATTACCTTTCTGTCATAGTCGCCATGCCAAGTGTCATTTTGATGGTGCTTTTTTTCAGGTTTAAATTTGTCTCCATCAATTATTAAGGCGATAACATCGTTGCATAGCACCCAACCATACTCACTTATTTTTTCAAGTGTCTTTTCGCTCTGTTTAAGTTCCCTATATTCTTTAAGTTTTGTCCCTTGAATTACAAAAGTGTAATTTGGAAAATTCATTTCCTCAAATTTCCAACCTAGGTAAACGTCCCCATATTTTGTATAAAAGTATTGTAGTCCTTGCATCTTGTTTTATGTCTGTAGGTTTATGTTAGCACGGTCGTCATAGAATAGCCGCTAACTCCTGTATATCCACAAAGTTGTGGATATATCGGCATTCGTTAAATCGCAAACTGTCTCAGCAAATTTATGGTTTTTAGTATATTTAACCAAACCACTCTTATTCATTTGCATCTGTTGTTTATTGTCTTCTAACTTCTGTTCACCTTCCTGCCACCAGTTTCTCAACTTCTTTATTGGTCGTATTGGGTAGTAAAATAAGCGGGTAAATGCCACGGGGGCATTGTTTAAAGGAATGTGCAGGGTGTTTTCGCCAAAAGGGATAGGCAAATATATAGCGCAACAACAACAATCTTTTACGCTTGTTAAAGTATTGTTCAATCTGGATTAATCGCCGGGTGCTGCGTACCCGCTCTTATTCCTATTTATTACAGGCTGGTTTATTGTTCTTTTACAATTTTGTTTAAGTAAATACCTTTCCAAATTGCTGTATCAAAGCTATTACCAGTAGAATCCAATATCTGACTATATTTAAAGCGTTTTCCATCTTTTAATTTATGGAATTCCAAATAAGATTTTTCAGAATTTTCCTTATGATACTCAGCACTTCTAACAAACTTCAAGGAATCCCCTTCCCATTTATATAATTCTTTTACATCAATACTATACACGCCTCCATAATAAAAACTTTTAACTAATCGAGTCTTCTTGTCAAACTTGATATTGTATAGATGTATGTCTGGGCGATAATGTAAAATCTTGTTTTTATCACTTAAAAAAACAAATGGAATCTGTTGTCCGTGTATATTAGGAAATCCATATAAAATAAAATCATCTTTGTTGTCCCCGTTTAAATCGTCAATACCAAATGACTTTGCATAACTATCAAATAAAGCACTGTCAGTCTGTATCCATTTATTGCTTATTTGTTGAAAAAGAAAAAAAACAGAGTCAGTAAATACTATCAAAGCAATTTTTTTTTTATTTATTTCTCTTAAATAAAAAGTGTATTCAGGCCGTTCATCAACCCTCATAAATTTCTCTGTCAGTTGAGAATATTTATTAAGTGAATCAACCAACGTTCTTTTTATCTGTTGTATGGTCATTGAACTTTCAATAATGCCTGAATCAATCTCAATTGTATCATTTAAACTTTTTGAGACTGTTTCAACAGTGTTACTCCTACAACCAATAAAAATTACTAAAACGGTTACTGAGATTAAAATATATTTCATGCTTATGTTCAGGATTTTTAAACTTCTGACTAACGTTTTATACAATTCACATTTTCAATGTATTGAAAGATTTAAATCGTCAATAGTCAGAGCAAATTTAGCGATTTATTTTTGTATCCTTTTTACAATATCAGGTTTTCTTTTTGGATTGAGGAACAGATTTCCGGCAAGGTAGTGGTAGAAAATACCTTTTACTACCAAACTCCAGATAATCACGGTAAGTTCCCTTGCCGTTGTGCTGATTGCTTCCCATAAGCTTAGGTATGGCTAAGTTTATCCCAAGGCTTGTGCTGAACAGGCGATAAACTTAAAAGCCCGATAACTTTCCGTACGGATCGGGCTTTTTTTACGCAAGGTTATTGAGCTATCGCTCTATGTGTTATACACAGGGTCGGTATTATATAGTCGTTTTTACTAATATTTTTATTATTATTTCTATTCAATAAAAAAGTTGTTTTCAAAGAAGATTAATCACTAAGATAACCCCCCATAGGAGAGCACAAAATAGTGGTGTGCCAAGTAAGAAAATTTTAGAGGGTACTTTTCCATACCATGCCATTTTCTTTTTCTCATCTATGGTAGGAAATATTTGGTAATAGGCTTTGCTTTTTTCTGACAAATCTGAGGATAATTTTATTGCATGCGAGTCCCAGTGCTGACGATACACAATTGTACGACCAAGTGAGAGAAACCAAATTATTGAAATTGAGAAACCAAGAATTGATGTGATAACCGTAGAGGCAGCAAACGATATCATGAGAATAGATTGAACTGTGAAAAAGATTGCAATTTTTTTGTTTGCAATATCATTTTCATGCCTCCACATTTCATGAAGAGTTTTGAGTAGCTCAAATTTGTCGTTGATTGCTTCTTTTTTATCAGCCATATTTTCAAGGGTATTAACTTAATAAATAATTGTATGCAATTTAGAAAAAAATTATAATGTATTCTCTTTGATAGTATTTGTTTTATCATAAAAGAAAATAGATAGAGCTGTTCTAGTTTGTTTGCTAGAAGATTTTCATTGGCTTTGTGCACAACATAGGAAGCTACATGCAGGGGGGGATTGTCCCGATGTATCGGGATCAAGCCGAAAAGATGCCCACCGAAAACCACAGCTGCCGCCACTTGACGGGGTAGCTGAAGTTATGCGCTCGGCATTCATTTGTTTAAATATTCGAATTCACCCCAATTTTTGTCTTTTAATTTTGCTGCTAGTTCAGACGAATCTTTGCAGTCTGTTGCTATGTCCCAAAAATATTTTTTCGATTGCAACATTCCTCCGCTTGTTTCTTTCCTAAAATTGGTTTCAATTCCCGTGGATAATAAAAATACTTGTAAGTCTGTAGCCTTATTTTCGTCAATTCTCCATTGCCACATTTTTAATTTTTCAATAGCCTCATTTTTAAGATCATCTGCTTTATCATTGCTATTATTCCATTTAATTGTCGCTTGACCTAAATCTTTCTCAACGACAACTAATGCTCTAACTTCGTGAATTGTTTTTACCGCTTTTTTCAAATACGGTGCAAAATACTTGGCACGTCGATGGTTATATGCGCCTCCAGTATTTGGGCACATATAAACACCGTTTTTAACTTCTTCAATTGTGCCTGAACAACTAACAATGTCTAATAGATATTTCCACTTTGGCAAATAACCATTTTTGTCAAGGTATGCTTTGAATTCCTCTACAAGATTCATTAGATATTCAGTGTTACAGACTTTTTCCAATGTATCTATAAATCTCTCAAAGCTTATCGGTTGTATTGTAATTTTCTCAATTTTAGCTTTTTCGATACTTTCATGTATTTGATCGCTTATATCGTCTTCATCAAAGTCGCTTAGGAGAAAAAGAATTTTCAATTTTGCATTTTCGTCAAAACCTTGTATGTGTCTTAAAAGTTGATCGTTATAAAACCAATTTGTTCTTTTTGTCTCAAAAAATATTGAAACAGATTTTTGAATAATTGATAAGTCTGGAATACTACTGACTTCTTTGGTTTGTTGCTTAAACGTTGGACCTATAATTAAATCAACTTGTCCGTCAATTACAGTTGTTAAGAATTCTTGAAATCGTTTTGGGCTTTCTTCGTATAACAACTTCATCACTAATCCACAATAATTTGTCAGTGAATTTTCTTTTTGGTGATAGTCTGCGAAAAGTGAAATGTCTCTACTCAATTTGTTTATTTTTATAGTTAGTTTAATTTTCATGCAGCACCCAATATGCTGGCGCATAACGTGGAAAGCTACACGCAGGGGTGGATTGTCCCGATGTCTCGGTACCGGGCAGAAAGCTGCCTACCGAAAACCACCGCAGCCGGACTTGCCAGGGAGCTGAAGTTAGGTGTAGTTTTTATCCCTCATTCAACAGAAATTCAAGTGAAAATGAATCCATTACTTTTTTGTAATTCTTTATTTCGTCAAGGGTTGATTCTAACTTTTCCGCATCTCCAACTTTAGCTAATTCAATTAATTTTTCCTGCAAGTGTCGATAATCAAAAAAAGTATTAACAAGTTTCTCATGAATATTTCTCTTTTGGATTGGTACTATCAATGTATTTAATTGTTCTTCAGTGTTTTTTAAATAATTAATCAAATGCAAAATGTTCGCTGTTGACTTCAATAATTTCTTTTGCAAATCTTTCTCTTCAGTAATATCTTCATTAAATAATGGTTGATATTTATTACTCATTATTTGCTTAATGTTTAATCTCCAATTATTTACTAAATATTCGGGTATTATTCTAGGATAAAAACATGCAATATTTTTTAGAAGTGAATTGTAAATTAAACACAATTGTTCAAGATGCTTATCTGTAATTTCTCTATTATGAGATTCCTCTCTTCTGATATTATTTAATTCATCCAGATTATTTTCAAAGGAGATTTTAGAGTCAAATAAATGTTTGAAATCTTTCCAGTTAGTACAAATGATTTTTTTCAAATGGGAAAGGAAAGTATACTTAATCAAAACTGTGCCATCATTCATATTTTCATTGAATTGCTCTTCGTACATTTTTTTAACGGAATTACCTAAGTTATTCCCAACAGATTTATCCCACCATTCCTCTTTATATTTTTGTGACAGTATGTCTACAATTACATGTCGTAGAGAATTTTCAATTTCTGATATTTGCCTTTTTGCAATACTAAGTCGATAATCTGATGTATTATCTTGAAAAATGGTTGATTTTAACCAATCAATTGAATTCCCTTTAGAAATCATTCCCGCTGTTTCAAATGAAGAAATAGCATATAAAATCTCTTTACTATCAATATCAAAAGCTCTTACTGCAAAACATTTGGGATCAATAACTTTTAAGAAAGAATCATCTTTAAAAAATCCATGCAAAAATCCCATTATTGTACCAATTTCAAGTTTTATATCCATGGAATTAGAATTATATGGATAAATTTGGCACTCTACAGTATTGTTACTAAGCATTGTAATGTCTTTTACATTGACTTTTCTCAGGTCATTTGATAAAATGTCTAATTTCTGTAACCCAAACTTTACAAAGCCTAAGATATCGGTAATCCTGAATTGAGGTTCTAATTCAGTGTCATGATTCTTTGAAATACAACATTTCTTGTATTTAAGTCCGCTTCCACAAGGACACAAATCATTTCTACCAATATTTCCTTTTTGTACTGTCATCTAATTAAAATTATGCCCAACACCTGTATATCCATAAAGTTGTGGATATCTCAGCATTCGTTGAAATACAAATTTCATCAACGCGTTTTGGTGATTATGGGTGTAAATATAGTAGTTTTTACATAAAAAGGACTATTACAATGACAAATATATAACACAATGTTTCGAAAACAGAATTTAACAGCTTAGACAGTTCCGTTTAACGGGGCATTTTGAAAATCAAAACATATAAAAAAACGTTTTACGGGTCGTTTTGAAATTCAAAACGTATAAAAAAACGTTTTACGGGTCATCTTGAAAATCAAAACATATAAAAAAACGTTTTACGGGTCATTTTGAAAATCAAAACGTATAAAAAAACGTTTTACAGGTCATTTTGAAATTCAAAACATATAAAAAAACGTTTTACGGGTCATTTTGAAAATCAAAACGTATAAAAAAACGTTTTATAGGTCATCTTGAAAATCAAAACATATAAAAAAACGTTTTATAGGTCATCTTGAAAATCAAAACATATAAAATCACGTAAATCTGGTCAATTTGAAATGCAAAACATATAAATTCACGTGAATCTGATCATTTTGAAATGCAAAACATATAAATTCACGTGAATCTGGTCAATTTGAAAATCAAAACATATAAATTCACGTGAATCTGGTCAATTTGAAAATCAAAACATATAAAATCACGTGAATCTGATCATTTTGAAATGCAAAACATATAAATTCACGTGAATCTGGTCAATTTGAAATGCAAAACATATAAATTCACGTGAATCTGGTCAATTTGAAATACAAAACATATAAATTCACGTGAATCTGGTCATTTTGAAATGCAAAACATATAAATTCACGTGAATCTGGTCAATTTGAAAATCAAAACATATAAATTCACGTCAAACGGGTCGTTTTGAAAAACAAAACGTATAAAATGACGTCAAACGGGTCGTTTTGAAATGCAAAACATATAAAATGACGTCAAACGGGTCGTTTTGAAATGCAAAACATATAAAATGACGTCAAACGGGTCGTTTTGAAAAACAAAACGTATAAAATGACGTCAAACGGGTCGTTTTGAAATGCAAAACATATAAAATGACATCAAACGGGTCGTTTTGAAAATCAAAACGTATAAAATGACATCAAACGGGTCGTTTTGAAATACAAAACATATAAAATGATATCAAACGGATCGTTTTGAAATGTAAAACATATAAAATGATGTCAAACGGGTCGTTTTGAAATACAAAACGTATAAAAAAAATTGTAATGGGTTCGCAAGCTTACTCTTCGTTTTCATCATCATCTTGCGGTATCTCTTCGTTTCCCAGATACTTATCTTTTTTCCTGTGTTTAATTATTTTTCCATCTACTACAAAAATGATCGATTCTGCAATGTTTACCGAATATCCCGTGATGCGTTCGAGAAGGTTTACAATAATCATAAGATTGGTTGCAACGGTAATAATTTCATTTTTGTGCATCATTTCGTCCAGAATCTGATCATTTATTCCCTTACAGTCTTCTTTGATCGCAGCACCTTCGCGCATAATATCGGTAGCAAAGGTCAGGTTCCGGGTTTTTACCAGGCTGGTGATATCTTTCAGCAAAATAGTTACCCGGCAGGTAATTGAATCGAGTTTAAGGTCGGTGATAAGGTTATTGTAGTCAGCCAGTGGCTCAATACGTTTGGCAATATTTACGGCATGATCGCCAATACGTTCAAGGTCGTTGTTTATTTTGAGAGCGGCCATGATAAAACGCAAATCGGATGCTACCGGTTGGTTTAAGGCGAAAATTTTCTGGCAAAGTTTATCAATTTTAACGTCGAGACGATCAACCAGATTGTCGTTTTCCACAACATATTCGGCTTTCTGGATATTGCATTTTGCCAATGCTCCCATTGTGTCGCTCACCTGCGATTCAACAAGTTCGCACATTTGATTTAAACGGTCGGACAGCTTTTCAAGCTCGCTGTCGAAATATCTGAATTTATCCATGTTGATTTTATTTAAAGGTGAAAAAGAAGTTAGAAGTTAGAAGGGGGGGGAGTATCGTTGTTTTTCGTTGGCCTTCTTTTTATGGTTTGTGTTTTTAACCGAACCTTCCGGTGATGTAATCTTCGGTTTGTTTAATGTCAGGATTGGTGAATATTTTTTTTGTTTTGTCATACTCAATGAGTTCGCCCATGTAAAAGAATGCGGTTTGGTCGCTTATACGAGCGGCTTGTTGCATATTATGGGTTACAATTACAATGGTATAATCCTTTTTCAGTTCCACAATTAATTCTTCAATTTTAGAAGTAGAGATTGGATCGAGGGCGCTGGCAGGTTCATCCATAAGGATGATTTCGGGGTTTACGGCAAGAGTACGGGCAATACATAAGCGTTGTTGCTGACCCCCCGAAAGCCCTAAGGCCGAATCGTGTAAACGATCTTTTACTTCGTCCCATATCGCTGCATTTTTCAAAGCTGTTTCAACAATTCCTTCCAGTTCCGATTTGTGATTAATGCCGTTAATTTTGGGTCCGTAGGCTACATTTTCGAAAATAGATTTTGCAAAAGGATTTGATTTCTGGAAAACCATCCCGATAAATTTGCGCAAATTTACCACATCAATATTTTTATCGTAGATGTTGATGTCGTCGATATACACTTCGCCTTCAATCTTCACATGATCAATTAAATCGTTCATGCGGTTGAGCGTACGCAAAAAGGTTGATTTTCCGCAACCCGAAGGGCCAATTAAAGCCGTTACTTTTTTCTCGGGAATACTGATGGAAATATTATTCAGTGCCATTTTATTTCCATAGTACAGATAGAGGTTTTCGCAATGGATTTTTTCTTTTTTCATTCCCGTATTTCTCTTTATGATATGTTTTTAATTATGATAACAATTAACGGACAGCTTTTCTTCTGATACGATACCGTATGATAATTGCTGTAAGGTTTAGTGAAAAGGTAAGGATTAACAGAACCAACGTGGTTGCAAACTGAATTGGCAGGGTTTTATCAACATTTGCCGATTGGGTTGACATAATATACACGTGATATCCCAAAACCATAAACTGATCGCTGAGTGAGTGAGGTAGTTGTGCAATATAGTAAGCCGCACCGGTAAACAAAATAGGCGCAACTTCACCGGCACCACGGCTCACGGCAAGAATCGTTCCTGTCATAATTCCTGAAAACGAACCCGGAATTACTACTTTGCGGATGGTTTGCCACTTTGTAGCTCCCAATGCCAGACTTGCTTCGCGTAAATCTCTCGGGATGGTTCGTAATGCTTCTTCTACCGAAACAATAACTACCGGAAGTGTAAGCAAAGCCATGGTTAAACTGGCCCACAGAATATTGGGCTGTCCCCATTTAAGAGCACCACCCAGAAAAGCTTTGTCCATCCCAACTCCTACAAACTGGATAAAGAAACCAAGTCCGAATAATCCAAAGATAATAGAAGGCACAACAGCCAGCGTACGGATTGCAAAACGGATAGTTTTTGCAATCAGCGAATTTTCTTTGGCGTATTCTGTAAGATAGATAGCTGTAATGGTTCCAAATGGAACAGCGGCTATCGACATGATGATTACCAATAGTGCCGTACCATAAATGGCAGGGAAAATACCTCCTTCAGTCATCCCGTTTTCAGGAAACTTTGTAATGAAGTCCCAGTTTAATGTTCCTTTACCACCCTTAATAATTACAGAAAGAATTATAATGATAATGGCGATGATGAGCAGTGCCGAAGCGAGCGTAGCTCCTTCCAGAAAAGCACCTTTAATATCTCTTCGTTTCGTTGTAGTGATCATTTTCCCTGAATTCGTTTCATGAGTTTTCCTTTAACATAAAATTCGGCAATTGCATTTAAACTGAATGTAAACACAAAAAGCAATGCACCAATCAGAAAGAGAACACTATAGTGTGTATCTCCAAAAACTACTTCGGCCATTTCAGCACCAATGGTTGCCGATAGTGTTCGTACCGATTCAAAGGGATTAATACCCATCATGGCAGCATTCCCGGTTGCCATCAGTGCAATCATTGTTTCGCCAAATACGCGGCCAATACCCAGCAGGATGGCTGCAAAAATCCCCGGCGTGGCAGCCGGTAGAATCACAAAAAATGCAGTTTGCCATTTAGATGCTCCCAAGGCCAAACTTGCTTCGTAATACGTTTTGGGTACCGATGTTAAAGCATCTTCGGCAATAGTATAGATGATCGGGATCGCGGCCAGCGCCATTGCAATACCTCCCACAAATGAGTTTAAGCGGGTATCGTATCCAAACAGATTTTGTAAGAATGATGCCAGAATCATCAACGCGAAAAACCCGATTACTACTGAAGGAATTCCCGCAAGCAGCTCAATTGCAGGTTTAATAAATTCGCGAATTTTTTTATTGGCAAAAACGGAGGTGTATAAGGCTGCCAGAATTGCCAGCGGGGCAGCAAATAATATTGAGATTAACGTAACTTTTAATGTGCCGATAATCAATGGCCACAAACCATAGCGCGGATCGTCAGAAACCGGTTGCCAGGTTTGGGTATTTAATGTTTTTAAAGCCTGACGGTTTTCATCAACAGGTGGTTTTGGAGCTTCGGCAACGGTTTCTTCGGTCGATTCATCTGTATAATTTGCAACAGTTGAATCTTTTGAAGTATCAACTCCGTATTGTTCAGGCTTGGCCTCAGCCGTTGTATTCGATTCAGTAGAAGCGGGCTTATTCAACTCTTCCACGGGCTCTCCATACGTTTCAGGCTTTAGTTCTTCTACCGGAGGACCGTACGATTCGGGTTTAAGCTCTTCGGCCGGAGTACCATAGGTTTCGGGCTTCAGTTCTTCCGTTGAACCATACGATTCGGGTTTTAACTCGCCCGAAGCTTGTTCATTTTTCGTTACTTCAGTCGTTTTAACAGCCTCTTTTTTCTGCGAATGAAAGATTGGAAAAGCTTCTCTGAATACAAAAACAAAGATGAGGATAATAATAGTGATCGACATAAATGCAACCCCTTTTATCACCCTCTCGGCCAGAAAATCGGACAACCGAAAACGCTTTCGGCTAATCGCATGTTTCTGATCATTTCTCGTCCCATTAATACCGGAACTGTTTCCTGTAGTATGTTTTTTAAAGGGATTTTTGATCATTTCGTTTTGTTTAAGATAGTTCTTGTTTTTTTAAAGAAGGTGCCTCTTCAACCGTGTTGTATCTGGAATACTGCGATATATTCTTGACGTTGAATGGCTGTTGAGGCACCATATCATGAAAAAAGGAGTGATTAACGAACCGGGAAATATCCCATTTCTGTTACGTATGATTGACCTTCAGCACTGAGGATCCAGTCGATATATTGTTTCATAGCACCCGTTGGACGGTTGCGTAAGTACATATAGAGGTAGCGTGAAATAGGATACTGACCTTTTTTAATCGATTCAGCAGTAGCAGCGTATGCAGTACTTTTTGCATCTTTCTTTACCTTGCAATGTTTTACCCCTTCGGCATAAGCAGCACCACCATAACCAATACCGTTCACATCTTTTTTTACAGCATTTACTACTGCGGCAGTGCCAGGCAGGGTTTGACAACTGGGAGCATAATCAGCTTTTACTACATTATCTTTAAAGAATACGTAGGTTCCTGAGCTGTTTTCACGTCCGTAGAGTTTAATATCAGCATTAGCACCACCAACATCTTTCCAGTTAGTAATTCTGCCGGCATAAATATCGCTGAGTTGTTTTAGCGAAAGTTCGGAAACTTTATTTGAAGAATGTAAATAAATGGTAATACCATCTTTTGCACATGGAATTTCGATACCTAATGTATTGTAGCGTGCTTTCAATTTTTCAATTTCAGTTGATTTCATGGGACGGCTTGCATTTGCAATATCGGTAGAACCATTAATCAGCGCAGAAATACCCGTTCCGGAGCCGCCACCTGTAACCTGAATAGCTACATTCGTGTTTTTCTTCATATATACTTCAGCCCATTTTTGAGCCAGGATAACCATTGTATCAGAACCTTTTACGGTGATACGTTCCTGAGCCATAAAGGCGTAGCCTGCAATGATAGTTCCAACGAGAGCCATCACGATTGCAATTTTTTGAAAGGATTTCATTTTCATTGATTTCATTTTTTATGTGAATAACTTATATCTGTTGTTGATTAGAATTTTGCCTGTAAGCGGAGGGTAAGGAGGTTTTGTTTGAATACAGTGCTGTAATCGTTAACTCCTGTAGTTCCGTCAGGTTTTGTATATGTTTCGGTTAAGTTTGATTTTCCGGTTGCATCTTTTCCCACTTTTTCATTCTGAATAATTGAGTAAGCTAAGGTGATGCGGATATTATCGTCAAAGTAATGATGCCATGCAAAAGTGAAGGTTGAATAAGCAAGGTCAAATTTACTGCTGGTGTATTTTCCGATTTTATTTACCGCATCGCCATTGTATTTAACCACTTTTACATCAGCTCCGGTGATATCTGTATTGGGGTCATAGTAATCGTAGCGGAAAGCAAACTGATTGTGAATACCAATATTTTTAATCAAATAGAGATAATAACCTGCAAAGTTGTTCTGGAAGTTAGGAAGTACGCTTCCATCTTTGAATTTTGAGCCGCCGAGCATTACGTTTTTACCGGCAATGTATTCACCTTTGAGTGAAAAACCACCCAAAACATCTCCGAATAGCTGGAATTCGGCACCATACCAGTTGCGGTTTACAGCATCACCTATATTTACGGTTGATGTGGTTTTGTAATCACTGCTTAAAGTTGCAGTTGTATTTGATTTCAGTTGTCCAAAATATGCATGAGCGCCAAAGTCTAAACCCCCAAAGTTTCCGAGTTTGAAAGAGTAGGTAGCACGTACCATCACGTCTTTGAAGTTATCAAAATCCTTGTTGTCTGTTACGTTTGAAGAAGTTTTTCCGGTAGTATCCGTAAACTGATTGAACCCACCATCATTTCCGTTAAATAAGGCTAACTGAACTTTAAGTGGAAGGTTTTGAGGGTTTGCTTCAAGTTTAAAACCGATTGCACGTTCGCCCGGGTATAAAGCTTTAATAATATTGGAACGTTCAGGAACTTCACGTTGACTTGAAGAGTATTCAACTTCATAGTTTGGGCGGTTAAATTTACCAGCCCATAAGCTGAATGTTTTTGTCCACTTGTCGTTTAAAACAACGTAAGCATCTTTAATCGAAAAAGTGTTTGAAGAAAAATCAGGTTGAACAACAAATTTAATTCCGTCAGCAGCTTCATAGGTAAGTTTTAAACGGGCTCTTCTGATTTGAAAGTAATTACCCGGGTATGAAGCTTTGTTTTCATTCATAATGAATTCTGACTGAATGTAGCCCGAAAATTTAATTTTTGTGAGCTTCGAAAGATCTGTTTCAGAAGTAGCCGCTCTTTCTTCTAATCCGGCTATACGATCATTTAGCTCAGATACTTTTTCTTTTAATGTGTCTTCAACACTTTGAGCATTTACGGTAGTTAAACCACAAACAGTTAATACTAAAATAAGCACAGAAATAAATTTTACTTTCATTTTTCTTAGGTTTTTTTGTTTGGTACAAAAGTATCTGTGCGTATCTGAAACCCTGTTAAGTTCAAATGAAGTTAATATTAAAGAATTATTAAGTCGGTAAATAATTGATTTACGCATGTTTGTACTGCTGTTGAACGATTCGTATATCGAAAACTTAATCTACTGTTACTTAAACAAATCATATAAGCTTATCTCATACGTCATTAAAGGATTATTTTGTTAAAGTATTGAAAATCAATTATAGTGTATGCGATATTTAATAATTTCTTAATGCTGAAAGTTTGGTTTCGGCTTTTGCGGTTTGTATCTTTATTCAAACATTCAGGAGGACGAAGTCATGAAAACAATGCGTAAAACAATTGAAAAGTACCTCCGCAATTCAGGAGGCGATTTAGCTTACATCTTTAGTGTAGGATTACCGGGTGGTATGTTAATGATTCTCATTCACGATTATATTAACTTCTCTGTTCTGTTTTAAACAGAAAAGAATATTCCGGTAAGTAAAGAGCGAGGCGACCTTTTTCGCTTAATGAGTGTCATTGAAGTTGAAAATGTATGCCATGAGGAAAAGTATTTTGCTTGTAACAATTGTGTTATTTATATGTATTAACGCCATTTCGCAAAATCCACAAACAAAAAGGGTTCTCTTTATCGGGAACAGTTATACTTATGTAAATGATCTACCGCAAATGCTGGCAAATGTAGCTCAATCGCTGGGTGACAGTGTTTACTTTGAATCGAGTACTCCGGGAGGTTATACTTTTCAGCAGCACACTACCGATGCTACAACGCTGTCGAAAATAAACAGCGGTAATTGGGATTATGTAGTTCTTCAGGAGCAAAGTCAACGTCCTTCTTTTCCTCAGAGTCAGGTAGAGCAGGAGGTTTTTCCGTATGCCCGGATTTTGGATAGTATTATTAATTTGGCAAATCCCTGCGCCGAAACAGTGTTCTATATGACCTGGGGTCGTAAAAACGGGGATGCTTCCAACTGCCAGTATTGGCCGCCGGTTTGCACTTACGAAGGAATGGATGCACTGCTTCGTGAACGTTATATGGTTATGGCCGATTCAAACAAGGCAATCGTATCGCCAGTGGGAGCTGTATGGAATTATCTGAGAAAGAATGATCCAACAATAGAACTTTACTCGAGCGATGAAAGTCATCCTTCTATTGCCGGGACTTATGCTGCTGCATTAAGCTTTTACTCGGTGATTTTTCAAAAAGATCCGTCACAATCACCTTTTACTGCACAGCTAAATCTTTACGAATCAGACAATGTTAAAAATGCTGTAAAAGCTGTTGCGTATGATAGTTTAAGCTATTGGAATGTTGGGGAATATCAACCACAGGCAATCTATTATTTTATGATCGCAGGCAATCAGGTTAGCTTTAATAATCATTCACTGAATGCTGATTCCTATTTATGGGAGTTTGGGGATGGTAGTACATCTATTCTTGAAAATCCTACACATACTTATACTGCAAATGGAACATATACGGTAAATCTTATTGCATCCAATTGTCCGCTGGCTGATACCAATACTCAAACAGTTATTATTACTGGGGTAGGAGTGGAAGAGGAGGAAACTTCTTTATTTAGGATATATCCCAATCCGGTTAAAGATTTACTGAATATTGTAGCAAGTAAAGAATTGGGGCAAGGAATAGAAATTTCTGTTTTTGATGAAAAAGGGAAAAAACTGTTGCAAGAATCTGTCCAATGTTCTTCCGAAGGATTGTTTAAAATGAACGTTTCTAGTTTACTTTCAGGTGTTTATATACTGCAAATCCGGTCGATCCGGGATGAAATATATAAAGTTGTTCGTTTTGTTAAACCTTGATTAAAAAGCCGCCAGAGATTTATCTTTGGCGGCTTTTCTACCATTTTTCCTGACGGAAATAAAATTAATGCTGACAATTATGGCCGTGTTCATGAGCTGAGCAAGTACTTCCACTATCCAGAACACTCCCTTCCAGAAAAAGTTTAACTACTTCATCCGCGTTTCCCTGGCAACCGCGAATAACTTCTATTCCTGAAAAGTTTAACACATTAATAGCCCCGGCCCCGATGCCTCCTGCCAGCATAATACGCACACCTTGCTCTGCAAGTACTGACGCGATATTTGATTTGCAACCACAACCCTGAGGTGAGTCAATTTTCTCTTTGTGAATAATTTCATTACTTTCTGAAATGGTGTACACTGCAAAAAATTCGCAATGCCCAAAGTGAGTGTCAATTTCGTTGGTTATCGTAACCGGAACTGCAATTTTCATAATTTTTTTGATATTAGATTGTGTGATTTATTCCTGTGAACCTATTTTTAAGAGTTCGTCTGTGCCAAAATGAGAGCAATTGTCACATTTTGAATGATTTTCAAGTTCGCTAAATAATTTATGGCATCTTTTACAGCGATACCATTTTTTTTCAAACAAGACATTTCCTCCAATTATTTTAATCTTTTTTCCTTCAGCAAAAGCAAGTGCAATTTTCTGTAATGCGTTATTATAAATTCGAGTAAAAGTAGGCCGGGATACATTCATTTTTTCTGCAGCAACATCCTGTTGCAACTGATTGTAATTAATGTAAATGAAACTTTGATACTCATCAAATTGAAGAATAATACATTCACTGCATTTTTGGTGAATTCCAAAAGGGCTAAACCCTTCCATTTTAGGTGGAGACTCTAGTATTCGATTTCTGTGTGGACGGGCCATATTTGAAAATTAGAATGCAAATATAATGAACCTGCGTTCATAATTCCTTTTTTGCATAAAAAATAACTATCGAAATAATAGCTCTCAGTCCTAATGACAGAATTCGTAGTTGTTTAATAGTGTATTATTTTCTCAAATTAGATTCATACAACCGGATCCAGTCTGTAACTTGCATTTTTGTAACGAGTTCTGCAATAATAGTATAAGGAATTTGGTCCGGTTTTTTAAAGTGGATGCAGCTTTTTCCTACCTCTAATTTGTATTTAGTATGTTTGGAATATTCCTGAACGAACCATTCTAAAAGTTTTTTATCAGCATAAATTCCCATGTGATAAAGGGTTATTGAGCTTTTTTGGTTAACAAAACTCATAAATGGCAAAGGCTCTTTGGGATTACAATGATATCCAGCGGGGTACACAGAATGAGGGACAACGTAGGAGGGCATTCCATAACTCATTACCTCTGAAAACCCTTTCGGCAGGTTTTCAAGAATAGTTTTCCGTAACTTTTCTAGGGCATCTTTTCTATTGTCAGAAACCTGCTCCATATATTCATTAACAGTGGCTGGTTTTGTATTCATAACTGTTTGATTTAATCTTGAATAACAAACTTTGCTGTAAAGAGTTTTCGATAAATGAAAAGAGCATCAATCGGGTTGAATCAATGCTCTGTATTTATTTTATTTTGGTTCAGGAGGGGGGATTTTTCCTTTAAAATTCTTTTGGTATTGTTCCCATGAATATTTCAAATGGTCATTGTTTCCGAAATAGTTCAGAATCATCTCAAATTGTGATGCTTCGTAATAGCCGGGTACAACTGTTATTGGATGAGCTAATTCGTCCAGAAACACATACGATGGATATGACATACGTCCATTTAACAGATATTCAGCAATCTGATGCGTTCCTCTGGCTTTATTTGCATTCAGATTAACCCAGGGACGTCCCTCAATTACAATTGTATCTTTTCGTTCAGCATCCAGTTTTACTGCAATGAAGTTTTTATTCATATAGTCCACAATCACCGGGTTTTGAAAAGTTGTAGCATCCATCTTTTTGCACCATCCGCACCATTCGGTATAAACATCCACAAATATTTTCTTTTTAGGATAACTTTTATTGATCTCTAATGCCTGTTCATAGGAATACCATGTTATTTTAGGTTCAACAGTATTGCTTTCCTGTTGTGAAGATAATAGCAAAAACGCTACAGGAGCGAGAATTGCAGTAACGAGTAATGTTTTGACGTATTTCATGATTGTTTGTTTATCGGTTTACTGAGAATAAATTTGTCGTACAAAAATAAGACCAAAGCTGTAATGAATCCTATTCCGGAATAGACAATAAAAATTGTCCATGGGTGTTGCGTGTTCCATAAAATATCAGTTAATTGCTCATGGTTCATATTAAGTTGTGTGCAGGCTTTGTCAAATAATTCTCCGTCTGCACAACGTATATTAATGTTGTGTGAGTATAAATATTGTTTTAAGAGATAAGTTTTATCCGCAATTTGAGTATATACATCACCCGAAAGGAAACCCGCCAGAAAGTTACCTCCTGCTAAAGGAATAAAGGAAGTTCCCATGTATAATGCTGTTTTGTCTGCGGGTGCAATTTTTCCGATATACTGTGATATTTTAGGAGAACAAGCCATCTCTCCAAGGGCAAATAACAGAATAGAACCAAAGAGAAATAACCCATTACGCGTTACAAACCAGAAAGCAAGACCAACCGATGCAAGAAAAATACCTCCAATCATGGTTTTTAATGGTTTGAAACGTATTACGTAGGTAGAAACAAGAATCTGAAATATAATGATATACATTGTGTCAATGCTTATGATCATTTCAGGAGCAATGGTTTTCATTTTAGTTCCCAGAAACTGAGCAAAAGATGGTGAAAGAGATTCAAATGCATTATAAATAACTCCGGTATCTATCCATTGGTCAATAAAAATGGGTAATGAGTAGAATAGCTGAAAGTACATTGCCCAAAAACCAATAATGATGAGTAGAAAAAAGAGAAAGCGGAAATCAAAAATAACACTCACCACATTTAAAAGAGCTTTCTTAATGGAGTATAAGAATGAATCTTCGCTTTTTACACGTTCTGGAATTTTAAAGAAAAGTAATAAAACAAGTATGTTGATCAAAATGATACCAGATGAAACCATAAACACATAATTCCAGCTAGTTACTCTTAGTTTAGCGGCAAGTACAGGTCCTATAAATGCTCCAATGTTTACAATCATATAAAAAATACCAAAGCCGATGGATGCAGTTGTGTCGTCGGTGGTACGGGCAATTGTAGCTGAAATTACGGGTTTAAACAAAGCTGCTCCAATTGCAGTATAAAGAAAAATGAGAAAGAAAGCTGTATAATCAGTAACCTGTCCCATGAAAAAATAGCCGGAACATAAAATAATGTAAGCGATTATTAAAGTTCTCTTATATCCAAATCTGTCGGCTAATGCTCCCGTAATTACTGGTAAAAAATACAGTACTCCGGCAACAGTACCCATTAGAATCCCTTTTTCGCCCTGTGTAAAGCCAAGAGCTCCGCTTTCTTTACTTTGAGTAAGATATAAAGCTAATATAGCAAATAATCCGTAATAAGCCCAACGTTCGAAGAGCTCCATAATATTTGCTACCCAGTAGTTTTTGGGGAGTTTTTTAATTAGTTGAAAATTACCCATCCAATAAGAGTTTAGTGTGTATGTGTTCGATTAACTGTACGGAAATAAAGAGCGTAAATCATTCCTAATGAAGAAAGTATTAGTAATATGTACAAAGTATAATCTGTTTCAAAAAAACGAATAAATAGATTTTTGCTTTTATGGTCAGTAATAAATTCTGATTCTTTTGCTTTTACAGATTGTTCAATTGTAGTCTCATCAACTGAAATAGAATCTGTGAGAAATTTTGATTTTTCAAGATATATATTGGCAGAATCATATTGATTCAAGGCGGAATAAGCATACACAAGCTGTTCATAAATCAAACTAAGCTCTGGCAGTGAGTTAATTTTTAATGCAATATTTTTTGCCTGTAAGAGATAGTCGAGTGCTGCTTCAGGATTATTTCTGTCGAGTAAATTCTCGCCAATGGCAGCCAAAACATTAGACATTTCACGTTTATCGTCCAGTTCTTCTGCAATTTTCAACGCCTGGAGATACATTTCATTCTCTTTTTCAGGATGATCGAGTTTATGTAAAACTTTTCCCAAGATATAGAGCGTCTTCATTAGTCCGGATTTATCTTCAATTTCCTCTCTGATAATGAGTGCTTTTTGTAAATAATTGTAAGCACGTATATTCATGTTTTTTAAAGAGTAGATTGTACCTAGATTATGGAGGCATTTTCCTTTTTCATACCAGTTTTCCTGTTTTTCACTTAAAGGAAGTATCTGGTTGAAATATTGAATAGCATAGTCCAGTTTTCCTAAATTCAAGTAGATAGTACCGATGTTATTAAGATTAAATATCTGTCCGTCAATATCATTAAGCCAATGATCAATTTGGTATGAAATTTTAAAATAACGAAGAGCTTTTGAAATATTTCCTGTGTAATTATAGGTAATCCCGATATTGGTCAAACTTCCGGAAATACTGGCAGGATCGCGCTGTTCAATGGCATGGTTCAGCGACTTTTGATATAGTTTCAGTGCTTTATCATATTCTCCTTTTTCCTGGTATATAAAACCGATATTGTGTTCACATGCCGATATTCCTTCTTCATTTCCTATTTTTTCATACAAGGCAAGAGCTCTCAAATAGTGACTTTCTGCCTGAGTATAATCACCCGTGAAAAAAAACACAATTCCCATGTTTTTTAAAGAAAGTGCAGCTTGAAGAGTATCTTTAAACGTAAGTGATAACTTATAGGCTTGCTCTGCATAATTATAAGCTTCCTTAGGATTTGTATTTCTGAGTAATACTGAAATTTGATTCGCAATTGCAGGTTTTGAACTTGGTTTTGCCTGAAAGAATTTATCTTTCAAAAGGGTAACATCAGAAAGCGTTTCTGCAAAAAGCGATGCAGAAATCAATATGGCTGAGAGTATTGTTAGAAGCCTAATATGTTTCATTCTTTCAGTTAAGTGAAATGTACGGTTTGATTTTCAAGAAGATATCATCATAAATCAGGTTAACCCTTCTGAGATCCTCTACCGATTTAAAGTTACCATTTTGAGAGCGGAAAGTTACAATAGCTTTTGCAATATAATAGTCGAGGTAGGGGTGTTTTTTCAAATCTTTAACATCTGCAGCGTTTATATTGATTTTTTTGATTTTGGATGGATCAATTGTAATGTCGGGTAACATTTTTTTGTAGGTAATAGAATCAAGGCCATATACTTCTAGCAGTTGGTCTTTTTTATAGAATCCCCCAAGCATATCACGATATTTTACAATTCTTCGTGCAAAACCAGGTCCTATTCCTCTTAGCTCTTGTAAATCAAGAGTATCGGAAGAATTAAGCTCTATGTTGAATACTTTGGCTTCGGGTTTCTTCCATTGTGTTGAAAAAGATTTTACGGTATCGGTAGCAGGAATGATAATAAAAGGCTCTAAAACAGAGTATTCTTCACTTGTTATAGAATATATTTTTCGCAGGTCTTCTCGTTTCCGAAACCTCCCGCCTTTGGTAAGATAGTTTATGATTATTTTAGCTTTTTTTGGGTTTAATCCCATTGCAATCCACTCATCTTCAGTGATTTTATTTGGATTGAAGGGAGTAGGATTCAACGTGTTTTTAGCTACTGATTTATCTGGTTGGTAAAAGTCAAATTCTTCTTTTCCGGATTGTTCATTTTTGAGTTGTTGCTCAAATTGTTCAATTTCAGTAATTAATGCTTGATCATTTGTTTGCTTGGATAAATGAAGCCGTGGAATAAGAATATTTACGCTTATTAATGCTAAAATGATAAGTGTAAGAACAAATATTCCTCTTTGCTCTGTTCTTGAAAATGTAAAGTATTGCTTCAAAAATCGTTTCATAGCAAGTAGTTATTCTTGCTGATTTTGATTGCTAAAGCTGCTATTTTTCTTTGGCTTTGCGAATAAAACCTTGATAAAAAAGTAAAGAGTTACACCTGTAACTACACTGATGGTTGATAACCATAAAATTAATGCGGTTGTATTCATATCGGCATTCTCCCTTCACGTTTACGTTTGTGATAAGCTTTATAAACCAGTACTGTAACTCCTATAAAAACAAAGAGTAACAATGCTCTTGAGCTATTAATTAGAAATAGTTTTTCCTGCAATTGAGCTTTAGTAGCTAAATCAGTAGCTTGATTTAGTTGTTCATTTAAACTTGCATTGGAAATTTGTTTGATGATAGAACCATTATCAAGAGGCCATCTATTCCCCGAAAATAACTGTTGAAAAGCACTTATCCAGTTATTTCCTTTAGGGGTAAATAAAGCACCAAGAAATACTATGATTAAAAGTACCGGAGTGATAAATTTGGTGATGTACTTATAGATTCCGGGGATTTTTAATTCTGCACCACGGTTAAATTCAGGCCATCCTTTTTTTAGTCCAAATATCCATGAAAACATGATGCATTCGAGCATTGCAAATACAAATAATGAGACAGTTCCTGTCCAGTAATCATATTCATCAAAAACTCCCTGATTAAAGAAAAAAACGGTTGGTAAGCCTAAAATAAGGATAATGAGTCCAAAAATCCATGCAGATTTTTTCTTACTCCATCTGAATTCGTCTTCCATAAAGCTCATG
Organism: Bacteroidales bacterium; assembly: GCA_963677395.2. Classification (GTDB taxonomy): domain Bacteria; phylum Bacteroidota; class Bacteroidia; order Bacteroidales. Next base: position 2,731,833 of record OY781965.2, on the reverse strand, counting down.
CAGGGAACACCCATTGCAAGCGAAGAGGTTATGCCTGCAAAGAACAATAGTCCAAACCACATTACACCAGAGAATGTAGAAAGGATTGGACCCCATTGGTCAAAAAGATAAGGGATGGTTTTAAATCCCATTCCTAAACCACCTAGCCCGGCAAGTTCTGTTACTCTGTCAATACCAAGGTACCCAACAGAAATAGGGATGATAATTGCTCCACCTAAAACAATTTCCACAAACTCATTCATCCAGCCTGCCGACATTGAATTAAGAGCGATATCATCGTCTTTTTTTAAGTAGGATGCATAGGCCTGTATTGATCCCATTCCAAGCGAAAGCGTAAAGAAAATCTGCCCGGCAGCAGCCAGCCAGACCTTTGGATTCATGATTGATTCAAAGTTGGGAGTCCAGAGATAATTTAAACCAACAGTTCCGTCATTGATGGCTCCATCAGTACCTGCTTTTAAATTGATGGCTCTTATTGCAAGAAAAATTCCAAATATTATCAACAGCGGCATCCCAATTTTTGCAACCTTTTCAACACCACCACTTAATCCTTTGGAAAGTATCCAAATATTTAATAACAAACACAAAACAAAGAATATGATAGATTCAAACGGAATTAACGTTGCTTTACTGATGCTTACATAGTTGTTAAATAGTAGAACAACGCCTTCCTGACTCAACCCATGAAATGAGCCTATCACAGAATGAAATACATACGAAAGTGTCCATGATTCCAAATAACAATAGTATGCAGCAATTCCCAGATTGCTAAATATTCCAAAAACGCCTACATATTTCCAGATTCTTTGCTTCCCCATGCTATGCATCATAAAAGGAGTGGAGTGAAATCCGTAATTTCCTCCATAACGACCAATAGTCCATTCTATAAACAATAGAGGGATACCCATTAAAAGAAAACATGTGAGATAGGGGATAATGAAGGCTCCTCCTCCATTTTGAATTGCTTGTACCGGAAAACGCAAAAAGTTTCCAAAACCTACTGCATTTCCGGCCATTGCGAGGATAAGTCCTACACGGGAACCCCAAGAATCATTCGTAACGGCCATCTGTTAATAGTTTTTTACAAATATTAACATTTTGAACTTCAAAAACAAGTGAATTTAAAAAAATGTTAAGCCAGAAAGAAAATAATTGCTTTATATCCTAAAAAAAGCCCAAATCCACATAAAACAAGTCCCAATCCCTGTATAATCCTTTTTACTACGATGACTTTAATCTTATGACGATGCTTAGCCAAAAGCCATGTAAGGTAGTAGAACCAAATTATACTTCCCAAAGAAAGAAAAAACGCATATAAAATACTGACGCAGAGAGGAAAATAAGAAGGGTAGCCTTCGGTATCTTTGCGTTGGTTTTCAATTGTTTGTTGATTAACAGAATCAATTTTTAAGTATGAAGGAACTTCAAAATGGGTAGTGTCTATTTGATTTCCGGTAATTGAATTCATATTTTTGACGTTCTGGTCAATCATATTATTCAGTCCTCCGGTATTTAACCCCATAGATGCAACAAATGAAATCACAAAGAAAGAGGAGGTGAGCCAACCTAAAAAAAGAGTTGGGTTAAGAAAATTTAACAGAAATCCTGTCCAAAATCCGTTTTGATCCTTTTTTTTGAGCTTGGCTTCTGGAATCTCATCTTCTCCAATATGTTCTAAATCAAGCTTTGTTTTGAATATCTTGATTCCCAGGTAGATTAAAAAGAGAGCTCCAATAATTAGCACATAAGGTATGACTGGTTTATACCAACTGTAAAGATTTGTAAGTCCAAAAACTGCAATAAATACGTAAACAAAGTCGGCTAATGAAGCTCCATTTGTAGCATGCTTGCAGAACTTAACTCTGCCTTTCAATGCATTTGAGGTAATCAGTACGCTGATTGGTCCTGCAATTGGCATGGAGAATAAAAAACCGGCGATTAAACCTACTATTGAAATCGTAATCAGACTTTCTGTCATAAGGTAGGATCTTGTTGATAATTAGTTTAATATTGAAGCAACCATTGGTGCTGTTTTCTGGAAATCTTCAACTGTATCCATTTCCATACAGGGAAGATGAGTAACATCAACCACAAACATTTCGGCTCCCTGCTGAATAATTTCTTCAAAGGCAACTTCATAGAACAAATTTACACGTTTTTCCTTTACACACAACCTTTCGATTACTTCAAAAAGTTTATAAGAGGTTTTTGCGTCAAATAATTCGATTCCGATTGACTCACCCAATGCTTCACCCGGAATGACAATTTTGCTGATATTTTGAACTCTGTAGTGTTTATCCACTTTTACTTTGATCTCTTCATCGCCAACTTCGTGCTTTTTTAAAGCCAGACAACAGGAATAATTACTGTTTAGTAAACTTTTTACGATGTTAGGATGGAAAACAATGTCGCTGTCAAGCAATAAAAAATTTTCATTTTCAAGCTCTTTTTTAGCTAACCACAATGAGTAAATATTGTTGGTAGAATCATATACCTCGTTGTAAATAAATTGAATACGAATATCGTGAAAGTTTTTTTGAACAAAGTTTATGATTTGCTCCTGAAGATATCCGGTTACAATAATCACATCTTTTATACCATTATGTTGCAGGTTGGCTAATGTTAATGCCAGAATATTAGTATTGCCAATAGGTAAAAGGCATTTTGGAGTATTATCGGTTAATGGTCTGAGACGTGAGGCGATTCCTGCCGCAAGTATGATTGCTTTCATGTGAAAATGGGTATTTAATTTTATACCTTGAAGTTGAGTTTTTACTTCATGATGTAAAATAATTTTATTCAATACACTTATAAAAATCTTTAAATACTGATTTTGTGAATAATGGTCCTGGTATTTCTAATTGTCCCTTATACGAGTAAGCGTAAAATTTACCATTATTAGGGTTTATCAGACAGTTTGCATATTCGATTCTGTCATATCCGTATTGAATACCAATTGGAATAGAAATGCCGAAAAGAATATCTTCCTCATTGTCAATCTTTTCATAGAGCTGCTCAATTGAAACAACTTTGGGAATAACTTTAGTTTCTTTCTTAAAATCAATCATATCTGATGCTTGTTTAAGAATGTCTTTTTCAAAATAGATTTCCTTTTCTGGAATTTTGGAGCAAAGTGATTCAGATTGATATTCAGCAAGACTTTTAGTTGTAAGGTTTTTCTCATTGTTTTTTTCGATGGTTTTTATGAGATTTGACATGATTTTAATAATCAACTTAAAATCACTTTCATGAAATGTTCGGTCGCTTCTATGTATAAAATCAGGTACATACGTAAATACATCTACTTTATTTGATAACTTACCAAATATACTATTTGTAAAACCCATGTATTTTTCGAGTTTTATAATAAACATTGCTGAAATTTTATTTTTTGAAGGAAACTTTTTCCCGAGAACTCCATCAAAATAATCAAAATCGAGATCCTGGTATCTCATTACGAGATAATTTTTACGAGAATCTTTTGGTATTTTATGAATTTCATCCCATGTTGAAATTTTAATATTCGTATTGTGCTTCCAATATTCTGAAAACCACGTGTCGAAAACAGAATAAGCCTGAATTCTTGTTTTATAATAATTTAATTCCTCACTTAATTCCTTCTTTTTCTCTGGTTTTCGTGTGCTTGAAATTTGTTCCTCTAAATCTTTTACGTTGCTTTCATTCAGGGATTCCTTTAGGATTAAAAGGGTCCTGTTTTTAAAATCATCAATTTCATCAGCTCTTAAATTACATTCCTGAGCTTTAGTACTAATGTTAAATAACAATACAATTGCGATAGTGAGTTTTAGCTTGAGTAAATATTTCATTTTGTAGTTTGTTTTTTTTGGTTTATTTTTCTGTCTATCTGCTTTTGGATTAACCATAAAATTAAGGCCAAAGCGTTATATCCTATTAGCATAATCCAAAAGAATAAATCGAAACGATTGAATGCTGAACATAGAAAGAGTGTGGTTACCTGAGACGTAGGGCCAAGCAAAATCCAAAAACGAATCATTCGTCTGTTTTTTAAACGGTATTCTTCCGGAGTTGCCTTGAAAAGTTTTTCGCTATTTTTCTTTGCCGCAAGGTTGTTTTGTACCTTCGAGTATCTCAGGTATAAACCAATAATTGCTCTGTCAAACCCTTTTCCTTTAACGCCCTTTAATGATTCATATTCTGTACGAAATTCTTCCAGATTTTCCTCAAAAGTACTTTTGCGTTCCAATACATAATCAAGATATCGTGTGCGGTAATAATCAACCAGAATTGCCTGAATTGAGTTACTGAAACCTGTTAATGCAAGCAAACCCCAGTAAAGCCCCGGATTATTTGTGTTGTTTGCAAATCCGAATCCTATTCCGATGAATACTGCGGAAACGGCAATATAATCAGCAGCGCCGTCGATGATTCTGCCAGTGTGAGTTCCGTTCTTTTTTAATCGTGCAAGTTGTCCGTCACTACAGTCTAAAATGTTGAACATCAACAGGAATATTCCTCCAATTAAAAAGGGTAGTGAGTAATTATTAGATCCGTGGGCATAAAAGAATCCTCCAATGATTCCCATGATGATTGCACAGATGGTAAGCTGATTAGGGGTAATATTTGTTCGATAAATCAATTTTACCAACAAAAATGCCATGGGTCTGTAAAAAACGAGGTCGAAAATTTCTTCGACCTCTGTCATTTTTAATGATTTTTTGTACTCTGTAAACCAGCTCATTTGCCAATAGATTTCAGATAATCTTTAATCATTTTCATGAGCATAAGATTTTGTTCGCGGGTGCCAATTGTGATACGCAGGTGGCTAAATAAGCCATCTTCTGCCATAAATTTCACAATCATTTTTCGGTCGAGCAAGTATTGTTTTAATCCGTCTTTGATTTCTTCAGGAATCTTCACCAACAGGAAGTTTGCAAAAGTGCGATATGCTTTGAACCCTTCCATGTTATTGAACTCGTTGATATACATTTGCGTATCTTCTGTCATTTTCTTGCAGATGCCATCGTAATATTCAGTAGAATCTAAAGCAGCCAGAGCGATGCGTTCTGTTAAGCGGTTATAACCTAAATAACGAGCGCTGAATAAAGAGAATTGAGCATGATTTTCACCCATTAAAGCAAAACCAACGCGTAAACCAGCAAGTGCGTAATATTTTGAGAATGTTCTTATTACAAGTAGATTTGGGAATTCCTTTACCAATTTCCCCAGATAAGTTTTGTCATTGTTATAGAATACAGCATAAGCTTCATCCAGCACAACAACAGCGTCTTTCACTTTTGTAAGGATATGATGAAGATCATCAAGTGGTAAACGATTTCCGGTTGGATTATTTGGTGAACTGATTATGATTACTTTAGGCTTGTGTTCTTCATAAACCTTGATCATTCCTTCTATATCATAATAAAAGGAATCATCACCTTCCATTATTGGATATTCAATTTTGATACCTTCTTTTTCATCTGCAATTTTTTTATAATACCACCATGAATAAGCAGGAATCATGATTTTATCACCTTTGTGAACGTAGCAGTGTACAGCTTGTTTCAGAATGTCTTCACCACCATAACCCAGCATTATATCTTTTTCTTCAATGCCAAAATCACTTGCAAGACGCTCACTTAGCTTGCTTTTTACTCCACGAGAGAAATCGCGGGAATACCAACTAAGTTTTTTTACGTTTGGTTTGTGCAGTGCTTTAAAGCAAGCAGGAGCCGGACCATATTGATTTTCATTACGATCCAAATAGATCAATTCTTTATCAGTTTTACCCATGACAATATATTTGAAGGGATAACAATTTTTTACAGAAGCGCAAAATTAGGAAAAATCTTTTAGTTGGGGAAAAAAGATAAGGGGTGAAGCAGATTTTGGCAATGCAAAAACATTGTTATGCCAATGTAAATTCTCAATTAACTCCAAAATCATTCATGTATAAAATAAAAAAGAGAAGTTCTGGGGTATAAAAAAAGAAGCCTCTTTAGAAGGCTTCTTTTTTCGGTGATTGAGCTGGGATTCGAACCCAGGACCCCATCCTTAAAAGGGATGTGCTCTACCTACTGAGCTACTCAACCAGCTCGCTGTTTTGAGGGTGCAAAAGTACTAATAGTTTTCAGATAAACAAGCTTTATGGAAGTTTATTTTGAAAAAAGGTGGATAACCAGATTTTAAATGGGTCTTAACTAATTACTTAGATTGGTCGTTTCCCGACTTTAAATAATACAAAGCGTACACAGTTGATAAAATGAAAGTCTTAAATAAAAAAAGAAGCCTCTTTAGAAGGCTTCTTTTTCGGTGATTGAGCTGGGATTCGAACCCAGGACCCCATCCTTAAAAGGGATGTGCTCTACCTACTGAGCTACTCAACCATCGTTGCATTTGCGAGTGCAAAAGTACAATCATTTTTTGAATTACCAAATAAAATTGGGCATTACAGCTATATTTTTGAAATGCAAATACTCATTAATTACTCTATCCTATTGGAAAGGAGATGTATAGTTTGACTAAGGTATGCTTTTTTCGTTACTTTTTATTATATGCCGATTTTGCAATTTATGATTCATGTCAAATTATAATATAATGTTTAAATTGCTGCTTTGGATTGATTTCACATAGATAAATAGATGATTTATAAGTTTGCTTTCCGAACGATTGATTCGTATTTGTACTCAAGTGATTTTAGCCTGTTTTGTTTATAAACATTAAAAAACCCTCCCCAAACAAAATTGATTGTAAAATTATTGTCTTTAAGATTGGGTACTCCTGTATTATCAAAATTCACGAGGTTATATTTGGCTTGCAACGCAAGGTAGCCTGTTTTTCCAAAACAGATATTCCAGAGTCCCCGATAATTTTCCTTCCAGTAATTAAGAAATATCATTGCAGAGTCAAGATTTCCTTTTGAGGTGTATCGCTCAATTAAATCGGAACAGTTAAAGGCAATATCTTCGCAAACCGGAGCCTTTTTAATCATAAACTTATCCAGATTTTCCTGAGAAAAGCCTTCAGTAAAGGATCATAAACCAATGATAGCAAACAGATATATTTATCATTATCAGATAACTATTTTGTATTCAGTACGTATTGTGTTATAAACAGTATAATTTCGGTCATATCAAAAATACAAAATCAAGAGTTATCAGGATTAATTATTTCAATTAACAAACTTTTCTTGATTATAAGTAGTTGATCGTTAGATTGTAATGTGCCTGGATGGAAAAAAAACTGTTAAAGTGCATAAACGGAGCTTGAATTTCTTATCTTTAATCAAAATTCCATGTATTATTGTGATAGGGAAAGTTGAACTACAAACTTACTATGAAAAATAAGGTAATCATCATCACCGGAGCCTCTTCCGGTATTGGGAGAGCATTGGCTGTTGAAGCAGCAAAACAGGGAGCATTTCTTGTTTTGGCTGCCAGAAGCAATGATGCACTTAAACAACTGCAAACTGAACTGGGTAATCAAACACAAATTCTTACAGTTGTTACGGATGTAACAATAGAGAATGATTGTAAATGCTTAATTGATAAAACGCTAGCTCATTTTGGCAGAATAGATGTTCTGATTAATAATGCCGGAATTTCGATGAGGGCTCTTTTTGAAGAGCTTGATTTGGAGGTAGTTCGTAAAGTGATGGATGTGAATTTTTGGGGAACTGTTTATTGCACAAAGTATGCTTTACCCTGGCTGTTGAAAACGGAAGGCTCTTTGATTGGAGTTTCCTCTATAGCCGGTTACAAAGGATTACCCGGCAGAACCGGATATTCAGCTTCTAAGTTTGCAATGCAGGGATTTTTAGAAGTGGTACGCATTGAAAACTTGAAAAAAGGCTTACATGTATTGATAGCTTGTCCGGGTTTCACTCGTTCAAATATTCGAAAAGTCGCGTTGGCGAAAGACGGAAGTGCTCAAGGCGAAAGCCCGCGGAACGAAGATGAAATGATGTCGGCCGAAGAGGTTGCTGTCCATATTTTAAAAGCAATAAAGAAACGGAAACCGGAGTTAATATTAACCATGCAGGGGAAATTGACCGTTTGGCTCAATAAATTTTTTCCTGGATGGGTTGATAAAATGGTTTACAGTCACATGGCAAAAGAACCAGATTCTCCATTTCAATAGCATATAAGAAACTTAAAAAAATAGAAAATATGAAAACATTAAATTTAACAATTAAACTACGTAGAGGTCTGGGTGAATTGTCATTTGGTCAAGGTATTGATGATGTTGTTGCCTATTTGGGAGAACCCACTGAAATAGAGACTCTTCCTATGGAAGATGATACAACTACTACTGTGCTTAACTATGATGAAATTGGGTTGGGGCTCTTTTTTGAAGGAGCAGGTCAGCCAAAGTTAAGCTGTATAGAGACAGATAACCCAGAAACGGTTCTGTTTGGGGAAAAGATTTTCGAAATGAAGCAGGAAAACCTTGTCGAATTTGTGAAAAAAGAGGGCTTATGCGTGATGGATACCGAAGAAGAAGCCTGGGGTGAATATCGTGTGACGTTTGAAGATGCAATGATTGATTTCTACTTTGATAAGGGTGAATTAACCGTTGTGAATTGGGGAAAAGATATTGACTAAAAGATATTTTAATTACTGAATAATCAAGCAGATCAGAATCCTTACATTACTTCGGTTTTGTAAGGATTTTTTATGTTTAATCCCATTGATCACGAATAATTTTTGCTGCTTTTTGGTCAATTGGAAAGGTAAATATTCCGGGTGTTAATTCAGTAAGTTTTATCCACCGGAAACACTGAACACCATCGTTTTTATCCGGAAAATCAAAGGATTTCTGTGTGGTTTTGATTGATTTCCAGTCCGGAATATCGATTGCGTAATAAATGTTGATTAGCTGCATTTGCTCATTTAAGCCAATGGTTGGTTGGAAAAAATCGGTGGTATAGAAATGGCGGATATTTGTGATTTCCAAGTTTAGTTCTTCCTTAAATTCACGTTTCAGACAATCAATGGTTCCTTCTCCAAACTGTAGTCCACCACCGGGAAACTTTGTCATAAGCACTCCCAGCCTAAATTCGTCGGTAATCAATAATTCCTGATCGGGATTGATAAAAATACCATAGACTCTGAGATTAAACAATGGATAGGACATGTAGTTAGTTTGAAATTTGGTTAATAAATAATTAGTACTTACTCTCTCTTCATCACTACTTTGTGCAAATGAGTATTAAATTCTTGATAAAGCTCAGGTTGGATAAGGATTGGCCAGGTAAGCAGATGAAGGCGGATGTTGCCATATCCAGGCTGATATTCGGGTAGAAAATGGTCAATTTTGTTCATCAGAAACCCCATATTCTGATAAAATTTCCATCGTTTTCGTGATAGTTCATCATCTAATGGATCGATCTCCAAAATGATAAGCTTACCAGATGTTTCTTGTAAATTCTGTAAAATAGCTTTACCGTATCCTTTCCCTCTGAATGCCTGATCTACAGCAAAATGTTCTACATAGTAATAGGTTTCAAAAGTCCAGTATGCAATAAAACCGATGAGCTGGTTGTTTTCCATAAAAGCATCCAGAAAATAGTTCTGGCTACTGAATGCTGTTTGTTGATGTTTGAGGGTACGTTGTTCGAAAGGAGGGAAGCTCGCTTGGTAAATTTGCCATATTTCCTCAAATAAACAATCTGATTGTGAGGTGATTCTTTGTTTTTGTAGTAGTGAATCCATGTTTAAATTTTTCGGAATAACTCATTGCCATTTGGCTGTTCCGGTGAAAACTGATGATGATTGTACACTATTTTTCCTCCAATAATTACGGTTTCAGCTTCACCTTTCAGAGCGAAGTTGTGAAATATGTTGCTGTCGCAATGCTGATATTGTGTTTCTTTTTCGATAATACTAATTGTTTCAGGATTCCAGAGTACCAGATCGGCATCATAGCCTTCCGTAATTATTCCTTTGCGTTGAATGCCAAATATAGATGCAGGGTTACTTGCAGTGAGTGCTACAAACTGATTAAGATTCATTCTGCCTGATTGCACTCCGTAGCTATAGATCAGTTGCTGGCGAAACTCAATTCCGCCAGCTCCATTGGGAATCAACGAGAAATTATATCGTCCGGCATCTTTTTGTCCATGCACGTTGAACGGGCAATGGTCTGTTGCGATTACCGAAAAAACATTACGATTGATCGCACTCCATAAACCATCCTGATCGCATTTTCCACGGATTGGCGGACTTATTACGTAAGGTGCAGATTCGTAGAATGAACTATGGTAAACGCTTTCGTCTAACAAAAGATATTGAGGGCAGGTTTCTGCCAAAACATTTACTCCTTTGTGCTGAGCGTTTTCTATCAATTCAGCGGATTTTCGGGTAGAGATATGAACCAAATAAGTTTTACAGCTTGTTTTTTCGGCAAGTTTTAACACTTTTTCAACAGAAACGTATTCTGACTGAGGTGGCCGTGAAAGTGCATGGTAGAGTGGTGATACAAGTCCTTGTTTCAGATAAACCTGTTTCAGATTCTGAATCAATTCATCTTCTTCGCAGTGAATGGTTACCATACCACCTTGTTTCTGTACAGCATTCATGACCTTTTCCAGTTGCTGATAATTAATGCCGATACTATTTTGGTAGGCCAGATAGCATTTAAATGAGGTAATTCCCTGACGAATACATTCTGCAATTTCCTCTTCTACAGAATTGTTCCACCAGGTTATCCCCATGTGGAAACTATAGTCAATCAGTGATTTTTCAGCGTCTTTCCTCCGTTTTTTGAGGGCTTTTAACAATGATTCGTTTCGGTTGGGAGTCACAAAATCAATAATAGAAGTAGTGCCTCCAGCTATAGCAGCGCGGGTTCCCGTATAAAAGTCATCGGAAGAGGGACCGGCGGGAGTGGATAAATCCAGATGGACGTGGGCATCAATTGCTCCCGGAAAAATCAATTTTCCTTTAGCATCCAAAATTTTTTCTGCTTCCGGTGTTTCTTCATCGGGAGAAAAGAGCTTTTCAATTTTTTGGTCGCGGATGAAGATATTAGCTTGGAAACTTTGATCATGATTGATGATTTGCCCGTTTTTAATGAGTAGTGTTGACATTGATTTCGGAAAATTAAATAGATTCTAGAATGAGATAGTTTACATCTTTTGCATCTTATTCCACAGAAAATGAGCTATTTTATGTGATTCTTTCAGGATGCTTTCTTCATCGGCTGTTTTCAATATGCGATTTTCAACAATCAGTTTGCCGCTTGAAATTACATGTTGAATATGTCGTGATTCAAATCCGAAGAAAAAGTGACCGAGAAAATTGTCAGGGGTAAGTTCGGTAGGAGAGTCGTAGTCGAGCACGATCACATTGTTTTCGTTATCACCTTTAAACTGATTGGAATTCAAATATGTATGTGCATTTTGAAGACGTTGGTAGGCATCCAACCATGAAATCTGATCGAAATTTTGTCCGGCAAATAAAGCGGTTTGAGTACTTTTAATCATATCACTATGCATTCCGTCGGTACCCAGCATAATACGGTTTCCTAACCCTTTGGAATTAAAAATTCCCACACGGTTATTCAGGTTGCTGTCGGTATTTACAACCATATAAGTAGTTGATTGAGCGATTAATTCACGTTCAGTTTTATTCAGGTGGATTCCGTGTGCAAAAATGTTTTTCTGCAAATCGAGCATTTCAAAATCACGAAAACGTTCTACTACACTTTTTCCGTACTGTTCCAGTGCATGTTTCCCGTCGGCAATGTCTTCGGCAACATGAACATGAATTCCGGTTTTGTGCTTTTGAGCTAACTTTATGCTCTCTTTTAATGTATTATCTTCAACCGTAAAACTTGCATGTAATCCGACTAAGCCCTGATGATTTTGCAGATAACTGTCGGTTTCGTCCAAAGCTTCTTTTGCTTTTGATTCGCCGTAACGATCTGTTATTTCGTAACATAGTAAATGTCCAACGCCTATTTCTTCAAAAGCTTTGGCGATAATTTCCTGAGAACCTATGAGCGAGTTTGGCGAAGCATGGTGATCAATCACAAAGGTACAGCCATGTTTGGCGCAGGCAATTGCAGTTGTAAGTGCACTTGCTCGAATCATTTCGTAATCAAGGCATTGGTCAAGAACCCACCAGATATATTCGAGTGTTTCAGTGAAGTTTTCGGGGGATTTTTTTGGAGGGTGCATTCCTCGGGCTAAGGCTGAATATACATGATGATGACCATTTGCAAATGCTCGGGTAATGAATTTTCCACTGCAATCAATTGATTTGCAATTTTCTGTGTTAGCCGGCATCTCAAAGGATAGCTTTCCGTTTTCACCTTCTTCAATCCAAAGGTCAGAAGCTGTGAATTTAAATGTATTGGGGTTGATCCAGATTCCGTTTTTTAGGTGTATCATTTTTTTCGATTTAAGGGTAATTTGTAGCGACGAATTCCGTCGAAATGGCAAAATGCATTGGCAACGGCAGCAGCAGTGGGCACAAGTCCGATTTCTCCCAATCCTTTGGCTCCATAAGGACCAACAGGATCTTTTACTTCTACACCAATTACGTTTATTTCAGGTGTTTCATGTGCACGTAATATGCCACAATCACGGAGCTTGGTACTTTTTAGAAATCCTCCTTCCATTGGTAAATCTTCGGAAAGAGCATACCCTAACCCCATGTGAACAGCTCCTTCAATCTGGCCTTCAAAAAGCACAGGGTTCATGATTTTTCCGGCATCATGGGCTGCATATACCGTTTCAATCTCTCCGTTTTGATTTAATACAACCAGCTGAGCTGCATACCCATAGGAATAGTGAGTGGTAGGGTTATCGGGGTTTGTTCCTGGTTTGGTTGTCCAGTCGCAAATCCATTTAGCATGATATTTTTTACCGTTAAGTTCGGATAACGAGTGTGTTTTCAGATCACTTCGTAATTTTTGAGATGCTTCCAGAATGGCATTTCCCAGTAATGCTGTTGCCCTCGAAGATGTGGTCATTCCGGTTTTGATTTCTGAGCGTGTATCTACAATAACTTCAATGTTTTGAGGGTTTATTTTTGTTTCTTCACATAAAACCTGAATAGCTATTGTATGAATTCCCTGACCCATTTCTGTCCATCCGTGATGTATCAAAACTTTTTCGTCAGGTTTAACTTCAATAATAACATCCGAATAATCAATCATTCCGTTTCCGATACCGCTGTTTTTAATGCCGGTGGCAATACCACAATATTTTGCTTTCTGATATTTCTCTTTCAATGCTAAAAGACAGGCTCTTATTCCTGCTCCTTTCACACAATCACCAGTTGCTGTGGCTAATCCATCTATCAGGGCATTGTTGTAACGAAATTGCCAGAGATCGAAGTTTCCCATTTTACACAATTCATCCACACAGCCTTCGAGGGCAAAAGCCATTTGATTTGCGCCAAACCCACGCATTGCTCCAGAAGGAATATTGTTGGTATAAACAGTAAGTGATTCTAAATCGATATCTGGCACATAATATCCTCCGGTAGCATGACCTGCAATGCGTTCCATCACTTTGGTTCCAACAGATGCATATGCTCCACTATCGCCTACAGCTCTTAGTTTCATGGCTGTAAGCTTGCCGTTTTCATCGCAGGCAAGCGTAATATCCATCCAAACAGGATGGCGTTTAGGATGCATGATGATAGATTCATCGCGTGTAAGTGTAACATTTACAGGTCTTTTTAATATCCAGGCAAATAATGCAGCGTGACCTTGTACACTTAAATCTTCTTTACCGCCAAATCCACCGCCATTCGGAACCAATTCAATTTCAACCTGCTGTTCATCAAGTCCTAACAGAGAGGCTATCTGACGGCGGTCTTCGTAAATTCCCTGTCCGGAAGAATAGAGTTTGAGCTTATTTTCATTTGCCAGTGCAACAGCTGATTCAGTTTCCAGAAAAGCGTGCTCGATGCGCTGAGTTTGGTAATTCCCATGTATAACGTACTTGGAGTTTTGAATGGTTTTTTCAGGATTCCCTCGGTATAAAACGCAATTGTCCAGAAGATTACTATGATCGTTATGAACACGGATAGCATCAGGTTTTAAAGCTTCGAAGGGGTCTGTAACAGGTTCAAGTACTTCATATTTCACTTCAATCTTTCGGGCTGCTTCACGCGCAATTTCAGGTGTAATTGCTACTACTCCTGCTAATACATCTCCAATGTAACGTGTAACATCCTGTTCGGCAATCATTAAGGGCCAATCTGGATAAATAAGTCCGGTTTTGATTTTTCCCGGAATATCCTTTGCTGTAAAAATACGAACAACTCCTTCGATCTTCTCTGCTCTGGCAGTATTTATTTTAAGAATTCTGGCTTTTGGGTAATCACTGAATCGTAAAGCGCCATACACCATTCCATCTATTTGTAAATCATTTACAAATGCACGGTTCCCGATTGCTGTTTCAAAAGCCTGATATTTCGGGTAAAACAGCCCAACACCAGTTTTATTGCGTTTTAAGTCAATAATATTTTTATCAGGAAGCTGCTGTGCTGAATACTGGATTGCTTCTTCAATTTTTTTATAGCCGGTACATCTGCAAAGATTTGATCTCAGTGCTTTACGAATTTCATCCGGTGTAGGATTCGGATTTTCCTGAAGCAATATTTTGGTTCGCATGATGAATCCGGGTGTACAAAATCCACATTGAACTGCACCCTTTTCTACAAATGCTTTTGCAATAATATCGCGAATTGATTCAGAAATTCCTTCCAGTGTGAATATCTCGCAGTTTTCCAGTGTTTTAATAAGTGTGACACAACTTAGTTTGGGTTTTCCATCAATTTCTACTAAGCACGCACCGCAGGCAGCTTGTCCGCTGCAACCATCTTTTACAGAAGTAATTCCTTCCTGAAAACGTAAATAATTTAACAGGGAAATCTCTGGATTTTCCTGATATTCAATATTTTTATTATTTAATCGAAATCGAATCATGATCTTTTATGATTTGGTCATTAAAACACAAAAAGCACATAATGAATAAGTGCTTCAATTTAAAGTGATTTTAATGCATCAACGCTGGGTTGAACAGGTGAGGGGAGAACAATTCCGGAAAGAGGAGTATTGAGGTCTTTTAAACCGCTTCCGGTTGAAAGAACCAAAACATTCTTACCTTCTTTCAATTTGTTTAATTTCAAATATTTAAGCATTCCGGCCATTGAAGCAGAAGCTGCTGGTTCAGCAAATACTCCTGAATTTCGGGCAAGTATTGAGGATGCTTCTTTGATTTCGTCATCGCTTACACAGATTGATTCTCCCTGGTATTCAGTTATATATTTTTCAGCCATTCGAAAATTACGGGGAATATCAACCGAAATAGAATCTGCTACTGTTGTAGCCGGAATTATTTCAAATTTCTCCATATTCAAATTTCGGTTCAGATTATCGCTTTTTTGCGATTGAACAGATATAATTGTAGGCATCTTATTGATTATCTGAAGTTTTAGTAAATCTTCAAATCCTTTATAAACTCCGGAAATTATTACGCCGTCACCTACAGGTACGAAAATCAGGTTTGGCATATTTTCACGAAAGTGATCATAAATTTCGAAAGCGACGGTTTTCTTTCCTTCAATCGTCAGAGGGTTGAAAGCTGTATTTCGGTTAAACCAGCCAAATTTTCGGGTAACTTCAAGACTCAGCTCAAAGGCAACATCATAATTTCCGTCAACCAATACCGGAGTAGCACCATACATAATGATCTGCAGTAATTTAGCCTTTGGTACATTTTTCGGGACAATGATAATTGCTTTTTGGTGTTGCGAAGCGCAAATTCCGGCTAATGAGGAGCCTGCGTTACCCGTAGAGGCAGCTACAATCTTTTCGATGCCGTGTTCGCGGGCGTAAGCTGAAACCAAAGCTGAAGCTCTGTCTTTAAATGAAAAGGTTGGATTTTGAGAATCATCTTTTACAAATAAATTGAAATTCAACTTATTACCTTCAAGTTCATGGATTTGATATACAGGAGTTTCTCCTATACGTAAACACCCATAACTTTCGATTTTTGCAATTGGCAGTAAATCAATAAAATGATTTTTTTTCAGTTCTTCAAATCTGGCTTTGGCTGGGATGTTTTGCAGAATTTCACCGTAAGGATAACCCATTTTTAAAACACCTTTGGGAGGTTGATCAGGAAGGTTTTCCGATTCGCACAAAGGGCAAAGATAGCGGAACGGTTCCGAAGGGTAGTCCGAACCGCAATCGTTGCACACAAAATGATAGTGTGAAGACATGGTAAAATCTCCTTTTATCTCATTATTTCTTCGTTGAATTCTTTGATCATTTTATCCCAAAGATCAACCTGATGAAAAAGTTTTGGCCATATTTCGCGATCATACCAAAGCTGGTTGATCTCATCTATAGGTTTCGCTTGTTGCTCTACCCATGTGAAATACTTGAGGTTATGAATTGCTTTACGATCAGTATAAGTCAGTTCTTTCATTGCATCAGTAGTGGTAGCCATGCACTTTTCATGATCTTTTCCTGCCTGAATTTGATTGTATTCACCTCTTTCGTGCTGGAGTTCCTCTAAACGAGAATGATACATGTCCACACTATCAGTGGCAATAGTCATGATAATATCATCGGAAGTTAGCTCGAAATGTTTAGCTAATTTGATGGCCGACAGCATATTGGCAATTCCGGATATTCCCAGTTGATAGAGACTGTTTACAAATTCTTTATCTAATCCGCATGAAGTCAGGTATTTTTTTCCTTCTGTTTCGTTAAATAAACGAAGAATTCTCATACAATCCTCATCATCAATGGCGGTAACAACGTCGGTATTATGAATATTGTGAACCCAAGGCACATGTTTGTCACCAATGCCCTCAATACGGTGACCACCAAAGCCATTCATCAGAAGTGTAGGACATTGAAGAGCTTCGGATGCCGTTACTTTAACATGCGGAAAGTGAGTGCGTAAGTAATCTCCGGCGGCAATGGTTCCGGCCGAACCTGTGTTCGAAACATAACCGGCCAGTCTGCTTTTCGGACCTTTTAATTCATTGTAAACCTCTTCAACAGCCGGACCTGTTACATTATAGTGCCAGGCTGGATTTCCAAATTCATCAAATTGATTCAGGATTACGCAGTCGGGACGAGTCCGGCGCATTTCCCAGCATTTGTCGTAAATTTCTTTTACATTTGATTCGCAACCCGGGGTGGCAATAATTTCGGCACCAATATTTTTAAGCCATTCAAAACGTTCGCGGCTCATTTCTTCAGGTAAAATTGCAACGGCTGTACATCCCATTAATTCTGAGTCGAATGCACCTCCGCGGCAATAATTTCCAGTGGATGGCCATACGGCTTTATGCCAGGTAGGATCAAATTGTCCGGTAATAATTCGAGGAGCTAAACAACCGTAAGCAGCACCTACTTTGTGTGCTCCGGTAGGAAACCATTTTCCAAGCAATAATACAATACGTGCCTGAACTCCAGATATTTCGGAAGGAATTTCGAGGTAGTTAACCTTGCCATAGAGTCCTCCTTTTTCTTTGGGCTCGTTTTTCCATGTGATTCGGAAAAGATTTGCAGGGTTTAAATCCCAGAGTCCTACATCTTTAAGTTGATTTTTTATTTTATCCGGAACTAATTCAGGATTACGCATTTGAGCAAATGTTGGAAGGATAATTCCCTTTTCTTTGAATCTTCTGGCAGCTTTTGCTCTTACCTCCGGATTCACAATTTTGTCAATGATTTCAATCATGGGGTATGTTCTTTAGGTTTAATACCGATTGGAAAAGTATAATAATCCAATCTTCGCAAACTTGATTGGACTTAATATTTCCAGTTATCGGCATTGTGTTAATATAACTTTGGGTTGATTTATAACTCATTTTGTTGTAATATTTTCAATTTCATTGAAGTTCCAAAAACTTCAATGGCTTGTTCCTTTTAATAAAGATTTTCAACAGCGTGAAGTAAAACTTTCATCGTTATGGCATTTTCGAAGTAAGCTGTTTGAATACATGGTACTTTAAAACTTACTTCTTTTAATCGGAATTTATCAAGAGTGAATGTTGCAATAACTTCTTCTGTTTCATAAGTATAGCCATCCTTTGTGAAGAAAAGCGTTGAAATTCGTTTTCCTTCTCGTTGAATCAGGTTTATTTTATCGTCAAATTTACTCATGAAATAGCCTTCTTCAGCCTGATTAAAGCTTTTAACTGAAAAATAAAATCGTGGTTTCTCTTTATAAGGTGCGCTTTCCGTAGGGCAAAATGTATTACAGTTTCCACATTCATTGCAAAAATCAGCAAGATTTAATATCTGATATTTCTGATTGATAACAAATTCTTTATGCTCGCTTATCTCAAGTTTATCTTCGTTACGTGTTGCTTTTTGAAGCAGGAATGTTTGTGGTGTGATTTCATAACCAAAGTTGGCAAAATTTGGACAAACGGAAACACAAACATTACATATCTGATGACATTTTAAACATCGCTTAGCCTCTTTCATTGCTTCTTCATCTGTAGTAATTTCGGGTTGATGCAATGTGTTTTTGGAAAGGGGAGAACAACTCTTTTGTGACTTTTGAATAAGTAATTTTCTGATGTCAAATTCTGTGTTTAAATCATTTAAAAATAATTTATTGTAATTTGTTTTCTCAATAATTAATTCAGCTACTTTTCTGCCATCAGCAATCGCAGAAATAATATTGGAAGCACCTCGTTTTGCATCGCCCCCAATAAATACATTTGGAATTTGAGTTTCAAATTCATTGGGTTTACAATAGAGAAGTTTTGTATCCACAAAATCGAAATTTTTATCCTGGCCAATGGCCGGAAATAATATATCAGTTTTCAGCTCAAACTCACTTTGTAAATCAGGAACAGTTTTCATTCGGCCTTCAGTATCAAATCCATCAGCAATCATCTTGACACACAGCAAGCCAATCATTTTTCCATCTTGCTGTATTACTTCCACGGGATTACACATTTCAAGAATCTGAATGCCTTCTGCAATAACTGCTTGGATTTCTTCAGCATCAGCAGGCATATCTTCGGTACGGCGACGATATACAATACTTACGCTTCCTTTGCCACTCAGGGCTCGTTTTGCAGTTCGCGCCACATCCATTGCTGTATTTCCACCACCCATAACAATCACATTTTCATTGTGTAGGTAGTTAACCCCTTTTTTATAATCAGATAAAAATAAGAGCGGGTCAATTACTCCCTTTGCATCTTCGTGCAATAATCCTGCTTTTTTGATTTTTGGTGCCCCGGTTGCGATGTAAATTAGTTGATTTTCAATACGTAAACGATTGAATAGTTCTTGATTAATTTTGATGCCGAATTGTATATTTACACCTAGGCGAACTATGCGGCTTATGTCTTTTTGTAAGGATGGATCTGACAAACGAAAAGCAGGAATTACATCCGAAACCATTCCTCCTGCCATCATTTTTTCTTCATAAACCGTTACTTCAAAACCTGCAAGTAAGAGATAAAATGCACAGGATAAACCAGATGGTCCTGCTCCAATAATGGATGCTTTCTGCCCATTCTTTGGTAAAGAACGGAGAAAACCTTCTTCATTACCTTTTTCAGCAATGTAACGTTTTACTTCACGGATGGCAAGTGTTTCATCGTAGTTAATTCGCGTACATTTATTCTGGCAATCGTGGTCGCAAACCGTTCCGGTAACAGTAGGAAAAGGATTGGTTTTCAGAATAATCTCAAAAGCTTTCTGGAAATTACCTTCTGATGCATATTGAAGATATTCTGGAATATTCTGATGGGTGGGGCATGTACTTATACAAGGAGCCTGAATACAATCAAAAAAGCCTAGCTTGCGTTTGCTTTTAATAGAAGGTGTACGGAATTGCTTTTTATACACCGGATTTTTAAGAGTTTGAGCTGCGTAATAGGTAATATTTTCCAGTATATTCTCTGAAGAAATATTGTTGAAATAATCTTGTAATGAATTATTATTATGATCGTTAATCCAATTATCTAAAGAATTGATATATTGATTCAATTTGCCGTATCCTCCGGGTTTGAGAATGTCGGTACAAACAGTAACCGGGCTCAGTTTACAGGCAATAAGTTCTGGGAAATTAAAACAATCAGCTCCGGCTGAGAATGAAATATCGAGAGATCCTCTGAATTCTTTTTGAATTTTGAGTGCCAAATTTACTGCAATTGGATGCAACGCCTTGCCACTCATATACATCTGACTTTCATTTTTTGGAAATACCGATTTAAAATTCAGGCTTTCGAGCGTATTGGTGAGTTTTAATCCGAAATGAACATTTGTCTCATTTGCAGCCTCTTGTAGCGATTTTATTAATAAAACTGCTTGAGCATACTTTAAATCATGTTCAAAGGCAATATCAGGAATAGGTGTTTTAAATCCAAGGGTTTCGTTTACGATTTCGCGTACTTTTTCCTTGCCTAATAGAGTGGGATTTAGCTTTATCGTTGTATGAAACTTTCGCTCTCTGATAAAATATAATCCGATTTTCTCGATTTCATCTGGCGGACAACCATGCATAGTCGATAATGTTACGTGATCAGATAACGAAGGAGAGATACTTAGTTTGTCCACATCCGGATAAATAGTCCGAATGCTTTTTAGAGCCTCTTCAAGTTCATCGGGGCAGTGTTGCATTTTCTGCAAAAACCATTGAATATTCTCATTCAGAATGCCTTCCATATTATACCCAACACTCATATTGAAGAGTGTGTCATTTTCAAGTTTTCCGAATAATTTATGATTCAGAATATGAATGATAATCCATGCATTCAGATATTGCTGAAACGACTCTTTTACCTTCAATTCCTGTGACCACTCACAGTTATATCCTTCTTCCTGCATATCAATACAAGGTTTAGAAATGATAAGTTCATCCAAGGTTTGAACCGTTTTTAACTCTATAAATCTTGCTCCACAAAGCCAGGCTCCCACAATGTTCTGTGTCAGTTGGGTATGCGGTCCGGCTGCAACTCCAAGCGGAGTACCCATTTTTCGGCTGACTCTTTCTGTTGTCAGTGTTTCATTGTGCGCTTTATAAAACAATTCAGAAGGGATTCCGAAATAGCATTTGTTTTCTAGTTGCTTTAAAGTCAGTGCTAATAGACGATCT
The DNA here is from genome assembly GCA_963677395.2 of Bacteroidales bacterium. Taxonomy (GTDB): domain Bacteria; phylum Bacteroidota; class Bacteroidia; order Bacteroidales. Next base: position 2,710,748 of record OY781965.2, on the reverse strand, counting down.
AATGAGATAGGGGTAAAGCTGTCACTTGTCATAAGATTAGAATTTAGTAAGGGTTGTAACCTTCAAAGGTAAGGAGTTTTGAGATATACAGGTGTAAATTGAGTAATTTTTTTAGCTTTGAATTTTATATTAGTATGCTAAACGAAGAATAAACACATGCATTTAATTATCATCACTTTTTATATCAGGGGATACTTATGTTATTCAATTTAAAGTTGTTGAATAGAATTGTTTAATAGACAAGAGCTAAATATATTTTGGTGATTACTTTTTAATATTAGTATGCTCTGGTAATTTTATAACAGAATCGCGGAATAGTATAAAATACTGGCAATCTAAATATTTATTTTTGCAAAATTGGGTTAGTGATACTTTTGGTGAGTTGTATGCTTTAAATACATTTATTTATATAAATTCACTGATTAATAAAACCTGAATTTTATTGTTTTTAAAATACGGATTGAGAAATAAATATTTGATAATGAGAAAATTAAGTCTTATTTTTATAGCATTACTTGGAGCAAATTCCTTGTTTGCTCAGCAAGGTGATGTTGTTACAGAAGTAATCTATGCAACTGATTTTAGGATTACCAAACCCTTGTATGAATTGGCTAAAGAGCAACCGGAATTTAAATTAACAGGTGAAATAAAACGTAAGGAGGCTATTGATAAGCAGTTTCGAAGAGCGTATCATGCAAAATCAAATGTTACGGCATTTCCTCAAGGGGAAGATCCTGCTTTGCAAAAACAAAATGGAACTCGTCAGGCAAATGGAGTTGAAGAAAACTGGGAAGGATTATCCGGTTCAAGTTATCCTCCTGATCCGACCGGAGCTGCCGGGATTAATCATTATGTTCAAGCTGTTAATTCTTCATACAGAGTTTATTCCAAAACGGGAACGCCTTTAACTGCCGAAATTCAATTATCATCATTATTATTCAATTCAAATGATGGAGATCCAATTGTATTGTATGATAAATATCCTGACCGTTGGGTAGTAACAGAATTTAAAACTCAGGGTCGCAGAGCATTGATAGCGGTATCCAAAACCAATGATCCAACAGGTCAATACTACACTTGGCAGTTTACATCACCACAATTTCCGGATTATCCAAAATATTCAATCTGGACAGATGCTTACTATATGACTTCAAATCAAACAACGCAAAAAGTGTTTGCGTTTGAACGAGATTCATTACTTGCCGGAGTTGCAGCAGCCAGGGCGATTAATAAAACGTTTACTCCATCAAATGACGGTGGTTTTTTTTGTCCGCTTTCTGCTGATGCTGATGGACAATTGCCTCCGGCAGGAACTCCTTGTCCGATATTTAGCTAAGAAGATGATGGCTGGGGTACTGGCTATGTTGACCGAATCAATATCTACAATATGACAGTCACCTGGGGTACAACTCCTGCAGCAACAATCACACTTGTTACTCAATTACCCACTCAGTCGTTTGATGCATCCTATAATTCGAGCTGGAATGATATTTCACAACCCGGCACTACGGATATGTTAGATGGTATTGGCGGTGTATTTACATTCAGGGCGCAATATCGTCGCTGGACTGGATACAATACAGTTGTGCTGAACAAAGGTGTGAAGGTGAACTCTGGTGGAACTCAACGTAGTATTCGTTGGTATGAATTAAGACAAAACACTACTACCAACCAATGGTCTATCTATCAACAGGGAACATACGCTCCTGATAATCTCAACCGTTGGTGTGGAAGTATTGCCATGGATGATAATGGCTCAATAAGTCTGGCTTACGCTGTTTCCGGGGAGACAAACGTATATCCCGGAATTCGCTACACAGGTCGTGCGGCATCAGATCCATTAAACCAGATGACTTTTGCGGAGGTGACAGTAGCAAGTGGAAATTCAGCTCAGGAAGGGATTAATCGATGGGGAGATTATTCTCATACAAGCTTAGATCCTGTTGATGGAACATTGTTTTGGCATACAGGAGAGTATATTGTGAATGGGAATCCTGCTACGCGAATTTTTTCATTTAGGTTACCAGTAAACACCAGTGGGATTGAAAAAGCAAACAGTGAAACAGACATAAAAACTGTTTACAGGAATGGAAAAATTGAAATTTCCGCAAATAAACTTCCAGATGTTCAAACGTTACAATTGGATATCTTTGATGTTTCCGGTCGCTTAATTATCACAAATCAGGTTGTTCCGGTGAATAAGCAAGTGCAAACAACAATTTCAGTAAGTAATTTATTAAAAGGAACTTATTTGATTCGTTTGGGTTGTAAAAATACTTTCTATCAGAAAGTTGTAAAGATTGTGATCCCATAATTTAGAAAATATTTTTTTTGAATAGATGTTAAATCCCGAAAGGAAAGCAGAGTTATACAGCTTTCCTTTTTTTGTTTTACACTATTAACATCTCCTTGTTGATGAACTTCATATTTACTTAATTCTAATTAGATGCTATTTATTACCTTTGCACCCTATTTTCAACAAAAACGATTATGAACATTCTTGAAGGAAAAACAGCACTGATAACTGGTGCATCACGCGGAATTGGGAAAGCCATTGCACTGCGTTTTGCTCAGGAAGGTGCACAGGTAGCCTTTACCGACATTCGTCGCGATGAAGCGATGGAACAGCTCGAAAAAGAACTTAATGCCTTGGGCGTTAAAGCCAAAGGTTTTATTTCTGATGCCTCAAATTTTAGTGCATCCGAAGAGCTTATTGATAATGTTGTTGCTGAGTTCGGAAGAATTGACGTTCTTGTTAACAATGCAGGGATCACCCGCGATAACCTCCTGATGCGTATGAGCGAACAGGATTGGGATTTGGTGATTAACATCAATCTGAAATCGGTTTTTAACCTTACCAAAGCTATCCAAAAAGTGATGCTGAAACAACGGTTTGGTTCAATCATTAACATGAGCTCTGTTGTTGGTGTTTCAGGAAACGGCGGTCAATCAAACTATTCAGCATCAAAAGCTGGTATGATTGGTTTTACAAAGTCAATAGCACTGGAACTTGGTTCACGTAATATCCGTTGCAACGCAATTGCCCCTGGATTTATCGAAACTGAAATGACCCACAACCTGCCGCAGGAAGTGAAAGATGGCTGGATTAAAGATATTCCATTGAGACGAACCGGTACTCCGGGTGATGTTGCAAACGTTGCCTTATTTCTGGCTTCTGACTTGTCTGCGTATGTTTCTGGTCAGGTAGTTCAGGTTTGCGGTGGTATGAATACCTAAAAATGTAGCAATTACACACGAGTTTTGAGGGTGTCCGGGAGGTACAGTATCATTAGCTTTTCACTTTTCTGAACTGAGCAAAATGATAAACGACAATAGCTAATTCATAGCGAGTGTCAACTTCCCGGTCAGCCTCTTCTCTGTTTTTTAATATCATAAATTGTTAATATAGAAAACGTTGAGAATTATTACAGAATATCCTCTTTGGTTTTTGCTCTTTTGCATTCTTGCAGGGGTGTTATATGCAGCTATCCTTTACTTTCGCAACAGTAAAAGTGGGTTGGTATTATGGCTTAGGTGGATACTTGCTTCTTTGCGTTTTTCAGTTATTACGATACTTTGCTTTTTATTACTGGCTCCGGTTATCAAAACGCGTATAAAACAGAAAGAAAAACCTTTAATCATTTTTGCACAGGATGCATCTCAATCTCTTTCAATCACTGATAAGTCAAATTTTTTACGGAAAAAATGGCCGGAACTTACTTCAGAGTTAAAAGATAAATTATCTGAAGAATTTGAATATCATGAATATACATTTGGTGAAGAGGTGAAAGAAGGTAGCTTAAATTCCTATGATCAGAAACTAACCGATATTTCAGCTCTTTTACAGGAGATAGAAACCAAATATGTAAACCGAAATGTTGGAGCCGTTATTTTGGCAACAGACGGTTTATATAATTCAGGTTCAAATCCTTTGTATGCTGTTCCTGGTATGAAATTTCCGGTTTATACAATTGGCTTAGGTGATACATCAGTTCGTAAAGATTTGATAATTAACAATGTTCGGTATAATAAACTGGTCTATCTTGGAAACAATTTTCCTGTTGAAGTAGTTGTGAATGGTTTGAAAGCTCAGGGTGAAACCAGTAAATTAATATTGCGTGATGGAAATAGAATTATAGCAGAAAAAAATATTCGTTTTCAATCAGATAATGATTTTCAAACAGTTGTTTTTCAATTAAATGCAGATAAACCAGGCCTGCGTCACTACACACTTTCGCTCTCTTCGGTCAAAAATGAAATTACCCTGAAAAACAATATTAAAGATATTTTTATAGAAGTAATTGATGGTCGTCAGAAAATATTACTTCTTTCTTTAGCTCCTCATCCAGATATTTCAGCAATCAAACAGGCTATCGAAGGTAACCAGAATTATGAAGTTGAGGAATTTACGCAAAACGAATTTTCGAAACCTGTTTCAAAATATAATCTGGTGATTTTACATCAGATTCCTTCCCGGATAAACAATTCGGCAAATCTGTTGAGTGAATTAAAACGCTTGCAAATACCCATATTATTTATTTTGGGAAACCAAAGTGATATAACCCGTTTTTCCAATCAGGATGCAGGTTTTACAATTCAGACAAGAGGATATCAGTTGAATGAGTCACTGCCTGTTTTGAATAATAATTTTGGATTGTTTACACTTTCGGATGAGCTGAAACAAAGTGTTTCGATGTTTCCGCCTCTGGTATCGCCATTTGGAAGTTATCAGGTTTCTCCAGCTACACAGTCGCTTTTTAATCAGCGAATTTCCAATATTTCTACTCAATATCCGCTCTTAAGTTTTTATCAATCAATGGATAATCGCTATGGTGTTATTGCCGGAGAAGGAATATGGCGTTGGCGTTTGATCGATTATTCAATTCATGAAAATCATCAGGCATTTGATGAGTTAATTAATAAAACGGTACAGTACTTGTCGGTAAAACTTGATAAAAGTATGTTTCGAATTCGAAATGAACATCAGTTTATGGAAAATGATGAAATTGAATTTGATGCAGAACTTTACAATGAAAGCTACGAACCTGTTAATAAACCGGATGTTTCAATTGATATTAAAGATGAAAGTGGTAAAAAATATCCTTATGTATTTGCAAGGACATCAACAGCGTATCATTTGAATGCAGGCCAGTTAAAAGTAGGAAATTACGCATATACAGCCTCAACAACGTTTAATGGGAAGACTTTAATACAAAAAGGATCATTTAGTATTTCAGCTTTGGCAGTTGAAGATGTGAATTTAGTGGCAGATCATCGTTTGCTAGCCAATTTGTCGAAAAAAACAGGAGGTAAACATTATTTGCCTGGTCAAACAAAATTGTTAATTAAAGAATTAACAGAACGGGATGACTTAAAAACTGTAATCTACTTTCAGGATAAATACTTATCATTAGCAGGTCTTCCTGTGATTTTTATTCTATTGGTACTGCTTTTAAGTGTTGAGTGGTTCGCTCGTAAATATTCAGGAATAATCTAAGCTTATGTTTTTTGCAGTTTCAAAAATATTATCATGGTTTTTGGCTCCTCTGGGATGGGTATTTCTGATGTTGCTTATAGCATTGATTTACAGAAAGAAAAAATGGTCATTCAAATTACTGGTAGCAGCTATAATCGTTTTTTACTTTTTCTCAAACCGGTTTATTGTGGAATTGTTCCTTCGTTGCTATGAATCTCCGTTGGTGGAACTTCCGGCAAACGAAACGTATGATGTGGGAATTGTATTGGGGGGTAAAATTGTAAATTTTGATTATCAAAAAAACAGAGCAATTTTCCGGGGAGAATCTGACAGGATTTTACAGGCTGTTGATTTATACAAACAAGGTAAAATAAAGAAAATCTTGATTTCAGGGGGACCGGGGCATTTGTTTTATCGTGACCAGTATGAAGCTTCGTTTTTAAAAAATTTCCTAATAAAAGTAGGCCTTCCGGAAAGGGATATCTGGGTTGATTCTGTTTCAGACAATACACGTGAGAATGCACTAAATTCGAAACAGATACTAAATAAAATGATGCCCAATGGATCTAGAAATATCTTGATAACAAATACTTTACACATGTATCGTGCAAAAAGGTGTTATGACAAGGTTGGAATTCATTGTGTTGGATATCCAACCACAGCTATTTCGAATCCTTCTGGTTTGAACTTTGAAAAGTTATTTATTCCACATACAACAAGTTTTTATGACTGGAATTCATTATTACATGAGTGGTTTGGTGTAATTTCTTATAAATTAATGGGTTATATTTGATTGAAAGATGAACGAATCAACAATATTTAATATTATCCTTGTGGTTATCGTTCTGGGATTTATGCTGGAACGTATATTAGACTGGCTTAATGCAAGTTGCTGGAGTGATATTTTACCGGAATCACTGAAAGCTTATTATGATGACGCCAAGTATAAAACATCGCAGCAATATTTCAGAGCGAATCAGAAGATATCACTTATCAATTCTGTAGTTTCGTTTATTATCATACTTGCTATGTTGTTATTCAATGGTTTTGCTTTGATTGACCAATGGGTAAATAGTATTAGCCAAAATTTGATCATTCAAAGCTTGTTCTTTTTCGGAATTATTGCCTTTGGCTCTTCTGTAATTTCCTTTCCATTTGATATTTACGATACGTTTGTGGTTGAACAAAAATTTGGATTTAATACAACCACAATAAAGACATATGTTCTTGATAAGATTAAAGGCATATTATTGGCTATTATTTTAGGAGGTGGAATAATCTCGCTTATTGTATTAATTTATGAACAGACAGGGACGTGGTTTTGGCTATTAGCATGGGGGATAATTACCATTTTTGTGCTTTTTATGGCTATGTTTTATTCCAATTTGATTGTTCCGCTTTTCAATAAGCAAGTTCCGTTACAGGAGGGTGAATTGCGAACTGCAATTCAGGATTTTTCTGAAAAAGCAGGCTTTAAACTGGATAATATATATGTGATAAATGGTTCGAAACGAAGCAGTAAGGCGAATGCTTATTTTAGTGGGTTGGGTCCAAAAAAGCGAATAGTTCTTTTCGATACATTGATCGAGAAACATAGTGTAAAAGAACTGGTTGCTGTACTTGCGCATGAAATTGGACATTATAAAAAACATCATATTCGTCAGAGTTTGATCCTCTCAGTGTTAATGACCGGATTTACCTTATGGTTATTTTCATGGATGATTGAAAATCCTGTTTTATCACATGCATTAGGAGCTTCAAAACCAAGTTTTTATATGGGTGCAATTGCATTTGGAATTTTATATACTCCAATATCAATACTTACTGGATTGTTAACCAATAAGTTGTCGCGCAAAAACGAATATCAGGCTGATGCATTTGCTGCAAATTTTGATTTAGCAGAACCATTGCAAACAGCTTTAATCCGTTTATCTGTTGACAACCTGAGTAATTTGAATCCACATCCGTGGTATGTGGCCTTAAACTATTCGCATCCAACCTTAATTCAAAGAATAACAGCATTAAAAAATAGTACGAAACCGGAATAATGAAAGGGATCAAGATGAAACAACCCGGAAGCCTGATGGCTGGATTTTTAAAGTTATTGAAATTATTACTTATGCTCCTGCAATGGTGTTGGACTAAATTTGTATGGATTGTTCGCAGGGTTTTTCGTGTAAAAAAAGAATTACCTTGGTATAAAAAATTGGGATGGAGAGTTTTACATACATTTATTCTCTTTATTCTCTTTTTGATTTTAGTTGATATGAACTTTTTGTGGCTGTTTGGTAAATCTCCAAAAATCAGTCAGATAAATAATCCAAAGGTAAAAACAGCTTCCGAACTTTATGATGCTGACGGAAGGATGATTGGAAAGTATTTCGACGAAAACCGTGTTCCTGTTAAATACCAGGACTTATCACCAACTCTGATAAAAACCTTGATTGCCACTGAAGACCGTAGGTTTTATGAACATAAAGGAATCGACATAAAGGCAACTTTTTCTATTTTTTATCACATGTTAAAAGGAGAACGTCGTGGAGGAAGTACAATTACACAACAATTAGTAAAAAACCTGTTTAAAACACGTACAAATTATTCAAGAGGTCTCTTAGGTAAAATACCCTTCATCAGAACTGCAATTTACAAAACAAAAGAGTGGATTTCGGCTGTGAAAATAGAAATGTTTTACTCCAAAGAACAAATTTTAACCATGTACTTCAATACTGTTGATTTTGGGAGTAATTCGTATGGTATTAAAACTGCAGCCCGAAACTTTTTTGATGTGAAACCGAAAGATTTGAATGTAACGCAATCTGCATTGCTCATTGGAATTCTGAAAGCTCCCACCTATTACAGTCCGATATCGAGTCCGGAAAGAGCTTTAGAACGCCGAAATGTTGTGTTAAGTCAAATGCTGAAATATAAGTTTATCTCTAAAAATCAATACGATGAAGCTATAAAACAAACTCTAGGATTGAACTATTCTGTTGAAAATAATTATGATGGAGAAGCTCCTTATTTTAGAATGGCTGTAGCTTATACTTTGAAAGAATGGCTGAAAGAGCATAAAATGAACCTGTACGAAGATGGATTGAAAATATATACAACCATTGACTCTCGCATGCAGGGATATGCTGAAAAATCAGTACAGGAACATATGAGCTTTTTACAGAGAAGATTTGATATGCACTGGAATGGAGAAAATCCATGGCGTGATGTTGCAGGAAATGAAATTCCCAATTTTCTTCAGGATAAGGTGAAAAAGACTGATTATTATATAATGCTTAAAAAGAAATTTAAAGGGAATTCCGATTCGGTTGAATTTTATCTGAATCAAAAACGTAAAATGAGAATTTTTACATGGAAAGGCGATAAGGATACAGCTTTTAGTAGCTATGATTCAATTAAATATTACAATAATTTATTGCATGCCGGATTTATCACCTTCGATCCACACACTGGTTTTGTAAAAACCTATGTTGGAGGAATCAATTTCAATCAATTTAAGTTTGACCACGTTTTACAATCAAAACGTCAGCCGGGATCAACTTTTAAAGCTTTTGTGTATGCAGCAGCTATTGATAAAGGTTGGGCTCCATGCGATAAAAAAGTTGATAACCCTGTAACTGTAAAGTATCTTGAAAATGGTGAACATAAAACATGGTCGCCAAATAATGCTGATTGGGTGTTTACCGGAAAAGAGGTTACCCTGAAATATGCATTTGCAAAATCGATTAATTCTATTGCAGTGCAAATGACGCAGGAAGTGGGTTGGAATACTGTAATTCAATATGCTTATAAACTTGGAATTAGATCAAAATTAAGAAGTTATCCCTCTGTTTGTTTGGGTGCAAGTGATGTTTCTCTATTTGAGTTGGTAAATGCATATTGCCCACTAATTAATGATGGTTATAAGGTAGAACCTGTATTGGTTACAAAAATTGTAAACAGAAAAGGGAGAGTACTTTATCAATATAAACCAAAGAAAGAGAGAGTATTATCAGAAGAAACAGCTTTTTTGATGACTCAAATGTTATTGGGTGGTTTGCATGAACCGGGTGGAACAACTCAGGCATTGTTTGAACATAAATTGTTTGACTACAATACTGATTTTGGCGGAAAAACAGGAACTTCTTCTAATCACTCTGATGGCTGGTTTGTGGGCGTAAGTCCTGATTTAATATCCGGGTCTTGGGTAGGAGCTGAAAGCCGGAGCGTTCACTTCCGTACTACTGAATTGGGAGAAGGTTGTAAGACAGCTTTGCCAATTTATGGGAAATTTATGGAAAAAATCATTGCGGATCCATCCTATGCCAAATATCGCGGTAAGTTTGGTAAACCAAAAGTGAAGATTACCAAAAATTACAGCTGTCATACCTATTTCCGCAAGAAAGAAAGCACAGAAACTGACGCAAAGGCTCCGGATGCCGAATTTCAGGATTTATATTAATAGTTTATAATGTGTGAATCTGTTGATTTTACTTCATTATTAAATAATGTTGCAACCGGGACTGGGTTTGTTTGTAATCTATGTCCGCATAAGTGTAATGTTGATAGAAGTAGAAATAAAACTGGGTATTGCAAAACAGATCAGCAGATTCACGTATCCTCAATTGTGTTACACAAAGGAGAAGAACCTGTGATTAGTGGGGAAAAAGGAATTTGTAACCTGTTTTTTACCCATTGCAACCTACAGTGTATTTACTGCCAGAATTATCAAATAAGTAATAATAAATTACAGGATATCAATTGGGTATCAGATTTGGATTCTGTTGTACGAACGATAGGAGAGTTGTTACCTCAAAGTTCAGGCTTGCTGGGATTTGTGTCTCCTTCTCATCAAATTTTTCAGATGTTATTGATTATTCAGGAATTGAAACATAGAAAATTTTTTTCCGGAATTGTCTATAATTCGAATGGGTATGATAATGTTGATGTACTGAGGTTGTTTGATGATGTTGTAAATATATATCTTCCTGATTTTAAATATGCTGATAAAAGCTTGGGCGAAAAACTTTCAGGGGTGAAAGACTATCCTGAAATTGCTCTCAAAGCAATAAAAGAAATGATTCGGCAAAAGGGAACGTCTTTAAGAAAAGATGAGAATGGAATTGCCGAATCCGGAGTGATTATTCGGCATTTGGTTTTGCCGGGTTTTATCCAAAATAGCAAAAATGCACTGTTAATGCTGGCTGATGAATTAGGTACAAATATTCACATATCATTGATGGCTCAATATAACCCAATATCCAACATAATATCAGAAAAAGTGTTGACTAGAAATTTAAGCGTAGAAGAATATCAGGAGGTTGTTAATTATATGGATTATTTGGGTTTTTATAAAGGTTGGGTTCAGGAATTAAGTAGTTCTTATCATTATAATCCTGATTTTGAAAAGGAAAACCCGTTTGAGTAATACTTTATATAATTTTATAAAGAATATATATGTATTTTAATAACTTGTATTATTGAATAATACTGTTTAAAATATGTTAACAGCAGAATGTTTATAAGTCTTACAATGTAAAATAGGAAAAGGCATTTTGGGTACGTAAATTTGAAATGAGTGAATATTGACTCATCATAAATATAACCTACCATGAAACTAAAGATGCTGTGTTTTCTATCCTTATTATTGTTTACAACAATTGAAAAACTTGTAGCTCAGCGAGTTTATTATATTGATAATTCAACGCCAAATGGTTTTACTCCATCCAGTTTTTCACCAGCACCTGGCCCTGGCGACACGATTAAGATATTGTCGTCCAGAACTAAATCATTAACATTTAGTAATTTCAATGGAAGTGATGGGAATCCTATTGTATTTATCAATTCGGGAGGGAAGGTAATAATAAACACAACAGATTGGGGTGCGATCACTTTTATTAATTGCAATCACATTAAAATTACGGGCAGAGGTGAAGCTGGTATTAAATATGGTTTTTTACTTCAGGGAGCATCATCGTGTCTTACTTTTGGTGAATTAAGTAATGATTGTGAATCTGAATTCATTGAATTAGAAGGAAGTAACGGCGCATTTTTTGGAATTTATGCAAAGAAAGATTATGGTGGAAATCCACCATTTCCATACCCTTTATTCAATAAGCTGGCAATTCATGATATGTATATTCACCATATTGGAGAGGGGATGTATATTGGAGAAACAAAGACTCCCGGCATGGAACTAAAGCACGTCAGGGTTTATAACAATATTGTTACAAATACTAAACGTGAGGCAATTCAGTTAGCGAATTGTGTAGAAGATGTTGACGTTTATAATAATTATTGTATGAATACAGGATTGGATAGTCTTATATATCAGCAGAATATATTGCAAATAGGCTCAAATACAGTTGGCCGTTACCATCATAATATTTTAAAAAATGCTCCTGGTTGCGGGGTAATTATCATGGGGAAAGGTGATTTGTATATTACAGATAACTATATTGAGAATTGTAGCGGAATTTTTATGGATGACAGGGATTTTCAAATACCAAATTCGCCTGTAACTGTAAACTCTAATTATATGAAACACTTTAAAGACAATCCTTTAGTGAAAAACATGAATCAGATTAACGACATTTATGTGAAAAACAATAAATATGATACAACAACGACATTTTTCCAGAATGCAGGAGGAATCCCTCCCATAACTCAGATTATTAATAATCAATATACACCAATAACAACACTCCTGGATTCGTTAAACAATGGTAACTTATATCTGGATACAATAAATCAGAAAATTTATAAAAATCTGGGACCTCAGCCTGGTTTAAAACATGTTTTTAATTATTTGCCAGTATTTGATTCTATATCAGATATCTATTTGACGTCAGGAGATACTGTTTCTTATGTGATTAAAGCGCATACACCTGATAATGATTATGTTTTAGTCAGTGCCTTGAAGCTTCCGGTTTTTGCTCAGTTAGAACAAATTCAAAATGGTATTGCACTTTTGAAAATAAACACAGGAAAGCTCCATAAAGGTGTCTATTTTCCAACAATTGTGATAACAGATTCGAGCCATAACGATTCATTTAGAAAAGAAATTAAAATAGCAGTGGTAGATTCAGGAAATGTAGCTCCTGTTATTGCATTTTCAGATACAATTTATGTAGAAGTTGCTTCAAAACGTATGATTAATGCTTCTGCCTTTGATGCAGATCATGATAGTATTTTTTATACCTTCAGTCCCTTGCCTGATTTTATACAACTTAAATTAACTCATGATTCAGCGTTTCTCAAAACAACGCCATTTCTTAATACACAGCAAAAAGTTTATCCAATTGCAATTAAAGCCGACGACGGTTATCATTTTCCTGTGTATGATACTTTATTTATTAAAGTAATTTCTCCTGAATATTATATAAACAAACCTTTATACCGATTAAATTGTGGAGGTGGAGAACTTGAAGCAGAGCCAATTAACTGGCAGTTTGATGGAAATCATTTGCCAAATTATGGAGTAAATATGTCATATGCAACAGGAAGCTGGACATACAAAGGATTAAATTATACGGATGCTCCGGGGAATATATTTGCTCCATACCGTCATTTGCTTGATATTCAGAATACAATGAGTTTTGCGTTTCCCCTTTTAGACAATGGAAAGTATAGAGTAAACTTATATTTTGAAGAATCGATAGAGCGTGTAAATAATAATACAATTGGCGTTTTTAATGTATATTTAGAAGATAGCTTGGTGCTTGATACTTTTAGTATTTATAATGAATCAGGTATGTTACCTCTGAAAAAAAGCTACGTTGTAGAGATCCACGATATGATAATTGATTTACGCTTTGATAAGATATTACATGATGCAAAAATTAATGGAGTAGAAATCATATTTCTTGAGAAAAGTAATAATATGCCATTAATTACTCCAATTTCTAATGTTTCGATAAATGAGGGAGATACACTTAATATACGGCTTTCTTATACTGATGATAATTATCCGGGATCAGACTCAATATCATTAGCCTTAGTAAATAATCCATCGTTTTTGCAACTTGAAAAAGTAAATAGTGATTATTCTTTAGAAATTGCACCTGGCTACTCTCAAAGTGGAGTGTATGATACTGTAAAAGTGAATATTACAGACGGAGGTTTGAGTTCGGCAATATCATTCAAAGTTACTGTTGCTGACAAGCATCCGAATGTAAAACCTGTAATTCAGTCAATGGTTATCGATACAATTACGGAAGGAGAACTGGACACAATTCATATTTATGGAACAGATGCTGATAATGATAAAATCTATTTCTCATTCAGGAATTTACCAGCATTTGTAACGGCATATAATAAAGGTTCGGGGCATTATATTTTACAGGTAAACGGAGATTATGAAACTGCCAGAGAATACAATTACTGGGTTGTTTTAAGAGATGAGCATAATGTGAAAGATTCCATTTATGCTAAGTTCATAATGAAAGATGCAATTCCGGTAGTAAGAATTCCGCTTAATACGTCAATGGTTAGAGACTTGGTTTTGGGAGGAAGCAGTCAATCTCCAAATTATCTTGTAGATGAGCAGGACAAAGATCCATTGTTGGGGCAGGCCGCTGTTAGTTTGAGCTGGAGACCATATTATAATCAGTCAAAAGCACCTTATCATACAATAATTGATCTTGGAAAAGTATATCATATCTCAAGAATATATATATACGATATGCATAATATTGCCGATATCGTTTTTTCAACAGGAGATTCAACACAGTGGACTGACGTGTTGAAATACAGAACAGGTTTTTTTAATTGCTGGAGATATAACCCTGTTTCAACAGATACGCGTTATTTACGAATATCTATGTATGACAATACATGGGCGTATGTAAACGAGATAGCTCTTTATGGATATGAATTGCCTCAGACAAAAATGAGCATGCATAAAGCGAATGAATTGGAAGGAGGCAAAGAATCAGAATACTCTGTTTATCCGAATCCGGTGGTAGATATTTTAACCATCCAAAATGCAGACGATGAGACATTTTATGAATTGTATGATTTTTCTGCCAGAAAGGTGGCAGAAGGAAAAGGTTCATTCATCTCTATGGATAGTTTGAAACAGGGTGTTTATATAGTTAAGGTTGTAAATCCATATTCGGGTTCGGCACAAACCTTTAAAGTAAATAAAGCATGCAATAAATAATACTATTTTGTGCAAAAACGACTGTAATGTCAATTAAAAGCAAGTAGTGTTTCAATATGTCTTTACCTTTTATACCTTGATCTATCGAAGTTCTGGTTTCTGAAATAATTTATGATTCAAAATGTAATAAGATCCGGATCTTAAAAAATGGGTTGACCGTATTTGTCGTTTAATATTTTGATTTCAACCCTAAAAATTGCCTGTTGGTCGAATATGCTATGAATCCGATTATTACTGAGTATTATATGATTATATTTGCATAAACTAAGGTTTATTTAATCGTACTTAGTTATTAATTGGGTTTAAGAGGGTGTTCCAAGAACACCTTCTTTTTTTATATACGAATCAATTACTTTTTTTGATTACATGTAATAATAAAAAGGGGCTGTTCAAAAAGTCTCTCATCAGATAAAAAGACTTTCCCGACTTTCGAGACTCAGTCTGACAACTATAATCCAATAAGTTGTCAGACTGAGTCCTGATAGTCGGGAAAATATATTAAAATTTTAACTTTTTGAATATACTATTTCATGTGTTTGTATGGAATATAAATTATCTCTTTAAATCATCAATAATCAGTGGTTTATCTTTGTCGTATTTAATAGAATAGGTAAATGACAACACTTTACGTTCTCCTGGTTTTAGCT
Source organism: Bacteroidales bacterium (assembly GCA_963677395.2). Lineage (GTDB taxonomy): Bacteria > Bacteroidota > Bacteroidia > Bacteroidales. Next base: position 2,695,471 of record OY781965.2, on the reverse strand, counting down.
TAATATTCCAATCGAGAAAACCTGTACTTTCTTCGTATTTGGCATTTTGTTCATTTTCAATCAGTTCAGTTTTGATTGTTTCGTCCTTTGAAACAGGAATCTGATCTTTAATATTCACATCAGCAGATATTTGTTTGTTGTTTTTTACAATTATTTCAATTGCAATGGTTTTAGTTGCTGTATTTCCTGCAAATTTTTCCTTTACTTTGTCTTTTACCTTTTTGCGAAGAATGCTGATTTGACGATCTGCCCCAAGTGATATTTCCAGCGTATCTTTATCCTCTCTTGGATTAATGTAGGTTTGCCCAACATAAGTATTATTAAAAAATACATTGGCGTTTCCTTCCATTAGATCGATATCATCCCATTTTGCAATATTTCCTTGCAGATATACATTTTGACTCAGCTTAGGAATTGCAACAAAGCGATAGTTTGTCTGTAATTTTTTTTCGGTAACTACAACCAGATGGGTCTTACCATCTGATGGAATATTGTACGGAAAATCAATGTCATATTCCTGATTTGTATATGTATTGGTAATGGTTGAAGTTGCGTAACCGGCATTGCTTTGCGATTCATCATTAACATCTTTGGCGGAATATTCTTCTTTTGCAGCAGATGGTACTGGTTGCTTTGCCTTATCAGAGGTAACCATTGCTGTGTTTTGATAATATTGTGCTTGTGAGTATGGTGTATAATAGTTTAATATCCAGGTAAATAGATTTGGTTTCTGTTGGGTTAGCCTTGGATTTTGAGTTGAAAGTTTTAAACTTACGCCTTTCCAATCTTCCATTGTCTGCTGATAAACATTGGCTTTGAGTGTTAAATCCATGGGCGCAGAAACATCATCGGCTCTGAGGTCGTAGGCAGAATTCCAGCCGGCATTTGCAACAAAGTAGTTTACACTCAACGTGGCATTTGGAATATCAGCTTTACTTTGAACTGTAACAATAATCTGATTAACAGGTTGATTCGGATCATTTTTTGGATCTATTTTGCTGGTGTAATTTCTGAGTTCATCCAGTTTAATTTGAATTTTAGAAGTCTGAGCTGTTAGTTTTCGTTCAATTTTCCGGATAGAAAATAGCTCATTATTAATTTCAGTCATTTTTATTCTGAAATAGGTTAACGCATCTTTTAAAACCGGAAGTGTATCATTTTTACCAGATCCTGCAAATACTTTACTTCCCTGAAGCATTCTTTTTTCAGCCTCATAAATATCCTTACGTACTCTTATTTCTTCAATGTTTTCGTTTACAAGTAATAAAGAATCTTCTAAAGCAGATATTCGCTGTTTGATTGCAGGAGGTAACGATTCATAATCATTTTGAACAGGTTCCGGATAGCGGATGTTCTTTCGGATATCCAGAATCAGATAATTACCTTTTCCACTTACCTGAATACTTTTTTCATCCAGATAAGGAGATACTCCTTCAAATATTACATCGGTAAGTCCATCCTGTAACTGAAATATTGCAGTTCGGAATATTTGTGCTCCTTGTTGAAAAACAGTGACTTTCGATATTTTGGAATCAACTGTTTTTGTTTGTTGTGCATATACGGACGAAATAAAAATCAATCCGAATACAATAAGGCATAGTCTTTTCATAAACAAAGGGTATTGAATGGATAATTGAAACTAACTTTGTGCAATTATTGTGCCAGAATTGCTTCAGATTAATTTGAGTTTAGGATGAACGAAAAATATTCACGGGCTATCGTTTTAGCGATCATAACCATTGCGTATAATATTTTAGAAGGTGTGGTTTCTGTTTATTTCGGGATTGCTGATGACCAGCTAAGTTTGATGGGTTTTGGGTTTGATAGCTTTATAGAAACCATGTCAGCCATAGGTGTTCTGCTGATGCTCTTAAGAACCTTGAAATATCACAAAACAGGAAAAAATAAATATGAGAAGAGTGCATTAAGGATAACATCTACTGGCTTTTTTATTTTATCAGTTATGCTTATAATCAGTGTTATAATTCGATTTAAGACAGAAGATTACCCGAAATCAACATTGGCAGGAATAATAATTTCGTTGTTGTCAATTGTTTCGATGATATTACTGGTTTTCTATAAATTACGTGAAGGAAAAAAACTAGAATCAGATGCATTGAATGCAGATGCCCGATGCAATATTGTGTGTGTGTATATGTCGGCTGTTTTGCTGATTACAAGTATTCTTGTTGAGTTTTTTGATGTTTGTTGGTTTGATTTAATTGGTACGTTAGGTATAGTTTACTTTTCAGTGAAAGAAGGTGTAGAAGCATGGCGTAAAAGTAATGGCAAAACTTGCAGCTGTAATAAATGCTAATTTTTCAGGTGAAATAATATTTTACAAAATTATTAACGTATATTTGCTAATAGATTCCCAAACACGCTCCTAAGTCAGGCTCATGTGTTATTATATAGTAAAGAGGGTAAAAAATATGAATAAGTTAGATTTGTCTGACCGATGTATTTTAGTTGTTGAAGATGAGTTTTCGAATTATCAGTTGTTGGAAATTATTTTGCGAAAAAATAACGCTAAAATTTTATGGGCGAAAGATGGGGTAGAAGCTGTCGAAATCTTTAATGAAACACCTCGTATTGATTTAATTTTAATGGATATTCGTATGCCCCGGATGAATGGCATTGAAGCTACCAAGGCAATTCGGTTGAAAAATGAACATATTCCTATTATTGCACAAACAGCATATACCCTTGACGAAGATATTCAAAATACACTGAAAGCCGGATGTAATGATCATATTTCTAAGCCATTAGATATTGGTTTATTGCTGCTTAAAATAGAAACTTTACTCAATCGTAAATCGGTAAATTAAAATTTTCTCATTTAAATCTGTAATATACATAAAATATTACGTTATTAGTTATATACAGATTGATATGAGAAAATTAATTCTATTGCTATTTATTTTAATTCACCAGTTATTACCTGCCCAAACATCGCAGAGAGTAATTAATTTGCAAATTAATTTTGATTTTGACAAAGATAGCTTGGTTCTTGAGAGTAAAAAGAAACTTGCAATGGTTAAACGTGTAAAGGATACATCCCTTGTTCTTCAGGAGATTAATATTATTGCATGGTGCGACCAATTGGGTGACTTAAAGTATAATAAAGATCTTTCGGAACGCAGAGCAGGTAGCGTTAAATCCTATTTTTTAAAGCTTGGTGTTGTAGATAGTATTATTCATAAATCTGTTGGTTTGGGAGAACGAAATCCTAAACTAAAAGATACTTCTGATATTGTAAGAATGAAAGACAGGGTAGCAGATGTTGAAATAATTTATCAACAACGGGAAATTGTAAAACCGATTGATATAGAAGATAAGAGTGCTTTAAAAAAACTGGATATCAGTAAGATAGAAAAAGGACAAAGTATCGTATTAAGTGATATCTTGTTTATTGGAGGTAGATCAACGTTAATTCCTGGTGCCATACAGATGCTTGAAGAATTATATCTGTTTCTGAATGAAAATAAAAGTGTTCGTATTGAAATACAGGGACATATTTGTTGTCAAAAAGGAAGAGGTGATGGCCCTGATTCTAATACTGGTAGAGATAATCTTTCAGAAGCACGTGCAAAACTGGTTTATGATTATTTGGTTGAAAGAGGAATAGATCCGGATAGGTTAAAATACAAAGGATATGGTTCCACTAAGAAAAAGTATCCGGAAACAAACCCGATAAACGAAGCTAAAAATCGCAGAGTGGAAATATTGATATTAGAGAAATGATTGTTACTGATTTGATTATAATGTATTGGTTTCGAATTGTGTATATTTATATCTTGAGAAAAATTGAAGTTGTCAATATTTAAATATTGATCGATTAAAGGTTCTGTATCAACCCACTTAAAGTATTCTGAAGCAAATGAAAAAGATAGGCAGAAAAATCGAAGGGTTGAAATTTTGATTACTCAAAAATAGCTTTTGTAATAACGTAATACAGAAAGAAGGTTTTCAAATATTAAGGAAGGCCTTCTTTTTTATTTTCTAGGTTTTTTTACAAATTCCGATTGATTCTTTATAAAATCTTTATGTATGCAATGATGTTTCTAATCTCTTCTTTATATGTGTAGCCGTAATTTTGCATCATACATAATTGAAAATCAATAATCAATAACTAATAATATGATACACATAATCAATAAACCTTTACTGATAATTATTAATATTGGTAAATCTATTCCAGATAATTCAGTTGCTTATTGGGTAGGTGCAATTATAGCCTTGCTATTGCTAATTTATTTGCTTTATGCTTTGGTTAACCCTCATAAATTTTGAAGTTATGGAAGTATTCTTTGATATTTTGGGTGTATTAATTGTATTTTGGGTTATCTATAGGATAATGAGTGCATTGATTGTGAAATTTTTTACGGATTATAATCACGAAGATCATAATAGAAAGGAACGTCATTAATATGAATGGAATAATTGAAATCTCACTTTTTTTACTTTGTTTAATTACACTGGCTCCTATACTCGGTAATTATTTTGAAAAGGTATTTACTGGAAAAAAGAATCTAATGAGTGGGCTTTTGTTGAATATTGAAACCCGCACATATAAACTTGCGGGAATTAATTCTGAGGATGAATCAAATTGGAAGACATATACGTTTGATTTGTTACTTTTTAACTTTATCGGGTTGGTGGTTGTTTTTGTATTACAGCAAATACAAAATTTTTTACCAATTAATCCTGCCAATCAGTTAAATGTAAGTTGGCATTCGGCTTTAAATACTGCGGTTAGTTTTGTTACGAATACTAACTGGCAGGGATATGCAGGTGAAACAACAATGAGCTATTTGACTCAGATGCTTGCTTTAACAGTACAAAACTTTGTGAGTGCAGCTACTGGGATAGCAGTATTAGTAGCATTAATCAAAGGGATATCAGGGAAAACAACAACTAATTTAGGAAATTTTTGGGTTGACTTAATACGCTCAACATACTACATACTATTACCATTGTCGGTTATTTTGGCATTTGCATTAGTTACTCAGGGTGTAATTCAAAATTTCAGCCCATATCATATTGCACATACACTTAATGGTAGCGAGCAGTTAATTCCTGGTGGTCCTGCTGCATCGCAAATAGCAATAAAGCAATTGGGAACAAATGGAGGGGGATTCTTTAATGCAAATAGTGCTCATCCGTTCGAAAATCCAACTCCATTCAGTAATTTTCTTCAAGTATTATCTATATTGTTGATTCCCGCTGCTTTACCATTTATGTTTGGGAAGATGACAGGTAATATAAAGCAGGGATGGACTTTGTTTTTAACCATGCTGATACTTTTTATTTTAGGATTGGCTTTATCTCTATACAGTGAATATAGTACTACAATACAGGGACATGTTTTGATGGAAGGAAAAGAGACCCGCTTTGGAATTGTGGGGAGTGTATTATGGTCAACAGTTACAACAGTTGCTTCAAATGGCTCGGTAAATGCCATGCATGATAGTTTATCTCCTTTATCAGGAATGGTTACTATGTTTAATATGATGCTGGGTGAGATTATTTTTGGAGGTGTAGGATCGGGATTATACGGAATGATATTATTTGTGATTCTTACAGTTTTTATTGCTGGACTGATGGTTGGACGTACTCCCGAATTTATGGGAAAGAAGATAGAAGCTTTTGAAGTGCAGATGTCTATCATAGGAATCCTGATTCCAAGTTTTTGCATATTGATTTTTTCTGCAATTGCAACAGTGAGTCCAGTAGGATTATCTGGGTTAAATAACAAAGGCCCTCATGGGTATTCTGAAATACTTTATGCTTTTACTTCTGCCTCAGGGAATAATGGAAGTGCTTTTGCCGGGTTAAATACCAATACTGTATTTTTTAATCTATCTACAGCGTTTTGTATGCTGGCAGGCAGATTTGGTGTAATAATCCCTGTATTGGCTATAGCCGGAAGTTTAGCAAAAAAGAAGATTACTCCTGTTTCAGAAGGTACTTTCAGAACGGATACAAGTTTGTTTGTAGGACTTCTAATAGGTGTAATTTTAATTGTTGGAGGTTTGACATTTTTTCCGGCACTTTCGCTAGGTCCTGTTGTAGAACATTTGTTAATGAATAATGGTATTGTATTTTAAGAAGAAAATGACAATGAGTACTTCAATAAAACTATTAGATAAGACATTATTAACCAGAGCAGTTAAGGATTCTTTTAAAAAGTTAAATCCACTTGTTCTTATTAAAAATCCTGTGATTTTTATGGTTGGAATTGGTGCGTTGCTAACTACTATAATTGTTATTACTGAAACTTTTCAAGGGAATTTTTCATATTTTCATTTTCAGGTAGGTCTATGGTTGTGGTTTACGGTTTTGTTTGCCAACTTTTCAGAAGCAATTGCAGAAAGCAAAGGGAAAGCTCAGGCAGATAATCTTAAGAAAAATCGATCACAAACCAAAGCCCGGAAATTGGATAACAATGTTCTTACTGAAATTTGGGCAACGGATCTTAAAAAAGGGGATGTAGTTGTTTGCGAAATTAATGATGTTATTCCTGCTGATGGTGAGGTGATTGAAGGAATAGCTTCGGTAGATGAATCAGCCATAACGGGAGAATCGGCACCTGTTATCCGCGAAAGCGGAGGCGACAGAAGTGCTGTAACCGGAGGTACAAAAGTTATTAGCGACCGTATTTTAATTCGGATTACATCTGATCCCGGAAACACATTTATTGACAGAATGATTGCCTTGGTAGAAGGCGCAAAAAGACAGAAGACCCCAAATGAGATTGCATTATCAATTTTGTTATCAGGATTATCAATTATCTTTTTGATAGCCGTTGCAACGCTCCCCTCTTATTTCTTGTACGCATTAAATCAATCAGGAATATCTCCTTCGCAAAACCTTTCATTACCTGTGCTTATTGCATTATTGGTTTGCTTAATCCCAACAACCATAGGTGGTTTAATGAGTGCTATAGGTATTAGCGGAATGGACAGGTTGTTTCAGCGAAATGTTATAGCTACAAGTGGAAAAGCCATTGAAGCTGCTGGAGATGTTGATGTACTATTGCTTGATAAAACAGGAACGATAACCCTGGGGAATAGAATGGCAACAGATTTTGTACCTGCCGAAGGAGTAGATCAGGCGTATCTTGCGGATGTAGCACAGCTTTCATCATTATCGGATGAAACACCGGAAGGACGCTCAATTGTAATTCTTGCAAAAGAAAAATATGGATTAAGAGGAAGAGAAATATCTCAATTTGAAGCTGTATTTATCCCATTTACAGCTCAAACAAGAATGAGCGGTGTCGATTATAAAACGGAAGATGGTCAGTTGAAAAAAATCAGGAAGGGATCAATGGATGCGATAAAATCATGGGTGCTGAATAATAACGGATATTTTCCTGAAAGTGTTTCTGAAACGGTAGAGGCTTTGGCTCAGATGGGATCAACTCCTTTGGTTGTTTCGGAGGATAATCGTGTATTAGGTGTAATACAATTAAAAGATATTGTGAAAGGAGGAATAAAGCAACGTTTTGCCCAGTTAAGAAAAATGGGAATTAAAACCGTAATGATAACTGGAGATAATCCGTTAACTGCTGCTGCTATAGCTGCAGAAGCGGGTGTTGATGATTTTTTAGCTCAGGCTAAACCAGAAGATAAACTTGCCCGTATTCGTCAGGAACAAGCTGAAGGACATTTAGTCGGGATGATAGGGGATGGAACCAATGATGCTCCTGCTTTGGCTCAGGCTGACATTGGTATAGCAATGAATTCCGGTACGCAGGCTGCTCGTGAAGCCGGAAATATGGTGGATTTAGACAGTAATCCTACTAAGCTTATTGAAGTTGTAGAGATTGGAAAACAACTTCTAATGACCAGAGGCGCATTAACTACATTTAGTATAGCAAATGATGTTGCAAAGTATTTTGCGATCATTCCGGCAATTGCAACTTTTTTGTATGCGGGTGGAATGTCAAAAGGGCCTTTGTCTGTGTTGAATATTATGCATTTGTCCAGCCCTGAAAATGCAATATTAAGCGCAGTAATATTTAATGCTCTTATTATTGTTTTTTTAATTCCACTTGCTTTAAAAGGTGTCAAGTATAAACCTGTTTCCGCTTCTTCAATCTTAAAAAGAAATCTTTTGATTTACGGATTGGGAGGATTAATTGTTCCATTTATAGGAATTAAACTTATTGACTTATTATTAATGCTTTAACTTAACAATATGAAAAGAGTAGTCATATCCATAAAAGTTTTTCTTGTATTGACAATTATCACCGGGATAATGTATCCATTGATAATAACGCTGTTTGCGCAGCTCTCTTTCCCAGAGAAAGCCAATGGAAGTATGGTATATGTAAATGATCGTCTAATAGGAAGTGAACTCCTCGGTCAGAATTTTGATACGATACATTATTTTGTTTCACGACCTTCTGCTACCAATTACAATACCATGCCTTCCGGCGGTTCAAATTTGGGCCCAACAAGTTCTGTTTTGAAAGATCTGGTTTTAGAGCGTGAGCAAAGTTTCAGAATTCAAAATAACTTAAAAAACAATGAAATAATACCTGAAGACATGTTGATGAGTTCTGCTAGCGGATTAGATCCTCATATTTCACCAACGAGTGCTAAAATACAGGTTCAGCGTATTGCAAAAATCCGAAATTTTACTCCTGAACAAACGAATAAGCTTTTATTACTGATAAATAATTTAACGAAGCAACCACAATATCATTTGTTTGGATGTCCACGAATAAATGTATTATTGCTAAATTTGGAACTTGATAAAATTTAATGGAAACACAAGAATTTGGCCGTCCAAACCCTGATGAAATTCTTGCCGGGCTTAAATACGAAGAAGAATTAAGCAAACGGGGTAAATTAAAAGTCTTTTTCGGTATGTGTGCTGGGGTGGGAAAAACATTTTCTATGCTTAAAGCTGCTCAGATAGAAAAAGCTAAAGGTACCGATATTATTATTGGAATTGTAGAAACACATAAACGGGTAGAAACAGAGGCACTATTGGAGGGTTTTGAAATCTTGCCTCGTAAGCAGATAGAGTACAAGGGAACTCTACTCGAAGAAATGGATCTGGACGGACTTATATCCCGCAAACCTCAAATAGCTCTTGTTGATGAGTTGGCTCATTCTAATGCGCCAGGAAGCAGGCATTTAAAACGTTATCAGGATATTATTGAACTGCTGGAAAATGGGATTAATGTTTATACTACCATAAATGTACAGCATCTTGAAAGTCGTACGGATATTATTTCACAAATAACAGGAATCATTGTAAGAGAATCTGTTCCAGATGAAATTTTCGAACGGGCTGATGAAATAGAATTAATTGATATAACTCCGGATGAACTGATAGAAAGATTTTCGGAGGGGAAGGTTTATACGCCAGATAAGTCGGTACAGGCAATTCAAAACTTTTTTCGAAAAGGGAATATTACTGCTTTACGAGAAATGGCTTTGCGTATAGTTGCCGATAGAGTAGATAAACAGCTACGGAGCTATATGCAACAAAAACGAATTCCGGGTCCGTGGAAATCGGGATTACATTTGATGGTTGCCATAGGTCCAAGCCCTCAATCCGCTAAATTGGTCAGATGGGCGAAAAATCTTTCTTATACAATGGGAGCCAGGCTTATAGCTCTTTACGTGGAAACTTCCAAACCTTTGAAAAATCAGGAAACAGAGCAACTTAATAAAAATATTAAGCTTGCGAAGCAATTGGGTGCCGAAGTTATTTTTACTTCGGGTGATAATATTGTAAAAGCAATTTTATCGATCGCTCATAAGGAAAATATTACTCATATTGTTATTGGAAAACCACGAAAAAGAACCATTATTCCGCTTCTTGAATTCGGAAATATGGTTCAAAAACTGATTCGTCATAGTGGTAATATTGATGTTTATGTATTAGGTTCGGATATCCGAAGCGATTTTTCTTATCTGAAATACATTTCCAATCCATCTTTTACTTCAGGATTCAGGCAATATATTTCATCGGCACTGGCAGTAGTATTATCTTCTGTAATTTGCTTTTTGTTTTATGATTACATTGGGTACCAATCAGTTTCATTTATTTTGTTATTTGTAGTTTCAATTTTAGCTACAATATTTGGGATTGGACCTATATTGCTTGCTGCTACTTTAAGTGCTTTGATTTGGGATTATTTCTTTATTCCTCCTCAGTTTACGCTTCATATTGGAAAACCCGAAGATGTGCTCATGTTTGGGATGTTCTTTTTTATTGCGTTAGTTAATGGTGTCCTGACCTCACGTGTTCGACGACAAGAAAAACTGGCTAGAGATAGAGAAGAGCGTGCAAACGCGTTATACAGACTTACGAAAAAAATATCGGATGCTTCCAATATAAATGAATTGATTCATACAGCACAAATAGAAATACATCGCTATTTCTCAGTTGATGTTTATTTTTTATTGAATGATGGTAATAATCAGTTGATTGTATATGATCATCAACATAAGAATACGAGATTTTCGGGAAGTGAGTTAAGTGTTGCTAATTGGACATTTAAACATTCAATGAGAGCCGGAAAATTTACCGATACTCTTCCATCGGGTAATTATACATATTATCCTATGCCAGGTACAAACCTTAAGCCTGGTGTTATTGCCGTTGAGATGAAAGTCCCGGTTAGAGCTGATTTGGTTGAATTTTGGGATACATTTATAACTCAGATATCAAGTGCTATTGAACGTAGTTTTTTGAATGATTTGGCAAACAAAGCTCATCTGCTTAATGAATCGGATAAACTTTACAAAACATTGTTTAATTCGATTTCTCACGAGTTGCGTATTCCTGTTGCCACAATTATGGGTGCATCAGATAATTTATTGTCGGATAAACTTAACATGGATACAAAAGGTGTTTTGGTACAAGAAATAAATAAAGCAAGCCAGCGATTAAACCGCTTGATCGAAAATCTTTTAAATATGTCGAGGCTCGAAAGTGGCAGAATTACGCCACGGTTAGATTGGTGCGATGTTCATGACTTAATTCATAAAGTTAATCTGGATTTGAAAGAAGAATTAAGCAACTTTAAATACCATGTTGTAATTTCCGAAGCTATTCCCTTTGTAAAACTTGATTTCGGATTAATGGAGCAGGTGCTTTATAATTTGGTTTTTAATGCAATTACATATTCACCCCAGGGAACTACTATCAGAGTAAAAGCCTATTATGATTCAGGAAACATAGTGTTTGAAGTGATGGATAGAGGTTTGGGTTTCCCAGAAGAGTCAATACCATTGCTATTCAATAAATTTTACAGAATAGAGGGAAGTAAAACCGGAGGTACAGGTTTGGGTCTTTCTATTGTAAAAGGATTTGTGGAAGCGCATAATGGAACTATTATTGCACAAAATCGTAAAAACGGAGGTGCTTTGCTTATTGTTAAAATTCCATCCGATTTACCTAACTTTGATCAGTTAAACCAATAATTGGTGATATGATACAACTCAATGAACCAGTTTTAATTATCGATGACGAGGTGCAGATTCGCCGGCTGCTTGAAATTACTCTTTCAGCTAATAATTATAAGGTTTGCGAAGCAGGTTCGGGAAAAGAAGGATTAGTTGCGGCAGCTACTCATCATCCTTCAATGATTATTCTTGATTTGGGTTTGCCAGACATGGACGGTTTAGAAGTTTTGAAACAATTGCGGGTATGGTATCATAAACCTGTAATTATTTTATCGGTACGTAATTCGGAAGACGATATAATAAAAGCTCTTGACAGCGGTGCAAATGATTATCTTACAAAACCTTTCAGAACGGGAGAACTGCTTGCGCGTTTACGTGTTGCGTCACGACATTTATTACCTCAGGACGATAATCCGGTATTAACGTTCGGAAATCTTACCATTGATGTAGCCAATCATATATTACGTAAAAACAGTGAATTAATTAAAGTTACTTCTACTGAGTTTTCGTTACTGGTTTTGCTGGCTCAAAATGCAGGCAGAGTGCTGACACATCAATTTATATTAAGAGAGATTTGGGGTTTTGGATATATTAATCAAACTCAATATTTACGGGTTTTTGTAGCGCAGATTCGTAAAAAAATAGAAGAAGATCCTGCGTCTCCCAAATATTTAATTACAGAATCGGGGATAGGATATCGTTTTTCGGATGAAGGGTGAAATTTAATGTATTGTGAAAAATGCTAGTTTTGTATGATGTTTTTTTCAGAAGGGGTTGTCAGGAAGTATATAGCTCCGATAAAAAATATCTGTACCTCTTGTTTTGATAATTTTCAAATTAGAAACCTCATGAAAAAGCTTAAGCCTGTACTTGTTTACATCATAATGATCGGAGGTTTTTCTGTACTGATGTATTGGTTTCTGAATATGGGAAAGCATCTGGAAAGTGGCAGAAGTGTTGTAATACATGAGGTTAAAGCCAGTCAATGGCAGGAGTTTCTCAATACAATTTCTGCAAATCTGTTTCATCCGCTGGCAATATTGCTTGCACAAATTGTTACCATTATTATAACTTCACGTGTGTTTGGCTGGATTTGCAAAAAGATAGGTCAGCCCACAGTTATAGGTGAGATTATTGCCGGGATTGCCCTCGGGCCGTCGCTGGTAGGAATGTATTTTCCAGAATTTTCTGCTACATTATTTCCGGTTAAGTCATTGGGAAATTTGCAGTTTCTCAGTCAGGTGGGATTGATCCTGTTTATGTTTATGGTTGGGATGGAACTCGATTTAAAGATGCTGAAAAATAAAGCCCGCGATGCCGTAGTTATCAGTCAGACAAGTATTATTATTCCGTTTACGCTGGGTGTTGGACTTGCTTATTTTATCTATCAGAGCTTTGCTCCTCAGAATGTACAGTTTATTTCGTACGCATTGTTTATAGGAATTGCCATGAGTATTACCGCCTTCCCGGTTTTAGCTCGTATTGTGCACGAGAGGGGGATTCATAAGACTCCACTGGGTGTTGTTGTAATTACTTGTGCTGCTGTTGATGATATTACGGCCTGGTGCTTGCTGGCTGCGGTTATTGCTATAGTTAAAGCGGGTTCATTCGTGAGTTCGTTGTATATTATTTTAATGGCAATAGTTTATGTATTGATAATGCTAAAGTTGGTACGACCTTTTTTAAAACGGGTAGGGGAATTGTATCCAACCCGCGAAAATATGAGCAAACCTATTGTTGCTTTGTTTTTTCTTACCTTAATTATTTCGTCGCTGGTTACTGAAGTTATTGGAATACATGCACTTTTCGGAGCGTTTATGGCAGGAGCTATAATGCCTGATAATATGAAATTCAGAAATGTCCTGATAGAAAAAGTAGAGGATGTGGCTTTGGTTTTATTGCTTCCGCTGTTTTTTGTGTTTACCGGACTCAGAACCCAGATAGGCTTACTCAACGATCCTTATCTCTGGCAAATTACCGGACTGATTATTCTGGTAGCTGTTACCGGAAAATTTATAGGAAGTGCATTCACTGCAAAAATAATGGGACAATCGTGGCGCGACAGCCTTTCTATTGGTGCACTGATGAATACCAGAGGTTTAATGGAACTTGTTGTGCTGAATATTGGTTACGATTTAGGTGTACTCTCTCCTCAGATTTTTGCAATGATGGTAATTATGGCTTTGATTACCACCTTTATGACAGGCCCTGCTCTTGATTTAATTAACTGGATATTTAAGGAAAAGAGAGTACTTCATACAAATGATGTTTTGAACTCTAAATTCAGGATATTAATTTCTTTTGCAAATCCCGATAAGGGTAAAGTTTTACTACGCATCGCAAATTGGTTGGTACGTAATGAATCAGAAAAATCGAAAGTTACAGTTATGCATCTTTCGCCCAACAATGAACTGAATCAGGTAAATATTGATGAATACGAAGAAGATGCTTTTGCCCCTGTTATTCAGGAATCAAAAGAGTTGAATCAGAAAATAACTACACTTTTTAAAGTTTCCAATGATATTGTATCAGATATTTCCGATATGGCAAACAAAGGAAAATATGACCTATTATTGGTAGGAATCGGACAATCTATTTATGAAGGAACTCTGCTGGGTCGTATATTTGGGTTTACAACCCGTATGATTGATCCTAGTGCATTGATAAACTCAGTAAAAGGGAAAGAAAAGCTTTTTGAAAAATCGCCACTGGAGGAACATACGCGCAATTTGCTAATGAAGAGCGAGGTTCCTGTCGGTATTTTGCTTGAAAAAGATTTTATCAAAGCAGATACTCTGTTTTTTCCTGTGCTGAATAAAAAAGATCTGGAGTTATTGCCGTATGTGGAAAAATTTATCCGCAATAACCAGTCTCAGGTGAATATTTGGGATAAAAACGGATATACACGTGCTTTGGAAAAAGAACTGGAAGCCCGGGGAGGTGATAACGTAAGCAGTAACTACTTCTTTTTTATGAAAGACAAATGGTTAACCGCAAAAATAATGAAGCAACAGGATTTTATGGTTATCAGCCTCGAAAGCTGGAAAGAAGCCATTGAAAACCGTGCCGAATGGCTGGCCGATATTCCTTCGGCATTAATTATTTCGAAGTAGATTATTGTTGAATGCCTGATACTTCTATACTTATTTTAGCAGGGAGAAATACAATCATCCCTGTTTAGATTGCATCACATGCAAAAATGGACGAGTATTCAACTGGCTCTGTTCTGCTTTTCGAGGCATTTAGGAAGTCACCGGAACGGTTGTCCTACGTATCGAATAAGAACCTAACTCTCTAAAATATCCAAATGATTGTTTTGGATTTGGTCATTAAAACTCATTGATTAACCAGAAATATTTAGTCCATACAGCCAGACCAAATCAATACTTTTACATATCGTTTTTGTTATATATCTAGTATCATGAGCTTTTTGTTGTTTGTATTTTGAATTTTAGAACAAACTGTATGTGATTGATGCTCTGATATTTAAATTTAGATTTTTGTTGTAGTTTAGGTTGTTTATATTATTTAATGAGTTAATATCAGCGTCGATAAATCTGATATTTGAATCAAAATTATTGTCAATCCAGCGATAACTCAGGTTTGCATTTGCATTTAAACGGAGTTTCGGGGAAAAGTAATAAGTGGTGTTAAATTCAGTAAAAACCAAGGCTCCTTTTGTTTTGCTTCCTTTAAAATCAGATTGATTTAGCTTATTGCTTAAATGCTGAATATATTTTCCTCCATAATTAAAAGAGAGCGTTGTACGTGTATTTGGGTAATAACTAAGGCTTTGTGTAAAAAATAATCCTATACTTGGAATTTGACTATTCGGGAGATAATTATCATCATTTAAATAGTAATATTTTCCGTATAGACTGACATTTGTTGATTTTTGCCATTTCAAACTTATTGGTTTTTCTCTGTAGTATTCTATTTTGCCTGTAATGGAATACGATTTTATTGTATTGTCAATATCAGTATAAGACGTATCTGAATAAGAGCTGTTTGTTTTTATAAGTGAAGTTCCTGGTGTTAGTCCAAATGAAATACGCTCTCCACTGCTTCTGCTTTGAGTTCCTCCAAAATCCCATAAATCATTTAAGGTGGTAAAATAACGGGCATCGCTTTTAGAAATCATTTTTTTAGTTGTCAAAAATGAATCTAATGCTTCAATTTCGTAAATTTTGCGGTGACGTGAGTCGAAAAAACGCATGTTTTTCAGTTTAGAAATCAATGAGGAAAATTCCAAAATATTTTCAGTTGATACAGTGTTCAGCCGATTATTGCTTAACAGCTCTTCAAGAATATAAACTGCATGACGAGCATCCGTTACATTTTCGATACGTCCAAACCCATATTTTACAGGTATCGAAAGTGAAAATCCAAAAGAATTTGATTTTATAGTTGTTTTTGATCCGTTACTTACTTCAAAATAATTATAGTAGTAATGACTTCCGAAAATAAGGTCAGTTTCAATAAATGTATTTGTCTTATAGTAGTATCGATTTTCAAAAGTGTAATTAATCAGAGGGTTTATAGTGCTTGATTTTGGATTGTAGTTGGTGGAATATGTACTGTATTTTGGATTAAATGTGAAGTTTCCCGTAATCAATCTCTGCGTTTTTGCTGTATTTATATAGAAATTATAATTTGCATTCAAATTACCGGTTATTTCGTGCTGATTCTTTGTCCCATTTTCGGTTTTAAAGAATAAATCATTGGAATTAGTGAAGTCAAAATTTAAGTCCAGAGCTGATCGCTTTAGGTTGGGAAGCTTGTAATCGGAAAGGTTGAAATCTTTCAACTGTGCAAAGCTACTGACTGTAAATAAACTGACAATCAGTGCTGAAATTAAATGTTTGTTATTCATAGGTTCGTATTAATTGGGTGATTTACTAACAGCCAAAGCCGTTTCAATATTTATTGATTCAAAGATATAAAAAGATTTAAAATAGACAAATCTTAAATTATAAAATCAAAAACGAAATGATACGTGAAATAATTATTTATAAAATATCTATTTAAGATATTTTAACAGAAAGAATAAATCATTACTGCGATTCAATAAAAACAGAGAACGCATACAGTAATATGGTTCTCTGTTTACTTGAGTAAGGCAAAAACTAATCACACATTCGTTTCTTATGAAATACTTTTATGGCATCTTTTGGAAAGTTATGAACAGAAGATCCTGCTATGCAGCCTCCTTCACAGCACATTACTTCGATAAAGGAAATGTCGGAATTATTCTCTTTTGCACAGTTTTTCAGTTGTCTGATTGATTTTTTATTTAACCCGTCGATTAAAACAGAGTTGCACTCTGGAAGTGATTTTGATACACAGTTGGAAACACCTCCACTCATTGCATAAGCTTGTGTAAAACTGCTTGCATGGAAGTTTGTATCGGGTGATTCGTCTGGAGAAATATTCCAGCCATCAAACCAGCAACCAAGCTCTTCAAATGTGAGTGCAAAGTCAATATACGGGTTATCAGCACACTCTTTACGTTTAGCAATACAAGGTCCGATAAAGACGATTTTGTGATCGGGATAATTCTCTTTACAAAACCGTGCAGTATATGCCATAGGAGAGAGGGTGTGCGAAACTTTATCCCTTAGTTCCGGAAGGTGTTTCTGGCTCGTTAAAACCCACGACGGGCAACAGGATGTGAAAAGAAAAGATCCATTTTTGATAACTTCGGCAAGCTCTTTGACTTCGTTGCGTGTGGTGGTTTCTGCACCAATTGAAGCGTCATATACTTCCGAGAATCCCAGCTGCTTGATGGCTCCGGCAATTTTTGCGTTTGTGGCCGAAAACTGCCCTGTAATAGATGGAGCTGTGATAGCAATTAGTTGCTTATTGTTGCAGACTGCGTTCATCAAATGTAGCAGGCTTGTGGTTTCCATAATTGATCCGAAAGGGCATGCATTAACGCATTTTCCACATAAGATGCATTTAGCTTCATCGATATGTTCTATCCCGTTTTCATCTTTGCGAATTGCATTTACAGGGCAAGCCTCTTCGCAGGGAACTGGCATATAGATGATTGAATGATAAGGGCATAAGTCTTTACAAATGCCACAATTAACACATAGTTTCGGGTCTATTTCTGCTTTGCCTTTGCTATTCCTGTAAATAGCTTTTTTGGGGCAATTTAATACGCAGGGGTGAGCAATGCAGCCCTTGCATAAATTGGTTACCACATAGCTTGATTTTACACATGAAGTGCATGCTTCTTCGGCTACGGTTAAGAAACGATTTGCTTTGTAATTGTCATTTGAGGCTATTTGAAGATATTCGGACAGAGTCGCCAGTTCATCGGTCTCTTCTTTTTTTCCAAAGCCAAGTATAGCCATGATTTTATATTTGGCCACTGCACGCATCTTGTGAACGCAACATCGGTCATTAGCATCTGATATACGTTTGCTGATTTCGAGTGGTATGCGATCTATTTGCCTATCGAGAGTTCCTTCTTTATACAATGATGCAATGCGAGTAAGGAGCTCCCGGCGAATTATCATTGTATTGTTTACGATTGCCATTGGGTATGTATTTGGCTATTGATTAATGTAGTTTGTAAGTAATTCCAGTTTTAGTATTATTTTTTCGAGGCTTGCTGATGCCATCAATTCCTCGTTTATTTTCACATAGGGTGGATTGGGTTTTGAGTTTAGCTCATCACAACCCAGGCATACTGAAGCTTCCACTTTTACTTTATCTTGAAGATATTCAGGTAAGAGTGTTTTTATTTCTCTGAGTTGATGGCCGCCCATTACGTAGCAATATGTTCCTACACACACTTTAATGTTGATTTTTTCTTCCATGTTTTAAATGAATTTGATGTTTATTTTCTTTAAATATTTTTCTTCCAGTATGGTTGTTATTCGTTTGATAATATTTCTTCTGATCTCAAGTTCTACAGGTAAATTAGGATCCTGATGGGCTTCGTTGATACGAGTCCCTACCACAAAGTCGATGTTGTCTGATTCAAAGATGAGCTTAACAATTTCACCATCAGGGCTGTTGGGGACTTTTTCGGGTGAAGTACCTTTCTCGAGCATTTCGGAAACAGAACCCAGCGTAAGGATTCCTTCGGTAATTAAATCAATACCTTGCATAGTTGCTACAGGAGGCAGTTCTCCAATAGGCTCGTCAATGTTTATTCCAATTTCTCGTTTGAGCTCCCTTGAGATAATTTTTGAGGTTGTGCCCCCGCAAATAATTTTTTTACCCGGATACGTATTTACCATATTTGCGAGGTAGATGTCTTTTTCCTGATTATAGGGTGGTCCACTGCATATCAGGAGTTTTCTGGGTTGACGCATATAAATTACCGCACAGGTTGTATCATCTTTTGGGGTAAAGTGATCATTTTTAACGGCATTCTTTACCACCATTTTTGAGAGATGTCGTGCCGAAATAAAGGGGTCGTTGTTTAATATCTCTTCGATTAACTCAATTACACCTTCGCGTTCCCATCCAAAAGGAAACGTATCCTGGCCAATTCCTGACTGGTTTACGCCATCACTGAAGATGATCAGTCGATCGTTTTTGAAAATACGAATGTGAGAAAGCTTTATACTACGACCCGTAGGATCGTCAGGCAAGGTGATCGTTTCCTTATTTATTTCAGTGTTTTTACCGTTGCGAAACAAGATATAAGCCGGATTGTCGTATTCTACAATAATGGTATCGCCTTCATTGTCAATGTCAACAATAGAGAATGTTGCGTAGCTTATGTTACGGACACTGTCAGTTGGTAACGTGTTCATGATAGTCAATGCTGAACGAACGATAGGTTCTCGTCTTAAGCTAAAATTCAAAGCCATAGAGGCAGTCATCGTGCTCAATACATTTGCTTTGATTCCACTTCCCAAACCATCGGATAGAACAGCTACATAGCGGTTTTCTCTTTTTATTTTACGTGACAGAAAAGTATCTCCACAAACCAGGCAATTGGTTTTGTTTTCCTGTGAAACGCCAATCTCTATATAGCTGCTTTCCTGTTTATCGAAAGTATTCATATCCGGTTGGTTTTAGTTGGATTTATTATCTTCCGTTTCGTGCGAATCAAGGATGGAATTAAGCATCGATTCAGTGAAGGAGGCATTTTCGCCCAGGAGGTAAGCAATACGTTGTACTGCTTCCATATTTTGGGTGATTACCTCTTTCAATCGCTTTACCATTAGTTCTTTTTGGACTTCTGGTTCACGCATATTTTCAATAATTCCACAGGCAATTTTGTATTTCTGTATGGAGATGATGGAAATATGGTAATAGTTATCGCGTTCACGAAAATCATGTTCAAGCATCTCTTCACCTGAGGCAAGCAATGAGGAGAAAAATTTATGATATGGGATCAGTTTTTTAAGGTCGGCTCCTGCAAGCCCGGGGTTGTTTTCAAAAATCATCAGATTGTCGTTGCCAAGCATTTCTGCAAACTTTTTATTACAGTCGATAATACGCAAGGTTTCATCCACCATTACAACGCCTGAAGGGATTTTTTGAAGCAGGACAGAGGCTTTATCCTGAGCTACTTTTCGCATGTAGGAAATGCACATGGCTCGTTCGGCCTTTCCTTCGAGTAATGCTTTTGCAAATTCACGACAATTATCATAACCACAACCGGTACAATTAAGTTCTTCTTTTTCGGTCCATTTTCCCATTGAAAACAGAATGTTCTGGATTTCGTCTTCGCTGTAGCAACAACTGATTAAAGGATGAGAAATATCGAAGTGTCTGATTGGAATATTTATTTTTGGCTGAAAATCAATATTTTGTGAATTATCTATCTCTGAATAGAATACTCTGGAGATTATTTTCATACGTTTGGTTGCCAATCCTTCCGGACTCGCAGTGCCAGGGCCTTTAATACAGCCACCATCGCAAGTCATTAGTTCAAGAAATATTTTTCGGTCTAGATCCCATTTGGGAATTTCGCTGATGATTTCGCGAATATTTTTAATTCCCGAAAAGGTCATGTATTCGATATCTGCTGCGTTTACATTGTTTTTCATGTTGCTGAGCATTCCTCCGTCTATCGGAAACAATCTTCCTTTTTCTGGTTTCCCGATTACAAATTGTGCAGGATATTCGTCATTTAATATCTCAGCTTTGATTTCTTCTTCATGTATCCACTTCTTTAGCTCCTGAAATGTAATTGCGCAATCAATGTATTTTTCAAAGGGGTCAGCCTCTTCTTTTTTAGCAATACAAGGCCCGATAAAAACTGTTTTTATATCATGCTCAAAGTGATTTTTAAGCATGTATCCCTGCGTAAGCATTGGAGAAAGGACAGGAGCGAGACTTGATTTTAGCTCAGGAGCATAAATACTGATATAGTTTATGACTGATGGGCAACAACTTGAAATATACACTCCATTGGGTTGGTCATGCAACCACGTATGAGTTGTTTTAGAAACCCATTCTGCGGCTTGGGCAGTTTCGGACATTGCGTAAAAGCCAAGTTGTTTGATAATATTAATAAATTGATTGATTGAGTATTCCGGGAAATCAGAGAGCCATGAAGGAGCAATACAAGCAACTACTTTTTCGCCTGAATCGATGAGCCATTGAGCTTTTCCCAAATCTTCACGGTACTTTTTTGCTTTTACCGGGCAGCATAAAACACAGCGTCCGCAATATATACACAGTTCGTTGATGACAGATGCGCTGTTGCCTTCAATTTTGATAGCTTTTACCGGGCATTGCTTGATGCATCGGTAGCAATCCTGACAGTTGTTTTTTTCGGTATAGATTACAGACTTATTCATGGTTGTTTTGTCTGGAAATTAAATTGAAAAATGGTTCTTTAAAATGCTTATAATATTGTCTTTGTTGACATTGCAATATTCTTTTCCGTTTATTTGCAGCATAGGGCCTTTGTTGCATTTGTCATCACAGAGATGGCCTTTGAAACCCACTGTATTTTTTAGATTATGCTCTTTCAGAAATTCTTTGATGATTTCGAGATTTTTATCATTTCCTCTTGAAAAACAAGAACTTCCGAGGCATATAGTAATTTCATCATTCAGGTTCATGATAATAGTGTGTTAGATGTGAATAACTTGAATTGTTGTTTTGGTGAAAACGACTGGAATTGTCGATGATGCAATCTGCTACCGGAGGAAGGTATTTGTCGGAATAGTTCCAGATGATGTTTATTCCGGCCTCAATAAGCTTTTCGGCAAGATATTCTGTGTCTTCGGGAAATGAGGAAATGATACCGTGGCTTACATGCATACGCTGAGCCAGTGATGTGATTTTTGAAGGATGTAAAACCAGAACACCTTGTATGGTTTGTCCGATAAATGCCGGGTCTTTGTCGAAAATTGCTACAATCTTTAATCCTAGTGTATTGAAATGCTTGTCGTTAAGAAGCTCTGGGGTACATTCGGAAATCCCGGCTAAGAATGCTTCATTTGGATTATTCGCACCTACGTGTTGCTCCATCTCATCGATGAGAAATTTCACATCGTGGATACCATTGTAGCCATCAGGAATTTCCAAAGCCAGAAAATCATTGTGGATGGTTGTGCTTAATAAGCCCAGAATGTGGGCTATACGCTGAATGGAAATATAATCTCTTTGTTGCGACTGAATATAGTTGAGTGTTTTCAGATAGGAGGGTATGCGTCGGAGCGTTTCTACAGGGATAGAAATTATCTCATTTTGATTGCTTTTCATATGCTTGTTAATTATTTTGTGGATTGAATGTATTGATTTATCGCACGGGCGCTTTTTCGGGCAGCTCCCATAGCCAAAATTACAGTAGCAGCTCCGGTTACAGCGTCACCTGCAGCATATACGCCTTTGCGGGTGGTGGCTCCGGCTGTATCATCTATACTGATGCATCCGTGTTTGTTAATTTCAAGACCGTGTGTCGTAGCCGGAATAAGTGGATTTGGCGATGTTCCCAACGACATGATTACTGTATCGGTATTGAGTATTAGTTCTGAATCGGGCTTTATAACAGGTTTTTTTCTGCCGGATTCATCGGTTTCTCCTAATTCCATACGAACACATTTCAAAGCTTTTACCCATCCGTTTTCATTACCCAGTATTTCAACAGGATTTGTAAGAAGTTCAAAACGTATTCCTTCTTCTTTTGCATGATGAACTTCTTCTTTACGTGCTGGAAGTTCATCTTCTGATCTTCGGTAAATTATGCTTACTTCAGCACCTAATCTAAGTGCTGCTCTGGCTGCATCCATTGCAACATTTCCACCACCTACAACGCATACTTTTTTGCCGGTGATTACAGGTGTATCGTGATCGGTTGTATAAGCTTTCATCAGGTTTACACGGGTAAGAAACTCGTTAGCTGATAAAACTCCATTGAGATTTTCTCCGGGAATATTCATGAACTTAGGAAGACCGGCTCCTGACCCAATAAATACAGCATCAAAACCTTCTTCATCGAGCAGTTCGTCGATGCTTCCGGCTTTGCCGATTACAGCGTCTGTGACGATTTCGACACCCAGCTTACGGATATTCTCTATTTCGTGAGCCACAACGGTATCTTTCGGTAATCTGAATTCGGGGATTCCGTACACCAGTACTCCGCCAGCTTTATGCAATGCTTCAAAAATAGTGACTTTGTATCCCATGCGGGCGAGTTCCCCTGCACAGGTAAGGCCTGCAGGACCGCTGCCGATAACGGCAACTTTATGTCCATTGAGATTTATATATGGGTTTAACGTAAGGTTATGTTCATGACTCCAGTCGCCGATAAAACGCTCTAATTTGCCAATGGCTACGGCTTCGCCTTTGATTCCCAGAATACATTTGTCTTCACACTGTATTTCCTGAGGACACACTCTTCCACATACTGCTGGAAGTGAAGATGCCTGAGCAATAATTTCGGCTGCTTCTTTAAATTCTTCTTTTGTAATATGTTGTATGAATCCGGGAATATTAATATTTACGGGGCATTGTGTTACGCACAGTGGCTTTTTACAGTTTAAACAGCGGAAGGCTTCGGTAACAGCATCTTCGCGTGTATATCCCAAGCATACCTCTTCAAAATTATTGCGTCTGATTTCCGGATTTTGTTCGCGTACTGGAACACGGTTTTTTGCTTTCATGGTATTGTGTGTTTAACGATGAGAAAGTTCAATGGCTTTATCAATGGTACAACTGTGGTGATTGTTTGCGTACTCTTCGTGTTTGTACATTCCCTGACGTCGCATAGCTTCTTCAAAGTTTACCAGATGACCGTCGAATTCAGGGCCATCCACACAAGTGAATTTTGTTTCTGTTCCTACACTTACCCTGCATGCACCGCACATTCCTGTTCCATCAATCATCAGTGTATTAAGGCTTACAATTGTTTTGAGATTGAATTTTCGGGTTAAGTCGGCTACGGATTTCATCATAATCATCGGGCCAATGGTTACGCACAGATCATAATGATTGGGACGGGTAATGAGTAGTTGTCTTAAAATAGTGGTTACAAAGCCTTTGATTCCGGCGCTTCCATCGTTGGTTGCTATAAATAGCTCGTGCGAATGCTGTTTAAGCTCTGAAAGCAATACCAAATGATTACAACTTCTTGAACCTAGAATTAAGTCAGGTTTTTTAGAGTGCTGGCTTAACCATTTCACCTGTGGATAAACCGGAGCAGCACCCACACCACCGGCCACAAACAGAATATTTTTGGTGTAGAGCTCATCCGGTTCTTCATGAATCATTTCGGAGGCTTTCCCCAGTGGACCAACAAAATCGGCAAATGAGTCTCCGATTTCGAATTGTTCCATCTTACGGGTTGTTAACCCTACTACCTGAAACACGATGGTTACCCAGCCTGCATTGCGACTGAAATCACAAATGGTTAATGGGATTCTTTCTCCTTTTTCATCCGGAATTATAATTACAAACTGTCCGGGTTCAGCGTATTGTGCAACGCGGGGAGCCAATACTTTCATGCTATATATTTCAGATGCTAATTTTTTTTTATCGAGAATGGTAAACATTTTTTTTCCTCCGTATGTTGTTGGTAATTATGTAAAAAGGGGCTGTCTCTGTTCAGGTTAGGCTCTCTCGGGTTTGAGCACTTTTTCCTGAGGCTCTTTTATCCGTTTAAAGATTTCCGGTTTCACCTCCTTCTGCAGAAAGCAACCCCTCTTGTCAATTGTTAGAAATTGACATTATAACCATAAAATGAAGCTTCGTAGAGTTTTTTGAAATCTTTTGCTTCGGTTTTGCGGGGATTACATCCGGTGCATGCGTCCAGAACAGCGTTTTCGGAAATACGTACTACATTGCGCAAAAAGTCTGCCTC
This sequence comes from Bacteroidales bacterium, assembly GCA_963677395.2. Classification (GTDB taxonomy): domain Bacteria; phylum Bacteroidota; class Bacteroidia; order Bacteroidales. The sequence goes on along the minus strand of OY781965.2, from coordinate 2,670,751 downwards.
TGCAATTCCATATTCTTTCAGAGTTGACGGAATTTGAAGCTGCTTATTCATCCCGTTTACAAATTCGCGGAACGAATCAGTAAGTTCGAGGTCTGTTTTTCCTTTCAAGCCAATGAAGCGGGCAATTTCTGCATATCTGTCGGCACAAACAGTTTTGTTATAGTCGATTACGAAAGGCAGATAAATTGCGTTGAGGCATCCGTGAGGAATATGAAATACGGCACCTGATTTATGAGCCATACTATGAACTATACCCAGTAACGCGTTTGAGAAAGCCATTCCTGCCAAGCATTGTGCAATGTGCATATTGTCGCGGGCAATGGTATCGCCCTGGAATGATTTTAACAGATTGTCTTTTACCATCTGAATGGCTTTTAGTGCCAGAGGATCTGAAAAATCGCTGCGGTTACAGGCTGTATAGGCTTCCACTGCATGAGTAAGTGCATCCATTCCAGTATGAGCGGTTAGGGTTGGAGGCATAGTGTATGCCAGTTCAGGGTCAACGATGGCAATATCAGGAGTGATTTCGAAATCAGCTAAAGGATATTTAATCTGTGTTTTATAGTCGGTGATCACCGAGAAAGCTGTTACTTCCGTTGCTGTACCGCTGGTTGAAGGAATTGCAATAAAACGGGCTTTGTTACGTAAAACCGGAATATTGAAAGGTTTTGCAACTTCTTCAAACTGAGCATCGGGATGTTCGTAGAAAATCCACATGGCTTTTGCAGCATCAATAGGTGAACCACCTCCGATAGATACAATCCAGTCGGGTTGAAATTGACGCATCATTTCAGCACCACGCATAACAGTTTCTACAGATGGGTCGGGTTCTACCCCTTCAAATATTTTTACTTCCATTCCGGCTTCCTTCAAATAGTTTTCTGTTTTTTCGAGAAAACCAAATTTTTTCATGGAGCTACCTCCAATTACAATAATTGCCTTTTTTCCTTTGATGTTTTTTAATTCTGCTAATGAACCGTGACCGAAATAAAGGTCTCTTGGTAATGTAAAGCGTGCCATTTTTTTTGTATTTAATTGGTTGAACAAATGTTTCGTCGCTTTTCTTAAGCCAAATAGCATGCCATTGTTTGTATTAATCAGATAATGACATGTTTATGTGTTTGTTTGTGGTTTGTGTAAAAAAATGAGTGTGTCATGAATATGTGCAATTATGAGTGATTTGTGTGTCATGTATAATGACAATGATCAGAATCAGGACGTAGGATGTGAATTACAAATTAAAAATGTTCTTTGCCAACCCCAAAGCAGCCGTATGACCTTTTTGGGGTTGGTAACTCCTTCAAATCGCCTGAAGAGCCTGTGATCTCTCCTGGGTTTGGTATCATAATAATTGCTTTGCTGGTAGTTTAGGTCTGTTTAATTCGGAAAATAAGGGTATATTTGTAAGGAGAATCTAAAATGTATTGAAATAGAAATGTTTATAAAAGTTAAGTTGTTCACTCTGCTTTTGCTCTGTTTGTTGGTCTCGTTTTCGCAATTAAAAGTAGTATATGTATTGGTCGCTCTGTGTGATATTGAAAATCAGTAAATTATTAATTGAATGGATGCATTTGTAACAGTTATTTCATTTAATTATTTTCATGAAGTTGGGGTTGTTCAAAGTTTACTTGAATCGGAAGGGATTGAATGCTTTGTAAAGGATGGATTTACAGTGCAGGTAAATCCATTTTATTCGAATGCAGTTGGTGGAATAAAACTGCAGGTGAAAAGTTCGCAATATAAGGAAGCTGTTTCTGTTTTGGAAATAAATGGCTACCTCACTGCTCAGCAGTTATCAAATGAGTTTGATTTTTTTAACTTTTTTGATAAAATTACATCTAAAGTCCCTTTTCTCAAAAATTACAGAGCAGAGATGCGATTTATTATTCTTTCAGTAATCATCGTTTCAATAATTACATTGCTAATTTATGTTCTTACAAAACCATCAGATATTGATGAGCTTACAAGAAAAAACTGGTGTATGAGTTATGTTGAATTTGAAGGGAAGAACTATATCCCGGTAACGTTTGAAATGTTTAAATTTTCTGGATATGGTTTGTGTGATGAGTTTGTTGATTTTATGAAGAATGGAGATTTACGCCTTCCGGGCTTTAATTCCAGAACAATTTATGGTAAATGGAAATTAAAGAACAATACTCTTATAATTTCAGAAACAGATACCTTCGATTTTGTTTATAATGGTTCTTATAAACTCAAAATTTCTGATTCAAGATTGACACTAACTTCATCTAAAACAAAAATATATTGCTATTAGTAGTTATGAGTTCCGTAAAATTGCCTGTTGTGAAAAAATGTCCGTATTGTGGCTCGAAACAAATCTCAAAGCCTAAGTTATCAGCCCGATCTTTTGCAATTGCTATTCTGTTGCTTGGATTTCCTATTCCATTTATTGACAGAGAGTATCATTGTTTTCGGTGTAAACGCGACTTCAAAAAAAGAGATATTAAACGGGATTTAGTAAAATCGCAAAACCCTAATTAATAACCTATTTTTTTCCTAATATTTTTACAGTTATTACAAAAATTATGTTTTTCATTGATTGGATTTTCTCCTTCGGTATCACACATATAGCATCAAAGGGCTTCACAATGATTAAGCCCGTGGGTATGCCCCAGCTCATGAATAGAAACCTTGAAGAATATGAGCCTCCATTCGTGTTGAGAAAAAGTTTGATATACAATCATTCGTAAATTCTTAGTTGCAATTACATCTTTACCAGTTTATTACGCGATAAAATCGTATTGTTGTCGCGGGTTATAATCCAATAACTACCTGATTTTAAGTTTTTAACATTCAACACATATTGACCGTTTTCGTTCATATTGACTTCATTAGAAAATACTACTTTCCCGATTAAGTCAATAACCTGAATATTGAGTTTATCCTGAAAAACATTGTCGGAGCTGATGGTAACAATATCTGTTGCCGGATTTGGATAAAGTGAAAAATTTTGCCTGATTTTATATTCGATACCTGCCGATGTATTGATAATGAATGAGTGACTAATCTCACGGCCAAAATCAGCCTGAAATGTATAAAGAGGGACATAAGATGTTCCAAAACTGCGTTTTAATACAGCCATTCCGGCTGTTCCGTTTCCATAAGGAGGCATGTTGTTCCAAAATTTCAACCCATTGTCTCCCGAATCGCTGATTGTGAGTTTGTAGCAACCGTCAGCAAGTTGTATTTGTCTGGTATATATGGTATTTGCAGTCATGGATGTATCGTTTTCTGCAATAATAGCTCCGTTTTGATCCATTAGTTTCCATGTGGTTTCATCAGGGGCATGGTTTGTTGCAAAATAGAATTGTAAGTTATTATATGTGTACACGTTAACCGTATTGAACTGCACTTCGAGTCGATCATTGTAGGGATACTGATCTGTGGAATTATTGGGATTTTTTATTCTGGCCCAAAATGAAGAGCTGTTGCCGGTTACAGCACTCCAATCAGGAGTTGGTAACTCTATTTCGCTTGTTTCCAGATATTTTAGCAACCCATTCCATTGCCAGTTATAAATTATTCCATTTGCAAAGCCATACTCAATCTGAAGAGAGCTTAATGGATTTGATCCATTGTTTTTAATTTTGATAATTGGTTTTCCACAGATTGGATTAAATCGGGTATGCATCTCATACTTATTGGGTGCAATAATTTCTGCCAGTGCAGCATCAGTTTGAAAATTTGGAGCAGTATAGGTTACCAGTTGCGATTCCGTAATATAATTTCCATCGGGATCATAATCAATATCATAATCAATGGTAAGTTGTTGATTATGAATAGCTGTGTCGAGTTCAAATTCCTGCATTGTAGCTTTCATTCCGGGACACCATGCAGCCCGGTCATATAACCAGGTTCCTCCCTGAGGATACAGAGGGTTTGATGCGCAAGATTGCAGAATTTGCCATTCACGTGCAAGGCTTCCATTAACCTTGAGTTTATGCATGTTGGGGCAGAATTCAGCGCAATTATGAGTACTACCCATTCCATGCCCGGTTAATGTAGTACGCAATTTAACCATTTTTGAAGCTGTATCAATTGCATAAGTTTTGGCCACGACATTATTATCAAACGTGCTAAGACTAAAGTTGCCTTGCCATACATTTTGAATACTTAATACATCTCTGGATGGAATTCCTTCAATAAAAGCAAATTTTAAATCGAGCAACTCCTGGAAATTTCCTGCATGAATTATTAATGTATCTTTCAGTAAATGAACAAAGTCACTTACATCATAAATCCAGGTCCAGCCGTTGCCAAGTGATAATCCATTTCCGTAGGGAGTGATAAATCTGCCTAATTCCCACTTATTGATGATTTCAAACGGAGTACTGTAGTAAATATAATTTTGCTGAAATAGCGTGTCATTCCCTGTTACAAAAACAGAGTCTGTTTTATTTCCGTAATTATCAAATATATAGCGATAATATGGAGTCCAGACAAATATAGTGTCTGTTGCCTGGGTAGGCATTGCAGGATTCCCATAAACAACAGTCATGACCGGTAAATTTGGAACAGAGTCAATAGTTAATGTTGAATCAAGGTGTGATAGATAATTACCTCTTTCAAAAACCATTACAGGCCGGTAATTGGCGTTAGTGAAGTTTTTAAAACGCGCACCCTTAAATGATTGCCAGTTTTGAATTCCTTTTAATTTAGCATTACGCATAGCAATTCCGCTCAAATCATGAAGTATATTGGATGTCCCTTCATCAAAATTATAACTGTATAGTAATGATTGATAGTCGGGATGGAAGGTTGAAATACTGGCATTGAGAGATTGGTTAATGTTTGTTTGAGATAGCTCTTTACTCCAAATGCTAAAATCGTCGATAAATCCTTTATAAACACCATCTTGATATGTAATAGCCTTGCCTAGAATAAATTGCGCAATTGTGTCCATTGGTTTAACTTTTCCGTTTCCACTATGCCATAAAGAGCCGTTGCAATAAATTTTCATGGAACCAGTCTGACAATTTTTCGTAAATGCCCAATGATTCCATTGTCCCTTGAATTCATTACCTGAAGCAGCTTTGTCAATTCTATCATAACTGTTTTTTCCTGCATCCCAATAAATCCGACTATTTCCCCATGGAATATGTGTATTTAATAATCGTTGTTTTGCAGCATTTATTCCTTCAAAAACAGACCCATTGAAAGGTTGTAATACGTTGTCACCATAAGACCAAAACATTATCGTAATTGACGAATCAGCATCCATAAACCTTTGAACCGGAATTTCCGCAAAGTTATTTAGTCCAAATCCTATATAATTATCAGCATTTGAGGAGTTTATTGAACTTGTAGTGTTCGAATTGCACGCAATTTGAGGATTGCCGTTTGAGCTTGAAAATGAAATATCAACAATAATATTTGAGATGCCATCCCATTGAAAGTCTTGTGTGAAATCTAGTTTAATCCATCCATTATTTTGAATTTCAATATTTTGCCAAAAAACGTTGGCTAAATTTGAAAGACTTTGCTGAATATTGATTGTATCCAGATTCGTTTGTTTTAATCTGACTTTCAAATTTTGAATTGTGACAGGTGAAATGATATTTCCGACGTAAAGTTGTAATCCGTTGATTGTTCCAGAGCTGAATCCATTTAAAATTAGCTCGCTTGCTTTGTAAAGAAATTGCATCCGCCCATCGGGGTTTCCCTGAAGCAGGGAATAATTGGTTGATGTGGAGATATTTCCTATTGTAATAGAATCAAAACTATTTGTAATATTGTGAACTATGAATGGTTGAAAGTAAGGATTGTATTTCCATGATGGAGTAGTCCTGTATATAAATGTGTCAACAGAAGCTGACGGATAGTTGTAATATACATATTTTGCCTGTGTGTATTGTGCTGAATCCATCCTTCTGGTTGGCTCAAACAGATGTGTATATGTAAGATAATCCCATTCACCGCATTGAGGATTTTGCGACGGATCACATTTGAGTGTATAGTACATTAATACCTTTTCAAACCGTTTCCCGGCAAACGAAGGAAAGATGAACGTTCCTTTTTTAGGTTCCATTCCTGATGGTTTGGGCCAGTTAAAAGTAAATGTTTGAACCCAGGTAGTGTCGCCTGGCCCGGCAAATCCTGTTTTTAAAACGCAACAACTCAGTAATGCTAAAATGACAATTCTCATTTTCATATTCCAAACTTTTCAAGTTCGGCAAAAGTACATTATTTAATCGATTTAGATTGAAAGTTAAGATTGTTAATTTATTCAAAATGAGAATATTGAAATATGAATAAGTTTAGATGATTTAATCGTTGCTTTGTAGCTTTATCTGTAAAATAAAAAATGAATGAAATACATTGTAAATCAATTCTCTTCCACAAAGAATTTTTCAATGCCCGGATAATAAAACTTTTCTTTGGATACCTCGGGGCTAAATGTAAAGAAGACTGATTTTGCCGAAGCACAAATAACGTTATCCTGATTATACATTACTGCCTCCAGTTCTGCCAGATTACGGCGAACGTTTACAATTCGTGCACGCATGGTTAATTTGTCTTTCGAAACCGATACGGGTTTTGAAAATTTTACTTCGAGTTTAGAAGTAACCCCTGAGGTTTTAAGTACAATTGCGACAGTCCAGAACATCATTTCATCCATGAGTGTAGAAATAACGCCACCATGCAAAGTATCGTGAAAACCCTGAAATCTCTCTTCCGGATTCCAGAAACAGACAATTTCTTCGCCATCTTCATAAAACTCCATTTTTAATCCGATTGGATTTTTTTGAGAACATCCAAAGCACTGATAACCTGGAATAGAATTGTAAGCGTTGGTAATTTTACGCATTTCGAAGCTGGTTTTATGTTGTTGCAAATTTCGTGAATTCTCAATAATCAGCACGAAAAAAGGTACTTTTGCCCTGTTAAATTGTACAGCTTTGATAAAAATTGCAATTACCGGACCGGAATCAACCGGGAAAAGTGCACTGGCTCAAAAACTTGCCTCTCATTTCAATACATTATGGGTGCCTGAATATGCCCGCGAATATCTGGAAACGTTAAATCGTCATTATGAATATGATGACATACTTCAAATTGCACAAGGACAACTAAAACTGGAAGATGAGACAGCTTTACGATGTACCGATTATCTGATTTGTGACACAGAGCTTTTGGTTACGAAAGTCTGGTGCGATTTTCATTATCAAAAATGTCATCAGTGGATTAAAGACCAACTTTCGGTAACTAGATATAATTTATTGTTATTGTGTGATATAGATTTACCATGGGAATTTGATCCTCAACGTGAAAATCCGGATGATCGTAATATCTTGTTCGATATGTATTACCGCGAATTGAGTTCTGGAAAATTTTCATTTGAAGTGATTAGGGGAAGTGGAAAAAAACGTTTTCAAAATGCGTTGAAAGCTATTGAAAAACATTTGGTTAAAATCAACGTTTAACATTCAAATGTGACATTGATGAAGCAAAATATTTTCTTCTTCATTTTAGTTGCTGCACTTACAATCATAGTTACGGTAGCCTGTTCGAAAGATGAAGACAGCCAATTGCCTTCAATTTCGATAAATCAGCCTTTCGAAAATCAATATTTTTCATGCCAGGATTCTATTCCGCTTGATATTGAAGTTTCGGATGATCAGAACCTGACATCCGTATCAATTGTTTTGGTTAACGATTCATTTGTTCCGGTAATGAATGCAATGAGTATTCAATTATTACAAAGAAGCATTCATATTCAGGACGATTATATTGTGGATAATATTCATCTGGAGAGTGGTAGTTATTATCTTCAGGTAAAAGCTTCTGATGGTATAAATGAAGCAACATTATACCGGGAAGTCAATATTGAAGGATTGAAAAAAGCTCTCAAAAGTATTATTGTTGTAACCGAAGAAAATGTGAATTCAGCTCCTGTATATCAGATTGATACGAGTGGTCATCAAGGCTTGTTATTCACCTTTAATGGCAACGAAGCTGTTTCTGTTGTAAATTCATATCATCAACAAATGATGATTGCCGGAAAAACCGAAGGAGGAGTGAAGGTTTTTGATTTTAATCAGAACGATTTTGAGTGGAATTTACCGCCCTATGCATCGTCGTCTTTTCATAGTTTTGAGGCTGTAAACTGTATTGAAAACGAATATATTGTCTCATTTACGAATGGAAATATCCGGAAGTATTCTCATTTAGGCAGTATTATTTCCGGTTATAATCCTCCGGTAAGTCAACCTGCTTTTGAATCAGGAAAGAATGGCAATTTTTTACTGGTTGATACAAAATTGCCACAACATGAAAATCATGATATCTATGTTTTTCATTACCAAACGGGAGGATTTTTGCAATCGCAAACCATGCCTTACTCTGTTGTTTCTTTCTTTCCGAAAGAGAACAACATCAGTTGGATGTGGGGTAATGATTTGAATGATCAGGCTATTTTGAAAACCTATTCAACTTTTTCAAACTTGTTTTCCAGTGTACGAACATTGCCAACTGGGAAACTCAATGCAGTAGTGGATGCAGGTAACCAGAATTATCTTGTTTCTATCGCGAATATAATTTACTGGTATCAGGCAAATATCAACAGTTTAACTCCGTTTGCTCAAAATATTTCGACCACAGATATGGTTTTTGATTCTGTGAATCAGGTTGTTTATTGTGCGGAGGGAAATCTGATTAAACTGTACAGGTATCCGTTTGGTCAAAGCCTTGGTACAATTACGCTTCCGCATGCAATCACGAATGTAATGCTCCTATATAACAAATAGTTATGCCTCATCAATTTATTATTACAGAAGATGGCAGTCATACGCTTTATCTGCCCGAATTAAACGAAAACTATCATTCTCGTTATGGTGCCAAAAATGAATCACTCCACGTGTTTATTCAAAGTGGATTGTATGAGGTGATGAAGCTTACGTCAACAATTTCGATTTTTGAAATGGGGTTTGGCACTGGTTTAAATGCTTTGTTAACGTATCAAGAAGCTCAGAAGAACAATCTGAAGATAAACTATTCAACACTGGAAGCATTTCCGCTAAATGATGAAATTGTTTCTCTATTAAACTATGCAGATAAAGATGATACAGATTTTAGGATTTTTAGAATGTTGCACGAATTTTCCTGGAATGAAAAACATCAGATTAATGTAAGTTTTGAGTTTTTTAAGCAGGAAGCATCAATATTAGAGGTTGTTCTTCCTGAAAACAGTTTCGATTTAATCTATTTTGATGCCTTTGGGCCTGATGTTCAACCTGATTTATGGAGTGAAGAAGTGTTTCAGAATATTTACAAAGCATGCAAATCCGGAGCAATTTTGGTAACGTATAGCTGCAAAGGCGATGTGAAACGAGCCTTAAAATCAGCGGGTTTTTCCATTGAAAAAATCCCGGGACCAAAAGGAAAACGTGAAATAATACGTGCGGTAAAATTTTGAAAATCTATCTGTTACTCCGTATAAGGGTCAGATTTCCTTTTCGGATTGAACGCGCTCCAATTGCATTTTTAAGCTCAATAAGGTATGAATAAACCCCTTCTGGTGCAGGAGTGCTTCCACGGAGTAATCCATCCCAACCAATATCTTTTCCTTCGAAAACTTCTTCTCCCCAACGATTGTAAATTATTAACTTCCACTCTTCTATACCAGTTCCTAAGGGTTTAAATTCATCGTTTAATCCATCTCCATTCGGTGTAAAACTATTGGGAATATAAAAGGTGTATTCATCAACCACAACATTTAGTGAAGCAGAATAACTACAGTTATTGGTGTCTTTTACAGTGAGAATTACGTTGTAAATTCCTCCTTCTGCGTAAGCGTGCTGGAAATTATTGATGTTGAATATATTCCCATCTCCTGTGTTCCACTGAACAAAAGAAATAGGAGAGGTGTAATTATTGAAGTTAACCGGAATAAGGGTTTTCGTTAATAAGGGAGAAACCTGAAAATTAAGTATCAAAGGAGCAGAATAATGAATCTGAATGGTATCATAAATGGTATCGCAGATAAATGCTTTTACCCAATATGTCCCGGGTTGATTAACTGTGATAGAAGGCGTTGTAGCTCCGGTTGACCATAAATATGAGTACGCATTTCCGATATTGGCATTCAAAATCATGCTTTTTCCATTACAAAGTGTTGTGTCGTTTCCGAGATTGATTTTATTGGTATCGGCAACAAAACAACTGATTGTATGGCTTGTCTGAATTGCAGTTCGGATATAGGGGATGTTGATATCTGTTGGCGTAAATCCATTTGCCAACGATCCGGGAGCCATAACAGTATTGACAGGAGTTTGTGTAAGAATTCCTGAAAAAGGAACTGTACAACCAAAATCAGTCAGGTTGCGACTTTTTGAAATTGTAAGAGAATTTTGATAAGGATGAGGTGTTGCATTTTGAATGGCACTTGTCATTATCAATGTATGATTGTTTAATTCACAAACTGAACCACTAAACGATGATTGAACAAGGTTTGTTGATTGTATGATTTTCTGATCTTGAATAATACCAGTGCTGTTAATTTCAGTAAGGCAAACTTGGTTAAGATGCCCTGGATTTACAAATACGGTTCCATAAACCAATGCATTTCCGTTACTTAAGCGGATAATATCCTTAACTGAACTTCCATTAAACGCTTGTGATGTAAATCCTAAAGTACCGTTTGACGTAAGGGAAAACAGGTAGCATAAACTATCTGTTGACGAAGAAGCCGGGTATTGTGCAAAGATGTAATTCCCGTTTACTTCAATTGGTTTCGAACAATAATAAATACCCAAGTAGATATTAGACCAAAGAATATTTCCTGTTGAATTGAGCTTGTAAAATAAATGACCACTTTGAACCAGAATTCCACCATCGGAGGTTGCAATGGCAGAGCCCCAGATTGGATTCAAATAATAGCCTTTATTCCAGATTATATTTCCACTTTGATTTATTTTCAGAATACAGTTAAAGGGAGTGATCGCAGGAACCTTATCATACATGTAAAATACAAAGTAGCTTCCATCCTTCATTTGCCCAATAGAGTAAGGATAACCTATTCCATCTATATCGTAATGCTTGTACCACAGGATAGCACCCTGAGCATTTGCCTTCATTACAAAGATATGCCCTTGCGTGTAATCGGGCGAAAAGTAATAATATCCAGTAATTACAATATTTCCCGCATTGTCTTTAAGAACATCGCTAATCCTTATCGAAACTGTATCGTTTGCATAGCGGTAACTCCATCTTACATTCCCGCATTTATCGTAACGGGAAATAATAATTTCCCCTTTTGATTGTGCATTACTGTATGATTTTGAGCCTGATACCAGATACCAGCCATTACTGTCAGCTTTTTCGATGAAATTGTATCCGAAAGGAGAGTAGTTATCAATGCTTTTTTGCCAGCTATCCTGACAAATAGCGATTGTTTGCAAAAGCAAAATGGTTATAAAAATAAATATGCGTTTCATAAATTGTCAATAAAACAAAGAGACAACAAAAAAGACTGTTTGGTTGCATCTTGTTGATATTTAATCAATTTAAAACCATTTAGGTGTGCATTTTTTCTAAATTTTGGCTTGGACTTTGATACTCAATACTGATTGATTTGCCCATTCGTGTCAAGTCATTTTGAGTTCAATATTATTGATTTCAAGAGAAAATTTATTATCAGAAACTCTATGAATGCCTGAAAAACCTTTGTTAGAAAGTCAATATTCTGTTTATCAACTTGTTTATGAGTATTTTTAATTGTGGAATCTGCACTATGCCCTTGTATGATGAGCTGAAAATGAGGTGTTATATTAATGAACAAAATCAATCTCCAGAATCACAATTTCCGGATGATTGCCTAATCGAACAGGAGGACCCCAGGTTCCAAAACCAGTTGAAACATAAATCTGAAAATTGCCTTTTTGCAAGTAACCTTGGCTTACTTCAAAAATACGGGAAGTGAGTAGGTTAAAAGGCCAGAATTGTCCGTGATGTGTATGACCAGAAAGTTGTAAATCTATCTTATTGTCAACGGATTCCTGAAGGTTATAGGGCTGGTGATTCAAAAGAATTATCGGCTTACTCAGATCAATGTTATACATCAATTCTTTTAACTCTTTCCGTTGGATACCGTTAAAACGCGATGCGTCGCGGTCATCTCTGCCTAGCAGATAGAACGAGTTGTGTATAAGTGCGGAACTGTCTTTCAATAAGTTGATATTGAGTGTTTTGAGATATGCGGAAGCACGTTCGTAGTTCCCGATATATTCGTGGTTTCCAGGTACTGCCCATATTCCCAGTGGTGCGTTTAAGTTTCGAAGGGGCTTCCCTATATCTTCGCGGATAATTGGTGAAAGTTCTTCATCCAGAATATCTCCCGGGAATAAAATGATATCTGGTTTTTCCTGATTAATGGTTTGCACAAGTTGAGACAATCGTCGGTCATGAATAAGGGTTCCCAGATGAATGTCCGAGGCCATAGCAATTCGAAGTTTTGAAAATTTACCACCTTCTTTACTGATTTTAAGTTGGATACGATTAATTTTTATTTGACGGGCATTATAGCTTCCAGCAGTAACTAATAGGCAAACAGTTGTAACAATACCTATAAACGTCCATGATTTTAGTTGTGCGTAGGCAAATGAGTCTGATTCGGGAAGAAAATGAAAGGGAATATTTGCAAGACGTACAATATCAATGATAAAAACTACAAAGAAAAAATAAAGTACCGTTATCAGCCAGTATGAGCCAATCCAGGTTGAAACATGATGAATTCCAAAGTAATTTTCTTTGCCCGTAAGCCGCGATATCATAAAGCTGATTGCCAAAAGCCAGAAGAGCAGGCTATAGGCAAGTCGGACTGCTGAGAGACCAGGTAAAGCCTGCCACCCACGGATAAATACATACAAATTCCCCGAAAAATAGATCCCGAAGAAGACAAGATAGAAAATCATAAGTTTGAGATGTGACATTTGAACGCCGGATTTGAAACATAAACTGCTCCAATAAACGTAAAACCTGTTTTTTTGTTTTGAGGCTGGATTTGGGTTCTTTAAAAGAATTAATTGCAGCTTAGATAGAGTGACTTTTATTAGTTGTTTTAGCCTCAACCTAGATAGACTACGAGATTTCGTCGCGCTGGATATCTGGGAACATTAGAAGGTTTGGCATTTAGCACTGTTAAAAAATACACTCATGTGATTTTTTTGTATTTTCAATAATATGATAATCAGATGTTTGTAATTAAATTCATTTTCAAGTGTCATTTTATTGAATACTAATAATAAATATTGTGTATATTTACAATCGTAAATATTGTTGATAAATCATATTACTATCTTATTGTTTTAAAATATATTGATTAATTATATATTTTAGTTTCAAATGTGACTGACGGGGCGAAGCTTTGCATATCTGATTTATATTTGAATTTAGGAAGTATCTGTGAGTTTGTTGTTCCCTTTTGTATTCAGAAACATAATATTTTGTTGAATGTGATTTGACAATTATAGCACTATAAGTTTGGTATTTAGTTTCGTTTGACAAGATTATTCAGTTTAGACAGAATAAGTGTATATTGTTTTACATTTATCATTACGAGAAAAAGAATGCTCATATGAAGATGATTTTTTGAGTCCCTAATCTATATGAATATGAAAAATTCATGTGTAGTATTGCTACCTGTTTATAAGGAAGATAAGTTAATTTATTTTAAGGAAGCTATTGATAGTTTGGGTCTTCAAACATATCAGGATTTTGATATTGTAATATTGATTGACGGGCCTATAAAAGCACAGTTATACGATTACATATTTCAATTGAAAACTAATTCAAAAATCACAATATTTGAATTTAAAAAGAACTCTGGATTATCAGTAGTATTAAATATAGGTTTAAGATATTGTCTTAACAATGGATACAAATATTTAGCTCGTATGGATGCTGATGATATTAGTATAAGGGACAGATTCGAAAAACAAATTAAGTTTTTAGAATCAAATTCTGAGGTTGACGTTGTGGGAGGTGGCTTGATGGAAATTGACGAAAGTGGAAATTTTCAAATGATTATAATACACCCTCTTACTCATATTGAATGTTTTCAATTTTTTAAAAAAAGGAATCCTATAGCACATCCAACTGTTGTTTTTCGTGATTCCTTTTTTAGAAAGGCAGGTTTCTATTCCAATGAACATGTTGGTATGAAAAATTGGGAAGATACCATCTTATGGTACTCTGGGTTTAAGAATGGATGCGTTTTTGCAAATATTGAAGATGTTATTTATAAAATGAGAATCAGTCGTGAGTTTTTTATGAAAAGAAGGCATAGCTTGAAGCGTGCTATTTATTATATCAGAGATAGGTATAAAATAAATAGAAATTTAGGATATGGAATATATTCGCAAATTAATTTATTTTTATTTACTATAATTTTAATATCACCATTGTTTTTGATAAAGTTTGCATATAAATACCTTAGATAATTATCTATTTATTAACTATAATTTTATATTTATTATGAATAAATATCATAACTTAAGAAAGTTTATACACGAAATTCTATTTCCATTTCGTGGTAATTGGAATTTAGTATGGGTATTACAGCGATATATTAAATCGTCTCTATCAGGTATAACTTGGCAAAAGTTTAAAAATGCAGTACTCGCAATTATAGAAATGACGAGAGGCAAAGCCATTGTTCGCTCAAAACCTTTTGTACTAAGGATAGAGCCAACAAATATTTGTAATCTTCGTTGTCCAAGATGTTCTTGTGGTATTAATACCGATCCACGAAGAAAAGGATATATGAAATTAGACGACTTTAAAAATATTCTCGAAGAAAATATTAGAGATGCAATAATATTACGTTTGGATGGAAATGGAGAACCAACTCTTCATCCTCAAATACTTGAAATGATTAAAGTCGCAAAATTGCTTGGTTACTCTGTTTCTATGAGTACTAATTTGAATACACAGATTTGCGGAGACGCTAAAAGTATAATAAATTCAGGACTTGATAGATTAATTATTGCAATTGATGGTGTCACTCAAGAAAGTTATGAAAAATATAGGGTTGGAGGAAAGCTTGTTCAAGTAGAAAAAAATTTACTTAACATTTTACACACTCGAAAAAATTTAGGGAGTAGTAGACCTTATGTTGAAGTACAATTTTTGGATTGGGGCTATAATCACGACGAAGCTTCTTGTCTTAGAGAAAAAGTAAGAATGTGGGGAGTTGATAAATTTGAAATAATTATTCCTGATTGGGCTGTTACTAATGCAAAAGCAAATTCTAAAAAACCTCGTAGGTGCTTCTGGTTATGGAGTGTGCTTACTGTTGATTGGGAAACTAACTATCATTCTTGTACAAATGCTTGGACATTGCCTTGGCCAAGAACGAGTTTTAAAGATATTTCATCTAATAATTTTTGGAATAGCGATTTAATGGTAGAAGCAAGAAAATATAATATTAGCAAACTAAGTAAAAATATAATAGAAGATCATGGTT
This sequence comes from Bacteroidales bacterium, assembly GCA_963677395.2. Classification (GTDB taxonomy): domain Bacteria; phylum Bacteroidota; class Bacteroidia; order Bacteroidales. Next base: position 2,655,267 of record OY781965.2, on the reverse strand, counting down.
GTCATTGTAATAGCTGTTCTGATATGCTAGTTGTTGATCGTCCTCCTAGTTATGTTTGTGAATAAAGCTATGATTGTTGACATAGCCAGATGAGCCTCGATACATAGCTTGGTAATGTTGCGTAGAGTTTTGATATTTTTATTTTCATTAAGCTATTTTTTCACTGGCTGGCGTTAGCGAGAGTTAATCATCTGGAATAATGACATCTTTGAGTATGTAACTTGATTTTAGAAAAGTATTATCAAATAATATTGAAGTATCGATAAATTCATGTAGGCTTGGAAAAAACAAAAGATTTATTTTGCAAAGTCGAATATGATAGTGCAGGTGTTCGGGAGTTCAGAATGAGATGTTACTGGAATTTGAGAATCCGTCCTTAATTTATAAGATTATCTAAAGTAGCCAAGTCCTGAATCCTTGAAAAAATATAAATTTGCATTTTTGAAATTTATCAGGAACTTTCAAATACTGGTGGATGATTAAATTGATACTTTATGAAAAAAATAAGCTTGATTATATTAACATTAATATCAATATTCGGATGTAAGGAGGTTAAAGAAAAAGTATTCAATTCATTTTTTGACTCTTCTGAAATGTTCATGGACTATAAATACTCGTATGAATATAAATCTAAAAAATTGATTTCCAAAACAGAAACAATACTGGTATTTATGAGAGATTTGGTTGTTGATACAATAAAGTCGAAAACATTTTATGAATATAATGAAAAAGGATTGCTTCAAAAAGAAACTGAAAAATCAATTGATAATGAAATATATTCAATAAAGCAATATGAATATAATTCGAAAGATTCATTGGCTTTGGTGTATATAACAAGACAAGATAAAGACACTACATACATTGTTAAATATGATTACTATCCCGATGGACGTAAAATTGTTTTTGAAAGATATTTGTTTACGCATGTAGATAAGGGTGCGGATTTTAAAACAGCAATTGAGTGTAAAAAATTTGATACGATTTTTGGCAGATATGAGTATGAATATAAAAATCAACTTTGCGTATTCAGTAAGAGATATGATATAGCAAATCAACTAGTTGAAATAATTGAGTATGAGTTTGAAAATGGAAATATCAAGAAAAAAAATGTTTTTGGACTTTTCAATTCAATTAAAGCAATACAATCAATAACATATTATGACTATTCAAAATCACGTTCGCGTCCTGATAGTTATACCCTGAATTCAGAAAATGACACAATTGCATTGGAAAAATATTATTTTAAGGGAGCAGAGCTTAAAAAGTCGGAAAATTATATTGTTGATAAAAAAGAGGTGATAGCCTGTTTTTATAATAATGGGAAAAAAATTGGGGAGATTGAAACCCGAATTAAAACAAGAGAGAGGTTCTATTACTTACACTCTTATTATAATAACGGGGATTTAAGGGAAACCAAAAGTTATCGGGAAAAATAAATATCCGTTAATTGAGTAGATCTCACGGTTCCTTATGTATTGAGGACGGAGAGTGTATGAATGAATCCAGTATCTGGTGGTTTCTTCGTAAACCGGAAGGGCGATTTTCGCATAGTATTCAAATGTAGATTCATCTCAATCGATTTTTAAACTAGCTAAATAGATATTCAAAGAAGAGTAATTCTTTTTACAGGGTTTGTAGAAAACCATTATATTGCAGATAATCTGTATATTATAGTAGCTTTTGTTTTAGAAGCAAGCTGCTTGAAAATAAATGTCCATAAACTTTGCGCTTCATTTGTTACTATTTGATGAAAAATCCTGTAGGAATTTAATGCACATAACTCCAATGGAATTTTGGGGTAATAATGGGTACTGGGTGAGAATCATGTGAAATAATATAACTGTTGTTCAGTTGTTTGCAAACTAGTAAGTATTGTAGCCTTTGCATTTATCCAGTTTTCCTACGTTCACAGGGATATTCATATTTAATTTCTCACAAATATTCTCAGCAGATTCTATATAAATCATGATGAAAAATTTATGGGTTAATAAACAGAGGCTAACCACCTTGTTATGAGATAAAACGATGGAATAAAGAACTCACATATCCATCTAAAAAAGAATGTGAAAAAATAAGTAATAATAATAAAATTTAAAAAAATGAACACAAATTGTGGAGAACATCATTATGGCAATATTACCAAAGTGAAAATTGATCAAATTTTAGAACAATTAAAACAGCATGGTGCTACTATTAGTGGGAACAATCCGTGGGATGTGGACGTTCATAGTAATGGCGTTAAGCTTAGAGGGACCTGGAACGAAGCTAATTTAAGCTTATCTATAATTGTGACGGACAAAAATTGGTATGTTCCTTGTTCAAAGATATGGGACACCATTGATCCGTTAATTAATCATATTTCAAGCTTAAAAGATTCAGATGTAGCTTAATTACTTTCTATTGGATTTTTTAGTGAGTATTAGTTAGTTAATATCCTTAATGAAAACGACACAAGCCTTTTGAACTGCCCCAAAAAGTTGGACGGATTAATAATAAAAATTTAATTGGACTGAGTTCGGTACATCACCGGACCTAGTCCTTTTAGTTTCTCTTTGATTCTAACGTTGTTATAATAATAGATATAGCTTTTCAGCTCGTATTCAAAATTTTCGATAAACCTGAATTTTGCACTGCCTATTTTATCCGGAAACAGAAAATAGCAAAAGACACAAATAGCATGTACGCTCAAAGCATACTTAACTGTAGTGGTGATGTTAAAAATCTATTTGATTGACCGTTTAAGCCTGATCGGAAATAGGAAAAGAATCTATGTCAAAAGAATGATTGAAAAAAATAAAAGTCCGGGAATGTAATATTACTGCTACCGGAAAACAGGAAGGGGAATAAAAAAATGAGTTTCAAATTGTAGTGTATCAATGATATAGTTATTTGATCAACAAACTTCTGATTTTTGTTTGTTGATAATGAATTTAATATATATTTACTCTCTTATTTGTATGTACGGTTTCTGATAAGTTCTGTGAGAAGCTTGTGATGAAACTATCCTTGCTTACTCGGTTTGCCATCCGTTATACACAAACAGAGAAAAGTAAATAAATATCAATAAATTATGAAAAGAATTACATTCATTTCAACAATACTGTATATACTGGCTATCAATTGCATTTTAGGATCTCCAGTAGTAAGAATGGACAAAAAAGACTCATTGCGAATTGTAATTGCATTTAATAACTGCTCTTCTGATACAAATCTTAAGACCGGACCTGGCTTTTCAGCATGGATTGAATTTAAGGGAAGAGTCATTATTTTCGATACGGGTAGCGATTACCTTACGTTACAAGAAAATATGGCAAAGCTGAATCTTGATTTCATGAAAGTAACTGATATCTTCATTTCACACAACCATTGGGATCACATATACGGTATTCCGGGTATTGCTGGTGTAAAAAACTTTCAGGTAAATACCTTTATTCCAAAATCGTCAGTTGATGCTATTACACAACAAGTTCCAAGGCTAGTATATAAAGAAGTAGATGAGTTTAAAGAGCTATATTCGGGGATTTGGAGTACTGGAGAAATGAGTTGTAGATTTTTAAATACCACTATTGCTGAACAAATGCTTATTCTCGAAACAGATGAAGGACTTATTGTAATAACGGGATGTTCGCATCCAGGAATCGAAACTCTGATAAGTCTTGTTAATGCTAAATTTCCAGGAAAAACAATTAAGTTATTACTTGGGGGATTTCATCTTGAAAAGAAAACTAAAGATGAGGTCAAACTTATTTCTGATTTTCTTAAAAAATCAGGTGTAAAAGCTATTGCTCCTTCACACTGCACAGGTGAAACTGCCATCGAATATTTCAAAAATAACCAGGGTATAAATTATGTTCAGCTGTTTTTAGGGGATGAGTACTAAAATATTGAACTTCATGCTGTAAAGTCAATTTAATAATTAGAAATTGATACCAAAAGTAAATGGTAACTTAATTGACTATGTTTACAACAGCTGCCAGTGCATAGCACGTAGTTATAAAATATTGGGATTTAAGTGGTTTGCCAAGTGTATTGCCTCATATCAAAGTTCTGTGTCGGGTGATAGGTTCGCAGCTTTGAAATCCCCAACATTTTATAGTGCCAAACGTTAGTAATAAGTCTAAAAAAATCCTACCACGATTGATTTTAACGAGATTGAATATATAAAGACATATTTAGTCAATTCCCACGTACAAAAAAAATAACAGGATAGCCTGTTTGTAATTGTATATAGGATGGCGTGGAAAAAGCCACAACTCAAAAGGATACATTCCTCGGATGAGTAAAATAAAACCAGCCCAACTTAATTCTACATTAAGTTGGGCTGGTTTACGTATAAACTAATAAAAAGATAATTTTCTATTGAACTCCGCCACCAAGTGCTTTGTAAAGACTCACACTCTGTGTTAGCTGATCAAGTTTATCATTTACCTTGCTGAGCTGAGCCGAGAGCAGGTTTTGTTGTGCTGAGAGTACTTCGGTATAGTTGGCTTCGCCGGCTTTGAGTAATTCCTGCGTGTAGTCCACCGATTTGATGAGTGACTCCACCTGTTTATCTCTCCACTCGTTTTTACTTACCAACGATTTGTAGCTATACAAAATATCCGACACTTCTTGTCCTGCTACCAATAGGGTATTCGAAAACGTAAGCAATGCCTCATCTTGTTGAGCTTTTGTAGTTTTTAAATTACCTCTCAGCTGTCCTTTCGAAAAGATAGGTTGAGTGATTCCGGCAATTATTTCGGCTGCCAGGCTAGCAGGACTGAAAAGATTGGAAACATCACCTGCTGCAAATCCAAGCGAAAGCGTATTAATACTGAACGATGGATAAAATGCCGCTTTAGCAGCATCGGTAAGGGCGTAGGCAGATTGCAACGAAAGTTCAGCCTGTTTCACATCTGGACGATTGGCCAGGGTGCGTACCGATACATTACCGTTCATCGTAGACGGTATGATCTGATCGTTGATAGAACCACGATCAATAGCACCGGGTGCACGACCGATAAGTACACAAATGGCATTCTCCTGTTGACGCATTCTGCTCTCCAAATCAAAAACCGATAGTTGGGTACTGTAAAGCAATGCTTTGCTTTGCTCAACACCTGCTGCTGTTACCTGACCTGCATCTTTCAAAGCCTGTAAGGTTTCGGTGCTTTTTTGCAACAGCACAATGGTTTCTTTGGTAGTACGCAATTGTTCATCCAACGCCATTAAGCTATAATAACTTTTAGCGATAGTTGAAATCAGTGTTGTCTGAATCAGCTTTTTGTATTCAAGTGTATTCAGGTAAGCAGCATATTTCGATTTGGTTTGACTATTTAGTTTTCCCCATAAATCAGCTTCCCAACTGGCGGTAATTCCTAACGAGTTTATGTTAGAAGTATATCCAAACACATCGGTTCCTCTTTTACCCGAGCTGAGTCGCGTATGATCAATTCTGGCTGCAGCACCAACCGACGGTAAAAGAGCTGATTTAGACATATACAAACTGGCTTCGGCTTGCTGTATGCGGGTTATTGCCACCTGCATATTGTAGCCATGATCTAATCCTTCGGCAATGAGCGTCTGAAGTTTGGCATCGGGAAAATAACTCTTCCATGGAATAGTAGCCAGAGAAGTGGTGTCTGTGCTATTTTCAGCAGCATCACGCACCAGGTTTTTTGTATCGGGCTGAGGCACTTTGGTGAGTTCCTTATAATTCCGACACGACACGAACACAACGGCAATTATCATCACCATCAAAATTCGTATGCTTATTTTTTTATGTTGTATATACATATCAATATTTTTATAATTCTGTTGAATTGTACCGAAAAATCAGATCATTTTCTATACTTCCAACTTTTCGCTACAAATAAACAAGGGCTATTTTTCGTGATGTTCGTTTATCGTTACAATTTTCGTTTTACTGAAATGCTCGTGCAAATTCTGGAAAATAATAAAGAGCGAAGGAATAACTAATATTCCGAATACTGTACCGAACAACATACCTCCAATAGCGCTGATACCAATGGATTTATTACCTACTGCACCGGCACCTGTAGCAATTGCCAACGGAAGTAACCCGAAAATAAAAGCCAATGAAGTCATCAAAATCGGACGTAAACGAGCCGTAGCTCCTTCAACGGCTGATTTTACAATGCTCATTCCCTGATGACGACGTTGCAATGCATATTCCACAATCAGAATGGCATTTTTGGCCAACAGACCGATAAGCATAATGAGTGAGATTTGTACGTAGATATTATTTACAATACCACTACCGCCCATCAACGACACGAAGACGAACACAAACACACCTGCCAAACCAATAGGCAACGAAAGCAGAACGGCAAACGGAAGGATGTAACTTTCGTACAAAGCCGCCAACAACAGATAGACAAAGATGATACATAAACCAAAAATCAGAATAGTCTGATTACTGCTATTTGCTTCTTCACGGGTCATTCCTCCAAAGTCATAACCATATCCATCAGGCAGATTAATTTCTTTCAATGCCTTCAACACATCGCCCGAAGTATATCCTTTCATATAGTTAGGAATAACGGTAACATCCATAGACGAGAACAAATTGAAACGCGTTAACGCCTGAGGACCGGTTACATCCGTCACAGTAATAAACTCGCTAATAGGTGTCATTACTCCATTTGAAGTTTTTACCATCAATCCGCTCAAATCATCCAACTTAGCCCGATACTGAGGTGCAGCTTGTACCACTACACGGTATTGTTTACCATATGAATTGAAGTTGGACACATACATGCTTCCTACAAAAGACTGCAAGGTACCCATTACTTCACTCAGGGTAAGTCCGGCATCTTTAATTTTGGCTATGTTTGCCTGAATTTGTTTTTGTGGAAAACGTGGATCAAATGAATTCATAACCATCATGACTTCAGGACGCTTACGTAGTTTATCCAAGAAATCAGTGGTTACACCATAGAATTTGTTTACATCACCTCCTGTTTTATCCTGCATTTTCAATTCCACACCACTACTCATACCAAATCCCTGTAAAGTTGGGGTACCAAAAAACATAAATTTTGCATCTTTGATAGTATCGGTTCGCTGTTTTAACATAGCAGCTACATCGGATGTCAAAATATCACGTTTATCCCATGGATCCATTTTCATAATCATAGAAGCGTACGAGCTACCTGAACCTGCCAGAAAACTGAGTCCTGTAAGATTAATGGTATTGTGTGCATGAGGAATGGATTGTGCAATCTCTGTAACTTCACGGCTAATCTGAACTGTACGCTCAAGCGAAGCACCAGGCGCAAGACTAATCATACCCATTACATTTCCACTATCTTCATTTGGTACAAATCCAGATGGTATCATTCTCATTAGCACAACTAAAATAGCCGTAAATGTTACAATAATGCTTACGGTAATCCAACGGTGAGTCTTTTTTCCTAAAAATTCAAGTGTTTTTTTGTATTTGGCAGTTATAGCAGCGAATACTAAATTGAAGTAATAATAAAATCTACGAATAAAATTTTTATCATGAACATCGGGATTATGCTCCGTTTTTAAGAAAAGAGCACACAAAGCCGGACTAAGTGTAAGCGCATTCACAGCCGAAATAAGAATAGCTATTGCCAATGTTAGTCCAAATTGCTTAAAGAATACTCCACTTGTTCCACCGATAAAACTTACAGGAACAAATACAGCAGCCATAACCAGCGTAATAGAAATAATGGCCGGAGCTATTTCAGTCATTGCAGCTATTGCAGCCTCTTTGGCATCTGTCATTCCGGCGTCCATCTTAGCGTGTACGGCTTCTACCACCACAATGGCATCATCCACAACAATCCCAATAGCCAGTACTAACGCAAACAGCGTAAGTAAGTTGATGGAAAATCCAAACAAGAGTAAGAAAAAGAACGTTCCGAGAATAGCCACTGGCACTGCAATAGCCGGAATCAAAGTAGAACGGAAATTTTGTAGAAACAAGAATACGACTATAAAAACCAAAATAAATGCTTCCAGCAAAGTATGAAGAACCTTTTCGATGGAGGCGTTGAGGAACTCACTTGCATCCATTTGATATTCATAACTGATGCCTTTAGGAAATTTTTTGGACTCTTTCTCCATTACACTTTTCACTTCCTTGATAATATCCTGTGCGTTAGAACCAGCAGTTTGATTGATGGCCATAATTACCGCTTCAGCATTATTATTAGTAGTGAAGATAGAATAACTCGCAGCACCCAGTTCCACTGTCGCCACATCCTTAAGACGCAGCACCTGTGAATTTTTCGAGCGGATGATAATATTCTCAAACTCCTCGGTATTTTTTAGTCGACCGGTATATTTTAAAGCATACTGAAAAGACTGGTTGCTGTTAGCACCCAACTCGCCCGGAGCTGCCTCAATATTCTGATCCTGTAATGCAGCAGTTACCTCGCTCGGAGTAATATTATAGGATTTCATCACGTCTGGTTTCAACCATACACGCATGGTATAGTCCTTAGCCCCATACACAGTGGCATCACCCACCCCCATCACACGTTTTACTTGCGGCAGGATGTTGATGTTAGTATAGTTCTGAATAAATTTATCATCATAATTTGGATTTGACGATTTTAGCATAATCATCAAAACCGTGCTGCTTTGTTGTTTCTGAACTGTCACACCATTTTTTGTCACTTCCGATGGAAGTAAAGCGGATGCTTGTGAAACACGATTTTGCACGTTTACAACAGCCATATTAGGATTTACACCTTGTTTAAAAAAAACATTAATGGTCGCCGAACCCCCATTTGCAGCAGACGATGTTATGTAAGTCATTCCTTCCACACCATTAATTTGCTCTTCGAGAGGCACAATCACACTTTTTAATACAGCATCGGCACTTGCACCACTGTAATTGGTCGAGACCCTTACAGTAGGGGGGGCAATGTTTGGGTATTGTTCAATCGGTAATGTGAAAATTCCGATAACACCCAACACCACGAAAAGAATGGAAATGACCGTGGATAAAACTGGTCTTTCTATAAAAGTTTTTAGCATTTTATTCTTTGATTTTTAGTAATTTACTTTTGTTCTTTGATTTTTTGACCGTTTGTCAATGTGGCAATACCATCGGTAACTATTTTATCACCTACAGCTAAACCATCGGTAACAACATATCCCTGACCATCGGGAGTTGACTTAACACTAACTACTTTCTGAACCACCGAATCGCCCTGGAATTTATAAACCAGCACTTTATCTTGTTGGGCAAACGTAGCTTTTTGAGGAATAACAATCGCTCTTTTGTGTTCGCTTGGAATAACAACCTTAGCACTGGAACCACTGCGCAACAAACCATGTTTATTTGGGAACAAAGCCCGAAAGTTCACTGACCCCGAAGTTGCATCAACTACACCCGAAATTGTTTCGATACGTCCGGTTTCTTCATATTCGGTACCATCAGAAAGCAACAACTTCACTGCCGGCATATTTTTAATCTTTTCCGCCTGAGTAGCACCTTTGAATTCCTTCAGCAAAGACAATAATTCTTTTTCATTAACCGAAAAATAGGCAACAACATTGGATATGTTCGACACGGTAGTTAACACTGTAGTATTAGTAGCCAAACTCCCTTGACGGAAAATAATAGCTCCAACCACACCATTTACAGGACTTGTGACTGTTGTCCAACCCAACGCTGCCTTTGCCTGATTAAGTGTAGCCTTTGCCGAAGCAAGCACATTTTCGTATGTCGAAAGCTTTACCTGACTCAGAATTCCTTTTTCGGCCAATGGACGAATGCGTTCCACATCTAGTTTAGCTGTATTATAATTGGCCTTCGCATTTTCAATTGATTGAACTGACGAAGGAGAATTAATTTTAAACAAAGGTTGTCCTTTTCGCACGGCAGCACCCTCGTCAACATAAATGGCATCTATATAGCCTTCAACTCGAGCCTTGATATCAATATCTTGCTGACCTTTAAGCACTGCAGGATAGCTTGCTTGCAATTCTACATCCTGAACCGCCATAGTGGCAACAGGAAAAGCTTTTACCTGATCTGCCGCATTGAGTTCGGCTTTTTTGTTCTTACACGAAGTGATGCACAATAGGAGTGCTATACTTCCAAATAGAATTCTTCTTGATTTCATAAATTTAACTTTATAACTTTTATGTTAATTGACTATAATAGATTTTCAACAGGCAATTAACAATTTTACTCGTATCCTTAGTTCGGTTAAACGAACTTATTTTTGTCATAATAACTGGAGCTACTATATGTTTTTTATTCCCAAATAAATATTATTGACTATATCAATTATATCACGGTAGTGATTTTCAATTGATCTGCTTTTACTTCAATATGATTCAAAACTTTGTAAAAAGTCTGCACATCAGCATTAGATAGGCCTTCCAATAGTTCACAATTCAACTCAGCTTCGATTTTGCGAAATTCGGTAATTAACCGTTCCCCTTTTTTGGTAACCAATAGTTGGTTTTTTCTTCTATCATATTGGTCAACAGCCCTACGCAAAAGCTCTTTCTGTTCTAATAAATCAATCATCCTTAATATAGCCGATTTATCTTTACCCATTTTCTCAGCCATATCTTTCAGTATAACCTCATCCTTCTCTCTTCTTATATTAAAAAGTAATCCAAATTGAGCCATTGTAAGCTTTATACCTGTTTGTTTAGCGGTGCGAATTTCCAATATGCGGAACATTGGTCTCAACATTTTAATAACGGCCATTCCTAAAGGTACTTTTGATGTTTCCATATTCAGATATTAAATTTTATGCAAAGAAAAAAATAATAATTGATATATGCAACTAATGATAATATTTTTTATCATTGTTGACCGGCTAAATTTTTATTCGTATTTTTGCTCATACTGTATGAATTGCTAGTTTACACAGTAAAGATACAGGTTGGTCAACTTCGGTTGATCAACCTGTTTTCCTTAAAACTTTTCTCGTTCACTAATGAATAAAAAATACATGGCATTTACCGAACCTGATCCTGATGGAAATTCTTATCAACCGGGACCTGGAAGAGAAATATTCGGAAGTATTAAGATTAAATTCTAAAAAGAATACACGTGATAATAAATAGGGATATCAGCGGTGCGTAGCACCCAGCGATTATTCTAGGTTGAGCTAAATTCATTTCGTGGAAAATCGTGCTTGGCATTAATTGGAGTAAAGCATGTTTTTGTATGCTTAGGTTCCTGTATAAGTGTATTTTTGCTGTAATTCCGAAGTAAAGAAAAAATCGGGTCTTTTTGAAAAAACTCCCGCTTTGGTAGGGTTTGATTCAACAAAGCCTCTTTCGTTAGTGGTAAGCATGACAAAGACAACGTACTAAAACAATACAGATAGAAAAAATGGTACCAAGAATTGAAGTTCTAAAAGAAAAGAAATTAGTAGGTAAGCGACTTACAATGAGTTTAGCTGATAACAAGACAGGTGTGCTTTGGAAAAGTTTTATACCCGAATGTAAAGATATTATCAATAACCTGACAAACGATTTTATTTCAATGACAGTTTACAAGCCGACATATTTTGCCAACTTTAAACCAACGAATGAATTTGAAAAATGGGCAGTTATTGAAGTGACGGATTTTGACAATATACCTAATGATATGGAACCGTTTACATTAAAAGGAGGACTTTACGCTGTTTTTGATTACAAAGGTTCAAGTACCGACATTCGTATTTTTCAATATATCTTTGGCACTTGGCTTCCAAATTCGGATTATTTGTTGGACAACAGACCTCATTTTGAGATATTAGGAGAGAAATATAAAAATGCAGACCCAAATTCTGAAGAAGAAATTTGGATACCTATAGAGGCAAAATAAACTACACGTTGCTAACATCGTAGCACTTAAACGAAGTCTCAATCCATTTTTGTTAGTCAATAATAAAATTGAATTATTATTTCTGATAAAACACAAAGTTACCGTCGAAATAATCTATTTTTATAGTGCTGTTATTCTGTATTTTACCAGATAGTATTTCTTTAGAAAGGGCGTTAAGAATTTGTTTCTGAACTACTCGTTTTAACGGACGGGCTCCAAACTGCGGGTCATATCCAAGCTCTGCGAGTTGGTCGAGAGCCTCTTGGGAAGGATTGATTCGTATATTACTCTTTTCGAGCATGTTTTGAAGATTTTGAATTTGCAGACTTACAATCTCGCGAATTTCGGATTTACTTAACGGGCGGAACATGATGGTTTCATCAATACGGTTCAGAAATTCAGGACGAATGGTACGACGCAGCATTTCAAATACTTCCATTTTCGTTCGTTCATAAATCCGTTCTTCATCACCAGGAATCAGTTCGCTGTAATTTTCCTGAATGATCTGAGAGCCAATGTTTGATGTCATAATGACGATGGCATTTTTGAAGTCGGCAATACGGCCTTTGTTGTCGGTTAATCGTCCGTCGTCTAAAACCTGAAGCAGAATATTAAACACATCCGGGTGAGCTTTCTCTATTTCATCGAGTAAAATCACTGAGTAGGGTTTACGACGAACAGCTTCGGTAAGTTGTCCGCTTTCTTCATAACCCACATAGCCCGGAGGCGCACCCACTAATCGAGAAACTGTATGACGTTCCTGATATTCAGACATATCAATCCTTATCATCGAGCTTTCGTCGTTGAAGAGAAATTCAGCCAGTGCTTTGGCCAACTCAGTTTTACCAACTCCTGTGGTGCCCAGAAAGATAAACGATCCGATCGGACGTTTAGGGTCGCTCAGTCCGGCACGATTCCGGCGTATTGCGTCGGCAATGGCTTCGATAGCTTCGTCCTGACCCACCACACGGTTGTGCAGCTCCTGCTCCAGTGTTAGTAGTTTTTCACGTTCGCCTTGCAACATACGGTTGAGTGGAATTCCGGTCCAGCGCGAAACAATTTCGGCAATTTCTTCACTGCCAATTTCTTCTTTGATTAAGGCACTGTTTTTTTGTATTTTCTGAAGCGAAGCTTTTAATTCATTTACTTCATTTTCAGCTTCTTTTATACGACCATAACGCAATTCGGCTACTTTTCCATAATCACCGCTGCGTTCGGCCTGCTGGGCTTCAAACTTGTAAGTTTCGATATCTTTTACCCTTATCTGGATTTTATCCACAATCTCTTTTTCAGCCAGCCATTTACTTTTAATTTGATTACGTTCTTCACTTAGATTGGCAATTTCCTGATTGAGTACTTTCAGCTTTTGCTCGTCGTTTTCGCGTTTAATTGCCTCGCGTTCAATTTCAAGTTGGCGGATTCGACGTTCAATTTCATCAAGTTCCTCGGGTAAGGAATTGATTTCCAGTCGAAGTTTTGCGGCTGCTTCATCTATAAGGTCAATGGCTTTGTCGGGAAGAAAACGATCTGTAATGTATCGCTGTGACAGTTCAACGGCTGCAATGATTGCTTCGTCCTTGATTCTTACTTTGTGATGAACTTCATAACGTTCTTTCAGTCCGCGTAAAATAGAGATTGCATCATCAGCATCAGGTTCATCAATCATAACAATTTGGAAACGACGTTCCAATGCTTTGTCTTTCTCGAAATATTTCTGATACTCTTTGAGTGTTGTTGCACCGATGGCACGCAGTTCTCCTCTTGAAAGGGCTGGTTTCAGGATGTTGGCAGCATCCATTGCACCTTCCGAAGCTCCTGCGCCTACCAGCGTGTGGATTTCATCGATAAAGAGGATGATTTCCCCATCAGAAGACATCACTTCCTTTACAACGCTTTTTAAACGTTCTTCAAATTCGCCTTTGTATTTGGCACCGGCAATCAGCGCACCCATATCCAGCGAGAAAAGCTGTTTGGTTTTTAGGTCTTCGGGAACATCTCCACTTACAATACGATGCGCGAGACCTTCTGCAATCGCAGTTTTTCCTACTCCGGGTTCTCCGATTAAAATCGGGTTGTTTTTGGTTCTGCGGGATAAAATTTGCAAAACCCGTCTTATTTCTTCGTCGCGGCCAATCACAGGATCAAGCTTGCCCGAGCGAGCCAGATCGTTGAGATTGCGGGCAAATTTGTTCAGAGCATTATAGGTGTCTTCTGAAGTTGCACTTTTTGCCTGAGAACCTTTTCGCATTTCCTGAATAGCTGCTTTTAGGTCTTTTTCTGTAATTCCGTTATCTTTCAGTAGTTTGGATGCAGTTTCATTGCCTTTTAAAATTCCCAGAAGCAATATTTCGAGCGTAACATATTCATCACTAAATTCTTTAAGACAGTTTGTAGCGTTGAGTAATACATTATTCGAATCTTGCGACAAATAGGGATTACCTCCGGCCACTTTGGGATTCGACTCTAATATTTTATCAAGAGTTGTGTTTATTATTAGTACGTTAACGTTCAATTTCTTTAGCAGATAAGGAATAACTTGTTCATCAATGGTTAATATACCTTTCAGGAGATGAACAGGTTCTATAGCTTGATTTTGATAGCCTGAAGCAATTTCCAATGCTTTTTGAACTGCTTCCTGTGCTTTGATGGTAAACTGATTAAAATTCATGGTTAAAAATCCTCCGTTAGAAATTCTTCAAAATTGAAGCCAATTAAAAGATGCAGGATTATTATGTCAAATTGTCATTTATGTATTTTGGTTTTGTGACAATTTGGCAGTGAACAGTAGTTGCCAAAAATTAAGTTTAAGGATTTCGTTTAGGCTGATACATTGGCTTTTCCTGACGTTTAGGTTGCTGTTCCTGATTGTTGACTGTATTTGTTTTCGGTTTATTTCGGGCATCAATATCTTCCATAAACACCCATTTACCATCTTGGAATACATATGCATCCACAATATTCAATTCAGGAACATAAAACTGATAATTTCCTGTAAGAGAAGGATCAAGTGGAATTAACCGATCAAATACAATCATTTCAGTTCGTACGCTTTTTAATTCAGGACGAGAGCCTTTCTTTTTTTTCTTTTCGTAGTAAGTATATTGTTGAGTATCAAAGTGTAATACCATAACGGCAGATTTGCTATACTCGAAAATTATCCGACGTTTTTTCTCTTTGGCTTTTCTGAAAATCGGCATTCCAAATTGGGGTTTGCCATTACTCTTAATAGTCAGTGGCTCAATTACTTTTTTATTTGAAAAACGATTATTTCCATCCCACCCCAATAAGGTATAAATCGTTTTGTTATCTACTTTTTGACTGATTATTTTGTAATAAATTACACCAAACCAGTTTTTTTCATCAAGGTAAGGATCCTCCGGGTTTGGAATTTCATCAGATTTATCGGTAAGCTGAATGATTTCATAGCGTTTTTTAACCTGATTAAACGATTGAAGAATCGCAAAATATTCAAATTCGCCATCGCTTTTTGCAATTGCCCAGTTGAAAATTCTGAATTTATCGTCATTTGCGGTAAGTCGGGATAGGTTTTTTAATGAATCAAAAGGATATTTAAACGAGTTCTTTTCGCTCAATGCCATTTGAAGTGTTTCAATAAAAGCATTGTTTGCCTGATATTTTTGAGGGTCAAGCGGTGATTTAATAATGGAATCGAACAGAACACGTAACTTTGCTTCGTAATCGGCAAACAATTTCACATCCTGGCTCCAAGAGGAAAAGGAGATGAAGATGAAGACAATAATGGATAAGAAGCGATTTTTCAAACTTCAGATAATTTCATTGTTAAACGCCGGATACGATTGCTTTAGTATAGCCTGCTGATTTTTGCAAATTTACAAAAAATTGAACGATGACAACGAACGAACGTATCGAAGCCTTTTCAACTCTTGGAACTAAAATTCTGAACAGAAAAAATTTGGATGAATTGAGTTTTCTATGTTATTTAGAACAAAATGCTTATTTGAGCAATTCTTGGTTTATTCCTCAATTTGTAGGAAATATGCTTGATGCCATCGGGAAAAGTTTAACAAAGTCTGATTTAATTAAATGGCTAAGTCAATACCCTGATATTGAAAATATTGATCTTAAAACTGTTGCCGTAATTATGGCTGGGAATATTCCGTTGGTAGGCTTTCACGATTTTTTATCTGTATTGATATCTGGTCATAAAATTAAAGCAAAGTTATCATCAGATGATAAAGATCTTCTTCCTGCCATTGCGAAAGTCCTTTGTGAAATTGAACCTCGATTTGCTGAAAGAATTGAGTTTACGGATGGTTTCCTGAAAGATTTTGATGCTGTGATAGCAACGGGAAGCAATAACTCAGCTCGTTATTTTGAGTATTATTTTGGTAAATATCCCAATGTGATTCGTCGCAACAGAAATAGCGCTGTATTAATTCTCGGGAACGAAACAGATATTGAGTTGAAAGCACTTGCCGATGATATTTTTCTCTATTTCGGGCTTGGTTGCAGAAATGTATCTCAGATATATCTACCTGAAAATTATGATGTTCATGACTTGTTTGCCTCATTTAGTGCTTACGAATTTATTAAATTCAATTCTAAGTACATGAATAATTATGATTATTTCAAGTCTATATTTTTAGTGAATAGTGAGCTTTTTCTGGACAATGAGTTTGTGATGATGATTGAAAAGCCTGAATTGGCCTCCCGGATTTCAGTTCTTCATCTGGTACGTTATCAATCCTTTGATGAGGCTAAAATGCAGTTGCTGGCAAAAAAAACTGATTTGCAGTGTGTTGTGACTAAAGCTGAAATTAAAGGATTACGGTGTGTAGGTTTTGGACAAACTCAATCACCGGCTTTACATGATTATGCTGACGGAGTAGATACGATGGAATTTTTGACTAATTTATAGTTTGTTATAGACCAGAGATATATTGATATAAAAATTGAGGGATTGATTCAATCAATTCATCCGGAAAATCGTATTCCGGATCATGTAAGGGTTTGCAATCAACACCTGAACCTATTCCAAAAAATATTCCGGGGTAATGCATTAGGTAAATACCAAAATCTTCAGACCATCTGAAAGGTTGATCTAGTTCTATATATGGTAGATTTTGATTTTCAATAATTTCAAAAAAGGAATCAGGAATAGCGGTATTGTTAATAGTTGCTGGAAATTCATCTTCCCATTCGCATTCAAGCTTTAATCCGGATTCAATACAGGATTTTGTAGCGATGGATATTAACTCATTTTTAAGTACTTGCATGTCATGATTAGAGAATGTGCGCAAGGTAAAATAAAGTTCGGCATAGCCTGCAGAAGTTCCAAATGCTTTTTCTCCCATACGAATTCCGATGGGAGTAATCTGGATAAAATAACTGTAATGCTTTGATTTATGAATATTTGAAAATTTCTGAATTAGTGAAGCTACCGTGTTTGCCGGATTTATACCTTCTTCGGGATGGGCAGCATGAGTTTGTTTGCCTAATAGTTTGATTGTCAGTCCAACGGATGCTGCAGCGAAAGTATCCTGATTGAACACAATCTGATGAAGCGGAAAGCCGGGTAAGTTATGGAATCCTATGATATAATCAGGTTTTAAAGCATTGTATTCCAGTAATTTAACCATTGCTTGTGCTCCTTTTCCAATCTCTTCTGAGGGCTGAAATATCAACACAACCCGGTATCTGATGGGCGAATTATCAGAAATGATTTTTGCAAATGCCAACAGAAGGCTTGTATGTCCGTCGTGTCCGCATTTATGTGCGATTCCTTCATGTTTTGAGCAATACGGTATAGAATTCATTTCATTTACCGGAACTGCATCGATATCACAACGTATCGCTATTGTTTTTTGATAGTTATTGGGAGTATAAACAGCAATTAATCCTTTTTTACTTTTGGGAAAGACCAGTGAAAAACCTCCAATGGAATTCAGATACGATGCAATAAATTTTGTGGTTTCAGTCTCATTTTCAGATAATTCAGGATATTGGTGAAGAAAGTGTCGTATTTCGGTAAAATTGCAAAGATCCATGGATATTACATTTTGTATCAGGCAAAAGTACTCGCTTTGTTTTTTTAAAAAGGCATTTACTTCCTGATTCGAAGAATTATCTTGAAAAAGGTAAACGAAAATTTGTTTGTTGGAAAGATTTTCAATCAGTTACTCAAGAAAATATGGATATACTTCGGGTATTTATGGTTGAGGCAGTACTTCTTGATAGGAGGGGAGTCAAATCTTAAACATATACAATGTCTTCATCTTTAATTAGTTGATTTCCACGATATTTCAGTAATAAACGGGCAACTGTTATTGTATCTTTCTGGCAATAGACTGCGATGCGTTCCAAATCATTCTGATTGTAATAAACATCTGCAACCTGACTTCCATCAATATCATCTTTTGGAGTAGGAATATTAAGTATAGCAGATAGCAGTTCAAGAGATGTATAACTTTTGTAGTCCCCGAATTTCCATAATTCCATGGTATCAAGATGGTTTACCTCCCAGGGTTTTCTACCTGCGGTATCCAAAATTGCAGGCAATGGTATTCTGTTGATAATCATTCTTCTGGAGATATATGGAAAATCAAACTCTTTTCCGTTATGGGCACATAGAATGTGAAAAGACTGATTAAAATATTTGTTGAGCAAATCAGCAAAATTCTGAAGTAATTCAGTTTCATTGTCACCATAAAACGATTTTATCCGGAACAAATCCTGCCCAAAGAAACCGGTTGAAATACAAATTATTTTTCCAAACTCAGCATAAATTCCGGCTCGCTGATAGATTTCTTCAGCCGTTAAGGGTTGATCATTCCCGTTTTTCTGAAGATTATCAGCTTTTTTACTCCACAATTTTTGCATCTTTTCATTCAAATCCTGAAAGTTTTTTTCTGCGGGAACTGTCTCAATATCAAGAAACAATATATTTCGCAAGGGAATGTTTTGAAGAAGCGACATCATAGCTGGAAAATTTTATTCAAATATAGTAGAAAGTTGTCTTCCGTTCGCTAAATGGCTTGAAATTAGTGTATATTTGAAAAAAATATTTATTATGAAAAAAATATCCATTATTTGTTTCGTACTCTTAATGCCACTACTTGTTTGCTCACAGGCAATTACTGTTACTACTTCAGATATGCCATCAACCGGAGATACAATCAGAACAAGTACTGCATTAACTACAGGGGGAATTGATTATACTCTGACCGGAGCAAATTATACTTGGGATTTTACAGGACTTACCCCTGTTTCGCAGGATGTTGATACGTTTATAACAGTTTCTTCAGCAGGTCTTGGATATTCACTTGCTTTTTTTACTGCAGCAAATCAGGCATTAAAACAGGGAAATATTGATCTTGTAATGGTGCAGCTTCAAAATGTATTCAACTTTTATAAAAACGCATCTTCTGCATATTCTTTAGCAGGTTATGGTGCAACATTTAGCGGGCTACCTATTCCGGTTAAATATGATGTTGCTGACCGATTGTATAAGTTCCCGTTGAACTATGGAAATATTGATTCTACACAGTCAAACTTTTCAATGAGTCTGGCTTCAACTGGTTATTTTGCTGAAAATAAAAAGCGTAAAAATAGTGTAGATGGATGGGGAACATTGAAAACGCCTTATGGTACATTTCAGGTGCTGCGTGTAAAATCTGAAATCTTACAAAAAGATACGATTCATATTGATACATTGGGAGTTTCATTACCTTCAATTACTCAGAATATTGTTGAATACAAATGGATTGCAAAGGGGAAAAAGATTCCGGTATTAGAAATCACGAAATCAAGTCTGATTCCTACAGCAACAATTCGTTATATTGATTCTTTACGGACAAATCTGATTTTGGGATTGAATGAGATGGAGTCTGCTTCTTTGAATATTTATCCAAACCCCGCATCAGGTAACATTTTTATTGAATTACCACTAACGGTACAACATAATGGAATAATTCAAATTATGGATGTTACAGGCAGAATGATAATTCAACAAAATATTCAATCAGGAGAATCTATTTTAAAACTCGCTATCGACAATTACCCTTCGGGATTTTATTTTGTACAAATTGCGAATCAGAACAAACAAATCATGAAGGGGAAATTTATTGTAACTCATTAGTTTGTAAATTTATAGCCATGATTAAGTTTGAAGCCGAAATTAAACCAGCAGGTGAAAATAATGGTGCGTATGTAATTGTACCTTGTGATATTCCTGCCATTTTTGGTAAAAAAGGAATGGTTCCAATAATTGCGAAAATTGATGGAGTTGAATATAGAGGTTCGTTATCACCAATGCTTAAGGGCTGTCATGTATTAGGCATTTTGAAGCATATTCGCGAAAAAATAGGAAAAAGCTTTGGAGATATTGTTTCTATTGAATTGGTTCAAGATATAGAAGAACGTAAAATTGAAATTCCGGATGACCTCTTTATCGCTCTGAAACCTTACCCTAATTTAATGCACTATTTTGAAAAGTTATCGTACACTCATAAAAAGGAGTATGTTACGGCTATTCTTGATGCTAAAAAAGCAGAAACTCGTGTGCGTAGAATAGATAAAACGTTGGAAGTACTTGAAAAACAGTTGAAAGAGATGGAGTTGAAGCGAATCTCCGGGCAACTTCGTAACCCAAAGTAATAAGAGTTTATTTAGAAGCAGTTAAATATACAGATGATGAAAAATAAGAAGTATTATATATTGATAATTAGTTTTTTAAGTGTTTTTTCTTTGCAGGCGCAACAACCGAGAGGAAAAGATAAATCGCAATTACAACCTAAGCAAAACGGGTATTATCAGAATACAGTACAAAAAGGAGCAGAAGAGTTTCAATTAAAGCAAAATCCCATAACTGAAAACAAAGTTTATACACTGGATTTTAGTTCTTATAAGATTCCAAATGATGTAAAAGGGTATAGCCCATTATGGCATAACGCTCCTTTAAATCAAGGAATAACAGGTACTTGCTGGTGTTTTGCAGGAACATCATTTATCGAAAGTGAAATTTTTCGTCAAAGTGGAAAGAAAATAAAGCTTTCAGAAATGTATATTGTTTATCAGGAGTATATAGAAAGGGCTCGATATTTTGTGCAAAAGAGAGGTGATGTATATTTGGGTGAAGGGTCTGAATCAAATGCTGTTGTTCGTGAAATGAAACTTCATGGAGCAATGCCTGCACAGATTTATACAGGTTTACTACCCGGGCAAACCGTATATGATCATAAAGCGATGTTTCAAAGTATTAAAACCTACTTAGAATCAGTTAAACGTGATCAAAGTTGGAATGAAAAACTTGTGACAGAAACGGTGAAAGGAATTTTAAATCAGTTTATGGGAGAGCCTCCTGCAAGCTTTGTTTGGGAAGGGAAAACATACAGTCCTGAAAGCTTTGTGAAAGATTATCTGCAAATAAAACTGAATGAGTATTTTAGCTTTATGTCAACCAGAAGTATTTCATTTAATCAAAAAGGCTTACTTGAAGAACCTGATAATTGGTGGA
Source organism: Bacteroidales bacterium (assembly GCA_963677395.2). GTDB lineage: Bacteria > Bacteroidota > Bacteroidia > Bacteroidales. Next base: position 2,633,953 of record OY781965.2, on the reverse strand, counting down.
AAAGCAAAGATTATTATAATGTAAATTTGAGTGATTATTTCGATTTGATTGTCAGATCTTTAGATAGTGGATATACTGTTGCAATTTGTGGAGATGTATCCGAACCGGGCTATAATAGTCGTTCAAAAGCCGGTATTATTCCTGATTTTGATATTCCGTCAGAATATATTAACGATGAGTCAAGATATTTTCGCTTACAAAACGAAACAACTACAGATGATCATTGTATTCATCTGATTGGTTACCGGAAAGTTGGAAATGAATATTGGTTTTTAATTAAAGATTCTGGAAGTGGAGCTTTTGATATTGATGAAAAGGGATATCGTTTCCTGCATCAGGATTATATAAAACTCAAAATGATTAATATCCTGATTCATAAAAATGTAGCAGCAAAAATTTTGGACAAAATAATTAAGTAGCTAAGTAATCAAGTAATTGTTAATGTCTTCAAGAGAAAGTTCTAAAAGATTCTTCTTATTTCTTATCATCTACAATACCGATGATATGTAGCACTATTCGTGGATAATTAGGGTCGTTGGTAATCAATGTAATCGTTTCGTGTATTTTACCGATTAAATCGTCGGTTCGCATGCTTATTTCAACTGGAAGCTCTTTTTCATAACGAACCTTAGGTGGGTAAGTTACATTCATTGATGGATGACTTGCATCTGCTTTGTAGATAACCAGCTCTTTTTTTCCTCTGTTTTTTATCATAAAGGTACATCTGATTTCTTGCCCTTTCTTTACAAATTTGAAGTCATAACTTGTATTTGTAAGATAAACTTTGGGTGATAGTCTCATTTTGTCGGGACTAACCTGACTGAAGTCCTGGAAAATATCGGCTTCCACTACTAAGGTTTTGGTAGGTTCTTTTTCATCATCGCTTTCTATATGAACAGAGTCTCTTTGAATTCCGAATGCTCCTCGTTTTGCTGCATTATAATCAACGGAAATCCAGCCATATTGCCTGGGTTCTATAGAAACAGGCTGTATCTTAATTTCTACAAACTGCTGTAAGCCTTCTGATTGGGTAAAAGTTATTGTTCTTTTAGATGAGTTGTAGAAGCGTATGGAGGCTTTTTTTGATTCGTTATTTTTAAGTTCTCCAATTTTTAGCAACTGGCTTTCAAAACGAATGTTTCCTTGAACATACTTAAATTTGTCATAATCTTCTTCATCTTTGGGCAAAACTTCACCAAAAAAGGGGAGGAGTAGCTTTTCATTGAGACGACCCTTAAATTCGTATGTAATAAACTCTTTAAATTCACCTGAATTGCTGGCAGTATAAGAAAATTCGAACAAGGTACTTTGGTTCGGGTTAAGAGTTACGTTGCCTACAGGCCGGATTAACTTGCAGCCTGCAGGAAGTTTAGGCTTCAGAAATGTTTCGGATTTTGTTCCGTTATTTGTCAGAAAGAACGATAGTTTGACTGGCATTTGGTTAAGTTTTACTTTCCCAATAAATACTTTATCCGGATTTATTTTTATACTGAGTTTTTGTGCTGATAATGAAAAACTTAGTATAAAAACACATAAAACCGACACAATACCTTTCATATTTTGATGCAGATTAAATTAGAAAGTTAAACTCAGACCAACGCTTGGCATAAAGGGTAACTGATTAATACGTTCGTATTTGATAAGGTCGAAATAGAACATGTTTTCGCGATTGTACACGTTGGTAACACTAATATTCCCTTCAAGATTAGAATATTTACCCAAAACCCATTTCTTTTTCAGTGTAAAGTCTAAACGATGATAATAGGGAAGTCTGCCTTCATTCAAACCAGCGTACAACACACCCAATTGACCATTTGAAGTAGTATAATCGGTATAGATTCCATCACTAAAATTGAGCTTTTCGTAGATTCCCTGAGCCTTTGTAAACGCAAAACCACTTCCAAAATTCCAGCGAATATCAAATTGCCAGTCCATGCGATCGTTTAAAACATAAGAAACCAGAATGTTGATGTTATGACGACGATCATAATGAGGGTAATATGTTTGAAGTTCATCGGTACGTTTTACCCAGCCTAATGAATATACAAACCACACATAGAGTTTGTTATAGTCATATTTTGCCGTAAAGTCCACACCATAAGCATCTCCGTTTTCAATGATATAATCTTTTTTTAGATAATCTGGTTTTGTTAGAAAATCCGAGTTGTCTTCAAATATTTTATTACGGTTAATTGATGTTAACTGATTAAAATACTTGTAATAACCTTCTACATTTATTGTTGTACGGTCGTTTACATCATATTCAAAACCTAAAATAGCATGCCGTGATTTCTGGAGTTTACTGTCAACTTTCTCACCCTGAAATGTTTCTGGTAAATTATCTGGACCAGAGAGAAATCCATAAAACAGATTTACCACATCTCTGTCTGATTTTGCATCAAGCAGATTTTGAGAATATAAGCCTGTTGCAAATTTTATTCGTAGCTTTTTGGTTGCCAGGAATTTAACAGCTAGTCGAGGTTCTGGAGATAATTCGGATAAGGATGCGTAGTATTGAGCACGGAAACTAGGTTCAATAAGGAATTTTCCTGCGCTAATTTTATATTTAAAATAAGCAGCAACTTCCGTAGTGTTTTCGGTTTGAGTTATTTGCCTGTTTGCAGAGTTGTAAAAATTGAAGTCTGTTTTAAATCCCTGTAATTCAAATCCATATTTAAGTTGATTTTTACCTTCTATATAAGTAAAGTATAATCCCAAATTAAATCCATTGATATTACTTGTTTTAGGCAGGTTAACCTGATCTTCCAGTTTGATTTTGTAATCAGAAAAAGCGAATACACCTTCCATAATCATAGGTGCACTTGCAGGAACCAATACAAAGTTTGATCCAAAACCATAACTTTTCCAGTTGAAATCAGCCAGTGATTTATAGTTGTTTACCTGATCATTGAATGAAAAACCAAAGAAATTTACTTTGCTTCCATTTTGTCCGTTGATTGAAATTTTACTATATAAGTCGTTGTAATTGAAAGGAAGTCCATTTTTATCTACATATTTGTAAAGACTTTTACTGGTTTGCTCCAGATATGAGTTTTTGAATGAAAGCAAAAATGAGGTACTTGCATCTCCCTCTTTTTTTTCACGGACAATAGGTCCTTCAAGTAATACATTTGCACCAAATGTACTTGCCGCAATTTTACCAGATAGTCTCTTTTTGTTTCCTTCCCGGGTTGTAATATCCATAACTGAGGAAATTCTTCCACCATATTCTGCTCCAAAACCTCCGGTATAAACATCCGCTGATCTAAGAATATCAGTTTCAAATACAGAAAATAAACCGATTGAGTGAAATGGATTATAAATGACCATTCCATCGAGTAATACTTTGTTCTGAATGGGAGCTCCCCCCCGAATATATAACTGACCTCCTTGGTCACCAGTAAAAACAACCCCCGGTAATACCTGTAAGTATTGAGCTAAATCAGCTTGTCCGCCTACTGTTGGAATTTGTTTTAATTGCTTTGGAGTAACCTTTGTTACCGATGTTTTGGTTTCTGTTCTGGCTTCCTCTCTTTCTGCCGTAATACTCACTCCCTGAATGAAATATGATGCTTTTTGAAGATAAATTTTTTGACTCAGTACCTGGTTTGGTTTCACCGTAATTGGAATACTGATAGAATCATACCCAATACTGGTAATGGTTAGAAAATAATTTCCGGGTGGAACCTGAGAGATGACAAAGAACCCATTTGCATCAGTAGCAGCACCATACTGAGTTTTCTTTAAATAAACATTGGTGAATATTACTGGTTCACTTGTTTCTTTTTCATATACAAAGCCTTTAATTGTAGCATTTTGGGCTGTTGCAGAATGGTGTTGACCAAAGAAAATAAATGTAAACCCTATTAGAATAAGGAAAGGAAGGTTGATTTTTTTCATGTTGTTTTTCTCAATCGTTGTAAAACGAGCAAAAATAATGATTAATTATATGCAATTAAGGCTGGTATGTACTGAACCATAATAAGTTGAGGTTAAATATCTGTTAAGCATGACTTTATTTATATGTTTTGTTTCGAATTGTGTTAAAATTTAATGGATGAGTTTAAAAAGCATCTCTTTCATCAGTTCTCCTTCTGAAGCAGAAACACTTCCAATTCCTTTTGATTTCAAATCATATTCACGTAAAATCCCAATATTGTTTGCTGCTTTTGAAATAGGAAAACTATTGGCAGCCTTTTGATAATCCTTCAAAAAATATGGATTTACACCAAGTAATGCAGCTATATCTTTTTGTTGAAGTGTTTTGTTTTGATGGTAAATCATGATTTTTACAAAGAAGCCATGTAAAACTGCAATGAGCTTAGGAAGTGGATTTTCTTTTGGGTTTGCAGCAAAATAATTTGTTATTTGATTGCATTTCAGTATATTGAGTTCGCCAAGCGCTTTTTGAAACTCAAAAATATTAAAATCTTTACTAATTCCAATGTTGCGTTCTATTAGTTCAGGCGTGATTTCGCTTTGAGCTGGAAGGTTAATAAATAACTTTGAAAGTTCATTTACGATCTTGGTTAAATCATTACCTAAAGTCTCTGTCAGAAGCTGGGCAGTTCGCAGATTAATAGTGAAACTACGTTCCTGAACATATCGTGTAATCCAGTCCGGAATTTTATCATCATATAATTTTGCTGACTCAAAAAGGATTCCTTTTTTTTCTACTGTTTTGGTAAATGCTTTGCGTTTATCAACCTTTTTGTATTTATGGCATAGAACAAGAATTGTTGATTCTAATGGATTGTCAAAGTAAGAATTGAGTTCTTCAATCTTGTTTAAATCCTGAGCTTCTTTAACAATAACTACCTGATGATTACTCATCATCGGGTAACGTTTTGCCATTGCGACTACCGAAGCAACATCAACATCACGACCATATAGGACTGTTTGATTAAACTCTTTTTCGATTTCATCGAGTACGTTATTTTCGATAAAATCACTAACCACATCAATATAATATGGCTCTTCACCATGAAGAAGATAAACCGGATGATAAATTTTCTTTTTAAGATTAGTAAGTATCTGATCTACGGTCATGTGAATTGTATTAATCGTCGAAGCGAAGATGTTTTACAGTAAGACCATTATAAATAAGTTGTTTTAATGATTCAATACCGATGTGGAGGTGATCTTCTAAAAAATTTGCAGTTACAATTTTATCACTAGCTTCTGTTTTAATTCCTTCGGAAATCATAGGTTGGTCGGAAACCAGAAGTAGTGCTCCTGTTGGTATATGATTTGCAAAACCAACAACAAAGATGGTTGCTGTTTCCATATCTATTGCCATACAACGTGTACTGCGCAGATAATCTTTGAACTTTTCATCGTGTTCCCAAACCCTGCGGTTTGTGGTATATACAGTTCCTGTCCAGTAATCACGATGGGATTCCCGAATAGCGGTTGAAATTGCTTTTTGAAGGCTAAATGCCGGAAGTGCAGGAACTTCGGGTGGAAAATAATCTTTTGAAGTACCCTCTCCGCGTATTGCAGCAATGGGAAGTATTAAATCACCCAATTGATTTTTCTTTTTTAATCCACCACATTTTCCTAAAAATAATACTGCTTTAGGTTTAATAGCCCCTAGTAAATCCATAATAGTAGCTGCATTTGCACTACCCATTCCAAAGTTAATAATTGTGATATTGTTTGCTGTAGCACAGGGCATAGAGCGATCTAACCCCTGAACCGGAATATTATACTGCTTAGCAAACATATCAACATATTTCTGGAAATTAACCAAAAGGATATATTGTCCAAATTCATCGAGTTGAGTGCCAGTGTACCTTGGCAACCAGTTTCCAACAATTTCTTCTTTGGTTTTCATGCTAGTTTTTAACAAGCAAACATACAACTTTTTCCGTGAATACGGATAATCTAATTGCAGAAATAGAATTGAAAGAGCAAAGTAATTTGCCTGTTTAAATAACTTGCAAGCTTTATTAATATTCCTTTAAGATGTATGATATTGAATAAGTCCTTCCATCGGGTTTGTTGCAATTCTACCAACATGAATTCCAACTTCAGAAGCTGTCTCTTTAAGTATTTCTTGAAAATAGTAGCTAACAGAACCCGTAAAATGAACCGGAACTTTTTGATAATCTGTATATTTCATAATCTGACGACGGAAAAAAGCCAAAAATGCATCTTTTACAAGATTGTGTGCAAAAGCATCATGAATATTGTCGGAGAGAAATCGGGTATATGATGCTAAATATCTGTTTGGAAATGGTTTTTTATAAACCAGATCTAGTACTTCGTTTAAATCTGGATGGTATGTTTCTTCAAATATTTTAGCCAAATTAGATGGTAAATCGCCTGTTAAATAGAGAGATATTAATTGTTTGCCAATGTAAGATCCAGCTCCTTCATCTCCTAAAACATAACCAACAGAAGGAACGTTTTCAATAATATTGAGTCCGTCATATAAACATGAATTTGAACCAGTTCCAAGTATAGATGCTATACCTGGTTCTCGCTGGCAAAGAGAACGTGCTGCACCCAATAAATCATGCTCAATGTATATATCGGCGTTTTTGAAAAAATCTTCCATTGGAGAGGCAATGGTTTCATTTTGAGTAATAGAGGAACATCCTGAACCATAAAAGTAAAGCTTAGTTATACTTTTTTGGTCAATATATGGATGTAAGTCTTTAATTAAAACGTAGTTTACCCCTTGTTGATCAATGAAATAAGGGTTCATTCCTATAGTCTGAAATGTTTTGCGTTCACCATTGCTTTGTACTAAACACCATTCCGTTTTTGTTGAGCCACTGTCTGCGATTAAAATCATATTTTTGAATTAGAGTAGTTGTAAAATCTTAGGCACAAAGATAATCAATCCACAAATTACTGAAATTAATGCTGAGAATAAAACAGCGGCGGCAGCAAGATCCTTTACTTTTCCGGCTTGCTCATTATATTCAGGAGATATAATGTCAGTTAATTTTTCAAGTGCAGTATTGAAAAGTTCGGCACTGATTACCAATGCAAAACATATAAAAAAAACAATCCATTCTGATAAATTTACATTTAAAAAAATGCCAAAAATTACCACCAGAATGAGGACAATTATATGAATCTGAAGGTTCCTCTGAGTTTTAAAAGCCCATATAAATCCGTTAAAGGCATAGCCGAAGCTACGTATTCGTTTGTGAAATTCATTGTTCATAATTATAAGTTTAACGATGGCAAATGTTTACATAATCACAATAACTACAGTTTTCTATATCTGAAGTTTGAGTGAACGGAATATCCGGATTGAAAATTTCTTCTAAAAGTTGAATGAATCCGTTTTCAAATACTTGAATAACAGAACTATCTACAATCAAATCATCTTTATCAATCTTAATATTAAATAGGCCACTATTGATCTTTTTAAAAGATATAATTCCGGGAATGCATTGAAAGTTATGATCGGTAACATTTTTAGCAAGTAGCCAGCAATAAATCATTAACTGTAAACTTTTTGCAAGTTTTGGGTCTGTAAAAACATCATCCAGTACCGCTATTTTTAAATCTTTGTTCTGATCAACTTTTCCTGTTTTATAGTCAATCAGCCTGAAAATATTTCCCAGTTTATCTATTCTGTCTGCAGTTCCTTTAATTTTTACAATGCTTACGGATTTATTCGTTAGTTCTATATTTGAATTGAGTTCCTTTTCCATTCCAATAATAGAAAGGAGTTTATTTTCAGATAACCATTGCCTTATTTTTTCTTTTTCCAGTTTTATAAAGCTCATAATTTGAGTTACAGCCATCTGGAAGTAAAGCAAATTCTTTCCACTTTCAATATTTCCATTAGGCCAGTTTTTTTCAAACAATACTTTTACCAATGTAGTAATCCTCTCTTTGTTAACATGTTCTAATGTTTCAATTGTCAAAGGACTGTTTCCAAATTCAGTATAAACAGTTTGTAAAACTTCATGGATAATTGTACCAAATATTCTGGCATCTATTGTTTTATCTGACTGCTCTTCCGTTTTTAAATGTAGCAATGATTTTAAATAAAATTTCAAAGGACATTGTACATAATCACTTAAAGATGTTGGTGATAATCCATATTCAGCTTTTTCCCCCAGTTGATTAATAATTTCATGATTTTTGGCAACGAATATCTTGTTTGTTTGTTTCTCTGTAAATAATTTAGATTCAATTATTTGATGCTTTATTTTGATAGAAGGATTGAAACGGGGTAGTTCATCCTGAAGTTGAAGGATAAACCGACTTATATCACCACCATTCATTTTATCAGGTTCAGAATTATATATAAGTGTTATGTTTTCAGCTCTTTGTAATAATCTGTAAAAATGATAGGCAAATACCGCATCTTTTTCACGAGTTACCGGTAAGCAAAAATCTCTTCGTATATCATGAGGAATCAATGAATTACCACTTTTTCCTGCAGGTAAAATTCCTTCGTTAACGGATAGAATAATTATATTTCTAAAATCGAGATTTCGAGTTTCGAGCATGCCCATTACCTGTAATCCTGTTAATGGTTCTCCAAAAAAAGGCAATCTGGAAACGGATACCAATTGCTGAAATATTTTTCGAAGCAGAGTGAGAGTTTCGATATATGGAAATGATTGTAAGTACTTATCCAATTGACAAATAACAAGTTCAATAGAATATAGCATATCGTTTTCCAACGTATTTTCCTGAGATATGTTTTGCGAAATTTTGATTGTATCAATAATTGAAATGATCTGTTTCAATACTTGATTTACACTTGAAATAGATGTGTTTAAATAGCTGTTTATGAATTTGTTGATACTTGAAAAATGAAGTGATAATTCATTCAATTTTTTTTCAGAAACAAAAAAACCAGAACGAAGACTTTTGATAATATCTTTAATTATTCCAGATTGTGAAAAATGGTTTATAAAAACCGGATGTTGAATAAAAGAAATTACATCTGTAGCAAAAAACTGATTTTTAGAATTACCAGATATTCGATGTTCGTGTAATTGAATATACCGGATTACAAAATCATAGTAAGAGATTAGCTTTAACGGATACCCCATTGTAACATTAATATTTTGAATACTTTCGGGGAGTGAGTTTAAAAAGGGAAGGAGTAGATTTTCATCAGCGAGTACTACTGCCGTATTTTGCAGATTTTCAATATCATGATTGATTTCTTCTTGAATCAGTTTTCCGGCAAGCAATGCCTGATTACTGTTTCCTGGAATTCCCATTATTTCAATTTTCTTGTTTTCTGATGCGAAATAATTTGAAATCCACCTTTCATTTGTGTTGTTTTTTAGGTATTTGCGTAAAAATACGCCCGCTTCATGCTCATTATCATGTAAATAGTAAACATCCGCATCCCAGAGCATTTCTGCTTTGTTTTCAAGTTCCAGCATTTGGATTATTTTCTGTTCACAATAATTCAATGCATTAAAACCGATAAAGTAAACTTTATCCCAAGGAATGTTAATCTTTCCTGATTCAAGTTTTTCAAGAAAAATCCGATATGCCAAACCTTCATAAGCTTTGTTATTGCATAATAGCTTGCTCTTTAATAGATTATAGTATGTTTCAAGAGAACGGTAAAAACGCAGATAAGATTTTTCAAATTCAGTAAGTTCTGATTTTTCAGGATTCCATAGTTGAATCGCTTTGCTTTCGGTAAGATATCCAAACAGATTGCTTGTATTTACATTGTAAAAATCTATTTCATTAATGTCACTAATCAGAAGTTGAGAAAATGGCAAAAATTCTTCAAAAGAACGACGGTTATCTATTTCCGTTTCTAAATGAATTTCATACAAAATAAATGAAATTTCAACGGGATCAGCTTTTTGTAAGTCTGTAACAGCGAATATAAAATCTTGAATGGCAAATAAATCTGGAAGCCAGTTAGTGTTTGAGTTTGATTCAGAATAGTACTTTTTTAGAAATATTCCAGCTCTTCTGTTCGGATATACCAAACAGGTATTTTCCGGATTATAATCAGGTTTCGAAATGATGTATCGAAATGATTTTTCGAGAAATGTTTCCATGCTTTTCAAGCTGATTTGAAATTGTGAAAGTACAAAAAAAAGCCTGGTTGATTAAACCAAGCTTTTATCTCATATTGAGTTTCAGACTTATTCTTCGTCATTTCCAAAGGCATCACCCATTTCAATTTCTTCAGGAGTTCCTTGTCTTACAGAAACAATTTCACCAACAAAGTGAAGAGTTTCGCCTGCAAGGGGATGGTTGAAATCCAGTTTTACGATTTCATTATTTATTTCAACAACCTCTGCAAAGTATTCATTTCCATCAGGATCGTTGATTGGGATAATATTTCCAACGTAAACAATTTCTGAATCAAATTTGCCTTCTTGTTCAAATACATTTTTAGGGACATCAACTACGTTTTCTTCATCATATTCGCCGTATGCATTTTCTTCATCAATAGTAAATTCGAATTTGTCACCAGCTTGTTCTCCCAATATATTTTGTTCGAAAGTTTCCAGAAGATTTTCATAGCCAATTAAAGTAATAAGGGGTTCTTCACGAACAACTTTTTCTATTAATTCACCTTCAGCATCGTCATAAGTCAGGGTATATGACAAACCGACTACCGTGTTTTTTTCAATTTTCATATTCACTTGATTTTGCAGCTAAGATACTTCATTTTTTTGAATGAGCTTGAATTCTCCGTTTTTGCAGCAGAAAATTTGATTTTCTAATCAGAGTATATATAGCTAATGTGCAGTTTTTCTGATATATGCAAATAGTGTATTGTGTAAATGTGTTAAAAAAAGTGAAGACGACTTTTGTTTTTAGGAAGAAATGTCAACAAATGATCGAAATGATTAATTTTGAATCGTTTTTACCAACACTATGCAACTACATAAAATCAAATTAGGACTTTTGATAATCATTGTGTTAAGTCCTTTTTTACTTCATTCGCAAGATACTAATTCCTTCGTTTCCGGGTTTTGGAAAGCAAATCTTCAGTCTCAAAACAAAAATTTGCCACTAATATTAAAAATTACCAAAACGGAAAAAGATAGCTTAAATGCAGTTTTAGACAGTCCATTACAAAGTGCGTATGATATTCCTGTTACTGACTTACAACTCTCTAATGACAGTATTAGATTGAAAATTAGGTCATTGGGTGTTAATTTTAAAGGTAAAATTAATTTTCAGGATTCTACGATTACAGGATTGTTCAAACAAAGCATATTTAAAGAACAATTGGTATTTCATAAAACGGAAAATGCTTCCGCATTTAATCGCCCTCAGGAGCCCAAACCGCCTTATAATTACGTTACAGAAGAGGTTGTATTTGAAAATAAAGAAGAACATATATATCTTTCTGGAACATTAACATATCCCGATTTCAAAAAAACATATCCTGCTATTATTCTGATCAGTGGATCCGGGCCTCAAAATCGCGATGAAGAACTTCTTGGGCACAAACCTTTTTTGGTGCTTTCTGATTATCTGACAAAAGCAGGTTTTGCTGTATTGCGTTTTGATGACAGGGGGGTTGCAAAATCAGAGGGAATATACTCAAATGCAACTACTTATGATTTTGCAAAAGATGTAGAAGCGGCTGTTGATTATTTGAAAGGACATCCTAATGTCGATTCTTCTAAAATTGCATTAATTGGTCATAGTGAAGGAGGAATGATCGCTCCATATATTGCGTCTTATCGAAAAGATTTAGCGGCAATAGTATTGATGGCAGGGCCAGGAACAAGCGGAGAACAGATTTTAATATCTCAAACAAGATTAATTTATAATGCTGATAAAATAAAAACGAAACTTATAGATAGGTTGATTGGTCAAAATAAAAAGATTTACAGTGCATTACGTAATAATACTGATAATGTTTTAGCGCAACAGAGAATTAAGGAAATAACTACAGATTTTTCGAATTCACTTTCTCCTGAAGAACGAAAAGAACTGGGTATTTCACCTGCACAAAATGAAGCTTTGATTCAATCTGTTACAACACCTTGGTTTCGTTCGTTTGTAAGTTTTGAACCTTCATTGTATTTAAAAAAGGTTAAACAACCAGTATTGGCAATTAATGGAAGCCTTGATTTACAAGTTCCAGCTGATGAAAACCTTAAGGCTATTAAAAAAGCATTGAAAAAAGCGAAAAACAGAAACTTTGAAATTAAAAAACTTGTAGGGTTGAATCACCTTTTTCAACATGCCAAAAGTGGTTCTCCTGATGAATATTCCGATATTGAGGAAACTATTTCCCCGGAAGTACTTCAAATTATTTCAAATTGGCTTGCCAAAACGCTGAAATAAGATTTAACCCTGAATGTGATTAATAAATAATATTAAAAGGTTTGTTTCAGGTAAGCATTTACATTCATCTGTTTTGGGCAGGTTTGAATTGTTTATTTTGAATTCTTTAATCACAGAAACCTGACCAGAGGAAGTATTTAGTATTTTTTGCAATATAAGATGCAAGCACTTTATATCATTATCATTTAATGGTGTTGATGCAATAAACAAAATAGAACCTAATCCAGAATCATAACGATAAATTTCAGGTTTAAAAAGAGATTTGTTTTTGAAATGGAAATACCCCGGAATTGTAATTCTTTCGATCTCATTATATCGCTTTGCAATGTTTTTAGTTTCAGATATAGATGTTTTAGGTGTTGTATTGCTTTGAATAAGGCTGTCAATCAAAATTGTATTACCTCTTGAAAAAGAAATAGTTAACAGGATTACTAACGAGAAAATAATGCGCTTCATGATTTTTTAAGGATTATTTATTAATTGCCTGAAAAGCAGGTGCTAAGTTATGAATAATATCACGAGCAATCATACTTTCCTGCGAAAAAATTTCCGAAGCAAAATCACCAGCCAAACCATGTAAGTAAACTCCCAATATCACAGTTTCTTTAGGAGTGTAACCTTGTGAAAGAAGGGATACTAAAATACCAGTCAATACATCTCCACTTCCAGCTGTTGCCATTCCTGGATTTCCAGTTGAATTAAAAAAACATTCTCCATTTGGTGTTGTAATTGCAGTGTGAGCACCTTTTAATATTATGAATATCTTATATTTAGATGATAGATCACGCTGAATTTTATTTCTTTCAAAATCGTCAGCTACTTTTCCGAATAGCCGGGCAAATTCTCCAGGGTGAGGAGTTAAAATTGAATTGGGAGGTAGAAAGGATAACCATGTTTTATTTTCAGAAATAATATTCAATGCATCGGCATCGAATATTAAAGGTTGATTGGAATTTTGAATAAGTAGTTTTAATTGATTTTGAGTGGTTTTTTGAGTTCCTATGCCGGAGCCTATTGCAATTGCATCATATTTTTGAATATCAGGTAAATTTCCAATATAATCTTCAGTTTCATCTATCGATACCATAGCTTCCGGAATCGCAGTTTGGAGTATGGGTAACCCTTTTTGTGCTGTATGTACTGTAATCAAGCCAGTTCCAGCTCTTAAACAGGCTTCAGAGCTTAGTATTGCAGCTCCATATTTTCCGGTACTGCCGGCAATTATCAACGCATGTCCGAAAGTACCTTTGTGAGAGAATTTGCTTCTGACTTTGTAGATACTCTGGATTATTTTTTTTGTAATCAGGAAGTTCTTTGAATTGATGTTATCCAAAAATTCAGAATATAATTGAATTGGAATTATGTCCCATTCACCTACAAATTGAGAATTTTGAGGAAACATGAATGCCAGCTTTGGCATTTCAAAGCTCAAAGTTATATTGGCTCTGACAACTTCTGATTTTGGAAAACAAGTACAATCTGCAGGCAACCCACTGGGTATATCTATACTAATTACGAATGAACGGCTATTATTGATTGCTATAATAACCTGCGCATAAATCCCTGTTACGGATTTAGATAATCCGGAGCCAAAGATTGAATCAATAATGATAGATGAAGAGTTTAAGACGGGTATATCTGTTTCATCTTTAATAAATTGTATTTTGAGGCCGAGATCGGTTAGCCTTTTAAGATTTACTAAAAAATCTTCACTTTGGTTATTCGAAGTCTTGATGGTATAAACGCTGGAATCAATAGACATTTGATGTAATAACCTTGCAATAGCCAATCCATCTCCACCGTTATTGCCTGTTCCACATATAATTGTAAAATTGCTGCTTAATGGAAGGTGTTTTACAATCCATTCAACACAACCTTTTGCCGCACGTTCCATTAAATCTATTGATTTAATGGGTTCATTTTGTATAGTATATTTATCAGCTTCTCTAATTAATTCAACGGGAAGTATTTTCATTTTCGTTAGGTATTTCATTGTTTTCCGAAACAAGCCAATAGGGATCATCATCAGGAATATCATCATCGGGAACAGGATCAGATTTTGGACCACCCGGAAGGATAAATGCCATAATCAATCCCAATGTAAATCCTGATAAATGTGCCTCCCACGAAATGTTTTCTTTAGGAAAAAATTCCGGGAAGATTCCCCACACTAAACTTCCGTACAAAAATATGACAGTCATGGATAAAGCTGTGAGTCTTCTGTTTTTAACCAAAAAACCCCGAAATATATGAAATGCAGCTAATCCGTAAATTAATCCGCTTGCACCAATGTGCCATGAAGGTCTTCCTATAAACCAAACAGAGGTATTTCCTAAAATCCAGATTATAGTGATAAATAAGATTGATTTTTCAGGATAGAAATAGAAAAGCATTCCTCCTAAAACAATAAGAGGAATAGAGTTTGATGCCAGATGTTTATAATCGGCATGTATGAAATCACAGAATAATATTCCAGCTAAACCTTTTGTTTTTAATGGATAGATTCCAAGTTTATATAAATCCAGATTGAAATAAACGTCCAGACCAAGAATTATCCAGCAAATAACCACAAATAATAAGGGAAGAAACAGGCTGCGAATTATTTTTTTAAGCTCCTTGTCAGATTCTTTCATTCGATATACCGGATTTAGGATTCAAAGATAATGATAAGCTTAACACTTGTTAACAAAAAAGAATACTCTTTTTTATCAATTGAAAAACGAGAAGTTAACATTTCTCGTTACTTTTGAGCAATCTCTCATTTATAACAAAAAATGAAAATGAAAAAGTACTTTTTAATCTTACTACCATTGTTGTTTGGGATGCTGACACTGCACGCTCAGGATCCCAAATCAACTGACCAAAAAATCAATTACGTGTTGCAACTTATTCGTTATGCGTATGTTGAAAAGGTTAATGAACCTAAAATTGTTGAAAAGGCATTGGTTGAAATGCTTCAGGAGTTAGATCCTCATTCAATTTATATTCCGAAGGAGGAGCTCGAAAAAACCAATGAGCCATTAGTAGGAAATTTTGATGGAATAGGCGTTCAGTTTCAAATTGTTAAAGATACCATTGTTGTAGTAGAAGTTATTCCCGGAGGTCCTTCAGATAAATTAGGATTACTAGCCGGTGATAAATTTGTTAAAATTGATGAACGTTCAGCAATTGGTGATTCTATTACAAATTCTTGGGTCTTAGCACATTTACGTGGCAAAAAGGGGACAACAGTTAAAGTAGGAGTGAGAAGAAATAACAGGAATGAGTTGATGGAATACAATATCGTTCGGGATAAAATTCCATTAAACAGCATTGATACCTGGTTTATGGTTACGAATGAAATAGGATATTTGCGTCTTGATCGTTTTTCGCGCACCTCTATGGATGAATTCAGAAAAGCTCTTGCTGATTTGAAATCGCAGGGAATGAAACATTTTATACTCGATTTAAGAGGAAATGGCGGTGGTTTTATGGATGTTGCGATTGATTTAGCGGATGAATTTTTATCAAGCGATAAACTGATTGTTTATACTGAAGGTCAGTCAAGTCCGAAAAAAGAGTTCAAATCAACCGGAAAAGGTGGATTTGAAAAAGGACGGCTCGTACTGTTAATTGATGAAGGATCCGCTTCTGCAAGTGAAATTGTTTCGGGTGCTGTACAGGATTGGGATCGTGGAATTATAATAGGACGTCGTTCATTTGGTAAAGGATTGGTTCAACAACCTTTTGATTTACCTGATGGCTCTGTAATTCGCTTAACAACTGCAAGATACTATACTCCATCAGGTCGTTGTATTCAAAAAGCCTATACAGATGGCGCTGAATCTTATTATCAGGATTATATGCGCAGATATCTGCATGGTGAGTTTTTGCACCCTGATTCAATTAAATTTCCTGATTCTCTGAAGTATGTAACTTATGGAAAAAGAGTAGTTTATGGAGGTGGCGGAATTATGCCTGATGTTTTCACTCCAATTGATACAAGTAAAGCTTCTGATTATTATGTTGACTTGCGAAGAAAAAATGTACTGAACGATTTTATAATGGATTATATGGAAAAAAATCGCCAGACTTTGATGACAAAATATCCCACATTCAAAGAGTTTGCAAAATCATTTTCTCTGGATGGCGAATTTCTGAATTCGTTTAACCAGTTTGCTGAAGGGAAAGGTGTTCGTAAAAATCAGATTATTCCTGACAGATTAACCAGCTTTATGGCAGATTTTACGAATGATTATTTAAAAGATACAACGTTGGCCAAAAAATATAAATCCTATGAAGAGTATGTAAAAGAAATGATTTCTTCAGGAAAGCTACAGGAAATATTAAGCAAAGAAGCGAAAAATGAAGATCAACAAAATGCACGTTCTATAGAAAGTTCAGATAAGTTTATTTACTCACAATTAAAAGCTTTGGTAGCACGTAATTTGTACGGAATTCGCTATTACTATGAGGTTGTGAAAGATATTGATGATTCTTTTACAAAAGCACTTGAAGTAATTCAGGATGAAAAACAATTCAAAAAATTGAAAATCAATTATTAGTTCAAAAAACAAAGAGGCTGTTCAAAATACCGCAACTTTAATATATTTTTCCGACTTCGGGACTCAATATGACAACTTATTGAATTATAGTTGTTCATATTGAGTCCCGAAGTCTTCTTGCCAGATGAAAAATATTTTGAACAGCCTTTTTATAATAAAAATCGTACTTATCCTTAGGGTTTGTAGAAGTCGGTACTTTCGAAAATTTTATCAGCTGATTTTGCAATAAATCCGGTATAAAGATCTCCGTTTTCATCAGGATACCTGCGGGCAAATTCGTAATAACAGGAAGGTATTTTATACTTACCTTCTTGAAATTCAATTTCAATGATACCTGATTTAATACTTGATTGCTCAAGAAATTCTTCCGGAGTTCCTTTAATTTCTCCATCAGAATCATTCAGGAGAAAACCATTGTCTTTGAGTAATTTATTTACCTTTTCAATCGTATTGTG
The DNA here is from genome assembly GCA_963677395.2 of Bacteroidales bacterium. Lineage (GTDB taxonomy): Bacteria > Bacteroidota > Bacteroidia > Bacteroidales. The sequence goes on along the minus strand of OY781965.2, from coordinate 2,616,681 downwards.
TTTTTTTAAATGATTGATACTCACTGTAAAATGATTAGCGCAATATCCAAAAACATACACCCAGGCTGCATATTCAGACTCAGTTCTTAGCATTTCATAAACCTTATAAGATGGCTTTCCCCAACTATTGCCTGAAAAAATTAATTCATCAGATTTTAACAAGCTGACAGGCATCTTGTTAATTTCGTTTCTGATAATGCTCTGAAATTCAGAGCTGAAGTCTTCTAAAATTAATTCACTGATAAATACTCTTGGAGCGCTCTTATCCTCTTTATGCTCAAAGTGTTTTGCAAAAAGATGTTTGTTTTCAAATACATAATTTCCTTTCAGTTCATATCCGGCATCTGTAAATACTTTACAAAGTGCTCTTATACAAACTCTTGGGTCGTTAAAAGTTCTAAATGCAATATGATCATTTATAACATCTTCTCCTTCAGAAATAAATAGATCATACACGTTATGCGCTATAGGGTTTTGTGTTGTATAATCACCCCATAGTCTGTCGAATATATAATTCTTATCCATGCTTGTTTTAAGTTTTAGAATCTTAAATAAGTTAACAGTCAGCTTAGAATATGGTTCACATGCTTATTCTGATTGAGTATTGAAAGACGGAATTCTAAATGAAATGTGAAAATTTAGTGCAGAAATTTTTGTATAGCAGAAAATAACATACCTTTATCACATAAAAACAACAGATTGATTAAACTGTTGTTTTTTAGTTGTATATTGATATTTTTTATTGAATTTGTTTATGGAACTAAGCAAACTTCGTAAATTTATTTCACCAGAAGTTGTAACAGGCGAAAATTCACGTTTTCTATTGACAAAATATATTCGCAATCTGGGGATGAAAAACCCAATGATTGTAACAGATTCTGGAATTATTGAAGCTGGTTGGGTGCAGGAAATTTTGAATTTGTTGAATACCCAAGGTGTTGTTTATGAGCTATTTTATGAAATATCACCAAACCCGAGAGATTTTCAGGTTGAAGCTGGAGCCAAACGCTTTGCCAGTGCTCGTTGTGATTCATTGATTGCAATTGGAGGAGGAAGCGTGATTGATTGTGCGAAGGGAATAGGAATAGTTTTCAGTAATAAGCAATCTATTCATACATTTGAAGGTGTTGACAAAGTGAAAGCACCGATGCCTCCATTGGTTTGTATTCCAACAACTTCAGGCTCTTCAGCTGACGTGTCTCAGTTTGCCATTATCAATCACGTAGAAGAGAAAACAAAATTTGCCATTATAAGCAGTTCTTTAATACCCGACGTTTCATTGATTGATCCGGTTGTTTTGCAAACAATGTCTCCTTTTTTAACTGCATGTACAGCCATAGATGCTATGACTCATGCATTTGAAGCATATGTGTCATTATCATCTTCTGAAATAACTGATTTACATGCGTTGGAATCCATTCGACTGATCCATATAAATCTGCCATTACTTATAGAAGATCAATCAAATATTCATTATTGGAATAATGTAATGATGGGTAGCTATTTTGCTGGTGTTGCATTTAGTAATGCAAGCCTGGGATGTACTCATTCTTTGGCTCATAGTTTAGGTGGTTATCTTGATTTACCTCATGGTGAATGCAATGCATTGCTTTTACCGTATGTTGTAGATTTCAATTTTTTTCATGCTACGTCAAAATACCGAAAAATAGCGACCAATCTGGGATTACATTGTAACATTCCGGATAATCGGCTTAAAGACGAGTTGGTGAGCTACTTAATTCGGTTTAGTAAAAATTCTGGAATTACCGACACGTTAAAGCTGAAAGGAATTACGACCAATATTATCCCAATATTAGCTTCAAAAGCAATACTTGATCCTTGCAATGCGACAAATCCGCGTATCCCTTCACAAACAGACTTAGAAACAATTTATAAAGAAGCTCTCTAGTATGGACTCTGACAAAAACTTACAGCAAAACTGGGATGAACTACGTAATAAAATAACGGGCTTGGGAGATAATTCTTCTCGCAAAAGCTATTTTCCCGAATTACAACAACGCTTGCAGGATCAAGGCAAATTCAGAGCATTACTGAATAAAACATCAGATGCTATTATTCAGGTTAATATTGCAAATGGATTAATAATTGATTTGAACGATGCAGGTTGTTATTTACTTGGAAATGAAAAAGATGCTCTGATCAACTATTCTGTAAATGATGTTTTTTTTGAGAATCTGCTTCAAGAATATAAGTTACATCTCGATACGGTGCTTTCAGGACAAGAGCATATCTTTACCTTAGTGCATAATCATGATGATAATGAAAGCTTTATAGAGTTTTTAATGCAGTCGGTTTATTTCGATCATGAAGTTTATGTTGTAATTGTTGGCAGGGATATAACCAAGCAAAAAAAAGCAGAAGAAGAGCTTCGTGAAAGCAAGAGAGATTTTGAAGAATTGCTCCAGAACATACCTACAGGAGTTTATAGAATAAGAGCAGCAGAAAATAAAGTAAGCAAGTTCGAATTTGTAAGCAATCGTTTTACGGAAATTGTAGAATCAAGTATTGAATACTTGTATGACAACCTTATGAACGCATACAATAAAGTTGAAGAAGAAGATTTGAAAGCCCTTTTTCAAATGGAAGAGTGTGCAAAATCGAATTTGTCAATTATTGAATGGGTCGGTCGAATATATACTTCTCAAGGACTTAAATGGATTAGTATCAAATCTACTCCAAAGCTTCAGCAAAACGGCGATATAATATGGAATGGAATTGTAAATGATATTACGTTGGAAAAACAAATAGAAGAACAACGAAAATCTATTCAGAACGAGTTGCTTAATGCAAAAGAAAAAGCAGAGGAAAGTGACAGGTTAAAAACAGCCTTTTTAAACAATATGAGTCACGAAATAAGAACCCCACTAAACGGAATTGTTGGATTTACTGACTTTATGACTTTGCCGGATATTTCTCAGGAAGAACGGATGTATTATTCTCGTATTATACATCAGAATTGCAATCAGTTAACATCTATTATAGATGATATTATTAAAATCTCAACCATTGAAGCCGGACAGGAAGTTATTCGTGAAAAAAAAATCAATATCAATGAAACACTGAATCATCTTTACGCTCAATTCAACATACGGATTGATTCTCCCGATGTCATTTTTAACTATAAAACCCCTTTGAAAGATGAAAAAGCAGAGATATTAACCGATGCAACAAAAGTTATTCAGGTTTTATCTAACCTGATTAGCAATGCCATAAAGTTCACATCTAAAGGTAGTATTGAATTTGGTTATGAGTTGGTTGGAAATAAATTGCAGTTTTATGTCAGGGATAGCGGAATAGGGATTGAATCAAAATATCATGATTTAATATTTGAACGTTTCCGGCAGGTAAAGACTCATTCGGGAAAGGTTTATGGAGGAAATGGTTTAGGTTTGGCAATTTCAAAAGCCTATGTAGAATTACTTGGCGGAAAAATATGGTTGACTTCAATTTTAGGAGTTGGTACAACATTTTATTTTACATTGCCTTATGCCCCTGTAAAGAAAGATTATACCTTAAGAGATTCAACAAAACCAATACGTCTTGATAAATCTACAACCATATTAATTGTTGAAGATGAATTTAGTAATTATGTTTTGATTGAGAAAATTCTGGATAGAATTGCGGTAAAATCAATACATTGTATGAATGGAATGAGCGCGATTGAAGAAGTAAGGAGAAATCCGGATATAAAATTGGTGTTAATGGATATGAAAATGCCGGAAATGGATGGATTTGAAGCTACTCAACAAATTAAAGCAATACGAAATGACTTGCCAATAATTGCACAAACTGCTTACACTTTAGATTCTGACATAAATAAAGCAATTAACGCAGGTTGTAGCGAAGTTTTGGTTAAACCTTATAAATCAAATGATTTATTGGAGATAATCCTGAAATATTGTTGATTTGCCTTAATTGTAAACAATTAAAACAGTTCATCTTCATTAAATATCTGTCTGATTTCTTTCCATGCATTTTCTACGGAATCAGATGCATGAATCGCATTATCCGTAATAGATTCTCCGAAAAGGCTTCGGATTGTTCCTTCATTTGCTTCAGCCGGATTTGTTTTTCCAATAAATTCTCTGAATTCGGAAACAGCATTTTCTTTTTCCAAAACCATTGCAATAATAGAGCCGGAAGTCATGTGATTTATCAGATTAGAGAAAAAATCTTTCCCTTTATGGATCGCGTAAAAAGTTTCAGCATCATCTCTCGAAAATTGAGTTTTTTTAAGTGCTACCAGTCTGAATCCTGCATTTTCGATAAGTGAAATAATATCCCCGCTTTTGTTTGCTTTTACAACGTGAGGTTTAATCATTGAATATGTGTACATTGTCTTCTAAGTTAGAGAGTAAAGATAAGAAATTTATTTAAATGCAATAATGCTTAACTTTGCAACTGCTCATTTTGTTCAGAAAAACCAGAAATAATCGCATCCTTCACGTAGAAAAATATCGTATGCAAATTTCTCAAGAAGCACTTAATACCTTAAAGAAGAAGCTTTTCAGTTTAGAAAACATTGTAATTATTACACATCACAATCCTGATGGAGATGCTTTGGGTTCTTCACTTTCATTAGCCGATACCCTTTTATCGTTAGGTAAAAATGTAACATCAATAGTGCCAAGTGCTTTTCCTGACTTTCTTACTTGGATGAAGGGGTCTGAAAAAATGTTGATTGGAACTGAGCAAACGCTTGAATGCGAGGAAAAACTATCTAATGCCGATATGATTTTTTGCCTTGATTTTAATGCCCCCAAAAGAGTTCAGGCACTATCAGATTTATTGTGTAATTCAAAAGCATACAAGGTGTTGATTGATCATCATTTGGAGCCTGATACATCGCAATTTGATACTGTAATTTCTGATATTAGACCTTCTTCAACCTCTGAAATGGTCTGGAATATAATTGAACAGCTCGAATTATTAAATTATGTATCTGTTGAGGGAGCAGAATGCATTTATGCAGGTATAATGACAGATACTGGTTCTTTCAGTTATTCAGCACAAAATCCTGAAACATACTTAATTGTAGCAAAATTAGTAGGGCTTGGTATTGATCCTGAAAAAATTCATCGTTTAGTATATGATACTTTTACTGAGTCAAGAATGAAGCTTCTGGGATTCTGCTTAAATGAACGGATGAAAGTAATTACTGAGCGTTCAACAGCATATATTTATCTTACAAAAGAGGATTTAAAACGCTTTAATTATAAAGTTGGTGATACTGAGGGTATTGTAAATTATACACTTTCAATAGGCTTGGTTAAATTTGGGGCACTGTTTACTGAGCGTGATGATAAAATCAGAATTTCATTTCGTTCGAAGGGAAATTTCAATGTAAACAAATTTTCATACAAACATTTTGGCGGTGGTGGACATAAAAATGCATCCGGTGGTGATTCATTCATTTCAATGCCTGAAACTTTGAATAGATTTGAATCTATTCTGAATCAATATGATGAATTAAAAAAACAGGATTGAAAATGAGAAAATTACTTTGGATTTTGACGATAATGTGCGTTCTTTCTTCATGTGAAAATAACTCTCAACCCGTAAAACAAAAATCATCAGAAGCTTCAATAGAAGAAAAACTTATATGGGCTAATCAACGTTTAGTCAGAGTTGAGAATGATTTGATTGGCAGCTATATAAAACGTCATGAACTCCAAATGAATCAATCTGCTTCAGGATTAAGATATTTGATTAGGGAAAAGGGAAAGGGGAATAATCCGAAATTTGAACAAACAGTAACTCTTAAATACTCTTTGAAGTTAATTAATGGAAACGAAATTTACAACTCAGATAGAGATGGTTTAAAAGAATTTGTAATTGGAAAATCACAAGAACCCAGTGGATTGGATGAAGGTGTACGAATGTTGAAAAAAGGAGGGAAGGCACTCTTAATAATGCCTTCAAACTTAGGATATGGTTTATTAGGTGATAGCTTTAAAATTCCTAAAAAAGCAATCCTAATTTATGAAGTTGAATTAATTAATATTAAATAAAACAGTTAGTTATGAAAAAAATCGCATTCTTTTTAGTAGTGGCAGCTATTGTAGTTGCAGCATGTAAAAAATCTCCTTATCCAGGATTTGAACAAACTGAAAATGGTTTATTTTATCAATTTCATATTCAAAATAAAGATGCTGCTAAGCCTAAAAAAGGTGATATCGTTGTTGGTGAACTTTCAATACGCTTGGAAGATAGTTTAATTTTTACAAATGCAGGACAACCAACTCGTTTATTTCCTGTTGATTCAATTTATCCTGGCGATTTATTTGAAGGTGTTCAATTGATGGGAATTGGTGACAGTGCAACATTTATTGTATTTGCAGATACAATAAAAAAATATGTACCAATGCCACAGGATGTTAAACCTGGAGCCAAATTTTATTATAGCATTAAGTTAACCGAAATCATCTCAAAAGAAAAAGTTGAAGCTGAGCAAAAAGTTCAGATGGAAGCATATACAAAACAAGCAGAAGAAGCGAAAGTGAGAGAAACTGCTGATATCGAAAAATATATCAAAGAAAAGAAAATATCAGCAAAACCTACTGAATCAGGACTTTATTACATTGAAACTAAAAAAGGTTCGGGTGCTCAAGCTGAAAATGGAAAAACTGTAAAAGTTGAATACACAGGAATGTTATTAAATGGTAAAGTATTTGATACCAGTATTAAAAGTATTGCTGAAAAGGCAGGCTTGTTTAATGCTCAACGTCAATATGAACCTATTGAATTTCCATTAGGTGAAGGCCGGGTAATTCCGGGCTGGGAAGAAGGAATTGCCAAAATGAAAGTTGGTGGAAAAGCAAAATTTATTATCCCTTCAAACATTGCTTATGGAGCGCGTGGTGCAGGTAAAGATATTCCACCTTTCTCAACTCTGATATTTGAAGTAGAATTAAAAGAAGTTAAATAGATCAGCCTTTGCTTAGTTATTCTATTTTCCTATCTTTGCACACTTTTGAAGGTCTAAAATAATCACAAAAAGTACTTTTATGAGTTTTAGAATTGTAGTTATGGCCAAACAGGTTCCTGATACCCGTAATGTGGGTAAAGATGCCATGAAGGCAGACGGTACAGTGAACCGCGCGGCATTGCCAGCAATTTTCAATCCAGAAGATTTAAATGCTTTGGAAATGGCACTTCGCATAAAGGATATGCGAAAAGATGTTGAAATAGTGATCGTTACGATGGGTCCTCCTCGTGCAGCAGAAATTATCCGCGAATCTATGTATCGTGGTGCTGACCGTGGTTTTCTTATCACCGACCGCAAATTTGCCGGTAGTGACACCTTAGCAACGTCGTATGCTATTTCATTGGCAGTACAAAAACTGGCTCCTTACCATTTGGTAATTTCTGGCCGTCAGGCAATTGATGGAGATACCGCTCAGGTTGGCCCTCAAACAGCCGAAAAACTTGATATTCCTCAGGTAACCTATGCTGAAGAAGTTATAGATGTTACCGATAGTTATATAACCATAAAACGTCGTTTGGAACGTGGTATTGAAGTGGTGAAAGCTCCTCTGCCATCGTTGATTACAGTTCATAGCTCTGCTCCTGACTGCCGTCCACGTAATACTAAACTTTTGATGCGTTTCAAACATTCACGTACAATAACTGAATTACAGGAAGAAACCCAAGATTACACTGAACTTTACAATCATCGCCCTTATCTTCAAATAGATGAGTGGACTGTGGCAGACCTGAATGCAAACGATGAATACTTAGGATTATCAGGTTCTCCTACCAAAGTAAAGAAAATCGAAAATGTTGTTCTTCAACAAAAAGAATCAAAAGTACTCTCAAACAACGATCAGGAAATCGAAGCTTTGATGAAGTCTTTAATTGACAGTCACGTAATTGGTTAATTAACGCCCGAAAATCACAGTATGAATAATATATTCGTTTATTGCGAAGTTACCGAAGAAGGTACAATTGCAGATGTTAGTCTTGAGCTTTTATCGAAAGGTAGAAAACTCGCTAATGAATTAAATGTAAAACTCGAAGCTGTTGTTATTGGAAACGAAATTCCGACCATTGAAGAGCAGATTTTTCCTTATGGTGTAGATGTTATTCATCTTGCCCAGGATAATCGTTTATTTCCATATTCAACACTTCCTCATGCCGCCATTATTAATCATCTTTTTAGAGTTGAAAATCCTGAAATTGCTCTGTTTGGGGCAACCTCTGTAGGTCGTGATTTAGCTCCTCGTATTGCTTCTGCAATGCGTTGTGGTTTAACTGCCGATTGCACAAGTCTTGAAATTGGTGATCATTTTGAAAATAAAACACAAAAGCAATACAAAGACTTATTGTATCAGATTCGTCCTGCTTTTGGTGGAAATATTATTGCTACCATCATTAATCCGGAAACACGCCCACAGATGGCTACCGTTCGTGAAGGTGTAATGAAAAAAGAAACCGTCTCACAAACATACAAAGGTGTTGTTAAACATATTGATATTCATGGTATTGTAAAAGATACGGATTTCGTTCTCGAAATTATTGAACGTCATGTTGAAAAGCAAAAGGTGAATATTAAAGGTGCTCAAATAATTGTAGCTGGTGGTTATGGTGTTGGTACCAAAGAAAACTTTAACCACTTGTTTGAATTGGCTGAAGTTCTTCAGGGTGAAGTAGGTGCAACCCGTGCTGCAGTTGACGGTGGCCTCATTGAACATGAACGTCAGATTGGTCAAACAGGTGTTACTGTTCGCCCAAAACTTTATATTGCTTGTGGTATTTCCGGTGCAGTACAACACCGTGCTGGTATGGATCAGTCAGCAACTATCATCAGTATTAATACTGATCCAAATGCTCCGATTAATAAAATAGCCGATTACACCATTATTGGTCGTATTGAGGATATTGTTCCTAAAATGATTAAATACTATAAGGCTAATTCGAAATAGTTCTTTTAAAATCATTCAGGGACGATAATTAATGTTATTTTTAACCAGGAAAAAAGCACACAATGGCTAATTTTTATACTGATAATGAAAATTTAAAATTTCATCTGAACCATCCCTTAATGGACAAAATCGTTCAATTAAAGGAAGACGGATTTAAAGATAAAGAAAAATATGATTATGCACCGGTTGATTTCGAGGATGCTTTGGATAGCTATGATAAAGTGCTCGAAATTGTGGGTGAAATCTGTGGAGATATTGTTGCTCCGAATGCCGAATCTGTAGATCATGACGGACCAACTCTTGTAAACAACGAAGTGAAATACGCCCGTGGTACTCAAGAAAATTACGACGCTTTGGTTCGTTCAGGAATGATTGGTATGTCATTACCACGTCAGTATGGCGGATTGAATTTTTCAATAGTTCCATACGTAATGGCTGCCGAAATTGTATCGCGTGGTGATGCTGGCTTTGCAAACATTTGGGGATTACAGGATTGCGCCGAAACAATTCATGAGTTCGGCTCAGAAGAAATCAAGGATGAGTTTCTTCCAATGTTTCCAAAAGGTGCTACTGCCGCAATGGATTTAACCGAGCCGGATGCAGGTTCAGATCTTCAGGCAGTACAGCTAAAAGCACACTTCGATGAAGCAACTCAAACATGGTTACTGAACGGTGTAAAACGTTTCATTACCAATGGTGATGCTGATGTATCATTGGTGTTAGCTCGTTCAGAAGAAGGTACTAATGATGGCCGTGGGTTATCGCTATTTGTATATGATAGAAGGCATAAAGCATTTACTGTTCGTCGTATAGAAAATAAATTGGGTATTAAAGGTTCTCCAACCTGTGAATTAGTCTTCAATAATGCCCCTGCTAAATTGATTGGTGATCGCAAAATGGGGCTCATTAAATATGTGATGGCTCTAATGAATTCAGCACGTTTAGGTGTTGGTGCTCAGTCAGTTGGTATTGCTGAAGCTGCATATCGCGAAGCAGTGAAATATGCAATGGAAAGAGAACAGTTTGGTAAAACTATTATCCAGTACCCGGCTGTATTTGAAATGCTTACAAATATGAATGTAAAGATTGATGCAATTCGCACGCTTCTTTATGAAACATGTCGTTGCGTTGATATTTATAAATCATATTTTCATATTCAACATGACCGTACTTTAAATGCAGAAGAACGTAATGATGCTAAATATTATCAACGTAATGCTGATATGCTAACACCAATGCTTAAGCTTTTCTCAAGTGAGTATTGTAATCAGATTGCGTATGATTCATTGCAAATTCACGGTGGCACTGGTTTTATGAAAGATTTTCCAATCGAAAGAATCTATCGTGATGCTCGTATAACAACCATTTATGAAGGAACGTCACAACTTCAGGTAGTAGCAGCCATTCGCTATGTGGGAAATGGAAACTATTTAAAAATGATTAAAGATTATGAAGCAATTCAGATAAAACCGGAATTGGATTATCTAAAGCATTCATTGTTAAAAATGACTGAACAGTATCAAAAAACAGTACAAAAAGTTCAGGAGGCCGAAAATAATGAACTGTTTGATTTTCACTCTCGCCGTTTAGTTGAAATGGCTGGAAATATCATTATGGGATATTTACTGATGTTTGATGCCAACCGAAACGATAAATACAAAAAATCTGCTGAATTCTTTATCCGTATCGGTAGAACGGAAAATACCCAGAAAGTAAGCTTTGTTAATTATTTTGATTTAAAAGATTTAAGCTTATATAAAACTATTTAATATTAATACCTATGAATTTGATTTATGGTATTTTAGGAGGTATTGCAGCCCTGTTTGTCATTATTATGCTGAACAGGGTTCGTATTTCCCTTTTTATTATTACAATGATACACGGACGTTTTAGCTATGAATACATGCAGTTTCATAAAAAACGCAATTATAAAAGTCCTCACAAACCGTGTATAACAGATGATATTTATTATCATATCATTGTGTTTTTTAAAAAGAAATTTAAAGAGCATGTAGAACGGTATAATACCGATACCCAAATTGAATTTGATAAATTTAAGTTTGGTGAAAACTATAAAACGATCTTTAATAAAAAGGGAATACCTGATTGCTTTAATATCCTTGATATGGATCGTAACGAAATATCAATTCTCGGTTATTTTAATGAGGATGCCATGGGTGTAAGGGTAAAAAGCTTATTCTTTTTCTTTGATGGAGAATTCATTATGGGTGAATATGTATTTTCCGACATCAAAAAAATTGACACATCGTTGATTATAAAATCAATCCGTGATAAATATTTGTCGAATGATTGTCAATGGAGTGACATGCTGATGATTGAAGAAAAAAATGGTCAACGAATGTTAAATATTGAAAATAATGGATTTTCAATGAGTTTGAGATATTACAGTAAACAAAATCAAGAAATCCAAAATAAATTGAAATCCTATTTTCATAAAATGCAATTGGTTTTTGTTGATTTTAACACAGAATCTGAAGAAAAAACTTTACCTGTAGAATTATGATTTTAATTAAGTTGTACGTCAAGTTACAATTGCTCATTATTAGAGCTATTTACGGAAAGTATAGTGCTGAATATCATAGTTTTTACAGAAAGATATTCATGAAAGGCCCTTATCCGCATTGTACAGCTGAATCACTTATTCACCAAACTTATAGAGCATTGTTTGATAAAACAATCCCTTCTTATAAAACAAATATACCTGTGTCATTTGGAAAAGTTTCATTTGAATCTAATTTCCAAAAACTTCGTAAAATAAAAGGTAATCCCTGGTGTTACGAAGAAAAGTCAATGAAAGGTGTTGTGTTCAGAGTCGCAGGATACAGAGAAGAGGTTTTGGGGATGTCGATGAAGGCTAATTTTTATTTTGTAAATAATAGTTTTGTAATGGGGCAGTACTTACTTAAAGATGCGCCCTTATTAGATGTTCGTAGTATTGTGAATACATTGATGTCAAAATATGGTATAAATGCAACATTACCTGAAATAGGACAATTTTACATATCAGACTCTTTGAATAATACGATACATTTTGAAAACAATAATTTTAATTTATTTTTTGAATATTGCCCAGCTTCAAACAGCAAAACAATACAGTTTCTAAAAAGATTTAAAACGGGAGAGTTGTTTGAAAAAGAAGGCAAAGGAACTGAATTAAAAGATATTTTCTAATAAAAAAGCCTCAAAAGAGGCTTTTTTATTAGAATCGTCTTTGCCATTTATTTTTTAATCTTTTTTTGCGGTTATTGTTAATCCCATTACTTCGTTTGTTTGTTCTGCCATCAGGATCCAAAAAACCTTTATTTCTTTTACGAATTTTAAAGTCAAAGTGATAAGTGAAGCCTACTGACATAAATCCATACCCTTCTAAATTTGCTTTGTCAATTACTAATGCATCTAATTTGTCTGTAAACACATTTCGAAGTGAAGTTTCAAAATTAAGTGAAGCTTTAGGATTTATATAATATCTAAATCCTATGCCTAAGCTCAGCATAACTTCTGTTGTTCTGGATGTTGCATCTTTTCCATTAGCTGAATATCCAAATGTTTGTAGCAAGCTATCATTTATTAAGGAGTTAAGTTTTGTTCGGAAACTGCTAAGTCCTAATCCTCCAAAAGTATATAATGAATATTTTCTATTACGTTTATATTTAATTATATCAAGAATATTTGCGTATGCCTCTATGCTTATTTCTTGAACATTTCCATTTGTATAAACACCAAGTTTTTCGGATGTCCCATTAAACTTACCCCAAAGTATATTACCCCTTAATCCAAAAAATTCATTAAAGTCTTTTGATCCTGTAAATGAAAGCATTATATTTCTGTCTTCGTAATAATATTTACTAAAAGGTGTGTTGTTCCAAAGTCTATTTTTACCATCAGATGCATCTCCGTAAAAATAGCTTGTTCCTAAATTAAATCCAATAGACCAGCCCTTACCGAAAGGGTATAAATCCTGACTATTTACTCTATGAAACCCAATAAAAATAAAAATTAAGGTAATTATGATTTTATATGAAATGCGTACTGAGTTCATTTTGTTTAAATTAATATTCTATAGTGGTGATAAGTAGAGAGTTAGGATGTGTTCTGCGTCTTGAATTTTAATATACTGCAAAAGTAAGCATCATTCATGATGCTTGCCATGGTAATAACATAATATTAAAAAAAATGTTGTGCCATTCAATTGGTCGTTAACTCTTATGCAGGTTTATTTTTTTATGGATAATGTAGTAAAGTTCTTTGTAATCAATGGGTTTAGATATATATGCGTCAAACCCTTCGTGAAGCAGATTGTCTTTATCTTCTGACATTGCATATGCAGTTTGTGCAATAAATGGGATTGTTTGATATTTAGGCCATCGACGCTTAATTTCTTTCATTAAACTTATTCCATTCCAGGGTTTTGGAATATTGATGTCGAAAAGCATAATATCGAATATTTTTTTAGTTTGCTCGAAGCCTAATATTGCATTGAGTGCTTTATCTCCATCTTCAGCAAGAATAACTTCTCCGGTCCCTTTCAAAAGCTTATCTAAAAGCATCCGATTTATTCGATCATCTTCTAAAACTAATATTTTCAAATCCTGCAAATGAACCTGTTGACTGAATTTGTCCTCGGCCTCCGATTCTTGTTTTTCAGTCTCTCCTTTTGTAATCGGAAGTTTTACAGTTACGATTGTACCGGAACCTTTTTTTGAGAAGATATCAATGCTACCATTCATTAGTTTAAGGAGTCGGTAGGAGAGAGGCAATCCTAATCCAGCTCCTTCAAATGAACGATTATATCCTAAACTTTCCTGTCGAAATGCTTCAAATACCTCATCTAAGTAAACAGGATCGATGCCGACACCGCTATCTGAAATACATATAACAGCCTGATTCGACACTGTATTTTGTGTTAGTGAAATAGATACAAATCCATTCTCTGTATATTTTACACAATTATCGAGTAATAGACAAATTACCTTCTCCAATTCAATAGTATCTGCAATAACATTGATTCCTTTTCCAATTTCAAATCTCCATTCAAGATTTTTTGATTTACAGATGGGTTGATAAATTTCTGAGATATCTTGCAAAAGGCATGTTAAATCAACAACTTCACATTTGACCGTATAATCAAAAGCTTCAATTCTACTGATATCTATAATATTATTGAGAAGTTTTAATAACCGCTCACCACTTTCTTTTATATTAATAGAATATTCTGCTATTTCTTTTGAAATTCCAGTGGTTTGTGTGTTGCAAATAAGACCAGAGAATCCTATTATCCCATTTAAGGGTGTTCTTATTTCATGACTGATATTTGATAGAAAAGCATTTTTAAGAAAAATTGCTTTTTCAGCATGATTTAAAGCTTTTTTTAATTCTGTATCAGTTTTTTTATGCTGATCAATTTCTTCAAGAAGTTTTTGTGTTCTTTCCTGAACTCGTTGTTCTAGCTCTGCATTTATATTACAAAGTTTATCGTTAATTGATTTTAGTACCTTATTTTTCTCATCAATTTCTTTTTGGATAGAATGATATAACTTCTGAAATGCAAAATAGAGAAGTAAAAAACATAAACAAATAAGAAATACTAAAAATGAGAGCATTGTTTTTTTAATATTCTAAAGTAGAGTTAATTAGAGAAAGTAAATTTTCAGGCTTGTAAGGTTTGCTAAGGTAATTATCCATTCCTGCACTTAAAAAAGTATTTTTGTCTTTTTCCATAGCATATGCAGTTACTGCAATAATCGGAATTTGGATATTTCTTCCTTCATCAATTTCTAATTGACGAATTATTTTTGTGGCTTCTATTCCATCCATTTCAGGCATCTGAATATCCATCAAGATGATATCGTAGTAGTTTTGTTTAAATAATTCCACCCCAATACGGCCATTTTCTGCAATATCAACTATATAACCTTGCCTTTTTAAGGTAGATGAGGCAACTTTTTGATTTACAGGATCATCTTCAACTAATAAAATATGTAAAATTCTTTCTTGCATTTGATTTATTTGAATGATACATAAAGATCTTCGATAGGGTTGAGCCCATATCGAAGATGATCTATTTTCCAATCATCATCAGTTGGATTGAATAATCTAACATTAAACCCTGCTTCTTCCAATTTGTTTTTAAAATCACGGGCATAAATCCGGTGATGATCATACTGTCCAAAGTGTTGAATTCTTTCTTTATCCGAATATACTTCAATTTCATAAGTTTCTTCTAACTTAAGCGAAATAGGAACCTGCAATATTGCAAACCCACCAGGCTTAAGCACTCTGTATAACTCTTTAAGTGCCAGCTTATCTTCTTTAATGTGCTCCATTACATGAATACATATAATTACGTCAAAGAAATTATCATCATAGTCCAGCTTTCTGGCATCCAATTTAATAACGTCTTTGCTATAGTAATATCCCTTTTCAAATTTATCACCCGGACAATATTCGATGAAACGATTATTTTTGAAAACATCTTTTAAGCTTCCTCTTGGAGCTATATGGAGAAGTTTTGAAGGTGTATAAAATAGTTCCGTTTTATCACGTAGATATAAGTAGATTAGACGTTCACGATCTTTTGAAAAACAGCGAGGACACAGACATTGTTTTCGAATACCACCTCCAACAATTTGTAAATGATCCAGATGTGGAATGTTTTCGCCACACTTCAGAAATTTTCGAAAATAGTGATCGCAATTAGGGCAAAAATACTCGCTTCCTTTGTAAAACAATCCATTGAGTTTTTGATAACCACCTCTTAGTTTTTTGGCTAACTCAAAAGGAACGAGTCGCTTAATTTTTTCTAACGTAGGATTATACATATTTCGGTTTCTCCTGCTATTTTTAATTTGCTCTTTTTGCTCTTTCCCAGTTTACTGACTGAGATTTTTTCAAATATCTCCTTAATCCCAAAAATACTGAAAAATTCATTATGAAGAAATAATATGGAATAAATAATAGCTTAGCCTTGATTTTTTTATTTTCAAGATACCATCCTAAAAGTGCTGCTATGTAAAATAATATTTGAATGATAAATAAAATTAGATAGAATTTTGTTTTAATACTAAATGCTAATATCCCATTCAAAATCAGAATAATTGGGAGTGAAAATGGTGCGATTGTCCATCTTAAAACTCTGTGAGAGACATATTGAAAGCTTAAAATTCCATACTTAAATGGGTTTAATAATTCTTTGAGACGAATAACAGACTGAATACCTCCTGCGGATATCCTGATTTTTCGCTTAAGCTCTTCTTTAACATTAGCCGAAGATGTTTCTATTGCATATGCTTCTGGATTATATTGAATTACAAACCCTTGTTTTGCAACTCGTAATGAAATAATAAAATCATCAAGCAATGTGTCTTTTTCTACTTCCTGATATAATTCTGTTCTGATAGCAAATAATTCACCAGCTGCTCCTACGACGCTGTAAAGTTCTGCATCCCACTTTTTTAACTGTGATTCATATTTCCAGTAAATACCTTCCCCGGCTGTAGCCGCATTATCTTTTTCACTTTGATAAATACGTTTTTCGCCAGATACACATCCAACCTTAGAATTGGAAAACAATCTAACTATTTCTTTTACAGAGTTTTTTCCTAAATCAGTATTGGCATCAGAGAAAATTACAATTGGAGTTTTTACGAATTTTATCCCTCTGTTCATTGCTCCAATTTTTCCTCCTCTTTCAGGTTTATGGTAAACTTCTACACCAGGATATTGACGTAAGATTTCATCTGTTCCATCATCAGAGCCATCTGTAACCCAGATTATTTTCAGCTTTTCGCAAGGATATTCTAATTCAAATGTGTTTTTTATTTTTTGTGCAACATAATCCTTTTCATTATAGGCTGCGACAAATAAAGTAACTTCTGGTTCAAAATCAGAATTGATAGTGAGCTTTTTTCCGGTTATTCGCTTCAGTTTCACTAAGATAAAAAGAACTATACCATAACCAATGTACGCATAGAATACAATAAATACACAAATCCAGAATATAACTTGTAATTCAATCATAAAGAGTAGTTTATGAATTATTTCTTTTCAATATTTTCCCAAGTTTTTGTTTCAAAATTGTATTGCTTTAATATACGGGCTGGATTTCCAGCTGCAATACAATAATCAGGGATTGATTTTGTTACAACACTTCCAGCTGCAATTACGCAATGTTTTCCTATTGTTACACCGGGTAATATTACGGAGTTTGAACCGATCCATGTTTCATCCATTACAACAATGGGGGAGGTTGTTACACCTTGTTCACTGATTGGTAATGAAATATCTTTGTAGTTATGGTTCAAACCGGATAATACAACATTTTGAGCAAGTCTTACATCATTTCCGATTGTTACAGGGCCAATTAATGTGCACCCGAGTCCAATTCTGGTCTTGTTTCCAATTATTACAGTCCCAACACCATTATTTACAGTACAGAAATCTTCGATTGTAGAATTATTCCCAATACTGAACAGTTTAAATGGAACAACATCCATTCGGGTTCTTCTACGGATTAAAGTGTTTTTTCCTTTATGATGCTTAAACGGATTGATAAACCATTTTACCCACAAACGAGGACGAGCCTGATTTCTAGGAAATAATAACCATAAACTGAGTTTTTTTAATGACTCGTTGCTTTTGATTTTCTCTTTAAATCCCATTGTAATTCAGTTTTTTATATGATACTAAAGGATTTTATCAAGTTGATTGTAAATTTTTTCAACAAAGTGTCCCCAACTATGGGTAGAAGCATATGCAATTCGCTCTTTTTCTCTTTCAGGCGTGTTTTCTTCCAATGCTTTCAGAATGTTCAAAATCCATTCTTCTGCATCTCTACATAGATATACATAATTTCCAAAGTAACTCATAAATGATGTTTTTGTGGCCACTGTTGGTTTTCCCATTGCAAGATATTCGTCAATTTTCAATGGATAATTAATGTCTGTTATTGGGTTGACAATTTGTGGGTTGATTGCAACATTAAAAGATTTAATGTAGGCAGGAAGATCATTTATTGGTCGTTTTCCTAAAAAGTAAACATTTTCCAAATCATGTAATTCGCTCTTTTTGAAATCTTCATCTTCTGGTCCTACCAATACTAACGACCACTCTTTATTGTGGGCTGCTATTTTAATAAGTAGTTCAATATCAAGGCGTATTGTGGTTAAAAAACCAACATATCCAATAATCGGTTTACGATAAACTTTCATTTCATCCGGAACAGGTAAATTACCTGATTTATCGTTGTAGAGTTCAAGATTACAACCTTGACCAATTAAATATGATTTCTGATTAAATTCAGAGGCATAATTTCTAAAAAATTCAGAATTGGTAACTACAAAATCAACTTTTTTAATTAGTTCAGGTTCAAGTCTTTTTCCGTGTTTAGCATGGTAAGAAACCATTGTAACGGCATCTCTTAAAAGATAAACGTATGCTTTAGGTTTAAAAAACTCTTTGAAATATTGCCCAATTATCATCGAGTTGTCATTCAGTAAGATAACATCTTTAAATCCAAGTTCATTAATGGCTTTTTGAATTTCTTTATAGATGCGTTTATCATTCATCTTATTAAAGAAATCAAAAACAGATGGGTTTCCAATCCAATTTATTGATTCGATGATGGTTTTTGGATTAAGATTCCAGATATTTTCACCTACTTTTGTTAATGCGGGCTGTGAACCATTTAAAACCAGGTTATACTCTTGTACAATCTTACTGTTTTTATTGGTTAATAATGATTTGCGATTTATTGGCACGCTAACATACAAAACCCTGTTATTTTTAGCAATTTCCTGAGCAGTGTACTTGCAGGTAGAGCCTATATCAATACTCCACGATTGAAGTCCAAAAACAATAAAATCACGGTTTTTCAACATAAATGTCCGTTTTTTGATTTTGTAAATATAGTAAACAAACAACCTCTATCAAAGGAAACATTAATACATTAACCAACATAAAGATGTTAACAACAACATTGTTTTAGCACCTAATCGTTGAAGTTTGCATCCCACCATAGTGCAATTACAAGCAAATTAAAGAGTCTGAAAGCCATAACCTGTTGATTCCAAAACCAATATGGTGTCTGATTTGAAAGCTTGTCATAATGATTAAAAAAACTGTTTAGTTGAGTTTCATTAAAGAGTTTTTTCATTATTTCAGAGTTTAGTATTATGGAATATAACTCTTTGCGTTTTGAGTGGTCTTTAAAAAATAGTGGGAGAGGAGCAAATCCTCCTTGTTTTTTACGCGAGGTTATTTCAGCAGGTAACTGTGGTTTTAATATCTTCTTTAAAAGATATTTTGCAACTCCTTTACCTTTTGCCAAATCATTTATTTCACCTTTACACTTGAAATTTCTGGGCATTGTTTTCAGAAAATCATAAAGCTCGGTACTCATATAAGGAAAGGAAATGTTGTTCTTAAACAATGAAGCCATTCGTGATGCTTTATGAATAATAATTTCATTTGCATTTTGCTGGATATCAATAAAATGATTTCTCACTCTGTAAAAGTCATCATAGCTTTCAAATTTTTTGGGAATAGCATATGTATAATTAAATTGCTTAAAATGAACAGGTTCTTTAAGTAATGACTTTAGCTGAAAATCATAAAAACCGAATCTGTCTGATTGTAAGATTGAGGATATCTTTTCGTTATGAAATTTTAACTTGAAAAGAAGATTGTCGTTATTGAAAAGATTATTCTCTGAGAGACCTAAAAAGAGACTTTGTGCAATATTTAATCCGTATTTATGAAATAAATGATTGATAGCCAGTTCTTTTCCAAAAGTACCAAAGTGCTGGTCATTACCGTCTCCGCCCAAAATAATATCTGGTTTATCTTCGGAAATCATTTTCATGGCAGTGTAATTTACCATTAATCCTCCTTCTTGAAACGGATCTCCAATTTCTTTTAAAATTTCAGGTAGAAACTCTATTTCAGAACCATTAATCTCGTATGATTTGAAATCAGCATCATACCTTTCGGCCATTAATTTTGCCAAAGGGACTTCTGTCCATGGATTATCTTTAAAACCAATTGAATATGATTTAATTGGACCAGAATATATTTGACGAAGTGCATTAATATTTCCACCAGAATCGTACCCCCCACTCAATAAGAGCGAAACTTTTTCTTTTCCTTTAATTCTGTTTGCAATACTTTTTTTATGTAATCGGTCATATTCTTCAAGAGCTTCATTTTCAGTTATTTTATAATTGATGTCTTGCTTAAAATAATCCCACGTAAATAGTTCTTTTACTGTAATATTGTCATTTTCAACTTTTAAGATTGACCCGGGTTTTAACTTTGAAACACCGTTTAATATTGAATCAGGCGAAGGAATATATCCCAGAGCTAAAAATGTATATAGGGCGTTCTGATTGATTTCAAGATTGAATTTTTTTATGTGCTTAAATAGTGAAGGATGGCTTGTAAAATACTTATCAGAATAATAAAATTGAGGGCCGGCACCATGGCGATCTCTTACAACTTGCATTGTGTTATTATACGAGAAAAACAAGGTAAAATCGCCATCAAGTAAATAAAAAAGCTTTT
The DNA here is from genome assembly GCA_963677395.2 of Bacteroidales bacterium. Lineage (GTDB taxonomy): Bacteria > Bacteroidota > Bacteroidia > Bacteroidales. The sequence goes on along the minus strand of OY781965.2, from coordinate 2,596,159 downwards.
CAGAAAGCTGTGTATATAGTTTGAAAATACCTTCTGATTGAGTTTGGTATTCAATAGAATAAGTCTGACTAATTTCATCTAGATTATATATTTTACCAAACAATATCAAAAAACCTTTATCTGACGTAAAGATATTCGCATCAGAGCCTAATAAAAATGTGTTGAATTTTATATAGTTGTTTAATGCTAAATCCTGATCTGGCGATTTAAATGAACCTAAATATGATTTTTCTGTATTCATATATTTGAATTTTATAATGTCGGATTTTCGTGTATATGTTTGTCCTTTAGATGGTCAAAATGCCATTTTATAGCCCGAAGATACGATAATATATGAGAAAACTTACCCTTGAGTAAAAAAATGCTTAAGTTCTTAACTGCAACAATCAGCAGTTGATAGAGCATAGCAATTATAAATCGAAATCCGGCTAAATTTCTTCTTATATACATAATTCTGTTTCTATTCAGGTAGTATGTTTTTAATGTACTGTTTTGCCCTGTTGTTTGAGAAAACTTATGATAAACCAATGAATTATGTATATACCAGGTTTGGTAACCAGCTTTTTTAATTCGAATAACCCAGTCAAGTTCTTCGTAATACAAAAAGTAAATATAAGCCATCATCCCCACTTCCTTAATTACTGATATAGGAACAAGCATTGCTGCACCATGAGTTGAATCAGTTTGATAATCAATATCATATTGTCCATTATCGGTTTCTCCAAATCCGATAGTTCTATTACGAATCGTATAATGGGTTAATCTGGAAAAGCCTGCGTACTGAATTTTCGTTTTTTCGTGAAAAAATCGTATTTTGGGACTAACTGCACCTATATTGGGATTTAGTTCTAGCTTGAATACTAATGGTTCAAGAAAATTTGGTGTAACCACAATGTCATTGTTGAGCAATAAAACATATTTTCCACGTGCTCTCATAATACATAGGTTATTTCCCCCAGAAAAGCCGTAGTTTTCTGGAACGCTAACAAGAATAATATTCGGAAACTTTCGCTTCAGTTCTACTGTATTAAGTTGAGCTGAACCATTGTCTGCAACAATGATTTCAATATTAGGATATGTTATTAAATTCAAAGAGTCTAATAACTCAGAGGTTAAATTTATGTTTTGATAATGTATTGTGATTATGCTTACGAGAGGGTAACTTGATAACTGCATCATGAGATTGAATTAATTCTAAAGAGATGGGTTTCCTTTGATTTTAGAATCAAACCAGTGTTTTATTATCCAAATCGCTGCTTTATGATAGGCTTTGAAAAGAGATATTTGGTTTTTAAGGATGAAAACAGATGCATTTTTGGGCATTGCAATAAAAAACTGGAAAAGTGCAGCAACAAGTAACTTTAATCCTTTTACATTTCTTCTGAGATATATTAAACGAGCTCTGTTCATATAATATACTTTCAAAGGACTTAATCTTCCGGTTGAAACAGATTCTTTATGATAAATTTTGGAGTTATGAACATAACAGATTTTGTAACCCATTTTACTGATGCTCGTACACCAATCAAGTTCTTCATAATAAAGGAAATACACCTCAGGCATCATTCCGACTTTTTGAATAATAGATCTGCGAACCATCATGGCAGCACCATGTGCAAAAGCAGTTATTTTATCGGTTTCATATTGACCCTTATCCCACTCTCCATAAGCAATTACTGTATTTCGAACTGTAAATTCATTCATTGGAGTCATCCCTGCATATTGTAGCATCCCTGGTGTATGTAGAAATTCAATTTTAGGGCTTACAATTCCAATAGTTTCATCTTTTAAAAGCTTGTTAACCAATGGTTCAAGAAAATTATCCGGAACTATTGTATCATTATTTATTAATAAAATAAAGTCTCCTTTTGCCTGCTTGATAGCAAGGTTGTTTCCTCCCGCAAATCCAAGATTTTCAATTGATTGGATGAATTTTGTTTCAGGAAATTGAAGTTTTATTATAGACGGATCTTGTTCCGAGTTATTGTCAACAACAAAAATTTCAATGTTGGGATATGTTATTTTGCGAAGAGAGTCTAATAATTCGCATGTGTCCTCTGCATGATTGTAATTGATTGTTATTATAGATATTAATGGGGGGGTATTCATTCTGTCTGATTTATAGGTTTTTTGAACAATAAAACATCGCTAACCATTTTCTTTTTCCTCTTTCTTTTCTTTTTGATGCTGAAAATACGCACTAAAGAAACCTAGAGGTGCAAATAATAAAGCTCCAACTACAAGATATGGTAAAACGCCTTCCATTGTTTATACTAATTTTCTATTGTTACAAATATACAATTCTAGAGTGATGCGTTGAGTTCTTTTTGGCGTTCTTTTTCCAGAATTTTATCAAGAGAAGGTCCCAACCAAATAAATGCAAGGCTGGAGTATAACATTAGCCATGTCGGAAATTGGTTTATGACCGCATTTCCGTAATTAGCTGTTAATATACCGAAGTACCCACATAACAGTGCATCAAGTTTGGCTTTCAGGTCTTTATTTTTGATTTTAAACATTACAATATACATTCCTTTTCCAAGAATATAGAACATTACAAAAAAATGCATCATTAATCCTACTACACCTAGTTCGGCCCAAATAATTACATACCAACTATCAGTTGCAATTGTTGCCAGATATGAATAAGGAATAAATTTTCGTGCTTTTGATCCGGAATGACCAACTCCTGCACCAAAAGGTCTTGATTCTAAATATGCTGCCAATGTTCTTTGGTTTTGTAACCGAAGCTGTAAAGAGGGGTCATCCGAACTTAAGCCTGTTCTAATTCTATTTATTTGATAATTACCATTTCCAATTGTTGTAAACTTTAAAAATCCATATAACAAAAATAAAACAGAAGCTCCAATAACAATTACTTTTACGTTTTTGCTGAGAATTATGTATAAAGCAGCTCCTGCCATAATAACGGCTAAAGCACCTCTGGTTCCAGAAATTGCATAGCCCCACAAATTTAAAATAGCGATGGTTAACCATAAAATTCGATATTTTTGGTTTGGAGCATTAATCATTAGTAGAATTGCTATTAAAGCAACATGAGCCTGTGCCGCTCCAAATTGACCAGCATCAGTATAAAATGAAAAAACACGTAATTGGCCAAATAGTATATGTGTTTTGTAAGCTCCAGAATTCATCCACGCTTGTTCATATGAATCAAGCCCAAATACCAATTGCCCAATTCCCTTTAACGATGCTAATGATGATATTATACCCCAAATTAATATAAACCTGTCTAAATGCTTTGGTTTATTGTATAGCATAAATATTAACGGCATTATTAAAAATGGATAGAGAGCTAAACTTCTCATTGCAGCCATCCATGCCTGAAAACTTACTGCTTCTGGATTTAATACCTGTAAACAAACGTAAATTAGCCAAAAGCTCATTAAATAAAATAGATCATTTTTAACAGGGCTCCAATCAACTTTAAAATAAAAATATTTAAAGAAAAAGGAAATGTATATAAGAAGCAATAAACCATCCATGTAATAACCTATATCCATTGGTATATAGCGAGGAATACCCATTAGAAAGAAGTTAATTACGTAAGCAAAAGTAAGTCCAAATTCAGGTTCAATAACTATTCTAAATACTAAAATGAGAACAACTGGCAAAACAGATAACGCTATTGTAATACTTAAGTCTATTTTGGAAAAAACAAAACCCAAATACATTAAAACTATAATGATTAATGAAGATAATGCTGGTTTTTCAGCAAGACTTGATCTCAATGGCTTCAAATAAGGATTCACATGCTGAATACTCTGCATCTGTTATCTCTTTATTTTAATATTATACTTTTCATGAAAACGAAGTAAAAGTATTTTTTTGAATAATCTTCGAATGAGAGATCTTCTTTTAGGAATTTCATCAATAATATTTTCCATTTCCCAAAGCTCTACTCCATTAAGAATTAATAAGTTATTAGATGAAGCATTGCAGAACAGTTCCAATGAATTTTTATCAGCCTTACCCCATGATCTATTTGCTCGTAAAAGCATTATTGATAAATCTACGGTTTTAATAAATTCGGCAGGGTATGACGAATTGTTTATTGATGGAATTTCAATGAAAACATAATCAAAATCTGTAGTAGATTGGCAATTACTTATTGTTTTGAAATCGTACAGATTTTTAAAATTGAAAAAAGAACTATTAATCGAGTATGAGCAATTGTATTTGTCATTTGAAATCGTATTTTGATCAAATTCGCTATTGTTTAGATACAGTACAGAATTTCCATATTCTCTTAATTTATCAGCGATTTTAAGTCCTACTGTCGTTTTCCCGTCAGCTCTTCTTGTACTGTATAAAATGATAGTTTTAGGCATTTTACTTTCTTTAAGTGTACTTATTTTTTGCAAGACACTTAATACTATAATTTCTATAGCTCTATTGGATATATAATCTAAATTTACAGAGTTTCGTATATTTACAAGCTTTGGAAAAATTCCTATTAGCTTTAGCTTTGTAAGCTCCTGTGCTCTATGAGCTGTTTTTACTGTTGAATCAAAATACTCTAAGCCTATTATAATAATTAAAATAAAAAGAAATGCAAAGAACCCTGAGACAAAGACAAGCATTTTCCTTTTTGATGGCTTTGGATTAATAGGATAATATGGATTATCTATAATTTTAAGATTTGATGTAAACTGAATATTTTGTTGTCTTAATTTTGCACTAGTAAGGCTTCTTAATAATTCAAGGTATTCACTTTCGTTAACTCCAATTTTTCTTTCAATTCGTTTAAGAGTTGCACCTAGTGGAGCAAATTTTCTATAGATATTAAAAAATTCGAGTTTTCTTTTTGTTAATACTTCCAGGTTTGCTTTACTTTCTTGTAATTGTAAGGTTTTTTCAAGCCAAGGAGCTAATAGCTTTTCGAGAGGGATGCCTTCTCGGCTGTTTCCATACAGATAAAGTTGATTTATATCAAATTCCAGATCTTTCTTTAATTTATCGGCATCTTTTTTTAATTGAGATAATTTTGCAATATTTTTATTCTCATCCTCTGTGTATATTTCGGTTAATGATATCTTAGAGTTTAGATCAGCAAGCTTATTTCGCTTGTTAATTATTTCTTCGCTTTTTAAGTAAATCTTATCTTGTGATGTGAGACGTTTATTAAGTTCATTTAAAGCTGATTGCGCTTCGGCAATTAATATATTAACTTTTTGAATATCATTATCTAGCTCTTCTTTTCTGGAAGAAATATTTCGGGTTTGTTCATAATAGTTAATGATATCATTAGTTCTATTGAAATCTAACATTTCATCTTCTGATAAACCAAGCCTGCGAATTGCTAATTGTACCTGATCCTCAAAGTATTTAACAACATCATTCGTTTGATTTTCATTTAATGCCTTGTAATTCTTTATAAAATACCGGGTGATTAGTTTTAGTGTTTGGTAGCAAATTCCCGGATCAGAATTTTCATACTTAAGTTCAATTAAATCACTGTTTTGAACTCTTCTTGCCTTTATACCTGAAATTGCATTTATACTATAAAAAGGATGGCTATAGTTTAAAAGATTATATATGAAATTTTTTTGATCTTTATTTTTGTAATTTAATAAATTATCAAAAGTGTTGTCATAACTATTTTTATCAACAAGCGCAGTTACGTCTTTAGGAACAATGTCTTGTAACTCTTTGAATGCTTGTTTTGATAAATAATTAGGATCAGGTTTTGATAGCATCAAATTTTGAGAAAGTAACCCAATAGCAACTTTTTCCTGAGTTTCTCGGGCTTTAATGATATTCAATAAATTGTCAAAAGCTATACTTGAGGCAAAGTTATCAACTTTAGCATTATTGGTAGATTCAATAGTATAGCCTGATGTTATGCCTGTATAAATAGTTGTTTGAGATTCAAATATTTGCTTTTCATTTCTGGTCAGATAAAAAACAATTGAAGCCATTATAATTGGTCCAATTAATAAGAGGAGAATGTTTTTATGTAATATTCTTAGTAGTTGAATTATATTCATAGTAACATTTTAAAAGTTTGCCTTCAAAAGATTAAAGTTGTATCCTACTAATTCCTGTAATGTATAATAGGAATTAATAAACTGATGCTTAATTTGCTCAAACTCAAATTGTGTTTTAGTACTTTCTATTCTCATACTGGACAGTACACTTATTGAGATTTGAGCATCCTTAAATTGAAGCTCTGCCATTTTTAACTGAACCAAAAAATCAATCATTGAAGTATGCTTAAATTGCATTGTTTTTTGTATGAAGATCAGCTCATTATATTTGTCTATAATTTCAAGTCTTACTTGTTGTCGAAGTGAGCTATAATCATAATATATCTTTTCATAATTATACCTTTCATTTTTGATTTGGTTTTTATAATCCAAAATGCTATTTAGCGGTACTTTTACAGCAACTCCAACACCCCAGTTTGACGATGTTGACCTTGTATTAAGTAAAGCAAGGTCATTATTTAATATACTCTGTTGGTTTCCATATGAATAAGATAAATTTGCAGAGAAAAATTTTGTGTAGTCTATTTTTTTAGATGCTAAATTGCAATTACTCATTTGTAATTCAGCATATTTCGATTTTAAGGTATATGAGTTTTCCAGAGCAGAGTCAATCAAAACAGATAGAGGTGGTATATAATCTACTATATTATCTACTATTGGATTAAAACCATGAATTGAGTCTTTCCCATTTTTAAGTGTATCCGTAGAATTCAATGATTGAGAATCACAAACATTGCTTGTATAGATTAATATTCCAAATAGAATTATTATGTTATTCCAAAATTTCATCTTTTATGTTTTTACACACTTCCTTTTTGTATGAATATCTTTAATGTTTTTAGAATGAGGGCAATATCGCCCCAAAATGAGTTATTGCTTGCATATTGATTATCAAGCATAAACCGTTCTTCTTCAGACATTTCACCTGACCGTCCACGTAATTCAACTTGCCAAAGTCCCGTTAAACCTGCAGCAGCCTGAAATCTACGAGCCCATTTAGATTTTGTAATTGCGTTTGCTTCATTTACAGGGAGGGGTCTGTTCCCAACAATTGACATATCTCCTTTGAGAATATTAAAAAGCTGGGGCAATTCATCAATACTTGTATTTCGAATTAGCTTGCCTATCTTTGTTATTCTTGGATCATTTTGGATTTTCAAAAACGCTTTTTTAGCATTTTTACGTTGTATTGCGATTCGTTCGCATATTTGCTCTCCGTCATAATACACTAAAGGTGAACAATATTGTCCTTTTGGTAATTCGTTACATTTTGAACATTTATCTTCCACTTTTTCAGCTACATACTGATTCAGGTGCTCAACTTCTTTTAATCTTCTGTCTGCGTCAGGGTACATTGATCTGAACTTAAGAAAATCGAATACTTTAAAATTTGCACCAACTCTTTTTGACTTATAAACTACAGGTCCTTTTGACTCTAATCTAATAGCTAACGCAACTAGCGACATAATTGGAATTAAAGGAATTAATGCTAATGTAACCGTTGTTATGTCAAAGATTCTTTTGGGAAGAGGGGTTTTATATGACACTAATTCAATATCTATTTCTTCTGTCTTTCTTGGGATATACTCTTTGAAATAAATTTTAAGAAATTTTATTCTTTCATATAAGGAGTCAGAATTAATTGGCATACTGAAATAGTCACTCATGCCTATTTCATATGCTAATTTGCGGTGGTTAAAATCAAATTTATCAGTAATTACAATAAATGGAAGGAATGTACAAAAATTTGCTTTTCTGAGCATCGAAAATAAGTTAAACGCATTCATTCCTGGCAGATGTTTATCGCAAATTATTGCATCAAATTTTTGATTACATGTATAAACAGGCTTAATATCAGGATCTTTCTCTGTAAATAACAGAAATTCTCCATTCGACAATGTATTTATTGCCTGTAAACCATTACTACTTTGGTGAACTTGAAATCGTTGATCTGTTGACAGTAAGTTGAGAACTGTTGTATTATTCCCAATATACAAAATTGATAAATTATCAGTGTTTTCCATAGCAGTAATTATTTGCCTCTTCTTTCCATATAAATATCTCTGCTCTGAAGTCTTCTACGACAACGAGCTAATAATTCTTTAGGATTAAAGGGCTTTACAAGATAATCATCTGCACCCAATTCAAAGCATTTAATTTTATCACTACTTTCTTCTTTTCCAGAAAGCATTATTAACGGAATGTCATCAAAAAATCCGCTACTCCTCACTTTTTTAATAAAGTCGAAACCATTTAATAACGGCATTTCAATATCACAAATAATCAAATCAGGTAAATTCCCTGCCTGTAAGCTAAAAAGTGCCTCTTGCCCATTGCTTAATGTAATTACATCAAAATCAGCCTTAAAAGTATTCTCGATTATAAATCGAATACTTTTTTCATCATCTATAGCAAGGATTTTCTTTTTCATGAATTTCCAATTATTGTTATTTGAGCTTATAAACTACCCCTAAACAACAAAAATATAAAAAACAATTCAGAAGTCCGTATCTATTAATGGGCTTTTCTAAAAAGAAATGAACGTGAAATTGTTAATAAACTATTATCTATTTTCTGATGTAAGTTCTTGAAGTTGAGTTAATTCATCTCTTAATCTTGCTGCCTCAATAAAGTTGAGTTCTTTTACAGCACTTTCGAGTAACTTTTTCGTTTGTTGAATCGTTTTTTCAATCTGCTTTTTACTCATATATTTAACAACAGGATCTGCCGCAATATTTATTTGCATTGATTCAGAGTAAGTTTTTCCAGAACCATTCGTATCTGATGTTCCTGGTGAAAATGGTGTTGAATTTGTTTTTACAATTTGAGTAGGAGTGATGTTGTTTTCAAGATTGTATTGTATTTGTTTTGTTCTTTTACGGTCCGTTTCATCTATTGTAAATTGCATGGAATCAGTAATTTTGTCAGCATACATAATCACTTTACTATTGATATTTCTAGCTGCACGACCAGCAGTTTGAATTAAAGATCTGCTTGAGCGTAAGAACCCCTCTTTATCAGCATCTAATATTGCTACCAATGAAACTTCAGGAAGATCAAGACCTTCTCTGAGTAAATTAACGCCAATCAACACATCAAAAACGCCTAAGCGCAAATCTCTCATAATATCAATACGTTCTAATGTATCGACATCGGAATGAATATATCGGCATTTTATTCCTAAGTTCAAAAAGTATTTACTCAGTTCTTCTGCCATTCGTTTTGTAAGTGTTGTTACTAAAGTACGTTCATTTCTCGCTGTTACCCTTTCTATTTCATCGAGTAAATCATCAATCTGATTAATGCTTGGTTTAACTTCAATTACAGGATCTAATAATCCGGTAGGGCGAATTAATTGTTCAACAATTGCTCCGCCTGATTCCTGTAGCTCATAATTGGCTGGAGTTGCACTAACGTAAATAACTTGTCCGATTAAAGTCTGGAACTCTTCATATTTCAAAGGACGATTGTCCATTGCAGCAGGTAATCTAAACCCGTAATCCACCAAAACCTGTTTTCGGGATCTGTCACCGCCATACATTGCATGTATTTGAGGCATAGTAACATGACTTTCATCAATAACAAGAAGAAAATCATCAGGAAATAAATCGAGCAAACAAAATGGACGAGAACCTGGTGGACGCCGATCAAAGTAACGTGAATAATTCTCAATTCCAGAACAATAGCCCAATTCTTTCATCATTTCAATGTCGTAGCCAACACGATCTTCAAGCCTTTTTGCTTCCAAATGACGACCAATTTCCTTAAAATATTCAACCTGCCTTCCTAAGTCAAGTTGAATATTTTCGATAGCTCTATTCATCGAATCTTTGGATGTAACAAACAGATTTGCAGGAAATAATGTTATATTATCTAATGTTTCAATTCTTCTCCCGTTATCAGGGTAAATAGTTTCAAGTACTTCAATTTCATCACCCCAAAATGAAATTCTATATGCATAATCTGCATATGCTGGAAAAACATCAACAACATCTCCCTTTACTCTGAAATTTCCCCGGGAAAACTCAATTTCTGATCGCGAATATAAACTTCCAACGAGCGAAAGTAATAAGTTATTACGGTTAATATTTTGTCCTACATTTAGTTTAATGATATTTGCATTAAAATCATCTGGATTCCCGATTCCGTAAATACACGAAACAGACGAAACAATGATGATGTCTTTACGTGCTGATAATAATGCTGATGAAGCACTTAATCTTAACTTTTCAATTTCATCGTTGATGGATAAGTCTTTTTCGATATATACATTGCTTGAGGGCAAATAAGCCTCTGGCTGATAGTAGTCGTAATATGATACAAAGTATTCTACGGCATTTTCCGGAAAGAAATTTTTAAATTCACTATATAATTGAGCTGCAAGTGTTTTATTGTGACTTAATACAAGAGTTGGTCTTTGTACATTTTGTATAACATTGGCTATGGTAAATGTTTTACCAGAACCCGTAACACCAAGTAATACCTGAGCTGGGTCTCCGTTTATTATGCCTTCTGTCAGTTGACGTATTGCTTCTGGTTGATCACCAGTAGGCTTGAATTCAGATGTGAGTTTAAATTCCAAAGATGTAATTTTTTACAAAAATAGTGAATCCCTAAGGTTTAATTATAAATCTTCATCAAGAACGTTTTTTTCAGGTAAGTATTTCCAATACCTTTTAGGTAATAGTCGTAAGTGCATTTTCGTGTTCTTTCGTTCTTTAATGTTTATAGATTGATAGTATTGTTTCCAGCTTTTTTCAATTAGCGTGTCATATTCTGATTTTTGTTCCTCAACCAGAGGAGCACCATCTGTTTTAAATTGAATATCAGAGAATTTAATTTCCTGAAGCTCTTTACCATCGTAATATAATCCGTATTTGCGTTTTGTATCATAAATAATCCATTTCTGATTTGCAAACCGACGTTCAAAGTGTTTTCCAATGATTTTCAATACATCATACATTGGGTCTATTACAGCAAAATATACCAGTTCTTTGGTTTTTTGAAAACGTACAAATGAGATCATTCGATGAGCTTCATGAAGTACTTTTCTGCGTATGTTACGAATTTCAAGCACACACATTTCTCGGTAGTTTTTTGTAACACTACTTTCTTTACTGAATACATACTTCATATAGCGATATATTAACATCTCAATATCATTTATTTCTGATAAATACACATAAAAAAGTGTTTTGCTTTCTATATAGGATGTCTTTTGTTCAAAGGCGTTCCAAATCTTATCGGCATTCTCCTGGTTTGTTTCAATTTCGTAAGTATTTGCAAATAGTGCCGATTGATATTCGAGCGAGCCAATAATTAAATCGGGTTCAATTCCTGTTTTTAAGGAACAAAAAATTACGGATAACAAGCCATCAAACGTTTTGTCGTACAGATAAATATTCATGGGGGAATGTATTAAAAAAGTGATAATTGATATTGATCTGATGTTCGTTTATTTGCATTTGCATCTTGATCAAAGTGATAGAGCAAGCGTCTTGGGTTTAAGTCGAGCAGGGGTATTGATTGATCTTTACAAACAATAAAAAACTTTGCACGTTTTAAAGCTACTCCAATTTTTTTTAAGTTAAAAATACCCAGTTGGCCGTGTCTTCTGGCTTGTACAATTAATTTTGCAGATTGTACACCAATTCCGGGAACTCTCAAAATAGCTTCATAATCAGCCTTATTAATATCAACTGGAAAGAATTGTGGATTTCTGAGCGCATAGGATAACTTAGGATCGAATTTTAAATCTAAGTCGGGGTATTGAAAAGAAACAATCTCGTCAAAAGAGTAGTGATAATAACGCATAAGCCAATCTGCCTGGTAAAGCCTGTTTTCACGAAGCAATGGCGGCTTGGCAATTACCGGAAGTCTATTATCTTCGTTAACAGGTAAATATCCTGAATAATAAACTCTTCTTAGTTTTTTCTCCCCATAAAGTGCTGATGCCAATTTTAAAATATTTAGATCTCGTTCAGGTGATGCTCCTACAATAAGTTGTGTGCTTTGTCCCGCCGGAGTAAATAGAGGTGAATGCTTGAATTTCTTACGTTCCTCATTGTTTTCAATGATTTTGTTTTTAATAATCTCCATTGGACTAAAAACAGATAGATAATTTTTTTCCGGAGCAAGTAACCGTAAGCTGTTTTCTGAAGGTATTTCAATGTTTACACTTAATCTGTCGGCATATAAGCCCGCAATTTGAACTAAGCCTTCATCAGTTCCGGGAATAGCTTTCATGTGAATGTATCCATAAAACTTTTCTTCAGCTCTCAATTTACGAGCAACCTGAATAAGTAAATCCATTGTATAGTTAGGACTTTTAATAATTCCCGAGCTCAGAAACAATCCTTCAATATAATTTCTTCGATAAAAATCGATGGTCAATTTTACCATTTCATCTACGGTAAAGCTTGTTCTGGAGATATCGTTACTTTTTCTATTAGCGCAATACGCACAATCATAAATGCATATATTTGTAAATAAGATTTTTAATAACGATATACAACGTCCATCCTCTGTATAAGAATGGCATACTCCACATGATAAAGAATTTCCTAACCCTTTTGCCTGGTTAGCTCTTTTGCTGCCACTCGATGAGCATGAAACATCATATTTCGCCGCTGCCGCAAGAATCTCAATTTTTTCAATTATGCTTTTGCCCATATATTGAATGGTTTGCCTAATTTTGAAAGATATTTCTTTTGCTTGGATATAGCAAAGATACTAATTATTTTTGCAATGCAAATAATATTAGCAATGAAATTAGCGAAAAATTATTTTTATCAGAATATCAGATATTTACGTAAGATTAAATTCCTGTCACAAGAAGAATTAGCGAACAGGATAGGAGTGAAGCGACCCGTAATAGCATCTTATGAAGAGGGGAGAGCATTACCTAAAATGAACACGCTAAACTCATTATCTTCATTATTTTCAGTAAGTATTGATGATTTATTGAATACGGATTTAACTATCGTTCATCAAAATCAGGATGCAAAGAGTCCGCTAAAAGCAGATACTGAAGGTAAAAACATTCGTATTTTAACAACAGTTGTAAATGTATCTGATAATGAGCAAATTACAGTCGTTCCATGTAAGGCTACTGCTGGTTATTTAAATGGATACTCTGATCCAGAATATATTATGCAATTACCTGTTTTTGAATTACCTTTATCTGAATTATCAAAAAATCGAACATATAGAGTATTTCAGATCCAGGGAGAAAGCATGTTGCCAATTCCTGATAAGTCGTATATTATTTGTGAATATTTGCAAAATGTAAAAGAACTACAAAATGGCGATAATTACATTGTAATTAGCAAAAACGATGGCGTAGTATTTAAGCGGGTTTTTAAAATTAACGACTCGGAATTAGAATTACAATCAACAAACGTAAGTTACGAACCGTATAGATTACATTTAAATGAGATTGTTGAAATTTGGAAAGCTTTGGGATTTATAAGTTTCAGCTTTCCGGTAATTCAGAATCCAAGCAATATTGATGATAAATTGATGCAATTAAAAGAGGACTTGCTGGACGAAATTTCAAGAATTAGACAAAAATAAGTTATCGGTAATCTGTTTTAAATAAGCCGAATACGGTTAAATATTAATAGGTTATTAATTATATATTAATGCCTTATAATTTATATTATGTTAAATAGAATAGAGAAAAAGAGAGAGGATATATAAAACATCCTCTCTCTTTTTCTACTTTTTAGGTTGTTGCAGGTTTTGTAATTTAGCATTCACCTCTTTCAGTTTATCGTATTTTTTTGTACGAGCATAAATATCTTTCAGAGAATTAAGAATTGCAACATCAGTTGGTTGCATTTCATGTGATTTTTCAAGATATGGTAAAGCTTTCAATAACATTTCATCAGCCTTAGCTTTTTCTTTGTCATAATTTGGATCATTTAACGGAAGTTTGTTAGCAGCATCCATAATTACAACTGCTTGGTTTACATATAATGCACCTAAGTTGTAAATTGCATCGAGCATTTTGGGATCTAATTCGATAGCTTTTTTGTATGCTTTTTCTGCTTCAGTAAAATTACCTACTCTATCGTAAGTTGTGCCAACTGCAAAGTAAATTGTAGGGTTATTTGGCTCTTTTTCGATTGCTTTCTGAAGAGCTTTCTGAGCTTTGTCTGCATCACCTTTGAATAGATACGCATTTGCTTGAGCTATAATTAATGAATAATTATCCGGATAACGGGAAATCCCTGTTTCAATGGTTTTAATCATGCGAACAGTATCTTTCTCATCTCTGTAAATATCAGATAATGTAGCATATATATCAGGATTTGAGTAATTCATTTTAACCAGTGAGCTATAGAATTCTTTTGCTTTTGGCCAGTTCTTAGCATTTTGAGCACTTAAAGCTGCGTTGTAAGTAGCAGAAGTGTCTTTGTTTCCTAATGTGCTATTGATTTTAATGGTTTTTTCAAAAGCAAACATTGCGGAATCATACTGTTTTAATCCAAATTTTTCAACGCCTCTATTATAAAAGACCTCAGAAACCCCCATTAGACTAACTAAAACATCTTGGAAATATTCTTTATCCTTATCAAGCTCAATAGTTTTTAAAAGTGATTGATGAGAAATTTCTTCAGGATTATGCACCAAAGCTTTATACTCAGGTTTGTCTGATAATGCAATTGCAAGATGAATTCTACCATGATACAACCAGGTTTTTGCATCATTCATTGTATTTTCATTTACAATTGCCTGATTAATGCAATCTAATGCTTTATCTAATCGCTTGTTTCTCCAATAGCTGATTGCACTCTGAACATTTTTTGATTGTGCAAAAATTTCCAGAAATACAAACAGAAAAGCCATTGCTAGGACTAACTTTTTCATTTCATTTTGTTTTTGGTTATCTAATCAGTTATTTCTCTTTTAGTGGTATTTCAAATTTGATGCCAAAGATAGCTCTATTTTGCAATATCTTCGGTATTTACAGAAGAAGAATCAGTTTCCGGTTCAATTCCTTCTTCATTTTCTATTGAGTTTTCGTCAATAATATCTTCTTCGCTTTCATCTATTTCAACTTTTGTAACAGCTGCAATTTCGTCTTCTTCACGCAGGTTAATAAGTCTAACTCCTTGAGTAGCACGACCCATTACGCGTAAATCAGATACAGCCATTCTTAAAATAATTCCAGATTTATTGATAATCATTAAATCATCCTGATCCTTAACGTTCAATATTGAAATTAGTTCTCCGGTTTTTTCGGTGATATTGATCGTTTTCACCCCTTTGCCACCACGATTTGTTTCGCGATAGTCTTCAAGTTTTGAACGTTTTCCATATCCCTTTTCTGAAACAACCAAAATGTCGTAATCGTCGGAATCAACACAAATCATTCCAATAACTTCGTCATTTTCATTATTTAAGGTTACTCCGCGAACTCCAGATGCATTACGACCCATTGGGCGAACTTTTTCTTCGTTAAAGCGAATTGCTTTTCCCGAACGTAAAGCCATCATCATTTCACTGTTACCGTTGGTCAAACGTGCTTCGAGCAATTGATCGTCTTCACGGATCGTTATTGCATTGATGCCATTTTGACGTGGACGTGAATATGCTTCGAGTGATGTTTTCTTAATTACACCTTTTCTTGAGCAAAGAATAATGTAGTTATTGTTTATATAGTCTTCGTTCTTAAGATCTTTTACATTGATGTATGCTCGAACTTTATCGTCATTGTCAATATTAATCAAATTTTGAATAGCTCTTCCTTTTGACGTTCTGCTTCCTTCCGGAATTTCAAATACTCTGAGCCAGAAACATTTACCTTTTTCGGTAAAGAACAACATATAATTATGCATTGAAGCAACAAACAGATGTTCTACAAAATCCTCATCTCTGATTTCAGATCCCTTTGCTCCTCTTCCACCCCTGTTTTGACGACGATATTCGGAAAGCAAGGTTCTCTTTATATAACCAAGGTGTGAGATTGTTATTACAACTTCTTCATCTGCAATTGTATCTTCAATTCTAAAATCAGATGCTGCATATTCTATTTTGGTAACTGCTTCATCACCATATTTTTCTTTAATTTCAAGAAGTTCGTTTTTGATGATTTCCATACGAAGACCTTCATCCGCAAGAATTTGGCGGTAGTATTCGATTTTTTTCATCAATTCATCATATTCTTCTTTCAATTTTTCGCGTTCAAGTCCTGTTAAACTGCGTAAACGCATATCAACAATAGCTCGGGCTTGAATTTCTGAAAGGCCAAAGCGTTCCATTAAACCAGCACGTGCTTCGTCAACAGTTTGAGAAGCGCGAATCAAAGCAATTACCTCATCAAGATGATCTAATGCAATGAGCAATCCTTCGAGGATATGAGCACGTTTAAGAGCTTCATTCAGTTCATATTGAGTGCGGCGAACTACAACATCATGGCGATGTTCAACAAAATATTTAATGATGTCCTTTAGGTTTAACATCATTGGGCGACCTTTAACTAATGCAATATTGTTTACGCTAAAGGATGATTGCAATTGAGTGTATTGGTATAATTTATTTAGAACAACATTGGAGTTTCCATCTCTTTTGATATCATAAACTATACGTAATCCTGTTCTGTCGGATTCATCGCGAATATCACTAATTCCTTCAATTTTCTTTTCGTTTATCAGATCAGCAGTTTTTTTAATCATTTCTGCTTTATTTACCTGATACGGGATAGACGTAACAATGATGTGATCTCTGTCGTTATCACCCTGTTCTATGGTTGCTTCGCCACGGATAACAATACGTCCTCTCCCCGTTTCATAAGCTTCACGAACGCCTTCATATCCATAAATAACCCCACCTGTTGGAAAGTCGGGTGCTTTGATGAATTTCATTAATTCAGCAATCGTAATATCATTATTATTAATGTATTCAATAACTCCATTAATTACTTCTGTGAGATTGTGAGGTGGCATGTTTGTAGCCATCCCAACTGCAATACCAGAGCTTCCATTTACGAGTAAATTTGGAATTTTAGCAGGTAATACGGTTGGTTCTTGCAATGAATCATCAAAATTCAACTGAAAATCAACAGTATCTTTGTCGATATCAGCAAGCATTTCTTCTGCAATTTTCTTTAAACGCGCTTCAGTATAACGCATTGCAGCAGGTGGATCCTGGTCAATGGAACCAAAGTTTCCCTGACCATCAATTAAAGGATAACGTAAGGACCAGTTTTGAGCCATACGTACCATTGCGTCATATACAGAAGAATCTCCATGAGGGTGGTACTTTCCTAAAACTTCCCCAACAATTCTGGCCGATTTCTTATAAGGTTTGTTTGCTAATATTCCCAAGTCAAGCATCGCATAAAGAATACGGCGATGTACAGGCTTTAAGCCATCTCTTACATCGGGTAAAGCACGAGATACAATAACCGACATCGAATAGTCGATGTAGGATGATTTCATCTGGTTTTCAATGTTTACGCGAACAATTTTTTCTCCTTCTTGCATTTTAAATCTTTCTCAATAGTTCAAAATCAATAGTTTATGGATGTTCCACACAAGCTACGAAGATACAATTTTTATTTGAAATGAAGAAATTTTCAGAGTATGTTTATGCTAACACTTTATTGTTGAAAAAATCATCTGAAATATCATCACAAAATTTAATTTGCCTGTACTTTTGAAAGGGGTTTATCGTTATAGATAAAAATCTGATTAGCAATATGCTATTTCTGAAATAAAACTTTTAGCAAAACGATTTGTTTATTTTGAAAACCAACAAGGAGGATTTTAGATTCGTATGGAAGCAAAATTTTCACAAAGAGTAAAGAATGTGCTATCGTACAGTCGTGAAGAGGCGAAGCGATTGGGAAGTGAAATGATTGGACTCGAACATATTTTTCTGGGCATATTGCGTGAAGGAGAAGGTGTTGCAGTTCAGTTGCTTTTTACTTTTGATCTGGATTTGAATGAATTACGAAGAAGTGTTGAAAAAACAATTCAACGTTCATCTGTTCAAAGGCCAGACGAAGAAAATGTTCCATTAGCACGACAGGCTGAGAAAGTTCTGAAATTTTCTTTTTTGGAATCAAAATCATTCAAAAGTGAATTTATTGGAACTGAACATTTACTTATGGCTATACTCAAAGAAGAAGACAATCTGGTAACTCGTTTACTTAAGTCAAAAGGAGTTTCTTATGAAGACGTTAAGCAACAGCTCAAAACCATTAAATTTAGTGATGAATCCTCGAAAATAGGACCATCTGCCGAATTGCCCGGTAGTGGTGATTCTGACGATCCTGATGAAGAAGATGAAAGTCGTTCCTTTGGATCTCAAACTTCAAAAACAGTTGATCCAAAATCTAAAACGCCTGTTTTAGATAATTTTGGTCGTGACTTAACCCGTTTGGCTGAAGAGAATAAGTTGGATCCAATTGTGGGAAGAAGCAAGGAACTAGAGCGAATAGCTCAGATTTTAAGTCGTCGTAAAAAGAACAATCCTATCTTAATTGGAGAACCTGGTGTTGGAAAGTCAGCTATTGCTGAAGGATTAGCCTTACGGATTGTTCAACGTAAAGTACCTCGTTTACTTTTTAATAAACGAATTGTAACTCTTGATTTAGCATCACTTGTGGCAGGTACAAAATACCGCGGACAGTTTGAAGAAAGAATGAAAGCTGTATTAAATGAACTGGAAAAGAATCCGGATGTAATACTTTTCATTGACGAAATTCATACAATCGTAGGAGCTGGTAATGCATCAGGATCACTCGATGCATCCAATATGTTCAAACCAGCCTTGGCTCGTGGCGAAATTCAATGCATTGGAGCAACTACTCTTGATGAATATCGTCAATATATTGAAAAAGACGGAGCACTAGAACGTCGTTTTCAAAAGGTATTTGTAGAAGCAACTTCTCCAGAAGAAACCATCGAGATCTTAAATAATATCAAAAGTAAGTATGAAGACCATCACTTGGTTACGTATAGCAACGAAGCTATTCAAGCATGTGTGCAACTAACAAATCGGTATATTACAGATCGTTACCTGCCCGACAAGGCAATTGACGCATTGGATGAGGCTGGCTCGAGAGTTCACATTACCAATATGGTAGTTCCTTCTACGATAATTGAGATTGAATCCCAGATTGAAGAAGCAAAGGTTTTGAAAACAAAATCGATAAAGGATCAGAAATATGAAGAAGCTGCGAAATACCGGGATCTGGAACGTAATCTCCTGAAAAAACTCGATGAAGAAAAAAATCGTTGGGATGAGGAATCGCGACTAAATCGTGAAAGGGTAACCGAAGAAAATGTTGCAGAAGTTGTTGCGATGATGACTGGTGTACCTGTTCAAAGAATTGCTGAAAACGAGGGAGCGCGTCTGATTAATATGGAAGCGGAGCTTGAAGGAACTATAATTGGACAGGATCAGGCTGTAAAGAAAGTTGTGAAAGCAATCCGAAGAAACAGAGCTGGGTTAAAAGATCCGAATAAACCGATTGGTACATTCATTTTTCTGGGACCTACCGGAGTTGGGAAAACATATCTTGCAAAAGTGTTGGCAAAATATCTGTTTGATACCGAAAGTGCTCTTATTCGTATTGATATGAGTGAATATATGGAGAAATTTGCGGTATCTCGCCTAATTGGTGCACCTCCGGGTTATGTTGGTTATGAAGAAGGTGGGCAATTAACCGAAAAAGTTCGTCGTAAGCCCTACTCTATCGTTTTATTGGATGAAATTGAAAAAGCACATCCGGATGTATTTCATTTAATGCTTCAGGTATTGGACGACGGACAATTAACAGACAGTCTTGGCCGTAAGGTCGATTTTAAAAATACAATCATCATTATGACATCCAATATTGGATCGCGCCAGTTGAAAGAGTTTGGAATTGGCGTTGGCTTCAATACTTCATCACGTCAATCGGGAAAGGCAAGCATGGCTCAAGGGGTTATTGAAAATGCCCTGAAAAAGACCTTTGCTCCTGAATTTTTGAACCGTATAGATGATGTGGTTGTTTTTGATTCACTTGAACGTGAGGATATTCATAAAATTATTGATCTTGAACTAAAACAGCTCTTCAAACGTATTTCTGATCTTGGGTATCAGCTTACGATCTCAGATTCTGCTAAGGATTTTCTGATTGAAAAAGGTTGGGATCCAAATTTTGGAGCACGACCATTAAAACGAGCTATTCAAAAACATATTGAAGATATTTTGGCAGAAGAAATTATCAAAGTAAAATTGAAAGAAGGTGATAAAATCTTCATCGATTTTAATAAAGATGATGAAAGTATGAAGGTGTATATTAATCCTTTATAAAAGCAAGTAGCTGTTTAAAAAGTTGTAACCTGAATATATTTCGACTCCACTTAATCTGATAACGTATTGATTTTTAGTTATCAGATTAAGTGGAGTCGAAGTTTTTTTACCTAAAGAGAGCTTTTTAGATATCCCTCTTTTTCTGCTATTTAAAGATGATATTGTTTTTTACGATTGTTTTTTCACAGTAGTGGCACTGCAATTTTAGATCTGTTTTATCAACTACATAAAACTTGGTGTTGATTTCTTCGACATTCGTGATACAATTTGGATTTGCACATTTTACGATGTTCAGTACATGATCAGGGATTGATACGTTTTTCTTTTCAACAACCTTAAAATCTTTTATCATTATCAAAGAAGCTGTTGGAGCTACTAATGCAATTTTGTTGATTTCTTCTTGTTCAAAGAATCTGTTTTGAACTTTAATAATTCCTTTTTTACCATATTTCTTGCTATCGAGATTGGTGCCAACTAACAACTGATCTTCATATTCATGCAGATTAAGTTGTTTAATTACCTGAAAAACGCTTTTGGAAGGAATATGATCGATCACTGTACCATTTTCGATTGCCGATACAACTAATTCTTTACGTGTTTCTTTTGATTCCATATTAAATATTTCTCTGAATTCTACCATTATTTTACACCTAAAATTGAAGCCATTAAAGCTTGTCTAACGTACACACCATTAAGTGCTTGCTGGAAATAATAGGCCTGAGGCATATCATCAACATTTGTAGAAATTTCATTTACCCGAGGTAGCGGATGGAGTACTTTTAAATTTGGTTTTGAGTTTGCGAGCATACTTCCTGTAAGAATGTATGCATTTTTTACACGTTCATATTCCATTGGATCTGAAAATCGTTCACGTTGAATACGTGTCATATACAAAATATCAACATGAGGAATAACGTCATTTAGATCGGTATATTGATGATATTCAAGGTCTTTGTCTTTAATATGTTTTTTAACATAACTTGGAAGCTTAAGCTCAAAAGGAGAAACCAGATGAAAGGTTGATTTAAAATTTGTAAGAGCCATAACCAGAGAGTGAACAGTTCTGCCATATTTTAAATCGCCAACAAAGGCAATATTCAGATTATCAAGACTTCCTTGTGTTTTGCGGATAGAATATAAGTCGAGTAAGCATTGTGTAGGATGTTGATTTGCCCCATCTCCTGCATTGATAATAGGAACGTTTCCAACTTCACTGGCATAACGGGCACTACCTTCTTTGGGGTGACGCATAACGATAAGATCAGAATAATTACACACTGTTAAGATTGTATCTTTCAGTGACTCGCCTTTTTGAACGCTGGAAGTTGAAGCATCTGAAAAGCCAATAACTTTTCCACCAAGTCTGTTTACAGCACTTTCAAAGCTTAATCGAGTACGAGTAGAAGGTTCAAAAAACAATGTTGCCACAACGTGGTTTTCCAGAATTTTCTGGGTCGGGTTTCTTTCAAATTCTTCAGCCAGATCAAGAATCCTGAGCTGTTCCTCTTTAGAATAATCGCTGATTGAAACTAAACTTTTGTTTTTCATTCTATAAGCATTTATTTGGGTTGTATAAAATTACGCAGAGAATTTTCTTTTTTTACAATTGTTGATAACTCATATATTTATTAGATAGCAGACCAAAAAAAAGGCGACTCAAATGAGCCGCCTATAGATGATTATTTTAGATTGTGTTTTTTAACAAAATCTCCGAGAATCTGAGTGAGATTGGGGTTGCCAATTTCTTGTAAATCGTAACCAACTTTTACGGTTGGCTTATTGATTTTTACAATACGATTTAAATCAATTGGAGTTGCAATAACAACAACATCACAAGGAGTTTTTTCGATTGTAGCTTCCAGGTCACGGGTTTGTTGGTCGCCGTATCCCATTGCAGGAAGCAGTGTTCCAATATTTGGATAAATCTTGAAAGTTTCAGTAAGCTTGCCAACAGTATAAGGTCTTGGGTCAACCAGTTCACCAGCACCAAATTTCAATGCTGCTACAGTACCGGCACCAATTTTCATTTCACCGTGAGTTAAGGTTGGACCATCTTCAACAACCAGTACACGTTTTCCTTTGATCAGCTCTGGTTTATCAACTGTTAATGGAGAAGCTCCGTCAACAATGATAGCCTTTGGATTGATTTTTGCCAGGTTATCACGAACAATGTTTATATTTTCGAGAGATGCTGAGTCAATTTTATTGATAACAATAACATCTGCCATACGAGCAACAACTTCGCCAGGATAATAAGAAACTTCAGCACCCGGGCGTAATGGGTCAGCTACACCTACAAACAAATCAGGTTTGTAGAATGGAAAATCATTGTTTCCACCATCCCAAAGAATTACATCACATCCATCAGGATCGTTTTCTGCTGCACGAAGAATTGCTTCATAATCAACACCCGCATAGATAACGTTACCACGAACTACGTGTGGTTCGTATTCTTCCATTTCTTCGATAGTGCATTTGTGTTTTTTCAAATCTTCAACAGTTGCAAAACGTTGAACTTTTTGAGCAACGAGGTCGCCATAAGGCATCGGGTGACGAACCGCAACAACCTTTAAACCCTGAGCCATCAGAATTTCAATAATTCTTCTGGAAGTCTGGCTTTTACCACAACCGGTACGGGTAGCACCAACTGCAATAACTGGTTTTGTACTTTTTACCATTGTTTCACCTGGACCGATCAGCATAAAGTTTGCACCAGCGGCATTTACAATGGAACTTACATTCATTACTCTTTTATAAGGTACGTCGCTGTATGCAAATACACAGTCTAATACATTCAATTCCTTGATAAGCTTAGTAAGATCTTGTTCTGCAAAGATGGGGATTCCTTGTGGGTAGAGTTCACCAGCTAATTCAGCAGGATATTTACGACCATCGATGTCAGGAATTTGAGCAGCTGTAAAAGCTACTACATTGTAATTGGCATTACCGCGGAAGAACGTATTAAAATTATGGAAGTCGCGTCCGGCAGCACCAATGATGATTACATTACGTTTCATTACAAATTTAGGTTAGGTTGTTAAATAATAGGTTCTAGTTTGCCTGCAAAGTTAAACGTTTAAAATTACTACGCAAGTGAATCTGGAAATAAATTTTAAATCACTGGTGTTTAATTAATTACATGTATATAATTAAAAACCCCGCTGTATAAATTAACGAGGTTTTTAATGTATGTAAAATATTATATTTTAGTAAGATATGATCTTTTTCCAGTTCACTTCGCGAGGATTGATACACAACACCGGAATTTGTGATGTATTAAAGAGAATTTCTTCATCGTATGAGCCTAAAATAAAACTGGCAAGTTGATTATTATTCGCCGCTGTCATTATCATAATCATTTCAGAATTGATTGATGTTGCATAATCAATTACCTGCTTTGTAAAGTTTCCATTCTTATCGGCAGATTTAATTACATATTTTACGCCATGTTCATCAAAATAACCACTTATAACTCTGATTGAATCATTCAATGCCGGCTCATCTTTCATCTTATATATATGAATGGTTGATCCGAGCTTATCTGAAATATATTTAGCCCACATGGTTTTATCCCATGGTCCGGCTTCACTTGTGATTGGTAAAACAATATCTTTATATTCAGCCGGGAGAATTCTTTTTTGAACAACAATAACCGGAACCGGAGAGCTTGTTACAACTTTCATGGCATAACTACCTGTAAGATGTTGAATTCCAACTTTACCGTGAGTGCCCATCACGATAAATCCGGCACCAATTTCTTTCGCTACATCAGGGATTACTTCAAAAATACCACCATCTCTGGAGATATACTCAACATCAATTCCTAATTTTTTGGATATATTTTCGGATATAATTTTGAGCTTGTCAATAACAGCTTCTTTGCTTAGGTTTTCTTTTTTAAGCTCTTTTTTAGTTTCGCTATTGATAACATGCAAAAGAACCAGCTTGTACTGAAGTTTTTTAGCCGTTTCTGCTCCGTAATTCACTGCGTTTTCACATACTTCAGTGAAGTCGGTTGGTACAAGAATGATATTTTTCATATTTGTTTCCATATCAGAATGAATTTTTTAAGTTGATTAACAAATATACACTAAATAAAGAGATGAATTACAGATCAGTTAATTTTTTCCTTTCAGATATTTATTATTCAGCACTTAAGAAGCAAAATTGTTTAAGTATATTTGCATAATCTAATATGTTACAGGAATGAAAACATTAATTTTTATGATAAGCATGGCATTCTCCACCGTGTTATTTAGCCAGGAGAAAAATATTATGTTACCCAAACCCGACACAACCGGAGGAAAACCTTTGATGAGCGTGTTGAAAAACAGGTCAACCAATCGTAATTTTGGAAGTGAGAAGCTAAGTTTGAATCAAATATCTGATTTATGCTGGGCTGCATTTGGTATTAATCGACGCGAAAGTGGAAAACGTACTGCTCCTTCTGCTATGAACTGGCAGGAAATTGATTTGTATGTAACAATGGATTCTGCAATTTATATCTATGATGCAGTTAATCATGCATTAAAATTTCTGAAAAAAGGTGATTACAGAAAATGGATGGGCAAACAGGATTTTGTTAAGGAAGCAACACTGTGCTTTATTTACGTTGCTGATTATACTAAAATGAATGGTGTTGATGAAAAAGATAAAGAAAAGTATTCTTTTGTTGATGTGGGATTTATTAGTCAAAATGTGTACCTCTATTGTTCTTCAAATAATTTAGCAACTGTAGTATTGGGATACATTGACAGAGATGCTATTTCGAACATCTTAGAGTTACGTAAATCCCAAAAAGTTATCTTTTCACAGCCAGTTGGAAATAGTAAGATAGAAGCAGAATAAACGATTGTTAATTGGGAGTTTTTTTACGCCCCCTACCCTTTTGAGAAATAAATATTGTGTAATCAGGCTCATCACGTACATAAATATTCAATTCTCAAAGGGGTATTTTATTGAATATTGTTATATATCGTGTTATTTTGCAATTGGTTATACTCAAAATAGACATTGATTTTTGTGATATCTTTAAGAATAGGTTTCAAAAGACCCGTCATTAAAAAGTAAAATGATGCGTTTAATCTTTTTTAAATCGGAATCTTTTTGATTTTCAGATAGAATTTTATCAACCATTGCAGTGCTCTCCTTATTCGCTTCCTTTTGTTGTGTTACAGGATAAAAAGCTTGCTCCTCTTCTTTAAGCTTGTTTGTAGGAATATGTGAAATATTTTCTGTTGTTTCGTGAACAACATTTTTATCTGGAGGTAGTGGTATTTCCTCTATCGAAAAAAGATCAGGCTCCAGATTGCTTTTTAAGCTTTGTGCATCTGCTTTTTCGATAAGCTCTGGAATGCTTTCCTGTTTAATACCTGATGATTCTTTAAACATTGAACCATTTCCAAAGAGCAACCAGTCGGTCTGGAGCTCGGGATATCTATTTAGTATTTTCATCAGAAACTCCAGACTGGGATTGTTTCTACCGGAAATTATGTGCGAAATACTGGAACGCTGAACTCCAATTTCATCCGCAAATTGAGAGGATGATAAATTTTTAATTTTTAAGAGTAATTGAATTCGTCCAAGCATAATTTACATTGTTAAATTCATAATTTAATGTGTTTACAAATATACAACAATATTATCAACAGTGAAATAATTTATAGAGTTTACAAATGTAACACAATGATCAAACACTCATTTAGTATATTAATACTTTATATATACACTGTATTATATTGTATATAATTATTATACGTATTATAATATACAGATTAACATTTAATACATTGGCATTAACAATATCTATCAATAATAGCTTTATTAAAATGCTATATATAATTGATAAATAGTAATTAATGTATGTTTTGTTGATTATATTAGGCAATAAACAAAAGATTACAAATGTAACCTATTACAATGAATGGTTACATTTGTAACATGTATAATATATTAGGTTAAAATGGAATTGCTGTTTACAGATGTAACGTTTGGTAATTCTTTTTTGCATTAAATAATTTTATCTCAGAGAACGAATTCAAGAATGTAATTAAGGTTATTTTTGTACAAAAAATACCTTGAGCTTCGAATCGTTTATCATACGTAAGTTTTCAGGAGTAAATAAAACCAGTTTCTCCTACCCTGTAATCAGATTGGCAATTTTAAGTATTGCGTTATCAACGGCAGTAATGTTGATATCTGTTTCGGTGGTAACAGGCTTTAAAAAAGAGATTGGAGAAAAAGTATCCGGTTTTGGTTCTCATATTTTACTTACAAATTATGAATTAACCCAAACAATAGGTTCTGCTCCTATTGAAGCAGATCTCTTTTTACTGAATCAACTCAGGCAAACAGCTTCTATTAAGAACGTAAGTATGTTTGCATACAAAGCCGGAATAATCAAAAACAAATCAAAAATCCAGGGATTCATCTTTAAGGGTATTGGCAGAGGTTCGAATAACGAGTTTTTTCAAAAAAACATGATCAGTGGTCGTTTGCCTGTTTTAGATAGTTTGCATGCTCAGGAGGTAATTATTTCGCAAAATATTGCCCGTAAAATAGATGCAAAAACCGGAGATAAACTTCGCTGTTACTTTATATCAGATGAGCAAATAAGGGCAAAAGCATTTGTAATTTCAGGGATATTTCATACCGGGCTGGAAGCCTTTGACGATAAATTTATCATTGGAAATATTTCTCAGGTACAGAAGCTGAATAACTGGAAACCCTATCAGGCGGATGGTTATGAAATTCTCACGGATAATCTGGATAATATTCAGGATGTAAAAAGCAGAATTACTCCTTTGATTCCCTTTGACCTGAAAATAACCACAATAGATCAAAAATATCCTGAAATATTTGATTGGCTGGAGCTTACCAATATGAACGTATGGGTAATACTGGCAATTATGGCCGCAGTGTGTATTATGACCATTGTTTCGGTTTTACTTATTACAATACTTGAAAAAACAAATGCAATAGGACTTTTTAAAACCATGGGTGCTTCAAACTTAAGTCTTACCCGTATTTTTGTTTCAAAGTCTTTGATATTGGCCTTCAAAGGCATTCTAATGGGAAATGTACTTGCTCTAACAATATCAATATTGCAATTGAAGTTTGGGATCCTTAAGCTTGATCAGGAATCGTATTACATGCCTGTAGTTCCAATAAATTTAGACTGGCTTGCATACTTCTTGATAAATGGAAGTATTGTTCTTCTCTGTGTATTCGCAATGTTGATTCCTTCGATGATTATCAACCGGATTTCTCCTGCAAAGAGTGTAAAATTCAACTAGTGTCCGTGTTAATTAAAACCCGTGTTGATTAGGAGTTTTTGTCTTGAAATGTATTCGAATCACAAGCTGGTTCGGGGATTAATGCCTAATCATCATATTTCACTAAAACCTTTGATTTCCATTTCCCGGTTTTATACCAGATATATGAGCCTGTTAAACCACAAATCCATCCGGCAGGAATTGACCACCAAATACCATTTTCACCAAACCAGGATGAAAGTATAACTGCTAAAGGAATTCGAATGATCCACAACGAGAAAAGGGTGATAAACATAGGGACCAATGTATCACCTGCACCGCGTAAAAGTCCGCCAATCACAAACATACTACTAAACGTAAAATAGAATGAGCCCACAATTACAAGGTATTGATAACCTTCGTTGATTACGTTTTGATCGGTTGTAAACCATCCCATAATCCATTTTCCAAGAAAAATAGAGACTAATGTAATTATAAGAGCGATGAAATTAGCCATAAACAACGTGGCTTTTAAGCCATTTTTTACCCTCCAGGGTTTATTTGCTCCTAAATTTTGTCCAACAAATGCCGAAAGAGCCTGTCCAAAATTCATCGCGGGCATGGATGCCATAGAATCAATACGTCCGGCAACACTGTATGCTGCAATTACATTGGTTCCAAACCGATTGACAATACTCACTAATGCAACCATTCCCAAGGCAACAAACGACTGTTGTAATCCTGAAGGAAGGCCTATTTTAAGGCTTTTGTAAAAGATATCTTTATCGAAAACAAGTCGCCAGGTATTTAATTTAACCAAATCATGAGTACGGTTTAAATACCAGATTATTGTAATAGCCGCACCTGCCTGAGATAATACTGTTGCCCATGCAGCGCCTGCTATTCCCCAATGAAACACTTTGATAAAAAGAAAAACAAAGATGATATTTGTAAGGTTGGCTATAATCAGAAAATACAATGGTGTTTTAGAATCGCCTAAGCCTCGCAATATAGAAGATGTTCCGTTAAATAAAAAGAAAAACACCATTCCTGCCATATAGACATTCATAAAGATTTTGGCTTGCGGAATAATTTCGGAAGGGAGCTTGATCAGGTGAAAGATATTCTCAGAGAATAATATACCCAATCCACCGGTGATAATTCCTGCAATAATCACAAAAATATACATTGTATCGATGGTGCGTCTAACCTTTTCGGGTTCTTTAGCCCCGTAAAACTGAGAGATGATAATTGTTCCTCCACTGGCAATTCCAATAATAAGAGAAATAAGAAGAAAGATAATAGGGAACGATGCTCCAACAGCGGCAAGGGCTTCTTTTCCAAGATTATGTCCTACGATAATACTGTCAACTATTTGGTAAAATTGCTGAAAAACATTTCCTAACAACATCGGAATTGTAAATTTCAGAATCAGTTTTCGTTCACTGCCAACAGTAAAATCAGTCATGGGGAAGAATTAGCCTGCAAAAGTAAGATAAACCAATCAGAATGACGAAATTTGCTTTTGAAAAAACGTTATTCCCTTTGAAAATCTAACCTGTGTTAACATGAGCCGAATACTTACCTATGGTGAAACCCTGCTGGATATTGTTTTTGAAGATAATGTGGTAAAAAATGCAATTCCCGGAGGTGCAATGCTGAATACTTCTGTTTCGTTGGGAAGGTTACTGATCCCTGTTTCATTGTTAAGCTTTACCGGAAATGACGAAGCCGGAGCATTGATTCAGCAATTTCTGTCCGCCAATAATGTTTTTACAGATAATTTTAAACGGGAAGAAAATTATAAAACAGGAATTGCGCTGGCTTTTCTGGATGAGTTTCAAAATGCTCATTATTCGTTTTATAAAGAATCAAAACCGGTAGAATTATCAAAGCCTGAAATTCATGAAAATGACATTTTTGCACTTGCCTCTTTTCTGGCTATATCCGATGATTATTACCAGTTTACATTAGATTTGTTAACCAGGTACTTAAAGAAGGATAGCCTTATTTTTTATGATCCGAATTTTCGGAAAAACCATTACCATGATAGAGAAATTCTTTTGAAAAGGGTCATTGAGATCATTCGAAAATCAGAGGTGATACGTGCATCGGATGAAGATGTATTAAACCTGTTTGGAACAAGTGATGTTGATGAAATCTATCAGGAAAAATTCGGATTTAACAACCAAATCTTAATCCTGACTTTTGGTGGAGATAAAGTTGTTTTAAAAACTAAAAATCAATATATTGAATACAATGTTCCTGTAGTAAAACCTGTAAGCACTATTGGTGCCGGAGATACGTTTAATGCCGGTTTATTGGCGATGTTTTACCATTATAACGTAAACAGGATTAATCTTTCTGATTTTGTGAAAGTTCACCATGAAACACTAATACAGGGAGCAATTCGCTTCGCGGCAGAAACCTGTCAAAGTGAAGCGAATTACATTGGTATTGATTTTGCAAAAAATCAGCAATCGGAGTTTAAATCATTGATTAAATAAGACTTTTGTAAATGTTGTAGTTTTCTTTGTCGAAACAAACAAAGAAAACTTTATCGAAGGTATCATCTTCCTCCAGAAATGCTTTTACTTCACGTACAGCAATCTCGGCAGCTCTTTCTTTTGGAAAATGATAAATTCCCGTACTGATATTCGGAAAAGCGATTGTTTTACAATTGTTTTCACGGGCAAGTGTTAATGAGTTATGATAGCAGTTTGCAAGTTGTTCTTCTTCATTTTTTGTACCTCCATACCAGATTGGGCCAACGGTATGGATAATATGCAATGCAGGTAAGTTGTAGCCGGGAGTAATTTTTGCTTCACCGGTTTCACAGCCTTCTAATCTCTTACACTCTTCCAATAATTCAGGACCTGCAGCAGTATGGATTGCTCCATCTACGCCACCTCCTCCCAATAAACTTTTGTTCGCAGCATTAACAATTGCATCTACTTCAAGCTTTGTAATGTCTTCACGAACTAATAAAATTCTGTTTTTCATTTTTGTCCCTATTCTATTGTTAATCAATAGTTAATACATTATATAGTGTATAAAAAAATAAACAAACGAAACTATAAAGAGATTGGTATGTGCTCAACTATTTTTTTCGCACAATAAGTTGTGTGTTTTGAAACCCTACCACAATAATTTCTTCATGCCGCTCTATGTAAGAAGTTTGGGCAATGGCATCATAAATAGAGTCTTCCACTTTAACCTTTCCTCCGGGGCGAAGAATAGAGTACGCCTCTCCTTCCTTTCCAATTAATTGATTCATTGATAAATCGGCAGAAGTATATCCTTCATTTTTATCCTGTACTGTTTGAAGTGACAATTCGCCAAAGCGAGTGGTTGTCAGCATTTTTTTACCCAGCCAGATTGAGAGAATGAGCGAACCGAAAGATGCGATAATCACGGTTAAAAAAGATTTGAAAATAGTATCTGTTTCAACATATTTAAAGTTGAATCCATCGTTTCCGATCATTGCCAAAGCCAATCCAAAAACAGAGAGCGTAATCCCGGCTATACCCGCTACTCCAAACCCGGGGATGACAAATATTTCGAGTGCAAGCAATATCAAACCGATGATAAAAATAAGGATTTCCCAATGGTTGGCTAATCCATCCAGATACAAAGGTGCAAAATAGAGCAAAGCGGCGGTAATTGCAGCAAAAAGCGGAAAGCCAATGCCTGGCGACTGAAACTCAAAATAGAGTCCGGCAATAATTATCATAATCAGAATACCACTCACTACAGGATTTACCAAAAAGCCAATGAATTCGTCTAATACCGACAGTTTTTGCTCGGTAATTTCATATTTTTTAATTCCGGCATTGGCGAATACATCTTCGCGGGTTTCGGCTTTTGATTGACAATATCCATTTTTTATAGCTTCTTCGGTGGTGAATGTTAAAACCTTACCCGAATCAATGATTCCCGGAATATAGACCGATGGATCGACCATTGCTTCTGCAATTTGAGGGTTGCGTCCCTTTGCCTGCGCGGTGGCGCGCATCATGGCACGCATATAAGACTGGTATTTGTCGGGTAATACTTCTCCCGATTGATTTACAACAGTTGCAGCACCTATGCTTGAGCCACTGCGCATGTAAATACTGTCGCAGGCAATTGATATTAAAGCACCTGCCGAAGCGGCGTTATGATCTATAAATACATAAACCGGGATTTTTGATTGTAAAATGCGGGTACGAATTTTATCAGCGGCATCTAATGCTCCCCCAAAGGTATTCATTTGAATCAGAACAATGTCGGCCTTCATCTCTTCCGCTTCATGAAAAGCTTTATCGGTTTTACGCCATGCCTGAGCTGCAATTTCTTCTTTAATATCAAAAACATAAACCCGCTTTACTTTTTCAGGCTGAAGGGAATCATTATTTGCGAAAAGCTGAATAACCGTAAAAAATAAAATAGAAAAGAGGATATTTGTTTTCATTTGCGTTTAATTTATCAATCCCAATTGCTTTGCAAAGCTAATTGCTTCGAAGGTATTACTTACTTTTAATTTTTCAACAATACGCTGGCGGTGGGTATTTACGGTATTTACACTGATGAAGAGTTTATCCGCTATTTCTTTGCTGATTAATCCTTCCGAAACCATTTGAAGCACCTCTTTTTCACGCTTGGAGAGTGGATGTATTTCAGGTTTTTCATTTGTGTTTTCTTCATAATAGAAAACTTCCCCTGTTTTAAAGTTTAAGGCTCTGCAACGTGCAGGGGTTGTAACATCATGATCGGGTGAAATGTCGGTAACACTTAATCCCAGCCAGATATTCCCGTTTTTATCTGTTTCGAGGCATAACTGTTGTTCAATTATGCGAATATACTGATTATTGAGACCCAACATCCGGTAATCTGTAATAAGTTTAAAATCCTTACGGTTTTCAACGGGCTTTGACAGTACCAGCTTTGTAAAGTAAATTCCAACTTTGAGAAGATAAATCAAATCATCCGGATGAGTGCGGCTATCCTGATAATCGGTGCCTTCGGATGCTTTGTCGAGATCCCAGCCAAAATAGGTTTTATATTTTGAAGAAATGTATGCCTGATGTTTTTTATGCAAATCAAATATTGAAAGAATACTGCTTTCAACAACATCTAATTGTTCCAGACGCCTGATATGGTCGTCCAATACTTTGTAGTCATCATCATTTACATCTATCTGTAATGAATCAATCAGTTCAAAATATTCCTGATACAGTTTATGTTTCTCTTCCATGAAAAATACTGATTTATCAGTATTGCGTAAGCTTATTTGCTGTTGCAACTTTGCACCAAAGTTATAAATCAGATTCTTATGAGATACAAACGGAGCATTATTTTATTTATTTTTATTTATTTATCATGTAATCAATTAATTGCACAACAACCGGTGCAAACATTGAAAGGCAAAATTGTTGACAGAGACTCTAAACAGCCCTTACCTGGTGCAACGGTTGCGATTTTAAACACACAACCTTTAATTGGAGGTTCAACTGACGCTGACGGAAAATATCGAATAGAAAAGATTCCGGTTGGACGCCATACAATCCGGATTTCGTTTATGGGTTATGAGCCTTATGAAGTAAAAGAATTTATGATTGGATCGGGAAAGGAAGCAGAACTCAACATAGAGTTAAAAGAATCTGTTTCGCAGTTGAATGCAGTAGAAATAAAAGCAACCACAAACAAAGAAAAACCACTTAATTCGATGGCAATGGTTAGTGCCCGGCAACTAAGCGTGGAAGAAGCATCGCGTTATGCCGGAAGTTTGGATGATCCGTCGAGGCTGGCTTCCTCTTTTGCAGGTGTTGCCGGGAATTTTTCGAGTAATGGAATCGTTATCCGAGGCAATGCTCCGCGTGGTTTGCAATGGAGAATGGAAGGTGCCGATATCCCGAATCCTAACCATTTTGCCGATGTTACAGCGTTTGGCGCGGGTGCTTTTACCGCGCTAAGCAGTCAGATGATGGCAAATTCTGATTTCTTTACAGGAGCTTTCCCGGCAGAATATGGAAATGCATTGTCAGGGATCTTCGATTTACATCTTCGCAATGGAAACACCGATAAGCATGAACATACTTTTCAAATTGGAACTCTTGGAATTGATTTATCATCAGAAGGCCCGTTTAAGAAAGGGAAAAACAGCTCCTATCTCTTCAATTACCGTTATTCAACCTTCGCGCTTTTATCGGCGCTATTGCCTGAAGATGCAGGTGGCATAAAATATCAGGACTTGTGCTTTAAACTAAATTTTCCTACTCAGAAAGCGGGTACGTTTTCGGTATGGGGTATTTCTGCTTTAGATAAATCAGGACAAAAAGCTGAAAAAGAAATTTCTAAGTGGAAATATTTTCAAGACAAAGAAGAAATTACCAATAAATCAGGAATGGGAGCCGGTGGGGTTCAACATAAAATTTCTTTGTCAAAAAAGAGTTACCTCTCCTCCTCTATTTCCTTTTCGGGAAACTATTTAAAGTGGGATCAGGACAGAATGGACAGTCTGCTCACCCTTCGCCCGATTCAGCGTATCGAAAACACCCTCTATAAAGTTTCGCTTTCCTCCACTTTGAATTATAAGTTTAATGCACGTCATACCAATCGCACCGGGTTTACGGTAAGCAGCCAACATTATTCAATTCACATTGATCATTCGGATGATGTGTATCATCCTCTTTCGGGAATGGTTAACGAGAAGAATAATAGTCAGTTATTGCAGTTTTTTACGCAATCGAAGTATGCCCTGAGTGATAATTTTTCATTTCTGGGTGGTATTCATACGCAATACTTTGCATTAAGCGAAGCATGGAGTATAGAGCCCCGGGTAAATATGCAGTGGCAAATTAATGCTTTGCAAAACATCTCGTTAGGTTATGGTTTGCATGGGCAAACGGAACTTCTGCCTTTCTATCTTATCCACTTGCCAGATGGCAGTCAGCCAAATAAGAATCTTGGATTTACCAAATCGCACCACATCGTGCTGGGTTACGAGAATCAGTTAAATGAAAATCTGCGCATTAAAATAGAACCCTACGTACAGTTTTTAGTTGATGTCCCGGTGATTCCCAATAGTTCATTTTCGTTGCAAAATCTTGAACAAGACTGGTTTATACAGGACTCACTTGTGTCAAAAGGAAAAGGCCGGAATATGGGAATTGACATTACCATTGAACGATTTTTGAACAAAGGATACTATTTTCTGCTTACCGGAACCGTTTTTCAATCGAGATATAAAGCAGATGACGGAATTGAACGTCCTTCGAGATTTGACAAAGGTTTTGTGGTAAACTTCCTTGCCGGAAAAGAATGGAAGGTGGGTAAAAATAAACAGAACATTCTCAGCTTAAATTTCAGGGCAGGATATCATGGTGGCGACAGGCTGAGCCCTGTAGATGTAGCTGCATCACAATTAAAGCAAGAAGTTGTATATGACGAAACGCAGGCTTTCAGCGATCGTAAACCGGATGCTTTTGTGGCGGATATTACCTGTCAGTATCGCATCAATAAGAAAAATCATGCGTCTGTTTGGTCGTTGCAAATCGTAAATGTTACCGGAACCGAAGAGTTTTATGGTTACCGGATTAACCTGAAAACCGGACTGCCGGAACCACAACGCGAGCGATTGATCCTTCCGAACATCAGCTATAAAATTGAATTCTAATGATACATCACGACTTCTAACCGATGAATACAAAACAAACAAAATCGCTGCCCACTCCTGTTTATGATGATATTTGTGGAGAGATAACCGTAATTTTTAAAACCGGAAAATTGTTGAATGAACAGGAGCTACGCACAAAGTATAACAACAATTTTCAGCTCGCGGTGAATGATCTTTTGCACAATTTCTCACTTTTCGATTTGGTTGAAAAAGAGTATCAGATTTTAGACGTTCAAAAGATCGAAACTAAAAAATATCAACATCATCCCTGAATATTTTCGCTTATCGGGATACTAAAAGTATAAGATCGCTGTTATATATACCGCTATTTAAAACAACAATTTTCCACATCAAAAGAGGGGCCTTTCAAAAAGCCCCTCTTTTGATTTCTAATGGTGTTTATGAGCATAATTAGCCAACGGTTATTTTTTCATGATCCTAATCAAAGCTTCTTGATTATCAGAATCTGAAATTTTCAGTAAATAAACTCCGGACGGGGCATTCACTTCAAATTTTATAAATGATGACGTTTTATAGGATTTGTTTTCCAATAATTGCCCATTTAAAGTATATAATGAAATACTCAGCGTTTCCTGTTCTTTTCCGAAATCAATATGTATTATCCCATCGGTAGGATTAGGATAGACACGAAGATTATCCAGAAACGAATTTTCTATAACTCCAATTGTAGTAATCGCGACACAGGCAGAAGTATCTACACATCCGTTTTGAGTAAGTTGAACGGCATAATTACCGTTAGATGTAGCTGTAAAAGATTGTCCCGTTGCTCCAGATATTGGGGCAAAATTATTATCGCAATTCAACCAAAGATAAGATGCTGAATTATTATTTGCAGTAATCGTAACTCCACTCACCGAAGTAGAAATATCAGTTACTTTATTGATGGTTAAATTTAAAGTGATCGTGGAATCACAACCTGCTGTATTGACTAGTGTTTGGGTATATGTACCGCTTGTAGTGTACGTTTGCCCGTTCAAAGTATAGGAATTACAAGCGGATGTCGTTAGTGTATTAACGGAATTCAAAATTGTCAGATTCAAAGTGATGATTGAATCACAACCTGCTGTATTGACTAGTGTTTGGGTATATGTACCGCTTGTGGTGTATGTTTGCCCGTTTAGTGTGTATGAATTACATGCCGAAGCATTTTGTACAGAAAAACTCGGATTATCGCATTTTAACAGTCGTGCAATTCTTGTTCTATTAATTCCATTATAAAAAGCAAAATTACCTCCCACAATGATCTTACCATCTGGTTGAATGCTTGTGGCTAAAACAACACCGTAAAACCCTGTTCCCTGATTAAAAGTAGTATCCAGTGTACCGTCACTATTCAGGCGTGCAATTTTATTTCTTGCAGTTCCGTTAAAACTGGAAAAATCACCTCCCACTACGATCATGCTATCTGATTGAAGGCTTACGTTTGATATTCCTAAATCAAACCCTGTTCCTAGGTTAAAGCCAGCGTCCAGTGAACCATCACTATTCAGACGTGCAATACAGTTTCTCGAGATTCCATTAAATGAGGTAAAGCTTCCTCCTACGATAACTTTTCCATCAGTTTGGATTCTTGTGGTAAATACATAATTATTATTAAACCCTGTTCCCGGGTTAAAACTAGCATCTAATGAGCCATCACTATTCAGGCGTACTATCTTATTTCTTGCAGTTCCGTTAAAACTGGTAAAATCCCCCCCCACTATGATTTTACCATCTGTTTGAATACATGTCGTTCTTACCCAATTGTCAAATCCTAAACCCGGGTTAAAGCTGGTATCCAGCGTACCATCACTATTCAGGCGTGCTATATTATTCCTTGCAGTTCCATTAAATGTGGTAAACCATCCACCCACAATGATTTTACCATCTGTTTGGATGTTTATGCTTTGTACACAATAATTAAACCCCGTTCCAATATTAAAAGTAGGATCTAATGTGCCATCATTATTCAGGCGTGCTATCTTTTTCCTTGAGACTCCGTTAAAACTGGTAAAATCACCTCCCACAATAATCTTCCCATCTGTTTGGATGCTTATGGTTAATACTACATTGTTAAACCCCGTTCCAATATTAAAAGTAGGATCTAATGTGCCATCATTATTCAGACGTGCTATCTTTTTCCTTGAGACTCCGTTAAAACTGGTAAAATCACCTCCCACGATAATCTTCCCATCAGTTTGGATGTTAATGGTTGATACTGCATCGTTTAACCCAGTTCCCGGATTAAAGGTAGTATCTAGAGAACCATTGCTATTCAGACGTACAATGTTCTTTCTTGAGGTGCCGTTATAATGGGTAAAATTACCTCCTACTATGATCTTACCATCTGATTGAATGCTTGTGTTTAATACTTCACCGTTAATCTCTGCTCCAAGGTTAAAAGTAGTATCTAATGATCCATCACTATTTAAACGGACAATACGCTTTTTTATCATTCCGTTAAAAGAATCAAACGCCCCCCCTACTATTATTTTACCATTTGATTGAATACTTGTGTTATTTACAAAATAGTTACTATAATCAGAACTATAAAACCCTGATCCCACGTTAAATCCAGCATCTAAGGAACCATCACTATTTAGGCGTGCAATGCCCTTTCTTGCGGTATTGTTATAAGTGGAAAATAGCCCTACTACTATGATCTTTCCATCCGATTGGATGTTTGTGTTTGTTACATATTTATCAAATCCTGCTCCAGGATTAAAAGTAGTATCCAGAGAGCCATCACTATTTAAACGGACAATACGGTTTTTCGAGGTTCCACTAAAAGTGGTAAAAGCTCCCCCAACTATGATCTTACCATCTGATTGGATGCTTGTGGTATTCACAGCTCCATTAATCATTGTTCCAGGGTTAAAGGTAGCATCCAACGAGCCATTACTGTTCAGGCGAACAATATAGTTTCTTGCAATTCCGTTATACCCGTAAAAATCACCTCCGACTATGATCTTGCCATCTGATTGGATGCTTGTGGTACACACAGAACCATAAACACTAACCCCTGTTCCTTGGTTAAAGGTGGTATCCAGAGAACCATTACTATTTAAACGAACAATATGATTACTCGTTATTCCGTTAAAAGTGGTAAATTTACCTCCGACAACGATTTTTCCATCTGATTGGATACTTATTGTATTTACATTACTAATATCATTGTTTAAATTGAACCCAGTTCCCGGATTAAAGGTAGTATCTAGAGAACCATTGCTATTCAGACGTACAATGTTCTTTCTTGAGGTGCCGTTATAATAGGTAAAATTACCTCCTACTATGATCTTATCATCTGATTGAATGCGTGCAGTAATAACGTGAAGATTAAACCCTGATCCATCTCCAAAAGTGCCATTATCGAAGGTGTTAAATGTTGGATCATTTGCACCACTTTGAGCCAGTATGTTCATGCTCAATCCAAGCAATAGGGTTATGCTTAGAAATATTTTTTGTAAAAGTTTTTTCATTTGTATATTCTTTTATTGTTTACCTGACGGTTTATTTTTTCATGATCCTAATCAAAGCTTCCTGATTATCAGAATCTGAAATTTTCAGTAAATAAATTCCGGACGGGGCATTCACTTCAAATTTTATAAATGATGACGTTTTATAGGATTTGTTTTCCAATAACTGCCCAGTTAAAGTATATAATGAAACATTCAGCGTTTCCTGTTCTTTTCCGAAATCAATATGTATTATCCCATTGGTAGGATTAGGATAGACACGAAGATTATCCAGAAATGAATTTTCTATAACTCCAATTGTAGTAATCGCGACACAGGCAGAAGTATCTACACATCCGTTTTGAGTAAGTTGAACAGCATAATTACCGTTAGATGTAGCTGTAAAAGATTGTCCCGTTGCTCCAGATATTGGGGCAAAATTATTATCGCAATTCAACCAAAGATAAGATGCTGAATTATTATTTGCAGTAATCGTAACTCCACTCACCGAAGTAGAAATATCAGTTACTTTATTGATGGTTAAATTTAAAGTGATCGTGGAATCACAACCTGCTGTATTGACTAGTGTTTGGGTATATGTACCGCTTGTAGTGTACGTTTGCCCGTTCAAAGTATAGGAATTACAAGCGGATGTCGTTAGTGTATTAACGGAATTCAAAATTGTCAGATTCAAAGTGATGATTGAATCACAACCTGCTGTATTGACTAGTGTTTGGGTATATGTACCGCTTGTGGTGTATGTTTGCCCGTTCAAAGTATAGGAATTACAAGCGGATGTCGTTAGTGTATTAACGGAATTCAAAATTGTCAGATTCAAAGTGATGATTGAATCACAACCTGCTGTATTGACTAGTGTTTGGGTATATGTACCGCTTGTTGTGTACGTTTGCCCGTTTAAGGTATAGGAATTACAAGTGGATACATTTTGCACATACGAACTATAACAATTTAACAATCGAGCTATTTTTGCTCTTTTAATCCCATTAAAAAAGGAAAAATCGCCACCTGTTATTATTTTACCATCAGATTGTAAACTAGCAGTATATACAGGTGTATTAAACCCTGTTCCTGTATTAAATCCCATATCCAGGCTACCATCACTATTTAAGCGTGCAATGCATTTTCTTTTTAACCCGTTAATTGTGTCGAAACTACCCCCGATTATAATTTTACCATTTGATTGGATAACAATGATGTCAATTGCAGAATAACTTAATCCCATTTGGGGGGTAAAAGCAGTATCAAGAGAGCCATTGCTATTTAAGCGTGCAATACGAGGTCTGGTAATTCCATTATAAGTGGTGAAATACCCCCCCACTAATATTTTACCATTTGTTTGGATATTTGTAGCAGTTACAGTACTGCCAAATCCTGTTCCCATGTTAAATGTAGTGTCCAGTGTACCATCACCATTCAGACGTGCAATAGAGTTACTTGTAACTCCATTAAAAGTGTCAAAATCACCTCCCACTATGATTTTGCCATCTGTTTGGATGCTTATGCTTTGTACACAATGATTAAACCCCGTTCCAATATTAAAAGTAGTATCTAATGTGCCATCATTATTCAGGCGTGCTATCTTTTTCCTTGAGACTCCGTTAAAATTGGTAAAATCACCTCCCACGATAATCTTCCCATCTGTTTGGATGCTTATGGTTAATACTACATTGTTAAACCCCGTTCCAATATTAAAAGTAGGATCTAATGTGCCATCATTATTTAAACGGGCAATTCTGTTTATTGTGATTCCATTATAACTGGAAAAAACACCTCCAACAATAATCTTCCCATCCGGTTGAATACTTGTAGTATAAATAGTAGAATTAAAGCCAGTTCCGGAGTTGAAGTTAGTATCCAGAGAACCATCACCATTCAGACGTGCAATATAGTTACTTGTAACTCCATTAAAAGTGTTAAAACTACCTCCCACTATTATCTTGCCATTTGATTGAATACTTGTAGCTGACACCCAACTATCAAACCCTGTTTTGGGATTAAAATCTGCATCCAATTTTCCATTGCTATTTAAACGTACAATCCCGCTTTTTGCGGCTCCATTATAATAAGAAAAATCCCCTCCAACTATAATCTTCCCATCCGGTTGAGTACTCGTGGTTCTTATCGTGCTTATAATTCCTGCCCCTTGTTTGAAAGTAGTGTCTAAGGAGCCATTAATATTTAAACGTGCAATATAATTACTTGATGTCCCGTTGTAAGTGTTAAAAAAACCACCAACTAAAATCTTACCATCTGGCTGAATATTTATAGTATTTACAGAACAATCTAAATAAGCGCTATTAAACCCTGTTCCAATATTAAAAGTAGTATCTATTGAGCCATCACTATTTAACCGTATAATACAGTTTTTTAAAATTCCATTATAAGACCTAAAATCACCCCCAACAATAATTTTTCCATCCGGTTGGGTACCTATAGAATATACGCAACCACGCCAAAAATTACCCCAAAAACCGTTTCCGATATTAAAGCTTGTATCCAGTGAACCATTATTATTTAATCGCACAACATTAGGCCTTGACTCGTCATTAAATTTTGTAAATCCTCCTCCTAGAATAATTTTTCCATCAGGCTGAATATTAGAAGTGTAGGAAATTCCATCAAACCCTGCTCCAATGTTAAAACTTGCATCCAGACTACCATCACTATTCAGACGTACAATCCGGTTTTTTAAAGTTCCGTTATAATGGGTAAAATCACCTGCAACGATGATTTTTCCATCTGACTGGATACTCGTGGTATAGACATTGTTATCAAATCCGGTTCCTATATTGAAGCTATTGTCTGGAGTACCATTGCTATTTAGACGAGCTATATGATTGAATCCTATATAGTTATAGGTTGTAAAAAAGCCGGCTGCTATAATTTTTCCATCTGGTTGAATGCTAATTGATCTTACAGTGCTATCAAATCCTAATATATAATTAAAACTTGAATCCAAACTACCCTCAATATTTAAACGTGCAATGCGGTTTCTTAAAAACCCGTCATAATTATAAAAATCACCGCCAACTATGATTTTTCCATCCGGTTGAATACAGGTTGTCATCACTGATCTGTCAAACCCTGATCCATCTCCAAAAGTGCCATTATCGAAGGTGTTAAATGTTGGATCATTTGCACCACTTTGAGCCAGTATGTTCATGCTCAATCCAAGTAATAGGGTTATGCTTAGAAATGTTTTTTGTAAAAGTTTTTTCATTTGTATATTCTTTTATTGTTTACCTGACGGTTTGCGTAGATACGATTGGGTGGTTATTTAGTATATTCTTAGTTATCTGACAAATGGGTGTTTTGACATATTTTTCAAGGGTTGCTTACATTAGATTTTAACTTAATTAGAATCTGACTAACAAAAATAATCTTTTTTTTCAATATCCAAATTTTAGATTTTTCGCATGGTCGATAACCGTACAGTTCTTTTTTTAGGATTTTATGATAACCCGTGAAATCGATGGTTTCTTCTTTTCAATCTTGTTTGGTGAGCCGAAAAACAAAGTGAAGCAGGTGTTAATCAAAAGGTTTCGTTGAAACTTTCTCGTTGCAATATTGTTAAATAGCAAATAAATGTACAATGGAAAGCTTGTTGATGCCTTTGGTATTTATTGGCCATGGAAGCCCTGCAAATGCAATTGAAAACAATGAATTTACCCGCGACTGGGAACTGATTGCCCAACAAATTCCTCAACCCAAAGCAATACTGGTGGTTTCGGCGCACTGGACAACACGGGGCTTGTTTGTGCTGAAGACTCCTCAGCCTAAAACCATCCACGACTTTTATAGTTTCCCGCAAAAATTGTACAACATGCAGTATCCTGCTCCCGGAGCTCCCGAATTTGCCGATTTAACGCTGGAATTGCTCAAACATCATCCGGCAGAAGCCGATAATACCTGGGGACTGGATCATGGCAGCTGGTCTGTTTTGGTAAAGATGTATCCTCAGGCCAAAATCCCGGTGTATCAGTTAAGTATCGATTATACAAAAAGTCCTGAATATCAATATAAAGTTGGACAGGATCTGCTGAATTTGCGCAAGAAAGGGGTCTTGATTATAGGAAGCGGAAATATTGTTCATAATCTAGGGCTGCTTAACTGGGGCGGCACTGCTTACGACTGGGCTCTGGAATTTGACCATTGGACTAAAAATGCAATAGAAACCCGCGATCACGATGCATTAATCAACTATCAGAATACAGGAAAAATGGCACT
This sequence comes from Bacteroidales bacterium, assembly GCA_963677395.2. Classification (GTDB taxonomy): domain Bacteria; phylum Bacteroidota; class Bacteroidia; order Bacteroidales. The sequence continues at coordinate 2,553,222 of OY781965.2, read as the reverse complement.
CCTCTCCGTCCCTACCCGCGAACATTATGACCCGATGTTAACCATTTTAGGCGCTTCAAAACCTGACGAAACCATCCGTTGGTATGCCGAAAAATATACCCTCGGTTCTATTTCCATGCGTTCGTTTACCATTGCAGGATAACAAAAAACCTGCAAGTCCTGAAAAAATATAGTTTCGTTTAAAAACGATGCGAAACGTGTATTGAGTAAATAAAAAGAGATCCTTTCCGAAAAAGAGTCCTCAAGCCGTGGAATTATATTGCATCTTATCAATTATTCAAAAAAGAAAGAATCTCCTTTTGTATTATATCCTTCCGGAATTGCAGAAAGCGAAAACGTATTTCCGGCTGCAAATTGCAAGCTATTAAAAAATAGCCAAAATTACATCATCACAATTTCCAGATATCCATCTTTCTCTTCCTGATTTTCGATCATCAGGAAGCGGTCGTTTTGCGAAGCTAAATCTTTGACCGTGATTTGCTTATCTTCTTCCGGGTTGAGTAGCAGATAGTTTGCCGATGCAGGCAGGTCTTGTGCCGAAGTAAACCATAGTTTGAGTTTAGTTTCACCGGTATTGTAGAAAAACAGCCTGGTATCCATCATAAAGGTAAAGCCCCCTTCAACAATTGATTTTGCCGGAATGGTAAGCTCATAAGGTTTGTTGTTTTCTTCGGTTTTGCGTGGGTAGCGGAAAAAATGTACCGGAAAATATTTCAGGACAGAATCCGGTTTATCCGGTTGAAGAGAAATTAATATCCCATACGCTTTAAAGATTTCTGTTGCCAGCTTTTGAGCCTTTTGCTGAAGACTTTCCTGCGTTTTTTTTACATCGCCGGCTTTGGTATCTTTCTCCATGCTGGCACTTTCCAGCTTTGCAATAAAAGCATCCATATCATCATAAACTGCATCAAGATTTCCGGTAAGCTTTACCTCCTGTGCCGAAGCTTTCAGATATTTGATGCGTTCAAAGATAGATCCCGTTGAAAAAACACGTCTCCCTTTGGGAAATATTTTGGCATAAGTGGGTGATTTAGCATTAAATACCGACTGAATTTTTGCACTCCATTCAGGTGTTTTTTCAGCGGTTAAAATTAGTTTAAGGTCCGACAAATTGGTGGACTCCCCTTTTCGTTGTCCCAACATTTGCGAATGAACCGAATACTCGGAGAAAAAGTCATTATAGAGAGGCAATATCTGATTGTAAATAGGCTCAACTTCCACAATAGTTGAGTTGGCTTTTAAATTCCCCATGAACTCTTTGCTAAACATCGCGAAGCGCCTCATGCTCATTGCCAATAATTTCTGAAACGGGTTTGTAGCATAATTCCACATAGTTTCCATGATTTTGTTAATTTAGAATTATTAAATAAAATTAATTAAAATATTGCACGCATATTATAGCGTAGTTTTACGATACTGATAACCGTGAATGTTATCCATACTCAGTAATATAAATCTGTTTTACAACTATATATAATAATTTCATACGCTGAATTTAAATTGAATATGAAACTATAAATATACAAACAGAATTTCCTAAAAACGCAATTGATGAAAAATTATTTCAGATTATACTCATTATAGTTAAATCGGAAATAAAAATATATCCGATCTGATTATTATAAATCGGAATAAATAAAAATCAATACTGGTTGTATTTCAATAAAACAAAGTCGTCTCTACAATCGGCAGGACTACTTTCAAGCAACATCGGTATTAACCATTGTAATATTGCATGTATATAGCCTGGCTAATTTTTACCTCATACCAACGAAGCAACCTGCTTATGAAGATAAATATTTCGGTGTAAAGCCTGAAAATTATTTTATACGTTTTGCATTTCAAAACGACCAGATTCACGTGAATTTATATGTTTTGCATTTCAAAATGACCAGATTCACGTGAATTTATATGTTTTGCATTTCAAAACGACCAGATTCACGTGAATTTATATGTTTTGCATTTCAAAATGACCAGATTCACGTGAATTTATATGTTTTACATTTCAAAACGACCAGATTCACGTGAATTTATATGTTTTGCATTTCAAAATGACCAGATTCACGTGAATTTATATGTTTTGCATTTCAAAATGACCAGATTCACGTGAATTTATATGTTTTACATTTCAAAACGACCAGATTCACGTGAATTTATATGTTTTGCATTTCAAAACGACCAGATTCACGTGAATTTATATGTTTTGCATTTCAAAACGACTCGTTTGATGTCATTTTATATGTTTTGAATTTCAAAATGACTCGTTTGACGTCATTTTATATGTTTTGATTTTCAAAACGACCCGTTTGACATCATTTTATATGTTTTGCATTTCAAAATGATCCGATTCACGGAACTGTCTAAGCTGTTAAATTTGGTTTTCGAAACATTGTGTTATATATTTGTCATTGTAATAGTCCTTTTTATGTAAAAAGTGCTATATTTACACCCATTATCATCAACATAACATTGATGAAACAATAAATAACAGACGCAAATGAATAAGAGTGATTTAGTTAAATATACGAAAAATCATAAATTTGCTGAGATAGTTTGCATTTCAACGAACACCTTTATATCCACAACTTTATGGATATAAAGGTGTTATCATTTATAACCTAAAAACACATATCATGGAAAACATTTTTTTACAGAGAATTTTGACAACGCAAAGAAAGAAATCGTAAAACTTGGTGGACGTATCACTCAGAAGTTTACAGACTCGGTCTTTGTTGCAGAAATGCCCGATTCAACTGAATTAAATCAGTTAAAGTACAGTACAAATGAACAACCCACTAAACTTGATGATTTGTCTCAACTTATGTTGGATGCCTGGATTGAACTTCTGGAAAAGCAAAGAAGTTATCTCAAAAAAGACATTAAACATGTAAGCTGGGATACAGAAGGATTTCAACACCCAAAAAACCCTAACAATTCTGAGGAGTTGAGAATTGAATTTGAAAAAATAAAAAAAAACTTAAAGTCAACAGGAACCGCAACAAGTGAAAGGATGACAGGAAGTATCTCTGTTGGATTAATTATCGTTGCCGGGACTTCCAATGGACTGGGCTTTTCTAATGAAGAAAACAGGTTAGTGGTTAAAGAAGTGATGGAAGGGTGTCAATTCCTGGCAAGTATGGGTGAAGGATCCAATGTCAGCTTCGTATATGTTGTTCACATGTTAACGATAGATGCTTCCCCAAATAATAACTGTAATTCTTACGAAAGTTGCGAATCTGTTTTTAGAGATCCTTCATTAACAAAGCTAGGTTACCCAACAGGGTATTCAGGATGTGTTGATTTCGTTACAGACTTAAAAACAAATAATAAGACTGATTGGGCATATATGGCTTTCTTTACAAAGTATCCAATGCGTCATTTTGCTTATGCTGGTGGAGTGAGATTGTGTATGCAATATTCTAATGATGGCTGGGGACCTGATCAAATCAATCAGGTATTTGCCCATGAAACTTGTCATATATTTGGTGCTGCCGATGAATATGCTTCTTCTAACTGTACTTGTGCCGTAAGCGGTATTGACAATGTTCCAAATTATAACTGCGAAAATTGCGGTGTTGGTGGAAAAGTACCATGTCTGATGAATGCAAATACTTTATCCCTCTGTCATTGGTCAAAAGGACAACTTGGGTGGTGGCCATCCATAACAAAAACGATGGGAGCAATTACGGTTGATGGCGGAAGACCTTATGTGTTTGTTAAAGGAACTGACGGAAACCTTTGGGTAAATTGGTGGTCTGGCAAGGTTTGGAGTTGGTCAAATCAAGGAATCCCCTCATCTGGTGTATCCATAACAGAAACGATGGGAGCAATTACGGTTGATGGTGGAAGACCTTATGTGTTTGTTAAAGGAAGTGACGGGAACCTTTGGGTAAATTGGTGGTCTGGCAAGGCCTGGAATTGGTCAAATCAAGGAATCCCCTCATCTGGTGTATCCATAACAGAAACGATGGGAGCAATTACGGTTGATGGCGGAAGACCTTATGTGTTTGTTAAAGGAAGTGACGGGAACCTTTGGGTAAATTGGTGGTCTGGCAAGGCCTGGAATTGGTCAAATCAAGGAATCCCCTCATCTAATGTATCCATAACAAAAACGATGGGAACAATTACGGTTGATGGTGGAAGACCTTATGTGTTTGTTAAAGGAAGTGACGGAAACCTTTGGGTAAATTGGTGGTCTGGCAAGGCCTGGAGTTGGTCAAATCAAGGAATCCCCTCATCTAATGTATCCATAACAGAAACGATGGGAACAATTACTGTTGATGGTGGAAGACCCTATGTGTTTGTTAAAGGAAGTGACGGAAACCTTTGGGTAAATTGGTGGTCTGGCAAGGCCTGGAGTTGGTCAAATCAAGGAATCCCCTCATCTAATGTATCCATAACAGAAACGATGGGAACAATTACTGTTGATGGTGGAAGACCTTATGTGTTTGTTAAAGGAAGTGACGGAAACCTTTGGGTAAATTGGTGGTCTGGCAAAGCCTGGAGTTGGTCAAATCAAGGAACCCCCTCATCTGGTGTATCCATAACAGAAACGATGGGAACAATTACGGTTGATGGCGGAAGACCTTATGTGTTTGTTAAAGGAAGCGACGGAAAACTTTGGGTAAATTGGTGGTCTGGCAAGGCTTGGAGTTGGCAAATTATTTGATTAGAGCGATATACATTTTTAGATTATTAGAATTTACGAATGCTAATATTTTGTATAAGTAAGTAATGGCAGGTAAAGCGCTAATATCAAGGTTTGTAGCCTGTCAAACCGCTATGCGGTTTGACAGGCTATTGCTACGCAATCGTCAACTTTTCATACCGCTATACCACGTTATGCACCACTTTAAAACGACACGACAATGCAACTTAACGACTTCTTAAACGAATTTCCAGCCACCTTTAACAGCGAAATTAAAAGGATGACTGGTAAGGTTTTTCAAGTATCGGGACAGGTTTCCTGTTTGTTTTATATAAAGGAGCGAAAATCTACAAACCAAAATTGGGGTGTAACAAAAAATGTTCATGACAAATTAAAAAAACAAAAAAGCCCGTGGATTTTATTGCTTCTATCTGCATCCCCACCAAGTTATTTTCTAACATCTGACAATGTGGAATACTACATCAAAAACAGATGGACACTGAATAAAGACGGGGACTATAAAACATCACCAACTTTTCCAGAGGAAAATGAATTTGCAACGCTTGGGCAATTCAAAAGCAAAATTGAGCAATTCATTTCCCCTCAGACAGAGGAATTGTTTGAAGACGAAAATAATGATGTCATTTCCACGACAGAGGGAGGAGAAAAAGTTGTTGTTTCACGACTAGCAGAAAGGAACCCAAAACTTCGGACGGAAGCAATAAAAATTCATGGACTTCTTTGCAAAGTGTGCGGCTTTGACTTTGAAAAAACATATGGGCTTTGGGGACAGGACTTTATTGAAGTTCATCACATTAGTCCTCTTGGACAATCAAAAAGTACAAAGGTGCAGACAGACCCCGAAAAAGATTTAACAGTTTTGTGTTCTAACTGCCACAGAATGGTTCACCGCAAACGGGGGACAACTTTGACGCTTGACGAACTTAAAAACAAAATAAAAAGCGGTGCATAACATCCGCAATATAATGAGCCCTGGAAGAAAAATGGGCATAGACTGCGAATGTTTATCCGTTTGACGGAACTGTCTAAGCAGTTAAATTCTGTTTTCGAAACATTGTGTTATATATTTGTCATTGTAATAGTCCTTTTTACGTAAAAACTACTATATTTACACCCATAATAACCAACATAACATTGATGAAACAATAAATAACAGATGCAAATGAATAAAAGTGATTTGGTTAAATATACGAAAAACAATAAATTTGCTGAGATAGTTTGCATCTTAACGAATGCCGATATATCCACAACTTTGTGGATGTAAGTGTGTTGGGTGGTCATTATACTTAACAGATAACCAATATGAAACAGAAAAGAACAAGAATTCAAAATGCGAATAAATACCTGCCATTCTTTTTGCAAGAAGATGACAGTTTTTATGTTGGACTCCTATATGAAGATTTTATAAATAGTCCAGATTTGAAAAAGTATGACATTAGTGCTGAGTTTTCAGACAACCTATCGGTAACGCCATTAGGTAAAGGTCCAACAACTAGAGCCAATGTGAATGGTAAATTCGTTAGAAAACAACCCGAAGAGAAGACTATAAAAACTGTCCATATTGCATATAGACGGAAGGATGGTACAAAAGTAGAGTTTAACAGAAACTTTAATGTTTTTGTTAAAATTTTGCAGCATAAATACAACATTGCTCTCAATTATAAAGTCAATAAACATGGACAAAGAGTAGTAGTTTCAGATATGTTGCATTTTGACAATTTGCCAGAGACAATTCAGAAAAATACACACATTATAAACGTGTTTTGTGAAATTTCAAATGACTTTGAGATATTTAATTCAGAGTTAGAACCGGCAATTCATTTCAACAAGAAATTTGAAGACGACATTTTGCCACACGGATCATTGTCAGACAATGTAACGTTTAAAGAACTTACCGAATTTGCTGGGAGATATACAAAAAACAAGGACGAACAGAAGGCATTTCAAAAGAGACTTCACATTTTAAAAGAATTTGAACCAGACATTAAAGGAAAAGGTCCAAACAACTTTTTTGGCTATATAGTTTTTGGTTTTACCGATATAGACATCGTTATTTTAGAGACAATGTATTCTGATAATGCAACTTATATTTTTAGAGCAAGTGACTATGAAAATAATGTTATTAAAGACAAACAATCTGTTTTACAGAGTCATTCGATGCTTGAAAGATTTTACCACCATGACAATTGGGAAAACAAAATAAAAAATTACATAGGTAAACTGAAAAAGGACAATAAATAACTGACACTAATAAAGTGTAGCAGCAATAAGGGTTTCGATGGTCTGCGAAGGATTCTAGCCCACTTCAATTTTTCGTGTAACTTGATAGGAAATCGCTCGCAATCCCTTATTGGCAAGGTTAATTGCGGCACAGCAGCTATAAACAGAAACCATAAATTGACAATAACTTAGACTAACCATGACAGAGAAAATTGAGGACATCGCGAAAAAAATTCAACGACACCGTGGCTTGGAAATTTCAATTGATGCGAACAATAATGCAGTTGGACGTTCATTGACCTTGTATGATAAAAATGAACAACAATTTTGGTTAATAAACAAGCAAGCGACTGTTATCCAGTATCTATTGGATATTACTGGAAGTCCACTTCCTAATACTGGTTATAATGATAGAACAACATATAAAGGTGATGGAATTCCTGTTCCAAGAGATTCAAAACTGGGTGGTTTGTTAATTGAAAATCACGAAGGGGTACATAAATACAAGACTCCCAGGGGAGAAATTGATATTGAAATCTTCAACAGAGCAACATATATTCCGAGCCAATTTGATGGCGAATTTGCAACAGATATACTTATAAGAATTGCAGGAGATAGTAAAATATATTCCTTCCAGAATATCGCAAAAATACTTTCGCTTCAAGTTGAAATTGATGAAGCCAATGAGCGATTAGAAACAGCGACAACACAAGAAGCTGAACTGTTAGTAGAAAGAATTGCTGAGAAAGAACAAGAGAAGAAAATATACCTTGACAAAGCTCAAAGCTTCATCCGTAAATATGCGCAGTTACGATATCAACCTATACTTGATCCACTACAAGAGTCGATCAAACGTTCGAAAATTTTTGACGGTGCTTTAATTATCAATGGTGGACCAGGCACAGGAAAGACAACTTCATTGATTCAAAGAATCAAGTTTCTAATATCTTCTTCTATTGAAGAATACAAGCCACTATCACAAATTCAGAAAGATATTCTTTTTAATCAAAAAACGAGTTGGATATTTTACTCACCAAATGAACTGCTTGCTTTGTTTCTTAGAAACAGTATGACTTTAGAGGAACTTAAGGCAGATACGGAAAGAGTAAAGGTTTGGGCATCTCACAAAAACGAATTAGTGAAAACATACCGTTTTGTTTCGGAAACGAAACGGCCATTTTTGATTTATAACAAGGCATACGGAGCAAATCTCTTCACGAACAACTCAAAAAGTATTTTAAGCATCATTGAAGGACTTGAAAATTTCTACATTAGTTTTCAAAAAGACAAACTAAATAAGGTTTCCGAAATTGACGTAGATCCTTTCAAATGGAAAATTTTAGGCAAATCAATTCAAAATTATATAAAAGGCAAAAGCAATGTAAAAAACATTGAAGAATTGATTCGCCTATACATAAACCTTACAAGCAATTTCAAAAAAGAGACTGAAGTTATTGCCGAAGAATATGCAACTTTAATTAAACTTGTTGCTTCCCGAATTCAAGTTACAATTCAAAAAGATGCAAAAAGGACTGACGTCCTTTCTGCGCTTTTGAAGCAATGGAAAACTGAAACGATAGATAATGAAGATGATGAAGACGAGGATGCAGAAATTGAACAGGAAGATTTTGATGAGAAAGAAGAGCAAACTTCATTTGATTCCGAACGTGAATTATTCACCAAACTTAAATCTCTATGTAGAAAGCAAGCACTCAAAAAATTCGACAAAAACACTCGATTTAGCAAACGAGATAAAGAACTTATTCAATTGATTCCAGAGGTTTTGGAGCAAAATGAATATGATGTTTTAGGCCAGTCGGCTTACTTTAAGAAATTTTTTGAGAGAATTACAAAAGGAATTGCTGGAAATATTCTTCGTGAAATTCCAATGGGTTACAAGAAATTCAGAAGACAGCAACTTAACTCAAAATCTATAAATTGGAACTTGACAATGTTGGACGACCTTGTTAAGAAGGACAAAAACAGCCGCATTCATTCCGACGAACAAGCATTACTTCTTACTTTCGTAAATAGCATTGTCCTAAAAATATATAAGACATCACAAGAAGAATTCAAGAGCCTAACACATTCTTACATCAAAGGGTTCAAAGAGAACTGCAAACCTGTTATAGGTATTGATGAAGCAACTGATTTTTCAGTTATTGATCTAATAGCTATTAATAGTTTTGGACATCCAGAACTTTCATCTGTTACGCTTTCGGGAGACCTTATGCAACGGATGACTTCGGAAGGTTTAACATCATGGCAAGACTTCACACAAGTAATTCCAAACAGCGAAATAAGGGACTTGAAAATTTCGTATCGCCAAAGTCCAACACTTCTTTCATTAGCAAAAGCAATCTATCAAAAATCGACAGGACAGACAGCAAATTATGAATCATACATTGCGAAAGACGAATCCGAGCCAAAGCCGTTAATGTTTATATCACAAAACGAGGACGACAAACTTCAATGGATTGCAGATAGAATTCTTGAAATTTATGGAGCATACGGAGATTCAATTCCTTCAATTGCAATTTTTCTCACCGAAGAAAATCAACTTGAAAATTTTGCAACAAGCTTAGGCAGTCTTGATACACTTGCTGATGTGGGCATACTTGTAAAGGCATGCAGAGACGGCCAAGTTTTAGGAGATAAAAACACTGTAAGAGTTTTCTCAATCAAAGTAATTAAAGGATTGGAGTTTGAATCAGTTTTCTTTCACAACATTGACGAACTGCAAAAACAAAATTTAGCCAACGACCTTTTCTTGAAATATTTGTATGTGGGTTTATCACGAGCAACATTCTATTTAGGACTAACAATATCAAGCGGATTACCAGAGGAAATTTCATTCATTGCCGACAACTTTGACAACACAGGTAGAACGTGGATACTATGACGAAATAGAGAAGTCCAGCCGGTAACAACAGCTAAATATCATTTAATAAGTACCATACAAAAACACTAGTTAGAAATTTAACACACAAAACTTAATAACATGAAACTTATGGATTCAGTAATGTTTTTTCCATGGATTGGAAATGAATACGAAAAAGGAGGGATTTTTGGAAAGAAAATTTTAATTCTTGGAGAAGCCCATTATTGTGAAACTCCTGACGACTGTGGTGCATGCCGGCCAGGAGAAAGAAACGATTGCAATGCAATGACAGAACAAGTTATCAAAGATCAAATATCGGATAGTGGTAAAAAGCATGCAATTTTTACCAAATTAGCTAAACTGTTTCTTGATAAGGACTCTCTTAGCGAAGCTGATAAGAATGATTTTTGGAATTCAGTTTCATATTATAACTATGTTCAAACGAGCGTTTCCGACAAAGCACGAGTTGCTCCGAATAGTGAGATGTGGTCAATTTCTGAAATACCATTTAATGAGGTTATGGAGGAACTTGAGCCTGATTTTTTACTGATTTTGGGATTTCGCCTTTGGGAAAACATGGCTGGTCAAGAAGGAGTTGATTGGCCTGTTGGGCCAGTGATATGCAATGATCATAAAACGTGGTATTATAAAGGAAAAAGAAAACGCACACTTTCTTTAATCATATATCATCCTTCAAGTTTTACGTTTAGTTATGATTATATTCCTATTGTTAAACATGCAATCTCATTATCTTAACAAAAAGTATTTGGGAAATATATAAATATCTGGAATTTCTAAAATATCAGTACAATGAAGGAAAGATATTACTTACTTTCATTGCAAAATGGTTTTGATTTGTCTGCTGTTTAAGTCATTCCATTTTCACCTGTAATTAGCACCTTTGCATTTCAAAATGCCCCGTTTCACGGGAGTATTCACGGAACAGTGTCTAAGCAGTTAAATTCTGTTTTCGAAACATTGTGTTATATATTTGTCATTGTAATAGTCCTTTTTACGTAAAAACTACTATATTTACACCCATAATCACCAAAACACGTTGATGAAATTTGCATTTCAACGAATGCCGATATATCCACAAATTTGTGGATGTAAAGGTGTTGTAGGGCAAGGCTAAAAAATGATACAAACGAACTCATTAACAGATAAATGATATACATAACCTTAGATACTTGCGTTTGGTTGAAACTACTTTACATAGATTTCAATAATGAGGACAACTACCTTGAAGAGATTTGTTATTGGATAGAGAATAAACATTTAACTCATATTGTGCCGACAAACATTATTGACGAATGGAATAGACATAAAATTACTTACCAAAATGACATTGTAAGATATTTTAAAAAGAAGGAAGACGAAAATCTTAACCCGTTTAAACACAATACAGAAATAGCATCAACATATAATGCAGATGAGCTTCAAAAAAGTGTTGAAAAAAGAATCCAACGGATAGACACTATTTTTTCTGCCCATTCTGAAAAAGCCCCACACGATGAAACGATTCTAAAAGAAGCTGGCATCAAAAATCTACAAACATTACCACCAAATCATAAAAAAGATAGTTTCAGAGATACGGTTAATCTATTGAGTTTAGTTCAATACCTTAAAACCAAAGGTTACGCAAAATCAATATTTACTACTGTTAATTATAAAGATTTTTCAGCTGACGGAAACAATCGTTATGAATTACACAATGATTTAAAAACCGATTTCTCAAGTGCTAACTTAGTTTATGAATATTTTGGCGAAAATGAGCAGTTTGGGAAAAAACTATTCAATGAATTACGGAAAGAACTTGTAGCATTTAGTTTTCAAGCATACTTGAAAGAAAAGGAAGAGAAAGAAGAAGATGCAAAACTTGCTACCAAAAAAGATATGACGCCTTCTCCAATAACAAGTTCTGACGCTGATTATCTTGAAAACATAAAACACCTTGACTTGATTCTTGCAAAAAAAACGCCTACGGCTTTTGAGCAAGAGCTTATCAAATCATTAATCGGCAGACACGAGAGCTACAAACAATATTTTTTCAATAATATCGGGAACAATGGCTTGGTTTAACTTTTTAAAATCAGAGGGTTATTTTGACCCAGACAAAAATCCAGAACCAATTCAGGTTAAAGAAGGATTTCAGATTCCCTATTGGGAAGCATTAGGATATTTGGAAAAGTTGTCTATTCAAATAAGCGAGGGAAAAGAAACTGAACTAATTGACGAGTTATTGGATGTAATCAAAAATGTATCTGAACATCCAAAAGACAATTACGGAACATGGTATCTTTTCATCAAGATTTTGTCAAATATCCCTAACGACAGAATCCCAAAAGAAATTTTTCACTTTATTCCTATTTGGACTTCGGGCAAGTTTGACACTATGATTCAAACATCTGAATTGTGTGATAAACTTCTTCCAAAATTTTTGAATGATGAACCAACGCAAGATGACATAGAAAAAGCCGAAATAATTCTTCACTATCTTTTTCAGGTAGAAAAAACTGTTGTTCAAGATGATGTTTGGGACGGCGAAGGCAACAGTTATCGTTCAAGACTGTATTTACACTTCTTAGCCGACAAGTTTGAAAAAAGAAACATTACACCAAAAGTCATTAAGTATTGTTCTTCCGACTTTATTTTAAACCTTGGCAGAACACTAAAGTTTTTGCTTCTTGATTATCCGAAAGGAATAAACAGTTTATTAAAAGACGGAGATAGTGAATATGAAATTAAAGTTCAGATTGAAAAAGAAAATCTTTCAATATCATCAAAATTGAAAGATAGTGAAGTTATGTTAGCAACTTCATCTATTTCAAATTGGGAAGACAAAAACGAAGATGAATTAAAGAAAGAACTTGTTTCAATTTTAAAACAGCAAAACATTAACTACACGCCAAACGATGAAAACAATGATACTTTTCAGCGATTGTATTTTGCATTAAATACAGACCTTACATCATCATTTGGCTTTAATAGTATTAGAAAATTAGACGACCGATATTCAAGAGGTGAAAAAATATTGAATGTTTTCTCTTTAATATTTCGTGATTTACTTAATGAGCAAGCAAAACAAAATCCGGAAAAAGCATTGGAGTTACTTAAAATAATTTGTTTTGATAGAAAATATCGTATTCCTTTTTACAAACGTATTTCGCTTTACGTTATTTGCGAAAATTGGGATACAACAAAATCTTTATTTTGGAAATTACTAGAAGACAACGACAAATTACACATTTTCTCATATTACAAGTATCAAAAAGAACTTTTTGACTTATTGAGTAGAAATCAAAATGCATTGAGTGCCAATGAGATTAAATTTATTGAAAAAATAATTGAACAAGGAAAGCAAGTTGAGGTTGAAGAAAAAATAGAAAAAGAAAACGAATATTGGAAACTTGGTTGGTATTCCGCTTTAAAAGATATTGAGCCATTTAAGGATAAATATTTATCGCTTTCAAAGGAATTGAACATTACAAGCGACCACTATGAAAGTTTAGGAGAGATTCGTGTAAGTAGCGGTTATGTTTCACCTTTAACAATAGATGATTTACTTGAAAAAAGTAATCAAGAAATTGTAGAATACATAAAAACATTTAATCCTCAAAGAAGTTTTGACGAGCCAAGCATTAGTGGTTTGGCGGAAACTTTTGGCGGTGCAGTTGAAACAGAACCCGAAAAGTTTGCAACTGAAATAGAATTGTATCAAGATATACCTTACATCTATTCTTACCGTATGCTTAGGGCGTTTGGAGAAGTGTGGAAAAAACAAAAAACATTTGATTGGGAAAAAGTTCTTCGATATTGTTTGACCACTTTAAAAAGTCCAAAGTTTTATAGTGAAGAATTGAAAATAGAAAATGATGATTGGCACGCAAAATCCGATTGGGTTGTAGGTTCTATTGCAAATCTACTTACAGACGGTTTACAAAATGACAAACACGCTTTTGACATTAAGTTGCTTCCACTTGCAAAGGAAATTGTTCAAATCATTGTAAGTAATCTCAAACGTGTTGATGATTTGAAAGAAACGAATATGGACTACCCGACATATTCACTTAATTCAACAGCGGGTAAATCTTTAAGGGCATTGTTTGATTACTCTCTTCATAGAGCAAGAAATCTCTTTACACGAGAAGATAAAGAGAAATGGGAAACAGACATTAAATCGTTATTTGAAGGAACCTTACAAAAAGGAATTATTGACGGTTATATTTTGGAAGGAATGTATTTTGAACAGTTTTGTTTCTTAGATTACGATTGGATAACTAAACAAGTAAAAAAACATTACACAAGTGAACATAGAGAGTGGCTTGCTTTTATAGGAGGCTTTGCGTTCGGCAGACCGCCATACAATAAAGAACTTTACACAATATTTTATCCTCATTACGAAAGAGCGATTGACAACAATGTAAGATTAATAAGCTTTAGAAATAATGGTTTAGTCCGTCATTTAACAGCGTTTTATTTTTGGAAATATGAAACACTTTCTTCTAAAAAATTATTTTTCAAGTTTGTAAATCACGCCTCCTCTAACGAAATTGGTGAATTAATACATTTCATTTGGCGACAAGAAAATTATCCCAAAACTTTAACAGAATTGGAACAGCATGAATTTCAGCAAATCATTATTGAGTTATGGAAATTCTTGACAGATAAATATGAAAACTCAAATGTAGAGGAAGAGCAAAAGAATTTAGCAGCTCTTTCTAATTGGATTGTATTTGCACCTGAACTAAATGAAGTTTATTCAAACCTCATTCTAAAATCTTGCAAACACATTGACAAAACATATTCAACACACGAATTGCTTGAAAACCTTGTATCATTAAAGACAAATGGAAATCCAAACACTACTGCAAAAGCCATTGGTGAAATACTTTCATCATTGAACTTCAAAGACTTTATGGTGGACTATGACAAAGGTTATATTAAAGATTTGGTTTCGTTTCTTTTTACTCACGGACAAAATCAAATTGCGGCTGATTTTTGCAACAAAATGGCTGCGGTAAACCAACAATTCTTTTTAAGGGAAATATATGAAGCTAATACCAAATAAAATCTCGATATCAGCAATAAGGGCAGCTGCCAACATAAGCTCATATTCAGAGGTTTTGGAAGCGGCAGTTTCCGCAGGCAAGGTTTGTCTCGTGGGATACAGACGTAGCCACAATCCCTTACAGCGCATAGCTGCAAACGTTATGTACCATTTTTAAAAGACAAACCCAATGACAATGAAGAAATTTAAAACAATTACCAAAGAGGAAATTCAAGAGGCATATGAATTTCAAAGAACCTTGACAGATTGGACTTTTTACTCAGAACGCGAATTTGTTGAGAATTTATTTTCAAATAGGTTTAATTATTTATTGATCGCTTATTCTCTATTTGTTACAGCCTTTGCAGCCATTAATGGCAAATCAAACAAATTGATTATTTTGGGCTTAGGACTTTTTGTAACGATACTCATAAGCTTGACTATTTACCGAGCTTATATTAAACTAATAATAAACCTAAAAATATTGCATCACCTTAATGACAAACATGTTTTCCCTATGATTGGAAAAGAAACTAAGGCGAAAGGAGCACTTGCATTATGGAATGTCAACCCGATAATCGGGATTATAATTCCTTGTGTTCTTATATTTTCATTTATTATTGCAATTATCCTGATAAGTTGTAATTTTTGGACATTTTAAAAAAAACATGATAGAGAATCAAACACGGTACATAACACATAGAGCGATAGCTCAAAAGCCTTGCGTAAAAAAGCCCGATTGTGCGGAAAATTATCGGGCTTTTAGATTTATTGCCTGTTCAGCACAAGTCTTGAAATAAAATTAGCCATACCTAACTGTAGGCTTCCCATTTTTAAGGCATTATAGAAAGAAGCAACAGGATTGTGCTTGAATATCAGCAACCCGCAATCTCTTTGCACAATGCTCCCCGTGGCATCTCCCCCACTTATGTTCGTAACGAATACAACCAATAAAGAAGTTGAGAAACTGGTGGCAGGAAGATGAAAAGAAGTTAGAAGACAATAAACAACAGATGCAAATGAATAAGAGTGATTTGGTTAAATATACGAAAAACCATAAATTTGCTGAGATAGTTTGCATTTCAACGAATGCCAATATATCCACAACTTTGTGGATGTACAGGTGTTGTAGCCACTATAAAAAGAAATAGGATGAGAAATAGCATCATTATAGTTGGAATATTTTTTTCAACTGTTTTTAGTTGTAAAGCACAAGAAAAAGAGATTTTTAAATTAAAAGCAAACTGGAAGAAGGGAGAAGTAAAAGAAATGATAGTCCAACAATCAGGTTACTGGAAAATGAATGGACAAGAAAACACAACTCCAACGAAAATTTCTGCAAAATATCAAATTACAATAATTGATAAAATTAAAAAAGGTTATGTTGTTGAATGGAGAATACTTAATACAATTAAGAAACTTGAAGAAAGTGAATTCTTGAAAGAATATGTTTCTCAATTTAAGTATGTAATTGAGACAGATTTAAACGGAAATTTTGAAGAATTATCCAATTGGAAACCATTGGTTGAATTGAATAAAGAGTTGAAAGAAAAAATCATCTCAGAAGCGAAGAAAGAAAATGTAAGTCAATTAGAATTAGAAAACATAATTTCTCAAATGAAACTGGCAGAAACTAAAGAAGAATTAATCATAAATTGTAAAAGGTTGACAGATGCCTTTCATGGATTTTATGGAGAAGAATTGCCATTAAATGATACAATCTTAAAACCGACAACTATTCCAAATGAGCATTTTAAAGAAGGAATCCCAGCTACACTTGAGACGACAACTAAAGAATTAGGCAAAAACACAATTAGTATTAAATATGCTTATCTGTACGATTATGAGAAACTAAAAGAATTACAAGATAAATATTTTCCCGACCAAGAAAATCCCGAACAAAGGATGATTTCATACAGTGATTATATTTATAACATAAAAACAGGGTGGATTGAGAAAATTATTTTTTATAGTGAATTTTGGGATACTGATAATAAAAATATAAGTATAATTGAGTATATAATAAAGTAATTACAGTGGCTAATAGCATCTATGCACAAGTCGGCACAACAGCAGGAATCGAAAGGACGATTAAGATATATACATGGTGCCCCTGTTGAAGATTTAATCCAGATAAGGATTGATAAAAGTGGGAACCCTATTTATAAAGAAATTGCTGAAGAATGGTTCAATCCCGATTCTCCTAAAGCAAATAATTTTATATGGCCATAAATCAAAAATAGAATATGACAAAATCAAAAACATTCAATCTTTTTCTTTTAAGTATAATTATAATCGGATTAACCCTTTTGATTGCAACATTTTGGAATGCATTGGGATTAGCTTCAAACAAGATTCCTTTGGCTATTTCAATTATGATTTCATTTGGAATAAGTATCGCTGGATTAATTTTAGGATTGACTGAATTAAAACAATCCAAGACTCAAAAGATTTGGATTGGATTAATTGGCAATATTTTAGTGATACTGTTCTTTATTTTTATGATAATTTACAGTTTGAATAGATAAATAATTTACTGGTGCTAACACATATCAGCTACCCGTCAAGTGCGGCAGCGGTGGTTTTAGGTGGGCATCCCCCCGCTTATGTTAGTAACGAATACAATCGATAAAGAAGTTGAGAAACTGGTGGCAGGAAGGTGAAAAGAAGTTAGAAGACAATAAACAACAGATGCAAATGAATAAGAGTGATTTGGTTAAATATACGAAAAACCATAAATTTGCTGAGATAACTTGCATTTCAACGAATGCCAATATATCCACAACTTTGTGGATGTACAGGTGTTACCAACCATTTTAAGGAGACAATGCACATTTCGGCACATTTGCAAACCCGTGCGAACCAATGCTCATACCAAAGGTTTACAAAAGATCTGCAATTTTGCTTTCGCACCACCTTAAATTTTTTATCTTTGTGCCATGTGGAATAAGAATGATATAAAATACTTTAGGACTGTTTTATTGGAGTGGTTTGACTCTAATAAAAGGGTTTTCCCTTGGCGTAAAGATGGAATATCAAACTACGAGCTAATTTTTAGCGAAATTCTACTACAAAGGACTAAAGCCGAGACTGTTGCAAAGTATTACGATTCTTTTTTTAAAAAATTCCCAAATTGGGATAAGTTGATGCTAGCGACCGATAAGGAATTAGAACAAATATTTAAACCGCTTGGATTACATACTCAGAGAGTAGGTAGGATTAAGAAAATCATAGATGAATATAAGTTAAAAAATGGGATATTACCCAAAAACAAAGATGAATTACAAGAATCCAGTTTTGCATCCTTGTATATATCAAATGCATACGAATTATTTGTTTTAAAGAATAAAGCTGCATTACTTGATGTAAATATGTCAAGAGTATTAAGCCGTTTTTTCTACCCTAAGGAATTTAAAGACGTAAGAAATGATAAACTAATACAAGAATTGGCTCATAATGTTATCAATGTAAAAGCGTGCAAAGAGCTAAATTGGGCAATTCTTGATTTTGCAGCACTTGTATGCAAAGCCCAAAAACCAAAGTGTTACGAGTGTAAATTAAGTTCAAAGTGCTGTTTTTTTGAATTGACAAATAAGAATGAAAACTCAGCAGAAGATCCTCAATTAAATATTAAATATGACTCTGAAATACATATGAATCCTAAAAAACCTTTAAAAGTTGTGTCGTTGTTTTCTGGTTGTGGTGGAATGGATTTGGGATTTGAAGGGGATTTCATTGTTCATAAGGATTCAGTAAACGAAAAATTAAATCCTGATTTTATTTCTGAAAGATTGGAGAATGATTTTGTAAGGCTTAAACCTACCAAATTTCAGACGGTATTTGCTAATGATATTTTACAGGAAGCCAGAAATGCTTGGGTAAACTATTTTAAAAAAAGAAATTATTCATCGGAAGTTTATCATGTCGAAAGCATTGTTGATTTAGTAAAAATGCACCGTGATGGCTATAAGGTATTTCCTGATAAAGTTGATATTGTTACAGGTGGTTTTCCTTGTCAAGATTTTAGTGTAGCAGGCAAAAGAAATGGATTTAATTCACATAAAGACCACAATGGTAAAATTAGAGAAGATATTCCTTCTTTAGAAACTCGTGGACAACTTTACATGTGGATGAAGGAAGTTGTAGAGTTAACTCAGCCCAAAATCTTTATCGCTGAGAATGTTAAAGGATTGGTAAATCTTTCAAATGTTAAAGAGATAATACAAAAAGACTTTTCTTCAATTAATGGAAATGGGTATCTTGTTTTAAATCCACTTGTTTTACATGCTGCTGACTATGGAGTGCCTCAGTCTCGAGAGAGAGTTATTTTTATTGGCATAAAAAAATCAGAATTGAGTCCAATTGCATTGAGGGAATTAAGCAAAGACAAAATTAAAGAGCAGTATTATCCGTATCCAAAGCCAACACACTCATATAATACAAATGGTAAGGATTTAAAAGAGCCTGTTAAACTTGAGACAATTTTTAAAAATTTGCTTGAACCTGAACTTACAAATGACCCGTCTCAAAAATATTTCTCACAGGCAAAGTTTATGGGTAAACATTGTCAAGGGCAGACAGAAGTTAATTTGCAGGGAATTGGCCCAACAATTCGAGCAGAACATCACGGTAATATTGAATTTAGAAGGCTTTCAATAGAAAACGGCGGAAAACAAGTCGATGAGTTAAGGAAGAAGCTAAATCAAAGGCGTTTAACACCAAGAGAGTGTGCTTTGATTCAAACTTTTCCACCTGATTATGAATTTGTAATCCCTTCTAATAATTCAAGATTTTTTATTAGTGCGTCGGCAGCATATAAAATCATAGGAAATGCAGTTCCTCCATTACTTGCATACCATATTGCAAACAGAATAGAATCTTTATGGAATTTATATTTTAATCAAGAATCAGATGGTAATATCATCAAACCCAGAGCCAAACAAGCTGATATTTCAGTCATTGCTTAATAATACGATTCAAACGCTTGATGTCGAGTCAAAGAAAAATCAAAAGAAATATCTTGATTTATTAGGCAATAAATTAGAAAATGTTGTTGCAGATGTAATGACTGAAAAAGCAATGGGTACGCCATTTGAAAATTCCATAGAATTAATCTCTGGACAAAAATTTCCTGATATTATCGCAAATAAATATTACGGTGTTGAAGTTAAAACAACAAAACAAAATCACTGGACTACAACAGGAAATTCCGTACTTGAAAGTACAAGAGTTGATGGAATAGAAAGGATTTTCATGCTTTTTGGTAAAATGGTAAATCCAGTAGAGTTTAAATGCCGACCTTATGAAGATTGCCTTTCTGAAGTTGTTGTTACACATTCCCCACGTTATTTGATAAATATGGATTTACAAGCTGGTCAAACAATCTTTGATAAGCTTGATATTCCTTATGATACATTAAGAAATTACCCAAACCCTATAAAGCCAATTACTGATTATTACAGACAGTTTTTAAAAAAGGGCGAAGAAGTTTGGTGGTTAGACCAAGAAGAACCGAAATCTACAGGTTTGATAATTAAACTTTGGAATAATCTACCAATTGATGTAAGAAAACATTACATGCTGAAATCGATGATTCTTTTTCCCGAGATTTTCAGCAATCGCCCTGATAAATTTAATCGTCTTGCAGTTTGGTTAGTTAACTCTGAAGGAATAGTTTGTCCTAACATTAGAGATGTGTTTACTGCTGGTGGACAAGGTGTAATTGAATGGAAGAAAAAACAATATACTGGAATTCCACAAATCATTGTTAAGTTGTCAGATTCAATAGTGGAATTGAAAGACCTGTTAAATGAAACAGATATTGATACTTTGCAAAAGTATTGGGATATGTCGATTAAAAACAAATTTGATAGTTGGATTGGGTTAGTAAAAGATAATTCAAAAGCATTAAGGTCTATCAATTTAGCTGACTATTTAAAAGATAAATTTGCCAACGCACAGTCGTAAGCACATTTGCAAACCCTCACGAGCCATCGCTCAAACCTAAGGCTTGCAAAAGAGTGTCTTGTCCTAAAATAGGTTTACACTAAAAAGTGTAAAAATGGATAAAACGAGTAAAGTTATTTTAGGATTAAAAACTGGTAAAGTGATTATTCAAAAGGCGAATAAATATTTTACAGAAACAGAAAAGCATCAAATCATTGATGAACTTTTAAAAACTGGCTGCACTAAGGCAGAGATTTGGGAAAAATATACAGGGCAAGAAGAAGAACATGGTCAGCTTCTTCGTTGGATGCGAAAATTAGGATATGATTCGTCAATAAAAACAAGAAGACCTAATTTTGTAGCAAATACAAATGGTATGGCAAGTAAAAAGAAGCCTATTGAATCAGGGTGTTTAGAAGATTTCGAGACTCTTCGACTGCACAAAAGAATAGCCGAACTTGAATCTCAGCTCAAAGAAGCCGAGATGAAAGCAATAGCATTTTCAACCATGGTTGATATAGCAGAAAAAGAGTTTAAAATTCCGATAAGAAAAAAGTACAATACCAAACCATAGAAGAGATGAAAACTAATTTTCAGCATATAGGACTAGCCCGGCTATGTGGATGGTTTGGTCTTACACGACAGGCTTATTATCAAAACTCTTGGACAGCGATAGACAGCAGTATTGAGGAAGAATTAGTCATACAACAGATTCAGCAAATCCGAAAAAATCATCGTAGAATGGGAACAAGGAAGTTGTATGAAAAGCTTCAACCATTTATGCTTGAACATAGTATAAAAATGGGCAGAGATGCACTGTTCGATCTTGTTTCTGCCAATCATTTACAAGTTAGAAAACGAAAAAGAAGGATTCAAACTACACAATCCTTTCATTGGCTTAGAAAATATCCAAACTTGATAAGAGAGTTTATACCAACGGCACCTAATCAACTTTGGGTTAGCGATATAACTTATTGGAAAATCGAAAAAAATAAGCATCTGTATATCAGTTTTATAACGGATGCATATTCTCATAAAATAGTAGGCTTTCATATTGCAGAAACTCTTGAAGCTATAGAAAGTATAAGAGCTTTAAAGATAGCTCTTTCATCACTAAACACCAAATCAAATCGATTCACTCTAATACATCATTCTGATAGAGGAATACAATATTGCAGCAAAGACTATGTAAAGTTATTGCAGGATTATCAAATTCAGATTAGTATGACACAAAATGGTGATCCTCTAGAAAATGCAATTGCCGAAAGATTGAATGGAATAATAAAAGACGAGTATTTAAACGATATTAAAGTAAAGTCATTGAAAGAGGCAAAAACTTTATTAAGGAAAGCAGTTGAACTTTACAATGCAGACAGACCTCATATGAGCATAGGAAATCTCACTCCAAATCATGTACATCAACAAATTGCAAACCCAATAAAAACAGGAAGATTATGGAAAAACTACTATAAAAAATGGGATAATAGCAACGATAATGATTCTTCGGGCTCTAATTGTGAAGTGAAGCGTAGCGGAACGGAACAATTAGAGCCCGAAGAGAGAACTGTAAACCTATGTTAGAATTAAAAATAATGTGTAAATTTACTTTAGGATTTAAGTATTAACCTGTAAACTTTTTTTAGGACGAGACAGAGCTTCCGCCTTTGCAACCCTGACAAAATTGAATTAAAAAAAATCTCCTCCCCTTCTGAAAATAAAAAATACTCAACTACACAGACAATGATTTACAGACATGGTGGACAGGAACGTCAGTTGGTAACATCGTGTATAAAATATTTGGCAGTCAGTGGTTTATCAAGCGTTGTAGTCCACTTCAACTTTTCGTGTAGCTTGACAGTAAATTGCCCGCACATTCCTTTACACAATGCTCCCCGTGGCATCTTTCCACTTATGTTAGTAACGAATACAATCGATAAAGAAGTTGAGAAACTGGTGCTAGGAAGGTGAAAAGAAGTTAGAAGACAATAAACAACAGATGCAAATGAATAAGAGTGATTTGGTTAAATATACGAAAAACCATAAATTTGCTGAGATAACTTGCATTTCAACGAATGCCGATATATCCACAGCTTTGTGGATGCACAGGTGTTGGGGGTTATTTTAGAACAATAAAACAACTGACAATGAAACGACTTAATTTAGTATTGATATTTGCATTTTTACTTATAACAAATTATTGTTTTGCAATTACCATTTCTGACACGACAATAATAAAATCTCATTTAAGAGCAATTACGAAAACAGGAAAATTCCGCACGTACAAAAACATAGACCAGCTTAATCAGACAGCTGAATATATTAAGTCCGTTTTCAACCAATATTCAGACAGCGTTTTCATACAAGAATATTCTGTAAATGGTCAGGTTTATAAAAACGTAATTTGCTCATTTGGGACAGAAAATAAAAAGAGAATTATTGTTGGTGCACACTATGACGTATGTGACAATCAAGAAGGAGCAGACGACAATGCAAGCGGGGTTGTTGGACTACTTGAACTTTCCCGTCTGCTAAAAGGACAAAAATTAAATCAACGAATTGACCTTGTTGCCTACACTTTGGAAGAACCACCATACTTTCGGACAGAATATATGGGTAGTTACATTCACGCCAAATCTCTTGTTGACAGCAAGACCGAAGTTTATGGAATGATTTCACTTGAAATGATTGGTTATTTTAAGGACGAGAAAAAATCGCAATCATATCCCATCGGACTACTTTCACTTTTCTATGGTAATAAAGGGAATTATATAACACTTGTAAAAAAGTTTGGTGCCGGACAATTCACAAGAAAGTTTTGCAGAAAATACAAATCAACAAAAGTTATTAGGACAAAAAAAATTACTGGTCCTCCAGCTTTGGCTGGCATTGACTTCTCCGACCATTTGAATTATTGGAAATTTGGTTTTAGTGCGTTGATGCTAACAGACACATCATTTTTAAGAAACAAAAACTATCACAAACCAACTGACACAATGGAAACACTTGACATTAAAAGAATGGGAAAAGTAATTGACGGAGTATTTAACACATTGACTGCACTATGACGACAGAAAGAAAAACGGCATATAACATCAGTTACCCGCAAGTGACGGTTCAGTGGTGATCTTTCCACTTATGTTAGTAACGAATATAACCGATAAAGAAGTTGAGAAACTGGTGGCAGGAAGGTGAAAAGAAGTTAGAAGACAATAAACAACAGATGCAAATGAATAAGAGTGATTTGGTTAAATATACGAAAAACCATAAATTTGCTGAGATAACTTGCATCTTAACGAATGCCAATATATTCACAACTTTGTGGATGTACAGGTGTTATGGGCTATAAAACTGAAACGCACCGATGTATAAATAATGTATACATCCATTATATCCAGACTTTTTAATGAGTTCAAAACAAAACAATTCAGAATATGAACAAATATTTATTTCTTATCATTTTTCTTGTATATACGTTACAAAATATCGCTCAAACTGTTACAGATATTGACAACAATATTTACAATACGATAACAATTGGCACTCAGACTTGGATGAAAGAAAATTTAAAAACCACCAAATATAGTGATGGATCAGCTATTCCAGAAATAAAGGATTCCTCAGTTTGGGGAGTACAACCTACACCTGCATATTGCTGGTACAATAACGATTCGTCTATTTACAAAAATACATATGGAGCTTTATATAACTGGTATGCTGCTGCTAATAATAATCTATGTCCGGTTGGCTGGCATGTACCTTCTGATAATGAATGGACTACATTGACGAATTTTTTGGGAGGAGAAAATGTTGCCGGAAGTATGCTTAAAGAAGCAGGTAATGTGCACTGGATATTTGATAATACCGATGCAACCAATAGTTCTTTATTTACAGCCCTTCCGGGTGGATTTCGTGATTATTATACAGGTATATATAATTTTGGACAATTCTATTATTTAACAAGTTTTGGCTTTTGGTGGACAGCGACATCATATAATAACAATTCGGGATATGCACGAAACATGTTTAATAATGAAATTTATGTATATCGTGAGTTTTGTTCAAAAAACTATGGTTATTCTGTCCGTTGTTTAAAAGATATAAATACTTCTTTAAATATTTTAGGTTTACCGGCAGAAGTTGAATTTTATCCTAACCCAGCATTCGATAAATTGTATATAAAACACTCCAAATCCCTAAACCCCTTGGTAATAATTTATGACCTACAAGGTAAGGAAGTTTATAACAAGCAAATAGATTCTAATCCAATAGATATCTCCAATCTTTCAAAGGGTATTTATTTAGTAAAAATTATTGATTCAGTAAATATTGTGATTAATAAAATGGTTAAAGAATAAAATGAAAATTACTGGCCATAATAAATAGGAATAATCGCTGGGTGCGCAGCACCCAGCGATTATTCCAGGTTGAATATACTTGAACAAGCTTAAAAGGATGTTGTTTTTGGCTATTTAGTTAGGCTGCTTATCCCTGAACTTCCGGTAAAAACACCCTGCACATCTCTTTGCACAATGCTCCCCGTGGTATCCCCCCTACTTATTTCAGGAGCCAATACTAATAATAAAGAAGTTGAGAAACTGGTGGTAGGAAGATGAAAAGAAGTTAGAAGACAATAAACAACAGATGCAAATGAAATAAGAGTGATTTGGTTAAATATACGAAAAACCATAAATTTGCTGAGATAGTTTGCATTTCAATTAATGCCGATATATCCACAACTTTGTGGATGTACAGGTGTTGTAGAGTATTTTATGGGCGCTACCTGATAAAATTATTGAGACAATATTGAAAAAAAACAAGATGACCGATTATTTATCGAACTTTAAAGTAACTGACAGACAATCTTTCATTAAGTTTATTGCTTTGTTACGGGATGACCTTCTCAAAAATCCAGACAATTGGGAAAATCGAAATCTCGACGACTTTTTGGAAGCAATGACTCGTTATACAGAAGATATTCAAGGTTATTTCGACAATACCAACCAAAATGTGAATGCAAATCTACCATCGTGGCAAACTTTTGCAGAAATTTTTAAAGGATCAACAATTTATGAATAATCCAGTAACAGAAAGGAAACCATCAATGCTTAGGAAATATATGTATCATGGACTATTCATCTTTAATTTGGCCGCATTATTTATGGCGGTTGCACAAGCAATATTCTTTAGTAGTGACAGTTCGATGGATGACATGCATACTTTTATTATGTACCGTACTTACGTGACATTTCTTGTTTTAATATTTTTGGGTTGGAACATTGTAATTTGGTCGAAACGTGACAAGAAAGTAATTAGATTTTTAGCTTTATTCTTTTTGCCGGGACTTTATACTTTATTTTATTATCCTAAAGTCCTAAAGAACAACTGGCTAGATAAATAATAATAAAAACGGCTTATAACTTCAGCTACCCACAAGCTCGGCAGCAGTAGTTTTTGGGGTACATCTCCCCCACTTATGTTCGTAACGAATACAACCAATAAAGAAGTTGAAAAACTGGTGGCAGGAAGATGAAAAGAAGTTAGAAGACAATAAACAACAGATGCAAATGAATAAGAGTGATTTGGTTAAATATACAAAAAATCATAACTTTGCTGAGATAACTTGCATCTTAACGAATGCCGATATATCCACAACTTTGTGGATGTACAGGTGTTGGCGGCAAGGCTAAAAAGACAATGAACATATCAAAATTTTATATCATGACGACTGTAAAAAAGATTTTGTTGTTGTTGATACTGTTGACCAGCTATACTGTAGAAACATTTGGACAAGACCATGGAATTTATTATGTTAAATTTGACTTTTACCATTCGCGTAGAATTCCAAATCACCATGTATCGGTAAACTTTCAAAGATATGGAGATAGCATATCAGTTCATGTAATATCAAAACCTATGAGTAATCAGTCTGATAAATGGAATAGGACAAAAATTGATTCCACATTTGTACTTGATAAAACTGAATTTGATAAAATAGTACAAGCTGTTCAAAAAATAAATTGTGCTGACATCGCAGCCGGACTTGATTTTACAGGGCTTGACGGAACTGTTTGTGAGATTTCCTACGGAGGAATCTCTACAGGAATATCCTATACTGTCTGGACTCCTAACTACGACACAAAAAAAAGAAACTTAGAAGATTATATGGAAGCTTGCAAATTTATTTTAGTTACAGTAAAACTAGACCCAAAAGAAATATTTTAAAAACTAAAAAGCACATAGGTACAATAAAGGCTATATGCAAATAAGGGTTTGCGTGTTCATTGAAACATTTGAAATCTTTATATACATTTGTACTGGCTGACAATTGAGCAACAATTTACTCCAGTACTTGTCATAGTGTCAACCGTTGACACTATGTTAAAAAAGACAGAATAACCAGATTAGTTTTGATATAAAATAAAGTTGATTTATGAGCATGATTGGTAATTTGCTACGAGTAACTAAAGATGAATTGGATGATTATTTAAAAGACAGTTCATTATTAGGGGATAGGATTTATGGAGAAGAAACTATAGATACAGATCCTAATTTAATTGGTATTGACAAGTCCTGGGATGGGATAATATTTCTACTGACAGGGCGGAATTTCTGGGATTCAGACCATCCATTAACAAAAGTCTTGTTTAGTGAACAACTTATTGATAAAGACCAAGACCTTGGCTATGGACCTGCTCATTATTTAACACCTAATCAAGTGATAGATTTGAGTAGCCAACTTTCTAAGGTTAAAATTGAAGATTTAAAAAACAGATTTGACCCAAAAAAGATGACGGAATTAGATATTTATCCATTTAGTTGGGAAGCTGGAGATGATGACTTTTACTATTTGATTGAATACTTCGAAAAAGTGAGACAAATTTATTTGGATGCAGCATCTAATGGACAAGCTATTATAACGTTTGTAAATTGATATAAAAGCAAGTATATGAAGAAAGTTTGATCAGTTTATGAGCAAAAAAGCACGGGGCTTAACAACACCTATACCCTATGCGGGTTTCAATGGTATGCGAAGCTCATCACCCGCATCAATTTCGTATATCTTGATCGAAAAGTTCCACGCAAACCCTTACTGAGCATGGTTGTAAACGTTATGTACCATTTTTAAAACCACCTGCTCATGAAACAAATAATGGCTTTTGGCTTTTTTTTGATAACACAAATTTCAATTTCTCAGAATTTAACATGTAACATAAATGCAAATATTAGGGCTAATCCGAGAAGTTTCTTGATTGAGATGCAAGATTTGAGAATGAATCAGCAATACGATTCAGTAATATCGATAATTCAAACCAGAATCGAAAAAGACACAATAATAAAACCTTATTATTTTCATCAACTTGCTTGCTATTATGCTTTAAAAAAGAATTATGATGAAGCTTTTAAAAAATTATATCTAGCAATAAATTCAGGAGTTTTCATTAATGACATATTATCGGATACTGATATTGAATTATTATATGGTTTGGCGGAATGGAATAATGTAAAGGATACAATAACTTCAATCTATTTAAAGAATAACCCAAATATAACGAACGAGGATCTAAGCGTGAAGTTATGGCTAATGGGAATAGAAGACCAAAGATATAGAACGTTAGCATCTAATAATAAGAATACCAATCTGGCTCACCTTTCAAAGGAGAGAGAGAATTATCAAAAAACGGATAATAATTTGAGGTTTATCAAAGAACTGGTAAAATCTAAAAGCTGGCCATTGTATTCTGAGGTTGGACAAGAAGCTGGTGACGCAGCTTTTCTGATTGTTCAACATTCAGGAGAATCTGTATTAACAAGAAAAGCATTAAAACTTCTAGAAGTGGCAGTAAAAAACAATGAAGCATCAAAAGAGAATTATGCAATGATGCTTGATAGATATTTAATGCACAAGAAGAAAAAGCAGATATATGGAACTCAAGTTGTTAGCCATTCTGTTGGGACAGATGTTAATGGAGAATTTGTAATGGGAGATTACTTTATATTCCCCATTGAAAATGAAAAACTTGTTAATGAAAGAAGAAAAGAAATGGGGATGGGAACCATTGAAGACAATGCCAAACGATTTAAGATTGAATATAAATATAATCCTGAGTATGAAACAATAAGTTGTAAAAAGCTACTCAAATTATTGATAGAGAAATCAAAAAAAACGATTGGTAACACATAGAGCGATAGCCTTGGGCTAAAATTAGCCATACCTAACATACGTAAATTTGAATCTTCGGTATCCCCCGAAGTAAAACGGAGGGTTGTGCTTGAATATCAGCTACCCGCAAGTGCGGCAACGGTAGTTTCCGGTGTGTATTTACCCGCTTATGTTAGTAACTAATACAACCGATAAAGAAGTTGAGAAACTGGTGAGTTGTAGATAATATTGACTTCAAATCCCACATTGAAAAATCCTTATCATGATTTTCAACTTTTTTGTGTCTCAATTTAATTGATTGTTTTCTCACGTTCTTTTTTAATTTTTAAAATAAAGCATAGCACTTGCGTAGTCTCCATTTACATGGTTATTACCCGGTAAATAGTTGATATTATCCTGGTTTCTAAGTGTTCCTTATCAAATATAATCCATTTTTCAATATTCAAATTAACCAATGGAATGAGTTTGTGGTTTGGAATAATTGCCGAATGCTGCATATTGCTTGTATTTCTAATTTATTGGCAGATGTTCTTTTTTATCAAGCCGATTCAATGCCAAGTTGTTTATAGTCTCAAAATATCAGATTCTATAAACAATTCTCAAAGTGTCATTAATTCTATCGGTCAATATTTCAACAAGTTCGTCGTCCATAAATTCATAATCATCAGCAATATTTAAAACTTCAATTGCCGGCAATTCTAAATGTCTGTAAAGCCCCCAAATCCTTGCTCGGTGTCCAATTTCCATAACGAAAACTAAGTCCGCCCAATTCAAGTCATTTTCTGAAATCTTTCTGTCACTCTTCGAACTAAGTCCAACTGAGCGAATGTTGAACCGATTGTCATTTTTAAAAATGTATTCCGCTGTCCGGCTTCGCTTTTTATTCCGGCCGCAAACTACAAGTATGTTGGGTCTTTGTGTCATTGTTGTTGGCTGTCCTGGAATTCTGACTGGCATTTAAGAAAATTGCACTTTCCCGATAAATTGGGAATTAAACTGTCTATCCAATTATGTATTGCTTATTTTATTATTTTTAATTTCTTTAATATTTTCTTTGTTAACTCAATTCGGAAATTATTTTCCAAATCATTGAAATCACTCACAATGATATTCATTGCAAATATCTTTGTACCTGATTCTGTTTCAATAAAGCCAACATACCAACCAATAACCTTATTATCCCAACAATCACCACTGCCAGTTTTACCATATAATGTATAATCAGAGGTTATCTCGTAAAGCATTATACTCTTTACCGCATCTATGTTTTTATCTGCAAAACCATTTAGCTGATGTAAATAAAGCTTTTTTAAGAATTCGATTTGCTCATTTATTGAAATCTGAATAGATCCACATAACCAATATGTATCTAATCCACTCGATATATCATTATTCCCATAATCCAATTTGTGAATCATTTGGTTCATTCGTTCTTGTCCAACTCGCCTGGCTAACTCTTGAAAATACCAGACACACGAATATTTTAAAGCTCTTTTTAAAGATAAATCTTCATACCAATGTTTGAATGGGTCGTTTGCCAATTTAAAAGAATCTTTTGGATGTAAAAGACTGTCATATTTGATAACAAAACCAGTATCTGCAATAACACCGGTCTCTAAGCCTATCAATGAATTAGGAATTTTAAAGGTAGAGCATGGCGAAAATCTCTTTTGACAATACTCTGGATTATATTTTATACAATTCCCGGTTTTTATATCATAAATACTAAATCCACCAACAAAATCACCAAAATAAGATTTAAGGTCAATAGTATCAATCTTTTGACCAAGAGAATCAAGGGTTAATAAAATTAAACTAAATAATACTATTTTTTTCATTCGGAGCACTTTTAAAGTGGCATTATTATGTTTGCATAGTTACTTAGGTAACTATTTCGTACTTAATTAAGTTACTTATATTGTTTTTGCCTATCCGGTAAATAATTAATCTTATCAGGATTTTGGCAGGTTTTCAGGGTTTACTTATTTTAGCGTAACAAATATAATCCATTTTTCAATATTCAAATTAACCAATGGAATGAGTTTGTGACTTAGAATAATCGCAGGATG
Organism: Bacteroidales bacterium; assembly: GCA_963677395.2. Lineage (GTDB taxonomy): Bacteria > Bacteroidota > Bacteroidia > Bacteroidales. The sequence goes on along the minus strand of OY781965.2, from coordinate 2,522,226 downwards.
CTGCGTATTGCTTGTATTTCTAATTTATTGTGGAAGTCATTCGTTTTTATAAATGTCGAATTTGTCGAATGGTATTTTTCCGAAATTTTTCGTTGTTCGTATTTTACATTCCACTTTCTCTGGCTCAGAAGTATGAAAATTATCACTTCCATCTTTATATAAAAACCAATAATTTTCTGCTTTAGAATATTTATATGTTATTATTCTTGTCCATCTCCATGCACTTCCTCCGCAATGCTCCACTGAGAAATATCCTTTTTTAATGGTTATTCCTTGAAATGGATCTCCCATCATTCCACCGCAGTCAATGCAATAAACGGTATTATCGTTTCTGGCTACAACCTTAAACGTTCCGGCTGGCATTTTATGCCAGAGGAGGTACTAATTAATAGAAATTGGACGATTTTTTATAAATCTCCTGATTGCTATTTCGTTAACAGTAATTACTTTCATAAAACACCTTTGGTTATTTAGTTTTAATTATTTTCTGACTGATTATTGAGTCAAGAGTAATTAGCTTTAATAAATAAATTCCTTTATTTAGAAATTCAGTATTAATGTTAATTGCATTTTTATTTACATTACTGAAATACAAACATTTACCTGAAATATCAAAAATTCTTATCTGCATTATCTCCTTATTACATTCAATATTGATATTATTATTAAATGGGTTGGGATAAATTTCATAAGGAACAGAAAATATTGAGTCTAAATGAATAACAATGGTATCAGAAGTGAAACAATTATTATAATTTGTAACATTAACCCATACTACCAGCGAATCAGTTGTAAATAATGAACGATCAATTGTAATTGATGGAGCATTTGCCCCAGTGCTCCATAAATAATTGTACGAACCAAATGGATCCAATATTAAAGATTGATTAATCTGTATTGTAGTGTCTTTTCCCAAATCTATAATCGGAGCCTGATAAATCTGAATATTAATTGTATCAGCATTCTTGCAGTGATTGCTATCTGTAATAGTAACTGAATAGATACCAGCAGTCGATATAGAAATACTTTGTGTGGTATCCCCTATATTCCAAATGTAAGATAAATTATTATCGCCTGCATCAAGATAATAATTTGTATTGCTACATATTCCAGTATCAGCACCTAAATTAAGAGATGGTACCGGAAATACTATAATATTAATTGTATCTGAATTTCTACATCCATTACTGTCAGTCACAACAACAGTATAATTACCTCCTGATGATACAGGAATGGTTTGTGAAGTAGCCCCATTGTTCCATGTATAATTTACAAAATTACTGCCTGCATTAAGCATAAAAGTATTGTTTGTGCATACACCTGTATCAGATCCTAGGTAAACTATTGGAAGCGCATTGAAATTTACAGCAATTGTGTCAGTCTGGCTAATACCATATTTATCTGTAACGGTTACCGCAAATATACCATTAGATGTTATGCTTATGGTGGATGTAGAGTCGCCATTTGACCATTGATATGAATCATAAATATTGCCAAGATTCAATAAAGCAGTGTCTCCCACGCAGGCAGAGATATTTTTTCCAAGGCAAGCATCAATCCTATATGCTGCTATCCCGTATTCAACATTTGAGGTGAAATATACATTTTTTTTATCAGGACTGTAAGAAGCAGAATTTATCCCATCCAATCCTTCACAATTAGTTCCGTGTTCTCTGTAAGATTTAAAAAGTGTTAGTTTCCCATCAAGTGGATCTCTTTGAAATATATTTATGGCACTACTGTCGAGAGATGCAACAAATACAAAACGGTCATCACTGCATACAGAAACAATGCATGGATTTCTGGTCATTTCTATATGATTAATGTCAGAATTTAAGCCTTGAATTGAATACATTGTGTCATTTGCCTGATCAATTGAATAACACTTAATGTAATTAGATGAGTTAAAAATTGCATAAAGGTTTTTACTATCATGGCTGATATCAAAAGATTTTAATTTGTAATAATTGTTTACATATTTCGCCAAACGAGTTAGGTGACCAGTAGAAATATTGCGCTTAAACATATAGATATCATTATTATTTAATGTTATTGCAAATAAATAATATCCATCATTTGAAATTTTAATCTGCTCAATGGAAAGTGATACTCCAAACAATGGAAAAAAATCAATGAATTCAACAAATCCAAGAGAACCATTTATTGAATTGTAGGTAAAAATTGCAATACCATCACTACTACCAACATAAATAAAGGCAGAATCAGGGCTCATTGCAATTGATGTTGCACCATCCAATCCATTTACTCCTCCCTGATTGTTATAAATAGTTTGAATAAAATTCAGCCTTCCGTTTGATGTATCTCTTCCAAATACTGCTATTGCGTCATCTATATTAGAGCTAACATAAACATATTTATTGTCAGGAGTTATCAGAATAGATTTTGCATCTGTAATACCATTAATAGTTTCATTTTCTTTAATAACTCCCGTAAATGTTAGTTTTCCCAATGTGTCGCTCCTTGTAAAAATAGAAATGCCATCATATTTTGATATGGTATATACATTTTTATTATCAGGGCTAACAGCGGAGTTGGATACAAGGGCTAATCCGTCTATCGTTGCACCCTGTCCTGAATTATAAGACTTATGGTAACTTATTGCACTAGTAAGAGGATTTCTAAGATAAGTTTTGACTGAGGATCCCCAATAACAAGTTAGTATCAAATCATTCTTTGTCGAGATCATGGTTGAGGAGCTATATATGCCTCCATTAATCCAATTACCATTTATTTTTATGTTATTAACATATGTGAGCAATCCGGAGGATGTGTCACGTGAAAATGTTGTAAGCGAACTATCGATGTATGACACTGTGTAAACTGATCTATCATCAGGAGGTATGGTAATAGAATAATTTTGCCCCATACCATTAATGCCTCCGACACCATTGGTGTACGTAGTTAAATAAGTCACTAATCCTGTTGAGGTATTTCTTAAAAATACAACTAGAGATGAATTGCACAAAACATACAGAAATTTATCATCATGACTGATCTCAAATGTTCTTGTATCCAAAAGTCCTTGTACACCATCAACTCCATTTTGTACCGTTTGAAAATAAGTCATAGCTCCAGTTGCCGGATTTCTTTTGTAAATATAAAAGACATTATGGTTATATGAAGTAATATATATATAATTGTTATCATTACTCATTTTTAAATTATACATGCCATTAGCATAATGTCCGTTCAATGTCTGTAGCCATATAAGGTTACCTGTTGTCGTATCCCTCTCATACATTGAAACTTTATTATCATTCCATGCGGTAACGTACAGAAACCTGTCATCGTTTGATATGGCAATAGAGCAAGCCCCCAGCAGTCCTGGATTTCCATTAACATTATCCCATAAAATCCTTTTCACTGCCAGCAATCCTGTATTAGTATCCCTATCACAAATACTCAGACAATTTTCTGATTCAGAAACTACATAAACATTTTTATTGTCATGACTTACAACTACACAAGTTGAGCCATAAAGTCCATTAAATCCATCTTCTCCATCCTTGTAGGATTGAATAAATGTAAGTTCTCCTGTAATTGTATCATACGAAAAAACGCTCATCGAGTATTGAGCTGTTGTATAAATATTTTTCTTATCAGGACTCATGGTAATTCCTTTGGGACCAGTAAGTCCATAAATTCCGTCCTGACATTCAAATATTTTATTGACAAATGTAAGCTGAGCAGATACATTTGTGCAAAGCCATGATATGCAAAAAACTGTCAGAATAAGTGTTGATAATAATTTTTTCATAAATATAGGTGCTTAAATATCATTGAGCGATTAATTCTTAATGAATTTCCTCATAAAAGTTCCTTCATTAAATTTAGCTTTTAAAATGTAAAAACCACATGGAAATTCGGAAACGTCAATGTAGGTTATTCCTTCTTTTGCCACAATTTTTTTAATTACTAACCCTTCTGAGTTTAAAATTTCTATTTCTGATTTTTGTGGCAATTCAACAATAAGTTTTTTTGCTACTGGATTTGGATATAAAGAGAATTGCTCTTTATTCGTAATTTCATCTACTTTCGCATTAACAATATGAACAATATTTGACGCATTAGAGGAGCACCCATTCAAAGTTACAATAACAAAATAGTCCCCGTCAAGCGTGCAATAAAAATTTTGGGAATAGGCACCAAAAATAGGCGAATTATTCCAATACCAGTAATTTCCGGTCATGGCACTTGAGGTTAATGTACTTAAATTTTCTGTAACTACAGGAGTAGCCGGAATAGGATTTACAGCTACTATTGCCTGAGCAGTGTCACTGCAACCAATCCCATCCTTATATCCAATAACAGTATATACTGTAGTATCAGTCGGTACTACTTTAATTTTATTCAATGAATCTCCAGTATTCCACACGTAATCTATGGCACCATAAACATTTAAGATTAAACTGTCTCCAGCACAAATAGTCCCTCCATTTGTAGAAATAGTAGGCTTAGGGTTAACAGTAACTTTGACTTTTGCAATATCAATAATACTATTATTGGTTCCAGTAACTGTATACGTTGTAGTTAGGTTAGGACATACTGTTATAGGATTTCCTGTCAGTCCATTATCCCAGCTATAAGTAGTAGCACTATCATTTCCTAATGCCTGCATAACATTCAAAGTAGCACAACCTCCAGCACAAATAGTTTCATTATTTGCATGAAATAATAATGTACGCTTATATATACCTCCGCCAGTTGCTCCTGCATAAATATCATTACCTCTTAATGCAATAGAACTTATATATGACCCCAATACTCCTGCATTACCATCATTCCAGTTTGTGCCGTTATCAGGCGAAATAAAGATTCCACCAATTGTTCCGACAATTATACAAGAATCTCTTACCGCCAACGACCATACATTGGTATTTGGCAATTTTGCATTCAAGGCATTCCAATTCGCTCCATAATTTGAAGATGAGAAAACTCCAGCATTTGTACTTGCATAGATACATGTGTCTTGTACAGTCAGGGAATAAATAATTGTAGAAGTCAAACCATTATTCATAGCTTGCCAGATTGAGCCATTGTCAGTTGACATAAATACATTGCCGCCATCTGTTCCCGCAAAAATTTTTGTACCAATAACTGCAAGCGACCTAATATTAGTAGATGTCAAGCCTGTGTTTGCCATTGACCATGTAAGCCCATTATTCTGAGAAACATATATTCCTCCATCTTCAGTACCTGCAAATATCTTTGAACCACATTTGGCTAGTGCCATTACTTTTAGATAAAACAGTCCTAAGTTTGTTTCTACCCAGCTTACTCCATTATTTGATGATACAAATATACCTCCACCATAAGTACCCGCAAAAATATTGTTTTCACTAATCAATAATGAACGTATATGTGGATTTGTCAACCCACTGTTTATTGGATTCCACAAGGTATCACCCGGAATTAATTTAAATACGCCATGGTTATAACTTCCTGCTAGTATTGTAGTATCGTTTGTCATAATTGTACATATATTTGTATTTTTCACACCCATAATTTTCCAATTGGCACCATGGTCGGTCGATACAAAAAAACCACCCCCATTTTGGGTGCCTGCATATATTTTTCCACTATCAATATACAAAGATATGACATCATTACAGGTTAAACCATCACTTGCAGAAATCCAATTTGCACCATAATTCGTGGATTTATAAATGCCATTATTTGTGCCTGCGTAGATTGTTGAATCGGTTGCTGCAAGTGTTTTTATATAAGTGCTACCCATACCTGAATTTATTGCCGTCCAACTTGCCCCATTATTTGTTGATGAATATACACCATAAAGCGATCCTGCATAAATGTGAGAACCACTATGCGCGATGGCTGTCATTGTTATGGGAGATATGCCTATATTAATGGCAGTCCAGGTGGTACCATTGTTTGTTGATAAAAACACTCCATTATCGTAAGTTGCGGCATAAATATTAGATCCTTCTATTGTAAGCGATTTGACATTAGAAGTCGTGATTCCGGTATTTGCAGCAGTCCAATTGACTCCGTTGTTTGTTGTTTTATAAACACCATTCACTCCCAGACCAACATAAACTGTTGTTCCTGAAACTGCCAATGCCTGTGCTATTATATAACCAGATAAGCCAGTGTTGACAGAAGTCCATGTTGTTCCATAATCTATCGACTTATAGATTCCCCAACCATACGTCCCTGCAAATAGTGTATTGCCGCAAAATACCACTGATAGTACCTCTCCATTTGATGGACTAATATTGACCCAACTCAAACCGTTGTTTACGGAAAGATATGCTCCATTACTCGTACCTGCAACTATTTTTGAGCCGGAAATTGCAATACTGTTAATATCTTCACCGCCCAGTGGCCCGTTGGTTGGTTTCCATTGAGCAACTGATAATTTTAATAATACTGTTATTAGCAGTAAAAAGAGGATGATTTTTTTCATAATACATACATTTATAATAATCTTAATTTTACATATATGCTTTTTTACTTTATTATTAACGATTCAATCACCACTTGTAAACTTTCTCGAACTTGGTTTTAGGTTGATTATATTGTTTTTATTTATCAGATAATAATTTGATTACATTGGAGTTTTGAAATGTTTTCTGAATGCTTTCTTCTTTATAATATATATTTTAGGAGTAACAAAAATAATATTTTTTATCATTACTGAACGAGTAAAAAAATAGGGCTTACTCCCGAAGGGTTGCCCCCAAGTTGTAGATTTGTTTTGCAGACTAAATCACAACATGGGCAAAATACAGAAATAAAATATGTCGGACAGCCGATTTTCAAGCAGGTAGTAAATTTGCTTGAAGGAGTGTTTATTTCAATCGAAAGGAGGACTACTTCTTAATTGTTATAAACACTTATTTTAGCGTAACAAATATAATCCATTTTTCAATATTCAAATTAACCAATGGAATGAGTTTGTGGAAGGTTCGTTTAATCTGGAATATATAAAAATCTCAAATTCCGATACTGTTTAAGGAGTAAATAAGTCATTGTTCTCTGTGTTATCACCAAGTACTTGTTTTTTCTTCGTTTAGTTGTCAGTCAATACATTATTTATTGAAATACTTTTGAATTAACGCCAGTAACTCGGACTTTCTTATAGGTTTTGTAATATAATCATTGCATTCGTTTTCAATTGCCTTTTCACGGTCGCCAGATAGTCCATAAGCTGTTTGTGCAATAATTATCACATTCTTGTTGAACTGTCGGATTTGCCGCGTGGCTTGATATCCGTCCATTTCGGGCATCCGAACATCCATCAGAACCAAATCTATATCAGGATTATTCCGGCATGATTCAACGGCTTCAACACCTGTTCTTGCTTTAATAATTACGTTGGCAACCTTTTCAACATCTATGTCTAACAATTTTCCTGATACGTTATCATCTTCGGCAATTAATATTTTCAGACCCGAAGCTTCGGATGTAAAGGAACTATCTGCCAGATCAAAAAGCAAATCTTTTTGTGTTGCTATTTTTTTCTGTTCGGTATTGTAAGGCAGTGTGAAATAAAAAGTTGAGCCAATGTCTTCTTCGCTTTCTACCCATAGCTTTCCACCAAGCATTTCAATATATGCTTTGGTAATGGCAAGACCCAAACCTGCGCCCTGTGTGGCATTCTGATCTTTAATATCAGCCTGAATGAAACGCTCAAAAATGGCTTTCTGCCTGTTTTTGGGAATTCCAATTCCTGTGTCTTTTACATAAAATTCAAGGAAATCTCCTTTTGTAAGGTATCCGAATTCTATTGCGCCTTTATTACTGAATTTAATGGCATTTTTAACCATATTGGTGAAAATTGCATAAACTTTTTCACGGTCTGTATAAATAAAGGATTCTTTTATGGGTAGTGAATTTTTGAATGAGAACATAATCCCTTTGGTGTCAACTTCGGGTTTGAAAAAGGTATAGATGTACTCGATTTGTTCGTTTATATTCGATAACCTGATATCAAGTTCCATCAGGCCAGCTTCAATTTTCGAAATATCAATAATATCATTGATGATATTGAGCATACGAGCTCCACTTTTTTCTATGATTTTGATATACTCTTGTTGTTCATCACCTGTTAGTTCCTGATTCTTCAACAATTCGGCAAAGCCTAATATACCATTCATCGGAGTTCTGATTTCGTGACTCATGTTGGCCAGAAAAGCTGATTTCAAACGGTCGCTTTCTTCAGCATGTTCTTTGGCTTTGATAAGTTCCTGATGTTTTTGAATCTTTTCGGTTATATCTATTGCAATCCCCGCTCGCCTGATAAATTTACCGTTATGATCCATCACCGGAAAAGATTTTGCATTTATCCAGCGAACTTCCTTATCTTCTCTTATAATTCGGTAGTCGTAGTTGAAAATTCCATTTTTTCTAAAATTGTCCGACTGGAGAATTTTCAAAACCACAGATTTGTCGTCAGGATGTATTTTTTCGGAAAATAACTGGGGGTTATCGTATAAACACTGGCAAGGTATTCCCCATATTTTTTCAAATCCGGGACTAACATATAATATTTTATTGTCATCGCGAAGCCAAAAACATTCATCTATATTTGCAACAAGTTGCTGAAATTTATTCTCGCTTTCTTCAATTCTTATATTGGATTCCAATAAATTTATTTCAGCAAGTTTTCTTTTGGTAATATCGGTCAGTGTTAAAAGACATAAGTTCCCGCTCTGGCTGATATTGCCGTCAATCATTAGATATATTGGCAAATTATCTTTGATTGATAACATTATTTCGCAAGTCTGTTTTGCCTTTCTTGAAAATACATCCCTAAAAAAATGATTGAAAGTTGCCTGAGTATTAACGGATACAAAAAGGTCAAATCGTTTTTTTATCAACAGCGAACGTTCTTTACCAAGCATTCGGGCTGCTTCAAAATTAATTCCAGTAATTTCACATTTTTCGGAAAGAGAAAGATAGCCGGAAGGTGCGAAATCATACAATTCTGCATATTTTTCTTCTGCAAGTTCTGCCCTCTCTTTTGCAATCACAAGTTCATCGTTTTGCATTTCCAATTCAATTTGATGTACCTGTAATTCGTGAATTAGCTTCAACATATCGGCTTCAGAAGTTTGCAAATTTGCTTGAGTTGGTTGGCATTTTAGCAAATTTTCTGCCTTTTGCCGAAGAGTTGCAGTATCGGCTAAATTTTTGTTTCGCTTTTTCATGGCTCGTAAAGGTTGTGTTCCCGAAGAATAGCAATGTATTTATTATTTTCAATTTCCATTTTTTTTGCTTCGGTGATGTCAATAAATGTGATCACCAGCCCGTCGATGTGGTCGTCGGAAGTACGATAGGGCATAATACGAACTGAAAACCATTTTTGGTCTTGTGTTGGGATACTTGTTTCTATAAATACCAGAGTGCGTAATACCCGATTCGCATCTTTGGTCATCTCAGGGTACTCTAAATTAGTAACCATATCCGTAAATGGTCGGCCAATATCTGTTTGACGCAACTTAAACAGTAGTGTTAACTGGTCGGTAAAACGACGAATGTTTAATTCTTTGTCGAGAAACAGCGTTGCAATATCGGTGCTGTTTAATAAATTTTTCATGTCGTTATTCGCCACTATTAAATCAGTTACTTTGCTTTGTAACTCAATATTAACCGTTTGCAACTCTTCATTCAGACTTTGCATTTCTTCCTTCGATGTGGTAAGCTCTTCGTTGGTTGATTGTAATTCTTCGTTGGTTGATTGCATTTCTTCGTTGGTCGATTTCAATTCTTCCTGGGTCGTTTGCATTTCTTCGCGGGTGCTTTGTAGTTCTTCATTTACCCGTTGTAATTCATTTTCCAATTCTTGTTCCCGAACCGTTGAACTTTGATTGGCCTTTTTTGATTTTCTGACGGTTGTTCCTGGAATATTGGCTACATCGGCAAAAACAATTATGATTGTTCCCTTAATTGCCTCGGGTTTCTCAATTAATTGAAGCGTGATGTCCACGACTTGAACTCCGTCATTCGTTCCAATTTTAATATTATGCAACTTAACTGGTTCGTAATTTTGCAATGCCTTTCGTATTGCACCCGGAAGTTCGTTTCGTAAACCTTCACGTGCCATAGTGTAAATGTTCATATTTGCTTTTCCGGCAGCAGGTTCTAAATATTTCCCTGTACGTCCTGTAATATATAGAATGTCGCCTTCGGTGTTGATGAGTACACTGGCAGGTGAGAAATGTTGCAATAACAATTGGTCGGCAAGCGTTTGAATATTTTCTACAGTTTTCACGGTAATAATTTCGTTTGATGTTTGTTTTCTTGATTCTAAAAAGGCCCCAGGGAAATCTAATAGTTGAGTCTTTACAACGTTGGCTGCGCGTTTATAGATTTTTAATTTTGCATCAACCGGAGTAAATTGATTGTCTTGCGAATTTTCATTTTCTGCGCTGCCAAGTATCATTATCCCGTTTTGATTAAGACTATAATGAAATAAACTCATTAGTTTCTTTTGTAATTCAGGCTCCATGTAGATTAATAAATTCCGGCAAAAAAGAAAGTCTAATTTAGTGAACGGCGGGTCTTTAATTACGTTATGTGGTGCAAAAACAACCATTTCACGGATGGTATTGTTAATGCGATAACTGTTTTCTTCTTTTATGAAAAATTGATTAATTCGTTCGGGTAATACATGGATAAGAATATTTGAACCGAAAATGCCTTTTCGGGCTTTTTCGATGGCATCGCTATCAATGTCGGTAGCAAATATTTGAAGGGTTAAATTTTTGCTCAATTTTACCTTTTCATAAGCTTCTTTAAAAATAATGGCCAGTGAAAAAGCTTCTTCTCCGGTTGAACAGCCTGTTATCCATGCCCGGATAGTATAGCTGTTGGGCAATCGATCAAACAAATCGGGGAACACACTTTCTTTTAGTTTTTCCCAAACAGCCGCATCGCGAAAAAAATTGGTTACTCCAATTAATAATTCCTTGAAAAGTATATCAATCTCATTCGGATTTTCTTGCAAAAACCTGATGTATCTGGCAATCTTATCAATTTGGTGAATATTCATCCGTCGTTCAATGCGCCGAAACAAGGTGTTTTTTTTGTATAGCGAAAAATCATGACCAGTTTGCATCCGGAGCAAAGAAATGACCTTCTCCAGATTGCTTTTGTTTTTGTCATCGATTTTGGTATCTGGCATACTTACAGGCTTTATTTTCAGAAAGGAAATTAGCTTTTCGGGAAGTTCTTTAGCCGAAGCCTGAATGTCAATAATCACGGAGTTTATTGCACTTTGTGGCATACCATCAAATTTTGCGGTCAACGGATCTTGAACCAAAACAATTCCATTTTTTTCTTTTATTGCTTTTAACCCCAAACTGCCATCAGAGCCCATACCCGAAAGAATAACCCCAATGCTTTTTTCTTGCAAATCTTCGGCTAATGAGCGAAAAAAATAATCGATCGGAAGTCGCAAACCATGCAATTCGACAGGCCTAAACAAATACAAAAAGCCGTTTAAAATAGACATGCTTTTATTGGGGGGAATTACATAAACATGATTAGGTTCAACCTGTAAACGATCTGATGCTTGAACAACTTTCATCTGGGTTGTTCGTTGCAAAAGTTCAGGCATGATCCCAACATAGTTTGGGTCGAGATGCTGAATGACTACATAAGCAAGTCCACTGTTTGGGGATACATTACAAAAAAACTGTTCCAAGGCTTCGAGGCCGCCGGCTGATGCTCCAATGCCAACTATTGGGAAGTCAATTTGAATTAAATTTTCCTGTTTCGCTGGTTTTAAAACAGGAGTTTCTTTTTTGATATTTTTAGTTTTCATCTTTTCCCAAAGTTAGCATTATATTTTACAATCTTAATGAAAGGCAGTTAAATCTATAATAACCAATAGTACCACTATAAATCAAAATAATATAAGTTTTTGTCCTGTCTTTTCACTCAAATAAGGCATTAAACACTTTGTCATACAATACATTAATATAGTTGCTGGTATATAAATAGCAAAGGGCTCTGAAAATTCCAATTTTTTAATCTCTGTTTTTGTCTCCATATTTTCTTATTTAAACAGAATCATTATGATGGATGGGTTTTGTAACATAGTACACAACAATTATATAGTCGTCTAATGACGACTATATCGCACTTGGTTTTAGGTTGATAATATTGTTTTTGCCTATCCGGTAAATAATTGATATTATCTGAGTTTTGGCAGGCTTTCTAAGTGGTTCTTTGTTTATGAATCCTGAAAATCAGTTTAAAGAGTAACAAATGTAATCATTTTTTTTTTAAACTCCAAATTAACTAACAGTATTTTATGTCAATAGGAGGAATATAACTGTTAAATTTTCGCATGCTTGTCTGGAGGTTTGCATTTCTCCAATTGGGAGAATCAATCAAAACAGGCTACCCCCTATTTCCTCAATAAATCACCATTATAAGCCTTGTTCCGTACGCAATGGAATGAGTTTGCAGAAGGTTCGTTTAATCTGGAATATACGTATCGCTTGTATTTTTAATTTATTGGCAGATGTTTTTTAGTTAATCAATCCTATCTGTCTTTTGATTATCAAATTCATCAACCGGAACAAATCCGTCATAAATGTTTGGGAATATATTAATCCCAATAATTGTTTTATTTGCTATTTTAAATCTTATCATCTCAACCGTTTCCTTTGTTTTTCTATCACATAAGAAATAAGAAGCTATCATGTTATTTTCGTTATCTGATATACAAGAAACAATAGAAAACTTATTCATTTTATTTTGATACGTCAGATAAGTCTTGATATATTTACATTCCCAAATCAATTTATAAATATCTCTATCAACAATCAAGTCGTTACAAATTATCCGTTTTTCATCAATCTTATCAATGTAATTACGAACCATGACTACAGTATCTTTGAATTCCCTTTCCTTTGTATTCAATCGAATCTTATCACTATAGCAGTCATTGGAAAATTTATCCAAATTAGTCTGTGAAAGACAAATTGAGTGAGTGCTAGCTATCAAAATCAAATAAATTATCTGTCTAATCATATGCTTAATTTTTTTCCCAACATTGTGCTTGTCTTTTTCATATTATTATTTATCAATTAGTTATAAAGTCAAGATATTCTGTGTTGAGTTCAAATTTAGTGATTTGTTTTTGAATAGGCTTAGCCATTTCAAATTTTTCGATTTGAAAAACGCCTGATTGTTGGAAATTTCTTGAACCACGTATAAACAGAGCGCATCTGTTTATAAAAAATTTCACCATCCTGACTAATCGGGACGATATAGAATAAAAGGCTTTTTCCTGTTTCCGATAAAGAGTCTGCTCGATTATGTACAATCCTTTACTTTTCAATCCTAAATATGTTTTTTATTTAATCAGGGGCAAAATTTTTCCAGTTTGAAAGGGAATCATCTATCCATCCATTCTTTAAATTCTGCCACACGTTCCCGACTTACCAGTATTTCATCATTTTCTTCCCAATTAGTAAGCTTAATTTTTAATCTACTCGATGAATACACAATAACATCCTGAATTGCTGAAAAATTAATGATAAAATTTCTGTTTACCCTGAAAAATATTTTTGAATCAATGATATCCTCTACCTTATCAAGTGAATAATCAATTGCATAGTTTTTCCCTTTGTCAACATTTATAAAATTACACCGTTCTTTAATAAAGAAGCAATTGATTCTTGATATCTCAATTGACCTATAGTGTTCGCCAATTTTGATTAAGAATCGTTCTTTCTTTTTGGGGAGTAATTGGTTTATAAATGACTCTATTTTCGCATAATCCACTTTTTGACGATGAACCGTCTTAAATTTCTCAATTGCATTTTTTAGTTCTTCCAAAACAACAGGCTTTAATAAATAATCAACACTATTGACTTTGAAAGCTTTTAATGAATAATCATCATAAGCAGTTGTAAAAATAACAGGTGTTTTTATAGCACAATTTTCGAAAATTTCAAAGCAGGTTCCATCTTCGAGTTGGATATCCATAAATATCAATTCCGGATGTGAATTGTTAAGTAACCAGTTTGTTGCCTGCTCAACTGATTTTATAATATCTACAATCTCTATACTTGAATCAATTTCCTCAATTAAACGAATGAGTTTTTGAGAAGCAAGTTGCTCATCTTCGATTATCAGTACTTTCATTTCGTTATATGAATTATTGGGAGCTTAACAACAAATTGATTTGCTTCTTCATTAACAATCAATTCCCTTCCCATAATTAAACTTACTCTTTCCTTTAGGTTTGACAACCCTATTTGGGTTGAGTTTTCTATTGTTTTCTTTTTTTGCATAGTATTTGAAACTATAATATAATCTTCATTGTTAAAGATTTTTACCACCAATGGCTTCTCTTGCGACATTGAATTATGCTTTAAGGCATTCTCAACTAATAATTGCAATGATACGGGTATAATTTTATATTCGTCCTCCCTTTGGACATTAATTTCCATGTATATTTTATCATTATTCCTTGCTTTTTGTAAGTCAAAATATTGCTGAATAAATTTGAGTTCATCCGTCAAAGAAATCAAGTCAGTTTCTTCATTCTCTAAAATATACCTGTAAATGCTGGATAATTTTTGTATATAAAGATCAGCCTTTTTAGCATCACCATATACCAATTCAGAAAGTGTATTCAGGCTGTTAAAAAGAAAATGAGGATTAACCTGTGATTTAAGGTTTCTATATTTATATTTAAGGTTTTCTTCACGCAATTTTTGTTCCCGTTCAATTGCTTTACGCCAAATAGTATAAAAAAAGAAAATAGAGCCTATTACTATCCAGACTGAAAACTGTTTTAATGCGCCGGTAAGCTCTATTTTAAACAAATGGTCAAGAAAGTCTGTTGTGTCATATCCTTTTATCAAGTACAAGAAATAAACGCCAATACTAACAAGAGAAAGAGAAACTGTTAAAGCGAATAAAACAAAAATAATAAAAACTGAGATAATATTCTTTTCTAATTGTATTGTCGTTCTTTTTGAAAATTTTCTAAATGTGCTATACGCGATACTACCAGTTATCAATATGTTTAGTATAATTATAGTACCGTACATGATTGTTTCTGCTTTGAATGGATTCCCTGTTTGAACCCATTTAAAAAGCACCGAGAATACTATACTGAAAATAATTACAGAGATAAATACAATTGTTTTTCTATTTCGTTTCATTTCTGTCAAATTTAGCTGTTATTCAACTTTATTAAAAATAATTTCCCTTTGCAAATCAATCAATTGCTCCTCGGGGAATAACGAACTCTTTAGCTTCATTATAACATCTTCGACCATTGTCGCATACTCAACCTGCTTATCTGATAATGATATCCAAATCTCTCCATAATACAATGAGCGACCTTTTACTGACATCTGATTGTTTTCAATTTTAAGAGGGTTGTATAAAGATTCAAACTTGATAATCGCACAAACTTCGTTATTGTATTTTGCAATGGCTGACCAAATTAATTTTTGATATCGACTTGTAAAAGTTACCCAATCTTTGAATTTCACCTCGTAGTTGTTCAAAAATATTGGAATAAACGGTTTGTTGTATACCAGACTATCAAATATATACCAAGCTAATCCTTGCATTTGAATTGCATCGGAAACAAGCCATTTTGCCAAATCCCTTTGTCCAAGCGGAATGGTTTTATAAAATTCTTCTTTCAGAAAATTCGTTTCATTTATCTTATAGGAGAAATCATTAAATGATGGCAAATTTGTTCCATCATAATCTACTTGCTGAAAATCGTTTATTTGCGCTAAACTAACATCTTCCCAACTCACGGAATCATTTTCTAACCCAACGATATAGGTTGCTTTGACTGCATTACAATTGATTTTATTACCATTAATTGCATCTAAATTCTGCCATTTGAGTGAAACTTCATATTTCTGAATTCCGGATTTACTGGTTTCGATTTCTGATGGCTTGAGTAAAAAATATCTATCAATATTGTTTTTTTGAGCAAATAAACAATTGGTAACTAGTATTAATGTAATGAATAAATAAATTGAAGTTCTCATCCTCATAATTTTGAAGTTAATAATCATCGAAATAAGTGAATGAGATTATCATAATAAAATTATTGTTGCAGAGTTGCTAATTTTTAGTGTACAGTTGTCAATATTAGAGTCCAAGTCGCTCGAGGTGATATTTTTTTTATCAACGGAGAAATTAACATAATTATCCCCAATAATTAGGCTGTCGCCTAATGGCAGCTATTTCGTAATTGGTTTTAGGTAGATTATATTGATTATATCAGAGTTTTGGCGGAGATTCTGAATGATTTTTTATTCATGATTTACGGAAATTGTTTTAAGAATAACAAATATAATCATTCTTTTTATATAACAGTTAAATCTTCACATGTTTGATTAAACTTCCTGCCTGTTATATGACAGATCAATGCATATCAGTCGATTAACTGAATAATACTAATACAAATTATATCGTTTTCCGAACTGGAAGTTTACGTAGAAGGTTAAAAAATAGCGTGGATACGTATTAAAAGCCATCATTGGGATCTCGGAAGCATATACATCAAAGGTTGTTCCAATTTCAACGGCACGGGTCTTTTCGGCATATTCGCCAAACTCAAACATCATTCCCAGTTTAACATAGGCTCCCGGGTAGGGTTTCAACTTTTCAAAGCCCTTCAAAATGGGTCCACCACCATAAATATAATCCTGTGTATGTACATTCGGGTCATAGCGTTCCAAACTCAGCGTATAATCCATATTGCTGGCATCCGGAATAATGTAATAAATGTATTTTGGGCGAGCCAGAGCGCAGGAAAATCCGCCCGAGAGTACATAGCTCAACTGTATGCCTCCCCAATAGGGTTTATCATTCAAAATCTTGTAAAAACCGGTTCCAAACCGCGCTACATAGATACTGTTAAGCTGTCCGAAAATATAACTGCTGGCATTTCCAAAATAGGGATTTTCGGTACGTGTTTCTTTGGGGTGATTCATCTTCACCAGTTCTATTTCGAGAATACGCTTTTTAAATCCGGTTTTAAAAAAAGATTTTCGCCACCCACCACCCCAGCCTTGTGAGTGCAATCCTATATAATAACTCCTTTCGCGCATATAAATAATACCTTTATCGGCATCTGTCTGCTCCGTTTGAGCCGAAACAAATACCGGTAAAAGCATTGCGAACAACAAAATCGCCCCGAAAACTATTCTCTTGGGCATATTCGAAAGGATTTGATTTCTGATTAAACAACAAAAACCGAAAATCGTTTAATAACGATATGTTTCGTGCTTATCGCGATTTACCGAGCTGTATGCAGGACATTTTTCATGTGATTTACAAGCACTTAAGCCTAGGCCAGCCAGTATCAGTACCACGATTACAATTGCAAGTTTCTTCATAATTCAATATTAATTTCAGATCACAAAAATAACGAAAAAGCAATGCATCAAGTATATGTAGCCTCAATTATTCTGATGCTTGGTCAAAAAAATCTATATTTGTAGCATCAATGATGTAATCGTAAAGAATCTTTATTCTGTTAATCCTTAATGAGAAGCACACTTTGACTCTGCTCGGTGCCACTGTCTGGTTGAGTCCCGATAATAGGGAACGCTTTTTTATAACAGAATAAAATTAATGAAAAAACAAAGATTTATGGTGGACGTAAACCCTCAGATAGAAGAAAGCTGGAAAGAAATATTGATCGATGAATTCAGGTCAGAGTATTTCGCACAACTCAAAACCTTCCTCATTGAAGAAAAAAAGGAGCATCAGGTATTTCCTCCGGGTTCGCTGATTTTTAATGCCTTCAATAAAACACCTTTTCATAAAGTAAAGGTAGTGATATTGGGACAGGATCCTTATCATGATGTGGGTCAGGCTCATGGATTATGTTTTTCGGTTCCGAAAGGAATTGCGAAACCACCTTCGCTTGTTAATATCTTTAAAGAGATCCATCAGGATATGAATCTTCCGATACCAAATCACGGGAATCTTGAGAAATGGGCAGAACAAGGAGTCTTATTACTCAATGCAACCTTAACGGTGCGTGCACATCAGGCTGGCTCTCATCAGAAAAAAGGATGGGAACAGTTTACAGATAATGTAATCCGTAAGCTCTCCAATCAACGTAATGGGCTTGTTTTCCTGCTTTGGGGTAATTATGCTCAGGCAAAGGAAGTCTTGATTGACACTTCTCGCCATTATATTCTGAAAAGTGTTCACCCCTCTCCGCTTTCCGCATCCCGGGGATTTTTTGGATGTCATCACTTTTCAAAAACCAACCTTTATTTGACTGAACAAGGTCTTGCACCTATTGATTGGTCACTCTAAATCAGATATTTATAATGGCACGAGAATCTATACACGATAAGCTCATTACCCTTCAAAAAAACTTTGAAGGAGATATTTATATCGATGATACTACCCGTTTACTTTATGCTACTGATGCATCGGCTTATCGTGAAATACCTTTAGCTGTCACTCGTCCGAAAACAAAGGAAGATATCCGTAAACTTATCTTTTTTGCCCGTGAAAACCGTACAGCCCTCATTCCGCGAGCTGCTGGAACATCATTGGCCGGACAGGTTGTTGGAAACGGTATTGTGGTGGATATCTCCAAATATTTTACCCGCATTCTGGAAATCAATACTCAGGAAAAGTGGGTGCGTGTACAGCCTGGTGTTATTCTGGATGAACTGAACAAAGAATTACAGCAATATGGACTCTTTTTTGGTCCGGAAACATCCACTTCCAATCGTTGCATGATTGGCGGGATGCTCGGAAATAATTCCTGCGGAGCACACTCTTTAATCTATGGAAGTACCCGGGAACATACACTTGAAATACAGGCGATTCTGAGTGATGGCAGCGATGTTTTTTTTGAACAGCTTACGCGTGACATGTTTGACTCAAAATGCGAAGGAAATACCTTAGAGGCGGAGCTCTATCGCAACATACGTAAAATACTGAATGATGCTGATAACCGCCGGAGCATTCTCGAAGAATATCCCGACAAAAGTCTGGAACGTCGCAATACTGGTTATGCAATCGATTTATTGATGGATATGCAACCCTTTGCTAACGAAGGTAAGTCTTTTAATTTTTGTACTTTACTGGCAGGATCTGAAGGAACACTTTCGTTTACTACTGAGATAAAACTCAATTTGGTTCCACTTCCACCCAAAGAAACAGCACTGGTATGTGTGCATTGCAATTCGGTGATGGATGCTCTCAAAGCAAATATCATTGCATTGAAATACAAACCTGTGGCTATAGAGTTGATGGATAAAATCATCATGGATTGCACCAAAGATAATATTTTGCAACGCAAAAACCGCTTTTTTATTCATGGTGATCCGGGAGCTTTGCTGATTGTTGAATTTGCAGGTGAGAATCGTGAAACTATTATGTATCAGGCACGTGATATGGAGGCTGAGATTCGTGCAGTAGGTCTGGGTTACGAATTTCCGGTAGTCTTTGGTGACGATACTAAGAAAGTTTGGGGAGTTCGCAAAGCCGGACTAGGATTACTCTCTAATATTCCTGGCGATGCAAAACCTGTTCCGGTAATCGAAGATACAGCCGTAAATCCGAAACTTCTCCCCGACTACATCACTGAATTTCAGGCAATGCTTGATCGCTACAGTCTCAATTGCGTTTATTATGCTCACGTTGCCACTGGCGAACTTCACCTACGACCGGTTTTGAATTTAAAGAAAGCCGAAGATATTGAACTTTTCCGCGTTGTGGCTCTTGAAACAGCCAAACTGGTTAAGAAATATAAAGGGTCACTTAGTGGTGAACACGGAGATGGTCGTTTACGTGGTGAATTCATTTCCCTGATGCTTGGAGAACGAAACTATGAGCTTTTTCGCGAAATTAAGCATACCTGGGATCCATTGAATATCTTCAATCCTAATAAGATTGTGGATACTCCTTCTATGAATTCATCTTTGCGCTACAAGGCTGAGCAGAAACCCCGTGAGATAGAAACAATATTCGATTTTTCAAAAGATCAGGGCATACTACGTGCTGCCGAAAAATGCAATGGATCAGCCGATTGTCGTAAAACAGAAATAATCGGGGGTACTATGTGTCCGAGTTATATGGCTACCCGTGATGAACGTTCCACTACCCGTGCCCGAGCAAACATCCTGCGCGAATATCTTACCAATTCAACCAAAGAAAATCCTTTCAATCATAAAGAAATTTACGAGGTTCTCGATCTATGCCTTTCCTGCAAAGCTTGTAAATCGGAATGTCCGTCCAGTGTGGATGTTGCAAAAATGAAAGCTGAGTTTATGCAACATTATTATGATGCAAACGGAATTCCTTTGCGCACCCGCGCCATTGCCTACATTGCAAGTATCAATGCCTTGGGTTCTATTATTCCAGGAATCACAAATTTTTTTATGGCAAACAGCTTTACCTCGGGAATTGCAAAAAAAATACTGGGATTTGCACCTCAGCGTTCCATTCCGTTATTATCAAAACAAACATTGCGTCAATCATTTGAAAAACAATATACTAAACCTGTAAAACCTAAAGGAAAAGTTTACTTATTTGCAGATGAATTTACCAATTACAATGAGTCAGAAATTGGTATTAAAGCCATACGTTTGCTTACCCATTTGGGATATGAAGTCAGCATTCCGAATCATACCGTGAGTGGACGCACCTTCCTTTCGAAGGGTTTGTTGCGCACTGCCCGTAAAATAGCGAACAAGAATGTAGAATTGCTTAAAGATATTGTTAGTCAGGAAACTCCTCTGATCGGAATAGAACCTTCTGCAATTCTTGCTTTCCGCGACGAATACCCGGAACTTGTATCTCCACATCTGCGCAAAGCAGCCATCAATTTAGCTCCCAATACCCTCATGTTTGATGAATTTATCGCTCGTGAAACAGAAAAAGGAAATATTAATACTGATTTATTTACCAAAGAAAGCCGCAAACTGAAACTTCACGGACATTGCCAGCAAAAATCTATTGCTTCTACCCTCTCAACAAAAAAGATGCTCACTTTACCTCAAAATTATGCGATTGACGAAATTCCATCCGGCTGTTGCGGAATGGCAGGTTCGTTTGGTTACGAAAAAGAACATTATGAAATTTCGATGAAGGTAGGTGAACTGGTACTATTTCCAGCTATCCGGAATACTGAAATAGAAACAATCATTGTTGCACCGGGTACCAGTTGTCGTTGTCAAATCAAAGATGGAACCGGTCGCGATGCACAACATCCGGTCGAAGTCCTGTTTGATGCCCTGAAAAAAGAAAATTAAAATAAAGCGATTTGCGAAATGAATACTCATGGATAATAAAAATGTATTCCACAAAAGAGATCGTTTCTCAAATCTCAAATATTAAAGCCGCTTATTTTATCAGAAATTAACAAAAATGAAAATATTAATTATAAACGGTCCAAATCTAAATTTGCTTGGAAAACGTGAACCAGAGATTTACGGAGCCAGATCTTTTGAAGATTTTTTCGAGGAATTGAAAAAAAAGTATCCACAGCATAAATTTGAATATTTTCAAAGTAATATCGAGGGTGAATTAATTAACGCTATTCATAAAGGTGGATTTGAACAAAATGCCATTATTTTAAATGCCGGAGCTTACACTCATACCAGTTTGGCCATAGCCGATGCGATCTCTTCGGTAACCACTCCGGTTATCGAAGTGCACATCAGCAATGTATTCTCCCGCGAAGCTTACCGTCATAAATCCTACATCTCCCCTGTTTGCAAAGGCTGCATTATTGGCTTTGGATTAAAGTCATACCAACTGGCAGTTGAAAGTTTGGATATGGTCTAGCACTCCTATTATAAAAAGCAGTAAAACAAAAAGCCACGTTCAATATAAATTTTCACATTGAACGTGGCTTAATTAATTCAAGAGTTCTTAATTTTTAGTAAACTTAATAGCTTCAATATTTTCGTCACCAATAAACTTAATAAGGTACACTCCCTTTTGAAGATTCTTTGTAGATACCTGAATCTTGCTCATATTATTTAATTCTTTAGTAATTACCTCACGTCCTTGGTTATCAATAATAATAATTCTTACAATTTTACTTGTATTATCAGGAATTTCAATATTTAACAAGTCCGATGTAGGATTTGGATATATCTTTGGATTAGTGCTACTTTCTGAATATTCTGAAGAATTATTTGCAGATATAGCGCGAATGGCACTTTTACTCATCGATACTTTCTGATTAATAACAATTGGAGGGCATTCACTATTAATAAAGGTAATAGTTCTTCTAATGATATAGTATTGAGTTTTAGACAAATTACTTACAGTAAATGGTGAATTAGTGCTTGTTGAAATAGCATTTCCAGTAACAGTGTAATCACCAGGTATATAATTACTTGCCAAATACAATGTCCATACATCTGTAACATTTAATGAACCCGGTATAGTATTCAAGGCTGTACCTGTTGCACTAAATACACTTGAACCAGAAGAAGTACTAGTACTTACAGAGAAGTTATAAAAACTTGAGTCTGGGTTAATGTAAACAGGTAATGTAATAGTATCTTTTTCACAATTACACTCATAAACCAATTTAATATATTGTAATCCGGTGCAACTACCCCAATTTAAAATATTAATACATGTTGTTCCATTTCCAGTCCAGCTTCCAACGCAGGCAGGTACAATCCAGTTTAAGGTTGTTCCGGGAAGGATGTTTCCATATACACAATACTGTGATTGAGTATTTTGAGAGCATATTGAAGTATTTCCTGTAATACCGTCAAATGGGCAACAAGGTGTAATATTTTGAGAAATAAATAAATTATCTACATATCCATTCATGTCAACATTTGTATTATATCCTACGGAATTTGCAGTTTGAACATGTGTCAACCCAGTAATATCTCTAGGAATTGTTATGCAACAACTTTCCTTAATCGGATTATTTATAAGGTTTCCTTTAGAGTCATATGCAAATACAGTAAAACGGCCTTTATCTATATCCAATCTCTCTAATCTGATTTTATATTTTATTCCAACTTGAATTGTTACATCACAATTTCCCAATGTCATAGATGTGCCGTCTTTCAACCAAGGTGCCAATTTTGTTTCATTATTGCTGTTATTATAGCAAACAACTCCTATTCCATCTTGATTTGTTATTGCCGGGTTGCCTGTAGAAAATGAATTATCTCTCTCTGGTGCTAAATTTCCAGCAGTTAAAACTATAGGGTAAAACCCCCCATTATTAGCAACTGTATTTAACTCGAGTATAAAATCTAGTTCCGTAGTCCATTGATTACCTAAAATAGTGTTTAATGAACGATAAACCCTTGTGTCACTGTTTGTTTGTCCTTCCATTTTTTTGTAATAACAAACATTCAGATGATTTGGTCCATTAACTTTTACGTCATTTGTAGAAGAGTTTGCAGGATTTATTTCAGTCCAAAGATTCGCATTACTATAATTATCATATATTACAAGTTGTGCATTACTTGTTTTTAAGAAAAAAAACAGCCCTAAAGCTAAAAATGTCAATCTAATTATATTTTTCATATTTTAGGATATTACTTGTATGCTATTTTCAACCATAATAAATATGGTTAATTCACTTATATTCACTAATTTTGTATAGCCTTCTTTACATACTTAAATATGCAACCGACCAAGTTTCATTTAAGTGACATACGCCGCTGCAAACTTTAAAGAAGGCTCTTTGCAGCGGCAATATTATTTCATATACATCGTCATTATCGTTTTTTGATTTTTATCTTGTTCGTATGTAATATATGATTATTAAAGCTACTATACCAAAGTAAATCTAAAATCAATCCAATATTATTCCAATATAATACTGAAAACGATGAAGATAATTGAGTGAGCAAATATTGGATTGTTACATTTTTCTAATCGGTATATTATATAACAAATGTACTTAATAATTAGAAAGGTTCTTTTTTCATCAAGTATAAATTTCCGAAGTATATACTTTTACTTCCTAAAAGCAATATATTTATGGTTCAAAACTAAATTTTTGTTTTTAAATTAAAATATAAAACTAACTCATCGAGCACTCCTTCGCAAGGTTTTATTACTTCTTTATTACATAAAACCAGTTCTGGATTAAATCCAATTTTAAGTTCTATACAGTTATATATATTAATAATATAGCTTCTGTTTATTTTTATAAAAACATCCGAACTAAGATCAGAACTAACTTCTTTTAGTGGTCTTGTAAGTATAAATTCTTCTTCTAAAGTTTTAATAAGACAATAAGACCTGTCTGCTTTAAAATAGAGAATATCATCAATAAACAGTTTTTTATACCTGTTCTTTGTAACGTTAATAACAATAAATGGTTTATTCATAGTAATTTAGCAATACATAAATACAAATTTAAATATAAGTTAAAGGAAGATTATAAATCGATACTTTAATTCATATGTAGATAGCAAATATACATATATTAGTATATGAATCTTAAATTTATATTTTTATTTAACATTCATATTCGTATATTTATATATAACATATAGCAAACTATTTATTATATATAATTATCATATTATCAATCAAATATAGTTGTTATAATAAATCCCACATCTCCCCTGTTTGCAAAGGCTGCATTATTGGCTTTGGATTAAAGTCATACCAATTGGCAGTTGAAAGTTTGGAGATGAATGATTAATTTATACGGTTATTTTTCGTTTGTTTTCATTACCTTTGCGCCCTCATAGAATATACACACTTAAGAACTTCGAAATCATGCTAAACCGCCGACTTTTGCGTATAAAGGTGATGCAGGCCTTGTATTCCTTTTTTCAAACAGAAGACGACAATCTGAACATTGCAGAAAAAAATTTGCTGAAGAGCCTTGATAAAATGTACGATCTATATATTTATCAAATTTCAGCTCTGATCGAAATTACCAAATTTGCTCATGAACGTCTGGAAGAAGCTAAAGAAAAACATCTTCCAACAGAAGAAGATTTAAATCCCAACACTCGTTTTATTGACAATCGTGTAATTAATGCGCTTGCAAATAACAAAGACTACATCCTTAAAAGCAGTCAGTTAAAAATCAACTGGAGAGACGAACAAGATATTTTTCGCCAGATTTTTCAGGAAATCAAAGAAAGTAAAAGCTATCAGGAATATATGAATACTCCTGAATGTACTTGGGAAGATGATTTGAAAATGGTAATCAATATTTTCAAAAAGCGATTGATTACCAATGAAATGCTTCAAAATTACTTTGAAGAAAAATACATCTTCTGGTCGGATGATTTTTATTTAGTTGCACTTTGGGTTGCAAAAACTGTAAAAAGTATCCCTCAGGATGCCAGTGATTTATATGAACTTCCTCGCTTATATGAAAGCGAAGATATTCAGGAAGATTCCGAAAAGTTTGTAACAACCCTGTTTCGCCAAAGTATTATTCACAGTAAAGAATTTGAAGGTACCATTGCTGCAAAAACTCCAAACTGGGAAATAGAACGTATTGCTCTTCTTGATATCATCATTATAAAAATGGCATTGGTTGAATTAATGAACTTTCCATTAATTCCGATCAAAGTCAGCATTAATGAATTTATTGAGATTTCTAAAGATTTCAGCTCAGACAAGAGTCACATTTTTATTAATGGATTGCTGGACAAACTGGTAGTTGAGTATAAAATGAGCGGAAAGATTGTTAAAAAAGGTCGTGGACTTGTCGAATAACAAAAATATAATTCAACCGTTTATCATTACGCTAAAACATGAAAGCAATGAAACAACGAATTTTTTTCATCGCACTTGCATTTGCAACCGGGAGCATAGTTGCTTGTAAAAGTTCCGGAAACAAAAATGACATTTCACCCGATGTAGTGAACAATCCAATCACTGCAAATGGTGAAAACAAAGGTGATCTGCCTGTATTTCAATTTGAAACGGATGTCCATGACTTTGGTAAAGTCATTGAAGGTGAAAAGCTTACATACAGTTTCAAATTTAAAAATTCAGGGAAATCAGATTTGGTAATAGCCTCTGCAACAGCCACCTGTGGGTGTACTGTTCCTGATTATCCGCGAAAAGCCATTAAACCCGGAGAAGATGGAGTAATTACTGTTACATTTAATACTTCAGGAAAAAATGGATTTCAGCACAAAGTAGTAACTTTGGCAGCGAATACCCAACCTAATACTTACCAATTATCCATTAAAGCTATGGTTGGAAATCCGGAAGCAGCTCAATAAATTAGAAATCATTAAAAATCAATACAATGAATTTATTATCAATCTTACTTATGGCTCCGCAACAAGGTGGTAAAGGAAGCGGTTTTGAATCACTGTTTTTCTTTTTACTTATCATTGTTGTGTTCTATTTCTTTATGATTCGTCCTCAGATGAAAAAAACCAAGGAACAAAAGAAATTCCGTGAAGGGCTTCAGAAAGGACAAAAAATAGTTTCTATCGGTGGTATTCATGGTAAAATTGTAGAAGTACAAGAAACTACTGTGATTATTGAAGTTGAAGGTCAAAACCGCTTAAAAATGGAAAAATCAGCCATTGCTGCTGATAACTCAGCGCAATTAGGCGATAACAAATAAGAAGAATAAAAAAAATATTCTGAAGAATCTTGAAGAGAGACTATTCAAAAAGCCTCTCTTTTGGTAAATAGACTTTCCCGACTTTTGGGACTCAGTCTGACAGCTATAATTCAATAAGCTTGTCATATTGAGCCTCAAAAATCGGGAAAATATTTTCAGGTTACGACTTTTTAAACAGGCTTATTTTCATTAGTTTTACACAATCAAAACGTTTAAATTCATGGAAAGTGATAGCCGATACTTAAATGCTGTAAAAAAACATGTTGGAAAAAGTCAGTTTCAACATAAGTTAAACCTGTTTCTTCTTTGTTTGGCTATTGCTATAGTTTTATGGTTTGTAATCAAATACTCAAAAGATTACCAAGTCACCATTCCATTTAAAATATCGCTCCATAATTTTCCGGAAAATTATATTCCGCAGCTTTCCGGTGATAGTATTATCAATGTTGGAGTTAATGCACAAGGATTTACATTACTATATTATTCTGTTTTTAAAAAAGACCATTTGCTAAGTCTTGATGCTGGTAATCTGAATTTGAAACAGGGAAAAAATGATGCCGGAATTTTAAAGCTTTCGTCACCCTGGCTTAAACAAAAAATTGATAATAGCTTACCCAAAGGAATGAAATTAAAAGATTTATCTCCTAATGTCATAAAAATCCATTGGGAAAAGGCTGATTACAAAAAGATTCCGATAATGGTGAATTATAGCGCAAACTATGCTCCAAATTATCAGATATATGGTGAGCCAGTAGTTTTTCCGGACAGTGTTTGGATAAAAGGAAATCGAAGACAGCTTCGTAGAATAAATTCAATTTCAACAACTTCAGAGCATTTTCATAATCTAAACTCAACAGTTTATACTCTTGTTTCTCTCGATTTAAAATACATAGATGATATTAAAGTATTAACACACACTGTGTTATTAAAAGCTGAAATTATTAAGTTTACAGAGCAAGAGCTAGAAGTTCCCGTAAGTTATGATTCGACGTTAAACAAGCGTGATTATAGAATATTTCCTGATAAGGTAAAACTTCGTTATCTCATTTCTTTAAAGGATTATAAAAATATTACACCTTCACATTTCAAAGTTACTGTATCGCAGGAAGAAACCAATAACCCACTTCAAAACAAGTTGAAAGTCAACTTGGTGTTACACCCTGAAAATATTCGAAATATTCGCATTGAACCTGAAAAAGTAGAATTTATACAATTGCATTGATATGCTTAAAATTGGAATTACAGGAGGCATTGGTAGTGGAAAAAGTGTTGTAAGCAGAATATTTGATATTCTGAATATACCCGTTTACTATGCAGATGCAAAAGGCAAGGAGTTTTTGACTCAAAAAGACGTGATTCAACAAATTGAAAATGAGGTTGGAAATGTGACTATTCAAGGCCAGATAGATAGAGTAAAGCTTGCTTCTGTTGTATTCAATCAACAGGATAAACTCGAAAAACTGAACTCAATTATACATCCTTTAATCAAGGATGATTTCGAAAAATGGAGTATGCTACGATCTGACAATCCATACGTTATTATGGAGTCAGCTATTTTGTTTGAAAGTGGATTTTCATCCATGTTTGATTACACAATCCATGTTTACTGTCCTATAGAGATAAGGATTCAGCGGGTTATGCACCGAGACAATATTACCGAATCAGCAATCGAAGCCCGTATAAATAACCAATGGGATGATGAAAAGATTTCTTCTCATGCATCCCATCGTATTGTAAATGACGACAAAACCGCCTTGTTACCTCAAATTATCAGTTTGAATACAGAATTCTGTAAATTTTACAAAAGGTATCCAACGCTGAAGGTAACACCCCATAAGTAGTGTGAAAACATTCGTCTGGCCATCTGATATTTCAGAAAGTCTAATTCGCCTGAATATGAATAATCAAATTCTTTTCCAATTCCAGCTAAAAGAAAGCCAAGGTGAAAAGAGCTTTCAAAGGCTATTTTGTTAAAAAAAACCTGCTGAATCCCCCATTTCACATTAACTCCAAAAGCACCTCTTTGTGACTCAGGCATTGAAAAATTGTCAGGATTTTCATTAGCACCTAGTTGATAGTATTCAATTTTGTTAATGACAGCATCCAGTAAAAAATAGTCAACGCCAAATGAAATATATGCTCCTAATGGAGCCAGATGAGATGTTTTATAAATACGATAATCAACTCCAAACCCAAGACCATCCATTTCGGGCATATAATCACTTGGTGGGCAGGAAATTTGATAATAATTATTAAAACCAACTAGAGTAAGTCGTTGAGGTATATTGCTCAAACCTATAAAACTTAACTTCGTTTGAAAATACGATGCATGTATAAGTACAGATTGCTTTCTATTAATAACACGTTCAAATTCGAGAGAGTATTTGTCGTTAAAACTCATGAAACCATTTTCTCCATTTCTATTCGGAAACTCAAACGAATTTTTCAAGAATACTCCAACCTTCAATACATTTCGCTTTCCCATATAGCCTGAAACCTGCGAATACGAAAAGGAAACTGTAATTATAAATAAAACCAGTGTAATATATATATTTTTCATTTTATTCAGTTTTGATAAGATTGATATTATTTGCTTTTAATCTGATTCAGAGAATCATAAATTTTAGAATTTAAAAACATTTTTTTGTCTGATCGTTCTAAAGATGCTGTTGTCACAAATATAACCTTTCCCTTCTCCAAATCGATTAACATATTATAGTAAACCGTATAAAATGAAGGTTTGCAAATACCATAAATTGCAAAAGGAAGATAGTATGGAACAAATATTCCAACAATAAGATAAGCAGCAGATCCGTAATTTTTCTCTCTTGACGAAATTACACCTGTTATATCAAGATATTTTGTATTGTATTTTTGAGTGATTTCCGATATTTCATTTGAAGTAAACATTACGGGTTCACCTTTGATTTTCCAGTTAAAAAACTCATCAGTCCATTCATTTAACAGAACATGATCATTATAAATATCCTGATCTAAGCCAGAAAATTCAGAAGGCAGAATCATCTTATTTTGTAAGCCTACACGTTTTGCATTATCCTTATAAAGCTCAATAAACTCTATTTGTCTCTCTTCACTTTCCAAAAACTGTAATTCCGGATCGTATCTAAAATCAAATTTTTTATAAAAAGGATTATATACCAAAACATTTCCAACCCCTATTCTGCATCCTTTCGACATATTATGTTTTTCTATTTTTCGTTGTTCACGAATATCGAATGCATCATCTTCATTGTCTTCTTCATTAGAATTATCCCAGGTTGCTGTTTCTTCATCCTCATCTTCTTCCCCTTTATTTTTGATATTATTTTTTGCTTGCTTTTTCTTCTCTGAACCAATTGAATCACAAGTATTTGAAAATATTTCAATAAAATCTTTATTATTCATTAGATCGGCAAACATGTATTGAATATAATCAGTGTCAATAGATGAACTTTTTTTCTTTTGAATATTATTTAACTTGCGTGATTGATGGGAAACTTTTGCTGAGTCCTCAGACGCTTTATTAATCACAAGATTTTGAGTAGATTTAGAAAAATCAGAAGGTGAAATTTTATAGTTCTTGACAAATTCGGGAAACAAACTGCTCAGAATATTGTCAAAGTATTCTTCCTGAGGATATTTTGTTTTTGCTTTCCATGCATTACGGATTGTGGCTGCATACAATTCTTTTCCTTTCAGTTTCGAGAAAAGAAATACTACTTTATGCATTTCTCCTTCTGTTTTCTTTTCGGATGGAATAACATCAAACGTTTTTCCGGCTTTTTTGTATTTACATATACCGTATAATGAAGCTACTTTTGCTTTTTCAAGAAACAGGTTATTCGGATAGTCCTGTTCCATTACCCATGTATTATAAAACGCTTCGGCAAAATCATTATTGATCAAATTGAGACGAATGCATTCAAATCGAGCCATATCTCGTAAAAGTAAAAACTGATCTTTTCCTTGAGGGTTTAATTCACGACCTTTATTATCTATTTTTTCGGTCAACTTTGACATTGTCTCTCTTCTTTTCTTTAAGTTTGGATGAGTTGATTCTGAGTCGTCATAATCATCACGAGCTTTAATTGCATTTATTGTTTTGGGAAACAGGTCATTTGGAAACATAAATACAGAATCCGTCAGGTAAGTTTGATTAAAAGGTATTTCGTCAAAAGGTAAATAACTATATTGAAGTACATCAAACGTTTCAAAAATCTGATCAATGGAATAATTTGAATTTGAAAAGTAGTTTTTAAAACCAAGTTCATCTGCTTCACTTTCCATTTCACGAGAACGAAAATGCATTTTAAAGAGAAGGTTGTCTGACTTAGAAGATCTTATACCTTCTTTTGATCTTTTAAGCTTATCCTTTTCAAGATAAAGTGTAATATTATGATCTTTAGTATAGTGAATAATCTCATGTGCCAGTATATATGCCAATTGTGATTCACTTCCAGACTGTGCCAGCAATCCAAGATTAACGAAAATAATTCCGGTAGATGTTGCCGCTGCATTTACTTCCGGAGACTTTATGATGTAAATTCTGATTTTGCTTCTGAGTTCAGGTTCATTTACAAGTAGTTTATCAAGTATTTTATCAAGGTAAGCATTAAATGGTGATCCATAAATTATCTTTCCACTGGTAAGCATCTGATTCAGATAATAATGGCTTTGTTCCAAATATTTTTCCTTTGCAAGACGTTCTTTTCTTGATATTTTTGATTTTTTCAGATCTTCCAGATCTTTTGCAAATTTTGAAGAAAATAGTGATGATATATCATCCGGAATAGTTCCTGATGATTTAACAACGGAATAATCATTTTGCAATGCTGTTTGCTTTTGTGCAAAAAGTTGCACATTCATTACACAAAATGTAATGACACATAAAAACACATACTTTTTCATTGTTGTAATTTGGGTTAATATTGGCTTAGTTTGATCTTTAGTTTTGAGTTTTGAGCAAAATCTTATTGCAAATATAGTTATTTCCATAGAATTTCAAAGTTAAAGTACCTAAAATTGCGTAATCTCTATTACTACTATTGAATTTAGCATTCTGCGTTTTATTATGTGTAATTTTGAGACATCTATACATCAACAGCCTTTAGAAATGTTAATTAATAAAAATCAACGAATTACACTTGTTTTCATTCTTATGACTCTTGTTATAACCGGATTGAGACCCAAAAGCAATACTTTAAAAATACATTGGAAGAAGTTGGACGAAGGACTATGGTACACAGAAGTGAAATCTCCGGTGAAATCGAGAGTAAAAGACAAACAAATTAGCATTTTAAAAGCTTCTCTAAATACCTTTTGCATTCAAATTCTTACAGCATCCGATTATGACAGTATTCGTAGAACTGCACCTCAATGGGTTGATAGTTTTGGGCTTACGGCAGTTATCAATGCAGGAATGTATAGTTTACAAAATCGATATGAAAGTGTTGGATTTATGAAAACAGACAAAGGTTATAATAATCCGAACGACAAGGAAGGATTTGAAGCATTGGCTTGTTTTCAACCCAAAACGAATAACAGTCCAATATTTAAAATACTAGACATTAATGAATCTAATCCCGATTCATTATCAACAAATTATATATATGCATTTCAAAGCTTGCGTATGATTGATGAAATTGGAAATCCTGTTTTCTGGAAATACAAACGGGTTCAACGTTGTAGTATGTCGGTTTTGGCAGTCGATAAGCAGAAAAATATTCTTTTTATTTTTACCCGTACACCGATGTCGGCCAATGAAATGTCAATATTTCTGACCAGATTAAAATGTGGTATTCAATCAGCTATCTATTTAGAGGGAGGCCCCGAGGCTTCATTTTTTGTCAGATCAGGTTCCTTCGAAATTGGAAGATTTGGAAGCTATGTATCTCACACTTATGCAACAGATAAAAATGATCGTTTCAGACCATTTCCAAATGCAATTGGACTGAAGAGGAAATAAAAAAAGAGGACTGTTTATGCAACAGTCCTCCCTCTCATTTTTTAAGAATTACTCTATTGTATATTTTATTTTAGCGAATTTTTCCATTTTTCCTCGCTTTGCGTAAGCAATAACTTCATCACTACTTACTTGCTGACAAGCTAATGGCAATAAATAAGCTTTGCCTCTTTCATTTTTAAAAAGAGGATCAATTGAAATATTCCCTTGTGAATCAACATGAGCAAGCATTGTAAAAGAATTTTTCACGCTTTTAAGTGTTTTTATTTCGCCATCTCCCTCATAATCAATATTATCTTCATGATCATTATATATAAAATAAAGATCATTACCAACAGTTGCAAAGCTATAAGAGAAGTATAATGGATCGGAAGTTGTTGTTTGGCGTTTAGGTATTTTTTGAGCCCAGTCTATTTTTCCTTCAGGGTTTACATTCACAATAAATATATCATTGTAATTATATTCATAATAAGTATGAGTAATGCCATTGGCATCTCTATATGTATACACTACAACCCAGTATTGCTCACCAACCATTAATACTCCTCCATCTTCTCGAATAACAAGATGATCTAAATTATACTCATATAATTCAAGATCCCTCCCTCTTGCTGTTTTTCTTTGAACACGTTTTTTCTGACGATCAGTTAAATCCTGAGTTAAAAATTCAAGATCAAATTCTTTTGTACTTTTTGTTCTTATATCACCTGTTTGCCCATCTATATTTAGAAAACAACATCCATCAATGCTGTATGTGCCTATTTTAGAATAAAATCCACCACATACAATATCCATATTACTATTTACTTCTATTTGCAAGTCTGTAATAAACTTATCTTTTAATTCAACAGGATACTCTTTGTATTCTTCTCCATTATTTTTAACGGTTATAAGTTGATACTTATAATTGGGTTTCCCCTTTCTTTTATCTCTTACCTTGTCCTTATAAACTTTTGCAAGTATATATATATTTCCTTCATTGTCAATTCTATAGCTTTGCGTCCAAAATAATTCATCTAAGTAAGGAACCGTAATATTTTTTTCCCACAATAGACTTAATTCCTTATCAAAAACCTTTAATCCGAATTTTTGCTTCATTTTCTTTTTTGATGGAAGAATGTAATGAAAAAATAATTTTGATGAATCCGCAGATATTTCATAGAGGAAGCTTCCAAAATCACTTTGTCGATATTCATTATAATCTATATCTGCTATTTGAGTTAGTTTTTTTTCAGGTATTAAATTTGATTTATCAACACGTTGTATATATAAATATTTAAAATCCTGTTTTTTATCATTATAAGAAGATAATAAGTACATCTCATTATTAAAATAAATGACTGATTCAAATTCTCTTTTTTTACTGCTTCCATCAAGAATAATCTCTTCAGAAGCTAGTTGTTTCATCTTTAAATCATATTTTTCAATATAATACGTTTTACGACCAAACATACCTGATACTTCTTCGAATAAAACATAATAGTAGTCTTCATCATGCCCAATGATTTTGTTTATGATGCTTTTATTACTTCCATCAACATCTGGACCCCAGCTAACTGAAGCAGGAGCACTATTTTTATTACTTTGCTTACTTTGAGCAAACACGAAGGTAGAAAATAACAATAAACCTACCACCAATAAATGTCTGATTTTCATACTTTTTTACGTTAATTTAATTTATAGAATATGGTTAAATAGTTGCCTGATGTTGTCTTGAATCTATACTGAAACAGGTTTCATCTTGTGATTCATTATTTTTAATCCAAAAATAGTTTTTTCTATGTTGCCATAACAAAGATAAGTAAAATTTATCAAAACGAATGCATAACATATTGAATATATGTCACTTCATACTATTATACATAAAATTGCACTTTCAACTTTAATTCTTATTTTTGAGGTTGAATCAAGTCCGTTTACATTGAATACAGAATATCAATATAATACACAAATAGTTATTCTTAATGGAGGTTTATCTGGAAGGATGAAAACTTCAAAAGCTTTTTTATTGAATCAAAATGGGATTAGCTTTATAGAGTCAATTCTGAATGTTTATATGGATGCAGGATTAAAAAATTTCACAATCATCTCTAATTCTATAGATTACATAAAGATTAATCAACTTGTTTCTACAATGAGTAACATTTATGTTACTATTTTAAGAAATGATTTTCCTGAAAAAGGTCGTATATTCTCATTGAAAATGGGGTTGACAAATTGCTCGAGTTCTGATTTTATATTTATTCAAAATATTGATAATCCATTAATTGACAGTAAGTTAATAAGCAATCTTTATAAAAGTAGAAACGTAGATAAAGTAATTGTTCCTGTTTTTAATCACAAAAAAGGTCATCCCATTTTGCTTGGCAAAAAGATTATTGATACATTCTTGAACGAGGTTACTGATGATTTTAATTTCAGGGATTTTATTTTTCGAGCACCGATTGTAGAAGTTGAAAGCAGGAATGAATCTATATTATTCAATATCAATACAAAAGAAGACTATCAATACTATATCAACCAAGCTTTAAAGAATGAATAATATTCAAAATTACAATATATTACATTCCAAATGGCAAAAGGCTGCAGTCATCGGAAGTTTATGGGGAAGTATTGAAATCATATTAGGTAGCTTTCTTCATAATGTAAATATTCCATTTTCAGGCAATTTATTGTCCACCATTGGAATTATTTTGTTAGTTTCTACTCAGGTTGTTTATGCTGAAAAAGGCATATTATGGCGTGCTGGCCTTATTTGTGCACTGATGAAGTCGATCTCCCCCAGTGCGATCATACTGGGACCCATGATTTGCATTTTTGCTGAAGCTTTATTTCTTGAAGCTGGCATTCGAGTATTTGGGAGAAATCTCATGGGTTACATTATTGGAGGAGTATTTGCGGGATTGACCAGTATTTTCTACAAAATTGGTTTTCAAATACTAATGTATGGTGCTGATATTATTCGGATTTACGTAAAGCTATATGATCTTGCAGCATCCCGGCTTCATCTTAATTCAATCAGTGTATGGCAAATGATTACATGCCTGTTTACTATTTATGCGATTACAGGAATTATAGGAGCAATTTGTG
The DNA here is from genome assembly GCA_963677395.2 of Bacteroidales bacterium. Lineage (GTDB taxonomy): Bacteria > Bacteroidota > Bacteroidia > Bacteroidales. Next base: position 2,486,611 of record OY781965.2, on the reverse strand, counting down.
GTTATTTAGTTGGACTCAAGGCTCTTAAAACTCAAAGACAAAAAGGGACTATTCCAACGTTAACCGATAATTCAAACTTGTTTCAAGAAAACAACGATACGTCTTTTTCATGGATTCGATTTATATTTCATATAGTTATAATTCTTGCAGGGTTACTTTTTATGAGCTCATTGTCAATTATTTACTCTACGATACTCGTTATTGGATATGTAATTTTTATTTCGATAACCTATAAATCAAGCTTAAAGAAACTTACGAAACCTATGATTTGGGTTCAGATGATTTTGCTGACATTTCTTGCTTCATTATTTATTAAATCCAAAAGCAATGAATATTTGAGCATAGAAGGATTCATTGCTGGTATTGAAATGAATTTACGGGCTCTGCTCCTCATTTTTGGATTTCATGCTCTTTCTGTTGACCTACGTAATCCATTGGTTAAAAATATTTTATACAGAAACAAAACAGCGAGTCTTACTCTTTCGTTAGAATTAGCTTTTCAAATTTTACCAGATGCTGTTGCAAATTTATCTAAGCCTCGTGAGGTTCTGAGAAACCCTATGCTATCTGTTTTAAATCTGATTAAAACAGGAGAAATGCAAATAGCTCAATTTCACAATAAAACAATTATACTGCTGGCAGGAAATAAAAATGAAGGGAAAACCACATTGTTAAAAGAGCTTATTTCTTTACTTAAAAAAAAGTCAATTGATTGCTCGGGAATTATAACGTATGGAGTATTTCAAAATGAACTTAAACACAAATACATCGTAGAAAATATCGAGAATGGAAATCGAGCTGTTTTATGTGAATTTATGGGCAATGAACATCTTCCCTATCCATATCAATTTTGTGAATCCGGAATACAATTGGGTGTAAATACATTAATTTCAGCACAATACTCATCAGAGTCAATAGTTATTATTGATGAAGTTGGTCCATTTGAACTTTCAGATAATGGATGGTCACCCGCATTAAATAAAATATTAAAGAATGATTTTAACACCTTGATTATTAGTGTGCGAAATTCAATTATTGATGAAGTTATACAAAAATGGAATCTGCAAAATGTACAAAAACTAAATGTCAGGGAAACTTCTGCATTAAATATTTACAATCAGGTTGAAAAATCATTATCTTTGTAATTCATCCCTCATTTAAAAATAAAATCCCCAACTAAATATCAGATTAACAACATATTAAACCTATTTCTATAAATCAAATTATCGACAAACAATGGTTGCTTTTTCAGGTGGCCTTTAAAATATTTATATATGATAAAAAACGAATTAGCCGGGAAAATAAAGTCCATGGCGGAAGATTATTCCGACTACACCGCTTTAAATTTATCTAAACTGGTAAAAATAAAATCATTAAGCGGTGAAGAAAAAAATGTTCAAGAAGAAGTAATGCGTCAAATGAATGAAGCCGGTTTTGATGAAGTAAGAATGGATGGCTTAGGTAACGTAATTGGAAGAATCGGTAATGGAAAGAAAATCCTTGCAATTGATGGACACATTGATACTGTGGATGTTGGTAATATTGAAAACTGGAATATTGATCCATTTTCAGGTGCTATTCGGGATGGTTTTGTTCATGGAAGAGGAACAGTAGATCAAAAAGGGGGAATTGCTTCGGCGATTACTGCCGGAAGAATTTTAAAAGAAACCGGAATTCCAGAAGATTTAACAATCTACGTAGTTGCCAGCGTAATGGAGGAAGATTGTGATGGTTTGTGCTGGAAGTATATTATCGAAGAAACAAAAATAAAACCAGATTTTGTAATCAGTACAGAACCAACAAATTTGAATGTTTACCGAGGACATCGCGGACGCATGGAGATTCATGTTTCTTTCCGGGGATTATCAGCTCACGGTTCAGCACCTGAAAGAGGAAAAAATGCAGTGTATGCAGCCTCAAGAGGTGCACTTGAAATAGAGAAACTTCATGAGCGTTTGGCTACTGATGAATTCTTAGGAAAAGGAAGTGTTACCATTTCTGAATTTGTTTCAGGAAGCCCTTCCCTTTGTGCTGTTGCAGATTTTGCACGATTACATCTCGATCGCCGTTTAACATGGGGTGAAACTAAAGAAATTGCGGTAAATGAAGTTGTTCAAGCCGTAAATAATCCAGATTCGAAAACAGAAGTACTTTACTACAATGGACATGCATTTACCGGGCTTGATTATGGTATGGAAAAATATTATCCGACATGGAAAATTCCTGCTAACCACCCTGCAGTAGTGAATGGAGTGGAAAGTTACAAAGCTCTTTACGGAAAAGAACCAATGGTAGGAAAATGGACATTTTCTACCAATGGAGTGGTTATTAATGGAATACATAAAATACCAACCATTGGATTTGGTCCGGGAAATGAAGTTTTGGCTCATGCGCCAAATGAGAAAGTTCCAGTAACCGACTTAGTGATTGCTTCAGCATTTTATGCAATGTATGCCTGTAATTTATAACTAATATAAATCAATGATTATGAACGACATTCAACAACTCATCCAGAAAATAAAGGATACAAATGCAAATCTATATCAAAAGGATTTCTTACTCACATGGGAAAAGTCACGTAATGAGTTGGAACTTGTAATGCTGGTTGCCGAAGCTTTAAAATCTCTTTACGATCAGAATATTTCTACCCGTTGCTTCGACTCAGGCTTAGCCGTATCGCAATTCCGTGATAATTCTACCCGTACACGTTTTTCATTTGCGTTTGCCAGCAATTTGCTGGGTTTAACGGTTCAGGATTTAGACGAAGGGAAATCGCAGATTTCGCATGGAGAAACTGTTCGCGAAACATCCAACATGATTTCATTTCTTACCGAAATAATTGGAATCCGGGATGATATGTATCTGGGTGCAGGTCATACTTACATGAAAGAGGTTGCATCTGCTCTTGAAGATGGTTTCGAAAATAAAGTATTACCTCAACGACCTGGAATTGTTAACCTTCAATGTGATATTGACCACCCGACGCAATCAATGGCTGATTTGCTCCATCTAAAACAATGGTTTGGCTCTCTGGAAAACCTGAAAGGGAAAAAAATTGCCATGACTTGGGCTTATTCTCCAAGTTATGGGAAGCCACTTTCAGTTCCACAGGGAATCATAGGGTTAATGACCCGTTTTGGAATGGATGTATCATTAGCCTACCCCGAAGGATATGGATTAATTCCTGAAGTTATAGATATTGCCCGCAAAAATGCTCAGCAAAGTGGTGGAAAATTTGAAGTAATGAATTCGATGGAAGAAGCCTTTAAAGATGCTGACATTGTATATCCGAAGAGTTGGGCTCCTTATCATGTAATGGAACGCCGTACAACTTTGCTGCAAAACAACGATCGTGATGGATTGAAAGATCTTGAGAAAGAATGTCTTGCCAACAACGCCCGATTTAAAAACTGGGAATGTGATGCTGAAAAGATGAAGCAGACAAAACAGGGAAATGCATTGTATATGCATTGCTTGCCAGCTGATATTTCTGGAGTTTCATGCAAAGAAGGAGAAGTGGCTGCTGATGTTTTCGAAAAATACCGCATTGCAACTTATAAAGAAGCTGGCTTTAAGCCCTATATCATAGCAGCAATGATGTTTACCAACCGGTTTAACGATCCGGCCGGATTAATTGAACAGTTAAAAAGGCGTAATCATAAACGAATTTTCGGAAATTAATTTATTCAAAAACAAAAAGAAAGGCTGGTCGTTTGACCAGCCTTTCTTTTTGTTTTTGAATGATTATTTAATAAATCTAAAAAGTTTACTCCATCTGATTTTACCCAGAAATGATTTATCCTTATCCAATGACAGCCAAACAAAGGACGCTTTTCCCACAATATGGTCTTCCGGAACAAATCCCCAATAGCGTGAGTCTGCTGAATTATGACGATTATCTCCCATCATCCAATAATAATCCATTTTGAAGGTATAGAAACGCGCAGGAACTCCATTAATATAAATTGTATTTCCTTTCACAACCAACGTATTTCCTTCAAACGTTTCAATAATACGACGATATAATGGCAGATTATCAATATTTAAAGGTATTGAAACTCCTTTTTTAGGAATCCAGATTGGTCCAAAGTTATCGATATTCCAACGATAAAGAGAATCATGAGGAAACAGGTTTTGATCCCATTCTCCTTTTGGAACAATAATTGGTTCAACTTTTGCAAAATTTGAAAGAGACTTTAGCTCATTGATTTTTTCTTTGGTAAGAGGCAAATCTCCGGTTTGGTTGTAAATGCGTTCAATATCTTCTACCGAAATACCAATTTCCATTAATTTCTTATAATATAATGGCATACCGTCTTTGGTATAAACATGGTAGTTAAACTGCATATTTTCAGGATTTTCAGCCTTCTTCCCATTAATATAAACCTGCTGATTAATAATTTGCAATGTATCTCCCGGAATAGCCAAACATCGTTTAATAAAGTTTTCACGCTTGTCAACCGGACGATAAATAATGTTGCCAAAAGTTTCTTTTTCATTCCAAACCCGTTCACGGCCAACCTGACGAACCAATTGATAATAACTCATTTCACTTTGAAAACGTGTAGAAACTGTATCTCCATCAGGATAATTAAATACAACCACATCATTATTTTTCACAGTTGAAAAGCCCCAGAAACGATGATATGGAAGTTTGATCCATTCGAGATAAGATTTTGCTGTGGCAGTAAGTGGCAACGTATGGTGCGCAAATGGAAATGAAATGGGTGTATTCGGAATTTTTGGACCATAACTCACTTTGCTAACAAATAGAAAATCGCCTACCAGTAATGATTTTTCCATTGATGAGGTTGGAATTGTATATGCCTCAATAAAGAATGTACGGATAATTGTAGCAGCAATCACAGCAAAAATGATAGCATCAACCCACTCACGTGTTATGGATTTATTCACTTTAGGAAGCTGGTCAGGATATGTATAATATTCTTTCGGTGAAAATCCTAAATATGGCAAATAAACAAATGGAAATAAAACACTTACAGCCTGTTCAATCATTCCGTTTTTGCGATAACACTTCGCAATTTCCACAATCATGAGCATAATCATGAATATATTGATAAACGGAACCAGAATAAAAATGAACCACCACAAAGGTTTCTTGATGATTTTTAGCCAAATATAAAAATTGTAAAACGGAATTAAAATATACCAACCGGGATATTTTGCATCTTCAAAAATCTTCCAGAGACCTGCCACCGACAGGATGAAGAGAATTAGCATTAAAACAGCATAAATACTCATAATTTCGTTTTTTTCGGTACGTTAAGAAACGTGATTTATCTGATTTTATTTGATTTGCGAGCCAAAAAGCAGGTCATCCATACCAAAGAAGCCTTTTTTACCTGAAATCCACTCTCCTGCCAACATTGCTCCCATTGCAAAACCCTTACGGTTTTTCGCTTCATGTCTTATTTCAATGGAATCAATTTCAGATTCATAGGTAATAGAGTGTGTTCCGGTAACTTGTCCTTCGCGAATAGATTTAATCCCTAATTCTCCTTCAGAAGTATCCATCTGATTTACCCAATCCTTTTTACGTCCAAGGTTCGAAATAATATCATTAGCCAATGAAATTGCGGTTCCGCTAGGAGCATCCAGTTTTGCTTCGTGATGTGTTTCTTCAATAAACACTTCATAGTCGGTATGTTTGCGCATCAATTGAGCTAAGTAACGGTTTAATGCGAAGAAAAGGTTTACTCCGATGCTAAAGTTTGATGCAAAGAAAAGGGTTTTCCCTTCATCTTTGCAACGTTCTTTAATTTCTGAATGATGTTCATTCCATCCTGTTGTTCCAACCACTACCGGAATATTTCGTTCAAAACATTTTTCTATATTTTCTAAAACGGTAGCAGGTGTCGAAAATTCAAATGCAACATCCACACTATCAATTATATTTAAATGATTCCAGTCTTCGGGTTTGTCTATTTTTAGTACAACAACATGGTTACGTTCAAGAGCAATTCGCTCAATTTCACGTCCCATTTTTCCATATCCAATTAATGCTATTTTCACAAAATCAACTATTTAGATTAAAATTTAAACTTGATAGAAAACGATGCTCCGGGTAATGATCGTGGATCTCTCAAACTATAATTGAAATCAGGTTTTATACCAAGGGTTAAATTATCGCTTACATCAAACGAAAATAAATGTGCATACACACTGGCATCCACTATATTAAGCAAATATACTACAACTCCTATAATTACAGTAAGTTCAAGATTATTTTGATAATATTCGCGAAGTTTCTGGATGCTCGTAGTACTATAATTTTTATAAGAAGGATTAAACAATGCAGTATCACCATTTATTCTATGCAAATACTCATCCCTGTAACTTTTAAAGTTATTATTATTGTTTATATAGAAATAGGTTAAGGTTGCAAGGCCTGCATACAAGATTGGAATTTTATAGTATTGGCGATTATATGCCTGTCCTAAACCTGGTAAAAAAGTGGACATAAGTGCAGCTTTTCTGGGCGAATGCTGAGATTTTAATGCATATGAAATCGTATCCTGAGCAAACACGTTTGCCGAAGAGAGTAAAAACAGAAAAAGCAGGCTATAAAACCTGCATCTTTTTTGAGATAGAATTCGCTTTATGCACTTTCTAAAATAATCCATTCTTTTACAGATGTTTACTTTTCCAGTTCGGCCAAAATACGTTCAAAGTCTTTATCAGATGAGAAGTGTATTAAAATGCTTCCTTTACCTTTTTTATTGCGTTTTACTTCTATTTTTGTATTAAGTTTCTGAGCGTAGAAATTACTAAAACTCTGATGAGGAATAGGTAGCGTTGCGTTTTTTTTGATTTTCTGTTTGATTACCGGAGAAACATTCATTTCACGAACCAAGGTTTCTACTTCGCGAACAGAAAGATCTTTTTCTATAATTTGACGAACAATGTCTATCTGTTTTTCAGGAGTATCAATATTGATGATCGCACGAGCATGACCCATCGAAATTTTCTCATCACGGATATCTAACTGTACTTCAGCCGGAAGTTTAAGTAAGCGAAGATAATTTGTTATTGTTGAACGGTTTTTGCCAACTTTTTCGCTTAACTGTTCCTGAGTTAAATTACATTCATCCATTAAAGCCTGGTACGAAAGAGCAACTTCAATAGAGTTCAGATTTTCGCGCTGGATGTTTTCGACTAATGCCATTTCAAGCATCTGAACATCTGTAGCAATGCGAATATACGCAGGTATTTCGGTCAATCCGGCCATTTTAGATGCTCTAAAACGACGTTCGCCCGAAATAAGCTGATATTTATCAGCATTGATTTTACGAACGGTAATAGGTTGAATAATCCCATGAACTTTGATAGAATCGCATAATTCCTGCAAGGCAATTTCTTCAAATTCGGTACGAGGTTGAAAGGGATTAGCTTCAATCTGAGTTAGTTTAATCTGAGCAATAGCGCCCACAACCGTTGTTCCACGGCTGTCACGACTCACAATATCCGTATCAGGTGCTGATAATAAGGCACTTAGTCCTCTTCCTAATGCTTGTTTTTTAGCGTTCATAGCAGGTATAAGTTTTCTTTACGCTGAAATTTTCTCAGGTATATTATTTTGAATGATTTCACGGGCAAGACTCAGATAGTTGATTGCCCCCTGACAGGTTGCATCATGCATAATGATGGTTTCGCCAAAACTGGGAGCCTCACCAAGCTTGGTATTTCTGTAAATAACAGAGTTAAACACCATTTGCTGAAAATGTGTACGAACATCTTCCATTACCTGTTTTGCCAATCGTAAACGAGCATCATACATGGTTAGCAAAATACCTTCAATATCCAGATTTTCATTCAATCTCGACTGAACTATCTTGATTGTATTCAATAATTTACCTAATCCTTCCAATGCAAAATATTCGCATTGTACCGGTATAATCACTGAATCGGCCGCAGTAAGTGCGTTGATTGTAATTAAACCCAGAGATGGAGAGCAGTCGATAATAATGTAATCGTAATCATCTTTAAATTTTGCGATGGTAGCCTTCATCATCATTTCTCGATTAGGAAGGTTAATCATTTCTATTTCAGCACCTACCAAATCAATATGAGCAGGAATCAGGTCGAGATTGGGGGTAGATGTTTGCAGAATAATATCACGCGGATTGAGATCATCAATCACACATTCGTAAATACTGGTTGTTATTTCCTGAGGATTGAAGCCCACACCCGAGGTTGCATTTGCCTGAGGATCAGCATCAATAATTAAGGTTTTACGGTCCAACACTGCAAATCCGGCACCCAAATTAATGGCTGTTGTAGTTTTTCCAACTCCTCCTTTTTGATTAGCAATGGCAATTACTTTTCCCATCTGATTGTTATATAGGCAGTTTTAAAATTATTATCGTAGAATAGAGCCTAATGTTGCTCATCTGCAAAGTTAAAAATAAAACTAAGAAAGCCGTTCCTTTTGAACAGCTTTCTTGGAATATATCCGTTAAGATTTTGGTTTGTAGCCGATTAATTTTGCGGTTCAAGATTATCGAAATCAACATCCGTGAATTCAGACGTGCTAATATATTCACGTTCAGGCTCAGGTGGAATCTCCCCGGTTTGAATAAAGCGGATTACGCCTTGCAAACCTTCTGAAAATTTCTCGAAATCTTCTTTGTATAGAAATACTTTATGTTTTTCGTAAAAAGCCTGCCCGGTTCTTGGATTTAATCTTCGCTTGCTTTCGGTAATGGTCAAATACATCTCTCCATGCCGTGTCTCTTTCACATCCATAAAGTAGGTACGTTTTCCAGCTCTTATTGCCCTTGAAAGTACCTCTTTGTTGCTGTCAAAATCTTCCATCTTGTATCTGTTGAAGGCGTTAATGTGTTCCGGCAAATATAAGTAGAATTGTATTTTCTCAAAATTTTATTTTATGCAGGTTATTAACAATACAAATAACAGATAATCAGCTATTTGTTTATGATTTTTTCATAAGCTACTTCTCCTGTTTTAAAGTCGACTCCATATAATTCGATGTATTCTACCGAAGTATAGAGTTTTGGTTTCGCAAAAACGAAGATTTTTGTAAGCTGAGAAGTTTTACCGTTTATCTTCATCAAAGAGTGTGCATTGCCTTTTGCATCGAGATAAACAAGGATTTTACGGTCTTTGTAAGCACGAAGCGTCACATAAAAATTATTGTTTTCTGTTTTTTCAAATTCAAAACCATACGCCATTTTACGTTCTAAAAAGCTTAATTCAACACGCTTTCCAGTTGTTGCGTAATCTATAAAATATGCATCTACAGGCTTTTCAGAATCTATTTTTCCGTTTTGAGTGATATTTACGTCATAAAATACAGTGTTAGCATTTTTATTACGTTCTATTACAAACAATGTTTGATTTTTAGCATTTGATTTATAAGAACTTACCTTCGGTGATGGGTCAACTACTGTATTTGCAGAAAGAAGAATAAGGTTGAAAAACGAGAAAAATAGCAATTTAGCCATAACTTATAAATATATTATATTTTGCTTGATTATTAAATTGTTACATATCAAAAACGGTGTGACAAAAGTAACAGAATTTTTGGGAACGAGCAAATTCAATGCAAATCATATTCTAAAGCCCTCTGAATTCCAAGTCTGTATTGATTTTTGCTCCCTCCCACCCAATTATAGCTGCTTTACGGTTTTTCCCCCACATATAACCTCCAAAAAATCCTGAAGATTGAATTACCCGATGACAAGGAATCAGGTAAGCAACTGGGTTGCTTCCAATTGCAGTTCCTACTGCTCTTGGCGCATTCGGTTGTTCAATATTTTTAGCAATAGCACCATAAGTAGTGAGTTTCCCCATTGGAATTTTCAATAAAGCCTCCCAAACTTTAAGCTGAAAAGGGGTACCTTTTAAATGAAGTTTTATATCTGGGATTTTACTCCAATCTTCTTGAAAAATCATAAGTGCACTTTGCTGATAGCCATCTGATTGATTTTCAAACATCGCATTTGGATATTTCTGACGAAGCTCTTCTAAAGCCAAATTTTCATTTTCGCCAAATGTCATTGAACAAACGCCTTTATGTGTTGAAGCGATCAGTATCTTTCCAAATGGTGAATCAGTAAAATTGTAATTTATTTTTAAATTTCTGCCTCCATTCTTATATTCAGCAGGAGTCATCCCTTCAATTTTAACAAACAAATCATGCAATCGACTTGTTCCGGATAATCCCGTTTCCCAAGCTGTATCGAACAAGCTTGCTTCCCGTTCTTTCAATAGGCTTTTTGCATGTTCTAAACTAATGTATTGTAAGAATTTTTTTGGAGTAGTTCCTGCCCACTCAAGAAATATACGTTGAAAATGAAACGGGCTAAGATTCACTTTATCAGCTATTTCATCAAGATTAGGCTGGTTTTTGAAATTTTGCTGAATATAATCTATTGCTTTCGAAACCCGATTAAAATTGAGCTGATTTTGGTCGTTCATTGATTAATCAATATATTGCAGCAAAGATCATAATTTTAAAATGGATATAAAATCCGAAACTTGCGGAAATAGTTTTAAATTCTTTAAAATACTGATCTGTAAAAAATGACTACAGCACAAATAACCAAAATGCCACCAATTACCTTATTGATTATATTTTGCACATTGGCATTCAGAAAGCGTTTTAAACGGCTGGCAAAGAAGCTTTTTATCAAATCAAAACTAAAGGCAGTAAATAATAATCCAATAATGAATATGAAAAAATTTGAAGATTGAAAACCATACGCTTTAGCCGAAAAGGTAACCACTCCAGCCCAAAATAACAAACTGAAAGGGTTGCTTACATTCATTAATAATCCTTTGGTTATCAATCCAGTGTAAGGATAACGCATTTTTTCCTCTGGAAGTTCTTTTGAAGCATTTTTTCCTGATTTCAACAATGAAACAAGTCCAAATCCCAACAAAATTAAAGCTGCGACAATTCCCATCCACCGCGATTTCTCAATTTGTACAGCAAAAATGCGAATGGCAATAAATGCTATTACAAATAGTACCAAATTACTAAGAAAAAAGCCCAGGGAAATGTAAAATCCGCCCTTCATTCCTTTGTTGATACTGGTTTGAAACAGTGCCCAAAATCCCGGACCAAAGGAAAATGTAATCGTGATACCCAGTGCAATACCATTTAAAAAAGCGCCAAACATCTGTTTTAATTTGTTTTGCAAAGAAAAGTAATTCCAGTCAATATTCAGCAAATTGTTGATTTCTTCAATTTTGCTTCTTGATGTAAAAAACACAAATACAACTTATTCAAGTAATTATGTATTATTTTTACATATTTCAGGGGAATCAATGGATGAAGTTTGTCAAAGCTAACGTGATTGGTTAATTTTGCAGGAAATGGTTTTTATGGATTTTCTATATTTAATTATCGGCATATCAGTTGGTTTTGTAGTTGCATGGTTGCTTTTTACAAAAAGGAGTCAATCAGAGCACCTTTCACTCGTAGAAAAGGTTGCTGAAGCAGAAAAAAAACTGATTCAAATTTCCGCTGAGCGTGATTCGCTATTAAGGATATTCGAAAATCAGCAAAAACAATTTGAAAGCCAATTATTAGAGTATAAAGAAATCAACAACACACATCTTTCTAAAATAGAAATACTTACATCTGATTTAAGTAAAGCAGAAACAGAATTACAACATGCTTTACAACGCCTTGTAACTCAAAAAAACGAACTGGAGGAAATTCAACAAAAGTTTTCAATGGAATTCGAAAACATAGCTTCCCGAATTCTTAAAGAAAACTCGAAAGAACTCACAGAATCAAGTCGTAAAAATATTGACGAAATACTTACACCTCTCAAAGAAAAATTAGGATCCTTTGAGCAAAAAGTTCAGGATACGCATGAAAAAAGTTTGCGTGATTCGGTTTCATTGCGTGAGGAAGTAAAAAAACTCTACGAGCTAAATGCTCGCATAAGTCAGGAAGCCAATAACTTAACACATGCACTAAAAGGTGATACTAAAAAGCAAGGTAACTGGGGTGAACTTGTTCTTGATAAAATTCTGGAACGTACCGGCTTAACCAAAGGTGTAGAATATGAAGTACAGTTTTCAACCCGGAACCAGGATGGCGAACTTCTGCGACCTGATGTTTTAGTTAAACTGCCCGATAATAAACACATTATCATTGACTCAAAAGTATCATTGATTGCTTATGAGCAATATATGAACAGTGAGGATACAATTCAAAAAGAACGTTTTGCAAAACAACATATCGATTCGGTTCATAATCATGTAAAAGGATTAAGTGAAAAGAGTTATCAATTATCAACGGATATACATACTCCCGATTTTGTACTTCTTTTTATGCCCATTGAATCGGCTTTTAGTCTGGCTATTCAAAATGATCCGGAACTTTTTACCTATGCATGGGAAAGACGAATTGTAATAGTAAGTCCGACAACGCTTTTGGCTACATTAAAAACCGTAGAATCCATCTGGAAGCAAGAAAAACAGTCAGCCAATGCTTTGGAAATAGCAAATGAAGGCGGAAAACTTTATGATAAATTTGTTCTCCTGTTGAATGACTTTGATAGACTTGGAAATCAGCTTGGTACACTTCAGAAAACCTATGGCGACATCTACAAAAAGATGAATGGCTCTGGAAATATTGTTGTGAAGATTGAAAATTTGCGTAAACTTGGAGCTAGAGTTTCCAAGCAAATTCCTGATAAATATTTAGGATTGAAAGAAACTGAAGATTCAGACAATCAGAGTAATAATGCTTTGTTTGAAGATTCGCCCTCATCATAATATCGATACAGAAAAACAAAAGAATGAAGAAAGATTCGCAATTATATGGTTCACGTCCAGTACTGGAAGCATTGAAAAGCAAACAGGAATTCGAGAAAATATTACTTCAAAATGGATTAAAAAGTCCTGTTGTATCCGAAATACAGCACCTTGCAAAAGAGCAGAATATTCCCGTACAATGGGTTCCTGAAGAAAAATTAAACCGAATGACTCAGGGAAACCATCAGGGAGTTATTGCAACCATCTCTCCTATTCAATATCAACCGCTTGAAGAAATAGTTACTCGAATTTTTGAAGAAGGTGAAACTCCATTTCTGCTGATTCTCGACAGGGTTACTGATGTTCGTAATATGGGAGCTATTGCTCGTACTGCAGAATGTGCCGGCGTTCATGCCTTGATTTTACCTTCACAGGGCTCTGCTGCGTTAAATGACGATGCAATTAAAACGTCTGCCGGGGCTTTACTCCGCTTACCCATTTGCAGGGAAATCAATTTAAAAACAACATTAAATTACCTAAAACAGAGCGGAATAAAACTTTTTGCAGCTAGCGAAAAAAGTAGCCGTGATTATACTCTTGCCGATTACAATGAACCTTTAGCCATTATTATGGGATCGGAAGAAAATGGTGTTAGTCCTGAATATTTAAAAATGAGTGATGCTCGTCTTTGTATTCCGTTAGCGGGCGAAATAGAATCTCTTAATGTTTCTGTAGCCTGTGGAATATTATTGTTTGAAGCTGTTCGCCAACGAAATATTTAAAGAAAAGAAGTAAGAATGCCTTTTACTTTACCTACTGGTTTTTCTCTGAATCTGGCTTTGTATCTTAAATTTTGGTTTAAACTTTTTATTATCAGAAAATAAAAAATATATAATGAAGCTAACCGAAGTATCTAACCCGCAACATATTTCTGAATTTCACGATGTTGCACGTACAATCTATAAAGATGACCCTTATTGGGTTTGTCCTCTTGAACTTGAAATTGAAGGAATCTTTAATTCATCGAAAAATGAATTTTTCAAAAACGGGGAAGCAACACGTTGGATTCTAAAAAATGAACAGGGCAAACTGATTGGTCGTGTGGCAGCCTTCATCAACAAAAACAAAGCTTTTACTTACGAAGTTCCAACCGGAGGAATGGGATTTTTTGAATGTATTGAAGACAAGGATGCTGCATATTTGCTCTTCGACCAATGTCGCTTCTGGCTTCAGGAACGAGGAATGAAGGCGATGGATGGCCCTATAAATTTTGGCGAAAACGACAATTACTGGGGTTTATTAGTAGATGGATTCACGCAACCCGGTGTTGGAATGCCTTACAATCCTAAATATTATCAGGAGTTTTTCGAAAGCTATGGCTTTAAGTTTTACTACGAACAGGTTACCAATCATTTAGACTTACGCAAACCCTTTCCCGAACGTTTTTGGAAAATTGCAGACTGGGTTCGACAAAAACCGGGTTATAGTTTCGAACATTTTAGTTTCTCAAATGCGTCAAAATATCTCAACAACCTAAAGGAAATTTATGATGATGCATGGCAATTTCATGAAAACTTTACCCCTTTGAATATTGAAACGCTCAATCGTACTTTAGAAGGATCGAAGGCAGTAATCGAAGAAGAATTTGTTTGGTTTGCATATTATGAAAACGAACCTGCTGCTTTTTTGGTTATGTTTCCTGATTTAAATCAGATTTTGAAACATCTAAATGGCAAGCTCAATTTTTGGAATAAACTGAAAATATTTTGGTTAAAGAAACACCATACCATTACCCGCGCCCGAATTACCATTATGGGCGTAAAACCCAAATTTCAAAAATCCGGAATAGAATCTGCTATTTTCTGGCATTTGCAAAAAGTAATGAATAAACGCCCATGGTATAATGAACTGGAATTGTCGTGGGTTGGCGATTTCAACCCTAAAATGAGAGCCTTACACGAATCAGTTGGAGCGGTATTTGCAAAAAAACATATCACCTATCGTATGCCATTTGATACAGATTATACGTTTCATCGCTCTGTCATTATTCCTCGTGATACACGAGAAAAGGTAGTTTTAAAATAAAATTAATCATCCTCCAAAAAACTAAAACTATATGAAAATTCAATTTCTGGGTGCTGTCCGGGAAGTTACCGGAAGTAAACATCTTATTACTACTGATAAAGGATTTAAAATTCTGCTCGATTGCGGAATGTACCAAGGCAAAGGTTTGGAAACCGATTCCATGAACCGTAATCTGGGATTTAATCCAAAAGAGATTGATTATCTTATCCTCTCACATGCCCACATAGATCACTCCGGCTTAATTCCTTTCATTTACAAATTAGGATTCCGCGGAACTATTTTATGTACTCCTGCAACCCGTGACCTTTGCTCAATCATGTTGGTTGACTCTGGACGAATTCAGGAACACGATACCAAAACAAACAATAAAAAGCGTGCAAATCAGGGTCTTCCCCCTCTCGATCCAATTTATACAGAAGAAGATGCATATCATTGCATGAGTTGTTTTGTAAGTATTGCTTACAATAAGGAATTCACAATTGAAAATAATATCTCGGTTCAATTTACCGATGCTGGTCACATTTTAGGAAGCTCGGCGGTAAACATTAAAATCAAAGAAGGCAGAAAGACTCATAAAATCTGCTTTACAGGTGATATAGGGCGCTATAATAAACGAATTTTACGCCAACCAGATATATTTCCGCAAGCCGATTACATTATCATGGAATCAACCTATGGAAATCGTTTACATAACGATCTGGACACAAGTGATATGGAATTATTGAAAGTTGTGATTGATACCTGTGCCAAGAAAAAGGGAAAATTGATTATTCCTTCGTTTGCAATTGGTCGTACCCAGGAAATAGTTCATGCTCTCGACAGGCTGAAAAACAAGAACTTGCTTCCGGATGTTGATATGTATGTGGACAGTCCGCTGGCGGTTTCGGCAACTAATATCTTCCGCTTGCATCCTGAATGTTTCAACGAAGAGATTTTGGAATACATGAAAAATGATCCGGATCCGTTTGGATTCAACAACTTACATTATGTTCAGAGCATCGATGAATCCAAAATGCTGAACCATCATACCCGTCCATGTGTAATCATCTCTGCTTCAGGCATGATGGAAGCCGGACGAGTTAAACATCACTTGGCAAACAATATTGATAACCCCAAAAACACGGTTTTAGTTGTCGGCTATTGTGCTCCATCAACCCTCGGGGCAAAAATTGTACGCGGCGACAAAGAAGTTTCAATTTTCGGACATCGTTATAAAGTAAAAGCTGATATTGAACGAATTGAATCTTACTCCGGACATGCTGATTATCAGGAAATGTTACAGTTTATATCTTGCCAGAACAAAACAAAATTGAAGAAAATATTTCTGGTTCATGGTGAATTTGAAGTTCAGAATGAATTTGCAAACTATCTCAACGAAAACGGATTTATCGATGTTTATATACCAGACCTTAAAGAGGTGATTGAACTGTAGATAAAGTCGTTTATCCAATGAATGGAGTAGTTTAGCGAATAAAATTGTTATTCTTGCTTCAATTTGAGTTATTTTGTATTAAGTTATCAAATCAATGAATATCACCAGCCTCAAATATGACCTTGTTGCTAAGTTGAGCGCAAATCTGAACAAAGATTTGCGTTATCACAGAGTAGAGCATACACTGGACGTATTTGAGGCTTGTTCCCGACTCGCTCTTTTAGAAGGCTTAAATGCACAGGAAACGACCATTCTGCTTACAGCTGCGTTACTGCACGATAGCGGTTTCCTGAAAACCTACGAAAATCATGAACAGTCGTCGGTTAATCTTGCGCAAATGATGCTTCCGGATTATGATTATACACCAGACGAAATTGAATCAGTTGTAAATCTGATTAATGCCACTCGTATGCCTACCGAAGCAAAAACACATCTGGCACAAATTTTATGCGATGCAGATCTTGACTATCTCGGTCGTACCGATTTTTTTGAAATTGCAGGATATTTGAGAAAAGAGTGGGAAGATTGTTGCAACCGCTTCTATTCTGACAAAGAATGGAATATGCTTCAAAAACAATTTTTAGGAAATCATGCATATTATACTGCTTCCGCTCGTAAATTGCGTGATATTCAAAAAGGAATAAATCTGGAGCGATTATAGAAATCTCCTGTTTTTTTTATTTTTAACATATCAATCTTTGCTTTTGTCATTTCATTTCGTAATTTTGCGAAATACAAAAATGATAAATCATGAATATTAAAGTGCTGGGCACAGGTTGTGCTAACTGCAAAACATTAGAAAAGAGTGTTACAAATGTAGTTTCAGAAATGGGAATTACTGCCAAGATTGAGAAAGTTGAAGATTTTCAACAAATTATGAACTATGGAATCATGCGCACTCCCGGCTTGGTGATAAATGAAAAAGTAGTTGTAAGTGGCAGAGTTCCTTCTACGTCTGAAATCAAAGATCTCATCCAGAAACATCAGTAAATCAATGGTTGTAAAACCAAAATTCACAGCTCAACAAGAGCATATTGCGCGTATTTGCAAAGCGTTAAGTCATCCTGCCCGGGTTTATATTATGGAGAAACTTAGCAGTATGGATGGTTGCTGTACCAGTGGTGAAATGATTGGCGATATTCCTATTGCCCGCTCTACGCTTTCTCAGCACCTGAAAGAACTTAAGTTTGCAGGACTGATACAGGGTGAAA
Organism: Bacteroidales bacterium; assembly: GCA_963677395.2. Taxonomy (GTDB): domain Bacteria; phylum Bacteroidota; class Bacteroidia; order Bacteroidales. The sequence continues at coordinate 2,469,127 of OY781965.2, read as the reverse complement.
TTGATCCTCCAATGATTAAATACTGTGTTAACAAGCAAAATTGGGAAATCGCTAAGTTGTTACTCAACGGTTTTCTGAAGTAATCAAAGTCACTTTGTATTCTTACAAAAACATTTATGATCAACTTTCGCCACATATTACTATTACTGTTATTTACAATAACGATATTTTCCTGCTCCTCACCAGAAAAACAATCTGAAGTAAATACGAATCCAATAGTTACAACAAAAACAGAAATCTGGCTTTTTCATCAAACACGAAGATGTAAATCGTGCAAAGCAGTTGAAGCCATTGCCGAAAGTGTTCTTCGCAATGAATTTTTGGATATTAAGGATAGCGTTCAATTACGTAAAATAAACCTTTCGCTTCCCGAAAACAATCAATACGCCGAAAAATTCAAGGCAAACTGGTCTGGTTTATATCTGTGTACGCAAACTTCGAAAGGAGAAATAATTGAAAATCTGACCACTTTTGCTCTCTTTTACGCACAAATCAAACCAGATACCGTTTATTCCCTTCTCAAACAAAAAATCAATCAAAACCTACGTCTATGAAACGTTTATCATTTCTTTTTTTATTGAGTGGAATTTTAGTGTTTTCCATCTCCTGTAATTCAAAACAAACAGATAAATCAGTAAATCAGGATAGTATTGCAGTCCAGACAACTGACAGCACATCTGCAACGTCGGCTCAGGCTGACACAACCAATAATCAAGCTTCTGTACAAACACAAACTAAAGAAATTTTTCCGGTTGTATTCGTTTATAACTTCCATGTTACGAATCGGTGTCCTTCCTGTATAGCCATTGAAGAGGCAACCACCAAAACCATCAATACTTATTTTGCAAACGAATTAAAACAAGGACTTCTGAAGCGTCAGGTGGTGAATGTGGATGATGAAAAAAACGCCAAAATTGCTGAGAAATATCAGGCTTTTGGTTCCGGGCTATTTGTAACCCGCGTTTATGAAGGAAAAGAAAAGACGGTTGATCTTACCAGTGATGGGTTTAAATTGGCGCGCAATAAAGAAGCCAAATTCATTGAAATACTGAAGAATACTATCAGTTCTTCTCTAAAAAAATAATCTGACAATAACCCAAATACTATGAAAAATATTTTAGCAGCAGTTGTGTTTATCACACTATCAATCAGCATTTTTGCCCAGAGTAATGATAGTACAACGAATGCACAAAACATTAATCCGAATCTAAAACTTCAGATTTACTACTTCCATATCACACATCGTTGTAATACCTGCACAAGCATTGAACAGGAACTTCGCAAAGATCTTGATTCACTATTCCGTAAAGAGATCGAAAACGGTATAATCCGCTTCGCATCCATCAACTGCGAACTTCCCGAAAACGATGCGTTAGCTCGTAAATATGATGCGTATGGCGCTACGTTGGCTTTCACTGTTTATGCAAACAGCAAAGAGTTAAAGAAAGAGGATTTAACCGGTTGGGCATTTCAAAAAGTAAATAAACCTGCAATTTTCGCAAATGAACTTAAACGGAAAATTTTGGAAGCAATAAAATAAGACAATTATGGAAGTTCTTCAAAATCTGCTCGATAATACCAACATTCCTTTCTTGTCGGCATTGATTCTCGGAATTATGACGGCAATCAGCCCTTGCCCGTTGGCAACCAATATTACTGCTATTGGATTTATCAGTAAAGATATCGAAAACCGTAAGAAGATATTTTACAATGGATTATGGTACACTTTAGGGCGCGCTATCAGTTATACAACCATTGGTATTATCCTCTATTTCGGAGCCAGTACTTTTAAGATTGCCCGTTTTTTTCAGGGTCATGGGGAAAAATTTTTGGGACCATTGCTTGTAATTGTTGGTGTTTTAATGTTCGATTTCATCAAACTGAAATTTCCGGGTTTTTCCGGGTTTAATGACTATTTTGAACGCCGGAAAAACAAAAACAGTCTCTGGAGTGCATTGTTGCTCGGAATTGTTTTTGCATTGGCATTCTGTCCATACAGTGGTGTACTTTATTTTGGAATGCTTATTCCGATCACCATCAGTTCACCTTCAGGACTTTTTCTTCCTGTCATTTTTGCCATTGCCACCGGATTACCTGTGATTATCGTAGCTTATTTACTGGCATTCAGCATATCAAGTCTGGGAAGTTTTTACAACAAAGTGAAAATTTTCGAAAAGTGGTTTCGCAGAGTTATCGCTGTTATTTTCATTCTTATAGGATTATATTACATCTGGATTTTCTATATAAATAAATAGCAATGAATCAATTAAGAACATATCTTATTCAGCATCGAATTATAATTGCACTCATACTTCTTCCCTTTTGGTATTTGCTTTACAGCAATTTACTTGGAATTACCAATTGGCTGGTTTATGACTTAATTGGGATGCAAAAAGGTGAGCATTTGTCGGAAGCATTGTGGTTTTTGATTTTTGAATTTCCCAAAGTGATACTGTTACTTACTCTGATCATTTTTGGGGTAGGTATTATCCGAACTTTTTTCACTCCGGAACGTACCCGCAAAGCGCTGGAAGGCAAGAAAACGTTTACTGGAAATGTAATGGCTTCGTTATTAGGCATTGTCACACCCTTTTGTTCATGCTCTGCCATCCCATTATTTTTAGGCTTTATAGAAGCCGGAGTTCCACTGGGAGTTACCTTCTCGTTTCTGATTGCAGCCCCCATGATTAATGAAGTCGCAGTTATTCTTCTTTACGGCATGTTTGGATTAAAGGTCGTTTTGATTTATGTTGGCACAGGCCTTTTTATAGCTATTTTCTCAGGCTGGTTGATTGGAATTCTGAAGCTTGAAAAATGGGTAGAAGACTGGGTATATAAAACTCATGTAGGAAATTCTGATTGTGAAGAAAAAATAACGTTTAATACGCGTGTTTTGCGCGGCTTTGAATCTGTAAAAGAGATTGTAGGAAAGGTTTGGTTTTATGTTTTATTAGGGATTGTTGTGGGAGCCGGAGCGCATGGTTACGTACCGGAAAATTTCATGGCTTCGCTAATGGGCAAAGATGTTTGGTATTCTATTCCTCTTTCGATCCTGATTGGTATTCCGCTATATTCGAATGCGGCCGGAATTGTACCCATTGTGTCCGTATTAATCAGTAAAGGAGCATCCTTAGGCACTGCACTGGCATTTATGATGTCAGTTATAGGCTTGTCTCTTCCCGAAATGATTATACTTCGTAAAGTATTGAAAATGCCTTTAATATTTACATTTATCGCAATTGTAGGATTAGGTATAATGTGTGTGGGATACTTGTTTAATTTGATAATGTAAGAACTTTTTTAAGTACTGGAAGATTCGTAAAAGAGTAAAATATATCAGAAAATGAATGAGCCGGGATTTTACGCTTCAGGAATGAGGAATCTGACTCCTCGACAGGCATACGAGCTTTGCAAACAAGGTGCTGTCATACTTGATGTGAGGGAAGATTACCTAAACACCTTCAAGCAGTTTAATGTAGAACGAGTGATTCAGATTCCGAAAAGTAAAATTTTACAATTCCTGGACAATGTACCTCGTGAAATCCTGATTATTGTTGCCGACAGCGTTGGGAATTTTAGTGGCGATGTATATAAAATACTGGAAAATAACGGATTCACAAATCTGGCAAATCTAGCCGGCGGTATTGTTGACTGGGAAAAAGATGAATTGCCTATTGATTTAAATAAACGTGAACGATTATCCGGTTCCTGCATGTGCCAGCTAAAACCCAGAGAAAAATAAAATTATGCTTTTATTTTGTATTATGAGGCTTTTTTGAATAATCCCATAATAACTATTTCGTGCTAAACACAACCTTACCGCCTTTTTGCAGTTCAGACCTATCATGCCATTCGGCATAGGTGAGACTTATATTACCGTACTGAATTCCAGAGACTATTGTGTACTGTTTTAGCTCAGCGCTATCACCCTTTGTAATTCATTGCACAAATATCAGGAGTATTATTTCAATATCTACTCATTCTGAAGTAACTCAGTAAAATCTGAGAGGAAATTACTTGCCGTTTATCTATACAATCCATTGCTTCATCTATTTCGTTTACTCAAAAAATAACTCAAACCTACTTTTGAATTCTTAAAATAGAAAAACTTCAAATGGGGTATAAAAGGGGAATTGCCAGAGTATTGTTTCATTTATTTTTTTTAGTTATGGTTTGTGTTACGGGCATTAAAAATGCCCGGGCACAATACCGTGAGTATGAGTTTAATTCAAAAGGAAATGTTTGTTATCTGAAGTATGTGAGTTATGCGCCAAACAATGAATACAGTTCTATTAAACGACCATTTTTGTTTATTCTAGGAACTGAAAATCAATCTGCAATAGAGGTTTATCTAAATGATTCACTAAGATTACTTCCTCAGTTTTATCATTACATGTTTGTTTATATTCCTAACAGAGGCGGACTGGCTCAAAACAAACTGGTATGTATTGACGGACTGGCAAGTATTATGACCTATAATAACAAATATGGAAATGTCAATAATTTTCTCAACATTAATGACCCGTCTATAGATAGTAATGATATTAAAGAATCTCAGTTGAGTTATTCCTTCAGGAATATCCGTTACTCCAAAGCAGCTATTGATTCTAGTAATCCGGGCATTATACTTCAAAACAATGTAACAGAGACATTTAAAGAAACATATATAAACTATGAACCCATAATTGAAGAAGAGCCGGGAGGAAGATATTATGTAGAAGAGTCTGAAGCTGAAAATGAGACAGATTCATTGAGGGCAAAGCCACATAAAACCTATTTTGGGGCTCCCAAAAAGCGAAATTTTGTTTTCACAGGTATTGTCCGTGACCGATCAACCGGGGAAGCCTTACCATTTGCTTCTGTTTTGGTAAAAGGAACAACAATGGGCGTTTCTACAAATGCTGACGGATATTTTACGCTTTCTAAGGTTCCTACTGATACCAGTACTTTAATTGTTCATTATGTGGGTTTTGAAAAAACAGAAATATTTCTCTCTCCATTCGATCCGGTACAAAATTTCAGAATAGAGTTAAGTCCGAATACGCAAAGTTTAAAAGCAGTTACAATTATCGGTAAAAAGGAAGAGGTTGTATTAGCGGATCGTTCTGAAGTAAATACCGTAAAATTATCACCCCGAAAGCTCGAACAGATTCCGAACCTTGGAGAAAAAGATGTGATGCGTTCATTCCAACTTATGCCCGGAATAAGTGCTTCCAATGAATCATCGTCGGGATTATACGTTCGTGGTGGCACACCAGATCAAAACCTTGTTCTTTATGATGGAATGACTGTTTATCATGTAGATCATCTTTATGGTTTCTTTAGTGCTTTCAATTCCAATGCACTGAAAGATGTACAACTTTACAAGAGCGGATTCGAATCAAGATTTGGAGGACGCTTATCGAGTGTAACAGAAATTACTGCAAAAGACGGAAATCAAAAGAAATTTAACTTAGGAGGAGATCTCAGTTTATTAAGTCTGAACCTGTTTACAGAAATTCCGATTGGAGAAAAATTTACGTCAATCATAACATACCGTCGTTCGTACAAAGGACCTATTTATGATAAATTATTCAGTAAATTCAATACATCCAGTAGCACAACATCTATGCCGGGAGGTGGTGGTCCGGGTGGAGACCGATTTATGCAGGAAACAGAAGCTACCTCCTATTTCTACGATCTGAATGGTAAATTCACATTCAAGCCCAACAACAAAGACATTTACTCTTTGAGCATTTTCAAAGGAACAGATAAACTCGACAATAGTACATCGATGGAAGCTCCGTCATTTGGAGGAGCTGGCAAGGGATTTGGAATGAACTCTACCGATTTAACTCAATACGGTAATAATGGGTTAAGTTTAAAATGGTCCAGAAAATGGAATCCAAAGCTTTACAGCAATACCGTACTCAGTTATTCCAATTATTTTAGTGAACGTGACAAAACTCAGGACAGAACCGTAACAAACACAAGCGGAGATGAAACTACTACCCGATCAGGAATCATTGAAAACAATGACCTGAGAGATTATAGTTTACGATCAGATTATCAGTGGGATATTCTGGATTTTTCTCAACTGCAATTTGGAGGTTTTTCAACTTATTATGATATAAAATACAACTACTCACAAAATGATACTGCGGTATTGGATCGACAGAATTACAGTACATTATCGGGTGCTTATGTACAAACCAAATTAAAATTTCTGAAAGACAAACTTCAGATAATACCAGGAATACGAGCAAGCTATTACCATACAACTCATAAATTTTACGCAGAACCCAGAGCATCTTTGTCATATAGCCTAAACAGTAAGATTAGCCTTAAAGGTTCTACCGGAAAATTCTATCAATTTGCTAACCGCGTTACGCGAGAAGACATTCTCTCGGGTAGTAAGGATTTCTGGGTGCTTTCAGATGATATCTCCATTCCTGTAAGTTCTGCTATTCATTATACAGCAGGGATCTCTTACGAGTCAAATAACTATTTACTGAGTGCAGAAGCATACTACAAAGAAATCAGTAATTTAAGCGAATACTCACTGAGAATTAAAGCGAATCCCATGGAAGTAAGTTACAGTGAAAATTTCTTTACCGGAAATGGATATTCAAAAGGAATTGAATTTCTGGCACAAAAGAAAAATGGGAATTTCAATGGCTGGATAAGTTATACAATTGGTGAAGCAAAGAATAAATTCAGCATATATACCGATGGGTACTTCCCTGCAAATCAAGATGTAAATCACGAGTTTAAGGTTGTGGCTTTATACAAATACAAACGCTGGGATTTTTCAGCAACCTGGGTTTATGCAACAGGAAGACCTTACACTGCACCATCCGGAGCTTATACCATTACGTTGCTTGATGGAACTACAAAAGATTATTTTACAGTAACTGATAAAAATGGAGTTCGCCTTCCGGCTTATCATCGGGCAGATGTATCTGTAACCTACAAGTTATTAAAAGGAAGCAAAGGAGATAAACGACGTCAGGAAATTGGAAATATCGGTTTTTCTATCTTCAATATTTACAATCGTACAAATGTTTGGTATAAGCAGTTTAGCATTGAAGACAGCCAAATCATCGAAACCAACGTGAATTATCTTGGATTCACGCCAAATTTAACCCTTTCACTTAAATTGAGATAAGCATGAGAGCACTACAGATATTTGTCTTTACCACAATTTTAGCAACACTTTTTTCTTGTGAAAAAGAAAATACTACTCAATTTACAGATTCTCCAATTGTTGAATCGTACCTAAAACCCGGCGAATATCTGAGTGTGAGTATCAGTCGCCAGATTCCTTTTATTTCTGATGTAATTTATTCTAAAGATGATATTTCAAATTTGTCTGTTAGTGTAACATTCAACAACCAGAATCATATTTTAACTCCTCTTGGAAATGGCTCGTACATCGATAGTTCCTTAATTATAACAGAAGGAAGCACCTATCAGTTACGCTTTGAATTCAACAATAAAGAGGTTTTTGCGTACACCTCTATTCCTGCAAAACCAACGAATTTCAAACAATCGGTAACAAGTATTTCTATACCACGAATGGGCGACGGTTCATCTCCTCCCAGTGGTGGTTTCAGTATGCCGGAACCGGTATCGCTAACCTGGGATAATACTGATAAATCTTACTACATTGTTGTAATCGAAAACATTGAAGAAACGCTCGACCCAATTCGTGATTTTGAAGATGACAATGCTCCCAAAAATATGTTCAGAGAAGCACCTACAACATCTGCCGGACTTGAGATCAAGTCGATGCAGTTTCAATACTTCGGAACACACCGATTAATTTTGTACCATGTACTGCCTGATTATGCTGCATTATATAATGACAACAGTAACTCATCACAATCGCTCACAAATCCATCTACAAGCATCCAAAATGCATATGGTATTTTCACAGGACTGAATGCCGATACATTAATGCTTGAAGTTACGGAAAGCAGCAAATAAAAAACACCAGAGGACAACATCTGTCTGATTACAAAGCTCTTTTTTTATACTTTTGCATAGGTTAATAGGATGAGAAATGAGGTCGGTTGGCCTCATTTCTTTTTATAGATCATACAAAATGCTGCAAACGATACTTTTCTGGCTTAGCGCAAATTATGTGGAATTTATTGGAATGATTTCCGGCATTGTCTATATCTTTTTTTCTATCCGGCAAAGTATTTGGTTATGGCCAATAGGGTTAATTACTTCGATATTTTATATTGCCATATTCTTCACATCCAAGCTTTACGCCGATATGAGCCTGCAGATCTACTATCTTGTTATCAGCATTTATGGCTGGATACATTGGCTCTACGGCAAACAAAAATCGGAATCAGGCGAATTAAGAGTACTAAAAACAAGCGTAAAATCCTGGATTACAGTTTTAACGGGAACAACTGTATTAAGCATTCTGATTGCCTGGGTTTTGAAAAACTATACAGACTCTCCCCTGCCCTGGTGGGATGCATTTCTGACAGCATCCAGTATAATGGCTACATGGATGCTTGCTCAAAAATACCTTGAAAACTGGTTGGTTTGGATTGTTGTTGATACTATTTCGATAGGTGTGTTTGCCTATAAAGAATTATACCTCACATGCATACTTTTCCTCGTTTATACTGTAATGGCAATAAAAGGATATTTTGAGTGGCAGAAAAGCCTCTGAAACGATTAGCTATTTAACCATGTTTTAAACTCAAATCCTCTCCGCCAGGAAACAAATGTGTCTTTATCTGAATCGGGGCGTAGCTTAACTTTATAACGACCTTTGGGATAAGAATAGATAGTTTCAATAGCGGTTGAACTGATCAGAAACTGACGGTTAATCCGGAAAAACTCCTTACAATCAGTATGAATTTCCAAAGTGTCAATGCTATACTCTAAAGGATAATGTTGATTATCAAATGTTACGAGATATGTTATTCCTTCATCACTGTAAAAGTAAGCAATGTCTTTAACCGGAACCGATTTAATCTTATCTCCGTAACTGATCATAAATCTCCGCTTCACGCTATTATCAGGTTGTTTAATAGCTTCCAGCAGCTGATTGATTTTGTCTGTTTTGTAATTATAGTAATCGCTGATGTTATTAAATTTATTCAACGCATTGATCAGATCTTCAGAACTGATCGGTTTTAACAGATAATCTATACTATTTACCTTAAATGCATTCACCATAAATGAATCGTAAGCAGTAGTAAAAATTATAGGAGTTATAAAATCAACATTATCAAATATTTCGAAGCTCAGCCCATCTTCCAGTTGGATATCAAAAAAGGCTAAATCGGGTGCCGGATTATTTTTTATCCAATGAATTGCTTCGGATACTGATGACAGAATTGCCTTAATATTAATACTACTGTTGCATTGCTTAAGTTGTTTTTCGAGTCTTAAGGCTGCATGTTTCTCATCTTCCACTATTAAAATATCCATAACTAATTACTTCTATATTAAATCTTAACAATAGGTATTTTTGCATAATAGTATTTATCATCCCAAATAAACAACACTGGTTTCTGACTGATAAATTTATATCTGTTGATGATATTTACCTGACCAATTTTTGTTGATTGCACTGAAAGCACTTCTTTGGGTTGTAACGTGTTTTTCACCACAAGATACTGATCATCTTCACTATAAATATCAATTATCAATCGGTTTGATGTGGAATACGTATTATGTTTAAATGCATTCTCCAACAAAATCTGAAGAGCTAAAGGAATGGTATGGTAGTTCAGTATTTCCTCTTTTAAATCAATATTAAGCATGATCTTATCTTCAAATCTGATTTTCAGTAAAAAGAAATACGAATTCACAAAGTCTATTTCTGTTTTTATAAACACAAGCTCATTGTTTTTCTGTTCAAGGACATATCGGTACACTTTGGCCAACTGATCAATAAATTGCTCAGCCAACAATTGATCTATATGTACCAAATTCGAGAGTACATTCAGGCTATTAAAAAGAAAATGAGGGTTTACCTGATTTTTTATTGCCTCATACTGAGCCTGAATATTGTCCTTTTTAAGTTTGAAATACATGTCGGAAAAAAGCTCATAATGTTCCAGAGTCAGGTTTTTGCTTTCCTTTTCTGCTAATTCGCTGTTCGATTCTATATTCAAAATTTTGAGTAAAACGTTGTCAGACTTGTTTTTTTCAACTTCAATCTCGTTTTTCTGAGTCTGAATAATGTTCTTCTGGCTTTCGAGTATTTGAGATGTTTTGGTTTTCAAGTTATATAATTTAAAAATAGAAAAGCTGATAACTAACATGATTACAAGTGATAATGTCACAATAATCAGAAGAAATTTATTCAGGCGCAGATTGTTATCCTGAAGTTCTTTTTCATAGCTAAGTAATTGTATCCTTTTATTTTTTGTTTCCACTTCATGTTTAATGGATAGCTCTTTTATTGCCCTTGTTTTTTGTTCATTAAAGAACACCTTATAAATAGAATCATATTCTATTTGAAAACCATAAGCTTCTTTAAATCTTCCCAACGTAGCATACGATTTTGACAAAGTTTCTGCCGCACCCGACCGGATTTCATTGTCATTTAATTGAGTAGAAATCTGAAGAGCCGATTTTAAATATGCGATGGCCTGATCATATTTTTTTTGCTCAACTAATATTTTCGCAATGAGCACTTTAATATTTACCAAACCCTTAATATCATTTGCTTTTTCTAACCTTTCATGCAAATCGATATAGAGGTTTATTGCCTTTGGGTATTCATTTTGAAGCCGATATATATTGGCAATATTACTTAGAGCATATATGGCTCTTATCTCTTTTTTTAATTTTACAAACCAATTATAGGATTTAATATAATATGACAATGCTGTTTTATAGTCATTCTTATAAAAATATATATTTCCTATATTCATTAATGCATCAGCTATCCCGAATTTAAAATTACTTTTAAACGCAAAGTAATACATCTTTTTATAGTTCAGTAATGCCTCGTCATAATCATCTGTTTGATAGAGGATATTTCCTATATTCTGAAAGCACAGAGATTTTCCCTGATCGCTATTGATTCTTTCATAAATCCGAAGGGCTTTGTAATGCATCTCCAAAGCGGTCAAATAATCCTGCTGGAAATAGTAAACATTTCCGATTCCAGAATAAACATCAGCCTGGCCAGCAACATTTTCTGATTTTTCAAATTGTTGCAATGCTAAATCATAAATTTTTATTGCATTTTCATATTCACCTTTAATCGATAGCGTAGAAGCGTAGAGATATAACGAAATTGAAACTCCCTTTTCATAATTCAGTTTTTGAGAAATACCAAATGCCTGACGAAGAAAACAAAGGGAAGAATCAAGATTGACATATCTATATTCTGATCCCGAATTGAGATACTTTAATACTGTATTCGTATCCTCCTTTTGGGGGGTATTCAATAATTTTTGAGATTTTCCAAGTCCAACTCCGTCCATAAACGAAAAGTTGAAGAGAATCAGCAAGGAGGCTATGTATATATTGATTTTGTACACGGTTTTACTTTATTACTGAGTATATAAATTCTTATTAAAAAAGCCTAACGTATTAGGGTGCAAGCCCCTGACTTAATTTTACTTCTATTCATGCAATCCTTGTAGAATATCTTGTAAACATACACATTTGAGGGTAGTTTTTCTCCGTGGTATGATCCATCCCAACCGACACGAATATCTCTCGTTTCAAATAAAAGCTGACCCCATCGGTTATAAATGAACATGGAATAATCGCGCAAACAAGCACTTTCCGGCTTAAAAGTATCGTTTAGTCCGTCATTATCAGGGGTAAATGCATTAGGGACATATATGTCGTAATCAGGATAAATATAGATTTTCACCATGTTAGAATCAATACAACCTAAACTATTCTTTACCAACAAAGTTACATTAAACCAACCAGTATCACTATATGTATGAAAAGGATTTTTAATTTGCGACTGTGCGCCATCACCAAATTCCCATTGAGTCATCATATATGTGGTGTCCGGAGTTACGGCAAACTGAATATTTGGATCATAAACAGATGTGGAACCCGGATTTGCATGAATATATGCAAAGTCTGAATTTATCCGTTTTACCAATATTGTTCTGGAAGAGCTACACCCGTTGGTATCTGTTATGAAAATCGTCAAATTGCAGGTATGATTAATTGTTACTGTGTTAGAAGTGTCTCCTGTTGACCAGTGCACAATGTCTGATGGACTTCCCGCTGCTAATGTTATGGTATTCCCAAAACAAAAAGAAGTATCATGCAGTGCAATATAAGGAGAATTAAACCGGGCAATTTTACATGAATCCAGAACTTCGCAACCAAAGCTATTTTTGATGCGAACAACGAATAATCCTGAGTTATTTATGGTTACAGTCTGTGTTGTATCTCCTGTTGACCACATAAAGTTACATCCCAAATTTCCGGCATTGAGTGTTACGGCATTATTTTGACAAATAATGGTATCGTTCAATAGTTTCAGAGGAAGAGGCTTTATTGTAACCGTTTCTTTTAGTGTATCAATTACTCCGGTATAATAATATATAATTACTTTAACATTATAATTTCCTGTATCGGAAAAAACATGTTTTCCTGTAAACAGAGTATTCATTGTATTTCCGCCGGGATCATTGTAATCCCAATTAATGTGGCTCACACCCAATGTATCATCTATTGTGAATACAGATGTATCTTTCAGACATTTGTTTTTCCAGTTAATTTCATTTGGAACTACTATACTATTGGGTAATCCAAGCTTAGATAATCTGTTATTTAACAATAGTCCTTCATATACAAAACCACAACTAAAACCAGGTAAATTGGGAGAATTGATTACACTCAAATACTCAGTATTTGTTTTAGACATATAAATTTTTCCATTTTTTGCCAGTTTAAGTGAGCCTTTTTGATTAACATTTCCGCTTCCATTTGGATCTAAAAGTGTTGAATCAATGATTATCATGGAATTATTAATTGAAGCAGAGATACCACTGCTAATGTCAAACTGAAGTAAATACGTATACCAGGCAGTTGTATAAAGAAATTTTGAGTTTGGAGAAAACTCAACACCATAAGAATTTTGAGTAAATGGAGGTTGAATAACTACCGGATTAGAGATTAATCCGCTCGACCGGTCAAAATCAAACAATTCAAAATAATGCTTTAATGTAGAGACCACTATTTTCTTTCCATTTGGCGAAAATTTCAATTGTCCTATTTCGTCAAAGGGAGTATCATGAACTTGTCCAACATCACTAATAACTGGATTTGTATCAACTCCGGCTGAAGTAACTTTATAGGCAAGAAACCTGTTTGTATGCCCCTGATGTGAAACAATCCAAATATCTTGTCTGTTCCGGTGCAAAACTCCTGAAATTTTTTCCTCCATTACGTTTGATAAAATAATATTCTTTTGAGTTACATCTCCAGTCCCGCCATTTAACGACATATCGACAACAGAATAGGAAAGGCAACCACAACCGCCCATAATTCCAAATTGAGCATCTGTAGTAAAAATGTAATAATAGCGATTGCTTCCCGGTTTTTTGACAATTAATGCCGACTGAGAGGAAGAAAAACTTCCGGATAATCCAAATCCATTAGGCATTTGCTGATGATTTCTGTTTAAAACCTTTTCTCCATCAGTATAAAACAATAAATTTCCTGTTGAATCACAAATTACGGATGTACCTTCCTCGGTATCTATTTGTCCATTTGTCAAAACTACAGGATTTCCGGTATTAAAATCGACTCCTGCATTTTCCCCAAAGTACCAGATATCATATTCCTTCTGAGCTTCTGAAAACAAAGGAAATGATACCAAAATTGACACGATCAGGATGAGAATTACTTTTGTTTTCATTTTCGTAAAATTGTTAGTGACCCATTATAAATTCTGTTACTTATGCCTAAATCGAGGATATAATAGTAAACCCCATCGGGATATTCATCTCCATTCCAATCGTTTTTATAGGCTGTTGTTGAAAAAATTTCTTTTCCCCATCGATTATATATTGAAAGCTTTGATTTGGGAAAATAGCGGATGTTCGTTATCTCGAAAACATCATTGTACCCATCGTTATTCGGGGTAATTATATTGGGAATATTAATATCACAGATAACGTTTACAAGCTGAACCGAATGTACAGGTGTTTTGATGCAGGTATCTGTAACATTAATGTGATAAACTGTACTTTCCGAAGGTGTCACTGAAACCGGGCTCTGAGAAAAATTCCCCGGATTCCATAATATTGTATAAGGAGGCATTCCGCCTGAAATTGTTGCAGCAAGTAATGCCGAACTTCCATTGGCCGGACAAATTGTTTTTTCGGGAGCAGTAGTTACCTGCAGGGGTGATACATTCCGGATTGTTAAGGTTGCGCTTATTTTAATCGTATCATTTGCAATTATATAGTATGCTTCAATTATAATCTTTTCATCATTTTCGATCAGATTATCCTGTTTTGGATAAATATTTAATGTTGCCGATACCTGCCCCTGAGGAATAATAATTGAATCTTTTACAATTTGGTTGTTATCCGTAACATAATCAACTCCATTTATTGCATCTCCAAGGATTTTGTATTTGATGGTCAATGCGGATTGTGCAGAACCTATTCTTTTAAAAGTAAATTTTCCATAACCACAACCTTCATACGCCAAGGTATCGGCTACACTTCCCCATGCACTAATTGTTTGAGGAACTGAGCTAAAGCTTTTTTCAAGCAGAAATACTCCTGACTCAAACACATTATCATAAGAATCTGCAATTGCAATCCTGATATGATAAGTTTGTCCTGCAATTACTGACGCCTTTGCTTCCATCGGAACTGTAAATCCGTCAAATTGAACAGAGGGATTCTGTATAGGTGTTGTTCCGCTGCCATTATTTACATAAAAAGCCGTATTGGTAGATATACAATTACCTCCCTGAATGGAGCCATCGTTCACATTATTTATTGCCACCGGATCATTAGATCCCGGGATTAACGCGATATTTTTACTGGTATAATTTCCTCCTCCGGGCTTTGGTCCTGTAAGAAAAAAGGCAAATACATCGTTAAACGTTGAGCACACATATTCAGGATATTCTTCTGAAGCAAATACATATACAAAACTCAATGAGTCTGATTGCGGAATAAAATCAAATTCAAGAATTGCTGCATCATGCGTTGTAAAACCAGTAGGGAGAGAAGCCAGAACCGTTAAACTTGAATCACCGGGCAATCCAAGCAATCCAAAGTTCGGATTCCCATTTTGGCTGTTATTCGGACCTACTGCATCATACGCACGACCTGTTGACAGCAACAACCCGCTCGTTAGTCCAATATTGGAATTTGTGCCATTAAACGAAGCAATTGCTGTAAGACTTCCCGTAAACTGAATATTAGACACATTAACGCCCGCTCCCAAAAGTACATTTTGAACAAGGTATTGCGGAGCAAAGCTTGTGTCAACCACAAGCTGCGAATGAGCAACAAAGGTAAAATTCGCACAGATAATCCCTATAATGAGTTTCTGAAGCAGATCAAATCTTTTCTTTTCCATTTTACCGGTTTTTTACAAATGCGAAAGTAGATTTGCAAATTCCGGTTAGAAAATAAAAAAGGTTGAGCGTGAATAATCAAGCCCTTTTTGTAGTTAAAACGAGGTTGAGTGTAAATTGAGAAGAATGGCTGAAATGGCTATTACTCCGACTTTCCCTTCGGCTCTCAGGGTGACAGCTATACTAAATTGAATAATATACGTCAATTATGAAATAAACTATCTTGTTTTGCTCAGTCTGACAGCTATCTCATATTGAGTTTCAAAAATCGGAAAGATATATTTACGATGGTGTTTTTCAGAAATTCTCAAAGCATTATCGATCCAACAGGACAGATAACCAACCATTCATAAACTAGAAAGGTAAGCTTTCCATTTCGTCAATGGCATCCAGATTAGAAGGTGTAAACGCACGTGGTTCATTCGCCGGCATTGATTCAGCACCCCTGTTTTCGTCACCCTTCACCATCCATGCACGTGCCTCGGTAAACCAGCGACCATTATATTCCTTGCTTTCCAGGTCAAAAGACACTACCGCATTCATTCCTTCACGCATTTCGGTTTTATCAATCTTATCTCCCCAAAGGGTAAAACAAACTTTTTTGGGATATTGTGACACTGTTTCGAGGATGAATTCCTGTTTTTTCCATTGACCATTACGTCCGTCACCTGTAACAACAGGATTAATTTTGATGATTCTTCCGCTGATTTCCATAGAGTTGTTCTTTTGACTTTTTTCGGCTTGTCGCTTTTTATTAAGTTTTGCAAAAATAGATCTTTCTCTATTCTGTGGTTGGTTATTTTTGCATTGTTGATAAGTTTTTCTAACAACAGACATTCGCAAAACAATGCATGTTAATATCTGTTTAGAAAATCAGCTACTATTCAGCATCCGGATATTCATACAAAAACGACTTCGGATTAATTTGAAATTCACTTAGAGATAACACGATAAAACAGATACAATGAAAAATTTTGAATTTTGGAATCCTGTAAAGATTCTTTTTGGCAAAGACCAGCTTAAACAATTATCTAAACAAATTGCCCCTGAAAAGCGAATTCTGCTTTTATACGGAGGTGGAAGTATTAAGAAAAACGGGGTCTATCAACAAATTGTTGAAAACCTGAATGGATACACTGTTGTGGAATTTGGAGGGATTGAGCCTAACCCGCATTATGAAACGGCAATGAAAGCCGTTGAGCTGATCAAAAAGGAAAAGCTTGACTTTATCCTTGCAGCCGGTGGCGGATCTGTAATTGATGCAGCAAAATTTATTGCCGCGGCAACATTGTTCGAAGATGGCGATCCATGGACGATTCTTTCACAAAATAAAGCTGTAAAAAAAGCACTGCCTGTCGGAGTTGTGCTAACACTTCCGGCTACCGGCTCGGAAATGAACAGCGGTGGCGTAATTACCCGTGCTGAAACGCAGGATAAATTTGCCTTTGGCTCAAAAGTTACCTTTCCGCAATTTTCAGTTTTACTTCCCGATGCTGCCGGAACACTTCCTCCGAAGCAGGTTGCAAACGGCATCGTGGATGCGTTTATTCATGTTATTGAACAATATTTGACTTACCCGGCAAATGCTCCGATTCAGGATCGCTTTGCAGAATCTATCCTGCAAACATTAATCGAAGTTGCCCCTGTTGTTTATAAAAATCCGGCAGACTACGATGCAATGTCAACCCTTATGTGGAGTGCAACCATGGCATTGAACGGGCTGATTGGTACAGGAGTTCCAAGCGACTGGTCTATCCACATGATCGGGCATGAACTTACGGCTTTCCATGGAATAGATCACGGACGCACACTTGCCATTGTTCTTCCGGGCTTATGGAAAGTACTTCGCGAAGAAAAGCGTGAAAAACTGCTTCAATATGGTCAGAGAGTATGGAATATTACAGGAGGCAATGAAGACGAACGAATTCATAAGATTATAGAAACTACCGAAAACTTTTTCCACTCACTGGACGTACCTACCAAACTGAAAGATTACGATGTTGATTCAGCTACAATCGATCGTATTGTAAACCGTTTCACCGAACGAAAATGGATGGCAATAGGCGACCGTCAACTGGTAACGCCCGATGTTGTTCGCAAGGTATTGGAAACACAACTCGTGTAACATAACTTTCAAAACCATTTTCAACCCCAAAAGCGGTCGAAGACCCTTTTGGCGGTTGAAATAAAAAGTAATCTGTAAACCACAAAAAGAAACACCTTAACTTCGTGTAAACTTATAGTAGCATTTAGTATAAATCTGTCAAGTTATTTTAGGAAGATACAGACTATTGTATGAACTTACAGAGGCATAAACCAAACGTACGGGACTACTCTATGAACTTACAGTGTCATAAACCAAACGTACGGAGCTATTGCATAAACTTGCAATGCCATAATACAAACGTACGGAGCTATTGCATAAACTTGCAATGCCATAATCCAAACGTACGGGACTATTGCATAAACTTGCAATGCCATAAACCAAACGTACGGGACTATTGCATGAACTTGCAATACCATAATACAAACGTACGGAGCTATTGCATAAACTTGCAATGCCACCTTGAAGCTTCAGAGTCTTATTGCATAAACTTGCAGAGTCACCTTGAAAAAATAAATATCATCCATAAGCTTGAAGATCGTATCCTACAATAAAAAATAGAGTTTACACAGTTTTTTGGACAGTACCATTTTCTGAGCCAGAAAATAATAATCGATGGCTCAGTTTCAATTCTAGTATGGTGCGATTGGTAGGAAGTGGAGAAATGGCAAGCCTTCAAATAGGAAAATTGTTTCAATTCCAGTATGGTGCGATTGGTAGTTTTACCGCTTCGTAGTCTGAATCCTGATTACAATTAGTTTCAATTCCAGTATGGTGCGATTGGTAGAGACGGACTAACACAAACACACTTGGAGTATATTTAGTTTCAATTCCAGTATGGTGCGATTGGTAGTGAAGCTTACGGAAGGAACTACCGCCTATAACCAAAGTTTCAATTCCAGTATGGTGCGATTGGTAGGGAGGTAACACTCGTAAATATGACGGTGAATTTAAAGGGTTTCAATTCCAGTATGGTGCGATTGGTAGCGTATTGAAACACGATAATTTTATTTCATTCGATAAGTTTCAATTCCAGTATGGTGCGATTGGTAGACAAATATTACACGAAATAGGTAACAGATCGTTTTAGTTTCAATTCCAGTATGGTGCGATTGGTAGCGATGTTGCCCAACTTGAACAACTTGCTAACGACTGTTTCAATTCCAGTATGGTGCGATTGGTAGCCGTTGATTCGGCAAAAAATAAAAGCTGTTTTCCAGCTTATTACAATACAAAAATAGCCATTTCTTTTACGCAAAAGTAGTCGACCTGCAATAGTATAAATACCCCTAAGTATCGACAACTTCTATAATTTATTAATTCCCAGCATGTCAAAGATCTATTTCCGTTTTTAACGGCTTATATTTTTCTATAATTTATTATTTTTCCTGTCAGCGACAACTTATAATATTTGTTCAAGCGGCATTGGTTCGCGACCTACAAGCGTTTTCTCTAACCACTTTTCCTGTCTGCTTGAAAAAATGATTATGCTGTCTTCTCCCAAATCCATAATTTTTTGGGCTTTCGATGTTAGCTCTTTTAATTTCACACTGGTGATTTCTCCTTCAAATACTGAATTTTGTATCCAGTTTAAATATTGCCGACAAAGCTTTAGCATCTTCCCTACTCTTTTTTCGCCTATGTCATATACTAAGATTACGTACATACTTATCTGTTTTTCAATGTTTTTTACCAATAGATTTTAAATGGTTTATAAGGCTCTATTTGCATCAGATGCTTGATCAGTTTATAACATTCGAGCCTTATCAGATATTTGTAGCTTACATTACGTTTTAATGATCGGTGCTGAATGGTTTCGGTTAAGCGATCTTCGAAGTTCTGAACAAAAATCTTTCGTCCGGAATCATTTAACAAACATTTATTCAATTGCTTATCAAAATGTCTGTCTTGTATCTCCTTCTTATTTAATACTTTAAAAATAAGCCGATCCACAATAATTGGCTTAAAAATTTCCGCTATATCTAGTGCTAGTGAATATCTTCTTTCGCCCGGTGAATGTAAGTAGCTGATTGCAGGATGTAGCTGTGTTTGATGAATTGCTCGTAAACACTGACTATAGCACATCATATTCCCAAACGAAATCAATGCATTAACTTCGTTTTGAGGTGGCTGCTTGGTACGATTCCCCATTTCATAATTTTGAATTATCAGGTTAAATGCTTCATAATATCGCATTCGTATATTTCCTTCAATTCCCATTAATTGATCTACCTCAGTTGTTGACGGAATACTCTGGGATAAACCTTCTATTTCATTGATGATGGGTTCAAGGTCTTTTCCCCGGTTATTATAGTACTTTAGGTTTTTATTCATATTGTAAGCAGCACCTTCGATAAACTTTCGGGCAATCTCTATCCGTTTGCTTTTACTTTGATAGAATGAGGTTTGAGCCAGCAAAAGTTTTCCGGAAATCAAACTGTCGCGAGGCATAAAAGATCCTGTATAGTTTTCGTAATAATCGAAAAAATGAACAGGAATATCGTTCTTTCCTAAAAAGTTATACAACGTACTGTTTGCATCAAGAGATCCAAATATGTAAAGCTCATCAATCCCCTCAACCGGAAGGTATCGAGGAGTCAATTCTTCTCCCGTTTCATTTACAGGGTTAAACTTTAAGGTATTATCCTTGCGGGATAAACGCCCTGGGTTAAATATGTAATAGTTTTTTTTCATAAGTAGCAAATTTTAAGGCTAAGGGGACTGTGAAAATTGATAGAGATTGATAAGCTCTCCCTTCAAGCCCTTCAATCTTTTTCAATCTCTTCGCTCCAGCAAAAATCATAGTAACTGCAATTCTTACAGCTACTTTGTTTTAAACGTTGCGGACATTCTTCTGAACTAATCATTTTTTCTATTTTCTTTTCCATTTCTTTAATTATTACTCTGTCGGGCTCCGTCAGATATACTTCTTCAGTCTGGCGCATTTTGGGATATTCGAGGATTCCCGATACTCCTTCTACCCCATGTTGTTCCAATACATAGATGTAATATTTAAGTTGCCATACGTGAGCTTCTTCGCGAGCATCCGACTTTTTAATTTCATGTATTACGTTGTTCTTGTGATCAAAAAAATCGATTTTCACACCTCCAATCTCAATTTCTTCATAACGTTCAGATCGTTGTGGATAAGTAGTTTCGTGAATCAGCTTGCCCTCATACACTAAATCGGAAGTGTGTTCCATTTGAATTCCATTGGAAAACAGCCATAGTTTTCGATGACAGATTTGATAATAATTAAAATGAGTTCCGGTAATATTCATGATTGAAGAGATTGAGAGATGCTTACAAAACACATATTCTATTGATTTTATGTTATAAACCTAACCAATTATGAATTGCATCTATAGCTACTTTTTGTTCGTGCATATATTTGAAATTTGCCTCATCATCAAACCAGCCAATTACAGCATCATGCTTAATTTTAGAAGGTTTTAATGAGATACAGGACAAATAACTGCTCCAAGGATAATCACAGAGGTGTTCACAAAATTTATGATGTACAGGGTTATGATGAATATAAAGAATTACTTGTCGTAAATAATATTCATCTGTAATGAGTTTACGGTGAAACGGATGTTCAAATAAACTTCCTGTACGTTCATTTCTTTTATTCAATGACTGTGCATACGCATTAAACAGGTGTGAAAACTGATGCGAGGGATGGTACTTTTTTTTCAAACCACCTTCAGGGTCTGTATTTCTCAAACCACCTTCGGGGTCTTCGACCGCCGAAGGGGTTTGAGGTGAAACCCTTTTGGTGGTTGAAGACCCTAAAAGTGGTTTCTGTAGATACGTTGTAGATTCTGAAGACGATTGAGAAGAAATAAAACCAATTTCATTCTCCTCCTTAATTTTCACCAATAAATGGAAGTGATTTTTCATCAATACCCAGGCATACGTGTCGGCTATGAGCGGAATATATTTGTCGTATAATAACAGAAAACGCTCGTAATCTGATTTGCAACGAAAGAGATCGCACCCGTCAATTCCACGATTGTAGATATGATAAAAGTTTCCCGCTTCTAATGGTAACTTTGGATCAGACATTTGTAGTTTATTTTTTCTGTTTTCGGATCTTCATTTATAAAAGGAGAAATTCTTTTCAAACCACCTTCGGCGGTCGAAGACCCCGAAGGGGTTTGGGGTGAAACCCTTTTGGTGGTTGAAAACCCCAAAAGTGGTTTCTGTGACCAAAAAATCAACGGTTAAGTTTTTTAATCATCTTCCGGACAATCTGTTTCTTTAATACGCTATTGTGTTCCATATTTTTATAGGCTTCAGCCAGTTCCGTTGATACCTTAAATTCCGTATGAATATCTTCTATATCAATCAGGATTGTTTTTCGGATGGTTGGATATGGTAAAAGATAATTCCAGTTTTCGGAATCATGGAAAAAACTTCGGGTTGCCTTTAAAAGCTTCTGGTTAAGAACTTTATATTCACCATCCTTTTCATAAAGTATTGGAAGCGTGTTAATCATATTCTGTAACCATTCTTCCCTGAGTTTTTTGTACACCAGTTTCTTTTGAAAATAAAACAGTTCTTCATTTATAAAGCCTAAGTATGAATGGACATTTTCAGTGCTTACGGCATGGCCTGCCTTAAAGATCTCGCGATAACGGTCGATACAGTTCATCGTAACCTCTTGTTTGAATTTCTTTTTTGAGAAAAGATATTCTATAAAGAAGGTGATAATTCCAATCAAAGCCGGGACTGCAATTCCCCAAAAAGGAAGGGAGTGTAACATACTGTCATCCTGCTTACTCAGGTTTTCCGACAGTTCTCTGATCGCTTGCGCAACTTGATCCGGGTTCATAATTCAAGGGGTTAGGTGAGTGACTAATAGGTTTATAAGAATTGATCCTCTTCCATAAAGATCACTCCTTTTGTTTTATTATAAAATTCTTCACGGATTACGTAAATAAACTCCTCCTCATCTTTGATCCTTATTTTTTCAAGGTCAATCATGTGCAGCTTCTTGCCCTTTTCAATTAGATAAACTGGCAATTCCAATGAGTTATTAAGTTTCCAATTTTGAAAACCGAAATAGTTATAAAAGAATTTCGATGATGGTTTTTCAATAAAAACTGTGTCCTGTGGCGCTATATTTCTGCTTCGCCAGAAATTGGTATCAGTATCATCGGTTGCCATTATTTGTTTAGGATTAATCAACCAGTTCCAAGAAAAATACTCTTTCAAGCTTTTAGCATTGTTAATTGCTTTAGGAGAAAAAGAGTCTTGTACAGCATAAACATGGTTAAGAATATTCACAAGCTTCTCTGCACTGTAAAATGTAGGTTCAAGGATTTCTGATGTTTTTACAAAAGCTTCGCATGGAACCCATGCTTTTATTTTACGATCGTATTCTCCGTAAGGTGCAGGGTAAACCAAATCATTTTTCTGTGGAACTAATACATGCAATTCGCCAATTTTTGTTTTGTCGAAACGGCACAGACGGCCAGCGCGTTGAGTTAATCGGTCAATAGGGCAAAGTTCCGAAATCATAATATCGGCACTGATGTTAATACTCATCTCTCCAATTTGGGTTAGGATCGCTATCCCTTTAGCACTGTTATTTCCCCATGCTGTTTTTCCTAAAGCATCAATTAGCTCTTGTTCTTTATCTTTTTTGTGAGGCTCAGTGAATCGACTGTGGTAGAGAATGGGATTTGCCTTTCTCTTTTCGAACCAATTATAAAACATTACAGCTTTATCTACAGTGTTCGCATAAACTATTGCAGTCCCTTTCTCAACACACAATTCAAGTAAGGCTTCAATTTCAGAAAGCTCAGAATAATTTTGAATCGCTTTTATTTCAAATCTGTTCCTAATATTATCTGATGTGTCCTCAATGATTTTATCTATTTGATATCCGATTTTGCGGTAAGAAGGTAAAACCGATTCTGGTAATGAAGCACTCATTAGAAGAACTGGAACATTCCAATATTTTAGAATTTCGAGCAAAACAAGAATGTTTGCTTGCGTAAAATCATCATAGAAATCAGCTTCATCAATGACCAAACAAGAATTGGCCATATTGAATGAAATCAAATGATGATCTTCCCTTGTCAGTGTCAAAGCCATCAAAAGATGGTCAATGGTACAAACGGTTATCGGAGTTTGAAGAAGTCGGGCAAATTCATGGATTTTTTCAGCTTCTTGTTTTTTTATTACTCCGGCATCAATTTGTTCCTGAAACTTGGTAAACCAAGCACTCGAATGATAAAGCCCCGTATCGGATAAACTTTCGGCAACATTAATAGCCAAAGCATTTGATGTAAAACGAGTAGGCATGGCAATTACCAATCGGTCTGCCCGCTTGTTTTCAATTTGCAAGGATGCCCATAACAACGATGCATCTGTCTTTCCGGCACCAGTTGGAGCACGGACAAGTAGTAAATCATCTTGCCAATGTTGCTCAATCAGGCTTTGAACCCCTCTTTTTTCTTTATGAGGAAATTGATAGCTGAATTGTTTGAAATCAGGAACAACATCACCTTCTTCTTTAGCACTCGCCCGATGATCGACCAACTGCAACAATCCTCGTGGTCCAGCAAATTCATAATGTGTCTTTGCACTCTGTTCCAACGAGTATTGCTCAATAACCCGATTGCTTTCTTTTTTAAAAGAACCCCAAAAATCAGATGCGTTTTCATTTGCCCAACGCTCTTCAAAATTGTTTCCTAATTTACCATGATGTGCGGCAATTGCGGCTTGCTGAGGCAAAGGCAATTTTTTGTTTTCAACCTGCCGTAAGGACTGAAATTCATGCCGAACGCTTGCTTTTCGGATGTTCTCCCCAGCTTTTTCCGTTTTTGAATATTCTTTGAATGTACCACCACATTGAGATTGCCATTGAAGGAAAGCATCGTAATCTTTTTGACAAGCACTTTGCCACTTTGGGGATTTCTTTCCCAAATCATGATATTGGCATACTCTTTCTAAACGGGTTGCTAAACTTTTCCCAATTCGTTCCTGATATTTCTGAACAACAAAAGGAGTCTGTTGCAACAATAGTTTTCCTTCCGACACTACTTCTTTGGTATGTTGCTCAAGGGTAATGCCGGAAGGCTTTGCCAATATGGGATACTTATAATTATTCACCACCAGAGGTTTTTTCAAATGCTTTTTCAAATGTTACTACTTTTGCTCCGTTCGATGGGTCGTATAGTGTATTTGATGTCAGAAAATCTAAAGCTTCCGTATATGCTTTATGAACGCTGTCTTTCGTTGTATCATCGCCTAAGAAATATTTCGCATCACGAGCTTTAAGTTCCTCTAAGATATTTTGTTGTTCCTGTTCGCAACCAACGAAATACCGACTTGCTTTTCGGCTTAGGATGGTATCGAATACAATCAAAACTTTTTGAGGTTCGCCACTCACAGCATTACGGGCTTGGCTGGCATAATCATTCATCGATTTGGTTGCTTCCAGATAAAGCCGTGCACGGCGTTTCCGTTCGTCATCACCGGCATGTTTGAAATACTTGGTTCCAAGATTGAAACTGTTTTTATATTCGAAAGCCTTTGAAATACTCAGTGCACTAATGTCCAAAAAGAAATTCATGTGCATTAGGTCTTTTTGACTAAATTCTTTAGTTGCAAGAGCTTGGTTTTTTGCATCTTCGGATTCGTCAAAACGAACACGTACCAATAAGTCTCGCCCAACTTCACTTTCATCTATTGCAACTGCCGGAGTTACAGATAACGGAGCTGTTCTTCTTCCAGAATAATCCCCTTTTGACGGGTGCATAAAGCCTCCCATGTCGGCGCGCAAATCTTTTTCGATTAAATTGCTAATGCCATCGCCATTTGAAACGAAGGTTTCTCCTTTGGCCGAATCAGTCGTATTTATTCGATCTATTGCAGAAAACAACACATGACGTTGCATTTGACCTGAAACATACACTCGTCCATCAGGTCTTCTTTTAATTGAAGACGCATTACCTAACAATTTTTCGCCACCGTTTGCGATATGGTTTTCGAACGGGGCAAGGGCTGTAACTAAAATTCCTTTGATTTCCATTGTATTTATTTTTTATTGGTTTAATTATTCTTCACTGTGATCTTCCGATTCTGCATCTTCAGAATCATCATTACTATACTCAATTGGAACTTCTTTCTTCTCTGCCTTGTTGATCAAACGAGAGAAAGCAATTAATAGATTCTTTGCATTTTCAAGTGGTAACTCGCCGCTTGCCGTTTTTTCCATGAATAAGGCGGCAGCTTCGGGGGCATCAAGGCCAGATAAACGGCCTGCCCTAGTTACAGCTTGTGCAATTAGTGCATCGCCCGATTTCGCAGAGAAGGTTGAACTCTCCAACTCTATCAAAACTTTTGATTTAATCGGTTTAAGCTTTATCCAATCCTCTTTTTCTAATTTCTCGACATTTGCTTTCCCTATTTCTGCCCTTGCAGCAAAGAAAGCAACTGTATTCAGCCATTTTCCTAATATTCGGGCTGATCTTACAATTTCGGCATCTATTTTTTCCATTTTTATAAAGTATGTGTTAAATAATATTGTTACTGGGTTTGGATATTCTGCCCGAAAAGCCAGAAAATCTTTAAATGCTGCATGGTTGAATAATTGAAGGAAACGACTTGTGAACAGATCGAACTTTTGGTATTCACTTACAAGTGCATTCTTTTCTTGAGGTTTAAGGTCTTTTCTATTTCTTTTTCCATGAAGAGCTAACTCCGAGTAATATATGCTATCAACTAACGTTTTTAGCTTTCCTGTTTTTGCTAAATCAATGACATGATGATTGTAAGTAAAAGATGTAGCATTTCCATACTTGACAAGATAAATAGTTGAATTCTTTAAACTTTCAAGAACTAATCTTACTTGTTCTGAATCTTGGGCTTCTTTGACAAGTTCACCAATAGCACCAAGTAATGCAATGCTGCCTAATGCACTACTTCTTGGCGGATTTGGAAAGTTACCCTTGAATATTAATGGCGGTTTGGCCTCATATGTTATGTTTTCTGTCTTCCCCTTCCCTGTGGTTTTAGAAAGAACATTACCCACCATTAGGTCTCCATCAGTTCCAGAACTTCTTAGTCTTTTAAAAACTTGAATAAAACTTTTTAACTCATTTAATGGGATGTCAGGAATGATGCACACATTATACATGTCTGGCTTCCCTTTTTTATCGATTCTATATTGAAGACAAGGTTTGATCGGGGATAATGTTGTTATTGCACTTAATCCTTGATCTTTCAATGTTATTTTTGGATTTCCTCTTCCTATTTTCTTATTAAGAGAGAAACTTAAATATTCACCTGTTAGCGGAGCTATTGAAGTAGATACATCTTCAAGTTTCTCTAACAAATTCTTTGGTAACTCTTCCAATAAGTAATGGCTTTTATTCCAAATATGCCTTGACTCTTTAAATGAAGAAATAATGTTGGGTGAAAAAAATATTCCTTGTTTTGTATCACCTTTCTCAAGTTTTATAAAATCAAATTTCACCTTGCTTTTACCTTCTACAGATTCAATAGGGTAAATTCGAAAGGAATTAAGTCCATTTTCAATTTCAGCAATGATGTGTTTCCCTGTAATTTCTTCACATCTGTTTAGATCATTTTCTACCATGATTAATGCTTGTGCATATCTGATATAAGGATGGATTGCTATCATAGTTGTTCAAATTTTAAATCGATCCATCCTTCACTGTTTCCTAAATAACCAATATTCTCGCATGCAAGTCTATCGCTAAGCATCTTATAAAGATCAGAATCTATTGCAATCTGGATTTGATATTTACCATTTACAAAAACATATTCTCTTGATGTAGGAGTTGAATAATACAATGGATAGGAATCTACATTCTTTTTAAAAAAGTCAAACAAAGCAGCATTGTCGATCTTTTGAGGTTTATCCTTATCCCGAGGTAGTTGCCTTTTAAATGGAATAATCCCGTAATCTAAATTAAATGTTCCTTTCGGATGAACATCTGCATCAGCTCTTCTATAAGCCTTACTCCATAAATCATCATAAAATCCAGTCGAAGGAATAACAGGCAGTATTATGTCAAAGTAATCCATTAACAATGGACAATAGGTTGAACCTTTCGTTTTGTCAACAAACTCCAATTGGGAATTCTTTTTTGCCTGTTTTTTTCTCAATGTTGTGAGTTCCTTAATTATCGCTTTTCGGTCAGCTAAATCAA
Source organism: Bacteroidales bacterium (assembly GCA_963677395.2). Classification (GTDB taxonomy): domain Bacteria; phylum Bacteroidota; class Bacteroidia; order Bacteroidales. The sequence goes on along the minus strand of OY781965.2, from coordinate 2,441,283 downwards.
TATGCCAGCCTAAAATGTTTTCAAAAAGTCCGCAAAGCATTTTTTTATCGGGACTTTTCAATGTTTTGTAGTAAGAACCAGGCAACTCACTGACCATCGAAAGCGGTGCTAAAGGTTCAATTTCCAGAATTACCTTCAAATCTAACATTGGTTTTTTTTCCAATATTGATAGATCTAGTTTATTACATTCCATTTGTTTATATTTTGTTCTTGTTTTTCTTATAATGCTTCTTACAAAATTATTTCTCCCTTATGTCAATGTATGTCATTACTTATTAGTAGATATACTTTTTTGCTTTTTCAATCATTGCATTCTGTAACTCTTTGTTATCCAGTATTCGAACCTGATCGCACAAACCCATGCAAAAGCGAAGTACTCCTTCTTTGCTTCTTACGAGACCGTCAAACTGCCATGTATTGTCATCTATCTGTTTGATATAGGGTTCTGAGAGCGGAAATTCTTCAATCAAAAGATTATAGGCTCTTAAGGTTAAGTTGATTTTTACATGAAACTCTTTTTCGCCACTGATGCGAAAAATATCCAGTGGTTGTTTTTGATGTTCGGATTTAAACTTCCAGTTTTTATCCGGCAAAATCTGGACGGATTCTATTCTGGAAACTTTAAACACCTTATTTTGTCTGCTTTCGGGCTCATAAGTCCAAACCCCATTGTAATTCAATGTAAACTCAAACGGTTCAACCAAACGATCGCGGATAAGTCTTCCGTTTGAAGAGCGGTATTGCTTTAATAACACGCACTTTTCGCCCTTAATTGCATTGCTTAACAAGTGTACATTGTTACTATACCCGGATTTTATAACTGTTTCGGGGACAAGTGGATTGTCATATATTGTACAGAGTTTCCGTATCAGATTCGATTTCAACAAACTATCATCTGTTAATGACTGAATTGCATTGGTAATTAAATAACCTTCTTCTTCGGTAAAGTGGAGTAAATCGGACAATTCTTTAAAGGATTTGTTTATCAGTGGAATCCGATAAAATCCGTCCTTTATATCAACACACATTCCTGCATTTCGAAATAATTTAATGTAACGAAAGATGGTTCGCTCAGATACACCTAACTTTTCAATGAGATCGGCCTTTGTGTATCCTGGGGCTCCACTCAGCAATATCAGGGCTTTTACTAAACGGACTAAGGTTGAATGCTCACTCATGTTATATTATTTTGGGTTCATAAAATACCAAAGTCATTTGCTTTTTTATTTTTACAAATCTGTAATTCATACACTTATATAGAGATTTATTCATTATGCTTTTCTGTATTATAAAATAGCCCTCCATATTTTACTTTTTAGAGGTGACGTTTTTCATGCCTATTCCTTTTGGAATTTTAAGATATTCTGCAACACCGGGTTCTCCCCTTTCGATTGCATTAAATTTAAGTGCCATGTTTAAACCCGTTTTAATGATGAATAAATTCCCATAGGGTGCTATTGAACTGAGGTGACTGACAGAGATTGATAAGTTCTTTCTTCAATCTTTTTCAATCTCATCAATCCCTTACAATCTCCACACAACCGAAGCCCTGGGAGTTTTTTTCGCCAACTCCGGAATAATAAGCTGTGCGGAGAAATTCTTCAGGGGCGGTTAAGCGAAACATGTAATTGTAAGCAATCAGATCTGTTTTATGGGGGGTATGGTTTTTTATGGTTATCTTTTTACGTTTTACGGGTGAAATTACTTCAAAACAAACGCCTTCTTCCTCAATAGTTCGTTCGCTTTTGCAAAATGCTTTCTGTTTTCCGATAAGATTGTGGATGATTTGCCGGGAATAACCTTCTGCTTCGGGCGATAAATACTGAGCATGCTCCGATATATCATTTTTAACCGAAACAATAACAGGAGAAATTGTTTTAAAAATCATCGAGTGCGCAAACTCCGGTTCGGGAAGTGCTTCAATATTTTGAACCTGAAAATGTACGTTCGTGATTTTATCACCAAGAGACAATTTCCGGTCGCGAAACAACCCACAAATAAAATGCTGGATCGTTTCATCGGGAAGGGTGGAAAATATAAAGGAGCAGTTTTTCGATTTCACCAGCAAACGATCTCCGATTATTTCACGCTGAGGAATATTAAGGCCGGAAAAGCTAAAAAGTCTGAATTGCTTGTTTTCGCTGATGTATCCTTTGGAATGCAGCCACGCCGAAAACAGAGGATCTCCCTGATCGATCACTTTATAAATCCAGGAACTTAATTCATATTGATAATTCAGGGGTAAAAGGGGTTTCTGCTTTTCGATTACTTCGAGGGTAAGTTTAAATCTCATTTTCAGGAGTTTTATTTTATTGTTTTTAGTCAGCTAAAGATTGACGAACAGGTAATGCAAATCTAATGCCATACACAAATGAATGATTTAATCAATTAATTTTCTTTGGATTAAACAACACCATTGCAGCACTCAAATCATACAGTAAAATCATTTTAGCCATAACTATGCGATAAAATTAAAATATATTTTTGCTAAAACAAAGTCTGTTGAAAACTTTTTATCAGGAATTTATGTTTAAAGCACCCTGATTTCGTTTGGCAATTTATATATAATAATGTAATTACTGTTTTTTTAGGCTTAGCCGTTTTGTAAATTTCCGGACTCCTCCTTTATTAGCCGGTTGATTTATGATCCAGATGAAACAAGAATTCTGTCAGATTTTACCATCCAGTATTATAGATGAGAGAAGCGATATTTATTTATCACTCTTTTAAACAGATAAACTGTTCGCGTTTATTTAAAGCGTACCTTTGCAAAACTATTTACAAAGATGGATTTTTCCATAATTCCATTACCCGACTATTTGTAGGATAGAAAACACGTAGCTCTTAGCCCATTCAATTATTAAAAACTTCAGAATTAATAAAACACGGATCTTCTCTGCATTAAATCCTTACAGGACTTTTCTGCGTTTTCGGTTTTGGGGGCTTAAAGGATTTTTCAGAACATTTCTAAATCTATCCTTCGTCAGAAGTAAGCTACAAACCTTAACTTCAAAATTATTTATTACTCATTTACATTAAACAATGCTTTTCGAATCATTAAACATTATTCAACCCATATTAAAATCGCTACAGGAAGAGGGTTATACAACTCCTACTCCTATTCAGGCTGAATCTATTCCTATTATTTTACAAGGTACCGACCTGATTGGATGTGCACAAACCGGAACGGGGAAAACAGCAGCATTTGCTATTCCCATTCTTCAGTTGCTCAGCGAAAACAAACAATTTAATCGCAAAAAGAAAATCAGGAGTCTGATTGTAACCCCCACGCGCGAACTTGCAATCCAGATTGGAGAAAGCTTTGATGCGTATGGCAGACATACCGGACTTACCAATACCGTTTTATTCGGGGGGGTTAACCAAAACCCGCAAACAGCTGCATTACGCAATGGAGTCGATATTCTGATTGCAACCCCGGGACGCCTGCTCGACCTGATGAATCAGGGCTTTTTATCGCTTCGCGAAATTGAGATTTTCGTGCTCGACGAAGCAGACCGTATGCTCGACATGGGATTTATTCACGACATCCGTCGTTTATTAGCCGTACTTCCCAAAAAGCGACAATCGCTTTTCTTTTCGGCAACCATGCCTCCCGAAATCGTAAAACTGGCTGCAAGCATCTTGTTTCAACCTGTTAAAGTATCGGTAACACCCGTTTCATCCACCGTTGAAATCATTCAACAATATGTTTATTTTGTGGATAAGGGCAATAAAAACCACTTGCTGCTCGACATTCTGAAGAATCCTCAGATTAAAACCGTGCTGGTATTTACACGGACAAAACATGGTGCGAATAAAGTGGTAAAAGTGCTGCTTTCGCACCATATTTCGGCGGAAGCCATCCATGGAAATAAAGCACAGAACGCCCGCCAAAAGGCATTGGAAAACTTCAAAAAACAAACTACCCGTGTATTGGTAGCCACCGATATTGCTGCCCGGGGTATTGATGTGGATGATCTGGAATATGTGATCAATTACGAAATGTCGAACATTGCCGAAACCTATGTACACCGGATTGGGCGTACCGGAAGAGCCGGAGCAAAAGGCACTGCAATCTCTTTTTGTGATGCAGAAGAAAAAGCATATTTAAAACAGGTAGAAAAACTTATTGGAAAAAATCTCAATGTGGTGGACGATCATCCGTTTCCGCTGATGGATCATAATCCGGTAAAAACAGAACGCCGTCAACAGCAACAACAACGTCGTGAACCTTCCAAAATAGTAAAACCCGGAAATACAGACGCACCCAAAACCCGGAGTTCCGAATTGCGCAAACCAAATAACACTGACTCAGGGAAACCTAAAAAATGGTACGCCGACAGAAGGAGAAGCAACTAAGGTTATTCGCTTTCGAAATGAGAATATTATTGCAGGGGTAAAATATTGTGTAGAAAGGCAGATCAGGCTCTCCGTAGCAATCATTTTTACAATGATTTAGTATTTTACGGTAATCTGTAAAGTCAATGTCTTTTTTCTATACTGTGTACTGAAAATCAGAAAAACATACTACGAATAAAGGGGCTTGATACAGCCCCTTTAACACCACTTTCCCCTTAATTCCCCCTGAATAGACGAATCTTATTACAGGGTTATTTTGTCATTATTCTTTTTTCAGTTTTTCGGTTAGTAATGCAATAATTTTCTTTGCATCACCAACAATCCCAAGATCTGCAATCTGAAAAATAGGAGCACTTTTATCTTTGTTAATGGCAATGATAAATTCCGATTCTTCCATCCCGGCAAGATGCTGTATAGCACCCGAAATTCCTGCTGCAATATAAACATCCGGACGTACGGTTTTTCCAGTCTGCCCCACCTGACGTTCATGTGTGGACAAGCCTGAATCAACGGCAGCACGTGAAGCTGAGACCTCTGCACCCAATAATTTTGCCAGTTGCTGTAACAGTTCAAATCCTTCTTCACTACCGATACCACGTCCGCCAGAAATCAAAACATTCGCTTCGGTAATGTCCACCAGATTTTTTTTCTCTTTCACTGTTTCGATAACCTTTACACGAAACTTTGTACGATCGAAATCAATAGACACCATCTCCACTTCCCCGTTGCGGCTTTCGTCTTTTATACCCGGCTTCATCACTCCCGGACGAACAGTTGACATTTGCGGCCGGTGTTCCTTGCATACGATGGTTGCCATCAAATTCCCCCCAAACGCCGGACGGGTCATCATTAAATGCCGGTCCTCTCCTATTTCAAGCTGAGTACAATCGGCCGTAAGCCCGGTATTTAAACGAGCCGACAAACGCGGCCCTAAATCACGGCCAATGGTGGTGGCTCCAATCATTAATATTCCGGGTTTATAGCTGTTCACAATCTGTGCGATTGCCTGTGTATAAGGTTCGGTTGTGTAAACGCCCAGTTCGGCATCATCTATACATAAAACCCGGTCAGCACCGTAAGCAAATAAACCTTTGGCTTCGTTTGCAATCGTATGACCCGGACAAATTGCAACCACTTTTTCACCAAGAGCATTGGCCAAATCTCTGGCTTTGCCCAGGAGTTCAAGGGCTACATTCTGTATAACGCCTTCTCTTTGTTCAACAAAGACATAGACATCTTTATAGTTTGAAATATTCATCATGCCCCCCTTTATAATATGTATTTTTCTTTCAGTTTATTAACGATAATTTCCACGGCTTCGTAATCATCCACTTCAAAAACCTGCCCTGCCGATTTTACTCCTTTGGTAAAAGCTTTATTCACCTTGGTTGGCGAGCCTTTTAATCCCAGTTTTTCGTGATCAACTTCAATTTTATCGGCTCCCCAGAGTTCCACTTCGCGGCTGTGAGCTTCCACTATACCCCGAACATTCATGTAACGGGCTTTATTTGCAGAAGAAAGTACAGAAACCAGACAGGGAGTATCAACCTGAACGATCTGGTATCCCTCTTCAGTCTGTTTGCGAATTGTAAAGGTGTTTTTTCCATCAAATTCAAGACTTTCCAGATAAGTAACCTGTGGAAGGTCGAGTAATTCGGCAATTTGAGGACCAACCTGAGCCGTATCGCCATCAATAGCCTGGCGACCGCTGATAATCAGATCATATTCCAATTGACGAAGAGCACCGGCTAACGCATTGGAAGTTGCAAGCGTATCGGCACCGGCAAATTTACGGTCGGTAAGATGAATTGCCCTGTCGGCACCCATTGCATAAGCTTCGCGCAGGATTTCATCTGCCTGCATAGGTCCCATGGTAATTACCGTTACATGTGCTTTGTATTTGTCTTTCAATTGCAAGGCAAGTTCTAAACCGCCTTTATCATCCGGATTCATGATGCTTGGAACACCATCACGAATCAATGTTCCTGTAACAGGATCCAATTTGATTTCAGTAGTATCAGGAACCTGTTTTATACAAACTATTATTTTCATGTTCACTATTTTATATTCCATTTGTACCAACGTCAAGCTTCGCTATTTTCTCAGTATGACGATATTGCGGTAAAAGCAAAACTTTTTATTTTAACAAAGCTGCTGAAATGACCATACGCTGAACCTCAGAAGTACCTTCGTAGATTTCGGTAATCTTTGCATCACGCATCATACGTTCTATCGGATATTCGCGGGTGTAACCATATCCTCCGTGAAGCTGTACCGCTTTGGTGGTTACATCCATCGCGGTTTCGGCACAATAGAGTTTTGCCATTGCTGCATCCACCGAATAGGGAAGTTTTTTATCTTTTTTATAAGCTGCCACACGTACGAGCCAGCGTGAAGCCTGAACTCTGGTCTCCATGTCGGCCAATTGAAACTGAGTATTCTGGAAGGCAGCAATTGAACGGCCAAATTGTTTTCTTTCCTTGGTGTATTTAACGGTTTCGTCCATTGCACCCTGAGCAATACCGAGAGCCTGAGCAGCAATACCGATACGTCCTCCATCGAGTGTTTTCATGGCGACGCCAAAACCACCTCCAACTTTACCAAGAAGATTACACTTCGGAATTACACAATTCTCAAAAATCAATTCGCACGTTGCAGATCCCCTGATTCCAAGCTTCTTCTCTTTTTTTCCGACAGAAAATCCCGGAGTACCTTTTTCTACAATAAATGCGGTAATGCCTTTGGTACCCTTACTTTTATCGGTCATCGCGAAAATGATATACACATGAGCATATTCGGCATTGGTGATAAATATTTTCGTACCATTGAGTATGTAATTATCGCCATCTTCCACTGCAACAGTTTGTTGCGAAGAAGCATCCGTACCTGCATTCGGTTCGGTAAGACCAAAAGCACCAATCCACTCACCAGCAGCAAGTTTAGGCAGATATTTTTGTTTTTGCTCTTCCGTGCCATTTTCCAGAATCGGGGCAATACAGAGAGAGGTATGTGCCGAAACAATAACACCAGTGGTAGCACAAGCTCTCGAAAGTTCTTCCACAGCCATTGAGTAGAGTTGATTAGAGCCACCCGCTCCCCCATAAATCACAGGAACAGGAATACCCATAATTCCGATTTTGGACATCTTTTCAACAGTTTCAACAGGAAAACGTTCCTGCTCATCCACTTCGGCGGCAAGAGGCTTCACCTCTTTTTCTGCAAACTCTCTGATCATCTGCAAAAACAATTCATCTTGTTTTGATAAACTAAAGTCCATGATATACGTTTTGGAGTCAGACATGCTGACATTTTATCGGTTTAATATTTTGTTTTGCAATCATTTATCTCTGATCTATAAATATCTTCCAGTGTTCAGATCAACTTATGAAAGAGCTGGCAGACCGTAAACAAAGTAACGTTAAGCAGGTTCCTGCCTATAATTTGTTATTTAATTCACTACAGAATCAGAATTTACAAAAGTACTGTTATTCGAATAACAAACACTTGTTCAAACAAGGATTTAACGGTAATTTATCAAACCGCATCGAATTGTTAATTCAAGTCAATCTATACAATACTATTTTTAAACCCAAATCACGCATTAAAAATAAAAAGTGAATTAAAAAATGCTTGAAGCCCTTACGTGACAATAGATTTAGAGGTTTTTTATCTAAAAAATGTCTATTGCTACGCATTAGAAAAATATACAAATAAATCTATATAAATCAGGCCTTTGAATATTACTATTTCTCTATTGCGTAATTTGGGTTAAAGAAATAAATAAAACGAATATCTAACCCAAATTTTTATTATTTACAAACTACATATTATTTTTAAATTTTATATTTTTGTTTTTTCAAATTTCAAAATTCATGTTTTCATAAAGCACTGACTATACTGACTTTATTACATAAACAAACTAAAAATCCAAACTCAATTCAGTTTAAAACTATCATTTCAAAATCATGAAAAATATAACGATTACAGTATTATTGCTACTCGGATTAGTATTTTATGTAAAATCACAAAATTATCAAAAAAAATGGAGTGATGGAAAATTGACCTGGGACGATTTTAAAACAGAGAAAAATAATTATTCGACATCAGAATTAAAGTTCTATATCAGATATAAAACCGAAAAACAAAAATCACAGGATACTGTAATAAAAAGAATTTCTACCTATTGCTATATTTCACCAAATCTCTCATGGGTTGATCCTGAGTACAAAATGGACAAACTATTGAGATACTATCAGGTAGTGTTTGACATGGTTGAACTTTACTGTCGAAAACTCCAGATAAAGTTTGACTTCCATAGCAACGGGCTAGACTATGAATATTTATTAGAAAGCATAACCCTTGATCTTAATGAAGAACTTTCTAAATTCAAAAAACAATCAAATTCTGGTGAGAAAGAAGATGTAATTATTCTCTGGGAATCAAAAATCGCGAAAGAATTACAAGCGTGTAATCCACAGATAATTCCAGCCTTCACAAAAAGCAGATGGGGATATGGATTGTATGGCGGATTAGCAGTTGGAAGCTTTAGCGAAAATTTAGGAAATTATTTTGGACAGACCTACAATGTATCATTTGGATTTGATTTCAGTTTTAAAAAGCATATATTCTTTCTTAATATGATCCTTGGAGCATGTAAAGCACACGCTGATTATAAAAGTGACTGGGAAAAAAATGAGATAATCCCCTTTACAACCGGAGATATATCCTATGGGTATATGGTTTTGAACAACTCAAAATTCAGGCTCACACCGTACGTGGGATATGGTGTTTCAGAGCTAAGTATGAAAGAATCAAATGATTCAAAAAAGAATAAATTTCGTTATACTGATGACATATTTGTATTTGGATTAAATGTCGACTACAAGCTTCGTAAACGAATTTCTCTTATCCCGAGTATTTTCATCAATAAAAGGGAATATTCAGAAATACTCTTAAATACACGGATATTTGTTTCAAAAAACAATTTCAACTCTGAGCTTAAAGGTTATGCAGTACATTTTTCCATCAATATTGCAGGATTCGGAAATTTGATTAATTTGGACTAAACGGATCATTGTACTCCCGATACCCTCTTATAATCTTCCCTAATCCAATAATTTCCTCTTTTTCGATACACAGCATATCCATTCTCCCAATAACTGGTTGAAAACAAAACCAATGCAGCATTCATATTATCACTAAAATACACCCTATAAATAAATGGGTACGTTTCGCAATGATAGCCTAAAAAATCATGATATCTGGATATTTCCAATTCAGGTTTTATAAAATTTATTCTTTGTTCCATATAAAGGATTAACCTTTTATCATTTCTATAAGGAGATTCAATAAACTCCCTAAGGCTATATTCATACACATTTGTCAGGTAGATAATTTTCTTATTAAAAAAAGCTGTTTGTGGATATGTACATACCATATTCGTTTTAAATAATATATTTTCAACTGTTTGTGTAGTAGAGTATCTCAGCACTTCGTCTCTGGGGCAGAATATTACTTCAATATGTTTCACTTCCATATTCTCTGTCAACAAAACATAAATGGAAATAAAACTCGTACACAAACAGATATCCCTAAAAGCATAAAGTGATTATTTTGTACTTTTATCAACCTTAAAAATGCGCAACAACGAAAGCTACCTGTTTTAAATCCAGAATAATGAAAAAATCGAATATCCAAACTGAAATTGATGCCTGTTATCTCTATTTAAAGCTCTCTGAAAACGAACCGGACGAAACCATTGCAAATGTGTATCGGCAAATGAGTGAAATTGAAAGAAGTCATGCGGAAGCATTTGCTTTGAAAGAAAATATCAGCACGGAAAACCTCATTCGTCCATCATGGAGAGCAAAAACACTCAGCTTAATCGGGGAAATATTTGGATACGACTATGTTTTGGGCGTAATGATGGATACCGAAAAAAGCATTTCGAGCAATATTATCCAGTCAAAACAAAAGCACAGTCAAAAACTGAATGGAACAGAGACTAATCACGTAAAAATACTTCAATCCCTGCTCGAAAAGGAAAAAAATGTAAGTGGAACACAGCTTTCCAAGTTCGAGAAGCGTCATCGTTCGGTTGGTGGAAATGCAATCAGAGCTGCTGTTTTGGGAGGCAACGACGGATTGGTTTCTAACTTTAGCCTGGTAATGGGAGTTGCCGGTGCTACAACAGGGCAGCAAGGAGTTTTGTTAGCGGGGCTAGCCGGATTGTTGGCCGGTGCCCTCTCGATGGCATTAGGTGAATGGATTTCGGTAAAAAGCTCACAAGAACTATACGAAAACCAGATGCAACTGGAAATGGACGAAATTGAAGTAAACCCTGAAGGGGAACAACTCGAACTGGCTTTAATCTATATTGCGAAAGGAATTCCTGAAAAACAGGCTCATGCAATGGCTTCCGAAATAATGATGGATAAAAGCCAGGCTCATAAAGTTTTAGTCAAGGAAGAACTGGGAATCAATGCTGAAGAATTAAAGGGTTCTGCAATAGAAGCAGCAATCTATTCATTTATTTTGTTTTCGATAGGTGCAATCATTCCTGTTTCACCTTTTTTATTTACCCATGGTATGAACGCAATCTTTATCAGCGTTGGATTAAGTGCTGCCGGACTCTTTTTAATAGGTGCTGCCATTACATTATTTACCGGAAAAAATGTCTGGTATTCCGGTTTCCGGCAGGTACTGTTTGGCTTAATTGCCGCCGCCATTACCTTCGGAATCGGACATTTAATAGGAGCTTCAGTTACAGGGTAATTCTATTTGAAAACAAACAAAAGCCGGTAACTGAACAACAACTCAATCACCGGCTTTTTTAAGAATGAAATAAAACGTGTGCATGAACTCTTTTCACACTTCACGTTTCACATTTATATTGTCATACCACCATCAACACTCAATGTAGTACCGTTGATATAGGCAGCTTCTTCCGAAGCAAGGAAAAGGTATGCAGAAGCAATTTCTTCCGGTTGACCTAAACGTGCAACAGGAACTTTTGCTTTCATCATATCAATTACGTTTTCAGGCATTTTTGCAACCATTTCGGTCATGATAAATCCGGGAGCAACTGCATTAACCGTTACACCTTTTTTACCCAGTTCGCGAGCCATGGTTTTGGTCATACCAATAATACCGGCTTTGGTTGCCACATAATTGGTTTGCCCGAAATTACCGTATAGCGCAACAACCGAAGAAGTATTGATAATACGTCCGTAACCTTTTTCTACCATATAATCTGAAATGATTTTTGCACAATAGAAAACACCGGTTAGGTTTACATCGATAACCTGTTGCCATTGTTCCGGAGTCATTTTTTTCAGGGTTGCATCACGGGTAATACCGGCATTATTAATCAGGATGTCGATAGAACCATACGCTTCAAATACTTGTTTTGCAGCGGATTCTACTTCCTGATAATTACTGGTATTTACTTTATGAAATACAGCGCTCAAACCCTGACTTGTAAGTTGTTTTGCTAATTCGTTTCCACGATTTTCATCGAGATCCCAAATCACAACTTTTGCACCTTCGTTTGCAAAACGAATTGCAGTTGCAGCTCCTATTCCGGCTGCACCACCTGTAATGATGGCTACTCTATTATTGATTTTACACATAGTATTATGATATGAATTGGTTGTTATTTTTCAATCTGGCCATTCCATCAATGCAAACCTGTCCGCTCTCGGTTTCGAGTATACATTTGATAACACCAAGATGTTTCTCGGTATTTACTTCCATCACTTCAAAACGAGCAATATATTGTTCGTTTACAAATACAGGAGCCAGAAATTTCATTTCCTGATAAAGATAAATGGTTCCTTCGCCCGGAAACTGAGTTCCAAATACTTTTGAGAACACAGCTCCTGACAAAAAACCATGAACAATCGGGCGTTTAAAAAATGTTTTGGCAGCATATTCTTCATCCAGGTGAATAGGATTACAATCACCGGTAACTTCGGCAAATTTGATTACGTCTTCCTGTTTGAATGAAAGTTTTTCTATAAAAGTATCGCCTGCTTTAATCATGATTCCGGGATTAAACGTTTTTCAAAATAACTGCAGTACCCATGCCTCCTCCGATACAGAGTGAAGCAAGACCATATTTATTGTTTGCACGTTTCATTTCATGAATCAATGAAACTGTGATGCGATTTCCGGAAGCTCCGATAGGGTGTCCTAATGCAATGGCTCCACCGTTTAAATTGCTGCGATCTTTGATCCATTTTTCATCAACGCCATGTTCTTCTGCCAGAAGTTTTACTACACCCAGTGATTGTGCTGCAAATGCTTCGTTCAGCTCCAAAACTTCCATATCGGTAAGTTTCATGTTCGCTTTTTTCAATACGTTGCGAACTGCAGGAACAGGACCTAATCCCATTACAGCAGGATCAACACCACCTTGTCCGGTAGCAACAATTTCTACAAGTGGAGTAAGATTGTGCGCTTTTACATAGCTTTCGGATGCCAATAAAAGAAATGATGCGCCATCATTAATTCCTGAGGCATTACCGGCTGTAACCGTTCCATCTTTCTTGAATGCAGGTTTTAAAGCACTCAGTTTTTCAGGATTTGTTCCTCTGTTCGGAAACTCATCTGTGTTGAAGATGATGGTTTCTTTACGGGTAACGATTTCAACGGGAACAATTTCATTTACAAATTTTCCACCATCAATAGCTGCAATTGCCTTTTGTTGTGATTGATATGAGAATTCATCCTGAGCCTGACGACTGATGTTGTGACGTTCTGCAACATTTTCGGCAGTAATCCCCATGTGATAGCCTTCGAAAGCATCCGTTAAACCATCGTAAACCATAATATCGATCGCGTTAAAATTGCCCATTTTAATGCCATTACGAACAGCTCCCGGGAGAACAAACCCACTTTGTGACATTGATTCGGTACCACCAGCCAAAACGAGATTGGTTTCGCCAGAACGAATACCATTGAAAGCATTGATAATTGATTTCATTCCGCTTCCACAAATCATGTTCACACCATAGGCAGGAACTTCCTGAGAAATTCCGGCTTTGATAGAAGCCTGACGGGCAACACCTTGTTTTTGACCTGCCGAAATCACGTTTCCGACGATAACTTCATCTAAATCAGATGGATTAATTTTGGTTTCTTCCAAAATGTTTTTCATTACGGTAGATGCAAGCTCTACTGCAGATACACTTTGCAGACTACCACCAAATTTTCCGATTGCAGTTCTCTTCGCTGCTATGATATAAACTTTTTCCATGGTTTATGTTAGGGTTTAGATTTTTGTTAATGATAATGCAATTATACAAAATAAAATCATTTGCTCAGAATAGGCAATCCTAAGTTTTTTTTAATACCGATTATGTATAAAGTGATTTAGAGTCTGTTTAAAAATCAGTTCCGGTAAAATCGCTGGTAAAAAGAAAAACAAGAACATAATGTCAATCTGTATTTGCCAAAATGCCCAAATAAAAATCGAACTTATCATAGTCAATATTCTTGTCAGAATAATAACCAAAATACTTATCAGTAAAGATTTTTTGTTTTTGTAAAGCACGTAGCCCTGAAATATCGCTCCCAATAAAAACGTAATCGACCCTGAAAAAAGAATAAGAACTAATAGTTCAATTATTGGAGTCGGTTCTTGTTCCATTACTTGTCGATAATCAAAATTAGATATGTAAATTTCAAGTTCAATTGTTCGCTTTCTTGTCAGGTCGAGTTTTGTATGGGCTGCAACAGAAATCCACATTGTTCCTTGCATATCATAGTAAAGTTGATTTGAAAAAAGAATCTCTTTGTCTCGATATTCAATCCATTCTCTTTGAGCTATTTTTAATTTTTCTTTTTGTTCATTTGTCAACAAGTCCAATAGTTCTTTGTATGCTTTGTTTAATTTAGCATCCCATTTTTCTGTTGCCGTACTCACACAGTCAGTCCAATTGTATAAATTTCAGCATTAGATTTAAAGGTCAAATCATCTAAACTAATGAATAAATGCAGCGCTTGCGCATTATGCATGTTTTTAATGATTGTTTACAAATGTAGTAAAAAAATAAAAATCCAATTTAGCTTTTGTAAATTGAATGGAATAATATAGATGTAATAGATGTTTAGACCTATTTCACAAATCTAAACATCTATCACATCAGTATTTCGCAAGATTTAAAAATATGTTTAAAAAATCATATTGGCATTATTTCACCCTTAATCCAGTAATTCCCGCATCTCAAATACCTAGATTTCTGGCATATAAAAACTGACAAATTTTAAATTTTGCAGGTTAGTAGTGAGATAATTTATACTTTTATTGCGTAAAAGCATAATAACTCGTTACTTATCTTAGTATTGATGCAAAAAATGATTTTACAGGATCAACCTACATAAATACAATAACATGAAACTACGAATAACAAACATATTCAAAAAAGAATATACAGAAGAAGAACGGTTAGTAGCAATGGCAAATAGTTGGGACTTGGCGTATTGCCAATCAGCGGCACGTAATCCAAGACTCACATTGTCAATCCTTGAAGAATTGAGCAAGGATGCAGACTCCCGTGTTCGGGAAGCAGTGGCACAAAATCCAAACGCCACATTATCTATATTCGAATTATTAGGTAAGGATGCAGACTCCCGTGTTCGGATATCAGTAGCAAAAAATATAAGCGCTCCATTGGCAATCCTTGAGGCATTGAGTAAGGATAACGACGAATATGTCCGCATAGAAGTTGCAAGAAATCCAATCACTACGTCGCCAATTCTTGAAGAATTGAGCAAGGATTCAGACTCCAGTGTTCGGGAAGCAGTGGCAAGTAATCCAATCACTACGTCGCCAATTCTTGAAAAATTGTGTAAGGATAATGATAAATATGTCCGCTTTTCAGTTGCAAAAAATCCAATCACCCCATTGCCAATTCTTGAGACATTAAGTACTGATATTTCTAGTCTTGTTCGCAAGGCTGTTGCAAATAATCCAATCACTACGTTGCCAATTCTTGAAGTATTGAGCAAGGACAATGATAAAGATGCCCGCATAGAAGTTGCAAGAAATCCAAACACCCCGTTACCAATTATTGAGGCATTAAGCACGGATCTCGATGAAGATATATGCGAAGCTGTAGCGAAAAATCCAAACGCTTCTCCCTCAATAATGGAAAAATTGAAAAAGTTTAGAAACGGCTATATTCTGGAGGCGGTTGCGAAAAATCCGAATGCTTCGCCATTTACACTAAGTTATTTGAGTCGCGATAGAGATGAATATGTTCGCAGGGCTGTGGCAGAAAATCCAAACACTCCACTCCCAATCCTTGAAGAATTAATTAAGGATAAATCTTGGGATGTTAGCATAGCTGTTGCAAAAAATCCAAACGCTTCACAATTAATACTAGCTCGATTGAGCACGTATAAATATAGTGATATGCGCGAAGCAGTTGCTGGAAACCCAAACGCGTCGCTATCGACACTAGCTAAATTGAGCAAGGATAACCATGAACGTGTTCGGATGGCAGTAGCAGAAAATCCAAGCGCTTCTCCATCGATACTGGTAAAGTTGCTCACGCGTAAAAATAGATATGTTCGAAAGGTGGTTGCGACAAATCCAAACGCTTCTCCCTCAATAATGGAGAAATTGATCTCATATAAAGATATAGATATTCGGAAGGCAGTTGCAAAAAACCTAGGCACTTCGCCAACAATACTAGTTAAATTAAGCAAGGATCACGATGAATATGTACGCTATGAAGTGGCAAGAAACCCAAATACCCCGCCTACAATTCTTAAAACATTGAGTACAGATGATTCTTTGATTGTTCGTATAGAAGTGGTAAATAATCCACGTACTCCATTTCCGATTCTTGAACAGCTTAGAGTCGACAAGTCCCCACGGATCAGGTCTTTAGTTGGGCTTCGCTTAAGTGGAGTGAAATCAATACCAATTATATGTATTTGGTAGACTAACCTTCTTAGCCTAAACATCTATCACATCGGCATTTGGCAAGTCTCACAAGCATGTTTTGTAAATCATATTGGTATTATATATTTATTTCAATTATTTTTCACTAAAATACCTTTTTCTGTTAACCTATATTTTTGTTTACTACTATTAGGTTTTTCAGGTATGGTTAATTCTATTAAGTTTACATCTAACGCTGGTTGCATATAGTTTTTTCTAAAATGCTCCCTGTTTGCCAAATTTAATTTGTCTTGCAATTCTTGGCGCGAATGTTCTCCCGTAAATACTTTTATTAATTCTTCAACTTGCGTGGTAACTTGCGTGGTAACTTGCATGGTAACTTGCGTGGCAACTTGTTC
The DNA here is from genome assembly GCA_963677395.2 of Bacteroidales bacterium. Lineage (GTDB taxonomy): Bacteria > Bacteroidota > Bacteroidia > Bacteroidales. The sequence goes on along the minus strand of OY781965.2, from coordinate 2,424,612 downwards.
TGTGGCAGGGAAAATTATTCGTAAATAGTTGTCGGCAAATTTGAAACAGTCTTTACCATAAGTCTGTAAAATACGTGGCACACCAGAACCTAATTGTTCAACCATCCCCAAGTCTTTATAAACCCGCATAAGTTCTTTGTTTCGTGGTAATGACAATCCATCGAAAAAATCCTCTTGTATCATTCCTTCGAACAAACCACCGAAACTGATTATCTCCAGCCTGTCTGAAAATATTTCAAATTTCGGAGGTATTTCGCGGGTATAATCGTTGTGGATAATGGCATTTATAATTGCCTCACGTAATGCAACGGCATTCCAAAGCCTTGTATCAATACGCTCTTTGGGAGTGATTTTTGAAATGGTTTTGTTTTCGAGTTCCAGTTTATCGATAACTCTTTTGGTTGCTTTAATTAATGAGCAATAGCCATATTCGTTGTTTTCAATTAGATCGACCCTGTCGGTACCGGAATATTTCGCAACTTTAATAGAAGTTCCATTCTCATCACCCAACAGATAAGCTACATAATTAAGTTTTTCATCTTCGGTTAACAATTCCAGATTTTGCTTAAACCGTTTTGTAAGAGTAATACCTTTTTCGTCATAATAGATTTTGAGTTGCTCAAATGTCAAATCCTGACGGTGCGACCTTATTTTACCTAGTGAATTTCGAGTGCGAGAAGCAAATAACTTGTCAATCATTGCCTGCGGCATTGGTTCTGCTGCTGATCCAGTACGGATAAAACAACCTTTTTCTGTCATTCCAAATTTCTTTTTGAAATAAGGCTTTTCTGTACCTCCGGCAACAATTATTTTAATAAGTTCTTTACCTTCTTTGGCTTCGGCAACGATATCAAAAAGTCCCATTGCCGAAGGGGATATGTTGTTTTTGACACGGTCTTTTATTTTGAGCATATCATCGTCAATATCAGAAACCCCCAATATTTTTCCTTGTTTGTCGATGCCAATGTAAATTAATCCGCCTTCGTGATAATTGAGAAAAGCAATGACCTCCTTTTCAATATCGACATCGGTATTGAATTCACGTTTGTATTCTATGCGGTTGGTTTCAGACATAATTATTCAAATTTATACTATGATGTTGGCTGTCCTAATTTATCAAAGAAAGCTCTATTTCTTTCTTTTGTCCGTCATACTACTTATGTGCCATCAAGCTTTGGTGGATTTGAGTGCCTTCGAGAACCTCAGGCGCCACCCTCTGAGGCTCTCAAAGCCAGCTCCATTCCAAAAATATATTATTTCCTTTTCATACTTAAAAAAATACTATGGATACCCAAATAAGGGCATCCACGAGGAATACCCCTACGGCATTGGTTTTAAATCATCGGGTATGATTAAACGTGCTCCTGTAGCACCCTGAACCTGCTCAACAGTGAATTCCGGATGAATTTCTTTGAGCACAATACCTTCGGATGTTATTTCCATCATACCCATTTCGGTCACGATCATATTTACCTGTCCGGCAGCAGTAAGAGGTAACGTACACTCTTTCAGGATTTTTTTACTTTCACCAGCCATGTGTTCCATTGCCAGAATTACGCGACGGGCACCCACGAGTAAATCCATAGCTCCACCCATACCCGGTGTTTTTTTACCAGGAATCATCCAGTTGGCGAGATTTCCCTTTTCGTCAACCTGCATTGCTCCTAAAACAGTAACATCCACATGTCCACCACGAATGATGCCGAATGAGGTGGCACTGTCGAAACTGATTGCACCCGGAAGAGCTGTAATATACCCTCCACCTGCATTGGTAAGATGCGGGTCTTCTTTTCCGGTTTCGGGAGTTGGTCCCATGCCTAATAAACCATTCTCCGATTGTAATGTAACATGTACACCTTCCGGAATATAATCCGGAACAAGTGTCGGAAGTCCGATTCCAAGGTTTACAACATCACCATCTCTTAATTCGAGTGCAACACGACGAGCGATTACTTCTCTGATTTGTTTTTTATCCATGGTTGAATATTTTTGTATAGTATTGATAATCTTTATTTTTCATTTGATCTACGAACTAACTCCTGCGCTATAAATGAGGCAACATCATCGGCATAAGTGTTCATTCCAAAACCGGCATCATAACCTAACTCTTTGGCAAGTTCGTGTGAGATACGCGGACCACCGCACGCCAGAATCATTTTACTGCGCAAACCTTCGGCTTCCATCATCTCAACCAACTCTGTAAGATTTTGAATATGTACATCTTTTTGTGTTACAGTTTGCGAAACGAGTAAGGCATCCGCATTCAATTCGATAGCTTTCGCGATAAACTCTTCATTAGGAACCTGACTTCCCATATTAATGGCTTCAATCATTTCGTAACGTTCCAATCCATAATGACCGGCAAAACCTTTCATATTCATGATCGCATCAATACCAACGGTGTGAGCATCCGTTCCGGTACTGGCACCTACCACGATAATTTTTCGACCAATATGTTCTTTAATGTATGCATCGGTTTCGTGCATATCCATTTTATTCGATTCTACTTTCGGAACATGAATGGTTGTGTAATCAACAGTATGAACACAGTTTCCATAACCGTTGAAAAATGTAAAACCATTGGTAAGCTCCTTTGTGAATACAATTTGAGGGTTTTCGAACCCCATTTTTTTCATCAACTGTTTAGCCGCTTCAATTGCTTCTTCTCCTTCAGGCACAGGAAGTGTAAAACTCAATTGAGTTTTACCATCATTCATGGTATCGCCATAAGGTTTAATCTTTTTCAAATCAAGGGTTTGATCAAAATCATTTTTATCTGTTGAGTATAATCCTCCGCTCATAGTAACATTTCTTTTATGGGTTTAAAAATAAGAATTTGAGCCACAAAAGCTCTAAAAACACTAAAATACGTCTAATTATCGTACAAAACTCCAAATACCTGAACCTATATTCATTACATTGATTTATCAAACTTTCAACCAACGCGTCAAGTCTTAGGTTTTCATCAAGTTTCATTCCTTCATAATCATATTTTTGTGTCTTTTACGTTTTCGTAGCAAAAAAAACGGGTATTACTTTTTGCCGTTCATGAGTTCTATAAATGGGTTGAAGTAGTTTGCACCTTTTTCGGCTACACCGCTCAATCCTTTACCTCCGTTTTTCGGGCGTTTTACATCGCCAAAAATTCCTTTTTCGAGAGCTGTAAACAAGCCCTCTTTTTCGAGGATAAGCAATAAATTCAGGGCATCATCTACAACCTTTTGAGCTCGTTGCTGAATAATTCCGTCTTTTTTAAACTCAACTTCATTTCCAATATCTTTCATATTACCAAAGATATACTTGGCATTTTCGATTGAAAGATAACGATCGGACATAAAGGGTGTGTGAATTGCTTCGGTAGGCATTCCTAAAAGCTGTATGCCTTGATTTGTCCATATTCCAATCATATTAAACAACGCATCCTGAATATGACCTCTAAAAATGTTCCCGGTCATAAACTTGGTAGGTGGCATATATTTTAAAGGAGCTTTCGGGAATATTTCGCGGGTCATTTGCGCTTGCGCCAATTCGTATAAGAAACCGTTTTCGAGTTCCGGATCCATTTCAAATGCATGACCTAATCCCATCTGTTCTTCGGGTAACCCGGCTATTAAAGCAAGTTGTTCATTGATCAAATCGGAAGCTAACACTGTATGTGCTTCGTCAAAAGCATCAGCCGTTGTAAGATAATTATCTTCGCCGGTATTGATAATTACGCCTGCAAATCCATTGAGAATACGTGAAAAAATATTGGTCAACCAATGTGCGTTGCATATTGATGTCGCGGAACAAAATTCCATAAAGGGCATCATTAAGCATAACATCCAGACCCTCAAGAGCACCCATTGCAGCAATTTCGGGCATACATAATCCTGAGCAATAGTTGCACAAGCGAATGTAACGACCTACTTCCTCTCCTACTTCATTCAATGCGGTGCGCATAATGCGGAAGTTTTCCTGTGTTGCAAATGTTCCGCCAAAGCCTTCGGTGGTTGCACCAAAAGGAACATAATCGAGTAAGCTTTGTCCGGTTGTACGGATTACAGCAATAACATCGGCACCCTGACGTGCAGCAGCCTGAGCTTGTACTACATCTTCGTAAATATTTCCGGTAGCTACAATTACATAGAGATATGGCTTTTTACCTTCCCCAATAGTATTGAGGTAGTTTTCACGACGAAGACGATTATTCCGAACACGTTCTACAGCACTATGAACATAAGGCATAATTGCCTGATGAATCTCTTCCTTTGAATGAACCGGTAATTGTGTGATTTCTAATTTGCCTTCCGAAATCTGTTCTGCTATTTGCTGAGGATCCAGTTTTGTTTCGATAATAGCGTTGCCAAGGTAGAACATAATACCTTGATTGAGTCCGCCTTTTTCTTTGATATGATCCACCACTACGTTGGGCAGTGGAACTTCGTTGGTATCCACATTGTCGATACCTAAAAGACGACACAACGTACGTTCTACGGCAACAGTAGTGTAGTTGTTTACAAAATTCTGAACATCATCCGCAATGTTTTTCGACACTTGCTTCGCCTGTTTTACTTTTTCAAAGTCAAGTCCTAACTTACTCTTTTGCATCCTTTGTTTATTATTTATTATGGGTTTCTATTTTGTTTCTGTTTTTTTCATAAGTGAGCGGGCTCTTTCGAGCAGCGAGGCATCTACATTAAGCAAAGCCGCTATTTGTAAAGCTTCCATCGGTACTATTTGATCCTGCTCTTCAACCAGCGAATAGTCAATGTAATCGTTAATGTTGTCGATAGTAAGATCCGTATTTAGTTTTTCACGGATAAATCCTTTTACACGAAGTTTACGGCAACTCGTTTCAATTCCACTATAATGAGTTGTAATTAAGCTTCTTACCTTATTTTCTTCGAGTAATTCGAGCATTGAAGCCACGAAAGCAGTTCCTTCAACGGGGTTGGTAGTACGTGCTAACTCATCAATAAGCACAAATATTTTTTTCTTTTTTCTGATAAGCTGGATGATCGAATTAACATTCATCATCTCGGCTGCAAATGAAGATAATCCGGCTAACTCCGATTGATCATCACTTATACATAAAACAACTTCTTCTACCGGAACAATTCCGGCATAAGAAGCTGGCACATAAAATCCAAATTGCATCAAGTACTGAGCAAGTGCAACCGATTTCAATAATACAGTTTTCCCGGCCATATTGGCTCCGGTGATCAAATGAGCTCTTTGCGGAATGCAAATATCAACTGCCTGAAAATCCTTCCCCTTACTTTGTAAAAGTTCCTTCAGTTGAGGATTGAACAGGCCTTGCAATATTGTAGTTTCTTTTAAAATCTCCGGTTTGGTGAGCTGTAATTTATCTGCAGTTTCAGCCTTGGCTATCAAAATGTCGAGATGTGCGATTTTGTCGATGGCATCTTTTAATATTTCTTTATGTTTTGAAAGCTCCAGTGTAAGCTTTTCGCGAATTTCATCTTCGAGTACAAGGCTTTGCTGATATAGTATGTCGGCCTTGCTATTGACTACATCCGCATGTTCATGCGGGTCTTCCTGATGTTTGATTGTTTTGTATTCCTTACGGATTTCAGCCAGTTTTGAGCTATATTCATCATATATATAAAAGCCTGGAATACGTTGATTTTGAGGATCTAGAATCATAATCACCTTTTCCAGCGAAGGCATATCCAATACGGTAGTACCAGTTAAAGCCAGAAGTTGCCTCACGTCGTCCTGTAACAAGCTGAAATGCTTTAGCTCGAACAGTTCTACATCATCCAATACTGCAGCAGTTGCCAGATTGCGAATGGAACCATTCACATCTTTAAACTGCATAAGTTTGATTTTGATTTTGGAAATAAATTCTTCCTGAGCAGGATTTTTCAATAAAGCAAAAACATGCTCAATGAGATTCAGTTCCAGCTCAATATCAGCAATCTGCGTTTTAAACCGTGAAGCATAAAGATACTTGCGTGACAAACCGGAATAGAGCTCCAGTTTATCCACCACAAATTTCAGATTTGGGTTACGTTCCAGTACTTTTTTCAGTTCCATATCTTACACTATCTGACGAATGTCATATACAGGAATACCCAGGCTTTGCTGCATCACCCTGCATAACTCTCCGGAATCGAATCGAAATCCATTCGGTGCTACAGGATTGACACATACTGCCAAAAGTTTTGTTTTTTGAATTACATTGATCCGGCCTCCCCTTTTCAGGAATGCATTAAACACTTCCTGAGAAGCAAACATACGGGTAAAATCTTTCATTACCAGCACAATCTCAGAAACATTTTTCTGTACTCTTAAAAAGTTGAGTAAACTATCGGTAACAGCTCCGGCAACAAAAAGAGTATGTCCGAACTTAAAAACTTCCTCCTTGTATTTTTCCAGAAGAAAAGCTGAAGAAATTTTTAAATCGTGTAACTGTTTATCGTGATCAATAGCCCAGATACCTTTTTCAACATTCATAAACACATCTTTATCAACACCTTCCGTTTCTTTCAACTCAATCAAATCATACACATAGCGTGTTTTACGAATCAGTTGTTTCAAATCGGAAGAAAGAGCGGCTCCGGTAGCCAAAACCATTGCCTGAGTGATGGCTGGTGAGCTTAAACTTAAACGCGAAAAAGCTCCATCCACCAGAACCGTTTGGGCACCGGTCTTTCGAAGCTCTGCGATTATTTTTTTGAGTTCAGCCGTACCAGAGGGACCGGACAAAAGTACTTTTCCACAAGAAAGAGCACGGGCAGTAACCAGCCGTCCGAGCGAAGTGCGATGTGTTCCCACATTCAACACTTCGGAAATAAGTTGTTTTTGACGATAATGCTTTTCGGAAGTAACAAACAAAGTGTTTTCCGCTATTTCGATTTCAGGCTTATGAGTTCCTGTAACCTGATCCTCGCTTTCTCCATCAATACCGATGGATGTGAGCGCAATCGTATGCGGTGTAGTTCGTAGCCGGTTCAGGATATAGTTCAGACACTCCGTCTTCCCTGTGTTTTTTTCCAAACCGACTATTGCTACACTTTCATAGTTTGTTATTTCGTCAACAAAAGGCATTATTCGTGCTTATTGTTGTGTGTTCTTTCGTGACGAAGTAATGATTTAGGTTCAATTGAAAGACGTTCTCCTTTCAATAAACCTGCAACACCTTCGGTACGATATTCTTCCTCTTTTTTCTGGCTTAAGAAAAGTTTTTCTTTCTGACAGTCCTCACACTGGCATTCATCTTTATAATCGACAGGTTCAGTGTATGTAGTGATAACACCTTCAAAATTTCGCAGAACCACACGACCTGGAGCCTGTGAAATTACGTAATTTGGCATAACCGGAGTTTTTCCGCCACCACCCGGAGCATCAACCACAAACGTGGGAACCGCATAACCGGAAGTATGTCCGCGTAAGTTTTCAATGATTTCGATACCTTTCGAAACCGGAGTACGAAAATGCTCCAATCCCATAGAAAGGTCACATTGATAGATATAATACGGACGAACTCTGATTTTCACTAAGTTGTGAACGAGTTTTTTCATTGTATGAGTGCAATCGTTTACACCTCTTAACAAAACAGACTGATTACCCAGAGGCACACCGGCATTGGCAAGTTTTGCACATGCTTCGGCGGCTTCAGCAGTAATTTCATTTGGATGATTAAAATGTGTATTGAGCCAGATCGGGTGATATTTTTTCAGCATATTTACCAGATCGTCGGTGATACGTTGCGGGCAAACTACGGGAGTACGGCTGCCGATACGAATAATTTCGACATGAGGAATAGCACGTAAACGCTCAATAATGGATTCGAGCATTTTGTCGCTAACCATCAATGCATCACCTCCTGAGAGTAATACATCGCGAACTTCGGGGGTGCGTGCAATGTAATCAATCGCATTTTGAATTCTTTCAGATGGAGATTCTGCATCTTTCTGACCTGCAAAACGACGACGGGTACAATGACGACAATACATCGAACACATATCCGTAATGAGGAATAAAACTCTGTCAGGATAGCGGTGAGTTAATCCCGGAACAGGAGAATCTTCATCTTCATGCAAAGGATCTAAAAGATCGGCTGCCGTTTGATGTGTTTCCATACCGGTTGGGATTGCCTGACGGCGAACCGGACAGTTCTTATCTTCCGTATTAATCAGTGAAAGATAGTACGGAGTAATCGCCATACGGAGTGTTTTCAGCGATTCTTTTACACCTTCTTCCTCTTCAGAAGTAAGGTTGATATACTTCTTTAACTGGTCGAGTGTTTCGATACGGTTTTTCACCTGCCATTTCCAATCATTCCATTGTTCGTCGGAAACTTCGGGGAAGAACCTTTTTCTGTTATTTACTAACATGATATTTATTTAATTGTGTTATACATACAACTTTTCAAACAGAGCTCTTACTTCATCCGATTCACGAAGAATATTCAAGGTAAGATCTGCATGCCCCTTTGCATATCCATTTCCTACGATGAGGTTGATATCTTTTCCAACACCTTCGGCACCCAAAGCAGCTTTGGTAAACGAAGTTGCCATCGAGAAGAAATAGATGGTTCCCTGACCTTTGGTAATGAGAATGGAAGTCATTTCGGTACTGGGAACGTTTACATTGTTGATGGTAACATCGCAACCTCGTTGTCCGGTGATTGCAGTTACCTTATTATATACATCCATAACGTTTGTTGCATCGGCAATAATCACGTCATGAGCTAATTTAAGGTCAATGATTCGCTGAGCGTTTTCTTTGGAATATTCTACCACGATTACACGTCCGGTAGTTCCTACATTTTTCATAGCCTGATAGCAGCAAAGTACGCCCGACTTTCCACCGCCACCTATAATACAAACAGTATCGCCTTCTTTCACAAGACGGTCAACCTGAGCCGGAGCTCCGGCAACATCCAATGCTGCCAATGCAAGTTTTTCCGGCATATCAGCAGGAAGTACTGCATAAATTCCACTTTCGAATAAAATGGCCTGTGCATCAACATCCACCTGGTCATGACCTGCTTCAAGATGCAATATTTTATTAATTTTCAATGGAGTAAGCGATAATGAAACCAAGGTTGCAATTTTATCACCTACTTTTAATTTCTTGTTTGGAAAGTTTGGTCCAATCTCTCTTACCGTACCAATAAGCATTCCACCTGATCCGGTTACCGGATTCTGCATTTTTCCCCGTTCGGCAACGATGGATAAAATCATCTCTTTCATCTTATCGGCATTATCATTGCATGCCTGACGAATCTGAGTATAGCTTGCTGAGTCGATGTTTAATGTTTTTACATCTATCAGCACTTCATTATCATAAATTTTCATAGTATTATCGAGCTTCAATGCCGGTTGCGGCAATGTCCCCTTAGGCTCGATAACCCGGTGTGTTCCGTATTTGCACCCTTTTTCCATATCCTCTACCTTCTAGTCTTAATATTTTGTATTCAGAAAAAGGAATTCGGGTGAGAATCAAATGATTCTCACCCGAATTACCTCTGTATGTTATGCGTACATCTCAGTGAATACATTTCTGAGCTTTTCGCTTTCTTTCAATATTGCAAGTGTAATTTCTGCGTGACCTTTGGTATAACCGTTTCCTACAATCATGGTTACATCGCTGCCAACACCTTCTGCACCCAACGCTGCTTTGGTAAATGAAGTTGCCATTGAGAAGAAGTAAACCACACCGGTATCTTTTGTACAAAGAATACTGGTCATTTCGGTATCGGTAATATTTACATTGTTGATGGTAACATCAGCCATTTCGCCATTGGTAAGTTTTCCCATGATTTCGAGGATCGCTACCGGCTGAGTTGCATCTGCTGAAAACACATGATCGCAGAAACCAAGTTCCTGTAAGCGTTTGGTGCTCTTTTCGCTATGGCATAAACCAATTACTTTTCCGGTAACTCCGGCACGTTTTTTCGCTTCGTAGCAGCAAAGCATTCCTGATTTTCCACCAGCGCCAATAATCAATACCGTATCGCCAGGTTTTACCAGTTTTGCAGTCTGAGCAGGAGCTCCGGCTACGTCTAACGCTGAAAGAACGAGTCCTTCCGGCATATCGTCCGGAATTTTAGCATAAATACCACTTTCAAACAAAATTGCTTTACCATCAATGTCAACCTGATCAATATCAGGACGAATATCTTTGATTTTATCAATACGAAGCGGAGTTAATGACAATGATACTAACGTGGCAATTTTATCACCTTCTTTCAGGTCTATTTTGCCTTTTAATGCATCCCCAATTTTTTCAACTCTTCCAAGCAACATACCGCCCGAACCAGTAACAGGATTACGATGTTTGCCTTGTTTTGCAACAATACCCATCATGATTTCAGCAATCTTGGCTTTATCACCACCTGCTTGTTCTTCAATTTGCGTAAAGCTTGCAGAGTCAATATTTAAAGTAATTACATCAATCAGGATTTCATTATCATAAATTTCATCCATGTTGTTGTCGATTCTGTTTGCCGGTTGTGGCAAAACACCCATTGGTTCAATTACGCGGTGAGTACCGTACTTATTTCCTTTTTTTTGCATTTTGTATTTTATTGTGAAATGTGAAATGTGAAATGTGAAAAATATTCAGCACTTCCTGTTCACTATTTCTGATTGTTATTTTTTGATTTCAGATAATTGATTAATCCTAATGTCATTTGCTTTATCTCCAGAAGAGATTTTAAAATTTCGTCAGATGGCCTCAAGTAACCAATACGTTGTGAAATAATAAGTTGTGTTTCTAATTCTGCTAATGAGCCTAAAGAGATATATAAAAACTGAATAGTTTCAGTATCATTTTTCCGGGCACATCCTTCAGAAATGTTTGAAGATACAGATACTGCACTTCTTCTGATTTGTTGTGTTATTCCATAAATTTCTTCTTTTGGAAAAAAATTCGTCAGTAAATAAATATCAACAACCATATCAATACTTTTCTTCCAAACATCCAGATTTTTGTGATCCATCGTGCCTTTAAGTATTGTCTATAATCTCATTTCACTTTTCACAAAACCCGCTTCACTTATTTTATTCCCAGTATCACTCTTGCTTCAGCAGGGGTTGCTATTTCGCGACCCAGTTCTTTGGCCATGCGAACTACTTTGTTTACCAGTTCTCCATTCGATTTTGCAAGAACTCCTTTTGCAAGAAATACGTTATCTTCGAATCCTACGCGAACATGACCGCCATCAATGATAGCTGCTACAGCTAATGGAAATTCGAAACGGCCAACGCCAGCAACGGTATAAGTTGCATCAGCAGGAATGCTGCCACGCATGAATACAAAATCTCTCAATTCACCCGAAATGCCACCGTTAACACCCATTACAAAATCAAAGTGCATTGGTGTTTTGATGAAACCTTTCTTTTGTAAACGAAGAGCCATGTCGATCATGCTCTTGTCGAAAACTTCGAGTTCCGGCTTAATACCACGTTCAATCATGCGTTCGCCAAAGTATTTGATGGTGTTTTCTGTATTCATGAAAACATCGTCACCGCCAAAGTTAAGGGTACCGCAATCAAGAGTAGCCATTTCCGGATTAAGTTCTGTAGGTTGGAGACGTTCATCGTCACTCATTCCTACAGCACCTCCGGTTGAAGGCTGAATGATTACATCCGGGCAAGCAGCTTTAATAGCCGTCATCACTTCGTTGAAGCGACCTTTGTCCTGAGTTGGAGTGCCATCATCCCATCTTACGTGTAAGTGGATGATACTTGCACCTGCATCATAAGCCGATTTGGCTTCGCGAACACACTCTTCCACAGTGTAAGGCACTGCAGGATTATGTTCTTTTAATACTTCTGCGCCACAAATTGCAGCGGTAATGATTAATTTTTCCATGGGATGAGTTTTATTGAGGAGTCAGAAGTCAGGAGTTAGAAACATGGAGATTGACCATTCAAAAAAAGGTACTACTCTAAATTTCTTCTGTCTTCTGATTTCTGATTTCTAAATTTTTCTTTGGCATTTTTTAGGAACGACACAAGTACCACTGGCGCGACAAACCACGATAGGTTCTTCCAGAAAATCTGCTGCAGATTCTGAAATATCGATACGCGGAGCAATTACTTTATGTGCTTCAAAAGTCATTTTTCGTGATGAATTTCCTACACTTACAATTTCGCCAACTGCTTCAATATAATCTCCGGCATATACAGGTGCTAAAAATTCGACATTGTCATAAGCGCAAAAGAGACCTTCGTCACCATCGTTGATGATTAAAAGTTCGGTTGCAACATCACCAAAAAGCTGAAGCATACGTGCTCCATCTACAAGATTTCCGCCATAATGAGCATCGTGAGAACTCATGCGTAAGCGAATCATTGATTTTATCATTTTGAATTATGTTTGTTGGTTATTATTATCTTCAAATTACTGAGCTACAATATAATCCACAAAAACATGCGGAGTTTTGATATTTTCCATCGGCAAGGTTCCGGTTTCAACAATCTCTTCAGCTTCAACAATTACAATATCGGCAGCTGATGCCATTAAAGGATTGAAATTCTGACTGGTACCTTTATAAATCAGGTTTCCCATCTTGTCGGCAATGGTTGCTCCTATCAATGCCATATCTGCACGAAGGGCTTTTTCCAGAATGTAATCCTTACCATCAAGATTGATAATTTGTTTGCCATTTTCAACCACAGTACCTAATCCGGTTTGCGTTAAAAAACCACCGATACCTGCACCCCCTGAACGAACTTTTTCAGCCAGTGTTCCCTGAGGAACAAACTCAACTTCAATTTCCTTTGCATTCATCTGGTCGATACAACTTGGATTTGAACCAATGTACGAGGAAATAACTTTTTTTACCTGTTTGTTTACAATAAGCTTTCCTAAGCCTTTGTCAACAAATGCAGCATCATTGCAGATAATTGTCAGGTCTTTAACTTCAGATTGAACGAGCAGGTCGATGATTTTCAACGGGGAGCCAACTCCCAAAAATCCACCAATCATTAAAGTCATTCCACTTTTAACCCGTGAAACGGCATCTTCGGCAGTAATAAATTTATTCATAGCTTGCTTATATATTGACTTTATGTATGTTACGTCGTATTCAAACATACCTATTGAACGACAAATTTAATCAAAAAGCATTACACTGAACGCTTCTGAAATTATTTTAGGAGTTAATAAATACTTAACATCTAAACATCAACAAACAGTCAATTTATACAACTATCCTAACAACGTGTTAAGAATATTGGAGAAAACATACGACTAATAAAGCATTCGCACATCAAAACACACCATATAACACTGTAATAATGAAACTTAAACAAATATCTAAACCCAATATCGGATACCCTGTAAAAAATATCTTAAGTGAGTGAAAAGTCTTATTTTAGAGGGCTCAAAGCCTGAATTTTTCCTTCCAGATCAAAAAATTCACATAACGCCAAACAAAATCGGCTTCACGATTAGATTTTCCATTAAAAATCGAATCCCAATTCTTTAAAATTTTCTGATTATCAATAAACTGGTTATTATCGCCAAACTCATGAATATATGTTTTCAGCTTTGCAGAAATCTGATTCAACCACACATGCTGAGGCGTAGAAAACCCCAGTTTATCTTTCCGTAACCGGATTTCTTCGTTTAAAATCCCTTTTGAAGCTTCCCGTTGCAATGATTTACTCCAGCCATCTACAATCTTGTAATTTGCCGGAATCGAAAACATCTTTTCGATCAATTCAATATCATCGGCAAAAGGGGTACGGGACTCAATTGAATATCGCATAGAGCATCTGTCTTCCCATCTCAATAGGTTTTTTAGATAATATCCTGTGAAGAACTCGCCCAAATGTATATTTAATGGTTTCAGGCTATATTCTTTGCTTACTGATAACTCGCGTAAATTCTGTTTAAAATCATTGCAAACAAACCTGCTTTCACTTCGTATATTCTTGCTGACAGAAGTCAAAATAACCGAAGGTGAGTATTTGTCTATCAGTAATTTAATTAAGCATCTCACATAGAGATTCCGGGTTCCCTGCGAATTTTTCAAAGCACTTAATTCTCTGACAAACAAAGACAGATTTCCCGATTTTAAAAGCTGTGTTAAATATGAAACATAAAATGGAAAATATCCGGCAAAAAGTTCATCACCACCCTGTCCATCCATCAAAATAGTAACGCCAGTTTCTTTCGCCAGTTTCATTACCTGAAACTGTGCAAACGTACTGGTTGACAACAATGGAATATCCTGATAATAAACCATTTGTTCTATATCTGCCGCTAAATTATCACTTGTACATTCAGCCTGATGCCATTCAAGCTTTAATTCCTGAACTACCTTGGAAGCCCAATATGTTTCATCACTTCCTTCTATGTGATTTACAGCTGTAAAAGCTTTGATTGTACTTCCAAGCTGGTTTAGATTTTTTTGCGAGTGAATACGGTTTGAATAGCTGATTAATACTGAACTGTCGAGACCACCGCTTAAGCAAAAACCTACCGAAACATCTGAGCGCAACCGTAAATCTATCGCTTTGGTCATCAACTCATTAATCTGCCTGGCATATTCTGTAAAATGAGCGGAAGTAAATGAGGATAAATGCTCATTTACTGACAGATGGTAATATTGTTCGGTTTGTAAGCACAATGATCCAAGCTCTATTTCAAGTAAATGAGAAGGTTTTAGCTCTTTGATTCCGGCAAACAAGCCTTCATCCCGTTTATCAATTTCAGCAGTGATCAAATGCTCAAACAATGCCTGATGGTTTATTCCCGACTGAAATCCGGGAATTTCGAAAAAAGCCTTTTGTTCTGATGCAAATGCTATATAATCAGAAGCTTGAATATAATAAAAAGGTTTCACCCCAAAACGATCCCGGCAAGCAGTCAGTTTATTTTTTTTCTGATCGAAAATCACAAAAGCCCACATCCCATTGAGTTTTTTCAGGCACTCTTTTCCCCACTCTATCCAGGCATATAGCAAAACTTCTGTATCTGATTGTGTAACAAACTGATGACCTAACTTTAAGAGTTCTTCTTTAATTTCGGGATAATTGTAAATCTCGCCATTTAATGCAATCCAATACCGACCATCGCGTGAAGCCATCGGTTGATGAGCATTCGCCGACAAATCAATTACAGATAAACGCCGATGCGCGATTCCCATACAAGTGGAACCTGCTTCATTTAACTGTTTTTTGGGAGAATAATTCAGGGATGATTGCCATGCTTCAGTCTGAGTATCATTACTTCCGGCACAAATTGTATTTTGAAAATTATAAAAAAGATATCCTTCATCATCCGGACCGCGATGACGCAAAGAATTTGCCATCGCCTTTAATGTAAAAGGTAATTCTTCCGACAATTGTGGCGTTACAATCCCGCAGATTCCACACATAAAAAACTACTGACGGTCGAAAAATGGATTTTTGGCTGATGCACTCAACGGAATACCGAAGATGATTGGCACATCTTCACCCAGTAAATTGAGTTCATAAGCTGCTCTGCCTACCGAAAACATTACACGGTTATCCACCCGGTTATCGGCAGCTATACTAACAGCAGAGCCTACTGCAATTCCCAAATCGTGAGTATTGAAAATGCAGGGTGTCGAAGGCGATTTATCTTTCTGCATACAGGTTTTAAAACCACATAATCCACAATTCAACCCGAGAGATTTAATTCGTGTACCAATCAACACTACGCCCGTAGAATGAAGGATATTTACAGAATCCCGAAAGAAAAACGAAATATTTTCCCGTTCGCCAATTTCTTTCATTTTATCCGACAGCATTCGTATCGTCTCATTGAATGCCGTTCCAATTATCAGGTTATCAGTTCCTCTAGCCTTGGGTGCTGTGCGGGCAGCTACCATCATCTGTTCAGCAATCTGGCGCAATGTTGCGTTTCGAGTGCTATCTTCCCGAATGAATGACATCGCTATTTTATTTTATGTTTCAAAAAATCAATCAGTTTTTGCGTCGCTCTGCCCCGATGACTGATCTGGTTTTTTAAATCCAGCGACATCTGGGCAAAGGTTTCAGTGTATCCGTCCGGTTGAAAAACAGGATCATATCCAAATCCCTCAACACCATGACGTTCCATTAGTATCTTGCCTTCCACTACTCCTTCAAACAGGTATTCTTCCCGATCCCAAATCAAACAAATTACGGTGCGAAAGCGGGCTTTACGGTTTTCTATTCCCTCCAGATTCAAAAGCAATTTATCAATATTGTCTTCCGAACTTTTACTTTCTCCGGCATAACGAGCAGAATAAACACCTGGTTCTCCATTTAACGCATCTACTTCCAGACCTGTATCATCTGCAAAGCAATTTTCACCGGTATGATCGAACACGAAATGTGCTTTTTGACATGCATTCGAGTCTAGCGTATTTCCGGTTTCCGGAATTTCTTCCGTAATTCCGGCATCCAGGGCACTGATAACCGTTAAATCCTGCGTATGCAGAGCTTCCCTTAAGATTTTATTTACCTCTTTGAGTTTATGATTGTTCTGAGTAGCAAAGACTAGCATTGTTTTTTCTGCAAATATATTGATTTTAACTCATGTACAAAAGAGATATTTTATGTTTTCTGTATGACAAACCGTGATTTTTTCAGACTCTTATCTTTTTATAGCAGACATATTTTAGGTATTCTTTTTCAGGATCCAAAAGAGCTCCAAAGCCTAGGTTGTATTTGCATTATTTAATAGGACTGCTTACGTTCGGCATCTACTTTAACAATGATTACTATGAAACATCAGAGACGTTGATTTTTCGGGTGTCTGTCCCTGGTTCCATATTTTGCCTGACAGTCACACTGAGCGGAGTTGAAATGTATGTTCACTTTACCCTGTAACTTTAAAGGCTTGATTCAATAATATAGCTCCTATCCCCTTTCCCAAATGTGAAAAAATTGTAAAAACTGCTGCTTCTGTTCTTTCAATCTAAAATTTGCTATCTTTGCACACTTTTCAGAACGGAATAAACCGAAAATCAGGCAAATAACCCTTAATTCGGTTTTTTGTTTTTAAAACTAAAACCTATTCAAAACTATACATTTAGATGAAGAAACTTGCAGTAATTGCTTTCGGAGGAAATGCACTGTTACGTGGCGACCAGGTTGGCACCATTGATGAACAGGAAGCAAATGTGTATGAAACCTGTACACAGCTTTTACATTTATTAAAAAGAGATTACGATATCGTAATTGGTCATGGAAATGGCCCTCAGGTTGGAAATGTTTTATTACAACATGAAGCAGGTCATAAAATTTACAATATTCCGGTTCAACCTATTGATTTTTGTGTTGCCGAAACACAAGGTTCAATTGGCTATATGATTGAACAACAACTTCGTAATGTTTTGGAAAAAGAACAAATGGAACGCGACATCATCACACTGGTTACCCAGGTTGAAGTTGATAAAAACGATCCGGCTTTCCAAAATCCGACCAAACCCGTAGGTCCATATTTAACCAAAGAAGATGCAGATAAGTATTCTGCTGAAACCGGAGCTAAGTTTGCCGAAGATCCTCGTGGTCGTGGCTGGAGAAAAGTAGTTGCTTCACCAAAACCATTAAAAATAAACAATATCAAATCAATCCAGGCTTTAGCCCGCGCTGGTCAGGTTGTTGTTACTGTTGGAGGCGGCGGGATTCCTGTATTCCACGTTGAACCAAACAAATTACAAGGAATTGATGCAGTAATCGACAAAGATTTAGCATCTTCATTGCTTGCAACTCAAATTGGCGCCGACGAATTCTACATCTTAACTGACGTTCCAAAAGTATGCATCAACTTCCACAAACCCGACGAAAAACGTCTGGATGTAATCACCGTGAGCGAAGCAAAACAATATATGGCCGAAGGTCATTTTGCCGAAGGAAGTATGGCTCCGAAAGTTCGCGCAGCTTTATACTTTGTTGAAAACGGTGGTAAAGAATGCATCATTACCAGTGCCGATCAACTGGCTGACGACAAAGGCGGTACCCGCATCGTAAGAGACTAAAAAATATTCACAGATACTGTCGGAAAATGGCTCATACAGCCAGACTTTTCAGGCAGTTTCATTATTATAACAACCAAACTTTTAAAACATAATCCGATATGGCATTCAATTTAAGAAACAGAAGTTTTTTGAAACTGTTGGATTTCACTCCACAGGAAATCAAGTATTTACTTACCCTTTCAGCAGACCTGAAAAAAGCGAAATACACCGGAACTGAACAACCACGTTTAAAAGGAAAAAACATCGTTCTTTTATTCGAAAAAGACTCAACGCGTACTCGTTGTGCGTTTGAAGTAGCGGCTCTGGATCAGGGCGCTCACGTTACTTATTTAGGCCCCAGCGGTTCTCAAATGGGTAAAAAAGAGTCGATGAAAGATACTGCACGCGTTTTAGGACGTATGTATGATGGTATCGAATATCGTGGTTATGGACAGTATATCGTGGAAGAACTTGCAAAATATGCAGGCGTACCCGTATGGAATGGTTTAACCAACGAATTCCACCCAACTCAGATTCTGGCTGACTTCCTCACCATGATGGAACACTCAGACAAACCACTGAGCCAGGTATCATTCTGCTATTTAGGCGATGCCCGCAACAATATGGGTAACTCACTGATGGTAGGTGCTGCTAAAATGGGAATGGACTTCCGTGCTGCAGCTCCAAAAGCTTGCTGGCCAAACGAAGAACTCGTTGCTAAATGCCGCGAAATTGCCAAAGAAACCGGCGCAAAAATCACCCTCACCGAAAACGTTGCCGAAGGCGTTAAAGGTGTTGATTTCCTCTACACTGACGTATGGGTATCGATGGGCGAACCTGCTGAAGTTTGGGACGAACGCATCAAATTACTCCGTCCTTACCAGATTAACATGGACGTTGTGAAAAAAACCGGAAATCCAAACGTAAAATTTCTCCATTGCTTACCAGCATTCCACAACCGTGAAACCGTTGTAGGAGAAGATATTTTTCAGAAATATGGTCTCGATGGTATGGAAGTAACCGAAGACGTTTTCGAATCACCGATGTCAATCGTATTCGACGAAGCCGAAAACCGTCTCCACACCATCAAAGCCGTAATGGTAGCTACATTAGGAGCTTAAGCTTCTGAATATTATATAAAGTACAGAAAAGGCCACCCTTTCGGGCGGCCTTTTTGCGTTTCTGGAAGAATAAAGCACTCACTCCTTCTGATTTATTGTAAAGTAATGTATATTTCAACATCAAATTATTTATCATTGTATGTAATTCTCCATATAAAGCAAACCCAATAGGTTTAAAAAGCGAACGTTTAGAAGCATTTTAGAATCAGAAATAAGACAAAAAATAACAATTCATAATTAACAATATAAGAAAACACAAATCAAAGTTGTAAGAATATGGAATCAGAAAAAGAATTTCACGAACACGAACAATGGTGGAAATAAATAAAAGATGTTTTTACTAAAATAGATAGCTAGCGAAACATCTGAATTGGTTTTCGATATGTTTTTATTCTTATGAAAATGATTAAAAACATCAGACATATTTGAACAACCTATTTAAAGCAAACTATGCTGGATTTTTATCTAATAAATGAGGATCAACCTAAACCAGATAATCCGATAAAGGCTGGGCTTTAATTTGTTTGTGGACTTGCTGATATTGTTTTTAACTCCATTTTTTCAGTGCTGAAGATGATAAATTTGTATTTTTGAATTTTCCCGGACTTTCGATGTTTATGCTGCCTATACAGGGTACACACAGCGGGTTTCCGCAAAATCTCCCTTCCAATGCTAAAAAGGCATATAATACAGCAAAACAGTTCCTAAAGAAAGCCCAAGCATACTGACCAGATGAACAGATATGCAAACTAACCTTGTTTTGATTTGCATACATTTGACATCGCAAAAAATGCAGTGAATGGCGAAGAAGAAGAAAATAAATATTATGGTAGCCTCTACGGTATATCAAAACCGAGATTTGCTTTTGCAAATTTGCGGCATCTTGAATACGTATGGTTACCACGTTATCAATTCTGAATACGGAACACTTCATCCTCCATTAGGAATGAATAATACGGATGCTTGCATAGCTGCAGTGGCTGAATGCGATATTTTCTTTGGTATTATCAATCCGATGTATAGCACCGGAATTACACATTCAGAGTTCCAACGAGCCATTGCCATAGACAAGCCACGAAGGTATATAGCTCATGGATTTGTGACTTTTTCACGTAAACTGCTTGCTCAGTATATGTATGCTGATGCAGCAAGAACAGAACGTAACAACTTTGAAATTCAACCGACATCTGTAATGGATAGCGTTAAAGTGATTGATATGTACAACGATGCTGTTCAATCAAATTTAGCCTATGAAGAACGAAAATACCATTGGGTACAGGAATTTTTCAGACCAGATGAAGCATTGAGACACGTTGAAACACTATTCCGGGATATTAAACGAATAGAACGTGAACTAGCTAATTTAAATAATCCAGCACAATGAAAACAGAACAACTCATAAAAGACCTGCTAAAACAGGAAGAAAGCGGACAGCTTGAGTTTAAAGAAGTTGTTCGTAAAGATGCAATTGGCAAAACCATTTGTGGCTTTCTAAACAATAAAGGCGGTCAATTACTCATTGGTATTGCCGACAATAAAGAAATTAAAGGTGTTAAAGATGCTAACAAGTGGCAGTTTGAAATAGAACAATTCCTGATTAAAGAATTAGTACCCGAAGCACCTGTAATGGTTTCTGTTGAGAACTATGGCAACAAGCAATTGCTTCTCATCAAAGTCTGGGAAGGATCTAAACAACCCTACATTTTTAACGGGAGTATTTATTACCGTAGAAATAACAGAACGATTCAAGCATCATCAAACGAAATTTCCGAACTCATTCATAAACGACAAGAAACCGAAATTCACTGGGAACGGCAAGCTGCTTTAGGTGTGGAGTTGGATGATCTGGATTTAGAAGAAATCAAAAAAACGATGGATGCAGCATTGTCTGACAATAAAATGAAAGACATCAAAAAAGAGCCACTTGAATTCCTCTCATATTATGGTCTTTATCAAAACGGAAATTTTACCAATGCAGCAGTAGTGCTTTTTGCTAAAAATCCTTCACGGTTTATTCCACAGTCAAGGGTTCGTATAGCATTTCTCGACCATGGCAAAACAGGCGATGCTTTTAAAGACGATCTATTACTGGAAGGTAATTTGTTTAAGAATATTGAAACCATTCAAAATTTCTTTGAAAAGCATTTATCGTTTAGTCGAAAGTTTGAAAACAACAGTTGGAAACGAACGGATGACTATATTTTCCCAATGGCTGCCCTGCGGGAAGGTGTGATGAATGCTTTAGTACATCGGGAATATGCTTTAGTTTCCAGTTCATTATCTATTATTATCTATCCAGATAAACTTGAAATTACAAATAGTGGTAAATCTCCTTTTAACCAAAGTGAATTAAAGAAAAACCATTTATCAATGCCATATAATCCGGATATAGCACATATCATTTTTTTAAGAGGATATATTGAGAAAATAGGCAGAGGAACATTAAAGATTATTGATGCTTGTAAACAGGCTGGTATTAAAGCTCCTGCATGGGAAATAGGAGAACAAACAGTTAAACTAACTTTCTTTAATGATGTAAAACTTGGTGCTACAATTGAAGGTGCTATTAAAGTAGCAAGTAAAGAAACTACTGAAGGAGCAAATAAAGGAGCTATTGAGGGAGCTATTGAGGGAGCTATTGAGGGAGTAACTAAAGGAGTTAAAGAAAAACTAACTATTTTATTAAGTGCAATTGCTGCTAAAGAAGGGAATCGAGTTCCTGACTATAAAGAAGATACGGGTTTACCTGATAGTAGTATGGAAAGATACATCAAGCTATTAAGAGATGGTGGACTAATCGAATTCAGAGGAGATGCAGCTCATACGGGCGGCTACTATTTAACTAAGAGATTGAAAGCAAAATTGAAGTGAGCAGGCATAACACGATAACCAAACTACGGAGAGCAAAGAAATACTACTGTTAGTCAAATAAATCTTCATGTTCGTAATTAATTAATAAATAACATATTAAAACCTCACTCAATATTACCCTCTACTCTACAAACGGATCTCAAATACATCAATGAACAACAAAAACTAAATAATATAATGAGAATAAAATTACATAGTGTGCTTTTGATTTTAGCACTACCCTTAATGAGCATAGCTCAGGAAAAACTGATAATCCCTAAAGGAAATGCCATTGCTTTTGATAAGCAAACCAGACAAAAAGATGGAAATCCAGGAAAAAACTATTGGCAAAACACTTCTGATTATTACATCAAGGTATCGGTGGACGTTAAAAATAAAATATTAAGCGGTCACGAAAAAATCGTTTATTATAATAATAGTCCGGATTCTTTAAAAATGATTGTTGTAAGACTATATCAGGACATCTTCAAAAAAGGGATTAACCGTAATTCTATTGTTAATGTTAACCCGCTCGATGTCAATAATGGAGTGAACATAAAATCCCTACGGGTTAATAATTCTGAGATTAACATGAATAATGACAATCCTCTTCTGAAAAGAGAAGGCACACTTATGTTTATTTATTTAAATGAGAAACTGGCTCCGCACAAAAACGCCGAAATAGAAATTGGGTGGGATTTTAATTTCCCGAAACATACATTAATCAGAATGGGGACAATTGACAGCACAAGTCTTTTTGTCGGACAATGGTACCCGCAAATAGCAGTGTATGATGATATTAACAGATGGAACACCCGATCCTATAATGGAATGGCTGAATTCTATAACGACTTTGCCAATTTTGAAGTTGAAATTACGGTACCCGAAAAATTTATGGTATGGGCAACCGGGGAACCGCTGAATATGAATGAGGTTTTACAACCCCAATATTATGACAAATATAAAAAAGCATCCGCCTCAAATGAAATAGTACACGTAATTACAGATGAAGATCTGAAGATGGATGATATTACAACTCAAAATAATACGTGGAAATATAAAGCCTCGAATGTTTCTGATTTTGCATTCGGAATTAGCGATCATTACCTCTGGGATGTTACGAGTGTAGTAGTTGATAAGGCTACTCAACGGAGAACCGTTGTAGGAGTAGCATACAATAAAAACGCCGTGCATTTTGACAAAGTAGCCGAAATATCCAGAGAAACAGTCAGATTACTATCCGAAGATATGCCTGGAATTCCATATCCATTTCCATATCTTACCGTTTATAATGGTGATTTCGGTATGGAATACCCGATGATGACCAATGTTGGAGCAGATGAAGGCTATGGCATGACTGTTTATGCAAATTCTCATGAAATAACACATGCATATTTCCCTTTTTATGTAGGCACAAACGAAACAAAAAATGGATGGATGGACGAAGGACTTGTTGTTTTTATGCCTGAAAAATTGCAAAGCAAACTGGCTCCTGAGTTAAATATTGCCCAATATAATACAAATGCGTTCTCATCCTATTCCGGATTAGAAGATGAGACAGCTCTTATCACTCCAACTCATTATCTGGATGCGAAAATCTACTTTTACCTGAATTACGCCAAAACAGAACAAGCTCTTAGGATGTTAGAAATGCACCTTGGCAATGATTTATTTAAAAAATGCTTACTTACATTTATGGAACGATGGAAATATAAGCACCCTACTCCATTAGACTTTTTCAATACATTTAACGATGTTTCAAAGCAAAATCTGAACTGGTATTGGCTGGCATGGTACTATCAAAACGGAGGCATTCCTGATCTGGCCATAAGCAATGTTGCCAAAAATGGTAATCGTTTGAATATTACGATTGAAAACAAAGGCGATTTGCCAATTCCTGTCGTTATTTCATTTTATAATCATGATAAACTTGTTAAAACTATCACAGAATCAGCTAGCAGGTGGAAAAATCATCAAAATGAAATCAAAATAACTTTTAATAGCCCCGAAGCAATCACGAATATTAAATTAGGCAGTGAGATCATTCCTGATGCAAACCCAAAAGACAATAAATATATAATAAAATAAATCTGCCGGATGTTTTTAAACTGAAAAGAAAAAAAGCTGAAAATATGTTTGGTAAGCTAAAAGCTTTCTGTTGATTAATTACGAGCGGAGAGCTTTTCAGCTTCGCTCAACAAAAACCGCTCATACTCCTACTCTATGCTGACGTTTGCACCAAAACGAAACACATGATTACCCTTCCCCTCCGAAGAAAATAAAATTGTATTTTTGGAGTCCTTCTGGTTATTTTTAATAAATGAAATATTTTATCATATATAATAGAAATTTAATTTCACAATCAAAACACACCAAAGCACGATAACGAAAACGATACGATTATGAAAATTTGCTTTTTTGGAGTGGGAGGTGTCGGCGGATACTTCGGTACAATTATTACAGATAAATTTAATGATCAGCACGATATTTATTTTGTGGCACGAGGTAGTCAAAAAAGTGCGATTTGTACAAACGGCTTAACTCTGAAAAAAGCTGGGGGCGAACAAATTATCAATGTATTTCCTACACAATGTACTGATAACATTGACGATTTACCTGTATGTGATATCGTTTTTTTATCGGTAAAAAGTTATGATTTGGCAAATGCAGCTAAGTCAATAAATAAAATATCAAATGAAAAAACAATAATATTGCCATTGCTTAACGGAGTTGATATTTACGACAGGATAAGAAAGCATTTATTCACAGGAAAAGTTTTACGATCGTGCGTATATATTGGCACTCATATTGAAAGTCCGGGAGTTATCTTTCAAAAAGGAGGAAGTTGTAATTTATTTATTGGCAACGACCTTAGATTCCCTGATTTTTATCCGGAATCATTACTGCTATTACTACAAAAATCAAATATTGATTTCAAATGGGATGACAATATTGAAATAGCAATTTGGTCAAAATATATGTTTATTGCAGCATTCGGATTAGTTACGGCTACGTATGAAAAAACCTTTGGCGAGATTTTGGATGATCCGGAACTAAGCCTGATAACAAAATCGATAATGTACGAAATTGATCAAATAGCAAAGAAAATCAACATCCCATTGAGTGCTGATATTGTAGAAACTTCATTTTTAAAAGGAAAACTGTTTCCTCATGAGACAAAAACTTCATTTCAAAGGGATGTTGAGTCAAAAGGGGAAAAAAATGAAATTGATTTATATGGAGGGGCTTTGATTCATTATAGCGAACAATACGATATTCCGATACCTAATATCAAAAATATATTCGATAGATTTATGAGAAAAATGAAATAATAACGGTTTGCAAATGAGTAAGCCAAGAGAGTCTTTTGCACTCTATACTGCAAACTGAATTTTCTCAGAAATGTTTGTTAACACCTGATATTTTTCACTGGCAGCAAAAATCAGGAGCTTTCAGAATACACATTTGATAACTCAAATCTTATTAAGAAAGTGGATTACTTTTTCCGGAAATGAAAAATATTTTTATTGGCAGACCCCAGACTAATCAAAATACAGATAATACGAAAACAGAATTTGTATTACTATTTTCAACAACTAAAAAAGAGTATAAGAAAGGCATTCCAAGATTAAAACGTTGGTTGTAGCAAAAACTAAATACAACCGATATAAAAATAATAAGACAAGGAATAGCTGAAAAACAGGAATATTATACAGAAAGGTTACCTTGATCTCTATTTATTGGATCCAAAGTGAATATTTCAACTTTGCTAAATGAAACCACATTCACTCATTCTTTGCTGACTGTTTTTTTCTAAAACAAACCTCAGGATTATTTCTTAATATCTGACTCCCATCACGGCTATTATCACCAATAACAAACTTATTTCCAATGAATTAAGACTAAGACTTCAGATATTATTTCCAAACATAAAAAATTTACTTCTGCTGAAAAAACACACCTATTACAGACTTTGTAAAATTAATTTTGTACTTTTGAAGTCCTTATATCAAGTTGTAGTTTTTATAAATTATTTAATAAATATTAACATTCTTATGAGTTGGGAATGTTAATATTTTAAGAATATACAAAATAATACAATCTTATTTTAATTAATACTTATGATTTAAAAAAACATAAGCACATGATATATTTAAAAATATATACATTATATAATTAATTTTTATATGTTTTTAAAGACTATATTTTATCCTATTAAATAATATAAATTATTTTACTCATGAAACAACTGCTGAATTTGGATAAAAAAATAGGCGATGTGACTCCTGCCTTAATCGATTTAATCCCCTATGGAATGGATATCATAGATGAATCGGGCAAGATTCTGTTTGCCAATGAATACATAAAAAAATTGTTCGGAGAAAAAATTATTGGGAAATACTGCTGGGAAATCCATCATTCTGAAAAGAAGCGATGTAATAACTGCCCTTTAAAAAACAATTTTGAAGTTGGGGAAATTAAGGTTTGTAAGACAACTGAATTTGTTAACGACCGGGTTTATGAAATCCGCTTTACAGGTATCGTTATTAATGGAATAAACGCCACTTTAAGAATTTCTAATGATATCACTCAACAAAAAGCAGATGAAGAAGAAATATATAAGAATGAGAAAAGACTGCAAGGAATATTTGACAATATGCAGGATGCATACTTCCAGAGTGATCCGTCCGGCAATATTTCCTTTGTAAATCCTGCTGCCATTAGAATGTATGGATGCGATTCGATAGATGAATTGATTGGGGAAAAAACATCCATCCTGTATGCCCATCTGAATGACAGAAATGAGCTAATCAACAAACTATGTAAGTATGGCAAATTAACCGACTGGACTACCCAGGGTAGAAAAAAAGACGGATCTACCTTCTGGGCTTCGATAAATGTACAGTATATATATGATGAATCAGGGTATATTACAGGAATACAAGGAATTATAAGAAATATTACAGAAAGGCTTATTACCGAACTAAACCTGAGTAAAAACAAACACAAGCTGAAAGAATCAAAAATCTTATTACAAACGCTGATCGACAGTACCTGTGACTTTATTTGGTCTGTTGATATGCATTCATTTGGGTTGATATCATTCAACAAAGCACTTGCTGATTTTTGCAATAATATTTGTAATATTGATATAAAAGCAGGAATGACTCCATCCGAAATACTACCAACAAAGGAGTTAACCGAAAAGTGTTATGCATTTTATAACAAAGCTATAAGAGAAGGGACTGTGATTAACGAATATAAGGTACCAGATACTGACATCTACTTACTTATAAATCTCAATCCATTAAAAAAAGATAATGAAGTGTTTGGAATCTCTGGATTTGCTAAAAATATTACAGAAAGAAAACGAGCAGAGCTAGAATTATTGGAAGCAAAAAATAAAGCAGAAGAAGATGCCAGAAATCTGAGTGAAATTAAAAATGAGTTACAGCAAAGAGAAATCATTTTAAGTAATGTTGAGGCTATAACTCATACAGGAGGGTGGGAATTCGATTTAAGAACCCAAAAGCGTTATTTTACCCAAGAATTGTATCAAATCCTCGAGGTTCCAATGAATACTGATTTTGAATTTTTAGACAACGTAAAGTCTAACAATCCTGAGGTCAGGATTTTGATTTCATCTGTTTTTCAACGTTGTGTCCAGGAAGGAACTCCATATGACCTGACGGTTCCTCTTTTATCATATAAAGGGAATGAAAAATGGGTACGAACAAAGGCAATGCCTGTTTTGGATGATGGACATGTCATCAAGGTTATTGGGTCATTTATGGATGTTACTGAACAAATTAAAAACGAAACGGAATTGCTTTTGGCTAAACAAAAAGCTGAAGAAAACGAAAAAGCTATCAGAAAACAACAGGAGGAGCTTACCTTTTATAATGAGCGGTTGGAAAGTTTATTGCATCTTTCGCAGTTATCATCATTATCATCCACAGAATTATTTAATATAGCTCTTCACGAAGCCATTAAACTGACGAAAAGCCAAATTGGATTTATCTATTTATACGATGAAGAAACAAGACAATTGACGTTAAATACATGGTCAAAAGATGTGATGAAAAATTGTAGCGTTCAAACGCCCCGGACAGTTTGCAATTTGGATGATACGGGATGCTATGGAGACGCTATAAGACAACGAAAACCAATTGTAATAAATGACTACAAGGCATCCAACCCCAATAAAAGAGGACTTCCTGAAGGGCATTTAGAAATATTTAAATTCCTTACCATTCCGGTAATTCTTGACGAAAAAATCATTGCTATGGCAGGGGTCGCCAATAAAGAATCTGATTATGACCAGTCGGATATCCGGCAATTATCTTTGTTAATGGATACTGTTTGGAAAATTTCGGAACGGGTTAATTTAATCGACGATTTAGTACAGGCTAAGCAAAAAGCTGAAGAAAGTGACAGATTAAAATCGGCGTTTCTGATGAATATTTCGCATGAAATCCGAACTCCCATGAACGGAATTCTCGGATTTATGGAATTTTTAAATCAACCAGAATTGAGCGAAGAAGACAAATCAGAGTTTTTAAACATCATTAATAAAAGCGGGGAGCGTTTGATGAATACGATTAATGATATTGTTGAAATTTCAAAAATTGAAATTGGTGATGTACAAGTCAAGTACGAAAAGGTAGATGTTTCTGATGTAATGAAATATTATTATAATTTTTTCAAAATACAAGCAAGGGAAAAAAAGTTAAGTTTTAAAATCACCAATCAAATTCAGGGAAAGAACGCAATCATAATATCCGACAGGCATAAACTGGATGAAATTTTAACAAACCTGATAAAAAATGCCCTGAAATTTACCGATAAGGGCGGGATTGAAATTGGAAATTATCTGCAGGATGATTTGCTTTGTTTTTATGTAACCGATACAGGAAGAGGCATTCCTGAAGATAAACAATCCGTGATTTTCGACCGTTTTGTACAGGCCGATACCGGGCTAAGTCGTAATTATGAAGGCTCTGGTATTGGATTATCGATAGTAAAAGCTTATGTTGAAGCTTTGAGCGGTCAGATTGAGGTAAAATCAAGTGTTGGAACCGGAAGTACTTTCCTTGTTTATATTCCCTATTTACCTGCGACGGATAAGCCGGAACACAACAAAACTATCAACGATATAAAAATAGATTCCGCTAAGCATACTTTATTAATTGCCGAGGATGATGAAGTAAATTATTATTTACTGGAAAAAATTCTTATTGAAGAATTTCAGTTGATTCATGCCTCAAACGGTGAGGAGGCTGTTGAATTGTTCATGAATAATCCAGGTATTTCGCTTGTGTTGATGGATATTAAAATGCCAGGCGAATTCAATGGGATTGAAGCAGCACGAAAAATAAGAAAGATCAATGAAACAGTACCAATTATTGCCCAAACAGCTCATGCGATGGATTTTGATAAAAAAGAAGCGTTTGAAGCGGGTTATAACGATTATATTGCGAAGCCGTTTAAAAGCAAACACTTGTTATCACAACTAAGAAAATATATCATTGCTAATTGATTTCCAGAATAAATACATTGCCTATATTAAGCAAACACTCGTCCTCTCCTACGCCGGATTCTGCACTAATACAAATACATTACAGTGGTCTTTAACTCCAATTATCAACTCTGAAAATAATTAATTTGTATTTTTGAGATTCTATAATACCACTGATTAAAGCTATCTCACGCACTTATGTTTACATAAAAAGAAACGATAAAGGAAAGGAATCATTTACGTTCAAAACGATAATTTATCAATACAGATACAATAAATGAAGCAAACTTGTAAATTATTAAGATACTGTGTATTAATCTTAATTATCGGAAATTTTGCTTCCTGTAAGCAACAAAGTGTGAAAAAAGAAATTCCGAAAACAAAAGTGGAAAGCACTATCACATCACAAACACTTACGTTGGAATCTTTTACGGATATTCCTCCTGAAATTGACGGTGGTGCCTGCTATTTTTCCAACGATTCAGCAGAATTTGAGCATAAAAAATACATCTATGTCAATGACTTTGCAGAGACCTCTTTCCTGAAAATAAACGGTAAACTCATCCGGTTTCAGCAAACCGAATACAAGGATATTAAGCACAAAACCGTAAAAGTCAAAGCGGTAAGCAAGGAGTATCTTCTTGAAATTGAAATGACTGATCTGGATAAAAGCAGTTACGAAACCACACTAAAAACCGGAACGATTATATTATCTGATAAAAATGGACAATCCATCAAAAAATCATTTTACGGTTCTTGTGGATGCTAGACTGCCTCAATTTACGAAATAACTAAAGCTTTTCTCTTTTCATTCTTTCAAAAAACAAACGCCTTTTCTGGTTGTTTTATTAAGGATTTTAAACAATAAACACAATAATAATATGGCGTCAATACATTCGTATTTAAATTTTAACGGAAATTGCGAGGAAGCATTTCTGTTTTACCAATCTGTTTTCGGAGGA
This sequence comes from Bacteroidales bacterium, assembly GCA_963677395.2. GTDB lineage: Bacteria > Bacteroidota > Bacteroidia > Bacteroidales. The sequence continues at coordinate 2,394,219 of OY781965.2, read as the reverse complement.
GAATTTGCTTATCTGGGTCGTTTTAAAGACATGCCTTCCGAACAACCAATTCCGGACGAAATGAAAGAGAAAATCATGCATGTTTCCCTCCCTATCAGTAAAGAAACAACCTTGATGGGTAGCGATGTAGTGGAAGGTATGGGACCCAAATTTGAAATGGGAAACAACTTTTCATTATCGTTAAACACCGGGAGTGAAGAAGAAGCTCAACGGTTGTTTAATGCACTCAGTACAGGAGGTATAGTTACAATGCCATTGCAAAAAACCTTCTGGGGGGCACTCTTTGGAATGCTGGTTGACAAATTCGGAATTAACTGGATGATAAATTACGACTACGAACAAAAATAAACAACCATTAATCAAAAACGAAGAAGGTTGTAACTCCGAATTGGAGTTACAACCTTCTTCGTTTTTATGAGTAAAACTCCAAATTTGTTGGAGTGGGCATACGAAAAGAGGCTGGCAGTATTAATATACCATCAACATATATTACGTTGGGTCTGTTCGCTAAAATATACAAGACGTTACGGATTCACTCCAATATAATTGAATAATTTAAAATTGTTAATTCCTATACTCTTCGCAACATATTGATTCCATTTTTCAAATTCCTCTTTATTTAAACCTCGGTCAACTTCCTTCAGATATTGTTTTTTGAGTTTATCAAGTTTTGCATTCATCTCATCGTATTTACGAATTATTTCAGCTCTGTTATTTCCTAAGTTCTCTATTGCTTTTTCAAATTTCTTTCGTTCAATTTCGCAAATATCAAAGTATATATTTAAGAAACAATTTGTTGCAGTATCGACAGGTAAATGATAAAAGGTTTCCCATGGATCAAAAACAGTGGAAGTAATTACATTTGTTGAATCTGAATACGTGTTTATATCCATAAATATCTTAACACTTAAATTATATTTATCAGCAATAATCCCTGTATTGGACGGATTACGTTCTACCCCGTCTTCAGTAAAATCTTTAATAAGTACTCGTCTTTTTTCAGACCACTTAATAAACGGACTTTCATAAACCTTTTTAATACATTGGTTATCTGAATACCAGGTTCTATTACTAAATGCTTCATTTTCTATATAAAATTGCTTATTCTGGTTATCATGGTCAATAATTTCAAATTCATTTTTGTTTTCCCAAAAGAAATCATTGTAAGGCATGGCGGCAATTTTCAAATAATCATGAACACAATTATCGTCAAACCTAAATTTTGGAATAAAAAATATGTTTTCATAATCATAAACATGAAGAACAGCATTTGTCAAAATTCGATAATTGGCTTCATCTGCACTGTCAATTCTACTATCATAATCAAACTGATACGTAAAATCAACATGATTGAAAAACATTTTGCCATCAATTTCCTTATATGTTTTTGTGATATTCAAATTAATATTCGACATCTTATCAGTACTGAACAAGGGAATAAAAGGAGTTACTTTGCAATTTTTGCATTCGAATGTAGCCTTAATCACATGCTTTTTCTGAGGATCAATCCATATCCGTCCATTGAAAAACAGTCCAGATGTATCTTTCGGCACGTATCGTATCACATAAACTGAATCGAAAGTGTTTTCAAGATATTTTTTTTCGAGTTCCAGATAAAACTTTTTTTTCATTTTTAAATGCGAAAATCCCAGCGGATTTTGTGGAAAATATTCATTTTCAGCAAATAACCTATTCATAATAATTGCCCTCGAACTTTCCATAGAATTAAAAAATCTGTTTCCTGTTTTTTTCAATGCAAACCGACCCGTTTTCAACTCCAATTCCGACAAATCATATCCTTTTAAATCAGCATTAAAAAATGATTCCAGCATTTCAATCTGATTATCACCTGTATAACTTTTAATTTCATAATAGGCTTTCGTAGTTCGGTTTACAGTTGATGAATTCTTTTTGCAATCAACCAGTAAATCGTACAGGTAGCTATCATCGGGAGCAATTATGGAAACGGCATCTAATAACTGAACATTTTCTTCCATGTAGAGGGTATAGAAAGATTTCTTTTCAGAAAGGCGAATCATTTGCTTTTTAAAACCTACGGAGGAAACAAACAATGTATCCTTCACATTGTGGACGGATATTTTGAAATATCCGTTCAAATCGCTTATCGTCCCGTTTTTCGAGTGATAATTAAAGATGTTTGCATAGGGAATTGGTTCTTTGGTTTCCTTGTTCAGGATACGGCCTTTCACTTCTATGCAAGAGCTATTACTTTGTCCTATAAGGGATAAATAGGAACAAACAAACAGAATAAACCAGAATGCTTTCATTTGTTTTTAATATTTATGCGTAAAGATTAACAAATTCAAAGAATACGATTCTAAGCTTTTCTAAACTGGTAACGAAAGCACATGCTTTTGTACTACTATACCAACACTATCCAAGGTATAATCATATACTTTTTCATCTGCCCTGCAAGTATATAAATAATTCATACACAATTAACGAAACAAGTATCAAAGTCACATTATTCACAAAACTCACTTCGTCTCTCGAACGGAAAAAGGCCTCTTCTAAACGCAAGGGTTGATCACCACAAAGACAAAACAAATCTCCCCCACTCCGGAGAAACTTAATAATTATGAGTAAAAACTGATAAATAGAGGTTGGAAGGAAATACCTGGTTAAGGGGTTATTACACTGAGTACTACATGGCTTATCAGGTTCATGTGATGACGAATATGCAGAACCTGGTTCAGTTTATTAAGGATAAACGGGTATTTATTAAGTAATTAAAAACAGAGACAAATGAAAGCAAGAGAAGATGTTGAACAGCTAAAGAAAAGCTGGAAATATGATCCTTTATGGGATATCGAATGTACAGAAGGTTTTGAAGAATATTATGATGAACTTCTAGCTTATCGTAATGAAATTGAAGCCGAAGAAAAAAAAGAATGGGATGCAAAACTATTACAACGCAGTATAGAACTTGGTGTTGAAGGCAATATCAAGTTATAGCCAGGTCTTATTTTTTTTCAATTCCTAATAGATATTTACTTTTCGGTGCATAGAAAAATAGTACTTCACCTCCGTCACTACAAATATCAAATAATTCTTTATCAATTCTATATTTAATATTATCTATTATTAGGTCATATCGAGTAAATTCATTCATTTCCTGACCAATACATAGGGTTCCACTACCAGCTTCATAATCTTTTTGGAAAATTTTTTTCTGAATTATTTTTGTTTCAGCTATTTTTTCATTATTTCTTATGTCTGAATAATACTTTTTATTCATTAGATTACTAATAAATAAGGATATAATCAAAAATCCCAGAGCTATTAGCAAGTCTATATCTATATTTAATCCTTTTGATTCAGTATTAAAGTTCAACTCGTAAATCGCTCCACCAATAAATGTTGAAAGAATTAGAATCATTGCTGGCAGAACATATCCCATTCTACATTGATATTTTAATTCTTTAATGTCTTTTTCTGTTAGTCTTTCTATTTTCACTTATTTGTATATTTTTTCAATGTTGGCTATAACGGTCGAGGGTACACGAAGTGCGGGATTTCGAAGCCTCGCACCTATCAACCGTTACGAAATTTACTACGAGCTGCAACGCTGAACTACACGCTGAAACCCGCATTTTGTGTGATCCTTTGTTGAACTAAATCCGCCTACGCAGATAGTTTTTTAAAAGTACCAGATTTTTTCTATTCTCAGAAATTATTAACAACAAAAATTTCTGAGAATGAGAAAGAAACCGGGTTTTATCCCGGTAGCTATCGGGATTGAGCAGGCTGTTGTGCTTGCTCCTGAGTTCGAAAAGGTGGTCCGTATGGAATGGTGGCTATCCGTGAACTGCCACGAATACGGTCGCCGGTAGGAAACCCTTTGGCAAAACCACTGGTATCGTCATAATCAATCCTTTAAACTGCGTCCATTGCGCTACTGGGAAACATATGCCCCAATGAAAATGAAAATGACTAAAACAGCTTGTTCATCACAATGATAGGTGTATCATGAACACATAAAAGCACAAAAACCTGCAATACGTCAATGAACTTTATTCCTCTTTTTATCTTCAAAAACCATAAATCGGACAATAAGTGCATAGCTCTGATCCCGGCGGGTGTAGTTCAACACCGACTCATCGCTGGGTCTTGCAGACCGCTCAGAGTCCTATTTATTGTGTTTAGTTAATTCTTTAATTAATCCTTTAAATATCAAACTATGTAAAGGAAAAACAAAATACCAATAAGCCCTACCTGTTAAACCCTTTGGACGGAAGGTCGCTGTTTGAATTAGAATATTATTTTGTATTTTAAACTCTAACCATGCTTCTCCAGGTAATTTCATTTCAGCAAATAATACTAATCGTTTTTCATCCATATTGGCATAGAGAACTCGCCAAAAATCAATTGTATCACCAGCGTTTATATGGTTCAGATTGGTTCTGCCTCGGTTTAAACCAACTCCCCCAAATACTTTATCAATAAAACCCCTAAACTTCCATAACCAATTGGCATAGTACCAACCAGTCTCACCTCCAATTTTCCAGATTTTCTCAATACACTCTGACGAATTTTTCACTTCCTTTTTGCGAACATCCTTAAAACAGGCAAATACGGGCACCTTAATGTAATCTGATATTCTGTAATTCAACCTACCGCTTATGGTGGAATCTTTCCAACTTGATACTATCTCGTTTTGTTCTATTTTGTTAAATGCTCTTTGGATACAAATTTTATACGATAATGGTTTTAGGTGAAGTAGTTTTTTAATTTCATCATCTTTCGCAATCACTTGTATTTTCATACTATCAACCAATGCAATGGCAAGTTTATAAGATATTGAAGTAATAAAATACAACCAGTACGAAGATAATTTTGGCGTCATTACAGGAATTGTCCAAATCGTTCTTTTCAGTCCACGTACCTGTGCAAATTCCAATAACATCTCTTTATAAGTCAGTATTTCGTCACCTGCAATATCATAACACTTATTGTAGGTCGCTTTATTTCCCAAAATGCTGGATAATATTTCAATTACATCTGAAATACCAATGGGTTGACATTTAGTCTTTAGCCATTTTGGTGCGATCATAATTGGTAATTTTTCAACCAAATCACGAATAATTTCAAAAGAAGCACTTCCTGAACCAATTATGATTCCTGCCCGCAAAGTTGTTAGTGCAAATTTTCCTTTACTTAATTCAGTTTCTACGTTTTTCCTTGAATTCAGGTGTTCTGACAAAGTTTCAGAGTTTACAATACCACTTAGATAAATTACTTGCTTAGCATTGGTTTCATTCAGAGCATCCCTAAAATTTATAGCAGAATTCTTTTCTAATTCACTGAAGTTTTTTGAAGTGGACATTGAGTGAACCAGATAATATGCTAAATCGATATCTTTAGGGATATTATTAAGAGTTTCTTTTTGGGTCAAGTCTATTTCTATGACTTTAATCTTGTCTCTTAAATTGTCTTCAACATGAAATTTACTTTTATCCCTGACGCAACAGATTAAGGAGTATCCTCTCCCAACTAAGACAGGCAATAGTCTTTTCCCTATGTAACCTGTTGCTCCAGTAAGTAATACTTTCATAATGTCAACTCTTTAAAATTAAACACAGCGGTTGAGGCTAAAAGCTAGCGGGCATATCAGAGCACTTCACTGTCAAACTGCGATAAAGTTTATTAGTTGCAATACCCTTCAAATTAGCACTTTCCCCCGCTTGATTTTAGCCTTTATTAGCACCAGAATTTCATTATTATCTTCCATTCATTATAAGCTTAATAGTATAATCCAATGCTTTTTCCGATGGCACTTCAAAATCGGGAATCGTGCCATGTGAGCTGTCTTCATCAGTTGCACCATAATGATAAAACTTTTTATGAGATATACCTAAATCTAGCTTGGTATTTGGCAAAGTTTGCATGATAACATCACCGAAGCACACTGCCATGCCACCCGTTTCTTCACCAACAATAGTTCCCATCCTAAAATACTTGAATGCCCATGAAAAACTGGCTGCCGAAGAATACGTATTATTGCTTGTTAAAAGATAAACATTCCCCTTTTTGAATTTGTATTCTGTTTTTCTTAACGGTACTAAGTCTCCACTTGGCCAATGCTTTATTCCAAATGAAGTTGTGTCAACCATATTATAAAACGACTTATGAAACTCAATCTGCTTTCTGCTTGTACGAATTGTTGTTGTGCCAAATTGCTTATATGGCACCTTTGAGATATATTGAAAAAAATAGTCCCCCTTTGCAGAGTTTCCGCCACCGTTGTTCCGAATATCTATTATTAGATCTCTGATTTTTTGTTCTCGTATAGCACGAAAAACCGAATCAAGTCCCGGATACCAGTTATCCTTAGGAAAATAATAAAGCGTAATTATCGCAATACTACTATCGGGCAATATTTTCAGATTTAAGGATATGTTGCGTTTATGTTGGTTTGAAGGTGTCTGGACTGGAGCAGAACTTGGATACCGCTGATTTACCGGAATACCGGCAACGATCTTATTAAAAATCTGATTTTCATATTTATAACTTATCGAAAACGCTGTGTCGTGGTAGAGCAGGTATAAGTACCGAGTAAAATTAACTTCAGTGTTGTAATTTTTAAAGAACACCTTTTCGCCTGATACTAAGTTGTACATTTTGCCAAGGATTTGCTGTATTGGTCTTTGGTTAATCTCAAGTATCTGAGCACCGACAGGGATCTCGGATTTTGGTTCAGACCGGTCGTCCGAAACACTCGCTGTTGAATCCCTCCAACTTACATTGACCGGAAAAGGAAAAAGTTTTTCCTGTACTAAGGAAATGTCGTTGCCGGGAAACTGCATGTGGGTATGGCCATCCTGCAGGCATGCAATCACGGGCGAGGCAATCATAAAAAACTCCATTCTAGTCATTGAATCTGATATTGAATTTCTTGCATGAGAAACCTTTAAATCAAATTCTTCCTTCGAGATATTGGCATACATATTTGGGTGTATTTCCTCGATACTTACAAGCAGACTGTCAAAATCTGCATTAAGTTGTTGCTTAGAAAAATATTGTTGTTGCCCATACGATGTTGTTAGTATCCCTAACAATCCAATAATTATTATTACTTTTTTCATACTTTACTATTTTAATTTTGGTGCTAACGGCAGTTTGTCTAAAAACCTCCGCTTAGTGCAATTTTTTGCTCAAATTTAAGCCGTTTTAAGGGAATTTCAAAAATATATCTGGAATACTTTTGGTAAAAAAAATTGTTTGCTATATTTGAGCTTTTGAAGGGATATAAAGTTGAATAACTGAACAAAACGTAAAACCAGTATCCTTAGATATTTCTTGAGCATTTCTGTATCAAGAATATTCATTAATCGACGCAAATTGAAGACAATAAACAAAAATCCAACATCGGAACTTGCCCTGTTTCGATAATTTTATGGTCGGGTTGCAGGTCTTTTAGTAACCATATAACTTCGATATTTCGTTTGCATTCCTTTTCTAAATCACGAGATGAACGTATTTTATTCAACTATCCATAAATGAATAGCTTAAGTAAATCTGCCGGATGGTATGCTGGACGACCATTATCAACAAATGCCATGTCGAAACCAAATTCCTCCGGCTTTATACTATCTACAAAAAGGTCAATAGTACGGGCTTCATTATCATTTTCGATGGTTTCGTCCAAACAACGAGTGTTAATCTCTACCTGATGTCTGTTTATGCCATTTATAAACTTCATAAAAAAATACTGGTTTAATTATATAGCAAATATAATGAAAATCAGATAATTAAATCAAACGCAAATAATAAATTATTAACAATCAGCATGTTGATAAAATCAGACAATGGCGGTTTTTAGACAGTCTGACGGTCGCGGCTTGCTTTCAGGCGGGGATTGTATAGCTTCTTTCCTTTCAGCCTGCTGCTATGTTTATTACTTGTTGTTCATTTCACTTTGTTGCTAAACCCCGCTTGAAGCAAGGTGCTGTTATGCAACGTAATTAATTATTTAAAAATTTCAAGTCTTCACCAGTTATAACTTTTACTATAATTGAGAAGGTTTCCAATGATATTACCTTACTTAAAGTTAAATCAAATAATTTCCCTTTTAGTACTTCAACCCAATTTTTCTTTTTCATACTTTTCAATTGCTCTTTCATGTCTTGAATTTCATCAAAAATCACTTCCTGACCTAGGCGAATATCTTTCAAAAGATTGTCAAGTTTTTGTGAAAATTCTTCAATTTCTCTTTTAGAAAAATAGTCGTTTGAGTTATACGATTGACTTTCTGATATGTACCAATTTAATAATTCGATAAATGGTTTAAAAACCAAATTATTGAAGTCATTTCGCCACTGGTCATAATCACCTCTAGAGTTATACCATCGATTCGTCACGTCTAAATATATACCATTATATTTTTTTTCAGATTTAAAAGTATGATTTATCAAAAAATATCCAAAAGCACCTAGCTGTTCAGGCGTTTTTAAATTGTCAATAAACTCTTTCTTGGCACTTTGCCAATTTAAAATATTCTCAATGGGTATTCTGTTTTCCATTTCAGAAAAATCCTCCTTAATCCTTTCGAGCAATCTTAAAGAAATTTGTTGACTTTCTAAGAAATTCAAAAATTGTTCAAGTTTAATAAATAGATGTTGTCTGTCAATATATTCAACATCAAGTGCATAAGAATGAATTTTAGCTTCTAATTCTTCAATATTTAAATTTCTCATGGTTTTTGTCTGTTGTTTTATTATGTTGCATAACGGTCACTAGCAAGTTGTCGTTGCGGATTTCGGAGAGCGTCAGTGTCCGACAGGACATGACGGTCAAGAAAGGAGCAGAGACAACGAACACCACTGCACCCGCAATGCAATTTGTTAGCAACCGTAATTTTATTCATATTTTACTTTTAGTCCAGCGTTTTTCAGTTCTCTAATCAATAAAAAACCAACTTCCTCAACTGACTTATTTACTTGCTTATAAATTAATCCACTCAAGTCCGATGGAAGTGTTACTCCCTCTTTAAATATACAGCATACATTTTTTCTACTAAGTTTCCCCACAAAAAAACCAAACTCAAAAATCACATTTTGTCTTGCGCGGAGTTCAATGTTTCTTTCCTTTTCTGTCTTTGAGTTTTCAGATTTTGGATAGCCAATATCATCAGGAGTCAAGAGAATGATAGCAAATTTGACATCAGAGTGTTTTTCAAACTTTTCAATTACAGTTAATCCCTCATCAAGTTGTCTATGAAGAACGATTGGTTCAAGATTGATTTCTCTAAGAAATAGTTCAACGTCATTTTTTAACTCAATATCGTGACCGTGGACGACAAATACTTTATTCTCACTTTGAATGATTTTACTTTCTGACTTTAATCTCACAGCCTTTTTGCTGTCTGGCGCCTTGTTTATAAATCTATCTGTAACATCAGTTTCTATGTCCATAGCTCTCCATTCGGGACTCCCTTTGAAAAAGACAAACGGGCTTCTGTCTAATCTATCTTCGTTTCTTGTTTTTTGAACTTTAGAGTCAAGTGAGTCATTTGATTCGGTGATTTTTACTCTATAAATGTTTTTAGGGTCAAGAGTTGTCCCATTTATAACAATTGTATCTCCTGTTAAATAAGGCTCAACATACCTATCAATAAGTTCTTCTTCGGTGATGTTTACCTTTATTTCACCATCGTCTTCGCTTTTCAGTAATTTTATATGAAAATACATGGTTTGATTTTTTTATTATGGTTGCTAACGTTTGATGCTAACTTATGGCTGGGAGTTAGAAGCATCAATTCTATCCCCCGTTAATGCCAAAACGAAGATAGTAAAAACTTGGTTATCAGCAAATCTGCCCAGCTGGAAGTTAGCATTTGTTGGCAGCCGTATTTATTAATCAAAACTAATTTTCCCTAATGGCATAATTTTCATTAAACAAATATTATCACCCATTTTTATACTTTTTAAAAGCTCAACATCGACTTCACAACCAAAAGCTTCCTCAAAAAGCACTTTGCTGTATCCTGTTGTGCATTGACACCATGTTTTGCTATCTAACTTATCAACTTCGGCTAGCATAGGGCAAGGGCAAAATGGAAACTGCAAATAAAGAATATGCTCATCATATGATAGACCAGCATTTCTTGCTTTTTCATTATTTGCAAATTCTTCCAAATTCTTCGATGTTGCCATCAGTTCTTTTACAAGAGCGAGTTTTTCGTCCATGGCGTAACCACATTGACATTTCATCCTAATTTTTTTCACTGTTCGTTGGTCGAAATTATCTTCCAATCTTTTCATGGTATTTTTAACCCAAGTTGGATTGTCTTCAAATTCTCCGTTTACTACATTTTGAGCAATTGTTTCATTACTTTCAGCTTTTACAATACCAAAGATTACTTGCTCCTGAATTTTTCTTATATCAAACATTATTTTATTTCTTTTTTGGTTGTACGAAATTTTATTTGCAATTCTCCCCTCAAATCGAGAGGAGAATTGATATTGTTAATTAATGTACTTTTTGAAGTAATTGCATAAACTCTGCCATGTGTAACTGCGAATAACTTTGTATTATCGCAAATAAAGGCACAAATAAAAGCACTCCAATAAGTAAGCCTTTGCCAAGAGATTCAAATTTGAATTCTTTCAACAACACAAATAATATCCAAATAACATTAAGTGTAATGATAATGTGGGTAATCTGTGAGAACATATTTGCTTTATCCCATGATATTACGAATAATCCCATTGTACCATAGTAATATAGCGGAACTAATGCAATTGCAAGAAAGAAATCCTTTTTTGTAATCTGAAAGCAAGTGAAGCAAACCAGATATGCGATGATGGAAACAGAACAGGCATTAAAAGCCAACCATTCGACCAATCCGAATTTTGCTATTGATAAGAAAAAATATGCACTGTTCAAAAATGCCAGCAGCATAAAAACAGCCAATATATAACCTATAGATAGATTTTTGTTTTTTAAACTCATGATTAAAAATTTGTAATTTAAAAATGAAACCAGCGATTTTCTCAATAAGATAAAACGTTGGTTTTGTTTATTTTAAAGCAATACAGAAACCGTTCAGAAAAGTATTTCCGAAAAATAAAATCATTAACCTGTGGTTTGCTGAGGTTAACTATGCTTTAATTACAAATTTTAATACGGTCTTCATTATTTCATTATAAATTTCAGAATTGCAAAAGTAAATATTTCTGTTCAATTACATAATATGTCTCTCATCATTTTTTATGGAATTCTATGTATTCTATGAGTAGACATTTTCAAACACTTGCACGATTTTCTTTTTAATATGGCTGCCAACGGCAGTTTGTCTAAAAACCTCCGCTTAGTACAATTTTTTGCTCAAATTTAAGCCGTTTTAAGGGAATTTCAAAAATATATCTGGAATACTTTTGGTAAAAAAAATTGTTTGCTATATTTGAGCTTTTGAAGGGATATAAAGTTGAATAACTGAACAAAACGTAAAACCAGTATCCTTAGATATTTCTTGAGCATTTCTGTATCAAGAATATTCATTAATCGACGTAAATTGTACGCAATAAACATAAATCCAACATCGGAACTTGCCCTGTCTTTGCCTTTCTTTGTTAGAATATAGCTAAATCCCCATTGCCTCTTTATCGTTCCGTAATGATGCTCTACTATTGACTGTCGTTTTTTGTATAAATCCTTATTGTTCTCAATATTTATTTTGTTGTTTTCTATGTATTTAGCAAATTCACTGCGTTCAAGTACACGCCCATTTCCTCGTATGTTCTTTGTACAAAGACTTAATTTTGAGCAATTCTTGCATGCTGAAGTCTTGTATTGTTGAACCTTGATATTTGTCCGATATTTCCCTCTGCTTTTGGCGTACCAAGAGCCATTGGTGCTCAAGATGTTCCATTCGGGACATGTATAGGTATTGGCTTGTTCGTTATACGTAAAATTCGCAATATTATATTGGCTATCTGGGGCATTCGATGCTACATCCGGAACAGCTACCAGTGCTGTGATGTCTAATTCATGGGCAATTTTCATTTCCGAACCAGTGTGATAGCCTTTGTTGTAAAGTGCCGTAAAGTCATTTGTGCGTAAAATGGATTTTTCTCTGCGGAGCATCTCGCCCATAGCTTTGCTGTCATTATTATTGGTTACCTTGTAGTCTATTGGTAAATAGTGATTTGCATCAACCGTGGTTTGAATATTATAAGCTACTTCGGTTATATTGTTTCGAGTAATCATTTGGCGGCTTTCCGGGTCGGATGTTGAAACCTGAGCTTGCCCTGTTTCGCTAATTTGTTTTTCGATGGCTTTGTATGCTTGTTTTCGTTGATTTTGTTTGTTGATTTCATTTTCAATTTCTGCTTTTTGATCACCATCGGCAGTAGCAAGCATATTGCTATATTCCTCAATTTTATTCTCGATATAGGCTACATGGCGGTCGATTTTATCTTGATTGTAATTGTTTTTTTTGCTGTTTTGTGCTCTGAGTTTGGTACTGTCGCCAGCAATCAAAGTACCTCCAATCAAATCAAAATGTTGTGCTATTTTAACGGTAGATCTAAACACGTTTTTTATGGCTTTGGGATTGTTTTTACGGAAGTTTGATATCGTATTATGGTCGGGTTGCAAGCCTTTTAGTAACCAAATAACTTCGATATTTCGTTTGCATTCCTTTTCTAAATCACGAGATGAACGTATTTTATTCAAATATCCATAAATGAATAGTTTAAGTAAATCTGCCGGATGGTATGCTGGACGACCATTGTCAACAAATTCCATGTCGAAACCAAACTCCTCTAGCTTTATACTATCTACAAAAAGGTCAATAGTACGGGCTTCATTATCCTTTTCGATGGTTTCGTCCAAACAACGAGTATTAATCTCTACCTGATGCCTGTTTATGCCATTTATAAACTTCATAAATAAACTCGTTTAATTACATAACAAATATAATAAAAATCAAGTAATTAAACTAATCAAAAATAAACAAATTACTAACAATCAGACTGTTAATAAAGCAGGATAAATGGAGGTTTTTAGACAGTCTGACGGTGGCAAAACTAACTCAACGAGGTTATGAATCATTACTGACCCACTATTACAAAGTAAGCCCACATTACCAAAGTTCACCACTATTTCCCATTGTTTGACGAACCGCCCTGAGACCCGTACGTACGGTGGTGTGAGAGGCTCTCCGATAGGCTAAATGCCTATCGGCAGTCTACTCGATTAGCCCTTCGTTGTTTTTTCCAATGTTTTTCCTTCCAAGCCCTGTAATTTGTGCCCATTACCAAGCGAAACAAGCGACTGGCACATCTTCGGGGAAAATGGATTGGAAATTTGATGCAATACTCAACGATGGATAGAAAAGGAGACAATTTCCCGAGACAGTAATTAATTCTTTTCCATTTCGCTGTCTCATAATCAACAATTATAGCTCCTTTTTTGACTCGGATAACTGTCCCTAAAAAAAAATCATAAGGAACAGGAATATCATATCGCAGTCTTCTATCACTTTTAGTTATGAGATATTGCTTTCCCTCAATGGTTTTGAAGGTTAAAAATCGGTGACATTTTAACCTACCTTCAATATGGTAAAGTACAATATCCCCATATTTTAATTGGTCAATTGTTATTGGTTTTACAGTTATTAAATCGTTTTCACGTAAAAGTGGTTTCATACAATGCCCCGTAAGCGGAAGTTCTGTTATTTCCCCTTTCTGTAGTAACAATATTACTACTTCATGAAAAGTATGCTTTTCAAAAAACTCATCCTTAAATTGCATAACCTGTTACAATGTATCAATCAGTTCTGTTATTAACCGTGCAGCCTCACTGGCATTGTTATGAAATATTTGATACGAGTTCACTGCCTTAACCACCTCTGCCATTTGCTCCACTGTAGCTACCGACTTTGCCCGGCCAATCTGTGAATTCATTAGACGTACCAGCGATTCAGATTTCTTGATAGGAGTTATACATGGTTCTGCCCCCGGCGAGTACTTTACAAAAAATACGGCCTTTAATAGAACCGGGCAACCATGTTTCTCTTTTGGTATGGCCACCTGGTAATCGATACCAAATTGCCGTACTTCCCATGTTGGATCAATCGTTACTACACATTCCCGTTTATATGAAACGGTTTTTAAAAACGGGTGGATAACGTTAAAGTTATCTAACAACCCGACCTCATCTGTTAAGTACAACCAGTTGTGGTTAGCCACTAATTCAAGGGTTAAAGTTGATTTTCCATTTCCACTCTCGCCGAGGATAAGGATTCCTTTCCCCTGTCTGCTCACGGCTCCGGAATGAAGGGTGATCATGTTTTTTTTGTCTATCTGATTAATGGCATAACCAGAAACGATGTTCTCCAATGCTTTGGTAATAATAGTGTGTGGTACTTCGCGTAATTCTTCACCCCAATCCACTACAATGGTATCACCTTTATATACGGTATAATAATCTACCCTTTCTGCACAAGACTTTACCCTGATTACCATTTCTATACCCAAAGTATTGCTACAAGGGAACTCCTGCCACATATAATCGCAAAAGACCTTGATCTCTTTTGCTGGTGTTTCGAGGCATAGATTTGTATTAGCTATAGTGTAAAAACTCTTAAGCATTGCTTTCAGCAGTTTCTTTCACTTCCTCAATAAATCCTAACTCTTGAAAAGTAGCTAATTGCTTGTAAATATCCTCTTCAATATCGACTACATTTACTTCGCAAGCAATAGCTACTTTTAGTGAAATTTCAGAGGCTGTAAGTTTACCGTCTAAGAGATCCAAAATGGCCAGGGATGTAACATTAACAATATATTTATATTCCATATTTTTATTAGAATATATAATACCATCTTCCTGAAGATCTATTCTAATCATGTCTTTAACAATAGAAAATCTTTTGTCTTTTATTTCTATAGCATTGATTTTGCTCATTTTATTAATATTTGTCATTGATTTTATAATAACTAAATTATCATTGTTCTTGGTGCTGTATTTTTCATAAATTGATATAATCCTTTCGGGATTTACTCTAAAAAGATGGATTGTATATTTTAACATTCCATAAATAAGTGTCTTATTGTATAAACATGTAGTTTTATCAGTTCTGTAGGGATTTTTATATTTAACATAGGACTCATAATAACAGGTTCCGCCACAAAGGTAATTGATTGAGCAATTCTCGCATAATTCTCTCTTTGATACATCTTTTTCAAAGTACAACATCGGTAATTCGCTAGAGCAAGAGTTAACGTTACGAGAAATGAAATCTTTATTTCCAAAGAAACGATGACATGGTACAACATCTCCATTAATGTCTATCCCACAATACCTACATCCTGCATCACACGGATTTTTAACCATATTTCCATTAACAATACGAAAAAAAAGATTAAGTAATTCTAAGTCTATTGGCAGTGATTCATTGCTTTCAATAAAATAAAAGAATAGTTCCAATTTAGAATCTACAACCGTTTTAATGTCGTTTGTTTGTATACAAATTCTGTTATTGCCATTACCCGCTACATATGCATTTATTATCATGTAACTATGGATGTCCAACAATGAAAAAGTGTTGAATATATTGGTAATATTTAATGAATTTCTCGTTAAGGTTGCTCTTATTGTATAATCAACCCCGATTTTTTGCAGATAATATAAACTTTTGATTAGTCTGTTATAACTACCTTTCCCTGCATGATTTTTTCTGAATTTGTTGTGTGTTACTTCATCCCCATCAAGACTGAGTGTGACACGAAAATTTTCTTTTTTTAAGAAATTAGCAATTTTTGTGGTAATTCGTGTTCCGTTTGTGGTAATTCGAAACAAAATACGAGGATATCCAGATAGTTCTAATTTTCTACATTTTTGTACACTCCATTTTATCAATGAAAAATCCAATAATGGCTCACCTCCCATAAAGAAAATTATTGGATTCTTTTTTTCAACAACAGCATCTTTTAACAGAAACATTATTGAATTAATAATAGTTTTCTTCTGTATTTTAACATTCTCTTTGTTGCTACCTAAATAACAGTAGGAACAAGATAAATTACATTTCCGCGTAATTTCAATAGATATATTTGAAATATTATTCAACAGCAAGGTGTTTAGTTTATAATAAATATGCTACATTGCAAATGCAAGATTAAACACATAGTCAATCTTAATCCTTACTCCCTCTTCCACAATGAGATGCCATATCAGAACATTCTCCGTCAGTATTTTCGGTGCATTTAAGATAATTTATTACAGGCTTCTGCCATTTCCCCTTTAAAGCCTTCAACCTTTCTTCTTTAATTCCATTACTAACTTCTGTACTTTTGTTTTTTTCATCTAAAGTTTCCATAATTCATAATTTTTAAGTGAATACTAATTGTTTATGATTTGATTCCACGAATGAATCCGTTTTTACTATTTCTTTTTGCATTGTATGGCTGATTAGCAAAACAATCCTGCCTTTTTTCAATTGGCTTAGGTATTGCTTAAATCGGTTTGTTGCTTCTACATCCACCCAACTGGTAGGCTCATCCAGCACCAGTACCGGAGTATCTTTATAAATTGCCCTTGCCAGCGCTACCCGTTGCCACTGCCCCATACTCAGCTCTTCGCCTTTTTCAAAATATTTTCCCAAAAGCGTATTGTAGGCGTCCGGTAACTGGTCAATTACCGGCGTAGCACATCCCAGGTGGGCAGCCTGTTGTATCTTCGGCCCGTCAGCAGGAGCATCGATATTGCCAAGCAAAATATTCTCCTGTACAGTAAAATCGTACTGCGCAAAATCCTGGAACAGCACACTTATGTTTTTTCGTAATTTTTCCAGATCAAATTGTCGGATATCAGTGCCTTCAATTGTTATCCTTCCTTCGGTACATTCGTACAAGCGGCAAAGCAGTTTTATCAGGGTTGTTTTTCCGGCACCATTTTCGCCTTCAATCAGGGTAACTTCTCCGGGGGTAGCCGTCAAATGATAGTTCCGTAGTGCCCATTTATTACTTCCCGGGTATTTAAACGATACGTTTTCGAACCGTATTCCCTGTTTAAGTTGTTTTGGGAAGGGTACGGATGGGGCAACAGGCTGTATCTGCGGCTGCAAATCGAGAAACTCAAACAAATTGGTCAGGAAGAGCTTATTTTCATACAAGAGTGAAGCATTTCTAACTAAAGCTTGTACAAAACTTTGTCCTCGTCGGAAGGCTTCAAAAAACATTACAAAACTCCCTAAGGTAATGGCTCCGGTGTAAGCTTTAGTCCCCAGTAAATAGATAATAGACAACAATGCCGCTGCTTCAAAAACTGCTGAAATTAAATCGTATTTAGCCCTTCGGGTAACAATTTTCTTAATTTGTTTTACCAATTGTGTACGCAGGGAACCAAACTGCTTTTGAAAATGACCGGCAAGGTTAAAAACCCGTACCTCTTTGGCATAGCTGCGATTGGTCATCAGCATCGAAAAGTAATTGGCCTTGCGGAATAGGTGCGTGTTTTTTTTGCGCCAGTTGTACAATGCCTTTGAGCGAACCAGCTTTACACACAGCGAAGGCAGCCCGGCAACAATCATAATCACAATACCCAACCATGAAAAGGTAAACAGCAAAACAACAATTCCTGCAAGCGACAAACTGTTTTGCAAAATGCCGGTCAGGTTATCCAGAATTTGTATGGGACGGTAATTGGCCTCTTGTTGTGCCCGGTGAAATGTATCGTGGTATTCAGCATTATCATAATAGGCCAAATCCAGTTCTGTCGATTTTTTGTGCAGCAGGTTGCTGATAAAATCGATCAGTTTTTGCGTCAGTATCTCATCTGATACCTGGTTAATAATGGTAAATAAACGTGTAAACAGGAATACTCCGCAGAAAGCACATGCATACAACCATATATCAGAAATGGCCACTTTGTCTGCAACGGTTCCTGTTACGGTATCAACTAACAACTTTAGTACAAACAACGATACCAGTGGCAGAATACTTTGCATAACAATCACAAACAGCCGGAGCATAAACAGCCGTTTATCGCTCTGATACACAAAGCGCGTTGCCTGCATAATATTGGCCATGTCGGTTTTGATCTGTTTCGAATTAATCGGCATAACGGATGTTTTGTTTAAGATGTGCCTGCGAAACATGTAACGCCAATATTTATAATAGGCGACTGCCAATTCGATGCTGGATTTTATTTCGTATGTAGCCTTCATCCAACTTTTTATTGGAAAAATAGTTCGGAAGACATATTGAATCCGGTCAGAAGGTTGTTTGAAACGACTCAAAATTGAAAGATAACGCCCAAAAACACTTTTCTGATTTCCTACAGTTAAGGAATCGAGATTAATCTCTTTTTTTACTCCAATCTTTTCATCAATGAATAATGAGGGAATAGGAGTATTTAATAGAATATGCGTGTATGTTAATGCCTGACTTACTTCATTCCTTAGGTCTTGATCTGAACATAGTTCGTCAATTTCATTCCAATTAATTGTATGGTCTACTTTTAGAATTAATTCATTAATATCGCATAGCATGCGCATACCTGCTGCGTTTTTCAGGTGCTTGTAAAAGTGAACGCACAAATGAATTAATAGCATTTCGTCAGAAAGAGAATAAATATTATTTTTTAAATGACGAAAATTCGACCAAGCCTTTTGGGTAACTGCATAAAATCGTTCTCCTCCAAATAAATTCCAATGGACTTCTGTCATAAACTGGCCAGAATATAGTGACGGAAGGTGGCACGCATTTTTTTCATGAACAGTAGACTTTGGCAAAGAGTCACCTAACTTAAAGCCATGATCAACTAGTTTATTCCAATTTTTCTTTACTTTTTCTTTCTCGACCAGAATATCAATATCGCACATCGAGCGAATGGCAATATTGGGATACAGGTATTGGATCAGATATGCTCCTTTTAATAAAATGATTTTGTTATCAATAATTGAAGAAAGGGAATCAATCCCCTCAATAAAGATGGAATTGCGGATTGCATTCCGATAGAAATTCTCCTGAAACCGTTTAAAAATTTCGGATGGAATAAGATGCGACAGGTTATTGTTCTTTAATGAATAATAGATAAAGGTACCTACTCCATGAATGCACGCTTTTCGTTCAAGCTCTGCCCAGTCGATATCATTACCCGAGATTCTTTTCAGGTTTGAAATGTGCTCAGCAGTGAGGGTTAGTCGTGCTGCATTTAATATGAATTTGTCTTCGTGCATCTAATGTCTCTGTTTACAATGAGGGCTAACGTTTGACAATATGGACAGTAAGGGATTGCGGGCGATTTCCTATCAAGGTACACGAAAGGTTGAAGCGGGCTACAACCCTTGAATTTACTATTAAACCGGCTATTATTTTTATACATTGTTAGCGGCTGTTGTTTGTTTCGGAACTCATAAATGTTTCAATTTCTTTCAAATCGTTTAGGTCAAGTCTAAACCATTCACCTCTAATGCGTTTATGTTTATATTTTTCATGCATTCTTTTTTCAAGTTCTTTAGCGCAATTCCACTTCGCAATTAGATGAACTACTGGCTCTTGTGAATGGAGAGTCCTCTCTCGATACGCTGGATTTTTACTTGAACCAATTTTTATTAATGAGGTATCCGTGTTTATCATCAAATACACAAATTCACGAACAGAAGTTGTATCTGTTACTGAGTCATAATTGCTAAAAAAGTTGCGCAAAAAATCAACTTTGTCAATAAGTTTTAAATTGAAAATCCCCCTTTGACTAATTGCCATCATAACGACACTTTTGCCTTCAAACTGCTTTAGTTCCTGACTTGTCGTTGTAAAAAAACCTGATTTTTCCAAAAAACCTCTCAGTTTCGTTTGAAAAGTATTAAAAGCGTTAATAGTGTCAACTCCAGCATATTCATTTGCAAGCAGAACACAAAATTGGAAAAGGAGTTCAAAATAATTATCCTCGTTTAAGTCAAGTCGAATAATGTCACCCTTTAATGTGTTGTCATTATTAATATAGAACATTTCCACAGTCAAACCATGTTCATCATCGTATAGTCTGGCTCCATAACAATGTTTGTTTATTCCTGCAATGACGTTATTGATTGGTCCATTATCTGCTTTATCGAATTTGAGTATATCTTCTCTTGACAGCGTGAAGCAACATTCGTTAAAATTATCGTTCATACATTTTAAGTTTTTTTACAATAGCCGCTAACGTACGGAACTATATGCAGTTGCCGACTGCGGGTTGCTTTCCTGTCGAGCCGCACCGCCGTTGTTGCGGGCTACATGGCTTGTTGTCAGCACGGAAACGGCAATTGACATATAGTTTTTGTTAGCGGTTCGTGCTTTTTTTCTGCAATTCTCTTCATTTTTTCCTCTGGTTAGTAGATAAATTCAATCTGGTGAAAGAAATTTTCAATAAATCTCCATTGCCCACCTTTGTCACCAAAAATTAAAATGTCTCCTTTGTCTCCTTTGTAAATAAAACGCATAACGAATTGTTTGTCATGTCTTTTGTCCTTGTATTCAAAAGTGGTTGATAATGTGACTTCTGTGATTGCAGGTGAACAGTCATGCACATTTATAATCTTGTAATCGACTAATTCCTTACCTTCAAAAACTTTTCTAATTTTTCCAGCTTCTTTTTTTTCGCTAATTGGCTTCTCTGAAAATTGATGAATTTGTTTTGTAATTGCACCAAAGTTCTTTTTAATCCAATATTCAAGAAATTTGATTGCTTCCTGCTCAGGTGTGAAATCATCATAATCAGTTGATTTTCCTTTCTCGGGAATGTCAACTCCAATAGATAATTGACGTGCTCTCCATTTTTCAACTTTCTTATTTACAATTTCATTTCGTTTTTTGCTTTCAGAGTAGTCATTTAGTGTATTCTTAAGTTGTAATAAACTTTCGGTAAACGATAACTTAGGTTCGGGTGGTGGAGGTTCTTTCTTCCCCTGTTTAACTGCATTTGCCCAATCCTTAATTGCGAAAAGAGCAGCCCAACATTTAGCGGTTACGATTTTATTTGCATAACCTAAATCTCTACCATGTAGAATACCGTGTCTGTATGGAAGGTCTATTTCTTCTTTGATTGTTTTATTTCTTCCGTCAGTGAATACTTCTTTAAGTGCAGTCAATCCTGTACTGTGTGCTGCGATTGAATCCCATGCAGTTAAGTTTGTATTATCCGCAAAAAAACCTTTTCCCTTGTCAATGTCGTTCACTGCTCCATCAATCATCATTAGTAAAACTGGAACTACAGCATGGAAGCGACCAGCTAAAGTGTCTTCGTATGCAGATAGGAAAAATTTATATCTAATTGAGAATGCTTCAATACCTTTTAGTTGGTGTATTAACCATTTTAATTTGTCGGAAGAATAATAGTCAATGAGTTCAATTTCGGCAACTTCAATAAGTCCTTTGTCAGCTAGCTCAATTGAGCTTAACATTAAGTCTGAGTTCATAGATTCGTGAGCTATCCAACCTCTCTTTGCAAAATGGTCGTTAAACTTATCGGGGCTTTTAGAAAGAAGTTCCATTTGATTTTTAATGTCAGGTAATGCACTAAATGCCTCATTTAAACCTTTGTCTTTTAGTCCAAAGAAAGAGAAAAACTTAGTCACTTTGCGAAGAGCTTCAGCTCCTTCAAGTTCCTCCTTGAATTTCTTATACGAAGGATTGTCTTCTATTCTCTCTTTGTCCATTTTTTGCTGTCAGTTTGAATGTTGCACTGTCCCCTTAGCATGACCGCTAACTCGTTTATATGTATGACAAACTCATACAAAGCACGCCAAATTGGATGTATACAGATGACATATGTTATATTTATTTATACACAACATTTTCATCCCAACCAGAACCCCGTTATCCTAAATAGGCAGCCTTTCTAGTTTATTATTCACTTTTGAGTTAAGCGAATACCGGACACAAACATAATAAAATATTTTGTTAATAGTTAACAAAAGAGATATAAAGTTGCATTTTTAACAAAACAGCCCCCCTTCCCCTAAGTTCCAAAATATTTGTAAATCCCGGGAAATAATTAAGTAAAAGTATGTTTATAAGTAACTTACATAAAAATAAATAACAGAAGCGAACCCTTAAAATGCAATCCGGCGAAAAACATTTTCTCTAAATGTTTTTCGCCGGACGAGTGGAGCTGCGGAGAGTCGAACTCCGGTCCAAACAAGCTGCAAAAATGCTTTCTACATGCTTAGCTGTTATTGGATTGTCGGGATTTGGCAGGTTAACAGCCAGCCAACCGCTTCCTTATCCCTTGTTTCTTATTGGTACACCAGGGAGCAGTACCAACCAGCTCAATTCGGATGATGCTTCGGTCGGGCGACTAATGAGCAGAGTTTCCCGGGAAGCAAATAGCTACTTAATCTTGGATTAAGCTGCTAAAGCGTAATTATAATCGTTGCCAGTTATTTGGCGGCGTAACTTGGGATTAGCGAGCCATCTTTACCACGCTCGGCATGCTTACACTCCCACATTCTTGCTGTCAATACCAGTCAGCCCCTAATGAATGGAAAGAGAGTGCAAAGTTACAACAAAAATCATGCCTTTCGTATCTGTTCCGCTTATTTTAGTGAAATATTCTTTCAGAAGCCAGAAATTCAATCCCTGCTTTTCAACCACCCTTCAAACAGTTCCTGTATGGAAGGATAGGCTTCCGGAAGGTATTGATTGAGATCTTCCACCCTAACCCACCGGGCATCTACAATCGACTCTTCCGTTTGAGGAACCAACGCCTCTGCATAGTCCGTTTTCATCTCATACCATACCGAAAGTTTGATATAGTTTTTTTCTTTACGGGTAAACCAATGGTAGGTTTTTTGAAGTTTCCGGGTAATCTCAAGACCTTTTACACCCGTTTCCTCTTCAACTTCGCGGATTGCGGCCTCTTTTCGGGACTCTGACTTTTCAATTTTTCCTTTCGGTAAATCCCATAAACCCAGACGATGAATCAATAATACTTCGCCTTTTGAGTTAATCACCAAGCCTCCGGCAGCAGGAATCACCGTGAATTGTTTTAAGAAACTTTGAAAAATCCGCTGAGCATACTCTTTGCAAACAATTTGTAAATCATCATATTGCTCCTCCGAAACAAAAGATTTGTAACAATTGTCCAACAGGGTAAAGTTGAGAAAATTATGCGTAAGCACTTTTCTATCAGTGGTTTCAACAGATATTTCTTTTACAAATGAAACCGATTGCTTGTTTATAAAAACTTTATACATTTGCATTATGAAAATGAATCAGGAAGTAGCATTACAGACCGCAGAATTTTTACTGCAAATTAAAGCAATTAAGCTGAATAATAAGCAGCCTTTTACATGGGCTTCGGGCAGAAAATCGCCGATTTATTGCGACAACCGGGTAACATTATCGTATCCCAAAATCAGAACGTTTATCCGTCAGCAATTTGTAACTCTTATTCGTGAAGAATTTGGAATGGTTGACGTTGTGGCAGGTGTTGCAACCGGAGGTATTGCTCAGGGTGCTTTAGTTGCTCAGGAACTTGGCTTACCGTTTATTTACGTACGTTCGGAAGAGAAAAAGCATGGAATGCACAATCAAATCGAAGGCGTGGTGGAATCAGGTCAGTCAGTGATTGTTGTTGAAGATCTTATCTCTACCGGAAAAAGCAGTCTGAATGTGGTAAAATCATTACAGGATGCAGGATGCATCGTAAAGGGGATGGTTGCCATTTTTACGTATGGGCTTGATGTTGCCGAAAACAGTTTCAAGGATGCACACGTTCCGTTGTTAACTTTAACAAATTACGACACCCTGATTACCAAGGCTGTTGATGCAAATTATATTACCAAAGAAGATACAGAATCTCTTCGTCAGTGGAGATTAGATCCTGCAAAATGGTCGGAAGAACACATGAACGACTAATTGCATGGAAAAAATAAATAGTGAAAAGGTAGTCATTCGTAAGTCCAACGAACAAATCTTTCTCTTCCTTAGCAACTTTCAGAATTTCACGCACCTGATGCCAAGTCAGGTTACCGACTGGAACGCAACGGATGACTACTGTTCTTTTTCCATAATCGGATTAACCGATATGGATTTGAAAATCGCAGGAAAAATTCCTTATTCCAAACTTGTTTATGTTTCCGGAGAAAAAGCTCCGTTTGATTTTTCAATGCATGCCCTCATTACAGATAATGGCGACCGCACATCCACCGTACAACTTCACATGCAGGCAGAACTAAATCCCATGATGGCCATATTGATAAAACGTCCGTTAGAATCTTTCGTAAACTCCCTGGCAATTAAGCTAAGGGAAACAATGGATAAAAAGTAGAGTATTTGTTTATGAAACAATATAAAGCACTTTGTATTACATGTGCTCAATTTTTCTATTTTTACTATCATTATACTGTTATTTTTGAATTGTTTAATAATAGATTCGATGATTGACGATTATTATAAAATTCTGAATTCAAATCTTAGTTCAAGCCTATTTACTATTTCCCTGCATTATAAAGTACAATCAAGCAAGCTACTTAAACTATCTAATAACTTTAATAAACAGAGTTCTCATTTACAGCAGATTATTATTGCTTATGAGGTACTTAAAAATGAACAAATCCGAAAATACTATGATATTCTGTACAGAATTTTTATTTTGCAGAAACCTACTCAAATCAGCGATGAAACAATTGAAAAATATCTTAATATTATAAACGACCACACTGCTAAAGGAACAGAATTAGCAGAGCAAGTCATAAATAATGAGGACACTAATTTTTCAGATTCTATTAAAAGACCGCTCATGTTATCGTTTCTGGCAGGGACTTTCATGCTCTATTCTAATAATACCCGTCTAATAGCAGCACCAATTGGTGCCATCTTTTTCTTAGTTTTTGGGATAACATTTATCCTTAGAAATATTTTGGGATATAATACCGATTTATGGTTTATTGGAACTATTCTTTGTATTATTGGAATTATTAGTCTTTATATAAATTTTCGTTATTTTACAATCCATTTAATGAAAACCAATTCTTTAAACTAAAAGCCGAATCACTAAAACTAGTAATCATTAACCTTTTACCCCATCAACTGTTTTTTTTATCTTTGCATTAAATAACCGGATTATGCTGATAGAAGTACTGAAGGAGACGTTTAAGATTACCAGTTTTGTGATGGTAATCATGTTGATTATTGAATTTCTGAACGTTATCAGCAAAGGGAAATTAGCCCATATTGAAAAACAATCCTATTTCGGACAGCTTATTGTAGCGGCATTACTTGGGTTTATTCCCGGTTGCGTGGGCGGTTTCGCAGCTGTTTCACTTTATACGCACCGTTTAATCAGCTTTGGAGCACTGTTAACGGCTACTGTTACCAGTTTGGGAGATGATGCTTTCAGAATGTTTCCGTTGATTCCGGAAACCAGCATTAAGCTTATGGGAATTTTATTTTTGATTGGGATTCCATTGGGCATAATTGTTGATAAACTCTTTGGAAAGAAACTTGAATCGAAGCCTGCAAGTGCTCATCTTGAAGTACACAGTCACGACCTTGCCTGTACGCATATAAAAGACAATCTAAAACTTCCAAAACGCAATTCGATCAGTTTTCCGCGTGCTATCCTAATTGCAGGCATTTCGCTCTATTTGTTTGGTATTTTAAGTGGAGAGTTAAGCCACTCTCACAATTTACCCGGAAACAATCACACGGAAATACATACTGGTCACAATCACGCTCAGGAATCATCTGTAGCACATCTTCATGAACATGAATCCGAAGAAACACATGGATTTGACTGGAATGGCGAAAACATCGCTTTTTTAATCATCACCTTTATCAGTTTAATCATTATCATATTGGTGGATGATCATTTTTTGGAAGCTCATTTATGGGGGCATGTAATTAAAAAGCATTTTTTGAATATTTTACTCTGGACAGCCGGCACATTGCTGATTTTAGCACTCTTGAAAGAGTACTTTAATATTGAAGAATGGCTGGGAAACAACATGTATAAGCTGTTTTTTGTCATGATTTTAGCATTGATAATCGGAATTATTCCACAATCAGGTCCGCACTTTATTTTTGCGCAAATGTTCGCTACCGGAACTATTCCGTTCAGTATTCTGCTGGCAAACTCAGTGGTTCAGGATGGTCATGCCTCACTCCCGCTATTGGCTGAATCAAGAAAGAAATTTATCTACCTTAAATCAATTAAAATAATAGTAGGATTTATCATCGGAACGCTGGGATTGATGCTGGGATTCTAAGGTTTTCCGTATCTTTGAAACCAAGAAATCATACTGATGAAGCTATCTGTTATTATCGTTAATTACAATGTCCGTTATTTTCTGGAGCAATGCCTGCTTTCGGTAATGGAAGCCGCAAAAGCTGTAGAAACGGAAGTATTTGTAGTGGATAATAATTCGGTAGATGGCTCTGTACACATGGTTCGCGAAAAATTTCCATGGGTAAAACTGATTGCAAATCAGGATAATGCTGGATTTTCAAAGGCCAACAACCAGGCTATCCGACTGTCGCAGGGGAAATATATACTGTTGTTAAATCCAGACACTTTAGTTGAGTCTGATACTTTTTCCAAGTGCTGTGATTTTATGGATTCTCACCCTGATGCCGGCGGACTTGGTGTAAAAATGATTGATGGTTCCGGTAAATTCCTTCCGGAATCGAAGCGTGGACTACCTACTCCTGCTGTTGCATTTTATAAAATGTCAGGTTTGTCGAAAATATTCCGGCGCTCTAAACGATTCAACAGATATCATTTGGGATATCTTCCTGAAAATGAAACCAATTCTATCGAAATACTGGCAGGTGCATATATGCTGATGCGAAAAGATCTACTGGATGAAATCGGATATCTGGATGAAACTTTCTTTATGTATGGCGAAGATATCGACCTTTCGTGGCGTATCATCAAAGCCGGTTTTAAAAACTATTATTTCCCTGAAACACGAATCATTCATTATAAGGGAGAAAGCACTAAAAAAACCAGTGTAAACTACGTACTTACTTTTTATCAGGCAATGATCATTTTTTCCCGTAAACATTTTACAGGAAGCAATGCCAACCTGATGATTGCATTAATTCAACTGGCGATCTATTTCCGTGCATTTATGGCTTTGGCTCACCGTTTTTTCCAAAGTGCATTACTTCCGGTAATGGATTTTCTGATTGCATGGGGGGGTATCTGGTGGATGAAAAACAACTGGGTTCGATGGATTTTTCATGGAGATATTGACTATTATCCAGCTTATTATATATTGATTGTTGTCCCGCTTTATATTCTGATCTGGCAAACTTCTCTTTACCTTGGCGGCAGTTATGATAAAAAGCAAAACCTTTTCCGAACAGTACAAGGATATTTAATAGGAAGTGCTATCATATTGGTTTTTTACGCATTGCTCAATGCCGAACTTCGTTTTTCGCGAGCAATGATTGTATTTGGAACCATGTGGGGAATTTTGGCATCATTATCTCTGCGTATGATCTTTTCGAAGATAGGCTGGATAAAACTGGCCTACAACAGTGTGCAAAATAAACGTATTGTCATTGTAAGCGACGAAGACGAGTTTAATCGCGTATCCGGAATTATGCAAAACTCCGGAATTCAAACATCATTTATTGGATGGGTAAAACCAGAAACTCCCGGCAGTGACAAAACAAATTGTTTGGGAGAAGTATGCAAATTGCACGAAATTGTTAAAATTCATCGGGTTGATGAAGTTATCCTCTGTTCGAAAAACAATACGGCAGAAGAAATTATCAGCATCATGACCACACTTCAAAATGAGAACCTGCAATTCAGAATTGTTCCGGCCGAAAGTTCTTTTATCATTGGCAGTAACTCCATCAATTCGCCAGGCGACCTGTATATGATTGAACTTAACACGATTTTGAAGCCTTATAACCGTCGATACAAACGTTTTTTCGATCTGGCAGGTTCACTCCTCTTGCTCCTTTTTTCTCCTGTTCTGCTCTGGTTTATGCAAAAACCACTTCGATTTATCTTTAATATTTTATGTGTGTTAACTGCTCAAAAGAGCTGGATAGGCTTTTGCGATGAAGACACATCCACATCTCTGCCCAAAATAAAAGCCGGCATTTTACATCCCGCAATATTTTTCACCAAAGAAGAGCTTAACAAAGAAAATATTCATCGTGCCAATATACTCTACGCCCGCGATTACCGATGGACCAATGATTTGCATATACTAATAAAGGGCTTCCGAAAACTGGGTAACTAAGATTTTTGTGCCACTCAATATCCATTTTTTCAATTTGTTTATCAACTTTTCAATGTTAATCTTTTTCTGACTTTCTAACGGTTTTACAGGCTCATTGCATGTACATTTGAAGCTTAAGCTAATGTCATGAGGAAGATTTTAAATTATACGGGGATTTTTTTAGCCATTTCAATCGTAATCATACTATTATGGAAGTCAATTGAATTTTATGTTCAATTGAAAAAACCAATTTCAGAGCCAGTTGCTCTGATTCCGGAACAGAGTTCCGGATTTCTTTCAATTGGCGATTTCAATACTGTTTTTCCTCAGATACAATCCATTGCATTACAAAACACACTGGACATCCTGTTTCCGGATAATAAATTTCGGGAAGAAATCTACAATCTGAAACACCTTTCCGATAAGCTTCCTTTTATGAAGGAATTGATGAAGAAAAACCAACTATATATTTCATTTTCAGGACACTATTCACTCTCTCTTCTAAAAGCTGAATCCATAAATAGTGATGATTTTCACAAAGCACTGCTGAAACAGAAGTCATTGAATCCTTCAGAAGATAACGGTCAAAAATATCAGCTCATCAAAATAGCACTCAACAACAAAACTTATTATTTAACTATATTCCAATCTGTTATTCTGGTTTCTCAGCAAAAATCAATAATAGCAGCCGCGATAAACGAAGCTCAAAATCCGACTCATTTTTCAAAACAGGAACAGTTTTTACGTATTCAAAACACAGCCGGCAAAAATGTTCCGGCAAATCTGTTTCTCAATCTAAAACGGTGCTTATCTCAATTCAACACCCTGTCATCCTTAAACTTAAATCAATCGAAGGCTCAAACATGGCTCTCGTTCGATCTTTATCCTGACAATCAAAACATCAATGGAAACGGATTTTTGTATTCCAACAGTGACTTTTTCAACAGTTTTTCAGCAAGTAAAGAACTTTCACTGAGTATTCCCGACAAGATTGTGCAAACGGAGCCCGCATCCCTTTATTCGTTTTCAGTACATGAAATAAAAGGAAACTCACAAAAGCAAAATGACATTCCGGAAGCCTTTTACGAAGGTTGGACCGGAAATTTCGGTTGGTTATTTTCTTTCGAAAATCAGGGAAAACTGTTTTGGATATCAGCCATCGAATGCACAGATTCTCTTGTGTTTTTCCAAAAATTATCAAATCTGTTTCCTGAATCTGAAATCACAAAAACAGAGAAGAACCGATTTAAACTTCGAAAACCGATTACGCTCTTTTCTGAAAAGCTGGAAGGTATTTTTGCTTTCTCCATCGAACATATCTACCTTGACAAAGGAATACTCTATTTTGCAGGTAATACAGATGAAATGGATGCATTTATCCGGCAATCAAAATCAAAAAACGTTTTATCAGAGAACTCAGGCGGGAACAACATTCTATTTCAAAGCAGAACATCTCCTTTTCAACACAAATCTCATTTTCCGGATTACATCCGAAATAGTCAGGCTGTTCAGTCAATTTTTCCTGATAGTATATCGTCTCTAATATTCTCGATTTCAGGGAGAGTAAAATCATTGGTACAAATAAGTTTTGCCCTTTCATCACTTCAAAAAACGAATATTACAGAATCTGAGCCCCGAAAATCTTCCATAACTCAGGAAAAAGAACCTGCTGATTATGATTACAAAGTATCCTTAAACAATGAAGTTACAGCTATTTCCTCTGCCGGAGAACGGATTTTTGTTCAGGACAAACAGCATCTGCTGACAATTATGGACAAAAACGCAAACATTATTGGTTCATTACAATTATCAGAACCTGTATCCGGAGATATTCTCTATCTGGAAAGTGGCGAACGAAATAAAGGGAAATACCTTCTGAATACAGCTACAAAACTCTATCGTTTTAATGTAAACGGGGAGCTTACACTATCCTATCCGAAACAGCTTCCTGAAAATGCCACCTCCGGACTATTGGCTATTGATTACGACAAAAACAGTCAATACCGGCTTTTCTATTTCACAAACAATCATACTCTTCAATGCATTACGCTCGATGGCAAAAAACTCACCCAGTGGAACAATCCAAAACTCAGCAGCAAACCGGTAAATCAACCGGAACATATTGTAAGCGGAAACAAAGATTATCTTATTGCCCGTGACGAAAACGGGAAAACATACTTTTTTGACCGTAAAGGAAAAGAAAGAGTTACACCCACATCTCAATTTACAATTCGTACTGAAAATCAATTCTATACAGATAAGCTAAATCTTCAATGCTGTGATATTGCCGGCAACATTGTCCGCATAGATGAAACAGGACTTACAACCCGACGGAAGCCTGACTTTCCATACAATTCACCCTTGTATCTCTATGCCGAACTCGATAATAACGATCAACCGGAACATATTTTTGCAGCTCGAAATCTCATACGTGCTTTCAACGAGCGTAAAAATCTTTTCTTTGAATGTGTTTTATCTCCATCTTTCAAAATATCAAAAATTTACGCGTTGAAACCTGGTTCAAAAACCCGGCTTTTTGCCTATTCGGAAAACCTTCACAAACTGATTGAGATAGATAAAAACGGAGAAATAATCTTCGAAATATCGTTCCCTGCAAATACAAGTTTTAACTTTCATGTTGCTGGAAAAGAAATCAGTATTGTGTTTGGCACAAGCAAAAAATTATTTATAAAATCGACAAAAGCCAAATTTCTTTGATCAAATCAGATGCAATGTCTCACTACCATTTTATTAACATTTGATTCACGACCAATTGATTTGAAATTTTTTATTATATCTTTGTAGATAGATAAATATGCTTGATTTAAAGGATTATAAATACCTTTTGTATCTCAAATACAGTCAGCCATGAAAAAATATAGTTTGATTCTTCTTCTTTTTTTAAGCACATTCTACATCCAAACTATTAGTGGTCAGGAAATTTACAAATCAGAAATATCTGATTCATTAAAAACAATCGCTATAATTCCATTTTCAATTACCAACGATATTAAAGGATCTAATCAAAACACAAGTGAAATAGAACAAGTGCTAAAGGAAGAGTCTGTTTTTTTACAAGAATATTTTTTTGCACTACTACAACAACGAATTCAAAATGAATTACTTAAAATCAAACTTCTTGATGTTCAAAAAACAAATATGTTGTTAGATCTTGCAAAAATTCATAAAAGTGGAATTCAAAAAATTGCCCGGCAACGATTAGCTGAAATCGTTAAGTCGGATATGATCGTCAATGTATCCTTCATTAAATCATTAAGAATCAAGGCAAACGGAAATATCATTCAAAAAATTGAAGCAAAATTCAGTATTTACGACAAAAAGGGCTCCTTAATTTGGTATTTTAGTGATTATGAATCTTCCGGTGAAAAGAAAAGTAGTTTACAACTTTCCAAAAAACTTTTAGAACGAGCCTGTCGAAAGTTTCCTTTGGGGAAACGAAAAGGTTTTCTCAGAACTGGAAACTTAAAAAAAAGAGAATCCAGAACTATCTGATAATATAAGTGTTAATATATAAAAGCAGAGTGATCATGAAACATATCTACAATTTTCAAAATTTGAAGCACAAAACATTGAGATGGGCAATACCGATTGCAATCATTCCAATGTTTATTGTTTCGTGCGTGAAGGATGGTGATTTTGATTTTGATAAATTAGCTAATCCAACACTTGATCCAACATTGGCAGCACCATTGGTAAACAGCCATTTAACACTTGCTGATATTTTGAAAGATACTTCCGGAATTATTCAAAGTGATCAGGATGGATTAGTAACTCTTGTTTATGAAACCGGAGATCTTATATCGACCAAACCTTCTGATTTCTTTCAGATTCAGAATCAAAGTATCAATACAGATTCAACGAATATAAATCTGCCAACATCTCCATCAGACACAACTTATTATCTTATCTCATCCAATTATTCATTTAGCATGCCCAAACCTGGTCAACGACTGGATAGTATTAAAATTAAATCGGCTCTTCTTAAACTCAACATTACAACTAATATCAATAAAACCTGTATGCTGGAACTAACGTCTCCAGATATCACAAACAGCAATGGAACACCCTTAAAACTAAAGTTTAACATAAATTATACCGGACAACCCGGCACCTACTCCGTTCCGTTTACCTTCGATTTATCGGGTTATACAATGAAGCTCAAAAATCAACCGCCAAAATCGAACGAAATTTTACTTCAATACAGTCTGAAAGTTATCAAAAATGGTCTTTCTATCAATAATCCATACAAAATTGAAATGAACGATCAAATTGAAAACATTCAGTTTGAAAAGATTTTTGGGTACATCGGCAACTATGATTTTAATTTTTCTGACATTACAGAATTGAGCATTTTTTATAATAACATGCTTTCGAACATCAATATCAGTAATGTCCGTTTTGATGTTGGTATTTTAAACTCATTCGGGTTACCTATAAAATTGATTATTAATCAGATAAAGGCATATAAATCAGCTAATCCATCTCAATTTCAATTAATTAACGATATACCAAATCCTATTACAGTTAATTCTCCTACAGTCAATCAAATTGGACAATCTGTAACAACTCCCGGTTTGAGTAACATTTCAAGCAACGACCTTGCTAGTGCAATAAATTTAGGTCCGGACAGAATTAGTTACTCGCTCAAGGCTGTAACAAATCCGAACAACAATCCTTCAGAAACAAATTTCGTGTTAGAAAACAGCGCATTAAAAATAAACATGAAAGCCATCATTCCGATGTATGGAAAGGTAAATGGTTTCGTTGTTCAAGATACACTTGACTTTGAGCTAAAAGATTTAAGCAATGTATCAGAAATGATGGTTCGGGTAAATGCTAAAAATGCATTTCCAATTGATGCCAGAATTCAGGTTTACTTTACAACCAATAATCCTGGTTTAATTTTAGACTCTTTGGTTACCGGAGATCCTCTAATCATCCAATCCGGAATTGTGGGATCTGCTCCTGCGTTGAAAGTTGTAACTCCTACAACAAAAATAACCGATATCACCCTCACTCCTACTCAAATTGCCCGAATTCGTAATGCAAAAAAGATGATTATCAAAGCAAGAATAAACACATCTAACAACGGTATTTCTGATGTAAAAATCTATAATGACAATTATATTGATGTGAAGCTAGGTGTGAAAACAAAGCTCAATGTTAACCTGTAAGGATGGAGAAAAGCACTATGAAAACAATTAAAAAAATACTCTTCAGTCTGGTTGTGTTTACATTTGGTTTTTACTCACAATCAAAAGCACAAGATGCAGGAGTTTTACAATATATGGAACTACTGCCTCAATTTAACTATAATAACCCTGCAAATATTCCGGCATACACGTTTTACTTTGGTTTTCCGGGACTTTCGCAATTCAACACACGTATTAACAATAGTTCTTTCAGCTATAACAACTTGTTTACCAGAGGAGCAGACGACTCATTGCGATTTGACAAAAGCAAGTTTCTCAATGCAATTGATGATAAAAATATAATCGGTACAAACACGAATCTTCAACTATTTGCACTTGGTTTTCAAGCTCGTAAGACATATATCAATTTTGGCATATCTCAAAAACTTTCAGCAAACTTTCGTTATACCAAAAATATGATGACATTTCTGTTGAATGGAAATGCTGCTTTTTTAGGCGAAAATGCCGATTTATCTGACAATAAACTGGAAGCCAACGCATATACTGAAATTGCATTAGGAGTAAGCCGTCAAATAGGGCAAAAATGGACTGCAGGTGTTCGTTTTAAATATTTGATCGGGCAAATGAATGTTTATACTGAAAAATCTGATCTGAAGCTTTATACAGACCCGACCACCTTTCAACTTTTGGCAACTTCCGATATGATGATTCACACTTCATCACCGCTCGACAGTGTTCAGCAAATTGATGAACAGATGAAAAATCTGAACGCCTCTGATTTTACCAAAAACAGAGGGTTTGCCTTTGACTTTGGAGCAAACTACCGCTTAAACAATCAATGGAGTTTTGGAGCAAGCATCCTCGACTGGGGTGGAATTAACTGGGAACAAAATGTGAAGGATTATCGTAGTAAACGCAGTAATTCCGCCTTTAGTTTCGAGGGATTTGATATTAATAAAGTATTTGGTGGAGAAGGGATGAATGATTCTATTTTCAACAATCTTGTTGATTCATTGAAAAATGCATTGGGTATTGAGGAAACAGAAGGCAAAAGTTACCGGTCTCCATTAAACACAAAAATTTACCTCTCCGCATGTTTTGATGCTACTGCGCGCGATCGTTTCGGTTTAGTTTTCAGAAATGAATTTATGGCTCAAAAACTTAATACTCAGGTAACCATTTCTTACAACAGAACACTTGGTAAAAACTTTGGAATAACCCTTGCCAATACGATAATTAACGGAAAACTACTCAATATGGGAGGCGGTTTTGTGGTAAATCTGGGACCATTACAATGGCATTTAATTGTAGATCAGATATCCTCCTTCTACGCAGCTGATTTAAAAAATATAAACTTTTACTTCGGATTTAATTTTGTTGGAGGGAAAACCGGGCCAAGAAATCTGAAGAAAATTGACAAACCAAAAGAAACGCCGCAACTTCCTTATATTCCTCAGGTTGACACAAGTAAAGTACAGCCAGTTACGCCTGCCGATTCACTCTTTAATGCTCCTGTTGATTCATTCAACATTAACGTTAGTGATTCAACCCAAAAGAACTTTATCGATTCGCTGCTTAATCAAAACAGTGATTCCTTGCGTATCTTCTTTAATGATTCTCTGGCAAAATCAATGTTTAACGACACACTACTGAATAATGCTACAGAGCCAATTATCAATCCGTTACTGAATAGTTCGAACACAGATTCCACAAAAGTTGAAGCGGTTCCGGCTATCAATGATATTCAAAAATATGGAGATACTCAGTTTGGGTTACCCGAAAATGTCCCTCAGGCACCTGTAAGCACAACTACTCCTGCAAAGCCCAAAGGAACAAAAACAACAGCTCCTAAAAAGAAAACAACAACAGTCAAGCCTAAAAAGGCAACTCCGCCTGTAACACCAAAGTAAATTCCAGATTAATCTGAAGTCATTCTGGAATAAACAAAATAAAGAGAGCTGGTATTTTCCGGCTCTCTTTATTTTGTTTACCGTGTGATTTCCGGTGTTCATCAAATTTAATCCGGATATTAACGATTGGAATCATCAGCTTTATTAACTTAGCGCAAAATTTTCAAGAATATGGACATTCTCAATGCGGTTCAGGTAACCAAGCGTTACGCTGCTCACACTGCCCTGAATAAGGTTACGGTTAACGTACCCGAAAATTCAATATTCGGACTTCTAGGTCCTAACGGTGCAGGGAAAACATCACTCATTCGCATCATCAATCAAATTACAGCTCCTGACGAAGGAGAAGTATTGTTTATGGGAGAAAAGCTTCATCCCAATCACATTATACAAATCGGGTATCTTCCGGAAGAACGTGGCTTGTACAAAAAAATGAAGGTTGGAGAACAAGCTATGTATCTGGCTCAGCTTAAGGGTATTTCCAAGCGGGATGCCATGCACCAACTTAAAGAATGGTTTGAAAAATTTGAAATTCTGAATTGGTGGGATAAAAAGGTTGAAGAACTCTCGAAAGGGATGCAACAAAAGGTTCAGTTTATTGTCACCATTCTCCATAAACCTAAACTTTTAATATTTGACGAGCCTTTCAGTGGTTTTGACCCTATCAATGTAAACCTGCTGAAAGAAGAAATTCTGAATATGAAGAGAAATGGCTCAACCATTATTTTTTCTACGCATAATATGTCTTCTGTAGAAGAGCTTTGCGATCATATTGCATTGATTAATAAGTCAGAAAAAATCCTCGATGGAAAAGTCAGCGAAATCAAACGCCAGTATCAATCGCTTAGCTATGAAGTATTGTACGATGCGAATGAACCTATAATAAATGCTACGCTTCCCCACCCGATTCAACTTATCGAAAACGTTAAAGTTGATGGGCTTTACAAAGCAACAATCCGATTAAGTGTTCCTGACGAAACAAACCACCTTTTATCCACGCTGATGCAACGTGTTAGTATTAAGGGATTTCACGAAATCTTGCCAAGTATGAACGATATTTTTATCGAAACTGTAAAAAGCAACAATTCAAATAACCCAAATACAACTGACAATGAATAAGATAAGCTTAATTATACAACGCGAATACCTAACCCGTGTTCGTAAAAAATCGTTCATCATTATGACCATTTTAGGTCCGGTTTTGATGGCCTGTATCTGGATTGTTCCTTTCTTTCTGGCAACTGTGACCGAAGATATCAAACTGATTTCAGTGGTAGATGAAACCGGAATTTTCTACGGTCAATTTGAAAATAGTGACAATATAAAATTTACATACTCAACTGATTTAGAGTTAGCTAAAAAAGAATTAACTGATAAAAAATATTCTTCCATCCTTTATATCCAAAAACCAACGTATGCTATTCCAACTGAAGCCACATTGATTTACAGCGAAGACCAACCCGGAATTGGAACGCAAAGTGAAATCAATTCTGCAATGAATGATATTTTGCGCAAAGCAAGTCTCACTTCCAAATATAAAATCACGGATGAAGACTTGGAATTGTATAAAAAAACATCTATTAACCTTCGCTCTTTAGATTTAAGTACAGGAAAGAAAAGTTACACGGAAATTAAAACCGGACTAGGCTTTATTTCAGGCTTTTTGATTTATATGTTTATCTTCATATTCGGAGCTCAGGTAATGCGTGGTGTAATTGAGGAAAAAAGCAGCCGGATTGTAGAAATCATTATTTCTTCCGTAAAACCGTTTCAGTTGATGATGGGAAAAATTGTTGGAATTGCGTTGGTTGGATTGACTCAATTCTTGCTATGGATCATACTGACGTTTGGAATTGTAACGGTAATCAAAGCAAACTTCCCCGACAAATTCCAAACTCCCAAAACCGAACAGGCTTTTACCAAT
The DNA here is from genome assembly GCA_963677395.2 of Bacteroidales bacterium. GTDB lineage: Bacteria > Bacteroidota > Bacteroidia > Bacteroidales. The sequence goes on along the minus strand of OY781965.2, from coordinate 2,357,016 downwards.
AACCAAAAAGTTTCAGACGTACAAAGCTTGCAACAAGCTAAAAATGAAAATGTTTCTGAATTAATCCAAGGACTGTTTTCCGTAAATTACAGTCTGGTAATCGGAATGTTTATCTTCTACTTCTTAGGAGGGTATTTGCTTTATGCTTCACTTTTTGCTTCTATTGGAGCGGCAGTTGATAACGAAGCGGATACGCAACAATTCATGTTGCCTATCACTGTCCCGCTAATTCTTGCATTCGTCGTGGCTCAGTTTGTGATTCAAAATCCAAGCGGCCCGGTTGCTTTCTGGTTTTCGATTATCCCGTTTACATCTCCAATTATTATGATGGTTCGAATTCCATTCGGAGTACCAGATCACGAAATAATTCTTTCAATGGTATTGCTGATACTTGGATTCATTGGAACAACCTGGATGGCAGGAAAAATTTACCGAACCGGAATTTTGATGTACGGTAAAAAAGTCAGTTACGCCGAGCTTTGGAAGTGGCTCCGATACAAACACTAAAAATTACTCAAGACACAAAAACGAATAGTAAACTCCGTTTTAATCATACATGATTGAGCGGAGTTTTTTTTACGTATAGACAGCTCAATGCTTCAAAATTTACGACAGAATTGCAACTTATCTTAATATCATATATCTTTGAATTCCCAATTTGTGATAATTGAAAGGCACGATTTTTGATTGCTGTATAAATTCAACACATCCATTCATCTGATTTAAGGATACTCTACAATAGAAGCACAATGACGAAAATACTTGTAATTGACGACGAAAAACCTATCCGAAACGCATTACGCGACATTTTGGAATACGAAAAATACAATGTTGAAGAGGCTGCTGATGGTAAAAGCGGGCTCGAACTGATTCAAAAAGAGAAGTATGATGTAATTCTCTGCGATATCAAGATGCCTCAAATGGATGGACTGGAAGTGCTGGACAAAGCCATGCTGGTTACCGATACTCCAATTGTTATGATTTCAGGGCACGGAACCATTGATATTGCCGTAGATGCAATCAAAAAAGGAGCATACGACTACATTGCAAAACCACTGGATTTAAACAGATTACTTATTACACTCCGCAATGCACTTGATAAATCATCATTGGTAACCGAAACCAAAGCTCTGAAAAAGAAAGTAAGTAAGACCTATGAAATGGTTGGAAACTCTCCGGCAATAGAACAGGTAAAAGAAATGATTGAACGCGTAGCTCCAACGGATGCTCGTGTTTTAATTACCGGAGAAAACGGTACAGGAAAAGAACTTGTTGCCCGTTGGCTGCACGAAAAAAGTAATCGTGCCGGAATGGCATTTATTGAAGTAAACTGCGCTGCAATTCCATCAGAACTTATTGAAAGTGAACTATTCGGTCATGAAAAAGGCTCCTTTACTTCAGCTATCAAGCAACGAAAAGGAAACTTTGAACAGGCCGATGGTGGCACCCTGTTTCTGGATGAAATCGGTGATATGAGTTTATCAGCTCAAGCTAAAGTTTTACGGGCTTTACAAGAAAATAAAATCACCCGTGTAGGTGGCGAAAAAGATATAACTGTAAATGTAAGGGTAGTTGCGGCAACCAATAAAAAGCTTCAGGATGAGATTGAAAAGGGCAACTTTCGCGAAGACCTTTATCACCGCATAAGTGTAATCATTATCGATGTTCCATCTTTAAATGACCGTATGGAAGATATTCCTCTTCTGGCAGATCATTTTCTGAACGATATCAGCCAAAACAATGGTAAGCCCAAGCTCAAAATCACCCAGGATGCAATTGAAGAACTTCAAAAGATTCGCTGGACTGGTAACATTCGTGAACTCAGAAACGTCATTGAACGTCTTGCCATTCTCTGCGATAATTCAATTACCGGAGCTGATGTTATACGATATGCTCACCCGTTAAAAAAATAAAAAAACGCAAGGGGCTGTCTCAAAGGCTCCTTGCATTTTACATCATCCGGCAATCAAAAACATTCTTCTATTACTTTTTGAGCATCCTGTGGCTTGCGTGTTCCAATCAAAAGCCTGACACCATCCTTCATTTCTATCTGAACACCTTGTTTTCCTGAAATAGAGAGCACTTTGCCATTTTTTCCGAAACGTATTCCCCAGCCTCCATACTCTTTCAATGGATGATATTCCCTGACTGTAACTGAGTGCATTTCGCTCCATCTGTAAAGCTTGAAATTATGGCTAATCGGATAAAAACGCACATGAATTCCATATCTGTCCATACGAGTATCCAGGCGAAGTGAACTAAAAAAAAGCACCAGCAATAAAATAAACGATGTGGTAATTGCTAACCCGATATCACTCATAGGATTATTCCCAATCTTTATTCCAAAGACAATTTGTAAAACAAAGCTGGCAATCGCAAATATTGCAAACAAAGAAATCAAAGCCCAAAACCACCATTGTTTAAAACTCTGGCTTTCTCTAAATAAAACACGACTCTTCATTATTCTGTATTTTAAGAAGCTAAAATTACATAAAATTGGAGATCAGCTTCCTTAATTACGCAAAACATATTCTGTTAATCAAAAAGAAAATGACAGAAAGCCCAGACACCAAAGAATATGATTCTTTAATCCGGATTCAAATGATTATTCTGTAACATATTCTCCCAAAAACTACCGGGTATATTTTCCCAAACCTCATTCATAATGAGGTTTGAGTCACGAGTTTATTGTATTTTCGCAATCCCATAACTCAAATTGATTCAGGAGATACAGAATGAGAATAATAAAAACTTTTATCGGAATCATTTTACTCATAACATGCTCTTTTTCAGCATCAGCACAAAGCAGTAAAACCGATACTTCCTCTATTTCTGATAAGCAAATTTCCAACAGTTTTTTGCGAAAATTTTATGGTCTCTACACTCCGGAGCACTACATTGACAATTTGAACGGTTTTGCCATTTATCAAACAGAAACCACTGGCGATTTTTCCACTCCTGACCGATTTTCCTTTTCATGGATGGGTGCATCGTTTAAATGGAATCAATATGAATTTGAAGATGTGATTATCAATGATCTATTTTCTCCGGGCAACTCATTGCACAAACTTCAGTTGAATCAAATGGGTTTGCGAATTGATGCAACCCACTTCACCCTTGGATATTACCGTGACGATTATCAGCAAAATACAGCAATGCTTCAGTGGAATCATGGTTCATTGGGTGGCAGATTTCCGGGAGCAGATAACATCATTCATGAAACAGCAGGACATGCTTCTCCATACGAACGCCTGCTCTACCCTATCGAAAACCGTAAAAAAACAGCCAATGCTGTTAACCTCTATCTGAGTTTGCCAGTTCAAATCAACGGAAAATCTTACCAGCAATTTTTGAGTCTGAATTCGGGCAGAAGAATGTTCACCGGATTCAATTATAATGGAATAAATAAGTACTATCCTGAATATTACATTATTGCAACTCTGGGTGGTGATTTACCGCTGATAAACAGAGCTTTTTTTGATAAGAACTTTTATCTCTTTTCGCTGCAAAGTCGTAATCACATGAATGCAGAATATTTTATGGATCGTGATGAAACGGCAAAATACAATGCACTTTCACTTACTGTTGGTGGCAAAAAACAAGTTCGAAACGGGCATTATTCTCTTGGGTTTAATCTGGGATACAAAAAGACAGAACACAACACACCTAATTTTTACCGGAACGTTATTGATGTTGATGGTGAAGCACTTGAACCTTGGTATGCCGATGGAAATTATTGGGAAACATCCTTCAGTTTCAAAAGTGAAAACAAGCTGTCTGAAGGATTAACGCTGAAAACAAAGCTATTTAATGGTATTCTAAATGGCTCTCCTTTACAAAAAGAATCATACAATCCTCAATACTATCAAACTTCCGACACCAAATTCAGCTCACTTTATGTAACCGAATGGAAATCGGACAATTGGTCAGGAATGCTTTTGAACAACAATGCTGGTTTGGAATATTCGAAATCAAAAAAATTGTTCAGCTACGCACTATACGGAGGATTAGCTCTTCAGGGATTTCATACTTCGGGCAGCACCTTCATTCGTCCTGAATGGGAGACCAACCTTGATGTTGCTTTTACTCCTTTCAAATGGTTAAAATTCGAAATCATCGCAGGCAGGACTGCTATTCCATTCGAATCGGATGTTCTGCGATTTCTGAATGCAAATTATCTTACCGGAACAACATTTTACTGGAATGATGCCAATAACGATCAACTATATCAACGTTCAGAAAAAGGTTCTTTATTTACAACTACCGGAAGTGGATGGCACTCATTATCCAATAATTTAAAGCAACCCGTAATGTGGTATTTTGATATTCCACTTACATTTAAAGCCGGAAGAAGCCGTTTTACAATCAGTTTAAATTATCGCAAATTTGAAAATATCTGGAGTGTGGCGTATGATGGCAAAGCTGAAGATTACGGCACATTCAGTTCTACAGAAGCTGCTTTCGGTAAACCAATTTATTATCTCGGCAATGGCAGAGTTAACTATAAAGTAGTTCCATTCCCGGTAGAAAAAATGCAGCAAGGAATAGAAAATGATTCATGGATGTATGACCATCCATTTTCGCTCAGTAATACGGTGAAATATGAATATGAATCACCCCGCACTTTTCTTTCTTTCTCGTTTACACAATACATGGTTGTAGGATATGCTGCATTAGGAAATGGTATTTTACAAAATTCAGTCGGGGTATTATCCGAAACATCGGCAAACCCGAATTTGTTTATCAACTATTTAGGACGTATGGATAGCGATCGATCCTATATTTTACGCTTCTTTGCTTCGTTTAATCTGAGTAAGCATTTTTCACTGGCAGCTCAATACAAATATCGTGATGGTCAATCATTTAACGATTATGACTTTTCTGTTACCAGTGATGGAACGAACCGGCAAATAGCTATCTGGAATAACAATGTGAAGGGCGACAACCCCTTTACCGGGCAAACCAGCCGTCGTGAAGATTGTTTTTATGACTTTGAATTGAGAGGAAAATATAATTTTACACTCAGGAAAAAGAAGGCATCTGTTGCATTATCTGTTTATAATCTGATAGACCTTGGTTTTCAGCTTTCCGAATTTACATTTCCTCCTAAAACCAAGGATGGCAAACGCTGGGTTCTGGAAACTCAAATACCCAGAGGCTTTCTCCTGACACTCGAATATCAGTTTTAAAACCATGGTTGTATCCCAATTGCTCACATTAAAAAGCATCAAAAATGAAACGCTCCCTTATACTGTTATTTCTGTTTATCAGCACATTTTCAACAGCACAAACATCTCAGAACGAAACCATTGGCACTCCTATACATGCCGGATTAAGTTACGGACAAGTTTGGCCTCATTCTCACCGGATCAAGGATATAAGCCCTTCTACAGCAGAATTACATTTGAAATTCTATCGTCCGTTCAGGAGTAATTCATTCTGGAAAAACACCTATCGCAAAACACAATTCGGTTTCTCAGCCGATATTATTCATATCAACAGTGAAATTCTGGGAACGATAATCGGCAGCACATTTTTTATTGAACCTACATTTTACAAGAGCAATCGATTTTGTGTGTACGGACATTTGGGATTAGGCTTTGCCGTAGCAACCGAACTTTACAATCCTGATGTTACATCGCCCCAGCACAGAAATTTATTTATCAGCAAAAATCCAAACATCTTTTTACGGTTGGGACTATATGCCGATTACATAATAAACAACAATTGGAGTGTCGGAATTAATGGCACAGGTGCACATGCATCCAATGCCAGCATGTTTCTACCAAACTTAGGCGTAAATATTTTTAGTTTTGGTGTGCATGCAAATTACAAACTGGCCTATCATCAGCGTAGAACAGAAATGAATCCTTCGTACGAAAAAGATTTACAACCTGCCAAGCCATTCTTCGGAATTAGCTTTGGACTTAGAAATACCAATGAAGAGATAAATAAGTATTATAAAACGTTTTCGGCAATCGGAGGAATTCGAAAATACATTACAAATAAAAATTTATTGGAAGCAAACATTGAATTTATTCATCGTCAGGGACGTATTTTCGACAAGGAATATACTGCCGACTACCATCAACGTATCGGAATTGCCGGAGGACATGAATTTATGGTTTCTCATTTCGGATTTGTTTCGCAGCTTGGTATTTACCTTTACGATTCGGGGCAAGAAAACCACAACTGGTTTGCAAAAATAGGTACCAGATATTATTTTACACACAACCTGTTCGTGGGAATTGTTTTGCTAAATCAAAAACAAACTGCTGATTATCTACAATATAGCTTAAATTACGCATGGTAAAAAAACTCTGGCAACGGATTCCGGTTCAGTTCCGATACATTCTTTCAGTATATGGCTTTGGAATACTGTTTTTCACCACGTTCCGAATTCTGTTGTTTCTTACAGAATTAAAACAACTCGATGTATTACCCAATCCCTTTGGATTGATTTTGACAGCCTTTTGGATGGGTTTACGATTTGATACCGTAATTTCCGGATACATTCTTATTCTTCCGATTCTCATCTTACTAATTAGCTATTGTAGTGGATTGAAATTCAAAACTTTATTTTACACACTCCATTATTACAGCATATTGCTTTATCTCTTTTCGTTTTTGATATGCGCTGGCGATATCCCCTATTTCAATTACTATTTTTCAAGAATCACCATTGCAGCTATGAACTGGATTGATAGTCCGGTATTTATGTTTAAAATGATTTTTCAGGAGTGGAGATATGCTGTTTTTTCAGTTGTATTCGTCCTGTTATCCATCTCTTTTATCTTAGTTATCAATAAGATACTTAAAAAAACACTTCTTTGTCATTTTGATAAAATCCAGTTTTTCTCATTCAAAAGACTTCCTTTGCAAATTGGAATTTCGCTTTTCTTCCTGTTTATAACATTGATATTGATTCGGGGAAGAATCGAGCAAAAATCGCCTATCAGAGTTGGAACTGCATTTTTCTCTAATTATGCTTTTCCAAATCAATTAGGATTAAATCCCGTGTTTACATTTTTGAGAAGTTATTTTGACAGTAAACTTCCTGAAAATAAGGAGTTAAATCTGATGAACGATACCGATGCCCTGAATATGGTTCGAAAATCTTTGTTACCGGACTCAGAAGAAGGAGAATCTCCCTTTATCCGAAAAATTGCAGGTGACAGTGTTTCCCAAAAAAATGTTGTTTTAGTGATTATGGAAAGTATGACTGCTGAGAAAACCGGATTTCTGGGAAAAAGCAATCTTACGCCCTGGCTTGATACACTTTCTCAAAAAGCACTCTCATTCAGCAATATATATACAGCAGGGATTCATACCTTTAACGGAATATTTTCCACGTTATTTGCCTACCCTGCCCTATTAAAGCAACATCCGATGAACGACGTGGAAATACCAGATTATACTGGTTTTCCGCAAACACTTGCCGGTAAAGGCTATCAGACAATTTATTTCACTACTCATGACGATCAGTTCGACAATGTGGGTGGTTTCTTAAAAGCAAACGGAATCCAACAGATTATATCTCAAAAAGACTATCCTTCAGAAAAAGTAGTAAGTACACTGGGTGTTCCCGACCATTTTATGTTTGAATATTCAATACCCATCCTCAACAAACTATCAACAAATCAAAAACCATTTTTTGCTGCATTTATGACAGCCAGCGATCATGGCCCATATACCATTCCGAAAGAGATCTCATTCAAGCCCAAATCAGCAGATATCCGGCATCAAATTGTAGAATATGCAGATTGGGCTATTCATCATTTTCTGGAGCTTGCAAAGCACGAAACGTGGTATAAAAATACGCTGTTTGTTTTTATTGCCGATCATGGTGGAGTTTGGGGCGAAAATGTGTACGATATGCCTCTATCCTATCACCATACACCGTTTATAATCTTTGCAGGTGATTATTCACTTGCAAACCGCAAATCGGACGCTTTGGGAGGCCAAATCGATGTTTTTCCAACTGTTATGGGGCTTTTAGGCGTTTCATATACCAATAATACAGCAGGAATTGATTTACAAAAAGAGGTAAGACCCTGTATTTTTTTCACAGCTGATGACAAAATCGGGTGTATCAACAATGAATGGTTTTATGTGTATCGTCAGGGTGCTGATGAATCACTTTATCAATACAGATATAATGATACCAAAAATTATGCTTTGCAAAAGCCTGAAATTCAAAAGAAATTGAAAAACTATGCTTTTTCTTTTTTGCAGACTTCGCAATGGGTAAAAAAAAATAAAAAAACAAGCACACAGAAATAAATTCTGCTTGCTTGTTATTTCAAAAAAAGCTTATACTTGCAAATCAAAAACTGATTTAAGCGATGAGCAAAAAACGTGTGATAATCAGCCTAAACAATCTTCCCTCTGAAATCAAAGAAGAGATTCAGAAGACATATCCGTATGGCTATTCCGACAAAGTTCAAAAAATCCAGAAGCCAAATGGCGACACTATTTTTGTTGTGCCCTTAGAAACTGAAAATGCAATCTACATGGTAAAAGTTGATGTAAAGATCGATACCAAAATGACTGACGAAGAGTTTGAAAAGGCATATTTAATGCATGAAGATGAACCAAAAGTTAAGCTACGCGGTTTGGGTGATGAAGGAGAAGAAGGTGGCGAACATGAATCTCTTGATGCTGCAGATACTGATGCATTTGTAGATGATTCACATTTAGATGAGTAAAGGTAAATTACCAGGGGTATAAAAAGCCCCTGTGGTTTATTCCTCTGTCCAAATCATAAAAGCTATCATAAAGAGAAGGGTAAGTACCCTGAATTACACGTATCCCCCCATTTATTTCAAAATTGGGGTTTATTTTATATTTAATATCAAAGGTTCCTCCAGCCTGATTAAAGTCAGTTGCTCTTGGATTTAATCCATTCGGGTCAAATACAGATTTCTGATAAAAAAACGATGCCTGGATTGTAACTTTTTTCGAAAGTTCATACTCTCCTCCTATCCATACGTTTTGGCTTTTTGAATCAAATCGTTTGGAAAAATTTGACTCCGAATTTGCCGAATTGAAATTATAGGTTTGAGATCCTACTCCAACAATTGTGGTTATGTTCAGCTTCTTTACAGGAGAAAATGACACACCCGCACGAGTAAATGTTTCATTGAATTTGCTGTTTTTCCCTAAGCTTCCAAAACCTGCACCTGTTTCTACAAAATATCGTGTTCTGGGTTTTAAATCAGTAAAAGCTGTATCTATCGGCTGAGTATAGTTCCGTAGCCCCTGACTCATTCCTGTAACAACTGATAACACGAAAAAAATCAATGTTGTAAAACTACGATTCATATCTATTTAATTTATTGATATATTGCATTTACCATTTCTTCGCCATCGCAAAACAAAATACGTTTTACAATAGGTTTATAGGTGGCATTTTTTGTTTCCTTATAGGTAAACAGTAATGAATTATCACTTTTGATCTGAACAGACTTTCCTGATGGAATACTATCTATCTGCTTCAATTTCAGCCTTCCGAATTCATTATTATACTCATTAAGTAAAATTACTTCTGCCAAAATACTTCTAACGGGCTTACCTGTAAAGTTACTACAGGTAAACGAAAAAAACAAACTATCAGTATATGCACCATCCATTTTAATCGAAATTATCTGTTGCATCTTATCTGCTTTTAATTTTTCAGAAAGGGCTTCATCCATAGGGGTATAACTTGCCGCGTATCCCCAGAGCTGACGATAGGTATGTTGTTCAAGCCATCTCAAACTGTCATTCATAATTTTATCATTAATGAAAGCTCTGAATATCAATAATTGGTTTTCGCTCAACAAATCCATTTCATCCATAAAACCAAGATCGCGCTGAAGCTCATGAAGATTAAACCTTTTGTCCATCCGCTCTTCAATGTCGTTACAAAAGCTAAGCAATAAAACATTCAACAATAAGAGAATCAGAATAATACCTTTTTTCACCTTCTTAATTATTTCTGAAATGTAAAAATAGGTATTTTGAGTAAATAATGAAGCTTCGTCAATATCATTAGATTAATATAATATAATCTATTCATCACGAACTTTCCAGGCAAGTATGGGAAGCTTGGTTTCGATGATATGTTTTCTGGAAAGTCTGTTTCGGAACAATCGTTCAAACATATTTTTGCTCGTTGGAACATAACTGATCAGGTCTATCTGATTTTGCTGAATAAAATTCTTAATTGCAATACCGGCTTTTCGTTCTTCAAGTACATCAAATACTATTTTTTCTTCCAAATACTCATTTTTAAAATATGCTTTCAGATCACTCATATGTGAAAATGCTCGTAAATAATTACCATCCAAGCAAATATGAACACAGTATAATTTTACGGAAAATGGTTTCAAAAATGCAAGAAGATCCTCAATTATTTCTTTATCCGGATGCATAAAGTCTGTCGTATAGACTACTTTTTTGAATTCATGATCAGTACTTTCTTTATCAAGATAAACCCATACCGGAGTGATCGATTTTTTAACAATATCAATAATCACACTTTCACTTGCAGAAGTTCCTTCTACTGCCTTATTCATCCCCATCAATACAAGCATAGGCGGATATTTTTCAATATACCGGAGGAGTTCATAAACGGCATCACCTCTTAATGTTTTGATTTTCCATTTGACTTCAGAATAGCATTGAAAAAGCTCTTTTTGAAATTCCATAAGTTTCTCATGAGAATAATCTTCAGAATTCTGAACCATTTTCATGTTATGTAAAGGATCAGGACCCAACACATCACCGGTACCTGAAATACCGATATACACGTTATCGGAAATAACATTACACAACAAAACTTCAGCATTTAATTTATTGGCTAAAAATGCTGCATATTCCGCCTGTTTTCTGGAAACCGGCGAAAAATCGATGGGTACAAGAATTGTTTTCATAGTTGTAAGGCATTAAAAAAGGCTTCCTTAAAATTACTACAAGAAAGCCCTTTTTCAGCAAAAGTGGTGAATTTATTTTGCGGTTTCTACAAAACGGGTTAACTCATCTGTAGATGCCTCAAAATCAAACACATCATTTATCTGATAATAATTTCCCTGATCGTATGTATGTTTATAACAATATTTAGCCATTTCAAGTTTTGATGCTTCAAAATCAAATACTTTCAATAACTCCTTTACTTGAGAAGCAAGAAAACAGTTGCTCCCTACAATTTGTTTTGCCATTGTAATTCGTGTTGCTTCAAAGTCTTTTGCTGCAATTGATGATTTCATTGAATTAAATCGATCCTGAGTTACAGGTTTTGGACAACCACATTTACCGTCATAACCAGGCAAATATACTGCAGGCTGAGTGGTAGTTACCACAGGTGCAGTTCCCGGTTGGATGGTAGTTCCACTATTTTGTGTGGTAGTGGTTGTGGTGGTAGTGGTTCCGGTTGTAGTAACCTGTCCCTGGACTCCTGCTCCGTTCAGATTAACGGATGTAGGTAAATTCATATTTATTTGAACCCCTGTAACAGGATCGGTTACATTAATTCCAACATTTCCATTATTACCAGCATTTGTAGTGGTTGATTGCTGAGTAGTAGTAATCGTTTTTGTATCGGTAACAGGTTGCGATTGAAAAGTGGTTGCAGATTGAGTAGTTGTATTTGTGGTTGTCGGTATAGTTTGAGTTGTTGTGGTAGTTGTTGTTGTTACTGAACTTTCAACAGGAACTTCACTTTGCCAACGAATAACCCATTTGTTCTTATTATTTTTCCGAATACAATAAGTTGTTTCCATTCCTGGATTATACATCATGGTTTTATCGAGCTGACCCAGAGATGTGTTTTTGAAGATAATTTTCGCTTTTAAATAAGTACCTTTCAAATCACTGATTTTTACATTAGAGCGGGCATCACTATTTTGTTTTACTCCATTGATAACCACATAAAAGGGTTCACCTTGTTCTGTAAAAATCACAAGTGTTGAATTTTGGCTAAAGCTTACAAACCCAGCCATCAGAAATACTAAAAACAGGCAAATCTTTTTCATATTCAAATAAGTTTTGTTAGGGTTAATTAATCCGTTTACAAGGATATACATTTTTTCGGAACTAACAAAACAAGTTTCATACCAAAGTTAAATTAGACGCTTTTAGAAAATCTTAATATATTGCTCTCATCAATTTCTTTCAGAAAAATAAAAAGAGGTTATCGAATTGACAACCTCTTTTTCCAGCGGAGAGAGAGGTACTAAAACCTTTATATTCATACAGTATCATAAAATATCAAATTACGACAAATCAAGTATATAGCATGTAGTTTCATAATCATACAATATCACAAAGTATCATTTTTAACTTATTTTTCTGGGTGCAAATTTGGGTGTAATGATACAACAAAAAAAATAGTTTTCGAATAGCAAAAAGGCATCTCACTACGAGATGCCTTTTTTTTTGATTAATTACCCAATTCACTAATTTCCTCCGGAGTCAGATCAAACGGCCAATGGCCATAATCAAAACTAATGTCACGATCTTCTTTTATGACAACCCCGTTCAGCGTTGTTTTCAGGTCACAGGTTACCGAACCATCCGGGTTTATTTTTTTTACACTGGCCATATTATAGCCATCGAATTGTACTGTCTTTTCCATTGTTAATCCTTTCTTCTAAGTAAAACCATAATATCAATTCCACCGGTGCCGTTTCCGGTAGCGTTAAGCCTCAAAGTCATTGCGTTTACCATATCCACCGAGCAATCTGCAAGCTGCCGGAAAATCATCGTTTTCCCGTTATTAATTGTCTTCCCGGTTATCAGCGTAACGTTGTCACTGGCCGGATTTAAAACCGCCTGAAAATTCGTGATATTACCTGCAGACAATGTATTACGCAAGACAATCATTTCCACCATATAACCGGTCGGGATTGTCATATCCTTGTTAGCTGTTCCGGCTGCGATGTTTGTGGTAAACTTACCACTCCAACACTTTTGAATCATCGGCTTTTCAATCAGGGATACGCCCCCGCTGATCAACCCGTGTGCAGAGTTTTTGTTTGAGTCCAATACCGTATAATGCCCGAAGTTTTCCCCCTTGAAGCACATTACACATCCCAGGGAGTTAATTGTCATTACCTCTATAATCGTTGTGCCGGCACCCTGATTTCTCAGATAAAACGCTGTGCCAATTGAAGTGAAGGAAAACGTTACATCAAAATTTCCAACTAACTGGTTTGAGTATGCAAAGCCTGCAACATTATCATTTACCGTAAAATATGTTGCTGTGGTTGATCCTTTAATCCTGATGGTATATTTCTTCCCGTTTTCCAGCAGGGTTTTGTAAATCCCCCCGTTGCCGGTAGTCTGTAAAGTTGTAGCATTGGTGATTGAAGCAGCACCAACAAGGGTAAACCCGGTTAAAAAACTCCAGCCGGATAACAGGTCATTATTACCCGCTCCTTCATCCACCAGCGGGATAATGTAATCAGAGCGGTAATTATTGAATAAATCCGGGTAATCAGCAGCTACAAATGCACGGTTGTAAAGAAACAAATTCGAAAGCTTCCCGGCAAAATAGCTTGTACCCCTTCCATACTCAAGCAAGGTTGCAACAAAGGGAGTGGCTGTAATGGCTACAAAGCTCCATTTGTTTAAGGGTAAGGTGGTTGTTTGTATATTGTTTACATACACTGTTGTACCTACAATCCCACTTCCAAATGTAAGTACATTCGTTGCACTTGTTCCCACGGTGAGATTTGTCCCAAAATTCAAAAAGCTCACATTGTTTTTGGTGGGATAAATCCAAAAACAAAATGACGTAACCGAACCACTGAATGAACTCGAGATGTAACCCGTAACACCGTCCATGATTACCCCCTTCAGGTCACCGCCCCACTTCCAGTTAATGTGAGAATACGGATCAATCCCCAAAGCTTTTACCCTGAGTTTGTTAATGCTGTTTTCCAGAAAGCTCTCAATACTCACAGCATCCGCATAATTGGTGATGTTGTTTCCCGAGCCGATCAGCTGCTGCAGTGCTGCAGTTAAATGTGAAAGAGCAATCTGGCTGTTCTGAATATCACTGCCTAAAAGCTTTGCTTGTAATCTGCTCACTACATCATCATACGCAAGCTTTAACTCTGCAGTAAAAGCAGCCGTGACCAGGTCCAAAATAGCGTTATTGACGTGAACATGGGCTTTGTCAGCTGCTTCCCCATAACGGGTAAGATTGTCATAAGTGATACTCTCGAGCACGTTGTAATTACTATGAGCGTGCTTTACCTGGTAAGCTTCTGTCAACTGTATTATATAAGCAGTTGTGAAGTCATTTTCGGACAAACCCTTTCCGGCTATTTTTTCCACCTTTCCAGCCAGGGTATTGGTCATAGTTGTAGCAAAATTGGGATCATTCCCCAAAGCCGCCGCAAGTTCCTGAAGCGTATCCAATGCACCGGGTGCACTACCAAGTAGATTCGAAATAGCCTGGTTAATCAGGTTATTCACCGACTGAAGGTTTACAGCATCAAAATTAGCGAGAGGATCTGCTATATTGTGAAGCCGTTTTTGATTCCCGTCAAAATCATGCAGAACCTTTACGGACTGAAACATCAAATTGTAAAACTCCTCAAAGGATATACGTACCCACTTCCCTGCCAATTTGCTTCCAATCAGGATGTCATTGTCATTATTGACAAGGCTGTGAGCCGGATGTGAAGAATTTGGGGAATCAACGCTATGTACCAGTGAGCGGACTAAAGCAAGATCATTCTTTAAAGTGGTTGTAAAGTCATTCTCGGATAAGCCTTTGCCGGCAACTTTATCAACCTTCCCCGAGATCATGTTTAGGATCGTGGTAGCAAAGTTAGGGTCATTGCCCAAAGCCGCCGCAAGCTCCTGAAGCGTATCCAGGGTACCGGGGGCACTGCTGAGCAGCTGGCTAACCTTTAAATCCGTGTAATCATTTGCCAGGTCATTTGCTTCAGACAAGCTGTCCGATATGCTGTTCACGATCAGGGTAAGCACCTGTCGCACCTTGAACGCATCGATATCCTTTTGCCCGTTATCGGTGATATACGAGGCAATGGAAGAGTAAACACTGCTAAAATCCATAGTTGTTTAAATTATCTTGTGAAGGAAAATCTGAATTAAAATCATGATTAAATGCATCGGAGAAATCCGGGTTCTTCGGAGCTTCTGTAAACTCTATACTGTCTTCCGGAAGGGGTTCTGCAGATCGTTTGGCCAGATAGATTTTGTCCGTCTCGGAGTAATAATATTCGAAGGAAAAATCATTGAGCTGGCCGGGGATGCTTTTATCCTCGAATTTGCTGACAATTATCCTTTTTGGAGTAGAATTTACATAGTGAAAGCGAAAAATGCTTTCAAAAAACTGTTTTGCCCAGCTGGTATAAGCATCATTTTTGAGATAACCGGTACTTTTGGCGTAAACCGTTTTTTTCTCAATATCATATTCCTGGTATGACTTTAAGAATAAAGCCGATTCGACCTGATGATCTCCCCGGGTTTCTGACTGCCCGTTAAAGCGGATAATATCAATTCCGCTGAAGGGATTTTCAAACAAATAGAGATCATCAAAAGAGTCGTAATCATTCTGCAGGACATAACGCTGTACAAAGCTTAACCTGTCCCCGGTTGCGTTTGCTTTGATAATCCATAAATCGAAATAAACCGGCCGTTCAAGAGGCTGGCAAAAGGTAGCCCGCAGGTAGTTGAACTGAACGTTGAAGGAATAAAAATACCCGCCCTGAACGTTTGACATAACCACCGACCGGTAACCGGCACTTGATTTGATCCCGAGCATCAGCTTAACGTTTTGGCTAGCATAATAGCTAAGGAACTGGGGATCGTAATACTTGACCAGCAGAGCCTGCGGCTGTGAAGTGAGAAAGTTTGCATCCAGAAACTCTGTAGCAGCCAAATAGTTTTCCGGGAGGATTCCCTTCACTGCCGTAAAAGCAACGATAAAGTTATCCTGAGCGTCATCCAAAATAATCGTAAAAGAAGCAACAGCATCCTGCTGTTCCATGATGTTTGCATCCGGGATGCTCACCCATAGCAGGCTGTCAATTACCTCTGAGTAATCAATATACACATTGCCATTTGCATCCGGATAATACAGTTCAGAGAGTACCAGAACGTTGTTTTTTTTCAGATACACATTAATACCTGATGTGCATTGGCAAACCAGCGCAGGAATGCTTTTGCTTAAAGCTAATGCCGGTATAGATGAAGTGATAGAGAATGACATCCTAAAGAATTTTCTACAAAGCAAAACCGTAAACTGCCTTTACAAAAGGACAAAGGCACACTCGTAATGAGTGTGCCTTGAAACAAAAAAACAGCAACATGAAAACCCGATCTTAATATGTCTTTTTATCCTGAAAATTTCCATCATTTAAGCGGTAGATAAACTTGGCCGTCCTGCGGTCTCCAAACCACCATGTTACGCAACTTACAGTTAAGTAAATCACTATATCCGACACCTGGCTAAATAATGCCTGAGCCTGTAATGCAGTTAAAAGAGGTTCTTTGGCAGAAAGGATCTCGATAGCCTGATAAGTTAAAACCGTTGTCAGGGCAACCAGGTAAGCAGTCAGACCGGGACGGATAAACGACCGGAAGGTGTCAACCAAGCCCATCAACAGTGCTAAAAACTTGCCGATAAATCCGGATTTTGTTTCAGATAATACCCCCAGCTTTTCGGTTGTCAGCAGGTCTGCATTTGCATTTTTAAGACTCTCAACGTATGCAGCTGCTTCCGCTTTCTCGATCTCCAGATCAGTTTGTGCCGTTTGAACGGCGATCTGAAGTTTTGCTTCCTGCTCGCGTTCTTTCAAATCATAATCCCTCATTTTGAGATCATGTTCATTTTTAATTTTTTGTGCTTTCAGGTTTGTAAAACCTGTGATGATATTGCCCAGAAAGCCTGTGGCAACACCTAAGATTGTTTCTAGCATAATTCTATAATTTTGAGTTTAAATGAATTGCGTCCTATTCTGGTTCTTAACTCAGTCATTGCCCGCTGGGAGTTCAGAATCGCTTTCTGTTTTGATGCCCATCCACGGTACCATCCTGGTAAAAGACATCCCCTTGAATGTGTTTTCCAGCCCTTTAAGGTGTCCCCTGCGAAATTGCCGCAATGGATCAGTACTCCAGCACGACCGGGTACATTATTTACAATCCAGCATTTGCCAAACTTTTTGGAATAGAACGGGCTACACAGATATTCTCCTGCAGGAATACGACTCATCCCGGTTTTATTATTTCTATCCGGCAGTTCGATAAACTGAACCTTGATGCCCAGCTCCTCACACAGAAAAAATGAAAAGGTTCCCTGATCCCCTGATTCAATTCTGATCATCAGTGCGTTAATCATTGTTAACTCTCCTTTTACTTTTGAGTAAATCTTTGATTTCTTTGAGGCTATCGTTGATCGTTGTAAATTGCTGCTCCACAAGCTCCTTGTTTGCCTTCTTATCGACTTCTTTTTCAATGGTCTCAATTCTGGTTTGCGTCACCGCATTCTCAATCGCTACCGTTTCGAATTTCTTATTCACGGATTTATTATGAGTAGAAACTTTCCCGAAGATTACAATTACCAATCCCAGGTATGAAGCAACGGCCGACAAAACATAAAAGATGGTCATAGTCTCAAATTTTGAGTAAAAGTATTTTTAGGGCTGAGCACACCAAAGGACAAATACACCCCTATACTTCAATCAAATCCATCTCGATCAGGCTGATTCCCTTGTGCATTAAAGAGTACTCCATTTTCTCAATGTAAAAGAGCCTTCCCTTTAGCAATATTTTATCCCGAATATCCAGATTCTTAACTTCAAGCGGCGTTAACCTGAAGTTTCCCTTTATTTTCAGTTTGTCTTTCATCATCCAGCTTTTATATCTCCCGTGGTACTTCGAGATAAGCCCGTCCGGGCCATCTGGCAATAATGAAGTATTGAGCCGTTTTACGCCAAAATGATCGTAGTTATTCGCTGTCAGAAAGGGATATTCATGGTTGTTATCATCCAGTGTTTTGGTAATCCCGCCAAAGAGCATCACCGAAGGAGTTGCCGTCACCTCTTTGTTTTCAATCACCGGTACATACCAGTGTTTCTGTGAAATCACATCATTGGGATTACTGTCTTCACTCCAGTACTGCTCTATATTCATATCCAGCGGTGACACTTCCGAGCTGATTTCAAACTTCTCTTTGTCACTGCCATCTGCCTGTGTGGCAAGTGCACTGCGCTTTACCGTGGATTTTACCAACACCTCGTTGTTTAAGCCTCTCAATGTCTTTTTCGTCTCAAAGATGGCATTGGATTTTAAATCCAGGATCTCTGCCTCGGTCACCATCCCGCTTTTGGCATAGTTGTAAACATCGATAATATTTGATTTTTGAAGCAGTATATCATCACTTGAAGTACCTGCACCTGAATAACTGAAAACAAAATCTTTACCATCCTGATAACTTGTTTGAATATCCCCGGCCAGCTTGGAGTTAAGATCCTTCACCACTGACCGGTCGAAGATGTCGTTATTAAACTCCAGGCTGTATTTTGTTCCCGGGTATGCGGTCAGCCCAAACATCTTGAGCAGGTTCTTCAGCAGGCTGATAAACGGGTATGACTGCATGAAGGACTTCACGATCATCTCAAGTGCAATCACGAACCTGCCTGCACCCGGGCTATAGTAACTCGTGTAGTTGTCAACCAGCGGAATTAACACTTCCACGAGCTGATCGGGAGTGCCGGGGCTTACATACTGATAATAGGGTTGGTAAATGTTCTGGTAACTCATGTACTTGTGGTTCTGGCTTACCACCACCAGCTTTGCCAGGTCTCCCCCGGTAAAGGGGTTATTCAAAAGCAGGTTTCCAAAGCCTTCCGTGATGATCTTGTGAACGTAGGGAAAGGGTACAACCGGCGTGTGAATATGGGCTGGATTCCCGACATAAAAGTTTTTCAAAACCGGATTAAAGTAGTTAATGTATTGCTTTAGAAAATTACGTGCTCCTCCCTGCATCTGAGAACCTTCCCATTCCGTACCTTTGATCTTAACCGGAGCCACAACGTAGTTTGCAGCGTTGTAGGCTTCCGATTTTACCGACTGCATATACACATCTGCCCACTGGTTATTATAGTCCAGATCTTCATAATTGTATGGAAACTCTCCATAGTTGTAACTTCCCAGGTTCAGCTCATTCAGGTTTGCAGTGACATTCTCATGTTCCAGTGATCCTTTAAACTGAAGCTTCAGCTTTTTGTCAAATTCCAACAGCAGCACTTCTCCCCGGGCAATGAGGATCCCGAAGTGTTTTACACTGGCTTTTCTTCGCCTGTTTACAGAGCTGGAAGTTACCCGGTTTGCATAGCCGAAGTACTGCAGGTTATTTAAGGTGGGCGGAATCTCGAAAGACAAAGAATAGGGAGCAGGGATTCGTTCTTCTAAGAACAAAGGATTCTCCTGAATGATATCCAGGCTGATATCCGAAGGCAGATCCAGCGGATATTTATCGTCGATAAGTATCTGAAGCATAATTATAAATTTGCGTTATCTGTAAGTGATTCAAGTTCCTGCATTCGTTCAAGGATGCCGTTCTTTCCCTTTAAGGATACTTCTGCCGTAAGCTTTTCTCCCAGCTTGTTTCGTAAGTCCTGCATGACCAGGGTATTCTGCCGGATCAGCTCCATCATCATGGCATTTGAATCATTTTGAATGGATGCAAACTTCACGGGTTCTGAATTCTGAATATCGGCATAGCCGCCCTTTTCCCGTCCGGAAAATGAGGGATACATACTTTGCAGGATTGCCGGCAGGTTGATCTGTGCCAGGTTCCCGTTCTGGCGTGCCATCTCCAGAATATCCAGTACCGGGCGAACGGTCGGGTTATTCACCCCCGCATCCGAGACCACGTACTCACTGGAGTTTGGCTTTTCACCCACGATGATCGTTGGGCCGCTTACATAGCCTCGTTTTCGGGGACTGAATACCGAACGGAAGGTTTTCTGATCCTGGCTTCTGCGAACATTGATAAACCCGCCCTCTTCAGCTCCGGGCATCTCCGGCAACGGGGTTGAAAGAATGGTGCCAATCTGGAAAGCGCCGGCAGCTCCCACAAGTGCAGCCAGAATCAGGTTAGGCAATGCTTTTGTGACGGCTACGGAGGTGTTTACAATGGCACTCATCAACGCGATATTGCGTTCACGAATAGCTGCATTACGGTCAAATATGGCTTTCTTACGCTCTGTTTCTGCATCCAGGTCTTCAAGAGATTTAGTATAGTTTTCCTGGGATATTAAACCTGCATCCAGCTGCTTTTTCAGGGTTTCTTTTTTCTGGTTCTGAGTCTTTTCAAACTGCTTGAGCTGTCGTTGTTCTCCTGCGCTCACGAAGTCGTTATAAGACTTCCAGACATTGCCAAGAGCCTGTGTTGCCATAGCAATTTCATCAATCCCAATTTTACCTGATTCCAGATTATTGAAAAAAATATCCCAATCGTTTTTCGAAAATCCCAGCAGGTCGGTATTATCTGTAATGGATAACTCCGAAGTAGTATCTAGGTTTCCAAGCAGTTTTTTAACTTCATTTATACGCTCAACGAGTACTTTTTTCTCTTCTTCACTTAAGAGGCTGTCACTGAGTGCAATGTTTTCAAATTTCCCGGAAGCCATCACTTCCTGCAGTTGCTTCAATAGCTCGTTTAAATGCTCACGGGTAAATTTTTCTTCATCGACCTGGTACTTCTTTTTGAGTGCCTTTTTGGCCTGTTCCAGGGTTTTGATTTTATTCAATTCTTCCGAACTCATCGAATCAGAAAGTAAAGCTTTTGCCTGCTCTAAGCTGGTGATGGTGCTCAACTCATCGGAATTCTTCATTCTCAAATCCTGAAGACCGGATTCAAAAACCTGTTGGCGACGCTCGATTTCTGCTTTCATAGCATCGGCATCAAGTTTGTCCAGCTTTTTCAAATGTGCCGCTGTCAGGGATTCATACGCCCGAAGCTCCAGTGCAGTCATTTGCTCTTTTGTCTTCCCGTATAACTCCAACTCCTTCAGCTTTTTCGCATAACTTTCTCTCTCCTTTTGTACCTCACTGTCGGCTGCCGTAGAAGCCTCTGTAAGAGATTCTAAGCGTTTGTCTTCGGCTTTCTTTTTCTCAAGTTTTTTGTCTGCAAAATCCTGCTGTATATTGAGAAGATCTTCCCCTTTATCCTTATTTGCTTTGATTCTTGCCTCCAAAAATTGAATATCCAGATCAAGTTTTTTCCGGTTGTACTCCTCTTCTGTTTTTATTTCACCGCTTAAAAAGCTGTTTTTGAGCCTGTAAAGCTCCCTTATGTAATTTAAATCATCCGTTAAAGAATATTTCTTTTTACTTTTTTCTGCAGGGGTAAATCCGCCATTTCCGGTGACGGGCTCATTGGATTTTTCTGCTGTTTTTGCGTTTTTGATCTGTTCATCCAGCAATTTACTTTGTAAGTTGTACTGTTTTAGCTGGTTGGTGTAGAAGTCAATTTTATCCTGAAGCTGCTTATCTTTTGCCGTGGCCAGTTGTGACTCGGTTGTTTTTATCCCTGATTCTATCTGCGCTTTCTGCCTTTTAAGGGCTTCCAGACTGGTGGTATCCATGCTTTCCTGCAACGATGACTCTTTTTTACTGAGTGCATCCAGCTGGTTCGAGAGTTCTTTGTTTTTGCCTGTGAGGGTATTATACTCTGCTTCCAACGCTTTTGCCAGTCTGTCATCGCTCGATCCTGCCGTGGTTGCTTTTTTACGCAGTTCTTCCAGCTGTTCTTCGATCTCCAGTTTACGGCTCTCGTTGTCAACGATCTTCTTTTCAATAGCCTCTTCACGGGCTTTTATTCCTGCCAGTTTTAACCGTTGCTGATAGGATGAATTTACCCGTTCCAGCACCAGCAGGAGCTGGGCATTTGAAACTTTCTCCGTATTGATATTTTTAAGGAAGTCCGGGTATTTTTCCTGTAGTTCGCTGATCAGCTTTTTACGGTATTCGCTCTTTTCGTTCAGTGTTATGATATGTCTGATCAGTGAGTTGACTTCATTCTTCTCTTTAATCACGGAGTCTGTATGTGATTTTAAAGATTCCAGAAAATCCTCACTAGAAGATTTTGCATCATCGGCTTTGTCCCTGAAGGATAAAAATGCACCTGCGGCAACGGTTATTAATCCAACCAGTAAGCCTATCGGGTTAAGCTTGGTTGTTGCAATGAATACTCTCATTGCCTGTGTAGCACCATTAATATTAAGGGTTAATAACATTTTTGCAGCAGCCAGCAGCTGGGTTGCAGCAAAAGCCCCTTCCGTAGCCAGGGTATGCGCTTTGGTTACAATTGTATTGGCAATTGTACCGGCTGTACTTCGTTGTTGCCACAGGGTAGCCAGCTTGGTTACAACGGTATAGGCTGCAATTGCGGATGTCGTGGTAATGATTGCACGTGAATTTTTTATAAACCAATCTGTTGTAACACTTACCACCTTCACGAAATAACTGAATCCGGATGTTGAAACAGTGAGTACCGGCATCAGCTTTTGACCAAGATCTACCGTGAGGTTATACAGTTCTTTTCGCTTCTTTTCAAGGGTTGCCTGGGAGTTATTGTTTTTGGTGTTGAATTCATTGATCAGTGAGGTTCCCTTGTTAAACTCATCGTTTGAGAGTTTCTGTTGCTCCCTGAGTGTTTTGGTATTGCCTGCCAGCACACCCAGTACTGCAATGCTGCGTTTACCTTCCAGCCCCAGACCATCCATTTTCTGAACGAGTTCTTCCATGCCGGCACCGTTCCCGTTAAGCCCTTCCAAAAATTTTATAAACGCTTCATTGGCATCTTTTTTCAAGAGGCTGGAAAACGCCTTTACACTCATTCCGGCAATTTTAGAATAGGTCTCCGTATCCTGAAACATCCCGGTTATAACGGCTGAGTATACGGTGCTGGACACTTCCGATGTCTGTCCCAGTGAATCCAGTGTTGCACCAAGCCCCAAAACGCTTTGAAGGGATATTTTCGCCTGCGGAGCTACTCCGGCAACACGTTTGGTAAACTCTACCAGGTAGCCTTCGTTTGCCGTTGATGCTGCCCCCAGCGCATTGATAGCAGACCCGGTTCTAATCATGGAATCCTCAATACCGAACTTATCCTTGAGTTTAAACAGGTCTACCAGCTTCCCGATCTCGTTAACGGCTTCCTCTGCATTGCCGCCCAAATCTTCTTTTAAGGCTACATTTATTTTATCCGCTGCCTTAACAAATCCTTCGATATCCTTTTCCTTTGTCAGCCCCAGTTTACCGCCAACCCGGACCAGATCCAGGATTTCAAGCTGGGCGGTTCGGGTATCCATTTTTTTGAATGTTTCATTCATCCCCAGAACTGCCTCTTTACCCATCTGGGCAGTTTTCATCACGTCGGAAATCTTATCATCAAACTCGGCAAAGGTGGTGATAGCCCGTTTTCCGGAAGTGATGATTCCCGTGATTCCTGCGATGAATGAACCGAGCAAAATAAAATACCGGTTCATGTTCTCGGCTATTGCCTTTAAATTAAACCAGCCCTTTGATGTTGTCCTGAGTTGTTCGTTATGCTCCTGAATGATACCCTTCAGTGTCCTGATCTTTGCCCCGGCTTCAATGTATTTTTTGGAGCCGAGTTCCATACGGGCCTGCTCATTGATGAGCTTATTCATCTCGTTCTTTATTGAACGGATGTCGTTATTTACTTCCTTCCCGTTTATATATAACTGAATTCGCCTGGTATAACTGCCTGCCATAACTTATAAGTTTTTGGCAAAGCAATACCAGGCGAATCTGAATGTAAAGGACAGCTATTTTCAGGCGATTTTCACCATCCAATAGATCTTTCCGTCAAAGGTTTTTGTCTTGAAACCCAGCTCTGTAAGTAACTCATGAACAGCTGCACCATGGGGTGTTTGGATAAACTGGCCGACAAACTCAAGGATGTCTGTCTGGCTCAGTAGCTCATCTGCCTCACTAGCTTCGGATACGGGTAAGTAACTGTTAAGGATAATTTCGCGGATTTTGGAATAATCAGGTTCCGGAACTGATTCTTCACGGGGTTCATCTGAGTTATCATAATTGATAAACCCGATTTTCTTTTTCATTTAATTCCTCCCAAAACGGGCAAAACCCGGAAGGTTTGTCTCGGCTATCATATAACCGTCAGCCCCTCACGGAAACTGAAACCTTGCCGGGTTTTGCCCTATTCTGAAATGAAGTATAAACATTATTAATATGATAATTTAGACACTGCAAATATAACTGAAAATCTAAGTGGTGAATACAATTTGATTTATTTGAATCCCTTTATTTTATTGGTGTTCTCTTCAAGTTGCTGAATATAAGCTTCAACTTTGTCTGTATCTCCTGATTGTTTGTATTTTGATATCTTGTTTTGTATATTCTTACGCTCTTTCTTCAGATATTCAATGCTGTTATTTTTCTCAAAATCAGCTTCATGCTCAACCATCTCCTTGTATTGCAAAGGAATGTATACACCCTCATTTATTCGTGCATTTACCCAGATTACTTTTCTGGTTTTAGAATATGATTTTAACTCAATTTCATACCGCTCTATTAACGCATTATCAATGTATTCCATGAACTTTTTCACGCAAAAATCATCCACTGCATGTTTTTTAAGCTTAAGTTCATGAATCATATCAAGTGCTTCATGAACCGGAATATCCTGGGGTAATTCTGATTCTATTCTTTTCCGGAATGACTCCAGTCTTTCATGATGCAGCTTTCTGGATATATCCATAAGAACTTTATACTCAATCCGGTTACGTCCCCAATAATAATCATCCTCTTCACGTTTTTGCTCTATATACTCTGATATTTCATCCAATCCCATCCGGGAATGTTTGTAATAGTAATCATTGTATAGTAGTTTGAACCGATCATCTTTTTCTTCCTGAGAGTCGTATCGGGCTCTGGATTGTTTAATATCGTCCAGAGTATAATTAGTTTTATGAGTATTTAAAGAGCTTTGGCGTTTTCCCTTTGTTGATTTAGTTGCATTCAAAACGACAATGAAAATGAGTATTAAGAGAACAGTAAGAAATGCTACCATAATTGTCTTATTTATTATGCTGCAATATTACGAAAAGGTTACCAAAACGACCGGCTTTTTTACCGGATCTTCGCCCACTCACTGTTAAACACGGCATCCGCTTTCATCTCTGCCACTTTATCCGCGAGCTCCGGTAAATACTCGTCAAGTATAGGATTGAACCACTCCACGGGTTTACGGCTTCGCTGGTTCAATATATCCAAAGAACCAAATGTTACCCTGACACCCATAATTGTATGGTAAACATTTGCGGGTTTGCTCTTTGCGGTTCTGACCACCATCCCGCTTTGCATTTCATAACCACGTCCAACGCCCTTGTGGACAAACACCCCGTGTCTTTCGAACTGAAATCCCACGGAGTCTATCTCGCCAAAACTCTGATGTGTTTTATGCTTCATGGAATTATCCAGCTTGTTTTCAGGATGAGATTTCCAGCCTTTGCCCCGTGTAACCATACCGCTCTTCCCATGGCGGAACCTGCCGGCACTGCCGGTAAGTTTACGCTTTACCATGCTGGTCCACTTTCTGACCATCTGGTTGTATTCTTCTCTCACCTGGCTATCCATCGGCTTTGATCAACATTAAGATTATACCTGCAATTGATTGTAAACGTGAAACGTATTCCGTAGTGTCCGGCAATTTCTGAAGCAATCAGGCTGCCATCTACGGAGCTCAGGTCAAAATCCCTGACAGGAGAATTTGGATTTCGTTTGTCGGCTTTGATTCTGGCCAGTATATCGTCCCCGATTTCTTCCATTCTGTCCCATAAATCATGAATTTTGTCATAATCCCCCGGATCATTTACTACATCCATCAACACAAACGCCCCCTGACGATTTTTAACCGGGTTATCGCTTTTATTATCCGTGTAATCAAATTTGTACCCTTCCAGAATCATTGCCGGATATTTCACGTTATTCAATCCCATCAGGATCTCTTCGAGCTCGAAGCGATAAAAATGTTTATCGGCTTCGCTGTGCCTAATCTCAATATGTTCCGTGGCTAATTTTCTGAAGTAAGCCACTAAAGCAGAAAATTTAACCCCTTGCATTTTCCTTAATTTTTCTTGTCAGGTATTTAAACACCGTGTGAACGGTTAGTTTTGCATATTTGTCCTGGTTTATAATGTCATCCCCGACAATGCTTTCAAAAACAGGCAGCCAGCCTTTATTTTTTCCTTTACCTTTCTGAGTTTCATCCGGACGCTGGAAAACCATCGGATAAGCATCGGTTAACCACTCTTTGACCAAACGGTAATTAATTGAAACAGCAATTTTTAATTCATTATCGACATAAAAGTTTTCAGTCATATACTGGTCGATTTTCGAACTGTCAAATGTGTCTCCTTTTCTCAGGTATAAACAGGCAAAGAACTTATCCAAATCCGTTTGTAAG
The DNA here is from genome assembly GCA_963677395.2 of Bacteroidales bacterium. Classification (GTDB taxonomy): domain Bacteria; phylum Bacteroidota; class Bacteroidia; order Bacteroidales. The sequence goes on along the minus strand of OY781965.2, from coordinate 2,330,534 downwards.
CCGTTTTCTGCCCAATTATTGTAATAGGTATCCACAAACATAAACTGCTCCCAGGTCATCCCTTCAAGCTTGGGACGTGGCGGAAAACACCCGTAAATATCCTTGATAATAAAGGTATTAAACGGTTTAAAATCCGTTACAAATGAAAATACATTTGCCAGCTTGTAACGCTCGTAGGTTGTCAGCTTTTTGACAATCCTCAATGGGATATCGCACATTATTGAGATCAACTGATTGTCGGTGATATCATCATTGTATAATCGGCTGATTGCAATTAGCTGTTTTGCAGATACATCGTTCCAGCAAACTGGAATCTCAGCATTGAGTGTGAACGGAATAAAAAAGCGTCTGTATTTTAAAATTATCGGAGTCATGTTGTAATGTTTTTTTGGTTTAAAAATTCTTTTCAAGGATGGTTCCACAGAGTGAGCAAACTTCCATCTCTCCATATACCACGGATTCCGTGTGTGTTCTGGAATGATCACAATTACGGATTAGTTCCTGTATTTGTTCCTTATTCTTATGAATTTTGATCTGCAGACTCTCATTTTCTGCTTTAAGGGCTGCGATCTCTTTTTGTACATAAATGCCTGAATCTGTCATGCTACAAAGATTTTTTTGCCTGTGTTATCACGATTATGAATATAGCCGGTTGTTGCCACATAATTATCCCAGTCGGCTGCATGATCTTTCAGATGGTTCTTTAACTCACGTAAATAACTTTCCCCGATACCATTATCACGCTTGATTAAAGCGGCTATCCTGTCTTTCTCGGAGGGCTGAACCTTGGTATCATTGTTATAACCTGATATTTTACTCTCAAAGTAGAGCCCTTTCTCTGTTAAATCTGCCCCGGAGTCTTCCATCAGCATGGCCACACTCATAAATGCCAGTGCTTTTCGGATAACGGGAAGTACATCTTTTACCTTTTGTGCCGGTTCATCCTTTGCCAGTTCCGCCCAAATAAGCTTCAGGTTCTCTGCTCCAAGTACCTGCTTTAAGGCTAATTCTGATATTGTGGTGATATGCTTTTTCAGCCGCAAAAAAGTTAACCGGCTGCCTCCGATAAAGTAGATGCTATCAAAAGTTTTGGTATCAGGAATAAAGTTCCCTTTTAACGATTTATACTCCTCTGAATCCCGGAAATCCGTGAATACAGTGATGTTTTCTTCCAGATACTCTAAAATATCATCTATCCCGTTGAAACCGGTTGATTTAAAATAATTACGAAGGTTATCTTCCTGATACTTGTATAAGCCTTTCACGGTGGTGGATTCCTGGCGCTGGAATCCTGTTCCGGAGATCAGGGCATTCAGATAGTCATAGCCTGTGTAATAGGCCAGATGAATTACGGCTATACGGGATAGCCTCAGGAGCTCATCCCATTTTTGTTTATCATCTGCAGACAAACCCGGGTTTCCGGTTCCGGCGTAATCATCCAGCTTTTTGAACATTGCCTTCGAAATTGCTGTAACCAGAAAATCCCGTTCGGCGGCTTCGATACCGGGTTTTAAGCGCTTAAAATCTGCGGAACTGCTCACCGGCAGCACGGCGGTAACTTCGTTTATATCTTTGAATAACATAACTATGCTAAATTTTTCTTTGTTCCGGAACCGGAATCAAGGGTGGTTAAAATTGTATTTCTGAAGCGAAGCTGAACATCCCTTACCCCGTTAAATTCTAAAAAAGCTTCAAGCGGATCCAGTATGTTCTGCCTGTCAAGCCAGGCATTTGCAATGTTTACAAGAAAAGCTTCACGGATGTTTGAGCCGCCCTGGTTGCCTGCGTAAGTTCCCCCGGGCATTCCGGCACCCAGCACGTTGGGGTTGATCATCATGGCAAAAAGAATTTCAGAGTTTGCGGCTGCAGACGTAACCAGTTTATCACCCTCTTTATACTTATTATCAAGTGCAGTAATAATCCACTGTTCCTCGGCTTTGCCTGAACTGGGATTAATCTCGAAAAAAGTGAAAATCGGTTTTTCAGCATTTGCCGGACCGCAAAGATTTTCTTCGATCTGATCCAGGTATGCATCAATAGCATTCTGCCTGTCAACGATCGTTTTAAAGTCTTCTTTGGGGAATCTCCTGTCCCAAAATGAATAAGGGATTTGGATATGCCATTTCCAACTAATTTGATTCTGAAACGCTTTCTTCAAAAAAGCAGGAACCATAATTGCAACATCCGTCCATCCGGCAAGCCAGGCACTCACCCAGGTGGTTTCGGGATAGTAGTCGTTATTGCTCCAGCTGTCCTTAACAGCGTAAACAACGGATTTACCTTTCAGCTCTTTTGAAATCCTGCGGCGTAACAGATCGGCTGACGGATCGTATTCATCCAGTAAATCTAAAAACTGGTATTCACCCGTGCGGGGTGTATCTGGCCATCTGCCGGAAACACATACTTTCTCAATAATGCCGGATTGGGCTACGGTATAACGACAATGTTTTGCGTTGATGGTATTCAATCCAACTAACTGGGAACCATCCTGATTGGGGATAAACTGAACATTCCCGATTCCGAACTTGAAAAAATCACGTAAACCTTTTTCCATATAGCGGCGAACCATACGACCTTGACAGAAGTTAATCAGCTTACTGTCCTCGATAACCTTTAACTGTTCATTACCCTGATCGTCATAACCGATTACATTCACCGGAAAGATGCCCTGCCCGATGGTGAAGTTGCGGACGAATTTTAAGCCGGTATTCAGAACACCTACTTTGCGGATGGTTTCATCTGCTTTGGTCGGGAAATCATTACTGGCTCCCCAGCTGGCAATCTCGATATTATCCAGGGTGATTTTATCATCCAGAACCTCGGTTGATTTAGAAACCTCTTTGGGACGTACTGCAGGAGTTCCGGTTGTGGTTGCAAAGTATTTGCGACCAAATGCCATCAGGGGAAGACCCTCTTTGTTGTAAAGCCTTTCGCCACTCATAGTATCACCTTTTTATTGTTAAATTCCAGAATGTTATCAATGGATACCGGGTAAATATGGCCTATCTTATCCATCTTTATATCCACTGCCACAACGCCTCGCATTCTGTGCTGTGCAACATTAAAAGGCAATCCGGTAGCTACTGCACGGGGCAGAAATACCAGTTCACCTTTTTTGGTTATAAACTTGATTGAAAAAAAGGTTTGCTTGCCCTGGGGCGTTTCTTTTATATCATACAGCCTGAGCATTGCAGAACGCCTAATTGTATCGAAAACAGGAACACTCATATAATTTAGATTTGAAGCAAAACTACGGGGGTACTTCAAATTATTAAAGGACAGATACAGCTGCCCTGAAGTACCTAATCCGGAAAATTTCATTCGTAACACGATGAAATTGACTTAAAAAAACTGACCCCTTGTGTCAGAATCGGGAGCAGGATTCAAAAATCCTGCTTAAACTGTTTTTCACCGTCGTTGTCTTTCTTCAATTTCAGATATTCTAAATACCAATAATTCCGGTAAATTGAAAAAGAAAACAGGTTCGGAAAAACCATGAAAGGGTGAGCGTTTCAGGTACTTATACCTGAATTTTTTTGCACAAAAAAAAGAAGTTGGCACAACTTCCCGGTACGCGAACACCGTTTCCGGCGCGCGGAAGTGCATAAACACATCCGCCTGTTAATCAATCAAATACTTATATATTACATCATTCCTTCATGGGCGAAGCTGTAGTAGTTTTCACAGGTCAGTATTACATGATCCAGTACCTTAATATCGTGCAGTTCCCCGGCTTGTACAATTTTGCGGGTGAGTTTAATATCTGCCTCGCTGGGCTGAGTATTTCCGGATGGGTGGTTATGTGCTAAAATCAGGCTGCTGGAATTGCTTAAAATTGCACTCTGTAATATATGCCGAACATCTGCCACCGTCCCCGATATTCCGCCCTCTCCAATTCTGACAGCCCCCAGAACTTTGTTGGCTCTGTCAAGTAAAAGCGTGTAAAAACATTCTTTCAGTTCTATTGTATCCGGTGGCCAGATATGTTTTAAGATGGGTAAAACATCCTTTAAATCGGTTATTTGCGGGCGTTCTGATGGCTTTACGTTTGTTGAATATGACAATTTGACTTCTGCGATATTGGCTAAATCGAACATGTTTAAAAGGGGTTTAAAGGGTTAAAAAAAATCATCGGTTATTGGTTCCAGCTCCGGAACTGGCTCGGGTTCCTGCTGTGCTTCCTGCCTTGCTTCCTTTGCTTTTATACGCTCCTGGGCGGTTACTACCTGATTTTCCGAAAATACGTAGCACAACGGGAAAAACTCGTATTCATCGACGTTATCTTTTTCATTAACTGCCTTTTCAACCTCTTTCTGATGTGTTGCATAAATCGGGCTTCCCCAGATAAGAAAAGCTTTCTCCCCTTTTTTAACTGTCGCCCCTTCTTTCTTCCAGTCGTGAAAGGTTTTGTAAACCTTTGTCCCTTCTGATGCAGGGTAAATAAAGTTAGTCAGGAAGTAATTAACCGTTTTCGATTCCCAATAGGCTGCGGCTTCTATCGTTGTTGCCTCTTGTACTTTTGCCGTTCTGATTGTTTCTGCGTCACGGCTGAGCTCGCTTAAATAAAGCCTCTTTTTCTGCGTTTCTGTCAATTCTGTTGTATCTTTGTGCATTGCAAGGAAAGTTTTAATTTATTAGGACTAATTAGGGGGAAAGCGGGAACTTTCCCCTTTTTCGTTTTTACGGGTTTATATACTTGTGATTTCCTGCTCTATGGCGATTCGCTTAGCTTCCATCTTCTGAAATACGAATTTCAGGACTTCGTTAATAACATCCGGGTTATTAAACTTAAATAAATCGGATTCACTGCTATAGCCCGACTTTCTGGCTAGTCTCAGGCTAAAAGAATCACTTACAAATACATCTTCCTCTATCTCTTTTTCGATTTCTACCTGTGCATTTTCGATGCTTGTAATATAGTTATCCATCTTCTTAAGTCTTGCTATTAGCTCCTGTTTGCGCTGGAAGTACTTTATTTTTTCCTCGATGCTGTCGGGATTTTGCAGTAGCAGGGAGCGCAAACGCTCAACTTCATTTTTTAATACTGCAACCTCGGGAGACTCGGCGGGCTTAAATTCAACTACCTTGATTTCCTGCGTGGTTTCCTGTGTAGTTTCGTTTGTGGTTTCATTTTGGGCAAGGCTCTTGCTGTCCGCTGTTTCAGCAGGTTTTTTCTTCATGATTAAAATGTATTAAGGTTAGTAAATTGTTACTCTTTGGGGTTTCAGCCCCTTGTTTCGTACTACAAATATACTACAAAAAATAATACTTTCGACGTTAAAGCATTGATAAGCAAATAGATAAACAGCAGAAACAGAGATATGATACACCATTTTACCCATGATGCCAAATAATAAGTTTGCCGGCGAACTAAAAAAAATTATTGCTTTTCAAAATCAAAAAACGAAAGAAATAGCATGTAAAATCCTGTAAATAAGTGGCTTATTTGGATTGGTTCTAAATTTCTTCTTTTTTTTCTTCCCCCGGTTTTTCGAATATTTACGCCGTCCGGTCTATTTTTTGTTATCTTATTCATTTACAGCAGAGTAAAAGAGCGTTTTTCTAAAAAAACGTTCTTTTCTCTACTGGTTGCCCACGCCCGCCCTATCCGGAGCGGGAAGAAAAAAAAGAAGAAAAGCAGGATATATGAGGGGGTAGTATGCTGTAAATCAGCGCATTACAAATAATATAATCAATTGATTTACAATATATTACACGCCCGTAGCGGGCGCGAGTCCTACTATTAAACAAGTCCTGTATGATTTGATGCAGGGAAGAAATTAAGGAAGAAACTCCTAAATCCTGCATCCATAATCATACAGAACCATTGACTGCATAAAAAAAGAGGGCTGCATAAGCCCTCTTAGAAAAAATAGGAAAAGTGTGAAATAAAGAAAAATCAAGATGCAAAATCCTTTATGGCATAGTGTTTGGTTGTTGTTTACTTTCCAATTACAAGCTTCCCAACTTCCTTATTATTTGTATTGGTAAGCAGGATAAGCTGATATGTTCCTGAAGGAAACCGGCGAACATCCAGTTGCAGGCTTGTTTCACCTTCCGGCCATGGATAAGATCTTATTTCTTTGCCAAGGGTGCTAAAGATAAGCAGGCTTGCATTATGGTAAGCTTGTGTAGCAGTTATGCTTACGTTCTCTATTGCGGGGTTTGGGGTGATGCTTAACTCTTTAAGGATTAAAGGTTCTTTAAGTTCCTCCATTCCTACGGCTGTAGAACAGTTCGCGTCAATGCAACCGTTGGCATCGGTGGCAAAGAACCAAGAGTAATAATAAGGTAGCTGATTTACATAAATGCCACATCCTGCAATTCCTCCTTCTTTATACTCAATTACATCATCAATACGAACGGTAAGATATTGTGGTGATTTATGGAAAAATGCAATCTGATGACTGGCATTTATTTTAAGGTAATAATAGCGTGTAAGAGTATTGGCTTGTCCTGCAATAATACATTCCCCCTTCGAGGTGACTCGGAATGCACCGGTAGAGCTGGATATGTAACTGCCGCTAAGGTTATAGGTTGTATCCCATAAAACATCACCGTTTACAGGGTCAAGTTTTGCCAGTTTTAGCCCGTAAAGATTCATCCCGATCAGAGTATCCATTGCAACCATAATGGTAGAGTCCGGCATAGGTTCTACCCTTGCCATTGTACAATTTGAACCAAAGTACTTTTGCCACACTATACCACCTGCCGAATCTAAACAAACAACAACCGGCAGGTTAGAATTTGAACCGGATACGACAATATTCGTATTACTTAAAAGCGGAAAACCATCTTCCAGCTTGCAAGAGGATGCCGTATTTAAAATATTCCGTTCCCAAATGATATTCCCGTTTTTAGTTACCTTGGTAATATTAATATATGAATCAATAGTACCGTTTCTCCAACCAGCCCCGATAAGATTATGATCTTTGGTCTCAAATGTTACTCCTAATCCCCGGCTAATAGAATCTGGTATTGGAGTAATAAGGCTGATATTTAATAAACTGTCATGCCTGTAAAGGGCAGCTTCCATTTTTGAATTACTGACGTAATAATTATAAAATGCATATACCGGGAATACAGGATTATACCTGTAAGAAGTATTATAAAACCCCCAAAACTCTCCCTTGGTGGTATCTTTTAGCTGGTAAAATCCCAACGAGTCTCCATTAGCGGAGAAACGGGCAATAAAAGGTTGGAAATCTATACCATTAGCGCTTTTCCCCATTAATGTAAACTGATTATTACAAAAAAACATTTGTGCATATCCATTCCACCCGTTATACGGGGCAAAATTCTTAGCCACATTTAAATACTGCGCATTAGACTGGATTACAAGTATTAATAAAAGAATAAAGAAGGATAGTTTTTTCATCTTGCGTAAAGATTAAAGAAACAAAAGCAGGTGTAAATATACACCTGCTTTTGATACAATTGGTTAATAGACTGAGAATTTAACACTTTGCAATACCGAACCGTTTGTTTCGAGGGTGCAGATATAAATCCCTTTTACCAAACCATCCAGTCCGATGATGGTATTCCCGCTTTTATCGGCTGCTTTGCAATGGTATTTACGCCCTGTAGCATCGTAAATACATAAAGTTGCCTCGCTAACATCATCAGGCAGTTGATAACTTACCGTGACAAAGTCGTGAGCCGGATTAGGCGATGCCTGCAAAGGCTTAGCCTGTGGTTTGTCCCTCCTTCAGTTCCTTTAAAACGGAAAATAACATCAGACTAATCAAAACTTCTAAATTCTTCCTTACCTTCCAACCACCAGCTTTCCAACTTCCTTATTATTTGTATTGGTAAGCAGGATAAGCTGATATGTCCCCGGAAGAAAACGGCGGATATCCAGTTGCATAGTTGTTTCACCTTCCGGCCATGGATAGGATATTGTTTCTTTGCCAAGGGTGCTAAAGACAAGCAGGCTTGCATTATGATAGGCTTGTGTAGCGGTTATGGTTGCCTTCTCCGCCACAGGGTTTGGGGTGATGCTTAACTCTTTAATGGTTAAGGGTTCTTTGAATTCCTCCATTCCTACGGCTGTAGAACAGGGAGCGTCAATACAACCATTGGCATCGGTGGCAAAAAACCATGAGTAATAATAGGGTAGCTGATTTACATAAATGCCACATCCTGCAATTCCTCCTTCTTTATACTCAATTACATCATCAATACGAACGGTAAGATATTGTGGTGATTTATGGAAAAATGCAATCTGGTGACTGGCATTTATTTTAAGGTAATAATAACGTGTAAGAGTATTGGCTTGTCCTGCAATAATACATTCCCCCTTCGAGGTGACTCGGAATGCACCGGTAGAGCTGGATATGTAACTGCCGCTAAGGTTATAGGTTGTATCCCATAAAACATCACCGTTTACAGGGTCAAGTTTTGCCAGTTTCAACCCGTAAAGATTCATCCCGATCAAGGTATCCATTGCAACCATAATGGTAGAATCGGGCATAGGTTCTGCCCTTGCCATTGTACAATTTGAACCAAAGTACTTTTGCCACACTATACCACCTGCCGAATCTAAGCAAACAACAACCGGCAGGTTAGAATTTGAACCGGATACGACAATATTCGTATTACTTAAAAGCGGAAAACCATCTTCCAGGTTACAAGAAGATGCAGTATTTAAAATATTCCGTTCCCAAAGGATATTCCCGTTTTTAGTTACCTTGGTAATATTGATGTATGAATCAATTGTACCGTTTCTCCAACCAGCCCCGATAAGATTATGATCTTTGGTCTCAAATGTTACATTTAAGCATCGGCTAATCGAATCTGGTATTGGAGTAATAAGGCTGATATTTAACAAACTGTCATGCTTATAAAGGGCAGCTTCCATTTTTGAATTACTGACGTAATAATTGTAAAATGTATATATTGGGAATACAGGATTATACCTGTAAGAAGTATTATAAAACCCCCAAAACTCCCCTTTAGTGGTGTCTTTTAGCTGATAAAATCCCAAACTGTCTCCTGTTTCAGAAAAACGGGCAATAAATGGCTGCTTTGGTTTTCCCAGTAGTGTAAACTGATTATTACAAAAAAACATTTGTGTATATCCATTCCACCCGTTATTTGGGGCAAAATTCTTAGCCACATTTAAATACTGAGCGTTAGACTGGATTGTAAGAGCCAACAAAAGAATAAAGAGGTATAGTTTTTTCATCTTGCGTAAAGATTAAGAAACAAAAGCAGGTGTAAATATACACCTGCTTTTGATACAATTGGTTAATAGACTGAGAATTTAACACTTTGCAATACCGAACCGTTTGTTTCGAGGGTGCAGATATAAATCCCTTTTACCAAACCATCCAGTCCGATGATGGTATTCCCGCTTTTATCGGCAGCTTTGCAATGGTATTTACGCCCCGTGGCATCATAAATACATAAAGTTGCCTCGCTTACATCATCGGGCAGTTGATAACTTACCGTGATAAAGTCGTGAGCCGGATTGGGCGATGCCTGTAAAGGCTTAGCCTGTGGTTTGTCCCTCCTTCAGTTCCTTTAAAACGGAAAATAACATCAGACTAATCAAAACTTCTAAATTCTTCCTTACCTTCCAACCACCAGCTTCCCAACTTCTTTATTATTGGTATTGGTAAGCAGGATAAGCTGATATGTTCCGGGAAGAAAACGGTGGATGTCCAGTTGCATAGTTGTTTCACCTTCCAACCATGGATAAGATATTGTTTCTTTGCCAAGGGTGCTAAAGACAAGCAGGCTTGCATTATGATAGGCTTGTGTAGCGGTTATGGTTGCCTTCTCCGTTGCAGGGTTTGGGGTGATGCTTAACTCTTTAATGGTTAAGGGTTCTTTGAGTTCTTCCATCCCTACGGCTGTAGAACAGGGAGCGTCAATACAACCATTGGCATCGGTAGCAAAAAACCATGAATAATAATAGGGTGGATTTATATATACGCCACATCCTGCTATTCCCCCTTCCTTATACTCAATTACATCATCAATACGAACAGTATAATATTGCGGTGATTTATGTAAAAATGCAATCTGGTGACTGGTATTTACTTTAAGGTAATAATAATATGTGTCTGAACTGGTTTGTCCTGCAATAATACATTCCCCCTTCGAGGTGATTCGGAATGCACTGGTAGAACTGGATATATAATTTCCGCTAAGGTTATAGGTTGTATCCCATAAAACATTGCCGTTTACAGGATCTAATTTTTGCAGTTTTAACCCGTAAAGATTCATCCCGATCAGTGTGTCCATTGCAACCATTATGGTAGAATCCGGCACAGGCTCTACTCCTCTTACGATACAATCGGAATTATACGGTTTTTGCCATAAAACTGTTCCTGCCGTATCTAAACAAAAAACAGTAGATAGTCCATTGTGTAAACCCGATACCACAATATAATTATTATATAACGGAAAGCCATCTAATATTCCAACTGGAAACAAAGTAGCCGAAATATTTCGTTCCCAGATTATATCCCCATTTTTGTTTGACTTCGAGATATAAGCACATTCATTTTTATGTCCTGCCATAATCAAAAAATGGTCGTAAGTTTCAAAGGTAGTACCGCCTCCTGCCCAATGGCCTGTATCAGAATACTCTCTGATTTGTTGGAAGTTTAATAATGAATCCGTCTTGCAAAGAACCGTCCTTAATTTCGAGTTTACATAATATTCATAAAAACAATAGACTGGGAAAACTGAGTTGTGACGATATGAAGTATTTATAAATCCCCAAAATTCATTCTTTGTAGTATCTTTCATTTGATAAAATCCCAACGAATCTCCATTATTTGAAAAACGAGCAACAAAGGGTTGTGCTTTAAATTGACTTTGTCCCCAAATATTTTTCCCGAATAATATAAATTGATTATTACTGAAAAACATTTGTGCGTATTCATTCCACCTGTTTGTGGATGAATAATTCTTAGCCACATTTAAATACTGAGCGTTAGACTGGATTACAAGTATTAATAAAAGAATGAAGAGGTATAGTTTTTTCATCTTGCGTAAAGATTAAAGAAACAAAAGCAGGTGTAAATATACACCTGCTTTTGATACAATTGGTTAATAGACTGAGAATTTAACACTTTGCAATACCGAACCGTTTGTTTCGAGAGTGCAGATATAAATCCCTTTTACCAAACCATCCAGTCCGATGATGGTATTCCCGCTTTTATCGGCTGCCTTACAATAGTATTTACGCCCTGTGGCATCGTAAATACATAAAGTTGCCTCGCTAACATCATCGGGCAGTTGATAACTTACCGTAATAAAGTCGTGAGCCGGATTGGGCGATGCCTGTAAAGGCTTAGCCTGTGGTTTGTGGATTGCTCTGAACCGTTTACTCTTTTCCCGTGGCTGCTCATACGGTAAACGGATGATCTCTTTAAGCTGATAATCCGGAACTGCCAGACTATATAAAGCGATTGCCGTTTCTACTACCTTGTAGTTCGAATCCTGCATAAAGTCCTGCAATTTCATAAGTTCTTCACCTGTTACTGCATTGTTTACCCAGTTTCTTTGCATCAGGTACATGGTTTTAAATGCCAGCACTTCGGCTTCTGCTCCGGAACTTAGAGTACATTCCTGCAAAAAGAAGGTAAACAAAGCATCAATATCATCATAACGCAATAGTTTTTGATTTATCCCCATCATTACAGGCAGGAATGTATAATCTTTATCCTTACGATACGATGCCAGTAAACTGTCGGCTATCCATGCTTCTCCCTCGTATGCAAAGGCATCATAAAGCCTTGCACGGGCATTTTGCTTTTGAGCATACAGGATGGATAGTTCACTTTCCATCTTGTCCTTAGGTGAGTAGTTTCCGGTAGCGTTTTCAAGTTCTGCCATAGTCTCCTCAGGAATAGGATTAATACGGTTTTCCAATGCTTTCCAAACATCGTCAGAGCGTAAGCCCTGTGGATTTGCCAGCAGTATTAAGCGTATCATCGGAGCAGGAAACAATTCTTCATTGGCAGCGGCAGCAATTAATACTTCATCCGATACATAAGGGGATAGTTCCATCAACTGGTTAAACTGATCGTAGGATTCCCACGGGTAAGCCAGCTCAATGGCATCCTTTAACGCCTGGGTATTGCCCCCGTCCACATACATTTTATAAAGTAGTGTCTGGCTGTTTAACTGTGTACTCAGGGTATTTAACTGTGTAATTGCATCCATGCTAAAAGGCTGTGAGGGTGGAGGCTGTATGGCTACCGGAGGACAGGCAAAGGGTTTGTCAAACGGAGAACCATTAGTTACTCCTAGGGTAGTAATTAAATTCATACTATAGCAACTAGGTGTACTTGCTGTGTCAATCCAATAAACATACTTAAATGATCGTGCATCATTAAATAAATCGTTATTCCCTGTGGTGCAGCTATGCGAGAAACGGTTATTGGCGGTAAACTGCATGGCAGCCGCTCCGGTTACCGCCCCGGGATTATTACCCTGAGCACTTGCAATACCTTCGCTTGCCGGAGTAGGTGCCGTAAGGTTTAGCTTGCGGGCTGCAATGTCAAAGTAACAATTGCTAAAGTCGTTGCATTTCATCACCAGTCCTTTGTTAACAAAACCACTGGCATCATTTGCACGGTTATTTCCCAAAGCAATAACCCCGTAACGTATAGAATCGAAACTACAATTGTAAATCTTATTCGGGTTTTCCCCGGTATTCACGGCTAACACCCCGATATACCCGCTTGCCGAATCGACACAGGGACGGAAGATATTCCCTTCAAACTTCAACGTCTGCCAACACTGGGTGTAAACACCATAAGGCTGTCCGGATAAAGTATCCCACAGCGACTGTATTTTGGGCGGTACATGAAAGATATTCGACAGGAAGGTATTATACTTATTATTGTAAGCATATATACCGTGGGTATTACCTGTGAACTTACTGTCAATTACTTTTGCTTCTACCACCGTTCCGGTATCGCTTTTTGTCCAAACACCGTAACTAAGGTTTTTAAACTCGCAGGGAGTGATCGTTCCCAAATCGCCGGGATAGGAACCTGAGTAGGTGGACTGTGCAACAAACGTGGAATTGTGCGCTTTAATCCCTGTTCCGATGTTTTCGAGTTTTGCACCACAGGGAGCATAGTCATTCCGGAAAGCACAACCATTAAACTGAACCCGGTTTATCCCGTCAATATCCACGAAGCCGATAAAGAGTGAATCAATGATATAATCCTCGTTGTAAACAAAGTTACAGTTGTTAAACGTACTCAGGTCGTAATACGGGGTATGATTATTCGGGTTACGGTTGATATAAGGTTTCATCTTCACCGAGAGGCGGTTATTTAAAAAGAGGGTGTTGTAACAGGAAACTTCGCCGCCACCATGGTTTGTCGAAAGGGTGGTGTCAATACTCTGGGTTCTGACGGCTAACAGTGCATTGGAAATGGTACTGCCCGAAGAAAACAGTTTCCCGTGCTGACTACTATTGTAAAAAATGCTCAGGTTATGGTCGCCTTCCACTACAATCCCTTTCCAGTAACGTTTGCATGAATTGGTCACCGTGGCATTTACAAGGCTTAAGGTTGCCCCGGGTTTTACCCTTATCTCTTTGCCGATTCCCATCTCCACAGTGGTACTGACGGTGAGAGTTGCCCCGCTGTTCACGGTAATGTTTCCACAGTTGTATTTGGGTGTACTCCATGTTTGGTTTGAGCTGACGGTAATATCCTGCGGCATCTCATTATAGCAGGGAATTCGTGATTCCCATACACTGCGTCCCCATGTTCCGGCATAAAGCACCATGCGGTCGTAGTCTATTTCCAAATCCATCACCATACAACGGGGAAGGTTTTGCATATAGGGCTTCCAACTGCTCATGGTATCGTTACGATAAAATACGCCCATATCGTTTGCTACATACAGATCATGCAGATTACTTTCCCGGTTCAGTACAATACTGTTTACCGGAACGCAGGAAAGCCCCGTGGAATAGTCGTCCCACGACAGCCCGCCGTCGGTGGTGTGCATTACCCGGTATTCTCCGTTCATGATATGACCGGAATATTGATCGAGGGTAATCCAGAGCTCTTTGGAGTTATCGGGATTCACAGCGATATCGGTAAGTCCTCTGGCGTGAAAGATATAGGGCAGTGAGTCGGTGGTAAGATCCTGCCAATGCCAGATGTTATTGATTTGTACACCGCGATATATTTTATGCCCTGCCGGATAATTATTTCCCTGTCCGGCTTCATTTCTGCCTTCTGTCCGAACCGGGAATATGGCAAATAAGGTATCCTTGCTCGAAGGGGCAAATTCCAGTGCCTGCAAACTCCATGCCCAATGGCTTAAAGAAGGATAACCATAGGCAGGAAAGGAGATTCTTGACCACGAAAAACCATCTAAATTATTTGTCTGGTAAATATCATGATGTGCCAGATAAAAGAGGTTTGCCGTATCGGGGCGGATGGCTAAGGGTGCTGCGTAGGTGCAGGGCTGTGTCCACCACGGATTTCCAAAGTCAGTAGTCAATAATGGTGTTTTTTGCGGGGTGGCACAATAGCCCTGATCATATAGCCAGGCATTGCTCGAAAAATACATCTGGTCAGGGTAATAGTTCTGGCTCGGGTTGTAGTAGAGTTCATTGTTGGTAATCCCGAAATAGTTGGTGGGTGAATTTGCAAATCCCTGCGTGTATGAATTATACCCTAACTGCTCATCCACAATTTTGGAAGAACCCCCGTCCATAAAGGCGGTGGAATGCCAGGGATAAATGCAGGCTTTTGACCAATAACCGTTACGATAGGAACTATGCACCAGCACATTGGTTGCAGAATATTTGCTACTGCTCAGATTTCGTACCTGAGCAATCGCCAGTCCTTTATAGTTTACATTGGAATATACAGGCAGACCTGATTTAAACGATATATCGGAGATTCCGCCTTCGTTTCCGATGAGTATTTTGGGTTCGTTCAGCGTGCTGTAATACTTCGAGGCTATATCACGAATGCCATAATGGCATTTATCATTATAGGTTGGACTTTCAGAAGGACCGCTAAGCCCCGGACTTGAAATATAAGGAGTAGATATAATGGTATTCGTTGGTGGGTCAAAGGATATTATCGTAACATAATATCCCCCGATGAGCATATAATAAATCTGGTTTTTTTCCGCGACTTTAAAGGCGTTGTACCGATAACCAAATCCTGCAAATGCTGAGTTAAAATTGTTGGCAACAGGGGTTGTAGAGTATTCCTGATACGTCAACAAGGTTGAATCATTTACATAGTTTACGTTCTTTTTCAACACTCCGATATGTAACCAGCTCGTGGTCGGGTCTGTCATTGAAACTTCTTTGTAAACCACGTAAAACAGGTTATTCGGGTTTGTTGTTTTGTATTGGTCAATGGCTATATATTCGATAAAGTTATGGACATTGTCATAAGGCAGGGTTATTTGAGAGGGTTTGCCTGAGAAGAAATGGGTATTATTCCTGAATTGATAAAACAGTTCGGCGTTTTGCCGGATATTTTCCCGGTAAAAACCATCGGTGGAAAAACACAGGGCATGGTAATTTCTGGTGACACTGTCCCTGTATAATGTATCGGAAAGCTCAAAATCACGAATACGGCTTTGCAACCACGTGGAATCATTGTTGTGGGGAACTCCGATTTTACGTGCATTATTGAAAAACGAAGCCTGACTAAGTGCATTTACCGAATAAACGGTATCTCCTTTGGCAATCAGCCAGTCATTAGGATAAGAACCAAGATTTCGTTTGTCTTTTAATACTTTCCAGATTACCTCACTGGTAAGAAAACTATTGTTGGTCATATACGTCGGCAACAACTGGCTCCATGTTGCTCCGTTATTGGTGGTAAAGAGTAATCCTATTCCTTCCCCGATAAACATATCCATGCTGGGATTAAACGAAGCAGCCATTAGCTGGGTGCCATGTTTATCCAGACTGCTTACTCCAAAGCCCGTGAGAGCCCCGGTGTAGGTATCAGAAATGTTTTTCCATGTTTGGGTAGAGGAGTTAAACTGCCAGATGCCGGAAGCTTCGGTACCGATCATATAGTTATCGGGATTGGCAGGGTCTTGCCAGATGGAAGTTACCGTTCCAAGGTTTTGCACGGGCGACTCGCTCGCCCCTGTTTGTTTCCAGTCGGAATACGGATGACTTGGGGGAAGCGTAATCGCGGCGGCGTTCAGATCGGCAGTTTCTTTGTAAACTCCTGCCATACCATCCTGCGGGCTATCTGCCCATACCGAACGTGAACCAAAAATATCACTCCAAACCTTAAAGCGGTTATAGAGTTCGTAGGTATTATCAGAATCTTTGTAAACTTTAAAGTAGTCCAGACCAAGCTTATGCAAATCGAAAAAGTTGGCTTTGGGGGAGTAAGTTCCATAGAGCCATGCGGCTCCGTCGGAACGTTTGGGATTATCCTGACTATAGCCGGTAATGCCCAACAGCATGAGGATGCTGATGATAAAAAATATAGATTTTTTCATAATTAATAGGTTTAGTTAAAAAACTAAGATGAATGAATCTTTGCGTACTTCGGGAAAAGTTTTTTTCTACGCAAAAGAATTGAGATGATGAATAATTCTATTCACATTTCACTCTTTCATTTCTTACGCAAAAGGCGGACTTCGGAGGTTGTTTTGTCCTATGCCGGGATTAATGATTTTATTCATAGCACAATAGACGGTTAAGTTAATACTAAGCCATGGACTTATACAAAGATCGTGATAAATAAAGCATTTCACAACTAATTATTAGTTGTAAAATACAACTGTGAGTTGTATTTTTTTAAGGATATCTTTTGTACTTCGAATTTGTTTCATGACAATGGGGGTTATATCAGGGCAAAAAAGGAAAGAAATATTCTTATTTCCAGTATTTTAATTTTTGGTATAATTTGCCACCCACCAATTAAAAAGGCGTGTGACTTTTACTGTATTCGATCTTAAAGGCTCTGGAAAGCCCCATACAACAAATAAGTAAAGCACACGCCATGACGTGTGCGTTTTTACTTATTATTCTTGTTGTATGAAAATTTTCCAGATTTTTAAGATCAAGAATAATAGCAAACGCTATTTATATTTTTAATTTATTTTTTCTACTATTTACTACTGCATCCGTACATTTTATGGATTTCGGATGTAAATGTAGTGTTTTTTACATATTGTACAAGCATATAAGGAAGAAAAGAAAGAAAAAAATTACATCCGGGGTTCAACAAAGGTGGATCTTCGATACAACACCGAACTGTATTTTGTCCAGATACGTTTATCCACGGCATCCGAAAAATGCGTCGCCTCCTGGGGCAGAACGCTGCCTTTACGCTCTGAAGATTTGTCTTTTTCAAACTTACCCTGTCGTTCGATGACCTTTGTATTGTTCATGGAAATCAGCGTGTATTTACATTTTGTGCCGTTAAAAATTGTCTTACGGGGTCCCATATTGCCTTTGAGCAGATTTGCCCAAAGTAAGTACTTTTCATGCTGGGGCGGCTCCTGCCCCTTGTGCAACCGGTGGATTACCTTCCAGCCGTTGCGGGCAAACCTGTCCGCTGCCTGCTCATTATAGGGCTTAGAGTTTTTTGCATTGGGCTGGCGACTGTCACCATAGCGGTCATGGTAATACTCGATTTCTTTACACCCGTGATTTTCATAGTAAAGACAGCACTCATCAACCAGGTCGTCAATCATCACGTTCTGGGTTTCGTCAGGCTTGACAAAGAACTCATTGATAGTACAATCGCAGGGTTCTGCAATATTGGTGACAAAATTAAAATTCCGCTCCTGGGCAACGGAGAATAACGCAATCTTCGCTCCCCAGTCCGGAACAATCTCAAGGGGCTTGTTCGGATCACAATCAAGGTCAAAACGACTGTCTGGCTTTCCCAGCTTTTGAAAATCGTAATCTGTTTTTTCCGCGAACGACCGGATAAATGAATCATTTGTCGCATTGTAATAGATGTGCTTCGCGGGATCAAGCTGATAGTAACAGTCTTCCACTTTGTCAATTACCCAGTTTAAAATTTCTATCAGGAAGGTTAAAAGCGTTTGCTTTTTATACTCCCGGGCAATATATTTCATACCCAGGTTCGTAATGTTGTCAAAGGCATTGGCCAAAGTGAACAAAATCCCGTCTTTCGAAACGAAAGGAGCAATTTTTGCCCGTAATCTCACGATCTCATTCCAGAGATCCTTAAAGTCCTTAAGGTGACGATTGAGATACATTTCTATCAACTCGATCTGGAATTTGACTATCCGGTTCCAGATATCAAAAAGCTGGATGCCTGCCTCGTCCTCGTAATACTTTGCATAATCTAACAGCCAGCGTTGCTCCTGAGAGTATGGCATCGAGGATACGTACCTGAACCCGTGATGCTGCCTTACCGGACTGGAAGACTTAAACCCGAAATGCTCCTCATTCCCCCTGTTGGTGGGGGATACTTCCTGATCATAACGCTCTTTATTTATTGTGAGAGCTTCATCCACCAGCTCACGGTCAACATTGGGACCACGGGCAGAACCGGCTCTGTCCTGGCTCAACATAAGGTAGCCGTTGCCACCGGCAAATGAGATAAAATTCTCATATTTAAGAATTTTCTCATAAGGACCATCCCAGCCTCTGGGCGGCTTTCTTCCGATTACATAATCCTTATCCTTTTCATAACCAAGTTCTTCTAAAAACTTAAAAGTTGAAGGCAGCGTCCTTGTTAAAAGCTGACCATAGGTCTGTCCGGTGATTGAAGTCACGGCACGGGGCATGATACGGTTAATCTGGTTGATCTCCCAACCGATGGAAAACGATTTCCCGGTTCCGCGACCCCAGATATCCACTTCAGATACGGCATCATTGAGAACAGAGATTTGCTGGGGAGAGTTTAAACTGATCAGTTCGGTAATCATGAATTGAATATTTCTTCCGCTTCAGTATCGTTAATTTCTTTTGCAAACAATGCCCGGTTAAGCTCCTGCAATGTGTTTACCGGCAGCTTATGCAGGTCATTGATATCCAGCTTCACCTGAGTATTGTTGTTTTGGACAAGTATATAAAATGCATGCTTTTCATTGCGGCGGGGATCGACAATTTCTTCCGGTTTCTCTCCCAATGCCTTGATCAGGTTTGCATGTTCCGAAGCTATCACCCCGAACGCTTTGGCAGTACCCATGTTCCGGCAGCGTTCAATGTTTTTCACGATGTCGTTAATTAACCAGCTGTGCCAAAAATCAAAGTCGAAGGTGTGCAGGGTGTTAAATAGTTTTACGGCAAGGCGGATATCCTCATAAGCCTGCGTACGTCCGGTATCGGGGTATTTTGCCCGCAGCAGTGCAACTGCCTGCTTTTGCATCGGGTTTTTCTCCAGTATCCGGGATGCGTCGATGATCCGCTCCAGTTGCTGTTTATGCTCCTCTGGAAGCGGGGAATTCTCCGGGTCTAAAATATGGGCTTTGATCAGCTCATAACGGTTGTCCTGTAGTGATTTCCGGCTCATAGTTTTGCTTTTATCTGAAAGTCTTTCATCATCTGCTGGGCAGGGCTGCTGCCGTTCAGGGCAGCCTGCAGGATTGACTGCCGGAGTACGATATCGGAAGCCAGCCAGCCTTTCATATAGGCATTGAAAACGATTCCGCTTCGTATCCGGATCAACTCGGTAAATTCATCCGGATCTGCTTCAAGGTTGATCGCGATCTCTTCGGGTGAGTAAAACAGCTTTGCCATTTCTTCTACTTCTTCAAGTTGTTGCTTTGTCAAATTCATCGGATAGTATTTTGTAGTCAAAATCAAAAATTTCTGAGTCTGTATGGATAATGCCCCTTTCCAGCTTCGGGTTATCGGTAGCGTTCTGACTGGTTACGATGCTGATCTTGTATGTTTCATTCCAGATGAGCGCCACCTTGGCATGTAGCGATGTACAGCGGTAATCAAAGCAACCTGAGAGCATCTGGAAAGGCTTCGGACTCATCACCTTTACCCGGTGATCAATTAAGACTTTCAGGGAAAGAATATCCCCGGCTTTTAACTGCCGGTTAAGTTTCTCGATGCTGTCCTGGCTGAAACTGTACGAGGTCATCATCAGGTGCGCCGGACCGGTAAATTTCATCAGGTGCAGAATCAATCGCACCAGGTTAAAATTTGCCCAGCTGTAGAAGTGTATGTTTTCCCCCTTTACCAGTTCTTTGATGCTGCGCGTGAGGATAATATCCGGATTTCCCTGAAATGACTTTTTCCCGGATTTACAGGAAGAAACCACAGGCTCCTGCTTAGGATCCTGTGGTTTTGTGCAGGTGCTGATTTCTTTAATGTTAATCAGCACCCCGGGCAAGTTTTAGATTAATTTCCCCAATTGTCTCCTGCTTTGCCTGGATTCGCTTTACCAGCTTGATACGCTGGGCGCCTTCAGGCATCGGATCAGGAGCATCCTTTTTAGAATCCGACTGATATTCCAGCTGGTTCTGATCCTTGCAAATAGAAGTCTGCAGGTTCTTTTTCATCTTTGCCAGTGACTCAGGGTCATCCGGCAATTTCAACTCCTTTTTGGCTGCTTCAGCAGGGAAAAGTACTTCCATATCCGGCATTGTTCCGGTAGTGAAATAAGCTTCCTTGGCAGCGTATAATTTCTCGATCTGAGCGGAACAGTTCGCCATCAGATCGCTCAGTTCCTTACGCCTTGAGATACTCTCAGGGGTGTTGTCTTCCGGAACTTCTCCCATCTGCCCGTGATAACCTGAGCGCACACCCTGCAGCCTGGAATGTTCCTTCAGTATCTTCTCAATCTCTTCAGGGTAGGTTTTTGAAGGTTGTGCTTCCGGGGGTTGTGCGGCGGATTCATTATCCGAAACAGCGTCTGCAATTTTCCGGGTGAATTCCGTGATATGTTCTGCACTTTTGTCCGAAGCATCAATAATTTTATTGACCGCTGAATCCCCGGTATCCGGATCTGTTAAATCAGTTTCCGGCTCCGGATTCTCCGGCATATTCTTCCAGTCGAGATTTACCGCCTTACACAATTCATATTCAAGTTTATCCCGGTAACGATACTCCCGCCCGGGAAAAACACGGCTCATTTGTTTGTTTGGGGATATCTGGCTGAAAAGTCCTACTCCTTCATTGTAGTTCTTTCCACAGTGGTACCATTTCAGTACCAACTTTTGTTCTTCTGTCATACCCATAGGTTTTAGCAGGAACCCTTTTAGGATTCCTGCGATTTTGGTTTATCAGCTTTTTTCGTACCTACCTGAGAAACTGGAATCTCCGCCACCTTTTCCAGGTACGGAAACCCGTTTTCATAGAGCTCGTCTAATACGTTCTCAGGCAGTTCCTCACTCAAATCCACGATGCCGTGGCTATAGGTATGTACCCTTCCCGGTAAAATCCCGACTACTTTATACTTTTCCATTATATCGCAGCCGTTAAGGGTACAGTACCTTCATACGCATAAAGTTTCTTACACTTGTAGGTGTATTCGAAGCTAAGACCTCGTTTGTCTGCAGTAGCCTTGCCGGTTCCCGCACCGTCCGGGCTGCCTTCAAATGTTGCCGGACGAATTGCATCCCCCATGACAAACAGTTGCCCGTTATTGTCCGGAACCACGAATGCCAGGTTCTCGTTGCAGGTTGCATTCATGAATCCTAAGATCTTCTTCTGAAGCCCCGGATGGAACAGTTTTAAGTGCATTACGAAAGATTTGCTGTCTTTTTCTCCCACGGATTCAATGGTGAACTCCCCGGAATCATCGGTCAGGTAGAGCGAGAACATTCTCTTTTGCGGCTTCATGGTAAGATTGCCCGTTAGTACCGCGCTGGCTTCAAGAGAGGCCGGTGCTGCCGGAAGAGTCGGCCAGGTGGCTACATCCTTATGGTATCCAAAATAAACGTACTGGGCAATACCGCCCATGTTCCCGTTTCCAAGGTCTTTGTCAATATCTGTTAAATCAATCATTGTAACTAAGTATTATAGGTGAATAAATAGCTCACAGGCTTAAGCAGCCTGTGAGCATTGAATTTAGGGTGCCGGCTTTTTCAGGTTGGTCCATACACAGGCATTCATCCCGAAGCCTAAACCTTCCCACCAGTCGCAAAGCAATGAAACCTGACGTTTCGATTCTTCGATCTTGATGTTGGTTTTATTTTTTGACTTCTTAGTCAGGTGAATCAGGTTTGGTTTTGGGGTAGCAAAAATGGTATCGGTTCCGGATAATGAGGGTAATGCTTTTACCCGTTGCGGGCAAAAGTCAATCGATTCATCAATCTCTTTTGCCGAGCTCCGGTCGTAAAACCCGGCAGCACGTTTGTCACGAAAATATGCCCGTACCCACTTTGGCGACATGCATACGTCCATCGAGGTATTCTGGTAAATCTCTGAGATGCCGTCTACAAATGTTTCTACCTGGTCGAAAATCGTGGAAGTGTTCAGCGTTCCAATGTTTACAGAATTCATGGTATCATTATTAACACCCCTCTGAATCAGCGTAATTAAGCCGTCCATAGATTTACCGGTTACCCCGGCAACACCGTTTTCAGGTGCCTGGTAAACACCTTTCCCGTATTCCAAAAGTTCCATGTCCTGGTTAATCTTGGCGATATAACCCTGCTCAGGGTGTTCTATCAAAAACTTAATCAGCGGCCAGTCCTTACGATCAACGGCATCCGAAGCCAGAAATCCCAGCCAGGTTGCTTCCACATCGTCCGGCCAGATTTCGGCATCAACTTTCATGTGAAATAATCGAAGCTCGTTTGGAGTGAACGCTTCCGAGTTCTTCGGAGTCCATCCCTTTTGAAAAGACTGAACCAGGCTGCCAATGGTGAGTTGCGCCAGCCTGAAAATCGTATCATCGGTTTTCATCGGGGTGCAGATACCGGGCGTTACAAGCCCCTGGGTAAGCATTCCCAGAATGCGGTTTTTATTTTGCCCTGAAGCTTCATAATACGCTCCGTAGGCGGCTTTGATTTCGGAAATATCCATCTTGAAAAGATTTTAGTGGTGGTTAATATTCTTGTTGCATGTGAGGTAAGGCATTCAGGGTGTCCCAGTCTACCCCGTCGCCGGTGGGGTTGTTATCCTTGTTGGTTTGCGCTCCAATGGCATTTACCCCCGGCTTTGATGCCAGGATCGCACGGATAGCGTTTACCTTTTCTTCAAAGGTTTTTGCTTCCTTAACAGAAGGGTCCAGCTCGTCGATGGACGAAACGGCATTGTTGTAGCCGGTTTCTGCAGTCTGTTTTGCCGCCGCGGCAGCATCACGGTCTGATTCTGCTTTATCCAGTTTCGAAAGACTCTGGTCGATCTTGTCCAACTGGTCAGCGGTAAGCATTAGCCCGGCTTCTGTACTGTCCAGTTTCTCAACCGCCAGCACTTTGTTTACGTTTAAAAATTGTTTGTTCATATTTTGAGAAATTGAAATGGCGTTTTGATTTGGAAGCAGTTTTGAGAGTGTTTCTGAAAGCTTATTCCAGAAATTATCATTCTGCTTTAGAGGTTCAGTTTGGGATTCATTACGCCTGGGTGCAGGTAATCCTGAAGCGGAAATCATGGCAACCATTTTGTAATCATTCAAATAATTGACTTTTTCACCGGGGGAGAATATCTCATCCACGAATCCCCATTCTCTGGCTTCTTCGGCGCTTAACCAGGTTTCCTGTTTCATCAGGTCTAATACTTCGGAAATCTGTTTGCCGGATTTTTTCGCGTACATTCTTGCCAGCTGGAGCGTGATCTTCGCATTATTGTTTTTATCCTTTTCCAGCTGCTGTATGGCTTCCTCGATCTGGTCTTCGTTCATGTAGCCCCATGCGTTCACCCAGCTCAATACCTTGTGAATGAGATAAAATGAGTTTTCACTCATCCGGATTTTGGAAGCTCCCAGCGAAAGGATGGTTGCACTGCTGGCGTTAAAGCCTGTGTAAACGATGGTAACATTGCCCTGCTGGGCAAGCATATCATGAATTGCAAGGGCGTGGTCTACATCCCCCCCCAGCGAAGAAACTTTTACCGTGACTTCATCCTTGCTGTCATCCAACATGCTTTTGATGAATTGCTTCGAATAAGCATAAGGCCCTATATAGCCGTCTATCGTTATTTCTTTTGCCATAATCCTTAATTTTCAGCAAGTTTATACCTGAAAACCGGGGCAAAAAAGGACAAAAAGCAAGGAAAATCAGGGCTTTCCGAAGGATTAAGGCGCTAAAACGGGCAAAGATCCTGCCTTACGGGTGTAGAGTAAATCCCCGCTAAACTGAACTGAGTAAATGTTTAAGCTGGTGTTCTCCTCAAATGAAAATTGCAGACCAATCTCTTTATCTCCCGCGTAAAAATACAAGCCTCTGTAGTTCTTATATAATATAAGGTGTTTATCCCGTTTGAGCTTCAGCAGTTTTTTACTGGTTTCTTCCGTAATGCCGTAAACCTGAGCGGTAACCTTATGCTGGTACGTAGTCCCGCCCTTATCTTCTTTTGAGGGGCAGCTATGCTCTATTGAGTCAAGAACACATTCAAACTCATAACAGTTATTCGTGTCATGAATAATGATCTGCCCTCCCTGAAGGATTTTTATGTTCCGAACGGGAACGCTGTAGAGTTCACACAGTCCGCCGATAAAATCAGCCTGCTTTTGAATTGTATTCATGATCGGTGATTAGGTTTTGAGAAATTGTCCCTAAATGAGACAAATTCTCCAAAGATATTTGTTCAAATCGTTTGGCCAGGAACGATCCTAAATCTGTATTGGATTTTGGACCGTTACGGTAAAAGTCTTTCTTGATACTCTCGTAGCTCCAGATTTCCTCGGTAAACCCGAAGCGGGTCTGGAACATGTAAATGGAATCCTTAAGATTCATGACCGTAGAGTATTGGGATACCATCTGCCGCATGAAAAACTTTGCACGGCACTCTATCTCTTTCCCGAAGGCGATAATATCGGTACGGGTAAGCTCCCAGCCATAGCGGTAAAAGGAGTCCTCCGAGATTACAATTCGGGTGATCCCGGAGTACAACGAGGGTACGTCCGCCTTTTTGTAATCATAGCGCCTGTTTGGCTTTTTCAGACACCTGAGGAAATTTGTAAACAGGACACGATCCGGTTTCAACTCTGTGGGAGAACCATAATTCAATTCAAGAAACTGCTTTACATAGGGCTTACAGGGTAGTTCGATCGTGAAGGGCATGAGGCGGGATTTTTGCAAAATTAAGCCCCGTAAGTTTTATTAATATCATGTTAAATGTACTGGTTTTAGACATGTCGAAAAATGAGCGAAAAAAACCTGACCCACCCTAAAAGGTGCAAAAATGAGCGTTTTTTTGTAACCTTTTATTTTTTTTAAGAGTAATATATTTAATATCAGCTTATTACAAGGTTACAAAATAGGTTACAAAGTTGTAACCTTGGTTTGTAACCAATTGGCAATCAACGGTTACAAAATCGTGTCTTTTTAAAAAAGTTTGTAACCGGCGAAAATTTGAGTTTCAATTTTGGTTACAACTTTTAAAAAGTTACAACTTTAAATTGAGTTTGTAACTTTTTTGTAACCTTGTATCTTGTTAATTTACATTCAATTATCCTATAAAGTTACAAGTTACAATTATTTTACAACTTTGGGGGAAGGGGGGGTTGTTTTGCAAAATGCAAGATCGGCAAATCCTGTTAATTGATTACAAAATATTTTTTTACGTTTGCATAATAAATAAAAAAGCAAACTAAACAAAATGGAGAAGCAGAAGATCTTTTTTTTAATCATGGGAAATATTGGGACTGGAAAAACACATTTTATAAATAATAAAATAAAAGACAGAGATGGAAGAGAAAAAATATTTTGTGATGATTATGATAATCCTGATTATTTTGAAAGAAAAATCAATGAATCATTAAGAGATGATAAAGTCATAATTTTAGAAGGACCTTATATGTCAAAGGGAATACGTCGTGGCGTCATTTCAGGAATAAAGAGGTTTTTTCCTGAAATAATATTTATATGCATTGATTTCGGTCCTGGTAATGAAACATCATTAAATCGCAGAATAAAAGATCCTCATTTTTCAATGACAGAGAATGAAATTAAAGTAGTACACAGCAATTATCACTCAGAGTATGAAAAGCCTAAATTAGATGAAGGATTTAAAAAGATAATTAAGAAGTACTAAATATCGTAAATTATGAATTAATTAAAATATACAATATGAAATATTTATTATTTACTTTTGTTTTTTTATTTATTACACTAACAATTTCGGCACAAAACAAAATTACAGGTTTTGGTAAATTACAATTAGGAATGTCCGTTATTGATATACCAGAATTGTCAAAAGCTAAAAAGATTACAACGAGCGACCAATATTATGAAAGTGTGTTTAATAATACCTCTGAAAATATTTATGAAGTAGTATGCGATACTACAGAAGAATATCCACAAGGAAGTTATGATACACGTGTAAGGGAATTCCAAATTGGAAAATATAATATTACCGAAAAAATTGAAGTAAGAGATATTACACTAAAGTTTTTTAATGACAAGTTATATTCAATAGAAATAAAGGATAGCAAGTTAGAAGAATTGTTGAAAGCTAAATATGGTGATGGTAAATTAACATATAAAAAGGAAGATCACACCTTTCAAAATGGATACGGAGCAACATTTATAAAAACAGACGAAACTTTTACAACAACTTGGAAAACTGACAACCCTAATGTTACCTGTAAGTCTGTTTTAATGTCTTGGTTTAATGATCACGGTGAACAAAAAATTATTTTCTTTTCTATTCTTGAAGATAATTCACATAAGAATGAGATTGATAAAGCAAGTACAATAATAAAGGATAGAATAGCGAAAAGAATTGAAGATAAAAAGAAACAGGATCTAGATGGTTTCTAATCTTGTTTTCTCTTATAAGTGGTATTCGCTACGCTCACGGGTTTCTATAAACCCCAAAATCCCGCCTTTTGGGAGGGCGGGATTTTGGGTTGGGGCGGTTAAATTACCAAACATGGCAGTTTAAAAGGAAAGTGTCCTAAATACGGTTTCTCCAATAAATCCTTTCTGTAGCTCAATGATAACTGTTTGTTTTCTCGCATACTGAAATGTTTTTCCTGGAAGTGCCGTAAGGGATTTCAGACCGAAAGACTTTAAGTATCTCAGGCGTACATCTGAATCCGAAAGAGCAACCCATGGCATTAAGGCAATCACATTGTCCGATATCTTCATGCACTCGGTAAGTATTTGATAACCAACCTGCATATCGGCAAACCTGATATTATCAGGTACACGCTTCATGTAAACCGACTTCTCAGAAAATGGCGGGTTCAGAATGATTGTATCGTATCTCTGGGCTTTGTCGTGAAGAAAAAAATCTTCTGCAACATGTATCTCAAACCGATTTTGTTTTTCAAGTATCTTTACGAGGTTTTCGCTTCCGGGTGTAGGCTTGAATACTCTAATACTTGTTTTAGGAATCAAGCTAACCATATAATCACATATTTGTACGGGTGTCTGATATTTTGTGTCTATAATCATTTGAAAATATATTGGATTCAAAATTTTTTCTATTGCTTTAATATGCTGATTTTCAATAATTAAACATGTGTTTCATTTTTTATCGTTATTTTTAATTTCAAACCAGGTATCTGAAACTGATAGACCTGATTTTGACTTTAATAAATGGTCTTCAGCAGTTTGCAATACTGCATCATATTTTTCCGGATGCTTACGGGTAAGTTCTTTCACTTTGTTTTTTAACGTATCCCAAAACGTAACTTCTGATACTTTAGTTTTATCTCCTATTACAAAATAGTTGTTTACTTTGTAAGACTCTGCAATTCTGAATGTTTGTGTCATAGTTATTTTTATTTAAAAAATTCATTTCCGGCCAATATATTGGCGTTCTCCTCCTTGGAGATACAGATATATTTAAAAAAAGACTTCTCGGTTGAGTGCCCTGTCAACAGCATAATTCGAAAAACAGGAATTCCGGCCAGGTACATATTTGTAGCACCCGAACGCCTGGCTGTATGACTGCTCACCAGTTCCCATTTTCGGTAATTTTTCCGCTCAATTCTTACACCTACAGTTCGCTCGATCCTGATCAACTCATCAATTCCTGCTCGCTTGCAAATGTTTTTGATGACTTTGTTAAAGTTCTGTTGTGATTTCAATGCAGGCAGACGATAGTTGTACTTCGCAAGTATTTCGCGAACATAGCGGTGTTGAGGAATTACCACAACAGCCCCTGTTTTTTTTGTCTTTATACTTACATTATTTCCGATGCAATTATCGGACGAAAGCACCGAGTAATCACTATACCTGAGAGCCGTACAGCACCCAATCACAAACCTGTCCTTGATTTTTACAATTTCTTCATTTTTAATATTGAGGTTGTATATCCGTTCAATCTCGGAAAGATTTAGAGAGATAGAAGGAACGTATTCTTCCTTTATGTTTATATATTCAAACCGAAAATCTACTTTGTAGCCAGCCTTGTGAGCGCTACGCAAAACACGGGAAAGCTTCTGATACATAGTTCTGACGGTGTTTGCCCGGTAGTTATATTTTTCCCGTAGAAAATAGATAAAATCCTCTGTTGTGTTTTCGCAGAACGAATCCGTATATATAATAATGTAGTTTTCTGTTTCATACGCTTCTATCTTTTTTGCAAGATTCAAAAAAGACCGTTTATGCGATCTGGAACGATGTTTAAGATTATGAACATACTGGTGTATATACACCTTTAACCGTTTATGTTCTTCCGTTTTCTTTCCGGACAGAAAGCCGGGAATTTTCCCTAAAAAACCTGCTACTGTACTCATAGTGTATTATTTAGTAAGTTTATTTACTTTAATATATACTCGTCTATTCTTAATAAACTGAACCAAATTCTCCATGTTCGTCATTGCATGTATTTGGTATGTCACATAATAATCAGTGAAATAACCCTTTACAAGATACGTTTTACCGACCAACAGAGTTGATCCATGATAAAAGTCTTCGATTTTAGCCACTCTGATCCCTTCCGGTAATTCTTTGTATTGCCAAAGCCCAGTCTCTGTACACTTCCAAGCATTTGTGTTTTTATCCCGAATACCAAAGCATCCGCCAATCTGGCACGTCGGGCATTGTTTTAATTCTCTCATAATAAGCTAAGTTGAATTGAAAAACCATATTTTGCGTTCAGGCACTGAAGCCTTCTTTTATCTGTTTTGCTCATCCCTTCCAGTTTCTCAGAGGTGAGCGATATCTGTTTCTTCTTTGTTGTAATGGTCACCCCCGCGTTTGAGAGGCGCTGCTTAGTGTTGTACTGCTTTTTGCGAACAGGTACAACTCTGGTTAACTCCTGATTGATCATAGCCTGGGCAATCCGGATTTTATCCCGGTAAGAACTGTCGGTCTCGATCAGGTTACCAGCTCGCTTAAGGTCGCTCAAAATCGTGGAGTGGCTGGAACGATTGAATGCCTTTGCAATCTTTTTACTGGATAAACCAAGCACTTCATTATAAAAGTACATGGCAGCGTTTCGGGCATCATTCACAACCGGTATATGTACCTTGTTGCGCAGATGTCTCCTTTTTACTTTCCATACCATGCACACGATACGATCTATTTTTTGTGGCTTCATGTTCTTGTTTTAAAAAGGTGGTTGATCATCATCATTTTCCGGACTTAACTCACTCCCCTGTGATATTGAAAGCACGTTTTTCGTGCAGATATAGAAACATTCTCTTGTTTCATTTTCGATTTTTTTCAATATCCTCCGTTGTAACCTGTCTCCGGTACACTTTTCTTCCGGGTTCAGGGTATATCCGTAATAATCGCACCAGGATTGTAAATGCGTTTTGAACTTGTTGCTCCGGTAATCTGCTGCCTGCTTTTTGGTGAGTTTTTCAAGAAAAGCTTTAAAGGCATACTCCCGGATAATGAATGTATTAAAGTAGCCCGTGTGAGCCGGGGAGAATTCGCAAGCCGGGGTAACAACCATTGGCGTGAAATAGTCATTGGCCCAGTAGAAAAAATCCTCATCTTTTCCAAGTCCCTGACTCATTGATCTCCTGAGTTGCCGTTTTTCCAAATTCATCATCGGGGGCTGAATCTTGTAAAACCTCATTTGCAACTGGATGCAGTATGCGATCAGGTTGTAAAACTTAATCCATTCTTCATCGGTAAAATCATCATATAACCGACGTCCAAATTTTATGAGAGGCGTACGTGTTTCTTTATAATCATTAAACTTTGTTGCTTCATGGTAGTAATCGCTGACCCCGCAATTAAGCATTCGGCCAATTGTTGACGAGTCTACATTCTGAAGCTCAAAATTGGTACTGATCAGCATTTTCCCACTGTCGGAATATTCGAGAGTGAAAGGAGAGTAATTCTTTGGATTGATTTCCCGTTTTCCGGTTACCTGGGTATAGAAAAAACCAAAGTCAGCGTATTCATGCATATCATCAATCTCGATGAAGTCATGAAACTCGGTAAAGCCATCATAAAAGAACTGGTACTCATTTTTATTATCAAGCGTTCTTCCACCTTTGTAAAAAGAGGTGCGCACAAAAGTGACAGCCATGCTTAATAAACTTTTTCCTGACCGTCCGGAGCTCTGACCAACCCCGGAAATCTTCATGTCCTGAAGAAATGTAAACCAGGGCTTACTGGGGTCTTTATATTGTGCACAGTGAAAACCTAAAACAAACAACAGATTTACAAATGACAGATATTCCTCTTTTTCCTCCTCGGCTGTGAGTTTTTCTTTACGCTCAAGTTCCTTGCGCCAGTGAAGCCGGCTAAGGTCTCTCAAAAAACGTACAAATATGAAATTCTTATCATTTATTTTGACTTCATATTTATCCAAATCATTTAACCCTGCAATTTCTGTGTTCACAATCTCCCGCTGATCATCGGTTTTGCAGGCTGCCAGTTTATTGAGTAGTTTCTGGTATGCCGTTGACGCATTGACTTCTATTGCAGGCTCTTTGATATAGCGCATAGAGCGGCTCGTAAGATGGGAGACAGTATTATGGTCAACTTCCAACTTTCCTAAAATGTAGTTAGGGAGTTGCTCATGTTTGATCATCTCAATTTTATCCCTGGTCACTTTTAGTGAGCCGTTCAAAAAGTTGATATACTCTGTACCAGAAGAGTAATTTTTAAAATCGAGTTTTATTTCGTCAATGGTTTCCAGATTCGCTTCCGTGATCTGGTTACTTGTATTGATTTTGTTTAATAAATCATTACAGTCCATCAGCTTTTTGCTCTTTATCCAATCCTTTGTAAAGCGTTTGACTACACGTTTAATCGCGTCGGGGCTAATCAGATCAACTACACGGCCTTTTACCTGAGCATAAGAGTAACCGGCTTTTTTGTGATAGATGGATTCTACCTGGTAAAAACCGTTCGCCTTCAAAAAGAAGTAGAAGAACTCCATATTCACGGAGTAGTTCGTTTTTTTAGTTTTCTCATCAAAGGTTTTTGTCCAGAATTTCACCCGCTTAGAAGCCCGTTTAATCACCAGAAAGTCATAATAGGTTTGTTCACGGTCTTCTCCGGAAAGATTAATAAAGTCCTTCAGATCCTTGCAGGGATTGCCTCTGAAATCACGTTTTCCTGATAGCCATTCCGGAAGCTCTATTGTATAGAGTGAAATATGTTTCAGTGCATTTGTTAAGGCGTATTTCCTACCCGTGGAATCCAGATCCATAATCTGGTAGTGATTTTCGCAAAGCGTGTCTATCCGTTTGTAATCCTTATAATCCAGTGTAGCTGACTCGGAATTGAGCCAGTACACATGAAACCCTAAGCTTGCTAAATTCAGCGCATCTGATTCTCCCGAACAGCGGAATATATCCCTTACCATCGCCTCCGGCTTATCTTCCGGAAGCGTTAATTCTTCCTTTTCGTTGCTGGCAAATTCATTCTTACATTTGAGTATTTGCTTAAGCCCGTAGATGTAATTCTTCGGCTTTTCTCCTATATAGATAAATCTGTACTTTTTTTCCTGTTCATGCGGGCGATACAGTTTTTTAAATGTGCCGTAATCAAAAAGGAAAATGGGGTAGGTGTCATTTGATTTGAATATATGTACAATATCCCTCTTGTGTTCCTCTGAATATGCACAATATGAGTACCATTCAACAATTTTGCAATTGTAATCCTTCAGGGTCTCTTCTGTCACGTAGCGCCCGATCGCGGACAGATCCTCCTTGCCGGGCTTCTCCTTGAATGTAAATTTATGTTCTCCTTTTTTATCTTCTACCGTAACTTCCCTGAAGGAATAATCCGGCGCCCATTTTGGACGTTTAAAATTTTTGGAGGTGATTTCTTTTTTAATGATCACCTGCTCGATAAAGAGAAGGGCATCATAATACGGGCAATTTTCTTTCCATCTCACAAACTCAATTCCGGGGGTTCCGTTTAACTGGTCCTGGTTCCCGAAGTCGGTAATTCTCCACAGATTGTTATACCACGAGATTTTGGCAGATGGGGTTTTGTCTTCAGGCCGTACCCTTATAAAGCGATTGGTCCCGATTTCTTCACCGGGGAAATAATGAGAAAAAATATCTTTCCCGTGGTCAGTTAGTTCGTAGATTTTTGCAGCGTCAATATAGCGCATGGTAGTTTTTTAAAGAGGTTAGTAGCGTAGTATTCCTTTGGGTATCGAGTATTCCGGCATTTCTACCGGAAAATGCCGGCTTCTGTCCTTGCGGGCTTGTATTTTATGAAGCAGTATCGATATCTGCCGTTGAAGATCAAGGCTGATATCGATATTTTCTTCAGCCTCCAATTGCTTTTCTAAAATTTCTTTTCTGGATTTGAGAATTTCTATATCGTTACACATTTGATTTTGATTTTGTGATTGTTGTAAAATCTATATTGATAGAATAGCGCTCGGTAATTTCCTGTAGCGTTTTAAAATCATACGTTTCAAGTACTTCTAAAATGAGCGAATTTGAAACTTCCTGAAGCTGGTACTCTGCCTCTATCAAGGCTACAGAGTGAAGCACTCCAAGCAAATAGGGCTCAAATCGCTGTTCTGGTACAGTCATTGAAATAATGTTGTCAGATTGGTTAATCCGCAGTGGATTAATGCAATTACGAGTATACTGACAAGTACTGTCAGTATCGCTTTTATTGAAGCTGGCTCTTTTTCCGGACTCATATCGTTGTAAACTATTGGTTTGTTACTCTTTATTCTTAATTACGCTTATTAAAGCGTTTAACTCATTCAGCGCTTCCTTTGCCCTGGGATCATCACGCATTAGTACCGTGCAGTTCAAATGTTCAAGAGAGCTTAGTATTATCTGAAGCCCGAGGGGCGAAATCTCTTTAATCGCATAAGTGTTTTCATCTGTCTTTTCACAATATGTTTTCATATTTATAGATTATCATTTTTAAAAAGTGATAAAGCCAGATCTACATCTATTGCGATTTTACGACCTGATTGGGATATAGCTTTGTCTATTTTACCGCTTTGTTTTATCCGGTTTGCTGTTGTCATACTACAATTAAAAATCCGTGCAATTCCGGCTATACCATACTCCATATTTCGACCTTCCGGCGGGATATAAGCCTCTACTACTTTTTCCGGGATTGTTGATTTGGTGAGTTCCAGAAACTCACCAACCGTGAGTTGCCACAATGGCTTTTCTGTATCAATTATTGTAATTCCTTTCATATTACACTTTATTAAGTGGTGCTCTTAGTATCTCTGGTTAATATTTAATATCCGGCAATTATTAATAGGTTCCCCAGATATCACTCTCTACTCCGTACTTTAAGAATATGCGTTCGATGACTTCGACTTCGGAAACCTTTGGTTCAACCAATCCTTTAACTCTCCTTGACCATCCATACCTGGAATTTATTTTCAAGGCCTCCATTATCTCACGACGCGCATTTTTCACGTCCTTATTTTTCACTTGGTCAAACCCTTTCTGGAAACTAAATCTGCTCATAATTATCTGTTATTGATTAAAATTGATGTGTTTTTTTTAGTTGCATATGTTGCAGTAATATTTACTTTTGTGTTTTTACAGATAACACGATGCAAAAGTAAACGAAATATTCGCATAGTGAATTACTATGCGAATTTAATATTCACTTATTAACTTTTATTAACATTAAAAATATTTTGTCATGTCTGCAAATGAGAGAGTTAAAATATTGATCGGCTATTTAAAAAGCAACAAGATTATTCGCAATCAACAAGACTTTGTTGAAAGAATAGAGAATAATGCCTCTGTTGTTTCTGAAATACTATCTAACAAAAGGGGGGTTAGTGAAAAATTTGTTCGCAGTATAAATAATGCTTTTTCGTTTATATCTACTAAATGGATTATGACAGGAGAGGGTGAAATGATAATGTCTGAACCTGAAACAATTAGGTCTATTCAAAAAAATGAAGAAAGAACAGATATTAATAGATTGATAGAAACAAATGCGTCTTTGGCACAGTCCGTATCAAAAATGGCAGAAACCAACGCTATACTGGCATCCAAAATTATTGAACTTACTAGCCTACTTGGGATAAGTGATAATGTATATGATAAAACCGAAATGAAAAGTTCGGGATAGCGCTTTCTTTATTTACAAATAATGAAAGGTAGGCAAAGACTACTATATAAAAAATCATTTGGAGAAGTAAAAAGATAATTGAATTTATAAAAAACAGCCTAATGTATATTAAAAGATCTATTCGTTTTTCACTTAATCAACGTAAAAAAGATGGAGTATTAGAAATAAAAAACATCTCAGTTCGAATGAGAATAGCATTTAATGGATCTAGAACAGACATACCAATTGGTCATCGTGTTGATGAATCAGCTTGGGACAAGAAAAATGAAAGGGTTCTTGCTGGATTCATTAATAAATACGGGCAAACACACAATGATATAAATAGAACAATTGACAACTACAAAAGCAATATCAATGAGGTGTTTGCCAGGTATGAACTCATTGAAAAAAGGACTCCTACTATAGAAGAGATTATTGAATTATTTAATGACCTATCAGGGAGAACAAAACAAGATGACTTCGCTTTAAATAATGATTTTTTTCATATCTGGGATTTATTTACCAGAACAGTAGGTCAGGAAAACGAATGGACTGCCGCAACATTTACAAAGTTTAAATCTTTAAGACTTCATATTGAGACTTACGATAAGAAAATACGACTCCAAGAGATTGATAATAAGTATTTACTTGGTTTTGTGCAATATCTTAAAAAAGATATGCGAAACACAACTATTTCGAAACAAATAGACAATGTAAAATGGTTTCTAAGGTGGGCGGCTGCAAACGGGTATTATACCGGAAAAGCACACCTTTCGTTCAAACCTAAGTTAAAAGGTGCGGATGGCAATTCTAAGGAAGTTATTTATCTTTCTTGGGACGAAATTCAGACAATGCAAAATATTGAATTTAACGAAAATCAAAACTATTTATCCCGGGTTCGTGATGTGTTTTTATTTTGTTGCTTTACTGGGCTAAGGTATTCAGATGTTGCAAAACTCAAAAAAAGTGATGTAAAAGACGGATATATTACAATTGTTACAAAAAAAACAGTTGATGGAATCAAAATTGAACTGAATAAATACTCTCAAGCAATACTTGACAAAGACTATAAATTTGATAAACAAAAAGTACTTCCGGTTATTTCTAACGTCAAGATGAACGAATACCTGAAAGAACTTGGTCAGATTTGTGAGTATAACGAACAAATACGAATAGTTTATTTCAAAGGTAACGAACGTATTGAAGAAGTACACCCAAAATGGGCACTTCTAACAACTCATTGCGGGAGAAGATCGTTTGTTGTGAATGCGCTATACCTTGGCATTCCCTCTGAAGTCATCATAAAATGGACTGGACACTCGGATTTCAAAGCGATGAAACCGTATGTCAAAATAGTTGACGAACTTAAAGAGAGGGAAATGTCAAAATTCAATGATATTGAAGCTGTAATGAATCAAAAATTAGCAAACAAAAACACCCGAAATCATTAATTTCGGGTGTTAAGTGGGTGTAAATCGTGTTAAATAATTGATTTACAATACTTATTGCGGAGAGAGAGGGATTCGAACCCCCGGTCCCACAGATGCAGGACAACAGATTTCGAGTCTGCCGCATTCGACCACTCTGCCATCTCTCCGTTTAGGAGTGCAAAAATACGAAAACCTTCCTTATAAAAGGCATCTCTGTATTATTTTTTACAGTTGAATTAAGGGGAGTTTAAACCAAAAATCAGAACCAACTCCGGGTTCGCTTTTTACACCTATTTCCCCATTATGTGCATGGATTATCTTTTTAACAATAGATAATCCTAAACCTGTTGACCTTTCTCCGGCTGTAGTTTTCACACTTGTCTTACTAAACACTTTAAAGAGCTTTGATTGCTCTTCAACCGGAATTCCAAGACCTTGATCCATTACGTGGGTTACTATAAATTCATCTTCACGAAGAACCTCAATCAATACTATTTTCCCGGGTTCAGAAAATTTTATTGCATTACTAATCAAATTATTCAGCACCTGATTAATTTGAATTTTATCTATTTTTAATGAAATAAAGTTATCAGGAAGTATTAATTCGATCTGAATACTTTTTTGACGGGCAAATATTTGATTCAATTCTATATTTGTCGAAATAAGCTGTTTATAATCAAGCTCCTCCGGGTGAATTTCAAGTTTTCCAGACTCAATCTTTGCTATATCAAGTAATTCATTTAATAAATGTAGCGAAAACTGACTGGAATCGGCAATCATTCTTATAAATTTCTGTTTTTCAAATTCAGTATAAGTATTACCTGCATCCAACAGAATTGAAGAAAATGACCAAATAGCGCCAATAGGATTACGCAAATCATGTGCAGCAATGCCCAAAAATTCGTTTTTAAGTTTGTTTAACGACTTTAACTCTTCATTTTGCTTTTCGAGAAGGGAACGACTCTCTTCCAATTCAGTAATATCGTCCACAATCATCAAAATCATCTCTCTGCTGTCAAATGAAATATATCGGGTTGTATAAAGAAAATACTTAAGAACCTTTATTCCATTGATGTAAAACTCACGAACTAAATGCTGTTTATCTGTAGGAATCTGTTTCGTAAATCCGGCAATGAGCGATTTGCGAATATCACATTGCATGCAATAGGATGCTTCGCCGCATAAGGCATTTTCATCCACTGTGAACGCACAACCAAGTGCATTTCCACAAAGTTTACCAATAACATCTTCAGCTCTTCTGTTGAGTAATAACGAAAAAGCATTATTGAATTCACGAACTTTAATCTCTTTGTCAACGATAAAAAGAGCAGAGTTAATGTTATCAAAAAGAACATTCAGGAACTCGCTTGAATCCTTTAACTTTTTTATTTCCAGCACCATACTCATTTAATCTTTCACAAACTTGAAGCGTGAAGACCCATTTGAGTCGCGCAGTTCAAGTATGTATAATCCAAGTTCTAAATTACGCAAATTCAGGTCAAAATTATTTATGCTCTGATCTTTTATCCAACTTCCTGCATAAATAATTTTCCCGGAAATATCATACACCTTATAATCAATATTTTCTGAAGAAAGTGATCGCACCTGAATTGTCATATTATCTTTAACCGGATTTGGAAAAACCAGCACATCAGAAACAGAGCTTAATGAATTTACGCCAGCAAATGATCCTGAATAGTTAATTGTAAATCCCTGATATGCATTTTTATAGTCAGTTCTGAATTCAACCAGCATTTCCGATCTATTCACAAAAAAAGCAAGCGGAAGATTCGTACCGGAAAAGCGATACATAATCGTATCGGGAATTGGATAGGTATCCCAAAAAATGACTTCATCCGTATTATTTTCCGTTTGCAAGTCGGCAAAAGTGAAGTTGATTCCCGCTGCACCTGAGGGTTTTACAAGCCATTTACACTGCGTATTATTGTTATATCTTTTTAATCCGCTACCATCGCTAAATGAGCCATTTACACTTGTAAGCAGCTTCAAATTTGAACAATACACTGGCAATTGTGATTGATAATAAATCCTAAATCCATCCGAAACAGAGTCATTATCAGATACAAAGCGTATAAATACCTGTTTACTGTTTACTTGTAGAACATTGGGCAAAGTATCTGAACAATACATCGCAACTAATGGCGATTGTACTGAATTCCCTTTGTAAACAAACAAAGAATCATGACCTGACTGTAGTTTTATCTGATCAAATGTAAGCTTAATATATTGAACTGAATCAACATCCGGAGATAACAACCATGAACAATCTGCATTATTTTTATAAGGAAAAACAGGACCACTACCATCATCAAATGATCCGGAAATAGTTTTCAAAGTATCATTCACACAGTTATATGGATAAACATTATTTGCAGTATCCGGAAAAATATTTGTGATCATTTCTTGTCCGTAATTAAATCCGGCATTGCTACCAGGAGTAAGATTATTGGTAAAGAAATAGCCATCATACGAGCCGCCCCATCCCCAGTTAAAATGATAGTAGTTTCCCTGATAGCCATCGCATACAAAAGCATGACCGTTAATATTTACAGTTGAAGGAGACTCCCATCCGGCATAATACAAAGGCATTTTACGATCTAAGTTGTAAACCAGCAGGCTATCCCAGTTTAGTGTGGTACTGTCACGAAAAACATATTGTGTTTGTGGATTATAACGGAAATAGGTTCTTAAAACGAACGCAGCACTGTGATTATACATACCTGAACCATTCGGACCATAGTTCATATCAACCCCAACACCAGCGTGATGCAAAAGCAATGCTCCGGCAGGATTATAGTTCAGAAATTCATCACCTATTTCGTTCCATTTGTACCAGGTATTTTCAAAATCAGCGCTTATTGTGCCATATACCTGATGATTATAGCTATAAGTACTACTTCCATGTAAAGGAAATTTCCAGTAATACATCAATTGACCCAAGGCTGTTGCTACACAACCCGTTAAAGCATGCCCATCAGACCCTGCAGTATCAGCAGGGCACATCTGGTTGTAATATTTCCCCTGATTCCACTTTGATTTCACCAACGGGACAACACTTTTGGCTCCGCTTAACTTCGAAATACTATTGCTTAACAACTGATTCCATTCATCAACAACTCCGGGTACTGGAAGTATATTTTGTTCACGGATTATTCTGATCTGATATTCATATCTGTTCATCCACGACTGTACTGGTGCAACAATCGTATTTGAGAAGAAAGTTCCTTCAAATGAATATCCCAATACGGGTTTTACACGTTTATCGGCTGCTAGTAGAATAAAGCCTCCCCGGTCAATATTTACTGCATATATTGTACTATTTGCCAATAACTGAACATTGTTTACTTTAATTTGCCCGGTTGACAAATTATCAGATGACTGTTGAATATAAAAATTGCGGGCGGCTATCGCTGCTTCATTTTCCGTTACATTTTGCGAGAATGCAGAAGCAAATAATAAAATACCAGATAAAACAAATACCAATCGTTTCATATTCCTTTATTTAATAAGCTTATGCAAAGCTAAGCAATTTAAGAATTAAACCGATTTTGGTACTGATAATTAATCACTCAATGTAAACCTGATTGATAACACAAATCTTACATTTATAGCTTCGCCTCTTACCTTACACGGCTTCCAGGTGGGCATTAACTGAGCAGTCCGAATGGCTTCTTCTTCCAGTCCATAACCGGGTTTATTTATTGTTACAATATCCTTTATTTCACCTTCCGACGTTATTGTAAATTGCAGATAAACAACTCCACTAACACCTATCTCTCTGGCCTCTACAGGATAACGGATCGTTTTTGCCAAATAATTCTGCAGTGCAAATTCACCACCAGGAAACTCCGGTTTTTCTTCTATCTGATTAAACAGGAATTCATCATATTGTTTATAGTCAGTAGCGTTCATTGAAGAAAAATCAGGAAAAACATTTTTATTTAATGGTTGATTACCATACTGTTGATTCTTTCCGATAATTTCATAACCTGTAACTATGCCTGTTGTGAGGTTATGTTTATAATAGCGTACCTTTTGAGTTTTGCAGACAGTAATCCACTGCATACCATAGTACTGATACTCTTTACTCTTACTGTAAAAACTAACAGAGTCTTCAATAACACAGAATTTATTGTATATCTTAAGGGCTTCCCTGTCGCCCATTTCACTTCCTTTCTTAAAACAGCTACAACTTCCGCAAATATCATTCAACTGATACCTTACCATTCCCTGATTGTATAATGCTCTGATATTCGGTGTAATTTCCAATAGCCTTGAATATAATGAATCCGCAACAAGTAAATCACCTCGATCATAACTTAATGTAGCCTTTTGAAAAAGCACACTAACGAGCGAATCCTGTGGTTTTTGAGCAAAGCTAGAGAGATAGATACACAGAAACAATACAGTCAGTAATTTTATATATGTCTTCATTCGTATTTTTTTATGACAATTAACCTTATTTCAAGGGAATAATAAACATATCACAGGGTTCCAATTAAAATTATCCTTAAAGAAGATTATTGCAGACTGATTAATGTAAACTTAAGAGGTATATTAAATTGTATTTCACTTATTTCGCCCCGTATCTTACCGGGTATCCATTTTGGCATTAATCCAACAACTCTCCTGGCTTCTTCATCTAAAAAATAATCCACCCCTTGTAAAATTCCTATTGAATTAACTTGTCCTCCTTTACTGATTTTAAAAGTAATATAAACAGTACCCGAACTATTAGTACCTTCAGGATACTTCATGTTCTCTCTCAAAAAATTGAGTCTTGCTTTATCACCTCCGGAATAAAGGGGATATTCTATTATACTATCTAGATTAAATTCATCAAACACTTGGTATGAATCTGGCTTCATTGCTGCAAAATCAGGGAATGAATCTTTTCTTAATGGCAAATTGCCTTCAACAGAATTTTTACTGATAATTTCATACCCCACTGCTTTACGGGTAAGCATGTTGCATTTATAATATCGAACCTTTCGCCCACTACAGGCTGTAACCCACTGTAATCCATAATACTTCACCAATGTATCAGATTGCTTTTCATACATTACAGAATCGAGCTTTTTACATAGTTTTTCATATAAGAAATCAGAACTCATTTCAAAATACTTACAGCTTTCACAAATATTATTCATTCTGTATTTTATCAATCCAAGTTTATAATATGCATTTCTATCAGGGTAGTTTTTCAGCAATCCTGTATAAAGCGAATCTGCTTTGAACAAATCATTTTGTTCAAAATAGTAATCTGCTTTTTGATACAATTGCTCTTTAAGCAAATCTTCGATTGCTTGTGCTTTCGTAACAAACTGAAAAAAAGAAGAAAAAAAATTAAAAAACAATACCTTTTCATTGTCAGAACATATTCACGTTGAAAGTTAAAACTCTTTCAACGGTAACACGAATAGGTTTACCGTAACGCATAGCCGGATACCAGTGCGGCATAGTTTTATAAGCTTTTATTATATCTTCATCTATCGCATCACTGATGCCACTATTTATTTTCACTTCAGATAAAGCTCCATCCTCCTCTATTGTAATTGAAAGTGAAATACTTCCTGCAAATCTTTTAAATTCCGGAAAGTCAACCTTCTGGTAGATATATTTCAGTTCTTCATTATTTGTCCCCGGACACTTGGGGGGAAAGTAAAATAAATCAGATTCTTCACTGTTCGACTTAGACTTATTCTCCATAATCTTCATCATAATTTCTTCCGTAGTTCCGTTTCCATCCGAATCAGTAATGATTACACTATATGCTCTTGCTATTGTATCTTCGAAAATATACTTGTATTCAATGCTTTTTTCACAGATGTTTGTATCTGTACAAAATAAAAATTGTACGTTTGGTGAAACTTCCAGTGGAATCTTTTTTTCAGCATGTTTAATACAAAGAGTGAAGTAAGTCATATTAGACCGGACATCAAATAGTAAAGCTTTTTTAAACTCCATACAGGCTGCACAGGTATCTTTCTCTTCCAGATTTATTATACCAAGATAATAAAATGCTTCAGGAACAGTATCATACTGCAGGGATTTTTGAAAATTTTCACGTGCCTTCTGAAAATCTTTCTTCTCATACGCATCATACCCTTTGGAATAAAGACGCAATGATTTCAGATTTTGCGCAAATGAGAAAACAGGAAATACTAAAATTATAAAAATCAGGAGTTTTTTCATTTTTTTGATTTAGTCTATTAAAAATATATACAATACAAACAGACAGAAAACACTTCATATCCTGTCAATTTTGCAAAATTATATTTTTTCAGATCATTTTCTCTACAACATATATATATTTTTCCATTTATTCCAGAGAAAATCGGCAATGCAAAAATCTCAATTCCATCTTCTGAGATTTTGGTACTTTCGCAAACAGAAAAAATTAGATTTATATGCGCTTGCTAATACAAAACATCAAAGAACTTATTGGGGTTGAAGAGAACCCGAGGCTAAAGGTTTCCGGTTCTGAAATGAAAGAGCTGCAAACCATTTCCAATGCA
Source organism: Bacteroidales bacterium (assembly GCA_963677395.2). GTDB lineage: Bacteria > Bacteroidota > Bacteroidia > Bacteroidales. The sequence goes on along the minus strand of OY781965.2, from coordinate 2,288,056 downwards.
TGGCTACTGATAGAAGATGATAAAATTGCAGATTTCGGAAGTATGGAAACACTTTCGAAAAATATTTCAGCTAATCAAATTCTTGATGCTACCGGAAAAATGGTTTTCCCCTCCTTCTGCGATTCGCATACACATCTTGTCTATGCCGGAAGTCGTGAAAAAGAGTATATCGATAAAATTAAAGGTTTGTCGTACGAAGAGATTGCCAAGCGTGGCGGTGGAATTCTGAATTCGGCCAAACGGCTGGCGGAAGCAAGTGAAGAAGATCTGTACGAATCAGCAGCAGAACGCATTCGTGAAATGATTACATACGGCACCGGAGCAATTGAAATTAAATCAGGATATGGATTAAGTACCGATACAGAGCTTAAAATGCTTCGCGTAATCCGTCGGCTGAAAGAGACTTTGCCTGTAACGATCAAGGCTACATTTCTGGGTGCACATGCTGTTCCGTCCGAATACAAAGGTCGTCAGGGTGAATATGTGGATTTAATTGTGAATGAGATGATTCCTTTGGTTGCTCAAGAAAACCTGGCCGACTTCATCGATGTATTTTGCGACAGAGGTTTTTTCACCGTTGAAGAAACCGAGCGAATGCTCGAAGCTGGTAAGAAATATGGCATCCGTCCAAAGATCCACGCCAACGAACTGGACTATTCCGGTGGAATTCAGGCAGGGATAAAATATAATGCACTTTCGGTTGATCATCTTGAATTTACGGATAACGAAGAGATTGAATGTTTACGCAATTCTGAAACCATGCCTACTTTACTACCGGGAGCAGCTTTCTTTTTGGGAATGGTGTATGCTCCGGTTCGGAAAATGATTGACGCAGGGTTACCTGTTGCGTTAGCCAGTGATTTCAATCCGGGTTCTTCTCCTTCTGGAAATATGCAGCTGATTCTTTCGATGGGATGTATCAAATACCGTATGCTGCCCGAGGAGGCTATTCATGCGGTTACACTTAACAGCGCATACGCAATGGGAGTAAGCAACAAACTGGGGTCTATTGCCCGTGGAAAAATTGCCAATATATTCATAACCAAACCCATATCCAGTTATGAATTCATGCCTTACTCCTATGGAAACAACAAAGTTGAAACCGCTATTCTGAACGGAAAAGTGATTCAATAACATTAATTACCTTTGCAATCTAAAAATCAATACAAACTACTTTTTATAAATATACATAAAATGAATACAAAAGACAAAGGTTTCGAAACCAAACTTATCCATGGTGGTGGATTTGAAGACGAACTGGGTAGTGCAACCATGCCTATCTACCAAACATCAACCTTCCGTTTTAAAGATGCGGATCATGGTGCAAGATGTTTTGCAGGTGAAGAAAAAGGTTACATCTATACCCGTATCAACAACCCTACCATTTCAACGCTTGAAAATCAAGTAGCTGAGCTCGAAAATGGATTTGGTGGTATCGGAACAGGTTCAGGAATGGGTGCTGTAACTACAATTTACACTGCCTATCTGAGTCAGGGCGACCACATGGTTAGTTCAGCAGCCGTTTACGGTCCTTCACGCGTAGTGATGGAAACCATTTTCAAACGTTTTGGAGTTGAATCAAGCTACGTTGATACTACCAACCTTCAACAAATAGAAGCAGCGATTCGTCCGAATACCAAGATAATTTTTATAGAAACTCCGGCTAACCCAACCATGGACATTGCTGATTTGAAAGCAATTGCAGAATTAGCACATAAACACAATTGTGTAATGGTGGTTGACAATACATTCTGTAGTCCTTACTTACAACGTCCATTAGACTTAGGCGCAGATGTAGTATTCCACTCTATGACCAAATTTATCAACGGTCATGCTGATATCGTTGCAGGAATGATTGTTACCCGTACCGAAGAACATTACAAAAAAGTACGTCCGGTAATGGTTAGCATGGGTTGTAACATGGATCCTCACCAGGCTTACATGGTTATCCGTGGTTTAAAAACGCTCTCCTTACGCATTGAACGCGCTCAGCAAAATGCAATGAAGGTTGCAGAATATCTGGAAAAACATCCTCAGGTTGAATGGGTAAAATATCCGGGATTAAAATCTCACCCACAATATGAACTGGGACAAAAACAAATGGATGGCCCGGGAACTATGATTAGTTTTGAATTAAAAGGCGGACTTGGTGCAGGTAAGATTCTGATGAACAATGTTCACCTTGCAATTCTGGCAGTATCTTTAGGTGGTGTTGAAACACTGATTCAGCATCCGGCTTCGATGACTCACTCAAAAATGACTAAAGAAAGCCGTCTGTCAGCAAACATTACCGATGGTTTGGTTCGTTTTTCAGTAGGTATCGAAAATGTAGAAGATATTATTGCTGATTTAGACCAGGCCCTGGCAAAAATCAAATAAGAAGTATTTAGCTAAACTTGAATAAATCAAACCCTCGACTTCTAGTAAAATCGAGGGTTTTAACATTAATTCTATAATCTTATTTTAAATACTCTAATTACTCTTGTCCATTTGTTTTTCCCATTACAAGTGTGAGGATGAGATGAACACATGCAATCTTTGTATTTGTTATTACAATTCCAGTATTCATCATCCAGTCTGCCACCAGTAGTTTTTTCACCTAATAATTCATAGGTGTCAAATTGACTGAAGTGTCTGCTAAAGCTATCAACTCTGTCGGCTTTAGTGTCTGTAATATAAGGGCTTACACAAACAAAATAGCTTAAACCTTTTTGTGTATTTTCAATTAATCCAATTAGATTGGTAATCGAAAAATCGTCAACGTCTAAAATATTTGAAAAGAAATGAATTTTAATATTGTTCTGACTGCTTTTAACATCATTGTTTTTCAATGAATCAATGTCTTTACATACTGTCCGAATAACGCAGGCTTTGTCAAAGTGATTGACATGCAATGCAGCTCGCTTCAAACAAATATTAGAAGGCTCAATTAGTGTTACACTTTTTATACTCATACTAATTGACTTGTTTTGCATGTATTCATAAAAAACCATGCTTGCAAGACCTTGACCACAACTCCAGTCAAATATTTCCAAATCATTGTCTATTTCATCAAATGAAATTTTATCTAATGCTGAAAGCATTTTTGCATGGTGGGAACTTCCAAAGCTATTCATGTAAGAATACATCTGAGATTCACTCTCTAATATTGCAACACCACGCCCCAAAGAATTATAAACTTCGTCCTTTTCCGGTATTCCATTGATTTTATTTACAGATATTTTCCGTACAGATTTAAATGTTTTAGCCGTACTATTAAGAATTTTTGAGTATTCTGTATCATTTTCAATCAATACAACACTTTCCTCCTCTTCAAAAACAGGCCTAATAAAGCCTGTTTTATCAAGCAAATAATCAATAATTGATTGAATTTGCTCAAAGGCTAACTCAGCATTATTTAAATTAATTTGTAAAGCTTTGACAATAGCCTCACTATTGAGGAATGGAAAAAGGTTGTTTGAAAGAGAATATTCTATTTTTGATTTAACTTCTAATGCATATTGAACATGAGGTTGAGTATCTCGGATTATTATTGAAAAATAGTTCAAAAATGTTGAAACTGCTTTCCTATCGTTATCCTCTTCAAGTTCTATAGACGTTTGAAGTTTTTGACAAATTAAGTCAAACCGACCAACAAGAGTAGGAATGCTATCAATATTATAAAGAAATAATAATGCTGCTTGAAGACGATGGCCAATATTTATGTCATTTTGTTCAAGAACAGAATAAATTCTTGGGGTAGCAGAAATGAAATTATACCTTTCACAAAAATCAAGTAGAATTGAAATAAAAGCTTTGTTGTAGCTTTTTTTATAATCAAGTTGCTCAATGATGTTAGATTTAAATAAAATAAATCGTTCAATTGAATCTCTTGAATCTAAAACACTGATATATTCCGAATTGTAAAAATCATTAACAGATTGCATACTTTCACTGAGAAAAGAATCCAATGAATCGGCAGAGTCTGCAATTGTAAATAGTTTTTCAAACAAAGTCATTACTTATATTTTATTTATTTTCAAATAATGAGTTACTCTTTGTTGAAATTAACTGAACAATAATCTCTTCTTTTTTAAACCCCTTTACACTTAGCCCCCTTTCAGTTGCTTTTTTTTCAAGAGTTTTTACTGTCATTGCTTGATATTCAAAAATCTCTTGTGCAATTTTAATCTTTTCTGATTGTGTTAAAGTATTAACTGAGGGTTCTTTTACTACTGAACTTAAATTATTTTCATTTTTTGAAGTATTATATGAAGTTTCTTTATATTGGTTTTTTAGATTTGTGTTTTCCGTCTTTAATCTATTTATCTCATATTCTATTATATTTAACTTTTCCAGCTCTTTCCGCAATTTCATAATTTCTTCGTCTTTAAAAGATATTTCATCCACCATTTCTTCCTTGGTGTCGTTGTATATTGTAGCTCTTAATTTTTCTATAAAATCTCTAAAAACGATCTCAGTTTCTTTCTGAAAAAAACGTTGAAGTAAGCTTGCCAAATATTCTTGTGAAAAAACTTTCGGTTTTTTTTTACCAATTACAAGAACATCCAATACTTGATAATCTGATTTCTTTCTAGCAGATATTCTATCATTAGATTTAGGACACCAATTATCAATGTATGGGAAACCCTCAGTTTTTGAGTTATTAAAAACAAACTGAAATAAGCTTTCAATAGTGTAATAATCAACCTGACTATTTAATTGAAATTTGACAATCTTTTCATTATTCCCTGATTTATATTTATTTGAAAAAACAGAGTATCCCTTATTTAAACCATAACACAATGCAACTACTTCTGATTTGTCCGGCTTTATTTCTGATTTGAAGTTAGACAAAATTAAACCGTCAATTTTTTTCTTTTTTGCTTCATCTCCAACACCAAAAGTATTTAAAACTGCAACTATGAATGTAGCTTTTTCAAGACTATTTAACTCAACTATTCTTGTAATTTTATCTTTAATGATAATTTGCTTTTCTTCTTTTGCAATTAAGTTTAGATCATTTTCATCAACACTCTTATTTATAATTGGATATAGTTTTTCAAAAAAACCTTTGCCAGTAAAAGCATCAGAAACCTTTTCATTTATAGCTTTACCGTTAACAAGAAGCTCGCTTTTTATTACTTCATTAAAAAAAGCTAGTGCCGAAAAATAGTTTTCGGAATAATTCATGTATTCCTCACCAGCTAAACGCATCAAAGCAAAACCACCTAAGAAGCTATTATATTTTCTAATTTCTATTGCCCAATTTTTTAGCCCTTCTTTTATAACGGGTTTTTCTAATTTATTTGTTTCAACGGAATCAAATTTGGGAACTACTTTAATCAATTCCTTTGGAACAAAAGCAGTACTCATAGAAATGTTTACTATTGTTTGTTCCATTTGATTTTTATCAGAAAATAAAACTGATTTAACTCTAGAAATAGGAAGAGGTTTACTGTAAAGATAAAATCCTTGTTTTATGTCTATTAAGTTAGCTATTTCATTTTTTGTAAAAACCAGTTCAAGACAACAATCTGTCTCCTTTGTGCCTATTGATTTCGTTATTAATAAAAAATCTTCAAATTTGTTCTGTATATCATTCGGTTTATTTGAAAAGTATCTGCTTGGCATTATGCAAGCATTGCCAAAATAATGAGCTAAACATTTTGAACTTATCGGAAGATAAAATTTTGTTTCCATTATAATCGTTGTTTATCGGTTATTGAATTAAGAAAAGGCATATCATTGTTCGTAATCAAATAAAGATTACTTCTTGCACGGGTGACTGCGACATATAAATCTTTCCATGAACATCTGATTTTTTCTTCTTCAATTTTTTCTCCATTTTTTTCAGTTTGTACTTTAATTTTAATTGGTACTCTATTCAATAAATTATCAAAATTAGGAATTATAACAGTATCGAATTCTAAACCCTTTGCTGATTTAAAAGTTGTAATATGTATGTTTTTAATTGTTTCTGCACCATCTGGAAATCGGTTATCGTCATCATAATATATGCTATAATCTCTAATTTTGCTTTTTATAATTTCTTCAAAATAAATTGCATCTCTTTTCCATGGAACAAGTATTGCAATATTATGAGTATCTGAGTTTAAATCTTGGATTATTTTTAAAATTGAGGAATCCTGTTTTGGATTAGATGTTTCAAATCTTCTCTCGTTCTCAATATAGTTATTTCGTCCAGAGATTAACATTACTGGTAATTCTCCAATATTACTTGCCAAATTTGATATTGTATACGGTGGTATATAAGCTTCATTAAATGCAATCTTTGCGAACTGCATTATTCTTTGAGTACTTCTATAATTTTTATCAAGCACACATTGAATATTTTCTGAAAATAGTTTTTTCAAATCACTTTGATATGAACAATTTTCAGGATAAAGTATTTGAGAATCGTCTGCACCATAAGATACTTTAATAATTTCTTTCAAATCTTCATAATAGTTTATAGGTAAATCTTGTGCTTCATCAATAATAACTTCTTTAAAATGCAAATTATTTCGAGGCTTACCTCTTAAAGATGTATTTACATTTTTGGCGGCAATAGCACTTTCTTTTTCACAGCATTTGGCTAAATACATTTTTAATGTTGTAGTATATGTCAATAAAAGGCTGCCTTTATTATTTTTTGTTCGTTCTAAATGTCTATAAATTGAAACTACACTTTTCCCTGTACCTGGCCCACCTGATAAAGCAATTGAACGTGGCTCATTTATAGCTACTTGTTGTGGGTCTGTTAATTCCAATAAAGTTGGAAGTCTAAAATAATATTCAGCCATATTTTATTCTCCTTTAATCATTTCGTTAGTTGGTTCTTTTAAATGTTTTTCCCAGTTAGCAAGAGCAATTTCTTTTGATGCATTTGCATAACAATATTCACAAAGATGTGGGCATGTGTTGTACTCTCCAATATCTTTGCTAAAAATGCAACCACAAAATTCACGTTGTCCTTTGTCCTTGTTGTTTTTTGTATTTTTAATTTTTATTTCACCACTTTGAGTTTTATATGCAACATATCCTAAGAATTTAAGTAAATTCTCATCCTTATCATAAATCAATTTAACAATCAATTCATCATCAATACATTTATTATGAATAATTTCATAATTATTTAATTCTATTTTTTCAGCACATGTTCCTATTTCAAAATTCCATGTTTTATTTAATTGTTGGAGTCCTGCTGCAAATTCATTCATCAATCTTTCGTTGAATTCATGATAACATATTGAGTTTTTACATAAGTTATTTTGCACTTTTTTATATACCTTAATATCAGCAAAACTAAAAACCATTTTTTCTGTATAATTTTTTAATTGATTACCAATATTTTCAGCTTTGCGTAATAATTCATCTACACCTATTTTATCAGTTAAAATTAATGGATCATTTCTCCAAATAACTTTTCCTTTTCCAATTTTTTCAGAAAGCTCAATAAATGTTTCAATTCTTTCATTAACAGCAGGAACATTGGGTTCAAGTTTTTCTGCAACATAATCATTTAGTGTGTATTGAAAATAGTAGTTGATATTTTTATCATCAAAATAATCTAAATACTTAATAATTTTATTTGGATTTTTAGTCCAGAAAACAATAAAACGTACCTTTTCAAAACTAACATAAAGTGGAACTCCATTAAAAGGGTTTTTCCATTTCACATAGCCTTTTTTCCATCGCTCAACTAACCAATCTGCATAAAAAGCCGGAATATCAGTTGAACGACTTGCGGAAATTATTACAGGAGCTTGCGCAAAAGCTTTATTTCCATCATCCAATAATATTTCCTTTTTTTCCCAATTCATTTTCTGTATGTTATATTGTCAATATCTGTAAAACATCTAATGTGCTAAAGTAATAAATTATTGCCCTAACAACAAAAATGATGATAGTACAATATATTAGAATATCCCATAAAACTACATAATATCTTGCAATACAACCTCTTTCAAAGCCAGCATGGTTTTCCAATTACGGGTGGTGGCTTTGCACTTAAGTTTCGATTCAAAAAAATTATTGGTCAGTTTCGTTCGCCCATAACCTTCCGGACAATTGAGATAGATATTTTTCCCAACAACCACATACTCATCTTTTCCTGAATTAATAGCTGTCACTCGCGATAGCAACTCAGTATCCGGCATTTGTGATAACATCGTAACATGCAAAGAATCTATAGAATGCGATATTACAAATGGATTTTCAGAAAGAATTTGCACCAGATCGCCCCGAGTTAAAATCAGTACAGGAACCTCAAACCCAAAGTGTTCATGAATACGTTTTTCAATCAACGGGGCTAAATTTCCATTTTCTTCAGCCTTAAAAACCACATTTCCACTTTGAATATAAGTTTGTACATCCTGAAATCCGAGTGATTCATACAGCTTTTTCAATTCAGCCATCGGGACTTTCTTTTGTCCGCTCACATTAATACCTCTCAGCAGGGATATGTAGGTTGTCATAGAGTGAATTGATTTTGGATTTCACTATACAAAAGTAATTTAAACGAGGAAATTCAGAACACTTCCTGAAGCACTAATTCACCTTCCTGTTCTCACAACTCATTATCCATACTTTTCAGCTACCCTTATTCCTCATAAACAATTACTTATATATCAATGATTGATTTTTTGCAGATTTTTTAACCTCTGTACCGATATTTCACTATAACTTTGCCGCACATTTCAAAAAAGGGGTGCCCATGTCGTTTGGGCTGAGATGATACCCATTGAACCTGATACGGGTAATGCCGTCGTAGGGAGTTAGGGTTGACAATTGTCAATGGATAGATTTTCCTTTTTTAGCTATCCGATTGTCGAACACCAAAATTATTAATCAAAAATGAATTTTAAATTTCTTGTCTGGACATTAGTCCTTCTGCTACCCGGAGTTCTCAGGGCTCAGGTAACGGTTTCGGGAACTGTACGCGATGCAAAATCAGGAGAAACACTTCCCGGTGCACACGTCTCTATTGAAAACAACTACAAAGTTGTTGCTACAAACCAACAGGGATTCTTCTCCATTTCCAACTTAAAGAAAGGAACTTGCCTGCTGAAGGTAAGCTACATGGGGTATAAAACGTACGAAGAAACGCTGAATCTGACTTCTGAAAATCAAAAAGCAGATATTAAGCTCGAACGTAGTACAATTATGGAGGAAACCGTAATTATCACATCAACCCGTGCCAGCGACGAAACACCCACTACATTCAAAAATATCAGCCGGAAGGAGTTAACAACAATAAATACCGGGCGCGATATTCCGTATTTGATAGAGTCAACTCCTTCGGTAGTGGTTACTTCAGATGCCGGCGCAGGTGTGGGTTATACCAATATTCGTGTACGTGGCACAGATATTACCCGTATCAATGTTACCGCCAATGGAATCCCTGTAAATGATGCGGAATCGCACGGTGTATGGTTTGTGAATATGCCTGATTTTGCTTCTTCGGTCGAAAACCTTCAGATTCAACGTGGTGTTGGAACCTCATCCAACGGTGCAGCTGCCTTTGGAGCCAGCATTAATTTTCAGACACAATCGCTCAAGGCAGAACCTTATGCCGAAGTAAACAACAGCTACGGCTCATTCAATACCTGGAAAAATACCGTTTCGGCCGGAACCGGTTTGATGCGTGGAAAATTTGCTATTGATGCCCGTCTTTCCCGCATTTCCAGTGACGGATACATGGATCGTGCCAGCAGTGATTTGCAATCATTCTATCTTTCGGCCGGATACTACGGAAAAAAAGATATCCTCAAGTTCATTACCTTTTCAGGAAAAGAGAAAACTTACCAGGCATGGACGGGAGTCCCCTCTTCATTGCTGGAAACAAACCGTACATATAATCCTTCCGGTAAATATTACGATGCTTATGGAAAATTGCATTACTATGACAACGAAACTGATAATTATCAACAAGATCATTATCAACTGCATTATTCTCACGAATTTAATCAGAACTGGAATGCAAATGCCGCACTCCATTTAACCAAAGGCTATGGTTACTATGAGCAGTATAAAGACGATACCAAATACAGTAAATACGGTCTTCCTAACTACACACATAATGGAGATACTCTCAAAAAGACAGACTTAATTCGACGTAAATACCTCGATAATGATTTCTACGGAACTACATTTTCGGCAAACTATGACAGTCGTAAAAAGCTTCAGGCATCATTTGGTGGTGGCTGGAATAAGTATGACGGTAATCATTTCGGAAATATTATCTGGATGCAGTATGCCGGAGTAATTCCCAACAATTATGAGTGGTACCGGAGTACCGGAGTAAAAACCGACTGGAATGCTTATGCAAAAGCATATTACAAACTCACCTCTAAATTAAGCCTTTATGGCGACATTCAATTCCGTGGCATTAAACATACCATTGAAGGCATTGATGATAATCTGCGTACAATTACACAGGAACATAGCTATCATTTCTTTAATCCAAAAGCAGGTTTAAGCTATAAACTAAACGATAAAAACCAGTTTTATGCTTCTTTTGCCATTGCCAACCGCGAGCCTAACCGCAGCAATTTTGTAGATGCAAACCCCGGTGTTGTTCCAAATCCCGAACGATTACAAAACATTGAAGCTGGTTACCATTTCAACAGCAATAGTGTTGCAGTAGCAATCAATGGGTTCTATATGAATTATAAAGACCAACTGGTACTTACCGGTGATATTAACGATGTGGGCGATCCTGTAATGATGAATGTTGCGAAAAGCTACCGCATGGGTATCGAAGCTTCCGTAAACTGGAAAATTTGCAAAAAGATTAACTGGGAGCTCAATACAACACTAAGCAGAAACAAAATTCAGGATTTCACCGAAACTATTTTCGACTATGATAACTATGTAGCAACAGCCCGTTCATTGGGGAAGACAGATATCTCATTTTCACCGAATGTAGTTGCAAATAGTAATTTAAGCTGGGAAGCCCTGAAAAACTTCACACTCACACTTCAAACAAAATACGTTGGAAAACAATACATTGACAACACATCGAGTAACGACCGTAAGCTGGATGCTTACCTTGTGAATAACCTGAGAATGAATTATACTCTGGATGTTAAAAAATTTCCGGAACTCAATTTTATCTTTGGGGTAAACAACCTGCTTGATAAAAAATACATTTCCAACGCATGGGTTGGTCGCGACATTGAAGGGGGTGAAATAGTTACCTATGATGGCTATTTTCCTCAGGCTGGTCGTAATTTCATGATCGGTTTAAACATGAAATTCTAAGCTTAGCAACAGATTTAGAACACTTTTTTTATAGAGTCGAGGCTGTCTTTACACGAAGGCAGCCTTGATCGTTTTTTAGAGCAACTGGCTAAAAATGCAAACAGAAAATTATTTCAAAACAGGAATGAGGTCTTCTCCAGCATTCAAAAATTCTGATTTCTCTTGTTATCTGTATTAAATTTTAAAAATATATTTATTTAAATACTATCTTTGTATTTATGATATTGTAGAACAAAAAGAGTATGAAACGTTTTTTTACAACAATTGTATTGGTTTTTATTTATTCAGTACTGTTTGCTCAGGTTAACTATGACGATGTGATTCATTTGAAAGACAGTTCTATTGTTAAAGGAAAAATTCTTAAACAATACAGAGATAGTTCTGTAATGATCCGGGTTAGCAACCACCGTATTCTTGAATTTGGCAATAATGAAATCGCCAGTATTTCAAAAGAGTTAAAAACAAACACAACAAAGCTTCCTGACACAAACTGTACAATCAAATATCATGGAATAATTGAGGTTGGGATTAATCATGAACTAAGTTCAAGTTCTAATCAAAATCAAAACAACAATCTTAAAATCAATATTATAAACGGAATTAAAGCGGATCCTAATTTTGCAATAGGGCTTGGGTTTGGAATCAGGTACTACATTAAGAAAGATATACTGCTTGTTCCCTTCTTCCTTGATTTACAATTTCAGTTTTCCCAAAAGAAAATCAGTCCTTATTTATCCATAGACCTGGGATATTCATTTTTTACATCTGATGAGTTCAGAGGTTATGGATTTCTGGCAAATCCATCTTTAGGTGTAAAAATAGCAGTTACTAACCAAAATGCTCTTTATTTAGGCATAGGTTATGAAATTCAGTCAGTTAGCAGTAATAGTCAAAATTATTTCAGAAGCAACGAAAGCATTAAAGCGATCAGCCTCCATGCAGGTTTTTCATTATAAACAAAAGGGTATAAATCGCATGTGCTCAAGCAATCAGAATTATAAAGGTTAACATTAAAAACTGTCTAAAAAAACAATTCTATTGCTCATCTTCTTCCGGGTCAATCCGATTTCGAAGTTCTTCCATCTCTTCGGTGAGCTGCTCAATTTCAGCATATTTCTGTTCGATGGTCTTGCGGGAAGTAGTTATACGTGCCTCCACTCCTACCCGTGTAGCCGAATCTTTTCCTGACATATCTAAAATTTCCAGATGTTCTTCAAGCTCCGTAAGATTCTCCTGTTCACGTTCTATATCCTTGTGAAGTTGATGGATTTCGGTTTCAATTTCGGCAAGTTTATACCGCATTTTCACCTCCCAGTTTTTCTTTTTAAACCGGAAATATTCATCTACTCGTGTATTAAGCGTTTCAAAAGCAAGCTGCAAACGATTGTATAGCTCTTCACGCTCTTCTTTTATCATTTTTATTCCCTTGAACTCTGATTGAATCTTTTTCAGAAACTCGCGGGTATCCTTGTATTCATGCGTTTCTTCTGCTTGCGTCAGGCCTTTATTTACCAGCACTTTTAATCGCTTGTAGTTTTCGGAAGCTTCTTTCTGAAATGCACTTCTGTCACTATCCTGTCGTTCATTAATATTTTCGAAGACACTTTGTAGCTTTTCTTGTAATCCGACCCTCTGCTCACGTTGAATTACAGACTCCCGCACCTTTGTTTGCAACTCTTTCAACTGTTCCCTCAACATTTTAAAATCAGCTGACTCTTCCGATGCAACAAGAAGCCCGGCAACTTCCGGATTTAATTCATTATACTGAATATCAGCTAACGACGATAATTTAGAAAACTCTTCATCCTTTCGTTGCTGAACAATCACGAATCCCTCTTGTATTTTTGCATATAGCTCTTCCTTATGTGTTCTTACGAGATTTGCATCACGAATCAACGACTGAGCCTTAATCAATATATCTTTCGAAGCCTGAGTATCCTGACAATTCAATGCAAAGTTATACGCAGCTTCCACATCTTCTTTCAAATTCTCGTATTCCTTGGTAGATTCAACCTCTTCTAATTGTTTTTCAATTGTTTGCATATCTTTCACTATTGCAAAAGCCTTTTGCAAACGGCCATACAGGTTTTCACGATGTTCTCGCTGAAGCTTTACTCCTCTAAACATTCCCTGAATCTCAATCAGAAAATCCCACAAAATACGTTTGCTAACAGAATCTTCGAGCATTTTTTCAGCCTCTTCTATTTTTGATTTGATCGAAAAATAGTTCAATGCAGCTTCATTTTCAAAGTTCAGTCGTTCCTCATTAATCTTATGATTCAAGTCCGAAAAAGCATTTTGCAAACGTGTATAAAGCTCTTCACGATCATCACGAAGAAGCTTCAAGCCTTTAAAACAGTTCTGAACCTCGATCAGTAAAGCTTTAGACTCCCGTAAATCAGTTGATTTAGAAACCCTTGTTAATGCTTGCTCAAGTTTATTTTTAAGCTCTTTATAATTGCGGGCACTCTCTTCGTCGCGTAGTTGTTGTGGATCCATGCTTCTGTATTTTAGATTCGGTGATGTCATACAAAATTAGCGATAATACCGATTGGATTTTCGGAATACATTAATGCCTCTGTTCGTTTTCGTTATAAAGATATCCACCTGAGATTATTTTCGGGAATTTAGTAATTGTATAACAATTCCGGATATACCTTTCTTTTTTTGCCCTGTTATTATATGTACCTTTGCAGTCGATTTTTAATTACCATTCTAATTTATTTATATTCAAATGATTACAGTTTCCGATTTACGAATTCAGTTTGGAAAAAGAATTTTGTTTCAGGATGTCAATTTAAAGTTCACTGCAGGAAACTGTTATGGAGTTATTGGTGCAAATGGAGCCGGAAAATCAACATTTCTGAGGGCAATATCCGGAGAAATTGACTACGAACATGGCAACATTTCATTAGGCCCGGGAGAACGTCTTTCTGTTTTAAAACAAGATCACTTTGCTTTTGATGAATTCACGGTTCTGGACGCTGTAATTAAAGGTCATTCAATACTTTGGGATATCATTCAGCGGAAAAATGAGTTATACGCCAAAACCGACTTCACAGATGCTGACGGTATTAAAGCTGCCGAACTTGAAGAAAAATTTGCAGATATGGATGGCTGGAATGCCGAAAGTGATGCTGCCAATTTATTAAGTGATTTGGGGATTAAAGAAGAGTTTCATCACACTCTGATGAAAGATATGAGCGGAAAACAAAAGGTTCGCGTATTGCTTGCACAAGCTCTTTTTGGCAAACCGGATAATCTGTTATTGGATGAGCCTACCAACGACCTGGACATTGAAACCGTAATGTGGCTCGAAAACTACCTTTCAAATTACGAAAACACGGTATTGGTTGTATCGCACGACCGCCACTTTCTCGACTCTGTAAGTACTCATACCATCGATATCGACTACGGTAAAATCCAGATGTTTGCCGGAAACTATAGTTATTGGTACGAAAGTAGCCAGTTGGCTTTACGCCAGCAGATGAAACAAAATAAAAAAGCGGAAGAAAAACGAAAAGAGCTTCTCGAATTTATCCAGCGTTTCAGTGCCAACGTTTCGAAATCAAAGCAGACAACCAGTCGTAAAAAGATGCTCGAAAAGCTTAACTGGGAAGAAATCAAGCCTTCTACCCGTAAATATCCGGGAATTATTTTCACACCTGAACGCGAAGCCGGCGACAAAATTTTGGAAGTAACAGGCCTGAGCGCCAGTATCGACGGAAAAGTCCTCTTTAAAGATGTGGAATTTTACGCCAACAAAGGCGATAAAATTGTTTTTCTTTCGAAAGATTCAAGAGCAATGACTGCTTTTTTTGAAATCATCAGCGGAAACTTAAAACCAGATTTTGGTTCTTACCAGTGGGGACAAACCATCACTCACTCCTATCTACCGCTGAACAATTCCGAGTTTTTCAGAAGCGAACTGAGTCTTTCCGACTGGATTTCCCAATTTACTACCGACACTTCTGAAATATACATTCGCGGATGCTTAGGAAAAATGCTGTTTAGCGGCGATGAACTCGGTAAACGGGTAGATGTTCTGTCGGGTGGCGAAAAAATGCGTTGTATGATTTGTAAAATGCAACTAATCAATGCAAATGCACTGGTTTTAGATTCTCCGACCAATCACCTTGATCTGGAATCAATTCAGGCATTCAATAATAACCTGATTAAATTCCCCGGGAACATTTTTATGGCATCGCATGACCATGAGTTTATTCAAACTGTTTGTAACCGCATTATTGAACTTACGCCTAATGGCATTATAGACAAACTGATGGATTACGATGATTATATCATGGACGAAAAAATCAAAGCCCAACGGGAACGAATGTATGCATAATAAAGCTTGAAGCGACTGTTTTAAGTTCTATATCTTAGCAAACCAAATTACCGTTTTTTACCGAAAGAATGATACGGGGAGATTACCCTAATCGGATATCCTCCAGATCATTTTCGATTGGCAGCTATCTTTCCTGCTAAGTAGCCCATTGGAATATATGCTACTGCTAAATCCGAAACAGAAAACCATAGCGGTGAAGGAAGCATCAAAACACTGCTGATTCCTCCCACCAGAAAAAAAGCTCCAATTCCCAATGCAAACTTCATTTTATGATTTACGGCGATGAGAGCTGCCAGCAATGCACCCGCAAACGTTCCCAAAGCATGGGCAAAAAACGGAAAAAGAAAATGTTGGGGTTGGAATAAGTGCATCGACATTCTCAAACCTTCCGTCGTGGTAACATCTGCACCCTCCGGAGGAGGAATGATTGAACCACCGATCATGATAATTCCCATATTCACGGCACTTCCAAGAAAAACTCCAACTATTACTGCTAAAATATTTCTGAGGATTGTATTCATACGTGTTAGTCTTTATTATCAGGCTTAATCCTAAAATACTTACCACCTGTAATTCCTTTTAAACTTATACACCCCCTGTATTTGATTCTTACAATTGGACAGAAGTTGCTTAACGCAAAAGGTATATTTCAAAAATACATATTTATCATTCTCAAAAACCGGCAGATGTAATCTTTTACATAAAAATAGCATATCAAGTGAAAGCTCGCTTCTGATTTTTAATTACACCCTTATTGAATTTCTGCTATAATTTCGGTTTTATCCTCTATTTGGAGGTACTCGTCAGATTTAATCATCTAAAATGAATAAGGGTGTATTTTCTTTGCAGCATCAAATTACCCAAAATCCGACAACAATGAAACAAATACTTATTTCGGTTATTCTTTTGATTTTAGTGCCGCGATTGTTAACTGCTGCAGAAACGCCCAGCGGAACAGTTCGTGGTACGGTGGTTGACAAAGTTACCCGCAACACTTTGCCGGGAGCAAATATTGTATTGCTTAACATACAACCTGTAACAGGCACTTCTACAGATGAAAACGGCAAATTCCGCATTGCCGGTATTCCGGTTGGCAGAGTAAGCCTGAAAGTAAACTTTATGGGTTACAAAGAAATTGTTCTCAACAATCTGAATCTGAATACCGGAAAAGAACTTGTGCTGGAAATTGAGTTGGAAGAAAACATCATCTCTCAAAAAGGAGTAGAAATAAAATCTGATCGCGACCGTGGAAATGCTATTAATCGCATGAACAGCGTAAGTTCACGAAGTTTCACGGTTGAAGAGACGGGGCGCTATGCCGGTTCGCGCAACGATGTAGCCCGCATGGCTTCTAACTACGCCGGTGTTATTGGTTCGAATGATGCCCGCAACGATATCATTATCCGGGGAAACTCTCCTTCAGGGTTACTCTGGCGACTGGAAGGTATTGATATTCCAAACCCTAACCATTACGGTTCATCCACAGCAACCGGAGGTCCGGTATGTATGCTCAACAACAATCTGTTATCAAACTCCGACTTTCTTACAGGTGCATTTCCTGCCGAATATGGCAATGGAATGTCGGGGGTATTCGATTTAAAAATGCGTAACGGCAACAACGAAAAGCATGAATTTCTCGGACAAGTAGGGTTCAACGGTTTTGAAGCCGGAGCCGAAGGTCCGATTAATCGTAAAACAGGAGCTTCTTATCTGCTCAATGCACGTTACTCTACCCTCGAATTTATGGATAAAATGGGAGCAGATTTAGGTACCGGTACCGGAATTCCAATGTATAAAGACTTTGCCATGAAAATCAATCTGCCCAATACCAAACTCGGCAACTTTTCCATCTTTGCATTGGGAGGCATCAGCGATATCGAAATCTGGGATTCACGCAAGGATACAACCAAAGAAACCGTTGACTTTTACGGTGGTGAAGGCTACGATCTGACCAATGGTTCGGATATGGCCACCGGAGGAATTACAAATACCTATTTCTGGAATTCCAAAACTTATACAAAACTTACGCTTGCAGCCTCTTATCATAATTTTGTCACAACTGTTGACTCCTTAACGCCAGGATTCACTTCTAAAACAGCGATATACAACAACGATTTCATTGAAACTTCGCTCACGGCATCTTTCCTGATTAATCATAAAATCAACTCCAGAAGTTTTGTGAAAGCGGGAATCTTTGTTAAAAAACTGGGGTTCGATTTGAAGGAGAAAATATGGTTTAACGAAGACAACGGATTACGCACGGTAAGCGATTTTAACGGTAGTTCGTGGCTATATCAACCTTATGCTCAGATGCAGTATAAATTTACCGAAGAGTTGATTCTGAATGCAGGAGTGCACGCGATGTATTATGATTTAAACAAAGATTACTCCATAGAGCCAAGAGCCGGAGTCCGCTGGAACTTCTCTCCTGCCCATACGCTGAGCCTGGGCTATGGTTTACATAGCCAGCTAAACTCTATCAGCATCTATTTTCGTCAAACACGTATGGCCGACGGCACTTTTCAACGTTTAAACGAAAATTTGGATATGCCGAAAAGCCAGCACCTTGTATTGGGTTACGACTGGAACATCCACAGTAACCTGCGACTAAAAGCGGAAGCTTATTACCAATGGATTCATCATGCAGGGATAAACGGAGGTCAGCGTGATGAATACTCCATCCTGAATCAGGGAGCTAACTTCGGATATTCAACACCCGATACGATTAATGCAAGCGGAAAAGGAACCAATTATGGAATTGAACTCACGCTGGAGCACTTCCTCAACAGAGGACTCTATTTTCTGGTAACAACCTCTCTGTTTGAATCAAAATATACCGGAAGCGACGATATTGAACGAAACACAGCCTTTAATGGAAATTATGTAGTGAATATACTTATCGGAAAAGAGTTTGAACTCGACCCCAAAAGCAGTACAAAAAAAGCCAGAACCACACTGGGTTTCGACCTGAAAACAACCTATGCAGGCGGACAGCGATATACACCATCAACCGTTGTTGCTGATCCTGTAACCGGAGGCACAACCTATATGCTGAAATACGACAATACCAAAGCATTTTCGCTGCAATATGATGATTATTCACGCACCGATCTTAAACTTACCTATCGCCGTAACGGCAAAAAGATAACACAGGAATTTGCCCTCGATATTCAAAACATCTTTAATCAGAAAAACATCTATGCCGAAAAACTCAATAAAAAGACCGGTGAAAAATCATTTACATACCAAACCGGACTTTTAATTATCCCTCAATATCGTATTATATTTTAATTTTGTAAAAAGACAGATCATGAGTAACAAAGTACTGGCACTAAAAAAATTTCCCGACAAATGGATTATCATCGGAGGAATTTTCATACTGGGAATTTTACTTCCCATGCTCAGTGGATTTATGCTTAAGCTTGGATGGAGTTTCACCCTTCTCAATGTCTTTTTTTCGGCAATCGGAACGGCAGCCATGTGGCTGGGATGTCGCTTTATTATCAATAAATTATGGCATCATTTTCCATGGGAAAAGCATCCTGTAAAGCATCTGGTTCTTGAAGTTGTATTCATCGCACTCTATACATTCATCGTTGTATCCTTAGAGTTTGGACTTGGGAAACTAATGATTGATGAACCATTTTTGAAATATTACGATTTCCTGGCTATTTACATAAGTTCATTGGTTATTTCGCTGGTAATTTCATTTATTCACGAAGCAGTATTTTTTTATTTGCTTTGGATTTCCTCTTCCAAGAAAGCGGAACGTCTCGAAAAAGAGAGCCTGCTTTCTCAGTTTGAAACGCTGAAAAACCAGGTAAATCCTCACTTTCTGTTCAACAGTTTCAA
Organism: Bacteroidales bacterium; assembly: GCA_963677395.2. Classification (GTDB taxonomy): domain Bacteria; phylum Bacteroidota; class Bacteroidia; order Bacteroidales. The sequence continues at coordinate 2,268,609 of OY781965.2, read as the reverse complement.
TACATTGATTGCACTGATTGAAGAAGACCGTGAAGCAGCAGTAGCTTATGTTCAGAAACTTTCCGACTTTTTCAGAACCATTCTTCAGCTTCGCGATAAAACCATTATAACACTCCGCGAAGAGATGGAACTCATTAACACCTACATTTTTATTCAAAAAAAGCGATATGGTGAAAATCTGATGCTAAACAATAAACTTCCTGAAGCATCCATGGAATATGGTATTGCTCCTTTAACCCTTCAAATGCTGATTGAAAATGCAATCAAACACAATGTAATCGCCACCGGGCGACCTCTGGTGATTGAACTAAGTGTTTCGGAACAAAATTATCTGGTGGTTCAGAATAACCTTCAAAAGCGTACCGAAGAAGAACCTTCGGCAGGTTTAGGTTTACAGAATATCCGGAATCGTTATAAATTTTTATCGGACAAAGAACCGGAAATCATGGTTTCCGCGATGAAATACACCGTTGCGATCCCATTACTCAATAAGCCAGAGTAATATTTAAAACATTGACAATATGAGAATACTGATCGTTGAAGATGAAGCGGCAGCAGCCCGAAGATTAATCAGAATCATAAAAGAACTTGAACCCGCTGCTGAGATTATAGATGTTTTCGAAACAATTTCGGATACAGCTACCTGGCTGCAAATAAACGCCTCTCCCGATTTAATTTTAATGGATATTCATCTTGCAGATGGTTCCTGTTTCGAAATTTTCAGACAGATTGAAGTAAAATCGCCCGTAATTTTCATCACTGCCTACGACCAGTACGCAATTCAGGCTTTTAAAGTAAACAGCCTCGATTATCTTCTGAAACCAGTTAAAAAAGAAGAACTTGAACAAAGCCTGAAAAAATGGAAAAATCGTGACGCGAATCCTAATCTGCAATACCTGATTGAGCAGATGCTGAGCAAAACAAAAGAACAACCCCGTAGGTTTGTTGTTAAATATGGACAGTTTCTGAAAGCCATTGATGCCTCGGATGCCGCTCTTTTTTATGCAGAAGACAAAAATGTACTTCTCCAGACATTTGACAATCAAAGCTTCCCTATCGATTTCACCCTCGATAAACTCGAAAGCATTCTTGACCCGAATATATTTTACCGGATTAGTCGAGGGGTAATCATAAATTATAATGCCATCGGACAAATGTACACCCACTTTAAAGGCAGAATCAAGATTGACCCTACGGTAAAATGCCCGGTAGAAACCTATGTAAGTACAGAACGTACTTCCGACTTTAAACTTTGGCTGGCAGGAAGATAATTATCCCAAAACCCGGATTATATTATTCCATTTCTGAATATTCACAGACTACGCAATATTGTCAGACTGAGTCCCGAAAATCGGGAAAGTATGGAAATATTGGTTTTCGACTTACTCTTTTTCAACTTTCGGGAAAGGGTGGCAGTTTTGATAAGTTACACCTGCCCTATTACTACCACGTAGTTCTTCCCATATTTTTTGGCACATTTCGGACAGGTAGTGTACCACATATACCACTTTGAAATGGTATAACCTTTGGCTTTTGCCTGAATTTCGAAATCTTTGCACCATTTTCCGGTATCCTTAAACGGACCTTCATACACTTTGCTGTAAAACTTACCCGTCAGTTTAGTATTTTCAGCATCGGGAATCTCTTTGTCCACCGCCAGATAAACATCCATATTCCATTTGGAGGTATGGTCAGACAAACAAAGCCAATCAGGCATCTGAGCACCTGCTTTGCTTACTTTGGAATCGAGTCTTCGCATAACTTTGCCAAAATTCATTGGCATATAGAACAAGGTACAAACTTTATCCTTTATAAAAAGCTTGTTCTCCCATTCAAAGGTTTTATCATCCCACGGTTCAGGATTAAACTGCGGACAACATTCTGGTTTTGATTGATTTTCCATGGTATTTATGTTTAATGAATCAATGGATCTGGTTTTATTGACAAAGGATTCAGGATTCCAAAGATAATGTATTCTCTTCTGTTTTCCAATATGTTCGGATCAGTTTATTGCGTACAATTGCATTCCGGGGGACTTGTCGCAATAAAAGATACACTCCTAAACAATCGGCACAGGCACCCAGTGCATTGAACACAATAATATGTTCTATCAGGCTATTGCTTCCTAACAGCAAAAGACAGGCAAATCCTAAAATCGTAATAATGACAAACGGAGCCAGTAAACTCCAGATAAATGTATTGCGTTTCATCTCCCCGATGTAGGCCGCGAAAGGCACAAAACCCTTCGTTGTAAACCCAAAATAGATATTCTTAGACAGAATGCTCTCCGGAAAGAAAAGTGCATGAATAAACTCATGAACAGGTGCAAAAATAACAAAAGAGAGCAAAATCAAAAGAGAATCCAGCTCAAAGCTTATCCCGATTGCCCATAACAACAGGATCATGACAAGGACATTCACAACCATAAAAGGCAATGCTTGTAGCTGGATAACCCAGAGATTTGCTGACTCTTTCAAAGGTACCCACTTTCCACCCGGTTCAAACTCCGGATCATCCGGAAAACGATTATAGATAAATTTCATAATAACACAAAAGTATGCAAAATACTGTTTAAAGCCCGACTCTGTTATGATGCAGTGGAGGCTATATAGTTACAGGCGGACTGGCTTTAAATATTTTTCATGCAAAGGATTTACGCAGAGAACACAAAGAGATTGATAAGATTGAAAGCTCTGTTCTGTTTTAATAGTCTTTTCAATCAAGATTGAGAAGATTGAAGTGACTATAATAAGCTTTGTTAATGAATTTTTATTTGAAACGGAAGTGATCTTTGCGTGTTTTGCGCTCTTCTTTGCGTACTTTGCGCAATACCTTTTTTACGCAGAGAACGCAAAAAGATTGATGGGATTGGAAAGTGCTTATCAGCCTTATCTGTTTTGATTGAGAAGATTGAAGTGACTATATTAAGTTTTGTTAATGAATTTTTATTTAAAACGGAAGTGGTCTTTGCGTGTTTTGCGCTCTTCTTTGCGTACTTTGCGCGATACCTTTTTCACGCAAAGAAGCGCAAAGAATTTACGCAGAGAACGCAAAAAGATTGATGGGATTGGAAAGTGCTTATCAGCCTTATCTGTTTTGATTGAGAAGATTGAAGTGACTATATTAAGCTTTGTTAATGAATTTTTATTTGAAACGGAAGTGATCTTTGCGTGTTTTGCGCTCTTCTTTGCGTACTTTGCGCAATACCTTTTTCACGCAAAGAAGCGCAAAGGATTTACGCAGAGAACGCAAAAAGATTGATGGGATTGGAAGGTGCTTATCAGCCTTATCTGTTTTGATTGAGAAGATTGAAGTGACTATATTAAGCTTTGTTAATGAATTTTTATTTGAAACGGAAGTGATCTTTGCGTGTTTTGCGCTCTTCTTTGCGTACTTTGCGTGATACCTTTTTCACGCAAAGGAGCGCAAAGGATTTACGCAGAGAACGCAAAAAGATTGATGAGATTGGAAGGTGCTTATCAGCCTTATCTGTTTTGATTGAGAAGATTGAAGTGACTGAAAAAGATTGAAAGGTACTTATCAATCTCGTTAGTCTTGATTGATGATTCCCGTTTCTTAGAAAACCGCCAGTTCTTCCAGTTACTAAATATTAAGTACAAAAAAAACAGCAATAAAAGGCTGGACGGTTTCTACCTTGGAGTTATACTTAGGTGTTTATACGGTTTTTTTGCCGGCTACACAAACAACATTTCTACTTCGGCTTCAACCAGCAGGCTCTTATTCATCATCAGGATAAAGCGGTTTGCCGGAGCTCCCAGTTGGGTAACGGTAATTTCTTTTTCTTCGCCCGATAGTAATTCAATGGCTGTCGGACTTAGCAGAGCGTCAACAGTTGCAGCACCATATACCAAAACTGCTTCGGAACCTACATTGCTGAAAAGCATGGTTTTGCCAACCGAAAAGGCAAATCCGGCTTCTTTTTTGCACACTCTCCCATCCGTAGGTTTGCGGATCGTCTCCCGCAAAGTGGGAATGCCATTGTAAGGTCTTACGATCCTGTCCCGCAAAGTGGGAATGCCATTGTAAGGTCTTACGATCCTGTCCCGTAAAGTGGGAATGCCATTGTAAGGTCTTACGATCCTGTCCCGTAAGAGTGGGAATGCCATTGTAAGGTCTTACGATCCTGTCCTGAAAAGTGGGAATGCCATCCGTAGGCTTGCGGATCGTATCCTGTAAAGTAGGAATGCCATCCGTAAGTTTGCGGATCGTATCCTGTAAAGTAGGAATGCCATCCGTAAGCTTGCGGATCGTATCCTGAAAAGTGGGAATGCCATCCGTAAGTTTGCGGATCGTATCCTAAAAAGTAGGAATGGCATCCGTAAGTTTGCGGATCGTATCCTGAAAAGTGGGAATGCCATCCGTAAGTTTGCGGATCGTATCCTAAAAAGTAGGAATGGCATCCGTAAGTTTGCGGATCATATCCTGAAAAGTGGGAATGGCATCCGTAAGTTTGCGGATCGTATCCTGTAAAGTGGGAATGCCATCCGTAAGTTTGCGGATCGTATCCCGCAAAGTAGGAACGCCATCCGTAAGTTTGCGGATCGTATCCCGCAAAGTAGGAACGCCATCCGTAAGTCTGCGGATCGTCTCCCACAAAGTAGGAATTATTGCTTAACGAAAATTTCAGTATGCTTAACATTTCCTATTTGGAATATTACAAGATAGGCGCCGTTTATTATTTTCTCAACATTGATAGTATTTAAATACATTCCTTTATCCAATGTTTTATTTGCTATATGCTGAATTATTTTTCCATCAGATGATGCTAAATCAATGATTACATTACTCCTCTTTTCTAAATCAATTGAAACATTTAAAATATTACCGGAAGAAGGGTTAGGATAAACAGAACAATTGATTTTATTGTCAGTTGCAGTAAGGTCAAGTCCTGTCGTTGTTTTTTCAATAGTCCATGTAACGGTGCTAAAGTGAATTGATGAATGCTGATCAACCCGGAGAAAAGAACTCGTGTCAGTCACTTTTACTGTCAGGAAATGAGTACCATTGGTTAAGATGTTTTGATCGATTTGAATGGAATCAACATTGTTTAAAATATCATTTCCATCAAGTTTCCAATTTATATTCAATGTGTTGAGGACAGGTTTCATTAATTCCGTCAATTTAAAATTGATAAATTGATTCGATGAATTAATTACAGAAGTTATGGGAGTATAGCTTACAATTGGATTCACAATAGAATGAATAGATTCAACAATTGTTTGAGTACAAACACTACAATATGGGTAATTCAAAGCCTCCATCTTGCAACTGTTACTTGTAGGCTTATACCACAATGCAGAATTGCCTCCGCAACAATGTTGAAATATCCCGACCCCATTGAAACCCATCCAATTTTTCCACTTTACCAATAATGGATTTGTCTCCTGCGTCATATTGGGTGCTTCGTTAGCATACATATCTCCTGCATAATATTCATCAGCAAGATTGGCAAAAGAGTGACCTATTTCATGAGCCGTTATCTCATAAGCAGATGGAGCCATTGTTGAAACGGCAATCCCGCTCCCCCCGGAGCCCCCATAATGAGGAGTGTTTACAACAATTAGTATTTGGTCATAATTCGGAAAATTTGCAGCAAGAACATTGGCTATATTCGCTGTATTAACAGGACAAACTAATCTGTGTATGCCATAATAATCAAAGGTGCTCCCGAAATAATTATTCGGATTAGAAACAGGCATTGGATCCGTGCTACAGTCACTTGCTGTTTGTGGATGTTTAACTCCTGAATCAAAAGAAATTACTTCAATAGCAAATACATTAATGTAATTTTCATAATTTGACCACGGAGTCCGTCCCAAAAAATAATTAGATAAATTTGTTGCATCAGTTATAAAATCACCTTGCTGTGCCGATGTATATCCGTCTCCCATGATAACGAAGTTGATATATTTGTTTATATCTCCTTTATATCGTAATGTGTCTATTGAAAATGTTTGTGCGTTGGCAATATTTAATTGCATCAAAGAAATAAATATAAGTAGATATTTTATTTTCATCATTTTATAGTTCTATCGTGATTAATTCTTCCCGGGATTTATTTTTCAATGTCTCAAGAATTTTCAGTTTGGTCGTATTACTTTCTGCTTGTATCCTGAAAAAGAAGTCAGCCTTATCAATTATAGTATCTTTTACAGAAAAATTATCATTGTCATCTAAGTACTCAAAATGCTTGTATAAGGGATGCTCCAAAATTATTGAATCAACAATGTTTTTATCATTATACTGATAGATAGTCAGGTAATTTCCCGAGCATAAAATATTTTTAGGTTGATTTTTAATTTTTCCATTGCATTCAGTTTTACTTACAAGTTTAATAATATGCTTATTATCTATCAAATCTCTACGGATATTTAATACCATAAAAACAATAGTATTACGATCTATCTTATTATAATTTTCACTCTCTTTCATTATACTACAGGAAGACAATATCATGAAAAACAACAAAGCTCTTTTCATTTCTTAGAATATTACTAATTTCTTAATGCATTTGCCAAACTAAAAGATCAAAGATAGAAAAATATTGTACTCAAAATAAATAAATAATTGAATGCACAATAAAACTATTGATTTATCAGAACACATACGATCATTCTTACTAAGTGACCTTAATGTATATTACAAAACTGCACCATAGATGGAAACACAGGTACAATCGCTTCTGATATTCAAATAATAGAATGATGAATTGGAATCAGACAGAAATACTTAAATCTCTGAAAAATCGCAGAAAGATCAATCGAAATAAAGACCCCTGCAAAAATGTGGCGTTCTTCAGATTGAGAATTTCAGGAACTGGCAATGTTTACAATCGTAAAAATGGGACAAACTTGTCGCCTCTTTATTTTGGTTTCTTTCACTAAGAAATATAAGAAAGTACAATCTCATTTTAAGCCTCCTGAAAAACATTAATTTGTATTTTTGATATTTCCTTCGGGCTTTCAACAAGTATAAAAAGCACATAAAAATAATGATGAATAAATTAACACTTATCATATTTCTTGCGAGTTGGATTAATTCAGCTGCTCAAGACTTACCCTTTAAAAAATTCCAGGTTAAGGAAATATTGATTGATACAGGTGTAAACAAACAATATTGTAAATACGATTTAGGCGACTTCTTCTTTTATAACGGGATATACGAGAACAATTTAAAATTTAAGATTGTTGACAAAAGAAGTAATAAAACCGTTTACATAAATTCAGATACATTATCGGATGCAATGATTCTCAAACCTACGTTTTTTATTAGTGCTGATCGTAAATGGATCATTATAATGGTTGAAGTTGCTGCGGAGTATAGCTGGGGGCAAGAGATATTATTAATTAAGGACAAAAAAATAAAATATCTGGATTATCTGGATTATGCTGTTGATATAGGAAATGGTGAATCAATTTCGGATTACTGTATATTTACAAAAACAAAAGATAAGGTTTATATGACTTTTAAGAATGTACCAATTATCTATTGGCCTGAAGAATCAAGCGTGATTAATGGCAAAGACCTGAAATTCGAAATTGATATAAACGGAATCAAAAAGATAAAATAAGCATACCCCATAATATCACCCTGCTACATACTGAATATTAATAACAAGTAATAAAATACAGGATATGAAAAAGACATTAAAAAGAGTTTTACTGGGAATCGGAATCGTTATTGGTTTGATTGTGCTTTTCTTCGTTGGATATATGATAAAGGCAAAATCAGAAATGAAAAAAATGACCCCGGCAGAAACAAAAGAAATTACACATAACATATATTCAGTTAAGGATTTATTTGTCGATTTATTTTTAATTAAAGATAACGATGCTTATATAGTGATAGATGCCGGAAGCAATATAGATGTGGTTTCAGGGGAACTTAAAAAACTGAATATTAACCCTGATAAAGTCATTGCTGTTTTACTAACTCATACAGATGGAGACCATGTTGCTTCAATTAAATTATTTAAGAATGCAAAAATATACCTGTCAAAGCAAGAGGCTCAGTTGATAAATGGAGCAAAATCAAGATTTTTATTTTTCGGAAATAATATCGACACAAAAGAGTACTCTTTGATAGAAGACCAACAGGTTTTGAATATTGGAAATATTAAGATCAAAGGTTTTTTAACTCCGGGACATACAATCGGCTCCATGTGTTATTTAATCAATGACAAATATTTATTCACCGGAGACGTATTAAGTATAAAGAATGGCAAGATTGATAAGTTTAATGAATTCTTCAATATGGATACAAAAACTGCAATCGAATCAATGAAAAAAATAACACGAATTCCTGAAGCTGAATATATATTTTCTGCTCATTATGGATATAGTGATGATTATAGAAATGCCGTTAATGATTGGGAAAAATCAGGAAATTAAAATCTCAACTTGCTAATCTGTAGTAATTGTACTAGTTCTATTCTACTCCTGCTCTACAAAATTACCTACCGTTAAAACATTGCCTTTTAACCCTTGTGAGGTATTAATTTGTATTTTTGATAGTTCCTTCAGCCTTTCAACGGATGTTTTATTTCTAAAAAAACGCAGGATGATACAAGAAACAGAGAAAGTTAAAATCAGCGATAAACTAAATTTAATTACCGATTACTGGAAACCGGTAATTGTGGGTGAATTAAACAATCAACACGTTCGTTTAGTAAAGATTAAAGGCGAATTTGTAATGCATCACCATGACAATGAAGATGAATTTTTTCTTGTTCTAAAAGGTCATTTAAAAATGGATTATGGCAACAGGATCATCGATGTAAATGAAGGTGAGTTTATTATTATTCCAAAAGGAATAAATCACCGGCCTGTTGCCGATACCGAAACCCATTTACTTTTATTTGAACCATGTTCAACATTAAACACTGGAAATATCCGGAATGAGTTAACGCTTGATTCTCCTCAAAAGATGTAAAAATGGACTACAATTTTATAAAAAGCAGATTAGGACCATGTGGAATACATTGCGGGAAATGTTTTGCATTCGCAGATGGAGATATTAAAAATTACAGTCGTAAATTAAAGGACTCTTTGGGCGATTTTGAAGTATATGCAAACAGATTTGTGGATTTGATAGACGAACCGGTTTTTCATAAATATAAAGACTTTTATGAGCTGTTAGCTTATTTTGCTTCCGTTAGTTGCACAGGGTGCAGAAACGAAAAATGTAAGATTTTCAAAGATTGTAACGTAAGAACATGTTCTGAAAAACAAAATGTTGACTTTTGTTTTCAATGTTCAAAATTCCCATGTAATAATACAGGATTTGATGAGCATCTTTACAAGCGTTCAATCGATATAAATCTGAAAATGAAGGAAATTGGCATTAAAAAGTATTATGAGGAAATTAAAGACAAACCAAGATATTAACAACACAGAACTACAAGATTCTGAACGCATTCATAACGAAGAAATTCCTTACATCTTTAGCTTTAAAACCGTAAAATTCACAAAGCAAGCATTGATTTGGATTATTATTGGATGGATTTTTTTGGCTCTTTATAATTACTATTTTATGTCCTTTTTCTTTCTCACATTTGAGATTATTGGATTGATTTTAATTCTATGTATAGCTTCGGTTATACAATTAGTTAAACTAATAATAGAACGAAAAAATTTATCAAGATTAAGAATTCTAAAATTTTCAATATTCATCGGCCTTCTCATCTTGACTTTTTACCAATCCTCTGTAAATAAAGTAATTGAGAAAATTGACTGGAAATTATTTTATAACAGACGAGTTGAAATTGTTGAAAAAATTAAAAATAAAGAAATTAATTCGAACACAGAAAAACCGTATTGGAAATATAAACTACCCTATACGTTTCCAGTGATTTCGAATGGTGGAAATGAAATTATAATTAATCGAAAAAACCGTCTAAATACAACAACCGTTCAATTTTGGATTTTCAGAAATTTCTTTGAAGCACCCTCTACTCAGTTTATCTTCACAAATGATTCATCAGTGATGGAAACGATTCGTAAGAAAATGATAAGAATGCCTAGTGAAAATTGGAAGATTGAAGAAAATTGGTACAGGACTTATGGTGAATTATATTAACTGACTACATGAAATAAAAAAATCAAATCATGAAGACAAACTATTTGATTAAACATTTTTTGGGCACATTCTTATTTTTTGCAATCATATTTGCAAGTGCGGGTCGAATAGCGTATTGGCAAGGACTCGTTTATGTGTCAATTGGTTTTTTAATGCTCGTATTAAACTACACGTTTCTGCGGATAGATTCTGAATTATTAAAAGAACGTTCAAAACCAGGAGAAGACACAAAGAAATGGGATAAGACTATTTTAGGATTATCATTCCTTGTTACAATTTCAATGTATATAATTGCCGGACTCGATTCTGGCCGTTATCATTGGTCGCCTGATTTTCATTGGAGTGCATATTTATTGGGGGCAATTTTAACAGCTTCAGGACAAATCGTATTTCTTATTGCCCAAAAACAGAATCGGTTTTTTTCAAGTACAGTTAGAATCCAAACTGACAGAGAACATATTGTTTGTGATACCGGATTATACAAAATAGTCAGACATCCGGCTTATCTGGGTTCTATTGTTCAATCGTTAGGATTTCCATTACTCTTCGATTCTTTATGGAGCATAATCCCAACATGTATGTTGATTATCCTAATTATCATAAGAACAAATCTGGAGGACAGAACATTAAAAAACGAATTGAAAGGTTATCCTGAATATTCTAAGAAAACATGTTACAAAATCATTCCATATATTTGGTAGTGATTTTTCAGATGCATTGAGACAGAAAATATAACTCAGAAAGAAATCGAGACTGCCTTTTAACTTCACTTTGCAATGTTTATTGAAAAATTGTGATTTTTTTAATAATCTGTTGATATATGGCTCTGCCCTTTCGGCCTCGTTTGGTGAGCCGAAAAATAAAGTGAAGCAGGCAGGCATAAAAAAGAGGCTGTCAAAGCAGCCCCTTAATCCTTAACTAGTTATATCATACGCATATAATATAGCCCAGAGTTATTTCGGCATAATGCCGGTGAGTAGAAATATTAAGTTCAATCTTCATGAGCTTGATTGAACCTAGTATTTTATCAATCAGTATCAGATTTTCTTCCCGATATAAAATACATAGCCATAAAACTCTTTATATCTGAAATACAATTGAGCTTCATGCCGTTGGCTTGCGATAAGTTCTTCGGCAGTTTTATTGCCTGCATATTTTTTCAGAAAGACATCTTGTGCTTTAACTTGTGGAACATAGAAATGTTCTATCCAGCAGTTTTCAGGTAGAATAAATGTCGCAACAGGAATATAACCCGCTTTTTGCATTTGGGCAACCTTATTGGGAATAGTATCTATTTCAGGGTAAGCATCCTGCCAAAACGTATTGATTTCGGCAGGTCGTTCTTCAGTAAACCATGATGCTTCTGAAACGGCAATATAACCTCCTGTTTTCAGAAATTTCCGCCATTCGTTCAGACCCCGTTCAAAACCAATATTGTAGATTGCTCCTTCTGACCAGATCAGGTCTAATTCTTCATCCCGAAAAGGAAGATTATCCATAGAACCAACGATACCATTGATTCGATCCTGAAGATTCAGCTTTGCTGCATTTGTATTGAACTGGTCGATAAAATAGGGAAACAAATCGATCCCTGTAATATGTCCCGGCACATTTTGTGCCAGCACCATTGTCTGACCACCTGTTCCGCAACCAATGTCGGTAATACGGGATTCGTTGGTAAGATTATCAATAAAGCTCAATGCTTTAAGAGTTACTTCGGGACTGCCAGGTCCTTGTCGTTCTACACTTGAAAAATATTCGCAGATTAAATTAATGTCGAATTCGTGAATTGATTTATTTTCGTTACTCATGATGTTTAAATTTATATTGGTGAAACCATGGCATAAGCATATACGATACCCTTTGCCAGGTTACATATTAATTGTTAATAATATATAGACATGAAAATAACTCCGGCAGGAATATGCCTGAGTTTAATTAAGAGATAACCTTGGATAGAACACCAAAGGTTATTTACTTTACAATATCCGACTTAAAATTAAACATCCAAAGATTTTAGGTTGGCAAAGGTAGAGATTTTTTTGATCGTATTGATTATTAGGCTAATTTTTTAATCATATTTTGAAATAACGTATTATGTACGATCAAAATATTACAGAGAAAGAAAGAATAAGAGCAAAGTGAAAGTAAAAAAGCCCCCTCCCCTTGCATCTCTCTTATTTTGAATTCCAGATTTTCAACTAACCATCCCCGGTTTAAGAGCCTTCTTTATCGCAAAAGTCACGATTACTGCCGAAAGCATTCCCCAACATGCACCAACAAATACATCGGCAGGAAAATGCACCCCCAGATAAATACGGCTGAACGACACAGTCGAACACCATGTAAATAGTATCCAGGGCAGCCAGCGATAATTCTTCCGAAGCAATAATACAGAAAACAAAGCTACCGAAAACGAATTTGAAGCATGGGATGAAATAAATCCATAACTGCCTCCACAGTGCCCCTTTACAAGGTGAACCAACGAACCAATCTCAGCATTATGACAAGGACGGAAACGATGAAACACATTTTTAAACAAATGCACTGTTCCCATATCACTGATGACCATCATCAATGCAACGCCTGCAAAAATTAGCCAGATTTGTTTTCCGTAGCTTTTCCACATCAGCCAGACAAGCCAGATGTAGAGAGGAATCCAGACGAATCTTTCACTTATCCAATACATTACAAAGTCCAGAAACGGAGTATTCATCCCGTTTATCCAGAGTAAAATCTGTTTATCGAGGGTAATTAGTTCGTGAAGCATGGCTTCCGGCTTTGGGTGAATTATTTTTCTTCGGAAGAGAGAACTTTCCAGATTTTATCTTTCAGTTCTGTAATTCCTTTTTGGGCAACAGAAGAGATAAACACGTGCGGAACTCCTCTTGGCAGCGTTTTTTTCGTATCACGAATCAGTTCATCATCTGCCATGTCGCATTTGGTTACTGCAAGAATCCGTTGTTTGTCGAGCAGTTCCGGATTGTATTTTTTTAGCTCATTGAGCAGAATCTTATACTCTTTTTTGATATCCATACTGTCGATAGGAACCATAAACAGCAGGATAGAATTACGTTCAATATGACGCAGGAAACGCAATCCCAAGCCTTTACCTTCGGCAGCACCTTCAATAATTCCGGGAATATCAGCCATTACAAACGATTTTCCGTCGCGGTAATACACCATTCCCAGATTTGGCACAAGCGTGGTAAACGGATAGTCGGCAATTTCAGGTTTTGCAGCCGAAATAACCGAAAGCAGTGTAGATTTTCCTGCATTGGGAAAGCCCACAAGTCCCACATCTGCCAACAATTTCAATTCAAGGATACGCCAGCCTTCTTCGCAGGGTTCACCCGGCTGAGCATAACGTGGAGCCCGATTGGTAGATGATTTAAAATGATCATTTCCCAATCCTCCCCGACCGCCTTTCATGATGATATAGGTTTGTCCTTCGTCGGTAATTTCTGTCATGATTTCGCGGGTTTCCGGATCACGCACAACCGTTCCCAGAGGCACTTCCAGATAAATATCGTCACCTTCAGCTCCGGTTTTCAGGTTTTCGCTACCATTTATCCCATCATGACCATGAACATGCTTGGTGTATTTTAAATGAAGAAGAGTCCAGTATTGCTTATTTCCACGGAGAATAATATGACCACCACGGCCACCATCACCACCATCAGGCCCCCCTTTTGGATTTGATTTGGCTCTTAAAAAATGACGGGAACCAGCACCACCTTTTCCCGAACGACAAAATATTTTTACGTAATCAACAAAATTTGAATCGGCCATTGAGCTTATTTCTTTTTAACACAGTTTTGAATATGGCTGTCGATGCGTTGAAACACCTCATCCACAGAAGCCATTCCACTCACTTCGGCAAGCTTTCCCTGTTTGCGGTAATATTCTACCAGAGGGAATGTTTCCTGCTGATAAATGCTTATCCGGTTTTGTAAAACCTCATCGCTGTCGTCGCTTCGTTGTGAATTTTCCGAACGATGACGCACACGGTTAAACAATTCTTCCTCTTCCACATTCAGGTAAATGGCTTTGCAAATTTCGTGATTTCTTGAATGCAAGAGGTCATCTAAATACGTTGCCTGAAAAACTGTTCGCGGAAAACCGTCAAACAGCAACCCTTTTGCCTGAATATGATGATCGGTGCACACACGTATCTCCCTCAATACAATATCGTTGGGAACCAGAAAGCCACGATCAATAAATTTCCGGATCACTTCACCAATAGCCGAATGAATCGAAATTTCTTCCCGTAATATCTCCCCCGTTGAAATATGGTATAATCCATATTTACGAATGATGTTGCCCGACTGAGTGCCTTTGCCACATCCCGGAGGTCCGAATATTACAAGATTCAACATACTATTTCACTTTACGAAACACATTATCAATCACATGACATAAATCTTCAAAAACTTCCTCTTCATTACCCAGACCATTCACCGATTCGAGTTTATTTTGTTTTTGATAATACTCTTTCACCTTTGCACAGCGTTCTTCATACACTTCCAAACGGTGGATAATAACATCCGTTTCTTTATCATAAATACGTGCATTTGGTGTTTTAGAACGAGCGGTTAATCGTTTCATGCACTGGATAGGTGTAGAGCTGATTTCGATGGTTGAGGTTAACGAAGAGCCCATTTTCCAAAGTAATCCATCTAAAATATATGCCTGAACCAACGTACTTGGAAATCCCTTAAAGATAAAGCCTTTTGCATTTGGATTCAGCTTAATTTTACGTTCAATCAGGCGAATCGCAATTTCATCAGGAACAACGTCTCCACGTTCAACGTATTCTTTTGCAATACGACCTGTTTCTGTATCAAGTTCTATTTCTCTGCGAATCATTTCTCCGGTAGAGATATAAACCAAATTGTATTTCGCCGCAATTAGTTTGGCCTGTGTTCCTTTTCCGGCACCCGGAGGACCATACAATACCACATTCAGCCAAATATTTTCGAGTTCCTTATCAATGGTAGCCGTAAGCCTGTTAAAAATATCCGTTAACTTTCCTACTCCATTAATCGGAAAATACTTACCTTTTTCCTTGTAGAAATTTGCAACCGGAAGTGTTTTATTTTCATATTCCTGTAACCGAACTTTTATCACTTCTTCTTTATCATCAGCACGTCCTTCTTTGTTTGCTCTTTCGAGCATACGGCGCATCAGTTCTTCTTTCGGAACCTCCAGACTGAGCATACACAAAAGTGAAGCATTGTCTCTGCGAAACAAACCTTCCAGAATGTAAGCCTGAACTACTGTACGTGGAAAACCGTCGAAAAGAATACCACGGGCATCGGGATTCATCTGGATTTTACGTTCAATAATCTGAACGATAACTTCATCCGAAGCCAGTCCCCCTTTTTCGATGATGCTTTTGGCCTGCATCCCCAGTTCGGTGCCTTCTGCAATCTCCTGCCTTAAAATATCCCCGGTAGAGATATAAGTCAGATTATATTTGTTAATCAGCAATTTCGACTGAGTTCCTTTTCCGGCTCCCGGAGGGCCAAATAATGCCACATTAATCATAGTGTATTTACAGTTTAATGACTGTTCTGGTTAATTTGGAAGGTTAAAGATAATGAATTATCCCCTGAGTTGGTATAAGTCGGGCAAATTTCTTCCTAACCCGTCATAATCCAGTCCATAACCAAGTACAAATGCGTTGGGAATTGAAATACCAACATAATTTACCGGAATTGGCTTGGTATATTTTTCTGGTTTCAAAAGAAATGTACAGATTTTCACATCATTTGGTTTACGAATCTCAAGTTCCGCCATCAACTGTGTAATGGTTATTCCGGTATCAACAATATCTTCCACAATCACAATGTTTCTACCTTCCAGATGCTCGTTTAAGCCTATGAGTTGCTTAACTTTTTCTGTTGTTTCGGTACCCTGATACGACGATAATTTTACAAATGAAACCTCACAACCAATGGTTAACTTTTTAAACAGATCAGAGGCAAACATAAATGCACCATTCAGCACAACCAGAAAAAGAGGATTTTTATCCTTATAATCGTGGTTTAACTGATCGGCTACTTTACTGATTGCCTGATCAATTTCTTCTGCATTGATAAAAATATCAAATGTTTTGTCGTGTAGGGTAACGCTTTTCATAATCTTTTTCCTTACGATAAATGATGAAAAAATAATTAACAGATGAATGCAATAATTGTTGAATATTTCTGTATATTTGAACAATCATCCATTTATCGGGCAAACTTAGGCAAAATCTTCGAAAGTTGGCTTCCAGATTTTATCTTTGCGCCAAATTCTGTTTTCAAAACGAACACACAAACATGAAACCAAAAGTAAGTATTATCATGGGGAGTACTTCCGATCTGCCAATCATGGAAGCAGCTGCGAAGTTTTTCGATGAAATGGGTATTCCTTTCGAAATGAATGCACTATCAGCACACCGCACCCCTGAAATGGTGATTGAATTTGCTGAAAAAGCGCACGAAAGAGGTATTAAAGTAATCATTGCAGCTGCCGGAATGGCTGCTCATCTGCCGGGAGTTATTGCGGCAATTACACCACTACCAGTAATCGGTGTCCCTATTAAATCTTCATTTGAAGGTTTAGATGCCGTTTTTTCAATTCTTCAGATGCCTCCGGGAATTCCTGTTGCAACTGTTGCACTCAACGGTGCTCAAAATGCAGCAATTCTTGCATTGCAGATTATGGCCACCGGCGATCCTGAAATGCTTGAGATGGTAAAAGGCTTCAAAAAGAATTTAAAAACCAAAATTATCAAAGCAAACGAAGAGCTGAAAGCAGTCAGCTTCAAATATAAAACCAATTGATTTGTAGAAAATTAAATGGAATAATAATCGCTTTTACACTGATACTGGCCTGTATTGGCGTAAAAGCTCAAATAAGCGGGCAAAGTGCGCGACAATCATCCATGGCGCGCACTTACACCACTATAGATGGATTTTGGGCATTACACGGTAACCCTGCCGGCTTAACATCTTTAAAAAATTCAGCACTGGGTTTTACCCTTGAAAACCGTTTTTTAACCAAAGAATTAAACCGGCAATGGTTTGGTGTTGCGCTTCCATACAAAGAAAATATATGGGGAATTTCAGCTTCTCGATTTGGCAACTCACTTTTCAACAGACAAGAAATATCCGGGGCTTATGCCCGAAAATTCGGCAAGCGATTTTCTGCCGGACTCAAATTTGATTATCATCGTATCGCTTTAGCCGAAAACTATGGTTCTTCTTCCGCTTTTACCTTTGATGCAGGAATCCTGGGCACACTGAGTGAACGTTTTACCATTGGAGTCCATGTGTACAATCCGGTTCAGGCTAAATATTCTTCAGAACAAACAGAAACAATCCCATCCGGTATTGCAACCGGAATCAAATATAAAGCGGACGACAATTTTTATTTCAGTGCCGAAGTTGAAAAAAACAGTGAATATGAAGCATCCATTAAAGGTGCTTTTTCTTATGAGCTCAGTAAAACAATGAGTTTCCGTGGTGGATATGCTACACAACCTGAAACGTTTGCATTTGGTATTAACCTTAACTGGCAGTCTTTCGAATTTGATTTTGGTTCTTCCTGGCACAGATATCTGGGCTACTCTCCTTCATTTTCTTTAATCTGGCAAATCCAATAATCAATGAAACGATTCAAATACCATCGGTTTAGCCTGTGTTGGATTATTTTGATTCAACTTTTTACAATGTTTGTCATTATAAAGCCCTCTTTTTCTCAAACAGAAATTCTTCAAAATCAATTACCCGAAAAGAAAGTACAGGAAACACTGGAGCGTTTGGCTGAACAAAAGGATGGTGAATATGATGATGCTGAATTTTGGGATGAACTGAATAAGCTGAAATTAAATCCGGTTGCACTAAATGATACCAATCGCAGAGAATTGCAACGCATACTGTTTTTAAATGATTTACAAATTGAAAACCTGATTTCATACATTCGGGAATATGGATTGATTCTCACTGTTTTTGAACTGGATGCAATTCCCGGTTTTGATGAAGAAACTATCAAGGCTATACTGCCTTTTATCATACTGAACCGAGCCAAAGGAATGTTTGATTTTTCACTTGACAAATTTCCCGGCCGCTTACGCAGCGAACTTTTTATCGGATATCAGCGTACGTTTGAAAAGGCTGAAGGATATCAGCCGGTTTCCGACTCATTGCTTCAGACAAAGCCCAATTCACGCTATCTGGGAAGTCCGGATAAAGTACAATTACGTTACACACTGCAAAGTTCTTCCGGTGTTGAGCTGGGGTTAATTGCCGAGAAAGATGCCGGGGAACATTTTTTTAAAGGGAAACAAAAATATGGCTTTGATTTCTATTCGGGATATCTGAGTATAGAAGGAAAAGGGATACTGAAAAAAGTCATACTGGGCGATTATCGCGTACGTTATGGTCAGGGATTGGTTATGTGGAATGGCTTAGCTTTGGGGAAGTCAGCCGATGCTGTTAATATTAAAAAATCGGCATCCGGACTACGTCCCAGTCGTTCTTCTGATGAAAACGGTTATTTAAGAGGCATTGCCATCGAGGCAGAAAAAAACATTATTCAGGCTTCATTTTTTGTTTCCTCCGTTTTACGGGATGCAAATCTTGAGCTCTTGGATACAAACACTACTGCCGAAGCACAAATTTCATCACTGCTGGAAACAGGGCTTCATCGTACACCTGATGAAAATGAAAACCGAAAAGTAATCAGCGAAAACAGTTTCGGCGGAAATATAAACCTCACATTCCGTCATTTCAAAGTCGGCACAACAGCCTATACTTCATCATTTTCCGGGACTGTAAATAGCAATAACAGTCCTGAATATTACTTTGCATTAAAGAGTAACCGACAATATTTTTGGGGTGCTGATTATGTTTGGGTATTGCCCAATGCAGAATTATTCGGAGAATTTGCCATGGGCAGAAACAATGGAAAAGCATTCTTTACAGGAATTAACTGGATGCCTGTATCAGGTATTTCTCTATCAGCATTGTACCGGAACTACAATCGAAGTTTCCTTAATCCAAATGCATCGGCACTTTCAGAATCATCAAACCGCAATGATGAAGAAGGTTTTTATGCAGGCATCAGGCTTACTCCTCTTCGGAAATTTACGTTCTCTGCTTATGCCGACTGGTTTAGCTTTTCCTGGCTTAAATACAGGATTGATGCACCTTCAAAGGGAGTAGAATATTCCATAAAAATGAGTTATCTGGTAAACACAGCTCTTTCATTTCAGGTTATTTACCGCAATCAGCAGAAAGCGTTAAATACAACTCTTGTTTCAGAAAACACGCATCAGCTTTTTCCGGCCGAACGACAAAATCTGCAAATTCAGGCCGACTATTCTCCGTTCTATGGTTTAAATTTCCGCAGCAGAGCCGAATGGGTTCGTTATCGGCATATTGAAGAAGACGCTTCTGACGGATTTCTTATTTTTCAGGATCTTACATATCGCTTTTCAAAAGGAAACTGGGATATTTCCTGCCGATATGCACTCTTTAATTCAGGAAGTTATGATTCGAGAGTATATGCATACGAAACAGACGTGCCTTATGCTTATGCACTGCCCGCCATGTACGATGAAGGAAGCCGCTTCTACGTACGGCTACACAAAGAAATCAGTCGAAATCTCGAATTCTGGATCCGTTATTCCATCACAACGTACACGTATAAAACAACAATCAGTTCAGGTACAGAAACTATTGATGGCAACCAAAAATCGGATATTCATATTGGAGTAAAAGCCTCATTTTAAAAACGTTTTTCTATTGTGAATTAATTAACAATAGATTTACACCCCGTATCTAAAAATAGTGTTGCTTTGCATAATTTTTCGAAAACCCCGAAACAATGAACCATCCAGAGATGTTTTATTACATATCTGAGCAAAAAATAAAATATCATGACTTACAATAGTAAAATTGAATTTTTAAAAGGAATTGAATTATTCAAAAGCCTTTCTGATTCTGAACTTGAAACTGTTTCAAACAAAGCTGAAGAGATAAAAATTGCAGCAAATACTCATCTTTTCAAAGAAAACAGCGAACGTAAATGCATCTTTCTGATTGAATCAGGGTGTGTTGAGTTGTACAAGAAATCACCGTACGGACAAGAGAAGAGGTTAAGTTTATTCCGCCGCTACGACTTTTTGGGAGAAGGCACTCTTGCGGATGATGCACCTCACTCAACCAATGCCCGCACATTAGAAGAAACGCTATTACTTACACTCGACAAAGAATTCTTTGCAACCAATGGTCAGATTGCAGTAAAAGTTTTTTCTCAGATTGCAAAAGTCATTTCACGTCGTATGCGTCAGGCCAACAACATGATGATTAGTTCTGCTTCTCAGTATGAATCAGGTAGAACCCGCACAGAACACGACCTTTTGGGATATCGTGAAGTACCGGATGAATATTACTATGGAATTCAAACGTTACGTGCTATTGAAAACTTTAATATCAGCGGGATAACTCTTAATTTCTATCCTGATTTAATTCAGTCGTTAGCTATCGTAAAGATGGCAGCGGCAATGGCAAACAACGACTTAGGCTTGATGCCCGGCAATGTTACCGATGCAATTATACAGGCCTGTCGCGAAATTATTGAAGGAAAATATCATTACCATTTTGTAGTGGATATGATTCAGGGTGGCGCAGGTACTTCTACCAATATGAATGCAAATGAGGTTATTGCAAACCGTGCACTTGAAATTCTGGGGCATAAACGCGGAGAATATGAATTCTGCCATCCGAATAACCATGTAAATCTTTCACAATCTACCAACGATGCTTACCCCACTGCGATTCACCTTGCGATCATCTACAGTAATCAAAAGCTGATTACTTATCTGGACGAACTGATTAGATCATTTGACGCAAAAGCCAATGAATTTGCCAAAGTAATTAAAATGGGAAGAACTCAGCTTCAGGATGCGGTACCAATGACCTTGGGACAAACGTTTAAAGCTTTTGCCGACACCTTACGCCACGAAGTTAATCGCCTGAACGACAATGCAAAACTATTCTTTGATGTAAACATGGGGGCAACTGCAATCGGAACCGGAATTAATGCCGACCCCGAATATGCTCCACTCGTGGTAAATCATTTACGCGAAATTACCGGAATGGATATCGTTCTGGCCGGAAACCTTGTAGAAGCGACTTCCGATACCGGTGCATTTGTAATGTATTCATCTGCAATAAAACGTCTGGCCGTAAAACTATCAAAAATCTGTAATGACTTACGATTGCTCTCTTCCGGACCTCGTTGCGGACTGAATGAAATCAACCTGCCACCAATGCAGCCAGGATCTTCCATTATGCCGGGTAAAGTAAACCCTGTAATTCCGGAAGTTGTGAATCAGATTGCATTCAAAGTAATTGGCAACGACCTTACCGTAACTCTTGCAGCAGAAGCTGGACAACTTGAACTGAATGTGATGGAACCCGTAATTGTTCAAAGCATCTTTTCTTCTATCGAAATGTTGAAAAACGGCATGGATACATTGCGCCACCGTTGTATCGACGGTATTACAGCCAATGAAAAACGCTGTCGCGAATATGTAGAAAACAGTATTGGATTAGTTACCGCACTCAACCCATACATTGGATATGAAAATTCAACACTTATTGCTAAAGAAGCACTCGAAAACAACCGCAGCGTATATGAATTAGTACTGGAACACAAACTGCTTTCAAAAGAACAACTCGATAAAATCCTCGATCCGGAGCACATGATAAAACCGCACAAATTAGATCTTTAGTTTCATAACAGTGTGTGTCTTCAAAAAAAGGTTATCTGATTTTCAGGTAGCCTTTTATTTTTGAAAAAATCAGACTATGTCTGCCTCACAGGAAAAAACGAAACAATAAAGGCAAACAAGCATTAACCTGTTTGCCTTTACGATATCACTTTTTCACCGTATTATTTATAAGACTATTTTGCGTACTTGAAGTTTTTACCAAGATAGATCGCGGCTTCGCCCAAACCTTCTTCAATACGGAGTAACTGGTTGTATTTTGCAATGCGTTCGGAGCGGCAAGCTGAACCGGTTTTAATTAATCCGGTGTTGAGGGCTACGGCTAAGTCGGCAATGGTGGTGTCTTCGGTTTCACCTGAACGGTGGCTCATAATAGCAGTATAGCTGTTGCGATAAGCCATGTTTACAGCGTTGATGGTTTCGGTTAGTGAACCAATCTGGTTAACTTTTACCAGTATTGAGTTGGCAACTCCTTGTTCGATGCCCATTTTCAGACGTTTGTCGTTGGTCACAAATAAATCGTCACCCACTAACTGGCAGCGGCTTCCGATAGTGTCGGTAAGGAGTTTCCAGCCTTTCCAATCATCTTCGGCCATACCATCTTCAATTGAGATAATCGGATAGCGGTTCACCCAATCTTTCCAGAAATCAACCATTTGTGATGGTGTTAATTTATCGCCGGTTGATTTATGTAAATGGTAAACGTTTTCTTCCGGTAAGAAATATTCGGATGAAGCCGGATCAAGAGCGATGTAAATGTCTTCGCCCGGGCGATAACCTGCATTTTCGATAGCCTGAAGAATAACGGTAAGTGCCTCCTCATTCGATTTCAGATTTGGAGCAAAACCACCTTCATCACCTACATTAGTAGAATAATTCATCTTTTTCAACACAGATTTCAGATGATGAAATACTTCAGCTCCCATACGGATTGCATCGGTAAAAGTTCGTGCACCTACCGGCATAATCATAAATTCCTGAAAGTCGATGCAATTATCAGCATGTGAACCTCCATTGAGAATATTCATCATCGGAATAGGTAGCGTATTTGCATTTACACCCCCAATATAACGATAGAGAGGCTGACCTGTTTCCTGTGCTGCAGCCTGAGCACACGCTAATGAAACACCTAAAATTGCATTTGCTCCGAGGTTTCCTTTGTTAGGAGTACCATCAATTTCGAGCATACGCATATCGATCGCGTTTTGATCGGTAACAAAATATCCTTTAAGTTCTTCAGCCAGAACTTTGTTTACGTTTTGAACAGCTTTTAAAACGCCTTTTCCAAGATAAAGGCTTTTGTCGCCATCACGAAGCTCAACTGCTTCGTGAACACCTGTAGATGCTCCGGATGGAACTGCAGCACGGCCAACAATTCCATTATTAGTTACAACTTCTACTTCAACTGTTGGATTGCCGCGTGAATCTAAAATCTGACGGGCAAATAAATTGATAATCTGACTCATTGTCTATATGTATTTAATACTACTGTATCTAAAAAAAGATTGCAAATATAAGCTTTTCAGAGAGGATTTTAAATAGTAAAGGCTTTAATTTATCGATTTTCACAAGATTTACAAAGGCAGCCAGACATGGCTAATTCAATGGTTCCTCCCTTAGTTTTCTTCATTAAAATAAAGCTTGTAGAAGTTCTTACCTTTATCGTCATCGTAGCCTTTCTCAATCAAATCGCGGTTTCCATGCACATAAACGTGAAAGTTTTTATCAAGTTTAAGGATCGTTTTAAAAAACTTCGCCTGCTTCTTGACGGCAGAATCTGATATTTCGAAAGATGGATTAATTTCGCAAAAATTATCTTCCTCAAATTCTTCTTTATAACTTTTGAAACTGTCGATCAATTCCGGTGCCTGTAATACCTGGCGTGAAAAATCTTCGAGCTCAAAACTATCATTATCTTTAAAATACTTCACCGACTGGTTGAGAATGTGAGCCTGATCAACGGTAGTCATTTCATAGCTTTCCGGAAGTTTTTCCCGCACAAAGCTCTTGCACATATCCAATACATTTTGTGTATGGTGGTAATTATCACTTCGTGGTATCAAATGCAGAAAATCATCCGTCCAATAAACAGCTTCTGTTCCTTTTCCGTTTTGGTCGATAACGGCAACAGTATAACCTTCTTCGCGACTGCTATTGTAGATTAAACAACCTTTATCCAGTTTGTTGATGTTGATTCCATCATCGTAATTAATTTCGAAACCCTCTTCTTTCGGATAAACCTTGAGATACGTTTCACGGGTTTCTGATTTGAAGATTCCAACCATATCCGCTTCTTCTCCTTCTACAATTCCTCCTTTGAGATATACCACATACAACTCTCCGCTTTTAATCTTCGGATGAACTGATTGTTCATACAGATGACGGGCAATATGAACCGATTGTTCGTACAGTGAGGATGGATTATCGAAAATAGCCGAAGCATAAGCGTACACTTCATTCATCATCAAATCTGACTCATGATGGAAATTATAGTACTCCACGTTTTTAAACGGAGTCATAAAATACTGAAGCAACAGCTGATTAATGCTTTCATCCAAGCAGATAGGTTTTTGCGACAAGCGCACACCATCTTCTGTTGATTTGTTTCCAATTTTATGCACAACCAACGATACAATTTCTAAAGAGTCATTTTGCGATTCAGCCATATTCTCTAATTCTTGATAAAGTGCAAAGGTACGTAAAACGAATATCTTAAAAGGCAGGGGTAAATCCTCTCAAAATGAAAAAATAAAGTTTACACAGTTATTTGGACACTCTCATGTTTTTTTTACATAGAGAGAAAAAATGTTTTTGCCTTATCTTCCGCAGAACGGTATATATAAAAAAAAGTTTTTGCCTTATCTTCCGCAGAGCAGTATATATAAAAAAATGTTTTTGCCCTATCTTTCGCAGAGCGGTATATATAAAAAAATGTTTTTGCCTTATCTTCCGCAGAGCGGTATATATATATAAAAGTTTTTGCCCTATCTTTCGCAGAACGGGATATATAAAAAAATGTTTTTGCCTTATCTTCCGCAGAGAGATACATATAAAAAAAGTTTTTGCCTCAATGTTTTTTCAGGAGTATTCACGGGTACGTCTAGCCGGTTAAATTTGGTTTTAGAAACTTTGCGTTATACATTTTACATTGTAATAGTCCTTTTATTTTTAGGTGGGTGGCAGACTGAATTGAAAATATCATCTTCACCTTTTGCCCCTTTGTATTCATCCCCATGAAACAGATATTTAAATACAAAAAACATTTTTTAAACGAAACTTTGCCAATAATTACAAAACACAACTCATGGATGTATTTTACAACTGTGAGTTGTATTTTACAACTAATAGTTCTTTGCTTATAATTCATTTATCACGAACTTTGCGTGTTGACTTTGACTTAATCATTCAAAAACAGATTATTGCATTATGAACAAGATTATCAACACCAGCACAAGGCAAAGACAAAATACCAATTATGCAAAACAAAGTAACACATATAACCTCTTTATGTTTACAATAATTACTAAAAAATGAAGTTAATAAAATATTAAGGAAGCTTGATATAAATAGAGCAAAATATAACCCCTAAAAACAAAAGCGATGAAAATGCTCGAATAAAAAAGCCGCTGCAATGTACCTGCCTCCTTTAAAGGTTGCAGCGGCGTAAAAGGCACTTAAATGTAGCTAGCACTCACATATTTAAGTAAAAATAAGGAGGTTGTTGCAAAATTACATAAATTGGCAACAATAAATTATAGCTATCTTCCCAGGCTCTTAGATGCCTATACAATTAAAATTTAAGCGAAGGTTCTTGCAGCAACGCGCTGCAATTGTTTGACAGCGAAGTGGAAAACATATTAATAACTTAATTTTTATAATATGAAGAGTTTATCAAATATCGAAAAATTCAAACTCAGCGAAGATTTGAAAAATATCATTGGAGGGCAAGTTTCTGGTTCATTTGATGCTAATGGATCAAAGTTCACCTATTGTGGAGAGCTTACAATAACACAGGACGGCAGTATTTCATTAACTGTTATAGGAATTGGTGCAAGTGGAAATGTTCCCACAAAAGACTTCTGCGGAAGAGCCTCTTATGATGGAACACAAAAAACAGATTGTGCTCAATATTTTAAGGACAAAGGCTGGGTAATTGTACCATAACATTACCTTGTTAAATTTAGTATAAACCATACGTTCGGCTATTTAATAGCCGAACGTATATAAAATCATTAATTAAATGAAAACATGTTTCTGTTTATTATTTATTTGCCTGTTTATTAATCATTCACACCCGCAAAGTGGATACTATATGCTTCGTGGTCATAATATGCCTTTAAGCAGTATTAACGCTTATGATAGCGTATATGTTAAAAACTACGTGGAGCTATCTGAAAAAATATATGCTTCAGATCAAGATATAAGAAGCAAATCAATAAGTTATTTTTATAAAAATGTGAAGCGTGTTGATAGCACTAACTTTGTTTTATACCATAATTATTTTAGCAAATATGGGTATATGTCGTTCGACAAAAAAAAACTTAGCAAGTATATAAGTGATATTGGCCAGTTTTTAACAAGAAACTATGTATTCCAGATGCACTTTTCAGACTGCCACGCATTTAAATTACTAAACCTTATTGAAACATCAATACCTAAAAAAACGTGTAATGAACATGATTTAATGGACTACTTTATCACTTATTTGTGGAGAAGAACTGAATTTGAAAATACTAGAATATTTGATGCCCCTGTTCATATGTTATTACTGCCATCTAAAGCTAAGAGTTATTACAGTAAATACTACGAGTATGCATTTAATAAATATATGAAACACTGTAAATACCATGATAGTGATTTTAAATACCTAAGACTGTATAACCTACATATCCAAAATAACAAGCCAAACTATAAAAATACTTTTGTTAAAACCAACTCTGTTCAGTATAGGTCATTAATTGCAGAATATGTGCATAAATATCCTTATATCATCAACCTGTTTTTAAGTGTTTCAAATCCTGATGGATACAAAGATGGATATTACGATATTTTTATATGTACACATCCTAAGATTTATAAAAACCCAGATCATTATATTGATTATTAAATTCAAAAATAATATATTTTATGATCCTGATTTTAAGTGAAAAAAACGATATAACAACCTATCATATTGTAAAATGGCTTGAGTACTACCATATGCCATCAATAATAATTACAGATGAAGATATTATTGAAGGCATTACTATATTTAATAAACAGACATCTATTAAAGTGTTAAATAAAGAAATTAACCTCTACGATATTAAAGGATACTGGTATCGAAGAGGCTTCTTTAATTTTGATAAATTCATTAATTCTAATTTATTAAGCGATGAATTAGCTAAGGATATATCAAAAGAACTATCTTCAGTGTCGGAGATCATGCATTTTCTTTTATGCAATGTTCCAAATTTAAGTAGTTATTTTAATTCTGATTTAAACAGGATTTGTGTATTGAATGAAGCTTTAAATTATGGTTTTAAAACTCCTTCCTATATAATAACCAGCAATAAATGTAAAGTACATGATTTCATGAGCAAATACGATACAATTATTTGCAAACCTATCTGGAATGGTCTTTCAGTAACTAAAAACAATAAATTATATATAAACCATACAAATTTATTTAGTTTCAATGATTTAGAAAATTTGCCGGAATCATTTGTACCCAGTTTATTTATGGAGTATGTTCATAAGAAATATGAATTACGTGTATTTTATTTAAATGGAAAGACATACACGATGGCAATACTTTCGCAAAACGACACCCAAACTCAGATTGATTACAGAAAATACAACAGAGTACACCCAAATAGAAATCTATGCTACAAACTACCCAAAAGCATCGAATTAAAGATCAAACGCTTAATGCAAAAACTGAAATTAAAGACAGGTTCCATAGATATAATTGTCACGCTGGATGATGAGTTTGTATTTCTTGAAGTAAATCCAATAGGTCAGTTTTTAAATGTAAGCCATACATGCAACTATTATTTGGAAAAACATATAGCACGTTACTTAATTGATATTACAAATGGAAATTGAAGATATTGTTAACTCCGGATTTAAGAGTTATACCCCCGTATATTATAATAAAACATCAATTACTGATTATGGTAATTCTAAAAATCAATATGTTATAAGCAAAACGATTTATTTAGAAAAATACAACAAGTTAAAATATCCCGCTTTAGTTTATTTTAAACATATAACACGAGTATATTGCAAATGAATATAGATAAAAGCAAATATTTAATATTACTAAGCCATTGTGTATTTATTAATGGCTATTGCAGAAGCATTATTTCTGATTTGCAAAGAAGTTCATTTAATACAATCCCTAAAGATTTAAGCAGATTAGTAAAATTACACAAAGGGCGAAAATTAGATAGTATTTATTCTGTTTATGAGAATCACAACAAGAAGATATTAGACGGATATTTTAAATATTTAATTAATAACGAGTACGTGTTTCTTAGCGAACACAAAAACGATTCTAAAAGATTCACTTCAATAAGTAGCGAATTTACAAATTATAACAATCTGGATAATATAGTTATCGAGTTTAATGTGTACAAAGAGTTATTATACAATATTGAAAATATTGAAAATATTGAAATCCGATATACCTGTAATATTGGCATGGATCAACTCCTTCAATTGCTATGTAGTCTTGAAAATAAAGAAATTAGATGCCTAAATATTATTATTCCTTATAATAAATCCATATCAAGCATTAACTTTGAAAATCTTTTTATTAAATATCAGTTTTTGGGTAATATTACACTTTATAATAGTGAGCTAGATAAAACAGAAGAATATCTACACGGATTATCTACCGTAAAATATGTAACTTTTACCTACACGGATGTGCATCTTTGTGGATCTTGTGATCCATCTTTTTTCACACCCAACCAACCCCACTATATTGAATCGCAAAAACACAATACTTGTTTAAATCGCAAAATCTGTATAGATGCAGATGGTGAAATCAGGAATTGCCCGGCAATGAAAAAAAGCTACGGAAATATTAAAGACACTACTTTAAAAGAAGCGATGGAAAAACCTGGGTTTAAAGATTTATGGTTTATCTGTAAGGATCAGATTGATGTTTGCAAAGACTGTGAATTCCGCCACATGTGCACCGATTGCCGTGCATTTATCAAAGACCCCGATAATATATATTCTCAGCCTGCAAAATGCACATACAACCCCTACATAGCCAAATGGCAGGGCGAAGAAGGCTATGTTCCCGTGGAAGAATGCGGTATTTACACGAAAGAAAAGGGTTTCGTGGTTAATAAACGTAAAGTAAATAAGTTAAACAAAATACTCTGGGGGGAATAACTAACTATGCCGTTAAATGAAGTAGAATCTCCAAATATTGTTGAAGCCGGTAATCTTGACGAGTTGCTTGGCAAAGCTCCTCCGCATATTTTACGCTGGGGGATTATGCTGTTTCTGGGAATCCTGCTTTTGGTTCTGGGTGTATGCTGGTTTATCAAATATCCCGATAAACTCAGTGCGGAGATAAATCTTTACGAGCAAAATATGCCGGTAACCATCATCGCCAAAACCGGAGGTAAAATTATCCGGATTTTTACAGATACCGGAAATATTATTCAGGCGAATGAACCAGTCCTTCTGCTCGAAAACAGTGCCAATTACAACGATATTATTCAACTACAAGAAACATTAGACAGCCTAAAGCCATATTACGAGCAAAACAAGCTCAATACGATTCCAACATCTCTGGTCAGAAACAAACAACTTATACTGGGAGATTTACAACCCGTCTGGGCTCAATTCGATAAAACCTTTTCTGACTATACCCGGGCAAGGCAACTGGCTCTGCTTGATAAAAAAATCAGTGCATTACGCAGGCAACTTTACCTTACCCGAAACTACTTCGGACGGATAAGTAAGCAGGACAAACTAATGGCTAAAGATTTAACCCTATCTGAAAATGAATATAAACGTGATTCAACCTTAAATGCAGGAAGGCTTATCTCTGCATCGGAATATGAGCGCACCCAAAGCCAGTTTATTCAAAAACAATACTCAGTGGAAGGATCAAAAATAAGTATTACAAATACCGAAATACAGCTTGCTCAGCTTGAACAACAAATTATTGATTTGCAACTTCAAAAAGAAGAGCAGGAGCAACAGTTCCTGCTTACAATTCGTCAGAATTATGAAAACCTCTGTAATCAGTTACGAAACTGGAAACAAATGTACCTGATATATTCTCCTATTGCCGGCAAAGTGATGTTTACAAAGTTCTGGAGCATAAACCAACAGGTGAATGCAAACGACAAGGTAGTAACAATAATTCCGGTTCAAAAGAGTCGTATTTATGGACGGATTCAACTCCCGGTACAAGGAGCAGGCAAGGTAAAACCAAACCAAAAAGTATTGATAAAGCTCAACGATTATCCTTCAACAGAATATGGAGTAATCGAAGGCAGAATTGCCTCCGTTTCCCCAATTCCGGAGGATAAAGCCTGGACATTAGAAATCAAACTTCCCTCCGACCTGAAAACAACCTATAACAAAAAACTTCCCCTTAAAAACGGAATGATTGGTCAGGCTGAAATTATTACTCAGGAAATGAGGCTTATTGAACGATTCTTTAATCCTTTAAAAGATATATTTCATAATTAATATTTATATAATCTAAAAACAATGTATTATGAAACATGCCTGTTTAATTGTCATTGCAATAGTTTTTTTTGCTTCCTGTTCTGAAAACAAAAGCGAAGGGAAAATTGATTTCAGGCTTAAACGCAAAGAATTCAACATCCTTATGCATGAGGCTGCAAAAAAACATCCTTCAATTGCACCGCCGGGTATTAAAGATGGTGACTACAACAAATACTATAAATCTTATACGTCCAATATCCTTCAGAGTATGTGTAAATGTAGCGGAAATAGCGAAGATCTCTATATTAAACTCTATCGTTATAAAAACCCGGATACACATAAAATA
Organism: Bacteroidales bacterium; assembly: GCA_963677395.2. Classification (GTDB taxonomy): domain Bacteria; phylum Bacteroidota; class Bacteroidia; order Bacteroidales. The sequence goes on along the minus strand of OY781965.2, from coordinate 2,237,692 downwards.
CAAAAAGTGCTATACGTTTTTAATGATGCCAAAGGATATGTTATATCTATGCTTGACAAGTACTTATATCCGGGAATGCAAAGTACGGATACTTTACAAAGTCAGTCTGATACAAGCAGCTTTGAAGATGAACTAAATTCGATGCTCAACACGTTTAATCCGGAAAATAAAATTGTTGCCTCATTGTTTGTTGAAGGATTTTTTTTAACAATACCGGGATATACAAAAGTAACATCTGTTGATCTTTTCAAATGCTATTCATCTGTTTGCCGGCTAAACGACTCTCCTTACAAAAACAACATCCTGAAAAAGATAGACTATATAAAAACAAAAACAGAAAAAAACGAGAAACTGGCATTCACAAACCTGCGTACAACCTTTTTTATTTCTACTTACATTGCCCCAAATGGCAGGGCAAAAGTTAAGCTTGAAACAGTTCTTTTTTAGATATTTACAAAAGGAAACAATGATCGATTGTTTTCTTTTAGTTTCACATACATCCAGACATCCATCAGTACGCCGGATTTAACCACTGATTTTTCGAGGGTAGCTTCACGTTTATATCCGGCTTTTCCCAGTACACGAGCCGATGCCGGGTTTTGCTGAAACACTATCCCCAAAAAAAGAACAAAACAAGATCGAGAATTAAAATAACATCTATGAAGTCATCCAAAAAATTTCCATTCTACAAGCAACTGGATGCGATGGATTGCGGACCATCCTGCTTGCGCATGGTTGCAAAATACTATGGAAAAAACTATAGCCTGCAATTTCTGCGTACCCGATGTTTTATTACAAATACAGGAGTATCATTGCAAGGCATCAGCGATGCAGCTGAAAGCATCGGATTTCGTACAATTGGTGTTAAAATCACATTTAAGCAATTAAAAGAAGATGTTCCCCTGCCCTGCATTGTTCACTGGAATCAGAATCATTTTGTAGTAGTTTATAAAATTACAAAAGAACGTGTTTTTGTGGCAGATCCTGCGCATGGCTTGGTTATCTACTCAACAGATGAGTTTCTAAAATCATGGATTAGCACCCGGAATTATGATGATAAAGATGGCATAGCTCTTGCATTGGAAACAAGCCCTGATTTTTACAATACCAAAGATGAAGTTCACGACAAAACGAAGCTGAGTTTTTTTATCCGCTACATTACGCCCTACCGCAGGTATATTATCCAACTTATCCTGGGTATGATCGTGGGAACCTTGTTGCAACTAATCTTTCCCTTTTTAACACAAGCCGTTGTTGATACTGGAATTTCAAACCGCAACTTAAGCTTTGTAACCTTGGTACTCATTGCGCAACTTACGCTCATGCTAGGTCGTGTATTTGTAGAATTTCTCCGAAGCTGGATACTGCTTCATATAAGTACCCGGATTAATATTTCGCTAATATCTGACTTCCTGATTAAACTCATGAAATTACCTGTTGGATTTTTTGATTCAAAAAAAATAGGCGATATCATGCAACGCATCGGCGATCACAGCCGGATAGAGTCTTTTCTTACCGGATCATCGCTCAGTACCATGTTTTCATTGGTTAACCTTGTGATTTTTGGAGCAATTCTGGCCTATTACAATCTTACAATTCTTCTTGTTTTTCTGGCAGGTAATCTCCTTTACATTAGTTGGATTTTATCATTTATGAAACGAAGACGTGAGCTGGATTTTAAACGGTTTCAAACTGCATCTGACAACCAGAGCAACCTGTTTCAGCTTATAACCGGAATGCAGGAAATAAAGTTGAATAATTGCGAAAAACAAAAACGCTGGAAATGGGAACGAATTCAGGCTCGTTTGTTTCGCATAAGCATAAAAGGTCTTGCATTAGGGCAGTGGCAACAAGTAGGATCTCTCGCTTTTTCGCAAACTACAAATATCCTGATCACATTCCTTTCTGCACGGTTAGTTATCGAGGGCAAATTAACCTTGGGAATGATGATGTCCGTTCAGTATATCATTGGGCAGATTTCATCACCTATTGAGCAATTGATCGGATTTATGCAAGCATTTCAGGATGCTAAAATCAGCCTTGAACGTTTAGGGGAAATTCATCAACAAAAAGAAGAAGAACCGGATGAATTCGAACGCTTAACTCAAATTCCTGAAAAACATTCCATAACCATTGAAAATCTGAAATTCAGGTACGGAAGCCCGCAATCTCCCTTGGTGCTGGATAGTCTGAATCTTGTAATTCCACAAGGAAAAATCACAGCGATTGTTGGAACCAGTGGAAGTGGAAAAACTACTCTTGTCAAGCTTTTGCTTGGTTTTTATCCACCCGTTGAAGGAGAAATTAAAATTGGGGAAACAAGTTTAAAAAATCTCAACGGCAAAGCATGGCGACAAATCTGCGGAGCCGTAATGCAGGATGGGTTCATCTTTTCGGAAAGTATTGCAGAAAACATTGCGGTAGGGGAAGACCATATTAATCATCAAAAGCTGCTCCATGCCGTTAAAGTTGCGAATATTCAGGATTTTATCGAATCTCTTCCTCTCTCTTACAACACGAAAATCGGGCAGGAAGGAAGTGGAATTAGTCAGGGACAAAAGCAACGATTACTTATTGCAAGGGCGGTATATAAAAACCCTGAATTCCTTTTTTTTGATGAAGCTACCAATGCCCTCGATGCAAACAATGAACGCACAATTATGGAAAACCTAAACGACTTTTTTAAAGGAAAAACCGTAATAATTGTAGCTCACAGGCTAAGTACCGTGAAAAATGCCGACCAAATTATTGTGCTGGAAAAAGGGAAAATTGTAGAACAGGGATCTCATACTGAATTAACACAGCTAAAAGGAAAGTATTATGAACTGGTTAAAAACCAACTGGAATTAGGTGATTAATCATGTTGTTGTTTAATGTTGTTATAAAATAGTAATCTTAAACAGTCCGTTTTTTCGTAATTTCGCTTCAAAAATCAAAAAAAGGAAGAAAACACATGGCAGAGTTTAATTCGAACGAGGCAGCTGTGAAAAACGGTAATTATTTTGGATTTCCGTACACAACAGAAGAAGCTGATATTGTTTTGGTTTCCATTCCCTGGGATGTTACCACTTCGTATAAACCGGGCACTTCTAACGGTCCGGAAGCCATGATTGATGCTTCGGTACAGCTCGACTTTTTTGATTTTGACCTCGAAAAAGCCTGGAACAACAAAATTGCGACACTGCCCATTGATGAATCCATCAAACATGAAAATGCTTATTATCGTAAACTGGCCGGAGTAGTGATTGAGCAACTGGAAAGCGGCCACGCTAATCCGGAAATTGTTCGTAATAATCTGGAACAGGTTAACCAGGGAAGCAAAGCATTAAACCAAAAAGTGTATGAAACTACACTTGCATTACTGAAACAAGACAAAATTATAGGACTTGTTGGAGGTGATCACAGTACACCACTCGGATATATACAGGCATTGAGTAAATTTCACGATAATTTTGGCATTCTGCATATTGATGCACACGCCGATTTACGTTTTGCGTACGAAGGTTTTGAGTTTTCGCACGCTTCCATCATGAACAATGCCCTGAAAATAAAAAGTGTGAGCAAACTCGTGCAGGTAGGCATTCGTGACTTTTGCAATGAAGAGATGCAATTAGCGCAATCCGACAAACGAATCCGTCAGTTTCACGATCTAAAACTGGCAGAACAATTGTTCGAAGGTGCTTGCTGGGATGAACTTTGCAATGATATTATTGCATCACTCCCCGAAAAGGTTTATATCAGCTTTGATATTGATGGGCTGAGTCCGGAATACTGCCCCAATACCGGCACACCCGTTCCCGGAGGGTTAAGCTTCAATCAGGCCATCTATCTGCTACGAAAAGTAGCAAAGTCAGGCAAGCAGATTATCGGGTTCGATTTAAATGAAGTAGCTCCCGGCAATAATGAATGGGATGCAAATGTGGGTTCAAGAATTTTATTTAAATTATGCTGTTTAACAGTAGCCAATAAAAAATAGACAGGAACAATTACTGTCTATTTTTTACTCTTCCGGTTCGTGGAACACAATTTCAGACTGTACTGTATTATCTTCGGAAAAAGTTTCTTCGGGCTCTTCGGCTCGAAACATCTCTTCAAACAGATTCAACTGGTTTTCGAGTACATCGTCATCATTTAAACGGGCATGAGCCAGCATAAAATCACGGATAGCTGTTTTAAACATCATCGTGGGAGCAAGATGTTGTTTTTTACAAAACTTTTCAATGAGTTTCCATTCTTTAGATGAAACCGAAAAAGTATATTTATGATACCGTATCTTTTTCTTTTTAGCGAGCTTAGCTTTTTTCTTTGAAGCAGGTTGGGCTCCTTCCATAGCCTCTTTTTTTAGATTTCATGCCAAATCTATACAAAATAATGCAATCCGTAAGCACAGGAAGTGTAATTTTATACACCGAAAAATAAACATTCTATGCTAAACGAATTATTTCACAATCAGAAACATAATCCTGACAATTTCTTTTTACTGGCGGGTCCTTGTGTAATCGAAAATGAAGAAATGCCTTTTCAGATAGCTGAAACACTGATAAAAATCACTCAAAAATATCAAATTCCGTTTATATTTAAGGCATCGTACCGTAAAGCAAACCGTTCAAAACTTGATTCGTTTACAGGAATTGGGGATGAAAAAGGTTTACATATCCTGGCTCAGATTCGTAAACAATACGGTATTCCGGTTGTAACCGATATTCACGAAGCATTGGAAGCTGCTCTGGCTGCCGAATATGTGGACATGCTTCAGATTCCTGCATTTTTATGTCGCCAGACAGATTTATTGCTTGCTGCCGGAAGAACCGGAAAGTATGTAAATGTAAAAAAAGGACAGTTTGTTGCTCCGGAATCTATGGTTCATGCTGTTGAAAAAATTCGTCAGACGGGTAATCAGAATATCCTGCTTACCGAACGAGGCACAACCTTTGGCTATCAGGATTTGGTAGTTGATTTTCGTGGAATTCCGGTAATGCAGCAAAACAATGTTCCGGTGGTAATGGATGTAACTCATTCATTACAGCAACCTAATCAATCCAGCGGAGTTACAGGAGGACGTCCCGACCTGATTGAAACAATTGCAAAAGCTGCAATTGCAGTCGGTGCTGATGGACTGTTTATCGAAACACACCCGGAACCAGCAAAAGCAAAATCTGATGGTGCAAATATGCTTCACCTTCATTTAATGGATGAATTAATGGAAAAGCTCATTCGTATCAGAAAGGCAGTAAAATAAACAATCTGCAATCTTTTATAAACTAACAACCAATAGATTAGTAATTTTTTAGCCTCTTAATTCTTCACCGTTTCGGACTGCTCTTTGGCTAATGAATAATCCGGTTAAAACCACTAACATCCCTGCTACTTTAATGAGGGTAAATTCTTCGTTCAGCAGAAAAAAAGAAAATACAGCCGTAAACACCGGAATCAGGTTTGTAAAGATGTTCGAACGGGAAGTTCCCAGTTCTTTTACAACCGAAATATAAAACATAAATGCAATGGATGATGCAAATATGGAAAGCTGTAAAAGAGATAAAATTAACTCACGGGTAAATGTAACATGTTCTATTTTGTGCAAATCAAACATTAGAAACAAAGGCAAAAATAAAAATATTCCGATAATATTCTGATAGGTTATGATGGTCATTGAATTATAATGACCAGAAAGTTTGCTTAAAAAAGCAGAATATCCTACGGCCGAAAATACAGCCACAAACAACAATCCAATACCTGCCGGATCGGCTGTTAACTCAAGATTTTTATTAATAATCATCAACAAGATTCCGGAAAAAGAAACAAATACTCCTATAATGTTAAACTTTGTAATTTTCTCTTTCAAAAAGAAATGCCCGATAATCGGAGTCAGTAGAGGAATAGTTGCAATGATGATTGAAGCAACACTGGGTGACACTTTTTGTAACCCAAAATTTTCTCCCAAAAAGTAAAAGAACGGTTCGAAAAGTGCCAGAAGCAGAAAGTATCCATAATGTTTGCGATCAATTTTCTGAAGCTTTCCCCATATCTTAAAAACAATCAGCAACAAAACAGAAGAGATAATCAAACGAAATAAAACAGTGCTGATCGGGTCAAGGTATTTGAACACAATTTTGGTCCAAACAAACGACATTCCCCAGAAAAGCATCGAGAATACGATCAGAATATAGGCTCTTAGTTTCGATTTAGCCATAAATATCACCTCTTTAATTTAGTGTAGATGAACTACTTTTTGAATGTTTAAACAGGAAAACTACAGCAACAACCAGCGTAACTCCTCCAAAAAGATATACCGAAAACCGATGCAGTGAAATTTCACCAAACGTAAAATAATTACGCAAAACATCAATCCAGGCATATCCGAATGCAGTCAGTATCCATATCGGACTTTCCCGGAAAACAACAGACGAGAGCGATATTTTGAAAAAGCCTTTTTGAAAACGCGACAAAACCGGGATAAATGCCGGAACATGCAAAGACCACTCTACATATTGATTTCCGTATTTTCGTTCCATAAAACGTTCTTCTGCAAATATCACGCGCTCAAAATAAATTCCGTAAAGCAATAAAAAGAGCAATGCAAACCAAAAGTTAAACACAAACAATGCAACTCCTGACCATACAAAAAAATTACCCAGATAAATCGGATGTCGTAATACTGAATAAATTCCAGAAATAAAGAGTGTTTCAGGAATCTTTACTTCATTTCGGCTAACTTTTATTCTTCGGGGAGTCGTTGCAATGGTATAGGCTCTCAATCCAATTCCGATCAACGAAAACAATACCGAAAGCAAGGTCAGCACTACTTTAATTTCATCCGAAATATAGCCGTAAGAGGTATAATACATTGTCGGAACTGCTAAAACCAACAGTATCGCAGGCACTTGTCCGCGATAGCGTAACAATACCTTTCCGTGTTTTTCAAATGTGTTCAGAAATGCCATCAGAAAACCCTTAAGTTTGGTTACTTTTGAATTTGCAAAAGTAGCCTTTCTATTTCAGCTAAAACGTACAATCATGAAGAAAATTGGTATTCTCTCCGATACGCACGGAACACTTCTGCCCGGTATTGTTAAGTTTCTGGAGCAATGTGATGAAATATGGCATGCAGGAGATATCGGATCGATGGAAGTAGTTAATCAACTACGTGAAATCAGTACTTTACGGGCTGTTTTTGGCAATATCGACGGAGGAAATATGCGTGCAATTTTCAACCTCTATGAGCATTTTATGTGTGAAGAAGCCAAAGTGATGATGACTCATATTGGAGGTTATCCCGGAAACTATGATAAATATGTTCGTCCTATTCTGGAAAAAGAAAAGCCCGACATTTTCATTTGCGGGCATTCTCATATTCTGAAAGTAATATTTGACAAGAAATTAAAATTACTTCATATCAACCCCGGTGCTGCCGGACGAAACGGTTTTCACATAGTTTGTACCGCTATTCGCTTCGAAGTTCACCGCAAAGAGTTCAAAAATCTTGAGATTCTCGAAATTGACCGAAGTAAACTTCCAGGCTTATCGTAAACGATCTGCTGCTCTTACTTTAGCTTCGTCTTTACGAATTGCTTTTGTTGCTAACACAAACATAATCAGCGTCACAACCGGAATAAAAATTCCATAATCATAATGAACAGCAACTGCATTCAATGTCTTCTGAAATCCATCAAGCATAAAAAACATCATCCCAACAAGTATAATATTGCTCAAAAAACCAAACATTGCAATTTTAAGTTGTATCATTCTGTTTTTATACATAAATATTGAAACCAAAGCTAAAACAGCCATAATCCCATTGAATACCAGCATAGGCCAGGTTTTTACAAGTCCGATAAATTCCACCGGATTGTGAGAACCTTTCAGCATATTTACATATACAGTGATGTCTGATACCAAACTGTAATGAGTTAATGGTGCCATCAATAAAACAAATGCTCCGATAGCCACAAGAAAAAGGTAAATTGATTGAATACGTTGTATCATGATAAAATTAATTTTACGACAAAAATACAACGTTTCCTGAAGCAGAAAAGTGTTAACAGAACAATTTACAGCATAAATTGATGCTGTAAATTATGATAACACCACAAGGTTCTTTCCCAACATATTTTATTACACACTGAAAACCAATTTAAAGTATAAAAATAAGGCCAATCAATCCTTATACAGAAGAAGTAAACAAAGGACTATTATAGGTACAAAAACCAACTTTTATTGTTACACATCAAATAAAGTATTATATTTGCGCCCTGATAATACTATTCAGTTCTACTTTTCTTTGATTCAGATATTGATGTCTTGACTAAAAATTATCAATATCCCAAGATTATAAATTACCGATTTACAGACTGAAATTTACTAAAGAACATAAAAACTCTTTTATGTACGACATTATTCAATTGAATGAAATGCTGGTAACCGATTTAAGAGAAATCGCCAGAAAATTAAACGTCCCTAAATATGACCGGATGCTTAAGCAAGATCTTATCTATAAGATTCTCGATCAGCAAGCGTTAAATCCTTCCCCCGAAGATCTTGCACGTGAAAAACAAGAAGCTGAAAACAAACGTGATAAACGAAAACGCATCAGCGTAGCATCTTCTAACGGCAAGCGTAGCCGTCAACCCGAACGCATTGACAAAGCTGATTATGAAAAAACATACAAGCCCGAACAAAACAAACAGGAAAATCCAACCAATCAAAAAAATAAACCTATTTTCAAAAATCCAATTGAAAACGAGTTTCTAATTGTGGAGAAACAGGAAAAACCTGTCCCTGTAAAACAAGAACCTATTAAAAATGAAGTAGTTCAGCCCAAAACACCCGAACGCAAAGCGAAACCAGAGCTTAAAGAACGTAGAGAACAGAAGCCTCATAAACCAAAAAATCAGGTAGCAGTAAAAGAACCTGAAGTGAAGGCTGAAGAAAAAGAAAAAGAAACGCCAAAGCTCAAAATTGAAATAAAAATTCCTGAAAAGAAAAATACAGAAGATACCAAACCCAAGGTATATCTTGACGATGAGCTTTATCGTCTTGAAGACGATATTAAAACAGCTGATCCTGACGAAGATTTCAAACTCATTCAAAGCCTTCAATCTGAAGCAGCAAAGCTGGATGAGGAAGGAAACATCATCACTGGCGATAATATTATTTTAGAACAGCTTCAGGATAAGATTATTCCTGAATTCACTGAAAAATCAGAAACCGAAGTTACTGAAGAAAACCCGGACGAAAATCAGACAGAAGCCGGAGAAGAAAACAATGAAGAATCACAGGATAAAAACCGTTCGATCAAATTAACTTTCCGTCCTAAAATTACGGATAAACCCAAAGAAGAAACTCCTGAGTTCGATAATACCGTTAGTATAGAAGGTGTAATTGAAGCAATGCCCGATGGTTATGGATTCCTGCGTTCTTCTGATTACAACTATCTGAACTCTCCTGATGATGTGTATGTTCCTGTACCTCAAATGAAATCACATGGTTTAAAAACCGGTGATACCATCAAAGGATTGATAAAGCCTCCACGCGAAGGTGAAAAATATTACCCTTTGATAAAGGTAGAAATGATCAACGGAAAAACGCCGGAAGAAGTTCGCGACCGTGTTCCCTTTGATTTTCTGACACCACTCTTCCCTATCGAAAAATTTAATTTAACCGGACACTCACAAAACAATCTTACTACCCGCGTAATCGATATGTTTACACCTATCGGGAAAGGACAACGTGCCTTGATTGTTGCACAACCAAAAACCGGTAAAACTACTATTTTGAAAGAAATTGCCAATGCAATAGCTGATAACCATCCCGAAGCTTACATGATTGTACTTCTGATAGATGAACGTCCGGAAGAAGTTACTGATATGCAACGAAGCGTAAATGCAGAAGTTATTGCATCAACTTTTGACGAACCTGCAGAACGTCACGTAAAAATCGCAAACATTGTTCTCGAAAAAGCAAAACGATTAGTAGAGTGCGGTCATGATGTAGTAATTCTGCTCGACTCAATTACCCGTTTAGCACGTGCATTTAACACCGTTTCGCCTGCATCCGGAAAAATTCTTTCAGGAGGTGTGGAAGCCAATGCATTACAAAAACCAAAACGTTTTTTCGGTGCTGCTCGTAAAATTGAAAACGGTGGTTCTCTTACCATCATTGCTACCGCATTAATTGATACAGGTTCTAAAATGGATGAAGTTATCTTTGAAGAATTCAAAGGTACCGGCAACATGGAACTCCAGCTTGATCGTCGTATCTCCAACAAACGTATTTACCCGGCTATTGATATTGTTTCTTCCAGCACCCGTCGTGACGACCTGCTTCTTGAAAAAGACATTCTGCAACGTATTTGGGTATTACGCAATCACTTAGGCGACATGACCCCTCTCGAAGCAATGGAATTCCTGCGCGACAAAATGCGCTATTCTCAAACCAACGAAGAGTTCCTGGTTTCCATGAATGGCTAAATAATATTCAGAAAAAAAAAGACTTGTTAAAGGGCAGTCTCTTGTGTAACAACTTTTCAAAGTGTTATACAAGAGACTGCCCTTTAACAATTTAAGAAGATTTCTTATCCGTTAAAGTCAGTAAAGCACAGGGAAATCAAAAAGATCAAGGTTCTGTCAATTATTTTATACCAAAGCAAATTCTGAATTATTCTGGTATAATGCCTGTTACATTTTTTCTATCTGTATTACTTCGTTATTCGTAAGAATATACAGGGTTTCATTTCCGGAAAGAGTGTAATTTTGCATCCAGATTTATGAAACTATACCCGGCTTATTTTCAGAACCTATCTATAAACGAACGAAATGCCTTTCGTTTACATTTTATCTATTCCATTCTCGAAGGCTTTGTTGCAGGGATTTTTGCTTTAAATGAATACGTATTTGTAAAGAGCCTGAAAGGCAGCAATATGCAGCTTGGCTTACTCTTTCAATTCAGCGTAGTAGTGTATGTTTTTTTGATTTTATTTAACGAGATTCTAAAGCGTATTCAAAACAAAAAGAAGCTATTACGAATCACAGCCATTGTTACACGATTGCCTTTAATCTTGCTTTTCCTTTTTCCTTCTTCGGTTCAGGAAGTTGCAAATTCAACATGGCATTACCTTTTTCTGGCAATTTTCTTTGTCTATTTTCTGGCTTCGCCAGTCATCTTTCCTGCAATTAATCTTTTTCTGAAAAATGTATATAAACATGAACATTTCGGAAAGCTTTACAGCTATGCTACAACATGGAATAAAGTAGTGATGCTTATTGTAACTTTTCTGTATGGGATGTGGCTTGATGCCGATATGATGGCTTTTCGTTATGTTTTTGTATTCGTTGCTCTGGCTGGAATTGGTTCTGTTTTCATTCTTTCCAAAATTGAATATAAAACCAAAGAAATCCAACGCGAGTCACTTCCAATCTTCAAATCAATCAGAAGTTCCATCACCCGAATGATGCGAATTTTAAAAGAAAACCGCCCCTATTTACACTTCGAAGGTGGCTTTATGCTCTATGGGTTTGCCTTTATGATTTCGGTTACGGTAATCACGCTTTATTTTGACAGAGCACTTCACCTCAATTACACCAGTGTGGCATTCTATAAAAACGCATACAACATCATTTCTATTTTAATGATTCCGTTTTTTGGAAGATTGATCGGACGTATTGATCCACGGCATTTTGCTGCCATTACGTATTCTGCCATCATGCTCTTTATCCTTTCACTGGCAATGATTGAGTTTTTTCCGATCAGTTACAACATTTGGGGATTAAAGCTTTATGTGATGATGATTCCATACGTATTATTCCATAGCGTGTTTGCGGCAACAATGGCTTTACTTTGGAGCATTGGTTCAGCATACTTCTGCAAAAGCAGTGATGCCGGCGATTATCAATCTGTACATCTGTCACTTACCGGAATGCGTGCTTTGTTTGCACCTACTTCCGGTGTAATCATTTACGAATGGTTTGGTTTTTTTACAACTTTTATTTTTGCGGTAATCGCTTTAGCATTTGCTGTATTACTAATGCTTTGGTCTTACAAAAAGCATGGAAAAATTTATAAAACAGAAATAAAATAACAATATAAATAATTGAATTTCAATAAATCTAAATACAAATCCAACTGCATCATCCACTCAATGCACGCAATATCCTTACCAGACTTCATGTTTGCTTTTTTCGGGTTTAAAAGTAAGTGCCCCGCTTTTTTGCATTTCCCCCAATTTGTATAGTTTTCACCAAAAAGATTATCTTTGTATTTCTTTGAACGAATCAAAAATCCTTACATCCGGATATCGCACAAAACTCTACACATGATTATTCTAAGCCGACTGGGAGAATATACACAATTGATGCTCAGTGTTTTTCAAAAACCTGAAAAGAAATCTATTTACCGTCGTCAGATTTTAAAAGAGATCGACAGTCTCGGAATGGATTCAATTGGCATTGTAGCAATTATTTCCATATTCATGGGTGCTGTTGTAACCATACAGATGGCGTTTAATGTTGACAGTCCGTTGGTTCCACTTTATACAATTGGTTTTGCTACCCGAAAATCAGTGATTCTGGAGTTTTCGCCTACCATTGTAAGCTTGATTTTGGCAGGAAAAGTAGGTTCACGAATTGCTTCCGAAATCGGTACGATGCGTGTTACCGAACAAATTGATGCATTGGAAATTATGGGAATAAATTCAGCGAGCTTTTTGATACTACCCAAAATTATGCTTCGGTTCTCATTAATCCCTTTCTGATTATCATGAGTATGTTTCTGGCAATGTTTGGAGGTTGGGCATCAGGAGTTTTAACCGGAATGGTTTCTTCCAATGAGTTTATTTACGGATTACAGTTTATGGTACGTTCATTTGATGTGGTGTATGCACTGATCAAAACTATTGTTTTTGCATTTCTAATTTCGTCAGTTTCAGGATATTACGGCTATTACACAAAAGGTGGTGCACTGGAAGTAGGAACATCCAGTACCAAAGCAGTAGTTTACAGCAGCATTATGGTTATCCTGTTTAATCTCATTCTCACTCAAATGTTACTGGCATGATAGAGGTCAAACATATCTATAAGTCATTCAACGACAAGCTGGTACTTAACGATGTTTCTGTTTTGTTTGAACAGGGAAAAACCAATCTGATTATCGGATTAAGTGGTTCCGGAAAAACTGTTCTGATGAAATGTCTGGTTGGGCTGTTTAAGGTTGACCAAGGAGATATTCTTTTCAACAATCGCTCATTTGTGAGTATGGGAAATGACGAACAAAAAGAAATTCGCAAAGAAATTGGAATGGTTTTTCAGGGAGGTGCACTGTTTGACTCGATGAACGTAGAAGAGAATGTGATTTTTCCCTTGAATATGTTCACGGATATGACTTTAGAGGAAAAGATTGATCGTGCAAATTTCTGCTTAAAGCGTGTAAATTTGGAAAATGTAAATAAACTTTCACCTGCTGAACTGAGTGGAGGAATGAAAAAACGCGTAGCTATTGCCCGTGCCATTTCTGCAAATCCGAAATATCTTTTTTGCGATGAGCCAAACTCTGGTCTTGATCCCCGGACTTCCATTGTAATTGACAACCTGATTCAGGAAATTACACAGGAATTCAATATCACAACCGTTATCAATACCCACGATATGAATTCGGTAATTGAAATCGGCGATAAAATTGCATTTGTATATAAAGGAAAACTTTGGTGGGAAGGCGATAAATACCAAATTCTCAGCACCGACAATCCTGAAATTAACGAGTTTGTTTATGCAACCGAACTTCTTCGCAGAATTAAAAAATAGAGCCTATGTTGAGTTTTGTTGATTTGTTTCTGATCATCGTTCTGGCTTGGTTTACTTACAAAGGTTTTATGAATGGCCTTGTTATCGAAATAACCAGCTTACTTGCACTGATTGCCGGTGCCTATATTGCCATTCACTTTTCACAACTTATTGGCGGAAAGCTTGGATTGGAAGGAAATACCATGGCGTTGGTTGCTTTTGTGATTACCTTTATCGGCGTAGTGGTGCTGGTTCATATCATTGGAAAAGCCGTTGAAAAAGGCGTAAAAGTAGCTTCATTAGGCATTATCAATAAAATTGCCGGTGCTTTTTTCGGAATGCTTAAAGTTGCTTTGATTATCAGTATCTTAATTTACATGCTCGATACTATCGACACCAAACATTATGTTATTGGCGAAAAAACACGCAAACAATCTGTACTTTTTAATCCTGTAAAAAAGCTTGCACCAACTATTTTGCCAAACCTTCGTCAGGATTCAGACAAGAAAAAAGACTAAGGTTCGTTAATTCATCAAACTTTCTAAAAACCAACTGCTATGCGCATTGCCGTAAATACTCGCCTATTGCTTTCAAACAAGCTGGAAGGCATTGGCTGGTTTACATTCGAAAACCTCAAGCGAATCACTCAGGCACATCCCGAACATCACTTCTATTTTATTTTTGACCGTTCCTATTCCGATGAATTTATTTTTTCCGAAAACATAACACCCATCGTGGTTTTTCCGCCTACCCGTCATCCCATACTTTGGTATTTCTGGTTTGAATGGCGTATTCCTTCGATATTAAAGAAGCTAAATGCCGATCTGTTCCTGTCGCCCGATGGCTGGATCTCACTGCGTAGTAAGATTAAGACCGTGAATGTGATTCACGACATTAATTTTGAACATTTCCCTGAATATACACCTTTTGTATTTCGATGGTATTACCGGTATTTTTTTCCAAAATATGCCCACAAAGCCAGCCGTTTGGCTACCGTTTCTTCGTATAGCAAACAAGATATTGTAAACACATACGGTATTGATCCTGAAAAAATTGATGTAGTTTACAATGGTTCACACGACTTATACAAAGCGGTTTCTGAAGAGATAAAGCAGCAAACCCGTGAACAGTTTACCAACGGGAAACCCTATTTTATATTTGTGGGAGCCTTACATCAACGTAAAAATATCGCCAATCTTTTCCGGGCTTTTGATCTGTTTAGAAAAGAAGACTCACTCAACCACAAGCTGATGATTGTCGGGTCAAAAATGTGGTGGAAAGGAGAAATGCAGCAAACGTATGACGCTATGCAGTACAAAAAAGATGTGGTTTTTACCGAACGGTTAGAGCCTGAAATTCTGAACCGCACGCTGGGTTCTTCCGTTGCGCTAATGTATGTATCATATTTTGAAGGATTTGGGATTCCTATTATTGAAGCCTTTTATAGCGAAACGGCTGTCATTACATCTACCACGACGTCTATGCCCGAAGTAGCGGGAGATGCGGCACTTTATGCTCATCCAGAAAATGTTGCTGAAATAGCTCACCAAATGAAGCTTATCTCAACGAATCCTGAACTTCGTAAAACACTGATCGAAAAAGGCAAAATTCAACGACAAAAATTCAGTTGGGATAAGACTGCAGAAAATCTGTGGAAAACTATTGAGAAAGTAACGAAGGTATAACCCAAAATTCATTCTTAAGAAAACATATTACATTCTCATCATAACTTAACCCAAAGGCTAATCTATCACTATGCCGTATCCCATCAGTAACCCCAACACTCCGGGACAGGAAAACTTTGCTTTTTTTATACGGTTAAGTTCGGGATGTATTTGATAATTTTGGGCAGTTCTGAAATCAACTTCGGTTAGGTTTGTATTCTCAAAAACAGTTTTTTCCAAATTGCATTCCATAAAACGAGAAGCAGACAAATCACATTCTGCAAAATTTGCCTCTTTCAGCGAACAGCGTTCAAACAGCGTTTTCTTTATCTTCATTTTATAAAACACGGTATAATCGAGTAAACAATTGTCAAACTTAACCGCAAATAAAAAAGTGCTGCATTTCGAAAAATCGACTCCCAGCAGCTTAGAATTTTTAAACACACACAATTTTAATCCAGTTTGTTCGGTTTTCGCCATGCTTAAATCGCAATCAACAAACTCACAATCAATAAACTGATTTCCAGATAAATCAGCTGAATTAAAATTACAGCGTACAAACGTACATTCGTTAAATTCGCGATTACTTAAATTTTTACCCGTATAATCTACTCCTTCAAATTTCTTATTGTCGTGTATTACTTTTTCCATCTGTACGTTTTTTATTGAATTTCAGTCATTTTTCCGAATTTCATTTTTGGGCATTTCAGACATTAAAAATACAATTTCCTGCACATCTGAAAAAGCAAAAAAATGAACATTTTCAGAAATCGTCGCTTTATACTCTCTGAAACATTCAACTATGTAAAAATGAAAACTATTACAATACTCGGAGCCGGATTATCTGCATCTACCCTTATTCAATACCTGTTAAATCATTCTACAGAACACAACTGGAAAATCAGAGTCGGAGACATTTCCGAAGAGTTGGCTGTTCAAAAAATAAACCACCATCCCAATGGTGAAGCCTTTGTTTTTGACCTTTTCGACAAAGAGCAAAAAGAACGCGAAATTCAGGGTGCCGATGCTGTTATTTCGATGCTTCCGGCACGTTTTCATCCTATTGTTGCGGAATGTTGCGTACGCCACAAAACACACATGCTTACGGCTTCCTACGTTTCCAAAGAAATGAAAGAACTCGATGCCGCGGCCCGCGAAGCGGGAATTGCAATGCTCAACGAATTGGGAGTTGATCCTGGCATCGACCACATGTCGGCTATGAAGATTGTGGATGAAATCAGGGAAAGAGGAGGCAGACTGAAGGTTTTCAAGTCATCAACCGGAGGTTTGATTGCTCCGGAATACGATAACAACCCTTGGAACTACAAATTCACCTGGAATCCGCGGAATGTTGTTGTTGCCGGACAAGGTATTTCACAATATCTCGAAAACAGAACCATAAAATACATCCCCTATCATCGTCTTTTCGAAAGAGTTGAACATATTTCGATGCCCAATATCGGCGAATTTGAAATTTACCCCAATCGCGATTCGGTGAGTTATCGCGATATTTATCAGCTTCAGGATATTGAAACAATCTTCCGTGGAACGATGCGTCGCCCAGGCTACTGCAAAGCCTGGAATGTGTTTGTTCAACTGGGAATTACGGACGACACATACACTTTACCAAATTCCGAAACGCTCACTTATCGCCAGTTTTTGGCTTCCTTTATACCTCATATAAAAAATCAAAGTTTGGAGGATACATTTGCTTCGCTTTCATTTGTAAATCATGATAAAGATATAATCAGTCGTTTCAAATGGCTGGGTATATTTGAAAATCATCCCATAAAGCTGAATAATGCAAGCCCGGCACAAATTCTGCAACAGATTCTTGAGCAAAAATGGGTACTGAGTCCCAATGATAAAGACATGATTACCATGCAACATCTTTTTGAATATGAGTTGAATGGCAAGCGTAAAGGTTTAAAGTCATCATTAGTTGTAATCGGAAAAGATACTACTCATACAGCAATGTCTGTTACCGTTGGAACACCTCTGGCGATTGCTGCCAAATTGTTACTGACTGGCAAATTCACAATGACCGGAGTTCATGTCCCCACTCAGAAAGAAATGTATCTGCCTATTTTAGAAGAACTTAAAAAATTTGGCATCCATTTTACCGAAGAAGAATATACACCGGAATAATCTGTAAATTTGCAGCATGAAATTCGCAAAATGGATAGGTGCTGGCTTAGGTTGGGCTGTAGGAGGACCAATTGGAGCATTTATGGGACTGGTTTTCGGTTCTATGATAGATGGTATGCAAGTTCAAACCGGAACGTACACACGTGGACAAACTCAACCCGGTGATTTCAGTGTAAGCTTATTATTACTATCTGCTGCTGTAATGAACGCCGATGGAAAAGTTACCAAAGCAGAGTTGGAGTACGTTAAACAATTCTTTGTACGCCAGTTTGGAGTTGAACGTACCAAGGAGCAGATGCTGATGCTTCGCGAAATGCTTCAGCAGGAAATTCCGCTGCACGAAGTATGCGCTCAGATTCGTCAGTACATGGAATATCCGTCACGGTTACAACTGATACACTTTCTTTACGGAATTTCGCAAGCTGACGGTTTGTATCATACCAAAGAACTTGACGTTATCCATGTAATAGCACGTTATCTCGGTATCAGCGAAAAAGATCAGCAAACCATTCAGGAAATGTTTATCAAAGAACAAGCTGATCCTTATGTAATCCTCCAGATTGACCGCAATATTTCAGACGATGAAATCAAGAAAGCTTATCGTCGTTTAGCTGTTAAATACCATCCCGATAAAGTAAGCCATCTGGGTGAAGACGTTCAGAAAGCCGCAACTGAAAAACTGAAAGAAATTAATGTTGCTTACGAGCAAGTGAAGAAAGAAAGAAACTTAAATTAGAAGATAATATCTTCATTTTGAGATGTTAAATTTTATTTCACTGATCAATTATAATTTATCAACCCGCTTTAAAACATATTGTTTTACTGTAATTTTGTACACTCAATTTTAGTCTGATGAAATTAAATCTAAATAAACCGCTGGTATTTTTTGATTTGGAAACAACCGGAGTAAACGTTGGTTCCGATCGCATTGTGGAGATCTGTGTTTTAAAAGTACTGCCAGATGGCAGCGAAGATGTGAAAACCTGGCTGGTAAATCCAACCATTCCTATTCCACCCTATGTTACTTTAATTCATGGAATCAAAGATGCAGATGTTGCCAACAAGCCTACTTTCAAAGAACTGGCACGTGAAATTGCAGGATTTATTGGTAATGCCGATTTAGCAGGATTTAATTCCAACAAATTCGATATTCCGCTTTTAGTAGAAGAGTTCTTGCGTACGGATGTTGATTTCGATTTAAAGAATCGTCGCTTTGTTGACATTCAGAATATTTTCCATAAAATGGAACCCAGAAACCTGAAAGCTGCATACAAATTCTATTGTAACGAAAATCTCGAAAATGCTCATACAGCTGAAGCCGATACCCGTGCAACTTACGAAATCCTGAAAGCTCAGATTGATCGCTATGACAGAACTACAATTACGGATAACAAAGGCAATGAGGTCACTCCTATCATTAACGATGTGAAGGCATTGCACGATTTTTCATTTCAGAATCGTAACGCTGATCTGGTTGGGCATATTATCTTCAATGATAAAGATCAGGAAATTTTCAATTTTGGAAAACATAAAGGTAAACCCGTGGAGCAGATATTTAGTCAGGAACCAGCCTACTACGACTGGATGATGAAGGCCGATTTTCCATTGTCAACAAAAAAAACCATCACTGCAATTAAATTGCGAGGATTCAATAAAAACTCAGTGAATATCAGTAAATAAGCTATGAAAATTATTTGCATAGGACGAAACTATGCCGAACACGCTAAAGAACTCAAAAGTACAGTCCCCTCAGAACCTGTTTTCTTTTGCAAACCCGACACTGCTCTTTTAATCCGAAACCGCCCTTTCTTTATCCCCGATTTCACACAAGAACTTCATTATGAAGTTGAAATTGTGGTTAAAATCAATAAACTGGGCAAAAATATTTCCGAGAAATTTGCTCATACCTATTATGAAGAAATTGGAGTAGGGATTGATTTCACTGCTCGCGATCTTCAGCGTAATTGTATCGAAAAAGGCTTGCCTTGGGAAATGTGCAAAGGGTTTGATTACTCTGCCGTCATCAACAAATTTCTCAAAAAAGAAGAACTTGGTAATTTGCAAAACATCGACTTCCGCTTAGAACAAAACGGCAAAGTGGTACAACAGGGCAATTCCCGTGATATGATTTTCAGCATTGATAAACTGATCAGTTACGTATCAAAGTTCATGACACTTAAAACCGGAGATTATCTGTTTACAGGAACTCCCGTAGGTGTTGGGTCAGTTGCCATTAACGACAAGTTGGAAGCATTTCTCGGAGAACAATCTCTACTTAAATGTACAGTGAAATAGTTATCTTTTTCTAAAAAAGCTAGGCAGAAGGTCTCTTAATAGACACCACTTAAATCAAACTTTATAGGCATATTATATTGTACATTTACAGCCTTCCCATTTTGTTTTCCCGGAATCCATTTGGGCATCAACTTTATTACCCGGATTGCCTCATTCGTCAAAAGCTGGTGAGGAGATTTCAGGCTTCTTACATCTTTTATTTCACCCGTAATTGTGATTATAAACGTTATGTAAACGATTCCCTGAATACCATGCTCCCTCGCTTCTCGGGGATATTTGATATTTTCTACAAGAAATTGAATTCTAGCTTTATCCCCACCCGGAAAATCCGGCATTTCTTCTACAACAGTAAAAACTACACCCATAGAATCCGGCTGGTTTGCATTGATAGACAAAATTGAGTCAGTAGGATTCGGAATATCCTTACCTGAACACTTTATATCAACTTTCATTGCAGCGAAAACACCCGCATTCACCTTATTAACATTTAATACAATAAACATCAAAATGCCGGTACAAACCAATTGTGAAGCGACACTTTTTTTTATTCTTCTCAACAACATACTTTTTCTGATTATAGAATTACAAATATAGAAATACTTTTCAATTACAACATAAAAAAGCAATTATTGAAGAAAAAAACATCAATAATTGCCTTTTTATTACAGTAAAATCAAAGCTTACTTTTTAATCTATTCTTTTTTTGCGTCGTTATCCAATATAAATTTGATAGGCAAATTGTAATTTACATTTACGGCTTTCCCTTTCTGCTTTCCGGGAATCCATTTTGGCATTAATTTAACTACCCTAACAGCCTCTTCATCAATTGATTTAAAAACGCCTCTTAAAACTTTCACATTTTTCACCTCTCCAGTATTAGAAACCACAAACGAAACATATACAGTTCCCTGAATATTTTTTACTCTGGCGTCCTCAGGGTATTTCACATTTTCAGAGAGAAATTTGATCATTTCATTTGTTCCTCCTGGGTACTGAGGTTGTTTTTCAACAACTGAATACACCTCATTTCCGGATTGAGCACTAACTCTTTTCACAGTATCGGCAGGTGCCGGTGAACTTGATATTGCAGATCCGGTTACTAAAATTGACTTTTGCAGACTTTCTGACTTTAACTTTAAGGATGGTAATAAAGTCAAACCTAAAACTACCGGAATAACCATTCCGTATTTTAACCAGCCTTTAGTTTTCTTTTCTTTTGTAATCATAACGATTCGTTTTTTAATGATTGAATTAAAATTACTTACCGCTGAATATCCTGAAACACCACTTGAGGCCTGCAAGAGAAGTTCCTGATATTTTATGCGTTGAATGCCCTGCCTCAGTACTCCTTCGTCGGCCAGATATTCGTGAACTTCGCGAATTGTTGCACGATATAACCACACAAACGGAATAAACCAATGCAGAATTATCATGATTTCAACCAACACTATATCAAGTGAATGAAGCTGTTTTACATGCACCTTTTCATGCAACAAAACGGTAGCTTTTGACTCACCATCCAACGTATTGGGTAAAAAAATGAACGAGAAAAAAGAAAAAGGAGGAAGATTATTCATCTTCTCCGATTTTGTATTTTGATTTCTTACTTTAATTTTCAACAAGGTAACAACCCCAATAATAAATTTCAGCAGCAACAAACAAACACCTGCCGAATAAATGTAAAAGCAAATATTCAGCCATTGAAAACCTGATTCTGTTTTATTACTCACTTCAAATACAGGAAACTGAATAACCTGGAGTGTATTCTGATTATCAACTGATTGATAAAAACAAGCCAAGTCGGTAAAATTTACCATCGGTAAAATCAGAGAAATCACGATAGAACTCAGCAAAAAAATACGATTGAGAATCAGTCGTTTCTCATTTTTAAACAGAATCCGATAAATCAGAATAAACACTGACATTGAAAACCCTGATTTTAAGAGATAAAACAATGTTGTTTCCATGATTACTTCTTTTGCTTTTCAATCTCTTCTTCCATTAACAAACGTATTTCTTCCAATTCAGCAACACTCATCTTCTCTTCTTTTGCAAAAAACGAAACAAGCTGGTGTAATGAATTGCTAAAGTAATTTTTCACTACACTTCCCATTAATTCTTTGGAATACTGCTCTTTTAAAATCAACGGAAAGTATTGATGTGTTTTTCCAAACGCTTTGTGATTTACAAATCCTTTGGTTTCCAGAATCCGAATTATTGTAGAAACAGTATTATAAGCAGGCTTGGGCTCATCATAATGTTCGATCACATCCTTTACAAAACCCTCACCGATATTCCATAATATCTGCATCACTTGTTCTTCTGCTTTCGTAAGTTCTTTCATTGTATTTATTTTCAAAGCACAAATATACAACTATAATTTTAGTTATATAACTACAGCCATAGTTAAATATTATATCATACTTATTATTTAACATTTCAAAATCAATAAACTACTGATTTTATTACACTTACAATTAGCAAGAAAAATATCCAGTTTCTATGTTTTGATGTATTTTTATACTCATCAAATCTTTTTTGCTATGAAAACGTTTATTTTACTTACCGTTTATTGTTTAATCACCTCATATAGTGCATTCTCTCAGAAAATTTATTCAACTGATGCCGACTATAAAGCCGATGTTAAAGTGTATGTGGTTGATGCTGATTACAAAGCTGATTTATTGGTTTATAAAGTAGATGCAGACTATAAAGCAAATGGCAACGAAGGTAAATGGTATTTTACGGATGCAGACTACAAAGCTCAAAAGAAAATTTATTTTGTTAATGCCGACTATAAAGCTGATTTGAAAATTTTCTTTGTGGATTCCGATTACAAAGCAAAATGGAATAAGCCTGAAAAAAAATATTTACTCTATTAACTATCTAATCATCAGACAAAAAAACATGAGAAAAAAATTGCCACTCCTATTTTTCTGCATTTTAATCTTTTCCATATTTTCTCTTTCAAGCCAGGAAGTACAGAGGCATAGTCCACACAGTACTTTATCCAAACGCAAAATAAATAAGATCCTCCGAAACCTATATACAACTGATTATCTTAAACTTAAGTCAAAAATAACAAAAAAATATGAGAAATCTAAATCTGGGGAGTTTGGAGAATTTATTCATGGTGTATTTGAAGGGTTTGAAACCAATGAAAAGCAAATTGCATTAACTTTTGATGCTTGCGTTGGACACGAAAATGATTACAATTTTGAATTAGTCAACTATTTAAGAAAAGAAAAAATACCTGCAACATTATTTGTAAGCGGATTGTGGATTGATGCAAATATTGATACGCTTAAAAATTTATCAGCGAATCCCTTATTTGAAATAGAAAACCATGGGTTACTTCATCGTTTGTGTTCAATTAATGGGGAATCAGTCTATAGAATAAAGCCTACCGAAAATGTTGGAGATGTTGTGGACGAAATGGAGCTAAATGCTCGTAAAATAGCACAAATCACAGGAAAGAGACCAAAATTTTTCCGTTCAGCCACAGCATATACTGATGAAACTTGTACAAAAATTGCAAAGGAATTAGGGATGAAAGTCATAAGCTTTGATATTCTTTCCGGAGATGCTGTTCCTTTTGCTCCTGCAGAGCTGATTAAAGATAATATTATAAAAAATGCACATTCCGGTGCGATCGTAATTATGCATTTCAATCATCCTAAATGGTTTGAAAAACAAGCATTAGAAATCGCCATTCCGCTATTGAAAGCTCAAGGATATAAATTTGTTAAATTAGAAGACGTTAAACTAAAAGAGGAATCTATAAAAAAGGCTGTCAATTAAAAAATTGACAGCCAAATACTTATTAAATTATTTTCTACAAATTCTGTTTATAGTATTCATATATTTTACGGTATAGATGAGCTCTGTCTAAACCGCGTACATTGTGTTCATGATTTGGATAAACAAAATAATCAACTTGTTTACCTTTTTCAATGCATTTTTGAATAAAATTTAAACTGTGTTGCCAAACTACGGTATTATCCTGAGCTCCTTGAATAATCAGTAATTTACCATCTAATTTATCAACATAATTCAACAATGACGCATTTTTATATCCTTCAGGATTTTCTTCCGGAGTGTCCATATAACGTTCACCATACATAACTTCGTACCATTTCCAGTCAATAACCGGACCGCCGGCAGTTGCAACTTTAAATACACCTGGATTCTTAAGTTTCATCGAAACAGTCAAAAAGCCACCATAACTCCATCCATCAACACCAATACGGGTTGCATCAACATAAGCTTGTGATTTCAGATAATTCACACCAACCATTTGATCAGCAATTTCTTTCATACCTAAATTACGATGAATGCAGCTTTCAAATTCAAAGCCACGATTTGCAGAACCACGACTATCCATTGTAAATACCAAATAACCTTCCTGAGCTAAATAATGAAAAAAAAGATTTCCACCAGCCATCCAGCTATCAGTAATCAACTGAGCATGAGGCCCTCCATAAACATATACTATAACTGGATACTTTTTATTCGGATCAAAATTAGCGGGTTTAATCAAGCGACATTGTAAATCGGTTCCATCATCAGCTTTTAATGTAAAAAGATCTGTTTGAGCCAGAGTATAATCTTTTACGGGATTTTTATCTGCGAAGATCGACTCAACAGTTTTGCCCGAATTATCCTGAATTAATAGCTCATTGGCAATGTCAGTATTGCTGTATTTGTCGATGAAATACGTATAGGTTTTATCCGGTGTTATGTTATGTGTTCCTCTAACACTGGTAATTCGGGTAATTTTTCCGCTGGAAAGTTCAACAGCATAAACGTTAGATTGCATCCAGCCATCTTTAGTTGCATAAAAATAGATTTTCTTACCTTTTGGATCAAAACCCAATACATTTGTAATCAACCACTTACCAGAAGTAAGTTGTTTCAACATTTTACCATCGGTGTTGTAAAGGTAAAAATGGTTAAAACCATCACGTTCACTTAGCCAAAGAAATTCATTTGTTTTCACAGGATTGAAAAACAGACCATTTTCAGGTTCAACATAACGATCATTTTTTTCTTCGAATAATGTTTTTACAAAATCGCCTGTTAACGCATTGTATTGATTTATTTTCAGATGATTTTGTTCACGATTTAAAACTGCAATATAAACAGACTTTTCATCAGGGCTCCAGGTAATATTCGTAAGATATTGTTCCTTAGGCTCTCCCGTTTTCAAATAAACAGTTTGCTGAGTTATCGGATTATAGATCCCAACCGTTACTTCATGACTCTTCATTCCGGCCATCGGATAACGAATATTGTTCACTTTGGCTACACGTTCATTAATATCTACTAATGGAAATTCAGTTACCATACTTTCGTCCATGCGATAAAAAGCCAACAAGTTGCCTTTTGGGGACCAAAATGTTCCTTTATCTATGCCAAATTCGTTACGATGAACGGTTTTTCCAAAAACAATTCCAGTGTTTTTTTCGTCGGAAACCGTTAACTTTGTCCCTCTGTATGCAACATATAAATTATTGTCAATAGTATATGCTATCCTTTCACCGTTTTCCGTAACATCATTATTTTCAGCATTATCTGGCCATGAATTAAGAACAGTAACATCGTCCTTTTTCATATCATACAACAGAGATTTTGTCCCCTGGATAAATCCAAACTGATTTTCAGCTTTAAACTCAACAAACGGAAAACGTTTTAACGGATCCAAGTCCGCTTTTTTCATTGCTTCGTTCAATTTTTCAAGCGACAAAATAGTATCGCGTTTTGCCTGTTTTACCTTGCCCAACACCAACTTATTGTTTGCAACAAAAGTATATGATCCCGATTGAGCATTCCATTGCAGATTATTCAGACTCGTTGCATAAAGTGAACGGTTCTTCATTATTTCATCCAGCACCAATGCCTTTTTCTGTGCCGAAACGGTAAAACCTGTGATTACAAATAAGGCAATCAACAGTTTAATCAATCCTCTCTTCATAAACATCATTCTTTTATTTGAAAGAGCGAAAATACAAAATAGAATCACAACCACTAACCTCTTTAATGATATTGTGAAAAAGCTGGCGTTAAACAAAAATTTATATATTTGCATATACGATAAAAATTACCACTTCAAATTATTGTAAAATGAAAAAAATAGCGATTCTGGCTTTGTTATTTGCAATCAATATCAGTTGCTTTGCACAATTCGATATTTCGTTTTCCGAATCAGAAAAAAACAGAAATATAACTCAGGAAGATGTCGATGTATTAAAAAAAACAACTACAATTTTTGTTTATCAAGAATCGGATGAGTATGATTTGGATCAATTAAAAGAGACTTTAAGCTCTGTTTGGAAAATTACGAAACTAGAATTTGTGAACTACACTGAAATTGGAGATTATCAAAACAATGAAAAATACTCATTTCTTATTAATAGTTTAGTATATTTAGAACTAAAAGGATATATTTCTAATTATAAAAAATATATTTCCAGCTATAATTTTAATTTAAATCTTGTTCATTTTAGAAAACATAAAGACTATTATATTCCTTACTCTTATGCACGAATTTCTCAACATTTGAGTATTCCTTCATTTGTTAAGTTTTTATCATACAAAGATATTGATGCAAGAATGGTATATTTGAATTCGGAAGCTAAATATTACGATAGTTACTTGGGAATGTTAAAAAACACACTTCAATATTTAAACAACATGCTTGAAAACATAGAAGAAGTCAAAAAAGTGAATATTGACGAAAAACGTTGCAAGTACAAATACCTTGAAAAATTGGTAACAGAAACACTTTATGTTCCCGAATTTGTTTCAGAATGGTTAACTAATATAAACAGGTCCGAAGTAATATCAAGTAATTTTGCTGAAATATTTGAAAATTACAAATATAAATATAAAGTGGTGAAAAATGAAGAATTAAGCAACTTGACATTAAATAGTGAAGAACCAATATATTATCTTATCACCCGAAGAGCATTTGGCAAATTATTTATAAATATTATTAACTCTAAAACCGGAGAGATTGTTTACAGTGAAGATTATGAAGCCAGAGGCATTAAATCAAAACATATAAAAAAATTGAATACATGTATCTCAAAATCAATTAGTAAGGCAAATAGAGAAGAAAGTATTCTTTAATCCAGGCAATTTAAAAGGCGATCATTTAGGACAAAATAGTACATGATTGTATTAAAAATGAATTCATTTTAATATCCTCTGTTCTTACCTGTCATATTTTCGAGTTTAATTGTATAACATGCTACATTTTTCACAGCCGGAGCTGCATACGAAAACTCTTTGCCTGTATATTTCGTCATTACTTTGTTCAACAAGCTTACTTTTTCATCGTAATCTTCAATAAATTCAACTTTTCCGTAAGCCATTACGCTACGGTATTTCATACTATAACTACAGGCAACTTCTTCATTGTGATGGTGTAACTGATGGCCAATACTAAACATCACGCATACATCCGGGTGTTGTTTCAAAATATCCATTTTTCGACCAACAGGAGATGAATGCAAATACAAGATCCCGTTTTCATAACCAAAATTGAACGGAAGAACATACGGTCTGTTATTTAAATCAACCATCGCAATATAACATACTTCGGCTTCTTTAATTACAGCTTCCATCTCTTCTGTTCTGTTTATAATCTTGCTGTTCATTATATTCTATTTTTTGATTGTTTTCGATTATAATATCTTTCAGGCAGCTGAAGCAAATACGCTACTATTGTTTGAATTACACTGAATACTAACGCATCCCAAAAGCTATTCACCTCAAAACCATGAACAATCTGAGTTGCAATTAATACAATTATCGCATTGATTACCAATAAAAATAGCCCTAATGTAAACATGGTAACCGGAATTGTAAGCATTACTAGTATAGGCTTTATAAATATATTCAACAACGATAACACGAATGCCACCAAAAACGCTGTAATATAATTTGTGACATGAACACCGTTGAGTAACCAGGAGGTTATGAGCACGGCAAATGAGGATATGATTATTTTTACCAGATATTTCATTGAAATAAAATTTAGGTCAATTTAAAGCAAAACTACAACGAAAATTTCATCTGCTCTTTGTTTTTTAAAAGCAAATAAGTAAAGATGCTGTAAGCTTTTTATTTTGAATAGTTGGAAAAAGAACAAAGTCTGACTTGGGTTTCTTATTTGTTGGAAAAATACGAGGATAGTAGTGCCAGACAAGTTCCGTAGTAAGAATTCCAATTCCGGCTCCAACCAAAACATCTGATAACCAATGACGATTATTCATCATACGAAATATTCCGGTGGTACCTGCTACCACAAAAGGTGTAACCTGATACAGCCATCCTTTTTCTTTATACTGCTCATAAAACAATGTAGCTGAAGCAAATGCAAAGGCGGTATGACCACTTGGCATTGAATTGTTTGCGGATACATCCGGACGTTCTACATTAGATGTTTCTTTAATTGCATAAACAATTCCCATATTAAGAGCTTGCGAAACAATCATGATTTTGGAAAATTCAAGCAAAGATCTCTCACCCTTAATTCCTGATAAATCAAACATATAAACTGCTGCCAGCGGAGCAAATGGCATATAATTATCAATAGAAGTATGAAAATCAGGAAATTGATTTTGAATATCTCTGCGGGCATCATAGCTGCTGTAAAATCCATTTTCTTTTTGAACCAATAAACCAATGCCGATTAATGCAGTAGGAACAACTGTTTTTTTCCAAAACGGAACTTCTCGACCATTATTTGTTAATGTATCGTTTTGAGCTACTAAATTTTGTAAAAACAGAATTATTCCCAAAAGGGGAAAAGCAAGTATCTTCTTCATTATACGGCAGTTAATGTAAAACCAAATTCTTTGCATTGATGCCAGAAATTTGGAAAAGATTTTTTGACTACATCTGATTTTTCGATAACGAGCGAATATCCGGCAATAACCAAAGGCGTAAAAGCCATTGCCATCCGATGATCGTTAAACGTCTCTATCAAATGGTTTCCCTGGTGATTAACTTGCCCTTTAAGTATTATTTCATCGCTGGATACTTGCACATTTACTCCCATTTTTTGCAAATTCTTTACCATTGCATCAATACGATCGGTTTCTTTAAACCGTAGAGTTGCTATTCCGGTGAACTTCGCTTGTACTCCCTTTCCTGCACAAACTACCATCAATGTTTGTACAATATCCGGATGGTTTTTCCCACAAAATTCAAAAGTACGGGGAATAACATTTTCGTTCTTAATAATCTGAATACCATTTGGCCGAAACGTTGTATTAACGCCAAACTGTTTCATTAAATCAACAATGACAGAATCACCTTGTAAACTATGTTCTCTCAAATTTGGCACAAATAACTCTGCTTTTGTTGAAAATGCAGCCATTGCGTAAATATATGAAACTGAAGACCAATCAGCTTCTACATCAAGTTTTGCCGATTGATATTTTGCCGGATGAACATTGTATTCCACAAACCCAGGACTTGCCCCGTTCGCCTCATTCTCCGAAACGCGAACAAATACACCGGCTTCATTCATTAATCCGATTGTCATTTGAATATAGGGTTCTGATACCGGTTTTTCAGGTATTTTCAAGGTTAATCCTTTGATATAATAAGGTGCTGCCATTAATAATGCTGAAATAAACTGGCTACTTTGCCTCGCATCCGATTCTACACAGCCTCCTAAAAGAACTCCTCCTTTAATGTTCAAAGGCGGATAGCCTTCCTCTTCGGCATACGAAATTGTTGCACCCAAATTATTTAATGCCGAAACCAAAGGCTCTATTGGACGTTGCTTCATACGATCGGCACCTGTCAGAAACCAACTTCCGGGTGTTAAAGCACAAACCGGCAACAAAAACCGCATAACCGTACCAGCATTTTCGGTATAATGATACACTTTGCGCTCATGATTCAGAGGATGTGTTTTTTGCAAAATGGATATCATCAACTGAGTATCAGATGCATCGGATAAATTTCCAACACTTACTCTTCCTTCGGACAAATGCTGAATTATCAAAAGTCTGTTACTTATACTTTTTGAAGAGGGCAATATAACATTCCCTTTCAACACCTCTTTTTGATAATCAAGCTTTAGATTCATTGTCTTCAGATTTAATTATTCAAAATCAGTAAAAAATCCCTCACTTCTTTTTCGCTACATTCAACATTAAAAACAGCACAACCCGGTTCTTTAATAAGTGAAAAAAGCAATGTCCCTGATTCATTTTTTTTATCATGTAAAACAATCTGAATCAATGAATCAATATCATTTTCGCTCAGGTTAACGGATGCATATATTGATTTCAAATACGTAATTATCTCATCAGCATATTCTTTTTTTAATCCACATTTCTGTACAGAAATAGCAGTTTCAACAATCATACCCAAAGCAACAGCTTCACCATGTAACAATGCATTTTTTTCATTATTCAGATAAAAACTTTCAAGAGCATGGCCAATAGTATGTCCAAAATTCAATGTTTTACGGCTCCCTTTTTCTTTAAAATCTTGGTTTACAATTATATTTTTCAGCTCAAGAGATTTAAGGAGATATGAATTTATATCCCGGGGGATTGTACTGTAATTTTTAATATTGTTCCAGCTTTGTGCGTCCGCAATCAGAAACATTTTCACAATCTCAGCCCAGCCATTCACCCAATGAATTTCGGGCAAAGTTGTTAAAAACTCTGAATCAATGATTACTGCTTCGGGCTGAGTAAATGTTCCGATTTGATTTTTGAGATGTGCAAGATTTACACCGGTTTTTCCTCCTATAGAGGCATCTGCCATTGCCAGCAAAGTAGTCGGCACATGGATAAATTGAATACCGCGCTGATAAATTGAAGCAGAAAATCCGCCCATATCACAAACCACCCCTCCTCCAAGATTAATGAGAACCGAATTTCTATCGGCACCGAAATCAGCAAGAGTATGTAAAACTCCTTCAACAATTGATAAGTCCTTGTTATCTTCGCCCGAAGGCACTTCAATCACTTCACATTCCTGTAATACTGGAACATTTGTGATTAAGCGGGTAAAGCAATGTTGTAATGTATTTTCATCCACCAACACAAAAAATTTACGGTTGGCATATATTTCCGTAGCCAAAAACTGACTTAATGATTCCAGCGCAGTTGCGCCGGTAAAAATAGGGTAATGTCCTGTTTCGAACTGTTTCATATCAACAAAAATAAGTGTTTCCAGATGATTGTCGGCAAAAAACTTTTCCTTCGTAACTTTGTTCAACAACAAACTTAAAACTTATGGTAAACTTTGATAATCTTGAAATAGCGTTTCAATCAAAGAACAATTCCGAATTACGTAAAGCATACTATTTATTCAAGCTTGTTAGAAATCAAACATTTGTAAAATCAGGAAAGGTTTTATTAAATCTTGCATTGAAACTTCATTTTCCACTAAAGCCATTTGTCAAACCTACTATTTTTAGTCATTTTTGCGGTGGTGAAAATATTGAAGAATGTGATGTGACAATTTCCAAATTACACCAATACGGAATTGGAACTATCCTTGATTTTTCGGCAGAAGGAGCACATACTGAAAAAGGATTTGATAATGTAACGCAAGAGCTTTTACGAGTTATCGAAAAAGCTAAAAGTAATCCTGCAATCCCTTTTGCTGTCTTTAAAATGACTGGAATTGCCAGATTCGGATTGCTGGAAAAACTATCTTCAAAAATCACTCTATCTGAAATAGAATCACAAGAATATCAACGTGTTCAGGACAGAGTAAATCAACTGTGCAAAGCATGTTATACATACAATTTACCTATTTTTATAGATGCTGAAGAAAGTTGGATACAAGATGCAATAGATACGCTTACAGAAGAAATGATGATTCTTTACAACAAAGAAAAAGCTATCGTTTTTAATACCTTGCAAATGTATCGTCATGATAGATATTTCTATTTGCAGTCATTAGTCCAAAAAGCCAGAGAGCAGAATTTTAAGATTGGAATAAAGTTTGTAAGAGGAGCCTATATGGAAAAAGAGCGTGAACGTGCAGTAGAAAAGGCTTATCCAACTCCTATCCAATTAACAAAAGCTGATAGCGACAGGGATTATAATAAAGCACTTGAATACTCTCTTCTGAACCTTGATATAATTTCTTTTTGTGCAGGAACTCACAATGAAGAAAGTTGTAAATTAGTTATAAATCAAATGAATACATTGAATTTGCAACATAATCATCCGCAAATCTGGTTTGCCCAGTTATTGGGAATGAGTGATCATATTTCTTTTAATTTATCAAAAGAGGGATATAATGTTGCAAAATATGTTCCGTATGGTTCCGTTAATCTGGTGCTTCCTTATCTGGTTCGCCGGGCTGAAGAAAATACTTCTGTTGCCGGACAAACAGGAAGGGAGTTAAGTCTAATTACAAAAGAGTTAAAACGAAGAAAACAATGAAATACCTGAATATCATCATTATAGCAATGATTGCATTATCAATGTCATGCAAAACTACTCAATCGAAAAAGCCAGAATTAGCCACTCAAATGGCAATTCGGAAAAGCTTTTTTATATATAAAACAACACAAAATTATCAGGACAATGTTCCGGTAAGACTTTCGGAAGATGGCAAAGTGTTGATTTGGTTTCCTGGAGTTGGAGACGTAAAAACTGACAATGGTTTTATGAAACCCATTCAACTCTCAAAAGGATATCTCTATGATCAACAAGGTATTGGAACTGATGTCGCATTTCTTGACTTCACATATGAACAATACTCAAAACTACCACAAACACCTGATCCGGAGGCATTAATGCAACATATACTGAATAAAAAGCCATTAAAAGAAGCATGGATAATTACCGGACGCGAATATATTGACATCAACAATGTAAATTCACTAATCGAAAATAACTTTCTAAAAGATGCTGTACAAGTTGTAAAATAGATATTTAGAAATCTAAAACGTTTCATTTTTGTATGTTTGAAAAAAGTCATACATTTGCGGTCAAGGTTTAACAAACACAAGAAAAAAGAATGAAACGAATTGTATTTTTTGCTTCTACAGTAGCATTTTCTGTAGCTGTACTATTGTCATCCTGTTCAAAAGATGACACTACTTCATCTGGAAATGGAGGCGGAACTACCCCAACCGATGCCAGATCAAAAGCAATTACGGATTATAAAAATAATTATCTGGGTTCCAAAGTTACTGCTGCTGAATTAGCATATGCAAATGGGAATATGGCAAGCTGCCAAGCTGGATCAGTTAGTCAGATTTCGCATAATAAAGTTATTCAACGTATTAATTATTATCGTCGTTTAGTTGGATTACCAGCGAGTGTTGCTCATAACCCAGCTCAGAATCAAAGTTGTCAGGAAGCTGCATTATATATGGCTGCCAATAACACATTAACACACTACCCAAGTGCCAGTGGAAGCTGTTATACTGCCGGAGCTGCTGATGCTGCTGGTCATGGAAATATTGCAATCAGTAATGGTGGAGATGCTAACACATTTTCTGTTCACGCTGCAAATGCAGTTACTGGTTATATGGAAGATCCAGGAGCTAATAATTTAATAGTAGGTCATCGTGCATGGATACTTTTACCTGCCTTAACAAAAATGGGACATGGTTCGGTATATTTTGCAAGCACAAACAATAGATCTGCAAACTGTTTGATGTGGGGTGATAATTTTGACCAAAACTTCAATTATACAAGTTATGTTGCTTATCCGCCGAATGGTTATATTCCAGCTCCTATTTTATTTCCACGCTGGTCTTTTAGTTTAGCTAATGCAAATTTTGCAAATGCTCAGGTTTCAATGAAAAATGCGTCAAATAATACAGTAAATGTAAATGTAATTGCTCGTGAAACAAACCCAGGCAGCTTACCTGAAAACCGCATTGTATGGGAACCACAAAATATTAATTTTCAACCAACTGCTGATACCAAATATACTGTAAC
The DNA here is from genome assembly GCA_963677395.2 of Bacteroidales bacterium. Classification (GTDB taxonomy): domain Bacteria; phylum Bacteroidota; class Bacteroidia; order Bacteroidales. The sequence continues at coordinate 2,203,870 of OY781965.2, read as the reverse complement.
CGTATCAGGTATAACCGGTGCAGCTCAAACTTCATACACTTATACTGTAAATGTTATTGGTACTTCAGCTCTTCCTGCTTCAAAGGATGCTGTTGAATTCCCAATACCAGGAACTAGAAGCTTTTTAAGCAAATAATCCCTCTTTAAAATATTCTAAAGAGGCTGCGCCTAAAAAGCCCCACCTCTGATAAAAAGACTTTCCCGACTTTCGGTACTCTGTCTGACATTTTTAGTTGTCATATTGAGTACTGAAAGTCGGGAAAATTTATTAAGGTTGCGACTTTTCCGAAAGCCTCTTTTTCTTTACACATCCTTCATTGTGCATTTACTTAAAACAGCTATATTTGCAAGCCTTTATTTTCAAACTATTTAAGCGAGAAACACATCTAAAATGGATAGAAATACAATTATTGGACTTGTTGTAATATTCGGACTTGTAATTGGTTACAGTCTTTATACAGCTCCCAGTCAGGAAGAAATTGCCCGACAAAAACAGACACAGGATTCTTTGCACAGAGTTCAACTCAGAAATGATTCTATTGCATTAGCCCAAGTTAAAAAAGATACAGCTGACAAAACCCAGGCCGATACTTCTGCTCCTTCTATTTCAAGTATGCGCGACAAACTTGGTGCATTTGGCATTGCAGCTATCGGAAAAGATGAAGATTATACTATTGAAAATGATCTAATTAAAATAAACATCTCTTCTAAGGGAGGTAGAATTTCATCTGTACAGCTCAAAAAATTCACTACTTATCAAGAGAAACCGGTTATCCTCTTTAAAAAAGATTCCTCCGATTTTAACCTCAGTTTTTTTGTAAATAACAGAACTGTAAATACCCGCGATTTATATTTCCAGCCATTCTGGTACAATACACAGAATCAAGGAAATAAAAATCTGAAAGTAAGTGGAACCGATTCCATTATGTTTGGTATGCGTGCATACATTGATAAAGGAGACAGCACATTTGATCCAAATCGTTACTTCGAACTTCGTTACACACTCTATGGTAATAGTTACATGAACCGCATGAATATCCATTTTAAAGGTTTAGAAAACACGGTAGCATCAAATACCGACTTTATTGACCTTAACTGGAATGCAGTGCTTTATCAGCAAGAAAAAAGTTTGAAAAACGAACGTATTATCTCTTCTGTTTACTATAAACCAACCAACGATAAAGTTGACTATTTAAGTGAAACCAAAGCCAGTGACGAAAATGACTTAAAAACTCCTTTAAAATGGATTTCATTTAAACAACAATTTTTCTCTGCAACCCTTATTGCCGACAATCAGTTTAACAATGCAAAAATGAAGGTATTCACTGATCCGGATCGTGGTAATGAATACCTAAAAACCATGAATACTACGCTGGGAATTCCATACAATCCATCTGCTGAACAATCATTTTCAATGCAGATGTATTTCGGTCCTAATAAATATAAGATCCTCAGAAGCTATAAACTGGATTTAGAACGCCAAATCCCTCTGGGCTGGAGTTTTCCGCTTCTGCAGTGGATTAATCGCTATGCTGTAATCCCTGTATTTGATCTTTTAGAAAGTTTCAACTGGAACTATGGTATTATCATTTTGGTTTTAACCATTCTATTAAAGATTGTTCTTTTTCCGATTGCCTTTAAATCCTATATGTCATCTGCCAAAATGAAGGTATTAAAGCCTGAAATAGATGAAATTAGCAAAAAATTCCCAAAAAAGGAACAAGCAATGGACAAGCAACGTGCGACCATGGCTCTATACAAAAAAGCCGGAGTAAATCCAATGGCAGGTTGCATTCCAATGCTGTTACAGTTGCCTATTTTGATTGCAATGTTCCGTTTCTTTCCTGCTTCTATTGAGTTACGTCATCAGGCTTTCCTATGGGCAGAAGACCTTTCCAGCTATGACGCAATTGTATCATGGAGTACAAACATTCCATTATTAACATCATTCTACGGTAACCACGTAAGTTTGTTTGCATTACTGATGGCTATCAGTAACCTTATTTATACCAAGATGAACTCTGACATGATGGGATCAACCAACCAAATGCCCGGTATGAAAACCATGATGTACATTATGCCGCTTATGTTTCTTGGATTCCTTAACTCTTACTCATCTGCATTGAACTACTACTATACCATATCAACCCTCTTTACATTTGCTCAGATGTTTGTAATTCGCAAAATGGTAAACGAAGCCAAGATTCACGCAATGATTCTTGAAAACAAAAAGAAACCTGTAAAGAAATCAAAATTTCAGCAACGCCTCGAAGATATGGCAAAAGCAAGAGGCATGAACACAAATAATAAACGATAATCCATTCTTACTATGGGACGCGCATTTGAATACCGTAAACAAAGAAAATTTAAACGCTGGGGCCAAATGGCCCGCACATTTACCCGTGTTGCTAAACAAATTGCAATCGCTGTAAAAGAAGGCGGCCCGGATCCTGATACAAACTCTCGACTCAGAGCAATTCTACAAAATGCCCGTGAAGCCAATGTTCCGAAAGAAAACATTGAACGCGCAATTAAAAAAGCTAGCTCCAAAGATCAGGAAGACTATAAAGAAATCGTGTACGAAGGGTACGGACCTTACGGAATCGCGGTTATTGTTGAATGTGCTACCGACAATCAAACCCGTACTGTGGCTAATGTTCGCAGCTATTTCAATAAATGCAGCGGATCTTTGGGAACATCCGGAAGTGTAAGTTTTATGTTTGAACACAAATGTGTGTTTAAAGTACGGAGCAAAGCAGAAATAGAACTAGAAGATATGGAATTAGAACTGATTGATTTAGGCTTAGACGAGCTCTTTGCAGACGAAGATCAGGTTCATATCTACGGAGAATTTGAAGCATTTGGTAAAATTCAGAAATACCTTGAAGATAATAAATTTGATATTGTAAGCGCTGAATTCGAACGTATTCCGGGAGAGACCAAAGAACTCACTCCCGAACAGGAAGCCGATATCGAAAAACTCTTAAACAAATTTTACGAAGACGAAGATATTCAGAATGTTTGGCATAATATGCGCTAAACAATAACCCATTTACATTACTTTACATGAGGCTGTTCAAAAAGTCTCTCATCTGATAAAAAAGACTTTCGGAACTCAGTCTGACAGCAATAAATCAACAAATTGCTATATTGAGCTAAGTCAAAATTTATTAAGGTTGAGACTTTTCAGACAGCCCCATTGTTGTTTTATATAGACACCTCTTCCGCCAATAAATTAACTTTTAGCATAATATTGGAAACAAAATATTATTTTATTTCCAATATTAATATATAATTTGAATCTCAAACCTGCTTTTCTGCATTTCCCTCTTTTTCGGTATCTTTGCTTTTTCATTTAAACTACACGATGAACGTTATACTGGCAGAGGGAATCTCAAAAACTTACGGCGAAAAAGTATTGTTTCAAAACCTAACATTAGGGTTGGAAAAGGGTCAGAAAGTGGGGCTTGTTGCCAAAAATGGCAGCGGAAAAAGTACGCTGCTGAACATCCTTGCCAAAAAAGAAGATTCTGATGCCGGAACAATCAGTTATCGGGAAGGATACCGTCTTGCCTACCTTGATCAAAACCCTGATATGCCTGAAGGTGTACAGGTGAAAGATTATCTTTTCTCATCTGATTCTGAAGTTTCCAGAACAATAAATGAATATGAATCAGCACTATATGCGTTAAAAAAAGAAGACAATAAACAAAATCAGGATCGTCTGCAACGGGCAATCAGTCTGATGGATCAAACACAGGCATGGAATTACGAACATCGGGTAAATGAAGTATTGTCAAAACTGGGTTTTCAGGATCTGGAGCAACAGGTTTCACTTCTTTCCGGCGGTCAAAAACGTAAGCTTTCATTGGCACGCGTATTACTCGAAAACGTGGATATTCTATTTTTGGATGAGCCAACCAACCATTTAGATATCCAGATGATTGAATGGTTGGAGGCATGGCTTAACCGTGAGAATCTTACCCTTCTGGTTGTTACGCACGACCGTTATTTTCTTGACAATGTTTGTACCGAAGTATTTGAGCTGGATGGCGGACAAATCTATAAATACAAAGGAAATTACGACTACTTTCTTGAGAAACGTGCAGAACGCATCTACAATGAATCTGTTGAAAAAGAAAAAGCTCGTGCTGAATATTTGAAAGAACTGGAATGGGCACGACGTATGCCCAAAGCACGTACAACCAAGTCGAAAGCCAGAATGGACGGCTTAGAAACATTGCACGGCAAAGCTTTCAAACGAACCGAAAAGGAAATGGCATCATTGCACGTAAAAACGGATCGGATTGGTGGTAAAATACTGGAAATATACAATATAAACAAACGTTATCAGGAACAAATAATTCTGGATGACTTTTCGTATGTCTTTAAAAAAGGCGACAGAATTGGAATTTCAGGACCAAATGGGATTGGAAAAACAACTTTACTCAATATGATTATGGGTGTTGTAAAACCTGATACGGGCAGAGTAATTACAGGTCAAACCATGAAGTTTGGCTATTTCACGCAAAACGGTATTGAGCACCGCGATGATATGCGTGTAATTGAGATTGTAAAAGAAGCTGCCGAAAGCATCCAACTGGAAAGCGGGCAACAGGTTTCTCCTTCTCAGTTCTTGTTACATTTCGGGTTTTCCCCCACTGTTCAGTATAATTATTACGGAAATCTGAGTGGTGGCGAGCGCCGCCGATTGCATTTATTGATGACGCTGATGCAGAATCCCAATTTTCTGATTCTGGATGAGCCAACCAACGATCTGGACGTTTATACACTGGAACTGCTGGAAGATTTTCTGGCAAACTATCCCGGTTGCCTGCTCATTGTTTCGCACGACCGTAGTTTTATGGATCATCTGATCGATCATCTCTTTGTATTTGAAGGAAATGGTAAAGTACGTGACTTTCCCGGAAATTATTCACAATACATTGACTGGAAGACTAATCAGGAAAAAATGCTGGTTCAGGAAGCAAAAGCAAAGAAAGAAACTGCTCCCCGTCGTGAAAGTTCCAAACCAAACAAACCCTCTTACAAACAACAAAAAGAATACGAAGAACTCGAGAAATCCATCGAAACCTTAGAAACTGAAAAAGATGAACTCCTTGAAAAGCTCAACACCCTGACCAATCCAAACGAAATAACTGCTTGTTCCGAACGCATTGGCATAGTGATGAATGAGTTAGACGAAAAAAGCAATCGCTGGCTGGAACTAAGTGAGTTGTTTTAAATTGATCTCCGATTTTATATGTTTGAACCCCGGATTATAAAGAATAATATAAAAGTCGGTATTCATTTCTTTGAATTGATGTATTCATTCTTCTTGTTTGGAATGTCATCATCCTTAACTCTCTTAATATTCTCTGGTTTAACTCGTTATATATTTCTTGGCATTTATTGACATAAGTTTATATATAATTTCCAGACAGTTCAAAAAAGTTATTTTCACTCCGGACAGAATAGAAATCACCTATTATCTGAATTTTCGCAATCGCAATCAAATTACTTATCATCAAGATGTTAATAAAATAATCTTTCATAACAGCAAACACATATTTTGAATTTACTGCTCAAAGCATTTTTTTCCAATTCATCTGAAAGCCTTTTGGAGTGAAGATCTCAAACCTCTGATTATTATGCTTTTTGATTACAACATTAGAATCAAAGGAATTCTTAAAGATGAAGAAGTTTTGAAATGGATTAAACGTTCAGATTAGTATATTATTAATGACTTAAAACTTCATTGGATATCCTGCTTGTTGCGAACTTTTTACGATTCCATAATTTTGCTCCTGTTGCAAAAATAATATACCTTCTTTTAAGGAGGAGTCTGTTACAAACTCTTTTTTACAAAATAGTCCTAAATCCTGTGCAAGACTATCTTTCTGTTTATCACTATAATTACCATACTGTGAATTTACAAAAGTAACGTTTAACACATTGTTATTCACAAGATTTATCTTAACAATACTCACTTTATACTTTTTCTGAATCTTTGTCTGAAGTATCATTAATTGCTTCATCTCTTTACCAAACCCACCACACGAACTGATAATCAATATCATAATCATCATTAATAGAGTTCTAATCTTTTTCATAGTATGTAAAATTATTATTCAACTACAAATATATATTAAAAATAAAGTATTATTATAAATTTGAATATATAAAACAGGCTATCAAACGAAAGCATTTGTTCATTATTCGGTATTTTCATGCAGAAGTATTTCCTTTCAGGAAAGTTCTATCAACCTTAAGTTATCAAAAATAAATTGTTGATAAGTAAGCATAGAGCGTACTTACACCCCTTTTTATTATAGGTAATTTTATCATCGATTAAATAGATTTATGATGAAACGAATGAGCAAAAATCTGGTATGTGCAGTCATGTTGATACTGACTGGTGCGGGAATATTGCGGGCCCAGCAAACTGCTGTTTATCAAAATCCTGAAGCCAATTACAGAAAGGCTTTAGAACTCTTTGAAAAGGAGAAATACAGTGCTGCACGAAAAGTTTTTCAGGAACTGATTACCGAAATAAAAGACGAAAAAAGTGCTTTTATGGCCGAAGCTATTTACTACAATTCAGTATGTGCTTCCCGCCTTCAGCATCGAGATGCTGCATTTGAGCTTCAACGGTTTATCAATTCATTCCCGGAACATACATTGCTGCCTTTAGCCTGGTTCGAACTCGGAAACTATCAATATAGCCAATCACGTTTTAACGAGGCATTAGAAGCTTATCAGGCTGTAAATATTGACAGATTGCCTGACGAACTAAAAAATGAATATTATTTTAAATCAGGATATTCCAGTTTCAGCAAGAACAAGAATGAAGATGCAAAAAAATCATTTGCAAAGGTGAAAGATTCCGGGTCGAAATACGCTGGTCCGGCAACATACTACTATGCTCATGTAATGTATGCAGAAGGAAATTACCAAACTGCCCTCGAAAACTTTCTAAAACTGAAAGATGATGAAAACTTTGGACCAATCGCTCCGTTCTATATTACACAAATTTACTATCTGCAAGGCAATTATGCCGAACTATTAAAAGTAGCTCCTCCATTACTTGAAAGCGGCAATGTGAAACGTGCTCCGGAAATTGCCCGTTTGATTGGCGAAGCTTATTACAAAACTCAAAAATATGCGGAAGCATTACCATACCTGCGTCAATATCGAGACCTATCAGCCCGCCCTTTGCAACGCGATGATTATTATCAACTTGCCTATACTTACTACAAAACCGAAGTGTATGATACTGCCATTGTAAACTTTTTAAAATGTGTTGAAAAAGGAGATACACTTACCCAAAACTCGCTCTATCATCTGGGATATTGTTACATAAAAACCGATCAGAAGAAACTTGCCCGTGCAACTTTCCAGGAAGCGTCAAAGATTGATATTGATAAAAAAATGCAGGAAGATGCCTTATATAACTATGCAAAACTCTGTTATGAAATGGCATCAAATCCATTTAACGATGCAATCAAAGCAATTCAGCTGTATTTGAAAGAATATCCTAATTCAGATAAATCGGATGAGCTGAACGGTTATCTGGTAAACGTTTACATGACTACTAAAAACTACAAAGATGCTCTTGCTTATCTTGAAAAAATAAAACGTCCCGATCGCAGATTAAATGAAGCTTACCAGCGTATTGCATTTAACCGGGCGGTTGAATGTTACAACGAAGCAAAGTATGATGATGCTGCCATTTTATTCAACAAAGCATTGATGAAAGATTTTAATCCAACCATTAATGCATATTGCAAATACTGGAGAGGCGAAATTCGTTATAAAACAGAAGATTACGAAGCTGCTTCTGCCGATTATAAAGAATTTCAACTAACACAAGGGGCGTTTAATCTTCCATTATTTAATCTTTCAAACTACAACCTTGGATATACTTATTTCAAACAGAAAAAGTATTCCAATGCTCTTGAATACTTCCGCAAATTTCTCTATAGTCCTAAAAATGAAGATGCAAAAATTGTAACGGATGCTTATTTACGTACTGCCGATTGCTATTTCATGGGTAAAGATTACAAAAAAGCAATTGAAAACTATGATCTGGCTGCCGATCAAAAACTTCAGGATGGCGACTATGCATTGTATCAAAAGGCTCTTTGTCAGGGAGTTTTAGGAAATTTCGAAGGCAAAACGCAGACTTTTTATAAACTCATCACTAACTACAAGAATTCAACGTTGATTCCTGCAACTAAATTCGAACTTGCAAATACGTATCTTATCCTCGACAATCAGGATAAAGCTCTTTTCTATTTTCAGGATTTAGTTGAATATCACCCAAGCTGTAGTTTTGCAAAAGACGCGATGCTTAAATCCGGCTTGATTTATTACAACAAAGGAGATAACGACAAAGCATTGGCAACTTACCAGAAAATAGTAACCCAATATCCAGGGACATCCGAATCGAAAGATGCCCTGACCGGAATTCGCAAGATTTATGTTGATCAAAACAGAGTGGATGAATTCTTTAGCTATATGAAGAACCTTCCTTTTGCAAACGTTACCAATGCTGAACAGGATTCAATCACATACATAGCTGCCGAAATGCGTTATATGAATGGTGATTGTGATGCTGCCGAAAAAGGTTTTTCCAGTTATCTCGAAAAATTCCCTGATGGTTCATTCACCGAATCTGCTTCTTTTTACAAAGCTGAATGCGATAATAAGAGCAGCCAATTTGAAAAAGCTTTGTCAGGTTATGAATATGTAATTTCAAAACCCAAAACAAAATTTACGGAGAAAGCAATGCTAAATGCAGCAAATATAGCTTTCAAACTCAATCAATTTCAAAAATCACAAGAGTATTATCTGAAACTGGTTGAAAATGCTGAAACCGATGCAAATATAATAACCGGAAGATTAGGTTTATTGCGTTGCGAATACAATTTGAACAACTTCTACAACGCAATTACTGCAGCGCAACAATTACTTACACTCGAAAAAATCTCAGATGAAATCAAAGACGAAGCACATCTTACCATTGCACATTCTGCAATGGCTATCGACAGCGTTTCTATGGCTCAGACTGAATATAGCCTGCTTTCAAAATCGAAAAATGGGGAAATAAGTGCTGAATCGCGTTACCAACTTGCCAATATCCAATTTACCCAGGGCAATACCGATGAAGCTGAAAAAATGATTTTCGACATTTTAAGTGCACCACCTTCAAGTGAATTCTGGCTTGCAAAAACGCATATTCTCTGGGCAGACATATATGTAAAAAAAGGGAAATTTGTTCATGCAAAACAGGTTCTCCAATCTATTATTGATAATTACGACGGACCTGATTTGGTGAAAGTAGCCTACGAAAAGCGTAATGCAATCATCGACATGGAAAAGAAAAATAAAGAGCAGCAAAACAATAAAGCGAAAGCTACTCAGGATTCTGATGAAATCAAAATCAATTTGAATGGTCCAAATGGAAATTCAAACAACGAATAAGCATAACGATTGACCACAAACGATAAATACTCAGAAATCATGAAAACAGTTCAATATATCAGCCGTATCGTATTTGTTGCAAGCCTGTTAACGTTTGTTTCATCAACGTTGTTTGCACAAAAAGAGGAAGTCGTAATCATCGGCTCTTACCAGCCTTCATTGTCTGATGCATTCAAGATTAACAAGAATCCTGAAATGATTGACACAACCTATCCTGCACCCAAGTTCACTTATGACATTACTTCAAAACGTGTTCCAACCACATTCCAGATAGAAGCTATCAAAGCAGCTAAGCTCGTGGGTGAACCTGTTACCCGCCTTTACAAAAACCTACTAAAAGCCGGATTTGGTACTTATGTTACTCCTTACCTTGAATTCTTTGCGAACAATACCCGTTCAAAAAAATACTCTTACGGTGTACATCTGCGTCATCTTTCATCAACCGGAAAGATTCAGGATTATGCAAAAAGCAGCTTCTCTGAAAATGAATTAAATGTTTACGGCGACCGTTTTTTCCAGAAATCGACCCTTTCGGGAGATCTGTTCTTCGATCGTAAAGTGGTTCATTATTACGGATTTCAACCCAAATTTTACGATTCTGGGTTAATTCCGGATGATGATGCAATCCGCCAACGTTATGCTACTATCGGTTTCAATGCGAAATATCAAAGCAATTATACTGATTCTAATAAGCTCAACCACTCATTCACTCTTGGTTTCTACAATCTTTCTGATTATTACAGTACTTCCGAAAATGCCGTAAAACTGGGAACTTCTTTAAGTCAGGATTTTGAATTACTTACCTTGACCAAAAAGCAAACCTTGGGATTAAATGCAGATGCAACCTTCTATCACAACAAAAACAACAGTATGGATGGAAAAGGTTCATTATTGGTTCATGTTCAGCCATATCTGCAAACACAATTTAATGAATACCGCTTACTGATTGGCTTAACTGCTGCTGTAGAAGCTGCTGACGAAACCAATCTGCATCTATATCCATACATTGAAGGAAAAGTAGCTATCATCCCCGGAATATTAGGTGCTTATGCAGGTTTAAGCGGCAACATGGAAAAGGTAAGTTTCCGCTCACTTTCAATTGAAAATCCATATATCAAAAGCGATATTCCACTCGGTTATACAGATAAAAATCTTGAAATTTATGGAGGCGTAAATACCAGTTTAACAGATAATATTGATTTGGGAGCTTCTATACACGCTTCTCATTTCAAAACAATGCCGTTTTTTGTAACAGATACAACCGGAGGAAACCTTCTGAAAAACAAATTTACAGCGGTTTATGATGAAGCAAACCTTTTAACTATCAAAGGAGATATGATGTGGAAAGCCCGTAAAGACTTGTCATTCCTGATCGCTTTTTCATACAACAAGTACTCGGTAGAAACTGAAACCGAAGTATGGCACAAACCAACTGTTGAAGGATCATTACAAGCCCGATACAGTTTGAGAGATAAGTTTGTAATTCAATTCAATGCATTTGCATTTGGAAAAATGTACGCCCGCGACTTTGAAGCAAACGGAACCATGAAGGTGGTTAAATTAGATCCTAAACTTGATTTAAGTTTAGCCTTTGAATATCGTTATACCAAAATGCTTTCATTCTTCCTCAATTTCAACAATCTTACTACAACTCGTTACGAAAACTGGTATCGCTATCCGTCTCAGAAATTTAATTTCATGGGAGGCATTACCTATGCTTTTTAATCTGATTTAAAATAAGATACGAAAAGGTCTTTCGAAAGCGGAAGGCCTTTTTTATTATCTGCAAATGATGGTTACCTTTGTATAAGAAAACATCCCCCAATTAAAATTTTTCCAAGAATAACTACTTCACAACTTGCTTAAAATCAAAATAATGGCAAATAAATCTGTCTGCATAATTAATGACAATGTTATTTCTGAAGAAGAACTAATCCAAAAGTTAAGTACTCACAATCAAACATCTGTATATGAGGTAATTCGGGTAATAAATGGGAAAGCTGTTTTCCTGATGGAACACTACCTTCGTTTTGCTGAATCGTGCAGAATTATTAGTCAAACGAATTTTCCTGAGCTTGAGATTTTTCAAAACCAAATTGATAAATTAATTATTCTCAACAATACGCAAATAGGGAATATACGCATCGACTATTTCACTGATAGCCTTTACCTCCGGTTTATTCCTCACTCCTATCCCAGTGCTGAAATGTACAAAAATGGGGTTGAGGTGATGACATTCTATGCAGAGCGTACAAATCCAAATGCAAAAGTGGTTCAGGCAATGCTTAGAGAAGAAACTGTAGAATTTATCCGGAAAAATCAGATTTATGAAGCATTACTGGTAAACCATAATGGAGAAATTACAGAAGGAAGTAAATCCAATGTATTTTTCATCCGAAAGGGAGAACTTTATTCAGCTCCACTGGATGATATTCTGCATGGAATTACACTGTTGAAAGTAATTGAAATTGCAAATGACGAAGATATCCCAATTCATTTTCACCCTATTCTTAAAAGTGAATTAGCCGATTTTGAAGCTGCCTTTATTTCAGGAACTTCCCCAAATATTCTTCCGATATGTACAGTTGATTCGGTAAATTTCAATCCGAATGAGCCTCTATTGAGACAGATAATGGTAACATATGATAAGATGATCGGGCAAGATTAGGCTCTCATCTTAAATGTTGTCTTTTTAAAATATTTTCCGACTTCCGGAACGCTATAAAGCACTTATTGAATCAGAGCCGCCAGACTGAGTCCCGAGAATCTGAAAAGTTTTTTTTACAAGATAGAGGTTTTTTAGACTGCCCTATCTTCTGCTTTCAATTACCATCCAGCTCAATCGGCTCACCTACTTCAATTATATTTCCATCCGGATCATAGAAGCGGAGAACTTTTTGCCCCCAAGGTTGTGTTTTGATTTCATGAATAAATTCGACACTGAATTGTTTGAGCTTTTTCTGAAAAACCTGAAGCTCTTCTTCTTCAAAATATAGCTCTCCATTATTGGCTTTTGTCAAAATGGGGTTATCATTGATTAAGGTTTGAAAATGATCGCGCAGATGGATTGCAAAACCGGATTCAAACCAAACGTTTTCTCCAAAATCATATTTTACAACCTGATTCAACACTGTTTCATAAAACTGACGAGATTTTGAAACATCTTCTACACAAATTAGCGAACAAATAAACTTCATATAACCAATATTTTAAGAAGAAAATTAGCTGGTTTTCAAATCTTATCAGCCAATATTCTGGAACAACTATTTTATTTCCAAATTATCTCATCTTCAAATTAACCTTGCCCCAGCATTTTAAAATCTGCTCCGGTAGGATTTTGAAAAATCTGCAACTCAAATTGTGGAACAAAAGCCAAAACATGATCAAAAATGTCGGAAATAATGTTTTCATACTTTTCCCACTCCTGAACCTTGCTAAAAGCATAAATTTCGACAGGCAAACCTTTTTCGGTAGGTGCTAACTGACGTACAAGCAGTGTTTTCTCCTGATCAATATGCGGATTATTGCGTAAATATGCATACAAGTACGCACGGAATACTCCCAGATTGGTTTGACGCACATCGTTAACAGGATCCTCTGATTCATTGTATTGCAATTGATTAAACTCTTCCAGTTGCCGTTGAGTTTGGTTAATATAATCGCGGATGATCTTGAATTTGGAGAAACGGCTTAGCATTTCTTCATTGCAAAACTTTACACTGTTTACATTTATATTTATGGAACGTTTAATTCTGCGTACACCCGATTCTTCCATACCACGCCAGTTCTGAAATGAATCAGCAATAAAAGAATAAGTAGGGACTGTAGTTATGGTTTTATCGAAATTTTCAATTTTCACGGTAGTTAAATTGATATCATGAACAATTCCGTCTGCACCAAATTTACTCATGGTAATCCAGTCACCAGGACGTATCATATCATTAGCCGAAAGCTGGATACTTGCCACAAATCCCAACAATGTATCCTTGAAAATCAACATAAGTACAGCAGAAAGAGCTCCCAAGCCGGTAAGAAGATAAACCGGAGATTTTCCGATTAATGCTGAAATAATAAAAATAGCGGCAACCAGATAAACGATAATGCGAGCAATCTGAACATATCCTTTAATAGGCTTAAACTTCGCGATTTCATAGCCATGGTAAATTTCCACGATGGACTCGAAGAATGAATCAAGCACCATGACTACAATCACAACCATGTAAATTTTCAGTATTGCCTGCAGAATTAATGTCCAGTAAGCGAATTCTACCAAAGCAACCGGAATTACCGAATGGATGAAGATCGCAGGTGCAATATACGCAAGCCTGTGAAAAACCCGCTTTTCAATCATCACATCATCCCAGGTTGTTTCGGTACGTTTGGCAATAAAATGAAGTATTCTGACAATGATTTTTCGTGCAATCAGAAATAGCAGGTAGCTTGCAATAAACATCAAAACAACAATAATAAGTCCTTTCAGATAAATGATAAAACTCTCATTTACACCATTATTCAAAAGCCAGTTTTCAAGCATCTTTCCAATTGTCGGAGTTTCCTTCACCACGTTTACCACAAACTTTTCAGCAGCTTCATTCATACTCAGTACGTTTTTTTATTTATGATACAAAGATATAAGATTGGGGAAATAATCTTTCAAAATATCGTATTTGAATAAAACGAAGTTTTGGGATTTTAAGCATCTTACCCTCAAGATAAAAATCCAAAACTGATTATCTCAAAATTTAAAACTAGCGTAGGATCTACTCAAAGATGTTGAATCGGATGGGATGTAAAATATCTTCTTTAAACATCCTTTTTTGCATGACAGCCAGCACTTACAGAGCTGAAAACAATTAATGATAACTTTTTAACATTAATACAGATATTATTATTTCTCGTATATTCGCTATCCTGAATATGTTATTTACAGATAATAACGACAAAACCTTTAATCAACGATGGAACCTATTCTAATACTGGCTGATAAAAGCATAAAGCCAAAAGAAAAAACCGAAATTCTAAGCACAATGTTGCTCGACAACTCGCTTACAATAGACCAACTTATAGAAATTGCAAAAAAGGGAAAAGATCCGGTAAAAGCAACGTGTATTGAAGTGATGGAATATGCTACACAGAAGCGTCCTGAAGTTGCGAGCCTGAAATGTATAGAATTTGTGAGCGAAACACTTGCTGAAAAAGCACCTCGTATAAAGTGGGAATCGGCAAAAGTGATTGGAAACACCTGCCATCTCTTTCCCGACCATCTCGAAAAAGCTTTGATGAACCTCTTGCTGAATACCGAACATAGCGGAACGGTTGTACGTTGGAGTGCAGCTTATGCGTTGGGGAAAATTTTGCTTATAAAACACAAAAACAACCCAGAATTAGCTCCAACCCTTGAATCTATCTGCCAACGCGAAGAGAAAAACAGCATTCAAAAGATTTATCTGGCGGCATTAAAGAAAGTGAAAAAGTAAATTTTCTGATATCCAAAGCATACTTAATATAGCCGGAAGCCACCTTATTTTTGATAACTTCCGGCTTTTGCACGAAATTGAGTGATCCCTTATTCAAGTTGATTAATAACGAATCAAAATTCAGGAGCCATATATTTTAATTAACTTTACACATCAAATTGAAACATACAGTATCTTTTGATTTCACCCCTTTCTCATGTCCATCCATATAGATGATAAACAGGTTTTTACACTACTTGAAGTAAGCAGAAGCATTCAGAAAACAATTACTGAACGCTATCAGAGAGCCTATTGGATAAGGGCTGAAATGAATAAACTCAATTTTTACACTCATTCCGGACATTGCTATCCGGAACTGATGGAAAAACAGGATGGTAAAATAATTGCACAGATAAAATCGACACTATGGAATACCGATTATCAGCGCATTAATCAAAAATTTCTTACGGTTTTGCAAGAGCCTTTAAAAGACGGAATAAAGATTCTCTTTCTGGCAAGTATTACGTTTGATGCAGTATATGGACTTTCATTACGAATCATTGATATTGATCCATCCTACACTCTCGGTGATCTGGAAAAAGAAAAACAGGAGTGCATTCATAAATTAAAAGAGGAAGAAATCTTCGGTTTAAACAAACTGAAATCCATGTCTTTACTACCTCAGCGATTAGCAATTATCTCGGTAGAAACCAGCAAAGGGTATGCTGATTTCCGTAAAGTGATTGACGAAAACCACTGGAACTATAAATTTTTCCACTTACTCTTTCCGTCTCTGCTTCAGGGAGAAAAAGCCGTTGATTCTATTTTGAATCAGCTTAAACGCATCCAAAAGGTTATCAATCACTTTGATGTGGTTGTGATAATCCGCGGCGGCGGTGGAGATATTGGACTTTCCTGTTATAACAACTATAATCTGGCAAAAGAGATTGCACAATTTCCCATTCCGGTCATTACAGGGATAGGTCACGCTACCAATGAAACCGTTGTAGAGATGATTTCGCACACCAACGCCATTACTCCTACTAAAATTGCCGAAACCCTGTTGCAGCTCTTTCATAATGTGTCGGTTCCGGTACAAAAAGCCAGGGAACGTATCATCGAACGTTCTGGACAATTGCTTGTCAATGAAAAGGTAAAATTTCATACAGAAGTAAAACTCTTCCGTTCGCTGACGAAAACCATGCTTTTAAAAAAACATAATGAATTAAAAGAACAGGCAAATGCGCTGGTACAACAATCCCGTTTTCGGTTTCGCAACGAAAAAAGCTCCTTAAACGATCGAAAGGATGAAATTAAGCGTAAAATAATAATCCAAGGCGGAATAGAAACGCAAAAACTTACACAGTTTTCAATGATAATCCGCAAAGATATTCATTCACAAATTAACCAAACACAACGGGAATTAAAACAGACAAAATTACGTTTTACAGAATGCTGTTTTCAGTTTCTGTGTCAGAAAAAACAACTGATGACAAATCTGGAGAAAAACATAGAGTATCTGAATCCTCAAAATATTCTCAAACGCGGCTTCAGTATAACATTGTTCAACGGAAAAACTATCAGAAGTATTCATGACGTTAAAAAAGGGAATATACTCCAGACACTGGTTGCCGATGGAACAATAACTGCAAACGTAGAATCAACGCAAATACAAAATAACAATGAGTAATAAAACAAGTAATTATACTGATTCATTTAACGAATTACAAAACATCGTTACCGAAATAGAAAAAGGAGAGATCAGCGTGGACGAGCTATCCGAAAAGGTAAAACGTGCCGCTGAACTTATTAAAATTTGCAAAACCAAACTTACTTCAACCGAAGAAGATGTAAGTAAGATTTTGAAAGAGCTCGAGAGCAATCAAGACGAAGAAGAAAAGTAATACACACGAAAAAGCATACACTTTTCATTCATTTTCAATCAATAAGCAAAGTAAACCATGTCTGTTTCTCAAATTCAGAAAGAGTATATTTCCCGCATCAACCGTACCTGCGACTATATTGAAAAAAACATTGATAAACAGTTTACACTGGAAGAGCTGGCAGGTGTTGCAAACTTTTCTAAATATCACTTTCACCGAATTTTTTTTGGATTATGTGGAGAAACACCCTTTCAGTTTATTCAAAGAATAAGGCTGGAAAAATCTGCAATCCTGATTATTACACAGCAAAACGAAACACTTTCTGAAATAGCATACCGTTGTGGATTTACGGATATCTCTGCCTTTTCCCGAAACTTCAAACAATATTTCCGAAAAACGCCTTCACAATACCGAACCGAAAAACTTAAAAATAGCAACCATTGTCAAACGAAAAGCAACGATATACAACCCAATTTTTCTGCCCGCTCCTACTTTTGCCATGAATCCAAAACCTTAAAATGGAGGACAAATATGACACTAAACAAAGGAGTGGAAATCAAAGAATTTCCCAAAATGACGGTAGCGTATATTCGCTATACCGGAGCGTACAAAGGTGATGAAAAGCTGTTTGAACGACTATGGAATCAATTATTTTCGTGGGCAGGACCACGAAATCTAATTGGAGGTCAAGACTTTAAATCACTGGTCATTTATCATGATTCTATTGAAATCACGGACGAGAGCAAACTCCGGATGAGCGTTTGCATCACGGTTCCTCCCGAAACCAAAACCGACGGCGAAATCGGAAAAATGGAATTGGAAGGTGGAAACTATGTTGTTGCACGATTTGAAGTAAATGCGGAGCAATTTCATCAGGCATGGCAATGGGTTTTCAGCGAATGGTTTCCGCAAAGTGGTTATCAGCCAGACGACAGACCCTGCTTTGAACTTTACTCTGAAGAGCCCAAAGACGGCAAATTCATTGTGGATATCTGTGTCCCGGTAAAACCTTTGTAAATTATCAAAAACCTGATGTTGACTCTGACATTACGTGAAGTGCCAACATCAGGTTTTTCCTCATAATTGAATAAATCAGCAACAAATAAATAGTATGGAAACATCCGGCATTATCAAACTTACTCCTGAAAATATTGCTTCAGAACATATTTGCTGTGCTTTCAGCGACAAAAAATGTGCAAATTCGTATGAAGCAAAAAAAGCATGGTTAAAATCACAATTTACAGAAGGCTATGTATTCAAAAAACTAGATGTCAGAGGGAAAGTATTCATCGAATATGTTCCTGCCGAAAAAAGCTGGTTACCCATCAAAGCAAATAATTACATGGTAATCAATTGCTTTTGGGTTTCAGGACAATTTGCCGGAAACGGAATTGGGAAAAAGTTAATGGATGAATGTTTGTTAGATTCAAAAGGAAAAGAGGGTGTAATTGTAATTACTTCCGATAAAAAGCGTCCTTTTATGAGTGACCCGAAATTTTTTATGAAGCAAGGATTTACCAAAGTTGATACAGCCCTGCCCTATTTTCAGTTATGGTGTAAGAAATTTAATCCGGATGCTCCCGATCCAGAGTTTTTTGATTCAGCAAAGTCAGGTGAATGTGATGAAAAGGATGGTTTGGTTGTGTACTATTCTGATTGCTGCCCATTTGCCGGACATTACAATGAAGTAGTTCTGGCTAATTGGGCAAAACAAAAAAACATCCCCTTAAAACTAATCAAGCTCAATTCACAACAAGAAGCGCAACAAATGCCTGTTCCTTGGATTATCAACAGCATGTTTTACAATGGAAAATTCATCTCTCACGAGATAAAATCAGAAAAAGGAATGGATAAACTTCTTCCGGAATTTACTTTTAATCAATCTGCATAAATACACAATTACTAATTTTATTTCTTTTTCTGTTCTCAAAACAGTCTTACATTTCATACTTTACTAAAACAATATTATATTTGCCAACAACAATTTATACAAACATATAAATAAGATTACCACCTAAGTATTGAAAAATACAATATATCAAAGATAAAACAAATTAGAACTAAAATAATATTTGATTATATATTTATATTATTATGACATATTTTTCAATTATACCATATATAATGTTATATGAAATATAATTTGTATTTTATCGTTAAATTAATATATTTAATAATAACTATGTATTTATTGAGTATTTCTGCTTATGCTCAAAGCTATAGCTATAAACATTATACAATATTTGATGGCTTAGTACAAAATCAGATAACTGCCCTTTATCAAGATCATAATGGGTTTATCTGGATTGGTACAAAGGATGGAATCAGCAGATTTGACGGAATCCAATTTGTTAGTTATAAA
This sequence comes from Bacteroidales bacterium, assembly GCA_963677395.2. Lineage (GTDB taxonomy): Bacteria > Bacteroidota > Bacteroidia > Bacteroidales. The sequence continues at coordinate 2,184,683 of OY781965.2, read as the reverse complement.
GAAATCAGGGATGTTACTTTTGGACTTAGTCAATCATTTAAAGAAAATAATAATTTTCTTATTTGGCATTCCTATGATAAAATAATTTTGATTCAGGATGATTTTTTTAAAGTGCTTTATAACAGTAATATTGAAATTAACAACTTATATACTGACAATAAAAATAAATATATTTATATTTCTGTCTCTAATAAAGTACTTAAACTTACTTGTAATGCTATTATTAATTATTACCAAAATAAAAGTTACAAATCTATTGAGCAATATTACAGATACAATGATAAAGAATATATTGTCGCCGATCATAATTTATTAAAAAAATCAAAAAATTCTAATTTCACAAAGATCTTAAATGGCTCTATTGGTAATTTACTAACTATTAATGAAAAAATTTATTTTTCAAAACGATATAGTATTGATTATAAAAACAATAGCGACTTAGGAATATATAAATACGATGGAAAAAATTTAGATTACATTTTAAAAACAGAAAATGTGACCGTTTTATATAAATTAAAAAATAAAAATATTTTTTGTATTAATAACTTTTCATCATGGATGATTATTGATACGTCAGGTAATGTAATTTATAATGACTCTATACCGGGAATTATAATAAATAATTGCCTCGAAGATAATGAAGGGAATATCTGGTTAGGAACTGAAACCGGGTTATTAAAATTACAATCTTTTGCTTTTAGAAATTATACTGAACGATCTGGTTTAGATAAATACATATGGAGTGTTGTTCAAGCACCTGATAGTAGTATCTGGTTTGCTTCCTATAATGGAAAGCTTTACAGGTTAAAAAATGGTAAGATAAAATCCGTTTCAGGATACGAATCTTTAATTTCAAAAGAATTCACATTTTATATGGGAAGTATTTGTACTGATAATGGTGTATTATTGTTTACGGCAAATCATGGTAAAGTCATAAGTGTGGATAAAGGGAAATTTGAAGAGATATTTATGAAAACAAAAGACGAAAAACCATGTACTTTTCAAATTTATGAGGATATACAGCGTCATAAGATATATTTCGGGACTGAACGTGGTGTGTTTATTTACAACAAGTTAACAAAAAAAATAAAACAACTTAAGCCAGGTAATTTTAATGCTTTATGTCTCGAAAAAGATAAATATAACCGGATCTGGATAGGTGGAAAAAAAATACTTCTTTGTGATGGCGATACTTTTGTAAATTTTAAAAAAAGCGAAGTTGTTTTTGACAAAAGCGTGGTAAGTTTATGTAAGGATAATCATGGCAATATGTGGTTATGCTCGAAAGGCGGGATTTACCTGCATACATACAACAAGGTTTTTAAAATATTGAATGAATCCTGCTATTTTATTAAACTATACAAAAACAGATATTTAATTACCGGAGGTGTTCCTGGTTTTTATTTTATTGATCTTGAAAAATTTTATAAAAAGGATACAGGCTTTGTACTTTTTTTCGATCGTTTTAATGGGTTTACGGGTATAGAATGCGGACAGAATGGAACTTGCATCGACTACAACGGTCACATATGGATACCAACATCTGACAAAGTTGTGGAGTTTCTGCCCGAAAAATTTAATAAAAACAACAAACCACCTCTATTACATATTTATTCGTTTGAAATATCTTCAACTGATCTTAAATGGCAACAAATAAAAAATGAATACTCAAGTAAAGAAGAGGAAGAAATAAAACTCAACCACTATCATAACAACATTAGAATCAACTATATAGGAATATCCATAAGTTGTCCTGAAAAAGTAAAATATAAAACCAGGTTAATTGGATGGAATAATAATTGGTCTGAACCAACGAGTGAAAAAAACTTTATCCAAACAAATCTTCCTTATGGTAATTATTCATTTGAGTTACTTGCATGTAATGCTGATGGAATATGGAATTCTAAGCCTTTAGTAATGAATTTTCAAATAATTCCTGCATTTTGGCAAACCTCGTGGTTTTTGATTTTAATAATTATATTATCATTTGGATTAACTGTTGGAAGTGTTTATCTTATTATGAGAAGAAGAAAAAAAAACGAGCATAAAAAACAGCAAATTGAGCGAGAATTAGTAAAATTACAAATAAGTACAATCAATGCACAAATAGACCCTCATTTTGTTTTTAATGCAATTACAGCTATAGGCACAGAAGTTCAAGATAATAATCCAGATCTGGCATATAAATATTTTGTAAAAATATCAAATCTATTAAGAAGCTCCCTGGAAAATCCAAGTCTGATTACAAGGACAATTGCAGAGGAAATAAAATTTGTTATCAATTATCTTACCGTGCAAAAATTTAGATTTGGAGACCGTTTCGAGTATAAAATTGAAATCAATGAGAATATAGACATGTCATTGATAATACCCAAAATGTGTATCCAGATTTTTGTAGAAAACGCTTTAAAACACGGGCTGGAGCATAAAATTTCTGGTGGATTATTAACGATAAGAGTTCATACCGACAATTCTTTATTGCATGTTTTTATTGAAGATAATGGAATTGGCAGAAAACAATCAATGAAATATACTCCAAAATCTACAGGTATAGGTTTGTCTGTGTTTGAAAATTTCTTTAACATTACAAACAAATTTAATACAAATAAAGCTGGTTTTGAAATATACGATATCGAAAATATTGAAAATGAGGAATTAGGAACAAAAGTCCATGTGTATATACCAACAGATTACAGGTATAATATTTAAAAAAACAGTCTATGGGTTAGTATTAACAGTTAATTATAAAGCCATGAAAAAAGATACATACCGGGTAATTATTGTAGATGACGAAGAAAAAGCCCGCAAAAACATTTCGAATGAATTAAAAAAATATCATGATATCCAAATAGTTGCAGAAGCATCGAATGCGAATGAAGCCATTAAACGCATATCGGAATTTCATCCTGATATCGTGTTTCTTGATGTTAAACTTACCGAAACAAACGGATTTGAGATCTTAGATATGCTTAAAAAAAAGCAATTAACTGATTTTGAAATAATTTTTTTTAGTGCTTATCACAACTACGCTATTAAAGCCATAAAATATGCTGCTTTTGACTATTTGCTAAAGCCTATCGACCCTGATGAATTAGATACTACGCTTAATAAATTCAGGGAGAAACAAAATTCAAGTAACAATCTGAATATTGAAGCTCTCAAAGAAATTTTCAACCCCTGCCCAAAGTTACGTGTTCTTTCAGGCAACAATTTTAAATATATTAATATAAATGAAATATTTTATATTGAAGGAGATGGGGCATATTCTCATTTTTATTTAACATATACTAATGATAAAATTACGGCTTGTCGCAATCTTAAATATTTCGAAGAAGAATTAGCAGGCTGTAATTTTTTAAGAATACATAAAACGTATATAATCAATAAACGATACTTAAGTTCTTATAATCGGAAAACGCGGTTTTGCATTCTTGAATATCCGGGCAAAAAAAAAGAGCTTCAGGTTTCTCAACGAATGGAAAAAAATATCGTTATTTAACCCTTTTTATCTGGCTTACCCAATTAGGTTATGCGCTTGTTTGTAAAAAAACACCTAAATACAAGCATATTTATTCGCTTGTAAACAAATTCTCTAAGTTTGTTGAAACTGGGTATTTGCAAACTATTTTTGCTGTTAGTTTTTAATAGCATATTAACATTTAAACAAGTTCTTTGATCAATAAACACAAGCTCAGACCTTTTAAGCATACTTGCTATATTGAAAAACAAAAACAGTGGAGTCCAGAAGCCATTTTCGGATAATGAACTTGTCGAAGTACCAAAATAAAACGGGGTGAAACTGAAAAGACATAAGAGTAGAAAAATTAAATATAATTTATTTATAATATGAAAACTAATAAAAAAATAAATCAATTATTTATAGCCACTAAAATAATAATATTAATTGCTGCATTGAATACTTTTTCTATAAATATTATAGGGCAAACAACTTATACTTCAGATACGCCTCAAGAAACATGCAGTACAAATACTTGTGGTATTTATACTGGGAATAACACTGTTGCTAATCCAAATATTAGAATTAAAGTAAAATCAATAAATGGAAACTCTGTTGTATTTAGAATAGAGAAATGTACAGGATATTTTGGTTCATCAGGAACATTAAAAATATTTGAAGCAAGTTGTACAGGTACACCAATTTTAACAAAGACAATTAATGCACAAGAAGCAGGTAAAGATTTAGAACCATATACATTAAGTCATACTTATGGTTATAGAACATTTTTTGGTACATATTCTAATGGTATAAACAATTACTATGCAGGGAAGATTAATATTAATGCATCTTGCCAATTAAGCACACCATCTTTATCCTCTCCTTCTGATAATTCTACTGTAGCTTCGTCTTCAGTTTCGTTTGACTGGAGTGATGTAATTGGGGTTGATAACTATAAGATACAAATTGCAACATCTGCGTCAGGATGGACTGCTTCAGGAGGTTTTACTACTGGAATTATAGTGAATGATAATACGATTACAACTTCAGATTATTTATTAACAAATACGCTAACTCCGGGACAAACATATTATTGGTCTGTTAAAGCAGGAAAAGTAAATTGTACATCATCAAATTATGCTCAATACAAGAGTTTTACAGTTCAAGCGGCTCAACCCCCAACAGCAATAACAACTTCAGCGTCATCAATTACTTCAAACTCTGCAAAAATATCAGGTAAAATTAATCCAAATGGCTCTGCTACAGCATATAAATTTGTTTATGGCAAGACTACGAGTTATGGAAATAGTATTCCACTATCCTATATAAATATAGGAAGCGAAACATCAGAAATACCCCTTAATCAAACACTTAACGGGTTAGATGAAAATACAGAATATCATTATAGGATTCAAGCTTATAATTCAGGAGGTTATAGTTATGGAAATGATGTTACTTTCACAACATTGTTGCAGAATTTTAATTTAATATCCCCTGGTTCTCCAAGTCAACCCGGAATTACTTTAAATAGTCTAACTCCTGTCTTGAGTTGGGATTATATTTATAATACAATTGAAACTGTAGTAGTTGTTCAGGAAGTAATTAGCTCAAATGTAGTTGTTCAGGAACTTGTAGGTACAAATACTTCATATACTATTCCTTCAAATATTTTATTGCCAAATAAAAAATACAAATGGTATGTAGGGGTTAACGTTGGAGGAAATTCAGTTTTATCAAATATTCTTTATTTTAATACTAATGGGACAGGGATTACTTATGCTTATTCTCCCCAAATTAATTCTTTTACGAGTTGTGATACAGGTTCTATAAGTTTAACTTCTCTAAATTATAATACTTGTTATGCAGATGCAGGAACTTCAACTTATACAAAAGACAATGTACATGTATCTGTAATTGCACATAATACAACTACGAATCAAATTACTTTTAGATTTGAAAAATGTCCGGGTATGGGCTCGTTTACCAGTAATGGAAAACTTTTTATACTACAAAGCCCTGATGGTTATTGTTACGATTATACAAGCGGAGGAACATATAAAGATATTACAATTGATTATGTAAGTTTTGATGGGATAAGACAATTTGAAGCATTTGTTATTTCAAGCGACCAATCAACAAAGTTATATGCTGGTACAATAACAATTAATGGAACTGATCCTAATAATACTATTACTGTAACAAATCCAAATAACACAAGTGTATGGAATATTGGTAATTCATATTCTATAAATTGGAATGACAATTTAAGTGAAAATGTTTCAATTAATCTTGCCAAAGGAGGCTTATTTGTTCAAACCATTTCAAATTCAACTCCAAGCAATGGTACTTTTTCATGGACTCCTTCAATTTCATTAGCCACAGGAAATGATTATGAAATATTTATCAAAAGTATAACTAATTCAGCAATCATTGGTAGTAGTGATTATTTTACAATTAACGGACAAGCTCTACAATCTTGTTATTTCACCGACTGTACTTCATCAACAAACTGCGGAAATACAAACTACCAAACTACAACCTATAATGCTATTCAATATCTGTGTTCACATAATATTGTAAATGAAAATGGCGGAAATGTCACACCAGACTCATTAATTAGCAGAGCTCAACTTGCAAAAATTACATTGTACGGTTTGTTTGGTGATTCATTAAATGTACCATCAACGCTGGCTTCTGATTTCTTCCCAAGCCCTTATGCTGATTTACAAATAACTTCCACCTATTACTACCGTGCTGCAAAGGCTTTACTTTATTTAGATTATGGAGATGGAATCACACCTTTCGACAGAAATAAATTCTGGTTTGATCCTTCGGGGAAAATAAAAAGAAAGTACGTTCTTAAAGTATTACTTGAAGCATTTAATATTATTCCAACAACTTCTGGAACAAATCCATTCAATGATTTTCCTACTAATGCAGAGTGTTATGGATATGCAAAGAAAGCTAAAGACCTTGGAATTACTACTGCAACCAACTTTAGACCTGATGAATATTGTACCAGAGCTGAAGCATTTATTTTTCTTTATAATATTATGAATCATTCTCCAGGTCTTACTCCTGTTATTAATAGTTCTAACAATACTTTAGACCCAACTACTTCAGTCTTTTTTATTCCCATTAATTTATCTATTGCCAGTATGTCAGCTCAAAAAGGAATGGAAACAGGGAATTTTGATCTTTATACCAAATCGAGTTTTAGTATTCCCGGAAGAAATGTTTCGCTTGATTTTGAACATGTTTATAATTCATATATTACTGAAATCCCGGATGAAATTTATCCTTTAAACCCATTGGGAACTGCATGGAGTCATACTTACAATATGTATCTGAATTTTATACCAGCACCAACCGCTGCCGAAACAAAATTTGTAGTTCACAAACCAGATGGCTCACTATTAATTTATAATTATATTGGGAATAGCAATTTTACTTCAGAAACAGAAGGAAATTACAATACCCTGACAAACATTTCTTCTACTAAGTATGAAATGAAAACCAAAAGTCAGATAATTTACACTTTTGAAAAACTGGGATCTAATGACATTGCTTTTGTGCTTACATCAATCAAAGACAGGAATAACAATACCATTACTATCAATTATACACAAGGAGTTAGTTATACTATTCCAGGCACAACAACTACTAAAACTACAAGAAAGATTTCTTCAGTAAACGACCCAAGTGGCAGAAGCTTATTATTTTCTTATGTATCAGGCACAAATTTAATCAGTTCTGTCTCTGATCCTCTTAACCGCACCATTAGTTTTAATTATACCAATGGGCAACTTACAGCATTTACAGATGCAAAAGGACAAAACACAACATATATTTATGGTACATCAGTTGCTGAAACAGATTTATTAAAATCAATACAACTTCCAAAAGGTAATGTAATCAACAATCAATATGTTCAACGAAAACTGACAAGTACAAAATACAACAATAACAGTCCAACTACTATTACTCACAATGCTAATTATATTACTGGAAATTCTGATTACTATAAATCAATCGTTACTGTACCACAACAAAATGGGCAAAGCATAACTACCAATTATGAATTAAATACAAAAGGGAATATTACCAAAGCAAATGGCAATGCTGCTCTCGATATATCTTCTATATATACAAATACGAGCCATCCAACACTTCCTTCAAGTATAACTAATAATAAAAATAGTGTTACTGCTACACCTGTTTATGATGCAAATGGTAATGTCACACAAATAACTGTAAGTGGTAATAGCATTTCTACTATTGAGAGTTTCCAATACAATACATTAAACGATTTAACTCAACATACAGATGCTAATAGCCATACTACTTATTATACCTATACCAATGGCAATCTTACAAAAGTGAAAGATGCCCTTAACAATGAAACTAATATTACAAATAATGCTTATGGCCAACCCACAAGTATAACAAATCCCAATGGAGTTATTGTTAATTTTGGGTATAATAATTATGGTAATCAGAATCAGATTAGCATACCTTCACTAAGTATTTCCTCTTCTATAAATTATGATGCTGCAAGCCGGATGACTAGCACAACTAATTTTAACGGGCAAACTACAACTTACGTTTATGATAATAACGATAACCTGACTTCTGAAACCGATGCTTTAAGTCATACGACTGCTTATGCTTTCGATCAAAACGACAATCTCACAAGCATTACCAATGCGAAAGGATATGCAACTACATTTAATTATGATGCTATCACAGACTGGCTTTTATCAGAAACTTTTCAGGGAGCTACCAAGACTTATACCTATAATTCCGATGGCTCTTTAAATACTTTCAGTAATCCTAACGGAAATACATTTAATTACAGTTACGACAATGCCGGCAGGGTGTTGAATGATGGATATGCTACGTATAGCTATCTTTCAAATGGAAATTTATCAACCATTACCAAAGATGGTAAAGCAATAAGCTTTTCTTATGATGGCTTGAACAGGGTGAATGCTGTGGTTTATGATGGAAATGCAATAAGCTATACCTACGATAATGTAGGAAATCTATTAACAATGACTTATCCTGGCAATAAAATTGTTACATATACTTATGATGCTACCAATAAAATGAAAACTGTAAAAGACTGGAATAATAATACAACCACTTACAATTATAGAGCAGACGGGCAGCTTGATAACATGGTTTATCCGAATAACGTAAAAACCACTTACACTTATGATAATGCCGGGCGACCAGCAGCAATAAACAGCAAACGCAACAATGGCAGTGGCACTGCCATTGCAGAATACACTTTTACACTTGATCCATTGGGTAATCATACCCAGGAAAGCATTCTTGAACAATACACAAGCTATCCGGTAATACCCAGCCAAACAATAAATTTTACGTTTAACAATGTCAATCGCATACAAAATGCTGGTAGTATCAGTTTTGGTTTCGACAATAATGGCAATACAACAACAAAAACTGGATATTCGTTTGGATATGATGCAATAAATAATCTTACTTCTGTAGGTGGAAATTTAAATGCTACCTATGTTTATGATGGTACTGGCAATCGAAGAGAGGCAAACCGAAATGGAATAAATACCAAATATATATTAGATATTTTAGGAATGAGTAATGTGTTAATAGAAACTGATGCTGGAGGAACAGCCCAGAACTACTATATATATGGTTTGGGACTAATTTCGAGAATTAAACCAAATAACACTACTGAATATTATGTTTACGATTACAGAGGAAGTACTGTTGCTATGGTGGATGCTACAACGAATGCAATTGTTACTCATAAATATCAATATGATGATTTTGGTAAAATTCTTCAATTACAGGAAAACGATTATAACCCATTCCGTTATGTAGGCAAATATGGAGTAATGTTTGAAGATAGCACCATACAGTTTATGCGGGCTCGATATTATGATAATTCAATAGGAAGATTTTTATGCGAGGATCCTATTTGGAGTACGAATTTGTATCCTTATGCGAATAATAACCCTATTAATAGTATTGATCCAAGAGGCACTTGTACAATAGTTGAAGCGGGAATGCTTATTGAAGAAATTGCAGAATATTTAGGAAATGCTTCTATAAGTTATTATTGGGGGATTAGGCATGAAAATAAAGCTAATTATTATAATAATCAGGGATATATATATTTCAGCAAAGGAAATCTTAGTCAAGCAAGAGCAGCATATAGTAATGCAGCTCTTTATGCAAGAGAATCTGCTAAATCTTATGATGAAGCAATTAATATAATTATTAATGGAAGCTTTGACGTTATCTCTGGATTAATAGTTGATGTTGGAACAATGAAAAAAAGCAAACAAGTAATTAATAAATTAAACTTTGAAATAGTAAAATTAAAAATGGTGATAACAAATAAAAAATGGTTTTTCAACCAAAGTAAGCAGGGAATGAATGCTGTTGCTGTAAGAAGTAAATCTTATAAAGAACTACTTAATTTAATAGATAATTCATTAAAACAATTAATTTTTTCAATTTTTAAAATATGAAAATTAGTAATATATTTATAATATTATTGTTTTATTTAATTAGCAATAATTTATTCTCACAAAATCAAAATAATTATCAATACGATAATTTAAATAGGTTAATAAAAGTAAGCTATTCCAATGGCACAGTTATTAATTACAGTTACGATCAATTGGGCAACCGAACAGTAAAAGAAGTAACAAATTGTTCATCTCCTGCTATTCCGGATACTATAAGTGGGCTTGTAAGTGTATGTCAAGGACAAAACGCCGTAACTTATACCGTACCTACCATTACAAATGCGACATCTTATATTTGGACTTTGCCAAGCGGTGCAACAGGAACAAGCACGACAAATAGCATTACCGTAAATTATGGTACATCAGCAGTTTCAGGTAGCATTACCGTAAAAGGAACAAATACTTGTGGAAACGGTGCAATATCAACATTGGGAATTACGGTTAATCCATTACCTGCAAGTGCAGGAATAATTTCAGGAACAGCAACTGTTTGTCAGGGACAAAACGCCGTAACTTATACCATACCTACCATTACAAATGCGACATCTTATATTTGGACTTTGCCAAGCGGTGCAACAGGAACAAGCACGACAAATAGCATTACCGTAAATTATGATACATCAGCAGTTTCAGGCAACATTACCGTTAAAGGAACAAATACTTGTGGAAACGGTGCAATATCAACATTGGGAATTACGGTTAATCCATTACCTGCAAGTGCAGGAACAATTTCAGGAACAGCAACTGTTTGTCAGGGACAAAACGCTGTAACTTATACTGTGCCTACCATTACAAATGCAACATCTTACGTTTGGTCTTTGCCAAGCGGTGCAACAGGAACAAGCACAACAAATAGTATTACCGTAAGTTATGGTACATCGACTGCTTCAGGCAACATTACCGTTAAAGGAACAAATACTTGTGGCAACGGTGCAATATCAACATTGCCAATTACAGTTAATGCTTTACCAGCAGTAGCCGGATCTATTTCAGGAACAGCAACTGTTTGTCAGGGACAAAACGCCGTAACTTATACCGTACCTACCATTGCAAATGCGACTTCGTATGTTTGGACATTACCAAGCGGAGCAACAGGAACAAGTACTACAAATAGTATTACCGTAAGTTATGGTACATCGACTGCTTCAGGCAACATTACCGTTAAAGGAACAAATACTTGTGGCAACGGTGCAATATCAACATTGCCAATTACAGTTAATGCTTTACCAGCAGTAGCCGGAACTATTTCAGGAACAGCAACTGTTTGTCAGGGACAAAACGCCGTAACTTATACCGTACCTACCATTGCAAATGCGACTTCGTATGTTTGGACTTTACCAAACGGTGCAACAGGCACAAGTTCAAGTAGTAGCATTACTGTAAATTATGGGGTATCGGCAGTTTCAGGAAGCATCACAGTTAAAGGGGCAAATACTTGTGGAGATGGTGCTATTTCTTCTTTGCTGATTACAGTAAATACCTTACCTACAGCAGCTGGAATTGTTTCAGGTACCTTTTCTTTATGTCAAGGAACTAATGGTTTAACATATTCAGTTCCTGTTATCTCTGGGGCTAACTCATATAAATGGGTAGTTCCAACTAATACAATAATTATAGGCGCAAACAATACAAATACTATTACTCTTGATTTTGGTAATACTGCTCAGTCTGGGAACATTAGCGTAAAAGGACAAAACCAATGTGGTTTTGGAACACAATCCTTGCAATATATCACTGTAAACCCATTACCAGGCACTCCAACCTCAATGACTGGGGTTGATTCTGTTTGCCAGGGTTCTGCCGGAAATACATATTCTATTGCCAATTTATCAGGAACCGGAACCAATGGATATGTTTGGACTCTTCCTACAGGATTTACCGGAACAAGCACAACAAACTCCATTACAATTAGTATAGCCAATAATGCTGTTTCAGACACTCTTAAAGTAAAAGGAACAAATGGTTGCGGATCAGGGCAAGAGTTCTCTAAAACCATTGTTGTAAAACCATTGCCATCAAATTCAGTAGCAATCATTGGTTCTGCAACTGTATGTAAAGGAACAACGAATATTGTTTACAAAGTGAATCCGGTTGCCAACGCACTATCTTATATCTGGACATTACCAAATGGAATCACAGGTACAAGTTCAATTGATTCAATCGTTGTTGCCATTTCTTCGAACGCAGTAGCCGGGCCAATAACTGTAAAAGGCGTAAATGCTTGTGGGGATGGTCCGGGTTCTACCTTAAGTGTTACCGTGAAAGACATTCCTGATGTAGCAGGTTTTATTTCTGGAAACTCAACCGTTTGTCAGGGACAAAACAATGTAACCTATTTCATACCTGCAATTCTAAATGCAACTTCTTACGTTTGGACTTTGCCAAGCGATGCAACAGGAACAAGCAACACAAACAGTATAACAGTTAATTATGGCACAAATTCATCATCAGAGAATATTACTGTAAAAGGAACTAATTCATGTGGTGATGGAACAATGGCAAGTTTGCCTATTATTGTAAATCCACTTCCTGCTGTTGCAGGTCAGATTTCAGGACCTAATACAGTTTGCCAAGGTGCAACTAATCTTATTTTTAGTGTTGCTCCCATTCAATATGCCGATAGCTATAATTGGTCTTTTTCTGGTACTGGTGCAACAATTGTAGGTAACGATAGAATTGTTACGGTTAATTTAAGCAACACCGCAACTTCTGGAGAAATTACTGTTGTTGGACATAATGCTTGCGGAAACGGTAGTTATTTATATTTTAATCCTGTAAATATTCTCCCATCTCCTGTTACTCCAATAATCACTCAAAATGTGGATACTTTGTTCTCAAATGCTTTAAGCGGTAATCAATGGTATAATTTAACTTCAGGTGTTATCAATAATGCAACTGCTACCATATATACACCTCAACAAATTGGCGATTATTTTGTAATTGCTACGATTAATGGTTGTAGTTCCGATTCATCAAATATAATTCACTTTTATAATTCCGGAATAAATTACATAAGCAATAATCAAGATTTCAAAATATATCCAAATCCTTTTAAAAATGAGTTAATTATAGATATTAAAAATAATAATTATAAAATAAATTTCGAGATAATTAATCCAATTGGACAAGTTATTTTTAAAGGTGATTTAATTGAAAAAAGAACAATTCAAACCAGCCGTTTTATTCCGGGTATTTATTTAATTAAACTTGAAAACGCTAAAACTATTGAGTTTATAAAGATTATCAAGGAATAATTAATAGAAATTTTGACTGAGAACTCATTAAAACACATTGATTATCAATGTCTTTTTGCATTATCAATTATACACTACACCTTCACCATATCAATCTCAAAATCAAACTATGGTCTAGTGCAATAGCAATACAAAACACACTGGCCGTAAACCTATAATTCGCCCTTGAGACATTTTATCATATATTTAATACAATAATATAAATATTATATTTAATACTTTTCAATTTATAATTATTTCATTATAAAGCTTATCTATTCTAAATTCCTTGATCCAATAAAATCAGGTAAATATAATAAAAAAGGAATGGATAAACTTCTTCCGGAATTATAAAAAAACATCCTATCTATTATCCCTTCAATCCAAAGCCATACAAAAACATTGAAATATCATCTTTCAAAACCTGTATCGCATTTTCAGTTTCTTCTTTCAATAAATTAAATTTCGATTGATACAATACATTATCAAAGGCAACAACCCTGCTTATCATTCTGCCAAGCTCCACCAGCTTTCGCTGCGAATATGTAAAATTAAATTCAAAATCAGTTAATGTACGTACAGAATCAGCAGCTAGCGGAGTAAAAAGCTGTAGAAACAAGGAAAATTTTCTCTGCTTTATCGCTTTCGTCATTTTCAAAACAGATTCAGCAATCTGCTGGTAAAGAATATCATTCGAACCTTCGAAGATTTGAAACGGACGACTGTCAACCACAGAACGTCCGGCTATATGATTTAGCTGATAACCCTTTGCTCCCACTAATTGCAGCAATGATTGCGCAGAGTCTTGCATCATATCGGAAACAATACATTTGGTAATATTTGCATGAAGCCCGGATGCAGACAAATCATGTTCCATTCCTGCTATTTCTCCCGATTTTAAATTAAATGCCGAACAAATAGTAACATTTGCCTTCAGCCGTGAAAGCCTGTATTGAACCTGATCGTAATCGTAGAGTTTTTTTGATCCGATTTGACGCGACTGCGTATGCAAAATAGCTTCATCCAACATGCGCTTCACAAAACCTAAACCCATTCCCGGAAATTGAAACCTGCTACGATGTAATAAATCAAGCAACATTTGTATCCCATTCGTTTTCGGTATTAATCGTTGATTTTCAGGAATCAGTACATCAATATGATTTCTGCCATACGGAATTTGATAAAGTCCCAGATTTTCGAAAAACTCTTCCACTTCCACTTTTTGCATCGAAGCATGTACGTCGCAAATAAATATTTCTATATCACGAAGTAAAAAACCTGATTCTGAACGTTTGCGTGCAGTAAGCAGCCAATAATCAGCCATTCCGGTTAAGCCAGCCCAATGCTTTTTCCCTTTCAGATGATAATATGAGTCTTTCTTTGTATAAGATGTTTGCATATTCAAAGCATCACTTCCATAATTAGGCTCTGTAATCATCAATCCGCCCATAGAGCTATGAGCCATGAATTGGTCAAACACAATTTGCTTTGCTGACTCTTGCCCATATTTTGCAACAGGCTGAATAAACAAACCATTATTTATCCCCAGCATAAGAGAAAGAGCCAGTGACTCATAAGATGCAGCTGACAGAAACTCCAGATTTTCCCTAACACCTCCATCCATTCCTCCGTACTCTTTCGGAATACAAAGCGAAAGTGGATTTTCTGACATTAACTCCTTTAAAACTGCAACTGGAATGCCTCTGGTGCTACAAAACTGATCTATTTTGTATTCCTCATGAAAAGCTCGCTCCATACTCGCCTTAAACGCGTTCAGGAAATCGCTGAATATATCTGCGTCTGTCTTTACAATTGATTTTGTTTCTGATTTTAAAGGATGTATCGGCATTTCTGACTTTAATATACGTGTTTAATGTAGAGCTATTTGCTTCGCAATAAAAAGAAACAGCCCCATCCCTAATTTGTTTCATAATTATCAAGAAACAATTTTAGGATATCCTTATATTTGCTCTTTCAAATCACTGAAAGTAAATGGATAATCTCAGGAAGAATATCGATCAGCAAATAGAATCGAACAAAGGAAAAAATCTTTTCTTTTCTGAAAAAAGCAAAGTCCTGAAATTCACATCAGAGACTATTCAGGCAATCCAAAACTATCAACAATCAAACGAAGAATCCGAAAACACGCTGATTGATTACGCTTCAAACAAAACCCTTCTCGAACTTTGCCGTATAAACCAGTATTATTCTTTTCCGGCAGAAGCTCAACAAGAATTGAAAGAGCTTTACCAGAAACTCTTTGCGTTAATAAAATCCAACAATGCCGAACTTGAAACGGTTGCAGAATCTCATTATCAAAACATTACACATTGGCTTAAAAAATACAATTCATTTGCTGAAAAAATTTATCAAAATCAGCAGGAAACAGTTGAACCTATCGCTTGTTCTGAGTATTCTCCTGAAATTCAGATTCAATTGTTGCACTTAAACTTGCAAGTTCTTCAACAACCCATCCTTGATATAGGTTGTGGCACAAAAGCAAGTCTTGTGAAATACCTGCGAAATAATCAATTAGAAGCCTATGGTATTGATCGTTTCGAAACAGCAGAACCTTTTATGCAAAATGCTGATTGGCTAAACTTTTCATATAAAAACCAAAAATGGGGAACAATTATCAGCAACCTTGGCTTTTCCAATCATTTTAAGCATCATCATTTGCGTGAAGATGGAAATTTCATGCTTTACGCCCAAAAATATATCGAAATTCTTCAATCCTTAAAAACCGGAGGAAGTTTTCATTATGCCCCCGATCTGCCTTTTATTGAACAATATCTGGATACAGATACGTTCTGTATTTCAAACTTCGCTATTGAAAATCTGCCCTTCAAATGTACAGTGATAGAGAAATTGAAATAACTGCAATCCATGAAACATCACAAAATAAACTCATTGCAGACAGACTCGATCAAATTTTCTATTTATCTAAGCATCATCTTTCCAAAATAACAATCTGAAAACAAAACGATGCAAATGTATTGAATACATTTGCAGAATCACTGTTAGGGGTGCCCAACTTTTTTGGAGCTGAGATAATACCCTTGAACCTGAGATGTGTAATAACAGCGTAGGGAAACGGTTTGAATCTGAAATTAATACTTATTCAATACAAGCCGGCTCGTACCTATGTACAAGTCGGCTTTTTTAATTTAAAACAACATGGAAAATAAAAGTTTTGATCAGTATGCAAGCCAATATGATGCTTGGTTTTTAAACAACAAAAACGTACTATACTCTGAAGTTAAACTTGTTGCACATTTTTTATACGATGCTGGTGAAATTTTCTCAGTAGGCTGTGGAAGTGGTCTATTTGAAATGATTTTGGAGAAAGAATTCAACATATCGATTAAGAATGGGATTGAGCCTTCGACCGGGATGGCTGAAATTGCTCGTAAAAGAGGAATGAACGTGGAAGTTATTACTGCAGAAGCGGCAGACTTTGGTATTGAAAAATATGATACTATCCTATTTAATGGAACTCCAAGTTATATCACTGATTTACAAAAAGCATTTGACAAAGCTCATAAAGCACTACGCCCGGGTGGAAAAATTGTAGTAATTGATGTCCCCAAAGAAAGTTCCTACGCACTACTTTACAATCTGGCAAAAGCTATTGAAACCTGGGAACATCCTTTATTAAACGGAGTACATCCACAAGATCCATATCCAATTGAATTTGTTAAAGTTGCCAACTGGAGAACAACTCAGGATAAAATCGACATCTTAACACAATCCGGATTTATTGATTTTCAATTTGCACAAACGCTTACCAAACATCCTATCTATTCAAATAGTGTGTTGGAAGAACCAATTGAAGGATATGATTGTGGAGATTATGTGGCAATTTGTGCATTAAAAAAGCTGTAAAATGATAAACTCAACTAATTTATTAAACGACCTGAATACAATTCGTTCAAAGTCGCCACTGATTCACAACATAACAAATTATGTTGTAATGAATAATAGTGCCAATGCATTACTTTCAATTGGAGCATCACCAGTTATGGCTCATTCTGTACATGAAGTTAAGGAAATGACATCCATTGCATCTTCACTTGTAATAAACATTGGAACATTAAGCGAACCTTGGGTTGACGCAATGATTCTAGCAATCGAAACTGCAAATAAAAACCAAATACCGGTAATCCTCGATCCGGTAGGAGCTGGTGCTACATCTTACCGCACACAGGTATGTTTACGAATTATCCAGAATTACAAAATTTCTGTTATTCGTGGAAATGCATCTGAAATTATGGCATTGAACAATGAAAACAACAAAACAAAAGGAGTTGACAGTATTGCAACATCTGAGGCTGCATTAGAGGCTGCAAAATCACTTACTTATCAATCCGGAGCAATTGTAGTAATAAGTGGAGCAACTGATTATATAACAAATGGAACAAAAGTAACCGAAGTTAAAAACGGAACTTCCATGATGGCAAAAGTTACCGGAATGGGATGTACAGCATCAGCAATCACAGGTGCATTTGCGGCGGTTAATCCTAACTTTTTTGAATCATGTACGCATGCGATGGCCATTATGGGAATATCAGGAGAACTTGCGTCTAAAAAAGCAAATGGCCCGGGAACCTTGCAGCTTCATTTTCTGGACACACTCTACAATTTAACAGAAACCGAAATTCTTGAAACATTAATTGCTTCGTAAATGAAAGCTTTTGACCTGAGTTTATATTTGGTTACGGACAGTTCATTAACAAAGAACCGTTCTTTAACCTGGACTATTGAAGAAGCAATCAAAGGTGGAGTAACAATGGTTCAAGTTCGTGAAAAAAATTGTTCAACCTTTGAGTTTCTTCAATTAGCCGAAAAAATCAAAGTAATTACGCAGTTTCACCATATTCCGTTAATTATCAACGACAGGGTTGACATTGCACTAGCTGTTGATGCGGATGGTGTTCATATCGGGCAAAGTGATATGCCTTATGGTATTGCCCGTAAAATTTTAGGACATGCTAAAATCATAGGACTCTCGGTTGAAACAATTGAAGAAGCACGTGAAGCAAACAATCTTGACGTTGACTACATTGGTATTTCACCTGTTTTTGGAACAAATACCAAACTCAATATCAAAACACCTTTAGGCCTAGAAGGAATTCGCTCAATCTCGTCATTTTCAAAACATTCGATTGTAGGAATTGGAGGAATTAATCCTCAAAACACACCCGATATTTTAAAAGCAGGCGCAAATGGAGTTGCCGTAGTTTCTGCTATTATTTCTGCAGAAAATCCATTAATTGTATCAACAGAGTTTACACAAACCATTCATAATTTCCATTGTAAAACCCAAATACAATAATCTTAATTCACACATTTTCAATATCATGAAATCATACAGCAAAGTCTTGGCAATTGCAGGAAGTGATCCCAGCGGAGGTGCTGGTATTCAGGCTGATTTAAAAACCATTTCCGCATGTGGATGTTATGGAATGAGTGCTATAACAGCATTAACTATTCAAAATACTTTAGGTGTTTCAGGTGTGCATCCGGTTCCAATTGATTCAATCAAAGGACAAATAGAAGTTGTCCTTACTGATATTGGAACTGAAGCAATTAAAATTGGAATGTTACATTCATCTGAAGTTATAAATGCAGTCCATGAAGTATTAATGAAGTTTAACATTCATAATATTGTACTTGATCCGGTTATGGTTGCAACTTCCGGCGATCCTTTATTACAAAAAGAGGCAATCTCTACCCTCAAAAATATTCTAATTCCTTTTGCCAGGGTAATTACCCCAAATATTCCGGAAGCTGAAATCCTGTTAAATTATAAAATCAACAGTCAGAAGGAGCTTGCGGAATGTGCAAAAGAGCTTTCTCACAACAGAAATGTATCGGTATTATTAAAAGCAGGGCATTTAAATGAGCCCATATTAACCGATATTTTCTATAATGCCGAAACCAACGAGATCACAGAGCTAACATCTCAAAGATTACACACGCTCAACACACACGGTACTGGATGTACTCTTTCATCAGCACTAGCCTCTTATCTTGCAAAGGGATTTCCTTTAAATGAAGCTGCAAATGCTGCAAAAAAATATATCAATCAAGCAATTATAGCTGGAAGTAATTATAAAATCGGACATGGTCATGGACCTGTTCATCATTTTCATTCATTTTGGGAATAATGAAAGCTACAGGAATTTACACTCAAAAAATGTGGGATAACGCGGCAGACTTAATTCATCAACTGCAAAATCACCCATTTACCCATAAACTTGCTGATGGAACTCTTGCATTTAATGTATTTGAACATTATTTGAAACAAGATATCCTGTATATAAAAGATGATGCAAAAGCATTAGAAATACTTTCACACAGGGCTATTAATAATGATGAAAAAATATTTTTCAAGCATCTTGCAAACGATGGAATTGAAGTTGAGCATGTTTTACAAAACGATTATCTGAAACATTTCAACATTTACAAAACGGATTTAAAATCAGATATCTGTGAGCAATATACCCATTTCCTCTTGAGCCAGGCACAGTATGCACCCTATCCAGTTGCGATAGCGGCACTATTACCCTGCTATTGGGTGTATAATTTTATTGGAAATCAAATTTCAAAGAACCAAAAAACAAACAATTTTTATAACAAATGGATACTCACTTATTCAGGAGTGGAATACAGCAACTTAACCCATAAATTTATTGAAATAGCAGAATCTCATGCATCAAAGGCAGATGAAAATCTACAAAATCAAATGATTAATACTTTTTACATAGCAACAAAATTCGAATTAGAATTCTATCAGGAAGCTTTTCTACTGACCGATAAACTTTAAAATCGGTACTTTTGCAACCAGCAATAGCCGCTAACAATAAACGGCTCAACATCAATATCTCAATCTCTGTTCTCACATGAAAAAAATCCTCTTCCTAATTCTGTTAATTGTAGTTTTTGCGGCCTGCACAAATCATGAATCTGCTAAAACAAACACAAAATCGACAACTTTACGATTGGTTTCACTTGCGCCGTCTGTTACCCGGGAATTACAGGAACTGGGATTAGATTCAAATATTGTAGGAGCAACTTCGTATTGTACCATTACAAAAAATCGAGCTGAATTAATCATTGGAAATGCAACCGATATCAACATAGAAAAAGTATTATTATTGAAACCGGACATGGTGTTAACAACTGCACTCACCAGGTCTGAAACCATAGAAATGCTTAGGAAAAGCGGCATTAAGGTTCACTGTTTTGGAAAAATAGAATCGTATGCAGCCTTATGTTCTCAATTTACAGAGCTTGGAAAACTTGTACAAAAAGAAAAACTTGCGAATGAACTGGTTGCACAATCAAAGCATAGAATTGATAGTCTGAAAAATTTAATTCCAGCACAAACAATCAAACCCAAACTCTTTTTTCAAATAGGAGCCAAACCTATTTTTGCCGTGATACCCAAAACCTACATGGACGATTTAATCATTTTTTCGGGTTGCCGGAATATAGCAACAGATATGAACCGTGGAACCATTTCACGCGAAAGTGTTTTACTCAGAAATCCTGACATTATGATTATTACAACCATGGGGATCATGGGTGAAGACGAAATTAAAGTTTGGCAGGGCTATCCAAGTCTGAATGCTATGAAACAGAAAAAAATCTTCATAATCGACTCTGACAAAGCTTGTACCCCTACTCTTAAATCATTTGAAGAGACTCTTGCCGAAATGATTAACTTAATTTACTAATTTTGAAGTTCGGATTACGGATTACACGAATACCTGTAATCATACTGAAAATGAATATTTTAATCCGGGATTGATTTACATCAAATATGAACGAAAAATACTGGAAATGGGTAATTACCCTCAGCATTCTTTTCATTTTACTGATTGCCAGTATTGTGATTTCACTTTCATCCGGTGAAGTTCATTTTTCCTTGTTTGATCTTAAATCCATCCTTCAACATAAGGATTCTCTTGAATATATTGTTCTGACAAAAATCAGAATTCCACGTATTTTATTGGGTTTATCCATTGGCGGAGCTTTAAGTCTTTCGGGGGTAATTCTTCAGGGAATTTATCGCAATCCTTTAGTAGAACCTTACACTTTGGGAATCTCGGGCGGAGCATCTCTGGGCGTTGCTTTGGCAATTGTGTTCGGGCTCAATCTTACCGTGGGAGCATTTATGCTCCCAATATCGGGTTTTCTGGGTGCATTCGTCACCATTTTTCTGGTTTATTTTCTCAGTGTTCGCAAGGATAATTTCAGTATTAACCGAATGTTGCTGATTGGAGTCATGATTAGCTTTATCGCCTCTTCTTCCATGATGTTTTTATTGGCAACTACTACAAAGGAAAATATTCACAACATCATATTCTGGGTCATGGGATCTTTAGATGAGCCCAATACAATGCTGATTCATTTTGTATTAGGAACATCTATTGCAGGACTGATCTCTTCATATTTCTTTGCCCGTCCATTAAATGCCTTACGGTTGGGTGGCAAAAGAGCACAACATATCGGAGTTAATTCTGCACTTACAATTCGCATTCTGTTTATCATCTCATCTATGTTGGTTGGAATCTGTGTTGCAGTTGCAGGAGTAATTGGTTTTGTCGGACTGATAATTCCACATCTGTTACGAATCATTATTGGTACCGATTTCAGGATTTTGCTTCTAAGTTCTTTTATGGGTGGAAGCATTTTTATCATCCTCTGTGATGTACTTGCCCGAACTTTAATTTCGCCAAATGAGCTTCCTATCGGTGTGATTACAGGTATGTTAGGAGGAGTTGCTTTCATTGTGGTATTGAGTAGTTCAAAATCCAAATCAGCTTTCTGAAACCATGAATAATTTCCTAAAAATAGAAAATTTGCGATGCGGATATAGCGGAAAATTCATGCTGAATGATATTAACTTTACCGTTCCCAAAGGGACTTTTGCAGGAATAATAGGGCCAAATGGCTCCGGAAAAACCACATTATTCAGAGGAATTACCGGAGAAATTCCTTTACGCTCAGGCTCTGTTACATTAAATGAAAAACCTCTCGACAAACTCAGTATTCGTGATAAAGCCCGAAATTTTGCGATTGTTAGCCAAACTACAGAATCTTTAAACATCAAGGTTGAAGATTATGTATTGATGGGAAGGATGCCTTACCGAAGCTATTTTAAGTTTCTGGAAAATGCCGAAGATTACGAAATTGCTCACAAGTATATGAAACTAACCAGTGTATTCGAATACAAGGATAAACTGATGTCGGAACTCAGTGGTGGTGAACAACAACTGGCATCCGTTGCACGGGCATTAACTCAGGAACCTCAATTTTTGCTTCTTGACGAACCCACCTCTCATCTCGATATTTCGCACCAGGTACAAATTCTCAATCTTATCCAAAAACTGAATGAAGAGTTACACCTTACTGTTTTAATGATTATCCACGATTTAAATCTGGCGAGCGAATATTGCAACTACCTGATAATGCTCAATAAGGGCTCAATTTATATTCAGGGATCTCCTTCCGAAGTGCTCACCTATAAAAATATTGAAGAAGTTTACGAAACAGTGGTAATTTCGCTTACCAACCCATTATCGTTGAAACCCGCGGTTTTTCTGGTTTCCGGGAAAACACTCAACGATAAAAAGCTTTAAAAATTCTCGCTTTGATTTCATCTCACATGTTTTTTTTAGTGTAAATTATTGAGTGATACGTTCTTTTGCTATATTTGAACAAAAAAAGCTATGAAGAGAATTTTACTATTTGCATTTATCGGAGTTATTGCTGTTTCCTGCTCTAAAAACTCCTCTGTAAAATACATTGTAACTGGTGTTTCTGCCGGTGGTTTTAATGTCACCTATAAAGTTTCGGGAGAAACAAAAACTGCGAATGCAGTTAATTCAGGCTGGAGCCAATCCTTTGATGCTGAATCGGATGACCAAGTTTATTTAAAAGCACTGGCAAACGGAACAAATGCACAGGTTACTGTTGAAATCCAAGTGGATGGATCCTCATTTAAAAAAGCTTCAGGATCCGGAAATCAAGCATCAGCAACAGTTGAGGGAACGATAGACTGATACTGATTGGTTTCGGTTTGATTTAGAATTTACCTTGGTATAACTTCGGAAATTCATCAGAAACACAAAACCGGAACATGAATTAAATTTCGTTTTTTGGTTTTGTGACCTTCAGATTCAAAAAAAACAAAAGCTTCAACTCATTGAATTGAAGCTTTTTTAGTAGCGAGGACGAGATTTGAACTCGTGACCTTCGGGTTATGAATCCGACGCTCTAACCAACTGAGCTACCTCGCCGTTTCAGGACTGCAAAATTACTCAAAAAACTGAATTTGCAAAGGCTTTGCGTAAAAAAATAAGCTTTCTGCCATACCATAACAGTCTTTTCAAAACTATCTTTCATTTACCGAGACATTTAGCTATTTCGAAAAATATTCTCTGCCTCCCATAATTGCTCCTGCTTTCCCAAATCCATCCATAAGCCTTCATTATGAATATATCCGCTTATTCTGTTATTCTTTGCTAGTTCAAGATACACATCAATAATTGAGAACACCCCGTCAAACGGAATTAATTCGAGTAATTGAGGTCGAATAATATGAACTCCGCTAAAAGCATACGGCAAACAGCATTCAACATCCTGAGTTACGTTTTTTACTTCTCCTGTTTTCTGATTTATCCAGCCTTTTAAGAGCATCGAATGATCAAATAACAATTTACGGGAAGTATCCCTGTCTCTAACTGCTAAACACGCTAACGAATCTGTTGTACGTAAACAATGCTCCATCTTTGTAAAATCGATATCACATAAAATATCTACATTGTAAATCAAAACCGGTTCTTCTCCCTTCAGTAAATGTGTGGCTTTTTTCAAACCTCCGCCCGTATCCAGTAATAAATCACGCTCGTCCGAAATCGAAATCTTTTGATAGGGATAATATTGCTCAACGAAAGAGATTATCTGCTCCCCAAAATGATGAACATTGATCACAAATTCCGAAATCCCCTGAGACAACAGACTATCAATAGCATGAGCCAGCAAAGGTTTCCCGTTTAATTCAACCAATGCTTTGGGCTTGGTATCTGTATATGGCTTTAACCGGGTTCCTTTTCCGGCTGCAAAAATCATTGCTTTCATCTACTTATTATTGAATTTTTGGCTTTGTTTATAGGCTATCATTTGGTTATAATCAGGCAACGATTCTAAAAATGACCATTTCTGTTGATTGAAGTCAATCAAAGCCGAAATATGAATCAGACCATTTGTTACCAATAAAAATGGAGACTTCAAGCTTAAATTATAGCAGGCTATTTGCTCAAAAATCTTTTGATTTACCGTTATATCTGCTGATTTACATTCAACAATTAGCAAAGGATTTCCCGTTGAATCATACACTACAATATCGGTACGTTTCAACATTGTATTCACTTTCAGTTGTTGTTCAAGTCCTATTCTGCCTTTTGGAACATTTTTCTCTGTAATCAAAAACTGGACAACATGCTGGCGCACCCACTCTTCCGGGGTTAATTTTACATACCTTCTCCGAATTGAATCGAGTATGAAGATAACCTCATTCTCTTTTTTGAGTTTAAATGCAAATATCGGGAAATTGAGTCGTTGCATCAGGAACGTCTGCGGGTTTGTTTTTTCTTTACTGAAAAACCGAAATGACCAACACTCTTTCCTAATTCATAATAATGACCATGCAAATAAGAAAGCAGAGATGTGTCAACCAAACGAAAGGCTCCTGTTTTTTCATCAATAAATGCTTCATCGGCATGAACTGCTAAAACTTCAGCCAGAAACATATCATGCGAGCCCAACTCTGTTATGCTAATAACCTTACACTCAATATTTACAGGCGATTCAGCTATCATTGGAGCAGAAACATGAGTTGCTTTTTCAGGTGTCAGATTCATTTCTTTAAATTTATTGAAATCTTTACCAGACTTTACGCCACACCAATCTGTTGCTTTTGCCAGAGTTTTTGTAGTGAGGTTAATCACAAACTCACCGCTATTTTTGATTAACTCATGTGAGTGTCTGCTTTTTCGAACCGAAATATAGCATAATGCAGGATCGGTACAAACAGTTCCTGTCCAAGAAATTGTAATAATATTATAGTTTTCAGGATTATCCCCACAGCTAACCATAACAGCAGGCAATGGATAAATCATCGTTCCGGGTTTCCATTCAGCTTTACTCATACCAATTTTTTAATCTAATGAGCAAAGTTCGTTAAAAAAGAGAAACTGAATGCTATTTAATTAAATGATTCTTTCATTGCAACAATTCGATCAGTATTAAGATTCTCACACAAAATGAATCTTTTCAATCTTAATCGATTAAAGCTAATATATTAAAAATCGAAAATAGATAAGTTCACTTTTAGAGATGCCTCTATCTTTAAAAAGATTAAACAGACCAAAGCATTATAAATAATAGGGATAATACTAAGCTATAGAACTTAATCTCTCATAAAAAAAACAAAACTATATATTACAATTTATCTAAATCATATTTAAATAATGTAAAATTGCAATATTGAATATTTATAAATAATATTCTCGTATTATTTTTTCTATTATCGTATATGATATATCCTTTTTACTTCGATATCGAAAGCTATTTTTTCCAAAAGAGAGTTTTGGCAGCTTTTCTTTATACTCTTGAATTATTTGCGGTCTGTCAAAATAAATACTGATGTAATTAGTTTGGACATCTACACAAATTAATCGATTGCTGAAGTTATATGCTACCATATTATACTTCAAAATTTGTTCATAATGAGGAAGTAAACGCTCAATTAAAGAACAAATCGACTCTACTGTTTGCCTTCTTGCCGGCTTGAGCACTTGAAAAAACTCATCCAGGCTGTTAAATTCGGTTTTCATCTCTATTACTTTTTAAAAGGTAAACAAATGGATTCCATGTTTTGTTTGTAATACACTGTTAAAGATTACCTTAAACAGACATTACAATCACGAATTAATGAGAGTATTTATTTGGCAACTATAAAAATACACATTACCCCTTGAATTATCAAATAAAAAAGAGTTGGATGAAATAAAAAATATTTATTCTAAACACATAATTCTATCCTGACATTATATTTTAGGTAAAATATCTAATAAAACAATCCTTCAATCAGAAAGAAGTTTGTAGTCAAAAAAAAAACTATAATTTTATATGTTCAATTACGTAACAAGCTCGGAAATATATTTCTACTATCAAAATGATCAACTTAACACATAATTTATATACTTTATACATTATTCAATATTGCCACGATCTGTTTGATATAAATAGTAAATTTAAAAGAAGGAAAACAATTTACAAACCTTTCGTTTCAATCAGAAACAAGCAAATATTAATGCTTTGGATATCTACGTTTTGTCATTCCTCCTTTGGTACTTTTAATATCATTCATCACAATAAACGCGTTGGGATCTATTTTTTCGATTTCAGATCTTAATTTTGAAATTTCTAAGCGGGTAATTACCGTGTATATAATGTCTGTTTCATTTAGAATATCTCCACTCTTACCATATCCACGCTTCCCTTTATAAATAGTAACTCCCCGGTTCATTTTTTCAATAATCATTAATCTTATTTCTTCACTGTGAGGTGAAATAATTGTAGTACCAATATAACCCTCGACTCCTTCTATGATAAAGTCAACCGTTTTAGAAGCAGCCAAATAAGTCAAAATTGAATATAAAGCTGATTCCATTGACAATAAATATGCTGCCGCCGTAAATACCAATACATTGAATATAAGAATAATATCTCCAATTGATAATGCTGATTTTTTATTGATGGATATTGCCATAATTTCTGTACCATCTAAAACTCCACCGCCTCTAACAGCTAAGCCAATACCTGCTCCAAGAAAAAAGCCACCAAAAGCAGCCACAAGCAGTTTATCTGATGTTATCACAGGGTATTGAATCAGCCATAAGACCAATGCTAGTCCGGCAATAGCTCCAACACTTTTAATTGCAAAACTTTTCCCTATTTGCCTGTAACCTAATATGATGAATGGAATATTAATAAACACTAACAGCCAGGATAATGAAATTCCGGTTTGCCCCGACACTAGTAGTGAAATACCGGTTACACCACCATCAATAAATGAATTTGGTAACAGAAAACCTTTTAATCCAAATCCTGCAGACAAAATCCCTAACAAAATAAATAGTGAATCCCGAAACAAAGAAATCCGGGACTTGCGTTCAATGCGTTTCTCTTTTGCAATACGATAACTGCTATAGGTTGTCGCAACCTTCTGCCGTTTAAAAAGGTTGATCAGATTTACAATTGCAGGTTGAAAAATCAGCTTCATATTTCAATTCTTAATTTGAAGTCAAAAATAAGAAAGATTTTCGGGAGATACAATTCGGTATTTAAGTTCCTGAAATAAGAAAATATTAATATACAATGTAAATATAGGGTTAAACTCACTTTTTTTAACCGTTTACAATCTAAGGCTGTGTATCTTTGTTGTATTCTTATCATTCATCTAAAAAATTATACTGCAATGATATTTACACCTGAAAAATGCAGGATTGAAGACAAACGGATGCAGCCGTTTATCGACCCGGACGAAATCTGGGATTACATCAATCAAACTCAATCAACTCCTGAAAGAGTAAGAGAAATAATTGCAAAATCATTATCCAAACAACGTTTAACCCTCGAAGAAACTGCGGTTCTGATCAATGCTACCGATCCTCAACTGGTAGAAGAAATAAAAGAAGGTGCGCGTGAACTTAAGAAAAGAGTGTATGGAAACCGTATTGTACTTTTTGCGCCACTCTATGTAGGCAATAAATGTACAAACAGCTGCAAATATTGTGGTTTCCGTGCTGACAATAAACAAGCGGTACGTACAACGCTCAACGATCAAGAGCTGATACAGGAAGTAGAAGCGCTGGAAGAAAACGGGCAAAAGCGTTTAATTCTGGTTTATGGTGAGCATCCAAAGTACGATGCAAACTTCATTGCACACACTGTAAGAATAGTATATAATGTAAAAAAAGGAAACGGTGAAATTCGACGCGTAAATATCAATGCAGCTCCTTTGGATATTGACGGGTACCGTATTGTGAAAGATGCCGGAATCGGAACCTATCAGGTTTTTCAGGAAACTTATCATCCAGAAGCGTACAAATGGTATCATCTTGGTGGTAAAAAAATGGATTACGACTGGCGTTTGACGGCTCTCGACCGTGCTCAGGAAGCAGGAGTAGATGACGTTGGTATTGGTGCACTGTTCGGGTTGTACGACTGGCGCTTCGAAGTACTTAGTCTCATTCGCCATACTAACCATTTTGAAGCTTGCTACAACGTTGGACCACATACAATTTCATTCCCACGTATTCAAAACGCGTCCTCACTTGACATTGATGAAAAATACATGGTTAATGATGATGACTTTGTAAAATTGATCGCAATACTCCGTTTGGCAGTTCCTTATACCGGAATGATTCTCACAGCGCGTGAATCTGCTCAGATTCGCAGTCAGATTATGCAATTCGGGGTTTCTCAAATTGATGGTGGAACAAAACTGGAACTCGGTTCCTATTCACATCGCGAAGAAGAGATGCAAAATCTGGATAAAGAACAGTTCCAGATTAATGATAATCGTTCGTTGAACGAAATCATTGATGAGCTGCTCGAAAAAGGATTTCTGCCTTCATTCTGTACTTCCTGCTACCGTATGGGACGTACAGGAGAACATTTTATGGAATTTTCAGTTCCGGGATTTATTAAACGTTATTGTACTCCTAATGCAATTCTTACCTTGGCAGAATACCTGATGGATTACGCTCCTGAAAAAACAGTCAAACTAGGTTGGGACGTAATTGACAAAAATCTTGCTGACCTAAATGATGAAATACTGGTTGGTAATATTCGTGAACGTATCGAAAAGATAAAGCAAGGTCAACGCGACTTATACTTCTAATTCAAACACTTATACTTATGAAAGAAGCTCGTATTTTAGGGATTCTGATTCAGGACAGAATAAAAGAAGCCGGAAAAACCCAAAAACTACTTTCCGAAAACGGACACCTGATCCGCTCTCGCCTTGGGTTTCATGAAGTATCTGAAAATGTTTGCAGCCGTGTTGGCATGATTATTATTCAGCTTACCGGAAGTGTGGATGAGTGGAACAAACTGGAAGCTCAACTCAACGAAATCGGAGGAATTGAAGTAAAACACATGAAATTCAATCTATAAACCAAACCTATGGCAGAAACAAGAATCCTTGGCATTCAGATACCTAACAGGGTAAAAGAAGCCTCAGATGTTCAGCACATCCTCACTAAATTCGGGTGTTCCATCAAAACCCGTCTTGGTTTGCATGATGTAGTAGAAAACTATTGCAGTTCCAGTGGATTGATTCTGCTTGAACTCACCGGAGATAGTGCCGAAATGGACAAACTCGAAGCTGAATTAAATGCAGTGAATAGCGTTAACGTTCAGAAAATGATCTTCTAAACCCTTATTTTCAGAAATACAAAAGGAGCTGTTCAAAAAGTTGAAACTTTATAAACAGCCCCTTTTGTTTGATTGCAATCATTGCAATCATTGCAATCTCTATTTCCCTTGCAGTTTCTTCAATGCATTGTATAAGCTAACTACCCCACCTGATTTTGAAAGTTTTCTAAATTTTACAAGTTTTCTCTCTTCATTTACTAAATCAGGAATCATCACTTTCAAATCTTTAAAATCCTGAGAAGTCTCAATTAATAAATCAATCAACTGACTGGGAGTTAGTTCTGGGTAATAGGCTAAGATTACTGCTGCTACTCCTGTAACTACCGGAGCAGCCTGACTTGTGCCACTATGAACATCAAAAATATCTACCGAATCAAGGGATATAATATTTTCTCCAGGGGCAAATATATCAACATGCTCCTGTCCGTAATTTGAAAATACAGAAGCTAATTTTTCTTCTTTTGACATACCACAAGAACCTACATTAATAAAATTAGCAGCTTCATTATTGTCTATATATATATCGCTCGGATAGTGAATATTTTCATCAATATTATCTCCACTATTTCCTGCAGCATGTACAATAAGTACGTTTTTCTGTTCAGCATATTTGATCGCATCACTTACAAACTTTTGTTGAGGAGAGAGAACTTTTCCAAAACTCATATTAATAATATCAGCTCCATTATCAACTGCATATCTGATTGCCAGAGCTATATCTTTATCCCGTTCATCACCACTGGGTACAACCCTTAATGTCATAATTCTCACATCAGTAGCCACACCTTCAACCCCAAAATTATTTTCTCTTACTCCTGCTATAATCCCGGCAACACAGGTACCATGGCTCGCTCTGTTTCCCACAACATCCCAATTTCCATATTTATTATCCTGAATATCATTTGGATTATCACCAATCAATTCTCTGGGATTAAAGTCAACATTCAAAAAATATTTCAGAAATTCTTCATTTCTATTAATTCTTCTGTACAATCCATTTTCCGTAAAACCCATATTATATCGTTCTTTCAAGAATGCAACAGCTTCCTTAACTTTCTGATCTTTTGACTTTATTCCTTCCAAATCTTCTGCTGATTGAACATCCACATTTGTTTCCTCTTTAATCACCTCTTTTGCCGCAAGATACATTCTTTCAAATTTCAACAACATCTCTTTTTCTTTCTCTCTTTTATCTAACTCGGCCTCATAAAGTGCTTTAGCTTTTGAATATAACTCTTCCTTTTTACCACCTTTATAGATACGGGTAAACTCATAGTTTTCGTATAAGATATTTTCCCCCTTGGTATTCCCGATAAAATTCCAACCATATATATCATCAACATATCCATTTTTATCATCATCAATTTTATTGTTGGGTATTTCATCCTCATTGATCCAGATTCGCCCTTTTAGATCTGTGATGTTCACATCTACTCCCCCGTCAATCACGGCCACAACAACTGTTTTCTTTGCTTTCTTGTTCGCTAACAAATCATTATAGGCTTTATCAACACTTGCACCTACAACCTTATCTTTTTGCAGATCTGAATTATACCAATTAAGTAATTTTTCATCAAAGTCATTGATATTCTTTGACTGAGAAAACAATGCAGTTGCATAAACTACCATAAACAAAATCAATACGTAATTTTTTTTCATAATTTCTAATCTAAATGGTTTTATAATTATTTATGAACATCGTTAAACTAAGGGTATAAAGAAAATAAACACACTTCACAATCAACATAATACAAATTATAAATGAAGAATAGGGCAATAAAGGTATTTCAACCTAAATAACTGTATTCGATGCAAATATATTAAAATCTTACAATAAATATTTTTTCACTGATTAACAAAAACAATTTTCACTTCAGATAATAATAATGAAACAATTTTCTCCAAATCAAACTCCTATGCTAAAACTTTATTAGCCGTCGTTTTTATTTTCTCATCGCTTCCGCTCTCATATCTGCAGGCATTTTTTCAATTGCATAGCGTAAAGCTGTACGGGGCATAATTGCTCTTTTCGAGATTACATAATCATAAACAGTTTCCCTGTACGCCTCACTGGTGGCTTTTAACATCCAGCCATATCCCTTCTGAACCAAATCATCAGGATCAACAAGTAAAATATCTGCTATCTCAAATATGTCGTTCAAAAACAATCCTTTTCTTGCCGGAATTATCAACGTCACAGCCGAGGCTCGTTTCATCCATCTGTTTGTGGATTTTGCCCACTTTTTCAACTCTGTAATAAAATTGGGATATATTTCGACAAATCTTCCCACAGTATGATTACACAAGGTATCGCATGTTGCCCAATTGGTGACATAATCATTTACCCAATGTTCAAAAATCATAAAATCAGCAGGCTCATACTGTAAAAAAAGATAATAGGAAAAGTTGCACGCAATATATGCTTCTTCGCTATACCCTGATTTCCACAATTCTTCACACAAATCATAAATATCCTGCTTTGGCGAATTTTTGATGGATTCAAAAAAGAGTTTTCCAATTTTAGTAACCGTTGCTACTCCTACGCCATAAACCTTAACCTCTTCTTTGAAATACTTTTTCCCTGAATTCAATACTTTTTCATCAATATTATCTTTTAATACCAGACGAATTTCATCAAGCGTAGAATGCAAATTCATTAAAATAAATGGTTTTATATTATCAAAGTTACTGCCAGCTTCCGCTCAGCATTATTTTGGTCAAATATAAGGTGATTTAACAATGGTTTCAACATTCAACAGCGTAAATCTTTGTTTTGTATATTTATCAAATTCAATCTCATTAAGTTAAGGATAGAATAAACATAAATACGCTTCATAATCAACACTTAACTTAACGACATTGAATCCTTAATATTTACATATTACTTCTGTATCCATTTTATCGGATACCCAAATTCTCTTTTTATGGCTTCCATTTCAGCACTATGCCACATCTCATGCTTGAAGCACCAGGACAGAGCCTCATACTTTGTATTCGCTACCGGATGTTTAAACGGAATTGACTCTAATTTATCGCCTAAAATATCGTCGTCCAGTCTGGTCAGATTCTCGATACAAATTTCGTGAACCGCGTCAAACTGTTCTTTTAATGTTGCAGTAGTTATTAGATCTTTTGCAACCGACCTGTGTAATGAACCCATTCCATTGAAAATCTTATTATATTGTGTAACAGGAAGTAATCTATTTATTTTTTCATTTCTGCCCGTTATCACCGTGATGGCATGAAAGTTTTGCGACATCATCACATGCCCGATTTGCCATGCAAAATTCGAATCCGTGTTTACGGGTATGGCATACCACAAATCTTCCGGGATTTCAGAGATAAGCCGGTTTACAAAATTTCGTGATTCAAGAATCTGATCTCTTAAAAATTCAATTTTACGCATAATTAGCTGTTTTAAGTTATACACAGTAATTAGTGAGTAAAAGCATCTAGTTTGTGACAAGTTGATTCAAAAATTTCTCCCAATAGTTTTTTCTTGGCAGCTCCTTTTCAAATTTCTGAAATAAGGTAACAAGACGCACCATTTTCCTTACAGATGAATATTCTTTATCTAAATCGATGGACAAAACCTGTTTACAGATCCTGCATTTACAAGTACCCTCCGGATTGTATAACGGGCAGGTATCATTCATAAAACTGCTGATTTTGCGCAATGAACGGGACGATATTTGCCGGATATTTTCTTCTTTCATTTCCATAATTTCACTTATCTGCTTATAGGACAACCCTATCGTTTCCCTGAAAATAAAAATCAAACGGGCATCATTATTCAGGCAATGACTCAGAGCAGTCAAACAGCAATCACATTGCTCTTTAATCCATTCTTTTTTATTTTCTTCATCACCAGAATATTCAATATCCGGTAAGGCTCTGAAGTCCTTCAGTTCTGTCAGCGTCCACACTTTCTCATCCTTTGAATATCTTAGGATGGTACGTTTCGCTATGGTATAAATCCATGTAGATAGCTCCGAGTTTTCTTTGAAAGAATGTAAACTTTTAAATACCTCGTACCAGGCTTCCTGAGCAGCTTCTTTTGCTATGTCTTTGTTTCGTATCATTCGGTGAGAAATAGCCGAAATCATTACACCATATTGATCGACAAGTTTTTTTAAATCTGTTTCCATAGTTGGTATTCAATGTCCGTGTTCTCTTTTTTATATGCAAAAAGATGGTTTATTTACGTACGGGAGTTGGGGCTAAATTGTATAGATTTGTACTTTGATTTTATAATCAGTTTCACATTTGTACTTTATTTTATTCTGTAACTGACTCCATCAATTGTCTTCTATCCTCAATATCATTTTCAATTTTTCCAATCCAATACATAATAAGGAAAGGCACAAAATTTACCCAAATCAACAGATGAGACGTTTCACTTGGTGTATAGCGAAGATTAACCTCCGAAAGTGAAATACTTGCATCAAATAAGAAGGTCTCATCCCAATCAAAACCACAAGCAATCCTTATCCCGGCGGCATAAGTAAAACCTAATGCCCAAACGCCAATTTGCAAAACCTGTAAACTTTGATTCCAAAAAGATAAAGTAAGCCCTTTAATATTTGCTTTTCGTAACAGATTTCCGCAATAAACTGAAAATGAAAAAAGCACAAACGCTAAAATATAAAGCACACAAACAGCTCCAGTCATTATACCTTCATAAAACAACCCGATAATTAATGTATAATATCCAAAAACTCCACCAGCAATCTGGTACCAGCCAAGAATTTTCATTCTGTTCTCAATATCAAATGATAATAATCTCATCACTAATTTATCACATATTACGTTTGAATATATTCTATTCCAAAGTAAGTTTAAATTATTTATATTTAAAAGTGATTTAAACTTTTAAAGGAAGAACAAGTAGTTCAAATTGAAGTAATTTAAAGTTGAAAAAATTACAAAAAGATGAACTACAAGTATGCAAATTTAACAAAAGAGCAAATACTATACAATATTCGTCAAAAGTAGAATAATATCTTTAATAACAAATAGTTTAATCCGTAAATAACTACGTTTAAACCTTAACCGAAAGATGTACTTTGAAACATCGTTATCGGAGCAGATCAAATTCATCAGGGTATTCGACCACTTTTGGGGTTTCTTTCATCTTTTCACCTTTAAAACCAGCCAACAGATAAATTCCCGGTTTTTGCCCGTGTATTCGCTGATTTATTCTCTTTATGTTACGGAAGAAAGTTTATATTTGCGGGTTAGAAATATTCATTCATACATTCATTTAGCAACACAAACATTCAATTGTACATGAAGAAACACATGGTTTTGATGATGGCCGGAGTGATCGGCCTGTTTGCCGCTTGTAAGAACAACAAACAAAATACAGGCGACAATCCTTTCTTTACGGAATATACCACCGAATTCCAGGTACCTCCGTTCGATAAAATTGATACTTCTCACTATATGCCAGCGTTTATCGAAGGCATGAAACAACACAAGGCTGAAATTGATTCTATCACCAACAATCCTGCAGAACCTACCTTCGACAACACGATCCTTGCATTCGACAAGTGCGGCAAAATGCTTACCCGCGTAAGCAAGGTATTCTTTAACCTTACCGAATCGACTACCAACGAACGCATGCAGGCTATTGCACGTGAAATAAATCCGATGTTATCGCAACACAGCGATGAAATTGCCATGAACGAAAAGCTGTTCAAACGCATCAAAACGATTTACGACAAACGTAATGAAATGAATCTGGATGCTCAGCAAATTCGTGTGGTTGAAAAATATTACCGCGATTTTGAACGTCAGGGAGCTAATTTACCTAAAGACAAACAAGAAGAACTAAAAAAAATTAACTCGGAACTTTCTACGCTTGGCTTACAGTTTTCTGAAAATCTGCTGGCTGAAACCAATAAAAACTTCCAGTTGGTAATCGACAAAAAAGAAGATCTGGCAGGCCTGCCTGAAGGCGCAATTGCAGCTGCCGCTACTACTGCTAAAGAGCTGAAAATGGATGGAAAATGGATTTTCACATTAGATAAACCCAGCTTAATCCCATTCCTCCAGTATGCTCAAAACCGCGGTTTACGCGAAAAAATCTACCGCGCTTACTTTATGCGTGGTAACAATAATAATAAGTTCGACAACAAACAGGTAATTGCCAAAATTGCCAAACTGCGTGTTCAGAAAGCTCAGCTTCTAGGCTTTAAAAATTATGCTTCGTACGTAATTGACGAAAACATGGCTAAAACTCCGGAAGCTGTGGATCAATTTCTGCAAAAGCTCTGGAAAGCCGCTCTTCCAAAAGCGAAAGAAGAAGTAAAAGAGATGCAAAAAATTATCGATCAGGAAGGTGGCAAATTCAAACTGGCTCCCTGGGATTGGTGGTATTATGCCGAAAAAGTTCGCAAAGCAAAATACGATCTCGATGAAAACGAGATGAAACCGTACTTCTCTCTTTCAAACGTTCGCGACGGAATGTTCTATGTTGCAAACAAACTGTATGGAATTACCTTCGAAAAGAAAGACAATCTTCCTGTTTATCATAAAGATGTAGAAGTTTTTGAAGTAAAGGAAGCTGACGGAAAACATCTGGGTATCATCTATTTTGACTATTATCCACGTGAATCGAAACGCGGTGGAGCATGGTGTACCGACTTCCAGAGCGCAGGTTGGGAAAATGGCAAGAAAGTAGATCCTATTGTTTCTATCGTTTGCAATTTCACCAAACCAAATGGTGATACTCCTTCACTCCTTACCTGGGACGAAACCACTACCCTTTTCCACGAGTTTGGTCATGGCTTACATGGTTTATTCACCGAAGGCAAATACAGCCGTACTGCAGGAAACGTTCCCCGCGACTATGTGGAACTTCCTTCACAGGTTATGGAAAACTGGGCTGGAGAACCAGAAGTTTTAAAATTCTACGCAAAACACTATAAAACAGGTGCTATTATTCCGGATGCTTTGATCGAAAAAATTCAAAAGAGCGGTCAATTCAATCAGGGATTTGAAACTGGTGAATACCTTGCTGCATCTCTTCTCGACTTAGCATATCATAATATGGATGTTGCCAAAGACATCAACATTGAAGAGTTCGAAAAACAGGCAATGGATAAAATTGGTCTGATTCCTGAATTCCTGCCTCGCTATCGTTCTACTTATTTCTCGCACATCTGGGATGGTGGATACGCCGCAGGTTATTACGTATATTTATGGGCTGCTGTTTTAGATGCAGATGCATTCAACGCATTTAAATCATCCGGCGATATCTATAACAAAGATTTAGCAGCTAAATTCCGTAAATTCTGCCTGAAAGAATCAGGGGATGATGATGGAATGGTACAATACAAGAAATTCCGCGGACAGGAACCTTCTATTGATCCATTATTAAATCGTAGAGGATTGAAATAAGAATTTACTGAATAGTATAAAAAAGGTTGGTTGAAAATTTTCAACCAACCTTTTTTTTAGGGTTGAATAGTGGCAATCCATAAATAGCATTAACCGATTTTACGAATTATTTACTTTCTTTCAGGATCATATCTACGGAAATTGCACACGCAAGAATTGATTTTTTCGAATTTTTATCAAGCGTTTTATCCTGAAGTACAACATTATACTTATCTGCAGTCGTAAAAAGTTCTTTTGCAACTCCAGCCCATTTTTTGCTGATCGCCCCAATTTCTGTTTTATCCTGATTTAAGATCGTAAAATTCCAAGCCTTCCAATCGCCTTTTATTTCAGCTATCTGACGCATATTCAGGTCAAAAATTTCAAATGTAGGTTTCAGAAATTTAAATCTTTGTTTTATCGTTGCAATTACTTTTCCATCAAAATCAAGCACTTCAATTCGTGACATAAAGAAGGTCCAGCCACGGGAAATAGAAGCTTCTACCTCGTTATTATTGTTTACAAAATCGAGATGGAAAGGCAGCATTGCTTTATTCAAAATCAAATGAAGGACTTTTTGTCCGGTACTTAATTTTTGCTTTATTACGCCAATCTGCTGAGCTGACTCATTATAAACTTTGTACTCATTTGCAAATTTTAAAAAATTTACTTTCTCGTCAATAAAATAGCTGTTTGATTCAAAAAACGCAGAAGTCATATCAAAATAGTTTATGTCGTTAAATAATAGATTTGCAACAACTTATCTCATAATCAAAACTCAAATCATGAGAAGCATAATCGCTTCACGAATATATAAATATTTCCGATTAACAAAACCTGCCATTGATTCAAATTTAAGAAATCGGCACCTCGATAACACCTAGAAGTCTAGTCTCAACTGATTCTTTAACTGAAAACTTTTGCGATGATAGGGAGATTGTCCATAAGCCAACAACGCTTTTTGGTGATCAGTAGTTGGATAACCTTTGTTTTTAAGCCAGTTATACACTGGGTATTCTTCATGGATTTTCTCCATAAATAAATCCCGTTCTGTTTTGGCTAAAATAGACGCTGCTGCTATTGAAAGGTATTTTCCGTCACCTTTTACAATACAGGTATGGGAAATATCCGGATAGGCTTTAAATCGGTTACCATCAATCAACAGAAACTCCGGTTTGAGCTTAAGCTGATTGATGGCACGGTGCATGGCTAAAAATGAAGCCTGTAAAATATTAATTTCGTCAATTTCCTGGGCAGTACAACTTGCAATTGCCCATGCAATTGCATCATGCATAATTTCATCGCGAAGCAACATTCGCTGTTTCTCATTCAGCTTTTTGGAGTCGTTGAGGCGTTCGTTGGTATAATCTTTCGGAAAAACTACGGACGCAGCATATACAGGGCCAGCCAGACAACCTCGACCGGCTTCATCGCAACCGGCTTCTGTTTTATCAGGAGTGAAGCCCGAAAGAAGCATATATATTAACCTATGATATTCTTGAGGATAGAATCGAAAAGTAATTTGCCATCTGTATTGAGCAGCTCTTTATCTGCTGCACGTTCCGGGTGAGGCATCATACCAAATACATTTCGTTTTTCGTTGCAGATTCCTGCAATATTTTCGAGCGAACCATTCGGATTGGCTTCCGGAGTAATTTCACCCTTTTCATTGCAATAGCGAAATAAAATCTGATCATGATCATTCAACGATTTCAAAGTTGTTTCATCTGCAAAGTAACGACCTTCACCATGAGCAATCGGAATCTTCAACACCTTTTTCTTAATTTCAGAAGTAACGATTGAGTTTACAGTTTCCGGTTTGATAAATGTATTTTTACAGATAAATTTCTGATTATCATTATGCAAAAGAGCGCCAGGCAGCAAGTGAGCTTCACACAGAATCTGAAAGCCATTGCATACTCCCATTAAGTAGCCACCATTATTGGCAAAATCAATCACCTTTTCCATGATTGGTGAAAAACGGGCAATTGCACCGGAACGAAGATAGTCGCCAAAAGAAAAACCACCCGGCAACATTATAAAATCGCAGTTTTGTAAGTCGCTGTCTTTGTGCCATAATTGAACAACATCCTGATTCAGAATATTTTTCAATGCATAAATCATATCGTGATCGCAATTGGATCCTGGAAAAATAACTACTCCAAATTTCATGTTTCCGGTTTTTAGTGATATGGGTGCAAAAGTAAGTATTTCTCCCGAAAGTCGGAAAAATACATTACGGTTGCGACTTTTTGAACAACCTCAAGAACGCCTACACCATATCCGGGGAAATGAAGTTTTTTTTCACAAAATAGTATAACACCCGATATGTTCAAATAAATCAGAAAAATCAACGTTTGTGTATGGATTAAACTGAAAGCTTTACCTTTGCATCTTAGAATTTTGTGTTTATGAATGTTTCGATTATCCGAAAAGCAATTTTTCCATTTATCCTAATTGCACTTATTTCTGCAATGTTTTTTCCATCCTGTAATAAAGATGATGATTTTATAACAGATCCGGGATTTAATCTTGCCTTTTCTACGGATTCGGTAGCATTCGACACGGTATTTACGACCTTAGGCTCCGTAACCAAGCAACTGAAAGTCTATAATAACAGTGATTCTAAGGTAAATATCTCCAGCATCCGGGTTGCCGGAGGTGCTGGTTCTATGTTTCGGATTAACGTTGACGGGATTCAGTCGCTTGAAGCAAAAAATATTGAAATTGAAGCACACGACAGCCTTTTTATCTTTGTGAAAGTAACTGTAAATCCTAATAATCAGAATAACCCTTTGGTTGTACTCGATTCCATTGTGTTTAACGTGAACAATAAAATTCAGGATGTAAAACTGGTAGCCTGGGGGCAAGACGCATATTATCACGTACCCACAAAATATTTACATATATCTGCTACAGATTCTGTTGCTTATGGGTTTGCCGGTTGTGCAACTTCTTGGAACAACGATAAACCTCATGTTATTTTCGGATTATCGGTGGTGGATAGTGACAGTATATTGCAAATGAATCCGGGAACCCGGGTATATATGGCTCCGGATGCTACCTTATGGGTTTACGATAAAGGTTCTCTGAAAATTAACGGATCCTATACAAATCCGGTAACAATACAGGGAATGAGACTGGAAAGTTATTACAAGGAGCTCCCCGGACAATGGAATAAAATATGGCTTTCAGCCGGAAGCAAAGACAATGAAATTAACTATGCCGTCATCAAAAACGGAAACATTGGAATCCAGGTTGACACTGTTGCAAATTCAAATCCTACACTTACTCTCGATAATACACTGATAAACAACATGAGTGTAGTTGGTTTATACGCTCAGGGAGCCAGAATACGCTCAACCAATACCTTGGTTGCAAACTGCGGCACATACTCTGTAGTGCTTTCATTAGGTGGCGATTACGAATTCAGACATTGTACATTTGCCAACTATTGGAGATATGCCATTCGGAAAGATCCTCAGTTGGTTCTAAACAACTATTACAAGGATAAAAATAATAATATCCAGCCACGGCCTTTAACCAATGCTTACTTTGGAAACTGCATTATTTATGGTAATAATGATGAAGAAATTATGCTCGATCAAAATAACAATGCAGCCTTTCAATTCGAGTTTGACCATTGTCTGCTAAAAACAAAGCTCAGTAATATCTCTCAATTTGTAAACTGCCTATTAAATGCAAACCCATTGTTCAAAGATTATTACACCCAGCAATACGAAGTTTTACAAGGTTCACCAGCTATTGCAGCCGGGAATCCAACTGTTGGCACTCTTGTTCCATTTGATATAAAAGGAACTGCACGCCCCTTAAACCCAACATTAGGCCCATGGGAATTTGTAGCAACCCCTAAGTACTGGAAAAGAGCAAAATAGCAAATACTATTTTTTCGTCTGTATCAATGATATTTCAAAAATTATCTCTACATTTGTAAGTAGCGACTTTGAAAATATTAATCCAAAATAACATTGATATGGAAAGCATTAAAGGAACACAAACCGAAAAAAACCTGCTCAAATCATTTGCAGGAGAATCGCAGGCTAAAAATCGTTATACTTTTTTTGCAAAACAGGCACAAAAGGAAGGTTATGAACAAATAGCTGCATTATTTGCCGAAACAGCTGCACAGGAAGAACAACATGCAAAGGTATTTTTTCGCTATTTAGAAGGAGGTCCGGTTGAAATTACAGCAACTTATCCGGCTGGAAGAATTGGAACAACTGAAGAAAACCTTGAAGCAGCTGCATCAGGTGAAAACGAAGAATGGACAGAACTCTATCCAGAGTTTGCCCGTATTGCGGAAGAAGAAGGGTTGAAAAAAATCGCGACATCCTGGAAACTGATTTCAACCGTTGAAAAAGAACACGAAAAACGTTATTTAAGACTGTTACAAAACATTCGTGAAGGAAAAGTTTTCAAGAAAGATGAAAAAGTAATGTGGATTTGCCGTAAGTGTGGTTACATTCATTACGGAGAAAAAGCTTTAATGAATTGTCCATGCTGCGATCACCCAATGGCTTACTTCGAAGTAAGAGCAGAAAACTACTAATCTTACCGGTATAATTCTATCTGACATGGGGCTTTTTAAACAGCCCCATGTCTTTTAATCAAGCTATTCAAGACTAAAACACTATAAATCGGGAAACAAAATCCAGACAAATTAACCCTTTTCGCTTATTTCACGGAGTAAGTCTGGCTTTAAAATCGTAATCTGAGAGGTTTGTAATTCAATAATTTTTTCCTGATTAAATTCTGTCAGAATTCGGCTTACGCTTTCGCGCGAAGTTCCAATTAAATCGCCCATTTCACTCCTGTTAAGTGGCAACTGGAAGGTATAGCTATCGAAAAGCTTTTCCGCAAAGCAAATCAACGTATCGGCTATTCTACCAGGAATCTGTTTTTGATCATAGCTAGTATAACGCTGATAATCATTCAATTCATTTCTACACAAATCTGTTATAATTTCATACGCAAACTGACCGTTGTGAAGAATGAAATTTTTAAAGTAATTAGCATCAATAAAGCAAACCGAAGTATCCAAAATTGCCGTGGCTGAAAAATGATTTATTTTATCACCAAAAGTTGTCGGAATTCCAAGATATGACGGAGCCTTTACAATTCGAAGAATTTTTTCGCGGGAAGGACCTTTCTTGTGCAGCTTTACCATTCCGGTTTTCAGGTACGCAACATTGAGCGTAAGAGCTTCCTCCTTAAAAATAATATCTCCTTTTTTGAATCGAA
Source organism: Bacteroidales bacterium (assembly GCA_963677395.2). GTDB lineage: Bacteria > Bacteroidota > Bacteroidia > Bacteroidales. The sequence continues at coordinate 2,142,309 of OY781965.2, read as the reverse complement.
CCTGAACGCTATTCGACTCCAGTATTTCAAATTCTTCCTGATTCAGGTTTTTGGCAGCTGCCGACTTAATCGTACAATCTTTACAGTTGTGCATTTAGCTTTTAATTAACTGTGTAAAGTTACGCAGATATTTCTCTCAGCAATCAGAAAGTGTGATATAAATCACACCTTACTATGCGGCATCTCATAGTACAAATAAGATTGTCAGTGTAATCATTCTCTACTTTCGCAACATTCAAAACCGAAATAAAATGAGCGTAGAATTTGAAAACCAGCTTAAAGAATTACAAAAAAGAGTAGGCAAGCTTGAAAAGGGAACAAAAGACCAACTATCGATGGTCGTATTTTCAGGTGATTTGGATAAAATCCTGGCCGCAATGATTATAGCAACCGGTGCTACTGCAATGGACACCAAAGTAAAACTTTTCTTTACATTCTGGGCAACTGCTGCATTGCGTAGCCCTGAAAAAAAAGCAAAAGGCAAAAACTTTATTTCGAAGATGTTTGGATTGATGCTTCCTAAAGGAAGTAAAAAATTAAAACTCTCAAAAATGAATATGGCCGGGATGGGACCTGCTATGATTAAAGATTTAATGAAAAAACAACACGTTTCTTCACTCGAAGAATTATTTGCACTTGCCGGCGAACTGGGAGTAGAAATAAATGTTTGCGAAATGTCGATGAACCTAATGGGCTTCAAACGCGAAGAATTTATTGATTACCCGCATCTAAATGTTTGTGGCGTTGCAACCTTCCTTGCTGATGCCAGTGAAAGTAAAATTCAACTATTTATATAATATTTAAAATCAAACAATTATGACAACTGAAGAATTAAAAGCCTTAATCGTAAGCAAAACTGTTGACGCTCGTGGAACCTCTTGCCCAGGACCACTGTTAGCTGCTAAAAAAAGCATTGGAGAAATTGAATCGGAAGAAATTATGGAAATTCTCTCTTCTGACGAAGGAACAAAAAACGATATCCCTAAATGGTGCAACAAAATGGATCACGAGTTTTTAGGTATTGTTGAAGAAGACAGTTACTCAAGACTTTTTTTAAAAAAAGCGTAAATTTCCCAGAAGCACTTTCCGGGTTCGGATATAATTCATTCAAAACCGGAAATGTGCTTTTATTTTAGCAAAACGTGTGTAGTACTCATCAGACAGACAATAGAATGGAATCAAAAAAGTTCAGTCCTAAAATACTGGTTTTTTCAACCGATAAAATTTCCGATCCAGGAATTGATCAGGCCGGCTTACGGAAGATACACTATTCACCATCAGTGTATGTAATCTCTCTTCCATGCTCTTCAGGAATAAAAACCCGCTGGATTATGCATGCATTCGAAAAAGGGTTTGATGGTGTATTTATAGCTGCTGATGGTCATGAATGTTCATACAGTTCGCGTTGTTCCGATTTCACCAACGAAATTATCGTGGAATCACAAAATCAGATGAAAAAGCGAAACATCAATCCAAAACGCATCCGAATGTCAGCAATATGTTCTGTTTGTGCAGAACCCTTTGCTGCTCACATGGAAAATTTCACCAAGATTTTATTTGATCTGGGAAGCATAAAAAGTGAATTAGAAGTAAGAAGCGAAGGCTAGAAATACTCATTACGAATCATGAATTACTGAGAAGAGATCAACTGACAATTTAAGGAAGAAAAATGGCAACAGAACAAAAAGGATACGACGCGCTGGTTATCGGTGGGGGAATCGCAGGGCAAGAAGCAGCATTAAATCTTGCAGAGATGGACTATAAGGTATTGCTGGTTGAAAAAGAATTATCGATTGGTGGCAAGATGATACAGTTGAGTAAGGTTTTTCCAACGCTCGATTGTGCTGCTTGTATCACTACTCCGAAAATGTCGGAAACCGCCCGTCATCCAAACATTTCTTTATTGCTAAACAGTGAAATTGAAAGCATTGAAAAGAAAGAAAAAGGATTTGATATTCGCATTAAAAAGCATCCGCGCTTTGTAATTCAGGAAGCGTGTACCGGTTGTCAGGAATGTGAAGCTGCCTGTCCCGAAATCAGAAAAGATGCATATAATGCTAATCTTGCAGGACGTAAAGTTGCTTATATCCCGTTCAGTCTTGCCAACCCTCGTATAGCATGCATCGAACGTCAGGATCATTCAGCTCCCTGTATCAACGCTTGCCCGGGAGGTGTTAAACCTTACGGTTATATTTCACTGGTTCGCAACGGCCAGTATGAAGATGCGTTCAATTTGCATCTCGAAGACATTCCTCTTCCCGGAAGCCTGGGGAGAGCTTGTTATGCTCCTTGTCAGGGAGAATGTACCCGTGCAAGTCTCGAAGGAGCCGTGGATATTCGTCGTATCAAGCGTTTTATGGCAGAAGATTACTATTCAAAATATCCTTTTGCAAAAGTCTCTAAACCCGAAAATCAAAGCGGAAAACGAATTGCCGTGATTGGTTCAGGTCCCGCCGGGTTAACTGCTGCTTATCATCTTGCGTTAAAAGGTCATCAGATAAAAATATTTGAAGCCGCACCGGTATTAGGAGGAATGCTCATGCTTACCTTACCGGAATATCGTCTTCCCAAACAAATTGTAGAACGCGACATTCAAAACATTACTGCTTTAGGTGTTGATTTTGAACTCAATAAAAAAATCGATAATCTCTCTGAGCTAAAAGAACAAGGTTTTGATTCCATTTTTGTTTCTGTGGGAACTCATCAGGCTGTTTCGATGGGTATCGAAGGCAACCAGCTCGAAGGAATTATTTCCTGCCTCGGTTTTCTTCGAGAGTCGAAAATTGGAGAAAAAATGAATTTGAAAGGGAAAAAAGTAATGGTTATCGGAGGAGGAAATACCGCTATTGATGCCGCCCGAACTTCCATTCGCCTGGGTGCAGAAAAGGTGAGCGTAATTTATCGCCGCAGCCGTGAAGAGATGCCATGCTTTGCTCCTGAAATCAAAGAAGCAGAAGAAGAAGGCGTTGAACTGATGATCCTTCGTAATCCCGTTCGCTTTATGGGAGAAAATGGCAAACTCAGTAAAGTTGAACTGATAAAAATGAAGCTCGGAGAACCTGATGCCAGTGGCCGTCGCTCTCCAATAGAGATTAAAGGTTCTGAGATTCAATTTGATTGCGATCTCGTAATTGAAGCTGTGGGAATTAAGCCTTCCACCTCTAATTTTTCTCAAGAATTAACGCTTGGAAAAGGAGGGGTAATACTTGCGAACACACAAACACTGCAAACTGAAATTCCCCATGTTTTTGCAGGAGGTGACTGTTTTACAGGTGCATCCACCATTATAGAAGCTGCAAGTCAGGGAAAACAAGCTGCATTTTACATTCATAAATTTCTTCAAGGCTTAAACCCTGCCGATTATATTTTCGGAGATAAGCTTCCGGCCATTGACAAACAGGAAGTCCTAAACCGTGGTAATGTCAAAAACATTCCGGCTTTATATGAAACCCTGCGACCAGTACCTGAACGTATTCATGATTTTAAAGATGTAGAATTAACTTTCACACAAGAAGAAGTCCTCCAAAGTGCTTCGCGTTGTCTGGATTGCAGCAATTGTCGCGAATGCCACCAATGCATAAGTGCCTGTCCGGCAAACGCCATCGATTTTTCTCAAAAAGAAGAGTCTGTTTTGGCTGAAGCAAAAGCAGTTGTACTCTCTTCGGGATTCAAACTTTTTAAACCCGAAAACAAACCTCAGTACGGCTATTCAAAATATGCAAATGTTATAGATTCCATGCAAATGGATCGTTTAATAGCCCCTACCCGACCCTTCAATGCTGTTTTGCGGCCAGGAGATGGAAAAGTTCCGGATAATATCGCTTACATTCTTTGCACTGGCTCTCGTGATTCCAGTCTCGAAAACAACTATGCCTGTAGTTCTGATTGTGCCAACAATCCTATATGCTCACAAATATGCTGCATGTACTCTATCAAACAGGCTCAATTATTGATGGGCGCACTACCACTGGCTGATATCACCATTTATTATATGGATATCCGTGCATTTGGAAAAGGTTACGAGGAATTTTTTCAGCAATCAAAATCGATGGGAGTAAACTTTGTGAAAGCCAAAGTGGCAAGAGTAAGTCCCAAAGACAAAGCAAATGGCGATCTGATTGTTCGTTACGAAGACATCGTTACCGGAAAAGTAAAAGAAACAAAACACGATTTAGTAGTTCTTTCGGTAGGAGTTTTACCCAACAAAGGACTACCTGAACTATTTATAAATAAGCAACTTGAACTGGACGAATTCAACTTTGTAAAACAGACTGACGAACTGATTTCTCCATCGCAAACTACCATTGATGGTGTATTTGTGGCTGGTACAGCTTCCGGCCCTAAAGACATCCCCGACTCCATTCTTTCGGCAGGTTGCGCTGCATCGGAAGTAGCCAGTTATTTAAATCGTTTGTAATTGAGATTAGACATGAAAGAAAGAATAGGCGTATATATTTGTCATTGTGGTGGTAACATTTCCGATTATGTAGATGTTGAAGAAATCCGCAAACTTATTGAATCAGAGCACGGTGTAATTGTTTCGAAAGACGTGATGTTCGCCTGTGCCGACTCCAACCAAAAGGAGATGATTCAGGATATTCAGGAAAAAAATCTTGATGCCATCGTTGTTGCATCCTGTTCTCCGAAACTTCACCTGCATACCTTTCGCAGCGTAGCCGAACGTGCCGGAATTAACAAGTTCAACTATGTTCAGGTAAATGTTCGTGAACAATGTTCATGGGCACATTCCGATTTACCCGATGAAGCCAGTCATAAAGCTACCGGACTGATTCGTGCCGGAATTCGCCGTGTGGCTCAGTCAGAAGCTCTCGAAAGCATTAATATCGAAGCTCATAGGGCAGTTTTGATTATCGGAGCAGGTGTTGCCGGTATGCGGGCAGCTATTGACCTTGCTCGTAATGGTAATCATGTTTACCTCATCGAAAAAGAGTATTTTATTGGCGGTCGTACAGCTCAAAACGAGCATATCTTTGTTACAAATCAAAAAGGGAAAGAGTTGATCTCACGTCTTTATCAGGAGATCAACACATTACCAAATATCACGTTATTCACAGGTTCAAAACTTGAGAAAATCAGCGGTAGTGTAGGAAATTTTCAGGCTGAGATTGTAATTCTGCCTCGTTTTGTCATACCAAACTATGACAAAAATCTAATGAAAACAGCTATCAACGAATGCAAAGCTGAAACAGAAAATATTTTCGATTTCGGATTTTCGTGCAGCAAGGCCATCTCAAAAATATACCCGGAAGCATTGCCTGATATTCCGGTTGTTAATCGTAAACTCATTGAACACGACACTGAATTTCTTCGGAAATTCGAATCCTGCATTGACTTAAATCAACAGCCGGAGCAGCTTACGCTCTGTGTTGGTTCCGTTTTGGTAACCAGCGGTTTTGACAATTACCAACCAAAAGAAGGAGAATTCGGATATCAAAACAACAAACAGGTAATTACACTCCCTGAGCTGAAGCGTTTGATGGAGATGAATCCTGAAAAACTGATTGTTAACCAGAAAGAGATTCATAAAATTGCATTCATCTATTGCGTTGGAAACCGGCAATTGAAAGGCGAAAATAAATATTGTTCGCGTACATGCTGCGCTTCAACAATCCATACATCACTGGAAATTAATAAAAAATATAAGGGGATGAAAGCATTTCATCTCTTCCGTGACATCCGTACGTATGGAAAACAGGAAGTGATGTACGACCAATCCTGCAAACAAGGTGATATTTACCTTAAATATGACGAAAAAGAACCACCAGTTGTAGAGCAACAAGGCAATCAACTTATTGTAAAAATAAAAGATATCCTTTCAGCAAAAAAAGAGTTTGAACTTGAAACAGATCTTGTAGTATTGGTTACTGGAATGGTTTCGCGTTCCGATAGCAAAGATATTGCCGGAAAACTCAAAATACCCATCGGTAACGATAACTTTTTCAACGAAATACACCCAAAACTAAAACCGGTAGAAACCGTGATGAAAGGTATTTTGATTGGTGGATGTTGCCAGGGTCCTAAAAATATATCGGAATCAGTACAATCAGCACTTTCTGGAGCTGCAAAAATTAATGCACTGATCAAAAGCGGAACCATTGCCCTTGACCCAATAGTGGCAAGCGTGAATCCTGAAGCCTGTGTCTGGTGTGGAAAATGCGCAGATGTTTGCGACTACGGTTCAGTAAAGCAGGTGAATTTTCAGGGTAAAATGGTTGCTGAAATAGAAAAATCAGCCTGTGTTGGATGTGGTATTTGTGCTTCGTTCTGCAAATCAGATGCAATTGAAATGGCTCAATATACCAATCGGGAAATTGAAGCTATGATTGATGGCTTTTCTGAAGATGTGAATCTTGAAGCGAAACCTGAAAAAGAAGAAACATCGGAAAACAAAGCAGCAGTTAAAATGAAAGAATATCCTATGCTTTGGAAAAAAATCGAAAAAATACTACAGGAAAAACCAAAGACCATTCCTGAAATTGCTCAGGAAGCATCTGTTCCGGCAGAAGAAATCACTTACAATATCATGACTATGAATCGTTATGGAGTTGTTGTACCGAACGGACTCGACGATGATGACACCTATTTCTATTACAAACTGAAAAACAACTAACTATGGCACGAATAAACCCTAATTTTGCACAGGAAATAAAGAAATATGGTGCCAAAGACTTTGAAGCATGTTTCAATTGCGGTACATGTACGGCTACCTGTGGTTTAACCGAGCAAAATGCAAACTTTCCACGTAAATTTGTACGTAGTGGTGTTTTAGGTCAGCAGAAAGATTTGCTCAACAGTAAAGAAATATGGCTTTGTTATGCCTGCGGCGATTGTAGCACAAACTGTCCGCGACAGGCTGCTCCTGCCGAATACATGGCTGCTGTTCGTCGTTACGCCATTGCCAATTATGAACCTACCGGATTAACCAAACTAATCTTTAAAAGCAATCCATTTTCTATATTCCTTACGCTCTTTCTGGCAATAATTTTGGGATTTTTTCTTTTGACAATCAAGCCCGACAGCATTGTTTCACGCTGGATTTTTGAATGGATGCCTTATGAAATACTTCATACTATGGGATTAATTATCTTCTCAGTTACAGGTGTTTCAATGGTTTGGGGAATTATAAGCATGTGGCGAAGGCTCTCGTCGAGCCTCGATGAAAAAGAGCGTCAAAAAACCACTAAAATAAGTGAAGCATTTCAAAAAACCGGCGACGAACTGGCAACCATGCGGCGTTACAGAAATTGCAATACAGAAGACGAATCATTCTGGAATACAAAAAAAAGCTACAAACGTCCTTGGTTTATACACTGGTCAGTCATGTGGGGATTTATTGGATTATTGTTGGCAACTATACTCGATTTCATGTTTAAAGATCCAGCAACGGATATCTGGCTTCCTTCACGTTTACTGGGGACTCTGGCCGGTTTACTGTTGATTTACGGTACTTCAATGGCTCTGTATTATCGTCTAACAAAAATAACCAAAGCTTATTCCTCTACCAAACTTGCCGACTGGATGTTTCTTGGATTTTTGTTTGTAGCAGGAATCACAGGTTTCTGGCTCGAAGCTTCCATAACATTCAATGCCAGCAATTCAATGAATCAAATTGTATTTGTGATCCATACGATCATCTCCATGCAACTGGTTTTGCTTTTCGCGTTCTCAAAATTTGCACATGCAATTTATCGTCCACTTGCACTTTTTCATTATTATTATTACGCTCCACAAAAACAAAAATAGCGTCATAAAAGTATAACATTCACTATTTCAGATGTTTTACCAACAAAAAAAACACAAAACCGCATTAAGCCATTACAGTTTTATGGTCACACCCACTTTGCCTCCCGAAAAAGCATTGCCTCCGCCAAGCTCTAGATTCAAACCTATTTTATTAGTAAAATAGTACCTTCCTCCTATTTGAGCCCCAAGACCTAACCCAGAACTATGATTTCCCTGATATGCATCTGGCGACGACCATACATAAAACCCTAAGTTTAAACCAGCATAAAAATCCCAATCATGTGGAATCTGAAGAGCATTATTGAAATGATAATTCACATTTGCCGAAAAACCAGTTATTGAGTGACTATAGGAATAATTTTTCCAATTCTCGTGATAGGAGCGAAATGATATTTCTCCCCCAAGAGTGAAGTCTTTATGGAAACTATAATCGAGTCCCAAATATAAAGGAACACCCCAACCAGAAAGACCTACTCCTGCATTTAGCTGCGATTTACCTACTGCCAATGGACTTTGTCCATACGTAAACAATGTCAATGCAGATAAAAATATTGCTATTAAAACTTTCAATCTTCTCATAATCATATTATTTTAATACAAGATTTCACTTAATCAAATTCATTGCAAAATATTCATTCTTTTTCAAACGATCTATCAAAAACTCTTTATATCTCAATAGATCAAAAAACGCCCCACTTACGCGGGGCGTTTTGACCCGGTAATTAAAATTCGCCCCTAAAAACATACGCGGGTCATAAAATCAGAATTGTCCTCGTCCCCCTGATTTGTTGTTTCACTCCAACAAGAGCTTTTATTTCAAGTGCAATTTTATGTTTAAGATTATCAAAGAATTTATTTAACCAATCGATTGCATTCCAGTCAGTTTTGTCAATTTAGACTCTTGATTTTGATTATTCCATTATGTTACCCAAAGGATTGAAACTGCCCAGGCAATTGAATTTTTATCCGTAGCAACTGTGCAAACAATTGCTGTTGTATCTTTGCCCGCTAAATCTACTACATCGCCAGCATTTGCGTTACCTCCTTTTGGAGAGAACCATTATACCTACTATTATGTTCATAGCAACTCTCATTTTAGGTTCCGGAATATGTTAAAAAACAGCCTGTTTTATAATTTGTTCAAAAGAAAATCTTACGACAAAGAAATTTTGAATCTTGCCATTCCCAACATCATCAGTAACATCTCTGTACCCTTGCTGGGACTGGCAGATATTATTGTAATGGGACATTTAGGCAACAGTATTTATTTGGGAGCTATTGCAATAGGAACAATGATTTTTAATTTTATTTTTTGGGCATTTGGATTTCTACGAATGGGAACAAGCGGATTTACAGCGCAAAGCTACGGTGCCCTAAATTTTCCCGAAGCTATTCATCATCTTTACAGAGGTTTATTTATCGGAATAATTGCAGGTATTATGCTGATTTTACTACAATGGCCAATTTCGTATATTGCATTTAATTCATTAGATGCCAGCACTGCTGTTGAGAGCATTGCACACACTTATTTCAACATTCGGATTTATACGGCTCCGGCAACCATTGCTTTGTATGCGTTTATGGGTTGGTTTATTGGCATGCAAAATACCCGTATTCCAATGTTGATTACGCTATTTGTTAATATATTAAATATTGGATTAAATATATTGTTTGTTTATCAATTTAACCTGAATGTTAAAGGAATTGCTTATGGTGGAATAATTTCACAATACTCAGGTTTAGTACTTGCATTTATCTTCTTAAAAATCAGATATTCAAACTTATCAAAATTGGTTAATTATACACAAATCCTCAATCGCAAATCATTGATAATGTTCTTGAATGTTAACCGTGATATTTTTATCCGTACAATCCTGCTAATCTTTGCATTTAGTTTTTTCACGGCACAATCTGCAAAATACGGCGATAACATATTAGCAATTAACACATTGCTGTATCAATTTTTTATCTTCTTTTCGTATGCAATGGATGGATTTGCATATGCTGCAGAAGCAATTACCGGTAAGTACTTCGGAGCTAAAAACAGTACAGAACTTAAAAATTCCGTAACCCGCCTATTTCACTGGGGAATTGCAATGTCTCTTATTTTTTCATTAATCTACTTTCTTTTCAACAATCAAATATTACAATTACTTACAAATCAGAAATCTATTATTGCTCAAGCCCAAAGCTATAGTTTATTTATCATAGCCTTACCCGTATTGAGTTTTATGGCATTTTTATGGGATGGTGTATATGTTGGATGCACTGCCTCAAAAGAAATGCGTAATTCAATGATCATCGCCGTTTTAATAGTTTATTTTCCTACCGCATTGTTATTGCAACCCAAAATGGGAAACAATGGATTATGGATAGCCTTTCTGCTTTTCCTGGCAACCAGAGGAATTATGTTAACTCTATTTTACAAGAAAGGAATTACAAATAAAATAAAAGTGATCTAGACCTGTAGATTTTATAACAATATCACTTTCATTTTTCTTTCCACACAAAATAATCAACAGGCCAGTCTATATCTGGAATTGAGGTAAAGAGTCCATAAAAAGCAGAGCCACTCCCACTCATCGAAGCATAAGCGGCTCCATAATCATAAAATTTTTGCTTTATAGTTGCAAGTTCCGGGTAATCAGAAAAAAGAGCTTTTTCAAAGTCATTAAATATTTTACCTTTCCACTCATCATGAGGTGATTGAATTAAAGACCGGAGGTCATTTTCAGGCATTTCCGGTTTCACTTTACTGTAAGCTAATGGTGTAGAAATTCCAAACGGAGGTTTTACAATCAACATTTTTAAATTCCGAAAATCAACTTCAACAGGAAATAGCTTCTCTCCTTTTTCGCAGGCAAATGCAGGACAATTCAGAATAAAAAAAGGGCAATCACTTCCAAGGGCTGAAGCTATTTCTATCATCTGTGCATCATCAAGATTTAAATGATATAAGTCATTATTCATCTTAATAACCCAGGCTGCATCTGACGAACCTCCACCTAACCCTGCACCAAAAGGAATAACTTTATGTAAATAAATATTTGCCCCGGGTAAACCGAAAAGCTCCATCATTATCCTATAAGCCTTTACACAAAGATTTTTTTCAAAATCAATATCTAGCGGAATTCCACTTTGCGAGAATAGTACCTGATAATCTTCACGAGGAATTATTTCCAATACATCACAAAGAGAAGTGGTAATAAAAATTGTTTCCAGATTATGAAAACCGTCACTGCGTTTTTCGGTAATCCGTAAACCCAGATTTATTTTTGCAGGAGGAAAACTAATCATGCTATAGCTATCAGGAAAATAAAAATTACTATTTATTCAGTTGATTAAACACCATTTCCAAAAGCTCTTCTTTACGAATGGGTTTACTGATGTAGTTATTAAAACCATTACTCAAAAGATGATCTCTGTCCTTTTCCATCGCGTAAGCAGTAAGAGCAAACATAGGTAATTCTGGTCTGAACTTTCTGATTTCAATTAATGCTGATAACCCATCAAGTTCTGGCATTTTAATATCCATCAATACCAAATCAATTTCAGGATGATTTTTACACATTTCAATTGCTTCTAAACCATTGTTGGCAATGAGTAAACGGTAATTATTTTTCTCAAACCAATGCTCAATCAATCGAACATTAAAATACTCATCTTCAGCACATAAAATCGTATAATTCATAGTTTGAATCTCCATTTTCCCGGGTAATAATCCAACAAGTACGGGATCATTTTCCGATGATTGCAAAGGTAATACAAAAATAAAATGGGAACCATTCTCTGGCTTAGATTCAACATAAATAGTCCCCCCCATAAGCTCCGTAAATGACTTAGATATTGACAATCCCAAGCCTGTACCTCCATATTTTTTACCAATAGAAATGTCTGCTTGCGCAAACCGATCAAATATAAATGCTTGTTGATCCTCCGAAATTCCTATTCCTGTATCTAACACATAAAACTCAAAAAAGTTATTTTCTTTCTGCCTGTATCCAAACTCAACTTTACCGTGATGGGTAAATTTCATTGCATTACTTAATAAATTCGTAAGTATCTGATTTATTTTAGTTTGATCAGCATATAAGGTCTGCTTTTCATCGCTTGGCAAACACAATATCAATTCTAATCCCTTTTCCTGTGCATTTGGCAAAAATATTGAATAGAGATTTTGAAGCATTCTGTGAAGCTCAAAATATTCATAATTTATGATTTCCTGGCCTGTTTGAATTCTCGACACCGTTAAAATATCATTTACAATTGAAAGTAATTGCCGGCTACTACTGGTTACAATGGAGATAAATTCCTTTCTGTTTTCAGGAGTTAAATCTTGTTCATTTAATAAATCTGCAAAGCCAACTATGGCATTCATTGGCGTACGTATTTCGTGTGACATATTTTGTAAAAATGCCTCCTTCAGCTTATCAGATCTTTCTGCCCCGTCAAGTGCATCTATCAACTCCCGTTCAGCTTCTTTTTGTTGTGAAACATCCATAATTATTGCCCCTAACATTGGATTTGAATCAGGAATGTTGATTCTGAATTTTTGCACCAATAAAGTATATTTCACATTATCCAATCCAATTTTATCTTCCTCATAAACAGTGTAACCCGAATTAAATGCATCCTGATCATGCGCTATTTCTATTTCAGCTTCTTCAAATGGAAGAGATTCATGAGGCAATTTACCGAGACATTCTTCAATAAAAAGATGTTTCTTCACCTGATCATTTACGTAAACAGGACGTGACTCATGATCCTTGATTATAATCATTGCAGGAACAAATTCCATAAATGAGGCGAGACGTGCTTCGCTGTATTTTAGTGCAATTTCGGCCTGCTTTCTTTCTGTAATATCCATTGTAAAACCAGCTAAAATTGGATCTTTCCCACTTTGTTTTATCGGAAACTTAACAGTTGAATAGTACTTTCCATTTAGCTCTTCATCTTCCTGGATCAAGACATCCTGCTCTAGTATTTTTTTATCATCTTCAATCATTTTTGCTGCCAAATCAGATGGGAAGAGATCATTCATGGTTTTCCCCAGTAAATCCTTTATAGGAATACCCAACATGCCTTCATAATTTTCGCTCAGATACAATGTTCTGAGATTTTTATCCTTGAAAAATATATAGATAGGGCTATGTTTTAAAAATTGCTGAAATATAAGATTCTTCTCACTTAATTCGTCCTGAATACTTCTTTGCTCAGTAATATCTTCCTTAATTGCAATAAAGTTCACAACCTTACCTATTTCATCGAATACAGGCGAAATTAAAGCTCTCTCCCAATAGTATTCACCGTTTTTCTTTTTATTTTGAAGAATCCCCGTCCAGTCTTTTCCACCTAAAATTGTACGCCAAAGATGAATGTAAGTATCTGGTGGAGTTAAATCTGACTTTAAGATTCTCGGTGTTTGACCAATCGCTTCATCAACGGAAAATCCGGTTGTTGTAGTAAAGGTTTTATTCACATATTCAATTATACCATTTACATCTGTAATAATTATAGAGGCAGGTGTTTGTTCAAGGCATTTTGACAATCTGAAAATGAGCTCTGTTTTTTTCTTCTGTTCTGTTATATCCTCAATAATAGTTAAAAGCATTGATTTTCCATTGATTTCAATCAATTCACCCTTTACAATACAGTATCGAATTCCATTATAACGAGTTCTGAACTTCAAATCAATTCTGTCAATCCTCTTTTTGTCCCTGAATACTTCGGTATATTTCTGTCGTTCTTCTTTTGTAAACCAACCAAATTCAACAGATGATTTTCCAACAAGTTCCTCCCTACTATAACCTGAAGCTTTTATAAATGAATCATTTACATCATAATATACACCTGTTTCCGGATTACTGAGTGATATCCATAATGGAGCTTCATTAAATACCTTCGAAAATTTTTCTTCGCTTTCCCGAATGACCTTTTCACTGATTTTCCGTTCATTAATATCCCTGACAACAGCTAAAATTCTTATATCCCCACCTATTTCTGATTTTTTCAAAGAAACCTCTACCCAAAACAGTTCTCCATCTTTTCGTTTAGCACTCCATTCAAATATTACATACCCAAACTTCATCGTCTGATCAAACTTTACAAAGGCATCAGACAATGTAAAAGGACTTTTATTTTCACTAAAATCATCTATTAACTTCCCAACAACCTCTTGTTTTGATTGATATCCAAACATCTTCAGCATTGGTTCATTTACATCTATAATTAACCCGCTTTTCGCATCATGAATAAAAATGGACTCTTTAGTTGAATTAAATATTTCACGATAACTTTTTTCGCTCGTTAGTAAAGCCTGTTCACTTTGTATTCGGTAAGTAACATCTCTTATTACCCCTAAAGCACCTTTTAAATCGTTGTCAATAAATAAGGTTGCGGTAACCTCTCCTATAAAAAATGATCCGTCTTTTTTTCTTAAGTTTAGCTGAACATGTGGATTATGGATTTTTTGATTTAATACTTGTGAAAAATGTTCTAGAACAAAAGTAGCTTGCTCATTATCAATAAAATCCACAATATTTTTCTTTTTCATCTCTTCTGGAGCATATCCAAATATGTTAATGCAGGATTTAGAAGTGTATTGAAGGTTTCCTTTTTCATCTGTAAGAAAAATCATATCGCTAATTTGGTCGGTAATTGAACGAAATTTCTCTTCGCTTTTACTGAGTAGAAGTTGTGTAAGCCAACGTTTGGAACGGTTTTTCATCATTCCGCCCAAAAGCATTGTTCCCAATGGATAAATTATCATTACAGGCAATGCAATTGTTTTAAAGACTGAAAATACCTTTTCGGATGGTAAAAAAATGGTACAACCCAGCATTGCTATATGTACAACCAACCCTACAAGATAAAATTCGACAAGTGAATATTCAATAATTTGCTTTTTACGAAATTTGCGCCAGAATATACCGATTAAACCAGAACTAGCAATAACCGCTACACCCATATAAATTCCTCCTCCTCCAAGAAAAATTCGATAGAGTGACGTAATCATAATTGCGACAAGTGTAGGTATTGATCCAAAAAACAAACCCGACAATGCCAGCAGAACAGAACGTGTATCAAAGACTATTCCAGGAATTAAAGTCCAGGGCGATACCATTAAAACAACAGTCATACCTCCGATCATTAATCCTAATAATATTTTTTTCCGTATTAACCGTTTTTCAAGATCGTTTACCCAAAAATAGTCGTACAGCAAACCCAAAGCTAAAAGAATTGCTGTATTTTGGATAAGTCCCAGTATTATTGAATCAGGCATAAGTTTCGTAATTCGTTAATTGTTGAACCCGCATTTAATAAATATAAATATCAGTCTCTTTTTTTACTGTAACAAATATAAGCATTTCAAAATAAGAATCATCGTATATTCCTCCTCCGGCTACTTCTTAACATATACAGGCTGAAGACCTTTCTCAAATTTGCACCAGCTCTGTTCTGTTAAGTCCAGCCTTGAATGTCATATAATTAAAGAATACTTTAAATATATATATATTTTCACACTATGATAATCAAACTATCTTATTATATACCATCCTGTATAATAAGATAATCATTAATAGAAACACAAATAACTGAAAAACTTCAAGTTTATACGTTGTATAAATAATTAATGAATTCGATTTCTAAATTATTTGTAATTCCAAAGTAATAAGTTATAATATTACAAAACCTATAAACAAAAGATATCTGCAAAAAAACTTGCTATATTTGTAAAGGAATGAAAGCCCTAAGTATAAAAACTAACTCCCCAATCTGCTACACAAAATGAAAACAACTTACATATACCAAAAAATAACATTAACACTGCTTTTACTAAGTATTGCGCTGATTGCTATCATTATTGGATTGTATATTGTTAAAGAAAAGCAGCAAAAAATTGTAATTGAAGAATCACACAAACAATTAAATAATGAGGCTAATACAATTCTGAAACTTAAAACATCAAACCTAAAACAAATTGTATATGACTACACTTTTTACGATGAGTTTATTACGGCAATTTACACAAACGACACTTCGTGGTTAGAAAACAATATCACCACAGTAATTAACTCTTATCATGTTGATTATGTATGTGCTTATGACACAAATCTCAACAAAATTCATGAAGCTGCAAGTAACATATTTTCTGACAAAAAGTTTATTTCTCAGGATTTGTTTACTGCATTAAAGAAACGGAAATTTGTTAATTTCTTTTATTACGCAAACAATATGGTTACTGAAATCAGTGCAGCCACAATACATCCGAACAACGACCCTTCACACACATTGACGAATCCAAGAGGTTTTCTGTTTATTGCTAAGGTTTGGACAACTGATTTCACAAATGAATTAAGCGAATTAAGCAGTTCTAAAGTCAGCATCTCTTCAAAAACAAACAACAATACGCAAGTTACTGCAAATCATATAATTACAGTACTACATCCACTTAACGACTGGAATAACAATATTGTTGCAACTGTGATTTTTAAAAAAACATCAAATACAATAAGTCTTTATCACAAAATCTCTATTTTACTTTTCGCAACAGTATGTATTTCCGTTATTATTATTTGGATAGCTCTCTATTTTGCACTTCGTAAGTGGGTAAATAAACCATTAAAACTTATTACGAGTATCCTTACAACCGAAGATGAAGCACTAATTGCAGACTTACAAAATAACTCTGGTGAATATCAGCAGATTGGCAATTTATTTGAACGTCTTATAAGACAAAAGAAAGAGCTCAAAATTGCCAAAGCAAAAGCAGAAGAAAGCAACCAGTTGAAAAGTGCTTTTCTAAATAATTTATCACATGAAATAAGAACTCCTTTTAATGGGATACTTGGATTTCTTGCTCTCTTAAAAAATGATACTGTTTCCAATGATGAACGCAAAGAATATACTGAGATTATAGACCAAAGTGCTGAACGTTTAATGAATACAGTAAACAATATCATCTATGTTTCTCAAATCGAAACAGGACAAACCTCAATTTATAATCACAACTTCAACATAACAAATACATTACACACCATAGAGAGAAAATACAAATCAAAAATCATTAACAAGGGATTGCAATTTAAAATGTCTATTTCTGGTATTGATAACGATTTGGTTATCTATAGTGATAGTTTTAAACTGAATATTATCCTTGAGCATCTTTTAGATAATGCACTTAAATTTACTCATAAAGGAAGCATAACTCTCTCCGCTGAACTTAAAACTGAACATATTGTGTTTACAGTTAATGATACCGGAATTGGAATTTCCGAAAATAAAACAGATATGATTTTTAACAGTTTTACACAGGGCGATATTACTAACACCCGATTATACGAAGGTTCGGGATTAGGATTAACTATTGTAAAAGCATATATAGAAATACTTGGAGGAACAATTTGGGTAGAGAGCAACCCTAATGCAGGCTCTGCTTTTTACTTTACATTTCCTTTTAAAACAATTCATCCAAGTGAAGCATCGCTATTGATATAACAGTTTTCGCCATGTATTACACTCATATATCTAATTTAACGTTACTCCCTGAACAATGTATCAGAGTAATCGTTAAGTTTGTAAAAAGATTTTATGAGAGGTAATACTACCGGTAAATCATTTATGCTCACTACCTGGGGCGAATCGCACGGCTCAGCAGTCGGAGGAGTTATTGAAGGCTGCCCTGCCGGACTATGTATTGATTTCGAATTCATCACTCAGGAGCTTAACCGCCGAAAAACAGGTTGTACACCAGGCTCTACGGAACGCATCGAAGACGACAAAATCGAAATTCTTTCCGGAATTTCAAACAACATAACCACAGGAACTCCCATCTTTTTTAAAATCGAAAATCAAAACACAAAGCCTGACGATTACAAAAATATCAGCGAAGTTTACCGTCCGTCCCATGCTGACTTTACCTGGGAACAAAAATTCGGCGAGTTCAACCTTTCGGGAGGAGGCCGTGCTTCAGCCCGTGAAACCGTTGCCCGTGTTGCTGGAGGAGCCATTGCCAAACTGCTCTTGCAAGCCTACGGGGTAACCTTCCAATCATGGGTAAGCGCAATAGGTCCGTTTGAGACAAAACACACGGAAACCATCCCTGAACTATTTTTAATCAATTCCAGCAGCGTAAAATGCCCTGATAAAGCACTTTCTGCAGAAATGGAAAACTACATCCAACAACTCAAAACTGACGGAGACACCTGTGGTGGAATCATCACATGCTGCATTCTGAATACACCCATAGGTCTGGGTGAACCCGTTTTTGACAAACTCGAAGCTGATCTGGCGAAAGCAATGCTGAGCATCCCTTCCGTAAAAGGATTCGAAACAGGCTCTGGATTTGAAGGAGCAAAAGCCAAAGGCAGTGAACATAACGACATTTTTTTAAGCGATTTTACCACCCGTACCAACCATTCGGGTGGCATTCAGGGTGGAATCTCAAACGGAATGCCCATAAACTTCAAAGTAGCATTCAAACCAGTATCTTCCATAAAAATACCCCAACAAACAGCCAACAAGCATGGACAAATTACCAAACTAAAAATTGAAGGGCGGCACGATGTTTGCGTTGTACCACGTGCTCTCCCTATCGTGGAGGCAATGGCTGCATTGGTTTTAGCCGATCATGTGCTACGAAATAAAACCTCACGGATTTAGTTATATTTCAGCAAAACCAAACAAATCAAAATATATCATGAACAAGACAGTAAAAAAAATTCTAAAGATCACCGGAATTACTCTGGGTGTAATTCTGTTACTGGCAATAATTCTCCCCTTTGTATTCAAAGGAAAGATTATTGAAAAAGTAAAAGACGAGGCCAACAAGCAATTATATGCCAAAGTTGATTTCTCTGAATTTGGGCTCTCGCTCTTTCGCTCTTTTCCTAACTTTTCGCTTAGTGTGGAAAATTTCTCAGTGGTAGGTGTGAATGAATTTGAAGGTGACACCCTTGCCAGCGTTAAAAAACTTTACGCAACCCTCGATTTAATGAGCGTTTTCAGCGGTGATAAAATCAATGTAAAGAAAATTGAGATTGACGAACCCCGCATTCTGCTCAAAACTCTCAAAAATGGCAAAGTAAACTGGGATATCGTTAAGCCCACAGGAACCATCGACACAACCACCGGAAAACCTACTGAACCTTCAACCTTTAAAATGAAGCTGACTAAATTCAGCATTAATAATGCCCGACTGGTTTACGACGATCGTTTAATGAATACCTATGTAGAAGTAAACGGTTTAAACCACGAACTCAGCGGCGACTTTACTGCTGATCAAACCAACATCAAAACCGAAACTTCTGTTGATGATCTTATTCTTGACTACGGCGGAATTCGTTATTTAAGCAAATCAAATGCGTCCATCAAAGCAAACATTGATGCTGATCTTAAAAATATGAAATTCACTCTTAAAGAGAATGAAAACAGGCTGAACGATCTCAGCTTCCGTATCGATGGATTTGTTAAAATGCTTGAGCAAGGCTACGATTTGGATATGAAATTCATCACTGATAAAACTGAATTCAAGAGTCTGCTGTCTATGATTCCGGCTATATATTCCAAAGATTTCGACAAGTTGAAAACTTCCGGAAAACTCGATTTAAACGCATTCGTAAAAGGGATTTACAAAGATTCGATGAATATGCCAGCCTTCGGACTTACACTCAACGTTTCCAATGCAATGTTCCAGTATCCAAGCGTACCTAAAGCAGTAACAAATATTAACATCAAAACCGAAATATCAAGCAAAGGAGGAACCCTCGACAATACAGTGGTAGATGTAGCCAAATTCCATTTCGAAATGGCCGGAAATCCGTTCGATCTGCAATTGCTCATCAAAACACCTATGACCGACCCCGAAATGAACATGATTGCCAAAGGTCGTTTGGATTTATCTATCGTAAAAGATGTGTACCCTCTGGAAAAAGATCAAAAGCTCAGTGGAATTTTCACTGCTGACATGACTCTAAAAGGAAAAATGTCAACCATTCAAAACAAGCAGTACGAAAAATTTCAGGCATTGGGAACACTTATGATTCAAAACTTCAACTATACTTCCAAAGACTTAACTCAACCGATAGATATCCAGCTTGCAAAACTCAATTTTTCCCCTGCTTATCTCGATCTGGCTGATTTCAATATGAAAATGGGGCGTAATGATTTCAGTGCAAAAGGCAAAATCGAAAACTACATTCCATACTGGCTCAAAGGCGAAACCATCCATGGAACACTTAGCACCAGCTCAAACTACATGAATATTAACGATCTGATGCCAAAAACAGATGCATCTAAGGAAGTAAAAAAAGACAGCGTGAGCAAAGCAATGGAAGCCTTTGTGGTGCCTGCCAATGTCAACTTTGTGATGCAATGTAATTTCAACAAGCTCATTTACGATAATCTGGAAATGGACAATGTAAATGGTGTTCTTGAAATTAAAGATCAAAAGGTAAACATGAAAAATTTGAGCATGAATACTCTTGACGGGAAAATGGCTATTAATGGCTATTATCATGGACCGGATGCACCTGCTAATCCAGCGATCAATATGGATTTCAACGTTCAGAATCTGAACATTCAAAAGGCAGCAAAATCATTTTCGATGATGCAAAAGGTAGTTCCAATTGCCGAAAAAACCTCCGGAAACATCTCTACTAAATTCAAACTCAACATGCAACTGGATCGTTTCATGAATCCTTTGTACAACACTATGACCGGTGGAGGTTCGCTTAATACATCTAAAATAGTGATCGAAAACGTAAACACACTCAACAAGGTAGCCGATGCACTGAAGATGGAAAAATTTAAAAAGCTCAACCTCGACAAACTCAATATTGCCTATGAATTTGCAGATGGTCGTGTAAAAACAAAACCCTTCCCAATCAAACTTGACAAGATCAAATCAACCGTTTCAGGCTCAACCGGATTTGACAAATCACTGGATTATCTCATGAAGATGGAAATCCCACGCAGCGAATTTGGTGGAGCGGCCAACAGTGTATTAAACGGATTGATGGCAAAAGCCAATCAAAAAACAGGTGCCAATATATCGATGGGTGAAATGGTAAAATTCGATGTAAATATTGGTGGTTCAGTAACAGATCCAAAGGTTTCAACCGGACTAAAAGAGATGAAAAACGATGCGGTTAACACTTTAAAAGATCAGGGAAAGCAATTGCTTGATCAGAAAAAAGAAGAAGCATTAAATAAAGCTCGAGATGAAGCTCAAAAAGCAGTAGCCGAAGCACGCAAAAAGCGGGATCAAATGATTGCTGAAGCTCAGAAACAAGCTGACAATATTCGCGCTGAAGCTCAAAAAGCAGCCGATAAGCTTACAACTGAAGCTGATGCTCAAGGCAAGAAACTCATAAGCGAAGCCGGAAGTAACATTATCAAAAAGAAACTAGCCGAAAAAGCGGCTGAAAAGCTGAATAAAGAAGCGGCCAACAAAGCGGCTGCTCTAAACAGCGAAGCGAACAATAAAGGAAATCAATTGGTTTCTAAAGCAACCGAAGAAGGCAACAAACTGGTTGCCGCCGCCGAAGAAAAAGCAAAACTTTAAACAATAAATCATACTAAAAAGAGCACATTTGGTTACATTTGCACCAAATGTGCTCTTTTTTATTTTAACATACCAAAAAAATGAAAGATTTCAAAAGCTATTATTCAATTCCGGCATCTCCCGAAGAAATATATCTTGCATTGACCAATCCTTTAACCTTACGTTTATGGACTGGTGAAATTGCAGAAATGTCAACCGAAGCGGGCTCCGAATTTTCTCTATGGGAAGGCAGTATTTGCGGTGTAAATCTAGAATTTGAATATGGAAAGAAAATTGTTCAGCAATGGTTTTTTGGAGAACAGACAGAAGCCTCAATTGTTACTATAAAACTACATGAAAGCAAAAACGCAACCTCCGTTGAACTTCGACATACCAATATTCCTGACGATGATTATGAAAATATTGCAGACGGCTGGAATAATATTTACTTTGCCGCTTTACGCGAATTCTACGAAGAATAAACAAATGAAAATCAACAATATAAAGACCTGAGGAAAATCAAACATCAGGTCTTTTTTCATGCAGAACAACGAAACTGTAAAATTTTCTTAAATCCAGATTAAACCATCGTGAAACTATTCTATCTTAGCATAACAATTGCACCGAATGGCTACAGAACAGGAACTTCTGCAACTACTAAAAGAACCATCTACACAAGGAAAAGGGTTCAGAATACTTGTAAACGCCTACAATGAACGTGTTTACTGGACGATTCGCCGCATGGTTATGAATCATGATGATGCTGATGATGTAACTCAGTTAGTTTTCATTAAAATATTTGAAAACATCAACTCATTCCGCCAAGACTCAAAGCTCTTCACCTGGATTTACCGGATTGCAATAAACGAAACCCTCACATTTTTGGCTCAAAAACGTCGTAGAAATATTATTTCATGGGATACAATCGAGCACAAAATGTCCGAAAGCCTGATCGAAGATGCTTACTTTGAAGGAGATGAAATCCAATTACAACTCCAAAAAGCAGTCCTTTTATTACCCGAAAAACAACGTCTGGTATTCAATATGAAATACTACGAAGAACTGAAATACGAAGAAATGGAAGAGATTCTAGGAACATCAGTAGGCGCTCTTAAAGCCTCTTACCATCACGCAGTTAAAAAAATAGAAGAATTTTTGAATAGTCGTTAAACCTTTAACGATGAGAAACATCAAAAAAGAAATGAAAACAAAAATGGAAACACAGGACAATAATAAAAGGATAAGCTTAGAGAATATTCCCCGTAAGAATCCAATGACCGTTCCTGAGAACTATTTTGAATCGTTAGAAGACAGAATACTGGCAGGTACAGTTTCGGCAAAATCAAAGTCAGAGCAATTATCGAAAGTACGAACCTTAAATAAATATTGGAAAATCTCTATAGCTGCTGCAGCAAGTTTTATCATCCTAATCGGAGTAAAGATTATATTGGATAACTCCCATCCAAATCCAATTCAACAAGCATCTATCCAAACTGATACGGATATTATGATTGAGTATGCAGCCAGTGAAGCCAGCATTGAAGCAATTCCCAATATGGAATCAGCAATTGAAGACGAATATGCTCAATTAGAAAGTATTGAAAATCAAAAAATTACACCAATCAATCAAAACAAAGAATTAAAAACAGAAGAGCTGGAAGAATACTATGACAAATCATCCTATTTCAGCATCTTCACCGAATAATAAAACATATAACATATTACGCCATGAAAACAAAAATAATCACAAACAGCTTGATTTTACTTCTTGCTCTAGTCATAGCAATACCGTCAATTGCTCAAAATGGAGCTCGCAGAAAAAAAATCAGAGAACAAATTGATGCACAAAAAGTTGCATTCATTACCGAAAAACTTCAGCTAACACCTGCCGAAGCACAGCAATTCTGGCCAATATACAACGAATACGAAGCACAGCGTCAGGTAATTGTAAAAGAGTTCATGGGAAAAAATCTTGAAGAAAAAGACTTGGATATAGAAACGCTCACAGATAAACAGGCTCTCGAAATTGCAGATAGCCAAATCATTCAGGCTCAAAAAATGCTCGATTTACGCAAAAAATATCATGCTGAATTCAAAAAAGTACTTCCACCTAAAAAGCTCTTATTACTTTACCAGGCAGAACGCGATTTTAAAAAATTCATGCTCAAAGAAATCCGCCAACGGGTAAAAGAAGAACGTAACAATCGAAGAGGAAGATAATTACCTATCTAAAAAAGAGGCTTTTTAACAGCCTCTTTTTTAGGTGGGCAAAAGATCAAATATAATTTCAAGAGCAATTTCACAACATCATCTGGCTAATTCATCTAACACATTAACCTCTTCACCCATCAATTTTCATTTTATACAATTCCTTATATTCCTGATTTACATTTCGTTTATACAAAAAATAAACTATCCCGTCCAGTATCTGTATTTTTTCAACAAATGCAAATTCAGGAATCAAAACTTCACAAGAAGAAGAAAACTTCCCATTCTCCCATTTTTTCAGGATTGATTTTCCTGATTTAATCATTAAAAACCAGACTTCTTTCCGAAGATTATCTGCCAACACTTCTCCTTTCCACTTTTCGTCGTTGAGCAGTCTGCATGTATCAGAAAAAAGATATTCTCCTTGCCCGTTATACGCCTCCACCTTTCCTTCTATCTGATTAAAGATCAACAAACTATCACCATATTTCATCATTGGACAATATGCAGGTTTGTAATAAATATTTTCTTCTTCCCAACTCAACGGAATTCCTTCCTGCAAAAACTCAAGGTATCTAACAACACTTGTTACACTCATTTGCATTTTATTGGCATGCTTAGCAAAAAAGAACACATTATACTGGCTCTTCAATCGTTCAATTTTAAGTGAATCGGAAATCAAACGAAATGTTTCAACTTTTTGATTTCCATCAAGATCAATTTTAGCAAAATGATGTTTCAGATTATGAAAAGAGGTAAATTTAAAAAAGAACTTCCTGTTAATTTCTGCGTCAAATATCTTCAGATTGCTTTTAAAATAGGACAAGCTCCACGATTTTGGATATAGAATCTGTAATGAATCACTTAAATCCATTTCAGATACAGAATCTTTACCTACCAGATAAATATTGTCAATACAATCTTTGTATAAATTTCCATAACGATCCAGTTTGTGCATCCATTTTATTTTGCCATATTTATCAAGAAAAACCAGTCGCGGATCGAATAAGCGTTTTTCATAAAAAACCATCAGGATGATACCATCCTGATGGAATAAATAATCCGATACATAAAACGGATAATCACGAGTGACACTTTGTACTTTATTCCCGCTAACCGAAAATACGGGGAGAGATTTAGCACTGAACCTCAAAGAAATCAGCAAAGGTTTTTCAGGCAATCCTCTCAGTACAATTACAGTGTCTTCATAGGCAACATGGCTGATTTTAAGTTTTAAGGGAAAATGAACAGTATTTAATTCAAACCGTCCATCAGCGTTTGTTGACATACCTTTTTGAGAACCTTCTATTACAACATTTACCTGAGAAACAGGCAAATGAGTTTCGCTGTCAATAATTATACCGAGTACAGGGTGTTGAGCCCACCCTGTTACGGTAATTATTGCAGTAAAAACCAATGTATAGAGAGTTTTCATTGTATTTTGATTGTTGATAGTTAGTAAAAACCACGCTCCGTAATATCTTAGGATTGAAAAAGTGATGATTAATTAATTGTTTATTGCGAAGCATGGTTTTAAATTTTCAAGTGTACTCCAACTATCGTAATCCTTTTTGACGTTCAACTTCCAGATCAAAATAGCTAAGTGTTTCCACTACGACTACACCACCGTCGAAATCGCCATATTTTGCTGGCACACCACTCATATAAACCGTCATACTGCTTATTGCTGATGAAGGAACGCCAAGATTCGATGACCGTTGTTTTACACCATCAACATAATATACAACACTTCCATTCCGAGCTCCACGAAGATAAACTTCTTTTCCATCTTCACTTGTTTGTGCTCCGGGTACAATCTTCTGTATAACAGCTGTAAAATCACGTTTATTCGGCAATTCACTGAGCTCTTCTTTACGTGCTAAGACTGATATTTCTGGATCTAAATTCACCTCCGGAAACCATACAATTTCAACAGCAGGCAAATCGGCATTAGAAGAAAGTGCAATATCTTTCAAACTAGTGATACGATCTGTACTTACCCTCACATTGGCTGATATTTTCCGATAACCAACAAAACTTACATTAAGAGTATAAACACCGGGAGCCACGGATTTAACGTGGTAATAACCATTAGCATCAGTAGCAGCACCAATTGTATTAGCACCACTTACAATCCATACATTTGCGCCGGGGATAGTTTCTCCAGT
Source organism: Bacteroidales bacterium (assembly GCA_963677395.2). Taxonomy (GTDB): domain Bacteria; phylum Bacteroidota; class Bacteroidia; order Bacteroidales. Next base: position 2,116,626 of record OY781965.2, on the reverse strand, counting down.
AATTGAATCAACAACACGGCCTCTGATTGATCCTGATTGAGCAAAACTAATCGTGCTCAGGAGGATGGTTGCGAGTAAAAGGGATAACGTTTTCATAGGTCTTTGATTTATTTGATTAAATAAAGGTATGTCACAAAATCACCCGGGAGCAACAAAATCAAGGAAACGGCAATATTCAGCCAGTTTACGGCAATAAAAAAGGGGAAACCTTTCGGAAACCCCTTTTTTACTATAGATAAGTACAATTATTAGTAGATACCTTGTTCAATCATTGCATCAGCAACTTTTTTGAAGCCAGCGACGTTAGCACCTTTAACGTGGTTAACATAACCATCAGCTTCTTTACCATATTTAACGCAGTTATCGTGAATGCTAATCATGATCTGACGGAGTCTTTCTTCAACTTCTTCAGCTGACCAGCTTAATTTCATACCGTTTTGTGACATTTCCAAACCTGAAGTAGCAACACCACCAGCATTAGCAGCTTTACCAGGTCCAAAAGGAATTTTATTTTTGTGGAAATGCATTACAGCTTCCGGAGTACAAGGCATATTAGCACCTTCGCAAACAGCAATAACGCCATTGTTTACCAAGTTGATCGCATCTTGTTCACCTAATTCATTCTGAGTAGCACATGGGAGAGCAACATCACATTTAACTTCCCAAGGACGTTTTCCAGCAAAGAATTTAGCATTTGGATATTTTTGAGCATAAGGAGCAACGATATCCATGTTCGTAGCGCGGAGATCGAGTAAGTATTCGATTTTTTCGCCACTGATACCATCTGGATCATAGATATAACCATCAGGACCTGAAATAGTCACAACTTTAGCACCTAATTGAGTAGCTTTTGTTACAGCGCCCCAAGCAACATTACCGAAACCAGAAACAGCAACAACTTTACCTTTGAAGTCAGTGCCTTTTAATTTCAGCATTTCGTTAGCGAAATATACGTTACCAAAACCTGTAGCTTCCGGACGGATTAATGAACCACCCCAGTTGATACCTTTACCGGTAAGAACACCAGTGTGTTCTCTACGGAGGTGTTTGTACATACCGTACATGTAACCAATTTCTTTTCCACCAACTCCGATATCACCTGCTGGAACATCAGTTTCAGGGCCGATATATTTTTGGAGTTCCATCATAAATGCCTGGCAGAAACGCATGATTTCTGCATCTGATTTACCTTTTGGATCGAAATCAGAACCACCTTTACCACCACCCATTGGGAGAGTAGTTAATGAGTTTTTGAAAATCTGTTCGAAACCTAAAAATTTCAGGATTGATAAGTTTACACTTGGGTGGAAACGTAAACCTCCTTTATAAGGTCCAATAGCTCCGTTGAATTGTACACGGTAACCACGGTTTACCTGAATATTGCCTTTATCATCAACCCAGGTAACTCTGAATTGGAAGAGACGATCAGGTTCAACAATACGTTCGATAATTTTGTGTGCGTCGTACTTAGGATTTGCATTTACAAATTCTTCGATAGTTTCAAGTACTTCACGTACAGCTTGAAGGAACTCATTCTGACCTGGGTTTTTCTTTTCGAGGTCAGTCATTATCTTTTCTAAGTTCATCTTAAAAAGGTTTTGGTTTGTAATTTATGTTACTGCATTAACATTGTTATCTAAATAACAATGCAAATTTAAAAGGTTTCTTACGACCTGTGCAAGTTTTTTTTTACAATTTCAAAATTAGGCATTTTTCTAATGCGCAAGGGTTTATTAAAAAAAAAATAAACACATTATAATATTCTCATTTTCAATATTATTTAAGCACTACTCCACGATTTTTCTTCGCATCAATTTTTATCACACATGCTTTTTCAAATCTAACATGACGTAAATAGGAATCTTCATACACTGCAGGAACAGAATTAAGAAATTCCAAATCGTAAAACCCATCTTTTATAAATGGATTTATTGTAAAATATCCTACTCTGAAAGATGTAAGGTTCTGAAAAAAATGAGTTCCCTGGCTTGGATCTATCCTGTAATTTTCTAATCCAGACTCAATAATTAGGCGGGCTGCCGAAATCTGAGACCATTTTACCGGTATTCCCAGCCAAGGATCACTTGAGCCCCATCGGCCAGGACCAATCAGTATGTAATTCTTCTCTTCGTCCAAAAATTGTTGATTCAGTTTTTCTACTGACTTTACAATTTCAGGGTTTTCGGCTGGATTAAAATTTTCAGGCCTTACATATATTATATCTGTAACATCATTAATCTCTCCATTCCCCAGTACCATTTGAGAGCTTATGATCGTTTGAGATTCTTCAATATTTTCTATTCCAACAACAGAAGATTCCTGACTTTCTACAATCGGACGTATCTGAAGTAAATAGAAAATTTTAGGTTCTCCTACAGGTTTATCCAAGTCAACTGCAAATTCAATTTCAATCGGCATACCCATCTCCTGATGCCCAGTTTTAAGCACATTCGTTAATACTTCAGCCAAAGGAAATGAATTATACTTTAAAATATTGGAAAACGTTACCAGTTTAATTCCTCCTTCGTGATCGCCATCGCTAATTATCTGATCACGATAATCATACGTTGACCCCACCAATCTCAATGTATTATCGGCAGAAGCTTGCTGAATGGGGTATTTAATCAGATTTACACTATCATCTGTACTTGGATGAAAACTTTCACAATTCAAATCCAGTGCATAAAAATGTTTTTGAGTTTCCTTGATTGTCATATTTGGAGAACTCAATTGAAGTATTTTCTTAGGATAAGCCGGTGAAAACATCAATGTTTGCCCACCTTCTACAATATACTTACCAAGCCCCAATGCAATATTGGCAATGCCTTCTTCCGGTTTTTCGGGTGAAATTGGATAAAAGTTAAGTGAGCGGGCTACTCCTGAAATCACAGGATAAAAATGATTATTATATGCTCTACCACATACTTCCTGTAAAACCACTCCCATTTTTTCTTCATCGATAACATTTTTGGTCGCTCGCATATAAGCTTTACTATCTGTATAAAAAACAGATGCATAAACCCCTTTAATTGCCATTGCCAGCTGATCTACCATTAGCTTTTCATCATCTGAAGTATTTGCAATCATATATGTAGAATAAATACCAGCAAAAGGCTGATAATGCGAATCTTCCAATAAGCTCGACGAACGAATTGCAATGGGTTTTTTTACAACCTTTAGAAAAGTTTTTAAATCATCAGAAACTCTGGACGGTAGTTTTGCTTTTATAAATGCAGCTAAAATTTCTTCATCAGGCACATCTGATAGCGCAATCGTGTACAGATTATTCTCATCCATAAACTCATCAAAAACTTCGGTAGAAAGCACAACAGTACGAGGAATGGTTATAATTACATCTTCATACATATCAACCATTAAATTTCGCTTTATTAACGAATCAATAAATGCCAGCCCACGAGCTTTTCCCCCAAGTAATCCATTTCCGATACGGGTAAAAATAAGGTATTCATCAAAGCGATCTCGATAAAAATCGGCAATCACCCCACGTCCTTTATTCATCCGATAACGGGTAATAGAATCATAAATAAAGGTACGAACCTCTTCAAGATTTGAGAAATCTTCAGGAGTTAAAACCTTAAAAACTGCCGCTATCGGGAAAATAGCTCTTGCATTAAGCCAGCGTGAAAAATGATTATGACTGATATGATAGGAAAAAGAATCGGAAGGAATATCAAACAATCGCTCCTGAAGTTCTTTCAAATCGCTCACCCTCAACACTTCTTTCATCGTAACCGGATTGCGAAATACAAAATCGCCAAAAGCAAAATTATTAATTATAAAATTCTTCAAATCAATCTGATAGGCTTTTGCATTTTTATCTAAAAAGCCAATTTTCAAACTTCGTGCATGAACCTCATTTTCCGGTTCGGACGATTGCAATAATATCGGAATATCCTTTTGGTCATTTTTTACCAGTTCACAAAAACGTATTCCTGCATGCTTGTTCATTACCCCGTAGCTATTAAAACTTATATCGGAGATAATCCCCAGCATGTTGTCTTTATACTTATTGTACAACTCTATTGCTTCTTCAAGATTCCGAGCCAATAATATTTTCGGGCGACCTCGCATACGAAGCATCTTTTGATGTTCGTTCAATCCTTCCGTCATAAATTTCAAAGACTGCTTAAATACAATATGAAAGATATTTGGCAGTATTCCAGAGTATATACGTTCAGAATCTTCGACCAGTAAAATTGTTTGAACTCCAACAATATTAACGTCATGCTCTACATTCATTCTATCCTCAATCAACTTAATTATTGCCAACATTATATCGGCATTTCCAAGCCAGCTGAATACATAATCTATTGAACTCAGATCTGTTTTATGAAGCACCAATGATACTTCACGCGAGAATGGGGTTAGTAAAACAATGGGTTTGTTTGGATATTTTTCTTTAAGCTCATTTGCAAAGTCGAAGGGATTTGTTTCTGCAATATTCAACATCAGGATAAAGAGATCTATATTCTCTTCTTCCATTATCTCATAAGCTTCCTCAGCTGATGAAGCCTGAATAAAATGCGGCGGATAACGCAGATTCAAGCCAATGTATTCATTAAAAATTTGCTCATCAATACGTCCGTCTTCCTCCAGTATAAACGAATCGTATTTACTACAAACCAATAATACTTTGCTGATGCGTTTTCTCATCAGATTATCAAAAGCGGTATCATTAAAATGCAACTTATTGATATCCTTTATTTTTCGTTGTATTTTCTGAGAAAAACTTCCGGTTTTGTCATTATAGAGTTTCTTTGCATTATCCATATGCTGCATTATTGAGTGAGTACAATCAAATTGATCTTCAAATATAACACCAGAAATGAATGAGTAGTTTAGAAAAGGCCAAAATAATATTAAACAAATCGCCCCGATTAAAATTTAACCGGGGCGATTTGGTAGTTTGAAAAGACTTTTATTTCATCAACATAATTTTGTTGTAAAGAACACTGTTATCTGTTTCCAGTTTAATCACGTACAGCCCATTATTCAGATTAGCGCCATCCAATGTATAGAAATTCTCGCCACTTGAATAGGTTTCGTCGGCCAGTACATTCATCTGTTTTCCTTCCAGATTATATAATGATATTTTAACCTTAGAAGCTGAAGACAAGTTGAACGAGATAGTTGTTTGACGGTTAAACGGGTTAGGATAAACCTTGAATGATGTGAGTTTTTCGTTAGATTCAATACCGTAAGTACTGCTTTCAAAACGCAGGTCATACATTGCAATATAGTAGTTCTGATAAGAGACATTATTCCCTTTTTTCGTCAAAACTACTGACACAACATCCTCTGCTGTAAAATCATGTTGTCCTAACGCATTTGCAAGATCACTATATTTTACCGTATAAAGAACAGGCGATTGCGTAAGATTCAATGTAGCCTTGTATTGATTATTCCAGGAAGTAATTCCCTTTTTACTTACAACAATATCTACAGATCCTAAGCCATACGCAACAAACTTTATCTGGTCATAGCCAGTTAAGTCAACTGGTTTATACCCAACATTTAATACTCTGAATAAAGAAGCATAAGTTTTTACAGTTCCTTGAACAGTAGCCCTGCGAGCAATGTTATATGCTCCCTGAACAGGTTGATTTTGCTGTGGTTCAACCAAAAATGATGTTAATGTTGCTCCTGCTTTATCATAATCAGGTCCCCAGGAGCCATCGGCAAAGTAAAGAACATCATTACCGGACTGAACATTGTTTGTCATTGAAAAACCGATATCAAACACACCCCCAACCGGGACAACCACCTGAGATACAGGAATTGTAGAAATTGGAATAATATTATTGAATGATTGGCGAACACCATTTTCCACTTTCGCAATTGTTCCTGAAAAAGTTAATCCGGTTGCATTATTCGTGTTCTTGATATCCAGATAAAGTGAGCCATTTTGATAATATCCTTTTTCCACAAATACGGCTGGCATTTCAGGAGTTGAATCATTGATAAAATTCAATGTATAACCCTGAATTCTCATTTTTGAGAATATGGTTTCAACCAACGTTTGTGTGTGAACTTCAGAATTTGCCCAAACCTGGAAATTTAATACCGGTTGGTTTCCTGAAGGGTTGTAAGAAGCTAAATCCCAACGATTATCAATAATATATTGAGTTCCGTTTTTGTATGCGATAAAACTGATTGTGTAGTCAACATCACCATTATCCTGTACAATACGGGTAATTATGAACGGCTTACCTTCAATCACTTTTACATTTACATTTTCAAGTTTTCCACCATTCAAACGATCGCAAACCATCTTTGTATGTTCATAAACTGTTGATGGACTAGTTGCAATGCCTAAAATAGCAGCTTTGCGTTCAGTATTATTCAAAAAATAGTCTGCAGAAAATACTTCCATTGCATTGCTGATTCCAATTAAATCTGCTGGAGTTGAAACAAACGCCTGCGTTCCTAACGGGCCGGATTGTGGAATAAAATTAATCAATTCCGTTGCCTGGGTATTTTTTGCAAGTTTTGATTTTGAGTGCAATACATCAAATAGCTCCATATTTCTGGAATCACTGAAATATTCGGAAGCTTCTTTATGACGAGCAAAGTTTCTGACTGCAATTAAAGAAGCCAAATTACCATTGCTTTCTAAGCCACCATCATTTCCACTTGAAGAGTTGCTCATTGCAACTGAAGCAAACGAACTATTATTTATCAAATTAGGATCTGTATGAGATTGACTCACAATCACGACATCATTCTGACAAGAAGTATCAACTTTCGCATCTATTGTAAGAATTACTGAATCTTGAGCCACAAGTGAATCTATCGCCCAAATTCCATTTACAGGGTTATAAATACCCCTTGAAGGAGTTGCTGATACAAATGTTAAGCCAGTAGGTAAAACATCGAGTAACGTAATATTTGAAGAAGTAAAATATGGGCTATGATTTTTCAAAACGATTGTAAATGTAACTGTATCGTTTTTGAAAATTGTATCGTTTACGAACGGAGAAGGACTTGTCAACATTTTAGTAACACCAAGGTCAATTAAATGAGGAATCGGTGTAACTGTAATATGTAAGCTTGCCGTTGCTGTTCCTCCATTTCCATCACTTATTGCATAAGGTATTGCAGGAACAACACCATTCCAGTGCATTACAGGGATAAAGGTATAGCTACCATCCTGATGAATCACAATTGTTCCAATTCCCGGTATTGTTGCAGTTGTTCCAGGTAAATAAGTTACGCCACCTACAATAAAGCCAGTAACTGCTAACGGATCATTATCCGGATCACTATCATTTGGTAAAACATTTGCACTAACTGGTGTATTTTCAGGTGTTGTATTATAGTCATCAACAGCAACCGGAAGGTCATTAACTGGTATTACATAAATGTAAAGGTTTGCAGAAGCAGTACCGCCATTGCCATCACTAATTGTATAAGGAACAGCAGGTACAGTTCCATTCCATCCCGGAGCAGGCGTAAAGGTATAAGCACCATTGGTATTTATTATAATTGATCCGATTCCAGGTATTGTAACTGATGTTCCGGGCAGATGAACTGTACCGTTCACTACAAAACCTGTCACAACCAGTGTATCATTATCAGGATCACTATCGTTTGGAAGAACGTTTCCACTTACAGGTACATCTTCGTAGGTTGTATCAAAGTTATGTTCAGCCATTGGAGTACAGTTTTGAAGTACGATTTGCACACTCGACGAACTTGGTGTGCATAAGCCATTCATAATAGTCCAGCTAAACACATAAGTCCCCGAAATCATTCCGGTAATCTGAGTATTCGGCAACGAAGAATTTACGATAACAGCAGTGTTTGGACCACTTATCTGGCTCCAGTTTCCTGTACCAATCGACGGTGAATTTCCATTTAACGTTACAGCAGCTAGTCCTTTACAAATAGTTTGGTTAGCTCCTACCACAGAAGGTGTTGGTGCTAACGTTGGAACAACTGTTACATCTGCGGATTTCGGGGCACAAGCTCCACCATTCGCTATGGTATAACGAAAAACATACGATCCACTAACCAAACCTGAAAGTGTTGTTTGTGGTTGATTTGGAGATACAATTGTAGCTATTGAAGGGCCACTAACCTGATTCCATGTTCCTGTTGCGCCTTGCATCGGAACACTTCCTTCAATGGTGGCTGTTCCGTTACAACTATTTAATAATGGATTTGTAGTAACTACAGGCTGATTTAGCTGGGAATTATTTATGTATGTAACTTCATCTGTTGATGGTGTACACATACCATTCGAGATAGTCCAGCGGAAAACATAAGTTCCGGCTGTAAGTCCTGTTACCGTTGTAGTTGGTGAAGATGGGTTTGTAATGGTAGCACTTGGACCGCTAACTTTTGTCCACAAACCGGTACCTGCTACCGGAATATTTCCTGAAAGATTAAAGAGTGTTGCTCCACATGTAACAAAATCACTTCCGACATTTGCCTGAGTTGGAGCAGCAAGGTTCACAATACGTACAGTATCTACCGAAATACAATTTCCGTTTTGAATCTTCCACATCAAATCATAAGTTCCCGGAGTCAAATTACTTACTCCGGTAACCGGATCAGAAGCATTTGCAAAATCAACAACACCTCCGTTTACCACTGACCATGTACCATTTCCAACTACCGAAACATTTCCATTTAGCACCAAACTTGTTGCATTGCAAAGCGTTTGATTTGCACCAGCATTTGCCTGTGTAGGAATATCTGTAATTGTTACTAAAACATTATCTTGTGTTGAAGGACATGTACCGTTTGAAACAGTCCATTTAAATTCATAAGTACCTGAAACAGTACCTAAAACATTAGTCGTTGGTGCATTTGGAGAAGACAATATAACAGTTGAAGGACCACTTACCTGAGCCCATATTCCAATGCCCGTTACAGGGATGTCTGCATTCAAGGTTACAGATTTAAACTGACAAATATTTTTATCAGAACCAGCAGAAGCAACAGAAGGAGTGCCATATACTGTTATTATCATTTGATCTTCAGATGTACAGCTTACCAATGTGTTTGTCCACGCGAGAACGTAAGTCCCCGGAATTAAATTACCTGCAATTGTTACAGGGTCTAAAGCATTTATAAAACTTACCGTACCAGGTCCACTGATTTGTGACCACATTCCGATACCAATCGTTGGAGTTGTTGCCTGCAATGTTGTTGATGACACACCACATAAAATCTGATCCAATCCTGCTAAAGCAACAGACGGAGCCTGATTCACAACCAAACTGACAGTATCAATTTTAGATGGACAGCTTCCGCTCGAAATTGACCACGTAAATGTATAAGCACCAGGAATCAATCCGGTTACAGGCGTATTTGGCAGAATTACAGAGGTAACATTTGCGTTATTAGGACCACTTATTTGTGACCATATTCCTAAACCTGTTGCTGGTAAATTAGCAGACATTACTGTATTCTCACCACAAATATTTAATTGATCTGCACCAGCATTTGCATTGGTTGGCATAGCTGAATTAGAAACGATTACCTGATCAGCATTACTGCATGAGCTATTACTGATTGTCCATATAAATACATACGTTCCGGCAGTTGCCCCTACAAATTTAGCATTCGGAGTATTTGCGCTAGGTTTAAAGCTTCCTCCTGACGGTCCGGAAAGCTTAGTCCATGTTCCAATACCAAATACCGGGCTGTTGCCAGCTAGCTGAATTGTATCTTTTGCACATAAAGCCTGATTACTTCCGGCATTTGCCTGAGTTGGAGGTGTGTAAAGATTTACAATCACATCATCATAAGTATTACAACCAAATGCATTTATTGTATAACGGAAAGTATAAGAACCAGGAATTAAGTTAGAAGCTGTTGCTGTATTTGAAGATGTAATTGTGATGTTCGCTGAATTTGGACCAGAAAACAGGCTCCAACTGCCATTACTTGCTGTAGTGCCCGTTAAGTTTACAGTTGTTACTGCATCACAATAACTTTGATCAGAACCAGCATTTGCATTTCGAACAACATTTACAGTTACTTCGTCTGAAAGAGTTGCACAGAAAGGGCCATTGTAACTCGACCACTTAAAAAGATAAGTACCTGTAATCAATCCTGATATTTTAGTCTTCGGATTATTAACATTTGTAATAACGGGAGTATTTGGACCGCTAACAAACATCCAATAGCCAACACCTGTAGTAATATCATTGGCATTCAATGACGTAGTATCATAACCACAAACTGTAATATCAGCTCCTGCTAAAGGGGTAACCGGAGGGTTTGTAACATAAACTGTAACTGTATCAGAAGTGGAAGGACAAGCATTATTTGATATTGTCCACATAAAGGCATATACTCCATTTGACAAATTTGAAATCAATGGTGTAGCAGATGTTTCCGAACTGATCGAAATTCCACCGCCGCCAACTACCTGACTCCATTGACCGATTCCAACTGTCGGTGTATTTCCGTTCAAAGTAACTGAATTACCACAAATTTCAATATCTGTACCTGCATTTGCGATAGTGGTTGCGGGAGAAATTGTGACAACAACCGTATCACGAGTTGGCAAGCAACCTCCACTGTAAACAGCCCATTCAAATGCATATGTACCATTTGTCAAACCTGTAACAGTAGTGTTATATTGCGACGAACTGGTAATTGTTGCCATTGTTCCGGAAACCTGGGTCCAGGTTCCTGTTCCAAAAGAAGGATTATTTCCGGATAATGTTACAGAAGTTGTTCCGCTTGGTTTGCACTGATCATTACCTGCCAAAGCCTGAATAGGTCCTGTAATATTATTTGTATTGATAATCATTGTATCACGGGTTGATGAACAAGCATTGCTGATTGTCCATACCAGTGTGTAGATTTTATTTACACCCAAGCCATTAATTATAGCATTTGAAGATTGTACATTTGAAAATGTTACACCCGTTGATGGTGATACTGTCCATGTTCCGGTTTCATTTAATGCCGGAGTATTTCCACTTAAAATTAAAGGAGTATTGGCACATGCGTTCATATCCGGACCTGCATTTGCTTGAGTTGGAGTTGCAAGGGCTACTAATACACTTACATCTGTTTGTTTAGAAGGACAATATGGTCCACCCGTAATTAACCAACGGAAAGTATATAATCCATTTGTAAGTCCGGTAATTTGAGCATTAAATTTTGTAACAGTATCAAAAACAGCGGTATTCGGGCCATTAACCTGAGTCCATGTTCCTATTCCTGCATAAGGAAGATTTCCAGCCAATGCAGTCTGAGTAACATTACATGCAAGCACTTGCTTCGTTCCTGAATTTGAAGCTGTTGGATTTGCAGATACTATTATCCTCACTTCATCAAAATCAGTTATACAAGATGATCCGGTACCAGGAACTTTACGTAATCTCACAATATATGTCCCTGAAACTGTCAATCCGTTAATTGTGAGCGGAGATGCACTTGTTCCCTGAAAATTAGTTGGAATAGTAGTGTAAGTTGGTGTTTTAGGGCCACTGATAATTGACCATTCTACAGAACCACTTCCACTTTGGGTATAAGGTATTGTTGCATAAGTTTGCCCACATGGCAAGATTAGCTGTGTGGGAACAATATTTACATCAGCTGGCTGAGCAAATCCAATATTCACCGCACTACCTGAACTACAACCTGTTAAAGTATTTAATATTGTATATTTAAATGTATATGTACTGGTTCCGTTTAAACCCGTAATATTGGTTACCGGATCATTCGGATCCTGAATTCCTACTCCAACAGTTGGTCCAGCAGTTTGAGTCCATGTACCGATTTCATTAACGTATGAAGGATTATTGGCGACTAAAACGGTAGAGCTTCTTCCATCACAGAATGTTTGATTTCCAGAGGAAATTGAAGCCGAAGTAACATTTGATGATGGAGGTGGTACTGTAATCTGAATATCATCAACGCCATTTCCACAAGGACCTGAAACTGTCCATCTTAAAATATATGTTCCTGCAATTAAATTTGTAACATTTGTTGTTGCACTATTCACAGAAACAATGGTAGGAATATTGGGGCCACTTATCACGCTCCATGTCCCTTTTTGACCATCAATTCCTGAACCTCCAAAAGTTGCAGACATAGAAGTACTGGTTGTACTCGAGTAGCAATTTGTAAGTACTTTGTCTGTTCCGGCATTTACCGGAAAAACGCCACCACGATTAGTAATTGCAACAGTATCTGTTGACATGCAACCATTTGTATTGTTAATAGTCCACTTCAAAAGAGTAATACCTGATTTACTGTTTGTAACATTTAACGGTGAGGTTGGAGAAGTTGAACTCATATAGGAAGCCCCATTATTAGACCCAACTACCAACCATGAACCTGTTTCATTTACTCCGGGGGTATTTGCAGCAAGACTTCCGGCTGGTGTTCCCGGGCAAAATGCCATATCAAAACCTGCATTTGCCTTTGTTATTGGTTTTACCGTGTATTTTACATCATCATAAATCAGCGAACCATCCAAACACGTTGTGGATAATCTAAATGTCAAAACCGTTCCACCTATTAATCCGGTTACATTTGTTGTAAGCGAATTAGGAGAAACAATAGTAACGGCGGGACCACCCACTTGTGTCCAAATTGTAGTTCCATCGCCTTGAAATAATCCATTTTTCTGACCTATCAATACCAGATTTTCATTTGCACAAACCGACAAGTCAACATTCGCATTAACCGTACAATTTTGTGAATATGCACCTGATAAAGATGAAATCATCAAAAATAGTACAGACAACAGGAAATATCTTTTTATTCCCCATAACTGTCTTTTTCTTGAAGATGATAATTTTTCGTTCATATCTTAATGTATTGCTTTCTTCATTTTATCACACAAAAATCAAGCCTATCTAATAAAATATTGTATTTCAATGTATTATAAATTACTATTTTGAACACACAATCCCTTTTCAGGACAAAAGTCCCTCGTTTTTGCTAAACATTATAAAGGCCAAAAGTAAACAAAATCAATGAGTAAAGGTTCTGAGTTTTTTTAATAAAGCCAAGCAAATAGTGTGTTTAATAATTGTTTAACACATACAAGTTTCAAAGCACCTGGATGAAGCTAATATTAGACAGATTTTGAATGCCGATCTTTTCAGCATTGTTTATGCTTTCGGTATTACATTCCCCAACCGGTATTAGCATTCTCATAAAAAAATTAAAGAATCAAGTACAACCTGAAAAGAAATAAGTATCGCAAATGCTTTTTTCTTTGATAAAGAAATTATCACTATCTTTGTAGGAACTTTAAAAAGAGTAATCAATTTATTATGAGCGAGTTAGATGATATTCAAGTAACAAATCCTCAAGCCTATACTGCCGACAACATTCAGGTTCTGGAAGGTCTGGAAGCTGTAAGGAAACGCCCTGCAATGTACATTGGAGATGTGAACGTCAAAGGATTACACCATTTGGTATATGAAGTTATTGACAACTCCATCGATGAAGCTCTTGCAGGCTATTGTAACAACATTGACGTAACTATCCATCCCGATAATTCAATTACGGTACTTGACAATGGCCGCGGTATTCCGGTTGACATGCATGAAAAAGAGGGTCGTTCTGCACTTGAAGTTGTAATGACAGTTCTTCATGCCGGAGGTAAATTTGACAAAGGAACATACAAGGTTTCCGGAGGATTACATGGAGTTGGGGTTTCCTGCGTAAACGCTCTTTCTAAACTTTTAAAGGCAGAAGTCTTTCGAGATGGAAAGCATTATGTACAGGAATTTGCGTTTGGCAAACCACTATATCCGGTTAAAGTTGTAGGAAACACTAATATACGTGGCACTCAGGTTACATTTTCTCCAGATGAATCAATTTTTCAGGTTACAGAATATAGTTCTGAAATTTTATCATCACGTATTCGCGAACTTGCATACTTGAATAAAGGGATTACACTCACCCTCACAGACGAACGCGAAACCGATGATAACGGAAACTTCATTAAAGAAACGCATCATTCCGAATTAGGATTGGTTGATTTTATTGAATATCTTGACGTTAACCGTGAAAAACTGATTCCTGAACCAGTTTACATGGAAGGCGAACGCAACAATACTCCGATTGAACTCGCACTTCAATACAACACTTCATTCTCAGAAAACATACACTCTTACGTAAATAACATCAACACCCATGAAGGAGGTACTCACCTTGCCGGCTTTCGTCGTGGACTAACCCGTACTCTGAAATCATATGCAGAAAAATCAGGGATGCTTGATAAAATCAAGTTTGATATTAGTGGTGATGATTTTCGTGAAGGGCTAACTGCAATTATTTCAGTAAAAGTTCAGGAGCCACAATTTGAAGGACAGACCAAAACCAAACTTGGAAACAACGAAGTTATGGGATGTGTGGATATGATTGTGAGTGAAATGCTTTCAAACTATCTGGAAGAAAATCCACGTGAAGCAAAACTGATTGTAAACAAAGTTATTCTGGCTGCTACAGCTCGTCATGCTGCACGCAAAGCGCGTGAACTTGTTCAGCGTAAAAATGTATTAACCGGATCCGGACTACCAGGCAAACTTTCAGACTGTTCAGAACGTGATGCAGCTCTGTGTGAAGTATATCTTGTCGAAGGAGATTCAGCCGGTGGTACTGCAAAGCAGGGTCGTGACCGCAAATTTCAGGCAATCCTTCCGTTAAGAGGTAAAATTCTGAACGTTGAAAAAGCCATGCAACACAAAATTTTTGACAACGAAGAAATCAAGAATATATACACTGCATTGGGTGTAAGCATTGGAACGGAAGAAGACTCGAAAGCATTAAATCTCGATAAACTTCGTTATCATAAAATCATCATCATGACCGATGCCGACGTGGACGGTAGCCATATCTCAACATTAATTCTTACTTTCTTTTTCCGCTATATGCGTGAACTGATTGAAAACGGATATGTTTACATCGCCACACCGCCACTCTATCTGATTAAAAAAGGAAAAGAAGAACGCTATTGCTGGACAGAAGAAGAACGTATGGCATTTGTAAAAGAGCTTGCCGGAGAAGGAAAAGAAAGCAATGTTCATATACAACGATACAAAGGTTTAGGTGAAATGAATGCGGAACAATTATGGGATACCACCATGAATCCTGAATTCCGCACATTACGTCAGGTAACAATCGATAACGCTACCGAAGCCGACCGTATTTTCTCAATGCTGATGGGTGATGACGTTCCACCCCGTCGCGAATTTATTGAGAAACATGCGAAATATGCCCGTATCGACGTTTAGTCAAAATAAAGGATAAAAGAGAATCTTTCAAAAGCGTGAAGATTCACATTTCATTTAGAGTCCGTACAAAGAAAATCAATACCTTTGCACGGACTTTTCTATTTCAGAACAATACAAATGGAATTCAAACTCAATACGATAGAAGAAGCAATCGAAGATATCCGTAATGGAAAATTATTGATTGTTGTAGATGACGAAGACCGCGAAAACGAAGGCGACTTTATAGCTGCAGCCGAAACCATCACCCCTGAAATTGTGAACTTTATGGCTATGCATGGCAGAGGACTTATCTGTGCTCCAATTACAGAAGACCGTGCTGAAGAGCTTAAGCTCGAAATGATGGTAAGTAACAACACATCATTGCATGAAACGCCATTTACCGTTTCGGTTGATTTGCTCACACAGGGTTGTACTACCGGAATCTCCGCTGCTGATCGCGCAAAAACTATTCGTGCACTAGCCAATAGTGAAACTAAATCAGAAGATCTGGGACGTCCCGGACATATTTTCCCTTTACGTGCACGTAAAGGCGGCGTACTTCGTCGTGCAGGCCATACTGAAGCATGCGTGGATATGGCTCGTTTAGCCGGCCTCTACCCTGCTGCAACTTTGGTCGAAATTATGAACCAGGACGGCACAATGGCTCGTTTGCCCCAATTGATAAAGATTGCTGAAAAATTCAACCTGAAAATCATTTCAATTAAGGACTTGATCGCTTACCGGGTCAGAAACGAAAGTCTTATTTCACGTGGTGTAACGGTTACCCTTCCTACTGAATGGGGAAATTTCAATGTAACCTCTTACCAGGAATTGAACTCAGAAATTACGCACGTGGTTCTTCATAAAGGCACATGGACAAAGGATGAAGAAGTTTTAGTCAGAGTTCATTCTTCATGCGTAACCGGAGATATTTTCGGATCATACAAGTGTGACTGTGGTCCACAACTTCACCGTTCGATGGAAATGGTCGAACGCGAAGGAAAAGGCATGGTTGTATATCTTAATCAGGAAGGCCGTGGTATTGGCCTGGCAAATAAACTGAAAGCATATCACCTTCAGGAACTGGGAAAAGATACCGTTGAAGCAAATATTGAATTAGGATTCCGTCCGGATGAACGCGATTACGGCATTGGTGCTCAGATTATTATGGACATGGGTGTTCATAAAATGAGACTTATCAGTAATAATCCCGTAAAAAAAATAGGATTAGAAGGTTATGGACTTCAAATTATGGATACAATTCCATTGGTAATTGAACCAAATGAACACAATATCCGCTACCTGAAAACCAAACAGGAAAAGATGGGACACAAACTTCACATCTAACTAAAAATCATTCAAAATAAAGCGAAAAAGGTCTGATCATGAATTGATTCTGGCCTTTTTCGCTTTCTGCTATGTCAAAATAAATTAATCAGAAATTATGCTTGTATAATGCCGATGAATACCAATGTAATAAACAAAGAGTATTCCGAATTGCTTCGCTTTCGGTATTACATTTCTCCAATCGGTATTAATAAACGATTTCTTCCGGCAGAAATGTTTCAGAGTTAAACCTCACTGATTTTTCTTTACCTGTCATCTTTTTCAAGATTCCCCATTGCAAAACAGGAATCATTGTTGAATACATTACGCGAGAACCATCTGTAATATTAAGCTTTGCTACAACAGGAATTCTATATGCAAACCCTTTCTGATTTTTTTCGTTTACCGGATTATTCAATTTACCCAATTGTGTTCTGCTTTCATTTCCATCTAAACTAACATACATAACTATAGAACCATTAACAGGTGAGGCATATAAACCTTCACTTTCTGAAAAATAGCATACTATAAAATTATCTTCATGTGACAGACTATCCGCAATAACTTTCGGCTCAAACGTAAATGTTTTTGAATAGGATATACTTTTCCAGTACCCGGTAAAGAACCTCAATAATTCATTTTCCTGATTAGTGAGCGAATTATACATAAACTCCATTGTAGATGCAGGGTATGGAATATCGTTTTCCCCATTGATTAATGCTTGCTTTTGCTCTCTGATTTTTTTGAGTGATTGAGCTACTTCCTCTACCTTATCGCCTGTTTCTTTAAGAATCAACTGTTTTTGAACTACTTTTTCGAGCACAAATACAGAATCCTTTTCAACGTAACGAGCGATCGTATCACTCTTTTCTCTCAGGTTCATAACCGGAGTCAACGAAAGCATAACATCATTCATTTTTATAGAGCCCGGCTGAGAAATTTTTTCTGTTTGCGAAAAATCAAGATTATCAATATTTAGAACAGTTTGATTATTCAGGTTGAAAAAATCAAGATCAACCTTAGTTTTTGCAGAACCCATTTCAACACCATACCATTGAGATGTATCGCAAAGAGTAAATGTTTTAACATCAAAATTACTGATATGATGCCTTACTATTGGCTGTGAACTAATATTATCCAAACCCAGATATTTTTTTGCATACTGACTATAAATTCCCGGAATGTATTCTTTCTTTTCTACCTGGATTGTTACCTTAAAACCAGTTTTAGGCAAATTATAATACCAATCGCATTCAATTGGTTTCTGTTGAGTTATTTTATGAACTTTTATACCAGCTGTACATCCGGCTAAAAGCACCAATCCAAGAGAAATACTTAAGATTCGGGTTCTCATGATTTTTTTCTTCAAAAGTAATGAATCTGCTTGATTGTTTTCAAATATACGGGTTATCACCGGGATAAAAAAAAGACAGTTCAAATAGTCTCTTTCGGTATTTTTGACTCTGAATTTCATTTACAAACTACGGTTTTGTTTCTTGTGCTTGCTTTAATGATTCCATCCGGTTTTTAAAACCATTGTCGTTAGGATTTATATTCCCTGCTTTCATGTAGTTTTCGCGAGCACTCTTCATATCTCCCTGTGCATAAAATACATCTCCCAAAACCAGATATTGTTCATAATTCATCGGGTTAAGCGTAATGCAATTATTCTGGAGTATCTGTCGGGCATCAGTATATTTTTCGGTAAGCAGTAAAAGCAATGCTTTTTTGTAATAAAAATACCATATTGGATTGGATATCAATGCTTCGTTTACCTGCATCAATGCCGTTTCGTAATCTTTATCTTCTATCAAAAAATCAATCTGAAAAAGCTTGGGTGAAACAAATTTCGGATTAAGGGTGTTGGCTCGTTTAAAATAAACTTCGGCAGTATATCTGTCGCCAAGTTTCAGACTCGATTTTCCTAACAGAAACAAGAGCAACTCTCCTGCATTGGTTAGCTTTTCGGCTTTTTCATAATATCCGCGCGCTTCCTGCACCGAACCTTTAAACTCAGCATTCCACCCTTTACGCATCAATGCCCAATATTCTTCATTATCGAGAGATTCTGCCCGGTTCATTGCACATATCATATCTATTCCGCTCAACATTTCCTTGTCAGACAAACTTTGGAAGCTGAGTGCAATCTGCTCTATAAACAATCTATTATCACTCTGTATCAGAGCATTCCATGCTTTAAACAGTATCGAATAAGGTTGTGGTTCGGCAGATTTATTCCTGAAATAATTACTGATTGCTGTATCGTTGAAGAGATAGCTTCTTTTTTGAATATTCTCATTCAGCAAACGACATACAGAATAAAAATCCTCAACCCAGCCCATACCGGCAAGTTCTTTATAAAGATCAGTAAATGAAGAAATTCGTGCAAGGTTCAACGTATCTGCCTTAACCTCTTTTTGAATATTTTCTGTTGAAGTTATTAAACGGGCAATTAATTCGGAATAAAGCTTAAACTGATAGTCAGTATAATTTTTCTCTTCAAAAATACTTAGTTTTTTCTTTCGGTAATACTCAATGGCTTCGGTTGCAATTTTCTGCACCTTATTTTTTACATTAAACAGCGTAATTGCTTTTGAATCAGCTGATAGTTCATTGAGGTTTACTGAAAGAAAGCTATCCACTCTCGACAAGCGGGTTAGCACAGTATCTTTTACCTGCAGAAGTAACACCAGACGCTTTTCAGTAGTGCTTGATTTTAATGATACATACGCACTATCAATCTGCGTATTAAATTCAGTAATTAATCGGTCAATAATTACATTGAGGGTATCTTTTTCGGCTTTATAGAATGAAAAGTGATGAAGCAACGTATCATGACTCCACATTTGCATAGAAAGGTCAAAAGCATCTATCGGCAAGCCTTTTTCGAGTAAAATGAGCGACCTCTGATAAGCTTCATTATACTTTTTATAACCGGGCCAAAGCAATTCCGGTATTTTAATCGCTTCGGAACTTGATTCATCAAGTTGAAATTTACCTTCTAATAGAACTTTGAAATACAGCTTATTAAAACTAATCACCACTGCTTTTATTTCCTGATTTTCGAGTATTGACTTGATACGGATTATCGGACTTGAATATCCGTCCTGAATGAATTTCATCTCAAAAAGACGTTTCTCAACATCTTTTTTCGACAAAGTCCAGTCCTGACCCTCCAAGGGTTTCACCAGGAAAAAGAGGAACTCTGAAGCATTAAAAAACTCTGCAGATGGATTCACCAGCCCGTTTGAATCGCTCAATTCAATTTGAACCGATTTTCCTGTTTTGCTCAACATTCCCTTTGAAAACAACAATGAAGTTTTTTGAGCATGAAGTTGTAATATTATTGTAAGTAAAAGGATTAGAAGCAGGTTTCTTTTCATTTTTTAAAGATTAAAACATTATACCAGCACTTATACAAAAATAGTTTTCTTTTACGGAATAATTCATTCCATCAGGTACTTCTACATAATTACTTAATTCTTTCGAAAACCGCAACTCTGTAAAAAAATGCCATACATCAATTCCTATGCCATAGTTTAAGCTATACGACATACTGTTAAAAGAACTTTTCCGGATAGGTTTATTGGCAAATTGCGGATCAGAATCTATTTGAGCGTCCAGATTAAAACTGGGTGTAATTCCTCCAAATATCCTGACTTTAAAATGTTCATGATTCAAAAAATTTAATCCCAACATCAAAGCCATGTTTATTGAGTGCAGTTTTATATCCTGACCAAAAGAATCAACACTTGCAACATAGCTTGAAAAGCCCGGTCTGTTTTCTATTCTTCCGGTTCGGTTCATATAAAACAGCTCGAAATGAACAAACAAAAACTCCTTTGACCTTACTACAAATCCAAATTGCAGATTATGATTCAGGTTTTGCTTATCATCCTTAATATCAGAAAATCCTTTCGGAAAATCATTCGTTGAGTACCCCACTCTGAAGCCCACTTGTGAGTATGCTTCGATAAAAAGAAGTATCATAAACACAACAAGTATTAACTTTTTCATAATCACCATCTTTAATAAGTAAGCAAAGGCATTGCAAGCTAAAAGCAAATGGATGCTTTCTCAAAATTACAACTTTATTAACAAACTCCAACAAGTAACGAAGAAAATAAATTCAATGAGTTAATTCCCATGAGCTGTTTCATTAAGCCGGAGAAACCTGCCTGACATCAATTTAGAATTCACTTTGGCACAGAGTCTTAATGTGTAGCTTTAATGCTTCGTTTTATTTGCTCCACCTCAAATAGATGCCTGTAAAAATCTGGTTTTTCGGGTGATACATGTATTAAATATCCTAAATTTGAATAAATCTGAATGGCAAGCTTTTCTGCCAATTTCTGAAGATTCGCTTTGGTGTTTCTCACATTGAACCGATTAATACTTTGAGTTTCATACGTATTAAACAATGTATTGAATTCAACTTCAACAGAAGCTTTTAAATCTGTAAGCTGAGGAAATTCTGCCAATGTATCCTGCAATAGTTTCACACGTTGCAATCTATCAAAATGCTTTCCGGTATTGAACGATGTACGACCATTTTTAAACAAGCAATTATATTCTGATGAACCGGAACGATACTTCATAAAAATCTTGTACTCCCACTCCGGAACCAACTCTTGGCGTAATCGCTCAAATTGCAACCGAATTTCGGTTGAAGAGCGTGCATATTCCAACATCTTCATTTCCAACTCCGCGTATTGCTTCAAATACTCTTCATACATCTGAATTGTAACATCATAGATCGGTTTCACACAAGAATTATCCTTTTCTGTTCGGAGTTGCTCACAATGTGAATACACTATAGAATGAAACTTTTTGAAGTTACGCTTCGCTTCCTGAAGAAATGGATTGTAGAAAAAGTGCCACTGCTTATACATTGATACAAATTTATCTTATTTTCAATATTTCTTAATTGCAAATATACAAATATCAGATTAATTTTTAAGCAGCATAATCATCTGTAATTAATAATTATATCATCTTTATTTTCACACAGTTAATATATTAAAAACATGATCTATTACTTTATATTCTATAATTACACATTCAAAATACAGATACCATATTTCTATTTACACATTTATTCTATATGTATTAATCTATAATATTTATGTTATTATTATTGAGTATTATGAATACATGTTTCCATTTTATATTTACACAACTGAATTTTATCAATAAAGACACGAAGCCGAAACGGTAATTATTATAAATCAGAAATACATAGAAACGCCTTTACATACGTCAGCCAAAATGCATAAATCAACAACCATTCTAATCTTAATGTAAAAACGGAACTGAAAAACAGTGTAGAGAACACCTATCACAAACGAGTTGTGGTTAATACAAGAATGAGTGCACCTTAAATGGAGCATTCAAAACCAAACGGATATACTCCTTTTCAGGATTTAGTATCGGAGCGAACAGAAATACGAATAAAAAACGGGATAAAATGTGGTGAATCTGGTTACACTACTATTTTTCCTCCTTTGCGATGGATGATCAACAATCCAAAAAAAGTAATTAAACCATTCACAATCAATAGTTCAAATCCAAATTTGTAGCCATTTAGCATCACAGGGGCGTAAAGGTTGATAAAATACGTAAGTACCGGAGATGAAATGGCAACTATCGGTACCCATTTGTCTTTCAGGCTTAAACGGGTAAAGAGTCCGAAACTGTACATTCCCAGCAGAGGACCGTAGGTATAGCCAGCAATAGTGAAAAGTTGGTCAATTACTGAGCGGTCGTTAATGGCTTTAAAAATAATGATGACTATCATTAAAATCAGTGCAAAGGTAATATGCACAATCTGACGAATCTGAATGGTTTTCTTTTCAGAAAGATCTTTACGCTTTTGCAAACCCAGAAAGTCGAAACAAAAGGAAGTGGTTAGCGAAGTTAATGCTCCGTCGGCACTGGGGTAGGCTGCCGAAATAAGTCCGATCACAAATACCAGTCCGGCAATTGGTCCTAAATACTGAAGTGCAATAATTGGGAACAGGGTATCCATACTATCGGGCATTGCAATGCCTTCGTTTTCGGCAAAGATGAGCAAAATTGCACCCAAAAAGAGAAACAATAAATTTACAAATACCAGTACAAAACTAAAACTGAACATATTTTTTTGTGCGTCCTTCAGCGAGCGGCAACTCAGGTTTTTCTGCATCATCTCCTGATCTAAACCCGTCATTACAATGGTAATAAAAATCCCGCTTAAAAACTGCTTGATGTAGTGTTGACGGCTGCTCCAATCGGTAATAATGATTTTAGCATGGCCACCATCAAGCACTTTCCGAAACATTTCGGCAAACGACCAGTCGAGTTTGTTGAGTACAATAAATACTGTGAGAATAAGTGCACCCAGCATAAAAGTAGTTTGCAGCGTATCTGTCCAGATAATGGTTTTGATACCTCCTTTCAGTGTATATAGTATCACCAGTAAAATAAACAATCCTACCGAAAAGATAAACGGCAGATTCCATGCATCAAACACAAAAACCTGAAGCACATTCACCACCAGGAACATACGAAAAGAAGCTCCGATAACTCTGGAAAGGATGAAGAAAAATGAACCGGTTTTATACGACCAGAACCCAAAGCGCTGTTCAAGATAGCTGTAGATTGAAGTAAGATTAAGCCGATAGTAAAGAGGGAGGAGTATCATAGCAATTATAGTATATCCTACCAGATAGCCAAATACTACTATCAAATAACTGAACTGTGTATCTTTAACCCATCCCGGCACCGACATAAAAGTAACTCCCGAAAGCGAAGCTCCAATCATCCCGTAGGCAACCACTGCCCAGGGTGAACGTTTATTCCCGATAAAGAAAGAATCATTATTTGCCTTACGAGCCGTAAACCAGGTGACAATAAAGAGCAAAGCAGTGTACGCTAAAAAGCAGGATAAAATGAGTACAGGAGTCACGATTATGAGATTTAGGTGTAACTTTGAAGCAAAGTTAGAGATTTTCCGGTACAACCCTCAATATTTCGAACAAAGGATATGGAATCATTCTCATCAAAGATACTCGAAAACGCTGTAAATGAACTTTCAAGACTACCCGGAGTTGGCAAAAGAACTGCACTTCGTCTTGCATTGCACATCCTGAAAGAGGAGCCGCAACAGGTAGAATTGTTTGCTAAATCGCTTATAGCGCTCCGAAATGATATTCATTACTGCACAAAATGCCACAATATTTCTGACCACGAAAAGTGCGATATCTGCATCAATCCACGTCGTAATCAAAAGATTATCTGCGTGGTAGAAGACATCCGCGATGTTATAGCTATCGAAAACACGGCACAGTTCAGCGGAGTATATCACGTACTGGGAGGCATCATCTCCCCCATCGAAGGCATCAGTCCTTCCGATTTAACTATTCAGGCCTTGATTGATCGTATTGAGCAAGAAAAACCAGAAGAGGTTATCATGGCATTACCCGCCACTATCGAAGGCGACACTACTAACTTTTACATTTTCCGGAAAATAAAAGATTATCCCATATCTGTCACCACCATTGCACGGGGAATACCCGTAGGTGATTCGCTGGAATATACCGATGAAGTAACTCTGGGTCGCTCTATCCTAAACCGTATTGAGTTTGGAAAATAAAGAGTACTCAAAACTGTATTGACCTTTTTTACTTCCCAACAACCATATTAATACTTCTGGCAACGGAGGTAACGTTATCGGCCGCATCAGTACAGGTTAAGCCGAAACTATATTGTCCTGCATCAGAAACTACCAAATGACTTAAATCGAGGGCAAGGTTTATACTTTCGGTAGTTCCACTCAGCGAATTTGTGAACGTGGTATCCCAACCATTTAACTTTGAACTCAAACGGGTAATCTCTATCCTGTACGATTTCAGTGCCTCATTGTCCTTGAATTCAGCACTAACTGTCAGCATAGCACCCGTTGACCCGATTGCTATAGTTTGATTATTGGTGGGTGATTTAAAATTGATAACCGGGCTTTCTGTATCACCATCATCTTTACAGGTATATAAAAACAAAGGCAATACAAAAAGAATTAAACATTGATAAACAAATCGTTTCATAGTGTCAATTGATTTAATGTTACATACTTATTTTTATCATCAAAGAGTTTTCAGTAAGGTTAGTAAATCCAGCCGTGAATACGGTTTTGCCAGAAAATGAGAACACCCCGAACTGAGGTATTCCTCACGCTGAACATGCATTACATTCGCTGTAACCGCAATTACCGGAACATCTTTATATTCCGGGATTGTTTTTATCTGAAGCAAAATATCCAGCCCCGTAATATTCTGTCCCAGATTAATATCGAGTAAAATAATATCAAAACGTTTACTCAGAATTTCATCTAAAACCTGATAGCCATCCGTAACAACTTCTGTAATATAATCGTCTTTCAGGCAGTATTTTGTATATTCCTGATTGATAAAATCGTCTTCTACAATCAACACTCTTTTTTTAACGAAAGGAACTGTTATTTCATCCTTTTTAATATCCGGAGTATTTATGGCAACATTTTCATCAGCCAATGGAAGAATAATGCTGAATACAGAACCTTTTCCCATTGAGCTTTTGAGTAATAGTTTACCGTTCATCAGTTCGGTAAATCGTTTTGCAAGCGTCAATCCCAAACCTGATCCCTGATAAAAGCGCGTATTCCCTTCGCTCACCTGGCGAAAATCTTTGTAGATCAATTCAAAATTATTTTCGTCAATTCCAATTCCGGTATCTGCCACATCAATTGAAATCATCGGAATTACGTCATAGGTAAGAAAGCGTGTACGGATGATGATTCCTCCATTATGTGTATATTTCACAGCATTATCAACAAGCTGACCCAATACTTTTTGCAGCAATGACTTATCAGCCAATACATTGTTAACCACATCCTGAAGATCAGAAATCATATAAAGCGATTTTTCATCAGCAGAGCTCTTGTACGTAAAGATACAATCCCGGATAATCCGTTCCGGATCAACTGGCTCTAAGGAAGGAATAATTCTGTTTGCCTCTAATTCAGTATAATCGAGAATTGATTCGAACGTATTAAGTAATCGTTTTCCGCTATGAACAATATTCTCGAGCATTTCAGAATAGACAGGGTCTTTAACCTCGGAAAAGAGAATATTGGAAAAACCCATAATTCCATTCAGCGGAGTTCTGAGTTCATGACTCATGTTTGTCAAAAAAACCGACTTCATTCTATCGCTTTCTTCTGCTTTCAGACGAGCTTGTTGAACTTCTTCCTCACGTTTCACAAAATCCGTAATATCGTGCTGAATACCTACGTAAGAAATAATTTCTCCCTCCTGATTTTTAACTGATGTAATTTTAACCTTGCACGTAAATTGCAGACCATTTTTCTGAATATTCTGCATAACACCCTCCCATGAATCCTGGGTTTGCAAAACATTTGCAATTGTATGGAACAGAGAGTTGTATTCATCGCTGGTCCAAAAAACAGAATAATGTTTCCCAATCAACTCGTCAGAAGTGTAACCGTAGAGTTTTTCAACCGCTTTATTGATATAGATAACATTGAAATTCAAATCGGTAGCCACAATAGAATCGGAAACATTTTCGGTAATCGAGCTCAAAAAGTGAATTTGTTCATCATCTTTCTTTCGCTGTGTTACATCAAAGCCAACGGCCTGATACTCTTTAATTGTACCTTCTGAATAGATTGCCCGGAACAACCAATAAAAGCAATAAACCAACCCCTGGATATTGGTTTTGTATTCCAGTTCAAAAATTGGCTGTTGTTCTGAAAGTTGCGTAATCTTTTCATCATATAGAACACGTACATCATCCGGAAAATGATCGAGAATATTTAGACCAATAATTTCATCGGGGGATTTCTGAAAAAAGGAAGAGAATGTGTTGTTCGCAAAATTAATAGAGCCATCCGGAGAATAACGACACAGCATTTCAACCAGATCGGTAACAACTTCCTTATAACGGGCTTCGCTCAAGGTTAATTCCAGTGCTTTTTGCTTACGCTCTATTGCACTGGCTACAAGCTGTGCGCTAATCCGCAGAATATTCACAACATCGTAATCCCATCTTTTATCTTCGGTAAGAGAATGAAAACCAATCCATCCTTTCATCTTTTCATTGATAAACAAAGGTATAAGAATCAATGATTTAACGCCTTGCTTTTGATAAAGATTGAGTATTTGCTTTGTATCGGCTAGCTTGGGGATCTCCGTAACGCTGGTATTTACATAATTACCGCTCCTGAGCTTTTCCAACAAGAAATCGAAATCGCTCATATTGATTGATTTCTGCAACTTAAATTCATTTTTTTCGCTCAGGTAACACCATTTATGAGAGAGTGTCGCCATATTTCCCGACAACATATAAACGAACCCACGCTCAGAGTTTGCAAATTCAGAAAGGCGTTTCAACAGATTGCTGATTGCTTCGTCAAGGCGGGTAACATCCATTTTTACAAAATCGGTAGCTGTATCAAGAATAAACTCTATAGCTTCCACTCTCTTGCGTAAAAGCATATCCGATTCTCTCTGAATGGTAATATCTCGTCCAATACCTACAATTCCGCTAATTTCGCCGGAAGAGCTACGCAAAGGAGAAAGCTTATTTAAATAGTAGCGGGATTTCCCGTTTCTGTCGATTGCTGACCATTCATACTGTATTGAGTTTCCGCTAAAAACCTGTTGGCATGCATCCAGATGTTTTCGGGCTGGCTGAGTACCCAGCACCTCTTCAAACGTTTTACCTACAAACTGATCTTCTGTATATCCGCTTTTCACAAGACCTTCACCAAAAATGCCCGTAAAGCGATAATCCTTGTTTATTTCAAAAACAATATCATCAATAGAACGAATCAATGAACGAAAGCGTGATTCACTTAAACGCAATGCTTCTTCTGCCCGTTTTCGTTCAATCGCAAACCCGATACTTGTGGCTGTGGCTTTTAAAACTTCAACTTCGGATAAATCCCAGCTTTTTTCTGCTTTTACTGTATCGAAACCCAAAAAACCCCAGAAACTGGAATGGATCATAATGGGGATTATCAGAAAGCTTTTAACCTGAGAGCCATTAATCGCCAACTTCATTTCTTTAGGAAGATCCCTGACATTTGATTGAAATGGAGTTCCTTTACTGAGATTCTGATTAATCCCGTCATTAAACAGGTTAAACGGAATATTTACCAGATCGAGATTTTCGAGTTGTGGAGGAATATTTTCGGCATACCATTCATACTTGAGCCCGGTAAAAAGCTGTGAATTTTCCCAATAGTTTTCAAAAACATATCCTCTGTCAACCTGCAAAGCTTCGCCCAAGTATTGTAATGCATCCTGTATTGAGTTTTCTATATCTCCTGACGACAATAATTCCTGAAGGGAACGGGCTACTGACGACAATATACTTTCCCGATTTATTAACGCATGTTCCGTTTTTTTCCAATCAGTAATATCTCTCCAAACACCATACATCAGTGTTTTCTGGCCTATTTGCATTGGCGTAATAATAACTTCAACCGGAATCAGAGAACCGTTCTTATGCTGTTTTATCCATTCAAAGCGATGGCTGCCGTTAGCAAATGCCAGTTCAACCATCTTGGCTCCTTTATCTATTGATAATAGTCCATCTGGTTGGTATTTGGGAGAAAGTTCAGAAGGATATTTTCCAATCAACTCGTTTTTATCCTCATATCCCAACAATTTAAGAGTTGAAGGATTACAATCAATGATTTTTCTGTCTTCGAGTAACAAAAGACATTCAACAGAGTGTTCAAACAACGTACGGAACTTTTCTTCACTTTGCAGAAGAGCTTTTTCAATTTCTTTGCGATCAGAAATATCACGTATAACACTGTACATCAACCTACGATTACCATAATTTACAGCCGTGAGGAGTACCTCTGCAAAAAATGCCTGACCATCGGACTTTTTATGAATCCATTCAAACCTATGACTTCCCTTTTCAAACGCTTTTGTAATCATCTGCCGGGATTTCATTTCCGACGCCATCTGATCATTCTGGTATTCAGGAGAAATATCATTGGGATATAGTCCTACCATATCCTCTTTGGATTGATAGTTAAATAATTCTAACGCAGAATTATTACAATCAATAATGAGGTTGTTTTCGAGAAGAACCAATGCATCAACATTTTGCTCAAAAATGTTTCGAAATTTCTCTTCGCTCTCTTTCAGTGCTTTTTGTGCGAATTTTATCTCCGTAATATTTTCTATTACGCCTTCAATATAGAGGAGATTTCCCGAATCGTCGAAAAAGCCGGCACCTGTATCTTTAACCCATATTTCTTCACCATTTGCTTTCAAAAGTTTGTATTCGAAAGAGGTGATACTTTTGTTTTGAAGCATCTCCGTAATCCACAGTTCTCTGTCGGCAAGTTTTGTATAAAAATCCGTTGATTTATGATTAAGAAGATCTGATTCGCTTTTATAATCTAAAAGGTCAACAAGTGCTTTATTTACAAATAATATTTCCCCATTAAGCTTTGTACGGTAAATACCGATGGGAATATCAGTATGGATAAATACATTTTCTGTTTTGGAAGTTGCGGTTGAGTTCGTGAGATACCATTTATCATCCAGCTCAATGCAAATTCCACTAAAAACAGATTCGTCTTTCGTTATACCTGCATTTGCAAGCGTTCCTTTACAATAAAGCCAGGTATATTTATTATTGCTGTTTTTAAAACGAGCTTTGAAGTCAAACGAGGGGATATTCTCCCGGGCATTATCCTGAAACACCTTGTTCACAACCGAAACATCATCAGGATAAAGGATCTCTCTTAATTGATCAACCGTAACAGGAATAAGCTCTTTAGAATAACCCAGCAATGTTTGTTTACTGGATTTGATCACCACTGTTCTGTCAATAAAATCAATCTTCCACCAGATAATTTCTGTATTTGCAGAAAGCTGACCTACAATTTCTTTATCAATAGCTTGGTCGTTTTTATTATCCATAGCAATGATATTTAGATTCAAGACATCTGACCAGTATGACAAATATAAGCTAAATCATTCACCAAAACAAATAAGAGAGTCATAAAAAAAACTACAACTCTCTTATAATAAATCTATTTATCGAACACACACATTATTGTCCCGACATTGGAAACGAATATTCGAGGCCATTAATTACAAGCCTTACCTGATTATTGCAATTATCACTGTTAATAAAGTCAATCAATGCATTTGTTACTATTGGTTGTTGTGTAGCTGAATCTTTTGTATTAAGAACCATATCTACTTCACCTCCCACAACCCATTGGCAATTAGCAAGTTTTAGCCTATTTGTATTATTTACTACCACCTGATAAGAATTTCCGGTAATACTTGAGCTGCCATTTGCTGTGCCCCAAATATAAAACACATCATCTGTAGAATTCATCAGTGTAAGCAATCCGTCTTTCCATAAAATATTCATGTTTGCATTAAAGGTAACGGTATCAGTAGCCTTTATGATGCGGGCATTGAGAAATTTGAATTTAAACTTCAATCCCAGACCTTTGGTATCGTTATAAGCTCCTTCATTTTCATACACATTCGTTCCTTCTATTTTGGTACCATCTACCATATAGTTATTATAGTTTACGGTACACGAAAAGAGAGAATCCGAAAGATCTTTATCATTCATTTGTGCCGTAAAGCCTCCGCTACGACCGCTGGATTTCAAAGTCCAGACAAATTGCATCTGAGCTTGTGCCGCACTATACGTAACCTGTGCTCCTCCAATTGTTGTACTTGTTCCACCCATCAGTGTGGAATTATTCAACCCCTGAGTAACCAGTTGAAATGTTTCAGCATATACCCATTGGGCAAATGCATAATCTTTGGATACTGTCAATTGCTGCCCATATTGACTCTGGATATTGTCCACATCATCTTTTTTACAGGAAAAAATAAATACTACAGCAATTATGAAAACGAATAAAAACGGGATAATTCTCTTCATGTTAATACATTTTTAAGTGAAACTCTTTTACAACTACAAATATACAACAATAAAATGTTAAAAATGGTAATTTGAATATTGATTTCAAGGATATATTCGAAGAGAAGCTTAGGATAGACAAATGGAAATCAATGTTGTTAAATTAAAGATTGGATAAAAACAAGCATATTCAATTATCACCACTTTCCAGAACCCGGAAAAGCCTGTTTTCCCGGCTTAACAACATTGATCTGAGAATATATTTTTTCTTTGCGAAATATTTGCAAAATCAAAAAATGTATGTACTTTTGCAGCGTCAAAAAATGGTGAATGTAGCTCAGTCGGTTAGAGCATCAGATTGTGGTTCTGAGGGTCGTGGGTTCGAGCCCCATCTTTCACCCAAGCAAAAGCTGCCTCAGAAGGGCAGCTTTTTTCGTTCAAAAGAGATTTAATTACCCATGAAGATTAAAAACGCTGTTTTGTTTCCTCTGTTAGTTCTTGCCATAGGTGGCTTATTGTGGTTTTTCCTGATTCGTTTTCCGGTGATGCGTAAAGAGTCGAAACTGGAAATAGTTCCGGTAACCAGCCCAATGGTTCAGTGGATACACGCAAAAGAAGGACAGAAACGTGTTTATGCTATGCGTATTCAGGTTGATGGCAAACTAGATGGAAATGCCGACCTCTCCTTACGACTGAATGACTCCATCCCCTATCTTACCCGCGCACTTAATTCCGGCGAAATTTCCATGGATTTCCCGATTGACTGGTACTTTGACTCATGCCAGATTTACTACAAACCCATCGATGTAAAAAGCGGTGATTTAAAAATTACCTGCCAATTTTTGTCGGTTGAGTAACGGGAAAATAAAGTCATAAAACTAAGCCGTTATTAACCTGCAACTGCTTAACTGATTTCATCCAACGCTTTCTTCATTCTGCGAATCACCTCCTCCATTTCGTCCTGTGTAATCACCAAAGGTGGAGCAATTCCAACTGCGTTGGGATTAAAAAGATAGCTATATGTTATCAATCCATTGCTGATACAGGAATAAATTAGTTTTTTGGTTTTCTCCGGCTCATTTAGCTCAAGAGCCATAAAGAGTCCGATTCCTCTTACATCCTTTACGGCAGGGTGTTGCAGAAGCTCTTTACGAAGATATTCACCTTTTGCATTGGCTTTCGCGGATAAATTTTCAGAAAGAATAATTTCCAGATTTGCCTTTGCAGCTACACACGAAAGAGGATGCCCCCCAAAGGTAGTTGCATGCCCGAGCAACGGATGACTGTCGTTCAGATATTCCATCAGTTCTTCCGAAGAAACGAATGCTCCGATAGGCATCCCCGCTCCCATTCCTTTGGCAATACACAAAATATCAGGAACTATATCAAAGTTTTCGAAACCAAAAAGCTTCCCAGTACGACCAAAGCCCGTTTGAATTTCATCGAAAATCAGCAACGCATTTACCTCTTTGCATCGCTTTGAAAGCTTTTGCAGAAAATCGTTTTGCGGAAGGACGATGCCTGCCCCCGCCTGAACAGGTTCCACAATCACACACGAAGTTGAGTGATTGATTTGATTCAGATCTTCTTCACAATTGAAATTCAACAGCGTAACATCAGGCAATAGCGGACGGAACGGAGCTCGAAACTCTTCTGCCCCCATCACACTTACCACCCCCAGCGTACTTCCATGATAAGATTTACGAAAAGCAACAATCCCTGAACGCTTATTTACACGACGGGCAAGCTTTATGGCCCCTTCAATAGCTTCACTGCCGGAATTTACAAAAAAGGTTTTCTGTAATTGAGCCGGAAGTACAGAAGCAAGCAGTTGAGCCAGTTCCAACTGGGGCTGTTGCACAAACTCTCCGTAAACCATCACATGCAGGTATTTATCCATTTGTGCCCGAATTGCATCCAGCACCTTTGGATGACGATGCCCCACGTTGCATACGGAAATACCCGAAAGCAAATCTATATACTGCTTACCGCTACGGTCATACACATAAATTCCCTCCGCTTTTTCGGCATCGAGCTGAAATGGAGATTGGGGGGATACCTGCGCTACATAGCGATGAAATGCTTCAAACCGTTCGATCATCATTTCTTTTGTTTGGTGCAAAGTTCGGAAAAATTGAGGAACAGTGTTCATAATCTGCTTATTTACACAATCTGATTTGCGCTACCGCAATATAATCCTGAAACTTCAAGGTGAACGCCTTTTCAATCTTTTTCAATCCTTTCAATCTATTCAATCAAAGAGTAGTTGGGAGATAAAGAGATTTGTTATTTTTTTTATTACGTTGCAGGTAGTTTAAAACTTTATTATTTTTACTGACTAAAAAATAACAGATGCAGATGAATCAAAGAGTAGTTTGATTAAATATACGAAGAATCATAAGTTCGTTGATATAATTTGCATTTCAACTAAATCAGAAATAAACGCAATTACGTTTATACACTCGTTGTATGTAAGCCGAGTAAAATGACAATGTGGAAATGAAGTTAGAAGACAAAATAAAAAATACTCAACTTATAACTTTGTCTATTCTTAGAAAACGTAGGAAATCTAAGAAAAAGAAAAAGAGAAGAAACATTATAAAAAATCAAGGATCTGGCATTAAGCGAGATAGAATTTCTAAAAATAAGTATACAAATAAAGTTGAAAATGTTATAATTGAGGGAGGTACTAATTTTACTTTATTTGAAAATCCTGATAATGTTTTGAATATTGTTAATAGGTTGGATAAATATAAAAAAACAACAAACAGAGTTAGAAATATTAGGATTGATTTATCACATATCGAAAGAATTGACATTGCAGCTATTTCGTTTTTATTAGCTAAAGTAAATGAATTATCTAAAACCCAACGAATCCGAATTTGGGGAGATACCCCCACAAATTCGGAATGTAAAAAAATATTTTTTGACTCTGGATTTTTAGACTATATGACTGATTTATCTGGTAATAAATTTAAAAAACAAAGTGATAATTTTATTATAAATGTTGGTTCTGAAACAACAAGAAATGAGAAAGTTGGCAAAACAATTGAAAGATCCATTAAATATCTCACAGGTAAGGAAAGTAAATATCCTCCAGTCTATAGCATAGTGCAAGAAATTTGCTCAAATTCTGTAGAGTGGGCAAATCCTAAAATGAGTAAAAATATAAATTGGTTTTTAGGTGTGAGTTACAACGGTAGTGCTGATAATCCAGAGGCTACATATGTTATGACTGATGTTGGTTTTGGAATTATAAGCACTCTAAATAGACGATTTGGAAAGTATATTGAAGCTTTAAAGCTTACTAAAGGTACAGAAATTTTAGAAAGAGCATTTGATAGGAAATATGGATCAAAATCCGGAGAAAGCAATAGAAACAGAGGGCTCCCTTTGATAAAAGACAGACACTCAAAATGTTATATTACTGATTTAATTGTGATTACAAATAATGTACTTTTAGATTTTAATAAACCGGAAAATACCAAAACAATGAGTAATAGCTTGCCCGGCACCTTTTATTGTTGGAAAATTAATCTTAAATGTATTGAAATATGGAACAAAATAGAAATAAATTAATTGTGGCTAATTATTCAGAATACCCTGGCCCAAGATATTGCAGTCAAGGAGACAGCTCTGGAGAAGAATTTTATCATTCCATACTAAATTTTGCATTTGCAGAGGTAATATCTTCAAAGAAAAAATTAGAAATAATTCTTGATGGAACGGCAGGTTATGCATCTTCATTTTTAGATGAAGCCTTCGGAAATTTAATTTTTGATTTTTCACTACTTATTGTAAGTCAAAATATTATTATTATCTCAAAGCAAGAACCGGACTGGGTAAAAATGATTCATAACGAAGTTTTTACTGATTGGGAAAACAGAAGAATTGAAAATATAAGCCCTAAGAAAACTAAAGTTCATACAGAATGGTTTCGATTTGTTGATGGTAAATTAACTAAAAATGTATGGCTATGATCATTTTAATATGCCTCACTACCTCGGATTGGATTACTGTTTTAGATATAATCGTAACATCTGTAATTGGTGTTTGGATAGGTGTATCGGTGCAAAAGAATTTGACTACGAATCGTGCAGTAAAAGAATATTTTATAAATGAAAATAAGGATATTAAAGAAAAATACAATAAATTCATGAATGAATTATACTCAAACCACCTATCCTCTGAAAAGATAAAGGAGTGGTTCAAGATTATGACTATTAAAATTAGTATTTTTGAATTTTTTATAACAAATGAATATAAGTTAAAATCTGAAATTTTACAAAATCATAATAGCTTGAAACATATGATTACTGCCACAGAAGACTTCAATGCACAGTATAAAAAAGAACACATTACATTTTCAAACAACACTAAGAATGATATATTATTATTTCATACTGACATTTCAAATAGCTTGACTAAATTGGTTATTGAAACTAATAGAGCAAATCGGAAATATTTATGTAGAAATAAATACAGTTAGCATACAACAACGGTTATAAATAATGGCTGTTAGAGTTATTAATTGTTTTTTTGTCTTGCTCGTACATTCATGTAGTTTGACAAAACCAAACACGCAATCCACCACTATTCATAGCCTCAGCCGTTGAATAAAATAAAATAAAATAAAGCACACGTATGGTTATACTTTTTTTAACAATAAATGACTATTTTGATATAGTTGAAAGTTTAGGAATAATAATTGCTTCGTTTGTAGCTTTTTGGGGAATCAGTTCATGGCGAAGAGAAACAAAATGGAAACGCAGATATGAACTTAGTGAAGAAGTTTTGTCATTATTTTACCAATCAGCCGAGAGTATAAAAAAGATTAGAAATCCGTTTTCATACAATAATGAAGGCTCAACAAGACAGAAAGCTCCAAATGAACGAGTAGAAATTACTGAATTATTAAATAGAGCATATATTGTTTATGAAAGATATGAAAAAGAAAAAAATGTGTTTATTCAAATATCTAAAATAAAACATAAGTTTAGAGCTGTATTTGGTCAAAAATCAGTAACACCTTTTGACGATTTAGATAAAGTTATCAATGATATATTTTTTGCAGCAAATAAACTTGGCACTTTCTATTGGCCAAGACAAGGTACACCAATGAGTGATATAGAATTTGATATGCATTTAAAAGAAATGCAAGAGAATGAATCAATTTTCTGGTCTTTGATGGTAGAACCTGATCCTATTGAAGTAAGAGTAAATTATATACTAGAAAAGATAGAAAAAATTTGTGAAATATAATAAATCGCTTTACCGAATCGAGTAGCCCGCCCCATCAGCAAACGCTGACAGAGAGAGGCTCTCACACCACGTAGCGGACGGGTCTTCCCGGTAAACCGGGACGGTTCATTAAACAATGGGAAAAAACGGTGAACTTTGGTAATGTGGGCTTATTTTGTAATAGTGGGTAAGCAGCGATTCATAAACTCGTTGGGTAAGTCTTGCTACCGTGATGGTGGTATTCAGAATCGGGCTTTGAGCAATTGCTCAGCCACCCATCCTGGTTCTGCTCCATTGATAAGCATGATCAGGATACCTCAATACAAATCATCAAATTTGAACTCAAAATCTGAAGATTTTAATTTTTGAACAAGATGATAATTCGTGCTTAAAAAATACGTTTATTAAAATAATCGTACACCTAGCAATCCAATGATATGAGGGAAGAAATTATAAACAATTTAGAGAACCCACGACAACTTGAAAAGCTGTACAGGGATAATAAATCTGCTTTTAAAAGGGAGTTTAATTTGATATTCAACGACATTCAGGAAAACCCGGCAGCACAAGTCTGGAATGAACGTTTAAATTTTGAGAATGAAGAGATCTCCTGGGGAACAAATAATGAATTAATTTTCATAATTGTAGCTGCACTTATTGCAGGATTGATTGCAAAAATCCCAGATCTTACAACAATGAAGGCAGACTACTTTTATCCACGAAATATTGCATTCATCGTTTTTCCATTGTTGACAGCATATTTTTCGTGGAAGCAAAAAATCAAGGGGAAAAAATTAATAATCAGTTCAATCGCTATTTTAATTTCAATTCTGTATATCAACATATTACCTAACAACGACAAAAGTGATACACTTGCTCTCGCGTGTATTCACCTTCCAATATTTTTATGGACAGTATTAGGATTTTCATTTGTTAGTGACAACCTGAAAAGCAATCAAAGACGATTAGACTTTTTGAGATATAATGGCGACCTGGTTGTTATGACAACGATCATATTAATCGCAGGTGCTATTTTAACAGGCATAACTCTTGGATTGTTTTCCTTAATTGACATAAAAATAGAAGAGTTCTATTTCAAATACGTTGTAGTTTGGGGACTTGCAGCATCGCCAATTGTTGGTACTTATCTTGTTCGGACAAATCCTCAATTAGTAAATAAGGTTTCTCCGGTAATCGCAAAAGTATTTACACCCTTAGTGCTTGTAACACTGGTAATTTATCTTTTTGCAGTTATTGGAACAGGGAAAGATCCATACAACGACAGAGATTTTCTCCTGATATTCAACATGCTTTTAATTGGCGTTATGGCAATTATTCTTTTTTCAATTGCAGAAACCTCAAAAAACGCTGGCAGTAAAACAGGGACTATCCTTTTGCTTGCACTTTCAATTGTAACAATTATTGTAAATGGAATAGCTCTTTCCGCTATTTTATTTAGAATTTCAGAATGGGGAATTACACCAAACCGGCTTGCTGTGTTAGGGGGCAACATTCTTATCTTAACAAATTTACTAATGGTTACAATTAAACTGTTTAAGGCAATCCGAGACAAAAGCGAAACAGAAAACATTGAGAAAAGTATTACTTCATTTTTACCGTTTTACAGCCTTTGGACAATTTTCGTAACCTTCATATTTCCAATAATTTTCAACTTCAAATAAACAAAAAATACAATCCGTAATATCACCGCTTTTTAAATGAAGCTTTCTCAGAGCAGTTTCGTTTACTACCGAAGTTTTTTAGATTAACGGCTTATTGAACGGAATCTTCGGCAGGAAAGAGTCATTCGTTTAAAAAAACACAATATTACGGCCTAAAAGTTATTCACAAGTTTTCATCCAGGTAAAAGTATTCATTTAAACTTTGACCAAAAGCTGTCCTGAAATTTGGGAGTATTTTAAATATATCCAACTCTTTACGGGTTAGACATATTCTGGAGTATTGCATAATAGCAGGTTACCCAATAAATATTCAGGGATTGATGACCCCAACTCATGCCATTTCTGCATTGAACAAAACGCTGATCATGAATATGGACGTATTCAGTATTATTCCGGAAATCATTTCAATTATCACACTTACATTATTCTATTTTATTATCGGTGGAATTATTTTCAAACACAGACACTTAAAACTGACATAAAACACGGCGTTTTATCAAACAACCGGAAGAAGAATTCACGCGTAATATCCAAATAAAGATTCATAACCCATAACTAATACCGGAATGACTTCGGATTAATTTTTGAATTCAAAAATTTCCCAGAATGATAAAGATTATATGAAAACCTCAGGATCAAATACATAATCCTGAATAAAATTTCCATATAAATAATTCCCAATCGGTGAATTATGAAATATTTACAATATATTTGTAATTGACTAAGGATAAAAAATCGTATCTATACACCCCATTGGGGAGATATTATGCAGATTTTCCGTACAAATAAACAAGTTTTATACATTAGGCTAAGAAAATAGTTTTAAACTATAAATTTTACACCATGAAAAAGTTACCTTCCTTTTTGCCTCATTTAGTTGCGATTTCAATTTTTATATCACTTAGTGCCATATATTTTGCGCCACAATTCAATGGCTATAGTCTAAATCAGTCTGATATAAGCCAATTCATAGGAATGAGTAAAGAAATTGTTGACTATAGGCAAATGGAGAACGTTGATCCACTTTGGACGAACTCTGCATTTTGCGGAATGCCAGCCTATCAAATTTCCATGAATAATACAAACTCATTAAGTGCTGTTGAAGGTTTTATATTCTTTAATATTTTGAAAAGCCCCTTTAGCTATTTGGTTTTAGCAATGGTTTGTTTTTACATTCTTTTAATATGTTTTGAGGTAGATCCTTGGTTAAGCATTGTAGGTGCTATCGCATTTGGATTTTCTACGATTCTTATACTATACCTTGGAGGCGGACATAATACAAAAGTCCATGCTATTGCCTTTATTCCTGGAATAATTGGAAGTTTAGTATATGCTTATAGAAAAAATCATAGAATAGGCGGCTTATTGCTTTGTATTTTTATCTGCCTGCATTTATCTGCTAATCATATTCAAGAAACTTATTACTTGCTTTTCCTTATTCTTGCAATAGTCCTGTTTGAATTTTATAAGTTTTATGCAGAACGGAGACTTGTTTCATTTATGAGAATTTCAACTTTCCTGCTATTATCAACTATTTTAGGAACAATCCCCACTACTGCAAATATGCTATTAACCAATGAATATGGGAAATATACAAATCGGGGAAAATCGGATTTAACCATTTCAGTCAATCAATCCAATGATAATTCTGAGATGAAAGGCCTAGAGCGCAACTATATTAAAGAATACAGTTTAGGCTATGGCGAGGTTTGGTCATTAGCTATCCCAAACGTTAAAGGAGGTGCTGCTGGACGGCTAGGTGATTTTAAGGATGAAATCGGCGATGTTTCACCCGAA
Source organism: Bacteroidales bacterium (assembly GCA_963677395.2). Taxonomy (GTDB): domain Bacteria; phylum Bacteroidota; class Bacteroidia; order Bacteroidales. Next base: position 2,077,403 of record OY781965.2, on the reverse strand, counting down.
TATCGAAGCAACGTTGAAAACACCCCTAGCTATTGGGGTGAGCAGTATAGCACTGGCGGTGCATTTTATTTTGGCGCAACAATCTTTTTGTTATTTGTTCTAGGAATGGTATTCATTAAAGATAGGTTAAAATGGGCATTCTTTGCCTCTTCTATTCTGGCCGTTTTACTATCGTGGAAATATAGCCCTATACTCGACTTTTTCATCAATCATGTGCCTTTATTCAATAAGTTTAGGGATACTAAAATGATGCTGATTTTAGTTCAACTCTCGTTTCCCTTACTTGGCCTACTATTCTTAAATGACTTAATCAAAGCCCCTGTTAACAAGAAGAAACTATTCTACACTATTGGAGCAACAATTGGGATATTCGCACTTTTCTATTTATTGCCTTCTCTTTGGTTTAACTTTTTAAGCACAAATGAAGAAACGGTATTCAACAAACAAATAACTCAATATCCACAGGCTTTTGAGCAAATAAACCAGTTTAAATCCGAAATTGAAAAAATCAGAATTGCTATTTTTAGAGCTGACGTAATAAGGTCTATCTTCTTTATGATACTTATTTCCGGGTCAATCATTCTATTTATTCAGAAAAAAATCAAGCAACATATTTTCATATTATCAATTGGAATCTTGGTGCTAATTGATTTATGGATGGTTAATAAACGTTATCTCAATAATGACACTCGCAGCCATCATTGGGTTAAAACAATTGATAAAAACATGCCTTTCAAGCCAACTGTGGCTGATATTGAAATTTTAAAGTCCGAAATGGCTGAAAATAGCACTCTTAATAAAACCATTAACCAGAAAATTGCGAATATACCCGATGTCGAATTTAAGCACCTGAACATAGCTTTTTCCACGCTTAATTTCGAGACAGATTATAGGGTTTTAAATCTTGAGAACCCGTTCATAAACGCTTCAACTTCTTACTTTCATAAATCGTTGGGGGGGTATCATGGTGCAAAATTAAAAAGATACGAAGAACTAATTAGTTTTAGAATCAACAAGGAGTATGAGATGTTAGTAAACGCATTAAAAAGCAATAACGATACGATAATTAATAATACATTAAGAAACAAGATTCCAACCTTAAATATGCTAAACACTAAGTATATAATATATAATAACGAATATACTCCGATAAAAAATCCGTATGCGAATGGACCTGCATGGATAGCGAAAGAGGTTCGATTTGTAAAGGATGCAAATGAGGAGATAGAATCTCTTGACTCGACGGATCCTTTAACAATAGCAGTTGCCGAAAAGACGTTTAAAAGTTTAGTTCCAAGCGATCTCAAATTTGACTCGTCAGCAACAATAAAACAAAAAAAATATAGCCCTAATCATCTGATCTATGATACATACTCAAATCGACCTCAAGTCGCTGTTTTTTCTGAAATATATTACAAGGATGGTTGGAATGCTTATGTTGATGGTAAAATAACCAACCACTTCCGTGTTGATTATGTTCTAAGAGCAATGACAATTCCTGCAGGGAAACACATTGTTGAATTTAAATTTGAACCCAAAACTTACTATTTAAGCAAGAAAATATCCTATGCAGGATCAGTTTTAATCGTGCTATTTATATTAAGCGTCAGTGCTTATGAAATAATAGAGCGAAATAAGATGAAGGTAAAAATTAGAAAAGAACAAAAGCCCAATGCGTAATCGAACAAACTGCCTCGTCAATAATTAGCTGACAGAGTGTGCCTCATATCCCCCCGATAAAAATCGAAACGGCAATTTTAACGGAGTGTTCAAACAAAGATCAATACCCACAACTAATACCGGAATGACTTCGGGTTAATTTTTGAATTCAGAAATTCCCCAGAATGGTAAAGCTTATATAAAAACCTCAGGATCAAATACATAATCCTGAATAAAATCTCTATATAAATAGTTCACAATTGATGAATTATTTATACTATCTTTGCAATTAGTCAAAGTTAGTAAAAGCCGTATCCCTATATTCAATTAGGGAAAGGTTATACGGATTTCTTGATTCATCTAAGCAAACTGATAAAGATAAAAAAAACATGAAACGAACTTTACTAGTATTAAATCTTATATTATTTACAGTTTTAACATTTGGGCAGTATAAAACAAATAAAGTCAAATTAAATCAACAATGTAAATGCAATTCTAATAATCAGTATAATAGAATAATTATTGGACCAGAAGACAATTGTACTGAAATATTTTATGTAATAACGGATTCAGTTAATGTTAAACACGGTAAATATGAAAGTTATATAAATGATGATAAATCCTGTTCAGGCTTCTATAAACTCAATAAAAAGTCTGGCATTTGGAATTTCTATGATTTTGATGGAAAAATTAAGATAAGCTATGATTTTGATAAAGATTCATTAGTATCTTCTTTAATAGAAGATACATGTAAAGCTTATGATAGACAACCTATTTTATTGTCAAGTGATGTTGATTTTTATTCTTGTGTTAAAAAAAACATTATATATCCTGAATATGCAAGAATGAACAATATATCAGGAACGGTAGTTCTTGCAGCAAAAATTGATTCAACTGGCAAACTTCAGGAAGTTTATATTAAGAAAAGTGTCGAACAATCATTAGATAATGAAGCCTTAAGAGTTGTAAAAACAGTTGCAATTGATGCAGAATGGATACCTGCCAAAAAAGACGGAATAAGCATTAACTCGGAATACTATATTCCAATTTCATATGCTTTATATTAATAGAATTTATAATTACAAAAGTATTAGGTAGCCCCGCTCCCGATTTATCGGAAACGGGGAAGAGTCTCTCCACCACTCCTGACAAAAATCGGGATAAATCCCCGTACGACTTTCAGCGTTTTTCCTAACAAACCAGGGCGCAATAATAGTGTAATGTTCAATCAATACCCACAACTAATACCAAGCTCATAAGGGAATAATCTGCTAACAGGAAATTACCATCGCAAAAAAACAATAAATTTTCTTTTGTGAATTGTTGCAAAAGTTTTTTTTACTATTTTCGTACTTTGATGAACTCTGTAAACCAAAAATCACGCGATGGGATTTGTCATTACTTTATTAATTGCAATCATAATTGCCTATATTATTTTTGAAGTACGCATGGGGTCTCCTATCCTGTTTATCTTAGATTGCATTGATATATACCGCTTTAAGCGCCACAAAGAATTTAAATACACCTATCTGAATCAGTGCACCCCCTCACTCACGATCGAAGAAGAAAACGTTCTCAAGCAAAAATTCACCTATTACAATAGCTTATCTCGTGATAAACAGCTTATTTTCGGTTATCGCATTAAGCGGTTTCTGGAAGATAAAAACTTTATCGGAATGGAAGAGTTGGAAGTAGTAAGTGAAATGCAATTATTGATTGCTGCCACTGCTGTTAAGCTCACTTTTGGCTTGCGTTATTATACATATGATTGTTTTCATACATTCAGAATTTATCCGAGTCAGTTTTATTCGAGACTGGTAAACAGTTATATGTATGGTGGTGCCAGTATTTCGGGGGTAATGTCGTTGGCTTGGGATAACTTTTTGCATGGATTTGAAACTACTGTTGATAATATAAATCTTGGGTTTCATGAGTTTGCACATGCACTCATTATCTCACAACAGAATGACGTTACAATCCCTTCGTTTAAGCTATACACCGCTGATTATGACTTCGAAGTTGAGTATGCCAAAGGAGTTATGGCAAACGATGATTTCTTCCGCGAATACGCTTTCACGAACGATATGGAATTTTTTGCCGTTGCAGTAGAGCATTTTTTCGAAAATCCGGTTACTTTGCGCGAAAAACTACCCAATCTCTACCTTTGTCTGGCCAAGATGCTGCTTCAGGATCCGGCAGGAAATACCCCGATGAGCCGTTACAGAACATCTCTAAACGGGAAAATGTGGGTTTTACGCCCGCAGGATGAAAATACACTATAATTGTTAATCCAATTGATTTATTGAAAAATAGAACTTTAACAAATGTATTTTTATCTATTCTTTTGATTCCGATTTTATCAAAAAGAGAGAGCAGATATGTATCTGCTGATTATCGAAAAAATACAGACGGAACTGTTCTTTATTCTATAAACGAACAAATAGAATTCTCTTTCTACAACATCTCTTCATCTACGCGCAGGCGATCGATGATAAAGTTTTGTCGGTCGGGTGTATTTTTTCCCATGTAGAATTCGAGAATTTCGCGAAGACCGGAATCTTTACGCATGATAACTGGATCGAGACGGATGGACGTTCCGATAAATTGCCGGAATTCATCAGGCGAAATTTCCCCCAACCCTTTAAATCGGGTAATTTCCGGACTGGATCCCAGTTTTTTAATCGCATCTTGTTTTTCGTCTTCGCTATAACAATAAAAAGTCTTTTGCTTGTTGCGAACACGGAATAAGGGTGTTTGCAAAATATAGACGTGTCCTGCTTTCACAATATCAGGAAAAAACTGAAGAAAAAAGGTAAGCAGCAGCAAACGGATGTGCATACCATCAACATCGGCATCGGTAGCAACTACAATATTGTTGTACCGAAGATTATCCACATCTTCATCAATATTAAGTGCAGCCTGAAGAAGGTTAAACTCTTCATTTTCATACACAATCTTCTTCGTTAACCCATAACAGTTCAAAGGTTTCCCTTTCAAACTAAACACAGCCTGAGTATTCACATCACGGGCTTTGGTAATAGATCCGCTTGCCGAATCGCCCTCTGTAATAAAAAGCGTGGCTTCCAGACGTCGTTCATCAGAGCTATTGTAATGTACACGGCAATCGCGAAGCTTACGGTTATGAAGACTTACTTTCTTTGCACTTTCTTTGGCAATTTTCTTAATATTTGCCATTTCCTTACGTTCCTTTTCCGACTGAATAATCTTGCGGAGCAAAAGTTCGGCCGATTCGGAATTCATGTGAAGGTAATTATCCAGATTGCGTTTTACGATTTCATTGATATAGTTACGAACCGTTTGACCATCTGGCTCCATATAAAGCGAACCCAATTTGGTTTTGGTTTGTGATTCGAAAACAGGCTCCTGAATTTTGATGCTCAGGGCTGCAATCATCGAAGTGCGAATATCGGTAGGATCAAAATCTTTCTTATAAAATTCACGAATAGTTTTCACAACAGCTTCACGGAATGCCTGTTGATGCGTACCACCCTGAGTAGTATGCTGTCCGTTTACAAATGAAAAATATTCTTCGGTATATTGATCTGAGCTATGCGTAAATGCACATTCAAAATCTTCTTCTTTAATATGGACAATCGGGTATTGAGTAGGTCCATCGATATTGTTATCCAAAAGGTCAAGCAACCCGTTTTTGGCCAAAAACTTCTGTCCATTAAAATTCAGTGTAAGGCCATTATTGAGGTAGGCATAATTCCAAAGCATCTTTTCCACATACTCAGCAATATAGTGGAAATTTACAAAAATATCCGGATCCGGAGTAAAAGTAATCATGGTTCCATTACGTAAATCACTCGGTTCTATCGGATAATCATGAACAACTTCTCCCCGGGCAAATTCAATTACTTTGGTTTGCCCTTCACGAATAGCCTGTACGCGGAAATAAGAAGAAAGTGCATTTACAGCCTTGGTACCTACTCCATTTAATCCTACAGCTTTTTTAAAAACCCTGGAATCGTACTTTGCTCCGGTATTAATCTTTGATACACAATCGAGTACTTTACCCAGAGGCATTCCACGACCGTAGTCGCGAACGGTAACTTTTTTATCGTGAATAGAAACGTCTATATTTCGCCCATAGCCCATCACATACTCGTCAATAGCATTATCAATTACCTCTTTCAGAAGTACATAAATACCATCATCCTGCGACGCACCATCACCAAGTTTCCCAATATACATCCCCGGGCGGAGACGAATATGCTCTTTCCAATCGAGCGAACGTATGCTATCCTCTGTGTATTCTGCCTGCATGTACCAAAATTCTTTGCTACAAAGTTAAGAGAAGGAACAATGCTAAAAAAATTTGCCGGAATAAAATTATCAACCAAAATGTGTTTGTATTATCAAAGCTTGACTATTTCATCCAACAAAAAACATTAAACCGAACGTATCGTATAGTAATAGTAATTTAATAAATTTGCACTCAATTTGATAGTTTATGAAAAGTACAAAAATATTAAAGTGGTTACTTTATCTGAATGCAGTTATAATACCTATAAAACCAGAGCTTAGCACACTTACCTTTCTGTTTTTAAGTATTTATTGGGTTATTTCTATTTTTCAAAACAAAACCCAATTTAACAAAGAAACCCTCGTTCCAATTTTTTTTCTTTCGCTAACATTTATTCTTTCAATAATTGGTCTATCATACACCCAAAATATCAAATTTGGAATATTCGAAATAAGCAGAAGTTCTCCAATTTTTATAATTCCACTTGTATTAATTAGCTTACGAAAGAGCATTTCAAGAAAAGACATTGATAATACTCTGATTTTTTTCTTTATGGGTACATTGCTAAAATATTCGTATTTTTTAGGAAATGCTACCTTTGAATTTTTCAGAACAGGAAATTCATCATATTTTTACTATACAAATTTAGCACGCGAAACAAATTCATTTTCATATTATATTGTTTTCTGCTATTTTATTGTAGTGTACTATTATTTCGTAAAGTCCCACATCAAAGATTATATTCATACCAAACGAAATTTTTGGGGTTATCTTATTCTTATATATTTACTTATTGGGCTTACATTGTTAGAAAGCAAAGGTGTAATTTTAGCATTTATTGTAATCAACCTTATCCTTACATTTGTTTTTTTTCGCCAAAAACAAAAATGGATCTATTTAATAAGCAGTATTTTATGCTTCACCATATTAGCCTCTACGAATATCAAAAACCGATTTGAGGAATTTGTGAACGATAGTAAACGAAAAACAGAAATAGCGCAAAACTCACCCCAAACAACTTATGATGAAGGTCGTGAAATATCATCAACCAATCTAAGAATAAACTCCTTACTAGCTTCAATAGAAGTAATAAAGAAGCATCCATTAACAGGTGTTGGAACAGGAGATTGGCGTGATGAAATGTGCAAAGAATATCAAATTGCAAAACACAATGCTAATTTAAAAGAAAAGACTGCACCCCACAATCAATACCTACGTTCAAGCGTAAAACATGGCTTATTGGGATTTATTAGTTTACTTATATTTTTTATTTACAATTTTGTTAATTGGAAAAAAAGCAAAGAAAACCTTCTTCTATGTTTTACTCTTTTAGTTTTGCTTTGCTGTTTATCAAATGACCTTTTCGATACAGGAGGCGGTGCACCATTTATAGGATTTATAACGGCAATTTTACAACTCACCACATACAAATCCAACTCACAAACAACATTATGAAAAAGTCAATATTTGATTTCATCGAAAAATACTTTGATATAAAAAAAATACTCATATTAGCATTTATACTCCGACTATTTGCTGTTTTATTTGCTCAAGGGTATGGCTATCATGATGATCACTTTTTAATAATAGAAGCATCACAATCATGGGTTGATGGAACCGACTACAACAATTGGTTACCTTGGAATCAGGCCAATCCTAAACCTGAAGGACATAGTTTTTTCTATGTTGGACTTCATTATTGCGTTTTCAGTATTATCGATGCAGTTTCGAATCTTCAACCAACCACAAAAATGTACATCATAAGGCTACTAAATGCCTTATTTTCATTATTAACTGTGTTTTTTTCGTATAAAATTGCCGAGAAAATATCTGACAAACGGAATGCAAAAATCGTTGGTTTAATAATAGCTATGCTTTGGATATTGCCATGGCTAAGCGTAAGAAATCTGGTTGAAATGTTTTGTATTCCATTTTTACTTTATGCAACTTACCTTATTTATAATGAAGAAGAAAAACAAAGAAACTATATTTTTCTTTTAGCAGGATTTATTGCAGGTTTTGCATTTTCGGCTCGTTTTCAAACAGGTATATATATTCTGGGGATAGGCTTGGTATTACTTTTTCAGCAGAAATTTATCAAAACATTTCTTTTTGGAATAGGAACAATGTTGTCTATTGCATTGATACAAGGGGGAATAGATATGATTATTTGGAAACGCCCATTTGCCGAACTTACCGAATATGTGCTTTATAATATTGCAAATAAAGATGCTTATGTAACAAATTCATGGTATTCTTATATTTTGGTATTAACTGGATTATTACTACTTCCAATGGGAATTTTATATTGGTTTGGAATTTACAAAAGCATTTCAAAAAAAAGCCTTTTAGTATTCGTTCCTACATTATTATTTCTTATATTTCATTCTATTTACCCAAATAAACAAGAACGGTTTATTTACACATTAATTCCTTCATTTATCATATTAGGACAAACAGGTCTTTATTTCAGATATAACGAAGGAACTGAAAAGAGAAAAAAACGATTACAGATTAATTTTTTAATTTTTATAATTATAAACACGCTCTTTCTTCCTATCGCAATAAGTTATTATGGAAAAAAAGCCCGTATCGAAGCCATGGAATCTATTTCAGAAGACAAAAATGCAAAAGTGATATTAACTGAGTACACAAATTCAGCAGGAAACGTGATGTTACCAAGTTTTTATAGTAAGAAGTGGCTCACATTCTATAATTTTTCATCAGAAAAGGCAACATATACAGATACAGCAATGATTGAGAAAAAATCGGGGTATGTATTTGAGATTAAGAATCCTATATATCTTGATTCAATTCATCCCGATTATGTCTATTTTATTTCGAAAACGAATATTAAAAATCGACTAATAGAAATGGAAAAAAGATATATTAAGCTCGAATATCACGGAATATATTATCCAGGATATGTTGATCATTTATTGCATGTTATAAATCCAATAAATAAAAACGAACCTATTGTCGTATACAAAGTCAGGAAGTAGTATATACTGTATTAAGTTTCTGCACAAAAGATTCTGCTATTTTATCACGATCAAAGTACTCTTTCACAAAACGTCTTCCATTATTACCCAGCTCTTCACGTAATTGTTTGTTTTCTGAAATTAACAAAACCTTTTTTGCAAGATCATCTTCATTTTCCGGCTCAAAATAAACGGAAGCTTTTGCCTGAAAATCAAAAAGATCACGAGCTTCACCATCAACACCTAAAAGTAATGGCTTTGCCATTGCAAGGTTTTCAAAAATTTTCGAAGGAATTGCACCTAAAAAGAGATCGAGTTTTTTCAAAGGTACTAATGAAACATCTGCTGCTTTGACAATTTGAGGTATTTCCTGTTTAGTAACAGGTTCAAAAAATATAACATTCTCTGCTTTTAACTCTTCTTTAAGTAAAACCAGTTTCTCTTTTACAGGACCTGTTCCTAAAAATATAAATTTGATATACGAATGAGATTTTATTTTTAATGAAGCTTGAATAATAGTTTCTAAACCTTGAGCATAACCTAAGATACCTGCATAGAGTATCAAAATATCTGTTTCTTTAAATCCATTTTGTTCTCTCCAGTTCGAATAAATAATATCAGGATTAAAAACAGATAAATCAACTCCATTTTTGAGCCAGTATACATCTTTCGATGGAAATCTTTGCTGAATATTCTTTACGATACCTTGAGTTTGAGCTGTTATAAGCTTAGCTTTTTTATAAAAAAAAGCTTCCATTTTATATGCCAGTTTCAGTACACTTTTATTTGTAACAAAATCTAATTTTTCAGCACTTTCTGGCCATAAATCAGAAACATTAAAAATCAGATTAGTTCGTTTTAATTTAGATAAAAAATATGCAGAAATACCTAAAAACAATGGAGGCGACTCGACTAAAAGAAATGATGATTTCCGAAGAACAAAAACTCCTGTAATCATTGAACTTAACACAAATGAAAAATAATTTATCAATCGGAGAATATTATTTTTTTTACTCGACACATAAATCCAGCTTCTATAAACTTTTATCCCATTCATCTCTTCACTTGCAAAGATTTTTCCGCGATATTTATCATGAACTTTCATTGCCGGATAATTAGGCATTGCCGTTAGAACTGTTATGGACACTCCTTTTGATTGCATGCGTTGAGCAAGCTCATATAAACGATTTTGAGGAGCTCCTGTTTCTGGAGGAAAATATTGTGTAAGAATAATTAGAGAAGTACACATTAGATTTTATTTTCGTAACAAAGTTTTTTTATTTTTTCAAAATAATACTGAACGGAAACAGGAAATATAGCCTTTTCTGAGATTATTTGCCTGTTTTTTAACGCTATATCCTTTTGTTTGTTTAAAATATCAAGATCAATCATCAAATCATTTTCTTTCAATATTAGCCCGTTAACACCATTCTCTACCCATTCTTTATTTGCAGGAATATCTGAAAGAATAGGAATGCAACCCCAAGCCATTGCTTCGAGCAGGGATACGGACGTGGCATCTGATGTTGGCAAGCTGAAATAGACACTGGCTTTACGATAATAATCCTCTTGAGCTTCTAATGACATAAATCCAATAAATACTACGTTGTTATCTAAACCAAGAGAATGTGATAAACCATGAAGCTCTTCTTTCATATTCCCTTCATTTCCAATAATCAGTTTTGCATTTTTGTTTTTCTCCAATATATATTTAAACAGGCGAATAATCCTATTAATATTATAATTTTCACTTAGAATTCGATTCGAAAAATACAGATTCGAATCTTTTTCATCAGGTTTATAATCAGGAAGCTTAGGCAATCCAAATGTGAAAGTTAATACAGTTTTTGAAGTGAGTTTTTTTATCTCATCAGACATCACTATTGCATCCGAAGTAATTAAATCAGAAGAATTTAATATGAATTGGGTAATCCATAAATGCAATTTACTCTTTTTAGGAGTAACCATAATATCGGTACCCCATGCAGAAGCTACAAAAACAAATTTATAAAAGAATATTTTTTTAACAATTGCTGCTAAAAGACCATGACTTGTGATAAAATGAGCATTAACGATATCAGGAGAAATCTCTGAAATAATTTTTCGAATTTTAAAAACCGATTTTAAAACCCCAATATTTCCACCTTCAGATTTAATATTCAGGTTTAACAAAAAACAGTGATCATTAGGAATAATATCCTTCAAATCAAAATGCAATCCCTTGGTTGACAACACATAAACCTCAGTATATTTGGAAATTTCTTTAATCCATTTTAAGAGATGCACACTCTCGGCATTACCAATAAAAAGATATTTCAACTGCTTCATTTTTTCACGAGTTCATCAATCAATATACTGAGTTTTTTCACCTGATTTTTCCGATGGTGCTGTTCAATCAATTCTTTATTAAAATCAAGAGAGTGTTTTGTTTCCCATAATTGATATGCTTTGAGTATTGAAGATTTAATTTCTTCAAGATTATTCCAATTAGCAATAAAGCCTGCATTGCAGTCGTGAATAAGTTTTGCAGCAACATCTTCTTTATCAACTAAAGCAATAATGGGTTTCATTACACCAAGATAGTCAAATATTTTTCCGGAATAAATACCTTTATAGTTTCCACCTGGTAAAATAAGTAATAATGAATCAGCACTTTTCATAATACTAACTGCATTATGATATTCAACTTTTTCAATAACGTTTACATATTTTTTCAGCATATTCGGGATTAGCACACCACCACCAACACCCACAAACTCTATCTTAAAATCTTTTAAAACTTCTTCTTTTAAAAGACTCTCTATTGCATGAAAGAAAAAGGAAGGGCTTCTTTCTCCATAAAAAGAGCCAACATAAGCAATAGTAAATAATTGATTAAATTTCAATAAATTACTTGTTTCAAAATCAAACCCATTTCTTATTTCACTTAAATAAACACTCTTCGATTCATTAAAACTTCGAAAATGATCCAGAATTGGAGTAGAAACTGATGTTATTCCATTGGCAAAATGCAGTATATCTAATTCTTGTTTTTTGAGTTTTGCAAGCATTTTTTCGGGATAAGAAGGATTTATAGAAATACCATCTCTGAGATCAGAAATCCATTTAAGCTGAGGATATTTTTTTTTAATACGCAAAGCAACCAGAATTACTTCTTCGACAGGATAACTACTGATGAGAATAGTATTTTCCGGGTTTGATATAAGAGAATCTATCATTTTAAATGCTTCATTTCCCCATGCAGTAAACTCGTGAACCCCCAAAAAAGCCAAACATTTATTCCACAAAGCTTTTGTCTTATGAATTATAAAGGGATAACGTTTGTAAAAGGTAGCTCTTTTAATCAACTGCTTATTTTCAAGATAGAAAGTTTCTACTCCTTCATACGATACTATTTTTTCTGACTCTTTTAGTGTAACAACTTTTACTGAATACTTTTCTTTATCAAGATATTTTGCAAATGCCCAACTACGGTTTGATGCTACTGAAATTATAGGAGGATAATAAACAGTGAGGATAATTACATCTATTTTTTGACTTTCAAGCATAATTTAATGTGTTAATAAATCTACAAGAGGTTTAAGAACCTGATCTTTTGTAAATGCAGATGAAACAAAATCATACCCTTCCTGATTGGGTAATAATCTCTGGTTGACAAACTCATGGTAATAGTTTAAGATTTCGTTAATAATCTGCTCATTATTAACAACGTAAGTACAATGATTTAATTTTTGAGAATAAAGAACATAACGTTTATTAATGAGAGATTCAAGAACAAAAAATGAAAGTCCATCGTGATTTGGAATTCGAATAGTAATCACGGCCTTTTCAAATGCAGTTTGCATATTACGAACCCATCCAAGAAATATTATATTTTCGGGATAATCGCCTCCATCATTCTCTAAACCAACGATATAAAACTTGATTTCAGGTAATTGTTTAGCAATTAAAATCAAACGTGAAAATCCATAAAAATCAGGATCAATTTTTGATATATAGATAAGAACTCCAAATGATTGTGGAAATTCAACGAACTTATATAATGTGTCAAAAATTAGCAGTGGCTTATATTTCGCATTTATTCCAATCGCTCCAAGTTGATCAACAAACCAAGGTGTATCTGTTATGTGTGTTGGGTAATCAATAAAACGCTTATCTGACAGTTTTTGAGATACATCTTTTTGAGCCTGAAGTAAATCGCTTCCAACCCAATGAAAAACAATCCGTTTTTTTAATTTTATCGCGAGCAAAAGTGCTTTACTGCCACGGGTAGTTCCATTAATTGAATAAACTGTTGAAGAAAATGGGAGTAGAAACAAATACTTTAATTTGTCTTTTAAAGAATAATAAGTATCAAGATAGATATATTGATTTTGTGTATCAAATTCCTGAAGCTGACAACGAATTCTTTTACCAAAATACTTCAATCCAACAACAATAACTCTCATATATAATAACTTTATTATTAAGAAACAGATATTACAATTATCCTCTGATTTTTATAAACTTAGCTGGAGAACCAGCGACAACAGAAAAAGGAGGAATATCTTGCAAAACCAGGCTATTTGCACCAATCACGGCTCCATCACCAACTGTTACACCCGGATTAATCACTACATTTGTAAAAATAATGACATCATCACCTATCACAACATCTTTAAACAAATGATTATTTCTTTCAGGATAACGTGTTAAATCTTCATATTTTGTTCTTGATGCAAATATTTTAACAGAAGGTCCACAATCAAAATTTTTCCCTATTTTAATAACAGCTCCACAACCCCAAAAGATACAATTTGGAGAAATTACTGAATTGTCTCCAATCTCAATTCCTCCTGTATTATTACACCATTCAACACCTCCACAATGCAGAACTACTCTATCTTGAATGGAGACATTGTTTCCTAACTTCAAATTTTTCCAATTTATAATCTCTACATCACTTCCAAAGGAAGCAGAAGAATATTGTTTTTTGATCTTTCTCAACATTCTGAGACTGTTATATTTTAAAAACAATCTTTCAAGCCAGAAGTTACTCAATATCAATTTTTTGATATATGCTTTCATAAAAAAGGAAGTATAAAAAGACTATTGTTTACAAAGATAATGTTCTAGGTTAACCTTAACAAAAACGATTGTATTTTTTTTAAAATCTGAAAGCTCAAGCTACGGTATTGTAATGAATAATAATTCTGACTTATAGCACTCCATGAATCTTTAAACTCGTGAACACCTTTTAACATATCACTTGCACCCATATTCACAAAATTCAAGCCTTTTTGATGAGCATCTTCAATTACGGAATATTGAACAGCAACCGCAGCATATAACTTTTTTAGATCTTCATTGATAATGGATGCTGCTAGCCAGTCAAAGACTGATGATTCACCATAAAAGCAAATCATTCCTGAAATCATTTCGCCCTGATATTCAGCAACCCACATTCTAACATTTGGAATTTCCGAAAGTGATGTTATCAACTCGAAAGAATAAGCAGGGTAATTTTCACCCCATCTTTTCAACGTATCCTGATAGACTTCATAATATTTTCGGAAATATTGTTTTTCAGTTGTACAAAAAATATTCAGGGATCCATTTTTCTTATATCGCTTAATATGCTTTTGTCGAGTATCACTAAATGCTGATATGATTTCAGGCAAAGACTTATTTAATTGAAGTATATGACAAGTATGCTTCTCTACCTTAAATCCTAAATAACTATTAGAAAGGTCAAATTCAGCAAAAGGTGGTAAATTAATTAATATATGAGCATACTCACTTTTCAGCTTCACAAGATAATGAAGAAATTTATCTAAACTATCCTTTTGTAATAAAGGCATATACAGCCCAAACGGAAGAATTTGTAGTTGTTTTATACCTCGTTTATTTGTTTCAATCCCATAAACAGTAATTCCATCTACAGAATAACTCCAAACAGATGCACCTGCTTCGAGATTTGCAAGCAGCTTTACAAAATCAAAAGTATGAAACAGAGAAGAATTAAACAGAATATCCATACTTAGCAGTTTTATTAACTATATAAAAAACCCAAAAAAAGCTTATAATAGTATTCAACATCCCCATACAACCCATTAATAAAAAAGCAATTACATAGTTCTTATAATAAAACCCTACAGATATTGCTAAAATCTGAAAAAAGATATCACTAATTGAAAATAAAAAAGGAACTAAGAGCTTATTATATAACAAGGGCAGAAATGAAGCTGATGATGCAACAAAATTTGCATATATCCAAGGCAGAAGAAACGAGGCAATTTTTCCTGCAACTCTATATTTTTCAGAAAAAACAAATGCAAACACGTCAGGTGCTATGAAATAAAAAACTATAAAAAATGGCAATCCGATTAATGCCGTGAATTTATAAATTGAAATCAATAAAGACTTTATGCTCTTTCCTTCATTTTTCATTGACGCTGCTTTCTGGTAAAAAACCTGAGAAATAGAGCTACTAATTACACTTGTGGGAATACTTAGTATTCTGTAAGCAAAAGAATAACTTCCAAGAATACTTTGTCCAAACATTTCTTTGATAAGAAAAATTATCCCACTGTCTTTAAAGGCTCCTACCAATGCGTGTGGAGTATTTATCAATGGGTATTTCTGGTATTGTTTTGCTCGAAGCTTAAGGTGATTAATTTTAACTTTTGCAAGATTGTGTTGAACGGTTTTCAAGGAACCAAATGTAAGTATTAAAATATTCGCGACCATCGATAGCAAATATGCCAATATTAGTCCAATTCCTCCTCCCTGAATAAAAATCCCCAGCAACAATCCAAATGACATATTACTTGTTGAATTTCCAATACGTGCTAATGCATTTTTCTTAAATTGCTTAAGCCTTAGCGACCAAAAACTAAAAATCTGAACCGCACCAGTTAAAAATATAGAAACAGGTATTAGCATGTAAATATATGAAGAAGAGAAAAGCGTCAATGTTTGTTTCGCAAAAATCCAGAAAATCACTAATGAAGCAACTGTAATTATGACAAATATCACGTTAATCAATAATGAAAGTGCAATTACACTATACGACTCAGACTCTTCTTTAGGCAATAGAATTGCCATTTCGTAACGTAAACTACTTACTGCTCCTATAATTGATGTTATTGCCATAAATGTTGCCAACACCCCAAAATCTTCGAGAGTATAAAGGCGGGTTAAAATTGGAGACAGTGCAAAATTTATTATCTGTGCTATTGTGGTTCCAGATACTAATGTCAGCGCATTTTTTACAAATTCGGATCTGATTAGCTCCGAAATATTCTTAAGTTTCATTCTTTACGATAATATTGATATAAATCCAACTCACTAGTCCATTTTAATAGCATCTAGGTTTATTTTTAATGGATTAAATAAAATCCATCTGAAAAAGCATTAAAAATCACAAGCAAAGTTTATATATTGTTAATTTTTACAAAGGTAAAAAAAGATTTCAGCGTATAGGCATTTATTCTTAAATTGAGCAAACTGTTCATAACCTATCCATATTCAGGCTCAGTTTTTCAGAAATCCGAGCAAACACTGAACTTCTATAACATAACTGGTTATCAACAATTTGTTAATAAGTACGGTGGATAAATTGTGCATCAAAAAGCATCAAAAAACTTGCATTCCGCTATCGGTTAACCGTATCTTTGTTTCATCAGGCAGAAAAAAAGTGAACCTGGGAATGTACATAAAAGAATCTGAAAACTTGATTTGAGTAAAGGGATGAATCTGAAAGGAATCATGAATGCAAAGTAAACGGGAAACCGAAAAAATGCATCCGAAATGCAAGGAAAGGCGAAAGCCCAAACAAGCAAGGCCCAATATACCCGGGAAAAAGAGGTAATTTCCTCTCAATCCAAATGATTATCAATGTTGTAACATAAAATCAGGGGAAAACCCGATTGGTCAGGAGCAACAAAGTAACGAAATGGGTAAATCACGGAACTTAGCGGTCCTATCACGCAAGTGAAAAAACAAAAAGAACCGATGAAAAAGCTGAATCAAAAAAGTAAGAAAATTCTGAAAAGGTAAAGGATGCCGACTGCAAATGAAGTATTCTACCAAGCAGCCTTACAGAGTTGAGTGAATGTTTCGTTTCTGAATCCGTAGCTCTCATCTTATGTATGTTAATTGCACAAGCAACAAAAGGCGAAACGAAATTTTTTGTTTGTATCGGCCAAAAGCTTTAACAGGCCGGAAACGGGAATCCTTTCAAAATGGAAGAGTTCCCGTTTTTTTTATTTAGTTTATTTTCAACTACCTTTGTCCTATGGCTAAAATCTACCTTACCGGCTATATGTATTCGGGGAAAACTACTCTTGGCAAACAACTTGCCAGGCGCTTATCATACGACTTTTTCGACACCGATCAGCTTTTTGAGGAAAAATTTAAAATATCTATTCCTGACTTTTTTGAACGTTACGGCGAAGCTCATTTCCGTACAATGGAACAACAAATTCTGCATACCACCGAAAATTTAAAAAATGCAGTAATTTCAACCGGAGGCGGAACAGCCTGCTTTAACCACAACATGGAATGGATGCACGAACAAGGCATTACTATTTATTTAAAAATGAGTCCAGAACGACTCTTCTCTCGCTATAAGGTTTCCAAGAAAAAACGACCCTTGCTCAATAGCCTGAGTCCGGAACAAATTTTAAGCTATATCCGGAATCATCTTGCCGAAAGAGAACAATTTTACGACAAAGCTCAAATTATCTTCGAAGCTGAGCTTTTAAATATTGACACACTTGAAAAAGTTATTCGTTTTATAATTTGACAACTATTTATTCGTTTACAAAGTGTTAATCTGCTTTTGAATACCGGGGGTTTTACTACTTTTGAACTCCGATAAACCAAAAAAATAATGAAACGTAAATTCTGCCATGTTTGCTTTATAATATTCACTATTTCTATTCTGTGTGTAACCTTACATTCGTGTGCAACTTCAAAGCATGGACGCAAAAAATGTGATTGTCCGTCGTTTACCCAAACTGATTTTCAATCTACACAACATATTTAAAACACACTCAAGAACAGATAATTGACATTATGCAGCTTCCTAAAGAAACATATATTCAAATATATAAAAATTTAATTCAGGAACACAAGTTTCTATTGAAACTTCCGAAAGATCGCAAATCCAAACTGGGTGACTTCCGTCCGGGAAATGCGACTACTCCCCATCGGATTTCCGTAAATTCATCACTTCCTCATGATACGTTTTTGGTAGTGCTATTGCATGAAATTGCCCACCTTGTAGTGTGGGAGCAATACAAAAACAAGGTTAAGCCCCACGGTATAGAATGGAAGAAAGCCTATTTCGAGCTGGCAAAGCCTCTAATTGATGAAGGTTATTTTGAGCTGGAACTCAGGTATGCCCTGATTGAGTTTTTTGAAGCGGATACTTGTTCCGAAAAAAGAATTGAAAGCCTCAACTTAGCTATTTCTTCTTATCGAAAAAGCACACTTCCTTATCTTAAAGATATCCCGGATTTTACAACCTTTGCACTGGAAGATGGACGACTTTTTATCAAACAAGGAAAAAACAGAACCCGTTTGCGCTGTATGAGCTTACAAAACAAACGTATCTATTTTATCCACCCGCTTGTAAGGGTAGTTATTGTTAAAAACTACGATCAGCAAAAAGCATAATTTTTCACTTACTTTGCTTGTATAAAAGAGAGGTTGTTTTTCCAGATTGATTCCGGATTAATTCAGAATTCACTTTAACATAACTTTTAAGAACAAATACACTCCTCTTCTCCTTTTACAAAAGCCTTTACTATCCACTTTATTTTCCCTATCTTTGTCACCAAATAACTGCTAAATATTTATCAACCAACAGATACCATGAACAATAATTATTATTGTGTAATTATGGCAGGTGGGATCGGTACCCGTTTCTGGCCTGTTAGCCGTACCTCTCAACCTAAGCAATTTATCGACATCCTGGGAACAGGAGAAACCCTTATACAACAAACTTATCGCAGATTTCAAAAAATCTGCAAATCGGAAAATATCCTGATTGTTACGAACGACATTTATCGCAACCTGGTTAAAAAACAACTTCCTAATATTAAAGATCATCAGATTTTATGCGAGCCAACACGCCGAAATACAGCACCTTGTATTGCATACGCTTGCCATAAAATCAAAACGATAAATCCTAATGCGATTGTGGTGGTAGCTCCTTCCGATCATATCATTCTGAAAGAAGATATGTTTCAGGAAATTATCCTTTCGGGTATGCAAACTGCCGAACGCAACAACTGGTTGCTGACTCTGGGAATAAAACCAAGCTATCCGAATACCGGTTACGGCTATATTCAGTTCGACGAAAACAACTGTTGCCCAAATGATAATCGTATTCACAAAGTGAAGACATTTACTGAAAAACCAGCCTATGAAATGGCTGTTGAATTCCTGAACAGTGGTGATTTTTTGTGGAATGCCGGGATTTTCATCTGGTCGTTAAACTCCATTCTGGAGGCTTTTGAAAAATTTCTGCCCGAAGTAAACTCCATCTTTAGCGAAGGTGATTCGGCTTATAATACTTCCAGCGAAACCGAATTTATTGCAAATGCATATCCTGTCTGTCGTAACATTTCTATCGACTACGGCATCATGGAAAAAGCAGACAATGTTTATACCGTTCTTTCCGATTTCGGCTGGTCCGATTTGGGAACCTGGGGCTCTGTATATGAAACCCGGATAAAAAACGCGGATGGAAATACCATCGTGGGTAAAAATGTGATGACCTACGACTCCAAAGGATGCGTGGTACACGTTCCAAAAGAAAAGCTGGTGGTTTTACAAGGTCTGGAAGACTATATAGTGGTGGAAGATAATGATATTCTGTTGGTTTGTAAACGAAGTGAAGAACAACAGATTCGTCAGTTTGTACACGATGTATCGATGGATAAAGGCGAGAAATTTATTTAACAAAATATTATTACCTGCGTTATACGAAATGTACTGTTTCAATTCTTTACAGTTCAAAATAACAAACGCAGACAAAACAGTAGTTCCGTACTATAATACCTGAATGACAATTATTTAATTCAATACAAAAACAGATGAGGAAAATTACCATTGCCCTATTGGGCTTTTTAATGACCTTTTCAACTTCTTTGGTGCGTGCCGACGAAGGAATGTGGCTACCGCTGCTTATTGAAAGGCTGAATTATGTTGATATGCAGAAAAAAGGTCTGCAATTAACTGCTGAAGAAATTTACAGTGTAAATCATTCCAGCTTAAAGGATGCTATTATCCAGTTTGGAAATGGTTGTACTGGCGAAATTATTTCACCGGAAGGTTTAATCCTGACCAATCACCATTGCGGTTATGGAAACATTCAGGCTCACAGCACCGTAGATCATGATTACCTGCAATACGGGTTCTGGGCAATGAGCAAAGAGCAGGAACTTGCAAACCCAGGCTTAACCGCTAAATTTCTGGTTCGTATAGAAGATGTTAGCAAGCAGGTACTATCCGAAATCAACAAAAATCTTACTGAAAAAGAACGTGCAGCTAAAGCTGACGAAGTTGGAAAGAAAATTGCCGAAGATGCCGTAAAAGGAACTCATTACAAAGCCGAAGTCAAAATGTTCTTCGACGGGAACGAATATTATCTCTTTGTATATGAAATTTTCCTCGATGTACGTTTGGTAGGTGCTCCTCCATCATCCATCGGAAAATTTGGTGCTGATACCGATAACTGGATGTGGCCTCGTCATACCGGCGACTTTTCGATGTTCCGCGTTTACATGGGTCCTGACGGAAAACCAGCTCCTTACTCAAAAGACAACGTGCCTCTCAAACCCAAACATTACCTGCCGATCTCATTAAACGGAGTAAAACAGGGCGATTACGCTATGACAATGGGATATCCGGGAACTACTGATCGTTTCCTTACTTCTTACGGAATTAAACTGGCTCTGGATGTAAAAAACATGAGCATCGTGAACATTCGTGGCGAAAAACTCGCTATCATGCGTCAATACATGGATGCAAGCCCGGCTGTTCGTATTCAGTATTCATCCAAATATGCTCAAACTGCTAACTATTGGAAATATTTTATCGGACAAGATAAACAACTAAAACACAACAAAGTATATGACAAAAAACTTACGCTGGAAAATCAGTTTACCCAATGGGTAAATCAGGATGCTGCCCGCAAAGAAAAATATGGCATGGCTCTTTCATATATTGCTCAGGCTTATGATTCACTGACTAAATATGAAAAGCTCAAATGGTATTTCAACGAATGTTTTGGCCGTGGTGTAGAAGCGGTAGGCTTAGCCTGGAGATTCAACTCGCTGGTGAAACTTCTCGACGAAAATAAAGCCGATGATGCCAAAAAAATCGCTGCTGCACTAAAAGCTTCACTCGAAAAATACTTCAACGACTACAATGTAAACGTTGACAAACACCTGATGCGTTCGATGATAAAAATGTTTTTCGAAAATGTTCCTGCTGACCAGCAACCTGCCGAATTTATCAAACTCATCAACAAAAACAAAAAAGATTACAATCGCATTGCCGAAAAAATGTACGCTTCTACCCTTTTCACCGATAAGGCAAAACTCGAAAAAATTCTCGATGCTCCTGATGCAAAAGTAATCAAGAAAGACCCTGTATATCAACTTGCAAGCATGCTTTTTGAAAACTACATCAACATTACCAAAGAAAAAGTTGCCCCCAATAATGAAATGCTTCAAAAAGGTAACCGTTTATTTGTAGCTGGTATCCGCGAAATGCAGCCTGACAAAAAATTTGCTCCGAATGCAAACTCAACCATGCGTTTATCCTACGGACAGGTTCTCGACTATATGCCAGCCGATGCCGTACATTACGACTTCCGTACCACCATGCTGGGTGTGATGGAAAAAGAAGATCCGAACAACTGGGAATTTGTAGTTCCTGACAAACTGAAAGAACTCTACAAAAACAAAGATTTCGGCTTATATGGCGAAGGAGAAACCATGCCGGTTTGCTTTTTAACCACCAACGATATTACCGGAGGAAACTCAGGTAGCCCTGTAATTAATGGCAAAGGCGAACTGATAGGTTTGGCATTCGATGGTAACTGGGAAGCCATGAGTGGCGATATTTCATATGAACCCACCCTGCAACGCACTATTTGTGTGGACATTCGCTATGTAATGTTTATCATCGACAAATATGCCGGTGCCAAAAATATTATTAACGAACTCACATACAAAGCAGTACGGTAACCAATTTTACACATTACAATACAAAAGGCTGTCCCTAAAGGATGGCCTTTTGTATATTTTGACTACGCTAAATATGACAACTTATTAAATTATAGCGATCAGACGGAGCCCCGAGGATCGGGAAAGTCTTTTTATCAAATGAGGGGGACTTTTAAACAGTTTCCTTTTTGTTTTTGGGAGATCATATATATTAAAAAAACACTCATTCTTTCGTAATTTATTGTAAAGTGAAGTATATTTGAACACCAAATTACGTACTGTTAATAACAGTATAAGTTGCGCTAATCCATCTTTATGGGGATGGATTAGCGATTAAAAGGTGTACCAATAAACGAATTATCGGCAACCGTAAAAAACGACAGTTCAACAGAAAAGAGAGCTTTTAAATTTAATATGTAAGTAAAGAATAAAATTATGGATTAAAAAGCAATCATATTATAGATGACAAATTTCTGGAGAAACAATTAATATTATGGCTGAACACTTTCTTTTTTTAATTGGTATTTCTTTTTTGATAGTCCACGAAATGGATGCTATACGTTGCAAAGAATGGAGAATATATCCCGGACTATCTCTATTGAGCGAAAAATCAGGACAAATATTTTTTATTTTTGCTCATATCCCATTGTTATTTATAATGTTCTATCAATTGATATTCATTTCAAACAATAATGCATTTATTAAAGGGTTTGATATTTTTATGATTGTACACATAGGACTGCATTTGCTTTTCCTTAGACATAAAAACAATGAATTTAGAGACTGGATTTCTTGGACATTCATACTTGGGGCTGGACTATTTGGACTTACAGACCTACTAATTTAATTAGGATAGAAAAAACGAAACATATACAAAATGAACATGCCAATTTTAATAGCAAACTTTCTGACGCTCTTCGCTTTTGTAATTTATAAATTTCTAGGTAATAAGGAATTAAAAATAAGCGAACCATTAAAAGAGAGTAATAGAAATTATCTAAAAAGAGAGAAATGGACTATAGAAAGATGCGGTCGGTATTGGATTTCATTTGACCTGTTTTTTGCAATAATTGGACTTGTTTAATAAACTAATTGGCTATGTTAAAACTTGGTGGTTATTTAAATGTACTAATTGCAATCGGACACATTATTGGACTAATATGGGCTGATAAAATGTTTGAAGTAACAGGGATTACAAAAGAAATGGCAGAACTTGCTCAAATAAGTTATTTATTACCTTACTTTCTGACAATAGGTGTAGCAATAGTCTTTTTTATTTTCGGACTCTATGGGCTTTCTGCTGATAACAAATTCAGACGGATGCCATTTCTAAAACCAATAATTTTTATAATAGCAGGAATATACTTGTTTCGTGGTTTTGGAGAATTAGCCTTTGATTTAGAAAAACAAGATGCAAGCCCCTTTCTTGAGACCTTATATTCTCTAATTGCAATTATAATTGGGCTTTTGTTCTTAATTGGTGGACTAAGAAAATGGAAACTGATAAACAAATAAAAACAACCAACCACATATCACAACCCACACAAATACCTTTTAAGAACCAACAAAGAAAATCAGGGATGGCAAAACATATTCAAAAACAAATCGCCAAATTTGAACTCTAATCCGAAAAGCTTTGTTTTGTAATTAATTGATAAATAACAATATAATCAAAACATCAGTCCAAATACACAAAAAAACGATGAAACAGAAATATATTGTTGCAATAAATCTATGGAAAAAAAAACTGGCTAAAAGCATTATTATCTTTTTAATCTTTTTGGCGATTGGAGTATTTCTGTGGCAGGCAAAAGGCAATATGTTCTATCTGTTTAATTTTGGCTATATAGGGCTATCTATTTCATTAGGAACCGCATTAAACAGAATTCTCTCTCGTGAGAAAAAAATATGGAGCAGAAAAATTAGTCAACTAATGATCGGTGTTTATTTATTAGGATTGTTAGGTTTTTTGGGGCATGAAAATATGCAAATTGAAGGATTCTTTTTTTATTTGCTGGCAGGATCTTTTTCAGGGCCGGTAATTCACTATTTTGTTGCCAAAATTATGGGTACGGTACTATTTGGACGGGGCTATTGTGGTTGGGCATGCTGGACAATAATGATTATAGACTTTTTACCATGGATGAAACCCAAAAAAGGAAGGCTTAAATACTGGGGGATAGTTCGCTATTTGCATTTTTTTGGAGTTCTGTCGTTAATCTTGATTTTGTGGTACTTTTTCAAAGTAAATGATACTAAAAACACCTCTTTAATACTATTTAAGTGGCTGATAATTGGAAATCTGACCTATTATTCTATCGCTATTATACTTGCTGCAGTATTAAAAGATAATCGGGCATTTTGTAAATATGTTTGTCCAATACCTGTATTCATGAAAATTGGAACTCCATTTTCGATTTGGAAAATTAAAATTGAAAAAGGCAAATGTACTGAATGCAGATTATGTGAAAAAAATTGCCCTATGAATGTTAACCTTCTAGGGTATATGAAAACCCATAAAAGAATTGCTTCAACAGAATGTATTGCATGCCAGCAATGCGTTAATATTTGTCCGGAAAATGCAATTCAATACACAAAGGGATTCGACCTTATATTAAAGGAATATATAAATTATCATAATACACAAAAGCCATAATCAAGAAAACTTCCCCTCAAGTAATTCCAGGCTGGAAGAAAGCTTCGGCAAACTCTACAACCATCTCTAGCACTACATAGTCCTGAGCCTGTGCGATACATTAATAATGGGATACTTCAGCATATTCAAAAACCAAATAGTGATAAACTTTGAAAATATTCCTTTGTAAAAAACAATTCAACAAATCTATTCTAATCATTTACCCCTCATCAGTGCTAAATCCTTATTTTTAAAAAGAATAACAGCACAAGCTTTAATGACAGAGGTATAAAACAGGGATAAATACTGCAATTTAGCGACTTATATTCTATCGGAAATTTATACTCATTTTTGTTACTGAAAAAAATAAAAATTGTAATTTTGAAATTTAATTTCAGTTTTAAGAGTTGTAAATTATGTATGAAGTGTATATATTATATGGAAATATAGAAGGTTACAAACTAAATTGAATCGTATAAACGCCAATATCCATCTTTTTTTGATCCATAAAGGATTCTTGAAAATCATCACATAACTTCAAATTCAATTAAGCACGTATTTTATTGACAAACATTATGAAAAAACTTTACACATTCGTAATCCTGGCATTGATTAGCATCATAGCTTATACGCAAACATCTGATTTAACAAACACAATATCAAAAAATAAAAGTGGCATACTGATAACCCATGAACAAAATTCCATCAACATTATTGGGGCTAAAATAGATTTTCTTAATTTTCAAATTACAAAAAACGTCACATTCAAAGTTTTGAATTCTGATGGATTAAAAAAATTCTCAAAATTCATTCTGCCCGAAACGTTCGATCCAACCTATATTTTGCATTATCCTGAAAACAGAAATTACGCGCAATTGTATTCCAAATTAAAATGCAACTACTTTAAAGGCTCAATAAAATCAAAAAACGGAAAAACAAAGGAAGCTATCGTAAAACAAAGCATTGAACCAGTACGGATGGTAATGGCAGAAAATAACTGGTACGGAAATTTCGAAAAATATATTTATGAAATTGAAAACATAGAGGTTGGCGACGAAGTAAACATAGAGTACAACTACGAAATGCCTTATATCGAGAATGCCTTAGCTCTTTTGTCGTTCAGGATTTTCTTTAACAGTGATGTTTTTAAAGAAAACTACCAGTTAGCTATTTCATATAACGATGACCTGAAAATAGACATATACCCGAAGAATGGGGCAATGCCTGACAGTACTGTAATTAACGAAAAGCGAAAAACCTTTTACTGGAGTAAAAACAATCTGGCAGGTTCTATCGCTGAAGAAGGAAGTATTCCCTATTTAAGCTTACCCCATCTGGCCTTTACTTTAAACCCAAATACATATGTTGTTCCCAAATCGCTCGAAGTGAAACACGTGCCGATGTATGTTTACTATGCAAATAACAGGGAAAAAAGTCATCTGGAAGTTGCACGTGCCATAATGCTCGAAGTAAAAACAAAAAGTCTGTTACTGTTCCGCGATTTCATAGTATCTGAAACCAAAGACATTACAAACGACAGTTTGGGTTATCAGGCCTTAATGAAGGTTCAAAATACCATCGCGGATGAATTCAGTTTTTCCAACGACACTAACTATTTTAAAAGAATGGATATCCGGGATCCTAAGTTTGGAGAGGACGTAAGTGCAAAGAGACTGAGAGACATTAACAAATATGATCTTTACGCTGCAATTCTTTTAAAGCTGGGGATGGGCTATTTTACTACCTATGTTTGCGATAAAAGAACAGGTGAAATGAATGATGAGTTCTATGCTCCTATGTATAACGGAGATATCTTATTCACTGCATTACTGCGAAACAATTCTGCACAATATATTTATCCCAAAAGTGCTCAGTTCGGTTACTATCTTAACGAGTTACCCTTCTATTTTGAAAACTCGAAAGCCCGTTTGATTCAATTGGATGATTACACCAGTTATAAAATTCCAATAAACGAAACACTCCGGCAAATTCGTTTACCAAACAGCACTGTAAATGACAATATCCGCAGAAGTAACATTCTGACAAATCTCAATTTAGATTCGCTATCAGTATCTTTTGATGCACGGATAAACCTGTCGGGACAATATTCAACCCTTACTCGTGGCTTATACTCGTGTAATTACCAGGACAAAAGCATTAACAATTTATACCATAAAAAAGTATGGGAACTAAACAGCGGTGTTTCTTTATTAAGTTCAAAAGTAAAGGTTAGCAATAAAGAATTCCCTTTTTCAACCTCTGTTAACGTGCAATACAAGGCAAATAACCTGTTAAGCAAAGAGGGAGACACCATCTCTATCGACTTGAAGAACTGGTTTTATCACATTATTTACAACAATATCGACACGACCAATCGCCAGCTAGATTTCTACCCTGATTTCCTAGGAAAAGACACTTATACCTATTTCTTGCAATTCAACAAGAATGTAAAACTGATCTCAGCCTTTCCTGACGTTGAAATCAAGAATGATTTCGGAGAATTGATTGCAAATGTTAAGCAAGAGAGCTCCAATACAATTAAAATAACAAGCTTCTTTTCCGTAATAAGCTCAAAAGTCACTGCCGACAAAATAAAAGCAGTAAAAGCAATTTATGATAAAATAGAAGAATTGAATAAAAGTTGTATAAAAATTATGGCTGAGTAGTCACAGCTCCCGGTAATGTAGATCAGAATATGTTTCTGATCTACATTCTTAAACCTTTAATCTTAATTTCGTATTTTTAAAATTAACTTCTGGGATTCGACGTGTGAGGCTGTCATTGTTAAAGAGATGAACATAATATGAAAATTGAAACACATAACATAGAAGGCACTAAAATTGCTGAAATAACCTCAGACAAAATTATTATCAACTCTGTGGATGACGGATTGGATTTATTGGGGAATCTATACTATCAGGACTTCGACAAAATAATAATTCACGAAACCAACATCACACCTGATTTCTTCGACCTGAAGAATGGCATAGCCGGAGAAATCCTCCAAAAATTCTCTAATTACCGTGTTCGGCTTGCTATTGTAGGCAATTTCGCAAAATACACCCGGAAAAGTATTCATGACTTTATCTACGAAAGCAACAAAGGCAAACAAATAAACTTTGTTGCTTCTAAATCAGAAGCAATTAAAGTGTTATCAAATAAATGATATCCGGCAAAAACAAAATGCCATTCGTTTCACTTGTAAGAACCTAAATATAAGTAATTACAAGCGGAAAAGCTGAATTCAAATCGACCTGTAAAACACTTTGTATTTAAAATAACTTCGTTTAACATTATTACAATATATTTGTAATTAACTAACGGTCATCAAAATCGTATAAAATCTTTCAATATCATTGTTGACCGACTAAATTAAAAAGTCGGTGTTTTCGTTTATTAAATATTTGATAATCAATTATTGTATTTCAATCTACAAAATCAAGCCCCCCATTTTATCCAGAATTTGGGAACAGGTTATACCTAATATCTATTGCTTTTCGGTATTTGTCATAAAGCCTTTTTGAATTTTCAACAATTCATCCAGGTTAAGATAGCTTAGTAAATGTTGCCGCACTAAACTCAGAACTCCTGACCTGATAAAGTAAAAATGGGGATTCCGGAGTTTTTTTCGCGAAGAGAAAAAAACAAACCTGAGAATGATTTTAAAAACTTCTGTTAATCCACACTGCGAGGGGTAAGGAGTTCTGAATTTAGCGACTTATATTCTATCGGAAAATTATACTCATTTTTGTTACTGAAAAAAATAAAAATTGTAATTTTGAAATTTAATTTCAGTTTTAAGAGTTGTAAATTATGTATGAAGTGTATATATTATATGGAAATATAGAAAGTTACAAACTAAATTGAATCGTATAAACGCCAATATCCATCTTTTTTTGATCCATAACGGATTCTTGAAAATCATCACATAACTTCAAATTCAATTAAGCACGGATTTTATTGACAAACATTATGAAAAAACTTTACACATTCGTAATTCTGGCATTGATCAGCATCATAGCTTATACACAAACATCTGATTTAACAAACACAACATCAAAGAATAAAAGTGGCATACTGATAACCCATGAACAGAATTCCATCAACATTATTGGGGCTAAAATAGATTTTCTTAATTTTCAAATTACAAAAAATGTCACATTTAAAGTCTTGAATTCTGATGGATTAAAAAAGTTCTCGAAATTCGTTCTTCCCGAAACGTTCGATCCAACCTATATCCTGCACTATCCCGAGAACAGGAATTACGCGCAATTGTACTCGAAATTAAAATGCAACTACTTTAAAGGCTCAATAAAATCAAAAAACGGGCAAATAAAGAAAGTCATTATAAAACAAAGCATTGATTCAGCACGAATGGTAATGCCGGAATATGACCATTACGGGTATTTTAAAAAATATGTTTATGAAATTGAATACATGAACGTTGGAGACGAAGTATCCATTGAATATAACTACGAGATACCTTATATCGAAAACATCGGAGTTCTTTCATCATTCAGGATTTTTTTTAACAGTGATGTTTTTAAAGAAAACTACCAGTTAGCTATTTCATATAACGATGACCTGAAAATAGACATATACCCGAAGAATGGGGCAATGCCTGACAGTATTGTAATTAACGAAAAGCGAAAAACCTGTTACTGGAGTAAAAACAATCTAGCAGGTTCTATCTCTGAAGAAGGAAGTATTCCCTATTTAAGCTTACCTCATCTGGCCTTTACATTAAACTCGAACACCTATAAAGCTCCTAAATCGCATGAAGTGAAATACATGCCGATGTATGTTTACTACGCATATATTAGGGAAAGAAATCATCCGGAAATAAAAAATGTCATAAAGAGTGGTTTAAAAGCGCAAAGGCTATTTCCATTTCGGGATTTTATAGCATCTGAAACCAAAGACATTACAAACGACAGTTTGGGATATCAGACCTTGCTAAAGATCCAAAATACCATCGCAGATGAATTCAGCTTTTCCAGCGACACCAACTATTTTAAAATAATTGATACCCGGGTTCCTAAGTTTGGAGAAGACATGAACGTCAAAAGCCTGAGAGATGTTAGTAAATATGATCTTTACGCTGCAATTCTTTTAGATCTAGGTATTGAGTATTTTACCACCTATGTTTGCGATAAAAGAACAGGTGAAATGGATGATGAGTTCTATGCTCCCATGTATAACGGAGATATCTTATTCACCACATTACTGAAAAACAACGTGGCACAATATATTTATCCCAAAAGTGCTCAGTTCGGATACTACCTTAACGAGTTCCCCTTCTATTTCGAGGACTCGAAAGCTCGCTTGATTCAGCTAGACGATTACGCTAGGTATAGGTATATCCCTGTTTTTAACGAAACGCTCCGGCAAGCTAGGCTGCCAAACAGCACCACGAATGATAATACCCGTAGAAGCAACATATTAACCAGTATCGATTTAGACTCGTTATTAATCTCTTTTGATGCACGGATAAACCTGTCGGGACAATATTCAACCCTTACTCGTGGCTTATACTCGTGTAATTACCAGGACAAAAGCATTAACAAATTATACAACAAAAAAATATGGGAACTAAACAGCAGTGTTTCTTTATTGAGTTCAAGCATGAAAATCAATAATAAAGAATTCCCTTTTCAAGCCTCTGTTAACGCGCAATACAAGGCAAATAACCTGTTAAGCAAAGAGGGAGACACCATCTCTATCGACTTGAAGAACTGGTTTTATCACGTTATTTACAACAATATAGACACGACCAATCGCCAGCTAGATTTCTACCCTGATTTCCTAGGAAAAGACACTTATACCTATTTCTTGCAATTCAACAAGAATGTAAAACTGATCTCAGCCTTTCCTGACGTTGAAATCAAGAATGATTTCGGAGAATTGATTGCAAATGTTAAGCAAGAGAGCTCCAATACAATTAAAATAACAAGCTTCTTTTCCGTAATAAGCTCAAAAGTCACTGCCGACAAAATAAAAGCAGTAAAAGCAATTTATGACAAGATAGAAGAATTGAATAAAAGTTGTATAAAAATTATTGCTGAGTAGTCACAGCTCCCGGTAATGTAGATCAGAAACATATTCTGATCTACATTCTTAAACCTTTAATCTTAATTTCGTATTTTTAAAATTACCTTCTGGGATTCGACGAGTGAGGCTGTCATTATTAAAGAGATGAACATAATATGAAAATTGAAACACATAACATAGAAGGCACTAAAATTGCTGAAATAACCTCAGACAAAATTATTATCAACTCTGTGGATGACGGATTGAATTTATTGGGAAATCTATACTATCAGGACTTCGACAAAATAATAATTCACGAAACCAACATCACACCTGATTTCTTCGACCTGAAGAATGGCATAGCCGGAGAAATCCTCCAAAAATTCTCTAATTACCGTGTTCGGCTTGCTATTGTAGGCGATTTCGCAAAATACACCCGGAAAAGTATTCATGACTTTATCTACGAAAGCAACAAAGGCAAACAAATAAACTTTGTTGCTTCTAAATCAGAAGCAATTAAAGTGTTATCATATAAATGATATCTGGCAAAAACAAAATGCCATTCGTTTCACTTGTAAAAACCTAAATATAAGTAATTATAAGCGGAAAAGCTGAATTCAAATCGACCTGTAAAACACTTTGTATTTAAAATAACTTCGTTTAACATTATTACAATATATTTGTAATTAACTAACGGTCATCAAAATCGTATAAAATCTTTCAGTATAATATGCTCTATTCAAGTTTACCAAGGATCTGTTTACAATTCACAGTCAAGCTAATATTTTATTCACAAGCTGAAAGGAATAGATTTTAGAAAAAATTGATAATTCTGTAAGCATTTGGAGTATTGTAGCAGCAAAAAATTATAAAGAATAAAAAAATGAAGAAAATTTGTTTCGTTATAATTATTTCACTGATTAACTTTTCTTGCCAGAAAAATTTTGTTACACCAAAAACTAATAGTAAAATTTCTATTGAAAACTACAATGTAGAAATTGATTCATTTGGTATTCAAAATGATGATTATGCCCTAACATTTTTCTCAAATGACACATTAAGTCTCTGGGGCAAATTTGAATTAAACCAGAATATCACATTATTGGATATTGATCACAATCGAATTTTTGAGGCAAAAACAAAATCTTACAGGATTTCACCACTAGGTGCATTTGAGCAAAATGTATTAACCAATCTTAACACAAAATTTTGGCATGAAGAAAAATACCCTAAAATTGCTTTTGCCATTTTAAAAAAACATAGTAACCTGAAAGAATTACATAGTAAAAGTATAAAAAATGAAAGTATCCAACTAAAAATCGATTCTATCATTAAAACTATTAATATGAGTGAGTTATTCAAAAATTTTGATGCTATTGATCCTAATTACCTGAATGAAAAATCGCTCATAGAAAAATATGTAACGAAAACCTTTAGTTTTTACTTCATCTCATTTTCAAAAGAAAATGAATTTGGACCACGGTTTATTCTATTCGAAAATAATAGCTTAATCTCTGTTTTAGGGCCCTGCTCAAATGAAAAATACAGGGTATATACTATAGATGGTGATGTTTATTTGTTCGGACTATCATTTTGTTGCGGTTGTGGGCAAGTGTTATTCACAATACACCAAATAAATAAAAATGATATAAAGTTAGTATATGCAAATAGTGATTATTCCGATTGAAGCTAAAACGTCATTTTATATGTTTTGCATTTCAATATGACCCGTTTGACGTCATTTTATATGTTTTGAATTTCAAAACGACCCGTTTGACGTCATTTTATATGTTTTGAATTTCAAAATGACTCGTTTGACGTCATTTTATATGTTTTGTATTTCAAAACGACCCGTTTGATGTCATTTTATATGTTTTGAATTTCAAAACGACCCGTTTGACGTCATTTTATATGTTTTGAATTTCAAAATGACTCGTTTGACGTCATTTTATATGTTTTGAATTTCAAAACGACCCGTTTGATGTCATTTTATATGTTTTGCATTTCAAAACGACCCGTTTGATGTCATTTTATATGTTTTGCATTTCAAAATGACCCGTTTGATGTCATTTTATATGTTTTGTATTTCAAAACGACCCGTTTGATGTCATTTTATATGTTTTGAATTTCAAAACGACCCGTTTGACGTCATTTTATATGTTTTGTATTTCAAAATGACCCGTTTGATGTCATTTTATACGTTTTGCATTTCAAAACACTCCGTAAAACGTTTTTTTATACGTTTTACATTTCAAAATACCCCGTAAAACGTTTTTTTATACGTTTTGCATTTCAAAACACCCCGTAAAACGTTTTTTCATGAGACTGTGTAGAAAAGTGTGTGTGATACTGTTTCCGGCTTATCTTTTCTATTTTTCATTCTATTCGGAATTAGTGATATTTTTTTATAACTTTGTTTTGCAGTTTCAGAAAGAATTTACCTATAAAAATAAATTGCTTCATTTGAATACAGCATCTTTTTTTACGCACAAATACATCTATAAATCATGAAATTATACATATTGCTTGCAATTTCACTTATTACATTATCAGGGTGTAGTAAAGATAACGAAACTCATAATCCGGTTGTCAATAGCTATCCCATGAACGTTGGTTCGGAATGGAATTATACCCGGCAAATAATTATCGAGAAATATGCATCAGACACTTCCAATATAATTGTTGATAGAGATACAATAGATATGCTCTTAAATGTACAGATTGAAAAAGACACGATACTTAACGACACCCTGCATGTAAAAGTTTTCAAAACCTATGATAACTATGCAAACTCAATTACTTACGAATATAAATCACTGGATCAGGAAGGATTAAAATATCATGGAAACCAATATATCTCACTCAATAACAACCCAAAAAAAATAAGCGGATACTATATTCCGAGCCTTAAAAACAATTTATCGTCGTCAGCTAAAGATATTTTCCTTGAAAAACAAGCACTCTTAGAGTTAAAATTACCACTTTTTCTAAACTCAACCTGGGTATGCAGATTTCCTTTAACGATATACACTCCTAAAATCACAAAAACGGTAATCGCAGCAGAAACAATCAATATTGCAGGACACACTATGGAATGCTTTAAAATTGATTGGAGTTACAACAATCATCCTGATTATGATGGAACAAAAACCACAGAATGGTATTCATCAAACGGTCTTGTAAAAAAGCAAACAGCAATTGACCGGATTGCATTTACCAATGAAAATGGCGATATTATATATTATGGCAGTTTT
Source organism: Bacteroidales bacterium (assembly GCA_963677395.2). Lineage (GTDB taxonomy): Bacteria > Bacteroidota > Bacteroidia > Bacteroidales. The sequence goes on along the minus strand of OY781965.2, from coordinate 2,043,348 downwards.
TCCGAAACAATTACCCTCCAAAGTTTTACCATCAAATAAATGATTTACATATTTTAAATTCATCTTTAACATTTGTAAACAATACATGTATCATGAATTCCCAGAGTATTAATGAAATATCCGATCACAACAAGTATAGAAATTACTAAAAAAAACATATTATCTAAAGCAAAATTGACTGTAATCATAAGAACAAGTTTAGTACTACTCTCTTTCTTAATTTCAATAAACAAATGTTTTGCTCAAAGAAAAGACATTATAATGCCATTTGCTGTAAATGGTATTGTGGGTTATAATTATGGAATAGATAGCAAAAGTGGAGCTTCACTTCATAGCCTCGATACAGATTTCATAATTACATTTATCAACGGAGGGTTTGTAAACAATAAATCTTACGGTAAAAAAGGATACATTGGAATTGGTTTAGGATCATTGTTACAATTTCAATATGGCTATGCATATTCTCAGAAAAAAAATCTTCTTCGGATAAGAAGTGACGTACCGATGACAATAGTATTTAAAAAAGGATTTTGGAGAAGATTTTCACTTGGATTATACTGGGAGAAAAGATATAATTCCTTTGATTTTCAAAATATTTACGGTTTTAATATTTCATGTGGAATCACAAATCTTATGTTCAGTCAAAAGAACTAATACTTAAAAAACATATGGAAACATTCAATCGTAAGCAACACTGGGAAAACATCTATCAACATAAGCAATTGACAGAAGTTAGCTGGTATCAGCAAATTCCGGAAACCTCTTTGAACCATATACATCAGCTTCAAATACCCCATAGTGCGCAAATTATGGATATGGGAGGTGGCGACAGTTTTTTAGCCGACTGTTTACTGAACGAAGGGTATCAGAACATCAGTGTGGCGGATATTTCGGTTTCAGCACTTGAACGTGCAAAACAACGATTAGGAAATAATGCCGGAAGTATTACCTGGATAGAAGCGGATGCCGGAAATTTCGTTTCCCCCAAAATCTACGATTTCTGGCACGACAGAGCCGCCTTTCACTTTCTCACCACCGATCAGGAAGTAACCCATTATATTGAAAACCTGAAAAAATGTATTGCACCAAAAGGAATAGTGGTAATGGGAACATTCTCTGTAAACGGTCCCAAAAAGTGCAGTGGGATTGAGATACGGCAATATTCCGAAGAAAGCATAACAAAGCTATTTTATCCTGATTTTAAACTAATAAGCTGCGAATATTCCGATCATCATACACCTTTCGATACCGTTCAGAATTTTATTTTTTGCTGCTTTCGAAAGAAATAGCAACGCAAAAAACGCTCAATCAATTTGGAATATCACTGAATATTTCAAACTGAACATTTATATAACAGGCTGGTTATATTGTATCTTCGCATTGATAATGTAAAATAAACAACAATGAATTTGAAACAAAAAAACAGGCTGTTAAAAACGCTTTACATCATTGGAATTGTTGCACTACTACTGGGAGCTATCGATGCAATGGAAGGCTCGATAGTCATTGCCTTTGCAAGTATATTATTGGTTATTAGCTCTCATTACAGGAACGATAAATACTGGAAACTGTTTTTCTTATCATTTATATTGATTAGCATTGGAGTAAGTGCTTTGTTTACGATTTCAGCCATGGGCGGAATTGGAGGTGATTCCGGAAATTCAGCATGGTTGGGATTAGCGATTCTTCCCTACCCTGTTGGCTGGATTTTAAGTATTGTTCTCCTGATCATGAAAGCTTTTCAAAGATCGAAAAAGGCATAATCTGCAATCAATCAATCATAGTTTAATTGAGAATGCAAAAAATCACGACCTATTTAACATACAACAATCAGGCTGAAGAGGCGATGAATCTCTATTTGTCAATCTTTAAAAACTCGAAACTTATTCGTTCGAGCCGCTGGGGGAAAAATGCACCACTGCCTGAAGGATTACTGATGAGTGCTGTAATTGAAATTGAAGGACAAGAATTTACTTTGTTGAATGGAGGCCATCATTTCCATTTCAGTGAAGGAATTTCGCTGTTTGTAAACTGTGAAACACAGGAAGAAATTAACTTCTTATGGGAAAAGCTTTCTAAAGACGGAGAAGAACAAATGGGCGGGTGGCTAAAAGATAAATTTGGAGTTTCCTGGCAAATTATTCCTTCCGGATTAGAAAATATGATTAACGATCCTGACCCGATAAAATCATCCAATGTAATACAAGCTATGCTACAGATGAAAAAGATGAATATTAAAGCACTCGAAGAAGCTTATCATTCATAACACACTTTTCGAAACTAAATCATGCTTATCTGCAACTATCTCTTATATAATAACTTTTTAAAGTATCATTTTCCTGAGGGCTATATTGCCCGATGCTGAAAGACTAAAAAGATTTTTTAATAATTTATTTTCTTTATCTGAAATATGCTTAATATCCTAATATCTTCAGCATCGATTTATGACTTTGTTCTTTCGCAAATAGTTTGGTAAAGTATTCACCTTCTTCATCAATATCGATGATAATATGCTTGGGTGCTGGTGTTAAACAGTGCTGAATGCCTCCATATCCACCCAACGATTCCTGATACGCTCCGGTATGAAAAAATCCGATATACTGAACTTCATCATTATTGTACTTGGGTAAGAAAACGGCATTTGAATGTGCCTCGGCATTGTAAAAATCCTGACTGTCGCAGGTTAATCCTCCAAGGAAAACCCGTTGATATTCCTGATCCCAGTTATTGATCGAAAGTAAGATATAGCGTTGATTGATAGCCCAGGTATCGGGCAATGTAGTCATAAACGAACTATCAATCATATACCACAACTCACGATCATTTTGTTGTTTTTGGTTGATGATGGAATAAAGTGTAGCACCACTTTCGCCAACAGTAAATGTTCCAAATTCAGTAAAAACATGAGGCTCTATAACACCACGCTGGTTACAGATATTCTTAATTTGTGCAATAATCTCTTCGGCCATATACTCGTAATCGTATGCAGCACCCAGATTATTTTTGATCGGGAAACCTCCTCCAATATTCAAATACTCAAGCTCTGGACATTCTTTTTTAAGATCGCAATAAACATTCACACACTTTGAAAGCTCATTCCAATAATACGCAGTGTCTTTGATTCCGGTATTAATAAAGAAGTGAAGCATCTTTAACTCAAACTTCGGATTATTTTTGATCCGCTCTTGATAGAATGTCAGGATATCATTATAGCGAATACCTAAACGTGAAGTATAAAATTCAAATTGAGGTTCTTCTTCCGATGCAATACGAATGCCTACTTTACATTTGGAATTTATCTTCGATTCAAGTAAGTCAACTTCTTCTTTATTGTCAACAACCGGAATCGTATTTGCGAAACCACGGTTAATAAGATCTGCAATATTTTCGATATACATCGGACGTTTAAATCCATTACAAATAATAAAGCGATCCTTCCCTATCTTACCTTGTTCATGAAGTTCGTTGATCAGATTAATATCAAAGGCTGAAGAAGTTTCTATGTGAATATCATTCTGTAATGCTTCTTCAAGTACAAATGAAAAATGAGAACTTTTCGTGCAATAGCAATAATAGTAATCTCCTTGGTAATCAACCTTTGCCATTGCCACATTAAACAAGCGCTTACCGCGTTGAATCTGTTGGCTGATTTTAGGCAAATACGTAATTTTCAAAGGAGTGCCATACTGTTTGATGATGTCCATCAAAGGCACATCATGAAAATACAATTCATTATCTTCAACTTTGAATTCATCCTGAGGAAACTCAAAGGTCTGCTCGATAAGATCGATGTACTTGTTTTTCATTTACGAAGAAAGCAATTTAAAGATGAATTAATCCCAAAAATTAAAAGGGTTGCAAAGATACGCTTCCTTTCGCTCTTCAGCAACAAATCACACACTTTATTTTAAGTTAATCTAACCCGATTAATACATTTTTACAACACAGAATCACCTGCATCAATAAAAACAAATCAATCTAACTCATCCAAATACTTTATTATAATAAAACAGGATGCATTTACATCCGTCAAAAAAGAATATATAATAATTCATTATCAACAAATTAAGCACTTAACCCCTTTTTTATTCCAGCACAAGACAACGTAAGCAATTTCTATATACAAAGAAAGCATCCCTTAAAAATAATTCAATCACATTCATCATTTAACAAACTAAAAAACAGATAAATAAATCAAACTCACAATTCTATTAAACTACGTAAATTTTCAAAAACAACAAAACCAAAATCCAACTCATTCAAATCGCATAAAAAGTTACAATCCGAATAAGCCGGATTAAAACCATCATATTACTTGAGGATTTCAGCTGCATAATCCTTGCATAATTCTGATCTGAAAGAATATAAGGAGATTGCAACTTTCATTCTCACAACAACTCTTCTCTCTGCATCATTTAATTTCAAATCATGTAGAAAACAGATTACTCTATTTTACGAACACATCTTTCAATTCAGGACATGTTTTCAGATACTCTATTCGCTGATCCATCAATTGTAAAATGCCCGGTATATCTTTTTTACAGACAGCATTCAATGATTGTCTGAAATCATCATCTGAATAGTAAAACCAAGGATCGCGCAGAATATAAGGAGCAACCTGAGTATGCAGTTTTTCGGCCAGTAACTTCAGTTTCCCGCTTAAAACTATCTCTTTCACAAGTTGCTTATAGTGCTCAAGGTAAAGTGTTCGATATTGAGGCACCTTCAATAATTTAGAAATTAGCGGTCGATAAATATTATCCTCACCCATAAAGATTGGAAATGTTGGAAGCAGATCGGGTTTGTAAAAATGGCTGAACCCTCCGAAACACATGTTTAAATCCCAGATTACCGGATGAAAAACCCCATTTGTATCTTCAATCATGTAATAGTTCCGTCCTGACCAGATATAGCTATCCAGGTTTACAAACAGATTGTCAAAAGCCAGCATAAACATGGTTTTATCTACATCCAGGTATTTATCCACAGTGTTGTAATACGTACTTTTCGAATCGTTGTGATACCAGATTACCTGCATCAGGTTTAGCATTTTTTTCCAGCCATACTTACTTTTCAACTCATAATTATTGGAATAGCAAACAGAATCGAGCGTAAAACCTAATGTTAATCCATCTGCAACCGCAATTTTACACCCCTTAGGCATTTGATGTCCGGACATTTCACATTTAAAGAAAGCTCCATCTTTATAAGGATAATATTTTCGGGCAAAAGCTTTGTCAATATCTTCTGTATTTGCATATAGTCCCTTGAGCGAATCATTGATATACAATTCAACAAAGCCTGCCTTGGGTGTTGGAAGAAATTCTCCAATAAGATTGTATGCAAGCACTTCCCGTATTCCGCTTGGATCGCGAAACAGGTTTGAAAGTTTCAGCTCGCTGTAACCCATTACGTTTTGTTTCTTCTTTATATAATCAACCCTGATATTGAACGGATTTTTCAAATACTGCTCATTGTATGATGAATTCCCTTTATATTTCACACCTACACTGTCATATACTACGCCATCCACCACAAGCCTGGCTAACACCCTTTTATCACTGTTCTGTTTTTTATATTCATCCAGTTTCTTGTCCCACTTTTTATCAAAAAAATAGAGTTTGAATGTACGTACAGTGTCAGGACTGTAAAGATTTTGAGAATTGGCTGTAAACGGCATAAATACAATTAAAAACATAAAGGTTAATATGCCGAAACGATTAATTTTTTTCATCTTGATTAGAGAGTTAGAGTACTATTACATTATATACATGAATACATTTCTAAACGATAAAGGTATTATTTTGTCATGTTTAGTTGGACTATCTGCTGTTCCAAAGGTTTAAATTCTGTTTTATCTATCAGAAGTAGCGAAATCTCTCTGTTTGATTCATCCTCAAAAAAGCACGCTAAGTTATTGTTAAGTTGGCAATTCGGAAAATTATTTTTTCACAATCAACAAAACCTTCATTAAGCTTTTTTATAATAACTGTTCTTAGAATCCTCGGTTTATACCACCATCATTTCCCTAAAAATCGCTACTTTTGCTTTTAATTATGAGGATGCCGGTAAAAACTTTGTTTCGTTTTATGCTAAAGAGCTACATAGGTCCAATGGTGATGACCTTTTTTATTGCGCTCTTTATCTTGTTGATGCAGTTTCTCTGGAAATACATCGACGATTTTGTTGGCAAAGGTCTGGAATGGTATATCATTGCAAAACTGATGTTTTACGCATCTGCTACATTTGTCCCCTTAGCATTACCGCTGGCAATTTTGCTTTCTTCACTTATGATGTTCGGAAATCTGGGAGAACGATATGAACTCGTAGCCATCAAAGCTGCCGGTATATCTTTAAGCAAAGCTATGAGACCATTGGTTATTCTATCAATAATTATCAGCGGTATTGCATTCTATTTTTCTAATAATGTTATGCCTTATGCAAATCTCAAATTTAAGACCCTGCTTTTTGATGTTCAATCAAAAAAACCCGCAGTTAACATTAAAGAAGGGGTTTATTATGGTGGCATTGACGGCTATATTATTCGTGTTGGAAAAAAAGACAAAGATAGCAAAGGGTTACATGATGTAATGATTTACGATCATACCCGCCGTTCAGGAAACTCGTCTCTCATTCTGGCAAAACGAGGGAGTATGGTAACAACGTCCGACAACCGCTATCTGATCTTTCACCTTTACGACGGCATATCATATGATGAAATGCTTGATGACCGTAACAGCTACTTAAAGCGCCCGATGATGCGTGCCCATTTCAAAGAGCAATATGTACGATTTGATCTTTCGGCTTTCGCTTTTAATAAAACCAACGAAGAACTTTTTAAAAGTCACTACCAGATGCTAAATCTGATGCAACTGGAACGCGCTGTAGATACTCTTTCAAAATCTTACAAAGTGCAAGAACAGATTTTTTCGGTCAGCATAATTGGCCGGTATTTCTTTTTGAATACATTCTATACAGATACCGTTCCTTTTATTTTACCCGATTCGGTAAAAGCCTTAAGTCCAAAGCTTCTTGCAAATATCGATCCCATAAAACGAACTTCTGTTCTCGACAATGCTTTACAGGCAGCTCGTGCTACTCGTGCTGATATTGATTACAATCGTATGGATTTAAAATATCGTAAAGAAGAAATCCAGCGTCATAAAATAGAATGGCATCGTAAGTTTACCTTATCTATTGCCTGTCTGATTCTGTTTTTTGTGGGAGCACCGCTGGGTTCTATTATCCGCAAAGGTGGATTAGGAATGCCTGCGGTACTATCTGTAATACTGTTTATCATGTTCCATATTCTTTCGATGATTGGCGAAAAATCCGTACGTGAAGGTGCGCTTGAAGCGTATAAAGGAATGTGGATTGCTTCACTGGTTTTCTTACCAGTAGGGATTATTCTTACCTTTAAAGCAACGACAGATTCGCCCATATTCGATATTGATGTATGGAAACGATTTTTCCGTAAATTCATTGGTAAAAACTAACTGAAAATGCGATGCGTGTATTACAACTTTGCATAAAACCCCCCTACCCTCCAAACGAAGGCGGATCACTGGCAATGTATGCCATTACCCGAAGCTTGCTTGGTGCGGGTCATCAGGTAAAGATTATCGCAATTAGTTCATTTAAAAACCCGGTTGAATGGAAAAAAGTCCCTCAGGACTTTATCGATCAAACCGGATTTGAATCTGTATATCTCGATTTAAGAGTAAAACCTCAGGGTATTTTTTGGAATCTTTTTTCCCGCGAATCATATCATGTAAAGCGTTTCATCTCCAAAGAACTTCAATGCAAGATTGAAGAGGTCTTAAAGAAAGAATCCTACGACATTATTCATCTGGAATCGTTGTTTTTTACGCCTTATATTCCTGCAATCCGAAAGCTCACGAATGCTCCGATAGTATTACGTTCGCATAACATTGAACATCGGATTTGGGAACGCTCAGCCATGATGGCAAAAAATCCAGCGAAACGATTTATCCTGAAACATCTGGCCTCCACTTTAAAGAATTATGAGCTTTTGCACCTGAACGATTATCAGGGGATTCTTGCAATTACTCCGGCTGATGCCGAGTTTTTCCGCTCCCGGGAATGTAAGGTTCCGATTATAGATCTGCCGTTTGGAGTTGAAATTCAAAACTACAATACAGCATCAGTCTGTGAACAAAACAGTGTAGGTTTTATTGGTGCTTTAAACTGGATCCCAAATTTGGAAGGTATTGAATGGTTTTTGAAGGAGGTTTGGCCTGGTGTTACCAAAAAGCAAGCGAATGCCCGTTTCAGAATTGCTGGTCGCACTACACCAGACTGGTTACAGAACACACGCATGCAAGGACTGGAGATTGTTGGTGAAGTAGAAAGTGCTGCTGATTTTATTTCGGAAAACAGAATTTTTGCTGCTCCACTTCTTTCGGGTAGTGGAATCCGCGTAAAGATTATCGAAGCTCTTGCTTTAGGCAAAACAGTCATTACTACCAAAGTAGGAGCTGAGGGTATTAAATATACTAATGAAAAAAACATTCTGATTGCACGTGATGCCAATCATTACATTCAACTGATTGTTGATTATCTGAACAATCCTGTTCTTTGCAAAAGAATAGGAGACGAAGGTCGCCATTTAGTTGAAACCGAATACAATAATGAGCAACTCAGTCATAAACTTATATTGTTTTACAACCAAGTATTAAATTCAAACTCATGAAAATAGCACTCTTGCTTTCGCGAATTCCTTATCCGCTCGAAAAAGGCGATAAACTAAGGGCATTCCATCAACTGAGAGTGCTTTCGCAAAAGCATGAAATCCACCTGATATGTACTCATGATGCAAAAATTCATCCAAAAACGGAAGAAATCCTGAAGCCTTATTGTGCCTCTATTCATATTTTTCCGTTTTCACGGATTGAACTTGGAATTCATCTTATGTGTAATATTTTCAGAACCCTGCCCATGCAGGTTGGATACTTTTATTCTCCTTCTGTTCGCAAGCGGATAAACAAGTTACTGGACGAAATAAATCCTGAGGTAATCTATTGTCAGCTTATTCGTACAGCAGAATATGTACGAAATCGCAAAACACCAAAAGTTATTGACTTTCAGGATGTTTTTTCTATCAATGTAGAACGTCGTTTCAAACATGCTCCTTTCTACGTTAAACCACTGCTTTTGCTGGAATATAAACGACTAAAACGTTACGAAACTGAAGTATTTCAATACTTCAACAACTCTGTAATTATTTCGGAAGCTGAGCGCGAATTACTCCCATTCCAGGAGAAAAACCGCGTGATGATTTCGGCAAACGGTGTAGATATGGAGTATTTCTGTGCCAAAGAATCATTCAAAGATATTGATCTGGTATTTACCGGAAACATGGGGTATCCTCCCAATATTGATGCAGCTTGTTATCTGGCAGAAGAAATTCTCCCTGAAATACGGAAAGAATTCCCTTACACTAACCTTACTCTTGCCGGAGCCAATCCGTTTTACAGCGTAAAAAATCTTCAGAAAGATTTTGTTACCGTTACAGGCTGGGTCGAAGACATCCGGGATTATTATAGCCGGGCAAAGATTTTTGTTGCACCCATGCGTATGGGAACCGGATTGCAAAACAAACTACTTGAAGCAATGGCAATGAAAATCCCCTGCATTACCACCAGCCTGGCGAATGTAGCACTGGGTGCAAAACCCGGAGAAGAGATTCTGATTGCAGACACCAAAGAGGAATTAGTCGCTCGTATATTACAACTTATGCAATCAGAAGAGCTACGCAAGAAACTTTCCGAAGCAGGATACCACTTTGTAAAAGGAAACTATTCTTGGGAGAAAGAGGTAGAGGCTCTGGAAAAAGCTCTGAAAAAAGCAATCGGGCAATAATTTGAAAGGGGAAACAAGTAGCTAGATTAGTCCATTCATTTTCTTCGTACTTATAAACAAACCATTGCATTAAATTCTTCTTCCGAGATGATCGGTATATTAAGCTGTTCTGCCTTTTTACGTTTTTCCGGACCCATATTATCACCTGCCAGTACATAAGAAGTCTTAGCCGAAATTGATCCAACGTTCTTCCCTCCGTGTAATTCGATTATCTTTTTAATATCATCACGCGAAACAGAGAATACGCCACTTACCACAAAAATTTTCCCAGTGAGCGTATCGGATAATTTCTCGTTTGTAACAGTGGAGACAAACTGTAATCCTTTTTCTTTCAGTCGTTGAATGAGATGAATATTCTTTGGATCGGAAAAATAGCCGAGCAAACTTTCTGCAATTTTTGCCCCTATCTCTTCGGTGTTGAGCAAAGCTTCTTTATCAGCAATCATAAGGTTATCCATCGTCTGGAATTGTGCAGCAAGCTTTTTGGCAACAGTTTCGCCCACAAAGCGAATTCCCAATGCAAACAAAACTCGTTCGAAAGGCACCTGTTTAGAGGCATCAATCCCTTTTAAGATGTTTTCAACGCTCTTTTCGCGGAAACTGATCTTTTTGCTTTTTCCGGTAAGTTCGTTCTCGATGTTTTTTTCAAGTCCCAGAAGCTTATTTTCCTGCAAATCATATAAATCGGCAATGTTCTGTACCAGTTTTTTATCGAACAGCAACTCTACTTTTCCTTCACCCAGACTATCAATATTCATAGCCTTACGACTGATGAAGTGCTCAATCTTTCCTTTGATCTGCGGGGGACAGCCCATTTCATTCGGACAGTAATGAGAGGCTTCGCCCTCCTGACGAATCAACTCCGTACCGCATTCTGGACAATGAGTAATGTATTGAACAGGCTCACTGAACATTGAACGTTGATTAGTATCCACTCCAACAATTTTCGGAATAATTTCACCACCCTTCTCCACATACACAACGTCGCCTTCGTGAATATCAAGGTTAGCAATGATATCAGCATTGTGCAGCGAAGCACGTTTAACGATAGTTCCACCCAGTTTTACCGGTTTCAAATTGGCAACAGGTGTAATGGTTCCTGTACGACCCACCTGGTAACTTACCGAAATCAGTTGAGTTGCTGCACGTTCGGCTTTAAACTTATAGGCAATGGCCCAGCGGGGCGATTTGGCTGTAAACCCTAGTGGCCCCCATAGGTTTGTCTCATTTACTTTAACAACTACACCGTCAATATCGAAAAGCAGATTTTTCCGTTTTTCGTCCCAAAAGTGAATAAACTGAAACACTTCGTTCAAATTACGACAAAGTGTAATTCCATCATGAATATGAAACCCCCACTGGCGGGCATGCATCAAGTTATTGTAATGAGAGGTTTCGGGCAGATTTTCACCCAACAGAAAATAGAGAAAGCAATCGAGTTTGCGGCGTGCTACCTCTTTGGAATTCTGCAGCTTCAGACTTCCCGAAGCAGCATTTCTCGGATTTGCAAAGGGTTCGTCTCCCTCTTCAATCCTTTGTTCGTTTAGTTTTTCGAATGACGAATGCGGGAGAATAATTTCGCCGCGAATTTCAAATTCGGATGGATAATTTCCATTTAACCGTAGCGGAATAGTGCGGATGGTTTTTACATTATCAGTAACATCATCACCCTTTACTCCATCGCCACGGGTAACCGCCTGAATCAGGATTCCATTTTCATAACGCAACCCAATAGCCACTCCGTCGAACTTTAATTCGCATACATAACTAAATGGTTGATTTTCAAGCAACTTTCGAATTCGGCTATCAAACTCTCTCAAATCCTCTTCAGAGTAGGTATTTCCAAGCGACAACATCGGATAACGATGTTCCACCTGTTTAAAATTTTTATTTACAGAACCGCCCACACGATGCGTGGGAGAATCGGGTAACATATATTCCGGAAACTGTTGCTCCAGCAGATGCAATTCATTTATCAATGCATCGAAATCCCTGTCACTGATTTCAGGTTTATCCTGCATGTAGTATAGTTCATTGTGGTGATTCAGCTCCTGAACCAGCCATAATATGCGGTCTTTTGGATTTTCCATGAATTCAGTTATTGATTACGTTAAACCCTAGTAGATTTTAAAAATAAGTCAAATTTCCAACTCTACTTATTCCTTATTCAATCTCCAAAAGGATTTTTAATCTCTTTTTGGGTTAGGTTCCACCATTTATTCAACCTCCAAAAGGGTCTTCGACCTCTTTTGGGGTTAGGTTTTGCCATTTACTCTTCCAGCCCTTCGTTGGGTTTCTTTTCGTAGATACTTTGAAACAGCAGAGTTCCTTCTTCGTCTGTCCAGACTTCAAAATCGGGATGTGGGTTCAAAATAACTTCCCCTTTCTTCTCATCAACGGTTTTATAGCTTACAACAGCACTAATGTTGGTAAAAAAGCGCTCATTAATCCTGAGAAATTTATCTATTCCAACAAGATCAAGCAAATCCAAAGGATTGTTGTTGCAATAAACCATATTACCACCTTTTTGACAAATAGTTGTTTTGGCAGCCATTTTATGAACCCACATAATGCTGTCAACATTCTGAAAGAATATCTTTTTATCGGTTACAATCTGAATTTCGGTTTTTACAGGAGTATCATTGCGATAGATAATACGCTTTACAAGTGTCCCTATTTCATTATAGTAATTCCAGACACCGGTTTTCATGCCCATTATATTTGAACCTTTGAGTTTTAGTTTCCCATTAGGGAAGTAAAACTCATAGAATCCATCAATCAGATTATTTTTAAAGCTGGCTTTAACTGTTCCACGCTTGTCAGTTTGCATCCAAGGACCATTTTTTTCACCGTTTTTCCAGGTAGTAGATTCAATAATTGAGCTATCAGGAGCAAAAAGTTTGCTCACCCCGTCTTTACGGCCACCTTTGTAAGCTTCTTCGGTGAGAATCTTTCCTTTTTCGTTATATAAACGCCAGATACCATTTTTCACACGGTTAATGTAACATCCTTCCGACTGTTTGATGCCATCCTGATAAAACATTACAGTTTTGGCATTCACACCTTTTTCCGTAAAGAGAGTGATATTTTCGAGTTTCTCATTTTCATCATAATAGCGAAACTCTCCAACAGGGTAATTATCCTTGAAACGTCCTTCATACTTGAGTTTTCCTTTCGCATCTTTTTTCACCCAGTAGCCGTACTTTTTACCTTTTAAATCGGTACGGTTCAATGAGTCGGCTGGAAATTTTACATTTTGGGCTACCGTCCACACCGGGATTAACACTGTAAACATCACAAACAAAAGGGAGAACTTCAATGTTTTCATGATTATTTATTGATTGTAATTATTTTCCTGAACAAGTTTATTCGCAAAACTTTGTAAGCATTCAAAATGAAGATGATACAAAACAGGACGATGCGAAAGACAATGTGAATCATTTCCAATCAAAATGCCCAACATTTTCAAATTATGAGCAAACTGAAGATCAGAAAGTGTATCGCCTGCCATCATTGACCGTTTGAAATCCACCTCCGGAAAATCTTTTTTTGCCTGCATACCCATTCCTATTTCAGGTTTACGAAATATACTTCCTGAATCTCTAAGTTCCGGGCAATGATAGATTCTGGAGATTTTTCCTCCATGAGCTTCTATTTCGGCAAGCATTTTACAGTGAATACCAGCAAGCTGCGCTTCAGTCATAAGACCTTTTCCTATTCCCTGCTGGTTGGTTACAATAAAGACATTTCCAAAATATTGTGTAAAGATGCTGATTGCATGAAGAACTCCCGGAAGAAAGACAAAATCATTCCAATCCTTCACATAATCATCCGGCAAACGGCGATTAATCACCCCGTCCCGATCCAAAAACAAAGTCCACCCTTTGTTTATTTTCCTCAATATTGGATCCATCTGTTCTAAATAATTATTTAGGAAAAATATTACACTCAACCATTTCGCATAAGATATGTCCCAGCGTAATATGCGATTCCTGAATACGCGGAGTATCTTTAGATGGAACATTCAACAAATACGTACTGAGTTCTTTCATTTTTCCACCGGTTGCACCCGTAAAGCCAATAGTGGTAATCTCCATTTCACGAGCAACTTCAAAAGCGCGTACAATGTTTGATGAATTTCCTGAAGTTGATAATCCAATTAACACATCACCTTTTCTGCATTTGGCTTTTACTAATCGGGCATACGTTTCGTCGTATGAATAATCATTAGCCACCGCAGTAAGGTAAGAAGAGTTTACGTGTAAAGCTTCGGCATAAAGCGGGGGACGGTCGTAATAAAAACGTCCGGAAAATTCTGCTGCCAAATGTTGGGCATCTGCTGCAGAGCCACCATTTCCACAAAACAACACTTTCTTATCGTTTTGAAAAGCTTTGGTGACACAATCGATCACCTGTTTCAGGGTATTCAAGAGTTCAGTATCTCCAAGAATTTGTTGTTTCAAGGCAATAGATTGCTGAATGGATTCTTCTATTCTGTTCATGATTTTAACTACGATTCAAGTTTTTCAGAAATCAGGTAATGATTGCGGGTTGAAGAACTGCGTCCAACAAGTTCGGCAAGAAATCCGGTAAGAAAGAGCTGTGTTCCCATAATCATACACACTAGTGCTATGTAAAAATAGGGACTGGCTGTAACGCGTGGTGCTAATTCACCATTAAAGGTTGCAATTAGTTTTTCAACGCCAATAACCGAAGCTGAGATAAAACCTATCAGAAACATCAAGCTTCCGATAGAGCCAAAAAAATGCATCGGTTTTTTAGAAAAACGGCTTACAAAAGAGATCGATATCAAATCAAGAAAACCGTTGATGAAGCGTTCCAAACCAAATTTAGTCACACCATATTTTCGTTCGCGATGAGCAACAACTTTTTCTCCAATCTTAGTAAAACCTGCCCACTTCGCAATTACCGGAATATAGCGGTGCATTTCGCCATAAACTTCAATACTTTTCACAACTTCTTTGCGATAAGCTTTCAGCCCACAATTAAAGTCATGAAGTTTAATCCCAGATATCTTTCGGGTGGTTCCGTTAAAAAACTTGGAAGGCAATGTTTTTCCGATAGGATCATAGCGTTTTTTCTTCCAACCCGAAACCATGTCGAAACCTTCTTCGATAACCATCCGGTAAAGATCCGGAATTTCATCCGGACTATCCTGAAGATCTGCATCCATGGTTATCACTACTTTTCCATTACAATGCTCAAAACCAACATTTAAAGCTGCCGACTTACCATAATTACGACGAAATTTCAAGCCTTTGACTGCCGGATTCGTTTCACGTATTTTTTGTGCTACGCTCCACGATTTATCTTTGCTACCATCATCAACGAGCCATATTTCATACTTGAAATTATTGGTTTTCATCACACGGTCAATCCATTCAGTAAGCTCCGGAAGAGATTCTTCCTCATTATACATCGGAATTACTACCGAAATATCGATATCTGTATTCATCAAACTATTATTCAGGTTTTTCTTTTTTAAGTACTATCGAAAAGAGCAAGGGAATAAATAACGAAACCAATGCCAATTCAAGTATAGCCCTCAATCCGATAAAAACCGGTTTTACATATATTTTCCAGGCTTCAAGCTCTTCCGCGAGCCGATCGCCACTCAAATGCAGTTTAATTGCATCTTCTCTCAGTAAATAGTATTTGTTTGAAACGGAAGGATCAATCCGGCTAACAAACGCCCACATAAATAATCCAAAGAGAACCGCAGAAAACAAGCCCGTAAGCAAACCCGACAAATATGCCTGATTAAAGGAAATCCAGCCTCGTAAGCCTTTCATTTTATACTGATAGCTGGTAATAAACATAAATGTGAGCATAATAAAATATGCAACAGGATGAACCGGTCTGTTTATTTGAATTCCAATCAGATGAAACAAAAGGATTAAAACAGACATTAAGATGGCAGCCCATAATCCATTGCGAAAAATATAGCGAAAAGCTCTGCGGGTAATCTTTTTTGATCTTCGTTTAAGCGACATAATTAAATAAACATAAATTTACGTTTGCAGCAAATAATTTAGACGATAATCTTTTCTTCTTTACGAACAAAAAGAGCAGCGATTAGAGAAAGTAATGCGCTCATAATTACGCTTCCAATTGCAACCCATAATACCATCATCCCTGGTGACATGAATTTTTTGGACATTTCCAGTGCCTGTTCTATTTGTTCCTGATCTAAGTTTGATTTTGCTTCCATTTGTGCTCTTTGCATTGCAAACATCTGATCTATTAATTCAGGAGCAATCACAGTGTAGAGTAAATACATAAATACAGAAAGAATTATTCCTGAATAAATACCAATTAAGAAACTCGATAAATATGCTTTTCCATAAGACATGTAGCCATTAAATGATTCATCACGCCATTTTTTAGTTCCCCAAATCATAATGCCTATCAGAATCAAATATCCAAACCAACCAAGATACTTATTAAAAGATAATCCTAATGAATAAAGTAACAAAGAATAAAGAACATTTGCGCCACCGGCAATTAAACCCCATAACAATGCATTTGCACCTAATGATTTTGTTTTAACTTCCTGATTTTCCATGACAAGACTTTTTTATGATTATGAATTAACAAAAATTAAATACTCCAAATAGTTTTCATTATTGGAGTTCAGAGCAAAGATACAAATATTCAGAAGCCTGAAAAAGGAATTCAGTTGAAAATAGAGTTGTAGTAATTTTTAATACCAATTGAAGAAATGCTAAAAACAAATTTCCGCAAATTTGATTGGCTTTGGCATTTATCACTGGTCACTGGCAACATTATGCCTGATTAGCTTCGGATTGGTTCTATTTCACTTTGGCATAAAATATTCTCTGTGAAAATTATGCTCATAATCAGCAAAGAGATATAGAATCTCCCGAAAAATCAAAGATTATCACAACTATTCGAAAGTTTGAAAATAAGAAGGTACTTTAGAGCCTGTTTAAATTGGGGAATAGATCATTTTCAACTCTAATGCTCTTTTTACTGCTTCACCATTTTGGAAGTGGCTTGAGTGCCATCGGAATATTGCAAACGAACCATGTATATACCTTTGCTGTAATGGGCTATGGGCAAGGTGTATTCGCTGGTGCCAGCAGGTAAGTCGCGACTCTCGACTTTGTTGCCCCAAAGCGTAAACACTTGCAAGGTGGCTGACTTACTGGTGGGGTTTAGTTTAAGTTTTACGTTTGTGCTGGCAGGATTGGGGTAAATGGTTAGTTCGATTTGGGGCTTGTTTATCTCATTTACCCCGTGCGTTATGCTGTTAATACGGATAATAGGCGGAACAAGCTGCCCGCAATACCTGCGGAAACATCCCATTACATAATACTGCCCCCCCGGGGCAGACTCTATCTTATTCACAATTAAATCGTACCAATGAATGGTACTGTCAATCCCGCAATTGTTAAAGTAATTTGTATCTATAAATCCATTGACATCGGTTTTTAAGATGTTTTTTCTTGAATATCCCTGATACTCGTCAATTTTCCCTCCTATTAAATATCCTCCATCCGTTGTTTTACAAACAGTCATAATGTAATCCCGATTCTTATATTTAATATTATTAAAATTATTAAACGTGCTGTCGAGCGATCCATCTGTATTTAACCTGACCATAAATAAAGTATCAGGGCAATCCTTTATTTTAAATGACCCACTAACAATTATTTTCCCGTCATCCTGTACATACCGTGGCTTGTGTGTCGGTATAAAATCCAAATTGGTATAATCTACAAAAATACTTTTAAACGTTGTATCAATATCCCCGGTTGTATCAATCCTGCATACATTGCGGATAAGTACACTGTCATATTGAGTAAATTGTCCCCCGGCAATAAACTGGTGGTTATTATAGGGTAAAAGTTCATAAATATGTCCATTGGCATCATGTGTAAAGGTAGTATCCATCATTCCGTTAGGGTGTAAGCGCAATAAATGACGATAGGTATAAGGACCCGGGTAAGGGTTGAAACGATAACTACCTCCCAGCAACATCCGCTGATCCGGGAAAAGATGGAAAGCAACAGGCCACGAATTATCCCATGTAAAACATCGCCGGGTATTGTTATACCAGGAAGTATCATAACTTCCATTTGAATACATTTTTCCCATAGCATTTTCAATGCACATAAAATATGAATTATTATTTAAAACAATCCTATAAAACGTAGTTGTGTTGTCGGCAAGGTTAGTCCACGTGTTTACCAGGTTCCCGCTATAATCGCACCGCAGGCTGTTAGGGTGTTGGTGTGTAAAATCGTCAAAATTACCATAAACCAGCATGGTTCCCCCGGGTTCATGGATTAAACCATGCACCTGGTTTAAAACAAAGGGCGAAAACACAACCGGAACAACAGAACGAAAAGTAGTATCTAACGAAAAGGGCTGCGCTTTTAAACAGACACCGGCAAACAGGAATAATAAAACGATGATTGTTTTTTTCATAACAGCGTGATGATTAATCGTTCTGTAAAGATAAGCATAAAGCCGGCTTTTGCCGGCTTTATGCTTAAAAACTTATTCTGAAATCACCAATTTGCCATGAGCAATACTGCCCGTTGCATCTTTTAGTTCGTAAAGGTAAATTCCCTTTTTAATTGCACGGGTATCCCAAATCCACTGGCCTTGCCTGGTTTTAAGAGTATGCTGTTCTATCAGTTTGCTGCTTACATCCGAAATGGTAAGTGTAGCTTCGCCTTCCAATAAAGGCAGTTCCCAGCTAAAGGCAGTATAAACCGATGCCGGGTTAGGCATCACGTTTACTTTGTTGTACTCGCTGTTTATAATTTGACGTGCGCTTACCGTGGGTTTCCCTACTACACGACTCTTATATCCGCCTGTTTTAACATCGTCGTCAAAGCAAACTCCGTAAAAAAAGCACAATATATTTTTGGCAATGGCCGAGGATCGCCCGGTATTCGCTGCCGCGATCGCTTTCAGTTCTTCAATTTCATCCTTCGATAATTGAGCAATGCTTTTCCCCGAATTATAAATAGAGCTCCTGAAATTCAGATAGGTTGTAAAATTATTAAATTCATCCTGTTGAACTTCGTCTAATTTATAGTAGGTTGAAATTTGGCTTAATATACCCGATGCACTGCTGTAATTGTTTTCATCCATCAAACTTTCGGCACGGGCATAAAAATCGGGAAGATTGCCACGGCGTGTAAGCCAGTTCCGGATAAAACTTTTAGGCGAGGTTTCGCTTACCTGCTCGTTGGCGATCAGCATATTGGCTATATAATCTTTTTCAGCTCCCTTTTCGGCAAGGGTGTTTTCCAATAAGGTGCGGGTCGATTTGGTTTCCCAGTTATCAACAATCAGTGCCAGCATATATTCGGGTAGCGGGTTCGGTATTTCGCTTGCCAGAAAATCAATAAATTTATGATTACGGGTACCATCAGGGTTTGCCAGGCATATTTCGAGTACCATTGCCTGGGGCAGAATGTTCTTTTTAGCGGTTTCACGTAATACTTCCTCGGTGAGGTAGGGCGATTTCGACATCAGCTCGTTTCGCAGTTTCCACACTTCCTGTGGCCAGGTTGATTGTATTTTGTTTAACACTGCATTTGTATTGCCACCGTCAATCAATGTATTATAGTTATACAGCAGGTTGGTATAAGCTGATTCCAACTGATCGTAATTACTGTTTAACATGGTTTTATGTTCCGCGCTTAACGGTAATTCCAAACCTGTACCAAAGTTTGAGGGGCAGGTATTCCCGGTATTGAGCAGGGTTAAAAACACGTTATTGTTTACACAGTTGTTTATATCGGGTACTTGCACCGGCTGGCTAAAGCAGGAATAAATTAAGGGAATGGTTGTTTCATTTTTTACATTGCAAATTCCATTGCTGAATGTATTCCCGGCTGCTTTTTCCTCGGTATTGCTAACCCGCCCCTGGTATATACGAACACTTTCATCTACCCCATTATACGCCTCAATCATCACATCATTTTCGGCATTGCCCTGATGCTGGTTACATAAAAACTGCAAGCCTTTGTACGATTCCTGGGTCGAACGGTTCAGATAATAATAGTGCTGCCCGTAGGTAAGGTTTTGGATGGTGTTTTTATATACCTGGTTTTGTGCCTCGCCGCTTTGTTTTACAACAATGCCATTACTGGTGGTATTGGACAATGATGAAGCCTGTAAATTGTTTTCTTCCACGCGGAAACCGGTCGAGTTAAAAAGATCAATTCCCGTAATAGAATAATATGGGTCAATATTTTGAATGGAAGAATTTCCAACCTGGAAATTAGAGCGGTTAATCCATGAATTGTTTAAACTGGAGATTCTTACTCCCTTCAGGTTTTCCTTAAAATCGGCTTCATCCACTTTTACAAACGGGTTCGGGTTTGTTCCGGTGGCTTCTATGGCCACGTTAAATCCTTTAAACAACGAACGTGTTTGGTTTTCCGGAGGGCAATTTTGCCCTACAGGCATGGCAATACTGCAAAGTGAGTTTACATAATAAGCTGCATCAATAGAATAAATTGCTTTGTTATTGCTCAGGCTAAACTGTTTGTTACTTATTTCGTTTAAAAACTGGCAGGCTGTAAATTTAACCCCTTTCACATCCCAAAGGCTCACGTGAACCGTAAACTCATCGTTTGCAGGGTCAAGGTAGTTATTATCCACTTTAAACGTGCAGTTTGTAAAGCTGCTTTCATTGTCAACAGTATAGCCATTGGGCAGGGTTTCTTTATACGACATAAATTCAACAGAACGACGGTTGTTTAAAAAAGTAGCATTGTTTGCAAAAACAATTCCACCCATCGAGTTCCAGTCGTTTGGGTTCCATAACCGGATTGCTTCTTCGGCATTGGCAATGGTTGCCCCATTTTTCAGTTCAACAATTCCCTGGTATTGTGAATAAAACGGGCTGCCTTGCGCTGCATTTTTTGTTCCCCAAACTTCAATACCCTGCCATTTGTTGTTGCTACAAGAATTTGTTAGTAAACACCCATCTAAAATTAACTTGCTGCCTGGATGAATAATGATTTTATTATCGGGATTAATTGACAACTGAGATCCTGTAATTGACAACGTACTATTATTATCAATGTGAATATCTTTAACAATATGATATGCAGCATCAGACCATATTGTATTATTTGATATGATATGTTTTGTTTTTATTCTTGTTTGTAATTGATTTGTTTTTACTCCAAACCAATAGAGTAATGATGCTGTTGCACCAATGCAAAACGGAACAGTACGCTGAGCAATTACCGGTTTTAATTCAGGAGGTACACCACTTAAATTTGTCCAACCCCAAAGACTATATTTGTTCTGAATAATAGAATTTGTCCCATTTCCCAAACCTAAGTTACCAGGATAATCATCTGATGGAAAATAATCTGCCAATTGGTTCATTGTATAAAATAGCTTTCTGATAAAATCAGGATTATCAACTTCATCAGGTATAAAACCTCCATCTCCCGAAAAACAGTTAGAAATTCCAATGTCTCCAAAAAATGATTGAAAACATTGTAATGAAGCCCATTGCTCATAAGAATCGCAATTTGCCAACTCGCATGCATGTGCATCAATATGAACATGAGCAGGCACACTCATATCACCCAGTAAATGTATAGCTCTGCCTAAAAGCTGATAAGCATAAAGAGAGCGAGAAGGATTAAGCATTGTTATAGCATAACTCCCATTATTTCCCTGTAAAAAATCTTGTCCATTTACACCTCTATAACCATTGTAAACACAATATCCCGTAGAGTAAAAAGTGTAAATATTTGGCATTGTATAATAATTTCCAAAGTGGGTTAATTCAGGAAAATACAGACCATAACTTTTGAAATAAATCATGTGATTTCCAAATAGATACTTTTGTGCTTTTGTCCAAGCATTTGGAAGATTGGTCATATTGTATAAAATATTAACAGAATTATCTCCTGCATCAGCATTCCAAAAATGTGTCATCGTAATATTTTGAGAAAATAAACCTAAATAATCATACATAGGATCATCTTCATCTTCCCGAAAAGCACCAACGGATATGCCGGTTGATGCAGCCCATGGATTTAGTAAATCTGGAGCATTTCCCCAATACATGTTCCAAGGAGAAGTAAAAATATGATTTCTTATGTCATATAAGTCTGCAATATCTCCTCCTGCACAAACATATTGTTTCTCAAGCAAATAATATGCTTGTTGGAGCATCCATTGATGCGTATAACCCTGATGTGAATATAGCATTTTGCTACCCATCAATATTAGCATAAACAATATCGTAAATTTCTTTTTCATGTTTTCGTTTTATTTGGTTTGATTAAGTAATTTATTTAAAAATTGTAAAAAATACCTATATCTAAATTTGAGTATTTATCTTTAAAATCACCGTAATCAAAGCTTTTAATTATATAACCCTCTCCAATTCTTATAAATCCACCAATTCCTTTTTTATTATAATTCAAAATATAGCCGATATTTGGAACTATTAAATATCTAACAAAGGCAGCACGTTGTGGTTTGCTATAGCTAAAGCTCAAACTTGTAGTAAATCCAAGCTTTTTGAAAGGCTTATAATTAAGAATACTACCTATTTGTAAAGGATACGATTCGCTAAAAAATCCTTCCATATTGAAAGAGCTGTAAGACAACTCGGCAGAAATATAATTGTTAAAATTATAGCGCACCCCCAAGCGTGTACCCCCAACAAGCCCTATACCAAATACAACAGCAAATTTTGATTTTTTCACTTCTGTTTTTATTGTATCTTGAGAAAATACCGGTGAATAAAAAGCTATACAACTTTGTATGTGTAAGAGAAGTATAAGTATTATTTTTCGTTTCATATTCTTTTTCATCAAATTACAACCTTGATAACTGACAAAAATAATCAAATAAAGCTGATGATTTTAATTGTTATCTATCTGGAATAATTTTTTATTGATTTTAAACTACTTTTCTTTTTCTAAAAAGCAAATAACAATACAATCATTCTTATTGAAATATTTTTTAATCAATACTAGTATATAGGGCTATTCATTTTTATATGATTTATAATCTATTTTCTTTTTTAATATTTGATAATTTTTTTAACTACTGTATTGCTACTGGACTTTAATTTAATAAAATATATTCCGGATAACGTATTTTCTAGATTATATTCTTTTGTGTAAGCTTCTGATTCCGGAATATTATCAGAAAAAATCAATTTACCCATAGCATCAGAAAACTCAATTTGTATTGATTGTGGTTTCCTTAATTTATAGGATAAATTAATTATTCCATTTGCAGGATTAGGTGAAACTTTTAGTTCTGAAAAAGCATTATTTAGTTCATTTATTCCGGTATTTATATAATCACAATCGGGTACTGTTCCCAATTGCTTATACGTAAACCCGTTGGGTTCCGTATAGCATCTTAAAAATCCACCTTCACTAAGTTCATCCAACTGCATACCACAATAATCAAGCTTAACAGGAAATAAATAATTATATTCAGGATTATTCTGATACTTATAAACAGGCCCTATTTTCTCTACAATCCGTGCATACCATCCCCATTTTGAGGTGGCAGTCGGGCTTACTGAAATATATCTCAGTGCTTCACCATTAATATTCATAGTACCAACACTGTCAATTTTTATGGCTCCTGTTGAGTCACATCCGGCAAATGAATATTTATTGGTTCCGGCAACTATAATTGTATCACCAATATTTGCAGAAAAATCATACAGGGTATAAAAAGTATTATAACGATAAATATAAACCTTGTTTAAATCGGCATAGGTGTATTCGTGTTCCAATGTAATAGTGTCAAATTGTGAGCCAAAATGATTATATTGATATACTCTCTTTTCCAGCACTTTACAACTAATATTATTTATTAGAGTATCTCCTATGCAGTTTATTTTATAATATCCATTTATTGCAAATCCTGAAAAACTATAATGCCAACATGCTCCGGCAGGTGCCCACTGACTATATAGTATTCCATACGATGATACTATAATTGCAATAAGAATAATTATTTTTTTCATTTCATAATATTTTCGAAATTCACAACCAGAATTCAGTAATTTTTTCAAAACCTCCTTTAGCTTAAAACCATTCCAATAATATGGTGTTTAAGTGACTTTTACGCCGCTGCAACCTTTAAAAGAGTCAGGTTGTAACAGCTTTTATATTCGAACGTTTTCATCATTTTTGTTTTTAAGGGTTATATCAGGCTGTTTACGTTAAGCTTCCTTAATGTTTAACAAACTCTATCCTTTATAATTTAATTATTTTATCAGATAAAACCTTATTATTATCATTGTTATAGATTACTACATGGTAAATCCCTTTTTTCAAATTTGAAATTGGCACCATGCTTTCTCGTTTATTTAATTCCTGCTCAAATACTAATCTTCCGTAAATATCAAATATCTGCAAAAAGTATTCGTTAGTTTGAGCTGTTTTTATAAACAAATGATCCGTAACAGGATTCGGATAAATAGAAATCAATTGATTTTCAAATTCTTTTATACCCACATTTGTGTAATAACAATTAGAATATCCTGTATTTTGATAAATTATCTGGTTATTACTGCTAAAGCATAAAAGATTTATATACGGACCAATACCGGGATACCCACCATAATGTAATCCTTTAAAAGTACCAAATCCTTCGATCCAATCATCGGCAGGGACAAGTATTCCATTTATTTTAAAATTTATAGATACCCTTTTTCTATATATGCCATCCAAATTTACCGAATCTATTTGTGCTACATAAAATGTATCACTTTGATTCAAATGGGAATATGGGCAATATAGAGATAATGTATCTCCAACTTTTACATTAAAATCAAAATATAGTTTTAGGTTGAAATTGTCATCAAGTGTGAATATTTTTTTTAAGGAAGTATCTTCATACATGTAATATGCAAAATTATAGGCAGCATTTAGAGCAGAATCATTGCTGGTTACTATTTTTTCACAATGATTCCCGTTAATTATGGTATCTATATCAACTCTGTATATTTCGGTATAAAGATTACCTGGATTTAAGTGACTCCTCAGTATATTCCACTGGTTATTTTGCTTTAACAATGGAATGTATGCTGACTGAGCATAAGAAAATGATATTGAAATCATTACAACACATAACAAACTAAGTATTCGAAAGGTTATTTTTCTCATTTAGCGTTTATTTTAGATTCATAACTATATTTTCGAAACTTCCTTTAGCTTAAAACCATTCCAATAATATGGTGTTTAAGTGACTTTTACGCCGCTGCAACCTTTAAAGGAGGTAGGTACATTTCAGCGGCTTTTTACACTATAAATTTGAAATCTGTATTTCATGCGTGGGTTAATTTAATTCAACAAGTAAAAACTATTTTTCAAATATAATATAATGAAATAGGAATTAGATAGCAAATGAGCGAACGTGGGGTTTTGGATGATGAACGTCAGAGATAAATGAGTAAACGTATTTTATGTAAAATAATAAACACTAAATAACAGAATATAAATTAATGAAAACTATTGATTATAAAATACAACTCACAGTTGTATTTTACCTTTTAAAAAATGTTTTTTGTATTTACAAATCTGTTTCATGGGGGTATGAATACAACGGGGCAAAAGATATTTTCAATTCTACCTGCACCCGCCTAAAAAAAAGCGTGTGACTTTTACTGTATCCGATCTTAAGGTACCACCAAGCACATATTCATGCAAACTGAATTTTGTTTTGTAAAAGAAAACCGCCAGCCTTTCCAGATGATAAATATTAAGTACTAAAAAACAGCAACAATGATCTGCCCCCAAAAAGCTGGACGGTTTCTTTTTTCTTTTCTAACTTCTGTCTTCTGCCTTCTAACTTCCGGCTTCTAACATCTCCAGTTCAACGTCGTTTTCGGTGATAAAGCCCTCCTCAACTTCCAGTATTTCTTCGTGAGGAGTATAGCCTGTCGAGTTTACGGTAAGCTTAATTTTGCCGGTTTTGCTTGCAATCCGGTAATAACCATCTTCATCTGTTTTTACCACAACATCGCCTGTATCCGTTTTTACTTCGGCTCCCACCAATGGCTGTTCTGTTTCCAGATCACTTACAACTCCTTCTATTCCGGTAGTGATCGTTGCATTTTTCTTACGACCCTTTAAATCAATAATGGCACGGGCATTCATATAATCATCATACAAGCTATTGTCGTCCCAGCGGACCATTCCAATGGTTTTGTCAAGCAATACCAGTATTTTGTCAGCTTCACGAAACAGCATATCCAGTGTTTCTTTTTGTTTTTTACGTTCCATGATTCGCTGCCGGGGCATCGGGATCAAATCATAATACTGATCAATCAGTTTGCGCAAATCATCCAGTACTTGTAGCGTTATGCCATATCCGGCTAAATCAGCCAGCAACTCATTTGCCTTTGT
This sequence comes from Bacteroidales bacterium, assembly GCA_963677395.2. GTDB lineage: Bacteria > Bacteroidota > Bacteroidia > Bacteroidales. The sequence goes on along the minus strand of OY781965.2, from coordinate 2,017,045 downwards.
ATAAACCGCATCACACTTGTCTTTTACAATTGAATCGGCAGCATTGCGTAAATCCGACATCGTGAATCCTATTTTATCTTCAAGCAAGGTGTCGTTTTTATGAGCTGCGTATGCAATCAAACGTACCACAACCTGCATGGTTTTCTTTTCGAGCAGTGCCCTTACTTCACGCTTATCACGGGCGACCCCTGTTAATTGCATTTCTTGCTCTTTGCGGATATCATCAATTTTCCCGATAACATCCTTCAGTTTTAAAGCTAAATCACCTCCCATCGGGAGCTGTGCCACTTCCTGTTGGTTTAGTTCGAGGCATTTATTCACCAACACGTATGCACTTCTTTTATTTTCTTTAAAACGATTCATCGTGTTTTTGTTTTACATGAATAATTCGAAATACTACTACAAATATATACACATAAAACAGTAAAATTACATTTTGCTAAAAAAAATACTTTCCAATACATGATCCAATATCAATAATAATCATTCACAATACAATCTTTAAATCAATGAATAAATACATATAAAAACTTCTTAAACCGCATCAAACCACTTATTTCATGATAAAAACAAGATTTCAGGCAGTAAAATCAATAAACATAAGCCTATCAATCAATATGCAATAGCGATCAACATAAGTCGGAATGATAACAACTTAGTTGTACTTTATTCCAATGCAACAACAATATCTATCAACAATACTTCAATCGGTTCCAACACATGTTACACTGCTTCCAACATTCGTTACACTGCTTCCAACGAACATTACACCCCTTCCAACGCTCTTTCCGGCGCTCCCAACGAACATTATACTGCTTCCAACGCTCTTTTCAGTGCGTCCAACGCTCGTTACACTGCGTCCAATGCATTATAAACTGCATCCAACGCTCGTTGCATGTCATCCAACATATTTTATATCTCTTCAAATTCACGTTTTCACGCTTCTGTCTTCTGTCTTCTAACTTCTTTTCACATTACAATTAGCTTCGAATTGGTCTTATTCTCTGTGGAAATTATGCTCATAATCAGCAAAGAGATATGGAATCTCCCGAAAAATCAAAGATTGTAAAAGAAAAATATTCCGAAAGACTTGAATATTGAGGAAAATTTGTACTTTTGCAACGGGTAAGTCTTATACGACCAGCTCCTGCTGAACTCCCCCAGGACCGGAAGGTAGCAAGGGTAGGTGGTTGTAGCGGTGCGATATAAGTAGCTTACCCTTTTTTTATGTCCTGTTGTAAAGAATGTCTTATTTACAGATACTATTTACTCTTGTTAATCAAGAAATTGCTGAAATTGCTCCAAAAATTGTGCAATATGAAATCCGTCAACCAATCCATGATGCACATGGATAGATACAGGTAACAGAAGACTTCCCCTCTGCTTTTTTATTTTTCCGAATGAAATTTTCGGAACGCTATCTTTAAAACGAAAGCTTCTCGCGTGCGACAAGCCAGTAAATGAAATCCAAGGTATCGAAGAAAAATGAATTACATCCTGCCTCATGGTAAAATCCGTTAAACGAATTCCTTCCGATTTTCGAACTTCAACAGACTCTTTATTCAGTTGAGAAAAAAAAGTTTCAATATCATCACAATATTCAACAAAGGCAAACCCAAAGGTGTGATCTTCACGACCAATTGTAGGAGATGCGTGGATTTTGTCAAATACAACAACCTGTTCATCCCCAATAACCCGATAGCGGAATTCTTCTATTTGGTTAGCAGCCTTCAATGCTTCATAGAGTGTAAGCGCAAAAAAAGAGGTATTCATTTCCTTTGCACGCTGATAGGTATGTGTGCAATCTACATCCGTAACAATCCCGTAAAAAGGTTCTTCAAATCCCGAAAAAAACCGAAAATGCTCGGCTCTGTTCCAATTTTCAAGATCAATCTTTCTCAGCATATTAACATAGGTATTACTCCGGCAATTGATTCTACTTCAATATATTCATTCACACCGTCTGATGAAATCTCTTCGTGTTGCCAGGTTGTGTGAAACGGAACATGAATTCCGGCTCCTCCAATATTCAGCACAGGAATAACATCCGACTTCAGAGAGTTTCCTATCATTATGAATTCGGAGGCCTTGATATCGAGCTTTGACAATAGTTTTTGATAGTCAGACTCTTTCTTATCACTCATAATTTCGATATGATGAAAATATTTTTCCAGTCCTGACTTACGGAGCTTTCGTTCCTGATCCAGTAAGTCGCCTTTGGTTGCTACGATCAACTTATATCCATGAGATGAAAGTTTATGAAGAACCTCTTCCACTCCATCCAATAACTGAACAGGTTTTTGCAATTGTTCTCTGCCTATTTCAATGATTTTTGCAATTGTTTCTTTGGTAATTGCATCGCCTGTTATTGTGTATGCAGTTTCAATCATTGAAAGCATAAAGCTCTTGATACCATAACCATACAGCTCCAGGTTTTTCATCTCAATCTGAAAAAGTTCACGGATAACCAAGTCTCTATCCATGTATCCGGTAAACAAATCAGCAAACTGAAATTCCGATTCGCGAAAAAATGGTTCATTTACCCAAAGAGTATCATCAGCATCAAATCCAACGATAGAAATCTTATGTTTTTTCATCTCTTAGTGATACTTTTCCATTTTATCTTCAATAGTTACAATTTCATCCCTACGTGATTGAATTTTCACATAGGTCATCAATTCATCAGCACCTGCATTATAACAGGCTAACTGTACTTCTTTCAACAGCTTCATTATATCATCATAATTACCTTCAATTACTGTTTCGAAAGGACAAACCTGATACATCAATCCTGAATCAGCTATCATGGCAATCGCTTCATCTACTAAAGCATATGACGATTTTCCTTCTCCTTTGGGCAAAACCTGAATCGCAACTGTTACATATAAGTTCATAACGTCTTGTATTAAAATTGTAATACTAAAATCTCGGATTTATACCAGAATGATTTCGGATTAATTTAGAACTCACTGGTATCCGATGAAAAGAACCCCCGAAAGTTTCTCCAAGGCTTTCAGGGGTTTTATTCAGTTGTGTTTTAAACAATTAGTTTGTCAATTAGTTTATCTACGCTCATTCCTTCGGCTTCTGCCTTATAATTTCGAACAAGTCGATGCCGTAATACTGATAATGCGACAGCTTTTATATCTTCGATATCAGGAGAATACTTTCCACTTAAAGCTGCGTGGCATTTTGCACCAATAATCAGATATTGTGAGGCACGAGGGCCAGCTCCCCATGACAAAAATTCGTTAGCAAGTGCGTGGGCTTGAGGAGTTCCCGGACGGGTTTTGGAAACCAAATTTACAGCATATTGATACACATTATCTGGTACAGGAATCTTGCGAATCAAGCTTTGGAAATAGAGAATCTCTTCTGTATTCAAAACTGGCTTTGGTTCGTAAGACGTAGCAACTGTAGTACTTTTTACAATTGCCAGTTCTTCTTCCATCGAAGGATAATCAAGCCAGAGATTAAACATAAAGCGATCGAGTTGTGCTTCTGGAAGAGGATAAGTTCCTTCCTGTTCTATTGGATTTTGAGTTGCCAAAACAAAGAAAGGATCCGGTAATAAATAGGATTTACCAGAAACTGTTACCGACTTTTCCTGCATAGCTTCCAACAATGCTGATTGGGTTTTAGGAGGAGTACGGTTGATTTCATCTGCAAGTAAAATATTGGCAAATACGGGCCCCTTAATAAAACGGAATTGACGATTTTCATCCAAAATTTCTGATCCGGTAATATCAGATGGCATTAAATCTGGAGTAAATTGTACGCGACTATAGTTCAAATAGAGAGCTTTTGCCAGTGTATTTACTAATAAGGTTTTGGCAAGACCCGGAACGCCTACTAAAAGGCAATGCCCTTTGCTAAAAATCGAAATCAATGTACTTTTTACGATTTCATCCTGGCCAACAATCACTTTTGCAATTTCAATTCTGAGTTCTTTATATTTAGCATTGAGCGCATTTACCGCTTCAACATCATCTTTGTATTGAATCATAAATAGAGTAGGTTAATTAGTTTGCAAACCAGTTTTGCTGAAAACTGCATTTTTTATACTCGTCAAATATTTTGACATAGGTAGTTTTTATTTTTTCACCAATCCACTTATTCAAAGCATCTAATTTTGCTTTTTCATACGTAGCATTCTGAATTTTGTCGTAATCGTCTTTCAGATTTGCTTTATGGGGAGAAGTGCGGAGCTTTAAATAAAGTAAGCGATATGCTTGTTTTCCTTCTTCATCTTTCATTGGCACTGCCTGAGAAACTTCGCCTTGTTGTAATTTATCCACAACAAAATAAACCGAAGGGTCTAGTTCTTCCGCTGAAAAGCGAGAATTTCCAGAAGAAGAATTAATCATCATCCCACCATTTTTCCCGGAAGGATCATCCGAAAACTTAGCAGCAGCTTCTTCAATCGTAATTTTTTTCTCTTTGATTAAGGTATAAACACTGTCAAGAAAGTTTTTTGCATTTGCCAGATCATATACTGAAACCTTTGGCATAATTAATATATGACGAACATTTACGTAATCTCCCTTTCTGTCGATCAACTGTAAAATATGGAATCCTGCTTTGGTTTCTACAATTGGAGAAATTTCATCTTTCTGTAAGCTGAATGCCATTGCTTCAAATTCAGGATAAAATTCACCACGACCATGAGAGCCAAGCTCCCCTCCTTTTTTGGCAGAACCCGGATCTTCTGAATAAAGAACTGCCAATGAAGCAAAATTTTCTCCTTTCAGAATACGATCACGGAGTTCAGTTAACTTCTGACGTACTTTTTCTTTTTCTTCCTGACCAATTTTGGGTTGGCGAACAATTTGTCCAATTTCATATTCTGCCGGAACTAAGGGAATGCTATCAGGATCCTGATTATTGAAATATTTCTTTACATCACTCGGAGTTACAGTTACGGAACCTGTAATTTTACCTTCCATTTCCTGTTCCATTTTCTGTCCACGGATAATTTCACGGAATTCATTTTTAAATTCGAGAACACTCTTTTTATAGAATTCTTCAAATTTATCACGTGAACCAAACTGGGCAATATAATAGCGAAGACGACGATCCATCTCCGATTCAATTTGCTGATCATCAACAACAATACTATCAAGTTCAGCCTGGTTAATCAGGAGTTTTGAAACCATAAGATTTTCTAATATCTGACATTTATCTTTTTCGCCAAGAAGAACGCCCTGAAGCTTTGCTTGTTGAAACTGATTTTCGATGTCGGATAATTTTACAATTTTACCTCCAACAATAGCAACAACCTGATCTAAAACCTGTGCCTGAGCAAATTGGAACCCTGAAATTACAAGGATGAGGAGGATGAGTATTTTCTTCATTCGGTATTTGTTTTCGTGTTTGATTTTTATTTTGGCAATGTATTAACGATGATCTTAACGTAAAATTTCAAAATCTTTATTATTCTCTGCTTCTTTGAATACATCTTCACGCATTTTGTTGATTAAATCGACTTTACGCTTATTTATAATGATATCGCGAATATTTGTTTTTTCAAAACTGAGCGGAGAAACCTCGTCACGGATTTTTAATTCACGGATATTGAGCAGATAGGTATATTCTTCGTCGGATATTTCGATTTTACGGTTATTTTTTAGATAAAGTTCCTGATTATATGCTTCTATGGGAATTTCTTTGAGAAGATCGTCAAATTGAAGCCATTTGGCATCATCAAGATAAAAATTCACCGCTCCGGAAGCACATAAACTCTCGAGTTTTGTACGTTCAGCTTCACTGTTGGCTCCTCCGAAAATAAGCTTTTTAATTTGTACTTTTGATTTCGAACTCTTCGCAATCTTAACATAAAGCACTTTGACAATATTATTTTTCAGAAGAAAGTTCTCCTGATTTTGAGCGTAATACTCTTCAATTTCTTTAATACTTACGTTTGTATCTATTTTTTGATTCACCAACATTGATTCGTAAGCATAAATGGCTAGTGAATTGCGATAGTTTTCGAGGTCTTCGCTAAAGTCTTTCTGGTCATCACTCAGGTTTTTTTCAGCCTGATGAACCATTATTTTTTTCTGAATCCAGTTCTGGATATAATTGCGGGTAATTTCTGCACTGTCTTTAGATGAAACGCCTTGGGGTACAACACCCTTTAAATCGGAAAGGTAAAGATATGAATCATAAACACGGGCTACAGCATCCTGATCAGCCCCTTTGTTTCTACAAGAAACCAGTGTCAATAAGATGAGCAACAGTGCCGGAATAAGAATATTTACGTTTATGATTCTCATAGAATGAAAAAAAAGGAAAAACTGCCCTGAACAATATTTCTATCAAACGAAATAACAGAAACAAAATCCAGGACAGTGATCTATTGTTTATTTTACAAAAACGGCTTTTAATTCCTCTTCGTTTACGGTAAACGGATAGGTTGAACGAAGTGTTTTGATCCACTCTTTTTCAAGGTAGTTTTGATAGTCAGCAGTAATCATTCCTTTTGCTTCTTTCAACTCTTTTGGTTCCGGAGTTAACGTACGGCGAACAATTACAAAGTTAATCTGACCATTTTCAGTAGTTTGATAACTTAAACCCTGTTTCCATTCGCTGGCATCAACAAACTTACTGTCACCTTTTTCGTATTTGTCTGTATGAATTGATATTGCGGTACTATCTTTGGTAAGCTTATAAAGATTTTTGAAAAGCTCTGTTTCCGGCCAGTTTTTTCTGATCGACTTTTCTACTATCGATTTTGCTTTATCAGCATTTGCTTTCTTCTCATTCAATTTTACGATAGTAGCTTCTACTCTGTTTTCCCACATATAATTGTTTTTATGTGCATTGTAGAATTCCTTAAGACCGGCAGTGTCTTTCACTGCTTTTGACCATACTTTTTGATCGGTAAGATCGAACAAGAGAATACCATCACGATACTCTTTCATCAGAATACGAAAGTCAGGATATTTTTCTTCCAAACGTTCATCTTCATAAGTAGTGATCATGCGATCTACAAAATCTTTATAAATGCGGTTTATATACCCTTCGATAGGTTCCGGATTTATGATATTTTGCTTTGCAGCAATATAATCTGCAAAATCTTTCTGATCATACGTTTGGTTTGCTATCGTAAACAACGGTTTGCTCATACCTTCTGCCTGAGAAACTTTCCATGTAGCCTGAAAAACAGAATCAGTAACCACTTTATAGAACTCTTTTAAAGCAGCTTTATGTTCAACAAATGCATACTCTTTTTTCAGACGGATAATGAATGATTCCTGTGACTGTCCGGCACGAACATCACGGGAAACACGACTTTTAAGCTCCGTTTTTGCATCTTCAAACGATTGTAATGGTTTGCGATCAATCAGTTTTAGAATATGAAACCCAAAACGAGAACTGAACAAGTCAGAAACTTCACCTGGACTTTTAAGCTTTTCAATAGCAGTTACAAACTCGGGAAGTAAGCGATTCACTCCATATTCCGGTAACACTCCGCCTTTTGAAGCTGAACTTTTATCATCAGAATATTCTTTTGCAAGTTCTTCGAAAGAAGCTCCGGTTTTCAATTTTGCAAAAGCTTCGTTTGCCCGAAAAGCAATACGAACTGAATCTTCGGCATTAAAATTTTGCGGATAAAGGAAAAGAATATGTGCAATACTTACTTTACCAAGCGCTTTTTTCTTATCAACTACTTTTAATAGATGGTAGCCAAACTCTGTACGAACCGGAACAGAAACTTCGCCCGGCTTGGTTGTATAAGCTGCATTTTCGAAAGGATAAATCATATCAAAAACAGAAAAGTAGCCTAAATCGCCACCATTACCACGATAGAAACGACCATTTAAAGTTGTATCTTTTGCAGATGGATCATCTGAAGTTTCAGCAGCAACTTTTGCAAAGTTTTCACCCTTCATAATACGATCTCTGATTTTCACAATTCTATTCCATGCTTCGAGAGTATCTTTCGGACTTGCACTTTTATCGAGTTTCACTAAAATATGGCTTGCACGAACATCAAACTGCATACGATCATATGCTTCTTTTGTAAGAAGAGTATTTATGGAAGTATCGGTCATGTAAGGCTGTGTAAGCTGAGAACGATAGCTTTTTAATTCTGCTTTGAATGATGGAATTGTATCAAGCTTCAGTTCTTCTGCTTGTTTAACTTTCAATTTGAAGTTGATATAAAGATCGAGATATTCCCGAATTGATTTTTCATCCATCGGTTGATCTTTAAAGTTGTTTTTCTGATAAACTCTCAGAAATTCTGACTTAGTGATGTTTTCACCAGCTACGGTCAATAAAATCGGATCAGGCTGAACCACTGATTGAACTTCAACTTTAGGTACAGTTTTTTGTTTTTGAGCTTTTTCTTTCTGAGGTATTTTTGTTTCAACATTCTTAGGTTGCCCTGCTACTTTTGTTGCTGGTTGAACAACCTCTTTTTGAACCGCTTTTTGTTTTTCGGGCTTGCTTTTCACAGGTTTTTGTGCCTGAAGAATCAATGCAGGCAAACAGAAAAGCAAAAACAGAATTTTAGCTTTCATAATTTTAGAGATTTGGTTAATGCGTTAGTTGATCATCTACTATAATTGGGTGCTTCGCGAGTAATGGTAATGTCATGTGGATGACTTTCGGCCACACCTGCAGCAGTAATTTTTATAAATTGAGCTTTTTTCAGTTCATCCATATTGCATGAGCCTGTGTAGCCCATTCCGGCACGCAAGCCTCCCACCAACTGGTAAAGAACTTCTGATAATGTTCCTTTGTAAGGCACACGTCCAACGATTCCTTCGGGAACAAGTTTTTTAATATCGTCTTCCATATCCTGAAAATATCGATCCTTAGAACCATGTTGCATAGCTTCTACAGAACCCATACCACGATAGGCTTTAAATTTACGTCCTTCGTAAATAATCGTTTCGCCGGGAGCTTCTTCGGTACCAGCAAACATTGAACCTGCCATAATAGTACTTGCACCTCCGGCCAAAGCTTTCACAATATCGCCGGAATAGCGAATACCACCATCAGCAATTACGGGAATTCCAGTGTCTTTGAGTGCCTGTGATACAATATGTACAGCGGTAAGTTGCGGAAGTCCTATACCTGCAATTACACGGGTTGTACAAATAGAACCCGGTCCGATACCCACTTTTACTGCATCGGCACCTGCTTTCATTAAATCAAGAGCAGCTTCAGCAGTTGCAATATTTCCAATTACTAAATCGATCTGAGGAAAATGTTTTTTCACATATTTCGCCATTTCGAGAACGGGTTTACTATGACCATGAGCGGTATCAATCACAATTGCGTCAACGCCAGCTTTTACAAGTGCTTCAACACGTTCGGGAGTATTAGATGCTATTCCTACTGCTGCAGCAACGCGTAAACGTCCCATACTGTCTTTACAAGCATTCGGTCGTTCCTTAAGTTTGATTATATCACGATATGTAATTAAGCCAACGAGTTTGCCACGATCATCAACAACCGGAAGTTTTTCAATACGATGCGCCTGAAGAATATCTGCAGCTTGTTCAAAATCTGTAGTTTCGGGAGCTGTGATAACGTCTTTAGTCATAATCTCGTTTACAGGACGTTGTAAATTACGTTCAAAACGAAGATCACGATTAGTTACAATACCCACAAGGCTTCCACTTATATTCACAACCGGAATACCTCCGATTTTATACTCTTTCATAAGTTTTAAGGCATCCATAACCAACGCATCATCGCAGATAGTTACAGGATCAATTATCATTCCATTTTCGGCACGTTTTACCTTACGAACTTCGTTAGCCTGCTCTTCGATGGTCATATTTTTGTGCAATACACCAATGCCGCCTTCCTGAGCCATCGCAATGGCCAGGGTCGCATTTGTAACAGTATCCATAGCCGCAGAAACTATGGGAATATTTAAGCGAATGTTACGTGAAAAATTGGATGAAAGATCTACTTCACGAGGTAAAACTTCAGAATAGGCCGGAATCAGAAGGACGTCATCATAGGTTAACCCTTCGCCTGTGAATTTTTCGTTGTCTAAAAACATTGGAACACCTCTTATTTTTTGCGCAAATTTAGTGATTTTTCCGGTTTCAAAATACAATGAGTTTATAGTGGCTTTGTGAGAAGTTTTATTCATGATTTTTATTCTTCCACTCACCTTACAACTTGCTTCAGAAAAGAAATTTCACTGTACAAATCCAGATATTACATACCGAAGAATACTCCCGTTTCAACATTAATCTTCGAAAAATACAAAGCAGTAATACTACTCTATTCAACACAAAACAACCTGACAGATAGAGGATACTGTCAGGCTGTACGTAAAATAACAATCAAAAAATCTGTAATTTCAGGACATCTGCCTTTACTCTACTTGCAAAACACGTGGATATTTTACAGAGTAGATGAATTTGAATTCTTTTTTATCATTAGGATTGAGGGTAAAATCCCATTTTAATTTTCCGGTTACCGGATCAACAATTGCATCTGGTGCCTCAATCAGATTGATGGTAATATTTTTGAGTTGTGTAGTAGGATATTGATCTTCAAGCTTGAAATGTACCGGAACTTTCCGCGTATTTTTTACGGTAATGTTCCATGCCTGAGTTTCACGTACTGTATTGTCATTCATCTTTTTATCGCTCTGTTCTTTGATTCGAGTGCGACTTACAAAGAGGTTTTTGTCACGACCAAGTGAAAGCTGAAGAGTATCGCTTTTTTCGTCGGTATTGATTACTGATTCACCAACAAACGTACCTTTGAAGTAAATGTTATAGTTTGAAGGAGCCAGATTGAGGCGATGCCAGTCGGGAATATTGCAAATCAAAAACGGGTCGGGGTCAGCTTTCGGAATTGCCAGATAGTAATAAAACGAAGGTGCTTTTACATCTTTGATACGCAATTGATAATCGCGACCATCCGAAAGGATGGAATAAGGTGCATCAATCTGAAATTCCTGACTGGTAATATTTTGCTGTAGATTATTGGCAATATAATCGGTGGTTTGAAGAGGCTTGGATGTAGAGTATCTGGTTTTTGAAAAAGCACTTACACTTTGTATTGATTGTGGTGATCGTCCCGGCATAGAATTAATCTCATCACCTGAAATTGTTTCACCTGACATAGGTTGATCTTTTGAAATCAAGGGAATTTTGTAATCCACAACTTCACATACTTCGATTGATGTTGTGGATGCTTCCAGTTTAAACTCCTGAAATGTTGCAGATGATTCAAAAATCCTGACATTATTAACAACCATGGGTTTATATCCTACGTACGTAATTTTCACATCCACAATTCCCGGAGGTAACGGTTTTAGGGTAAAATTACCATCAATGTCTGTTGTAGTTCCACCCAGTTGATTTTTATTCTGCAAAACAAGGATATTTGCAAAAGGAATGGGCTCCAAAGTATTCTTATCAATTACTTTTCCTTTTAAAGCGCCAACGTCTGACTTGAAAATTTTGGCTTTAGCTCTGGTCTGGTTGTTTTGTTCCAAAATCCAGTCATAGAGTTCCGGTTTCATCGAATTTTGCAACGGGTCACTCCCCGAAAGTTTTAATTTCACCTGTTTCCAGTCTTCGCCGGTATTTTGAAAAATTTTGGCATTGTAACTAATGGTAATAGGTTCTGTTACCTCTTCAACGCGAAAATCGTACCCGGGAGTCCAGCCTGCCGATTTTACCAAATACGAAAAACTTATCGACGATGTAATATTCTTATCACAATCGATACAAATGATAATTTCCTTGTATTCTCTGCCATATTCAACCAAAAGCTGATTTTGCTTCTTCTGAAGTTCCTGAATCCGGTCTTTTGTCTCTCTCATCTCTTTGCGGACCTTGAAACTTTCCTGATTGATTTCATTTAAACGCGAGCGATAAAAATCGGCTCCTTCTTTTAATTGCTGGGGTGTAAGACCTTTATCACTTTTACTAAGCTGACGGTTGTCCCATAATAGTTTTTCTTCCTTGTCAAAAACCGCCAATTTACTGTTTAACAGTCTAAATTGATCTTCAAGATCTTCGATACTTTTTTTAATCTCTTTCAGCGGAGCAACATCATTGAGCGTGGTTTGCTGCATCTGCGACTTTACCGAAAGTATCTGGCAACTTGCAATACCTTTCACCTGAATACTGCTTTCATCGAGTTCGCGCGGTAGCTTTTTCACCACCAACACATAAGATCCTTTCGGGAGATTGAGTGATGCATTACGGGTAATCTGAGCTCCCTGATAAAAAACCGTTACATCTATAATTTTAGATTCGAGTTTTACGGTATCATTTTGTGCAGTAAGCCAAAACGGGAACAAAAAGCAAAGTACTAAAATTACGTTCTTCATAATTCATCGGGTTTAATTTATTCGAAAAACAAATGTAAAGAAAACAAATACAACCCGTAAGATTAAATCAGTTAACGGAGGATTTGAATACAGTTAACGGTTTCAGGAAAACATTCTATCTTTGAGCAAAAAATGATGGGAAGGAAACTTTTCCGTATTGGATTGATTTTCTTTATTCTGTTTGAGCTTTGCTTTACGTTTGCACAACATTACCATATTTCATTGGATGGTGATATGGCTGCAATTGTAGTACCATCAAACGGATATAGTACGGTTTTACACGATCCTTTCGGAATGAATGTATTGCTTCATGACTCAATTTACCCGGCACCCAACCGCTATTTTGCACATCTGATTCAAAAGGAATGGTTTCAACAAGTACCCTTAATGCTTCAAAGCCTGAGTAAGCCTGTTGATTCAGTATATTTGTCAAGTGCATTGCTGAAAACACTTACCGAATTTACACTAATCCTTCTACTTGGATTTTTTATTACCGGAAAAACGAAACTGTGGGACGAACAGTTTCTGATAGCTGCGTCATTAATTGCGCCACTATTTCAAACCTACGGATATAGTGGAACAATCGGAATTATTGACCATGCACCTACATATGTTGTTTTTTATCCGCTTTCAACTATTTTCATTCTGATATTCTTCTTTCCCTTGTTTCAGAGTTATTTTCATGCTCAGAAAGAACTTTCGATCCGAAATGTAATAATTGCGCTAATGCTTGCTCTTGTAATTTCATTTAATGGAGCTCTGAATTCTGCTATTGTTTTGCTGGTTAGTCCGATGATTATTTGCCACTTATGGCTTCAAAATTTCCAGAAAAACGAAAAACAGAACGTTATAATTCGTCTTTGGAATGCATGGAAACAAATCGGTTGGAAAACTACTCTTCCAATGGTTTTTATTGTGTTACTCTCACTTTATTCGTTCTATATCGGACGAAATAATGCTGAAAACAACTGGGAAACACTTCCTCTGGCAGAACGTTTTGCACGTTTGCCAATGGGTTTGTTCAACATCCTGACTAGAAAAGCGGGATTCATTCTACTGATTCTGTCAATTACAATCAATTTTTATCTGATACGAAAGTGGAAACTGAATGGCGAAACTGAAAAACTCAGGAAACTGACTTTCTGGATTCTTGCATTTATTATTCTGTACACTTTATTGTTACCGTTTGGTGGATATCGTTCGTACCGACCTAATATTATCCGTCGCGACACTTATTTGCCTGTTATTCTATCGCTCTTCTTTTTGTATGGCTACTCTACCCTTTTTCTGCTCCGCTATGCTATTGAAAACCGAAAAAAAATTTACGTGGGATTTATCATTCTGTTCACGTTTATCTTCTTTGCATCAGACCTCGAAATAAGAGAACACAACGCCTGTGAACGTAAAGCTCTGGAAGAAATTGCTGCATCAGAACTGGATACCGTAAAACTGAGTGTTGAATGCAAAGTGCTGTCGTGGGGACCAATCTACAACCCAATATTATCTGAAACCAATGCTGAACTCTTGAAAATGTGGCGAATAACCAAGCGGAAGAAGTTGTATTTTAGCGGGAAAGATGAGAAGTAAAAGGGCAAATAATCCCTTCAATCTTTTCATGTATTAGTTCACCAGACAACAGTATATTTCAATCCGTTTCCACCAGTCAAATAATGCTAAACTTCAATTATTTGTTACGTTTTTCGCTTTTCTTTTTTGGCAGCAGGAAAGAGCACATTATTTAAAATGAGGCGGTAACCAGGTGAGTTAGGAAACAAATTCAAATCGGTTGGAGGATCGCCTACTAAATGCTGATAATCTTCCGGATCATGACCTCCGAAGAAGGTCCACATCCCTTTTCCGAATTCGCCATGAATATATCGGGCTTCATTCAGCATTTTGTTTTCACCCATTATCAGCACGTTCGATTTCAGAAACTTTTTGTTGAACGCAGTGGTTTGCCCCATAAATCCTTTCACAATCTGAGTGTGATTCTGACATAGCATACTAGGAACCCAATCCCACTTTGCCGAAAATTCGAAAAGGGTAAAGAAGTCTTTATCAGGCGTTAACATAACCGGGCGGGTTTGGGTAACATCAATATCTGAAACCTCGTATTCCATCGGGTTGGTGCTGATGTGAAAATCTTTAAATGCAAAGGTTTTCGTAAAATCAAGTTTTTGCTGAGCATTCGGATCCATTGCATCTCCATCGAAAGGAACTTCACAAAGATCCACACCATCGGCAGCCAATGCAATATCATAACTATCTGGAGCAGAACACATAGAAAAGAGATATCCTCCACCCATCACAAAATCACGAATTTTTTTTGCAACGGCCAGTTTGAGTTGTGAAACCTTACTGAACCCAAGTTTATGGGCACGTTCTTCCGAAATACGCTGATCCTCTTTGTACCAGTCAAAATTGCGCATACTGTACCAAAACTTCCCATATTGTCCGGTAAAATCTTCGTGGTGCATATGCAACCAATCGTACATGGGTAACACACCACTCATCACTTCTTCGTCATAAATTTTTTCGTATGGAATCTCGGCATAGGTTAAAACCAGCGTAACAGCATCGTCCCACGGCTGATTATTACTGGGAGCATATACTGCAATGCGGGGAGCTTTCAGTAACTTCACCTCATCCATATTTGCTTCCGGATCGGCAATTTCCGACAATATTGCCGAAGCCTGAGCATCTGCCAGCGTTTGCGAAGTCACACCTCTGACCTTACACTCTTTCTCTATCAGCTGATTATATGAAACCATAAAACTGCCTCCCCTATAATTGAGCAGCCAACTGAATTCCAAGTTCTTCTGTAATCCCCAAAATACAATCCCATACGCTTTCAAATGATTCTGCTGACTTTGATCCATCGGGATAAGTAAATAGGCAGCCTGAGCTTTATTCAGCGTAAATAATATCAGAAATAGTATTAGTAGTTTCTTCATAGGTCAATTTTGGAGATATAAACGCTTTGCCACAAAAAAGTATTGCAAAATAATTTCACGAAGAGCGTAAATCAATATAATAACTCTTCAAATTCAACACTTCAACCCCACTCAGTGCAACACTGTCGGGCAGAATCCCGTGAATCAGAAAAATCAATCCTTTAAATTTTATAAGTTTCATAGCTGGATTAAGTCTAGAACGGAACACCATTTTCATCCCCATCAAAATCATCATTCATGCGTGATGAAAAGGTCATGGTTTTGGGAACGTTGTCTGCATCGGAAAAGCTGGTGTTTGGTGTCATATTTTCGTTGAAATAAGTTTCCTGATATTCGGCATCGGTAAACTTGGCAAAGTTTGAGATAAAACGCAAACGTACATCTCCCACTGCTCCATTACGATGTTTTGCAATAATGATATCAGCCATTCCCTGAGTTGGACCCATTTCATCATGATCAATTTTATAATATTCAGGACGGTAGATAAACATTACCATATCGGCATCCTGTTCAATCGCACCGGATTCACGTAAGTCGGAAAGAACCGGCTTTTTGCTTCCTCCACGGGTTTCAACAGCACGACTTAACTGAGAGAGTGCAAGAATAGGAATACGAAGTTCTTTGGCTAACGCCTTTAATGAACGGGAAATATGACTAATTTCCTGTTCACGATTTCCCCCTTTATTATCAGAACTTCCATGCATCAATTGTAAATAATCAATAAATACCATCTGTATATCATGCTTTTGTTTCAAACGACGGCACTTTGCACGAAGTTCAAATACAGAAAGAGAGGGAGTGTCATCTATGAAAAGGGAAGCTTCTATTAAAGGTTTGATTTTGGCATGAAGTTGTTCCCATTCGAAATCTTTAAGAGTTCCTTTTTTTAACTTTTCTGCTTCGAGCATAGTTTCGCTTGAAATCAAGCGGGTTACAAGCTCAACTGCCGACATTTCCAAAGAGAAAAAAGCGACAGGCTTTTTAAACTCCACTGCAATATTGCGCGCCATTGTAAGCGCAAATGCCGTTTTTCCCATTGCAGGTCGAGCTGCCAGAATCAAAAGGTTTGATTTTTGCCATCCGGAAGTAACCCTGTCAAGAGCCGTAAAGCCTGAGGGCACACCACTCACACCACTTTCCTGATTTTTAGCTGATTCTATCTCATGAATTGCTTCACGAATGAGCGAATGCATATCAGTATAATCAGTATGAAAATTTTTCTCGCCTACAGTGAGTAATTCTTTCTCGGAACGATCGAGCAAATCAAGAACATCGCACGACTCATCAAACGATTCACGAATTACATCGCTGGATATACGAATTAATTCGCGCTGGATATATTTTTCAGAAATTACACGAGCATGAAATTCCACATTGGCAGCAGATGCTACACGGTTTGTAAGCTGTGTTACATAATAAGCTCCTCCAACAATATCAAGCTCACCTAATTTTTTAAGTTGTTGAGTTACCGTTAAAATATCTACCGGTTCTGATGAAGAAAACAATAGATGAATCGCTCTGAAAATACGTTGATGAGCATCCTTGTAAAAAAATTCAGGTTTTAGCAAATCAATGACATTGGTAAGAGCATTTTGCTCAAGCATCATTGCGCCCAAAACAGCTTCTTCCATATCCACAGCTTGTGGCGGAATTTTACCATGTTCAAGAATTGCCTGTTCCTGAGTAGTTTTACGGGTTCTTATCGGTCTGTTTCTTGTTGTTTCTTCCATAGTTCAAAAATACAAAAAGGGATGAAGTCAAATCCTACAACCCAAAAAAAACTTTTAATTTTTATGCGAAAGCTCAATCCAGCTTTCCTTAATGATAATTTAATTTAGAAAATTCAGTTTCATGAGTTGATTTTAGTTAAATTTGCATAATAACATATTCTTGTTCACAAACAATATTCCAATCAAGATGTTTGTTTATAAACAATTAGGTATCGTAAAAACTTTTTAAACGAATATAGTATGAGAAAACTTTACATGATTATTAGCTTAGCAGCTATCCTTACATTGAGCACTAAAACTCAGGCACAGTTTTATGACGGGTTTACCGGCACCGGAAACATTGGCGGTACATGTGCTGATGCAACCTGTAACAACAATGGCTGGTACACTCACAGCAATTCAAAACCTGCTACAATTGACATCCTTTCTGGTAGTTTAAATTACACCGGGCTTGCCGCTTCAACGGGTAACAGAGTTTATATTTCGGGAAACACCTTAGAATTAACCCGTGATGTAAATGCAGCAGTTACTGGTTTAACAACCGTTGGCTATTACTCTGCACTTATTAAGGTTGTTGATACTACAAACTTATCGGCAACAGGTTTTGATTATTTCATGAGCCTTGGAGCTACTACAGGACAAAGTCTTACATCAATGTTTGCGCGTTTGGGCATCAAAAGTTCTAACAACAAAACAAATTTCCGTTTTGGATTATTAAACAACAGCGGTGGCACTGCTTATACAGAATATGCTACTGATCTTGTTTTCGGAACCACTTATCTGGTAGTCGTAAAATTTGACATGACTTCAAAAGCTGCTTCTTTGTGGGTTAACCCTTCAACGCTTGGCGGAGCAGAACCTTCCGGTTCAATTACAAACACTTCATCAACCACAGCTCCTGCTGCTATTGCTTCGGTTGTTATCCGTAATGGTTACAACTCTACCAATCTGGGAGGAACTCCAAAAGCTGAAATTGATGAAATCAGAGCAGGTGCAACTTTTGCAGCTGTAACTCCCGCTTTTGCAGGAATCAACTCTATTTCCAAAGCAAATGTATCAGTATATCCAAATCCTGCAAAAGATATGCTTTTTGTACGCAATGCTGAAGGTGCTAACCGCATTGAAATCAGCAATATTATTGGAACAAAAGTTGTTTCTCAGAAGTTGGACAACAATGGACAAATTGATGTTGCAAACCTAAAAAAAGGCATTTACTTCATTAGTTTATATTCAGATAACGAAATCATTACCACAATCAAATTTATCAAAGAATAAACTTATTTCAGAATAAGTATAAAAAAGGAGGCTGTTCAAAGCCTCCTTTTTTTTTGCAAAAAGACTTTCCCGACCCTCGGGACTCAGTCTTACATCTATATTTACGATCTGGTTTCTGATGATTAATTCTGTTATCGTAAACTGAAAATCCATCTCCGGCTTTTCCTTCTGCCGAAAAAGGGCTACTTTTGCAAAAAATCAATACCCTATGGCTCAAACAGAAGAACTTAAACGAATTGCATCGCAGGTACGACGCGACATTATCCGTATGGTTCATGCCGTAAGCTCTGGACACCCGGGAGGTTCGCTCGGTTGCACCGACTTTATGACGGCTCTTTATTTTGATGTACTTCGTCACGATCCTAAAAACTTTACCATGGATGGAATTGGAGAAGATCTTTTTTTCCTTTCCAACGGACATATTTCACCGCTTTGGTACAGCGTTTTGGCTCACAATGGTTATTTCCCGGTAAGTGAACTGGCTACATTTCGCAAACTGAATACCCGTTTACAGGGGCATCCAACTACTCACGACCATCTGCCAGGCATCCGAATGGCTTCAGGTTCACTCGGACAAGGTTTATCGGCAGGTATTGGTGCTGCAATCAGTAAAAAACTGAACAACGACAAACATCTGGTATTTACCCTTCACGGTGACGGCGAATTACAGGAAGGCCAGATTTGGGAAGCTGCTATGTTTGCTGCTGCAAAAAATATTGACAACATCATTGCAACCGTCGACTGGAATGGAAAACAAATTGACGGACCTGTAGATGACGTCCTTTCACTTGGTGACCTGGAAGCAAAATGGAAAGCATTCGGCTGGGATGTTTTACATGCAAACGGAAATGATATGACGAATATTCTGGCTGTTTTACACGAAGCCGTAAACCATACTGGAAAAGGAAAACCTGTAGTTATCCTCATGAAAACAGAAATGGGTTACGGGGTTGACTTTATGATGGGAACCCATAAATGGCACGGTTCGGCTCCAAACGACGAACAGGCAGCCAAAGCCCTTGCACAGCTTGAAGAAACCTTAGGAGACTATTAATCGCTCAGATTCGTTATCTTTAAGGTCATAAAACTCCAAGCGTATGAAAAACCATCTGAAATATTTACTCCTGTCGATGATGTTCTGCATCTTCGCACTTCATGCTGTATCTCAAAATTTCAGACCTCAGTCCGAAGAAAAGTTTCCGGAACCACAAACCCGTATCCTGTTCATTTTCGACTGTTCTCAAAGTATGTTTGGCCGCTGGCAAAGTGATACCAAAATCAACATTGCTCAAAAACTACTCAGTAATCTGCTCGACAGTCTTAAAGATGTACCTAACCTGGAAATGGCACTTCGTGTGTATGGTCATCAAAAAAACTATCCTCCTCAAGATTGTAACGATACAAAACTCGAAGTACCTTTTGCAAAAGAGAACTATAAACGCATCATCCAGAAAATAAAATCGCTGGTTCCGCGAGGCACAACTCCAATTGCCAGTTCGCTGGAAAAATGTGCCGACGATTTTCCTCTCTCCTGCCCTTCGTGTAGAAATGTAGTTGTTCTGATTACTGATGGTATAGAAGAGTGCGATGGAGACCCATGTGCGGTTTCGGTTATGTTGCAGAAAAAAGGAATCATTCTCAAACCCTTTATTATCGGGATTGGAAAGAACTTTAAAGAGAGTTTCGATTGCGTGGGAAACTACTACGATGCCACCAGCGAAGTTGAATTCAGTCATGCGTTAAATGTAGTTATTTCACAAGCATTGAATTCAACCACAGCACAGGTAAACCTGCTTGATGAAAGCGGAAAACCCACTGAAACCAACGTGAATATGACTTTTTACGATAACTTTTCGGGTATCGCAAAATACAACTTTATCCACACCCTGAATAATCGTGGGATACCTGACACGCTGGTTCTTGATCCGTTAATCAAATACAACATTGTGGTTCATACAATCCCTGCTGTACGAAGAGACAGCGTAGAGATCCTTCCTGGAAAACACACCATAATTCCAATAGAAACACCACAGGGTCAGTTAAAATTAAAGCTTGCCGGAAATCGTCCGCTAGCTGTAAAAGACCTGCTTTGTATCGTTCGCAAAAACGATGAAATGCAAACGCTCAATGTGCAATCATTTAGTCAAACAGAACGCTATCTTACCGGAAAATATGATCTGGAAGTACTTTGTTTACCCCGGTTAATCATTAAAGATGTGGAAATCAAACAAAGTACAACAACTACAGTTGAAATCCCGATGCCGGGCATAGCCGTAATCAACAAAATTGCCGAAGGCACCAGTAGCTTATATCTGGAGGAAAATAATGTAATGAAGTGGTTATACAATCTCGATTCGCAAAAAATTATGGAATCGCTGGTATTACAACCCGGCAGATACCATGTGGTATTCCGTTCGAAATATTCGACACGTACCATCAGTACAATCGACAAGACTTTTACCATTGAATCGGGCTCTACAACCACCGTGAATGTAGTTAGAGAAAATAAATAAAGAAAAAGATAAAACATGAAAACCTATACCTATAGCGAAAGTAAAGATACCCGTTCCGGCTTTGGAGAAGGATTACTTGAAGCAGGTCGTCGTAACCCGAATGTGGTTGCACTTTGTGCTGACCTTATCGGTTCGCTTAAAATGGATGCTTTTGTAAAAGAGTTTCCCGAACGTTTCATCCAGACCGGAATTGCTGAAGCCAATATGATCGGGATAGCAGCCGGTTTAACCATCGGTGGAAAAATTCCGTTTGCTGGTACCTTTGCAAACTTTGCAACAGGTCGTGTATATGACCAGATTCGCCAATCAGTAGCTTATTCTGGTAAAAACGTAAAGATCTGTGCTTCACATGCAGGCTTAACGCTGGGTGAAGATGGTGCAACTCACCAGATTTTGGAAGATATCGGGCTCATGAAGATGCTACCTAATATGGTAGTAATCAACACCTGCGACTTTAACCAAACTAAAGCAGCCACTCTGGCAATTGCTGAATATGACGGCCCGGTTTATTTACGTTTCGGACGTCCGGTAGTTCCTAACTTCACACCTGCCGACCAAACATTCGAAATCGGGAAAGCCGTGATGCTGAACGAAGGGAAAGATGTAAGCATTTTTACAACCGGACACTTGGTTTGGAAAGCAATCGAAGCAGGCCATATTCTTGCTGAAAAAGGAATAGATGCCGAAATCATCAACATCCACACCATTAAACCACTTGATAATGAAGCAGTGCTGAAATCAGCAGCCAAAACCCGCTGCGTAGTAACGGCAGAAGAACATCAGCGGAATGGCGGACTGGGCGACAGCATCGCACAACTTCTGGCTATGCACTATCCTACCCCGATGGAAATGGTTGCCGTAAACGATTCATTCGGCGAAAGCGGAACTCCCAACGAACTGATGGTAAAATATGGCTTAGATACTCCAAATATAGTGGAAGCTGCACTTAGAGCTGTTGCCCGTAAATAAACGATACTCTAACCAAAAAGGGTTGATTCGTCCATATCCTTACACCCTTATCCGATAAAAAATAGTCAGATTCTTCACTTCTCCCGAAATGACTGATTGATTTATTAAGTATTGGAAAGAAAGCAAAAACAACGTGGACTAATCCACTTACACAAACTCCAAAGCCCGGTATTTTTCAGGAATATCGGGCTTTTTAGGTAGATAGAATTGGGGAATAGAAGTAGATTATTTTTATTTCTAAGCATAAATACAAATCTTTCAATTAACAATCCGTAAAACATACAGTTAACAAAAAGTCCACCAAAAAAAGCAAATGGGCCACCTTTCGTAATAATAGGCCATAGTAAAGTGTGTGTCGGAAACCGAAGCACATAAAAAAGGCTGGCGAAGAAATTCCAAAAGGAGTCATCTGATATTAATGTCCCTTCGTCTTTTCCATATGCAGCGAAAAAACAGGGAATTAATAAAAGTCCAAATAGAATTACTCCTATCACAAAAACTGAGAAATTAAAGTTTTTTATTTTCATATCGTTCTTAGGCTTCATCTAGTGGTCGCGACTATACTCAGTGCGGGATTGCCTGGCTACGTCTGTATCAACCGAGACAAACCTTGCCTGCTGGATCTGAATTTGCAAAACCTCTGAATCCTCATTGCGTATGAGCTGTTGTTGGGTTCTGCCTGTTTTTTTAATTCATATTTTTTCCCATTTACTTGGAAATCTAATATATACAAACAATACTATCGAACCTAATCCTAAAATCAACATAAAAATCGTGACAGGACTTTTTTCAGTTCTAAGATCATCGAAATCCAAAATTACATCGTTTCCGCTCGTTATCTGAAAAACTTTTGGTTGGTAATCTTTAATATCACGAGGTCGAACCCAAACTATTATTGAATCTGCACGTTTTAATTGTTTTAGAATGTTTTCATACTCTCTGTCAAAATAATCATCTCCAATATTATGAGCCATGTAAAACTCTTTTTTGTACTCATTCAAATAGAAAATCAACTCACTTTTTTGACTTGAATGTCCATATCTGTCAGTATTTGTCTCAATGTAAGTATCTGCCGTACGAATTGTACCTTTTAATCCTTTTAATCTCGATTTAATAGCAAACGAATCTTGTAGTTCATATATTCCCAAAATAGTCAATATGGTTCCGATAATCAGTAATCCATTTTGATTATTTTTTGTCCACCAATCATTTTTTATCATAAATTTTGTTACTGTTTGGTTTTTTCAGGTTACACCCAACATTTGTATATTCACCATAATGGCAGCTATTTTATACTTAGTTAAGCATAGCAAAACAATTTATATTACTACATATAATAAGTATGTATGCAATTTCATTGGCGTTTTTTTCGATTTGCTTTTCTGTAATGGTTCGATAGGTTTGTTTGTCACAAATATAAGTATTTGGTTTTTATACACCATATTATTGAACGGAATTTTGTGTTTAATTTCATCCCCTCCTTTTACGTTAACCCATTCGCCATCCCATTATACTTTTTTGTAACTTTGACAGTTAATTACATCAAACAATCAAAAGTCCATGAAATTGAAGTCTGTTTTTTCAGCTTGCCTTTTTTCTCTGATCGTGTTGACTCTTATTTCGTGCAAAAATGACAAAGAGGAATCTTTTGGGAAATTTCAACTTAAGTTCGCGCACAAGGTAAACGGGAATGAATTAAAGTGCGACACCTTGGTTTATACCAATGCTGCCGGAAATCAATATATGGTAAATGATATTCAATACTTTATATCTGACATTGATTTGATAAACAATGAGGGACAGACTTATCGTTTAAAGACAGATGGATTTGCTCATTATGCGGATACCGACATTCCTTCTACCCTGCTCTGGAATGTAAAAGACCAAATTCCATCGGGTGATTACAAAGCAATCCGGTTTGTATTTGGATTTACTCCCGAGCACAACATTTCCAACCAATATCCGAATCAGCCTGAAAGTGATATGTTCTGGCCTGAACCTCTGGGTGGTGGCTATCATTACATGAAACTGAACGGCAAATGGTTAAAACCAGGAGAAACAATACCCACTCCATTCAATTTTCATTTGGGAATTGGTCAGGTTTATTCCGGCACCAAAGAAGCTGAAATTGCAAAATCGACCAAATGGCCCTGTGGTTCTATCATCACAAAATCCAAGAATGATGTATTGGGATTTGTTCACAACCAGTTTACCGTAAATTTACCGGTCAGCTTCAGCATCACCAAAGACAACACCACCTCACTGGAACTTGTAATGAATGTCGAAAGCTGGTTTGAAACACCCAACATCTGGAATCACAATACAATAGGTTCCAGCATTATGCAAAACCAGCAGGCTCAGATTTGGGCTAAAGAGAACGGTCAGGATGTATTTTCAATATCTGCAAAATAAAGTGTAATGAATCTGATTCCGGGCATAAAACGTAAATCAGCATGGATATTACTGATTCTGTTTCCATTCCTGATGTCATGCCATAAGGATACCGAGGTAACGCCTGCATTCAAGCCCACTTCCTATACGATTCAGATTCCAAAATTTTTCCCGACCAAACTTAACATTCCTGACGACAACCCCATGACTGTGGAAGGTATTCGATTGGGGCGATATCTATTTTACGACGGGAGACTTTCCGGTCGTACGCACCCTGATTCGCTGATGAGTTGCTCATCTTGTCACACGCAAAGCAGTGCATTTGAACCCGGAATTAATAATGCCCGTTTCCCCGGAGGAAAAACGTTCGGTTTAACTGGTATTGCAACACCTCACTATGCCCTTCCGCTGATGAATCTGGTGTTCAACTCCAATGGATATCTCTGGAACGGAATGATTCACAGCAGTAATACAAAGTTTGGTAATACTGCCTATGGTATTCCGGCTTTACCACAATACAATTATAAAAATCTGGAATCACTGGTTTGGATGGCAATTGCTGCTCCTCACGAAATCAATGGAAATATTGAAAAAACCGTACAACTCATTGCTTCTGACCCCATGTATCCTCCCATGTTTAAAGCTACATTCGGAACATCAGAAATCAACATTGACCGAATAAGCAAGGCCATTGCACAATTTGTACGCACACTGATTTCATCCAATTCCAAATTTGACAAGTACTTAAGAGGGGAGTCAAGCCTGACACCTGAAGAATTAATGGGATACAATCTTTTTACCACCGAAGATGGTGCCGACTGCTTTCACTGTCACGGAGGAGGCGGAAATCCTTTATTCTCTACGTATTTGTTTTACAACAATGGAAAAGATACCCAGTTTAATGATCCCCGTGACCGGTTTTCTATTACGCAAAACCCGGTAGATAAAGGAGCATACAAAGCCCCTTCATTACGAAACATTGAGTTTACAGCACCCTATATGCACGATGGACGATTTAAAAATCTTGATGAAGTAATTGACTTTTATAGCGAAGGTATAATCCTCACTCAGTACACCAGTCCGCTGATGCATCATGCACAAAATCAGGGAGCTCAACTTACTCCTACCGAAAAGCAACAACTCAAAGCCTTTTTAAAAACGCTCAGCGATCAACAATTTATTACGGATACAAGTTTCAGCAAACCAAGTGATTTGAATTGGTAAAAATGACAAAATTAATTTATAACTCTTAATTACTCCCCATTTTTTCCAGAGCAAAAGCATAGGCACCAAGGGCAACGGCACTTGCTGTTCCCAATCGGCTTACACCCACACTCACACGTTTTACAGGATCGTAGAGTATTGTTTTACTTCCTACTTTAAGTTCTATTTGTTTACTATTAAGAAAATCTGCTCTTTGAGTTTCATCTTCCCAATTATATATCATAATTTCTGCGCGTGAAATCAACTTGGAACAATTTTCACGAAAGGGCTCATTCATGGCTTTTACCAACGAGGGCATAAACCATTTCCAGGCTTTTGAGGGGCCTCCGCCAATCACCACATTGCTATCCGTAAGTGTTACTGCATTTACGATTGCATCACCGGCAATTGTACCAAACTCTTCCCATGTTTGTATTGCTGCCTTATGGTAAGGATGTGTTACATCTTCGGCAATTGCATTTATTTCTTTCGGCTCAGGAATTACGGATTCACCTAATCCTGAGTATTTTGCAAACAATCTTTTTATTCCTCTGATACTGCACACATCTTCTACACTGGCTAATCCGGCATAACGACTACTCATCCTGTTTATCTCAAAAGCTGCACCATTTTCACCAAAGAGAATCTTGTTCTGATACACAAAACCAGAACCGAAACCAGTCCCCAAGGTAATTCCTAATAAGCTATGATATTGATGTGTATTCCCTACCGCTGCGCTGCATGTATTAATTTCATTCAATAGTCCAACCATTGCTTCACCCAACGTAAATAAATCGCCATCATTATTAATAAAAACCGGAATTTGAAAATGGTCTTCCAATATCGCTTTCAAGGGTACTCCGCCTTTAAACGCAGGAATATTTTCCAAATCTCCGATTATTCCGTTTTCATAGTCGGCAGGACCGGGAAAACAAAAACTGATTGCAGAAGCAGTTCTTTCTTTCAATTGACGGGTAACAACTGTAAACCC
Source organism: Bacteroidales bacterium (assembly GCA_963677395.2). GTDB lineage: Bacteria > Bacteroidota > Bacteroidia > Bacteroidales. The sequence goes on along the minus strand of OY781965.2, from coordinate 1,990,694 downwards.
TTCAATAATCATGGCAATGAGCTCATTTTTGGAGAGGTCACCGGACGAAAAAATCACAGGTTCTAATAAAATTTTCCCAGATTGGATCGCATTAAATTCAAAGGTTGTTCCACCTGCATCAAGCGTTAATACAATACGAGAGTCAGTAAAAAGATTCATAGGGTTATTATAGAATTATGCAAAAATACGTTATTCTATATTAATTACAAAACAAAACCCCTTGTATAAAAATAAATACAAGGGGTTTTTAAAACGGTTTAGAACTAAAGGTTCGCTTATTTATTGTTTAGGCTTAAGTTTAGTTTTAGGCTTAACTGATGGGGTTATCTTAGCCTTATCAACCGGACGCAATGGATCAATTTTTTTAGGAAGTTGACAAGGATTTGTAAATTTTATTCCGAGATTATAGAATGTAAAAGCCCATATATCGGCTGCTTCTTCTATCGCTTTTGAAGTTGGTTTTCCTGCACCATGGCCTGCCTTTGTTTCAATACGTATCAACGTTGGATTATTTCCGGCTTGTGCTGCTTGTAAGGCCGCAGCAAATTTAAAAGAGTGTGCAGGCACAACGCGATCATCATGATCGGCAGTTGTAACCAATGTTGCAGGGTATTTTACACCCTTACGGATATTATGCAAGGGTGAATATCCTTTCAGATAATAAAACTGATCTTTATCTTCACTCGTACCATAATCATCTTTCCATGCCCATCCAATGGTAAATTTATGATAACGAAGCATATCCATAACGCCAACGGCAGGCAATGCCACTTTAAACAATTCCGGGCGTTGAGTTATACAAGCGCCCACAAGTAAGCCGCCGTTTGAGCCACCCTGGATAGCCAGCTTTGAAGAGGATGTGTATTTGTTATTTATCAAATATTCAGCAGCTGAAATAAAATCATCAAACACATTTTGCTTTTTCAAAATAGTACCCGCCTGATGCCACTCTTTTCCAAATTCGCCACCACCCCGAAGATTTGCTACGGCATAAATTCCTCCGTTTTCCAGAAACAACATTCTCGAAATACTGAAATTTGGTGTAAGACTTATATTAAACCCGCCATATCCGTAAAGTAAAGTTGGATTTGTTCCATCCAGTTTAATTCCTTTCTTATACACGATAAACATTGGAATCTGAGTACCATCTTTACTGGGATAAAATACCTGTTCCGTAATAAATTCAGAAAAAACATGTTTCATATCCGGTTTAAATAAAACTTCCGGAGTACCAATATTTACATCCATTTTATAAATAGTAGCAGGTTGGGTAAATGTTGTAAACGACATAAACACTACCGAATTACCTTTTTCACCCGAAACACCGCTCATCGTTCCTATTCCCGGTACTTCAATCTCTTTTTCTAATTGTCCGGATGTATTGTAAATAAACGCTGCACTACTTGCATTCCGCATATAAACGGTTACCAGCTTATTTACGACCATCGTTGTTGATTGCAGAACCATATCGTTTTGTGGTATCACATCTATAAAATCAGGAGTATTAGAATTTAAGGGATTAACACGAACAACTTTATATCGTGGAGCATTTGCATTGGTATGAAAATAGAGATCATCATCAGCATTACCAATCAAATCATAATCTGCATTGAAATCGCCAACCAAAACGATCCATTCCGAATCCTGTTTACGCAAATCTTTCACACGCAATGCGTTACCACTAGTACTTTCGGTTTCGGAAATAATCAGATAACGTTCATCTTCGGTTACCATTGCAGCATAGTTACGAAGCGGGTATTTTTCATTTTCATAAATCAATTGATCCTCAGTATATTTAATTCCAAGTTTATGATAATAAACCTTATGAAATTCATTTTTTACACTTAGTTCGCTTCCTTTAGGTTTTTCATAACGACTATAAAAAAAGCCATTCCTATACCACGCTATTGACGAAAATTTCACCCAGGGAATCTGATCTTCGAGCATTTCGCCTGTAATCTTTTTTATGCGAATTGTTTGCCAGTCGGAGCCTGATGCAGAAGTCGCAAAAGCAACATAGTCGTTATTTTTTGAAACAGAAACAGCTCCAATTGAAACTGTTCCGTCGCTTGATAACTCATTCGGATCAAGGAACAGACGTTGTTCAGCTTCAGGATTATCCTTTATATAAAGTGCACTCTGGTTCTGCAAACCATTGTTCATATAAAACAACATTCGTTTTCCGGCCCAAAACGGAACCGAGTATTTCGGAAAGTTCCAGATATTTGTTAAACAATCCTTTATCTGATTCCGGTAAGGAATTTTCGACAGATAAGATTGGGTGAGTTTATTCTGCTCAACAACCCATTTTGCTGTTTCTGCAGAATTATCATCTTCCAGCCAACGATACGGATCCGGAACTTTGTTCCCATAATAATCATCAACCTGATTTACCTTTTTCGTTACAGGATACTTGAACGGTTGTTGCCCGTTGCTCACAATTGCAAGGGAAAGCATTACTCCCATCATTACTGTTTTTTTCATCTATCTCAGTTTATTAATATTACAATTCAATTTCCCTACAAGAAATAATCGTACTTAATTCAGGGCATAAATTTACGTAAAAACCGCTTGCAACGCTTTTTGTTAAGGTTCAAGCATAAAAAAATAGCATCTTTGCATTTCGAAAAAAACAGAACTCATGGATAAAAAAATTCACTACCTATCCCGTTATCGATTCAACATCAGTGGTTTTTCAACAATTCAGAACGATGTTGAGCTTGAAGGCTATCTGCAAACCAAATCAGAATTTTCGCCCGAAGGAAAACTCATTCTGCAAGAAACATTTGATAGCAATGAGCAGCTTGAACAACGCAATACCTACACATACAACGAACATGGAAATCTGGTATCAGAAGCTGTTTGGTTCGACGATGAAGCTCCCGCTGAAAAAAGAGAACTGAAATACAATGAAAAACAGCAAATTACCGAAGAACAGGTTCATTACGAAACCGGTGGAATCGATCTGATTACGTATGAATATTCTGCAAACGGTGAATTAATCAAAAAAACAACACAGGATGACGAAGGTGAGATAGAGTCAATTACCGAATGGACTCATACAAACGGAAAAATTAAAACAGAAAGAGTTTTGGGTATTGATAATAACGAACTCATTTTCAAGCAATATACCTACTCTGACAAGGGAGACATTCTACAGGTTGAATACAGAGATTCCGATGAAAACAGAGCATATACTACATTGCATGAATACAATGAGCAAAGCCAACACATCAAAAGCCGGGTTATTAACGACAATAACCAATTAATTGAACGATATGCATATCAATATGATGATAAAAATCAACTTATTGAATACATAGAAGAAACCGCTTTGCGCCTCCGGAAAATCATTCATGAATATGATGAAGCCGGACGAACAATCCTCCAGGAAGAATACGACAAAAATGATTTGCTGGTTTCCAGAAGCGAATTCGAATATGATGAAAACGGCTTACAGATCAGCAATAACACCGGGAACACCCGAACCGGAGAAAACTACATCCTGAAAGACGAATATGATTTTTATGAATAGGATTTTCTATACATAGAATCGCTTCGCTATAAAAGAAATTATCATTAAAAAAACTGTTAGCCGGATTTTTTCCAGATGAGAAATCCGGCTAACTTACGCTATAAACCCTTTGATTTTTTCAATATAAAACAAACATTCTGAAACTATTATATTCCGGTATTCATTATTTATTATCGTTTAATTGGGACAGACCCTAAATCTTCTTTATACTCCTATTATTTTTTCAAAATACGTAGTTTTGAAATCTTCTTGAGACTTAAACAGTTATAATTATTTTAATGCTAAATTTTAAAATAAAGGAGCATCTTGGATCTTTTTTAGCTGAAATGTAATGTTATGAATTATTTTCCTAATTTTATTTTAGTATATGTAAGTTGCAAACACTAAAACTAATTTGTAATCAGAGTTACATGTTTCTTTATAAATATGTGTATATTTGAGCTATTAAAAAATCAATTGCTTTTATAAAGTGGAAATAAATACAATTGTTGATATTTATTCATTAGGTTTCATTGTAGACAAGACAAGACGGGGCTACACGGCATTTGTAAGTGTTTGATCTTTAAATCCTACAATAACGAAGATGTTTATTTTTAAAATTTAAATTCTTTAAGCTACATGTATAAGCATAAAAACAAATATATTTACGATGTATTATATGGGCCAATTTATCTCCCAGATTATGCTTGGCATGTAATATTTACACCTGAAGTTCAAAGACTTAGAGAACTAAGACTTTGCAATATTAATTCATTATGTTTAACTGGAGGTGCAAATGTAAATCGATTTGAACACACCTTAGGTACATGCCATTTAGCTCTAGTTAATTTAGAAAATGGGCACTATAATCTCTCCATTCGTGAGAAACAATTATTTATTATTGCTTCAATTTTCCATGATGTATATAACTCTGCATTTGGCCATAGTTTGGAATATGTTGAAGGAGTAAAGCCTGAGAATATGTTTTATTATGCCGCAACTGGGAAAAAATATGAATCTTACACATATAAAGCAGCATCTTTTGAACCAATCTATTTTGGTAGACTTGAAGAATTATATAGCAGCTTAAAAGTTCTTAAGTTTACTGATAGTGATATAAAAACAATAGGTGATTACATAAATGGAAAAGGTAAGCTAGGGAAAATATTAAGTGGATCTATTGATCTTGATAATATCGATAATGTTTGTCGCTTGGCGTATCATATTGGACTATTTAAAGATAAAGAATTACCTATTAAACTAGCAAAATCTATTTGGATTGAAAATGATAAACTAAGAATTGAAGATAAAAATTTATCTTTAATAAATGATTGGATTAAAGTAAGAGAGCAATTATATAAATTATTACTATTAAATCCAGAAGAATTTTCCGCAAAATACATGCTTACTGAAGCATTTGAACTTTTCCAGAAACAAGAAAACAAAAACATTGGATTTGCTTGGTATGATGTAGATTATCAATTACTAGAAAAATTATCAAGAACATCTTCTGAAGTTTCAAATATTGTTTCGAGTCTTATGTGTGGTCAATTATATGGTTGTTTTGCCATTTATACAACAACTAAATTAGATAGGTACAAAGAATTTTTAAATTTAGAAACTAGAGAGCATATTGAGAATCAAATATCGTTACTAATTAAACCTGAAGTTATAGAGGAAATTGAGTTGTCGGAACTCATACAACAAATTATCAGAGGAATAAAGGGAATATCATATAACTCAGATGAAAAAAAACTAAAAATAAATTACGAATTAAAAGAGAGCACTGTAAAGTTGTTAATAGATAATGAACTGTATGAACACAAAGATCTGATCTTAACAATGCGAGAAAAAGCAATAAACAAATTCAATTTATATAAAATTAAGTCCCCAAATATTGGAATTCATCCAATATTAGATTATAATAAAACCAACAGAAAAGTGACTGTATTCACAACCGAAGAGAAGTCTCAAGATTTAGGTTTTTCATCTAAGGAATTACACTTATCAATACTCCTAAAGAATAAAGAATATACAAATATTGATATTTTCGATGATAAAAGTAATTTAAAACCAGAAAATATAGAAAACATAAAAAATACGATAAAAGATTTTCTTTCTCATTTTCTAAACGACGATAAAATTAACGAACACGAACTCTATTCCGAAATAATATATGGATAATTTATTAGTAAAAAATATCAATGACATAAAACCAATTTTAAATAATATCAATTGGTCTTTCTATCCTAAACCACCCGTTTTTAAAAATGTAATTCAACCGTTTAATTCAAGAAAATATCATTGGTATCCTGCAACATACATTCCGGAAATTCCATATTCATTAATTGAAGTATTGACAGAACCTAAAGCTAAGGTTTTTGATCCATTCATGGGTATAGGAACAACTTTTTTTCAAGCTTTAATTCTTGGGAGACTCCCTATTTCGAATGATGTATCAAAAATTTCATATCATTTTGTCAATGGTTTGTTTAAACTATTCAATCCTGAAATTGATTTATCCTTAATCAAGGTAGAGATAGAAGCTGAAATATCAGATTATAATCCTGATGAAAATTATATCAATTTAATATTATCTGATAATAAATATATAGAAGAATTACAAAAATGGTTCACTTTTATAAATTTTAATGTAATTTGTTTCTTTATTACCAGAAAGGATTTGCAGACTGATGATATAAAAAAATCAATCTATAATATAATTGTATCATCCTTACTAAATTCAAGTTCAAATCAAGATAGAGGGATGAGTTGTATTGCAGACAATATGCTCCCAAAGGTATACCAAATAAGAGATACCGATGTCTATAAAACTTTTAAATCTAATTTAAAAAGCTTATTGAACGACATTGAAAACACAAAAAAGTTATTACCACTAGAATACAATTCTATTTATACAGATTTGGTAAACCAAACCGCTGTATATAATAACGATATTTCTGAAATTTGCCAAATTGAGGATGAATCGATTGATATAGTCATTTCTTCCCCACCTTATCCAAATATGATTGATTATACTACATCTCAAAGATTAGCTCATTATTTTTATGGTTTTGATTTAGATATTGAGAAGAAATTGGAAATAGGTGCAAGATATAGGAGAAATGTTAAAACAACATTATCCGATTATTTTGATAAAATGAATAAAGCCAATGGGAATATTGTGAAAACGTTAAAAAAAGGTGGACTTTTGTGCTATGTAATGCCTTCATTTAACTCCGATAATGATAAAAATATCGATAGAAAAAAAGTCATTCAAAAGGTAATGGCTAATCTAGAAGAAGAACTAAACATGATGAAAGAACTTGAAATTGAAAGAACTGTTCCTTCGTTGAGAAGAACACACAATAGTAAATGGACAACATTAGAAAAAGAAATTATATTTATTTATCGTAAAATGTAATACTATGGATTATCGCGGGATTATTATTTCAGGTACAAGTGGGTCTGGAAAATCAACTATTGCTAAAATGATATGTGATTTAAGTGATCATTTTGAAGTTGTAAAAGCGATTACAACAAGACAAAAACGTGATGACGATTTTAATTATGAGTATTTAACTGATGCTGAGTTTGAAGATAAAGAACAAAAAGGCGATTGTATTATAACTACTATATATAGAAAGAAAAAGTATGCCATAACAAATGAACATCTAACCCTCGTATTTAAGAGTGGCAAAATACCAATTTTAATAATTTCACCTGAATCTGTTGAAAGGATTGTATCTAAAACGAAAGATGAATATAATTTTTTGTCTTTCTATATTGATACAACCGATGATGAATTAACAAATAGACTTGCTGAAAGAGAAACAGATACAACATCTGTTGAAAATAAAATTAAACAACGAAATATTGACAGACAACATAGTAAATTCACAGTTTACAATTTACTTAACAGGGAAGACGAATTGAATTCAATTTGCAAATTTATATTAGAGCTATGGAAAATTCGCAATACCGGAGGTGTTTTACCGCATCAATTGCTGCAAATGTTTTTAAAATACACAGCTTTAATTGAGTCTGATTCTGAAATAAGTGAAGAAAATATTTCAGCATCTTCATTTGACTTAACTCTTGGTGAAAGTTATTTTCAAAATGGGCAGATTAAAACTTTAAAAGATAATGAACCAAATATTATTATTAAACCTGGTGATTTTATAATTGCAGGCAGCAAGGAAAGAGTTAATATTCCGGCTACACTAGTAGGTAGATTTGATTTAACTGTTAGTATGTTTTGTCGTGGTTTGGTTTTATCAAATGGACCACAAGTTGATCCTGGTTATTGTGGTCCATTATTCTGTTTGTTATTTAATACTTCTAATGAAATAATTGAGTTGAAAAAGGGGCAGCATTACGCTACAATAGAATTTTCAAAAATGATTTATCATACAGATAAACCATATAATGGAAGATATCAAAATAAAGAAAAGATATTTGAATATTTACCTGAAACAGCAAAATATAGTGTAATAAATCGAGTCCTTGATGATATTTCAAAATTAAAAAAGGAAAGTTTTTGGTTAAAATACTTACCTCTTATTATTGCATTAGTTTCATTGGCTGCAAGTATCATTAAATTGGCGAAATAATGATTAATTCTAAGTCAATAGTTATTGTTGGTGCTGGTATTTCAGGTATATCATGTGCTCAAACATTATTAAATAATAACTTTTTAGGAGAAATAACAATCCTTGAATTTGGTAATAGTCATTTAAAAAGATATTGTGCTGTAGATAATGGGAAAACCTGTAAGAATTGTAGTCCATGTAATACGATTTCTGGATTTGGCGGTTCTGTTCACTATGGAGATACTGTTAAGCTATCTTGCTTTCCATCAGGTAGAAGATTACAAGATTTAGTTGGAATTGAGAATTCTAACAAAGCTCAGAAAATAGCATTGTCTTATTTTTCAGTTAGTAAAGTGAAATTTTACACCCCCAAAAAAAATGTTAGTAAATTAATTAAAAAAACTTATCCAATAGGTTTATTAAATTATGATGCAGTTCAATCTATGTTAAACTCTTGGCATAATAGAATAGAAAGCGTAGAGAGTGTGGTTATCAAATATAATACAGAATTTTTAAATTTTAAGAAAAATGAGAAAGGTAAATTTGATATATATTTTAGGGATAAAAACAATCCTTCAGTTCAAATTTTAGAATCTGATTTTTTAATAATTGCAAATGGTAGAAAGGGGTTTCAATGGCTAAATGAGAATATTGACAGGCTTGAAATAAAACACAATGAGCCTAAAATATCGATAGGTTTTAGATTTATAATGCCAAATTATATTCTCGAAAATATTAGCAAAAAACATCTAGACTTCAAGGTTTCAATTCATTTTGAAAAATACAAATATAAAACATTTTGTTTTAGTGCAAGTAAACTTGGAGGCAGAATTAAGCATGCAAACCATGGTGAATTCATGCTCATTGATGGGCATGCTATTACTAATAAAAAAGAATTGACAAAATTTTCAAATTTTGCAATATTATCACAAATTTATGATGAATCTAATAATTATCCATCTTTTGATTGGGTAAAGCAAAATATCATTAATCCTTTTATTAAATTAAATACAAAATTTCCAGGGAAACCAGTACTTCAAAGCTATTTAGATTTTAAAGACAATCGAATTACGAAATTAAGTTATGATCATTTATCTCTGATAAATTCAAAAATATACGTAGCGGGTAAACTGTCCTCCTTGATTCCTGATGTACAAAAGCAAGGTTTCTGTATTGCACTAGAAAAACTGATATTAGAGTTTTGTAGAATATCAGATATTGACGAACCTATTCAAAGCATATTAGCTCAAATAACTGTTTTAGGTCTTGAACTTGAAAGTGTTTGGAATGAAATACAATTGTCTCCAAATATGGAAACATCCATTAGCAACTTATATGCAGTTGGAGATTGTGCTGGTATTGCTCAAGGAATTCTTCAAGCAAGTATAGGAGGGGTTGTTGCGGCTAATGGTATTATAACTAAAGAACTAGATTAAACATATTTTTTATTATATTAAATATTCCTATTCTATACTAACAATATATTTTTTAAAAAAGAGTGGGTAAGATTAACTTAAAGCATTTAATAATTAAAGTGATTTTCATTTCAATCGGACAAAGAAAGACAAACCCTTTCAATCTTTTTCAATCTCCTCAGTCATCAAAAACTCCGCAAAGCAAAAGGAATGAATCAAGAGAGAAAATCAGAATATCTTCGGGTATTTTGTCGGATTTACTTCGTGCATTATATTATATACCGACTCAAATACGTCTTCGGCGTTAGGATTTGAAAAGTAATCTCCATCTGTGCTGTAAGCCGCGCGATGTTCTTTCGCAGTAAGTGTTTGAGGAGCGGCATCCAGATACACCCATCCGTTTTGTTCTTCGAGAACCTTCTGCATCATATACGATGTAGCACCTCCGGGAACATCTTCGTCAAAGAAGAGTATCTTATTTGTTTTCTGCAATGATTTCACAATTGTATGATCCAGATCGAACGGCAATAAGCTCTGAACATCAATCAATTCACAGGAGATACTGAATTCCCGTAGTTGCTCCACTGCATCCTCCGCTATACGAACACAGGAGCCATAGGTCACAATTGTCATATCAGATCCGTCGGTAAGTACTTCCGCTTTTCCGACCGGAACGGTAAATTCTCCAATATTTTCCGGCATTTTTTCACGCAGGCGATACCCGTTCAACGGCTCAATAATCAGAGCTGGTTCATCTGATTTCAGCATCGTATTGTAGAAGCCGGCAGCCTGAGTCATATTACGGGGAACAAGCACATATATTCCTCGCACTGAGTTTATAACCATGCTCAGCGGAGATCCTGAATGCCAGATACCTTCCAGACGATGGCCACGTGTACTAATAATCATAGGTGCTTTTTGTCCTCCTTTGGTTCTGTATTGAAGCGTTGCCAGATCATCACTCAATGTTTGCAAAGCATAAAGCAGATAATCAAAGTATTGTATTTCCGAAATTGGTCTAAAGCCACGCATAGCCAAACCTATTCCCTGTCCTACAATTGTTGCTTCACGTATTCCTGTATCAAATATACGGTGTTCGCCATATTTTATCTGAAGCCCTTCCGTAGTCTGATTAACCCCTCCTATTTTCCCGACATCTTCACCAAACATCACCAACTCAGGATGTTTTCCAAACTGATAATCGAAATTTGTCCTAAGAATTTCACGACCTGGAACCTGCTGAGAATTTGCTTCGTATTCGGGTTTCACTTCTCGAATTTTCAATGCACTCCATTCTGTTTCACTGTAAAGATGCGAACTATAGCGCTCTACGCCTTCTTTCATTTCATTTTCGAGCCAGGCTGTAACATTTTTTTTCAGCGAATTATTTGGATTACTGCACTGATTGCAAATAAGTCGTAAAATCTGGCGGGCAGAAGAAATAATATCTTTCCGAATTGGCTCACCAATAAACTTTAAGTCCTGTTTTATTTTTGCAATCTTGTGTGTTTTTGCACAATTACAATCGGTTATATTGCAAAGATCTAAAAAAGCATCACGTTTTTCTTTCAGCGGTTGCATATAATGTTCCCAGGCATTTTTTCGGGCATCTTTTGCACGCTGAATGGACTCTTTTTCAATTGCATCCAATTCTTCATCACTCGCCATATTTTGAGATAAAATCCATTCTCTCAACTTTTTAATTCCATCAAAATCTGTTTCCCACTGCAACCGTTCAGGAGATTTATATCGTTCGTGCGAACCGGAAGTCGAATGTCCCTGAGGTTGAGTACATTCAGTAACATGAAACAAAACCGGAATGTGTTTTTCACGACATTGATTAATTCCTTCTTCATACACTCTGCATAGTTCGGGATAATCCCAGGCTTTTGCTTTATAAATGAGAAATCCGGGAACTTTTCCGTCCGTTTCAAACCCTTTCAATGCTTCGGAAATATTGCTTTTAATGGTTTGACGATCCCTAGAAACAGAGATTCCGTACCCGTCATCCCAAACTGACATTGCCAGTGGAACCTGTAATACTCCAGCGGCATTGAGGGTTTCCCAGAAATGACCTTCCGATGTACTGGCATCTCCAATCGTACCAAAGGCAACTTCATTTCCATGAAGGGTAAATTTTTCAAATTGTGGCAGTTGACCATTTTGACGATATAGCTTCGATGCCAGTGCCAATCCCAGCAAACGTGGCATTTGCCCGGCTGTAGGAGAAATATCTGCCGAAGAATTTTTCTGTGCAGTAAGATTTTTCCACTCACCTTTTTCATCCAATGAACGTGTTGCAAAGTGATTATTCATCAAGCGTCCGCCATTACCAGGATTTGCCTGAATGTCAGTATCACCATAAAGCTGAGCAAAAAATTCTTCAGGAGTAAATAATCCGGCAGCCAACATCAGGGTTTGATCTCTATAATAACCTGAACGCCAATCTCCTTCACGAAAAACCTTTGCCAGTGCAAGCTGTGGAATCTCTTTTCCATCCCCAAAAATTCCAAACTTTGCCTTACCGCTTAAGGCTTCTTTTCGTCCTAAAATACTAAGCTGGCGGCTAATATTGGCAATTCGGTAATCATTTAGTATTTCTTCTTTCGTAAAATTTCGATAAGTGTTTGCCTGGATTTTCTTTGAAGCCATTTTTTTGAATATTTCTTATTGAAGTGTAATCAATTAACGATATTGTGATTCCCGATTTTTAAATACTTCAGGAAGTAAGTAAGTGGGCATTTTCTCTATAACAAAAGATTGGAACAAAGGTTTATCACAATGAAAATAACGTCAAAATCGCCACCCGATATTAATTTTTTATCAACTGAACAGAATCCAGGTTAATCTAACCCATCCAAATATTCAAAAAAATCAGAACTCCTGATAAACATTCATAAAAGGGAACTTGTTATACCGATTAGCTTACAACAGCAACCTTAAAAAACTACAAATCAATACGTTTTAAATCTAACTAAATTTATACACATTAGGTTTCCTCTACCCTGTTCAGACACAGGCACAAAGGAGAGCTAAAATATTATTTTATTGTTAAATTTGAATGTCGTATCTTTGTATGTTTGAATGTGCTTATTATGACATCAACTGCAAACCAAACAACTGATTTCAAAACACATACCAATATAGAAACACATGAAATACGCTTTACTTGTTACGATTCTTTTTGCCGGAATCTTTTTTTCATCCTGTGAAAAAGATCCGGGAGAAGGTGGGAATGCCTCTGTTTATGGAAAAATTATTGTTCGCGATTTCCGTAATGATGGAACATTTAAAGAGCAATATCCCGGTATAGGCGAAAACGTTTATATCATCTATGGAACCGAAAATGTTCCCGATGACAACATCAAAGCAGGCATTGGAGGCTCATACGAATTTAGATATCTCAGAACCGGAAAATATAAAATTTATGCACTTTCTGAAGATTCAACCAAACAATCAAATGCCTTATATACAGTAGTAAAGGAAGTAGAAATCAAGGATAACGATCAAAACCTTGAAGTTCCGGCAATTGTAATCTATAAGTAATTACAAGCTCCCTGATGAAGGATTCCATTACACAAGAAATAGAAAAAACACTCAAAATCTTCAATCCTATCAATCTGGAAGATATGGACAGGGTTCGTTTGATGAACCGTGTTGAATCTAAATTTGTGTTCAGAAATGACCAACTTCCCTATTTTCTTTCCCTCGCAAAAGACTATTATAAAATACTGGATATCAAAGGAAAGAGAACCAATTTATATAACACTCTCTACTTTGATACACTGAAAAATACGCTCTATTTAAATCATCATAACGGGAAAGCTGACCGATACAAAGTTCGATACAGGTTGTACGAAAACACCAATGATTGTTTTTTTGAAATAAAACACAAAACAGCCAAAAACAGAACAATCAAAAACAGAATCAGAGCAACGGAAATTGACTCTTCTATTTCAAAAATCGGAGAAAAATTCATCATGGAACAATCTGACTTGGATCCAACTTCGCTAAAACCAATGGTTCAGGTTTTCTACACTCGCATTACGCTTGTTAATCATATTGAAAACGAACGAATTACCTTTGATTACAATTTAAGTTATAAGAAAGATGGGGAAATTGTTGATGTTCCACATCTGGTAATTTGTGAGATGAAACAATATAAATCGTTTTCATCTCCGTTCTACAAAATTATGGCCGACCATCATGTACGCAGAGATGCAATAAGCAAATACTGCCTTGGAGTCATAAAACTAAATAAATCAATAAAATACAATAATTTCAAATCTAAATTAATGTACATAAACAAACTTTGTTATGATTAAAAAATATCTACCCATTTTCATTTTACTGGCTTTCGGATTTTTATCCGTATTGACTCCTGTACTATCTCTGGCTCAAAACCATATTCAGGATATAAATGACACTGCGCAGAAAGTAAAAGAATGTGATGTACAGGTAAATACGAAGTTTTTCATCAATTTACTAATAAATATATCTACGCTTATACTGATAATCGCCCTCATATATTATCCGAACAACAGGCAAAAAGAAAATATATTCACCTTTTTCATGTTCAACCTGATGATTTTTATGCTCACATTTTTACTGGGTAAAATTCAGATATCGATGGGAGCTGCCTTTGGAATGTTTGCAGTATTCAGCATGTTACGCTACAGAACCGAAGGTATTTCGATGAAGGATATGACCTATTTGTTCATTTTTATCGCGGTAGGGTTAATCAGTGCTGTTAACCTTGTCTTTTACGAGCTAATCATCATAAATTCAGTGATAATACTCTTCACTTACATTTTGGATGGAAATTTCTTCTTCAAGAACGAACATTCAAAACTTATTGAATATGAAAATATTGACCTGATTACACCGGAACATTACGATTCATTACTCAATGATTTAAGAACTCGTACAGGATTAAACATTCACCGTCTTCATATCGAAAAAATTAATTTTTTGAGAGATACTGCTTTTATAAAAATCTATTACTACGAAAGTAACTCTAAAAAATAGACTACCCTATCATAATCAAGCAGATAAGATATTAAAGATGAAGAAAAAGATTCCGGTTATACTCCTTATTTTGGTGGGCATTTTTGCTATAAAGCATACTCAGGCTCAGGTAAATGATGCCGGACTATGGTTAAATGCAAATGCAGAAAAAGAACTTTCAAAAAAAGTAAATGTAGCTCTCTCGGGTGAACTTCGTTATAATGAAAACATCTCAGAATTAGGTGCCGGACTTTTTGATGCAGGACTTGTATATAAGTTTAACAAGCACCTGAAATTTTCTGCTAACTACAGGTTTGCACTCAAAAGACAATTAAATAATGAATATAATTCTTATCATCGATATTTCTTTGACTTAACCTACAAGTATAACCTCAAGCCTTTTTCTTTTCAATTCAGAACAAGGTTTCAGTCGGCATATTCAGAAATAGGAAATAGAGATGGTATCTTTGCAAGTGATTTCTATTCAAGAAATAAGATCACTGTAAAATATGGTTTAAAAAAGAAAATTGATCTTTGCGGATCACTTGAACTTTTTTCGCCATTATGGAACAAACAAAACATCTTCCGTGATGAAGCACGTTATACATTTGGTGTTGAATATCAGATAAACAAAAAGCAACGTCTGGATGTCTATTATATGATTCAACGCGAATATGAAGTAAAAAATCCTTTAACCGAGTACATAATCGGATTATCATATAACATTGAATTTTAAAATCTTACGCATAAATACTTTTCTGAAGAAAGGAATACAAAATGAAATATATATATCTTTCGCTCATATTAATCACCCTGCTTATACAGCCGGTTTTTAGTCAGTTAAAAATCAATGAAATTCAAACAGCCAACGCTAAAACCATTTTAGATGAAGATGGCGACAATGAAGACTGGATTGAAATCATCAATACCGGATCAACCGCACTTAATCTCGAAGGATATGGATTAAGCGACGATCCTTCCTCCCCCTTTAAATGGGTATTTCCCAAAATTGAGATTGGCTCTCAACAAAAAATGCTTGTGTTTGCATCCGGTAAAAACAGGTCTTCAGCTGTAAATCATTGGGAATCTCTTGTAAATGCTACCGATCAATGGAAATATAAAGTTGGAAATTCCTCTATTAGCGATAGTTGGAGAGATCTTTCGTTTAATGATGGACTATGGTCATTGGGAAATGGCGGAATTGGTTATGGTGATCCGAATTTAAACACGGTTATTTCGGGTGGTTCAGGGACTATCTCTTTATTTATGAGAAAAGCTTTCTCTGTTGTTGATACTTCAAAAATTGCGAGTATGATTTTTAGTATCGACTATGATGATGGCTTTGTAGCCTATATCAATGGAGTAGAAATAGCCCGGAATAATCTGGGATCTTTAATACCGGCATGGAACAAATATGCATTTGTAGAGCATGAAGCCAAAATGCAGTCGGGAGGAAAACCTGATAGCTTTGTTTTTACGGCAAATCAAGTGCGTCAATATTTAAAAGAAGGAACGAATGTACTTGCAGTACAGGTTCATAACCAACCAACAGGCACAAGTGACATGACTGCATCCCCCTTCCTTTTTGTAGGAATGACAACTTCCGGGAACACCTATTCAGCACTACCATCATGGTATGTAAATCAACAAAATCATTTGCACACCAATTTTAAAATTGACTCCGATGGAGAAACAATCATTTTAACCAGCCTGGCTAATGTAACACTCGATTCGCAATTTTCGGGAAATTTGTTGCCGGCAGATTGTTCTATGGCAAGAATTCCTGATGGAAGTAATAGCTGGTGCCTTACGTTACCAGGCACTCCTGATGCTACAAATAACCTAAACGGATGTTTTTCCGGACAAATTAGTAAACCTGCTTTTTCACTTGCGCCAGGAATGTATCAAGGCACACAAACAGTATCTATTTCTTGCAGTGAGCCAAATGCCACAATTCGTTATACTCTCAATGGAGATGCCCCTTCAATAATGTCGCCTGTATATTCTAATCCGGTTATCATTGATACAAGCAAAGTATTAAAAGCAAAAGCATTTAATGTACAAGGCAAATTACCGAGCCCGGTAGCTACAGCTACATATTTAATAAACGAAAGCACAACCCTTCCTGTTATCTCTCTGTCGATGGATTCCTTTGATTTATGGGACTGGGGACAAGGAATTTACGTAATGGGGCCAAACGCGAGTACTACAAGTCCTTATAAAGGCGCAAATTTCTGGATGGATTGGGACAGAAGCGGATACATCGAATACTTTAATCAAAGTGGAAATCTACAATTTTCGACTGCTTGTGATTTAGGCATATATGGTAATTATTCCCGTTCAAAACCGCAGAAAAGCTTTGTTGCGAAAATGAGATCATGGTACGGTGCTTCTTCCTTAAACTACCAGCTATTTGAACAACGGAATGTAAATAAATTCAAAAGTTTCGTATTAAGAAATGCAGGTTCCGACTGGATGTATTGTCATTTTATTGATGAGATGATGCATGATTTGTTGTTTAAAGAAAATATTTATGCCACTGCCAGTAAACCTGTAATTACCTTCCTCAATGGAAAATACTGGGGTGTATATCACCTCCGCGAACGAAATGATGAAGATTTTCTGGAATCAATTACGGGTATAAAAGCTGATAGCATTGACCAAATTAAAGCAAGCAGTGATAATATTGTAAAAAACGGAACAATTGAGAAATACAACCAACTAATTGATTATGTGAATAGTGTTCCATCGTTTGCAAATCAGGCAAGTTACGATAGTATTCAGAAATGGATTAACATTGATAATCATACAACTTACTTTGCTACCGAAATTTATTCCGGTAATGATGATTTTACAGGGGAATGGACCAACAACATCAAACTCTACTATCCAAGAGTTAACGGTGGTAAATGGAATTATATGCTTCATGATGTAGATCAGGGATTGCTTTTGACAAACAGAAACTCTCTCGACTCAACCATCAATCCTTCTGCAGCAAATGATCATTCTACTATTCTCAGAAGATTATTAGAAAACACAAACTATAAACAACTATTCATCAATAGGTTTGCCGATTTATTAAATACCTATTTTACACCTGCATCAATGAATGCCCAAATAAGCAAATTCGGAGATAAAATGAGTGCTGAAATGCCAAGGGCGTTCAATCGGTGGAGACCCGAAATGAGCTTTCCTGCTGACACTTCAGACTGGTATAATGCAATCCAAAATATTCGTGATTTTGTGAATTTACGGACATCTATTGTCCGCAGTCATATTCAACAACGATTTGGCTTAAGCAATCAGGTTAACTTAACTTTAAATGTATTTCCGGAAGGAACCGGTAAGATCAAAATCAATACAATTGTACCGGATACTTTTCCATGGACTGGTGTTTACTTCAATGGAAATCCCGTAACAATAACGGCTGTTCCTGAACCGGGCTATACATTTGATTACTGGGAAGAAAATAACTCTTATCCGGCTCCATATTACATACAATCCATAACTCGAAACTTTACTACACACGACTTTTTATATGCTCATTTTAAAACAGCTCCGGATATTACAATTACTGAGTTAAATTACAATTCTGATTCAACAAAAAATCCAGGAAACTGGATTGAATTAAAAAACTACGGTTCCACTGCAATGAATATTTCGGGATGGAAACTTAAGAAAGTCCAAACAAATCAGCTCTACACTATTCCAAACGGCACAAATCTTAACGCCGGACAATATATTGTATTCGTGGAAGATACGGCACGTTTTGATGCAATTCATCCGGGAGTATTAAATCGCATCGGAAATATCGGATTTGGTTTTAGTAATAAAAGCTGCGAACTTCAGCTTCTGAATAATGTGGACAATATTATTCAGACTGTTTATTATGCCGATTCACTACCCTGGCCCGACTGCGCTGATGGCTATGGCAGGACATTAGAATTACTGAATGACACTTTAAATCCGAACTTAGCTGCAAGCTGGCAATGCGGATGTATGATGGGTTCTCCGGGTTCTGCTCCTACTCCATGTATTGAAACTATTATTTTCAGTGAAGTTAATTACAACTCATTAACAGCTCCTGCTTCTGCAGATGCCGGCGACTGGGTTGAAATTAAAAATATAGGATCTACTCAGGTTAATATTGGAGGATGGGCTTTTAAAGATGGTGATGATACCCATACATTTTTGATTCCTGCAAATACAATGATCAATCCGAATCAACACATTGCTTTAGTTGGAAACTGGACTCTCTTTAATGCTAGATTTCCTCAGGCCGGTAACAAAATTGGCACCTTTGGTTTTGGATTAAGTGGCAATTCGGAAGCAATCAGACTTTTCGATCAGAACGGAAAAATATACTTTTCCATGCTTTATCATGATTCCGGAGCATGGACTGATAGTGCTGACGGTAAAGGATATACTCTCGAACTAAAATACAATACAGCAAATCCAAATCTGGGCAGCAGTTGGTTTGCGGGTTGTCCGGGAGGTTCTCCAGGTCATGCTTACACTCCAAACTGCGCAATATCTTCTATTGACGACAAGCCAACAGTAAATCCGGTTAGCATCTATCCAAATCCTGTAAGTGAACAACTTACAATACAATTAAATATTCCCGACAACAAAAAAACTCTCTTCCAGATATTTGATATTGAAGGAAGATTATTAGCCTCTGTTCCACTTCAAAATAACATAACCACTATTCCGGTATCAAGTTATCAGGCTGGCTTATATTTCTATAAAATACTAAAGGATAATATCATAACCAACACAGGTAAAATTATCGTTCAACAATAAAGTCTTCTAAGAACAAAAAGTGAAGCATTCCCCCAAAGTGACCAAAGATCACTTTGGGGGAATTCATGTAAAGTGAAACGTGAAATGAAGTTAGAATAGAATCTTTTGCTTTTTACTTTTTTACTCAATGAAACTGACACTAAAATTAGCAGTTATGTAAGCGCCTCTCCTTTCAGCAGAGGCGGGGGTGAGGTGGAATAGTTATATCGTAACACCGTTACCGTTCCGGTTTTTTCTGTCTTTCGGCCACTGCCTTTGCAATACAACCTCATTCCCCTGCCCTTTCTCCTACCTGGAGAAAGGGAGTGAAGCACAGGTAAATTGTTGTATTTCAGCTTTGTTTTAGAAGAAAAACAGATATGGACAAAACGTGAAATGAAGTTAGAATAGAATCTTTTGCTTTTTACTTCTTTACTCAATGAGACTGACCATAAAATCAGCAGTTATGTAAGCTCCTCTCCTTTCAGCAGAGGCGGGGGTGAGGTGGAATAAATTATCGTAACACCGTTACCGTTCCAGTCTTTTCTATCTTTCTGCCACAGCCTTTGTAATACGACCTCATTCCCCTGCCCTTTCTCCTGCCTGGAGAAAGGGAGTGAAGCACAGGTAAATTGTTGTATTTCAGCTTTGTTTTAGAAGAAAAACAGATATGGGCAAAACGTGAAATGAAGTTAGAATAGAATCTTTTGCTTTTTACTTCTTTACTCAATGAGACTGACACTAAAATCAGCAGTTATGTAAGCGCCTCTCCTTTCTGCAGAGGCGGGGGTGAGGTGGAATAGTTATATCGTAACACCGTTACCGTCCCAGTCTTTTCTATCTTTCTGCCACAGCCTTTGCAATACGACCTCATTTCCCTGCCCTTTCTCCTGGCAGGAGAAAGGGAGTGAAGCACAGGTAAATTATTGTATTTTAGCTTTGTTTTAGAAGAAAAACAGATATGGGCAAAACGTGAAATGAAGTTAGAAAAAAATCTTCTGCTTTTTACTTCTTCACTCAATGAGGCTGACACTAAAATTAGCAGTTATGTAAGCTCCTCTCCTAAAAGGAGAGGCGGGGGTGAGGTGGAATAAATTATCGCAACACCGTTACCGTTCCGATTCCTTCTATCTTTCTGCCACAGCCTTTGCAATACGACCTCATTCCCCTGCCCTTTCTCCTGCCTGGAGAAAGGGAGTGAAGCACAGGTAAATTATTGTATTTTAGCTTTGTTTTAGAAGAAAAACAGATATGGGCAAAACGTGAAATGAAGTTAGAATAGAATCTTTTGCTTTTTACTTCTTTACTCAATGAGACTGACCATAAAATCAGCAGTTATGTAAGCTCCTCTCCTTTCAGGAGAGGCGGGGGTGAGGTGGAAATAGAAGTGTACTCTTTCACCTCAGCACCATTACCGTTCCGGTTCTTTCTATCTTCCGGCCACAGCCTTTGTAATACGACCTCATTCCCCTGCCCTTTCTCCTGCCTGGAGAAAGGGAGTGAAGCACAGGTAAATTGTTGTATTTTAGCTCTGTTTTAGAAGAAAAACAGATGGTAAAGATTAGAAGCAAAATAGATGCTGATATGTATTTTGGAGCCTCTGCTGAAATAATGAAAAGAGCTCATGAATTGCGAAAAAACATGACTCCCGCAGAAAAAATTCTTTGGGAACATCTTCGAAACAGAAAATTAGGTGAATACAAATTTAGGAGACAGCATCCCATTAATCAATTTATTGCAGATTTCTATTGCTCAGAATGTAAAATTGTAATTGAAGTAGATGGTGAAATACATCAGGAATTATCACAACAAGAGAGAGACAGGGAACGTACAATGATTATTCAAAAATTTGGAATCCAAGTTCTTCGTTTTGAAAACAGTCAGGTAGAAAATAATCTTGCATTTGTTTTACTGTCTATTCTTCGGGCTCTTCAATCAAAGCAATAATCTGGAAATCGAGCTATGCTACAGCTCCTCTCCTTTCAGGAGAGGCGGGGGTGAGGTGGAATAAATTATCGCAACACCGTTATCGTTCCGGTTTTTTCTATCTTTCTGCCACTGCCTTTTGTAATACGACCTCATTCCCCTGCCCTTTCTCCTGCCTGGAGAAAGGGAGTGAAGCACGGGTAAATTGTTGTATTTTAGCTTTGTTTTAGAAGAAAAACAGATGGTAAAGATTAGAAGCAAAATAGATGCTGATATGTATTTCGGAGCCTCTGCTGAAATAATGAAAAGAGCTCATGAATTGCGAAAAAACATGACTCCCGCAGAAAAAATTCTTTGGGAACATCTTCGAAACAGAAAATTAGGTGAATACAAATTTAGGAGACAGCATCCCATTAATCAATTTATTGCAGATTTCTATTGCTCAGAATGTAAAATTGTAATTGAAGTAGATGGTGAAATACATCAGGAATTATCACAACAAGAGAGAGACAGGGAACGTACAATGATTATTCAAAAATTTGGAATCCAAGTTATTCGTTTTGAAAACAGTCAGGTAGAAAATAATCTTGCATTTGTTTTACTGTCTATTCTTCGGGCTCTTCAATCAAAGCAATAATCTGGAAATCGAGCTATGCTACAGCTCCTCTCCTTTCAGGAGAGGCGGGGGTGAGGTGGAATAAATTATCGCAACACCGTTATCGTTCCGATTCCTTCTATCTTTCTGCCACTGCCTTTGTAATACGACCTCATTCCCCTGCCCTTTCTCCTGCCTGGAGAAAGGGAGTGAAGCACAGGTAAATTGTTGTATTTTAGCTCTGTTTTAGAAGGAAAACAGATATGGGTGAAACGTGAAAAAGAAGTTAGAATAGAATCTTTTGCTTTTTACTCAATGAAACTGACACTAAAATTAGCTGTTATGTAAGCTCCTCTCCTTTCAGGAGAGGCGGGGGTGAGGTGGAAAAGTTTTATCGTAACACCGTTACCGTTACCAGTCTTTTCTATCTTTCTGCCACTGCGAAACATACAAGAAAAACTTTTTTATCCCTATGTCAAAAAAAACATTGAAAGAAAACTTTTTTTCATATATATGTTTCTGCGGAAGATAAAGCAAAAACTTTTTTTTTATATACCGCTCTGCGGAAGATAAGGCAAAAACTTTTTTTTATATATACCGCTCTGCGGAAGATAAGGCAAAAACTTTTTTTTATATATACCGTTCTGCGGAAGATAGGGCAAAAACTTTTTTTTATATATCCCGCTCTGCGAAAGATAAGGCAAAAACTTTTTTTTATATATACCGCTCTGCGAAAGATAAGGCAAAAACTTTTTTTTATATATACCGTTCTGCGGAAGATAAGGCAAAAACTTTTTTTTATATATACCGCTCTGCGGAAGATAAGGCAAAAACTTTTTTTTATATATACCGTTCTGCGAAAGATAAGGCAAAAACTTTTTTTCTCTCTATGTCAAAAAAAAACACTGAAGGAAAACTTTATTTTCCCGGAGAGTGTACCAAAACCCGTTGGTTTGTGTGGCTACGAAGCGTGGCTTTAGATGTTCTTTATTATATTTAAAAAGTCTTCCAATTTATATGCACCGTCAACTGATCGCCTTTCGTAAACCATGAAATAACGATAATTATTTCCTGCTTTGCTCACCCAAAGTCCGCCAAGTCTAATCTTTGGTTCTGCGTCTAAGTGGTCGCCTTTTGTTTCTAATAAAATTGTTTTTCCACTTTTTGTCTGAATTATGAAATCGGGATAATGATTTACAAAACCGTTAATTCTAAAACCTTTGCGTTCAATATTCCTTGTCCAGAAAGCAATGTTTTGCATATTGGCAATTTCATTTATTACCCTTGCTTCAAAATCGTTCATTTTGCCTTCTTTCTCGTAGAGTGATTTTGTAATATCCTTTGAAGTATCGCCTGGCGAAATGTTGTTAGGCAATTGAAATGATGGTTTAATAAACACTTTGTCTATGTCTAAAAAGTCTTTGAATTTCTTTTCAGCGTATTGCTCTGAAAGGGATTTAATTTTCAGTTTTATTTTGTCGGTGTAGGTGTATTCGTTATTTGCAAAGTTGTTGAATTGCTCGTCCTTAAAATCTTCAAGTATGCGGTTTATGTATTTTTCAATTTCCTTGTCGGGAATTGGGTACATATTTCCAATAATATCCATTATCCGTTTTGTAAAGTTTTTAACCCTGCTGTCTTTCCGTGCAGGGTCGAGAATGTATGCTATTACACTTTCTTTGACAAAACCATCGAGCCTTACAAAAGTTGGGGTGTGTTCTTTTTTAGTTTCGTCCAAATCTATTTTGTAAAGTTCCGATGTAATATTGTCAAACACAATATCAGTAGGTTGCTGGCTGAGTTTAAAACCTTCCAAAAGATTCTCCTTTTCCAAAGGCGATTCTTCTTCTTTTTGCCCGAACAAATCATTAGCAGGGACTTTCAAATAAAACTGAGGTAAAGTAATTTTCTCTGCTTGTTCCTTGAAAATGTCTTTAATGCTGTATGTTTTCACAAGTTGTTGAATTTCGTTAGGCAAAGCCATTGTGTTGGTTGCTTCCATTTCGGAAACAGTTTTTTCAAACGTTTCATTTTGCTTGATTGCAGTTTTTTCAATTTCCGAGACTGTTTCATTCGGCAATTCAGTTTCCGAAGGAACTGAAATCCTTGTTGTGTCAATATCCGAAGTAATATCTTCTGATTTTTCTTCGGTTGTAGGGAAAATTACAAGTTGCTCTAACGGATCTTGCTTTGGGGTTTGAACTTGGGCTATGGTATCGGCAAGTTTGTAATCTTTTTCGCTAAACCCTGCTTTATTTAGGCCTTTTACAATATTTTGCAAGGTATCCATAAATTTTGAAGATGCAGTTAAAACATAACTAAGGTTTAAAAGCGGGAAGTTATGTTTCACTACATAAGGTTGACGTAAAACCCTGCCTAAAATTTGCTCCACATCAACTGCCGAACTTTTATCTGCCAACGAAGCTAAGATATACGCAAACGGGCAATCCCAGCCTTCTTTCAATGCGTTAATGGTTATAATGTAACGAACTTTGCAATCACGGCTCATTAAATCAATTCCTTTAATTTCGTTGATGCTTGCCGTTTTGATTTTGATTTGCTCAACAGGTATTTTTAATTCAATGAGTTTTTCTTTAAGCTTCTGTACGTTCGATTTTTCTTCTTCAGCATTTGCGAAATCCTTGCCGTTTTTGGGTTGTGCCTGAAACAAAACAATCGGGCGAATGTATTTACCGCCTTTCTTTTCTTCTTCAACAGCTTGTAATTCCAGGCGTTTTTGTAATTGAAGTGCTGAATTAATTACTTCGGTTTTGTCCTGATGGTTATAAACAATAACAGGAAGTTTGACCATGTTTTCACGCTTTAACTCCAAAGCATCAATAAAACTAATAATGTTACTATTGTTGCGAGGCGTTGCCGTTAGGTCAAGAATAAAACAAGGGTTAAACTCCTTTAACATTTCCACACTTAAATCGGTTTCGGCATTGTGGCTTTCGTCCACAACAACTAAAGGATTTAAGAACTGCATAACTTTCATTAACGAGATTTCTTCGTCTTTGCCTAAAAGCGTTTCAAAAGATTGTAATGAGCCGTTTTGCTCAAAAACCTTTCTTCCTTCTTTGTTTGCCGTTCGAATGCTGTCGAAACTCAGCACGAAAATATTTAATTGCTCTTTTATCGATGTTGCATTAAACCCACTCCCTTGAAGCAATGCCGATTTGTCAAATACTTCTACTTTGTTTCCAAAGTGTGAATTGATTTTCTGGCGGTAAGGGTGCGAAGTATCTTTCAGGTTTTTTATGGTTTGGTCTAAAATAGTGATGGACGGCACAAGCCAAACAACCGCCTTCGGTCGGTCATAATCGAAAGCATCGAAAATTGTTTTAATGGCGTTACAGGCAATAAAGGTTTTCCCGCCTGCGGTTGGAACTTTTACACAAATATGCGGAACACGGGGAACGTTGTTTTTGTAGGGTTCAATGGCAGTGCCTGAGTAGGGATAAAGCGGTGTACGTGGGTGTTTTGCCCAAAAATTACAAAATGCTTCTTTCGTATCTTTGGTTTCCTGTATGTATTCCAAAAACGACGAAAGGTCGTTTATTACTTGCTGTTGATATGGTTTAAGTTCCATTCGTTTTTCGTTAAAAAAATATTGACTTTATGTATTAAATCCGTTTCAAAAGCATTAAAAGCTTGTAATTTACGCAGTGGTTTATAATCTTCAATATACTCGGCTACAAGGTGAACAGCATAGTTCGGATTGAAACCAGATAATCTTCTACCTTTAAGACCACTTGCCGTTTGCAACAAATCATGAAGAATAGCTTTAGGATTCTTTTCTTTTTCCAATACTTTTAATGCCGGTAAGTTTAAAGGCTGATTATAGTTACGATTGCCTGATGCCTGTTTTATGGCTTCTTCATTAATTAAAAGCCATGTTTCCATCATCTTTACAGGTATTACACAAACTGTTCGCTCAAATTCGCTATTTCCGATTTCATTTTTAATTTCCTCAATTCTCTTATCAATCAATTGGCAATCATTTTTTTCGGCATCCCTGTGAATAAACAAAATATCACAAGGATAATACACATTAACTGAGTTCACTTTCTGCTTTAAACTTTTAGGAGGTTTGTGAAAATGACGAAAATCAGCAAAATTATACTCTGTGGCTAATTTGGGATACAAATCATTTAACGACCATTTTATTATTCGCATCAGAGTTATATCTGAACTACCGTCTGCAATTAATGTATATTTTAATGTTTTCATTCTTCATCAAATGATAAGCGAAGTTGATTAATATTTTCTTTCACACTTCGTTTTCGAAAAGGCAAATTATTCTGCTTATTGTAGTTTTCTGATGGTTCACTAACTATATTGGCTATTTCAGCTTTGCTTTCGGAATTATCCAAATAAGCAATTATATCACCCAACGAAGTGCATTCTACTTTGGCTTTTATTGTTTTCCATGTTGACTGTAGTGCACTAAAACCAGTATAATTAATTTTACGTTGTAATTTTTCATCATACATTTCTTTTGCTTTTGCCAGATACAAGCTTTCATCGGAAACATTACTCACTACTATAGGCGAATGTGTATTTATAATTACCTGTCGCAATGGATTGTCTTCGTCAACTGCAAAATTTGAATCAGTTGCCATTGATTCGAGCAAAGCTACCATTTCACATATTTTTCTGGGATTAATGCCGTTTTCCGGTTCCTCAAGACAGATTAGGCGACTACCAAAACTATCTTCTTCGAGTATTGCTAACCCCAAAAAGCGCAAAGTTCCATCGGACAATGACTGGGCGGGTAATATCAATCCATCTTTAAAGCGAATCTGAAGTGTAAGCAAATCTCTTTTCTCATCTTTATCAACACTTATTTCCTGAACATCGTCAACCAGTTCTTTTATTTTATTGGTCAGATTCTGATATACATCCCTATCTTTTTTTTCGGTTTGCAAACGAAACAGCTTTGCAGGTAAGTTTAATCCATTGGCAGCTATTTCTGCATTTTTAACTTCAAATATCGAATTGGGTTGTCGCAGTGCACTTGGCTCAAACTGAAGCATCATCCAATTTCGCATTTCCTGACGTACCAGAAATGCTGTGGGTGATTCGGCTGTTACTGTTGACAATAAAGTTCGTGGCATTTTTTGAGCAATAAAATCGGTAGTTCTTCCTTTATTGCCATCCTGATGCAATTTTATTTTTTCGGCTTCAGTTGATATAAATGGTATTTTTGTTGAACGTCTGCCTTGTAATACCGAATTTATCCATTCGTTTTTATAATTAAAGTAAATATTCTCTTTCGATTGGGTTTGTGTTATGGGTTCCAATACTTCTTCCAATATCGTTATCGGTTCATTATCCAGAGTTTCTTCGTTTAATTGCAGTTTAAGTATATATCGCAAACTGGTAATGGTTGCTTCTGCTGTTTGCCCCAAATCATCAATTCCGCTTTTCTGAACCAGCATATCTATCTCAAAACTCATTGTTTCGCGATAATCAGACCCACTACGAAAAAATATATCCCTTATATTGGAATGTTTTTGATTCTCACTTCGTACGGATTTAGCAGCTTCAATTATTGTTTTATCCGCCAAACTTGACAAAAATGAAAGAGCATCAAAAAAATTCGATTTACCTATTGCATTCGCACCGGCAATACAAGTAAATGAACCGAAATAAAGCTCAGTATCTACAAGGCTTTTAAAACCATCTATTTTAATACGTGTTATCATAATGTCTCGGTTTTATGCTTTAAAATCTCCTTATATCCCGTGGTATTTTCTTAAAAATAATATGGTATTTTGTCATAAGATCCTTAGTAAGCAGGCAATTGTCAGCATAAATCACATATTGCTCCGCTTTGGTTTTCATAGTTGCCAAAAAAGCATGGTCGAGCGTGGTTACTTCGTCTTTCTCGTAGTTGAAATAATACGCCGTTTCGTTATGCGTACCTAAAAAATGCTTATTGTCGCTGTGTTGGTTCTCCGAGTAAGCCGTTTTTGTTTCGGTATAATAAACGTATTGCCTGATTTTCTCAACTCCAACCGTTTCGTTCAAATTGCCATCTTCGTTGAAAAGTGCATGCCCCAATTCATAGAAATCAAAACGTCCGCCTATCCCTTCAGCGGTTGGTGAGCCTGCCGAACCATAACCATTTATTACCCTTTTTACTCTCTCCGCCGTAATCTCGTTTGCATAACGTTCACGTTCAATTAAGATAAATTTTCTATTTGTATCTTCTTCTGCATTAAGGCTTAGTACTGCTTGAGCAGTTGTGCCAGAACCAGCAAATGAATCAAGAATTATTGAGTTGGTGTCTGTAGATGTTCTTATAATTTCTTTTATATAATCTACTGATTTAGGTTGAGGAAAATCGTTTTTATTTAAACCCGGAAAAATTTCACCAAAAGTCACCTGACCTTTTTCAGTAAAAAATAAGGGATCTTGCCATATTGTAAAAAGTTTCTTTTTAACAACTTCGCCATCATCTGATTCAGAGTAGGATTTACGAAAAACTTTCCAACCACTTTTCTTTTTTTGAGCTACCAATAAATGATTATCTTTTTTTGCAAGGTCTTGCCCCCATGTCCAACATCCTTCAAGCCCATCAGGCCATAAAGGTAAGATTTCAATATTAAAAACATCATCCTTAATTAAAGAAACTTGACCTGTTTGAGGATTTGCAAAAAATGGGTAAAACAGATTTGGACGGTTACCTTTGTTAAATTCTCGATGAGTATTTCTCAATTCTAAATAACGAAACCTGCCATCTTTGTCTATATTTTTATATTCCTTATTGATTAATTCGTCATCCTTTGTAACACTAAAGGCTCCACTTGGAAGAATTGATTTACTAAACACAATACAATATTCATGGCATGTGCCAAAATATTTATCTTGACTTCTTCCTTTTGGATTACATAATAAGGTAATTTGAGCAATAAATTTATTTTCACCAAAAATATCTCCAAGTATTAATCGTAGATTTTGTGTCTCATTTTCATCTATTGAAACAAAAATAACACCGTCATCTGAAAGTAGCTTGTGTAATAATTTTAATCGTGGATACATCATACAAAGCCATTTGTCGTGGCGTGTGAGGTCTTCGGCTTCTTTTCCAACCACTTGTCCAAGCCATTTTTTTATTTTAGGGTCGTTTACGTTGTCGTTGTACACCCAACTTTCGTTTCCTGTGTTGTATGGCGGGTCAATGTATATGCACTTTATTTTTCCTTCATATTCGGGCAACAGGGATTTTAATGCTTCTAGATTATCGCCGTGAATTATCTTGTTTCCGCTCTTGGTTTCGATTTGAGTTTGCTCGCCATTGTCAAATCCGTAGGAATGTTCCAATACTTTAAACGGAACGTCCAAATGATGATTAATAACCTTCTCTTTCCCAATCCAATGTAATGTTGGCATATAATATTTTAAGTCATTAATTAAAACCCAAAGATACAAATATCCGCGGGTACACAGGCACGAAAACAGATCTTTTGCCAGGGCAAACGCATCTAAATAATTTATTTAGATAAATAATTGGTAATCAGTATTTTGATTTGTTTTTGTGGATAAAAATATTTATATTTGCCTGGCAATCAGATAGGTATAAATAAATGAAAGAAAAGAAATTATTAGCGTATTTTGCGGATATGAAAGATCCCAGAGTAGAAAGAACAAAGCGACATCTTATGGATGATATCCTTTTTATCTCAATTGCAGCAGTACTAAGTGGTGTTGAATCATGGGATGAGATGGAAGAATATGGAAAAAAGAAGCGAGCATGGCTGGAAACAATCCTGGAGTTGCCTAATGGTATCCCATCGCACGACACTTTTAATCGCTTTTTCGCAGCATTGGATGCTAATGAATTTGAAAATCGTTTTCTTAAATGGGTCAAATCTCTTTACCAAAGTACAGAAGAAGAGATAATTAGTATTGATGGGAAAACAATACGAGGTTCTAGGGGACAAGGTTGCAAAACAGTCACCCACATTGTTAGTGCCTGGGCAGAAAAGAATGAACTCATACTCGGGCAAGTCAAGGTTGAGGATAAATCAAACGAGATTACAGCAATACCGAGGTTACTGGAAGTATTATTATTAAAGGGAAGTATTGTTACCATTGATGCTATGGGATGTCAAAAAAACATTGCCAAACAGATTGTCAAAAAGCAAGCCGATTATGTTCTTTCAGTTAAAGACAACCAGCAAGAGTTATTGGAAGATATTAAAGACAGTTTTAGCATTCTTCAGGCTAATGATTATTATGAGTATGTGGATTACGATCATGGAAGAATAGAGACCAGAAAGTGTTCCATAATTACCGACTTGAGTCTGGTTTTTTGTAGTAATAAATGGATGGGTCTCAGATCGATTGTTAAGATAGAACGAGAAAGATGCTTTAAAGCTACAGGCAAGATTGAAAATGAAATCCAGTATTATATCAGCACTTTATACGAAGCAAAAATTATTGAAAATGGTATTAGAAAACATTGGGGTATTGAAAACAAAGTGCATTGGGTACTGGACGTTGCTTTTAATGAAGACATGAGTCGTAAAAGAGAGGGTAATGCCGCTCAGAATTTCTCAAGTTTGACCAGAATAGCCCTTAATCTGCTCAGAAAGAGCAATCTGAAAATTGGAATAAAAAGCAGGCGCAAGATGTGCGGGTGGGATAATGACTTCCTTTTGGATGTTCTAAAAAATTAGATGCGTTTGCCCTGGATCTTTTGCAAACTTAACCTCGCGTGAGCTAGTGTAAGCTTGTCCAAATAAAAATCAAGATACAGCTTTGTACATTGGCTGTTCGTTATATCGTTTTTTGTTTTTCAGTAGCAAATTGTCCACTGTTTTTTTTGTCTCTTTTTCACTTGTTGCTAACTCGAATATAGTCACAACTGCATTGGATTCAATAAGTCAAAGATACATTTTTCAAAGCAAATCACAACTATTTAGAATGTGTATGAATTACATATTGAAATGTTAATATTTGTTATTTTATACGTTACAATGAGTACATTTATAGTCAATTAATTAACAAAAAAAAGTAGCTGTGAAAAAATTTGTGTTATTCATGTCGATGATTTTAATATCATCTTCTTTGCTCTTTTCTAATTCGAATTTAATGAGCAAGCCAAAAAAAGCAAATGTAAATGAATATATTACTTCCAATGTAAATGGAAAGCCCTGTAAATTACATGTTACAGGCTGGGTTGAGCTTAAAACAGTCTGGGCATGGCCTCCCGTAGAAATTACTCATTATGATTTAACAATTGAAGGACCTTGTGGAAAATGGAGATTTGTTGGTTCAACCGGACCTAACAACGAAATTGTCGAAGGTCAGTTATACGATGAAAAGGATAATCTTATATCTTTAGATTCCAACATTATCGATATTCAAAATATACTTCTGGTTTTAAGTACAAATCTAAACGAAGACTAATATGAAACGCATACTATTGATGACATTCATTTTATTTGTACTTGTTTCTTGTGATAGAACTACTGATAAAATTATCGGAAGATGGTCTATAACTGATATTAAAGTTGATTTAGCTGTCAATCAACAGGAATCAACTAATAATCAGCCTGATTCACTTAATCTTATGAATATTTTAGCAATACCTTTTTCTAAAGAGTTTAAACCAACGGAAATACAAATATTCAAAGATTCAATCAAGCTCCTTAAGGATAAGGAAGAGCTTATTTCATCTGCTTTAAAAATAAATTATAATTCAAAGGATGATATTGTTTTTAAGATTGACAATAAGATTGATGCGAATTTTATTTTGAATGAGAATAACAGCTCTCTTAAAATTAACAATACAACTTATATTCTGAAAAGATGTAATCCATAGCTTATGGTAAGTATATTTTGATATTAAGTCACTTTCGGGCAACTTTTTTTGTCCTTTTCCATCCCCTTCTACACATATGGTTTTGCTTAAAATCAAAATTATATGTGTATTCCTGTTTATAAACGTGAAAAATGAAATAACCCTTCTCAATCTCCTTCTATCCTAACAAAAGAGACTGATGAGATTGAAAAGACTGATACGACTGGTAAGAGTCTTCAATCTTTTTCAATCCACTCAATCCCTATTACTATTTTCGATAGTTTTGCTTCCGATACATACGTTCAAGTATAAACAGATTATCTGATGTCTATCAAACTGATTCATACTTCCGACTGGCACCTGGGGCAGACTTTTTATGATTTTGATCGTTCTTACGAGCATCAGCAGTTTCTTGTTTGGTTAAAACAGCTTCTTGTTTCCGAAGATGCCGATGTGCTACTCATCAGTGGCGATGTGTTTGATGTATCGAATCCTGCAGCATCGGCAGTAAGCATGTTTTATCGCTTTCTGGCCGAAACTACCCGTTGCCTGCCACAACTACAGGTAATCGTAATTGCCGGGAACCACGATTCGGCTGCACGCCTGGAAGCACCTAATCCTATTCTGCATTACCTCAATGTTTCAATAACAGGAAGTGTTGAATATGATGAAAACGGAAATATTAACTTCCGGCAAATGATTGTTCCGCTCCGCAATAAAGCCGGTGTTACCGAAGCGGTGTGTCTGGCCGTACCCTTTCTTCGTCCTTCTGATTTGGGCATGGTTTCCAATACCGCTTATTCCGAAAAGGTTGCAGCGTTTTATCATCAGTTATATAGTATAGCTTCCGGTCAAAAGCAACCCAATGAAGCGATTGTTGCAATGGGACATCTACATCTGTTGAATGCTGAACTGAGTGAAAACGACAAAAGTGAGCGGGCAATTCTCGGGGGGATAGAATATGTACCTCTTACTGCATTTGATCCGCAAATTGCATACGTTGCCCTCGGGCATATTCATAAAGCACAGTGTATCGGTAAAAACGAATATGTTCGTTACTGCGGCACACCCTTACCCATGTCTTTTTCGGAACGAAACTATCACCATCAGGTAGTTGCAGTAACACTTGATGAAGGGAAACCAAGCAGTATCCGGCAAATTGAAGTTCCTGTAACCGTAGAACTTTTATGCGTTCCAACTCAGCCGAAACCTCTAATGCAGGTTCTTGATGAGCTGTTTGAACTGCCTTCGGCAGAACTACCTCCCGAACGTCAGCCTTACCTTGACGTAAGAGTATTACTTGATGAACCTCAGCCAGAACTTCGAAACAAAATTGAAATCGCAATCGAACATAAAGCGGTACGGCTTGCAAAGATTGATGTACACTACAAAGGAGTAAATTCGGCAAGCGAACAATACATTACAGGCGAACAATTGCAAAACATCGAACCTCTTTCGCTTTTCAACCGCATTTATCAAAATAAATTCAATGAAGAACCACCTCTGCAACTGGTAGAACTTTTCAACCAGGTAACTGCCGAACTTAATGCAAAGGAGGTTTAAATCATGAAGATACTTGCAATACGAACATTAAATCTGGCTTCTCTTGAAGGAAAGAATGAAATTGACTTCACCATAGAGCCACTGAAATCTGCCGGAATATTTGCCATTACAGGCTCAACCGGAGCTGGAAAATCGACGTTACTCGATGCGCTTTGCCTGGCATTATATGCTAAAACGCCACGACAGGTACAGGCGAAAGAGTCCGGAATTGAAATTCACGATGTAGCCACAAACAAGATCGGGCAAGGTGATGCACGCAGCATTCTGCGAAAAGGAACATCAGAAGGTTATGCTGAAGTCGATTTTATCGGAACAGACCAAATACCTTACCGTTCGCGATGGTCGGTACGACGTGCCAGAGGAAAATCGAATGGCAGCTTACAGGCCGATATGGTAGAACTGATTCACCTCTCTGCCAATAAAATCATATCCGGGAAAAAGACGGAAACATTAAAAGAAATAGAGCGTTTGGTCGGACTTAGTTTCGAACAGTTTACACGCTCCGTTTTACTTGCCCAAGGCGATTTTACCGCTTTTCTGAAAGCAGATAAAGATGAAAAAGCTTCTCTGCTCGAAAAGCTCACCGGAACTGATCATTACTCCGAAATCTCTATTCGCATTTTCAATCATGCAAAGCAGGCTGATGCCGATTTGCGCGAACTTCAGCACGATATTGATGCTGTAAAATGTTTGACAGAAGAAGAGTTATTGACTTTCCAAACAGAGAAAACCCAACTTACAGAACGTTTACACGTTTTGAACACGGAACAAAATAAGTTACACTTACATTTAAACTGGTTTACCGAATTGCGTAAACTGGAAGAACAGTATAATCAAGCCCAGACAGATGTTACCGAAGCTGAAAAATTGCTCGAAGAGTCTGCTGAACGCATTGCGCTGCTTCGTAAAATTGAATCCGTACAGGATGCCCGTGATCTCTGCACAAAATATCAGCTTATCCTTGCCGATTATCAGAAAAAGAAAGAAGACTTGCAGCATTTGATTCCAAAGGCAACCGAAGCTGAACAAAAACAAACGAAAGTGCAGCAACTTCACGACTGTTCCAAAGATAAACTCACTGAAGTACAGCAGCAAAAAAAGAGTTCCGAACTACAAATACAACAAGCCCGTGAACTCGACACTAAAATTACGGGTCTGCAAAGCCAGATTCCGGATGCGAATAAAGCAATGAAAAAAGCAAAGGCAGCGCAAAATGAGTTTCTGGAAACACTTTCAAAAAAACAATACGATAAAACAGCCCTTACTACCGAAATAACACAGTTGGAATCATGGAGAGCCAAAAACATGAGTCTCGAAAAGCTCTCACAAAATCTTCCTTTGGTGCACTCAAAGCTCGATGATTTACAAATAATTGTTACTAAACACCAATCACTTGAAATTGAGCGGCGTGAATATGTTCAAAAAACAGAAAACACAAATCTGGAAATCGAGAAATTCTCAGCCGAAAACAGTATCAATATTCAAAAATCGGAGAAAACGAAAGCCTTATGCGAATCATTAATACAGGAATTAAAAGCTGTAGATTCTGCCAGATTAAAAACTGAAGAAAAAAATCTTCGCGATGCAGTTGAACATCTTCAACAATGTGCAAATCAATGGAATCTACTCTTCCAATTGGAGAATTTACTGAACAATACTGATGTGCGTAAAAACGAAAAAAAGGCTGAACTTGAATCCAATCAAAAAAAGATAATCGAGGAAACTCGCCTGAAAGATGAAACAAACATCCAATGGGAACAGGCAAAGAAGATGCTCGAAAAAGCAGAACGTGAAAACTCCAAAACCGCAGAACAACTTCGTTCGCAACTGATTGATGGAGATGCCTGTCCGGTTTGCGGCTCCATGAATCATCCGTATGCACATTCAAATCCTGTTGTACAGAATATTCTGGAAGACTTACGTCGTGAAACCGAACAACTTCAACAAAAACATCTTGACCATAAAGTCAATTGCGAAACAACACTGCAACTAAACACCAAATTACAACAAGAGATTTTGACGCTTGAAAAAGAGCTCGAAAACAAAAGAACCGAACGAGACACGCAAAATTCTGTATGGCTGAATTTAAAACCGACAGAAGACATGCTGGCTTTACCAAACGAAGAGCGGGCAACATGGTTTATACAACAGTTGAATGATGCAAAACAGCAAATCGGAGAAATTCAGAAACAACTCACAGCGTATGAGCAAAAAAGAGAGCAGACTGAAACGTTGAATCTTGAATTTGCGAAACTTGAAAAACAAAAAAATGAAGTTGCTTTAAAACTTTCTGATTTACAAAAAGAGCTGGAATATCTAAAAAAAGAGAGCAAACGCTTACAGCTAGAGCAGAAATCTGCCCTAACACAGACCGAAAGTTTAAAAGCAGATCTTTCGGAACATGCTGCTAATCCGAACTGGTTTACCAATTGGCAGCAAGATCCTGTTGAATTCAAAGCCACGCTACAACGACTGGTTTCCGAATGGAATGAAAAGAGTGTAAAACTACTGGATCTTACTTCCGATTCCGAAAAATTGCTTTCCGAAATAAATGTACTGAAAGAGCAACAAACTGCTTATTTACAACGAACTGAAGATGCATGTAAAATTGCGGAAAAGTTACAAAATCAAACCAACGATTTGCTCAGCCAGCGTTTGTTGATATTTGAAGGAAAAGCCATTGCGGATGTTGAAGCTGCCTTCAATAAGGCTATTACTGATGAAGAAAACGCGCTAACTTCTATGGTAAAAAATCTGGAAACAGCAAAAGCAGAAACTATCCGGCTAAGCACTCTCAAAAAAGAGATGGAAAATACTTTATATCAACTGGAAACCCTCTTAGAAACACAAAAGCAGAAGCTGGAAGAGTGGCTGGGAGAGTACAGTGAACGTACTTCGGAAGACATCACCCTGGAACAACTGGAGCATTTCCTCTCATTCACAAACCATTGGATACAACAAGAACGTGAAACAATCAAAACCATCGAAGATACCGTACAAAACAGCAAGACCGTTCTGAACGACAGGGTAAAAACCCTTTTACAACATCGAAACAATGGAAACCCTCAATTAACCGAACCCGAACTGCTTCAACAAAGTGAAGATTTAAAATTGCAATTTAACGAAATAACTGCACGTTCAACCGAAATAGATCTACTAGCCAAACAGGATACCGAGCGAAAAATTGCACTTGGAGAAAGTCTGGTACAACTCGAAGCTAAACGTAAAATCTGGGAAAATTGGCAAAAGCTGAACGATTTACTGGGCTCTGCCGACGGAAAAAAATTCCGTCAAATAGCACAGGAATACACACTTGATCATTTATTAGGCTACGCAAATGCTCAGCTTTGCAATCTTTCCAACCGCTATTTGCTGTCGAGGATTCCTTCAACCTTAGCTCTTCAGGTTACAGATAAAGATATGGGTGACGAAATACGTTCGGTTCACTCATTATCGGGTGGTGAAAGTTTTTTGGTATCGCTCTCCCTTGCGCTGGGTCTGGCTTCTTTGTCAACATCCCGAATGTCGGTAGAATCTCTTTTTATTGATGAAGGATTTGGTTCTCTTGATCCACAAACGCTCACTATTGCAATGGACGCTCTGGAACGCCTACAGAATCAGGGACGTAAAGTTGGCGTTATCTCACACGTTCAGGAAATGACCGAACGAATCCCAACCCGGATAAATGTAAAAAAACTCACGAATGGAAAAAGTAAAGTAATGGTTACGATGGGGTAGAAATCCCAGAAAAAGACCCTTACTTTGCATTACTTTTCCCGGAAATCAGCATATTCTTAACTTCTGCCAATGTTACTTTCACTTCAGAAATATCCGGAATATAATCTTTAAATCTTGTCTTGCAGGTTTTTCTAAAAAACCAAACTTCAACAATAAAATAGAGGGTATAAGAGATTGAGTTTGTAATTGCAGCGCCTTTTATGCCCAGCTCCGGAATCAGCATAAATCCGAAAAACAGCGAACCTACAAGGCTTACACCCGAGGCGAATGTATTTACATGGTACATCCCGATTCCTGAAAAAAAGTGCACGAAAATGGTCGTAATTCCCAACATAAATATCCCGGGTGAAATCCATAATATAACTTCCTTCACATTGGCAAATTCACTCCCGAAAACAAACGGGAAGAATGAAGCCGGAATAAGGCATAACACGGCTATTGATGCGAGCATTAAAACAATATTTAACCGGAATAATTTCAATGTCCAGCTTGCTGATTCAAGAATATTTTCACTATTGGATATCCGCGCATATTGCACCATTGCAATACTTCCACTGATAAGCCAGATTGATTCTGCAATGGAAATCCCATTTGAATAAACACCTACCATTGCCGATCCTGTTATGAAATTAAGCAGGTAAAACGTAAATCTGGAGTTCAACAATTGCATGATTACTGCCAGTTGATTTACAAAACCCAAACCCAGCAATTGCTTCCAGAGAGAGAAATCCCATAAACCTTCAAATTTGAAAAGGTTTTTAAAATCATTCCGCAACATATACACACTCAATATAATACTCATAAAATAAGCAATATAGAGTGAAATCAAATAATGACTTAGAGAGAGTTTTGCCCCAAGTAATCCAAACAAACCCAGTGTAAGCAACGACATTACAGGTTGCAAAAGGCCGGCAACATTGGCTTCTATCACCTTTTCCCTGCCAATCAGCAACTGAAAATGAATGGAAGTAACAATCCCTGGAAAAGAAAGTAAAATAACATGAATGAGATAATATCTGCTTACCATCGGAACAAACAGAAGCAACACTCCAAACAAACAACTCACAATAAAAGCCCAAATATATGATGGCCATATTGTTTTAGAAAATCCCAGACGTGGAAGCAGATAAACCAGCGTTGGCCCTCCAACTAAACCGGCTACAATCTGAATCAGGCTTAAGGTTATCACAATCATGCTCTGCTCCCCTTTTCCGGCTGCTCCGATATATCTCGATATTACAACGGCAAGTGCCAGATTGCACAAGGCTGTAATAAATTTAGTACCAAAGGTATTGAGCATTTTTAAAAACATAAGCTACTGATTAAGAGTATTTTTGTAAATTTCCAAAAATTCATTACGAATAACTTCCGGCGAAAACTGCAGGTGAACCCAATGAAACATTTTATCTTTCGGATATTCAAAATAATGATTGAGCATATAATTCATTGAGTCACAAAATTGTTGAATATTTCCGGATTCAACCTGTAATCCTCCATATAATGGAATAACATCCGTTAAACCTCCACATTTTGAAGTAACTACAGGACAACCACAGGCAATACTTTCGGCCAAAACAACAGAAAATGATTCAAAGTTACTGAACAGAACAAAAAATGCTGACTGGTTCAACTCTTTTGCAATCGCTTCATGACTCATTGAAGAAGAAAATTTTAAATAGCGCGGATCCAAATCCAGTTCTTTTGCCTTGTTTTGAACTTGTTCAATGTCTCCATCGCCGGCTATATGTAATACAAAGTCACTCCTGTATTTTAACAGTAAAACAGTTGCCTTCAATATTCCCTCAATATTCTTCTGACAATTATCAAAGGATGAAACATGAAATATCTGCTTTGGATTGCATTGCACGGCATCTTTGTTGGGATAAAAAACATGGGGATCTATCACATTCGGAACCACTTTCCATTGTGCATTAATTCCATATTTCTGCATTTCATACATCAATGATTCTGAAACAGGCATTACATAGTTTGCTTTACGTGCAGCCCATTGAATAATAAATTGTTCCGGTTTACTTAAATTTACCGGATCTGATTTCATATACACTGTCCAATGCTCACTCACAACATATTGTAAACCATAGATGTATTTTGCCAGCAAACAAATAATTCCCACCGGATATAGCACATTTGCGTGAATGATATCTGGTTTACCATAATATGTTCTCACCTTCTTCCAGCCCAGATAATATGCCCTTACATAACGAATAAGATTCAGGTATTTTGACATAAACCCTTTGGATGCACTATACAAAACATGAACTTTTCGATATCCATTTTGCTCAGACACCTCAACATGAAACCTCTTGTAACAATCCTGAATCTTTTCAACTTGCAAAAGAGTTAAATCAGTATCTTTTGTAAGTGTTTCAAGATGCTTAACCACAAAATTACCCAATGAAGGGTTTTCTCTATCCGGAAACCAGCTACTAATAAATAAGAGGTGAATTTTTGGCGTAAGCATTGGGAAACTTTCAAGCAAAAATACTCATTTCCTAAATATTCATCCACTTCGTTTATGGGGTATTTTTTTTGAAATAAAACAACACTTTCGTATTCAGATTATTGTTTATGTGATTCAAAATATAATATCTTTACAGCCAGAAAAGACTGAAATCCAAATACAAACAAATGTACAACTTCAAAATCAAACCGTATTTTAAAGTAAATAATATGAATAGTTCATAAACATGTTCTCTAATTTCAGCTTTAACAGAACCCATCAAGCATGCTAACTCAACTCAAAAATTGCAGATATAGATATGTTATTCAACTTCTTAAGATAATTGTTTGTAAACGAAAATTTCAACTTTAAAAATTGATATTAAAAATCAACTCAGAAACGAATATAAACAGAAATGAAAAAAGAGATTACATTTTTCACACTGCTGGTAATGCTATTTTCTGTAGCAAATGCCGGAGGATATCAGATTAATGTGCAAGGAATTCGTCAGAATGGAATGGCACATGTAGGAACTGGTATGAATATCGGTGCGCAAAGCATCTTTTTCAATCCCGGGGCATTGGCAATGATGAAGTACAAGACTCATCTTGTAGCAGGAGCTTCCGGCGTTTTTGCGAACACTGCTTTTCAAAAAACGGCACCCTCTTCATATACCGCAAACACTGATAATCCAATGGGAACTCCTTTCCATTTTTATGGAGCATATAAGCTGAATGATAAACTCTCATTCGGATTAGGAGCATTTACACCTTATGGCAACACGATTAAATGGGGTGATGATTGGGATGGACGATATTTAATTTCAGAACTTTCATTTTTTGCGCTCAATATACAACCTACAGTATCTTACAAACTTACTGATAAACTAAGCTTAGGAGCAGGTTTGAACTATTATTACGGATCGGTAGAACTTAACAAGATGCTTCCGTTACACAGCACGACCGGAGCGGAAGGAAAAGCAACACTGAAGGGAAACACAACCGGAATTGGCTATACTGTAGGAGCCTATTTCCAGGCAACAGAAAAACTTTCAATCGGAGTAATGTACCGTTCGGAAGTAGATATGAAAATTGAAGATGGAGATGCCACTTTTAATGTTCCTGCATCTGTTGCTTCTAACTTTCCTGACGGCACAAAATTTACAGCAACTCTTCCATTACCTGCAAATCTAAACCTTGGGGTTTCCTATCAGGCAACTGACAAGCTTCTTCTTGCACTGGATGTAAATTACAACTTCTGGAGCACGTATGATTCATTGGTATTTGATTTCACTCCAAATACTACAGGATTAGAAGATTCTCACAATCCAAGATTGTATGAAGATGTGTTTATCTTCAGGCTTGGTGCTGAATACAAATATTGTGAAAAGCTAACACTCCGGGCAGGCGCATATTATGATATGAGCCCTGTGAAAGATGATTATCTGAACCCTGAAACCCCAAGTACAAACCAGATTGGATTAACCTTAGGAGCCTCTGTTGATATTAATTCAAAACTAAGTATTGACGCCTCTGTACTCTATCTTAACGGATTAAAAAGAGACGCAAAATACTCTCCAGGCAATTTTGGCGGGACATATAAGAGCACAACAATCATCCCGGGTATCGGCTTATCATACGCATTTTAATCTGGAGGAAACAAACAATGAAAAAGACAAACATTATCACACTAATTGCACTCGTAATCATTTTATTACAATCGTGCAAACCTGAATTTGACAATTATGAATCATCCAAAGGAGATGCAGACTTCACAAGCTATGTTGCATTGGGAAACTCAATTACTTCCGGATTTTCAAACGGAGCCCTATATAAGTCGGGACAGGAAGTAGCCTATCCAAACCTTTTAGCGCAACAATTCAAACTCGTTGGCGGTGGCAATTTCAAAACTCCGTTTATGATTGACGAATTTGGATTAGGTGGTCGCAGGGAATTAGGCTATGTAACAGATTGTTCAGGGGCAACTTCGCTCTCTCCCAAATTGGCTGTTGGCACTGTAAATCCAGCCAATATGCAATCAGTTGCTGCGCAGGGTCCATACAACAACATGGGCGTACCGGGCTCAAAATCATTCCATCTTTTGTATCCGGGTTATGCAGTCCTGAATCCCTATTTTGGAAGATTTGCATCTTCAACAACAACTACAATACTTCAGGATGCAATGCTTTCAAATCCAAGCTTTTTCACTTTATGGATTGGAAACAACGATGTTCTTACGTATGCTTTAGCCGGCGGAGCAACCGACAGCGTTACTCCTACTGTATTATTCAACGGTTATATGCAACAGATTGTAAGCACTTTAAAAGGCACAAATAATCGAAAAGGAGCTATTGCAAATATCCCGGATATTTTAAGCATCCCTTTCTTTACGACTGTACCTTCAAAAGCAATCCCATTATCCAGTCCGACCGATGTTGCTGCATTAAATACGGCATATACACAATTAAATCAGGCATTAAAACAAATTGGACAGGACACGGTAAAGTTTGCTTTGGGTGCCAATGCTCCAATTATCGAAGATCCAAGTCTGCCTCTGCCTCCTCAGGCTAAAATGCGTCAGTTAAAAAATGGAGAAATTATCATTTTATCTATCCCTCAGGATTCAATGAAATGCGCAGGCTGGGGAACCATGAAACCAATCCCACATCGTTACATTCTGGATTTAAATGAAATAAATAAAATCAGAACAGCTATTCAAAGCTACAATCAAACTATTGAAAATCTGGCAAATCAAAATAACCTTGCATTGGTCGATGTGGCTGGTTATATGAATCAGGCTGTTACCGGTATTTATTTTGATGGAATGAAATTCACTACAAAATTTGTAACCGGAGGTATTTTCTCTTTGGATGGTGTTCATTTAACGCCGCAGGGAAACGCAATTGTAACCAATTATTTTCTGGAAGCAATCAACAAAAAGTATAATGCTCATATACCTTATGTAAACATCAGCGATTACAAGCCTGTATTACTTCCATAAACATCTGAAATACAAACACAAAGCCGGATTCTCAAAATAAGTATAATCCGGCTTTTTGCTTTAGATCAGTAAAAGAAATATAATATCTTTGACAAATGCTTAGGAGGTTATGAAACGTATTATATTTACCTGTTTATTGAGTACTCTTTTTGTAATATCCAACGCTCAGAAGGTGGGATTGGTATTGAGTGGAGGCGGTGCAAAAGGGCTGGCCCACATTGGAGTAATTCGTGCACTGGAAGAAAATGGAATTCCGATAAATTATGTGGCCGGAACTTCTATGGGTGCCATCATCAGCGGATTATATGCAGCCGGATATTCTCCACAACAAATGGAAGAAATATTTCTTTCGGAAGAATTTCCTCAATGGATTTCAGGTCAGCTTGATGAAAAATACATTTTCTACTTCAAGCAACCAGAACCCAATGCCTCGTGGATAGATTTACGGTTTAACTCCGAAAAGGGAATTAAACCTCTTTTACCTACAAATCTCGTATCTCCTTTTCAAATGGATTATGCATTTCTACAGATTTTCGCCGGGGCAAATGCTGTTTGCAAAGGTAATTTCGATAGTTTATTTGTTCCGTTTCGATGCGTTGCCTCTGACATAAATGCAAATGCTCCCGTAGTTCTTCGTAAAGGGGATGTTGGCAATGCCATTCGAGCTTCTATGACCTTTCCTTTTTATTTTAAACCCATTCGCATTGAAGGAAAACTACTTTTCGACGGTGGAATGTACAATAACTTCCCTTCAAATGTAATGTATGACGATTTCTTACCCGATATTATCATTGGCAGCAAAGTTGCAGGAAACTATTCAAATCCGGAAGATGATAACCTTGTATCACAAATACAGTCGATGCTGATGGAAAAAACCGATTATTCGGTTACCTGCGAAAACGGCATTCTCATAGAACCTACTCTCAAACAGGTCAACGTTATAGATTTCTCGTACGCAAAAGAATTTATTGATAGTGGATACGTTGCCACTATTCGTAAAATCAAGCAGATAAAAGAAAGTATCACCGATTCTGTTTCTCCTGATTCCATAAACTCCAAACGAAAAAGTTTTACATCTCAGTTTCCGGAACCTACAATTGACAGTATTATTATTGACGGACTTAACAAAAAACAGAAATCATACATTTACAATCAGTTACTACTAAACAAAGAGGAAGTTTCAATCGACAAAATGAAGTCGGGGTATTTCCGTTTATTGGCTGATAATAAAATTCAATATATGTTCCCCCGCATTCAGCTTGATACAATTAAGAATAAATTTAATCTGCATTTAGATATCAAACGGGATAATACTCTCGTTACCGAATTTGGAGGAAACATATCTTCGAGTCCTATCAATGAAGCATTTATACAGGTTAACTACAAATACTTATCTAATTTTGGGTCAAATATTTCGGCAAACACCTATATCGGAAGATTTTACAACTCTGTGGAGGTTCGTGCCCGTAACGATTATCCCTTAGGGGTTCCATTTTATCTGGAAGCAGTTATTTCATACAATCAATGGGACTTTTTCAAAACCAAAACTTACTTTTTTGAAGACAAGAATCCTTCTTACCTTGTTCAGACAGAAAGTTATATTGGCGTTTCACTCGGATTACCCTGGGGAAATAAATCCAAGATAAATATCAGCATTGCTAAAACTTTGCAAAAAGACGACTACTATCAAACCAATACATTTAACCGAAGCGACGAACCGGATAAAACATATTTCAAACCCTTTGCCGGTACATTGCTTTTTGAAAAAAACTCATTGAATAAGAAACAATTTGCGACACAAGGCACTCAGGTTCTGGCCAAAACACAATTTATTACAGGAACAGAAGAGTTTAACCCGGGAAGTACGGCTCCGTTAAAATCTTTTTATGAAAAGAAACAACGATGGATTCAGGCTAAATTACTTTACGACAAATACATCCCTGTTAGTAAATTCTATACTTTCGGTTTTTATCTTGAAGGTTTTTACTCATCTCAGCATTTCTACCAAAATTACACCTCATCTGTGTTATCCAGCGGTATTTTCAACCCAACACCCGAAAGCAAAACCCTCTTTATTTCCGCTTACAGGGCAAATCAATACCTTGCCGGAGGTATAAAAAATCTCTTCAAAATCAGCAAATCAACTCATTTTCGATTAGAAGGCTACGTATTTCAGCCTTATCAGGAAATACTTCAGGATGCAAGCCATATACCCTATTACGGGAAAAAATTTAACAAGCGGTATTTCTCAGC
Source organism: Bacteroidales bacterium (assembly GCA_963677395.2). Classification (GTDB taxonomy): domain Bacteria; phylum Bacteroidota; class Bacteroidia; order Bacteroidales. The sequence goes on along the minus strand of OY781965.2, from coordinate 1,946,031 downwards.
TTCCGGAGCACTGGTAATACACACTATGATTGGTCCTTTAAGCATCTCAGCAAATTATTATCAGGGTTATGAGGATCCATTTTCAATAATATTCAATTTCGGATATATCTTATTTAACTCAAAATCTATTGATTAAAACAAACACCAGTACATGAAAAAAACATTCACGTTCTCATTTTGGTTAATCGGTTTAGTACTATTTGGAATTTTAGAAACGTATGGTCAATCATATTCCGGCGGATTTGAAACCCGCATTTCCGGAAGCCAACTTGAATATTGGTCTTTTCATCCGGAACCCGGAAAAGCCTGTCTGGTACGTAACAATGCTGATTCGCCGTTTATTGAATGGGAATCAGCTTCAGTGCCTGTTTCAATAAAATCGGAAACAGTTTCATTTGTGCTGTTATCAAACTATAATGTCGCCACAGCCAAAGAAAACCATCGTTATTCTTTAAAAATCGGAGACAATGAAACTATTGAATTCCAAGCAGGTAAAGATGGTCCGGTAAAAGACTGGAAAATTGAAAAAGAGAATATATCATTACGGTTTCAAGTAGTTGAGCGCGACCATGTAGGTGATGTAAACGGTTTTTTATTTATTACTGTTCCTTGTAAATGGCTGGATAAAAATCGAAAAATAAGATTCCGGTTATCCGGAGAAAACACAAAGAGTTCTGACTGGTTTATGATCTTTCAAAAAAACCTGCAGACAAAATTCACCTTAATACCTCAAGCCGTTGTACAACTTTCTACAGACAGCGTTAAAAGACAGGCGATTAAACTTCTCTTCGAAAATTACAATATGGATAATCTACCCATTACTATTTACGAAGGCAAAAAAAAGATTCTCAATCAAAGTGCAATATTCGGCATTAATGCTATTGATATACCCTGTTTTACTTCAAATATCGATATAATAAAAGAATTTAGCATTCAATACCAGAAGCAGAAAATCACCCAAAAAGTTACGCTTAAAGCATTCAAACCCTATACTGTTTATCTGATACCTCATTCACATCTGGACATTGGTTATACCCATCCGCAAGAGGAAGTACTTAATTTACAGGTTGATGTATTAAAACAAGCCATTAAGTTGATCGAAAAAACCAAAGATTATCCTGTTGGATCTCAATATAAATTCAGTATTGAATCGTTGTGGGTGCTCGAGGAATATCTTAAACAGGCTTCCGAATATGAAAAAGGCAGATTTATACAATTTGCGAAAGAAGGCCGCATAAATGTACAAGGGTTTTATCTTAATCTGAATACAGGCCTAGCAAATGCTGAAGAACTTTTCCAGTTGGTAAACTTCTCTTCAAAAGTGTCAAAAGAATACGGAATACCAATAAATTCAGCCACTATTACCGATATCCCCGGAGCAGTTGCAGGAATTATTCCGGTCATGGCTCAAAACGGAATCCGGTATTTCTGTCCGGCAGTAAATAGTTTCGACAGAATCGGGAATACGTTAAGCACCTGGGGCGATAAGCCTTTCTGGTGGAAATCAACTTCTGAAAAAGAAAAAGTGTTGGTTTGGATGAGTTCTCCCGGATACAATCTGTTTCACAAGTGGTTTATTGGCGAAAAAAAGAATATAAATCCGATCTTAGATTACCTGTCGAATCTGGAAAAGAAAAAATACCCATATAACTTTTCGTTTTTGAGCTATACCACAGGTGGAGATAATGGTCCGAATGACTCACTCCTTTCCGGCTTCATCCGTGAATGGAATCAAAAATACTCTTCGCCAAAGCTCATAATAAGCACATTTAGCGAAGTATTTCAAAAACTCGAAAAAGAACATGGTAATGAAATTCCGACATACAAAGGCGATTTATCCCCATATTGGGAAGACGGCGCATATTCCACTGCTTATGAAACGGTTACCAACCGAAAAACAGCTGCAGAACTAATCCATCTTGAAACAACTGCAACTTTATTAAACAAACAACTGCCCGATAATACCATCCGGAAATGCTGGAATAACGTTCTTCTCTTTAACGAGCATACATGGGGTGCTCATAATAGTATTGACGAGCCGGAAGGAGAACTTCAAACCAAAATCTGGAACGGAAAAAAACAATTTATGCTTCGGGCATTGGAGCTTAAAAAAATCATCGCTGACTCATTAAATTCCGGTTCATCACGCTTACAGCTTTTTAACAGTCAATCATTTCCATTCAACGGATTAGCGTTTATTCAACCTGCTCAAAGCTTGGGAAGCGAAGCAAAAGATCAACATGGAAATATATATTCAGTTCAAACGCTGAGCAATGGAAAAACAGCTCTGCAACTACAGAATGTAGAGCCTTACAGTTCGATTACCCTTACCCCCACCTTTAAAAAGACAAAGAAAAACAAACCAGTTTTATACAGAAACGGGATACTGAGTAACGATAAGCTAAAAGTCACTCTCGACACACTCTCCGGAAATATTCTCACTATCCAACACTTCAGCAAGGGTTTCTATGACTTTTCGGAATCAAAAGGATTGAACCAGTTTATTTATACAGAACAGGATGCAAAAAATCCTGTTTCTGACAAAGTTGACTCTATCCGGATTACCGAAAAAGGAAATCTGCTGTTGACGGTAACCGTTTTTTCGAAAGCAAAAGGATGTAAATCACTTACCCGCTCTTATACATTGGTTGACGGAGATGAACAGCTTTACATCGAAAACAAAATCGACAAGGCAAAAGTACTTACCAAAGAAAATGTCCGTTTTTATTTCCCGTTCAATATAAGCAATCCTGTTGTAAAAGCAGAACAAAGCTGGGGCATATACGAGCCTGAAAAAGATCAGCTTCCGGGTGCAAACAAAAACTACTTTACCATCGGTCGCTGGGTTAATTTTTCAAACCCTGAAAAAAACATCACACTTTTTTCGCCCGATGCCACTTTATGCGAATTCGGCAAGATGACCGCTGAAAATTGGTTTAATAATCAGGATAAACAATGGATGCAGGAAGCCATCCTCTCTTCTGATTTTTATTCGTGGGTGATGAATAACTCCTGGCATACAAACTTCGCAGCTTATCAGGAAGACCCGGTAACATTCAGATATTCCATATTCATTCAGCAGAAACCCGATTTTGCAGAATTGTTCCGCAAAGCCTCCACTTGGTCAAATCCCATGGTTTCGGTTCGTGAATCCGCCAAAGACCATGCTCTATACATTCCGGAACTCACCAATGAAAACCTGATTATCAGCAGTATTACTCCTGTTAAAAACGGTTTCAAAATCAGAGTTTACAACCCTGCATATCAAACTGAAAAAACCATGCTCAGGTTCAGACAAATGCCTGTAACAATCACGGATAGTTCGAACGGAAGCCTGATAACGGGCGAATCTGAAATAGAATTTAAACCATTCGAAATCATAAATTTCAACATCAGACTCCCCGAATAACCCGAAAGGCAAATCTTTCTCTATTTGAATTTTCATTTTCTGCCAATCTAAAAAACAGGAATGTATGGACAAATAACAAAATTCATACATTCCTATTAATCTGAAAATTAATATTCTCAAACAGCATCACATTTACGGACTAAATAAATTCAACATACCTCTTAAAGAGTCTGAATGCAAAATTTATTAATTTCACAGCATGAAAATCCACAAAAACAGTAAGGGAATAGAAACTCATATTTTTGCTGAAACATTTGAAGAAGAAGCCTTTGAACAAATAAGGCAAATGACTGAATTTGAAGCATACTGTAATGCAAAAATAAGGATCATGCCCGATGCTCATGCCGGAAAGGGTTGCACCGTGGGTACAACGATGACAATCACTGATAAGATTACTCCAAATCTGGTTGGGGTTGATATTGGCTGCGGAATGCTTACAATACAGTTGAAGGATAAAAATCCTGATTTTGCTAAACTCGATGCAGTAATCCGGGATAAAATTCCTAATGGATTTGACGTACATGATGAGGCCGTGAAAGAGTTCGACTTTTCCAGTTTATGCTGTATCCAACATGTAAATATGAAACGCGCGCGTCTTTCCATCGGTACATTGGGAGGCGGCAACCATTTTATTGAACTAAGCAAATCGGAAAACAACGACAGTCTATATCTGATCATTCACTCAGGCAGCCGAAAACTGGGTACCGATGTTTGCGGATATTATCAATATCTGGCAAATGAAAAACCAGAAGAAATAAAAAAACAAAAAAAAGCATTAATTGCCAAACTGACTGAGGAAGGTCGTACGAAGGAAATCCACCAGGAACTCAAAAAAATAGAAAAACCCAAAACACACAAAGATTTAGCCTATCTAAGCGGAAATTATTTCAATGACTACATAAACGACATGTCTCTGGTCCAACAGTTTGCCAGCCTGAATCGTGAAACAATGGCTGAGATTATTCTCCGGGAAATGTGTTTAACAGAAGTTTCACGCTTTGAAACCATCCATAACTACATTGATTTCAGAAGAATGATTCTTCGGAAAGGAGCTGTAAGTGCTGAAAAGGATGAAATTCTGTTAATCCCAATTAATATGCGCGACGGATCTTTACTCTGCAAAGGCAAGGGAAATGAAAACTGGAACTACTCAGCTCCACATGGTGCAGGACGATTAATGAGCAGATCCAAAGCAAGGGAAACAATTAACATGGAGGAGTTTACACAATCAATGAAAGAAGTGTACACCACCTCGGTGGTTTCCGAAACTATCGACGAAGCACCTCAGGCATATAAATCCCTTTCCGAAATAAAATCAGCAATTACAGATACTGTGGAAATTATTGATATTTTAAAACCAATCTATAACTTTAAAGCACACTAATCAGGTAAATAACAATCATTTTCAACTAGCTTAGATGTACAGCGTATTCGTACAAATTATACCAATCCGGATGTATATGCATGGTGAGTTATATTTGTCAGAATTCAAAATTAAAAAAATCATCTTACACGTCATCAAATTAAGATTTTTTTTCACACAAAGCTTTTTACAGAAATTGAAATCCGGGCACACCCAGGGATAAATTTGGATGTGAACAGCAGAAATGGCACGTATTTCTTTCGGGTGGTTCCCTGTTTTTTACTACCTTTGCAAGCTAAAACCTTTCAACTGAGAAATTTCCTAACCCTATGGAATACAATACAACACGCAATAAGCTTGTAATACCGGAATATGGTCGCCATGTGCAAAAAATGGTAGAGCAAGCGCTTACGATTGAAGACCGCGAAAAAAGAACAAAATCTGCTATGGGAATTGTCTCCATAATGGAAATTTTAAACCCGCAGATTCGTGAAATGAGCGATTATAAGCAAAAGCTATGGGATCATCTTTACATTATATCTGATTATCGCTTAGATGTTGACGGTCCATATCCTGCTCCCCAGCCTGAAGAACAAAAGAAAAGACCTGAAAAACCTTCTTACAATACCGGGCGTATCCGCTACCGCCACTATGGTTTGTGGATTGAAAAGCTGATTCAGAAAGCTATCTCGCTCGAAGATGGTCCTGAAAAAGAACTTTTTGTGCGCTCTATTGCCAACCAGATGAAAAAATCCTATCTGCTGTGGAACAAAGAATCGGTAACCGATGATATTATTGCTCAGCATTTACTTGAATTTTCGAACGGACAACTGGAGCTCAATGAAGAGATGAAACTTCAGCACTCAAATGAGTTAAAGAATTTTGTCCGGAAACGCCCACAACAACGCCAGGGTCAGCAAAAACAAAACCACGGAAACAAAAGGAATTATCCACGTTACAACAATCGTGGCCATAGAAATTCATCCATATAAGGTTTGTAAATGAGCTCTTTTGAAATTATCGGTCAACGACGACTGAAAGGTGAAATAATCCCACAAGGTGCTAAAAACGAAGCTCTTCAGGTAATATCAGCTATACTGTTAACGGAAGAAGAGGTTACTATTCAAAACATTCCGGACATTCGCGATGTAAATAAACTCATAGAATTACTGGCTGGATTTGGAGTTGAAGTGAGTAAGGATGCTCCGGGAACATGGCGTTTTTGTGCAAAAAACATCAATCTTGACTATCTGAAAAGTGAAGATTTTTGCCAGAAAGCAACCTCACTACGTGGTTCTATCATGATTGTGGGTCCACTGCTTTCCCGTTTCGGGATTGCGGTAATCCCTCAGCCAGGTGGCGACAAAATTGGCCGCCGGCGTTTAGATACTCATTTTATCGGTTTCGAAAAGCTGGGCGCAAAAATAGAGTATGATGCTTTGCATCAATCATTTCATGCTCAAGGGAAAGAACTTCACGGTGCTTATATGTTGCTGGACGAAGCATCGGTAACCGGTACTGCAAATATTGTAATGGCAGCAGTGCTTGCAAAAGGCACAACAACCATATTCAACGCAGCCTGTGAGCCTTACGTGCTTCAACTTTGCACCATGCTCAACAAGATGGGCGCAAAAATAATGGGCGTTGGTTCTAACTTACTAACCATTGAAGGCGTTTCAAGCCTGAATGGATGTGTTCATACACTGCTCCCCGACATGATTGAGGTGGGTAGCTTTATTGGCCTTGCTGCAATGACTCAATCGGAAATAACCGTAAAAAATGTTCATTATCAACATCTTGGAATAATCCCTGAGGTTTTTCGCAGACTAGGAATTCAGGTAATCAAACAAGGTGATGATTTGTTCATTCCTGCTCAGGAACATTATCAGGTTGAGCGATTTATGGACGGATCCATCATGACCGTATCCGATGCTCCCTGGCCTGGTTTTACACCCGACTTAATCAGTATTGCACTGGTAGTTGCTACTCAGGCGAAAGGGAGTGTGCTGATTCACCAGAAAATGTTTGAAAGCCGTTTGTTTTTCGTGGATAAACTCATTGATATGGGTGCCCAGATTATTTTGTGTGATCCGCACCGTGCAACCGTTATTGGACTAAATCATCAATTCAAACTTCGTGGAATCGATATGGTTTCCCCCGATATCCGGGCCGGTGTTGCATTGCTGATTGCGGCTCTTTCTGCCGAAGGGAAAAGCACCATTCATAACATCGAACAAATTGACAGAGGATATCAATACATTGACACTCGCTTACTACAGCTTGGCGCCGAAATCAGACGAACAATTTAAATTTCATTTATCTGATTTTCAATACAATTTACAGATATCTAGCATATAAAAAATGATTCTGTCACAAAGCAAATTTTCCAACTGACAATTTGTCTGTACTTTTGCTCTGGCAAAGAAATTGTAAAGAGCGGGTATGCGCAAACTATTTTCGTTTAAATCAAAGAAAGGTATGTCTGAAAAAGATATGAAAGAACAAGAAAACGTAAATACTCCGAATCAGGCTGAAGAAGCCGGAAACGTAAATCCACAGGCTGAAAATCAGGAAACTCCCTGTGCAGAAGAACAGTCCAAAGAAACCCGGAAAGAGAAAAAGAAAAAACAGGACAAACACGAAGAGGAAATTAAGGAACTGAAAGAGAAGTTAAGTGAATCGAATGATAAATTTTTGCGTCTCTATTCTGAATTTGACAATTATCGTAAAAGGACAAGTAAAGAGCGACTGGATCTGTTGAAAACTGCTTCTGAAGAGATGATTGTTGCAATGCTTCCGGTACTCGATGATTTTGAAAGAGCAATGAAATCGATGGATACAGATGAAAACTCCAGACATTTCCGTGAAGGCACTGAGCTGATTTACAATAAATTCAAATCATTACTTGAGCAAAAAGGCTTAAAAAAGATGGAATCAATTAATCAGGATTTCAATCCAGATATACATGAAGCTATTGCTCAGATTCCTGCTCCGGATGAAAACAGCAAAGGAAAAGTAATTGATGAAGTAGAAAAAGGATATTGCCTCCACGAAAAGGTAATTCGTTTTGCAAAAGTTGTTGTAGCTCAATAAAAGAAAGATAGCCAATGGCAAAAAGAGATTATTACGAAGTTTTGGGCGTAAATCGTAACGCCAACGCGGATGAAATGAAAAAAGCATACCGTAAACTGGCATTACAATACCATCCCGATAAAAATCCCAATAATAAAGAAGCTGAAGAAAAATTCAAAGAAGCTGCCGAAGCATACGAAGTATTAAGCGATCCCGAAAAACGCCAGCGTTACGACCAGTTTGGCCATGCCGGAATGGGGAATAATTTTGGCGGCGGCGGTATGAATATGGACGATATTTTCAGCAACTTCGGCGATATTTTCGGTGACTTTTTCGGAGGTGGTTTTAGTGGTTTCGGAGGTGGTTCACGTCGTGGTGGCCGCAGGGTGAATAAAGGTAGTAACCTGCGTGTAAAAGTTAAGCTTACTCTCGAAGAAATTGCCAAAGGTGTAGAAAAGAAAATCAAGGTCAATAAGCAAATTGCATGTAAATCATGTAACGGAACCGGAGCAGAACATGGAACTGCATATTCAACCTGTACAACCTGTAGAGGAACCGGACAGGTTACCCGTGTTGCCAATACGATTTTAGGACAGATGCAAACATCCTCACCTTGTCCTACCTGTAATGGAGAAGGTCAGGTAATTACTCGTAAATGTACTTCCTGCCATGGAAATGGCGTTATTCAGGGTGAAGAAGTGATTACAATCAATATTCCTGCCGGCGTTGCAGAAGGAATGCAGCTCTCAATGAGCGGAAAAGGGAATGCTCCTGCACGCGGTGGCGTAAATGGAGATCTCATTATTCTGATTGAAGAAATCCCACATCCTGAATTAAAACGCGACGGAAATAATCTTATTTACGACCTTTATCTGAGTATTCCGGAAGCAGCATTGGGAACTTCGGTTGATATACCAACTATTGATGGCAAAGCGCGTTTCAAACTCGATGCCGGAACTCAGGCTGGTAAACTTCTGCGTTTAAAAGGAAAAGGGTTACCCGAAGTCAACAGTTATGTGAAAGGCGATATCATTATCAATATCAATGTTTGGACTCCCCAAAACTTAAGTAAAGAAGAAAAGAGTCTGATGGAGAAACTGCTCGATTCACCCAATTTTAAGCCAAAGCCTACGCAGAAAGACAAAGGCTTTTTCGACCGTATGCGTGAGTATTTCAACTAATTATAGAAATAAAAAACGTAACTGCTTATAAAAACAGTTACGTTTTTCAATACATAAAATATTGAAGTCATGGAAAAGAAAAACAAATTTTGCCAAAGCTGTGGAATGCCAATGAAAAAAGATCCTAAAGGAGGAAGTACCAATGCCGATGGATCTCTCAATACAACATATTGCAGCTATTGCTACGAAAACGGCGAGTTTACTCAAAAAAACATGACTGTTATCGAAATGCAGGAACTGGTAAAAGGACATCTGAAAAAAATGGGATTCCCAGGTTTTCTTGCATCCCTCTTTACCAAAAACATTCCGAAACTGGAACGCTGGCAACAAAAATAGTCAGAAAGCCAATGTTTTTTATTAAGAGTTTATTCATCTAGTCAGCCTCAAACCTAACCGGTTTTGAAAGCTCATTAGATTTATTTGTTATTCATCTTCAAATCAACCCATTATGCCATTTTCAAAACTTATTCTCAAACCAGGTAAAGAGCGCTCACTTGACCGCTTTCATCCATGGATTTTCACAGGTGCAATTCTGAAAAAAGAAGGCAAAATCAACGATGGCGACATGGTTGAAATACTTGATTATCAACAAAACTACAAAGCTACAGCATTCTTCCAAAGCGAAAATACAATCTGTGCAAAAATATTCTCTTTCAATGGAGAAAAAGGCGATTATAATTTCTGGAAAGAAAGGATCACTCAGGCTTATGCACTACGCCAACAAATGGGTTTCACCGAAAATCCTGAAAACAATGTTTATCGTTTAATTAATGCCGAAGGCGACGGTTTCCCGGGACTTATTGTTGATATATACAACAAGGTAGCGGTTGTTCAGTTTCACAGTTTGGGCTTCTATAAAATTAAGGAAAATCTTGTGAAAGCATTACAGGAAGTACTTGGAAATGAATTAACTGCTGTTTATAATAAAAGTAAATCGACTTTAAACTGTGAAGAAGAATTGCCAGAAGGCTGGTTGCTCGGAAAAGTAAAAATGCCTGTCTCTATTATTGAAAACGGAGTTAACTTTCTGGTTGATATTATAGAAGGTCAGAAAACCGGATTTTTTATTGATCAGCACGAAAACCGGAAGCTTTTAGGCCGTTTTTCCGAAAACGCAAAGGTGCTGAATCTCTTTGGTTACACCGGAGGATTTTCCTGCTACGCTATCAAAAACGGTGCTTCACTGATTCATACAGTAGATGTTTCGACTTCAGCCATTGCAATGACCGAAGAAAATATAAAACTCAACACCAAAGAAAATTCTGTTCATCAGGGATTTGTCCGCGACACGTTTGAATTTCTGGACAATACTGATGAAATGTATGATATCATCGTAGTTGATCCGCCAGCATTTGCAAAACATCAGCGTTACATCGACAATGCTCTGAAAGGCTATCGAAATGTAAATCAAAAAGCACTAAAACACTTGAAACCAGGGGGATTACTCTTTACATTCTCTTGTTCTCAAGCGGTATCTGCTATGGATTTCCGTACTGCTATTTTCTCAGCTGTTGCACTCGAAAAACGCGATGCTCAAATTGTGTTCCAATCAGGACATTCGGCAGACCATCCGGTTAGCATTTTCCATCCAGAAGGTGAATACCTGAAAGGATTGGTTTTACGGGTATTGTAGAGACGGATAAAAACTCATCTCTACTATGGATGTAGCCAATTACAAAACAAGCGGTTATTATCATCATACCAGTTTTCAGCCTGATTAACCACATTAAAATTAACGGGAACATTCTTCTTCCCGTTTTTTTGATCCCTGTGATATTCGAACAAGATACGCTCAACAGTGTATTCGGGATGTCCTGCATGCATCAAAAATCGTTTATCTGCAGTTTCACATAAAAAAGAGCCAGCATCATTATTCCGGCCCAAAACGGTCACCGCTTTATCCTGTAAATGTTCAGAAAGAGATTCTTCATTCAATCCTGCATACCGGCTTTGGGGAGTTAAAAAGCCATTCCCGATTCCTGAAAATAATAAATGGCTTTGTTCTGTAATTTCAGTAGGATAAAGCCCGCAAATTTTCTTCTCAAACACTTGGTTTTCGATACCCAAAAACTTCCCTAAGGCAATAGCACCCCAGCAAATTCCCATTGTGGCTGAAATTTCTCGTCGGCTGAATTTCAGAATTTCCTTCAATTCATCCCAATATCTGATCTTTCCGAAAGGCAGCAATTCAACCGGAGCCCCCGTAACAATCATCCTATCAGGAATTTGCTTAGCTATAAGCATTTCAAAAGTTTGATAAAACTGCTTTAAATGTAATGGGTCAGAGCTTGTGTAAGCATGGACTTCTGAACGGATAAAAAGGGGCTCTACCACAAATTTTCGTTCCTGCACAAAATTCAGAATCTGGCATGCTTTTCCCAACCGTATAAGTAAACTCTGTTCATACGTTTCCGCTTCCGGCATCAGGTTCAGGATTGCAACACGTATTCGGTTTTCCAATGCAAAGTCGGAATAGCAACCAATTCCTTCAACATTCAAACGATCTTTCCATGGATATTTTTCGGGAAGTAGCAGAGACATAGAGTCAGGTATTTTTCTTCTGTCAATCTTCTTTTATCAGGCGAATTCCTTCTTCTTCAATCGTAATTTTTCGTTCTTTGTAAAGAAGGCCTATTGCCCGTTTGAATGATTTTTTACTCATTTGAAAGAAGTCAGCAATTTCATCTGGATCGCTGTTATCAGTAAATGCTAGAAAACCACGATGTTTTTCAAGCAAATCCAGCACCTTTGCTGATGAATCTTCTATATTCCGAAAACCTTGTAATTGCAAAGAGACATCAATTTTATCATCTTCGCGCAAAGCTTTGATATAACCTTTGGTTTTCATGCCGGGATAAAGTTCTGTGAATATCTCGTTATGATAGATTAATCCTTTGTGTTTTTTGTTGATAATCACATTCACACCCAACGCAGTTTGTTCCCAAACAATCAAATCAACCTGCTCCCCCTCTTTTAATCCGGTATTGCTGTTATCCAGAAAACGGTTCAATCGGGCTGAGGCAACCAAACGCTCAGTTTGCTCATCGAGATACATGGTTACCAGATATTTATTCCCCTTCACCATCTTTTTATTCTGTTCGCGAAAAGGCACAAAAAGATGCTTTTCCAAACCCCAGTCAAGGAAAGCTCCATTACGATCAACATCTGCAACCGTCAAATAGGCAAAATCATTCAGCTCAATCTTGGGAATCAGGTTTGTAGCAATTAACCGATCTTCGCTGTCGCGATACAGAAAAACCGAAATTTCCATGAAAGGTTCGGCATTTTCGGGACAATATTTATTGGGCAATAATACATCATTCCCCTCTTCATCAACAAGATAAAGCCCTACACTTGTGCTTCTGTCTATCTTAAGCAGATTGAATTTCCCGATTTCCATACGCTGATTTTCTTTAAATTAGCCTGCAAAGGTACAAAAACTCCGGGCATGACATTCATTTGCGAAGCAATCACAAATATCTCAAATTCACTGATTATTTCAATTCTCAAATTTTTAAATTGAATGATACTTTTTCCACCTACGTTCTTCATTCTCCATCCGTTTAAAATAAGAATCCGGAACCGGAAGTACAAGAACCATGTGCTCACGGCTTACCGGATGCATAAATTCCAGTCCCGACGCAAACAGAAACAGCCCATTTTTCAGCAAAACATTCCCTTCTGTTCCGTAAAGTTTATCTCCTAAAATCGGAAATCCAAGAGTGGATAAGTGAATACGAATCTGATGTGTACGACCTGTTTGAGGTTTGAGTTCAACCAAGGAGAGAAAATCATTTCTCAGTGAATGGCAACGTTCTACCGTCTTATAAATCGTCACAGATTCCTGATTTTCAATCGGAAAATTCACAATTCCTTCATCCGGAACAAAACCCATTGCAAGGGCATAGTAGGTTTTTTGGATAGATTTCTCTTCAAACATTTTTCCCAGCTCGATACGTGCAATGCGCTCCTTGGCAATCAACAACAAACCTTCGGTAGGGTTATCGAGCCGGTGAACAGGTAGCGGATGAGCTAAAGCTGTAGGCAAATCACATACTTTCAGATTATATGGTAACGAATGCTCGATGGTATAAAAATAGTTTCCACTCACCGAAATTCCGGGTGGTTTGTGCACAACTGCCAGATAATCGTCCTCATACACCACATTCAGCTTTACGGGTAAAATTTTCTGTGGAGACTGTTCTTCGCGGTATAATTCAATCTGCATTCCGGCAATCATCCAACGGCCTGTTTCAGCTTCCTTTCCATCAATTTTCAGCAAGCCCGATTTGATTGCCTTTTTCACACTTTTGCGTGTGGGCAATGCTTCAAAAACACCACAGGCATAATCGCTGAACCGAACTCCTGAAACATCTTCCGGTACAATATGAATTTCAATGGGTTGTGATAACATGGATTGGTATAATATCTATATGCAAAGATGAGAAAATTCAAACCAACATTGAACTACAATTTTCAAATACATGATTCCATCAGCAATCTCTCTCCTAAAAAATTTTCTTTTTTTGGCACAAACAGTAATAAAGTACAGGTTGTTTGAGATATAATCCCAAGTTTGCAAACGGATATATTCTACACGATTTCTGTTACCCGGCAAAGATATAATGTGTATAGAGACGAATCTCTTTCGTCTCACAAATTTACAGAACCTCCATCCAATGAATTAAGTTTCACCCCCGTTTTATCCATTTTTTCAACACATCTCATTCAATGCCTTTAAAAACATCTCCTGAATTTCAGAAAGCGTTGATTATCAAGTGTATTTAATTTATTCGATCTTTGGTTTAACGACATCAATACATAATTGTTTGTTTTCCAACTACCGTTCTATTTTCCTCCATAATGTTTTTGCTGTGGCACAAACTCCAGGGGCTCCCTGAACTTTTATGGTATGAATAAACGAGTTTGTATAAATATCCTCGTTCGTTAAAGATACAATTGTATCTCCATATTGTGCTTCGCCAATAAAGCGTCCATCGATAGAATGTAAATAATAATTATCTGCAATCTCTTCGGGAACTGATTCAATTGCCCACTGTAAATACCTGATATTATTCAGATGCAGGTACATATCGGTATCAAAGCGTTTAACATTATATTCCTGCTTATAGCGAGCAGTCTCAATTGCGTCTATCTTTTTTGTAATATCATGATCTACACACTCTTCGCTATAAAAAGACCATTTCTCTTTTATTTCGTCAAACACCTGAATCGGTCTTCGTCTGTTTATATCAAAAAAAGCCCAAATCCCTTTCGCCCGGCCAATAATATTCCCTTGTGCATCATAAATAAGATTTTCGCGGAACCCTTTTACGGTTGAATAACGTGACAACCATGTCCGAATGGTAATCTTTTCTTTATAAGCCGGATAGCGATCCATCTGCATAAATCCGGAAAGCAAAACCCATCCGATATGCTGTTTTTCAAGATCATATAAGCCGTTATTTATTGAACAGCAGTGATCTGCCGCCGTTTCTTCTATCAATGTTAAAAGAGCAGTTGGTGAAGCTAGCCCGAATTTATTCATTTCGAAGTACCTCAACTCAAATTCCTTATCAAAATAATTTTTCAAAATCTATTTTTTAAGATTAACAAACTGCTCTTTATACTGAAAAGAACAATACATCATATGCAAATCTTGTGAGAAATGCGAAATCACAAGCCCACATTGAAAATTTCACCAATTACCCTGACACACAAGCATTCTTTTGAGTATCAGATTCAGATACTCAAAAGTAAGAAAAAAGCAGTCATCAAATACAAATATTTCAGTCAATGTTGCTTCTAAATGTATTGTTACTTTTCAGGGTATTTTATTAAAATCTGAAGATATTGAGATTCAGTTTCTGTTTTTCATTTTCGTATAAGTTGAGATAAACCATTTATATCGCTTAACAATATGTAATGTAAGATAAATAACTAAAACAAGAGCTAGTTTATCATGTAACTCTATAAAAATCAGCCTTAACATACCGTTTCCTCCTGATAAATCTATAAACCAGGGCACAAGACCGGTTACTGCAACCAATACGAAAAATATGGATAATAATAATACCTGAATATTTTTACCTGCTAAATGATTATTAATAACCACTTTATACCATTTCCAATGAATAAAAACATGATACATCATGAGTAGCGAAAAAACAGTAATGGCAAACTTATGAAGTAATGACCAATTAGAATAATTTATTCCCAAAACAGTATTGAGTGCATCTACCCCTCTAACTTGTTCATAATTATCCACATGGGTTTGTATTCTGCCTCCATGTTTTCCTTCCGAATTACCAATATGAAAACCAAGTTGAAGAATTAAACCCGATACTGTCATCAGCATCCCGCTTAACATTAGTAAATTATTCACAATAAAATCATACAACACTTTATTTTTAAACTTTGTAATCTCTTTTTTCACTATATCTACTTTCGAGTACGCCTCGTGTTCGCATACTTTGATGCACTTTAAACATCCAATGCATTGGGCAGGAGCTACAATCAAAACGTGCTTGTGCCATGCTAAATCAATTTTATGAATAGCCTGACCCGGACAATTCTCAAGACATTTCCAACATGCTTTACATTTCCTCGTATCAAGTTGGATATAAGGTGTTTTTGTATGCTCTCGGCTAAAGAATATTAGTTTCATATTGTTATCTTTTTCTCTACAAAGATGCTTCTCCCCGAAACACCTTAACGATAACAATTGTTAAGAAATGAAAACTATCGTCTGTTTCTTATCCTGCTTAACGAAACAGGCGTAATCCCTAAGTACGAAGCGATATAATGCTGTGGCACCCGTTTTATAATATCAGGATGATTCTTTATTAAATCCATATAACGCTCTTGAGGAGTATCTTTAATACGGGACAGGAAAAGATGAGCATAATTTCTGAATCGTTGAAAGATCATATCATAAAAACCATCTTTCAACTCAGGATAAATTTGATGAAGCTGCTCAAAATCACGTTTGCTAATTGACATAATTTCAGAATTTTCGACACATTCGAGCGTAAACATACTGGGTTGATTACTTAAAAAACTATCAATTGAGGCAACAGCCTGACCTTCAAAAAAGAATTGAATGGTTATATCCTTTCCATCTTTATTAAACCACATTCGCAAACAACCTTTTTTTATTAAATAAATCTGATTTGATATTTCCCCTTCATGCAACAAAATTGTTTTCGAAGAAACTTCTGTTACCTTAAAAGCGTCATGAAACCTCTCCCGGTTCTCATTATCACTCTTTATTTTTTGAATCAACTGATCAAACATAATTCGTAAACTAAATAATGGAAAAAAGCGTAGTGTAAAATAAACTATTGAATATTAATAAAATTTATTAAAACACCAATACTTTGAAGTTGTGGTCTATTTAATAAAATAGTGGTTAAGCTATTCTTTGGAACTGAATACTCCCATGTACAATCGGTATTACTTCTTTATAAATTTTCCTGAAAAATTCTTTTCGCCTTGCTCAATATTTAAGAGATACATACCCGCAGGCAGGAGGCTGATATCGATGACAGATGTTGCTGTGGTAGTGAGCATAAGCTTCCCCAGAATATCGTAAATTTTGCACTGCAATAGCTGGATGTTGTCACGAGTATGAATATTCAATTGGCTACAGGCTGGATTAGGGAAAAACTGAAAAACGCTATCCCTGTTAATTTGTTCAGCTACGGAATTTATCCAACTCCTGAGATCCATTTTATAGAGATTGCCACCTAAGGTCAATAGTTTTTCGTCGGTGATGTACACAAGGCTGTCGTTCACAAAAACGATCCCTTCTTTCTGGCTAAAATTCATATTGATTTGTTGAGCTGTGCCTCCAAAAAAATCGGTTCCCGAATAATTTGTAAAAAGCCAAATGCGTGTTTCGGATAGCAATACCATATTTTTACCCGATGGACTTATATCAGCTGAAGTAACCCAGTTGACTGTATTAAAACTATCGACAAGTATGGCGGAATAATGGCCAGGCTGATCGGGTAAGCTATACATTCTACTGTAAGTACTTAGTCCACGGTTTTTCGAAAATATATAAAGTGAATCTCCGTAATGAAACATGGCTTCACAATCAAAATTATTGTGAGCAGAATCGGGTGGAAACATCAATTGATCGGGATAGTGAAAAAAAATCACTTCCGGTACTACAGTGTCACCAACTATCGAATCAGGATTAGGTATTTTATAGATACATAAATCGATACGATCGTTCAGGTTGTTGCCCAAATCGCCAATATAGTAGTTTCCATTGGCATCCTGAGTCATTTCTTCAATATCTATGGCAGTATCTACCAAAAGGTAGAGTGTTCTGATTAAATTGCCCAGAGTATCCACCTTAAATATTCTACCAAAATCACCGCTGTCGTTATGTGTCCAGATATTGTTAAAACCATTCACTTCAATTCCTGATGATTCATTCAACACCGTAGGAAGAGGGGCTAAAAGCTGAGGGTTGTTTTGTGCATAACTTTCAAAACAAAACAAGCTAATCAAAGCGACCTGAATAAAAATATTTTTCATAATGCATTAATGAACAATGAATACTTTGGCCGACAACATGGTTTGGGAGGTATTGAGATGAATAAAATAAACTCCACCAGCAAGGCCGGAAATTTCAAAACTAAATAAATTGGAGCCAGACATAAAATTAGCTTCAACGCTTTTCACAACTTCACCCAATGAATTACAAAGTGTTAATATGCCTTTTTCTGCCTTATCGAGGATAAATCCTACATTCAGGTTAGTATTGGCGGGATTGGGAAACAAACAAAGGTCATGAGCATGGTCTAAAGGAATGAAAAAAGCGGTGAAGCGATTATTGGTATCCACATTTAAGGCAAGAGTTGGCTGCATTGTATTTACTGATTGTATATTATCCGATTGCCATTGAACAAACCTAAATCCAGGATTTGCAACGGCTGTAATGGTTATAGGAACACCATCAAAATAGATTCCTTTCCAGGGTAAAGTTTCCGGTTCAATGGTATTGATATGAATTCGACCTCCAGCGGGTGGCCATACATCAAGCATTACATCCACTTCCTTTTTCAGGTGAAATGTGTCGCAAACAAATTGTAAGGCATAGGTGGGACGATCATTTATGTATGGAATCACACATTGGTTGATTTCGTGATACCATCCGTCCATATCATTTCCCCATCGATTGAAGTGCATAGGCATTTCAGTAGCAAGTACTCCCATTACTTCCTGCGTATTTTTCATTAATGATTTGGTGGAGAATAGAGTATTGACCAAATCGGCGTAACGATTGATGAAATATTTTTTAAAGCCTTCGTTCTTCAGCAAACTTCTAAGTAGTTGTACATGCTTATTTTCATCACCATAAGATCCCAAAATTTTTCCCAGAAAATCCAGATTTGCAGGTGCCCAGCCATTGTTTCCCAGAGAAATATCAAGATCCATCAGCATATACCTCCATTTTTCCCCTACTGAACGCTCTCTCCAATATTTGATGTTATTGTATGGCCAGTCGGTATTCGAAAGGCAGGTCTCAGCAATAAAGTAATCACAAAAACTTTCAATATCTATCATAGCTACAGCCGAATCGTAGTTAACTTTCATGCTCATCTCATTTCCGGTAATAAAATCATGCATAGCGTGAAAGGCATCGAAATTACCTTGTATAACCGTTGAATCTTCTTCCAGAATATCTACATTATCGGGATCAATGTGGTAATTTTCCTTCAGATAATACTTACTGAACTTTTCACGTATATTCAGTATTCCCCAATATTTTCCGTTCAAAAATATTGCAGAAGGTCGATAACAAAGTAAATCAATATTTGCATGACCAATCATAAGCTTGTGTAAGGATCCGTCACGGAAATGTGTTTTATTAAAATCACCCGAAGAATTGCGAAGCACGATGATTTTAAATTTATTAATTGGTTTCTGCTGAAAAATGCGGTGCTCAATTTCCGCTTTGCCGTATTTGTCACGGGCTGTAATGCGGAAAGATTGCTGCGGTCTGGTTCGCGAAACTGAACCGCCATTGATTGATAATCCAGCATCCTGTTCAAAAGCAAGGTTGTGATTGGTTTCAAAAAATTCAATGTGAGCAGGTATTTCCCAATCCTGCCAAAAATTGGCACCATGGTATGGATACACACTATCGGCATTGGGTCCTAAAACGTAAATACCTGTATTCCAATCCCAAAGATTTTCAGGATTTGTGCTAATAGAAATGACTGGAAGCTCGGATAAATAGTTAATAATATAAGTATTCGTAATAATTTCGGAAGGGAGCAGATTGCCATCACTGCTAAAAGCTCTGGCTCTGACGACGGTTGTTGATGTAAGATTAAAATGAGAGAGAAAAATTGCCGATGTGTCAGTAGGGATTCTGCCGTCAAGCGTATAACGAATGATAGTTGAAGATTGGCTTACTGAGAAACCTAAGGACAGATTTCCTGTGTAAAAACCACCATTCATCGTAAATACGGGATTAACTGTATATCCTGAAAAAGGCACGGAATTATTATTTGAGGCTCCCGGTGTAGGAGAGCAGAAAATACTCCATTGAGTGGTATTTCCGTCAGGATATCGGCCTGCAGAATGATCCAATTGCAGAGATTCTATTTGAACAGCATCAATCATGACTCCCGATGCATCATATAGTGAAAGGCGGTCGCCACCTTTGGAAATTTTGAACGAAGTATGCAAAATGCTTTCTGTTTTGTTTTTTCCCGAAGCAAAAACCAATAGATACTGGTGAGATGCAATCACTGTATCAGGGAAGAACCATTTAAGATTGTTACTTTCAGCTACTGCATAGCCTGTAAGCAAAACGGGGAAACTACCGGAATTGTATAATTCAAACCAATCGGACTCTTCACCATCTTCGTCTTCAATAATATCACCATTATATGAACATACCTCATTGATTATCACCTGTGCATACGAAGGCTGAATACCCCTCATGAAAAACATCAGGATTAACAATATACCGGATTTTATTATAAGGTTTAGTTTCATCTTTTCTGATGAGAGCAATGTTTAAAGTTCAAATCATCTCAAACTTTCCTCAAAATTAAGAAAAAAACACCATCTCTTAAAGGAAGATCTCAGCAACTTCTGCTCAGTTAGCCCTTATTTTCAAAACAATCTCCTTCAGCAATTGATTAAATGCATCTGGTTCTTCAATCATCGGATAATGACACGTACCCTGAAGCCGGAATATTTCATAGCCGGAATGCGCATACAACTTAAGCAACTCCTCATTTGTAGGGAAATAATCTATGTTAATTAAGAATAATTTCACTCCCAGTTTTTGCATTAATTCTCTCTCACGATTGTAATACGAAAAACTTGATTTTAACAATGCAATTCCAACTTGAGGGTCGAATTCTCTATAATCTTTGATGATTCGCTCACTAATCAAATCATTTGTGAATGAGGTTACCAGCGACAGACGTGCAAAATTTTCAGAAATACCGGCAAAATCTGTTTGCATTAAAATAAGAGCCTGATCAACTTGTTTCTGTATTTCCGGAGGCATTGCAGTCCCTGCGTTTTTGAAATTATCAACCCCTACAAACCCTATGATTCTTTCTGGAATTTTATTTACCACTTCTAATATCACGTCTCCTCCAAGAGAATGGCCTATTAGTACAATATTTGACAGGTTTAGCTCATTAATTACAGCCACAATGTCCTCTCCAAGTGCCTGTATAGACCAATCGTTACGATTATTACCCGATTTTCCATGTCCGGCCAAATCAACAGTAACAACCTGATAATCTTTTTGGAAGTATTCTACCTGAGCCTTCCAATATTCTTTATCAATAAAGGCTCCATGGATAAATACAAGTGTAACCGCTCCTTTCCCAAAGAATGTATAATCAAGATTCACATTATCCCGTTCTATCGTTTTCATTTTATCTATTCATTAAATAATTAGTTATCAGCATCCATTTCAATAGGTTATACCAGAATGACTTCGGATGAATTTTGAATTCACATTGATACAAATTCCGGTTTACATAGTCAAAAGTAGAAAAAATAATATTCCAATCCAGACAGTTTTATAAAAGTTCCCGAAAATGCTTTCTCGCATTTTCGGGAACTTTTTTGCATAAATAGGCTTTATTTATGTTCTACGATGCCTACTCGTACTATTTTCCAATTTGATTATTTATGCAACATTCATCTTTTTCAAGTTTATCTGCATATATGGTAACACTATAAATAGCCGAACCAGACTGTTTAAAGCTGTCTAATTCTTCTGCACTTATATGTTTCAAGAGTAACTCATCAGGTAAATTAATCAGGCGTTCATTCTTTATTTGGATATTCCGAAATCCTACATTTTTTATTATATCAAGATAGCGACTCTTTTCACTGGCTCCTGCTATACAACCTGCATACATTTCAGCCGATTCCAACACTCCATTTGGAAGAGAACCATTATACACAATATCAGAAATACTAAAATGCCCTCCCTTTTTAAGCACTCTAAAAACCTCCTTAAATGCCTTTTTTTTATCATGCACAAGATTCATTACGCAGTTGCTGATTATCACATCGGCTGTTTGTTCTGGTATTCCGTGCATATCTTCAATTTCTCCTAAAATGAATTCAACATTTTTATATCCCAGTTTTTGATTGTTTTGTATGGCACGATAAATCATTTCGGGAGTAATATCAAGACCTATTACTTTGCCCCTTTCCCCAACAATTTTCCGGGCAACGAAAACATCATTTCCTGCACCAGAGCCAAGATCCACCACCGTGTTACCTTCTTTAATGTCGGCGATTTCGGTAGGCAGTCCACAACCCAAAGCCAAGTCTGCTTCTTTCTGATAGCCCTCAATATGAGAATAATCGGCAGCATTTTCATTGTTACAACAAGCTGTGCTACTACAACAACCTGTCACATTTTTGTTTTTCGCAATATATCCATAAGATCTTTTTACTTCTTCATGGATTACATTTTTTTCCATAGTATTATTTTTTTTAGTAAATGACAACGATGTCATTCTATAATACCACCTTGAAACTGTAAAAAAGACGCAAACTAAATCAAGAACAATGACAATTTTTCTTCTCTACCTCTATAATATTACCATAGACATCGCTCTGAAAAATACAACAATCCATAAGTTGCTCTTTTAATTTTTCTTTTCCTCTTTGCACCCGTGATTTTGCTCCTGAATACGATATATTTAATCTTTCTGCCAAATCCTTCTGTGATACATCCTGAAACTCGGTTAATAGTAAAGCCTCTTTGTATTTCTCAGGCAGTTGATCAATAAATGATTTAACTCTTTCTGACACAACTGTATTCAACGATTTTACATTATTCTCCAAAAGTAAAACTGGAGATTCGGCATTGTTGTGTTTATGTTGTTGTTTTTTAAAATAATCGTTGATTGTATTTCTCACAATACCGTAAAGATATTGTCGTAAATTTTCCGCCTTATTCACTTTGTGAATATTCTGAATAATTTTTATGAATACTTCTTGCATTATATCATCTGCATCTACTTCATTATGTATGGTTTTAGCAATATATGATTTTAATTCTTTATGAAAATCATTCCAAATATCAACCACTTCCATATTTATTTATTTAATATCAGTTACTGTTTAATAAACTTATAAGACGGCATATATTTTAAAAAGACGCAAAACACAATTAACTAGATACTATTTTGCTTTACACGTATACGCTTTCCCAACATCTGTATATAATTTAAATCTCACCAATCTGTTGGCACGCGTTACCCAGATTGGAATAATTTTTCTATTGCCCATTGATAAAGATGTTATAATTACAATAATCCCCACTTTACAAGTTTTTTATTGGATTGAATCAATCACATTGGAAATAAAAACAACATTTGGGGAATGAATAACTTTCAAGTTCCCTCCCATCAAGACCTACGTTCCAATTGTCACCGTATTATGAATATTTTCATCATAATCATTTAATAATATATACTGAGAAATTCATTCTCTGTCATCTTTTATGGTTTTTACATTCTGAAAATCAGCTATTTCTGATATAATTCAACGCATTTTCTATATCTTCTGCGATCATCTGCCTTTTAATTTTTTCGATATTAAAACTATCTCCGGTCTGTGTATATGAAGGATAAAATCTTATCCCGTTTGCCTCAAATATTTCTTTTCTTATTTTGTAAGTAGAACCTGGCCTAATCGGGATAATTCCCGATTTACGTTTATAAATAGAGTTGATTGCTTTAATCGCGAAATCCCCCATACACATAATTACCTTTATATTAGAAAATTGCGACAATTCCATTTCCAGAATATTGGCGCAGTTCTTAATTGTTTTCATGGAAACAAGGTAATTCTTTTTACAGCATTTTATTGCTGTTGTTAGATAGATACCCATATCTGTCAAATCCTTATAATCTTTTACACAAACACCTGCATCCTGAAAAGCCATCATTGTTGTTTGAAAGAATGACG
Organism: Bacteroidales bacterium; assembly: GCA_963677395.2. GTDB lineage: Bacteria > Bacteroidota > Bacteroidia > Bacteroidales. The sequence goes on along the minus strand of OY781965.2, from coordinate 1,922,519 downwards.
CAGATGTGTCTTTATAAAAATAATTCGAAGAATCGACAGAAGGTGCTTCCGAAATCATTACCAATCTGATTAGATTTGTGTCAATTGTAACTTGAGGGAAAATCATATTCCGATTTATATCAGAACACGGATAATCACATTTTAAATTTTCATTTATCATAATCTTGTCAGTTTAGTACTTCTGCGTAAAAAGATAGTAAATTTCATAAAATACACGATTTAAGATACACTATATGGGAAATGGGTGCTTCGCTATCTACCATCCATTAATGTAATCATTCTGCCATATGGCTCCCAAACGGGATAATTTACATTTCATCCCTCCAATTGCATATATTTTATTTTCTGTAAATTACTTCAATTTTATCATTTGATAAGCATTAATTCTTTAAGATTATCAATTATTCTCATATGGAATCTAATCAACTCTTCTATTATTGATTTGTCATCTATAGTTCTGCTAATCACAGAAATCAATTTTGATGTTTGCTTTATTAAATCCGTTGTATATGATAAAGAATAAATATTATATTTTATAAAATTTTCAATTATATTTTGATTGACTATTTTTCTTGTTATTTCTGAATCAGAGCTATTTATCAGATATTTAGCATCAAATATACTATTTCCTACTTCAACTTCCCTTTTTCCTAATCGCTTCAATATTTTCTCAATAGAGTCTTCGTATCCAATTATTAATTCATAATTAACTTCATTTACAAACGAGATTTCAAACTTTAACGGTTTGGTATCAGATTCTGTTAGTTTGATTTCCCAATTTTTATAAGGAATACAAATTTTTAGAATTTCTAATTCATTTCCGGAATTATGGCTGATTTTGAATTCTCCTTTAAACTCACTACTAACCTCTTGCCAAAATTCGCGTTTATCTCTAACATTTATATATCCATATGTCTGGGTAATAAACACTTGTCTTAAATAACTTTCTCTTTTCTTCTCGCTCATTTTATTCTAAAAATAATTTTGAATATCAATAACCGTCTTACTTATGCTCAAAAATGACAACAACGGATTTCGACCTTATTTTTAGGAGTTATTTCAGAATGTAATACTTCAATTTATGTTCTACTCCCTCCTTTTTAAAGCCATCACCGAACGAAATCTTCAGTACTCAGTTGGTCTCATTTAAACACTGGTTTACATAGTCAAAAGTAGAAAAAATAATACCCCAACCTACAAGTAGTTTTATGAATGCTTCTGAAAAAAGGATTATACTATTCGTTTTTCCTAAACCAATTAACATATAATAGTATTAATATATTTATTTTGTAACTAATATAAATTTATCACAAACAATGATACTGTAGAAATAATTATCCAGAGAATCACGCCCTGTAGTAGTGGTTTAAAACCTACTGATTTCAGGACAGTTTTCGATAATCCACACCCAATTAAAAACAATGTAAGCGTTAATCCGACTTTTGCAATACCCACAACAAAATGATTATAATGCTGTACAAATGGCAAATATGAATTCAAAAGCATGGCAACTAAAAATAATCCGATAAAATATGGTATTTTTATTTTGCTGTTTTTGTTTTTAAAAAAGATTGTTGATAAAAAGGCAATTGGAATAATCCACAATGCTCTTGCTAACTTTACCGTTGTAGCGATTTCTAGAGCAGTATTTCCATATTTGCTTGCAGCACCAACTACCGAGCTTGTATCGTGTATCGCAATTGCACACCATAAACCAAATTGAGTTTGAGATAAATTCAGACTATGCCCAATTATTGGAAATACAATTAATGCCAACGAATTAAGTATAAATACGACTCCTAAGGCAACCGAAATTTGCTTTTCTTCTGCATTTATAACTGGTGCAACTGCGGCAATGGCGCTTCCTCCGCAAATTGCAGTTCCTGTTGAGATCAAATACGATGTTTTTTTTTCAATTTTCAAGATTCTGCTTAACAATAGTCCAATTATCAATGTTCCGGTTATCGAAAAAACCGTGAATAATATACCTGTTTTGCCCGCATCAATGGCACTTGTAATATTCATTCCAAAGCCAAGACCAACAACCGAAACTTGCAATAAAATCTGCGTTGCTTTATGATTTAATTGATTATAAGGGTGCCCGACGAATAATGCAATCAGCAAGCCTACAAATAGGGCTAGTGGAGGCGATGCTAATGGCGATAAGCAAAAGACAACTCCGGAAATAAAAACTATTTTCTGTGTTGAAATGTATGTATTAAATATATTTTTTAATACAGTTTGTTCTTTATTTTTTCCAGCAACATCTTTCATTACGATACTTTGTTTTTATGTTATTCATTTTGTCCTATTACGATAGTGCAAAAAACAACATAATCTTTGCGTCAAAGAAATCGTTTTTAGTAATGACCTATTACTTAAAATTATAATGAGTTGCAAAACGCATAAACAAATCAGACAATTCATCTGACTGTCCATGTTTTTGAATAAAGTAAAAATATCGCTCAATATTAAGATCTTTCACATCTATAATACAACATTCATTATTTTTCAACTCTTTTAAAATTGAGTAAATTGAAAGAAAAGCCATGGCATTTGAATTTAATAAATACAATTTCATACTTTCGGTGCTACCCAACTGCATTTCAAGCTGTAATTGCGATATTTTGATTCCTAATGGTTTTAGCATATACGCAATCACTTCTAAAGTTCCGGAACCAGGCTCCCTCAATAATAGCGGTATTTTTGTCAATTCTTCCAATTCAATTGTTTTCTTTTTGGCCAAAGAATTCTGGCTACTCGCCACTAATACCAGCTCGTCTTTTACAAATTCTATATATTTGAATAAAGAATTTTTTGATTGACCTTCAATTATACCAAGGTCTATTTCGTTGTTTTGTAAAGAATTTTCAATTTGCTCGGTATTGTTGGTGATAAGTGCAATGTTAATATCGGTAAATTTTTGATGAAAGCTTGCGAGTAATGGAGGCAAAACATACTGGGCAATTGTTGTACTTGCGCCTATTCTTAGCACTCCACTGTGTCGTTGAGCAAGGTTATTCATTTCAAATTCAAGGTTACGATAGACTGTAAACAATTGATCCGTATATTGCAATAATGTTTCGCCGGCTTGTGTCAGTTTTATTCTGGTTCCATTTCGTTCGAACAATTTCACCTTGAAAAAACTTTCAATTTCCTGAATATGCCTGGTTATTGCAGGTTGAGTAATATATAACTCTTCTGCTGCTTTCGTAAAGTTCAGACGCTTCGCAACCGTATTAAAAACCTTTAATCGAAAATCAAACATGGATAACTAATATTCGTTTCAGGGTTACTATATAAATTTTACAGTTAATTTGATTAACAGGAATCAGTCAAAGACTATCCTTCCCTAAATTTTCCGGTTAAATGTACATTTTAAAATTCATCTGCAAAGCTATGAAAATGCTATATTTCTCTTGATAATCGAAAAACAAGCTCGCTGATTTCAAAGCTTCTGAAACAGGAATGTTTATGCGATCAAATCTTACATGTAGTTATCTTCTTCACCATCCATATTATATCAAATGATTTTCCAAACTTTCTCCCGGCTTCGGTAAATTTTCCACATTCGGTAAATCCATGCTTTTTATGAAAATTCAAACTATCAATATTTTCTGAAGTTATACTGGCAAGGATTGTCTTAACTCCAATTTTTTCCGCTTCCTCTTCCAATTTAGCCAACGCCAGTTTCCCGATCCCTTTTCCTGAGAAATCTTTATCAATGAAATATGTTATCTCGGCAGTTTCATTAAATACTGGAAATGGATTATATGCCCTGATAAAGCAAAAGCCTACAATCTTATTATTCGTTTTAATTGTATACGCCGGGTATCCTTTTGTCATTTCCAGAAATTTATTAAAAAACTCATAGTGTAATTTTTTTTCAGGATAGGCCGAAAAACTGTTTTCAACATAGTAATTAAAAATATCCATTACCTCTTTTCTGTGACTAGCATCCAGATTCTCAAAATAAATTGATTCCATTATAAAGTTTTTAAAATTAAAAAAATGACGCTATTAAAAAATCAATTTCAACGACTGATGATTTATTTCATTCATCCATTTTCATATTACAAAATTATCAAAATTCACTGTACAAACAGACCTTTATTCATGATAAAACTCAATTAACATAAGTATAGAAGAAAGACAATATTATCGTTCCGCACAAAATCATCGTGAAGGTTTTGACAATTTCAAAAATTAGCAATTCTCTGTTAACGAAGAATTTTCAAGGATAAGGCTTATGATGTTCATGAATTTTTATTCTGTCCCGGAATACTTTATTTCACGATAATTACTTTTAATAACCTTATAACTTGTATATTGAAAAACCCTTGCTTTATCGGGCAACTGTTCAGAATAATAGTATTTGGGAAATCCTTTTTTTGCATAAAACCTACCGGTAAACTCAACAACATCCTGACTGAAACCAATTGTATCCGGCAAGGTGTTTTTTTCATCTTTTGGTTCCAGAAAGATATCGTCACATTTATTTCCCTTACATCGGGTTCCGTTGTCTTTTATCATTCTCCAGTTTGCACATTCGCAAGCATACGCAACATACGTTACCTCAATTTTATGCACTTTATCGTCCAGATGTTTAGGAATTATATTGATAATAAGAAACGGGATCAATCCTATGATTGGTAAAACTATTATCCTTAATACTCTTTTATATTGTTGCAGCTTATCTTTTCTCAAATAGCACCGAACCGTTAACGAGATTATGGCTATTGCAAAAATTAAAGCAGTTAAAATACCCAAAATGGGTGCAAGAATTCTTCCTGTCAGATAATACTTTTCCGTAAAATTTGCATAAAGCAGGCTCAAAAAAATAATCCAAATGATGTAATATGCAACCTGTAATATTTTATTTACAACCCTCATAATCCTTCATCAATGAAATTCCAAAGCCACAATTTATACATATCAATAACTATGTAATTATTTTTCTCAGAATTATCCGTCTTATTGTTGTATTTACAAGCAAATACCCACCTTTTATTGCTAATGTTCTGAATGTATGATCGTCTATTATTAAATAGCCTTCTTTTGTAATACCTATAATTGTGGCTCCACAATAACCAATTAATTTTTTCATTGTAAGATATTTGCCTTCCAATATTTTATACCGTTTATTTTTATTTGGAATCTCTTTTATATTTTTCAATTTAGTACTGATTCGTTTTTTGGAAAATAAAATACTTCCTAAGTCCTGATTTTGTTCATTTAAAATCTTCTCTTTTCTAAAATAGATTTTAGAATCAGGCAAAATGCTGTCAGTAACTTCAAATGTCCCAAAATCGGCAACAATCCACTCTCCTAACAACCTATCTGCCTGAAAATTATAAAGAGTCGTGTCTAATTGCACATGTCCTAATGAAGTATTAAAACAAAATCGACTTCTGATTGTATCCGTTTGCGTATAAACACAAGTTTGACAACGATTCGCAATTGGGGAGTTGTTTGAATTTAATAATTCAAAATCTGCATTCCAATATGCGCTATCAAGCCGAGGATATATTAAATAGTCTGTAAGTTTTATATTTTGCCCGCTAACGAACGTAGAAATGATCATAAATCCAATTGCTAAAATTATTTTCATAATATCCTGTTTTTAAACGTCTAAATAACTAAAGACGGTGTAAGTAAATACTAAAATCCTGAACAAATATACATTTTCAAATCAATCTACAAGGTATTCAAAAATCAATATTTCTGATGATAATCTGCCTTCCGAACTCCAAAAATATCTTCAACCACTTTTGGGATTCGCTGTTACCTTATTTCCCTTCCGTCCCTTTTTCCACAACCTCAATTTCACTACCTTTGCAGGCTATTTCGCTATGTATGTCAAAAAGAGAGTTAAACTCCTTAGATCCAAAGGAGTACATCATCATAAAGGGAGCCAGAGTCAACAATCTGAAAAACATTGATGTGGCAATTCCACGCAATAAATTTGTGGTAGTAACTGGTTTATCGGGGTCGGGAAAATCATCGCTGGCATTCGACACCTTGTATGCCGAAGGTCAACGTCGCTACGTGGAAAGTTTGAGTTCGTATGCACGCCAGTTTCTGGGCAAAATGAACAAACCGGAAGTGGATTATATCAACGGAATCTCCCCGGCCATTGCCATCGAGCAAAAGGTGAACAACCGTAATCCGCGCTCTACAGTAGGAACCTCTACCGAGATTTACGAATACATGAAACTGCTTTTTGCCCGCATCGGAAAAACATATTCACCTGTTTCGGGCACAGAGGTAAAGCGTCATTCAATATCAGATGTTTCCGATTTTATCTGTAAACTGCCCGATAATACCCGTTTTATGGTGCTTTCACCATTGGTTCTGAAAGCGGAAAGATCTCTGCAGGAAGAACTTTCGGTGTTATTACAAATGGGATTCAGCCGCGTTACACTTAACGGCGAAATGCTCCATATCGAAGAGATGCCTGCCAAAACCAAGGCAAAAGATGAGGTATTGATTTTGATTGACCGCTTAACAGTGAATCCGGAGGATGAAGACTTTCTGTCGCGACTTTCCGACTCGGTTCAAACTGCATTTTACGAAGGCAATGGAGAGTGCATTATTGAATATTTCCCGGAAGAAGGCAAAAAACGGGAATACTTTTCCAGCCGTTTCGAGGCAGATGGCATCCAGTTTGAAGAGCCTTCGGAAAATCTTTTCAGCTTTAACAATCCTTACGGTGCTTGTAAAACCTGTGAAGGTTTCGGAACAGTTATCGGCATTGACGAAGATCTGGTCATTCCCAACAAATCTTTATCAATATACGAAGAGGCGGTAGCCTGCTGGAAAGGAGAAAAGATGAGTGAGTGGAAGGACGACTTCATCAAAAAGGCTGTTTTGCGTCATAACTTTCCGGTGCACCGACCTTACGGCCAACTTACCAAAGAAGAAAAAGGAATGCTCTGGAAAGGCAAAGGAGACTTGCATGGGATTGATGATTTCTTTAAAAGTGTCGAAGAGCAGAGTTACAAGATACAATACCGTGTGATGCTTTCGCGCTATCGCGGGAAAACCACCTGTCCTGATTGCCTGGGTTCTCGTTTACGGAAAGATAGCCAGTATGTAAAAATTAACGACAGATCCATCACTGAGCTGGTTCTGATGCCCATTGATGAGTTGCTGTCATTCTTCGGAAACATACAGCTTACCGAATATGAAGCAAGTGTGTCTAAACGTCTGTTGTCCGAAATTACCAGTCGTTTGCAGTTTATGGAAGACGTAGGCTTGGGTTATCTCACGCTCAACCGTTTATCATCCTCACTTTCCGGTGGAGAGTCTCAGCGTATCAACCTGGCTACTTCACTGGGCAGCTCATTGGTTGGTTCTATGTATATTCTGGATGAGCCCAGCATCGGGTTGCATCCGTGCGATACCCATCGTTTAATCCACGTATTGAATCAGTTACGCGATCTTGGGAATTCTCTGATTGTGGTAGAACATGACGAAGAAATTATGCAGGCTGCCGACGAAATCATCGACATCGGACCTTTAGCCGGACGAAACGGAGGTTCGGTGGTTTTTCAGGGAACTATCCCCGAAATGGCTGATTGTGAAACCAGTCTCACCGCAAAATACCTGCATCATAAAGAATCGATTCCTATTCCTGAAAAAATACGCAAGTGGAAAGATTTTCTGGAACTGCAAGGCGTTTGGGAAAATAACCTGAAGGGATTCGATGTAAAGATTCCACTCAGGATTCTGACAGTAGTTACCGGGGTTTCCGGCTCAGGAAAAACCTCTTTGATAAAACAGATTCTTTTCCCTGCATTAAAGAAAATTTACGGAGGCTACGGCGAACGAACCGGACGGTTCAATTCTCTGGAAGGAGATATCAATCTTATCAGCAACATTGAGCTGGTTGACCAAAATCCAATTGGTCGTTCATCGCGTTCAAATCCGGCTACTTATGTAAAAGCCTATGATGAAATCCGTCAGTTATTTGCCGATCAGAAACTGGCAAAATCCCGAAACTACAAACCCGGATTTTTCTCTTTCAACATCGAAGGCGGTCGTTGTGAAGAGTGTGAAGGTGAAGGTGTTCAAACCATCGAAATGCAGTTTATGGCCGATGTAAAACTGGTATGTGAAAGTTGTCATGGGAGTCGTTTTAAAGAAGAGGTTCTCGAAGTTAAATATCATGAAAAGAATATCGCCGACATTTTGAATATGACCATAAACCAAGCACTCGAATTTTTTAGCGAAGAGAGCAAACCTGCCATTATACAGCGCATTATCAGTCGGTTAAAACCACTTCAGGATGTAGGCTTGGGTTATCTAAAACTGGGACAATCGTCCAGTTCTCTTTCCGGAGGCGAAGCACAGCGCATCAAACTGGCATTCTTCCTTACAAAAGGTAACAGTGATTCTCCTACCCTTTTTATCTTTGATGAACCAACAACAGGTCTGCATTTTCACGACATCAGCAAATTAATGACCTCTTTTGGTGCCCTGATCGAAAAAGGTCATACTATTTTGGTAATCGAACACAACCTTGATGTAATCAAATGTGCCGACTGGGTAATAGACCTCGGTCCCGAAGGCGGAAATAAAGGTGGAAATCTGATTTTTGAAGGAACACCCAGAGAACTCACCCAATGCGAAGCATCTTATACAGGAAAGTTTCTGAAAAAGAAATTTGAGTTATAAATAGCACATAAAACCTGCTGATTCAAGCAGAAACGAACGATAATCAAATCCAGAAGCGCCTACATTCCTGCCAGATACGAATTGTAGTACCGGACATCACCCGTTACCTCCTCACCTACCCAGTCGGGTTTTTCAAAGGTTTCTGATTCACTGCTGAGTTCAATTTCTGCCAGAATCAATCCCTGATGCACTCCTTCAAACAAATCAACTTCCCATGTTTTCCCGGAATATTCAATTTCGTACCGTCTTTTAAATAGTTCCGAAACAGCAAACTTATCCAGTAATTCGTGAGCCTCATTCACAGGAATTTCATATTCGTACTCATCGCGGACAGCTCCAGTCGTTTTCCCTTTGATCGTAATAAATCCCTTTTCACCTTTGAGCCTGACCCGTATTGTTTTATCGACATCAGTCAGCAAATAACCCTGACGAATAAGCTCCGGATCCGGCTTGTGTAAAATAGTCCACTTATCACTGTTTACCAGAAACTTACGTTCAATTTCAAGAGGCATAATGCAATATTGTTATTTAGATTCGGACAACCAGCGTTCCCTGCGCCAATCCTGTTGCTGTTTAAGCGACAGGAAGGTCCAACACACTATTCTGCTCGTTTTCTGCCCCTGAGCCATTTCAAGTGTTCTGACAGCTCTGGCTCCCACTTTTCGCAATTCCCGATAAACGTTTTTCAGGTTGTCACGTTTAGAAATCAAGCTGGTAAACCAAAAACACTGCAGTGAAATCTGTGTACTTTCAAAAATCATTCTTCTAACAAACGCCTCTTCTCCTCCTTCACACCACAATTCATGACTCTGTCCTCCAAAATTCAAAACCGGTTTGTCCGATTTTTTGTAATTGAGATTACGCATTTTTCGTTGTGATTGCTTTGCAGCTTCCTCTGCCGATGTATGAAATGGAGGATTGCATATTGCAACATCAATTTTTTCACCTTCTTGTAAAACACCCTGAAAAATTGCCCGCGAATTATGTTGTTGACGGCACTCAACATTTCCCGTCAGCATCGGGTTTGCATCCACTATCGTTTGAGCAGATTTAAGTGCAACAAAATCAACCTCAGATGCAATAAAACTCCAGCCATATTCTTTTATTCCGATGATTGGATAGATTAAATTTGCACCTGTTCCTATGTCAAAAATCTTAATTTTCGAACCTGCCGGAATCATTTCCCGATTACAGGTAGCCAGCAAATCAGCAATATAATGAATATAATCTGCCCTTCCGGGAATGGGTGGGCAAAGATAATTATCCGGAATATCCCAATAGCGAAGCTTATAATGATGCATCAGAATAGCTTTGTTGAGCAATTTTACAGCCTGAGGATTCGAATAATCGATAGTTTCAATCTGGTGTTCATTTACCATGACAAATGGAGTTAACTCAGGCATAACCAAAGTTAACATTGCAAAATTATAACGATACCGATGTGGATTTCGGGGATGCATTCCCTCTTTCACTTCGAGTTTATTTCTGGATTCTTGTTTCATCATCAACTCATTCACAGCACTTTATTTTACTGGAAATGAATCTGCAAATGTACACAATTACAGTAAATTACACGCAATTAAATCGGATCAGGTTGTCAAAAATTATTTACCAGCACTGCCAGTGCAGATTTTCAGGCTTCCATTTATCCATCGGTTTGAACTCTCCATCGGGATATCCCAAAGGAATTACATTCAACGGGATGATATGATCCGGCAACTTAAGAATTTCTTTTACAGTCGCAATTCGCTCCAGGTCTGCATAAACTGCAGTCCAAACAGAACCCAAACCCATAGCTGTGGCTGCAAGTAAAATATTTTCTGAAGCGGCAGAACAATCCTGAATCCAGTAATCCCGTTGCCAATCGTCATCTGCCCTGCCTAAATCGCCACACACAACAATTGCAGCCTGAGCCTGACTGAGCATTTTTGCATAAGGCAATCTTCTTGATAATGTATCCAGAATTGATCGTTCATCAATTGCAACAAATGCCCAAGGCTGAATATTCAGTGCCGAAGGTGCAGACATTCCCGCTTTTACCAATGTTTCGAGCTGTTCTTTGCTCACTTTTTCTGAAGTATATTTCCGAATACTTTTACGATTGAAGATATCCGCAAGTAACTTATGTTCCATAGTCCTTATCCTGAATTTGTTATTCTAATCATTAATAACAGATAATATATTATTTGGTTTGATCTGCTGCTTTCCAATCATTAAAATGGATTTTTTGCATCCATTTTTTCTGTTACTTCGCAAACTAATTTTGAAGCCCGATTGTTTAGCTACAAATTTAAAAACACCCTTATGCTGATTATACACCGAAACAACACTAATCCTTATATAAATCTTGCAACAGAAGAATATGTATTGAAACATTTTCAGGATGATTGCTTTATGTTATGGCGAAATGAGCCTTGTGTTATTGTGGGAAAACACCAAAATACGCTTGCCGAAATAAACCTGGAATACATTCGCGAAAATGAAATTCCGGTAGTACGCAGATTATCAGGCGGTGGGGCAGTTTTTCATGATCTTGGAAACCTGAATTTTACCTTTATCCAGAATGGGCATGATGATAATTTGATTGATTTCCGGAAATACACTCTGCCTATCCTTAATCTATTGCAAAAGCTTGGCATTGAAGCTAAATTCGAAGGAAGGAACGACCTTACCATCGAAGGTAAAAAGTTTTCAGGAAATGCAGAGCATGTATGGAAAAAGAGAGTGTTGCATCATGGAACGCTGCTTTTTTCTGCCGAGATGAAAGATCTGACACAAGCTTTAAAGGTTGATCCGTTAAAATTTACCGATAAGGCAGTAAAATCGGTAAGAAGTCGGGTAACCAATATCCGTGAGCATCTTAAACAACCTATGACAGTTTTAGAATTTGCAGATATGCTCGAAAAACATATCATTGAAATATATCCTGATGCGAAGCTTATTTCTCTGAACAATAATGATCACGAAAAAATTGACAAACTGGTTAACGAAAAATACAATACATGGGATTGGAATTTCGGTTATTCACCACGTTACAACTTCCGTAAAGTTCTAAAAACCAATGGGGGTACTTTAGATATCAATATGGAAGTTAAAGACGGTATTATTGAGCAACTCAAAATATTTGGAGACTATTTTAATTTGAGAGATACAGAAGAGTTTGAAAAGAAATTCATTGGCAAACGCCATGACACAACAGAGATTTCAACCATTCTGAATCCCATTGAACTGGATTCGTATTTTAAAAACGTAAACAAAGAAGAGTTACTAAGCATATTATTTTAATCATTTATACGTACGAATATTTGAATCGTTATTAAAATACCATTGATACCCTATCTCAATATTTACCTCATATCCACTTATTATTGGAGCAGTTATTTTTGCAAAATTGTAATCTATCTCCCAACGCGCTAATTTTATTGTAGGGCCTGCTTTGATATAAAATCTTTTATACTGAAATCCAATTTTAGGAATTATGGATAAAATTTGTAATTTATCACCTCCAGAAGATGATGTAAAGAAATAATTTAATTTATTTTCCAACAAGACAGACCCTTCTCTAAACCCGCCATAGGCACCAATTTGCCCCCAAAAAGCATCAACTCCCCCCATCATAAAACTTGCATCAAAGCCAAAATATTTATGTGAATGTAAACTTTCTAATTCAAATCCAACTTTCACCGGTGGTAATAACAATATATAAACTTCAGGACCCCATACATAGCTCACTCTTAGTGATTTTTGAAAAGAAAACGCCCGGTCATCATTCTGCAAATCACTCTTAGCCAACTGATTAAGACTTCTATTTTGACTATATATTGGTTTTGAGGTAAAAAACAGGATTATCGCACAAAAGCATACTATTAATCTAATAAGCTTAACAACAATTGTTTTAATATTATGATTTAACAATAACATACAGGAAAAGCATTATGCTTTTAATCGATTAAAAACACATACAATATTAGAAAAAATCCCAAAGCAGAGCATTTATTCATCCTCAATTTCCAGTTCTTTGAATTTCACATAGTTTCGCCATTTGTCCAAAACCTGAGTGAAATCTTCAGGCAACTGAGCTTCAAAGCGAATGAATTTTCCGGTTTCAGGATGTATAAAGCCAAGTGTGGCTGCATGTAGTGCCTGGCGAGGAATCAGCTTGAAGCAATTCTGAATAAACTGTTTGTATTTGGTAAAAGTTGTTCCTTTCAAAATCTGATCACCACCATAGGTTTCGTCGTTAAACAAAGGATGTCCAATATGTTGCATGTGAGCACGAATCTGATGCGTACGACCTGTTTCCAGTACACACTCAACCAGTGTTACATAACCAAAGCGTTCAACCACCTTGTAATGGGTAATGGCATGTTTTCCATGTTCGCCATTCGGAAAAACATCCATAACTTTACGGTCTTTCAAACTACGTCCTACATGCCCTTCTATGATTCCTTCATCTTCTTTAAAATCGCCCCAAACCAGTGCATAATACTTACGTTCAATAGAATGATCGTAAAACTGTTTTGCGAGTTTGGCCTGAGAATATTCATCTTTGGCAACTAAAATCAATCCGGAAGTATTTTTATCAATGCGATGCGATAAAAGTGTGGAAACTTTCTCCTCATCCTCTTTTTTATCTTTATTAAAATGATAGGTAAGCGCATTTACTAATGTTCCGGTATAATTTCCATAGCCCGGATGAACTACCATTCCCGGAGCCTTATCAACCACCACAACCTGCTCATCTTCATACACTATTTTAACAGGAATATCTTGTGATATAATTTCTATTTCACGGGGTGGATACGACATTACGATGCTGATAACATCGCCAGGCTTCACTTTATAGTTCTGTTTAACAGATTTATCGTTCACCAGAATATTTCCGACTTTGGCTGCATTTTGAATTTTATTGCGCGATACATTTTCAAGTCGGCACATTAAAAATTTATCAATTCGCAATAAGCTTTGGCCTTTATCGGCTACAAGCCTGTGATGTTCAAATAGATCTTGTTCTTGTTCGTCGTCCAGTAAATAATCGGGCGTTTCTGTCATTGTTTATTTTCTCCTGAATATCTTGAAATGATGGGGTAATAGATTTAATAGAATGATAAGATGGTCAAACATTAGAGGTTTCGAAATGAAAACTCCTTCACTTTTTACTTCTTGAAGAGATTGTAGGGATTGAAGTTCTTTTCACTTTTTTCCTTTCACCTTTCACTTTATTTAATTACCACAAGTTTTTGTGTTTGAATAATACTTCCGTTATGAGTTAAAATCCGGACGATGTAAACTCCATCTTTCAGAATTTCAGCATTTAATTCAGAAGTATAAAATTGATTTATAATCGTTTTTCCTGTTAAATCAGAAATTATAATTTTATCATATTCATTCAACTCCACATTCGACTGTATGTGCAGAACCGAAGAATTTAAAGGATTCGGAAATATTTTCACCTGAATATTTTTCGGATCAACGTCCTCAATACCAACAGGCAGATTGCTTCCAAAATAAGGGCGAAGCATTAGTGAACCTGTATAAATAGTATTTTCCCAGGTACCTGTTGAATTGTAGAAAATGTGATTATTCGAATTAGTATTACGATCGAAGCCTAAATTAAGGTTGTCCGATGTATTCTGAATCCAGCCTACGTAGATAGTACCATTAACCAACAATGGACGTTCCAAAACATACGTATGAAACTCATTAATTCCTGGTTCAAACTCAGGTTGAACCAAGTGCATACGGTAAAGTGTATCACCAGGCTTTCCACTGCCATTATCATTCCAGACTGTCAGATAGAAATATTTTTGATTTGCATTGGCTGAAGTCTGATTAAAAAACATTTGAACAGCTGTCAATGTGTCAGGACTATTGAGTTTAAACTGACAGGCAAGTTTAGAACCCGCAGGAGTCAATCCAAATCCGTTTTCTGCTGTACCATCGTCATACGCAAAATAATTTGAGAACACCTGAGTAAAACGAACTGTATCGTTACTTGGATGAATATCACTTACGTTCGGACGTTGAAACACATGACGAATTTCAAAATTTTGTTCAGTTCCACTTACACCCGGAAATGCATAGGTAATGGGTGGCATAGAATGGTTTGCAATAGACTGGTAACCCGACTGAATATAGGGCAATATATTTTCATTCCCACGATTTTCAAAATGAACCTGGGTTCCATTTTGATCAAATATCCAATAAAAATATTGAGAAGAGAGTGTGTCATTATACAAATTAGTGAGTTTCTGGCTAAATGAAGCGGCTACATCACTGCTTTGAAATTGTCGTGCAGGCATTGCCTGATATTCTTTAAGAAAGCTTGGAGCCTGATCTACAAACGATAAATCAAGATAAGTGGTATCCTTTATACTTCGTGCTTTATTTAGGTAAATATAATCTAAATGCCATTGATCACAATTAGACTGCCAACTGGGAATCAGATTATTACCCAAACTACAATAATTTCTGAAACGAAAACGAAAATCATTGGTATAATAACTTGCAGAATCCAGTATTGGAATCATCACTTGTTTAAAATAAACGCTATCATGCTTATAAAGAGTATCTAATGAAAAACCAGCAGTTGACCAAATATGATTCCATGTAGCCGTTTTAGAATTATAAAACTCAAGAACCAACGAATCCTCTGCTTCAGGCATATCCCCTATTCTGGACCAAGGGAAACCAAGACCACCTCCAGGTTGAAAATAGAAGCTGAAATAAATAGAATCTTGTTTTTTGATTGGATTTGGAGATGGAGAAAACAAAGAGTCGAGGCGGATAGAGTTAGATGTTAACGTATCTGCAGGGAATGAATTCACCTGAGCGTTCGAATACAAAGCTCCGGTATCATTTAAAGCATCAAGAGTTACCATTCCAATAGTAACCGGGTTTACACCAAAACGATTATTTACAAAAGCATATCTGTCACGCCAACGTTTTGAATCCGGATAAACAGAAGAATTTGAAAAGTCATCAAAAAAGGGCAAAACAACAGGTGCTGCTACGGCTTTAGACTTAAGCTGTTTTTTGATTTTTACTGACTCACTTTGAACCTGTGGGTTTGATTCAAGCGGGGAAATCAAAACCTGAGCATTTGTATAGTATCCCGCACAAACAGTAAGCAGGATTATCGCGAATAGCTTTCTCATTCTTCAGTTGTATTTTCCTGGTTAGTAAGAGAATCTTCCAGATAACTTCGTGATAGTTCTTCAAAATCAACTTTTTTATCAGAGCGATACCACAAATCAATAGATTGTCCCATTTCTCCATCAGGCTTACCTGTGTATTTCGGCGACTGCATGTAAACCCGGGAGTGAATAGTATCCATTCCATCCAGAAAGACTTCTTTTCCTATATTTAACGAAGCTCCCATCAAAATCTTTTTCACTTCGCTCTGTTTTTTTCCAATTAAAAATGGAATTATCGCTTTTCCGCTACCATTTCCTGTTCCAAGCACCAAATCGATGACAGAACCTTTTAATAGCATTTTCCCAGGCTCTATTTCTTGTCCTTTATAAAACTGTTTTAATACTGCATTTTTTGCAATATCAGGCCTATATTGAAGCGAACCGACCTGAAGACCATACGTTTCGAGCAACGACATTGCCTGGCGGATAGTCAAATCGACTAAATTAGGCATACTAATCTTTTCAGGCTGAGTTGCTACCATTGTGATGTAAATTGTACGTGAATTTTTCACCTTTGCCATTGGCAGCGGATCCTGCATTAAAACAGTTCCTTTGGGTTTCGCAGAATCCCAAACAGAATCAACAACCACAAATTCAAAATCGCTATTATCTGCAATTTGTTCCAGTTCAATCATTGTTTTTCCAATAAAATTCGGGACTTCAACAGACTGACCATGATGCGTATAGAATCCTAACGACTGAATTATCAGGAACACAATAACAAGTGTGAGCAGAATTGAGAGTGCAAAATGTTTTAAAAACTGCCGACTCTTTATAAAATCAGTTAAACTCATTCCGGTACAATTAATCCATGCAAAGATAAGAAAAAAAGTCGTCTCTTCCCGGCTATAAAACCAATGGGGAAACACTAAGCGAAAAACTGTAAATTTGCACATTTATTGCAATGTGTCATTTTTCAAAATTTACAATATGAAAGTAGTCGCAATTAATGGAAGCCCGCACAAAGAAGGAAATACCTGGCATGCATTAAAACTTGTTACAGAAGTCTTAGAACGAGAAGGTATTGAAACTGAAATAATTAACATCGGAAATAAAGAAATAAGAGGTTGCATAGCCTGTAATCGTTGTTTGGTTAAGCGAAACGAACAATGCGTTTTACCCGGCGACGAAGTAAATAATTGTATCCAAAAAATGAAAGAAGCCGATGGAATTTTACTGGGTTCTCCGGTTCACTATTCAGCTATGTCAGCAACCATGAAGTCTTTTCTCGACAGAGCCTTTTACGTAGCTGGTTCCAACAATGGAATGTTTCGTCACAAAGTTGGTGCATCAGTAGTGGCTGTTCGTCGTTCAGGAGGTGTAACAACTTTCGATCAGCTTAACAACTTCCTTATCTATTCTGAAATGGTAATTCCTGCTTCAAATTACTGGAATGTAATTCATGGAACATCTCCCGGTGAGGCGTTGAAGGATGAAGAGGGCGTACAAATTATGCAGGTTTTAGGAAAAAACATGGCTTGGCTGCTCAAGGTAATCGAGCATAGCAAAGGTGTTATTTCCGCTCCGGAAAAAGAGAAAAAGGTTTATACTAACTTTATCCGGTAGTAAATATCAAGAATATTGAAACTTCTTACCAAATTTCTATATCTCTGTGAATGCTTGTTCTATCTGATTTAAAGCTTTACGCAAAATCAGACGCGGACAGGCTATATTTAAGCGCATAAAGCCATCACCACCCGTACCAAATTCAATCCCTGAATTTAATCCCAAGCCTGCTTTCTTAATCATCCAATTTCGTAAATCAGCATTGTTTAAACCTGATTTTCTGAAATCGAGCCACATCATATACGTTGCTTCGGGTGGGAAAACAGAGAGTTTATCACTATGTTTACCAGCCCATTGACATACTGTTTCTACATTTTCTTTCAGATAAACCATCAAACTTTCTAACCAGTCATATCCATTTTTATAAGCTGCCTCGGTAGCTATATTTCCAAAAATATTTCCCAGCCAAATATGCAAATCATCTATTTGCTTTGAAACCTTTGCGCGTAAATCGGGATTGGAAATTACAAGTGAAGAGGTTGATAATCCGGCAATATTAAACGTTTTACTGGCCGCAATTGCTGTTATTGTCAAATGAGCAATTTCATTGCTCACTGTTGCGAGTGGAGTATGTTTTAAGGGCTTATAAACCAGATCACAATGAATTTCATCAGACAATACCAAAACTGAATATTGAATACAAAGCCGGGAGAGCTTTTCAAGTTCTTCAAAACTCCAAACAGTACCACAGGGATTATGAGGATTTGAAAGGATCATCATCTTTACCCCTTCCTGAAATAAACTTTCCAAGTGACTGAAATTCATTTCAAAGCGACCATTTTCATTCTGTACCAAAGGATTTTCCACCAACTCACGGCCATTCTGTTGTACCGCTTCAAAAAACGGAGCATAAACAGGTGGTTGAATCACAATCTTATCACCGGGATTGGTTAATGAAAGTACACTCATATTTAGCGCAGGAACAACTCCGGGGCTAAAGAGTATCCATTCTTTCTCTATACTCCAGTTATGCCTGCGTTTTTGCCATTCAATTAAAACCTGAAAATATGAATCCGAACGAAAAGAATACCCCAAAATTTCATGTTCTAATCTTAATTTCAGAGCATCAATAATAAATTCCGGAGTACGAAAATCCATATCTGCAACCCATAGAGGAATAACATCATTGGTTTCAAAGAAAAAAGGACGGAGATCATACTTCACGCAAGAAGTACCTTCACGGGAGATTATTTCATCAAAATCAGGCATCATAGTAGTTTGGGTTGGTTAATATAATACTTAAACATCTACAAAGGTATTTAAAGATGTCCAATTACTTCATATTTGTTAGTTTTGTAAGCAGAAATTTAAAATATAATGAGCAACAAATTCACCATCAGAACTGCCACGAAAAATGACCTTTCTTTAATTTTGCAATTCATCAAACAACTGGCTGAATATGAAAAGCTTTTGCATGAAGTTATTGCTACGGAAGAAATATTACGCAAATCACTTTTTGAACAAAAGATGGCAGAAGTGGTCATTGGCGAAGAAGATGGTAAACCTGTAGGATTCGCACTATTTTTTCACAATTTTTCCACATTCCTGGGCAAACCCGGTATTTATCTTGAGGATTTATATGTAAAACCTGAATACAGAGGAAAGGGTTATGGAAAAAAACTACTTTCCCATCTTGCAAAACTTGCTATTGAGCGTGATTGTGGACGCCTCGACTGGTCATGCCTCGATTGGAATGAACCTTCAATTAAGTTTTACAAAAGCCTGGGTGCTGTACCAATGGAAGATTGGACAGTTTTCAGGTTAACCGGAGAAAGTCTGACTAAGTTCGGAAAATCTAATTCGTGAATGTAGGAAAGATCTTCCGGCTACGACAATCTTTAATATCTACAATCTGAACTTCATCGTTTTGAAGCCATTCATTATACGTTTCTCCTCCTTTTTCACAAGCTCTGTTGAATAAAGCAGCAAGGATTTCTTCATCCGAAACTTCCTCATAATTGTCTGTTTCATCCGTTGAACCAGTTAACGTGGTTTCTATATAGATCGCATCCGCACTGTTCGGATAAAGTCTCACACCTACAATTGCATGACCAGAACCAATGATAATCATCGGCTCCATTCCCAGATTTTCGAAAATGGAAGCATACAGAATAGCACCGTCAATACAATTAGCTGACTTATCCCGAATTGATTCAAATGGTGTTCGTACTTTCTGTGAATGTCCGATTGAATAACTCATCGGGCTGTTAACATACGATATTCCAAATTCATGCAATGCAAGAAAAATTGCTCTGGCCTCTTTCCGGGTTTGTATTGCCTGCATTTCATCATCATCAAACTGATATCCAATCAGATTTCGATCCGGAGCATACTCTTTTGCTCTTGAAACAATTTCTTCGACTTTTACATCGTTGGGATTCACGAATCCGGATACATAGTCAATCATATCAAAATCAGCATATTTAGACCACAACATTGTTCCTTTGGAGGATATCTTAATTGACTTAGACTGGTTCCAAATAATCACGCCATTTTCCTTGATATAATAATTAATCTGTGCATCTACTATCTCTTTGTTTTGTTTCAGTTTTTCCAAAAAACTCAGCTTCAGATTCAACTCTTTAAATCCATTTTTTTTGAGCGTAAATGAGCTTTCAAAAGGATTTGTCCAACCAGGAATTTCACAACCTGCAACCAGACTTTTTGCTTTATCTGTATTATTGGTAACTGTCATTTTAATCATTCCTTCATCTCCCATTGCATAGGCATAGGCTATTGTCGGAATAAGTTCATCTTCAACAAGAAAATCAAAACTAACATTTTCAATTTTAAGGCCTATATCCGGATCATCATTACTATTTCCCAAAAAATTCACTTTCAAAATATAAAGCAAGCCTATCAAAGCAATAATTATCGGAATAACTATCTTCAAAGGTATTTTCTTCTTTCCACCAATTTCAGCTACTCCGGATGAAGAATTTTGATAATCTGATCTAGCATCAGATTCACTAACAAGCTCTTTATCAACTACTTTTTCAGCATTTTCTTTCGGCGAAATAATATTTACTTTGGATCCACAATTAGAACAAAATTTCATTGAAGGCTCAATCTTTGTTCCACATTGAGAACAGTAGTAGCTATTTTCTTCCATATCAGTATTTCGGTTTACAGAATGATTATGCTACAAAATTAAAAAAATAAGAATATCGGGTTCGTAGTGTTAAAAACAATATTTAAAGTCAATTTCAAAGCCACAATTGTTCTTGAATGCAGAAATCCATCAATTCGATACCACTCAGAGTCTGGAAATCATAATTAATCAAGTATAAAAATATCATAATTCAATTAATAACAATATCTATTGTATCAAAAATCAAAACTGTACTCATTACAGAATATGATACTACTTTCTTGTGTTTTTATGTATAAGCAAAATATCTAAGAAATGGTTTATCAACTGCATACACTTCATTATACGAATGAATAATTTGATCTTATTTACATC
Organism: Bacteroidales bacterium; assembly: GCA_963677395.2. Lineage (GTDB taxonomy): Bacteria > Bacteroidota > Bacteroidia > Bacteroidales. Next base: position 1,901,612 of record OY781965.2, on the reverse strand, counting down.
TGGATTTACAAGCAAGTAGTTCATTTAAACACACAAATTACAATATTTATTTATCAATAATGCAACCTGAAAATAATAAATAATGTCTAGTAATAAAATATCTATTACTTTTATCCATAGATCTACTAATTATGATTTAAAACCATGAATAAAAAGTTTGTATTATTATTGCTTTTATCATTCCATATTCAATGTGCATTTTCGCAACAACAATGCACTACAAAAGGCAAAGACTTTTGGTTTGGATTTATGAGAAATGAAGATGATGTAAACCAAACTGAACTTTCAGTGTATATATCAGCAACACAAAACACAAGTGGGGTTCTTGAAATCCCCGGATCATCTACCACTATTCCATTTGCAGTAAATGCCAATAGCACAATACAGTTAAATATTCCAAATAGTACGGCTCTGTTCTCAACCGGAATAATTGAAAACAAAGGAATTCATGTAACTGCTGCAAATGACATATCCGTTTTTGCATTGAATTATCGGGAGCACACATCAGACGCAACATTAATTTTTCCAACGACTAATCTCGGTAGCAAATATAGAGTTTTAACTATTCATGGATGGAATTATGGAGAAGGCGAAGAATACCTGATTGTTGCAACAGAAGATAATTCTCAGGTAGAAATCACCCCTGTTAATGGGGCTTCAACCACTATCAACTTAAATAAGGGGGAAGCATATCAAATAATTCAATCTGCAAACCTTACCGGAACCCTTATTGAAGAAGTAAATGGAAAAAAAATCGCTGTATTTTGTGGTAGTTTGTGTGATTTCATTGGTGATTGCGCTGCCTGTGACCATTTATATGAGCAGATGCTTCCAATTAATCGCTTTGGAAAATATTTTATTACAGTTCCTCTGGCTACAAAAGCAAAGGATTATTTCAGAATATTGGCAAATTATGACAATACCCAGATTTTAATAAATGGCTCAATAATAACAATATTAAATGCAGGAGAAGCCTATCAGTTCAGCTCAAATGTTTCTAATTACATTTCATGCTCAAGTCCGGTTTTTATATACCAATATGCACAAGGATATGTATGTGATAATGTTGGTGATCCTTTTTCTGTTATAGTTCCTCCTCTTGAACAATCCATCAAAGATATTACATTTAATGCATTTACTTCCAATGTAATAACAGATTATTATGTAAATATTGTTACACAAACCGCCTATACATCTCTTCTATTACTGGATGGCAATCCGGTTTCATTTACTCCGGTTCCTTCATACAACAATTATTCTTATGCTCAGGTTTCTATAAATTCAGGCAATCATCAACTTTACTCTCCAAAAGGATTTCTGGCTACCGTATATGGATTTGGATATGCAGAATCGTATGGATATTCAGCGGGATTCAGCATGATAAATCTTATTGACCCTCCGGAAAATATTGATGTTATTTTAGAACTTCCAAATGTAATTACACCCAATAATGATGGCTCAAACGATTACTTCATCCCTGTTAATATCGAAGGAATAAAATCAATGAGCACTAAGATATATAACCGATGGGGAAAGATCGTATATTCTACCGATAAATTGAATATTGAATGGGACGGAAAAAATAACAATCAGGAAGTAGCTAATGGCGTATATTTTTATACATGTGAATACAAAGGGCTCAATGAAAAATCTTATTCCATAAATGGCACAGTAACCGTAATTAACTAGAATTGCCGTGATAAATAATATATAATTATCACGGCAAAAACATCCTAAAATTGGCTGTAAACACCCAATCTATTTCCCTCTGTATCCATAAATTGCGCAAAATAACCTCGACCTTCTGCTTCTATTTTGGTTTTAGGTCTAACTATTTTTCCTCCTGCCTTTTCTACGCGGTCGAGAAAATAATTTAAATCATCTCCACCCTCAAATGTTATTTGAACTCCATTTTCCGAAGGCAAGAACCCGGGAGCAAGTGAAATAGCTCCTGTAACTCCTTCGCCATCCCATGGAAAACAACCCATCTTTTCTTCACCACAATCTACAACTTCAATTTCCGTTTGCAATACCCATCTGTAAAAATTAAGGGCGCGATCAAAATCCACAACGGGAATTTCAAACCAATTAATCAAATTACTCATAATCTCTTTTTTTGAATGAACGTTGCAAAATTGAAGATTTTCCATTGCTTCTGATTGTAAAAATGCGACATTTTTTTGAGTTATTGAAAATAATCAGTACAAACTCCATATTTCAAAAAAACAGTACTTCATGCTGGATTTATAAAAGATGCTGAAGCAGTTTTTTTCCCAATATCTACATTTTATACGACAATTAACAAGTGATTAAAAAACCGAAATCACTTTTGTTGGTTTATTTGCTATCTGTTAAAACTTAATAATAATGCGTATTTCTCTGCTCGTATCGATTACATTATGTTTCCTGACACTTAATTTGTTTTCTCAAAATCTAAAAATGGATTCCATGCGTACCCAAAATTTGGAAGGTGTTGTAATTTCTGCAACACGCTATGAAACACCGGCCAGATTAATTCCGGTACCCATAACCGTATTAAAGAAGTTGGAAATTTCAAAAACCGCCCCGGTTCGACTAACGGATGTACTAGGAGAACAAACCGGATTACAAATCATAACTAATCACGGAAAAGGAATACAGATGATGGGGCTCGATCCTTCATACACTTTAATACTCATGGACGGCTTACCAATGATTGGAAGGGCAGCAGGAACACTCGATTTACAAAGAATTTCCACCTCAAATATTGAACGAATTGAAATAATAAAAGGGCCTGCTTCAAATATTTATGGATCGGATGCTTTAGCGGGTGTAATTAATATTATTACCGAAGATCCATCCCAGTCAAATCTTAGGGCAGGATTCAGAGTAGCCAGTCATAACACTTATGATGCATGGAGCGGAATTGCATTGAATGGGGAAAAACACAAATTTTCACTCAGCGCAAACTATTTTCATACAGATGGGTACGATTTTGCACCACAAAGTTTAGGCGAAGTAGTATCCCCTATTTCCAGCCAGACAATTCAAGGGAAATGGAGCTATTTTAAAAGCTGGAAACGAAAATTTACACTTACAGGCCGTTTGTTTCATGAGCAGCAAAAAGATAAATTTGATCTGGTACCGGTGAATATTCCCGGAAAAGTATTAGGAATTACACATAACTGGGATTTTTCAGTAAACCCAACCCTTGAAATAAAACCTAACGTTCATTACACAATTCAGGCAAATCTTGGAACCTCTGTATTTAAATCAAACTCCCGATATGATTACGCTTCGTCCGGGTTACCCTATAGCAATGACGACTTTAGTCAATATGTTTTACGTCCGGAAATTCAAACAATCTGGCGAAAAAATGAACAATTCAGCTTATCATCCGGCATTGGGGCCGATATCGAACGTGTTGAAGCTGAACGCTATGCCAAAAATTCCACATTTCACTCATTGTTTATTTATTCTCAAGCCTACTGGAAATTATTCAAAAAATCCACATTAATGGGGGGACTACGTTACGACTATCATTCCGAATTTTCAGGTTCTTTATCTCCCAAATTATCAGTTTCGCAAGAAATAGGAAAGAAACTTACGCTCAAAGCCTCAGCAGGCAAAGGTTATCGTGCACCGGATTACAGGCAACTTTTTCTGAATTTTCACAATGCAATTGCCGGTTACGATGTATTTGGCTCAAGAACTGTTTTTCAAGGAATTACTGATTTACAAAGTACAGGATCTATTTCTCAAATGCTATTCCCTGTTGATCAATTAGGTGATTTAACACCTGAATATTCGTCATCACTACAAATAGGATTAGATTGGATACCAACTGATAAAATCAGTTTTAACACTCACCTGTTTTACAATGACATTAAAGATATGATTGAAACAATTCCTGTTGCAAAGAAAACCAACGGTTTATTTGTTTATTCCTATTTAAATCTGCATCACGTAGTTACAAAAGGTTTCGATGTTGAATTAAATTACAAGCCTACTTCTAAACTTAGCTTTTCGGCTGGATACCAATATCTGGAAGCAACTGATCAGGATGTTATTTCTCAATTAGAAAACAGTGAAATTTGGGCACGTGATCTCATAACCATGGAATCGTACAGAGTAAAATTAAGTCAGTATGGTGGATTATTTAACCGTTCAAAACACAGCGGTAATTTCAAAATTTTCTACCAATGGAATGAAAGGCTAAATACCAATTTACGAATAATTTACAGAGGGAAATATGGCTTGACTGATTTAAATGGCAGTCAGATTCTTGACACTGAAGAAGAATACGTAAAAGGTTATTTTATCTCCAATTTTGCTGTAAATTACTCGCTTGGAAAATATTTCACACTTAAAGCTGGTATAGAAAATATTCTCGACTATAAAGACAGTGAAAAAATTCCCAATATGCCTGGAAGAACGTTCTTCTTTGGCATTGAATTCAAAAAATCAATCACTAAATCAAATACATAGTATGAAAACAAAAACAATTCTATTGTCACTATTTGCAACCTCTTTATCCTTTACTGCCTGTAAAAAAGACGAAGTTGCAACGCCAACAACATCTCAAAGTTTCAGCTTATTGGTTAAAGATTTGGATGCTGATGCAGTTCAGCCTTATAAAAATCAGTTTACATATTATAGTTTCAAAGATCAGAAAATCATTACAGGATCAGATACTGCCAGTAACAAATGGGACATTGCATTTAAGGGAACTACAATTATTATAAATGGCGGTCCAATAAGAAATGGAAATGGAGGAGCATACATTTTTCAGGGAAGCTATTCAGAGCTGCTCAATATACCAGAAACTGCTCAATTTAGGGTTGATTCAAGTGCAACAAACCTTGCAATACCTACCGGATCGGGAAATGGATGGTACAATTACAATCCTCAGGTTTTTGTAATTAGCCCTATTCCAGGTCGCACACTTGTTATCAAAACCGGAGATGGTAAATATGCAAAAATGGAAGTCATCAGTTACTATAAAAATGCGCCAGTAGCTCCAACTCAGGCCGACCCTGCCCGCTACTATACATTCCGTTATTTCTATCAAGCCGACGGTAGTAAAAAAATGCAGTAAAATCTGCACTACTTAACACCTCAGAAAGAGGCTGTCTAAAAGGTTTCTCTTTATAAAAATGAGCTTCGACTCCACCATTAAATCTGTCAGACTGAGTGGAGTTGAAGTCTTTCAAGAAAAAACATACCAAATAATACAATTAAAACAACTCACAATCAGAAACATACACGATTAATTATTATTGTTTTACAATCTCGTTTTGCCCAAATAAAAAAATTCGCACCCACTGTATATTATTATAAAATTTGATCTATATTTGCAGCCGCAAAATAATGAGTGAGTACTTATTCATTTAAAAATATGGCACGCGCAATAGACGAAATGAAAATTGAACGCATCAAAAATGCGACGATCGAAATGGTGGTAACAAACGGTTACGGAGGTGCTTCTATTTCTAAAATTGCAAAAAATGCAAAAGTAGCTGAAGGTTATCTTTATCGGTTTTATGCAAGTAAAAATGACTTGGTAAACGATTTACTATTCACCAGCGTAAACGAACTTGCAGATGAACTTGAAGCAATTCTTGACGACCAGCATTCTGTTTGGGAAATTTTTCGCCAATTACTTCACTCTCTGTTCAAATTGGCTCATACCAATCCGGATAAGATGAAATTTATTTTCGTTTTGATTCATGATTATAATTTCGAACTCATTAACAGTCAAAGAAGACGTATCTTTGATTTATGTAAACGTGTCAAGGATATTGGAATAAGTAAAATGGAATTCAGAAGTGATATCACCGAAGAAGAAATCTATTTGATGGGAGTATCCTACCCTATCCAGTTTATTAATCTTCGTTTTAAAGGATTTTTTGATAAATCAGAATTAAACGCAGAAGTAATGGAACAGGCATTAAAAATTTGTATCAATTCTCTAAGAAGCAATACGTATGAAAATGGAAAGAATTAAGATTCTTATACTGAGCGTATTATTAAGTGCAGGCTCATATTCTGTCTTTTCTCAAACACCTGTAAAATCTCAGGAGATGAGTTTTGATCAGGCATTAGATATAACCAGGCAAAAAAACCATGCACTAAAACAAATGGATTTCCTGAAAAAGGAAAAAACACAACAAATGAAAGCTACTAGAGCTCTCTATTTGCCAAACATTGGAATTTCCGCCCAATACATTGGTATGTCGGAAGATTTACATCTGGATTTAACTCCTGTGAAAGATGCAATTGTTCCTTTGTATTCAACATTAAGCAATTACGGTACTTTTACCATCCCGAATGTTCCCAACGATGTAGCTACACAAACTATTCGTAATAAACTGAAAACAGGTCTGGCCGGAGTTGAAGCTGGAGAATGGAACAAGTTAATCCAGAAAAAGCAATTCGGAACGATTGATGCCAGCTTTAACTGGCCTCTTTATGTGGGAGGAAAAATCAGAGCAGCAAATAATGCCGCAAAAATTCAAACTTCTGAAGCATCTGAAATTGAACGACAAAAACTGGGTGAAATTTATAGTGAACTGGTAGAACGTTATTTCGGACTTTGTCTGTCTATTCAAGCTGAAAAAGTTCGTGAAGATGTACTGAACGGTATGGCAAAACATTTAAGCGATGCTGAAAAAATGGAGATTCAGGGAATGATTGCCCATGGTGATGTGTTACATGTAAAAGTATTTCATGCTCAAGCAGAACGAGAGTTGAGTAAATCACGCAGACAAACAGAAATTGTAAATCAGTCATTACTCAGTACAATGTCAACAGATGAAGACACTAAAATACAACCTTCCAGCATGTTATTCTATCTGGATTCTCTCGAATCTATTGATTTTTTCAAGAAAAGTGCACTCCAAAACAGCCCGCTTCTAAAACAGGTTGAAGCAAAAAAACAGCTCTCAATAGAAGGTTTAAAAGCCGAAAAAGCTGACTATTTCCCAGCACTTGCAGTTATAGGAATGTATGATATCGCCAATAAAGATTTATCACCATATACTCCTGAATGGATGGTAGGTGTTGGATTAAAATGGACTTTATTTGACGGAATGTCTCGTTACAGAAAAGTTCAGGCAGCAACGATGAAAACCGAACAGGTAAAGGAATATCATGCAAAAGCAACTAACGACATTGAAACTGCTGTCACAAAATATTACCAGGAGTTGAATATGTATCGAGAACAACTGAATCAGCTTGAAACAGATCAGCAATTTACCGAAGAACTCCTGCGCATTCGTGAAAAATCATTTCAACAGGACATGACCAATTCTACTGAAGTTGTGGATGCTCGTTTAGCACTTTCCAAAGTATTAATTGAAAAGCTGGAAGCAATGTTCAAGTATGATGTTACACTTGCGAAACTACTCGAATACGCTGGAATTCCGGAACAGTTTCAGGTATATCAAAACAGACTTAACGTAAAAACAGGTATTTACAAATCAGAAATCAAATAATTTACAATCCCGATAAAACTTATAACAATGAATAAAAAAGCAAATATACTGGCAGCAATAGGTCTTGGAGCCTTAATTATCTTCCTTATTTATTCAACATGGATTATCAGTCGCCCAAAACCCATAGAAGTACAGGGAGAAGTTGAATGTACTCAAATTAAAGTTGCATCTAAACTCACTGCACGAATCGACAGCATTGCAGTCCACAAAGGTGATTATGTAAAGAAAGGTCAGCTTTTATTTACATTGATAAGTCCTGAAATTGAAGCAAAACTGAAACAAGCCAAAGCTGCTTTAAAGGGAGCTGTTGCACAAAACAATAAAGCTATTACCGGAGCACAAAAAGAAGATATTGATGCAGCATATAACACTTACTTAAAAGCACAGGCAGCCAGCGATTTGGCACAGAAAACATATGACAGGGTAAATAATTTGTTTAAAGATGGCGTTTTGCCTGCTCAAAAACGTGATGAAGCAGAAACAAATTACAAAGCTGCATTCGAAACCGCAAAAGCTGCTAAAGCTCAATATCTAAAAGCCCAAAAAGGAACCCGTATTGAAGATAAGGATGCCGCCAAATCATTAGTTGACCGTGCCGAAGGTGCTATCAATGAGGTAGAAAGCTTTTGGAGTGAATTAAACATCTATGCTCCTGCCGATGGTGAAGTTGCTGACATTATTGCTGAAACGGGAGAACTTGTTTCTGCAGGTTACCCTGTAGTTACATTGGCAAAACTCGATGATAGCTGGATTACCTTCAACCTGAGAGAAGATTTATTGGCAACAATCAAAATGGGAAGCACATTTAAAGGCAAATTCCCTGCGTTAGGAAATAAAAAAATTTCCATGAAAGTAAGTTATATCCATGCTTTAGGAAGCTTTGCTACCTGGAATGCAACCAAAACTTCCGGCGATTTCGACATGAAAACATTCGAAGTTCATGCTATCCCTGCCGAAAGAGCAGAAGGTCTTCGCCCGGGAATGAGTGTACTCGTTGACTGGGATGAAATTTCTAAAAATTAATCAATCAATTTATCAAACCAGAAGTAATGACTTCAACTGCAAAACATCCCGTATTACGGGTCATGAATAGGGAGATGAAACGTATTGCCGGTAAGTGGTCATTGATAATGGTTACGATTATAGGCCCATTACTCGCCTTTTTGTTAATCATGTCCATATTTTCGGCAAATGTTCCACGTAATTTACCTGTTGCTGTTGTTGATATTGACCATACCAGTCTTTCACGTACTATCAGTCGTATGACTGATGCAACTTCTATTGCTGCAATCGATAAAAGCTTCATGAATCTTACTGAAGCTCAGGATGCAATGGAACGTGGCAAAGTAGATGCAATTCTCTATATTCCTGAATACACTGAACGTGATATTCTCAAAGGCGGAAGCTCAAAAATTGTACTTTACATCAACAACTCAAATGTGGTAAAAGGAGGCTTGCTTGGAAGTGGAATACGTAAGGCTCTATCAACTGTTTCTGCCGGAATCAAACTGAAAAAGCAGTTACAGCAAGGCCGAAATCAAAATCAGGCGATGGCTCGTATTATTCCGGTTCAGATAAACCCCGTCCTGCTCTTCAACCCATACATCAGTTACTCATACTTTCTTACACTTGGATTAATGCCCGTAATCCTAATTGTATTTACCTTGCTGGGTTCTATCCATGCAATCGGGACAGAGCTTTTAAAAGGAACTGGTCCACACTGGCTCGAAATGGCTGAGGGAAATATCGGCGTAGCTTTATTGGGAAAACTCATCCCCTATACACTCATCTTCAGTATTATTGCGATGATGATGAATTTAATTTTATTTCATAATCTGGGACTACCTCTCAACGGAAAATTACACATTATTTTTCTAAGTGAATTCATCCTGATTTTAAGTTATCAGTTTTTGGCAATTTTTCTATTGGGATTAACTCGAAATCTTCGTTTAAGCCTATCGCTGGGAAGTGCATACTGTATGCTTGCACTAACCTTTTCAGGGCTTACATTTCCTGCATTTGGAATGCCCGCCCTAGGCCAGGCACTTGCAAAAATTTTCCCATTTACCTATTGGTTACAGATTTTCATGGGGCAAACACTTCGTGGGGAACCCGAAGCAAATGCAATCATTCCAATGTTTACAATGTTTGCATTTATTGCGTTAGGAATGCTCTTTATTCCAAGATTAAAGTATTTGTTGTTGACTCCAAAACATTGGGGTAAAAAATAATAACAAGAACAGAATGAAACGTTTATCAACATACGGTATCGGTCAAATTTATTTCTTTTTCAGAAGTGAATTACGGATGATTTTCAAAGATGCTGGTGCCATTGTTATTTTTGTAATTGCACTAATTGCCTATCCGTTACTCTATTCTTTAGCTTACGAAAAAGAAGTAATTCAGGATATTCCTATTGCTGTAGTAGATTTAGATCATTCGGCATTGAGTCGTCAGACCTCTAGAATGGTTGATGCAACTGAACAACTAACCGTTGCTTACAAACCCGTAAGTTTAAAAGATGCTGAACAACTTTTTTACGAGGGAAAAGTAAAAGGAGTTGTGCTTATTCCGTCGCATTTTGAAAAAGATGTGTATAGCGGGAAACAAGCAAACTTTGTGATATTCAGCGATGCCAGCTATTTTCTTCTTTACAAACAGGTGTATGCAGGTTCTGTATATGCAATGGGAACTCTCAACGCCGGCATCGAAATAAAACGAATGCTCGCCGAAGGAAAAACGTTAAAACAGTCATTGGAACAACAAGATCCGTTAAAGGTTGAAGTACGTAATCTTTATAACCCTGCCGGAGGTTATGGCTCTTTTGTTGTACCGGGAATCATCATTTTGATTATCCAGCAAACATTGTTAATTGGAATTGGAATGTTGGGCGGAACAAGCCGTGAACAAAATATGTTTCATATCCTTCATGAAAAAGTTGGGGAACGTTGGGGAAGTGTGCATGTTATTCTGGGAAAATCTTCAGCATACGTATTTATCTATCTCTTTAATGCACTGTTCGATATGGTATTATTGCATCACTGGTTCAACCTTCCTGACAATAGCAATTACATATCTATATTCATGATTTTAATCCCTTTCCTCTATACAGTTTCATTTATGGGATTAGCAATAAGTGTATTCTTCCGCGAAAGGGTTTATTCACTATTGTTCATGGTATTCCTTTCCCCTATTGTATTATTTATCAGCGGGCTATCATGGCCTGCACTGGCAATACCTAAGTACCTTTATGCTGTATCGCATATTTTTCCAAGTACAAGTATGATTCCTGCTTACGTTCGTATGAGGATTAGTGGAGCCGGATTAGATCAGGTTAGTGCTGAATGGGGGTTTATTCTTGTACAAATGGTCGTTTACTTTATTATTGCATGTTTGGTGTACAAATTCAGTATGAAATATTTTAACAGGAGTACGCTTGTTGCTGAAAACAACGACGAATAATTAAGTTAACAAAATGAATATCAAAGAATTTATCGAGAACCACTTCTTTTGATACATATTCTACATCAAGAATATAATATCCATTTTATTTATTTAATTAAATATTTTCTCAAGTTAGTAAAACAATATCAAATCTACCTCTTATTATTTTTCCATCTCTATTTTGCTCAACATCAACATCCGGACAAGCATCCCGTAAGATGTCTAAATATACGTTTTGCAACATCTAAACAAATTACAAATCAATAATCCAAAGTTTAAATTTGTTGAAAATCCTACATATCCAACAATAATTGGATATATAACATCTATTCCGAACAAAATAAGTGTAGAACTTTAAAATAAAAATATAATACATGCAGTTTTACAATATATCTACCATGCTTATAAATTCATTTCTATTTAAAAAACAGTTTAAGATTCTGATTTGGGTGGAATTTTCGAATTCCGGTTTACAATTTATATGTGACAGATATGTTAAAATGAGGAAGAAAGCTATCGACGGATTATAAAAATTCCTATCTTAGCTTTATTTTAAAGGGACTTTTGAAAATGCTCAATAAAGATTCATTATCTGACGAAAAACAGACTCGTCTGGACGTTAGTTTATATAACCAAATGGAGGGATTGGAACTGCTTTCCTCTTTATTACTGAAATCGAAGTTTGGAATTTACCGCACAACCCCAAATGGTAAATTTCTTTATGGAAATAAAAATCTGTATCGACTTCTTGGTATCAAGAATAAAAAAGAACTTGAAGCTATCAATTTAAATGAGGCCGGATTTATTGAGTCAGAAGAACGTGAAAAGTTCATTTCTTTATTCAATAATTCTCAAAATGAGCTAATAGAATTTGAAACTCACTGGCGTAGAAATGATGGAAAAAGTATTTTTTTGAGAGAAATAGCCCGTGCTGTAAAGGATGAAAATGACAATATTCTCTATTTTGAAGGGATTATTGAGAATATTTCTAACCAAAAAGAGGCAAGTAAACTGTTACATCTTTTCACTTATGCTGTTGATCAAAGTGCGAATGGTATTATTATTACGGATTCAAAAGGAAATATTGAGTACGTAAACAAGAAGTTTACCGAGCAATCAGGTTATACGCTGAAAGAAGTAACTAACAAGTCTTCCCGGTCATTAAAATCGGGAGAAATGGATGCCTATGTTTACAAAAATCTATGGGAAACTATTTCATCGGGAAACATCTGGAAAGGCGAACTTTATAACCGAAGGAAAAACAATGAGTTTTACTGGGTATCATCTATAATAAGCCCTATTAAAGATGAAAATGAGCGAACAATTCATTATTTAGCTATAAATCAAGATATTACACAACAAAAGCTTGCCGAAAATGCACTTATTCAAACCAACGAAAAGCTCAAAAGTGCACTCGCTTCAAAAGACAAATTTTTTTCATTGATTGCTCATGACTTGCGTTCTCCATTTAACTCACTACTGGGATATTCAGAATTACTTACCGAAGAGTATGAGAATTTCAGAGAAGATGAGCGTAAGGAGATGCTGAAAAGCATGCGCTTTACACTGGAAAGCTCATTCCGCTTACTCGAAAACCTCCTGAACTGGGCTCGTTCACAAACCAAAACACTTCAGGTTTATCGCCAGCATACAAATCTTAATCAATTGTTAACTGAATTAAAATTATCATATTCTGCTGAAGCAGCTAAAAAAAACATTAACTTAATTGCCCATTTTCCAGATATCATCTATGCTAATATTGATGAAATAATGATCCGAACTGTAATGAGAAACATTCTTCAAAATGCAATTAAATTCACGCCTGATGGCGGCAAGATTATGCTGACTGCCTTTTCAGAAAACCCTGAATACAAAGACTTTATAAAAGTAAACATAGAAGATAACGGTATTGGAATTCCAGAAGAGTTAATAGACAAGATATTTCTGCCTGACGACAGTACAAAACGCCAGGGAACACAAGGTGAGCTGGGATCTGGGCTTGGTCTTATCATCAGTAAGGAATTTCTGAACCTTAACCATGCTTACATTCAAGTTGAAAGCGAGGTAAGCAAAGGGACTGTTTTCTCCGTTTTTCTACCAATTAACTAACTTAACTGCTAAACAAACTGAATTTTGTAAAGATGAACGATGACACTGAATCCAACAGGAATGAGCTGAATAAAAGCCAAAATATACAACTGCATTCACTTACTCTATTCGAAGCTTTATCAGTTCCCGTAGTTATTCTAGATGAATCTAGAATAATAAAGTACTGTAATAGTGCAGCGTGTATGTTATTTCCCGTTCTGAAAGCCGAAAAAAAAGAACCTCTTTTATTTACAAAACTGTTTGCGGATAATGACTCTGTGATTGAAGATCTTTTTGCCCATATTTCACACAATCCGGATGATAAAGAAACAGAAACGTTTATTCTTTCTGATGAAAACAAATCACAATTTGAATGTACCGGTAAAAAATTACTCAATTTCGAATTATATCTTCTTGAAATCCACCCTAAAAACAATCTCAAAATATTAAATACTCTTCCCTCAGACACTTCCCGCATATTTTTTGACCATGCTCCTATTGGCATCCTTTTTTTCGACAACAATGGGAACATTGTGGAAATCAATAATATATTCGCAAGTATAATAGGCACAAATAAAAAAGCACTACTGAATTTTAATATATTTAAGAATTTAAAAGACAAAGAAATAAAAGAAATGTTGAGACAGGTAGTGACGACTGGTGTTAGTCAATATATGGAAAAAGACTATCTGTCAACTCTCACCGGTAAGCAAACCCCTTTAAGGGGTGTTTTTTCACCGGTAAAAGGAAAAGATGACTCAATCATCGGCGGGTTAGGATTTATCGAAGATCTTTCCGATGAAAAAAAGGCAATACACGAAGCATATTTATTTAAGAACACACAACAATCCTTTCTGGATGGACTGCCATTTATGGCATGGATGAAAGATACAAATGGAAAATTTGTATCTGTAAATAGTCTGTTTTGCATACAGATGGGCTTAGAAAAAGATGATATCATTGAAAAGAAAGACTCTGATTTAATAGATGACAGTAAGCTTTCAAAAAAATATGAATCCGAGGATTTTGAAGTTCTTACCACAGGAATACATAAACAATTCGAAGATCATTTGATTGACGCAGAAGGAAATGATCGCTGGTTTGAAAGTTTCAAGATTCCATTATTCGATTCTAATAAAAATATCATCGGACTTGCCGGATATTCAATAGAAGTAAGTGATCGGAAGCGCAATGAACGATTTATTAACTCTATAATCAACTCTTTACCCAATCCTGTACTGGTTAAAAATGAAAAATTCGAATGGATTTACGTAAACAACTCATTCTGTAGCTATTTTAATGTTTCAGCCGAAGATTTCATTAACAAAACCAATAATCAACTTTTTGCGCCCTCGCGAGTTAAACACCTACAGGAAACTGAACATGAAGTTTTTAATAATGGAAAAACAATCGAATACGAAGATAGTTTTCCATCTTCCTCAGGTGAAACACTAGAGTATATAATCCGTAAGTCTTTACTTATAAATGCAAAAGGAGAGCGGATGCTTATTGGCGTTATTACCGATATAACCGACCGCAATAAAAACATTGCAGCCCTTGAACGCAATGAACAACAGCTCCGCAATATTACCGACAGTATTCCCGGTAAAGTTTTCCAGATGGAACTTTCCCACGACAACCATCCTAAATTTCACTTCGTAAGCAAAGGAGCATACGACATTTACGAACTTCATCCAGAAGAAATTATCAAAAACGCCGGACTTATCACTGCTCAGGTTGATCCTCAGGATCAAGTCTTAATTGAGGCTAGTTCTAAAGAAGCTTTTAAAAACCTTACAAACTGGGAACAGGAATACAGAATTAAAACCCCGTCGGGTAAATTAAAATGGATACGTGCAACTGCGGTACCTTTCAAAAACAAAGATGGTATTAATATCTGGACGGGTGTAAGTATTGATATTACAGAAAAAAAACTGGTAGAGCAAGAATTAAAGAAGCGTACCGAACTTCTCGAAATAGCGACCAAAGAACTTACCAACTTACTCACTAACAGCAATTTTGAGTCGGCAATAATATCTTTCTTATCAAGTTTAGGGAAAAAACTTACAACAAATCGCGCATACATTTTCAAAAACGACAACACTAAAAACCCAGAAACTACCTCTTTGGTCTATGAATGGGTATCAGAGCCACATTATAAACAGCTTCAATCTCCTGAACTTACTAATATTCCTTTTAATGTTAATGCTTGTGCATGGTTTTACCATAAATTAAAAAATGGACAAACTATACAAGGAACAATTGATAATTTTCCTTCTGAAGAACAACCGGAACTTATCCGTCAGAATATTAAGTCGATGATTTTAGTTCCTATCCTCAACAAAACCGGATTTTGGGGATTTCTTGGGTTCGACGACTGTAAAGAAACAAAAAAATTTACCGAAGCTGAAACGTATGTTTTGCAAGCAACTGTAGCAAGTTTAGGTGCATTTTTTGATCGTAAAGAGTATGAGACAGAGCTCTCAACCGCAAAGATCAAAGCGGAAGAATCAGAAATGCTAAAAACTAACTTTCTGGCAAATATGAGTCATGAGCTTCGTACTCCTCTGAATGGCATTCTTGGATTTGCCAATATTTTACGTAGCGAACTAAATTCTCCTGACCATATAGATATTATTGACACTATTGAGTTGAGTGGAAACAGGCTACTGGAAACCCTAAACCTGATTCTTGACCTTTCAACACTTGAATCCAATCAGCTCACAATAAAATATCATCCATTCAGTATTACAAATATCGTGCAGGAATGTGCCGAAATTTACACTTTGAGAGCAGCAATCAAAGGACTAACTTTTCAAACACATATCGCCCGGCATTACAACCTGCTGAGTGATGAAAAGATTCTCAAAACCGTAATCAAAAAGCTGTTGGATAATGCACTGAAATACACAAAATCAGGAATAATCAAACTGGATGTATCTCATGAAACCACAGACACTATTAACTACTTACTTATAAAAGTATCGGATACAGGAATTGGGATAAAACCGGAATATCATGCAACCATTTTTGAACCATTCCGGCAAGTAAGCGAAGGTTATACTCGTGAATATGAAGGAAGTGGACTTGGATTAAGTCTGGCTAAAAAGTACATCAACCTTTTAAAAGGAGATATAAAGCTAAAGAGTGAACCAGAGAGAGGATCGGAATTCACCATCAAAATTCCCGGTGTTATACATGATGATCTGAATGATTCAAATGAAGATATGACATATAAACTTTCTCCGGAAATATCCAAATTAAATATTCTGGTTGTTGAAGATGATTTTACCAATCGTAAATATCTGGAAATGATTTTAAAGAAGCGATACGATGTTTCTGTTGCAGATAATGGAGCACTTGCATTTCAATTGGCAAAAAATAGTAAATTTGACATCATTTTGATGGACATTAATCTGGGGCGTGAAATGAATGGAGTTGAAACAACTGAACTTATTCGTGCTCTGGATGGATATAAAGACATACCTATTGCTGCTGTTACGGCCAATGCAATGTCTGGTCAACGTGAACGCTTTTTGAATAGTGGATTTACCCACTATATTTCCAAACCTTTCAAAAAGGATGATCTTTTAAATTTGATTCTTAACATGATTTCAAACACTTAGCCGGTTATGAAACTAAACAACACACGAAACAAAATAATTCTTGCACTCAGTCTTGGGTTTATCGCTTTCATTATTGGGTTCTTTGCGCTGTTTATTTTGTCCGGACAGCAAAACGAATTAATCAGAGAGTCTCATTTGAAAAACCTCAACGAAGTTTGTGATAAAACACTACAAACACAATCCAAGGGTCTTCAGTCTTTGGTTTATGACCTTTCTTATTGGGACGAAATGATCATCTACCTCAGAAAACCAAATAATGACTGGAAAAAAGCAAACCTCGAATCAATCACACAATCCTATGATTACGATTGTGTTTGGCTCTTTAATATTGATCAGCAGTTAAAGTTTCATACTATTAACTTTAAAGATGATGGCTCGGAAAAACTTATTCCTAAAAGTATTTTTATCGATTTATACACTAATCACTTTACAAATTTCTATATCAAGACTAATGATGGAATACTGGAAATCAGCGGAGCAACCATTCATCCTACAGCCGACTATAACCGTACTACCTCTCCTCAGGGTTACTTCTTTATAGGTCGTCTCCTTGATAAAAAATACTTTGATGATCTGGCTCAAATCACAGGCTCTGCCGTTCATTCTCACTTGGATGTAAATGACAATACATCAAAAGATGATCTTTCATTTATTAAGACAAAAAGAGTGTTAACCAGTTTAGACAATACCCCATTATTAAAAATCGAACTCTCTAAAAAAATCCCGGGAGTAAAAGAATTAAACCATATTAAAACTCTTTTTACGATCTTCTTTTTTGCATTGGCAGCAATTGTACTTCTTATTTTCAGTCTTTCATTTCAATACTGGGTTAACAAACCTATAAAACTCATAAACAACGTATTGAAAACAGAGAACAGGGTGAATCTGGAAAAACTTCTCAGCAATAAAACTGAATTCGGACGCATTGGTGTATTGATTGACAACTTCCTGCAACAGAAACAACTTCTTGAGCTTGAGATAGATAACCGTGTAAAAATAGAACGCGCCCTTATTGACAAAGAGCAAGTATATAAAAATCTCTTCGAAAATGCTGTTATTGGTATTTGCGTTTCGGACGATGAACACATACTAAATTGTAATCAGGAGTTTTTAAACATCACGGGGTATAGCTCTCTGGATGAAATCAAAAAAATTAAGAAACTTGACATTGTAGCTCCTGAAAGCCGGGAAACTATGCACTGGCGCGTTGCTTTACGTGATAAAAACATTGAACCTGAGCGTAATTTCATTATTTATCTTACTCAGAAAAACGGTGACCGCCGCAAAGTAGAAGTCTATTCACGTGATATTAAAATGAACGGAAAAACTGTTCAGCAAGCCGTATTTCTTGACATTACTGATCGTGATCAGGCTCAGGAAAAACTCAACCAACTCAGAGTAAACCTTGAAATGGCTCAGGATATTGCAGAAATGGGCAGTTGGGAGTGGAATGTAGCTAATAAAAAACTCCTTATAACAGAAGAATTTGCACGTATAATCGGATTAAATTCAATCTCCAGCTTAGATCAGGAACATATTATCTCTTTTATTCAAGAAAATCTCTTTCCCGAAGATTTTGAGGGACTAAAAAACTCATTGCATCGCATGGTTAACGGAGAAATCATTGAAAATGAAGTAGAACTCCGCCTAAAATCGATTGATGGAACAATTAAATACTTATACTTAAAATCAAGAATATTTCTAAACGAAGAAAATCAAGTTTCAGCTATAAGAGGTATTATCCAGGATATTACCTATAAGAAGATGGTAAAACAGGAATTGATTCGTGCTAAAGAAAAAGCTGAAGAATCTGCCAAACTTAAATCATACTTCTTATCACAAATGAATCATGAATTAAGAACACCGCTCAACGGAATCATCGGCTTCTCCTCAATCTTGCGTAACGACCTTCAAAATCCGGAAGAAAAGGAGATGGCAACATCCATCTATCACAGTAGTAACCGCTTGCTCGACACACTCAACTCAATCATGGAACTTACGATTTTGCAAACCAAAACCATGAATCAAAAACCTAAACTTGTTATGCTGAGTGATTTGCTTGATAATGTAAAGAAAAAATTCATGGAACAGATTCAGAATTCTCCGGTAGAGTTTGTTCTGGAAAACCGTATTACCAAACCTGTGATGATTTTTCCGGAAATCATTAGCAGAATTATCGAAAATCTTATCGATAATGCATTGAAATTTACTACAAAAGGTGAAATAAAAGTTCAAACTTCATTCATCTTTAAAGCGAATACCGAATATCTCCGATTAATTGTAAAAGATACCGGAATAGGTATTCCTAAGCATTATCATAATGCCGTGTTCGATCTCTTCCGTCAGGTAAGCGAGGGATACTCCCGTAGTTATGAAGGTGTCGGACTGGGATTAAGTATTGTAAAAGGATATGTGGATTTACTCAATGGTGAAATTTCTCTTTCCAGCGAAGAAAATAAGGGAACCGAATTCACAATTACCATCCCAATTGTACAAAAGCAGACTAACTAGTGAGTAAGCTGTTAAGCGTATAATTATTAAAATTCTTCTACCCTTTTTACCAGATGAGGAACTGTTTTAACAGCCTCTTTTACAGTTCTCGTTTTTACGGTTTTAAGCTACATTTTTCAACGCCTTTTATGCGGTGCATATCTCTCGCCTTAAAAATCAGCTACCAGCTTAAGATTTAGCTGACGTGGTGTAAGATAGTTTGGAATTGCATAACGTGTATTGGTAACATCGGTAATCCAAAGATAAGATACCGTATTGCTTACCTGTAACAGGTTAAATACCTCCAGACTCAACCATACTGAACGAAAAAATCTGAAAGGGTTCTTTGCGGATACTTTGCTGTTTTCTCCTTTAATTAAATAAGATGAACCTATATCAACCCTGCGGTAAGATGGCATTCGAAAGTCCTGTTTGTATTTGGGCATATCAGGCGTATTGAAAGGCAATCCCGTTCCGAAAACAAGAGTAAGATGCATCTTGATATTAGGGTTTTTCGGCAGGTAATCCTGGAAGAAAAGACTAAATGTAACACGCTGGTCGGTAGGACGAGCCACATAACCATCATAACCATCGTTCTCAATATCTTCGGCAGTTTTCATCACCGAAAGGCTTGCCCATGATTCTATTCCTTTCACAAACTCTCCGTTTAACCGAAAGTCAACTCCAGTTGCATAGCCGTGTGCCGAATTTTCGGCATAATAGCGGATGCGAACATTATCTACATCGTAGGGAATCAGGTTTGTGAGGTATTTATAATATACTTCTGAAACAAACTTAAAAGGACGCTTCCATATTTTCAGATTCCAGTCGCTCCCCAAAACAACATGAATAGAACGCTGAGCTTTAATATCTTCATTAAGATTTCCCTCACTATCACGAAATTCCTTATAAAATGGAGGCTGGAAATAAATCCCGGTAGCAAAACGAAAAGTTATATCTTTCGTCCACATTGGTTTGTAATTAAACGAAGCTCGCGGACTGAACAGCGGCGTTTTATTGTAAGTCCAATAATGCACACGAGCACCCATTGTAAGGGTAAAACGGTTTAACTCATCATCAAGATTCCATGTGTTTTGAACATATGCAGAGAGACGGCCATTTACCAAATTGTTTTCCGATGTCAGCACATTTTGCAACTGAGGTGTAGAAGGTGTTGGATTTGGATTTCCAATTTCATCGGGAGGGTTAGGTAATGAAAAGTCGGAAGAATCAACCAATTTCCACTCTTTCATCTTATCATTGATGGCTTCATACTGAGCTTTCACACCCCACTGTAACGAAGAACGGCCTTGGGAATAAACCCCACGATGTTCAGCATTGAGAATGGTTGCATTAAGATAATTACGGGCATGATCGAGATAAGTTCCAATACCACGGTTAAAAGCTTCCTGTCCGAAATCATCTTTCCCGAAATCGGCTTCGAGCTGATAAAGCCAGTATTGTCCCTGTATATCAAATGTTTCACGTTCGTCCGACTGAAATGCAGAAACAATATACTTTAACTTGGTATTGCTATTGGGACGATGGGTAAGACTTAATGCCCCGAACCATGTTTCGAATCTGTCAACTTCCTGTCCATCAAAATAGACTTTAAAGCGTAACGCCTGATTTACTGTTCCAAAATCTGTTTCGCGATTTTCAGGCACCACATTATATACGTTGCGGGCATAATTTCCAAGAAAACTTATCTCCAGCTTTTTAGAAATATCGTAGGTGAGCAATGTTTGAACATCGGTAAACGAAGGGCGATATTCTCCTTTTGTTTGCAATGCTCCCAATACATACTGGTTAGACTTCTGGCGTAATCCCACCATATACGTAAAAGGCGATTTTTTAGGATTTCCCTGTAAAAACAAAGAACCACCGAGCAAGCTCAATCCTACTGAACCCGAGAACTCTTCCGGTTTACGATATTGGATATCAAGTACCGACGACATTTTATCTCCATACTTCGCATCATATCCTCCAGCAGAAAAAAGCAGTGAAGAAACCATATCGGAATTAATAAAACTCAATCCTTCCTGCTGGCCCGAACGAACCAAAAAAGGCCTATATACCTCAATATCGTTTACATATACCAGGTTTTCATCGAAGTTACCTCCGCGTACAGAATATTGCGAACTTAATTCGTTGTTTGAACTTACACCTGCCTGTAATTTAACCAGCGATTCCACACCGCCTGTCGGGCTTGGAATTTCACGGGCATTACGGGGGTTGATACGTGTAAATCCTCCTGGACGTATTGCCTTATCCGTAGCTTCAAACGAAGGCAAATCAGCTGTCTGTAGTTTCAGTTTAATATTCAGCTTCTTGATTTCACCATTATTCAGTTTAACCTTTACCGATTTCTTTTCATATCCTACACACGAAAACATTACAGTATATTCCACATTCGGAAAAACCTCAAACTCATAATATCCGTTTTCGGCAGTAGCAGCACCAATGGGCGAATTATTGTCATACGTTCCTACATTAACATACGGAATGGGAGTTCCGTTTTCGGTAGTAACATATCCGGTAATCCGGGTACTTTGAGCATTAAGCGACTGCAATGCCACCACTACAAAGAAGAAAAATAGCACATAAAATGTTTTCAAATATTTCGGAATTGTGAATGTTGCTGTCATGAATTTAATTGAGTTAGGAAAGCCAGGAGTTAGTCTTTGCGTTTAAAATCACCATTTTGCCATGCTTTAAAAAATTGAGCCCATGCGAAAGGATTGAGCAAAGGATTGGGTGGATATTGCCCCTGATAATAGAGTTTACTGTATTGCTGATACATCTGGTTTTTAAAGTTCATACTACCATCCATCGGATAATCCCTGAACTTATCTTTAAGTTCGGCCAGTGCAAGGTTTTTGCGTGCAATCTCATAATCATCGTCCGGAACCTTCAGGGTAACGAATGCCTCCCTGAATTTTTCACGTGTCGGCCATGGATAAATTACCGTTTCGGCAAGCATGATTGTATCATTACTCATAAGCTGAATAAGCGAATAACGATCGTGCGTAATGGTATCAGGAATATGAAAATGCACCTTTTTAAAACCTACAGCAGAAAAAAGAATTTCCTCTCCTGGTCGGGCAATGATAGAAAAATATCCGTTAAAATCGGCAGTAGTTCCCCGGTAGGTATTCTTAATCAGGATATTTGCAAACGGAACAGGACGCAAACTATCAGAAGTAAGAATTACCCCTGTAAATTGTATAATAACCTTCTCTTTTTCATCCTGCTGAGCCCTGGTATGTATAAAACAACAGAGGAAAAGAAAAAATAGAATTACTGCGTGCTTCATCAATGGCAAAAGTACAGGTTTAAATATTGATATACAAAACGAAGATTCAATTTCTATAGTATAAGCAGAGTGCGATTTACCTTCAAAATAAATAAACCCGGTATAGATAAATCCTCCGTATATTAAAATGTATCTACTTTAAATTTGCCTTGATTAAATCAAGAATTTCCTTTTTATATATTCACCGTGATAATTTCATGACTATAGTACTTCAAATTTACCATTTAGCAGGTAAATACCTAGATAAGCAGAAAGATGATAATCCTTTGCAACTTGTTTGTTAAAGATAGAACGGCTCAATTACTTTATCCTGCAATACGTAAATATTGACTGATTTTCCTCTCTTACAATTAAGGAGTCTTTGCTTATTTTTAATATTATACAAGTATCTTCTTTTTTAAACAGAGTATCATTACTTACTCTCCATTTTGAATCAAAATAATGAGTACGGTTTGTCCTAAAATCAATTACATTTATCGTATTTGAATCTGTAAAAACAACTGCTACTTTTCCTCCAGGGTTATTATCAATATCATAATACTTTCCTTCGTATAATTCCTGATATCTAACTTTCTCCCACTTGCCATAAATCTCAGGCTGTTTATTTTGGCACGAGATAGATGCTATTACCAATAACAATAAGATGATGTATTTCATTTTTACTTAATTTTATTAGGGTGAACAAATATTAATATCGCTTTATTTGAATCGTGTATAATTTTTGCCAGATCTTTTACATTTTGCTTGATGGGAAGAGCCTCATATAAGCCTATAACATATTCCAAAACAAATATATACTTGCATTTTGGTAAATTGTCAAACGTAACTTTCGTTCCATTCGCGTATTCAAAATTGTATGACTGTAAATAGTTCCTAAGCTCATTTTTAGCTTTCGAAGGGTTTCTGTTCGTGCTTAACAATTGCTCAACATCACCATTCATGGAAGAATAGCAATCATTTACCATTACCGGAAATCCTTGTTCTGTATAGCATTTTAATTCTTCAAGCGAAAGAGAGTCTTTTAAACAAACAAGGTTTCCTTTCAATACCCCCATGGTATCAAGGTATTCTACCATTGGAACGTATTTTAATATAGCATGATTTAAACTGTCGATGCCACTGCATTTGCATACTTCCTGTTTCTTTGACTTTTCTTTTTTACCATTCTCATTATTACAACTCATACTAAAGGATACAATAAGAAGAAGTATGAAAATACACATATTGTAATTCATGTCATTAAAATTTAATTATTGTCTCTTTTATCGTTGTATCTGATTTAATAACTTTACTCTTGTTAGGATCAATTTTAGCCTCTAATGAATTTGTAGCGTGATATTTAAAGTACTGAATTTTCACTTTGCTTTTATTATGAATTAATACATTGTCTATTTTGAGAATTGCTTTCTGTATTTGCTCATCCATTAACCAGTACCAATCAATAAACAGGTAATAATCAGATTTTGGTAAATTTTCAGGAGTAATATTTAATCCGTTTAAGTATTGTAAGTTTATTTCTGTCAGAAATTCATATATTGTGTGTGTTTTATCTAAAAGAGCCATTTTTTGTTCCTTGCCATTTAATAAATCAGAAATATCATCAGGTATTGTAGCATAGCACGAACCTATATATATTTGACTACCATCATCCTTAAAACAATATACATGAGGCATTGGCATATCAATATACTCTGAGTTACGGATACAGATTGTTCCGTATTTATTTATTCCAATAAAATCAGCCATTTTAGAAGCAAATTCATACTTCTTTATTGGTTTAATTTCCGACAGATTCACGGGTGAAGTTGCTATATTTTGTTTTTTATTTCCTGTGCAGCAAACAAATAGCATTACTGCCGTTAGCCCGAAATAAACTACTTTTTTCATTACTTTAAATTTGCCTTGATAAAATCAATAATTTGCTTTTTACATATTCACCATAATAATTCCATGGCTATATTGCTTTTAATTTTCCATTTAGCAGGTAAATACCTGAGTAAATGGAAAGATGATAATCCTTTGCAACTTATTTGTTAAAGATAAACAGGTATAACTCTAGATTTTGTGTACATATAATTTCTTTCATTTTCAAGGGTATAATATTTTAATACCCTTGTCCAATAACAATATTATTATTTAATGTGATAAATGTTGGAAACGAATTTATCCGTATTGTTTTATACAATTCTTTGTCATTAACATAATAGATGTTATTGTAATAGGGCTTTTCTTTATAATAGATATTAACCTCTGCGCTTTCAGTTTTTGCATGATTAACATGTATCAGGTACAACATTCCTTTATTATTATATTTCCCATATACTTTCCCAATATTTCTGACACATGGACCGCAATGGTAATTCCAAAAATATAGATATTTTACCTTTGATTTATGAGTGGATAATAGTACTTGATTATTATTAACATCAAGTAATGCAATATCTATTTTTTTGTTGTTAATATTTTTTACTTCAATAACCCAATCCCAATATTTAGGATAGAGGTAGTACGATGAAAAAATACTGAACATGAGTACTACAATGTATAATACATATTTTATATAAATTGCTCTTCCGTACGCCTTATTTGTTATAAATACGAATAAGGTAATAAATACAGGGAGAACAACTAGCGGAAATGAAATAGCTGAAATTTCAGGGACCAACAGAGGAAGAGTATATATAATAGTGAATGGTAAAATCAAATACAGAATATCAATTCCACGTATTTTCTTAGTATCTAGATCTATTAAATAAATACTTGTACCTAAAAATATCAATGAATTAACTAGAAGCTTATTCCAAAAGCTTAATTCGTAACCAAGAAATGCACATGTATATAGTAATAAAATAGAAGCGTAAGCATAATAATTTAATTTCCATTTAACATGCATCATAATCACAATAATAATTATCTGAATTATAACGGGTATTATAATAAATGAAAAAAAGCTTGCATATTTGTAGTTATGTCCATTAAATACAATTAGGTAATATATGATATTCAGCAATATAATACATGCTACATAAATATTAATAAGCTTTTTATTTGTTTTAATGCTGGATGCCATGATTAGAAAACTACTAAAAATCATTAATACCGGAAATGCAAAATGATTTTTGTAAAACAAAGAAATGCAATTTGAAAGTATTAGTAAAATATATAGGTATATCATATCAATTTGATTTTAAAAGTATTGACCTAAACCATAAGATAGATTTAAGTCAATACTTGCTTGTTAATAATTATTTACTACATAATCCTGTACACCTTGAGGTGCTAAAAATACCACAACCTTCATCTGTTATTTTGCAGTCTAAGCTTTTGTTACAATCAAAACCTGACTCAACACAATAAATATCATAGTAACACTCACAATCCTTAATTTTAGATTGAGGTTTTTGATTTATACCTCCTGTATTTGGGCGATTCCAATACATACTATAGTTTCCGCTATTTAAGCTTATTCGAGCACCATCGTATTCGTCTTGAGTCATCCATGTATGACCGATGTAAAATATTTTTTTATCATCCCAATTATATTTTTCTTTGACCATTGTAGCCCATGTTTCACCGACTACTTTGAGTGCTTGTCTAGATATAGAATCTTTAAAACAATCAGGTGATAAATTGGAATATAGCTGATCTATTAAAGCTATTTCAACAGGGTCTTTATACTTGTTTTTTAATGTAAAATATTTATCCATCCAAATATTATACTTGTTTTCACGTGTCGGCCATGGATAAATTACCGTTTCGGCAAGCATGATTGTATCATTACTCATAAGCTGAATAAGCGAATAACGATCGTGCGTAATGGTATCAGGAATATGAAAATGCACCTTTTTAAAACCTACAGCAGAAAAAAGAATTTCCTCTCCTGGTCGGGCAATGATAGAAAAATATCCGTTAAAATCGGCAGTAGTTCCCCGGTAGGTATTCTTAATCAGGATATTTGCAAACGGAACAGGACGCAAACTATCAGAAGTAAGAATTACCCCTGTAAATTGTATAATAACCTTCTCTTTTTCATCCTGCTGAGCCCTGGTATGTATAAAACAACAGAGGAAAAGAAAAAATAGAATTACTGCGTGCTTCATCAATGGCAAAAGTACAGGTTTAAATATTGATATACAAAACGAAGATTCAATTTCTATAGTATAAGCAGAGTGCGATTTACCTTCAAAATAAATAAACCCGGTATAGATAAATCCTCCGTATATTAAAATGTATCTACTTTAAATTTACCTTGATTAAATCAAGAATTTCCTTTTTATATATTCACCGTGATAATTTCATGACTATAGTACTTCAAATTTACCATTTAGTAGGCAAATACCTGGATAAGCAGAAAGATGATAATCCTTTGCAGCTTGTTTGTTAAAGGTAAAACAGCTCAATTATTTTATTCTGCAATACGTAAATATTGATTGATCTTCATGTTTTACAATTAAGGAGTCTTTGCTTATTTTTAATATTACACAAGTATATTCTTTTCCTAAAAACAAAGTATCATTACTTACCCTCCATTTTGAATCAAAATACTGCTTACAATTTGTCTTTAAATTAACTATATTTATCGTATTTGAATCTGTTAAAACCCAAGCTGTTTTTCCGCCAGGATTATCATCAATATCATAATACTTTCCTTCGTATAATTCCTGATGTCTAACTTTTTCCCACTTACCATAAATCTCAGGCTGTTTATTTTGGCACGAGATAGATGCTATTACCAATAACAATAAGATGATGTATTTCATTTTTACTTAATTTTATTAGGGTGAACAAATATTAATATTGCTTTATTTGAATCGTGTATGATTTTTGCCAGATCTTTTACATTTTGCTTGATGGGAAGAGCTTCATATAAGCCTATAACATATTCCAAAACAAATATATACTTACATTTTGGTAAATTATCAAACGTAACTTTCGTTCCATTCGCGTATTCAAAATTGTATGACTGCAAATAGTTTCTAAGCTCATTTTTAGCTTTCGAAGGGTTTCTGTTCGTGCTTAACAATTGCTCAACATCACCATTCATGGAAGAATAGCAATCATTTACCATTACCGGAAATCCTTGTTCTGTATAGCATTTTAATTCTTCAAGAGAAAGAGAGTCTTTTAAACAAACAAGGTTTCCTTTCAATACCCCCATGGTATCAAGGTATTCTACCATTGGAATGTATTTTAATATAGCATGATTTAAACTGTCGATGCCACTGCATTTGCATACATCCTGTTGTAAGGTATCTGCATTATTTTTATTGCTTTGATAATTACAGGAACATAAAGCAATAAATAAAATTCCGAAATAAATTGTTTTTTTCATTTTTAAAGTTGTATATAAGGGAGGAGTTTCCTCCTCCCCTTGGTTATTTTATTCAATAAGGCTTGTTAACTTACTTTTATCAATGGTGTACCAGGCAATATTTCCATCCTTGTAAAGGGTATAGCTGCCTTTTGGAACAACAAGTTTTTTAGGATCGATTCCTAATTTTTTGGCTAAATCAAGATCTAATGCATAATTATACATAATTTCAATATTTTCACCCGCAAACCTTGATTTAACATTTTCAGGCACTTTGCTTAAATCAAAAAAGAACAGTAACTCGTTTTCATATACTCCTACACAGCCTTTGTAATTATCTGCTGCCTGTGAAACAGGTACTTTCAGTTCCCATCCATTTTCTGTATTTACAAATATTTCTGGCGAGCTCTTTTCTGCTGAAGCAATACATTTTATATGACAAATTCCTTCAACATTATAACATTCTATACGAATGCTTTTAAGTTGGTGGTTTTCATAATATTCCTCTGTAAGGGACTTTAATCTACCTTCATAGTAATCAACCACAACCTTAAGGCTAAGAGCTTTTAATAGCATTGATAATACCTTTGGAGAAGCCTTATAACCACCATTATTTGTAATAGTAGTTTTATTCAGTTCCACATCATCTTTTTTTGAGCATGAAGTTGCAATAATACTAATTGCAATTGCAATATAAATTAACTTTTTCATTTCTGTAAAAATTTTCGTTATTAATATGTTTTTTCGCTCTTGCAGCATGCCACTGCAAGACCCCGTCGCTTAAATTGTTTTACAGGTATTTAAGAAGCCTGAGAAGATAGCTGTAATTATTGTTGCCAATTTATGTAATTTTGCAACAATCTCCTTTGTTTACTTAAAAATGTGCGTTCCACAGCTACATTTAAGTGCCTTTTACGCCGCTGCAACCTTTAAAGGAGATACGTTGCAGCGGCTTTTTTATTCGAGCGTTTTCATCGCTTTTGTTTTCATGTGTTACATCTTGTTCTATTCACATTAAGCTTCCTTAATATTTTATTAACTTCATTTTTTAGTAATTATTGCAAATACAAAGATAGCATATCATTTGTTTTAGTTTGAATAATTAATTTTTCTAATACTCATTATTTCGGCATTAATAATTTTATCAATTATATAACAATCTGTTTTTTAATCATTAACAAAAATTAATATACGAATTTCATGATAATTAAGTTCAGTGTAAAAATTATTTTATCCTTGTGAGTTGTAAAATGTCCCTATGAGTTGCATTTTACAACTAATGCAAGAGGTGGTTAAAAAGTATTTTCTGTGCTTCATAATCTGTTTCATGGCAATAGAGGTATATAAGGGGTAAAAAGTGAAAAAGATATTCTTCTTTCCAGCTTTTAAATTTTCCGATTCAGCCTGCCACCTGCCTAAAAATAAAAAGGCGTGTGACTTTTACTATACTTGCTTCTGAGGCTCTGGAAAGCCCGTATTACAAATAAGTAAAGCCCACGCCGTAGCGTGAGCGTTTTTACTTATTAT
This sequence comes from Bacteroidales bacterium, assembly GCA_963677395.2. Classification (GTDB taxonomy): domain Bacteria; phylum Bacteroidota; class Bacteroidia; order Bacteroidales. Next base: position 1,872,335 of record OY781965.2, on the reverse strand, counting down.
TACTGTAATACTTAAAATTTTCCAGATTTCAGAAGCAGCAATAATAGCAAACGCTATCTTATGTATTTATTTTCTGATTTTTATTACTCCATAGGCAGGATTTAATATTTTACGGGTGTAAATGTAGCACTTTTTAAAATATTGATACAAACATACTATTAAGGTTATTTTCTCACTCCTAATTCCTTAAAAAAAACTGAAGGAATTGACGGTATTGAAGCAAGTTTATTTTCCAGATTCTAAATTCAGCCTTCTAATTTCCGGCTTCTAATTTCTCCAGTTCGGGTTTTTCCAGTTCAACGTCGTTTTCGGTGATAAAGCCCTCCTCAACTTCCAGTATTTCTTCATGAGGTGTATAGCCTGCCGAGTTTACGGTAAGCTTAATTTTTCCGGTTTTGCTTGCAATCCGGTAATAACCATCTTCATCCGTTTTTACCACAACATCGCCTGTATCTGTTTTTACTTCGGCTCCCACCAATGGCTGTTCCGTTTCCAGATCACTTACAACTCCTTCTATTCCGGTAATGATCGTTGCATTTTTCTTACGACCCTTTAAATCAATAATAGCACGGGCATTCATATAATCATCATACAAACTATTGTCGTCCCAGCGTACCATTCCAACGGTTTTATCAAGCAAAGCCAGTGTTTTATCAGCTTCACGAAACAGCATATCCAGTGTTTCTTTCTGTTTTTTACGTTCTATAATTCGCTGTCGGGGCATCGGGATCAAATCATGATACTGATCAATCAGTTTGCGCAAATCATCCAGTACTTGTAGCGTTATGCCATATCCGGCTAAATCAGCCAGCAATTCTTTTGCTTTTGTAAAAACCGCATCACACCTGTCTTTTACAATAGTATCGGCAGCATTTCGTAAATCCGACATCGTGAATCCTATTTTATCTTCAAGCAAAGTGTCATTTTTATGAGCTGCGTATGCAATCAAACGTACCACAACCTGCATGGTTTTCTTTTCGAGCAATGCTCTTACTTCACGCTTATCACGGGCAACCCCTGTTATTTGCATTTCTTGTTCCTTCCGGATATCATCAATTTTCCCGATAACATTCTTCAGCTCTAAAGCTAAATCACCTCCCTTCGGGAGCTGTGCCACTTCCTGTTGGTTTAATTCAAGGCATTTATTTACCAACACGTAGGCACTTCTTTTATTTTCTTTAAAACGATTCATCGTGTTTTTGTTTTAAGTGAATAATTCCGAAAATACAATCACAAATATACATATAAAAAACAGCAAAATCGCAGTTCAAGGTAAAAATCTTAAAAAATCACCCACAAATTATCTAAATATACCGCTTCCAACACTCTTTATATTGCTTCCAACGAACATTACACCCCTTCCAACGCTACTTACATCGCTTCTAACGCATTATATATTATATCCAATGTTCTTTACATCATGTCAAACAAATATTATATTGGTTTCAACATATATTACACTGCTTCCAACATTCGTTACACTGCTTCCAACGAACATTACACCCCTTCCAACGCCCTTTCCGGCGCTCCTAACAAACATTATACTGCTTCCAACACTCTTTTCAGTGCTTCCAACGCTCTCTCCGACGCTCCCAACGAATATTATATCTATTCCAACGAACATTACATTACTTCAAATACTATTTACATTTCTTCCATTTCACGTAATCAATAAAAAAATTTAATTTGCAGACAATGAAAAAGGCAAAAGAGAGTCGTAAAAGAAGGTGAAAGAACTCAACCCAAAACAACAGAATATCCAAAAAAAACTTTCTAAAAATCCGTATAGATATTATTGGTGATAATTCATACTTTTATCGTGTAATTCAAAATGTGTGAACCATGTCGAATTCAACCACAACCTCTCTGGGGCAAACCTTGCCTCGTCTTCTGACTGAACAATGTCTGATCCGTCCTGATGCAACAGCCGTTACAGGTATTGGATTTTCCTACACATACATACAATTTACCGGTGCTGTGGATACCATGGCCTTTAAGCTCACGGAATCGGGTATTCAGCCTGGTTCACGCGTTGGTATCTGCCTTCATTTGTCGTACGACATGGTACTGGGTATCTTCGGCATCCTGCGTACGGGCGGATGCTACGTTCCTGCTGACCCTTCGTTCCCCGATGCCCGTATTCATTCTCTCTTCACTGATGCCGGTCTCACTCACGTGGTGTGCACCCCCGATCTAGTCGAACGGATCGCTGCCCTTGGCTTCATCGCCGTGACTACCCAGATTGAATCAATCCCCCTCCCTATCAATGTCAGTTTCCCTGAAATTCACTCCTCCGATACCGCCTATATACTCTTCACCAGCGGTTCTACCGGAATCCCAAAAGGGGTGGAGATCAAACACTCTTCGGTGGTCAACCTCGTGGAATATATCCAGGATCGTTACCCCATTGAACCCGGCGACCGCGTGTTACTCAAGTCGCCCTATACCTTCGATGGTTCAGTATGGGAATTGTTTGGCTGGCTTATCCCCGGCGCTACCCTCTTCGTGGCTCCGGTAAATGCAGCCAAAGATCCGTCACAACTTACCACCCTCATCGCACAGCATCATCTCAACTTCATATTCTTTGTTCCCAGCATGTTGCATGCTTTCCTCGACTATGTGAAAGCCGGAAGCCATCAACATCTGCTCACCTCACTCAAATGGATTTCGGTGGGAGGTGAAGTGTTACCTGTTCCCCTCGTTCAGATCTTTTACGAACTGCTCGACGGCCGGCATACAAAACTATTCAACGTTTACGGTCCCACAGAAACCACCGTGTATGCCACCACCTTCCTCTGTCAGCCCGACGTACACTACGACAAGATACCCATCGGCGAAACTGTCACCAATGACTACATTTACATCCTCGACGATCAGCTTCTGCCGGTTGATCCCGGCACCGAAGGAGAAATTTTCATTGGTGGTGTCGGGGTAGGAAAGGGATACCTCAACCGTCCGGAACTCAACGCCGAACGGTTTATTCCCGATCCGTTCACAGGCCACGGCCTGATGTACCGCACTGGAGACCTCGGCAGGCAAATAGGCTCCGACCTCTACGATTTTATCGGGCGGTGCGATTTCCAGGTAAAACTGCGCGGCTTACGTATCGAAATGGGAGAAGTGGAACACGCCCTACTACGCGTGCCGGACATCAGAGCCTGCGTAGTAGTGTTTAGCAAAGACCGCAAGGAAAGCGACAGTTTAGTAGCCTACCTGGTGATGGAACAACCCGTGACTGACAACCGCTGGATGCTTGCCCCCGAAGCTCTGAAACAATCAGTGAGCAACCTGTTAGCAAATGAGTTACCAGCCTACATGATCCCTTCGGAGATGGTGCTTGCCCTCGATTTTCCCCTCAGCGATCACGGAAAAGTGGACCGCAAGAAACTTCCCTCCGTAACCGAACTCAGCACAACAGTCACTGTTGACAATGAGTATCATCCTATCGATGAGGTGTCGCAGCGCCTTTACGACATCTGGCGCGAAATGCTGGAACGTAAAGCCATTGGTGCCACCGAAGACTTCTTCGCTGCCGGAGGTCACTCCCTCAAGGTACTTCAGGTGATCACCGCCGTGATGCGCGAATTTGGGGTGGAAATTCCGGTAGGCGAGTTCTATAAAGAGATGACCCTGCCTGTTATGGAGGGCATCATTCGCGGTGCAACCAACACCAATCTGTCTGCCAGTGACTTTCCCGTTATTGATGTTTCGCGAACCCAGTGGCCGCTGAATGCTGCCATGCAGGAGTTGTGGTTTGTCAACTCGCTTGACACTTCGGGCATTACCCGTAATATACTGATTGAGTTTCTCATCAAGGGCAATCCTAACGTTACCAGACTTAAAAGTGCCCTGCTAAAGGTGATCAGTACCGAGCCATTGTTCCGGTCGGTGTTTGTTCTCAATGAAGAGCTTCCCGTTCAACAAATTATGGAGGATGCGGTTTTCGATTTTGAATTCACTAATCTATCGCACCTCAGCAGCGACGAAATTTCCAAACAATACCAGGCTATTATCCGAACTCATGGTCGCCGACGTTTCAATACCGAAAAACTCCCCCTGTTGGCTTTTCACATAGTACAGCGTAGCAATGATGATTTTAGGTTACTGATGTGCATTCATCACCTGATTTTCGATGGGTGGTCGCTTGAGGTGTTTGTCAAACGTTTTGTACAAGCCTTCGAAGGGAAAGAACCCTTAAGCACTTTTCCTCCATCCACCGGGCTTTATGCCGAGTGGGCCATCAGAAATCTAAATACCGCCGTTTATCACAAAGAGATAGATTATTGGAAACAAAAACTAGAGGGAATTCCCGAACTGCTGACCCTTCCTCTGAGACCCGGAGCTGATCGTCTGGCTCCCCGTACCGCCGGTGATCGGCACTGGTGGAATCTTTCGTGCGAACTGACCACCGCCATTCGGCAAACGGCCTCCGCACTCGGTGTGACTCCCTTCGCTGTGCTTACTACGGGTTTTCAACTGGTGCTGGCAGCCCATGCCTCACAGCGTGATATTGTTGTAGGTACGCCATTTGCCAACCGGAACCATCCGCTCATCGCCGATGCAATCGGGTTGTTTACCAACATGGTTTCGCTGCGGCTTAAAATAGATCCAACCGACAATGTGGTCAACCTTATTAAACAAACAAATAAAACCGCGGGCGAAGCTTTCAGCAACGCTTCAGTGATTTTCAACGAGGTTGTTAAAGCCATTCTGCCACAAATTCAGAGGGGAATAAACCCTCTGTTTCAAGCATCCATAGTGATGCAAAACTGGCCCGGGACTGTTCAAAAAACGTCTGATTTCTCCATAACGCAGAGGGAGATTGGAAATTTCACCCATAAACTCGATTTAATGATGAACATCGAGGAATCGGAAGGTGAATTCGTTTGCTGGCTCGAATACGATACCACCTTATTCGAAAAATCGTTCATCGAAACCCTTTCAATCCATCTCACGTCTGTTTATCAACTCATCGCTGGCAATCCGGCAATCGGTGTTGCTGAAGCAATCGCCTCCTTCGCCACAATCGCTGATAAAACGTACCAAAGCATTAACCAAACATTCATGCCGTTGCCTTCCGAAGCAACCCTCCTTGATCTGATCGGGAAGGTCCGGGATGAATTCCCTGAAAAGTGCGCAATTGAGGCCGGTGGAAAAGCTCTATTATATGGACAGCTTGTGGCTAAAGCCAATGCGCTGGCCTTAAAAATTGTTTCTGCAGGTGTAACGTATAGTCAGCCCGTTGCCGTTTGTTTACCCCGTTCCGCAGAGATGGTAATTACTCTCCTCGCTGTATTGAAGGCAGGTGCAGCATACGTTCCTGTTGATCCGTTTTTTCCAGCCGAACGTATTAATCTTATACTTGAAGAGGCTGCCCCAGCAGTCATTATCACCACTTCGGAGCTTTCGGGGCAATTTGATTCAATATCTATTCCGAAGATTTTGTTTGACCATGTCTCCTCCGCTGAAGCCCAACCCTCTGTGGTATGGCCAGCTATTCATCCTTCCTCGCCGGCCTACATCCTTTTCACTTCCGGCTCAACAGGTCGCCCGAAAGGAATCGTTATCAGTCACAGGGCATTGATCAACTTTCTATTGTCCATGCAGCGCAAGCCGGGACTGACAAGTAGCGATGTGTTACTTGCCCTCACCACTATTTCATTCGATATTGCCGGCCTTGAAATATGGCTGCCGCTGATCAGCGGAGCGAAGCTGGTAATTGCCGATACCGAAGTGGCTTCCGATCCTCATAAGTTATCGGAGGCAATAGTAGAATCGCGGGCTACTATCGTTCAAGCTACTCCGACCACTTGGCAAATGCTGGCCGATGCTGGTTGGAAGGGAAACCCCGGATTGAAAGTTTTATGTGGTGGAGAGGCTTTAAATGTTCCACTGGCAGCTTTTCTATTGCCTCGCTGCAAGGAGTTGTGGAACATGTACGGACCTACCGAAACAACCATCTGGTCGTTGATTCATAAAGTCATTCCCGCAAACCTGCAACATACCGGATCAATTCCGATAGGAAAACCCATTACCAACACCACCATCTATATTCTAAACGAATATTTACAGAAAGTTTCACCTGGCTATCCGGGAGAATTGTATATAGGAGGCGAAAGTCTGGCAATAGAATACTATAAGCAGCCATCGCTCACCAGCATATCTTTTCCATCGGATCCATTCACGCCCGAATCGGGCAAACGGTTATACAAGACAGGGGATCAGGTAAAGATGAATCACAATGGGGATATCTTTTTTATTGAACGAAACGACAGCCAGATTAAGATCAGGGGATTTAGAATTGAACCGGGCGACATCGAAGCTGCTCTTCACGAAGTGCATGGTGTGGAGGGTGTTGTGGTAAAAGCACAAACACTGGCTGATGGGCGCAAGGTACTTGTCGCCTTCGTGAAATCAACTGTTGACAATTGGCCTGGCGACGATCAGTTGCGGAAATACCTGCGGAATAAGCTCCCCGATTACATGGTTCCGTCTTTCTTTGTCCGTCTCAGCGAATTTCCGCTTACTCCCAACGGCAAAACCGATCGCAAAGCATTAGAGTTCAATCCTACAGGAAGTATAGTTCCGACGGATGAAACAATAGAAAACCTCACAGATGACGAACAAAAGCTTCTCGATTTATGGAAAGAAGTGCTCCAATTGAGTCGGTTGTCGTCTGACGAAAACTTTTTTGATGCCGGCGGCGATTCATTAGTAGCTGTGAGGCTGATTGTTAAAGTTGAAAAAGTTTTTGGAAAGCGCCTCCCGCTTGCCACACTGTTCCAGAATGGCACAGTCCGTTCAATGGCTCGTTTGCTCAATTCTGCGGACAATTGCCCTGACAATTGGCGTTCGCTGGTACCTATCCGCCCCGGAGGAACCCGTAAACCACTCTTTCTTATTCATGCCGCCGGGTTGAATCTGTTGCTATACAATACTGTGGCAAACAAACTTCACCCCGATCAGCCGATATATGGCCTTCAGGCACGTGGTCTTGATGGGTCAGAAGAGCCGCTTAGTTCGCTCGAAGAGATCGCTTCGCACTACATCCGTGAAATAGAACAGATTGAACCAGATGGTCCTTATGCACTGGCCGGATTTTGCATGGGAGGAACTATCGCCTGGGAAATGGCGCATCAACTCACAGCCAAAGGCCGCAAAGTGGCTTTCGTCGGATTATTTGAAACCATTGCCTACAGGGTTCCTGAGGTTAAACCGGGTATTATAGCTGAAAAGCTTCGCAGTTTTAGTTTCCTGTCGAAGCAAATCCTTTGGAATATGATGAAGCTTACCCGTATTCCTTTGTCGAAACAAATCCAGTTCATCCGCGACAAACTGAAACGGATAAGAAGAAGGTGGCTGGGGATGCCAGAAATTGCCATGCAGGAAATTAAAACCGACGTTGTGCAAGGTGTTCTACAGGTGATAAACAGCAAAGTAAAGAGTGCCAATGAAGTTGCCTTGGCCAATTATGTACTGAAACCGTGGGCAGGCAAAGTGTACCTGTTTAAGGCCCGCGAACAAACCTTTTTTATCGAAGATCCCCGCTATTACGGCTGGAAAGATCTTGCATTGGGCGGGGTGGAAATTATACCCGTTGAGGGAACCCATAATTTCATCTTTGCTCCACCTAATGATGCTGCTTTTGCGGCCAAATTGCAACAACATCTCGATCAATGCCTCGCCCAGAATGTTAAAGTTAGTGATACCTCCCGCTTGGTGAATCACTATTTCGAAGGCAGTACACACGAAGAGGTTGTACGCGTTGTAATCCCCGAAACAGTTACACCACAGGCAATGTGGTGGCTTGGCAGGTTGTTCTCCGAAGGTGGTTACCGCACACACGTTACCGAGGGACAATCACTTGCCGGAAGCACTATTCCTTTTGATGTAGCACTCTGTTCTCCTTTTAGCGACAGGCTCGGGGAGGTAACCAACCTAACCGCGGTTTGTTGGTTTGTACCACAGTGGGTCGAGGTGATTCTTCCTCTGGCAGGTGTTGATTTTGCCGGACATTATGCCCCTTTCCGGAAAACACGCAATGCTATCAGGCAGGCAGGATATGAAGCTATATGGTTTGGTCACGACCAAGAGAGGTTGAGAGTATTCTATCAGACAATGTATGTTCCATATATCAGTGCCAGACAGAAAAACGAGGCCATACTGTCGGAATTTGACGAATTCAGCCAGATTCTAGCCGATGGAGGACAATTACTGATTATTCACAAAGACAATCAGCCACTGGCCGGTGCCATCATTGACAAGCAACAAATCCCGTTGATCCATTCTATCGGGGTTGATGAAGTTGCTGGCGCTCCCTATCTGAGGCTCGAAATCATTAGAGCATTGTTCTATTTTTGCGCACTCAGGATGCAGGCCGAAGGATACGAACAGATGAACCTTGGCGGATGCAGACCACTTGTGAACGATACCTCCTTATGGTTTAAGAAAAGCTTGGGTGGAAATATCATCCCGCCCATAGTATTCAGAGGACAAGGACTCTACATAGGCTTTGCCGGACGTTCGTCTGGCTTCCTCAAATGGTGGGAATCAAACCCGATGATTGCTTTAGACAGAACACAGCAACCCATCGTACTCGCCATTGTCAGTGCTAACCTGCCAACCAATGCAAAGGCTTGGTACGACTATGCTTCAGGCTTGCGATTACCAGGCATCACTCATCTGCACCTTTATACTTCAATAGAAAATCCACCCGATATTGCAGATTCATGGCTGACGGTTCATAAAATGGATACTTGTGTTTGATTTTTCAATAACTAAAAAAGTGTCCGCGTTTTCGCGAACGTTTCTATTTCCTGACTTAGGCTCTTGTTAAAATTGAATTTTACAAATAATTGACAAACAATTGTCGATAATTTTTGCATCACCTATATGGGGATTGATAAGACTGAAAGGATTGAAGGCGATTGAAGAAATTGAAAATTTTGCAGCTCATTTCACCTTTTATATTTCAGTACCACTGCATAAGGAACCGATTGTATTCCAAACAAAATGATTATTATTCGTCTGGTTTCCTGTACCATTTAGCCTTTAAAGCGAGTTGTTCTCCAGAAACTTCAAAAATAAATCTTTATACTGATTACTTACAGGAATATATTCTTTTCCGAACACTATCCGCAGCCGTTCAACCATGGTAACACGTTGAAGGTTTACAATATACGACTTATGCACACGCATAAATCTGTCGGAAGGAAGTTTGCTTTCAATCATCTTCATGGAGCTGATCGACAATATTGGTTTGGGATTATCCACGAGATAAACCTTGATATAATCCTTCAAGCCTTCAATATAAAGGATGTCGTTCAACACAATTTTTTTAATCTTGTAATCAGATTTCAGGAATAAAAATTCTCCGGATGAATCACTTACAGGCACTCCCCCTCCCTGATTTTTTTCAAGCTGAACAATCCGGAAAGCTTTTTGTACAGCCACCAGAAACTCATCATAACTGAATGGTTTCAAAAGGTAATCCACTGCATCTAGCTTATAGCCTTCCAGTGCATATTTTTCATAGGCGGTGGTAAAAATTATCTTTACCGGTGTTTTCAGTGCTTTGATCAATTCTGTTCCGAGCAAATCAGGCATTTCAACATCAATCAATATCAGATCTACCTGATTTGTAGTAAGATATTCCAATGCATTGAAAGGATTATCAAAAGCCCCTATAAATTCTAAAAACGGAGTTTTCTGAATATAACCACTGAGATTTTGCAATGCGAGTGGTTCATCGTCAATGGCTATGGTTTTCAAGTTTCTTTCGTTTTATTACTTAATAATCAATTCAATACTGTGATATACTTCTGTTTGCTTGATAGACAAACTATATCTTCCAGGATACAACAAATTTAATCTTTTTTTTATGTTTTCCAAACCTATTCCTCCCTTTTGATTCTTACTCTGGGAAGACTTGTTTTTGATAATACTGTTACTGCACCAAAAGTAAATTTCTTCGGGTGTAGCCTTCATCACAATGGTTATAAACGAAGGTTCATTGCTGCTTATTCCATGTTTAAATGCATTCTCGATAAATGAAATAAACAACAGTGGCGGAACTTGTATATCGGATGTTACTTTCGGAAATGAAACCTTGAGCTTCACTTTCGGATTTATCCTGAGTTTCATCAACTCAACGTAGTTAGACATAAATTCTATTTCACGATCTAACTGCGTAGTTACACTCTCCGATTCATAAAGTAAATAGCGCATCAGCTTCGAAAGCTGAATGATTGCTTTTTGTGTACTATCCACACTCACATCGGCAAGCGAATAAATATTGTTTAACGTATTAAAAAAGAAGTGTGGTGATATCTGTGTTTTAAGAAATGTAAGTTCCGAATTTAGTTTTTCGCGTTCCATTTCTTTGTTTAAAAGTTCTTTTCGTACCTGATCTTCAAAGTGGCGTAATCCCAGTCCGAATCCTGACGACAATAATGAGATAAGTACAAAATTATACACCGGCCACGCTATAGGAGGCGACATCTCTTTTTTCATCATTCCATTTTGAGGAGGCGGTGGTGGTATTCTTAAGCTCATCTCTCCATTTGGACGAAAAGGAAACCGTTTGGAAGGTTGATACATTCTGTCAATCTTAATAAATCCTACCGTTCCCAAAAAGATAGAGATCACCAGCAGTACTACGTAAAATGTGGTTTGCTTCCGGTCATACAAAAAGGGAATCAGGATAAAATAGTTAAGATAAAATAATGAGATATAAACCAACGACTGTAAATACGACCGTTTCAGTATAAATATTTCATAATTCGAATCAATGTAAAGGTAGATTGGTGGAATTATAAACAACAATAACCATGCTGAGATATGCAGCAAAATATAGATTTTGTTTTTAAACAGTATTTCCAAGCCCATACTCCTTTGTTTTTATTAATTTACTGTATAGCTGAGGTTTTCATTGTTTTTTAAAAATTCCGAATTACATTTGGCAATGTAAATATCCGAAATTTTACGCGCCCGACAGCAATTGTAATCATTATTTAAGGTTTTATTTCCATTGAGGATTATTTGATCAGGGCTACTTCACCGGAATAAACTTTCTGCTTTCCATTCATCCCTTTCACAATAATCTTATAAACATAAACACCGCTTTGCAACTCTCCGGTTGATGGTTGATTGTTTAGATAGCCATTCCATCCTTCTGCCGAAGAACCTGACCACCGATGGGTATTGTAAACCAATTCACCCCATCGATTATAAATATCCATTTCGAAATCGGAAGGATCTATATTCGTTCCGTAAGGAGCAAACAAGTCATTCACACCATCGCCATTGGGTGTAAATGCGTTGGGTACGTAAAACGCAAAAACATCCAGAACTTTCAGAATATGCCAAACCGTATCAACGCATTGGTTTGCATCAGTAACCAATAGCATTACCTGATAGTTACCAGTAGTTGTGTAATAATGTTTTTCGCTGTTAGTTCCCGAAAACAATGACGATCCATCGCCGAAATCCCATATCCAGCTTTGACCATAACCACTTGTATTTGCAAAAAACGAAGCTGCGACAGGTTCGTCCAGAAACTCAAGTATAGGTGGTGATATATAAAAATCGGCCTGTGGTGCAGGAATATTGACCAGTGTAGCTGAATCTTTCATGGTACATAAACTATCACTGACAATAACGTTATATTCCCCGGCAGAAAGGTTCTGCATAGCTGAGGTTGTATTTCCATTATCCCATAAATAATGATACAGGCCATGGCCACCCTGAGCAATGACAGTCAGTGTTCCATCTTGCTTATAACAATGTTCGTTACCAGAAATCAACGTCAGAAATGGACCATTGTTGTCAAAAACATAATGTGATGTACTTCCCTTACAACCATTGCTATCGGTAACAATCACTGAATAGTTTCCTCCATTCTGAATAGTTAAATGGGAATTTACTGTTCCATTTGACCACAAGTAAGAAACATAATTACCCGATACAAATAAAGTTATATGAGATAAGGGACATAAAACAGAATCACCTGTAATCGCCGGGGCTGGATTCGGCACCTCCGCAACCATTACACTGTCCGACCCATAACAACCGATTGAGTCCACAACATATACAGCGTAAACACCTGGAATAGTAACGGTTATTTGTAAAGAGGCACTCCCGTTATTCCACAAATAAGTTGAATATGCACTACCTGCATTCAGAGTTGTTGACGTGCCTGTGCAAAACTTCAAATTCCCGCTAATTTGGGGAATTATGTACGGGATAAGATTTATTTGTACAGAGTCTTTTGAAACGCATAAATTCGTATCTGTAACCGTCAATACGTATGTTCCTGAAGCTAAATTTACAGCATTCTGAGATATTTGAACAGGAGTAGAATTCCAGTTATAATGAAACCCTCCGCTTCCTGTTACGGTTGCATTGGCCTTACCGTTGGATTGTCCACACATTTCCGGAGAGGAGGTAATATGAATTGTTGGATTCTGATTTACGGTTACAATTGTAGAAAGTTGAGTGTTGCTATTTGGGCAAAACGAATTGATGCCCTGTGTGGTTACCGTTACAGAATAAGTTGTTGTTACAAGTGGATGCACTGTTATGGTTTGCTGATTTGTTTGTCCTGCAAGAGAAGCATCATTGGGAGTAGAAGTCCATGAATATGACGCACCTCCACTTACCGACAGATTCAATCCATTCCCTTTGCAAACAGATTGATTTGGTGTAATAGCAGGAGGTGTAGAAACCCCTGTTTTAGCAGCAATTACATAATCGCAATTATCACCCTGTGTTCCATCAATCATCAGATAATAAACCTGACCAACAGTTAAGCCGGTTGCTATTATCTGGCCATTTGTAGGAGCTAATGGATTCCAGCAGTTTGATACAGCCGTAAAGTTATAACAGTCAGTTGTTGCATAAACCTGCATCTGAATTCCATGATTATCGGCACAATTGCTGGTCCATACATCAAAAATAGCCACACTGGAATCAGCAATAAATTTAATCCATGAGTTATTCTGGATAGAAGCACAAAAAATATTTCCCAAAGGAGTAATATTTTCGCTGGTATGATTTGTACTACTTACCCAACTGGTATAGGTTGCACTGGTATTTCCGCAATATCCGTTCAAGTTACAGATGGGTGTTGCATTTGCGCAAAAATCATTGGGTAAAGGATTGTTTCCACAGGGTGGTTGGGCATTAACAAAAGCCATTAACATAAATGCAACGCCCACACTGATAACTTTTGCATTGCAGCCATGAAAACAACTTCTGTTTAACTCCAATCTTAACATAATCCTAAATATCAAACCATTTCAAATCCTTTATACTTATCATTTTCCTGTTCGAGCAAATGATATGTCTTCAGCTTTTCCAGAAAATCACAAATATCACGTTCCAAAATACGAAGCTCCACATCATATTGCTCGAAAAGTTTATCGCGGATTTCTTCAACAGAACTATTCTTTTTCAGATAATCAATAATAGTTCTCCCCATATCGTTTACGATAAACGAATCCCCAGTAAATGGATTAAAAACTAATCCATTCTCATTTATTGCGGCATCTTTAATGAATCTCATAATAGTAAATACTTAACGTTGTTTCATCTTTTAAAAAATCAATTTTACGAATTTTCACCCTGTGTATATTCAGCCCGGTTCTCTCCTTCAAATCTTCAAGGAGCTTAGGCAGATACTCGGGTTTTACCATTTCAGTATTATCATACATCACTAATTGCGAATGTTCTCGTTTTGTAAGCAGATTTCCATCCAGTAAATATGTTATTAAAAGAATAATTGCATTTACAATCGCAAGTTCAAAATACTGAAGCCGGAGAGCACTAAATAAACCCAAGGCTATAACAATAAACAGATAGGTCATATCTTTCATCGTTATCCCTTCGGTTCTATATCTAAGCATCGAAAACACAGCAAATAATCCAAAAGCAGCTCCCATCGAAATCTTCACCTGGTTCATTAAATAGGTAAGCAGGAAAATTATAATATTAAAAATAAAGTAGGCAAATATGTAATCGTGATCTTTGTTATTTGGATAGTAAATACATAAGATAAGTAAAATGACAGAAGCCATGTTAATTATCAATCGGATAATGAATGTTGAATCAATATCTACGATTTTTTCAATGTTTTTAGCAGCGGGAACTGCTACTGCTGTTGTAACCTTGTCTTGAGCAGATTGTAGAAGAGTAGTAGCTACAGCCTTTTCAGCAAAAACGCTGAACATGATGATAACTACCGGGATAATAATCGTTTTTACTGTATTTCTAATTACCCTCATGATTAATTTTATTTAATTTCCTATTATATGTATAAAAATTATTTTTTCTTACTGTATCAAACAGACTAATGATCCCCAGACAATACTTGCTTAATGATACTTTATGTATATGCATGGCATGTATCACGCGCACAAAAGGAGAATCCGACATACGGTTTTGTTTTACCTCTGCAATTACAATTGCAGAGTAGAAAGTTTTTCGATCTTTTCTGCTAAAAGTCAACCCTAAATCAAAGGTCAATCGTTCAGCACTCTTTCGGTTTACCAAGGTAATACGGCGATAATTCACCTGCATTACAGGAATTAAAGTGCACATTTCAGGTAATAAACGATGAAGTATTTGCAACTCTTCGTCCGTAATCCGATCATTAAAGTCCGTCCTGACAATTCTGTATTTGAGGGTCCTTCCCGTATTTTTTTTCTGCTTAATTTCAAAAAAGCAAAGGTCAGATTCGGTATATCTGCGAATACGGACCTTAAATCTGTTTAATCTGCCGTTATGATGATCAAGATACATTTTAAGTTCCGGAGTATCAAAATAAAGTGTTTCATATCCATTCATCCGCACTCCATTTACATCCAGAATCTTGTAATCATTCTTCAACGCTTCGAGAATTTCCGGAAACAACCGAATATTGAACATATATTTCCGATCAACTCGATCAAGAAGCTTCACTCCATCCATTTCGGAGAGAGATATTCCTTCAATGCTTGACAATATTTCGGATAAATCGTTCATTTTCTTAATGTTTACCAAATTATTCACGTCAATTGGTTCCGTTTAAAATTTTAAAAAGCTGGTTCCAGGTTGAGTGTCATGATAGGAGGAAGAACCAGCTTTTAAGGGATTTACACTACGATTAGCTTTTTTGCAAGTATTCCGATTCTAGTGAAACAAACCCCTGGGTTAAATGAACTTACATCTACTCTTTTTTCATTTTCGGGAATAGCACTATGAATAATCCCCCGTTCTGAAAAGTCATAGATGTTGAGTTCAGTGTTTTCTTTATAATTTAAAATTCCAATGTTTATATATCCATTAGCTGGATTTGGGAAGATCTGCAATTTGGTATTCATTTGCATTTCGTTCACAACAATACGTGTATTGAAAATTGCAAATTTCTGCGTTTGTATTACAAACGAATTCATTTCATCAGACACATCGGTATAAGCATTTTGTGTCCCTGAAACAGGATCCGCCAATTGTAGCGAAAAATCACATAATCCGGAATTCTGCAGTCCTCCCCTTTTTAACATTCTTCCATCCGAAGATAAATACATTTTGCCTGGTAAGCTTTGTGCATTTATAATATGAGGAAATATCAAAATGGCAAAAACGATGAATATGCTATATGTGATTCTTTCTCTCATTTCGACTTTCTTCTTAAATTTTCACAAGGTAAAAGTAATTTGGGGAAAAGCGATAGCCAATATAAATAGATAAGCTTTCTGTTTTTGCCCCCCAGTTACCCTTTTTTAAGGATGATTTATACACTGTATTTTTATGCTAACCCATATCAGATTTTCTTCGTACAATTGGTGATCATGGGCTATATTCAGATTTTAAGAGCCGATTCATAATCTGTTATATCAACAGTGTGTGCGATAAATGTTAATAACTATTAATGTTAAATTAATGATTTGGTATTGATTATCTCCTTCAAATGCTTTTATTTTGAATTGAATAAACAAAATATTTAGCCTATGAAAAAATTTACCTTTTTACTCGTGGTGATTATAAATTTCATCATGATCCCATCACTGATGGTTAAAGCGCAAATAACAACTTCAAGCATGAACGGAGTTGTTTACGGATCGAAAGGAGAAACCTTGCCTGGAGCTACCGTTGTTGCAATCCATCAACCAACAGGTTCAAAATTCGGAACCACAACCGATGCAAATGGCAATTTCAGAATTTCCAACATGAATATTGGAGGACCTTACAACATAACGGTTACTTTTGTTGGATATGGCAACTTCGAGAAAAACGATGCGTACCTCTCTTTGGGACAGACATTCAAATTAAATGTAAACCTAAAAGAACAAGCAGTTTCTATTCAAGGTGTTGAAATTTCGGCAAAGAAAAACGATATTTTCGACGGGAACAGAACTGGTGCAGAAACGTATGTAGGCAGTAATGAAATTAATACAATGCCTACAATCACTCGCGATTTACAGGACTTCACCAAACTTACCCCACAAGCATCACTAGTGGGAGGTGGTGTTTCTGTAGCTGGCGTAAATAACCGTTACAATTCCATTTTTATTGACGGTGCTGTAAACAATGATGTTTTCGGACTAACTTCCTCTGGAACCAATGGCGGGCAAACTGGGATTGCACCCATCTCAATTGATGCTATTGAACAATTTCAAATTGCAGTAGCTCCTTACGATGTAAAACTCGGAGGATTTTCAGGAGCAGGAATCAATGCTGTAACCAAGAGTGGTACCAACGAATATCACGGAAGTGCATATTATTATCTCCGTAACGAAAACTTCGCAGGAAAATCGCCAGACACTCTTCGTAAAAAGCTGGATCCATTTACTGCTAAAACGTATGGAGTTACAGTTGGCGGCCCAATCATCAAAAATAAACTCTTCTTCTTCTTTAATGTAGAACAACAACGTGATGAAACTCCAAATCCATATGATTTTGGTTCCTATACCGGAAATATGAAAAACAAACGCGATAGTTTAAACATGGTTATCAGTCGGTTAAAAGAAGTTTACAAATATGACCCAGGCACCTTCGAAAACCCTGTTCGTGAAACAAATAGCGATAAATTTCTTATTCGCTTCGATTACAACATTAACAAGAATCATCGGTTAACATTGCGTCATTCATATACCAAAGGTGTTTCCATTTATCCTTACGATCGTTCATCCACAAATCAGATTGTTTTCTATAATAACTGGGTTAACTTTGAATCAATAACAAACTCAACATCCTTAGAATTAAAGAGTTCTTTCGGAAACAAATACTCCAACAGCTTTATAACCGGTTACACAACTGTACGCGATGACCGTAATCAAATGGGAGACCGTTTCCCGTTTATCAAAATCACCGACGGTTCCGGTAGTATCATCTTTGGCAGTGAACGTTATTCCTCTGCAAACCAGTTAAATCAAGATGTATTTACGATTACTGACAACTTTGAAATCTATAAAGGAAAACATACGATTACAGTAGGTACTCACAATGAGTTTTACAAAATGTACAACCTGTATATCCGCGACAATTACGGAAATTATAACTATAGCAGTGTTTTAGCATTTTTGCAAAATAATAATGCAACTTACAGCAGAAGCTATTCTTTGGTTGATGATATTACTGGGGATGGTACTGCTGCTGCTGCCGATTTCAAAGCAATGCAACTTGGTTTCTATGTTCAAGACGAATATGATGTGAATAATAAATTGAAAATAACCGGAGGTATCCGCTTAGATATCCCTATGTTTAATGACAATCCGATTGCTATCAATAATTTTGATTCTACCATCACAAAAATCACCGCAGCTGGATATGATTTAAAAGGGGCTCAATCAGGGAAAATGCCAAAATCGCAACTGATGATCTCCCCCCGTGTTGGATTTAACTATGATGTATTCGGAAATAACAAAACCCAACTACGTGGAGGAATTGGCATTTTCACAAGTCGTGTTCCACTGGTTTGGCCTGCAGGCGCTTACACTAACTGTGGCATGATTATCGGAGGGATTTCCAATCAAAGTGCCCAACTCCGTCCCAATTGGAATGATCAATATACGGCACAAGACTTCAATATTACAATCAAAAAACCATCCGGCGAGTTAAATCTCTTCTCCAAAGACTTCAAATTTCCTCAGGTTTTACGTACAAGCATGGCTGTTGACCAAAAACTTCCGTGGTGGGGCTTAATCGCTACAGCTGAATTGATGTATACTAAAACATTGAATAATATTCTGTACGAAAATGTTAATATCAAGCCTTCCGTTAAAAAACTTACCGGAACCCCTGATAACCGTCCAATCTTCCAGGGAGGAAGTTCTCCAAACCTGATCGAAAACACTTATACTGGTATTTATCTTGCAAGCAACACAAACGAAGGCTATAGCTATAATGCAACTATCCAGATTCAGAAACCAAATGATAAAGGATTCTCCGGAAGTATCGCTTATACACTAGGGCACTCAAA
Organism: Bacteroidales bacterium; assembly: GCA_963677395.2. Classification (GTDB taxonomy): domain Bacteria; phylum Bacteroidota; class Bacteroidia; order Bacteroidales. The sequence continues at coordinate 1,853,878 of OY781965.2, read as the reverse complement.
AGGTCTGATCGATGGCACTTCATCGCAAAACTCCTCACAATGGCGTTATATGCCAAATGTAAGAGGCCGAAATGATCTTGATCTGGCTTTTTCGAACTTCGATCTTGGTTCCCGTATTGTTGCATACATATCCTATCGTAAAGAATACAAAAAATTCTTCGCAACTTCTGTTTCACTGTATTACAATGGGCAATCAGGAAGTCGTTACTCTTATGTGTACGAAGCAAACGCTTCAGGATACGACATATCAAATCAAGACAGATACAATCCTCAGGATTTGATTTACGTACCAGCAAGTGCTTCTGAAATCAATTTCAGAACTTATACTGCTAACGGACATACATACACTGCCGCTGAACAATGGACACAATTGGAACAATTCATTAATAATGATGACTATCTGAAAAATCGCAAAGGTCAGTATGCTGAACGTAACGGTGCCCGTATGCCATTCGAACATACTTTCGATTTCAAAGTAATGCAGGATTTTTTCGTGTTTGTTAAAGGCAAGAAAAATACCATTCAACTTTCGTTTGACATCTTCAACATCGGAAATCTGCTTAACAGCGATTGGGGTCGTAAATACTACATTACCAATGGATATTATCCTTTAATTAAATTTGAAGGATATAAAGCGGATGGAACAACTCCTGAGTTTACATTTCGTAAGACCAGCAATACAGATGTAAAAAGTGTTAGCGACAGCGGCATCGGAAGTTCTCGTTGGTTTGCTCAATTCGGTGTTAAATATATATTCTGATTCACCATTTAAATTTAAAGAAAGTCCCTCGGAAAGGGACTTTCTTTATTCTGAATTTTACCAGAATAAATTCACTTCTTATATTAATACATTTTTTCTGTTCTCGCTATTACAGATGCTATTTTTGCAGATTCTAATTTTAATATTCATGATTTATGAAATCATTCAAAATAGTTGTTTTTATTTTCGTTTTTCTAACTTTTGGAGTACCATTCAAAAATATAGCACAAAAGCCCAGGCAAACAGATCATCCTTATGTAATCATGCTCTCGATGGATGCATTCCGATGGGATTATGCAGAAAAACTCAACTTAAAAAACCTGAAAGCTATTGCGTCCGAAGGAGTGACGTGTAAGGCACTAATACCATGCTTCCCATCTGTAACTTTTCCTAACCATTACTCAATTGCAACAGGTTTGTATCCCGACCATCACGGTTTAGTTCAGAATAACTTTTACGACTCGGTACTAAAAGCAAAATATAGTATAGGAAATCGGAAAGCTGTGGAAAACGGTAAATTTTATGGAGGAGAGCCTATTTGGGTAACGGCTGAAAAACAAGGAGTGAAATCAGCTTCCTATTTTTGGGTAGGTACCGAAGCCCCTATTCAGAATATTCAGCCTTCAATCTGGAAAAAATATGATCATACATTTCCTTACAATCAACGATTAGACAGCGTATTAAGCTGGTTAGACCTGCCTGAAAGCAAGCGTCCTCATTTGATAACCTGGTATATTCCTGAACCCGATGAAGTAACGCATGACTTTGGCCCATACAGCTCCGAAGCAAACAAAATGATTTATTCTCTCGACAGTTTGGTTGGCGCTTTCTTTGCCAAAATAAAATCACACCCTTTGGCTGATAAAATCAATATTATCATCGTTTCCGATCACGGAATGAGCTTACTTTCTGAAGAAAAAACCGAATTTTTCGACGACTACATCAAAAAAGAATGGATACAATTCAGCAACGGTCATAATCCACAATACAACTTCACACCTTATCCTCAATTTATCGATTCTGTTATTACAGGGCTACAAAAGGCAAAACATTTGAGGGCGTGGAAAAAACAGAATGTTCCAGTCTATCTGCATTACGGAACAAACTACCGTATAGGAGATATTGTAATTGTTGCCGATAGCGCATGGAGTATGAAATGGCGTAACGATAAACCCATTGGAAAAGGTACTCATGGTTATGATCCTACAAACAGCGACATGTATGGGATTTTTTACGCTTATGGACCTGCTTTCCAAAAAGGGTACGTAGCCAATGCCATGCAGAACATCGAAATTTATAATCTGATCTGCAAAATTCTTAAACTCAATCCGGCTCCTAATGATGGTAATTTGGGAAATGTCCGTCAACTATTACTTCCCGAAAACAAGAAACATAAAGTAAAACCAAATCATATCCGATAAGCAATCAAAGGCAAATACAAATATTTACTTTTGAGATGCTGCATGATTGGAATAAACCACTTCATTTGGTGTTAAGGGGGTGCATTTGCAATACGACCTCATTCCCCTGCCCTTTCTCCTGGCAGGAGAAAGGGTGTGAAGCACGGGTAAATTGTTGTATTTCAGCTTTGTTTTAGAAGAAAAACAGAAATGGGCAAAACGTGAAATGAAGTTAGAATAGAATCTTTTGCTTTTTACTTCTTTACTCAATGAGACTGACACTAAAATTAGCTGTTATGTAAGCTCCTCTCTTGAAAGTAGAGGCGGGGGTGAGGTGAAATAAATTATCGTAACACCGTTACCGTTCCGGTCTTTTCTATTTTCCGACCACTACGTTTGGCGGTAGCCTGTAAAACATAAAAGTAAACACTTTCACCACAGCCATTACAATCAAAATCATTTTGGTAGTTTGCATTCTGATAAATTAAGTTTCCCCAGCGGTTGTAGATCATCAGGTTTATATCCCAGTAATTACTGTTGGTAATCACAAGACGATCATTTGCCCCGTCATTATTAGGGGTAATTACATTGGGAACTTCCAGTGGCAAAGCACAATGGTCGGCATCGCCATCATATACCACGATAGTATCATAACTGGTGTAATTATACTGGGGAACATAAGCCTTTACCCAGTAAATACCCGGCTGTGTAACATTATAGGTGTTTCCCTGTGAGCCATCCTGCCATGTAAATACAGCATTGGGTAACCCGGCATGTAAGGTTATATTATCCCCGGGGCAAAGCAGGGTATCGTTTCCAAGACTAAACTCAAAACTACATTCACATACCGAAAAATCATCCACAAGCATATATTCCCCGTAAATCCATATACCGGGTGGAATGTAGGTTGCGTTATTACTTCCCATAGTCATATACTTTTCGCCCCCGGCGGCGTCATACAATGCCGAAGCATGTATCCAGTTTATGGTATCATTTACCAGTTGAGTAATTATCTGAGGTTGAAAAAGAGGTGTATAGGTTGTTTGATCAGGGAATGAATCAATCGTAAACATTAAGCCTACACTATCGGGAATAAACGTTGTGCCATTCTCCGTTGTCCATTCTGAGATAGAATAATAATAATCCACACAATATTTTTTCTTTTGCAACGGCTGGGCTAGTTTATTATGGATAAATTCCCTGTATTTATTACTACTATGAAACCCAACTCTAATAAACCCGGCATAGGCATTTCCTGTATGCGGGTATTGAAACCCTCCTAAATTATATGGCACCATATTAGGATTACACGAATGAAATAATTCTGTACTAAACCCACACCAATTAAATGCTTTATTTAATTGCATATAATCATCCGGGCATTGAATAATATTTTCAAATCCGGGATTAGCCACAGCATTAGAGCCTTTGTACTGGGAAAATGAACAAAGGGGCAATGAAAGAAAAAATACTATGTAGAAAAACCACTTCATTTGGTAATAAGGGGGTGCAAATGCACCCCCAAAGTTAAGCTATTTAATAATCATTAGTTTACCCGAGTCGATATTTTTATCATTGGAGACTACATGATAATAATACATGCCTGGTTTCAGGCTCTCGGTATTGAGTTCGGTTTTTGTACTGTTGGGCGTAAGGTTAAACTCTGCAACCTCGATTCCCAGCATATTATACAATTTGAGTTTGCTGTTTGCCGGGCAGTTCCCGCTAAAGGAAACGGTTAATTGCTTTGAAGCAGGATTAGGATATACCGTTGCTTCCAGTTCTTTTTCCGTTTTATGAATCGGGTTTGGCGAGTAATAGAGATGGTACATATCGGGGTCAATTCCCAGCATTACACGGGCGGTATATACCGCTTCGCCTCCCTCGTAAGGAGTGATGGTTGCAATACCGAAAAGGGTTTGATACTGAGCCGGGGTAAATTCGTAAATGTCTTTATTCCACGTATCCATATAAACCTCGTCAACCTGCCGTTGCATCCATTTCAATTTATCGTCAGGAGTAATATTATTTAAAAATGCTTTTGCCTGCTCATTGTCATGGCTAAACATCCGTTCACGGGCAGCAAGTATGGTTTGGATTTCGGAATTATACACTGAATTATAGAACGAGAGATAAAGATTGTCGTTTATATCGCCCTTGTTCATAATATCGGGTGCATTGCGGAGTATATCAAACAAATAGCCCCTGTCGTATTCTTTGTAAAGGTCGTTCAGGTAATTGTAAAATAACTGGTCGCGTACAATTTGCCCGTATAACACCTCACGCGGATCCTGTGAGTAAACAGGCTCGTTTGAAGGAACATAGGGCGGGTTATTCACGGCACAATTCGTTGTGGCATTATTTGATGGATAAAAGAGAATTTGATAGTTTACATTTACAGGGTTCACGTCATATTCTATTCCTAAATTATCATTATAATACCATTTAGGTGTAAATCCAGTATTGATACATCCGGGGCAGGCTTTAATTTTCTCCTGACCGGGATTAAAAAAGCCAATCCAGCGATTATGCACGTTAAAGTTTTGCGGAGCAGTTGAGGCATTAACCCAGCCCTGATCGGTTAAACCGGAAGCCATGCCAAAATTAAACCCGTAATAAGGATGATCAAATTTATTGCAGGTAAACATTGTTTTGGTTAGCGGTCCGGCTGTAAAAATACCGCTACCCATGTTGTTTATGTAGTTTTCCTGAATATTTGCCCCCTGTGTATTGCGTACCGTGATGCCTTTGATTAGTTCGGCTTCTACCGAAGGAAGGACGGAACGGTTACGTACTATTTTGTTGTTGGAAACAAAAATACTGTTGCAATGGTCAACAATAATCCCGTTTTGATAATCGGTGGTAACAGTATAACCGGAGACTCCCGGAATTCCTGCCACAAAATAATTAATGGTATTGTCTTCAACCTTTGCAATCCTGTTAATCGGTTTCACCGACTGAATATTAATCAGCCAGATACCATTGCGATAGTTCGATATCACGTTTTTAGCAACATCCACAACCGTAAACCCGGCAACATCCACATGTGAACGCTGTACTTTTATTGCAGTACCCGGTGAAACAGTGGTTAGGTTTGTTCTGGAAACTGTGTTACTGTTAACCTTGGAATAACTACGCAGGTTGGTAATTTCGATACCATTGTAACAATCCAATAAATCATTGTTACATACATCTACATACTGCCCAAACGAAGTTATGCCCGATATTAAATTTGTAAACGTGTTTTTTAGTGAAGTAGAAATACCTCCCACGATTAGCTCGTGATTGATATTGGTAGGTTGTGTCGGCATTTCGGTATATTTATAGATAGAATAAATTCCTGAAGTCTGGGCATAATTTACATTGTCAACCACTTTAAACTCGTTGTTGTAAACCTTAATATCGGAGTTAATGTTATAGATTCCGAAGCCTATATCGTAGAACTGGTTTTTAGCCTGTTGAGGATCGCCAATTGTAAAATTACGTACTTTGTTTACATAGATGCCGTACTGGCTTCCGGTATTATCGGCAGTAGTAAAAATACTGTTTGCCAGCCTGTAAAAGCTACAGCCCAGTATTGTACCCGGAAAATCGGGCATATTTGCACCACTGCCCGGCGAGGTTTCAATTTCGTAGTAATCATATATCGCTACGCCTGTATTGTTATTCTCGAAGTTCGTATTTGATAAATGGAAAACTCCCCCGTTTTTTGAAACAACGGCTCTTTTGGCATTGGTAACGGTAGAATTTATGATGTTAATGGTTGCCATCGGGTTTTCGGCATAAATACCATCCCACATAAAGTGGCAACATTTACGGCGGTCGCCAACAAGTGAACTGTCAATCGTAATTGTAGCACCGGGATTCACGGTAATTTTACTGTCAGGGCTAAGATAAATATAGGCTTTCGTAAATGATACATTTGCATCAATAACCAGATTGCCGTTAATATTAACATATCCGGAGTAATTGGCATTGGAACTCAATGTAGCATTATTCAGTATATTTTGCGGACTTGTTTCGTTAATGGTGCAACATGAATATATGTTCATTGCTTTTGTATTACTGCACGAGGTCGTATTATCGGTAACAGTTAATGTAAGCACCTCAAACGGGCAGTCGGTTCCCGATTGCCATGTTATGTTTGGCGAGGTTCCGGTATAATTTCCGCTGTGTAATGTACTCCAATCATAACTGCTGTTTAAATCGGGATTATCAACCGTATATGTTGCAGTCTGGCTGCAATCGTTATTATTTCCTACAATGGTAAATTGTGGTAAGGGGTTTATGGTAATTGTTTTTGTTATTGTTTCAGTGTAGCCATTGTAGGTAAGTTTCAGTGTAATATTATAGGTTCCGCTGGCGGTGTATTTATGATGAACAAATTGCCCCGCTTCCGTGGTTCCGTCACCAAAGTCCCATAACCAGCTCATACCGCTAAATATTGTCTGATCGGTAACACAGGTGGTTCCGTTTAATGCAACATAGGTATTAGGACAAACCGGGACTGGATCCTGAAACGAAGGATTCATGGTTACTTTCACATTATAAATTTCCGTTACATCTGCACAATAAGAATTACCTCGAACAACGGTAAACGTATAAGTACCCGGGGCAGAAAATTTATATGCACCAATACCAAGCGGGATATACGAAACATTTGTATTAGGTGAAATAGAGGTTACACTGATACTTTCGTTACTGCCGGGAGCTTTAAACCACGATTTATACAGCAAAACATCTAAACAAATTGAGCTTGGAAATGATGTTGTTGGTTTTGGGTGAATTATTGCACGCCAAACACTTGCTCCATTGACCATACCTGCAAAAAAAGAGGTATCGTTGCTCGGGTTAATTTCTACAATAACTTTATAAGTTCCGGCAGGTGGTGCATATTGCCATACCTGACCGTTTATATCTGCTATCTGGTGAATATCCATCACAGGTCCCAGATATTGTATTATGGGATTAGAATTAGGCACGTAAAATATAAGCCTTGCCGTCATGGGATAACTTGCCGGATTTGCATACAAACCTTCAACAGTATCAAAAGGTGCAGTAAACCTGTAATTAAAACTTTCTCCTTCATAAGATTCCATTATTGTTTTAAGTGTTGTTGCACCGCATTCGGAAGGATCCCAGCACCACGAACTGCTAATATCTGTCAGGCACGACTTCATGTAAATATTATGCAGTCCTAAAGGAAATGCTTTAGCCCCGTTTCTATATACCAGTTTTAAGTGATTTAATACCAGTGTATCTGTAATAGTTAGTACAATGGTATCTCCTATGGCAGATTTTGCCTCTACATAAGAGACATTGGGGTTTGAGTGGAGATTGATAAACGAATTATTGCTGAATTTTTGAATCATAAAATCAGCACTATCGGGAAAACCCAATGTATCCACTATCTGGAAAAATGTAGTGGTGTCGCTTGCAACGTAGCAAAACTTTAAAGTTCCGCCTGGGCTGTTTAGCGGGACGTTTTGGGAGGTTGTGTTTGGATACAGCCATGTGATGTTAGGGAGTAATCCCTGCCCGTACCCATTACTGGTGTTTACTAAAAAAGCGAAGCCAATTATTATTTTGGCAAGCAAAAGAAGAGCATAATTTTTAAACACTTCTTTTTTTCTGTTGTTTATATTTATACAATTCATAAATTCGTAAGTTTTTAGATTAAACTTATTGAATTAACCTCCTGATTTTTAATAGCCGGAGGAACTATTTCGCAGTTTAGCCCTGCAATATTGCGTATTGCGGGGCTTGTTTTTTCTTTACGTGAAAGGTTTCATTTGGTTTTAAGGTTAATTATTGTGTATATTTGTAAAAATCTTGTTTCATAAGTTCCTTGCTTGCCCGGTGTCATGGGGGTGATTTCCGGGGAAAATGGGGACAAGGTTTATTTTAGTTATTAAATTTAGGGGAGTAGCCCTGTAAGATGTACCCACATTTTGCAGGGTTTACTTTTTTATATAGGCAGAATCTCATTTTGAACTGGGGGTTTAAGGGTTCCGGATTTAGGTTAATATTCTTGTTTTATCAATATTATCAAAAACGTATCTCCAAAGTTCGTGATAAATAAAATACGAAAATTATTGGTTGTAAAATACAACTTATAGATGTATTTTACAACTGTAAGTTGTATTTTATCTTTTTTGAAAACTATTTATTTTTACAAATATCTGTTCCATTATAAAAAAGGGGGGGTGTATAAGGGGCGAAAAATGAAGAAGATATTCTTTTTTTCTACTTCTCAATTTTTAATTTTCGATTCAGCCTGCCACCCGCTTAAAATAAAAAAGGCGTGTGACTTTTACTGTATCTGATCCTAGGTACTGGCATACCCACACAACAAATAAGTAAAGCACACGCCATGACGTGTGCGTTTTTACTTATTATTCTTGTTGTGTTAAAAAGTGCCAGTTTTTAGGATCACGAATAATAGCAAACGCTATCTTAAATATGTATAATTGTGTTGTTTATTGTTTCATGAATGTGTTTTGGTGATTATGGGTGTAAATGTAGTGGTTTTTAAAGATTGGTACAAGCAGAATTTTGTTTGTAAAAGAAAACCGCCAGCCCTTTTCAGTGTACTAATTTGTTAAGTTATAAATAACAATAAGGCTGGTCGGTTTCTCTTCTCTAAAGTATTTTGTATTGTGTAAAAAAGTGCTTGGGATAGGTTTAATAATTTGTTTGCGAATTGGTAGAAAACCGCCAGCCCTTTTGATTTTTATTCGAGTGATAGAATTTCAACATAAAAAGACTGGACGGTTTCTATTCCCTTGGAATTATACTTAGGTGTTTATAAGGGTTCTTTTGCCGGCTACACGAACAAAATTTCTACTTCGGCTTCGGCTGCCACGCTCTTATTCATCATCAGGATAAAGCGGTTTGCCGGAGCTCCCAGTTGGGTAGCGGTAATTTCTTTTTCTTCGCCCGATAGTATTTCAATGGCTGTTGGACTTAGCGGAGCGTCAACAGTTGCAGCGCCATATACCAAAACTGCCTCGGAACCTACATTGCTAAAAAGCATGGTTTTGTCAACCGAAAAGGCAAATCCGGCTTCTTTGGTAGCATTTGCCGGGATTGTTACGGTGTAGGTGTTGGATGTAACGCCAGTTTGCTTTGATTTCGATTTAGCACCCAGCAAACTATTGATAAAGAATGTTTTTGCATAGCCAGGATTGTCAATATAAAGGATTGCAAGCTTGTGAATATTTAATGCAAGCTGACGTTTTAGCCTGGAAGAAATAATTTCAATATCTTTTACCGAAATATTAACATCTCCTTTTTTACCTTCCTGACTATCAAGGGCTACTTTATATGTATGGTAACAATCGGTAAATTCTTGTTCCAGTTCCGGACCAAGCTCTGGCTTATAGGTATTACTTCCTTTAATTACCTGATCAAAAAGGTCATCAATGTTTTTCTTGGTAACTGACGAGAATTGTTTGAGTCCTTTTGGAAAAAACTCCAGATAAGCCTCCGAGCTTTTCCCGAATTTACTACGAATTAATCCTTCACGCTGGGCTACAAGTTTTTTAAACTTTTCTATGCATTGATCTACGGTAAAAGTACGGGCGGTGCGCGTAGCTTTCCCCGAATGAATCTGCTTTACTGCAAGAGTATATTCCTCCAGCAGGGGTTTGGTGTCATCAATAATATCGCCAACAGGTTCTCCTTTAGCTTTTGCCTGCTGAAGTATGTAAAGATGATTATCAACATACTTTCTAAAACTTTCCCTACTGAAATGTCCTTTTTCATAAGGGTTTTCGAAATAACTGTTTTCGCTTCTCATAAATGGAAATTTTAAAATTCTACAACTCAGATTGATTAATGCAAATATAGAATATTATAATGCAAAAAACGCATATACTATATTATTATTTCGCAGTAGCACTATTTTTATATCACAATTAAGTAATTATCTTTTATTACCCTATACATATAAATCATTGATAGAAAACTTTTTTTACTGTATATGTTTCTGTGAAACATACAAGAAAACCTTTTTTACCACTATGTCAAAAAAAAACATTGAAGGAAAACTTTATTTTCTCTTATGTCAAAAATAATCATTGAGGAAAAACTTTATTTTCCCTTATGTCAAAAATAATCATTGAGGAAAAACTTTATTTTCCCTTATGTCAAAAATAATCATTGAGGAAAAACTTTATTTTCCCTTATGTCAAAAAAAATCATTGAAGGAAAACTTTATTTTCCCTTATGTCAAAAAAAAATATTGAGGAAAAACTTTTTTTACTGTATATGCCACTGCGAAACATACGAGGAAAACTTTTTTTCCCTCTATGTCAAAAAAAAACATTGAAGGAAAACTTTATTTTCCCTTATGTCAAAAATAATCATTGAGGAAAAACTTTATTTTCTCTTATGTCAAGAATAATCATAGAGGAAAAACTTTATTTTCCCTTATGTCAAAAAAAATCATTGAAGGAAAACTTTATTTTCTCTTATGTCAAAAAAAATCATTGAAGGAAAACTTTATTTTCTCTTATGTCAAAAATAATCATTGAAGGAAAACTTTATTTTCCCCTATGTGAAAAATAAACATTGGTACTATCCAAAAAACTGTGTAAACCTTATTTTATTTCAAAAATTCTAATTACTTAAAAACCACCAGTTTTAACAGCCAGAATCAAACTCAATTTATTTACTTTTGAGATGCTGCATGATTAAATTGTTTTATGTTCTTCCTGATTATTTTCAAGCTGCCGGCATCATCCTTAAATTGCCAGTCTAAGGCTTTATCGGTAATTGTATTGTCTGATGAATAATGAAAAAACAATATCGATTTAACGGCTTTAAATTTTGTTTGAAGTAATAAAAACGCGTTATCAAACCATTTAGCCCTATTCCCCCCAATGGATAATGATCCAAATTCGGTAATCATTATTGGCTTTTTATATTTTGAAATCTCCGCATAATAATTTCCAAATATTTCCTGAAATGTCCACCACTTACTCCAATTTACAGATGTGCCATAATTAAGCACGCCAACGCCTACATAGTCAACATATTTATCACCAGGATAAAATGCATCAAAATAGCCATATGATAAGTGCGGACTCCAGATCCAGAGTATATTATTAGCACCAACTTTATCAAAAACCGAATGAATATGCTTCCAGGCAGCAACAAACTCTTCAGGTTTGTTATTTTGAGGTCCCCATGGATATCGGTAAGGATCGTTCATTTCATGACCTACGCGCAACATAACAGGTTTTCCAATTGCTTTTGCTTCTAAAGCCCATTCTTTGATATATTTATCATAGATACCTTTGGCTATCTCGCCTAAACATCCTTTTTCACGTTTATCGGGTTTTAGAATTCCTGGGTATTCTGTTTCCTCAAAATCACTCAACCATGGTTCCCACGTAATTACAGGAATGGAACCCAGTTCTAATATTGTTTTTACTTCAAGTTTTGGAAACTTTTCGTCCTCTTTACTCCCCCAGGCTGCATAGATATGAATCAATGGAAACGTTGTTTTCAACGAGTCTTCCAGGTTAATAATTGATTCAAAAGATTCTTTCGAGTAACTATCAGATGCACCTAAAAGCATCGTGGTTGGATGTTTTAATTTTTCAACACTTTCAATCATTGGCTTAAACCATTCCAGTTTATCGGAACGCTTATCTTCACGCTGTTCCAGAATAGCATGTTGTTCAACATCATGAACTGCCTCAGTGGTTTGAACCATTAAATTTTCCAAAGGACCCTTCATCCCATTGCCTGCAATAGATAAAACATAGACCAAACCAGAACCTGCGGCTACTGCGGCTATAAGATACAATACTCTTCTAGAACTTCTTTTCCAGCTCATAATAATCTATTTTTAAATTAGTTCTGATATCGCTTCCTCTATCGTGTAATCCGGACTAAAGCCAAGCAAATCCTTGATTTTTGCCGGATCACCTACCATATTCCAAACTTCATTTTCCCGATAAGGTAAAGCTCCAAACTGAATCCGACATTCGCTATGGGTTAACTCTTTTACCATACATACCAGCTCTTTCAGGGTTATGCTTACCCCACTGCATACGTTAAAAGTTTGATTTAAGGAATTTGTATGTGTTGCCGTCAAAATCATCGCTTTTATCACATCACTCACATATAAAAAATCACGGGATTGCTCCCCCTTCGTCATTTTGAAGAATTCTCCAGATTTCAACGAATTTACAAGTTGAGGAATAAAAAAGTTATCCGGCATTTGCTTTCCAAAAAAATTGAATACCCGAAGTATCGTAAAATTTTTGGCATTAAGCTCGCTAAATGTCCGAATAGCCATTTCGGCACAAGCTTTACTTAATGAATAAGGAGATGCTGGCAATGGCATCATTTTTTCATGAAAAGGAACATCATTTGCTCCATATATTTCGCTCGAACTGGTAAATATAAAGTTGTCATAATCAACATTCTTCAGTGCATTAAGCAAATTTAATGTTCCAAAGTAATTGATATTCATCACAGTATCGTGATTTAAAAAATCGCGGTCACGATTCAGGTTTGCTGCTAAATGATAAATCAGATTGGGTTTTAAATCAAGTACAATGCTCTTGACTTGTTCCTGGTCTGTAAGATCTGCAATAATCTCATTTGGACAGCCGGAAGGAGTTTTGTCGAGTATATAAAGCTCGCAATCATTCTTTACCAAAGCAGAAACGAGATTCTTACCCAAATAACCATTTCCACCTGTAACAAGTACCTTTTTTCCTTTTAAAGTGTCCATATCAAATTAGCTTCTTGCGCACTTACAACATAATTATCAATATCTTGCAAAGTTACAACAACTCCTTCGCTGTAAAGTTTTTTGTACCAGAAAATCGTTTTTTCAAGGGTAGTTTCAATATCCCAAACAGATTTCCATTTAAGCAATTTATTCGCTTTTGAACAATCGAGCATAAGCAGATTTGCTTCGTGATGTTCAGATTTATCTGAACTATAATTTACCTGTATTTTATCCCAATACATTTGAGATGTATGAACAATATCTTCAACAGATAAATTACTTTGTAAATCCGGACCAAAGTTCCAGCCATCAGCAAATTCCATTCTTTCTTCCAGCAGCCTCCATCCAAGTGTTAAATACCCGCTTAAAGGTTCCAATACATGTTGCCAGGGCCGGGTTGCTTTAGGGTTTCTAATCTGAACAGAATTATTTAGAGATGCTGCTCTGATCATATCCGGTATAAGCCTGTCTGTTGCCCAATCTCCTCCTCCAATTACATTTCCGGCACGAGCACTCGCCAACAATAGATGATGACTTTTTTTATACTCATTCAAATTAAAATAAGAATTTCTGAATGAAGATGTTAGGATTTCGGCACACCCCTTAGAGGCACTATACGGATCGAAACCGCCCATCGGATCGTTTTCACGATATCCCCAAATCCATTCTTTGTTTTCATAACACTTATCGCTCGTAATATTCACAATCGCTCCCACAGAGGATGTTTTTCTACATGATTCATAAACATTCAATGTTCCCATTACATTAGTGGAAAATGTTTCAGACGGATTTGAATATGATTCTCTCACCAAAGCCTGAGCAGCAAGATGAAAAACTATTTCAGGTTTTATTTCTTCGATAAAATCCGACAATGCTTTCGCATCTCTAACATCTGCAATACACTCATTAATATCCATTTTCAACAACGAATAATGACTGGGATCTGATGGTGCATTTAATGCATAACCATAAACATCAGCTCCTAACAATTTCAACCACTGAGCCAGCCAGGATCCTTTAAAACCAGTGAAGCCCGTTACCAGTACTTTCTTCCCCTGATAGATACCCCCAAAAAGGTTTTTCATGCTTACCATACTTTCCATGCTGCTTTGTTATTATCCCACATTTCATTCAGGTGTTTATTATCCCGTAAAGTATCCATCGGCTTCCAAAAGCCGTAATGCTTGTAAGCATATAATTCACCATCACATGCAATCTTTTCAAGAGGAGTGCGCTCCCAGATAGTTTTATCACCTTCTGTAATATAATCAAACACCTTGGGCTCACATACAAAGAATCCGGCATTAATCCAGCCTCCATCTCCGGCGGGTTTCTCTATAAAACTTTTTACACAATTTTCATTCTCTGCAAAATCAACACCTCCAAAACGTCCTTCCGGTTGAACTGTAGTCATTGTAACGGCTTTTCCATGTGATTTATGAAAGGATAGAAGATCTTTTATATTTACATCTCCAACCCCATCGCCGTATGTAAGCATAAAAGGCTCATCTCCAATTATTTCTTTTGCACGTAATATTCTTCCTCCGGTCATTGTATCGAGCCCGGTATCCAACAAAGTTATTTTCCATGGTTCAGCATTGTTGTTAATGATTTTGATATCATTTTTTGCCAGATCAATCGTAACATTACTTCGGTAAAGGAAATAATTCATAAAGTATTCTTTGATAATACTTCCTTTATACCCCAGCAAAACAACAAAGTCGTTAAACCCGTAATATGAGTAAATTTTCATGATATGCCATAAAATTGGATTGGCTCCAATTGGAATCATTGGTTTAGGTTTTAATTCAGTTTCTTCGCTCATACGTGTTCCGAAGCCACCTGCCAGCAATAACGTTTTCATATTTCAGATTTTTTATAGTTATATTTTAATTTTGAAACATCAATTTTTTTCCATGGGTCTTCAACTGTTAACCGCTTTGCTTCTCTGGCAGCATAAATACCACCCAATGATTGGATAAATGCTAAAAATGAAAAGCCGACCATCCCCCATACTTTTTCGGCGGTAAATAAAAGCTCACTCTCCGGTGTGAAAAATCTACGATTAATAAAAACAGCTATTACCGTAATTAAAAACAATACACAGTAAATAATCATTGGTTTTACATAAGCAGTTATTCTTTTTATTGCAGTTTTAGATGTAGGATTATACGGAATTTTCATATCTGCCAATGAAAGGATAAATCCCCAGAAATAGACTGACCAGCATGAATACTTCAGGATCATTCCTCTCCAGTGAAATCCTCGTTCCGATTGCGGATGGCTCATAAATTTCTGCACGTACGCATATATTAATGAAGCTATTAACAATATAAATGATCCTTTAATCACAAAATCGACAAATGACATACGACCTGGTATAACCCCGGTGAAGAAATATAGAAAAGGTATAAACATAAAAAACAGGGTTGTAAAACCTACCAGATAATATGTTCCAATAGAACCATACGTAACCTTTTGCCAAAATGTCAGCTTCTTAAATACTTTTGGAAGCTCCATAAATAAAACTTCAAATACACCCCTTGCCCATTTTAATTGTTGATTACAAAAAGAACCTAAATCTTCGGGGACCAATCCTCTGCTCACAATTACAGGGTTGTACACTGATTTCCATCCGGCAGCATGTATCCTGATGCTGGTAAGCAGGTCTTCTGCTAATCCCTGAGCATGTCCTCCAATGCTTTCGAGTGTTTTACGTCGGAATGTACAATTAGCACCAATTGCAACTGCACAATTATTTCCGTTTAACCCCATTTGAGTTGGGCCGTAAAAAGTATATGTTTGCTCTGCGGCCCCCTTTGCCGTAAACGATCTGTATTGATTGTAATAGCCTTGTGAAACCTGTACAAACCCAACTTTTTCATCTTTAAAAAAGCCAAGCGTTTCGTGCAGAAAGTTTGGAAACACAATATGATCAGGATCAAGTATCAGAATGAAGTCTTCTGAAGTTTGCTTTAGTGCCGCATTTATCTTACCGGCTTTGGCACCTGGCAAACCATAAAGGTCAAACCACTTAATTCCATAACGTTCTGCAAGCTCTCTAAATGCTGGATCTTGAGTACTGTCTAAAAGGTAAGTAGTATGAGGATATTCCACATTATTGAGTGCTTCAAATGTTTTTTCAAACATCGACAGTGGTTCTCCGGGAGCACTCGTAGTAAATATTGCTACACGTAACCCTTCCTCCGGAAAAGGCACATCAACAGGCTTGTGAATGAACAAATAGTTAGCCCATATCAATATAATTCTGAATGTACTGTACCAGAAAAACAAACTTAAGATTACAAACAGTGGATAATTTGCAATATGCTCTTCCCGAAACCACCAATCAGCAAAACTGAATATTGCTATTGTTCCGGCTACAGTGAGTACAAGCAGAATAAAACGGTCAATGCGTTTTACATCTTTTGCCCTCCATGTACACCACAAATCATATGTTTCGGCCTTACTCATTTAACAAATTCAGTTTTAAAGAAACCCCAACATAATGACTCGAATAATAACTGGTACGCATAAATGCGTATTCTACCCGCAATGCCATCTTTCGGCTTAACCGATTGGAAACAAATGCGTTAATATCTACTGGATAATAATTAACATTTGTAAAATCTTTTACAATAAAGGTGTTATTAAGTGCATTTTGACTTAAATACAAATAAGGATTATCATTTGTACAATAAATTGGCAACGATGCATTTACACCCAAATTTATGTTTTTTGATGCAGAATAATTAACCGAAAGAATGGCAGAATGAATTATCTGATTTTCCGGAGTAAAGTAGGGACTATAAACTCCTGAAAGCTTATTTCCTGCCTCTATTTCGTTTGTTGAATACTGGGATACAAACCTGTTTTCACGTGAAGCAGAATATCTGAATCCATAGCCTAATCTTATACTGGCTTTTGAAAACGATAATTCGGGGGAGAGTATCCATGCTCCCAGATTGTAAATTAAATTATTATCACTGTAAAAATGATTAACATCCAAATTTGCATTAAATTGCCAATTCTTAAGCCTATTCAATTCTGTTTCAACATAATAATGGATAAACATTAATGAATTATCCATATTTTCACGATTATACAGATATGGAATATGTTCTGCTTTAAATGAAACCGAAAGATCCTTATTCAATCTCTTTTTCAAAAAAATCTTTGCCAATACTGAGATACGATTATCTGTCAAATGGGCAAATCCGGCTCCGGTTCTAATCTCAATACCCTTTTGAAAAAAATTCACCACATTTGATACTGTAATCATTTGGGCAGTGTATCGTTCACTACTTTTGAAAAAAAATGGAGCTTCAAGCTTTGCACTCAAATTTTTAAAACGGTTAAAATTCCGCCCCAATTCTATTGACGGAGAGAACTGTTTGACAGGTTGATCATCGCTTGCAAGTGAAGTAGATATATTTACCCAGGGAGACGATGCTAAAACAACTTTTGTCTTAAGCTCCTTTGCTTTCGCATCATTCGGATTAAGTTTCAAAATCTTATCTAAAGTAGTAAGAGACTTCTGAAAATTACCTTTCCAATATTCAATCTTTGCTAAAGGCAATAAGGCACCCGTAGCTAATGAGTCATAGGCCAGATATAATTTTAAAATCGGCTCTGCTTTCTGAATCTCTCCGATTTCAACCAATTTCTGAGCATAATCTAAACGCAGGGTATAATTTTCAGGATGCCATGCTATTGCGTCTTCATATACCTTTTGAGCATCTTTAAATTTCTTTGAATAGTAAAGAGATTGGGCATAAATCCATTGAGTATTTAAATCACCAGGGTGATTTTTATAATATTGACGGAGTAAATATTCCGATTGAATATACTTTCCTTTCTCATTTAATTCTTTTACAATACTAAGAGTGTCTGTATTTTGAGCATGTAGTACAAATTGAGGACATGCAAATAGTAACGTAAAAAGAATAATAATTGATAGTGACAGTCTCTTAAAAATTCGTTTCATAGTGCTTTTGGTATATTAACCAAAGCAAAGATCTTCCACACACTTTCTGAAACAAAAGAATATAGACAACGACTCCGATTCTAATGATGTAATGAGGATTTTTTCATACCTTCTGAAACTTATAAAACCTAATAATCTTTTGAGTACTTATATGATACAGAACATCCCAGTCTAAATCAGAAAATCGAACACACACTAAGATTATCCTCTTATTTTTAAACGCTTCCCAAGTTTCAGATTGGCTGTTTTTTTAATTTTATTAAGGTGACAAAGTTCAGTAACCGTCGTATTATATTTTCGAGCAATTTCCGACAACGTATCTCCCTTGCGTACTGTATGGTAATTGGTTTTTCGTTTGTTGATTTGTTCTACAACATCGTCTTCATTGTTACGTTCTTCTGATTGCTCTTTGATATGTTTGTTCTTTTTAGAACGAATACGAAAAGTGTTTTTTGTGATAATTAATGTATCGGAATGAAGGATATGATTATCCAGATCGAAGACCTTTTCGGGATTAAATGCCTCGCCTAAAAAACGGGTTTCGAAATGCAGGTGAGTAGTGGTTGCCCGCCCGGTTCTGCCACCCAAACCCACTAGATCTCCGGCTTTAACAATTTGATTTACACGAACTTTTATCTTATTTAGATGACCATATAAGGTTTCAAGTCCATTATTATGCCGGACTACAACAACTAACCCATAGCCACCATAGCGGGTAGCCATTCGTACAACTCCATCAAAAGCACAAACTACAGGGTCATTCAAATCAAGCTTAATGTCTGTACCTGCATGTACCCGGCGGCCTCTGAATCCAAAAGGTGAAATTACTTTCCCTTTATATGGGAAAACACAGGGTGTATCTCCATCTTTTTCAAGAAGTAGCGTATATCTGTCAGCCTGATTTTTAAATTCGGATTTATGTAAACTTACATATTTATTATTCCATTGCCCGTCATACAAAACATCGGCAGGAATAAACTGTAAATCGGCAGGAACATAAATATCTTCGTCAATTTCAGCGCTATCAAGCTCCTCAAACTCTTCTTCGGGGACATTATCAACCCAATCCTGCAACGAGTCGCTGATTACATACTGTGCCGAAGCACTTTTCATTCCGCCGATACTAAACATCAGCAAAAACAAAAAACAAAACCATGCAATTTTTTTCGACTCCCCTTTTAATCTAATTGATTTCATCACATGCAAAGTAACAGGAATTTAAACAGCTGACCAAAAAGCAAAGTTTGAATTAAGATTTTTTAACGGAGGAATAAAGCAATAAGGCAACTTGAACAACCCTAAAATAATGGCTTTACGAATTTAAGGATAAATGACTTATACCTCTGTTCTAAAATCAAATTCGCCAACCTTTTTGCTCAAAATTGTGTTATATTCGTTGACCAAACAATAAAACGCTATGGAACGCGAAATACTCAATACAAATCGCAAAGCTCTCATTATAAATCTGAATCCAATGCTTTATGGCTCCTTTGCCGAAATTGGTGCCGGACAGGAAGTAGCACGAAACTTTTTTCAGGCCGGAGGTGCTTCTGGTACAATTGCCAAAACAATATCAGCTTACGATATGGCTTACAGCGATTTTATTTACTGCAAAGGCAAAAAAGAACGCTACGTTTCGCAATCCCGTCTGGAAAAAATGCTCGATATAGAATATCAGAAAACAATTACAGTGCTCCATGAGATCAGAGGCGACAAAACCTGCTTCTTTGCATTCGCTGATACAGTTACTACGATTAATTACAAAAAAGATAATTTCAGTCACGGCTGGATGGGTATTCGTTATCAACTCAATCCGAATACCGAACCAAATACCATCGTATTGCATGTTTCCCTGCTCGAAAAAGATGCATTACTGCAACAAAACACCATCGGAATTTTGGGAGTAAACCTCATTTATGCAAGCATTTATCATTACAATACACCCAACGTCTTTTTGCAATCACTGATGGATAATCTATCTACAGACAGATTGGAAATCACAATGATACAAATGAATGGATCAGATTTAGCTTATGTTGATAATCGCTTACTCAGCGTACAACTTGTAAAAAACGGCATGGCCCGCGCTACTATTTTCAACAGGCATGGCAATGTTCAGGAACCTGCCGATATGCTATACAAAAAAGACGTGTTAGCATTTCGTGGAAGCTTCCGCCCTATCACGTTTATTGGGTTCGACATGTTAAAAACCAGCTACGCGCTGTTTAAAAAAAACGAAGATTACGAGCGGGATAATACCATTCCTCTTTGTGAAATCACACTCAATAATTTATTAGAAGAAGGCAATTTTGATGAGCAGGATTTTCTTAACCGTGTAGATGTTTTGAATGAGATGGGGCAAAACGTAATGATTTCAAACTATCGTGAATACTACCGTTTGGTCAATTATTTTTCACAATTCAAAATCCGGAATCTTAAAATAGTGATTAGTGCGCATACCCTGTGCAAAGTAATGGATGAACAATACTACACCAATCTGAAAGGAGGGATTTTGGAGGCATTTGGAATGCTATTTTCCTCCAATATGCAGCTTTACGTTTACCCTTCGCTCGAAGAAGAGACACAAAAAATCATTACTGTCGAAAATCTTCAAATCGAATATCCTTTAAAAGCATTGTTCGATTATCTTTGGGGTCTTGGAAAAATAATTCCAATTAAACACTACAATGCGGCTAAGCTAAACACTTATCCGCATATCGTGTTAAAAATGATCAAAAAAGAAGAATCAGGCTGGGAAATGATGGTTCCAAAGTACGTTGAAGATCAGATAAAAAGCAAAAAGCTCTTCGGATACAAATAGAGCATTAAACAACCAATAAAATAGAAACAAACAGAATATCAAGAAACGAATATGAGCATACTGGTAAATAAAAACTCAAAAGTGCTGGTTCAGGGTTTCACCGGATCTGAAGCCACATTCCACGCCACACAAATGATTGAATACGGAACAACCATAGTAGGCGGAGTTACTCCGGGCAAAGGAGGACAAATGCACCTCGACCGTCCGGTATTCGATACTGTGGAAAAAGCCGTAAAGCAAACCGGAGCAAATGTCTCAATTATCTTTGTTCCTCCTTCGTTTGCAGCCGATGCTATCATGGAAGCAGCTGATGCAGGCATTGAACTGATTGTATGTATCACCGAAGGTATTCCCATTCAGGATATGATTAAGGCAAAGCAATATGTTCTAAAAAGAAACGTACGGCTCATTGGCCCTAACTGTCCGGGAATCATCACTCCTCCTTCAACAAAAATAGGCATTATGCCAGGCTTTATTCATAAACCGGGTTCTATCGGAATTATTTCCCGTTCAGGAACTTTGGCGTACGAAGCCGTTGACCAAATTACCAAAGTCGGGTTAGGACAAACCACAGGTATCGGTATAGGTGGCGATCCTGTTCCGGGAACAACCATGCTCGACGCCGTAAAACTTTTCATGGAAGATCCTGCCACCGAAGGCATTGTGATGATTGGTGAGATTGGCGGAAATATGGAAAACGAAGCTGCTCTCTGGATTAAAGAACACGGCACAAAACCTGTAGTTGGATTTATTGCAGGAGCTACTGCCCCCAAGGGCCGAACAATGGGACATGCCGGAGCTATCATTGGTGGAAAAGAGGATACAGCTCAAGCTAAAAAAGCTCTGCTTCGCGAATGCGGCATCTTTGTTGCCGAATCACCTGCTGATATCGGTAGCCAAATGATTCTGGCATTAAAAAAATAGCTTACAATATTTACACGAAAGGGGTTATTTAAAAAACCCCTTTTTATTTCTCCAAATCCATACCTCTGCTTGTAATAATCCCCTTTCATAAAATCTTACAAAAACAAGATTCATTTGTTGTAAACATTGTATATTTACACAACTAAACTAATCCGCAAAACAATGTTCACTCAAGCAGATTTAGAACAGATGAAAAATCGGGGCATGAGCCCGAAAACCATTGAACAACAGGTAGAAAACTTCGTTCAGGGATTCCCTTTCATCAATCTTGACCGCCCGGCAACAAATCCTGATGGCATTCAGGTATTTCAAGATGAAGAGGTTAACATGTTATCTGAAAACTATCTTAATCAGATAGAAGGAAAAAAAATATTAAAGTTTGTTCCTGCTTCTGGTGCAGCTTCCCGTATGTTTAAACAACTATTCGACTTTCAGGAAAAATGTTCCAAAAATCCGGTTTCTCTCAACGACTTGTTTCACGACAAAGGTTTTAGCTCTCCGTATAAGTTTTTTAGAGATATTCACAACTTTGCATTCTTTCCTGAACTGGAAAGAACATTACAGCAGCACGGTTTTAATATTGGAAGCGAATTAAGCCATCGCGATTACTGCCTGATTCTTGATTTTCTTCTTTCGGATAAAGGAATGAATTACGCCAATCTACCAAAAGGATTACTCACGTTTCATGCTCATGGAAATACTTACCGTACCTCACTGGAAGAACATCTGGTTGAAGCTGCCGGTTATGCAAAAAACAGCTCTAATGAGGTTCATTTACACTTCACAGTTTCTCCGGAGCATCTCGAAAGATTCAAGGACAAGATTAATGCTGTGCTTTATATCTATGAAAAAACATTCAATGTAAAATATCACATCAGCTACTCTGTACAGAAACTTTCTACTGACACTATTGCTGTTACAAAAGAAAACGATCTTTTCCGTGATGAGGATGGCAAACTGCTCTTCCGTCCGGGTGGTCATGGTGCTTTAATCGAAAATCTTGCCGAACTGGATGCCGATCTTATCTTTATCAAGAATATCGACAATGTGGTTCCGGATAAGCTAAAAGAGCATACCTATCTCTATAAAAAGGTGATTGGCGGATATTTACTACAATTACAACAACAAATTTTCGACTATCTGAACCGCTTGTCAGAAAATATATATTCAGAAGAACTGATCGCCGAAATTACTGGATTTGCTTCTTCAAAACTCTTTTTCCAGTTTCCGGAAAACTTTGCCGGAATGAGCCTGGTCGAAAAGCATGCTTTTCTGTTCTCAAAACTCAACAGACCTATCCGTGTTTGCGGAATGGTGAAAAACGAAGGAGAGCCCGGTGGCGGTCCATACTGGGTTCGCAATGCGAACAATGAAACATCCCTGCAGATAGTAGAATCATCACAGGTTAATACAAAAGACAAGGTTCAGGATCAAATTTTCCGTTGCGCAACACACTTTAATCCGGTTGATCTGGTATGCGCCATCAAAAATTATCGCGGTGAAAAATTCGATTTGAAAGCATTCGTAGATCCAAGTACTGGCTTTATTTCCGAGAAATCAAAAGATGGCAAAATACTGAAAGCGCAGGAATTACCCGGCTTATGGAATGGAGCCATGGCCGACTGGATCAACGTATTTGTAGAAGTCCCCATCATCACCTTCAATCCCGTTAAAGTTGTGAACGATCTACTCCGGAATGAACACCAGGGATAATAAGAAAGTGAAATAAGAAGCGTGAAAAGATACTTTTCACGCTTCTTATTTCACTTTCTTAGCGTCTGTTAGAATTCAATGAAAAAAATTATTCTCCGGTAATCTTTTGATTCACAATCACCAGAATTTCTTCTTCTATATTGCGCGCTTTGGCTTCAATTTCAGCACCTTTGCGAATAATTTCATCCGCAAATACACGATCTTTTAGTCCGGAAGCATTAATCTTCACGTTCAGGTAAGCACCCATTACAGCACTGCGGGCACACAACGCACCAACTCCTGCATCAGATACTGAATTCGGATTTCCAACTTCAGCCATTGCTTTAATAAGTTCAAACGCTTCAAAGCTCTTTTCCATGGTGCGGAACGGGATTTCAGTTGCAAAACGGGTTGCATCCTGAATAGCCTGTGTACGGGCTTTCTTTTCTTCGTCGGTACCTTTGGGCAAACCAAATGCATCCATAATCAGGTTAAACGCATGAGTATCTTCATCCACCAAATGAATCAGTTCATCTTTGATTTGCTGACCTTTTTCGGCCCAGATGGAAAACTCTTCCCAACGACTGTCCCAACCTGCCTTGTGGCTCGAAAGATTGGCAACCATTGTAGCCAGAGATGCACCCAATACACCAAGGTATGCAGCTACAGAACCACCGCCCGGAGCGGGAGATTCAGAAGCAGTTTCTTCGGCAAAACCTTTGCAGGTCATATCAACCAAACGTTTCTGATTCTGATCTTCAATCATATATTCAATGATCTTTTCTTTCGGATCGAAAGGTTTCAGATCATCCAAGCCCATTGATTTTACAGCAATCTTGATAATTTCGGCTTCCGACACACCTACCGAACGTTGCTGTTTGCGCAGGAAATGTTTTCCGGCATCAATCAACGTACTTTTGGGAACTAAACCTACAATTTCGCAACCGGTAACACGTAAACCACGTTTCTGAGCTTTGTCAGAAACTTCTTCAAACGCAACATGAACCGGAGTTACACCGATATCTGTAATATTCATCGAAACCTGAGCAATACCATATTCATCGATAAACCAACCAATTGCTTTGGTTCCTTTTAATGTACCGGGAATCATCACCTGATTTCCTTTTTCGTCTTTTACAATTTTTCCGGTAACAGGATCACCTTCGCGCATCGGACGACCTTTTTCACGAACATCAAAAGCCACTGCATTGGCACGACGAGTTGAAGTTGTATTGAGGTTGTAATTAATTGCAACTAAGAAATTACGGGCACCTATAGCAGTGGTTCCAACCTTTGCATTGAATTCGGCAGGACCAAAATCAGGTTTCCACTCAGCTTTGGTCAACTTTTCGGGAAGACCTTCATACTCGCCGGCGCGAACAGTAGCAAGGTTACGACGTTTCGGTTCAAAAGCAGCACTTTCGTAACAATATACAGGATACTGCAACTCCTCTCCTACACGTTTTGCCAGTTTACGGGCATATTCCACGGTTTCTTCCATGGTGATGTTTGCCACAGGAACCAGCGGACAAACGTCGGTTGCCCCAAAGCGAGGATGAGCCCCTTTATGATTACGCATATCGATTACTTCGGTCGCTTTTTTGATCGCCTGAAAAGCGGCTTCAATCACTTCGTCGGGAGTACCCACAAAGGTTACCACAGTACGATTGGTAGCAGCACCCGGATCAACATCCAGCAACTTCACACCTTCTACTTTGCAAATTTCGTCCGTAATCTGTTTGATTACGTTCATGTCGCGGCCTTCAGAAAAGTTAGGCACACATTCGATCAGTTTTTTCATAACAGATGAATAGCTTGATTTAATGCCGCAAAAGTAGGAAAAGAAAGGATAACAGGAAAAGAGAATAACAAGATGAGCTTTTATTTGATGCTTCAGATTAAGTTTTAAAAGGAAGCACTATTGAATAACGTAAATTCTAACTCATTTTCATTAAATTATTCTCATCAATTTCATTTTGAATAAATAAAATATCTATTTTTACTCATCAAATTCAAACAACTTATTTCATTAACCAAAACATTTACAAAATGAAAAAGAATCTACTCTTTTCAAGCTTAATGATGTTAAGCATAAGCATTTTTGCCCAAGGGCCAACCTTAACATTATCTAATTTTGGAATTATTCTGGGTACTACTGTAAATAAATATAATTGTGATACCTTAAATGTTACTCCTGGTAATAATGGAGCAAACGTTACTTGGAATTATTCAAATATTAGCATTAATACGAACAATCAACTTCAGGTTAATTATGTTAACCCTTCTACTCTTTCCGGATCAAGCTCTTTTCCTACTGCAAACGTAGCTGAAGTATCTCAATCGAATGAAACATACTATAAATATTCCACTTCAGAATTAATACAGCTTGGTACAGATGCTGATGGTACTATTATGGTTTATTCTGATCCAGCAAAAGTTATGATTTTCCCTACTTCTTATAATTCATCATTTACAGACACTTATAATGCAACCTACAATTATATGGGAATCAACTTCAACAGAAACGGAACTATTAATTCTAATGCAGATGCATGGGGGAAATTAATATTGCCCGGTAAAATCTATAATAGTGTAATTCGGATTAAGCAAGTTCAAACCGTAGTGGATCAATGTGCTTATTATACTCAAAATTCCATAATTACATCTTATTTATGGTTTGATGGTATTGTTAAATCACCAGTTTTTGTTATCGTTATCGGTTCTTCAAATAATACATTACAACCAGGACTCACAAGCACTATAAAGGCAGTTATGGTTGATAATAGTGTAGTAGGTATTAACGAAACCAATCAGCAACAACCAACCTGGACAATTTATCCAAATCCGGCTGCAAATTCAAGTACTATCGCAATTGAATCATCGGTTAATAATGGTGTTCTGGAAATTTACAATTCACTAGGCTCAAAAGTTTACTCACAAAATATTAATAATGAATCAAATAGTCAAATTTCATTAAACACTCAGGACTTTACAAACGGAATCTATATTGTTTCTTTGAAATCAGACAACCAAACATGGCAAAAGAAATTAATTATCAATAAATAGCACTTACACTATTTATTCAATAAAAAAGGAAGCCCGGCAAAACCAGGCTTCCTTTTTTATTGAAATTATTTCAGCTAGAACATTATACCAACACTTACCCCAAACTGATTGATTTTTCCATCATGACTAATTATTGTATTGTCAAGCTTGTACTCTTTTTTATACACATCATTTAATCCAAAACTGTAATTCAGTTCCATAAATAATCTCAGTTTATCTGACATTTTATAATCAGCACCGACTGCAATATTTGTCTTCATAAAAGAAGATTCAAAATCGTCTTTTACATCAATATCTGATTTAGTATAATTCAAATTTGGACTTTTAATGGAAACAAAACTTTCATCTGCTTTTGCTGATAATAGAAAGCCATACTCCACTCCTGCCATTCCCCAAATTGAGATTTTATCATTTACCGGGAGAAGTGTTGCTTTTATCATAACCGGGATTCCAAGATAGGAAGTTTTATAATCGCGGGTTACAATTCCATAATTGTTTGATGAAGATGACGAACTTGAACTATAGCCAAAAGAAATCTTACTGTTTACAGGGATGTAATTAATACCGGAAACAATCATCAGTTTATCAGTCAGACTATAAGAAACAATAGCACCAAAGGTTACGGTATTTGACTGTTCGTTCACCTTTAGCAAATCAGTAGATGATTTAACATTGTTCATGTTCAATCCTGCTTTCACTCCAAAATGAAACGGATTTTGAGCATTCAAAGTTGTAAATCCCATTGCTACCGCAATCAGAATAAACATCATTACATTTTTTTTCATAAATTTAATTTTTGGGTTTTAAACAGGTTGATTATTTCAAATTACATGCCAAACACAACCATACATTACACAATACTATAAATCAATAATTTACAAACAACAATAAGACATCCCTTAAAATCACCTTTTGTAAAACTACCTAAAGGAACTTTTGTGTTATAAAATATGTTTCAAATACTTTCGGGCAATAATACTCTTTTGTAAGCTCCATTCCACCCAACATGAATATCTCTACCGTCCTTAAGCAACCGGGGTAAAACTATTTTATATTGCAATAAGGAATTAGATTTATCGCATTCTGGATGGATAACTGCAGGGAACAAAAATTTGCAATGAGCAATCAAACAATCTGTTACCGCCGCTCCAAATCCCTCCCATGGCAACATTTACAGTGCCATTTAACTTTTAGGAATCGGTTTTCCTCTGATTGAAAAATCCAATCCCGCATTTACAGCTATAGGGAGGGGGGAGCTTTGGACTACTACAGTATTTCTTACCAATCGGTATAATATTGAATTCCATACAATTAGACTCATTCACACATTGAACCTTTATTTCATGCATCAAGCTACTTCCTATTATATAAAAACCAATGGAAAGGATAATCTGTTTTTTCTGTAAAAACAGAAAAAACAGATTATCCATAACACATTGGAGTTGGTACACTTTTCCACACATGAAATACAAAAAAAAATGGTAACAACTTTTCAGGACAAAGATAATCCAAAAAAACACTAAAATATCATATTAAGACACATTTAACTTATTTGGGACATTTTACAATACTATTAAATTATAACATATTGTATTTCAATACAAATAGCATCTGGCACGTTTATTGATACGCATTTTTTACACATGTCCCTTTTTAAAACTTTAATACATCAATAAATACTCAAAACAACTTCAAATAGCAAGAAAAAACAGGCATCCAAACATCTTTCGTTCGTTTATTCCATTAATTACACAATCCTATATATCTGCATAATTCAATTTCTCTTATTTTTGTCACTTTAAAACAGTTTCAAAATGGAATCATACTTTCAGCCTTTTAAGCTTAACATAATTGGAAATAACCTCGAATATCAGACTCCTTACGGTATTCAAAAAATGATTTATGCCGACTGGGTAGCCAGCGGAAGATTATATTCTCCAATTGAAAAAAAAATGACTGAAATTATCGGGCCATATGTGGGCAATACTCACACAGAAACCAGTGAAGCCGGAACGATGATGACTCGGGCATATCACCATGCACAGCACCTGATTAAAGATCACGTTAATGCTGGATCAAACGATAAAATCATTTTATTTGGATTTGGCATGACTGCTGTTATCAATAAACTACAGCGTATGCTGGGACTCAAACTCTGTGGCAAATTAAATGGCAGCAGTTGTTTGAACGACCGGGAAAAGCCTGTAGTTTTCATCACCCACATGGAACATCATTCTAATCATACTTCATGGTTTGAAACTATGACAGACGTAGTTTTGATAGAACCAAATGATAACCTTTTGGTTGATTTGGGTAATCTTAAAACAAAATTAGAAGAGTACAAAGATCGCAAGTTCAAAATTGGAGCATTTACTGCATGTTCAAATGTTACAGGTATTGAAACCCCGTATCATGAAATGGCAAAGCTAATGCATGAATATGGTGGCGTTTGCTTTGTTGACTTTGCGGCTTCTGCACCTTACGTCAATATTGATATGCACCCAACTGACGACCCAATGAAAAAATTGGATGCGATACTTTTTTCTCCACACAAATTTCTCGGTGGCCCAGGAACCTCCGGTGTGCTAATTTTTGATGCATCTCTATATCATAATCAGGCACCAGATAATCCAGGTGGCGGCACTGTGGACTGGACCAATGCTTGGGGAGAATACAAATATGTAGATGATATTGAAGCACGTGAGGATGGTGGCACACCAGGATTTCTTCAAGCTATGCGTACCGCTTTGTGTATTGAAGTCAAAAACGAAATGGGAGTCAAAAACATTCGTAATCGCGAAGATGAACTTTTAGAAATAGCATTTGAACGCATGCCTCAGATTTCCGGGTTGCACATTCTGGCTGACAATGTAAAACACAGATTAGGTATTCTCTCTTTTTACATTGAAAACATTCATTACAACCTTATTGTAAAACTACTAAGTGATCGTTTTGGCATTCAGGTTCGTGGAGGATGTGCATGCGCTGGTACTTACGGACACTTTCTTTTAAATGTTTCTTACGAAAAATCCAAAGAAATAACATCCCTCATCAATACAGGTGATTTATCTCAAAAGCCCGGCTGGGTTCGATTATCACTTCATCCAACAATGACCAACCAAGAGCTTAATTATATTATCGATTCCATTACTTCTATAGTAGAAAATCATCAGGAATGGGCAAAAAATTACACCTACAATAAACATACTAATGAATTCGTTCACAACATGTTTGATGATAATAGAAACGAAATTATCAAACGTTGGTTTGGAGTAGAATAAATTTTTATGCAAATAATCGTTTAGAACACTTGTTTTAATAAAACATTTGTTTGTACTTTTGCAGGCAGTATAAAATCACACACTGTTATGAAAAAGAAACGAGAACCCCGATTTCGGATTTTAAACGCCTCTGTTTATCTGTTGGCCCGAAACTCTTACCACTCTGTAGGTGTCAGAGAGATTGCCGAAAAAGCAAACGTGAATATCTCTATGATCTCTTATTACTTTGGCGGAAAATCAGGCATAATGAGAGATATTGTTGAAGCATTTTACAACCTCTACATTAAAGCGGTTGAGACTTCTATTCTTGAAGAAGAAACCGGAGAACAAAGTATCCGTCGCCTGTTTAAAAACATGGTAAACATGTTTCGGGAATATACTGATTTGTGTATGATTGGATTTGGTGAGCTTCCAAATGATGTTGAAGAAGTTAGGGAATTAAAGAAAAACAAAATCAAACAATTAAACGAAGTAGGAAATCGCATGTCGATGAAATTTGGTGTAAACATGACAGATAATCCACAGCTTGCTCATATTATTGGTCCTGCAATGATGAGCATGCTCTTCTCTCATTTTGCACATAAAAGCACCATTAAACAGGTTTATGCAATAGAGTTTAATGATCAGTACTACGATGATTATACCGAAGTTTTATCAATCCTCTTTCTTGAAGGAATAAACGGATTAAAAAATTACAAAAAAGTCTAATATGCATTTCGCAATCATTGCAGCTGGAGAAGGATCCCGTCTTCAAAATGAAGGAATACATGTTCCAAAACCATTGGTTAAACTCAATGGAGAAGCTTTGATTGCCCGTTTATTCAGAATATTTGATTCATGCGATGCCGAATCGGTTACTGTGATCGTGAATGAATCAATTAGTGATATAGTTGTACCTGTAATTCGAAATATTCCGATGAACTGCAAAGTGAATATCCATATAAAATCGACACCAAGTTCAATGCATAGTTTATTTGAGTTAAAAAACTATCTCTATGGAAAGTCATTTTGCCTGACAACTGTTGATACCATATTTAAAGAGGTTGAGTTTACAGCATTTATTCAAAAAGCTGTAAACTCCTGTTGCTCTGATGGATTATTTGGTGTTACTACTTTTGAAGATGATGAATCACCGCTTTACGTTCAGGTAAACAGCACAAACATCATTCAGGCATTCAAAGATGAAAAATGTGAGAATGCGTTTATTTCAGGAGGTATCTACTACTTTAAAACCACTTTTTTCTGGGATATACTTAAACAATCGATTGATTCGGGTGTTTACCGAATGAGAAACTTTCAACGTAAACTTATAGATTCCGGAAGCAGACTGGAAGCATATTGTTTTTCCAAAATTATTGATGTAGATCATCAAAAAGACATTCTCACTGCCGAAATTTTTTTAAAAAATTAATAACTGAAATATTCTCACTATGATTCATTGCAACTATATATCAAACAATCGATTGACCTTTTCATATTTCATGATATGTTTAAGCAACTGTTTTCTCCATTGTCCATTAAACCTTTCTGATTTTTAACAATCAAAAAAACATGTACTATGGTTAATTCTATTTCAACACTTATAACACCACCTTAAAATACCTGTAATACTGATACTTATATCTGTGCATTAAATATTTAACAGAAATAAATGCTAAGAATAAAAATCTTAATCTATATTTGTCACCTGGTTTAACCATCTGGTTAATCCGAACAGTTGAAATAAATTAAATTATCCTAAACCGTTTTAAAACTCAAATTATAAATCTATTCATATGAAAATACTCGGTGTAAAACGCGCTACAGAATACTCACCTAATCATACTGAAAATGATAGTCAGATTTTTCATCTTACTATGCAACATCTGGAAGAAAAAGGATATGAAGTTGATTTGATTTCGGAAGAAAAATTTCTTACTTCTGCAACTACTCCAAAGGCTATTTTCACAATGGCACGTAATCAATCTACTGTTGCAAAACTTCAGCAACTGGAACAAGAAGGAATAACCGTTGTTAATTCGGGCTATGCAATTGAAAGCTGTTATCGTGCAAATCTTACTCAAATATGCCTGGAAAAAGGTGTTTCTTATCCGTTCTCAAAATGTATTGACACAACTGTTGACTTTTTTGATGAAGTGAATAATTTTCCACACAACTCCTTTTGGATTAAACGCGGAGATGTTCATGCCATTCATAAAGAAGATGTAGTTCAGGTATTCAGTAAGGCCGAAGGAAAAAATGTTTTACGAGAATTTGCACTTCGAGGTATTAAAACTGCTGTAATCCAGGAACATATTCACGGAGATATCATAAAGTTTTATGCTGTTCGTAAGTCAGATTTTTTTCACTGGTTTTATCTTCTCGATACAAATCATACTAAATTCGGAATTGAACAAAACAGTAATACCAATAATCACACTGAATTCTCGGAAGAGAAATTGAGAGCTGTGGCTGAAAAAGCGGCAAATACACTCAATCTCGATATCTATGGTGGAGATATAATTGTAAAACCCGATGGTTCTTTATGGCTGATAGATTTGAATGACTGGCCAAGCTTTGCCCCTGTTCGTGAACAAGCTTCTTTGGCAATAGCAAATCTTATTCATCAACGAATTGAAGGGCAACTTCATATTCATCTAATTAACACGAAATAGTTTTATTATGAAACCGGAAATAGAAGCAACTTTAAAGTCGCGCGATACAGAAGAAACTCTCGATATTTGGTTTTACCGTCCAATTGGTTACTATTGGGCTATTTTATGCAAAAACCTGGGGATTGTTCCTAATGTTGTAACTTTCACAAGTATCATTCTGGGGATTAGCGCTGGTATCATGTACTATTTTAATGATATTTGGTTAAATGCTATTGGTATTTTTCTACTTATTTGGGCAAACTCGTTGGATAGTGCTGATGGGCAGCTTGCCAGAATGACCAATCAAAAAACACGCTTGGGAAGAATATTGGATGGACTTGCAGGTAATCTTTGGTTTATCACAATTTATGCTGCATTATCGCTCAGAATGATGCACTCTGAAGGTTATAGCTGGTATATTTTCATTTTTGCAGCCTTTACCGGATATTTTCATGCTCAACAAGCAGCAATGGCTGACTATTACCGTAATGTTCACCTGTTCTTTATTAAAGGTAAAGAAGGAAGTGAACTTGATAATTCTGAAAAATTGAAACAAGAGTATGCTTTGATAACCTGGAAATCGAATTTCTGGAAGAAATTAACTTCTCGTTTCTATCTTAATTATACACTTCAACAGGAAGCATTTACAAAGAACCTTCAGAAACTGCTCGCTTACATACGTATGAACTATGCTGACAGATTACCTGAGGACTTTGTGCAATCATTCCGCAAAGAAAATAAACCACTGATGAAATATACCAATATGCTCACATTTAATACCAGAGCAATTGCACTCTTTATTTCATTATTTCTGAATATGGTATGGCTCTATTGGGTATTTGAACTTACCGTACTGAATATTATGGTTTTCTATATGATTGTTCGTCAGGAGCAAATCAGCAAACGTCATCTTGCAATACTTAAAGGATACAAAGCTTAACATGAACACAAAAAATATTAAAGGATTACTCTTCGATTTCGGAGGAACTATTGATACTAACGGGATTCATTGGTGTGAAATGCTACGCATTGTATATCAACAATGTAGTCTGGATCTTTCCGATAAGGCGTATGATCAGGCTTATCTTCACGCCGAAAATCAGTTAAATACAAATATAAGGATTGATTCGTCAGTTACTTACAGACAAATGCTTGCCAAAAAAGTGAAGCTTCAGCTTAGCTTTTTAAAAGAGAATGGGTTTCTGAATGAGGATGATAATATGGATAAACTGGTAGATTTAGTGAATACTACCAGCTATAATATAATATATGAAATCATTAAAGAACAATCTATTATACTCGAAAAGCTGAGCAAGAAATATAGACTGGGACTTGTCTCCAATTTTTACGGAAATATGGAAACTGTTTTAAAAGAATTTGGATTATTTGAGTACTTCTCGTGTGTGATCGATTCGGCACTGGTTGGTATTCGCAAACCAGACCCTCGTATATGGCAAACAGGAGCAGATTCTTTAGGATTAAATTGCAATGAAATTGCAATAGTGGGAGATTCATACACAATGGATGTAATTCCTGCAAAATCTATCGGTTGTAATACTATTTGGCTGGAAGGTAAAAGCTGGTGCGCTTCACCTAAAGACATATCTGCAGCCGATAGAATAATTCACAAACTAAGCGATTTGGAAGCTTTATTGATTGAAACAAGAAATAATGAACACATTTTACTATAAACTACTATAAACAAAATAGTTATGGAAACAAAAAAAGCAATTCAGGTAAAACCCGCGCAAGGAAAACTTGGTGTGATGGTAGTGGGAATGAGTGGTGCCGTTTCTACCACTTTTATTGCAGGAACATTGTCTGTTCGTAAAGGCTTATCTCTACCTGTAGGCTCATTAACACAAATGGGAACAATTCGTTTAGGAAAACGTAACGAAAACCGATTCCCAAAAATTAAAGAATTTGTACCCCTTGCCGATCTAAACGACCTTGTATTTGGCGGTTGGGATATTCGTAATGAAAACGCATACGAGTCCGCGCTTTATGCAAAGGTTTTAGACCCTCGTGACCTAGAAGGTGTAAAAGATGAGTTAGCTCAGATCCGTCCAATAAAGGCCGTATTCGACAATAACTACGTAAAACGTTTACATGGTGAATGGGTTAAAACAGGTGCAACCAAATATGACCTGATGCTTCAGATTCGTGAAGATATTCGCAACTTCAAAACCGAAAATAATCTGGACAGAATGGTTGTGATCTGGTGTGGAAGTACTGAAATCTTTATCCGCGAAGGCGAAGTGCACCAAACAATGGAAACTCTGGAAAAAGCTATGAAAGAAAACCATGAAGATGTTTCACCTTCTATGCTTTATGCTTATGCAGCATTGTCAGAAGGCATTCCTTATTTTAACGGTGCACCAAACTTAACTGTAGATATGCCGGCTATTTGGGAGCTTGCAGAAAAAAATCAGGTGCCTATTGCAGGAAAAGATTTTAAAACCGGACAAACCATGATTAAAACGGTTTTATCACCTATGATTAAAACTCGTATGCTTGGTTTAAGCGGCTGGTATTCTACAAATATTCTTGGAAACCGTGATGGTGAAGTACTGGATGATCCGGGTTCTTTCAAAACAAAAGAAGAAAGTAAGCTTTCGGTTATTGATTCTATTCTTCAACCAGAACTATATCCCGATCTGTACAAAGGTTACTCACATGTGGTTCGTATTAACTACTACCCTCCCCGTGGTGACAATAAAGAAGGATGGGATAATATTGATATTTTCGGTTGGATGGGTTATCCAATGCAACTAAAAGTGAATTTCCTTTGCCGTGACTCCATTCTGGCTGCTCCACTAGTGCTTGACTTAGTTCTGTTTGCTGACCTTGCTAAACGTTCTGGTTTCTATGGAATTCAGGCATGGCTGTCATTCTATTTCAAGAGCCCGATGCATGCTAAAGAGGAAGTTCCTGAACATGACTTATTCATTCAATCCGTAAAAATGAAGAATACTCTTCGCGAAATTATGAACGAAGAGCCTGTTAATTTTCTTGATGAAAAAATAGATCTGGTACGTTAAACCAAATATAGGGGTAGTTTGTTAGTGCAACTGCATCTACCCCTATATTTTTCAACTATATGAAAACATTTCAAGCAAGTATATTATCTCTTTTTCTGATTTTGGTATTACATACCAAAGCTGCAAATCCTGTTATTCCAACTCAGAGTCCGGGAATGAAAAACGGTAATCAAAGCTTGTTTTATATCGAACGCAGTAAAAATAAAAACAGGGTGTATTACGATGCAAATCTTACATCCGAAAACTTTAACGACAAAAAGCCTATTGATGTTTACTGGATAAATTATGAAGAGCACTTTGGTGAACGCGGTGAATTATCAATTATACAAGAAAAGCTGGCTTATGGTTATAAGTCCGAAAAAAGAAATTCAAATCTTTTCAACATCAAGCTAAAAGCTTTTGACAAACGACCATTATTGTTATTTATTGACAACAAAGGAGTTGCAAGAGCTCAAATACGGATTGCAGGGAAAGCAGCATATCTGAAAAAAATCTTCGTACAGTCGTCAGAAGGTACTTTTTCGGTGAGCGTGAAATATGTTGAACTCTTTGGTTATGATCCCATAGCCAAAGTGGAGCTATACGAAAAGATTACCCCTTAATTTTTTATATCCACAACACAAATAAACGTTTGAATTCAACTTATGCATAAGAGAATACTATATATACTCCCTTTATTTTCACTTTTGATGTTTGCGACCAACATAAGTAAAGGGCAACAAATGACAACTATCAAAGGACTTATTACCGACTCTCTGACCGGTGAGCCGTTACCTTTCGTAAACATTATATTTATGGGAAAGCATATCGGAACTACTACTGATTTCGATGGAAAATATAACCTGAGTACACAATGGGCATCTCAACAAGTGCAAGTGTCATTTCTGGGTTACAAAACCTATGTCAAAACCATTAAAACAGGGCAATCGCAAACAATTAATATTAAGCTCTCGCCCAGCAACATTCAACTGAATGCTGTTACTATAAAAGGTGAAAAGAAACGCTATCGCAATAAAAACAACCCTGCGGTTGATCTTATTAAGAATGTAGTTGATAAAAAGGATTTCAACAGACAGAAATCATTAAAGTACTATCAATATGACAAATACGAAAAGGTAGAAATGTCGTTGAATAACTTTACGGAACGTTTTCAGAATAAAAAGGGTCTGCGTAAATTTCAATTTATTTTTAATTATGTTGATACTTCTAAGGTTAACGGGAAGCCATATTTGCCTGTTTATCTGAAAGAGACTTCATCGAGGGTTTATTACCGGAATTCACCTGAAACTATGCGCGAATATATTGATGGTGACAGAACTGTTGGACTTGAAGGATACCTAGATCAGGATGGTTTTTCGTCTATCAATAAGAGCCTTTATACTGATATTGATATCTACAACAATGATATCTTTTTTATGACTAATCAGTTTGTAAGCCCGGTTTCAGTTATTGCACCTACATTTTACAAGTTTTTTATTGTAGATACCTCATTTGTTGATGGAATAAAGTGTTATAACCTTGCATTTTTAACCCGTAATCCTCAGGATTTTGGCTTCACGGGAAACATTTGGATAACAGCTGATACCAATTATGCAGTAAAAAAAGTGGAGTTGGGAGTTGGGAAAGACCATAGTTTGAACTTTGTTTCTGATGTTAAGATTGTTCTTGACTATGAACAGACTAAAAGTGGAGCCTGGGTAAAGGCAAATGACGAAACTACCGTTGATTATAGTTTTTCGGAAAAGCGTGTCGGAATGTTCGCACACCGTACTGTTGCTTACCGAAACCGCGTTTTCAATCAACAAATGCCTGATAGCACCTATGGTGGGGTGCAAACAGCGATCTATATGGATGGATCCCGAAAACGAGCTAAAGACTGGTGGAGTGAAAATCGTTTAATTCCACTATCGCGTTCAGAAGCGGGCGTAGAAGAGATGATGACCAAAGTACAGAATGTTCCTGCATTCAAGCGTTTTATGGACATACTGATGTTACTTTTTGCCGGATATAAAGACTTTGGTCCTATTGATGTTGGCCCTATAAATACATTTTATAGCTTTAACTCTGTAGAAGGATTACGACTTCGCGTGGGCGGTAAAACAAACGTCAAGTTTTCGGACAGGTTGATGCTGGAAGGATTTTATGCTTATGGAACAAAAGATGAGCGACATAAATATTTAGGAGCTGTAACCTACTCTTTTCGAAAGATTGATAATCAATTTTTAGAATTTCCTGTACAAGCATTAAAGGTTACCTACCAACATGACACAAAAATCCCGGGACAAGATCTTAAATTTTTTGCAGAAGACAATTTCCTGCTAAGCTTTAAACGGGGTATATCGGATAAGATGACTTATAATGATTTGTTTAAACTTGAATTTATCAAAGAGCTTAATAAAGGTTTTTCATACACGCTTACGTATAAATATCTGGAACAAAGTGCTGCAGGAAACTGGCGTTGGGATTATTCTGACAAAGATCCTATACAAAAAACTGCTGATGGAATTACAACTTCTGAATTTGGGATAAATTTCCGCTATGCTCCTAATGAACAATTTTACCAAGGAAAAACCTATCGCATTCCTATTTTCAACAAATATCCTGTATTTCAGTTAAAAGTAAATGCAGGAGCAAAAAATTTACTGAACGGGCAATATGATTATCAAACAGTAACTACCAACTTTTTCAAGCGATTCTACATGTCGGTAGCAGGGTATGGTGATATGGAGTTTGAAGCCGGAAAAATTTGGGGAAAAGTCCCTCTCCCACTCCTCTTTATCCACAATGCAAATCAAACATACGCTTATCAGTTACAGGCATATAATATGATGAACTTCCTCGAATTTGCCACTGATCAATATATAAGCCTTAACTATACACACTATTTTAACGGACTGATATTTAACCGCATCCCTCTCTTCAAGAAACTGAAATTCCGTGAAGTAATGTCGTTTAAAGGATTGTATGGTACAATTAGTGACCGGAATATGCCAACAAAAAATGGAGGATTATTTCTCTTCCCTACGGCTAGTGACGGAACTTCACTTACCTATACTCCCGACAGAGAACCCTATATTGAAGCCAGCGTAGGAATTGCCAATATTCTGAAATTTTTACGTGTTGATCTGGTTAAACGTATAACGTATCTTGATCATCCCAACGTTCCGGAATATGGAATACGTGCACGATTCAAATTTGATTTCTAACCAATTAAATAATAAGGAAACTTTTTTATATTCATTACATACCTGAAGCAAGACCCTTTTAAGCCTGACACATATCAGTCTTAATTAGGGTCTTTTTCTTTGTAAGGATGTTAATAGAATCAAGTTTGAGCACTTTTACTACCTAAAAAATCCGCATATATTCTAACGAACGTATGCGGACTATATCTGGTTTTCCAAAACAGATCTACAGCCTATTTCTTTTGTTGACGCTTGCGCTCTGTTTCGTTCAGGATGATCTTACGTAAACGGAGTGATTGTGGAGTTACTTCTAAGTATTCATCTTCACCCAAATATTCCATTGCTTCTTCGAGTGAGAATTTACGTGCAGGAATAATCATCACCTTATCATCAGAACCGGAAGCACGCATATTTGAGAGTTTCTTTGTTCGGATTACATTGATAACCATATCATCAGGACGAGTGCTTTCACCAATCACCTGGCCTTCGTACACAGGTTCGTTCGGATCAATAAAGAAAGACCCTCTGTCTTGTAATTTATCAATTGAATATGCAATAGATGTACCTGTTTCCATCGAAATTAACGAGCCATTACGGCGTGTTCCGATCTCACCTTTCCAAGGTTCATAACCTTTCAAGCGGTGCGACATGATAGCTTCACCTTCGGTAACAGTAAGAATCTGGTTACGTAAGCCCATTAATCCACGTGAAGGAATCACGAACTCAATCTGTACACGATCCATCTTACTGGTGATGGACGCAATGTCTCCTTTTCGCATGGTAACTTGTTCAATCACCTTACCTGAAAAAGCTTCGGGAGTATTTACTGTAAGCAATTCCACAGGTTCGCATTTCTGACCATCAATTTCTTTGGTAATTACACGTGGTTGACCAACTTGGAGTTCATAGCCTTCACGACGCATGGTTTCTATCAAAATTGACAAATGAAGAATACCGCGACCATAAACCAGCAATGAATCTGGAGAATCAGTTTCTTCTATACGCAAAGCGAGATTACGTTCAATTTCGGCAAAAAGGCGATCGCGTAAGTGACGCGAAGTCACAAACTTACCTTCTTTCCCGAAGAATGGTGAAGTATTAATTGTGAAAAGCATACTCATGGTAGGTTCATCAACCGTGATAGGTTCGAGAAACTCAGGATTTTCAAAATCGGCAACAGTATCCCCAATTTCAAAATCTTCCAATCCCAATACAGCACAAATTTCACCGGCATATACTTCATGTTTGATGCGTTCTTTGCCTAAACCTTCGAACACATACAATTCTTTAATTTTTGATTTCTGAATGGTACCATCACGTTTTACCAACGAGATATTTTGTCCGGCAATTAATGAACCACGATGAATACGACCCACAGCAATACGACCTACGTACGAAGAATAATCGAGAGAAGTAATCATCATCTGAACTCCACCTTCTTCAAATTCAGGTTCGCGAATATGCTCAATGATCACATCAAGCAAGTAGCTGATATCTTCGGCAGGTTTATTCCAGTCGTCGGACATCCAACCTTGCTTTGAAGAGCCATAAACAGTAGGAAAATCAAGCTGATCCTCGGTTGCACCAAGAGAGAACATCAAATCGAAAACCTGTTCCTGAGTTCCTTCAGGATCGCAATTTGGTTTATCAACTTTATTAATTACAACAATCGGTTTCAAATTAAGATTCAGTGCTTTTTCGAGTACAAAACGAGTTTGTGGCATTGGTCCTTCAAATGCATCAACCAAAAGAAGAACACCATCGGCCATATTCAATACACGTTCTACTTCTCCACCAAAATCAGCATGGCCCGGGGTATCAATAATATTGATTTTATAATCTTTATAGCGTACGGACACGTTTTTTGATAAAATGGTAATTCCACGTTCGCGTTCCAATTCATTATTATCAAGGATTAAATCCTTTACTTCCTGATTGGCACGGAAGAGTTTTACCTGTCCGAGAATACGGTCAACCAGTGTAGTTTTTCCATGGTCAACGTGAGCGATAATCGCTATATTCTTAATTTTCTGCATCTTAAAATATTTCTTTCCTAAAAATAAAACAAGGTGCAAAGGTAGTCTTTATTTATGGAATAGCACAGCAGGGTTGAAAAGGAAGTAACAAAAACTTAAAGATGACTGCATTTGTAATTCATAATTCCACTTATATTTGTGAACTAAAACAAATCTATGGCATCAGCTACTACTACTTATTACATAAATCCTTCGATATTTAAAGTTACCACTATAGAATCGCTCTTAATCTATATACTTAGTTTCTGGGTAGTATTCTTTGTTTATCAGATTCCGACCATTTTGACCTCTGACTATTTTGGCATTTGTACCGAATTACATTTTAATGAGCTTAAATTTCTCACATCCGATTATTCAAAGATTTGGAATAGTAATAATGCTATTGTTATATTCAGTGTCGGAAGCATTTCTGTATTTGTCCTGATGCTTGTAGCTGCTTATTTTTACTGGAAACGAAGAGAAAACGAAGAACTTATCAAGACTTTTTTTCTCTGGATAATTTTACACTCATTAAACAGGATTTTAAGCTCACACGTTATTGGCACTATGCTGGATAGTTATTATAGTAATGTGGTGCTTGACTGGATTCTCGCTGATTTATGGTTGAAATTAACCATCATCATCACTGGTTTTATCCTTATGGTAATCATTGGTCGTTATCTTGTTGGAATAATCTTATACTCTGCGAAATATTTTACACTGGTTACACCTAAATTCCGAAGCCATTTTCTAATAAGCCAGATATTCAGACCCTGGTTGATTGCAACTTTATTATTTAGTGTAATGCAATTCATCAATCTCTCTATTTCTGAAATGCTAATGCACTTGACGATGGGATTATTTTTAATTCCATCCTATTTTTTTTACCATAACGCAAAAACAATCAGACCCGAAAAAGAAGTTATTAGCTCATATAAAGAGATCTACCTGCTTTTAACAGTTACTATTGGTATTACTTTGACTTTAATTCTTTTACTTGTGTAGACAAAATCTTTTTTGAAACAGAAATACAGGCTGTTTTATATGATATTTCGTTGACAGCATATTTCTTTGTTTCGATTACACATAATTTAACATTACCATAAAACACCTAATATCGTTTAACTTAAGGTATCGAAATCAAGGTCTCTTAAAATTAAGTATATATCTCAAAAAAATACAAATAAATAAAAATCAGAAAATTACATTCATAAATATATTTTTTTGAATTAGAATCCTTTTAGTAAATTTGCAAATCCTTAACATTAATAAATTTAGGATTTACTTAAATACCTGTTATTATTTTACAATAAATTAACCCATACCAAAAGAAACATCAACCAACACAAGAAACATGAGAAATTTCAAGATTAATGCATGCCTGTTTATATGGGCATTTTCGTCTCTGTTTATTTCCTTCGAAGTTAATGCTCAATGCACTGTTACTACTGGAAATGACACAACTATTTACTGTCAGGGCAGCGTAAGCCTGAAAGCAGATGTTCCATTATGGCAGAAAAAAAGCACAGGTGCTTCCAGTGATCTTAAAACCGCAGTTGCATTTGGAGATACTATCCTTGCAATGGGTACAAATGTTGGTGTTCGTTCAACCGACAAAGGTGTAACATGGAATAACTTAGCAACTCCCACAAATACTTTCTACGGAATAAAAATGATTAAGCCTAATACTATAATCGCGATCAGCAGATCAAGCAGTTCTTCGGGGAGAGTGTACCAAACAACTGATGCTGGTTTAAACTGGACTATGCAAGACGAAAAAAACAGTTATTTTTACTGGGATGTAAATTCTTATAAAGACAGCGTCTTATGGATAGCTGGAGAAAAAAACTGGTATGGCAAAATATTAAAATCAAATGGAAATACATCTGCTTGGTCAGAAGTCAATTTACCGATAAGTCAATTTACAAAGTTTTATGCAGTTAGTGCACCTACAAAGAATAAATGTATTGCAGGTGGTGGCGATTTTGCAAACGGATTCTTTTTTATCACAAACAATGGAGGAATCAACTGGGATAGTGTAAAATTTAATACTCTGGGCGGCAGCTTTGGTGTAATTAGAGATATTTTTTTCATTGACTCACTTACAGGATTTGCCTCCGGAGACAATGAAACTATCCTGAAAACGATTGATGGTGGTTTAAGCTGGGCAACTAAAAACACTAATTTCAGCGGTATTAGCTTAAATAGCATATACTTCCAAAACAGTTTCGTAGGTTATGCATCAGGAAATGATGGTTTAGTTTATAAAACAACAGACGGAGGAAATATATGGTTTTCTTTTAACATAGCGGATACCTATTCATTATCTACAGTAACAGGCTTTGGACCTGGTGATGTTTACATGTTTTCGGGCATGTATAATGGAAGTTGTTGGGTTTATAAACCTAAAAATTATAGCTTTTACTGGTCAAATGGCTCTTTACTGAATAGTGAATTTTTACAGAACCCAACTGCTACTGTAAATCAATCAACAAAATTCGTGGTAACGGCAATGGAT
The DNA here is from genome assembly GCA_963677395.2 of Bacteroidales bacterium. Taxonomy (GTDB): domain Bacteria; phylum Bacteroidota; class Bacteroidia; order Bacteroidales. The sequence goes on along the minus strand of OY781965.2, from coordinate 1,810,802 downwards.
GAAACCGGATGTGTTGCAAAAGATAGTTTAATGATAAACGTTATTCCAATGACAGTAAAAGCCTATAATAATCAAACAATTCTTGAAGGCAGTGGATCTGTAAACCTATATGCAAAGGCCGAATTTCAAGGAAATGCAACTATCACCTATACTTGGGCAAACAACCCAACCTTAAGTGCTACAAACATTCAAAATCCTGTTGCCACGCCTGCATGCAATACAACATACAAAGTAACTGCTCATGCCGGGAACAATTGCCTTGCTAGCGATTCTGTAATCATCACAGTTACTCCATATTTAGTAAATGCAGGAAATGATTTATCAATACAATATGGTGGAAATGTTTCAATTTTGACAAATGCAAAAGATTTTAATATTTATGAAACAGCAAATGTAAATCCAACCGGGTGTAATTTCACTTCTCCGTTAACTGGTTATATATGGAGAGATAATCAGGTTTTAAAAACCACCGACGGCGGAAAAGGTTGGATACCCATTTTAGACACAGTAGGTTTAATTAGTTGTGCTAACTTCAAGAATTCAATGGGCGTTGTTGCCAATTTAGCTGGTGATGTTTACATTACACACAATACTGGTAACAGTTGGACCAGAGTATCTGCAACCTCTTACCAGCCAAGAGATATTCAAATTATTAATCTGAATACAATTTATCTGGCGACATCTAATTCATTGATAAAAACGACCAATGGGGGACTTTCATGGAATACCACCAATTTAAATCCCGGAAATGATGTAACAGATATTTACTTTCTTAACGAAAACATAGGTTATGCTGCAATTTATGCTCTAAGCGGGGCTATAATTAAAAAAACCACAGATGGAGGAAATATGTGGACAATTTTAAATATAAATACCAATAGCTATGTACATGAAATTATATTTTTAAATGAAACCAAAGGTTTTATTGCTGATTTCAACACACTGAAAGTTACAACAGATGGAGGGAATACCTGGTCGAATGCAAATATAGTTCAGGGAATTCCAAATTATGTTGCTTTTCAGGCTATTTCATTTGCAAACGATTCAGTTGGTTTTGCAGGTACTCCTTTAATGAAAACAACAGATGGAGGTATGAGCTGGAATCTTCTGGATGCTGATCAATTGCTGAACCATCTTTGGGATTTATCTGCAGTGGATAACAACCATGTATTTGGAGCAAAAATAAATGGTGGTTTATACAATTATCTGAATCCATCTTTTTCATGGAATCCATCCAGTTTTCTCGATAATTCAACGGCAAAGTGTCCAATTTTCACCCCCGGTGTAACCACTCAATACGCTGTTACAGCTACTACCAACAATGGTGCAATTGCTCACGACACAGTAACTGTTACAGTTCCGGATCCATGCACTGCAAATTTCACCTACAATGTAGTAAGCGGAACAAATACTGTAAACTTTGAAACTTCAGTAGGACTTCCTCCTTATGTTACCAATACATTTTATTATCAATGGGTGTTCAGTGATGGGGCACAATCTACTTTACGCAATCCTTCTCATACATTTACATCCCCTGGTTTTCACGGCGCAAATCTAACTGTATGGTCAAATAACGGTTGCAATGCTACATCAACACAAAATATTGAGATTGGCAATGCAAGTGCGATTGATTGTCTTGCTGCTTTCGATTTTGTAGTAGATAGTGCAACAAAAAATGTAACATTTGTCAATCTTTCGCAAGGACAAAATCTCAGCCATTATTTCTGGTATTTTGATGATAGTCAATATAGTTTCACGCAGAACACTTCTCACATTTATCAACAGGCCGGAATTTACAATGTTTGCTTAACTGTATTCAGTCAATCGCAAAACTGTTACAATACTTTTTGTAAACAAATTGCAGTAGATACCAATGGAACACATTGCATGGCAAAATTCACTTATGCAACTGATTCAACTACACTTACTACTAATTTCTTTAATCAATCTATGCATAATCCAAACAATTATTTATGGGAATTTGGAGATAATCAAACCTCAATAGACGAAGAGCCTCAACATACCTATATCACTGCCGGACATTACTTCACTCACTTACAGATAACTGAAGGAAGTTGTATTTCACATTATGCAGCATTAGTTAATGTTGCCGCAGGTAATTCTTCTCTTTTGGCAGCATTTGGATACTTACTCAACAACACCTTTACCAAATCAACCGAATATCCTGTCACCTTTTATGCCGCTACAAACGGAACTCCGGCAAAATACTTTTGGAATTTTGGGGACGGTTCTGTTGATTCATTAACAAACAGACCAATACACAACTATACTCAAGCTGGTAATTTCCAGGCTTGCTTAACAATTTCTGACCCGGTAATCAATAGTAGTTATCAGGTTTGTAAAATGATAAATATTCAAGGAAGCTCTATCAAAGATCAGAGTTCAAACAGATTAAACATTTACCCTAATCCTGTTCAAAATATTGTATTTTTCAGATTTAACAAACAGTTTTTAACGGATGCCGAAATTTCTATATATAGCATCGATGGCAAACTTATTTATCATCAATTAATTGAAAAAAATCTCATTCAAAATGACTCATATCCGGTTGATCTGTCATTTCTGCAAAATGGGGTTTATTCAATCACATTGAAATCAGGGAACGAAAATACCAGTCAAAAATTGATCATTAACAAATAAGTTTATATAGACTATAACTTCAAAGAAAAGGAAATTCATTGTTGAATTTCCTTTTCTTATATCCTTTTACATCGTTACCAGTAATTTACTCAGGGTTGTATCATCGGAATAGCTTAATCCTTTCACCGTTGAATTCTGATTACGAAAGTCAACCAGATAAACACCTGGTGCATACACTGGCAATATTTCTTCTCTGTTTTGAACAACTGGCTGCATTGTTTTATTTGAAGGTTTTACTTTTTCTGAAGTTTTATTATTCAAAGCAAGCTTACCCAAAGCAGGCTTATCCTGATATAATTTCACTGTATCTTTTTCAATAATTGTGATATATTCGGTATGCATAATTTGCTTTGGATTTCGTGCTAAATATCCAACAAAAAAAAGCAATATTGCAGCAGCAGCAGCCATCCATGACGGAACCGCCTGCAATGCAAATTTCTTTTTTACCTGTTGACGCTGCGATAGATCATCAATAGACTGGTTTATTCGTTTTAAAGCATTTAAGTCTGCTCCAGGTTTTTTAGAAAAAAAAAGTTTTAAACACTGCAAATCAACATGATACAACTCATATTCCTGTTCAGAAACAGTGGCTAAAACTTTCATTTTTTCATCTTCCGTTAACTGTTGAAAGGACTTTTTCAACAATAACTCCTCCAGATCTAAATAATCCATATCACCATTATTTATTTATAATCGACCACTTTCATATATTTATTTAATTGTTTTAAGGTATAAAACAGTCTCGATTTAACTGTTCCCTCCTTGCAATCCAGCACAACAGCAATTTCTTTAATGCTCATTTCTTCCTGAAACCGTAATGTTATCAATAAAATTTGCTCCTGATCAAGTTTTTGAACTGATTGTTCAAGTATTTGCTCAACTAACGTACGATCAATCTGCTCGGAAAGTCTTTCTTCTTCAAAATCCTGCTTTGAAATTTCATAACGACTAAATTGCTGATGAACTTTCTGATGCCTCCAATGATTTTTACACTGATTCCAGGCAAGAGAATAGAGCCATGAAACTGCATTTTTTTGTTTATCAAAAAAGCGACTTGCAAGATAAACTTTTAAAAAAAGCTCCTGCGTTTGATCTTCTGCAAGTGCCCTGTTATTCGTCATTCTCATGAAAAACACGTACATTCCGGGTTGATGTCTCAGAAAGAACGTATCGAAAGCCTTACGAACACCCTGAGCAGTGAGAAATAACAATTCCTCACTGCTCAGTATCTCGTATGTTTTTCTTTTAAAAAGACTCATTTTCTCAAGATGAATTACTCTTTCACAACCGATTGAATATAATCAATATAGTCATGATAACCAGAATCACGAGCAATCGTAAGCATCAATTCTCCTAACTCCTTTTGTTTCTGAAAGTCACCGGACAGTTTATAGTGCTCATACAAAGGTATAAAAGCGGCAAGGTAATTCAGATTAGAAAGATTTACGATATTTTGACTTATATCATCCGTAAATTGTTCACGAATATAATCAAGCAGAAACAGCTTTTCATAATTTTTTTTGGAAACCGCTATATTGTCATAACGTTCTTTACTGTATTTATATACTAATCCTTCATTGTATATACTATCTTTATATTCCTGATAACACTCTTCAGGCAATGACAAAGCAAAGTAAACCGAACGTGAACCTGCATTTTTTACTATGTGAGAAATGATTGCTTTTTGAAATGAGCTTCGGTCTTTAAACTTTTCCGATTTTTGCTCAAACGCGGGAACTCCCATCTCTTTCAGCTTTCCATTTCGGAACGACTCATTTAAAAGTAATGAAACGTTTAATATTTTTACATCCTTCCGAAAATTCTTAGCTGATTGAAGAATCATTTTAGGATAAGTATCCATATCTCCGCCCAAAAATATGATCGCATCTTTATCGAGAGAGACCATCATATTATAGTTCCACGCTAAAATTCCGGGAGATAATTCATTACATGCATACCACTTTTTACAATACTCATCCACCTTCGTCTGATTGCATTGAATATCATAATAAGTAACCAAATCCGACATGATTTCGGGTCGATCAGGAGCTATTTCCAAGGCTTTCATTAGATATTTTGCCATTTCGGGGTTGCTCATACCATTATAATACATCAGATAATTGTATTCATAGCTATTGGGAAGAATTTTGCCCATTTTAATCATAATTGAATCCAGCAGAGGCCGTGAACAACAGGAAGCAGATTTAAGATCAGCTCCGCATGTCATTAAGGAATAACGAACTGAACGATACCAATAAACCCATGCCATTGCATTTTGAGGATTCTTTTCTGTTTCTGTTTGCCAAAGATTAGCCTGAGTTTTATACCATTCACAATCATGACTCTGCCGGGCAAACCCATATACTTTTTCTGGTTTTTGGCAAAAACCATTATTTATTGTACATCCGGTTAAGACGATAAATATCAAAATATTACGTATCATATTACTTTAATTTTATGATTTTACATTTGCAAGCCTGCGTTTCTTACAATAGAAATACACGCGAGCAAAAGAAACGTTCATAAATCGGATTAATTTAAAATTCATTTTTGTATAAAATATACTCTTACAAATCTAAGGAACTTCATTTGAGAAAAATATCCAATCACTATTTATATCTTTGCAACTGAGCTTATAAAAGGGATTCCCAATGGATTACATTCTAATTTTAGGTGTTTTTGAAGCATTACTGTTGTCGCTATTATTGTTTCTTAAAAAGCAAAGGAAACTACCCGACACAATATTAGGCTTCATATTTCTTCTGTTTGCCATACACATACTTCTTAGTTTTTTTGAAATCAGAAACAGGCAAAATGGATTTCCCATAACATGGATTATACATACAACTGTTCCATTGTTATTACTTCATGGTCCAGGATTCTGGTTTTATATAAAAGCTCAAACCACTCAAAACTTTCGGTTTAAGCCAATTTACATTCTTCATTTCCTTCCATTTATTGCGTTGTTTCTTGATCAACTTTTTGAAATCTATTTACTCCCGATTGATCAGAAAGTAGAAATTGTAAAAACAGAAGCATTCCGAAGTTTTATTTCTTATTACGTTTCAATTGTATTCTTATCGATATCCTCTGTTGGATATTTTGTATGGGGATTATTTATGATCTCTGCATATAAAAAGAAAATCAAAAACTACTTTTCTGAAATTAAAAATATTGATTTACATTGGCTCAAAACATTGCTTATTTCTGCTATAGGCTTTTATAGCTTCATATATCTGGCATACATATTTGATCTTATTTTCAGGTTCACGCCACCGGGTTTATTGCAGTTTATGGGATTTATTGTTGGCTCATTGTTTATTCTCTTTCTGGGATTTTACGGACACAAGCAAGGCACCGTATTTACATCTGTCCAAACCTTACCTGACATAAGATGCTCTAAAAAAGAGGACATTACACAATATAATCTAAGCTCTGAAGATGAACTGTTTATCAACAGACTCATTCAATATATGGAAGAGTTCAAACCACATCTGAATCCAGAGCTTACTATCTCAAATCTGGCCGAATCGATGAATACCAGTGTTGAATATCTTTCTGAAACACTTAACAGCAGATTAAACCGAAACTTTTTTGACTTCATAAACCATTATCGTATTGAAGAATTCAAACAAAGATGCAACCTTACTGAAAACAAAAACATTACATTACTCGGAATTGCTTTTGATTGTGGATTTAATTCAAAAGCCACTTTTAACCGGGTATTTAAAAATGCGACCGGAAAAACGCCAAGTGAATTTAAGTCTAAAACTAACAACTAGAGGCTGTTCAAAAAACATCTTATCTGGTAAAAAAGACTTTCCCGACTTTCGGGCTCAAGACAACTTATTAAATCATAGTTGTCAGACTGAATCCCAAAAGTCGGGAAAATATATTAAGGTTGTATTTTTTGAACAACCTCATGTTTATTCTACTTTATTTCCCTCTCAAAATTGTGAGAGAACCGCTTCTTTCACCACTATTCAGATACCCTGAATACTTTAAGATAAAGAAATAAGTTCCATCGGGCAAACCTTCTCCGTCAAACCTATCTTTATCCGGAATATAGTTATCCTTTTCATATACCTTCTTTCCCCATCTGTTGTAAACTACAAATTGGTTACCTATATAGTATTCGAGGCTTGTTACTTTAAAATAATCATTAATACCATCTCCATTGGGCGTAATTACATTAGGTACAGTAATTGAATCTTCTACAACTCTTATCAATCTAGAGGTTGAATCATAACAATATACATCTGTATTTGTACCTGGATCATGATATTTAATTGCCACCTTTAACCACACAGTATAAGGGTTCCGAACTGTATAAGTGTGTGTTGGATTTTGTAGATTACTTATATTTGATGAAGAAGCAGGATCATTAAAATTCCAGTACCAATTAGTCACAGCAGAAGATGATTGATCTGTAAAAGAGAAGAATGCATTTGTAATTGGTGCCATTGGAGGAGATACCGAAAATGAAGCATCCGGATTTTCATAAACTTTAACAAGATTGGTTAACTGAATTGAATCTTCACAACCTTGAAGAGTTTTGGCTATTAATTTGACTGTATAAGTACCAGGTGTAGTGTAGGTATATGTCGGCGAGACTTGAGTTGTCTGTGAGGCAGTTCCATTACCCATATCCCATGTAAAACTTGAATTTAATGGATCTGTATCGTTGATAAAATTTAATGTCAAAGGAGCGCATCCATAAGGAAGAGAAGGAACGTTATCGAAGTTTATTACTGGCTTTGTGTTTACAATAACATTCACAGTATCATAAACCGGAGGGCAACCGGTACTATCCGACACCTTAATAATGAAGATTGTACTGCTTGTTAATGTAGCCATCGGGTTAATAATATTTGGATCATTCAGTAGTGAAGGATTATCCCATTCATAAAGCAAGGGATTTAACCCATCAGCCGTACTTGCCCACAACTGAGCTTTTGAATCACATATACTGGTATCATTTCGTGCAACAACTTTATACGGAACCCAACTCATAATAGGAATAGAAATAGAATCAGAAGTACAAACAGTGGTTAATACCTTTATTTTTACATACTCAATTGGTTCAACCAAATTATCCTGTAATGGATGAATCAATAAGGTTGTATTAAGCTGACCAGGAGCAACAAACACAGAATCAGGAATAATGGAATAATCAACTCCATTCTGAGCTGATCCACTAATAATCAACGGAATCCAGGTTGTATCACTTTTGGCATAAGGAATGGTAAACTTTAGATACGCATCATTACAGTCTTCAATTGCCATAGGTTTTGCATTGGGAGTTGAATAACTCTGACTTACAGCAACGGCTGTACTGGAAAAACTATTTGCTTCCAAAAAAACACCTGAATCAAAAGATTCATCTCCTAAATCAACAATTGCAAGCTTTATATGGTAAGGAGTACAAGGAACCACTGCTGCTATTGCAGTGAGAACAGTTGTCATTCCATAATATGTTACATTTGACGTAGGAACATGATAAAACTGAGTATAATTTGTATAACAGGGCGTTACCGTACCATTTGGTGTACCGTCATTTACACTGTTAATTGATACGGGTAAATTTGTACTAGGGATTAATGCTATGTTTTTGCTTACATAATTACCTCCAGCCGGATTTTGTCCCGATATAAAAAAACCAAAAATATCATTATACTGTGTACAAACATAGCTGATATACTCATAAGAAGCAAATGCATATCGAAATTTAATTGTATCAGATAGAGGTACAAAGTCGAACTCTAATACAGCTGCATTATGAAATACAGTGCCATTAGGATTATATTGCTGCAACTCTGGCACATTCGTATAATCAGTTCCATTGATTGCTGTAGAGGTAGTATCGCTTGTAGATCCTGTTATCCCTCCCGTTGACATAATTAATCCATTATTAAAGCCAATATTAGAAGGAGATATCCCTGTGGTAAAAGCACCAATCTGATTTGTATAACCCAAAGCTGTTGCAGAACCATTAAAACTAACATTACTCACCGTAACTCCGGTTCCAACAAGAACGCTTTGTACTAACGATTGGGGAGAAACGGCTCCTGCAGGGGTTACCGTCACTTGTCCTTTAACAATAAAAGGAGACACTACTAATAACGAGAGAATACTCGCTATAGTAATACATTTTAGCTGGTTTTTTGTTATGTAATTCATGGTCTAGTATTAATTAATAAAGGGGGAGAGAGGGGGGGGGGGTAAAAAAGGGACAATTATACAAATTGTCCCCGTAAAGTTATACATTTTTTTTATTTCCCTCGTAAAATTGTTAAAGAGCCACTATATTCACCTTCTTTTAGATACCCTCTGTATTTTAATACAATGAAGTATGTACCATCAGGAAGATCCCTGCCATCAAATCGATCATTTTGGGAAATGTAGTTTTCTTTTTCATATACTTTTTTACCCCATCGGTTATACACAGAGAATGCATTGGAAATATAGTTTTCAAGATTTTCAACATAAAAATAGTCGTTGATTCCGTCTCCATTTGGAGTTATTACATTTGGGAAAGTAAGGGAATCTTCAACAACTCTTACATTTTTGGTTATCGAATCCATACACCCGTTATTTGTTACAACAACTAGCTTAATTAGATAAAGACCATCATTATCATAAGTATGTAAAACAGGTATTGGAGGAGAAACCGTTGAAGAACTACCGTCACCAAAATCCCAAAAATAATTTAAAATAGTTCCACCTCCTGCAACAGTAGAAAGATCTGTTAATATAAAATTATTACCAGCTAAAGGCTGATGTGTTACATTAATTGAAAAATCAGCATCAGGATTAGGCCAAACATCAACAATTGGTTTTAGCGTAGAATCGATACATCCAAATGCACTTGTTGAGATTAATTTTACTGAATATGAACCTGAAGTAGTATAAGTGTGTGAAGGAAAAGGATCATTAGTAGCAGTAGCGCCATCTCCAAAATTCCAAATATTTGATTGAGAATTTGGAGTAGTCAAATCTTCAAATGTAACAGTTAAAGGAGCACATCCATGAGCAGGAGCAGGATTTGGCATAAATGAAACAGCCGGATTTTCAAGTAGTTCAACCGTATCAGCAATAATATCTGAAACACAACCAAAATCACTCGTAACTTTTAGCGAAACTGGTCTTTTAAGCATATTATTAGGCTGAAGAGGATTATACAAAACCTGATAAGGCCCTGCCCCTGTTCCATTTGCAGAAATAACACCAGTTCCAAAATCCCATGTATAAGTATAACCCGGAACTTGTGGGGTTACCGTTTGAATAGTTGTCTCCTTATTTCCACAAATTGGAGAAACAAGAGAAATATCGGCAACCGGTTTTGGATGAACAATAACATAAACAGAATCCCAAGCAATAGCAGGTGGAATTTGAGTAGAATCATAAATCATTGCAGAATACCATGTATTAGTAATCGGTTGAACAGCAATATTCGATCCAGATGAACCATTACCCCATGATATATTTTGCATTGCAGGGCACGAAATTTCAACTTCATCTATCCCCCATGCATCAAAACCAGTACTACTAGTCGCCAATTGAGCCCATCTGATTTTTGTAGAAGCAGTACTTGCAATTGATGGAATATTTACCAGATATTTATTCCAAAAATAAGTAGTAGTGCTTAATTGTGTTGAATTTGAGGACTCAGGAGTCCAATAACCACCTGAACCTGGTAGTACTGTTGTAAATGGCCCTGTAAATGAAGTATTCCCAACTGGGTTCATATCTGGCCCTGGGAAATCAGTCCAAGTTCCACCTCCATTTAGTGAGTACTGTAAATGAACTCCTTCATTTGTTGCATCAGGATCTTCACATGCATCATTATCATGGCAAACCCCATACATCATCCAAAATTTAACTTGACATCCACCTATTGACAAATCATAATTTACAGTTTCTAAAGTTCGTGTTTGCGAACTTGTCGTACCTACCCATGCAAAGGCACCATTAGGTCCGGGAGCTCCAGGACAACCATTGTTTTGACTTGTACATGATGTAACAGCAGGGTTGCATTGACAGGGATTATTAAAAACAGGATTTGCAGCCTGACTTGACCAACCAGTTCCCAATTGTCCATTATTAAATGTATTATTCATTAGATAGGTACACATACCTGATGCATTCAAATTTACCGTTTCCCCCAAGCAAATGTGAACAGTATCTAACATAGGACCTCCACCAACACTGGCTTTAACATTTACATAGCATTGACTATAAGAACCTATTGAATACCAAACTATTCCTAAAAACAATATTAACTTACGCATATTTCCTTTTCCCTTTCAAATTATTATTGCGGGTTAACTGTTAAATTCGCTAAATCAAATTTTTTCATTTGTGCCATTTCACTGTATTTTAGTGATTTCGCATAAATTTTCAAAGGCCTGTTTTCGTTTGTTCTTTCACAATTCCCAGCAACACTTTGTCCTGCTAAAACACTGATTTTAAAATGATATTCGCCTTTTTTATCATTACAGCCAACACATTGATTATTATTGTACCAAACATTTAAATCCCACTCAATTGTCATATTCATCTGAGTAGTATTTACAAACTTAAGAATAACGTTCTGTTCATGAAGATCATTTACATTATCATGGCAGTCTTCATATTTATAAAAAACCTGTACGCCATTTTTTTCTGTAAATAATTTCCATGTTGATGTTTTTGTAGTATTTTGTGCCATTAATGAAAATGATACTACTGTTAATACTACAGCAAATAAGCCTTTAAGGACTTTCATGTTTTTCATTTTAATTATTTTTAATTGGTTTCTCTCATTTTGATTGAAGACATATAAACCCACATAAGGGTTGTATCTGTAATTACATATTGCTTTTCTGATTATATTTTTCTTCAACAGATTTAACTTTCGACACCATTCTATCGGATTTTCCCTTTTGAATATCAATCTTTAAAGACGAATACACCCGATTACATCCAAGATTATCTAGAATCTTGTACGACTCTTGTATTAAAAGAAATGCATCTTCTATTGTTTCTGTTTCTATGATTGAGCCCATTGATGTTAATTGATAAGAATTTGCATTTTCTCTCAAATAACGTACTACTTCTGTAACATATTGACTCACACTTTCCCCCTTATCAGTTGGAAACATGGCAAATTCCACTAATACTGACATTGTTATTCTATTTTGGGATAAAGATACAAATTAGTTTTTACTCATCTTCGCTCCAAATTCTAAACGAATAATCTGCTTGGTCTTTAAGCATTTGAAGTCCATTTACAACTATTGCACCTCGTATTATCCCATGTGTTAAGAATAATGTTTCTTCTGGGTTATAAATTAGATCATACAGCAAATGACTATCCGTTACTCTTTTATAATTAACCGGAGGAAAAAAATGGCTTTCTGGATACATCCCTAATGGAGTGCAATTTATCCATATTTTTGCTTCATCCAGCATTGAATCTCTCAATCCGGAATAAGTAAATACTCCGTCGGAGAGAGATCTGCTTACAAAATCATAGTCTATTCCCAGTTTCTGAAGTGCAAATGCCACTGCTTTTGCACCTCCTCCTGTTCCAAAAATCAAAGCTTTTTCATGATGATTTTCAAGATATGGATATAATGAGTTATAAAATCCCAGCCAATCAGTATTATAACCTGCTATTTTCACATAATTTCTGTCACGAAATATTTTCAATGTATTGACTGCTCCAATTTCTTCGGCATCAACATTCAGATCATCTACAAATTCCAAAATATTTTGTTTGTATGGAGTCGTAACATTAAGCCCTACCAAATTTTGATTCTCAAGCAAAACATCTGTAAACTTGCTGACTTTTTCAATTGGAAATAGCGAATAATTCCAACCTTCAATATTCTCTTTCAAAAACTTCTCCCTGAAGTATTTTTCCGAAAACGAATGAGACAATGGGAATCCTATTAACCCGACTAATTTCATTAAGCAGAAAATTGCGTTGACGGAAGGTGCATACTGAATGTATCGCCTCTTAAACCTGTGCGGAGTGTTTCCAAAGAGATAATTTCCTGAGGTGGTATATTTCCCAGATTCACATTCGCACCAAAATGTTTAATAAACCAAGTTTGTTGTGATTTTACAGGTGCTTCCCAAATAATTTTTTCTCCCGATACCTTTTCAAAAATTTTATTTATCAAAGCCGTATGAGCACTTCCATCCGGTCTGTAAATACCAACAGTCCCGCTTTCCCGCGCTTCGGCAATTACTTTAAAAGAACCTGCATCCAACTCTGCCTGCATCATTTTAATCCATCTGCCCGGAGTAATAATCACACCAGCCTCTTTGGATCCAACCTCTGACAAAACAGTATATTTCTTAGACATGTTAGAAATCAGCTCACATTTTTTATCGTGAGGAATTGAAATTGAACCATCCGAAATTTCAACCGTTTCCAAACCTAAATAATCAATCCATTTATAATAATCATCTAATTGATTACGAATCAAAAAGGCTTCAAAAAGAGTTCCTCCTACATATACTTTAACACCAGCTTTTTGATATATTTCTGCTTTTTCTTTCACATTAGCCGTAAAAAGAGATGTTCCAAAACCAAGCTTAATAAAATCAATTAAATTACCAGCAGTTTCCACTAAATCAGAGGCTTCACGAATACCGAGGCCTTTATCCATTACCATACTCATGCCTGAAAAACGAGGTTTTTCAGGTCTTTCAGGAAAAAAGCAAAGTTGGGGTTTCATAATACTAATCGTTGGTATGTAAAAAATCAAGTATTAACTGATTAATTTCCAGATCATCAGCAATTCGATCATCGTATTCAAGAAATTCGAGAGTTGACAACGGATTTAAAATCATTGCCATCTGTAAAAAATGGAATCCTAACTTACGATCACCCTCTAAGAAATAATAAGCAGCCTTACGATAAACAAGCATATCATTAGCTGGAAATAAATTAATAGCTTCATCTATAACCTGTAATGCTGTTTCAAAATCCTCAGCTTCGGCATAAATATCAGACATATCGAGCCAGATATCACTGTTTTCAGGGTTTAATTCCATGGCTTTTCTGTAATTCAGCTCCGAATGCACCAAGCTTCCCAACTTCCATTCAATGTCAGCCATAACCAGGTAGAAATCAGCATTATCCTGAGACAATGTTATCGCTTTTAACATTGCATCTTTTGCCTGATTCAGTTTTCCAAGTTCCAGGTAACATACTGCTACTCCTGACCACGAATCAGCAAATTCCTGATCATAGGAAATTGACTTCAAATAATAGGTTAATGCACTCTCAAAGTCTTCAGCCTTTTCATAGGTTTCGGCTATATGATAATAAACGACCTCCTGATTTTGATCAAATTCCAGAAGCTCATGAAACAATTCAATTGCTTTGTTAAACCTACCACTAATGGTCAGCAATTGAGCTTTATTATAATATGCATTAATATAATTAGGGTCAATAACAATTGCATAATCGTAGGCATCAATGGATTTCTCTGTTTCTCCTAATTGTGCATAAGCAACCCCAAGATTAAACCATGCCGCACGCGAAAATGGAGTTTCATTAATAAAATTCTGAAGGTAAACTACGGATTCCCCAATTCGCCCATCATATTCATAATTTAAAGCCAATTCATAAATTGAAGATTCGTTTTCTGGATTTATTTCCAGAACTTTTTTCAGATAATCAATTGCTTTTGAATAGTTTCCGAGGTTTTCATATTCAAATGCAATATTTGAATACACATCTTCGAGATCTTCATTACTTGAAATAGCTTTATTGTATTCTTCTATCGCCTTTTCATACTTCTGCATCTGGCTATAAATGGCTCCCCGGGTAAAAAAGACATCCGTATTAAATGGTTCGAGAGATTCTATTTCTGACAATAGATCGAGTGCCTTTTCTGTTTTATTGGAAAAAGCAAAGTATTGTGCTTTTTTGAGTAGTAAGCTTACAGCTTTAGGATATTGTTGAATTGCACGTTTTAATGCAATATCTGCATTCTTCAGGTTATTAGTTTCCAGATAAAAATCGATAATCACCTCAAACTCATCCATATCGAAGAAATGATTTTTCCCTTGACCAATCATTTCTTCAAAACGGCTCACCATATTACTAATTTGCTCTTCGTTATATCCTTCAAATTTCTCGTCCATGAATTTCCTTCTTAACTTGCAGCAAAAATAACAAACAAAACGGGGTTACACCATTTTTTAAGTATAAATTATCAAAAAAGTTATCAACCACAAAAACAACTTAAATATTTGAATTTTAACTTATTCTAATGCGTCTTCCTGCTTTTAGTTTAGCTGTACGCTTTAATTTATTCAATTTACATAGTGTTGAAACAGAAGTATTGTACCTTTCTGCAATCCTCGAAAGAGTATCACCTCTTCTCACTCTAATAACTTTGGCTCGTTTAAGCTGCTTAACTTCTTTTAAATACCGGAAATGATACTTCGAAAGCAAAAGCTTATCAGATTTGAGTCTGTAATTCTCGAAATCAATAATATCCTCTGGATCAATCGGACAACCTAAGTATCGGATTTCAAAATGCAAATGACTTCCCCTGGATCGTCCGGTATTTCCTCCCAAACCAATACATTCGCCTGCTCTAATATGCTGATCAGGTTGTACATCAATCCGTGAAAGATGAGCATATAATGTTTCTAATCCATTAAAATGCCGTACAACAACAACATAGCCATAAGAAGAACTATGTTTTGTTATGCGAACAATTCCATCGAAACATGAATGTACAGAATCTCCCGTTTCAAGATTTACATCGGTACCATAATGGTATCGTCTTCCTCTTAATCCAAAATGAGAAGTAAGCTCCCCGTCATAAGGATTCACGAAAAAGTAATTTCGGTTATCAACCAGTTGTATTACAGTTGTATCTTCTTTATCTGAAAAATCTTGCTTTGGATAATGAATTTGATCTTTATCAAAAGAATCGTAAAGCGTATCAAAAGCAAAAAACACTGAAAGTGAATCAAATACATTATAAAAGTTATTTATAATATCACTGCTATCGTTTTGCGATTCAATAATTTCTACTCTTTGCATGTTTTTATATGGATCAACTTGCCCATAAGCAACTTTTAAACTTACTGTCCCTATCAGAAAAATGAATATGAGTGCTTTGTGTATTTTAAGTGACATAATAGATTCTTGAGTTTACAAAGGTAGCTTTTTCGGGCAAAATGAAAAACTGACAGCTCTGGTTTCATTATAAAAAGTGTTAAGAAAAAATATCAAATATGGAAATTTGCATGATATTTCGTTTCTTTGCGAAGATTATAACTATGAAAACTAACGGCATTATGAAAACAAAAATGTTTATCACCCTCGGACTGGTAATATTGCTTGCTGTTTTTCTTTCAACTTCCTGTTCCGACAAAGGGAAAATGGGTAGTTATCGAAAAAACACCACCCGTGAAAATGCCTCTTCAAAAAAGCGTACTTCATACGAAAGTAAAAAGCCCAAAGGAAGAATTCCTGTATCAGGAAATTACAGAGTTCGTGAAAAATATAGTGGTCAGTAATCTTAGGTTAAGCCACTAGAAATTAATAATTTATTCGAATTAGAGATTTTCAATCCGGATATTCTTTTCCGATTTCTCTATTTCGTTCCAAAATTCATTTAAGTATGTAATTGCAATATTTGAATCGGGCGTAAGTTCTAAATCCAAAGGTTCTCCTGTTTTGTAGTCTAATGCCGTCAAAACAGAATACAAGGTCATATTACTAATGTCAAATGCAGGCTGGTAAGATCTGTTTTCTGAGTTTTGACCTGCTATTTCCGAAATCAGGCCACAATAAACCAAGTCAGAAAGCAACATATCTATATTTTGAAAAGGGACTTTCAATTTTTCAGATAACGCTTCTGCAGTTGGAGCTATTTCACTATTTTTAAACCGACATACCAATTCCCTGACAATTAGCAATGCTAATGCTTTTCGAGTAAATGGAGATATTCTGATATTCGCTTTTTCAAAGGCAAATTTTCCAACATTTTCAACAGCATATGCAATTTCGGCACCAAACAAAACAATCAACCAGCTAATCCTCATCCAAAATAAAAATAATGGTAATGCTGCAAAGCTTCCGTAAATTGCATTGTATGACGACACATTAATCTGAAACCGAATATAAAAGAACTGAGTTATCTGATAGGCTGTACCTGCTAAAACTCCCGCAACTATTGCTCCTTTTCTATTAACCCTCGTATTGGGAATAATAATATACATCAACGTAAACAAGCTTATAATCAGCAAATAAGGCGTAAACTTTAGTAAATCATAGAGAAATGGAGTGAAGGCTTGCAAAAACTCTTGTTTTTCCGATAATGTTTTTAATTGAGTTGAAATAAATACGGTAGTACTACTCGAAGCTATTAGAAAAATGGGAGCAATAAGCATAACAGATAAGTAATCTGTAAATCGTCGCACCCATGTACGAGGTTTCTTTACTTTCCAAATATCATTAAAAGCACTTTCTACATTTCCAAGAGTACGCATTACAGTATAAAATAGTATAATCAAACCTACACCGGCAATTAAGCCACCTTTGGTATTCTCTAGTAATCGTTGCGAAAATGTCCAAACCTGATCAATGATTTCTGGTGTACTACTTAATTTATCTGTAAGTTCTTTTTTAAGCATTTCCTCAAATCCAAATCCTTTTGAAATCCCGAAGATCAACGCAACAATCGGAACAATTGACAATAACACATAAAATGTTAATGCGGAGGCTCTATGAACACATCTATTCTTTTTAAACTCCTCAAAAGCAATAATTATCACCCGTAAAGATTTAATAAGCAAAAGCTTACTTTTTGGCAATTGTTCCAGAGGCATCTTCCAGATATCAGAAAGAATAAATTGTTGTGCCTTTTGAATCCGTTTATTTTTCTTCTTTTTCATAATTCATAACCTTACAAAGTCAGTTTAAACTCTTCACTATAATAAAAATCACGTTTACTAATTCAATTCATAATATAGGCAAGTCCTCTCTGAATAAGATTTTATCTTTACTACAAAGATAATTGAATTCATGATAAACGTAAGTTTTATTGATTGTCAAAACAAATTTCTTATCTAAAGAATTCAATTATTCAGAAACAGAACGCCGAAAACAAATTCAATCTTTATGTACATTCGCAAAACAATCTGCGTTATAAATTTCAGATAAGTTACGTTTACTCATGTTAAGATTGAAATCTCTCTGCCATATCCTGTTGGTATATATTAAGTACCTATTTTTCAGATATAAAAAATTGCACTGGATTTATCGGTGGCTCATCAATCTGACATTAGGTTTTACTCTAATTTTCTTCACTTTAAACGTAATATTTCCTTTAAGAGTAAACATTGCATGGTCTCCTATAATTATGGCTGCCGACAGCACTGTTTTGCATGTAAAACTGAGCACAGACGATAAGTGGAGAATGCAAACCCGTTTGAATGAAATAACTCCACAATTAAGGAACACAATTATTTATAAAGAAGACAAGTATTTCTATTATCATCCTGGTGTAAATCCGGTTGCAATTGTAAGGGCTGCTTTCAACAATATAATCCGGGGAAGAAGAACATCGGGTGCATCAACCATCACAATGCAGGTTGCTCGTATGCTCAATCGAAAAAACCGCACCTTCGGAAATAAAATTATAGAAGCATTCAGAGCATTACAACTTGAAATGCTCTATTCAAAAGATGAGATATTTCAATTGTATCTTAATTTAGTTCCTTATGGAGGAAATATTGAAGGTGTTAAAACTGCGGCTTCAGTCTATTTTGATCAAAAGCCAGAAGGGCTAAGTCTTGCGCAAATCATTACATTATCTATCATACCAAACAATCCAAACCTTGCATTAAAACCAGAAAACAGGAATAAACTCATCAACGAACGAAATAAGTGGATTCAAAGAATTGGAAAATCAGGTTTTTTCAAAAATGAAATCATCGAGGATGCTCTTCACGAACCCATAGGGTTGATGAAAATTCGTCCACCAAAAAAAATTCCGCACCTATCCAGAAGACTTATTAGTGCTTACCCTGATAAAACATTCATTTACACATGGATTAAACCTGATATCCAAAGCAAAACAGAAAACTTGCTTTTTCAGTATTCACAACAGCTCCGTTCCGGAAACATTCATAATGCTGCAATTATGGTGATCGATAACAGAACTAAACATGTTGTTGCATACGCCGGTTCTCCCGATTTTTATGACAAAGAAAACCATGGAGAAGTGGATGGAATAAAAGCAGTTCGTTCACCAGGCAGCACCCTCAAGCCCATTCTGTACGCAATTGCATTTGATAAGGGAATTATCACTCCCAAAATGACAATCACAGATGTACCTGTAGATTTTAAAGGGTATTGTCCAGAAAATTATGACGGAACCTATAATGGAATAATCACTATTGAAAAAGCATTAGCACTTTCGCTCAATATTCCTGCTGTTAAAATATTAGATGCTGTTGGTGTTAAGACATTAACTGACAAACTGATACAAGCAAGATTTCAAACCATAAAAAAACAACAAAAACAACTTGGACTATCTCTGATTTTAGGTGGATGCGGTGTTACATTGGAAGAGCTTGCTAATTTATTCTCTGCGTTTTCACATAATGGAGTTTACCAGAAAGCTCAACTTTGTAAAAATGAGCGAATGAATAAACCAGATACAATTATAAGTGATGCAGCTTCATACGTTATCACTCAAAACCTCACACAACTCTTACGGCCTGATTTGCCTACAAAATTTGAAAACAGCATCAACTTACCTAAAATTGCATGGAAAACAGGCACTTCTTACGGAAGAAGAGATGCATGGAGCATTGGGTATAATAAAGATTATACAATTGCAGTCTGGGTAGGAAATTTCACTGGAATTGGAATTCCGGAACTCAATGGAACCCAATATGCAACACCTCTGCTTTTCGAACTTTTTAATACGCTTGATTACAATAGTCCGAAAAATTGGTTTACAGAACCTAAATCTCTGGATTTACGTTTAGTTTGTTCCGAAACAGGGTTAATTCCTAATGACTTCTGCACAAATCAAATTACAGATTATTACATACCAGGAATTTCACCTGCTACCCGTTGCCAACATCTTAAAGAAGTCTTCACTGATCCAAAAGAACAAATTTCTTATTGTAGATCATGTATGCCCGATAAAGGGTATAAAACAATTTTTTATCCTAATTTTCCTCCTGATCTTTTAGTATGGTATGATGAAACAAAAACTCCCTATAAGAAAATTCCACCTCACAATCCTAAATGCGAACGGGTATTTCAAGAAAACGGACCTCAAATTATATCACTGACTGATGGTATGGAATACATCTTACTTAAAAATGAGAAACAACAACTTACACTACGCTGCCACACCGAACCGGATGTAGAAAAAGTTCACTGGTACATCAATGATAAATTTTACAAAACGACTGTTGCCAACGACAAGCTTTTTTTCACTCCCGAATCCGGTACAATTAAAATCTCTTGTAGTGATGATCAGGGGCGAAACACCAACATCTGGATAAAGGTTACATTTATTTAACCCTGTTATTTTATAAGGATGAAACTACGACGAAAACATCTTTTCATATTTGGAATAATCTGCATTCTACTTTTTATGGCTGAGAACAGACTGATGTTTCTTATTACAGGAACAATAACTCAGGGCGAAATTGTTGATATTGCTTACATTGATAATCCCGGCAGATATTCCGGTGCAGAAAGTGCTCCTATCATCCAATTTACTGTTCAAGATCAAAGCTATCGATTTGAAGGAAGATTATTTTCAGATTATGAAATCGGAAATAAAGTAAAGGTTATTTATGCTGATGCGAACCCCACAAAGGCGTATATGTTCAACTTTCCTGACTTTTGGTTAAGCCCTTTTTTATGGGGATTTCTTCTGTTTATGGTAATGTCAGCAGCTGTTTTTTCCTTTTTCACTCCAAAGGATATAATTACGATTCACTTATGGAAAAGACCAACCTTTGACCAGCAAAACAACGCAGAATTCTGACTATCTAATTTTTTATCAATCTTCCCCCTTTCAAGATAGGAACGACCGGACAAGTATCCACTGTAAACGAAAATTCCAGAACATCATCCAGTCCCAGTTTTTTCAAGCGATGACGATGAGCTGCTTTTTCAATATAACCTAAAACATCCGGTTTTGCTGCTTTCCATAAATCAATTGCAGCCATTACAGAATCACATTGTGAATAAAAATCAATATCTTCGGCTAAAATCAATTCTGCTAAAGCGCCTACAAACAAAGTATCTTCAAGGTTAAATTTATTTTTCCAGCCCGAACACAAAAACAACACATCACGTTTTTGGTTTATCAACCAATCTTTTAAAGCTGTAAGGTTCGAAAATGCTCCGATTACCATTTTCCCATTTTCAGGAACAAGTTGCATTGCCTGGGTTCCATTGGTTGTACTATATACTATTTCAACCCCTTGCAATCCATCCTGCATAAAATTAAAGGCCGAATTTCCAAAGTCAGCAAAATCCAAAACCTGTCCATCTCGTTCGGAAGCAACCAAATAGCCATTATCTTTATATTCTTTTGCTTCTTCAACAGTAGCTACCGGAATTATGGATTCTACTCCATTCTGAAATGCAGCACAAATAGAAGTAGTTGCGCGCAAAACATCAACTACCACCAGATTAAAGTCATCTTCAATCTGACGATATGGATAAAGAGCTGGCGAAAAACAAGCTTCAAGTCTGTATTTTGATTTTTGCATAACCCGGTAAATCTATAATGTAAAATAAAAAAGCTGCCTTAGTTTCTGAAAAAATCAATTCTAAGGCAGCGGTGTTTTATTCAATTCTTATTCAAAAGACAGAATTGTTTTTTTAATAATTTCGATAGCTTCACGAAGTTGTTCTTCAGTAATCACCAATGGCGGAGCAAAACGAATAATATGCTGATGAGTTGGTTTTGCTAAAACACCATTTTCTTTCATTTTTACGCAAACATCCCAAGCTTCTTTTCCATTTTTAGGACGAATGATAACGGCATTCAACAAACCTTTGCCACGAACAAGTTCAATCATATCTGATTTCACATTGCTCAATTCTTCACGAAAGATTTTTCCAAGATATTCAGCTTTTTCAGCTAATTTTTCGTCTGTAACAACTTCAAGAGCAGCAACAGCAACTTTACATGCAACAGGATTTCCGCCAAAAGTAGAGCCATGTTCGCCCGGTTTAATGCAAAGCATAATATCATCGTTAGCTAAAACAGCTGATACTGGCATAACGCCCCCTGAAATAGCTTTACCTAAAATTAAAATATCAGGATGAACACCTTCATGATCACATGCTAAAAGTTTACCAGTACGAGCAATACCAGTTTGAACTTCATCCGCAATAAATAATACGTTATGAGCCTTGCAAAGATCATAGGCTTGTTTCAGAAATCCTTCAGATGGAACATAAACACCTGCTTCACCTTGAATAGGTTCTACAATGAAACCTGCTACATTTGGATTTTCTTTCAATGCTTTTTCTAAAGCAGGAATATCATTATAAGGAATTGTAATAAAACCAGGAGTAAACGGGCCGAATCCAGCATATGATTCGGGATCAGTTGACATAGAAACTATTGTAATGGTACGACCGTGAAAGTTTCCATCACAAACAATTATTTGAGCCTGATTTTCAGCAATACCTTTTTTAGTATAAGCCCATTTACGACAAAGTTTTAATGCAGTTTCATCAGCTTCAGCACCAGTATTCATTGGAAGTACTTTGTCATAGCCAAAATATTCGGTAACGAATTTTTCGTATGGACCCAAGCAATCATTGTGGAAAGCACGTGATGAAAGAGTAAGAACTTTGGCCTGTTCTATCATCGCATTTACGATCTTCGGATGACAATGTCCCTGATTCACAGCTGAGTAGGCTGAAAGAAAATCAAAATATCTTTTCCCTTCAACATCCCATACAAAAGCACCTTCGCCTTTAGCTAAAACAACAGGCAGTGGATGATAATTATGAGCGCCATAATGGTGCTCCATGTTCATTAATTCTTCTGATCTGGTCATAAAAAATTTATATTTAGTGATTTCAATTATTCAATCTACAGTGCAAAAGTAGTGCTTTAAGTTGAATTGCCAAATAACGAAAACAGTTTATACAAGCCAGAATTAGTTCTTAGGATTTGAACATTTTATACAAATCCAAAAGTTCTGTCAAAATCATAGCAGTAGCCCCCCAAACAATCTTATCATCAACCACATAAGCAGGCGCAGAAATTGTGTAAAAATCCTTCACTTTAAATTCTTTCATTTCCAATATTTTCGGATCTGATAATTTTTCCAATGATATAGAAAACACCTCTTTTACTTCTCTATCATCTAATTTTAGATTAAGTGATGGTTTTGAAACTCCCAAAACCGGCAAAACCAAAAAATTACTAGGCGGAATATAAAGTTCTGTTAATGTACATATTACACTCACATCTTTCACATTAATTCCAATTTCTTCATTTGCTTCACGCAGAGCCGTAAAAATTCTATCAGGATCGCTTTGTTCACTTTTGCCTCCCGGAAAAGCGATCTGGCCACTATGAATTCCTTCATATTCATGACGTTGCGTCAATAAAACAGATATTTCATCATTTTCTTCAAACAACAATACAAGTACACTACTTAACTTTAAAGAAGTATATTTAACAGGGTCAATATCTAAATTTCTCCCTCTCGGCAACATTTTTTCATGAGAAATATGCCCAGATAAATTCAAATAAACGCCTACATTTAAAGTACTTACAAAATCTTCTAACTTCATAATTTGAAAATAAGTGAGAATATTAACATTTGGAAAAGAAATATTCCTACATTTGTCAGGCAGTATTAACCAAAAATCTTATTAATCATGAAAAGACTTGTAAAAGTAGCATTAATTCTTGTAGCCGTTGTAGCATTAGGCGCATGTGGAAGCAAAAACAAACCAGATGCAATTGCAAAAAACTTTCTTACAGCTTTGAACCAAATGGATTATGACAAAGCTAAAACATTTGGTACTGAAGAAACTGGTAAAATGGTAGACATGATGAAAGCATTCATGCCAACTGATGCAGCTAAAGTTGAAGAAGCTAAAGCTAAAGCTAAAAACTTAGTTGTAGAAATCACTGATACTAAAATTGAAGGTGAAAAAGCTATTTGTACTTATAAAATTTCAGGCATCGAAGGTCAAGAACCAAAAGAAGACAAACTGAACCTTGTTCAGAAAGATGGAAAATGGTTAGTTGACTGGAAAAAAGAAGGTATGGGTCCACAAACTGAAGCTCCAGCTGACTCAACTGCTGCTGCTACTACAGACACCACAGCTCCTGCTATGTAATTATTAAATGAAGTATAAAACTTGAAAAAGTTTATCTTCTTATTTGCCTCAATTATAGGCTTTATCGTATTGTTCCTGTTTGGCAAGGATTATCTTGACAAACAGGAACAATCCTTTTCGGGCTATCGCCTTTCTTCTAATGAAATTAGACAAATCAAAAATGGTGATATTATTTTACGAAAAGGGTATGGCACAGTAAGCGACCTCATATCCAAAACGTTGCATGAAGAATATGATGTATCACACTGTGCTATAATTCACAAATTCAATGATTCTATTGAAGTTATCCATGCTGTATCTCAATCACTTTCCGACTTTGACGGAGTTCAGGCTCAGAGCCTGACACGTTTTATAAACGATAGTAAACCAAATTCAATCGTACTATTACGTTATAACTCGGGGCACAATGATCAATCAAAAATTGCAGACAGAGCAATCTTCTATCTACAAAAAAAAGTCCCGTTTGACCATGGATTCGATATTAAAGATTCTTCGCAGTTTTATTGTACAGAACTAATCTGGAAAGTCATCAAAGACACTTATAATAAAGATATTCTTTGTAAAACAGATTCATCTGACGAAAAATCTCACTTTAAATTTAAATGTTTTTGGGATTCAGCAAACTTCAAAATCATTTTTAACCATCAATTGAAAAAAAAACTCTGACGAATTGTTTTCATACTGCCAATTCTGAAACATTTTGTTGCTAATTTGTTTCTGTAGTATTATCTTTGTTGAAAAAGGCAATCTTCGAGTTAAATGGTAAAAGAAAAATCACACCCCAAAGCAGAGAATCTTAGCCAAAGTAGCAACATTCATGAAATCATTCTATTTAATGATGAGGTAAATACATTTGATTATGTAATAGTAAGCCTGATGGAAGTTTGTGACCATGATCTGGAACAAGCTGAACAATGCGCAACAATTGCACACTTTAATGGAAAATGTAGTATTAAAAAAGGCATAATAACAGAACTTAAACCGTGTTATGAAGAATTGACACGTAGAAAACTATCTGTAAAAATAGATTAAATCTGCATTCTTATGAGAAAAAAACTAATGATATTGGCATTAATTAGCCTGTTAACAGCCTGTTCAACGGTTCCTTTTTCTGGCCGTTCCCGTTTAAATATAGTACCGGACGATATGATGCTTAGTATGAGTTTCACTAACTACACTGATTTTCTTAAAGAAAACCCACCACTCTCAGCGAATAATCCGGAAACCATTCAAATTCGCAGAATTGGAAACAAAATCAGTAATGCTATTATTAGCTATATGAAGGCTAATAATCAGGAGGATTTGATAAAGAATTTTGCATGGGAATTCAATGTAGTAAAAAGTAATGAAGTGAATGCATGGTGCATGCCTGGAGGAAAAGTTGTTTTCTATACAGGAATTCTCCCTATTACAAAAGATGATAATGGAATAGCTGTTGTAATGGGGCATGAAATTGCACATGCTATTGCAAAACACGGAAATGAACGGATGAGTCAACAATTATTGATATCCATGGGAGGCATGGCATTAGCTACTGCATTAGAAAAAAAACCAGAAGAGACCAAAAACCTTTTCCTGACTGCATTTGGAGTCGGTTCAACATTAGGTACGCTTGCTTATTCCCGAAATCATGAATATGAAGCAGATCGAATGGGGATGATTTTTATGGCAATGGCCGGATATAATCCAAATTCTGCAGTAGAATTCTGGCAACGCATGAGCGCAAACGGAGGAAGCGGAGTTCCTGAGTTTTTAAGCACCCACCCCAGTGACCAGAATAGAATTAATGAGCTAAAAAAGCTTATTCCTGAAGCAATGAAATATTATAAACCAAGTTAACAATCTAAAAATGTCCTGGAGTCTAATTATCACTTTACTTATAATCGGAATTATCCTTATAATTTTGGAAATACTTGTGATTCCTGGTGCTATAGCCGGAATAGTAGGCTTCTTATTAATGGTTTATGCTGTATTTGAGGCATTCCAAACACACGGAACTCAGGCAGGGTTTATCACACTTATTTCAACATTAATTGCAACAGGCGGAGGCCTTTTCTATGCACTTCGCTCAAAAACATGGAAAAAACTAATGCTTCAAACAGAACTTGATGGAAAAGTAAATGTAATCAATCAGGACATTGTAAAAGCTGGAGATAAAGGGATTACTGTTTCGCGTTTAGCCCCTTCGGGAAAAGCTCAAATTCATGACGAAATTTATGAAGTGCATACACACGGCGAATTTGTTGACCCTAATACCCCTATCATTGTATTAAAAGCAGAAAGCAATAAAATTTACGTAAAATCAATAAACTAAATCAAAAATGGATTCACAAACAGGTGTTTTAATCATTATCGGGATAGGCTCTGTTTTCGGCCTATGGATAATTTTCTATTTTATACCCATTGGACTATGGTTCAATGCATTAGTATCCGGAGTCAATATCTCTCTCCTTCAGTTAATCCTGATGCGCTGGAGAAAAGTTCCCCCACAAATCATGGTTCGTAATCTTATTGCTGCAAAAAAAGCAGGGCTGACTATAAACCGTAATGAGCTTGAGGCACATTTTCTTGCAGGAGGTCGTGTAAATTCTGTAATAAATGCTTTGATCTCTGCTGATAAAGCTAATATGAACCTTGATTTTAAAACAGCTACGGCAATTGATTTGGCTGGACGCGATGTTTTTCAGGCAGTACAAATGTCCGTAAATCCTAAAGTTATTGATACTCCTCCTGTTGCAGCAGTTGCGAAAGATGGCATTCAGCTTGTCGCAAAAGCTAGGGTTACTGTAAGAGCAAACATCAAACAATTAGTTGGAGGAGCCGGTGAAGAAACTATTCTGGCTCGTGTTGGCGAAGGAATTGTTACTTCAATCGGTTCAGCAAATTCACATAAATCTGTTTTAGAAAACCCTGATTCTATCTCAAAATTAGTGCTAGCTAAAGGGCTCGATTCAGGTACTGCTTTTGAAATTCTTTCAATCGATATAGCTGATATTGATGTTGGCAAAAATATTGGAGCACAGTTACAAATGGATCAGGCTAATGCAGATAAAAATATTGCTCAGGCAAAGGCAGAAGAACGTCGTGCAATGGCTGTTGCGTACGAACAAGAAATGAAAGCAAAAGCTCAGGAAGCAAGAGCAAAAGTTATTGAAGCCGAAACAGAAATTCCGTTAGCTATGGCTGAGGCTTTCCGTAATGGAAACCTCGGAATTATGGACTATTACAAGCTTCAAAACATCAAAGCAGATACAGAAATGCGAGAATCAATCGCTAAGCCTGTTGAACGTAAAAAACCTCACGAGGATAAAGACTTATTAAAATAAATACACATTAAAAGGCTATCTGTTTCGGGTAGCCTTTTGTTTTTTCAAAACTAAATACAGTGTGATTGAGTTAGAATATAAACAATACATCTATCAATTAGGCAAATTCACGACTCACAAGATATTCATCTCATACTAATCAGTACTATACAGGTCAATCAAATATAGTAGCATCTAAAAATATCACACAAAGTTAATTGTTAACACTTGTTTAATTAAAGAAATTATAGTATCTTTAAGCTTTCTGAATTGTTATTGGAGAACAATCCAAGATTGCACATTCATATAAAGAATAAATATTTGTTTATGAGCTATATAGAATTTGACCGAGAACAACTTATAAATCTGAAATACTCATTGTCGCGAGAATTATTACGTACAAACAGAGCTGGAGCATATGCTTGCTCAACTCTGGTAAACTGCAACACTCGAAAATATCATGGTATGCTTGTTGCTCCACAACTTTTGATTGATAACGACAATCACGTAATTCTTTCATCAATTGACGAAACGGTAATTCAATGTGATACCGAGTTTAATTTAGGAATTCATAAATATCCGGGTGATAATTATTTTCCAAAAGGACATAAATATCTCGAAAAATTTGAAGCTGAACCAATTCCTATTTACACTTATCGAATTGGGGGCGTTCTTCTCACAAAAGAGATGCTTTTTTCACGAAACTCTGATCAAATGATCATTCGATATACTCTTGTCGAAGCCAAATCACCTACAATATTGCGTTTCCGACCTTTTCTCGCTTTCAGGAGTGTTCACAAACTCAGCAAAAGCAATGTTTTTGCTAATCGAAAATTTGAACCCGTAAAAAATGGAGCTCGCTTCCAGATGTATCAGGGATATACTCCTTTGTTTGTGCAGTTCAATAAAGAATGTGAATATACACATGTTCCTGATTGGTACTACAATATTGAATATCTAGAAGAGTATGAACGAGGTTATGATTATCAGGAAGACCTTTTTGTTCCCGGTTTTTTCGACATCTCAATAAAAACAGGTGAAAGTATTTACATTTCATGTAATCTTGAAGAGATAAATCCTGCGGGATTAAAAAAAGCTTTCGATACAGAATTAAAGAAACGCATTCCCCGAAGCAACTTCGAAAACTGTCTTAAAAATGCCGCAGAACAATTTATTGTTCACAAAGGAAGCAAAACCGAAATAATTGCCGGATATCCATGGTTTGGAAGATGGGGAAGAGACACCTTTATTGCCCTTCCTGGCCTTACGTTAGTTACTGGCGATTTTAAAACATGTAAAGCTGTTCTTGACACCATGCTTGAAGATCTAAACGGACCACTATTCCCCAATATCGGAACAGGAAAAAATGCCGTTTATAATACAGTAGATGCTTCTTTATGGTTTTTCTGGGCCTTACAACAATATGCAATTTTTACCCAAAGTCAAAATACTATCTGGAAAGAATATGGCAAAAAGATGCTGTTAATATTGAATGGGTACAGGAATGGTACTATGTACAATATCAAAATGCATGACAATGGTATGATCTGGGCTTCTGAAAATGGCAAAGCATTAACATGGATGGATGCTATTGTTTGTGGAAAGCCTGTTACACCCCGTTCTGGATATGCAGTAGAAATAAATGCACTATGGTACAATGCTATAATGTTCAGCCTCGAAGTTGCTAAATATGCCAAAGATGAAGAATTTATCGCTGAGTGGCAACCTTTAGCTGATAAATTTCCAGAAAACTTTAAAGCTGTTTTCTGGAGTAAAAACTATGGATGGTTAGCTGATTATGTTAATGATAATTACAAAGATTTTAGCGTAAGACCAAACATGATTTTTGCCACTTCACTCCCTTATACTCCGGTAAGCTTAAAAATAAGACAACTAATTCTTGAAACAGTAAAAAAAGAGCTTTTAACACCTCGCGGACTAAGAACCCTTTCTCCTACCCATACCGATTATAAAGAACATTGTGTTGGAAATCAGGCTGAACGAGATAGCGCATACCATCAAGGAACAGTATGGCCTTGGCTAATCGGACATTTTGCCGAAGGATATCAAAAAGTACATGGAAGAAACGCACTTCCTGTACTTAAAATGATTTTCGAAAACTTTGAAGAAACAATCCTCGAACACGGAATCGGAACTATCTCTGAAATATACGACGGAAACCCACCCCATAAAGCAAGAGGAACTATTTCACAAGCATGGAGTGTTTCCGAAATATTACGTTTGGGCTGGATAATTCAAAAACAAGAAGCTGAATTAGAAAAACTATCTAAATCCTCACACATATGAGAGTACTAATGTTTGGATGGGAATTTCCCCCTCATATCACAGGAGGATTAGGAACCGCCTGTCTTGGACTTACAAAAGGGCTTCTGAACAATGATGTTGAAGTCATTTTTGTTGTACCCAAAGCATACGGTGACGAAGCAGAAGAAATTAACCTTCTAAATGCAAGTGATGTTCGTATTGATATTCAAAATAAAATTCACGAAGATCATTGGAAAAACATATCATATATAGAAGTTGACTCTATACTTGTCCCCTACTCTACTCCTGAACAATTTTACAGAATACTAAATGAGCAGCGACAAAGCGGAAAACACACCTATGAAAACATCTACTCCCGGAAATATAGTTTCTCAGGAAAATATGGTGAAAATCTGATGGAAGAAGTTGCTCGATACGCATTAGTTGCCACAGAAATTGCACAAAAACAGCAATTTGATGTAATACATGCTCACGACTGGCTTACTTACCCGGCTGCAATTGCTGCAAAAAATGCAAGCAATAAACCTTTGATTGTTCACGTACATGCTACAGAATTTGACCGGTCAGGGGAACATGTAAACCAAAATGTTTACGATATCGAGCGCCGTGGAATGCATGAAGCTGATAAAATAATTACAGTAAGCAATTTCACCCGCCAGATTGTGATTGATCGTTATAACATTCATCCTGACAAAGTAATAACAGTTCATAATGCAGTAGATCTTTATAAAAACCAAAAAGATTCAACTCAGGAAAAATATGTTCGTGAAAAAATAGTAACATTTATGGGACGTGTTACCTTTCAGAAAGGACCCGATTATTTTGTGGAAGCAGCTTACAAAGTACTACAAAAAGACAAAAACGTACGTTTTGTGATGGCTGGTTCCGGGGATATGCTCAACAAGATGATTAAGCGTGTCGCTGAATTAAGAATCTCTAAGTACTTTCACTTCACCGGATTTCTGAAAGGAGATGATGTAAACAGAATGTTTACCATTAGTGACGTGTATGTTATGCCATCAGTTTCTGAGCCATTCGGAATATCACCTCTGGAAGCAATGCGTTCAAACGTTCCGGTTGTAATTTCCAAGCAATCGGGAGTATCAGAGGTATTGCATCATGCACTCAAAGTCGATTTTTGGGATATTGATGCAATGGCCGATTCTATTTACGGATTACTGCATTACAACGCTTTATCAAAAATGTTTATTTCGATGGGAAAATCAGAAGTGGAATCTTTAAAATGGGACAATTCCGCTCATCGAGTTAAAGAAATTTATTTAGAAGTTACAGCTAATAAGGAGGAATTATAGAATGAGAGCCATATGTTTTTATTTTCAGGTACATCAACCATTTCGTCTGCGTAATTATCGTTTTTTTGACATCGGAAAAAACCATGATTACTTTGATGATTTTCAAAATAACTATATAATAAACAGAGTAGCCGAAAAATGCTATCTGCCTACAAATCAACTAATGCTTGACCTTATACACGAATATGGAAGCTCATTTAAAATTTCCTATTCAATATCAGGAACAGCACTAGATCAATTTGAAATGTATGCGCCCAAAGTACTTGAAAGCTTCAGGCAGCTTGCACAAACTGGTTGTGTTGAATTTATTTCCGAAACTTATTCCCACTCATTATCTGCTTTAAAAAGCAAAACAGAGTTTCATAATCAAATCATGGCTCACCGTAAAAGAGTAAAAGATCTGTTGGGAGTAGAAACAAAAACATTCCGCAATACTGAGCTTATCTATTCTGATGTAATCGGAGAAATGGTTGCAGAACTAGGGTTCAACACCATGCTTACCGAAGGTGCAAAACATGTTTTGGGATGGAAAAGCTCAAACTATGTCTATTGCAATGCCATAAATCCAAAGCTTAAACTTCTGCTTAAAAACTTCAGACTTAGTGACGATATTGCTTTCCGATTCTCACAAGAAAGTTGGGAAAGCTGGCCATTAACAACAGAAAAATTTGTGGATTGGCTCAACAATATTGACCAATCAGAAGAAGTAGTGAATCTTTTCATGGATTACGAAACATTTGGGGAACACCAATGGGCTGAAACCGGAATTTTTAATTTTATGAGAGCATTACCTGGTCAGGTTTTCTCGCATTCAAATTTCAGTTTTAAAACACCTCACGAAGTATCAACAGAATGCCAACCCGTAGCTGCAATTCATGTTCCAACTCCCATTTCATGGGCTGATGAAGAACGCGACTTAACGGCTTGGCTTGGAAATGATTTACAAGACGATGCTTTCGACAATTTATATGAACTGAAAGAAAAAGTTCGGCAAATTGATGATTTTCAGATTCAGGTTGATTGGAAATACCTGCAAACCAGCGATCATTTTTATTACATGTGTACAAAGTGGTTCTCCGATGGAGATGTGCATAAGTATTTTAACCCTTATGGAACGCCATATGATGCATTTATAAACTATATGAATGTGCTTTCTGACTTTATAATCAGAGTTAACGACAAATATATTGAACATCAATCAACACCAGAATCAGAGGCAAATAAACCGGAAAAGAAAAATCAGAAAAGAATAAAAGCCACGCCAAATGTGAATAAATAAACATACACAAAGAAACAATGACTTTAATATTATAAAAAAGACAAGAACCTGATTAATAGTAAAATTAAACTACACATGTTTTACAAAGCCATTGTTTCTTTTTATCTATGAATATTTGAATTTGAAGTAGAAACAGACTACATTACTCAATTTCATGTATCTTTGCTTCTATAATCTTTATAGAACCGTATAATCTAGGTATCCAAACAGATTTATTCATTTTCACCTATGCAGAAGTACACCTCATTGTTCAAGCATTTAAAAAGTATTCAATTAAATAAGTTCACACTATTTATATTATTAATAGCCTTTTGTTTATTGAGTAATAATTTTGCTGAAGCATCTGAAAAGAGAGAAAATCAAGAGAATGAAGAAACGTCACCAGAACAACTTCGGAATAATTTAAATATTGCAATTCAACAAGGGGATTCTGCTGCTATATCTAAGGTAAATCTTAAGCTGGGTGTTTACTATTTTAGGGTAGAACACAAATTCGACAGTTCAAAATATTACTTACTCCGTTCACTGGATGGGATGAAACAGGTAAACAGTGTAAACGGAATGGTTAACTCTTTAAAAGAAATCACATCGTTATATATTGATTTTCAAAAATACAACGAAGCAGCCAAGATACTTGAAGACAATCTGCAATATGCAAAAGATCAAAATGACAAATACCTAATTAAATCCATCTATTATTCGATTTATTGGTTATACAAAACCAATTCAAACTATAAAAAAGCACTGGATGCGCATGAACAATATCTTCAATACAGTGAATCTATTCGTAACCTCGAAAATATCAGCAAGATAAATCAGCTTCAACATGATATTTATTTAAAAGGCAACCAAAATCGTGAAGCACTTACAAAACAGAACTCATTCTTCTCTATGCTGACTATCTTTTTATCAGCCATATCACTCATTTCCATAGCATTGTCAATATATCTCATTTATAAAAGCAAAACAAAATCGTCAGATAGCCAGAATGGCGTTGAGATCAAGCCATTTTTAAATGCACTAGACGACTTTTTACTGATTGTTGATAAAGATGGCAAAATACTTTTGAATAATGAAGTCATCGGCAACAGATTAGATTATCGCATAAACGAACTTGTCGGTAAACATATTGAGAGTATATTAAATCTGAACAATCTAAGTTTTCAATATTTTGTTGGAGAGATGCTAAATGATGCTCGTATTCCCCAAAAGCATAAAATATTATCTAGCTCAAATAACGAGCAAATAGAAGTTGAAATTAAGATTAGTGAAGGCTATTGGGAAAAACAGGAAGCTTACTTTATTATTTTCAAAGACTTAACAGAGTTAAAAAAATCGGAAGAAAAATTCTCAAAGGCATTCCATTCTATTGCTTCTGCAATGGCAATTAGCAATTTAGATGATGGAGCTTACATTGAAGTAAATGAAAGTTTCTGTAAGTTAAGCGGATACTCTCATTCTGAAGTAATTGGCTCAAGTTCTGCTAAATTAAGCTTGTTTGTTCAGGAAGAAGATCGTAAGAAAATTAAAGAAGAAGTACAAAACCATGGCTACATTAAAGATTTAGTACTTACCCTTTTGACGAAAAATGGTGATTTACGATTTGTAAACTACTCTGCATCAATCATCCAGCTACAAAACAAAAAACATGTTATTGCAGTACTTCTCGATATTACAGAGAAGAAGCAAATGGAAGATAAACTTTATCGTAAAATGACAGAACTTTCAGCCTTACTAAGTTCTGTTCCGGCAATGGTTTATTTCAAAGACTCAAGTTTACGATATGTAACTGTAAATGAATTATTTGCAAGAAAAATAGGATTCTCAATTCAGGATATAACCGGAAAAACGGATTATGATCTGTTTACAAAAGAAGAAAGCGACCGTTTTTCAGAAACTGACAAAAACGTTCTTGAAAACGGTATCCCTATTTACAACATTGAAGATATAATTAAAATAAAAGACGGCTCTACCATTTATACACTAACCAGTAAAATTCCATTTAAAAATGAAAATGGAATTGTAATCGGAATGGTTGGCTCAAGTATTGATATTTCCAAAATCAAAGATGCAGAAGAAAATCTCGCAAAATTTTCGGTTGAATTACAACGCTCAAATAGCGAACTGGAACAATTCGCATACATTGCATCTCATGATTTACAGGAACCTTTGCGTAAAGTTCAAGCATTTAGTGATAGACTCAGGGTTAAATATGCTGATAAGATAGATGATGCAGGTCGTGATTATATCGACAGAATGCAATCTGCCGCAAACCGCATGATGGACATGATTAGTGGTTTATTAGATTATTCACGAATTACCACTAAGGCAAAACCATTTACATTGGTTAACCTGAATGAAACGATCAAACAATCAATAAGTGATCTTGAAATAGCCATTGACAGGACAGGAGCCAAAATCAATGTGTCCCAATTACCCACTATTTACGCAGACGGTCTCCAAATGGGACAACTCTTCACGAATCTGATAGGGAATGCCATCAAGTATCAAAACAAAGATAATATCCCTGAAATTCAAATAGATGCAGCTATAGAAGACCAACATTATTGCATCTGTATCAAAGATAATGGTATAGGATTTGATGAAGCATACGTGGAACGGATATTTCAACCATTTCAACGATTACATGGACGTAGTGAATATGAAGGTAGCGGAATCGGATTGGCAATTTGCCAGAAAATCGTACAACGACACGAGGGCACAATTAGCGCTAAAAGCCAGCCAGGTGAAGGAAGTACATTTATCGTCACGCTCCCTCTACAGCAGAACGAACAATAATTTTCAGCAATCACCTCCAACGCCTAATAAGCTTAACAGATTAATTATGAAGATTCCAAATGGTTTTTGGGTTCTCTTTTGGGTGAGCATCATTTCTGCTTTTTTACTTGTATCATGTTCTTCAGAAGGTATCTCCGAAAAGAAAAAGGCTCAAAATATCCTTATCATCTCTCAGATTGCAGAAAAAATAAACTCTGATTTCCAGAAAATTAAGACAAATGCACAATCTCTTGCAGACTATACAGTAAAATTATATGTAAATCAAAATCAATTTAATTGTACAGATAAAAATAATTATGCAATTTCATCAACAGGAGTATTATACAAACCTGTTGATGATTTTAATTCAGCAGTTTATGTTTCGGGACGAACTCCCATAACCGAAGAAGTCTGGAAAATCGTTTGTTTTACAGAACCACTCGATTCAATCTTTAAAGAGATTATTAAAAACAATGAAGCTGTCGCCCAAACATATTATAATGACCGCCATAATTACAACCGAATCTATCCCTTCTTTGATGTATTGTCCCAATATGAACCACGCCTAGACATCACCTCTTTCAATTTCTACTATTTGGCTGATGAAAAACATAATCCTGAAAAAAAAGCACTCTGGGTTAATGACTCTTACGTTGATCCTGCAGGAAGGGGCTGGATGATTTCTGCAATTGCACCTGTTTATAACAATAATACATTGGAGGGGGTATCTGGAATTGATGTTACCATCAATACAATAACAGACAAATACCTTACTGCAAATCAAAATGACATTCTCATTGTTGATAATTCAGGACTAATTGTAACTGCCTCAGAAACAACTATTAACTTACTTGGCTTACCAACTTTAAGTGATCATAAATACATTGAAACAATAAAAAAAGACACTTATAAAAAAGAAGATTATAACCTGCTTCAGAATAGAGATTCTCAGGTTCGTAATGCTTTTAACCGTATTGTCAATGAATTTTCTGAATTTGAAACAATAAATTTATCAGGTGACAAATACTTTTTATTTGCTGCTGAAATCAAAGAATTAAACTGGAGAATTATTAAATTACTAAAGAAATAAAATAATGAAATTTATAAATAGAAATATCTGGTTTGTAATATCAATCATTGTAATTATTGTAATTGCAATCAATATATTCTATTATTCATCATTATATAATCAACAAATAGACTCTAATTCTGTACTTATTGAAAATCAAGCAAAAGTCTGTGAAACAGTTATAGACGAATATTTTGAAAATCTAAATGAAGATTTTTTTATTTTTTTCTCTGATGAAAATATTGCGAGGATGTTTGATAATCAAAATATTCAATCTTTAGAAATAAAAAATATACGCAGATTTTTCATGAAATATAAAGAAACCCTTCGTGAAGTTTTTGTTTACAACGAAACGGGTAATAATTTTTATTTTTCGATAAACAAAAGCAACTACTTTACAAAGAGCTATTCAGAAAACACGATACCACCTCAAATACATTCTGATTCAGTATATTATAATGGAAATGACATTCTACAAATCTACTCGAAACGA
Organism: Bacteroidales bacterium; assembly: GCA_963677395.2. GTDB lineage: Bacteria > Bacteroidota > Bacteroidia > Bacteroidales. The sequence goes on along the minus strand of OY781965.2, from coordinate 1,774,239 downwards.
AATACTGTGTATGGTAATTTTTTAGTATCATTTACCATTAAAATCAAACATTTTGTAGCTGAGAAATTCAGCCAATTTCACATCAAAGAAAAAAACTTCCAATCACTTTATAATGTTGAAGGAAATAACATTGTAACAAACCTACCTAATGAAAATATCTTATTTTCAGACATTACAACAATTCGCGAAAACATTGCTAAAAATCTTCGCTATACTGGCAAATTAGAGGTTATTGAAAATAATAAAAAACAAAAAACCATCTCAACCATTTACCCGGTAAACATTATGGGTGTTCGGTTTGGGATAATTTTTTCTGAAAAGACAAGTGATATATTTTACAATTCAACACAAAAAGCACTGGTTATAAGCATTATAACAATTTCTATCTTTCTATTTACTTTATTCCTGATTCTCTTTCTGGTAAAAGAATCCCGCGAAAAAGAGAAAAATTTAATCCGTATAAACAAAGAACTCGAAGAGCTTACACTCATTTCTACGCACGATTTACAAGAACCTCTTCGGAAAATTCAGGTATTTGGAGATAGGCTTAGAGTAAGATACGCAGAAAACCTGGGAGATACAGGAAAAGATTACATTGAACGTATGCAGGCATCAGCAAGCAGAATGCAAACGATGCTTAATGAATTACTAACATACTCATTATTAAGCGCAAAAGTCAACAGGCATACCATGGTTGATTTAAATAATACCATGAAAGATGTGATGGCTGATTTAGAAGCTATAATCGAAAAAGAAGGAGCCAGGATCACAATATCTAAACTACCAGTCATTGAAGCTGTTCCTATGCAAATGAAACAATTACTTCAAAACTTACTCAGCAACTCCATAAAATTTCACAAACCAACTCAACCTCCTATCGTAAAAATATATGCAGAAATAATAGACAATCAGCGTATTAGGATAGTTGTTATCGATAATGGAATTGGTTTTGACATGTCGTTCTACAATAAAATTTTCCGACCATTTCAACGCTTACAATCCAGAGCATCATTTGAAGGAACTGGAATTGGATTGGCAATTTGCAAAAGAATTGTAGATTTACACAATGGAACTATATTAGCAAAAAGTACTTTAGGAGTAGGAACTCGTTTTGAAGTAGAATTGCCTGTTAATCAAAAAAAATAACTGACATCAACGTATAACTGTTTTTTTTAGTTTATCTTTGTCAATGGAGGGTCTATTTATGAAAGATAATGAAAGTTCCATTGTAATTTTGCTTGCCGAAGACGATCCTGACGACAGACTAATGACTCAGGAAGCACTTGAAGAGAGCAGCATGCCTCACAAATTTTTCTATGTTGAAGATGGAATAGAACTACTAGACTATCTTTATAATCGTGGACGGTTTAGTAATACGCAGGAATATCCGCGTCCGGGTATTATTCTGCTCGATTTAAATATGCCTCGAAAAGATGGAAGAGAAGCTTTACTTGAAATCAAAAAAGATCCTAAACTCAAAAGCATTCCTGTTGTAATTCTAACTACTTCCAAAGCCGAAGAAGATATTATTAAAACCTACGACTATGGTGCTAATTCATTCATTACCAAACCTGTTACTTTTGACGGACTTGTAAATGTAGTAAAACTGCTTGAAACCTATTGGTTTAACCTAGTTTCACTTCCAAAATCATAACCTATCTAATCAAAAATACATGCTTGAGAATAAAACCATCAAAATACTACTAATCGAAGATGACGAGGATGATTTTCTCATTACCCGTGATGTCTTAAGCGAAATCAAAGGGACAAATTATGAAATTGAGTGGATTGATACATTTGACCGTGCAATTCACATGATTAACAGTGAAGACTTTGATCTTTTTTTAGTTGATTATCGTTTGGGTAAAAACACTGGTTTTGAATTTCTTGATCTATGCAGAAAAAACAACTGCAAAACACCTATTATCCTTCTTACTGGTCAGGATAACTACGAAACCGACAGTAAAGCACTTGAAATGGGTGCTTCCGATTACTTGGTTAAAGGGCAGATAAATGCAACAATTTTAAGCCGCTCCATACGATATTCTATCGAACGTAAAAATACAGAAAATAAGCTTCAGGAAAAAGAAGAACGCTATAGGAATCTTTTCGAAAATGCTCCGGATGCAATTATTCTTTGTGATGCAAAAAATGGCATTATTCTTGATGCAAATTCAGCAACATCACTGCTTATAAAACGAGAACACAACAGCATCATCGGATTACACTATGCAAAGTTATTTCCGACAGACTACTACCTATTTGGACATTCTGAATTTCAGGAATTTATAAATACAGTAAGAAAAAACAAAAACGTAATTAAGGTTGAATCGCAACTAATAAGTTCTCTCGGTTATGATATTCCGGTTGAAATGACATGTAGTATTATTAATATTGATGACAGAGAGGTTCTTCAGATGATTATTCGTGACATTACAATCCGGAAAAAATCTGAACAAGAATTAATCAACGCAAAAGAAATTGCTGAAAATGCAGCAAAATCTAAAAGCAGATTTCTGGCAAATATGAGTCATGAAATCCGTACACCCATGAACGGAATCATCGGTATGATTAATATATTGAAAGATACCGAATTGAATGATGATCAAAAAGCTTATCTCAACATTATCAATACCTCTGCAAACAATCTTCTTGCAATTATCAATGATATTCTGGATTTTTCCAAAATAGAATCGGGTCAGGTTAATATTGAGAAGATGGACTTTGATCTTTTTAAAGACCTTGACGAGATTGGAAAACTATTGAGTTTCAAAACCTCTGAAAAAAGTGTTTATCTTAAAACTCATATCGATCCATCTGTACCTCAATACATTTACAGCGATCCTGTTCGGTTAAACCAGATTCTTCTCAATCTGGCAAATAACGCAATTAAGTTTACTGATAAGGGCGGCGTAGATATTTATGTTTCTACCCGAATTGTAAAAGACAAAGATATTATCCTTAAATTCATTGTAAAAGACAGTGGTATTGGTATTAAAGAAGAAGATAAAGAAAAACTTTTCCGCGAATTCACACAAGTTTATTCCTATGCAACCCGAAAACACGGTGGAACTGGTTTAGGTTTGGTTATTTCAAGAAGAATTACAGAAATGATGAGCGGAGTTATTGGTTTCGAAAGTAAATTCGGAATTGGATCTACGTTCTGGTTTGATATTCCTGTACAGGTTGGCATAAAACCTCAAAAAGAAATTGATGATGATAAACCATTAACAATTTCTTCCGTTTCAAGAATAATGTCAATACTCTTAGCCGAAGATAATCCTATCAATCAAAAAGTTGCCAAAATGACTCTCGAAAAAATGGGGCACATGGTTGATCTTGCTGAAAACGGGAAAATTGCCGTTGAAAAGTTCACTCACAATACCTATGATGTAATCCTGATGGATGTCCAAATGCCTGAAATGAGTGGTATCACAGCTACAAAGCTAATCAGGGAACTGGAAAATGAACGAAAAGCTCCTAAATCTATTCCAATTATTGCAATGACTGCAAATGTAATGTCACAAGACAGAGAAGAATATCTGGCCTCGGGTATGGATGATTATATCTCCAAGCCTTTTAAACCCGATGATTTAATTAAACTTCTGGATAAGTATTAATCAAAGAAATTGGGAAATTACTATGCCACTAGAATTGAGCATCGCAGAATATGAACGTAAAATAAAATACCTCGAAGAAGAGGTTAACATTCTGCAAACTATTAAAAATGACTTTACTTATCTTGTAAATGCTGTAACAGAAGGTGTTTGCATTGTAAGCTACGATACTCAAAACGACCTGAAATATATCTTTATTTCGGATAACGTATTAAAAATAATCGGACGCCCTAAATCCTATCTCGACAATGGTATTAATTCATGGTATGACATTGTACACCCTTCTGATAAAGATATTTATCTTTCTCATACAAAAAAAATATTTTCTAAAAAGGTAAACAAATCAGTAGCTGAATATCGCATTTTTACGGATTGGTTCGAAATAAAATGGCTCAGAGAAGAAATGCATTTACGTCAAACTACCCGTAATACTTATATTATTCATGTCGTAATCAAAGATATCACTCAGGAAGTTTCGTTTGAACGTAAATATAGTGATAGTAAAACAAAACTGGACAGTTTAATTAACCAATCTATTGATGGTATCGCTATCATTAACGAAAATGGATTTATAAGCGAATGGAACGATGCCATGTATAAAATTAGTGGCAAGAAACCGGCAGAAGCTATTGGGCGTTACATCTGGGATATTATGAATGAATTTTATCCTATAAATGACAAAGACAGAATCTTTAAGCGTAATTTTAAGGGAAATACATTAGATTTTTTTCGCAAAGGAACAAAACCTATATGGTTTAACCAGCGATTCGATAATGAATTTATTGCAATGGATGGCGAACGTAAATGGATTGAATCTATTTTCTTTCCAATACAATCTTCATTCGGACAACAACTTTGCCTGATAATTCGTGATATTACTCAAAAGAAGGAAGCTGAAAGCCGCTTAATATCCAGCGAGTTAAATTATCGCGATTTAGTCGAAAATGCAAACAGCATAATCCTTCGCTGGAGTTTAAAAGGAGAAATTCTCTTCCTGAATGAATATGGGCAAGAATATTTTGGTGTAAAGCAGGAAGATGTAATCGGAAAACATGTGATGGGAACAATCGTTCCGGAAAAGGAAGCATCAGGGCGTGATTTACGCAACCTGATGAAGAAAATATGTGATAACACCGAGAATTACCAAATTAATATTAACGAAAATATTAAATCCAACGGTGAGAAAACCTGGGTGTTATGGACAAACAAGGTTATCCGGAATGATAAAAATGAAATCATTGAAATATATAGTGTTGGGACAGACATCACCGATAGAAAAAATTCGGAAGAAGCACTTCGCGAAAGTGAAGAAAAATTCAGAAAACTGAACGAAAACTCCGTAGTTGGAGTTTACATTGTCCAAAATGACATTATTAAATATTCTAATCCAGCGTTGGCTAATATTTTTGGTTACGATCTTTCTGATTTGAATAATGCTATGCGTTTTTCAAATCTTATTCATCCAGATGATCGTGGATTAATTGATAAAAACAACAAACGCCAATTAAACCTGGAAAATCTGGAATATTCAAACTATACACTCAGAGGATTAAAAAAAACAGGAGAACTTCTTTATATCCAAGTATTTGGATCTATTACTATTTACAAAGGAAAACCTGCGTTAATTGGTCATTTACTTGACATTACAGAACAGAAACTTGCTGAACAGGAACTACAATTAGCACGTCAAAAAGCACTTACTGCAACTGAATCTAAAAGTCAGTTTCTTGCAAAAATGAGCCACGAAGTCCGTACTCCAATGAATGGTATTGTTGGTGCAGCTGAATATCTTAAATCACTGACATTAAACCCTGAGCAAAAAGAATTTGTAGAACTAATTTCACGATCAGCATCCAATTTGATTACTATTGTTAACGAAATTCTTGATTTTTCGAAAATAGAATCTGGACAAATCGAACTCGAATCAATCAATTTTTCACTTCACGATTTACTCAAGGATGTTATTCAATTGGTTCAGTTTAAAGCAAATGAAAAATACATAAACTTAAATTGCAGTATTGACCAAAAAATTCCACGACAAATAAATGGTGATCCGGTTCGTATCCGCCAAGTTTTATTGAATTTAATAAATAATGCCGTTAAGTTTACAGAAGAAGGTTCTGTAAACGTAAATTTAAAACTCAAAGAATCAAAAGGAACCAAATATAAAATCAGATTTGAAGTACAAGATACCGGCATCGGTATTAGTCCAGACAAAATTGATAAAGTGTTTGACGAGTTTGTTCAGGCTGAAGTTTCCACAACCCGAAAATATGGAGGAAGCGGATTAGGTCTTTCTATCGCAAAAATGCTTGTTGAACGCATGGGAGGAATAATTCAGGTAGAAAGTAAAATAAACGTCGGTACACACTTTTGGTTTGAAATAGAATTCAATAGTTTTGTCACTCTGAAAGATGATGAAGCCATATTTACTGAGGCTACAGAAAAAGAGATTGTAAAGAAATCACTAAACGTATTACTGGTTGAAGACAATCCAATAAATCAGAAAGTTGCTCAAAATCAGCTTAAAAACCTTGGCCATTTTGTACAAGTAGCAGATAATGGAGAAATTGCCGTGGCTAAATTCAAAGATGCTGAAACTAATTTTGATATCATCTTCATGGATATACAAATGCCCGTAATGGATGGAATCGAAGCAACCAAACAGATAAAAGCTTACTGTAAGGAAACTGGTAAAAGCTGTTACATCATAGCATTAACAGCTAACACCATGAAATTCGAACGTGAACAATACATCAATGCCGGATTAGATGAGTTTGTAGGCAAGCCTTATAAACTTTCTGATCTTGACAGGATTATAAAATTATTTTTTCCTGCTTAATTGAAATAATTATGGATAATATGGTAAAACCTGACTTTATTTTTGAAGTCAGTTGGGAAGTATGCAATAAAGTTGGCGGAATATATACCGTTGTATCAACCAAAGCGTTAACACTTCAAAGTCAGTTAGGCGATAATTATATCTTAATTGGACCTGATTTACTGAAAGATAATCCGGTAAATAACGAATTCATCGAAGACAAGCAGCTATTTAGGCAATGGCAAAAAAAAGCTGAGTCAGAAGGCTTGCGATTCAGGATTGGTCGTTGGAATATTGCAGGAAACCCGGTAGCTATTCTGGTTGATTTCACCTCATGCTTTGCTGAAAAAGATGTGGTATTTTCACACATGTGGGAATTATACCATCTTGATTCTCTGTATGGGCAATGGGATTACATTGAACCAGCGTTATTTGGATATGCTTCTGCTAAAATTATCGAAAGCTATTATAAGTACTATATAGGATCTCACGAAAAAATTATAGCTCAGTTTCATGAATGGATGACCGGGACAGGAGTTCTTTACCTCAAAGATAAAGCACCTCAAATTGGGACACTTTTCACAACACATGCAACTGTTTTAGGGCGATGTATAGCAGGGAACGGATTACCATTATACAGCAAAATGGATACGTTTAATCCCGATGTTATTGCCAAGGAATTCAATGTAATTAGTAAACAATCTCTCGAAAAACTTTCTGCACAACATGCTGATTGTTTTACAACTGTAAGCGACCTTACAGGTAATGAATGTCATTATTTTCTGGGAAAAGATGTCGATATCGTTACACCAAACGGGTTTGAAGATTCTTTTGTTCCTGATGAAAAAAGCTTTGATATCATACGGAATAAGGCTCGAAATGATATCCGGAAAGTAGCTGCTTCTCATTTCGGATTTGAATTGACAAATGATTGTATCTTTCTGATAAACAGTGGACGATATGAATTTAAGAATAAAGGAATTGATGTTTTCATTGACGCATTGGGCAAACTGAACGAGTCAAAAGAGTTAAATCGTGAAATTCTTGCTGTAATTTCTGTGCCAGCTCATCATGTTGGGCCTGATCAGAATCTTTTGAAAGCATTAAATGAGAAGGAAACAAAAGAACCAAATCCTAATATTTTTTCAACTCATGATTTGTTTGACGATGAAAATGATCCTGTAATTAAAGCATTTCGTAAAAATGGGCTCACAAACACTAAAGAATCAAAAGTAAAGGTTCTGTTTGTACCTGCTTATCTCGATGGCCATGATGGTATTTTCAACCTGCATTATTACGACTTTTTGATAGGCTTCGACGCTTCTATATTTCCATCTTATTATGAGCCATGGGGCTATACTCCACTTGAAAGTTTAGCGTTTCATATTCCGACTATTACAACCTCATTAGCCGGTTTTGGGTTATGGATTAAGCCCTTTTTAAGCGATATAAAAGGATGCTTAAAGGTAATTGAACGAACTGACGATAACTACGATGAAGTGGTAAGTCAGATTACGGAATCGTTACTTTCCTGCCAGATTAAAAAGGCGGAGGATATTCAATATGCACGACTACGGTCATTAGAAGTATCAAGATCTGCTTTGTGGAAAAACATGATTGATTTCTACTTCAAGGCTTATGATATTGCATTAAGAAAATCTGCGAACCGCCTTGAACTTTATAAATCAAAAATGCCCCATTTTCAGGAGCCTACTACAAAATCAGAACAGAATGTTTATCCTGAATGGAAAAAAGTACTGGTAAAACCTCTTATTCCTAAAGCATTGGAAAGGTTAGTTTGCCTGTCAAAAAATTTATGGTGGACATGGAATACTGATGCATCTGAATTATTTGAATCAATTAATAAAGAGCGATGGTATGAACTGAAATTCAATCCTATCGCGCTACTTGAATCATTGACGGTTAAAGAAATTTCCGAACTGGAAAAAAGCAAAAGCTTTATTCAGAAACTAAATGATGTTGTGGATAAGTTTGACCGCTATATAGATGAAATGGTCTATAAACCGGAAGAACTTGTTGCCTATTTTTGTATGGAGTACGGCTTGCATGACACATTGAAAATTTTTTCAGGTGGACTAGGAATGCTTGCAGGAGATTACCTGAAAGAAGCATCCGATTCCAATAAAAACATGATTGGTGTTGGTTTACTCTATCGATACGGGTATTTTAAGCAAACACTTTCAATAAACGGCGAGCAAATTGCACAATACATTCCACAGAAATTCACACATTTACCACTTCTTCCAGTAATGTCATCATGTAACAAATGGCTAAAAGTAAGCATTCCGCTACCAGGTCGTATGTTATGGGCAAAGGTATGGAAAGTAGAAGTAGGGCGCATTCCGCTTTATCTGCTTGATACCGACATTGATGAAAATCAAGAAAGCGATCGTTCGGTAACGTTCCATCTTTATGGCGGTGATTGGGAAAATCGTTTAAAACAAGAACTTTTGTTAGGTTTTGGAGGAATTCGATTGCTTGAAGCTTTAAATTTGAAGCCCTACATTTACCATAACAATGAAGGACACTCCGCATTCCATAGTGTAGAACGTTTGGCAAATCTGGTACAACGCGATAGACTTTCTTATGCTCAAGCGAAAGAAGTTGTGCGTTCATCAACCTTATTTACTACCCATACTCCAGTACCGGCCGGACATGATGCATTTAGCGAAGATCTTCTTCGTGTTTACCTCTCCCATATCCCAGATCAACTCAACATCAGTTGGGAGCAATTTATGAATCTGGGGCGTTTCCACGAAAACGATGTAAATGAGAAATTTTCGGTAAGCGTTTTGGCAACCAAGCTTTCGCAGGAAGTAAATGGAGTAAGTAAAATTCATGGAAGAGTTTCCCGTGAAATGTTTAATGATCTTTACCCAGGATACTTTGCAGAAGAAAATCATATTGGATATGTTACCAATGGTGTACATTTACCAACATGGGCTTCAAAGTCATGGTTAGAGTTTTACAAAAAAGAACTTGGCGAAGATTTTCTTTCGAAACAATCAAGTGAAGAAACATGGGCACCTATCTATAAGGTTGAAAATGAAATAATTTGGAATTTACGCAAAAAACAAAAAAAGCAATTACTTGAGTTCGTATCACGTCGTTTGAATGATGAAATGACTCGAAGAACCGAAAATCCTAAGCTGATTTTCCAAACTTTGGAAGAATTAAATACAGACGCTTTGATAATTGGTTTTGCCAGAAGATTTGCCACTTACAAACGGGCTCATTTGCTTTTTTCGAACCCTGAACGTCTTGCATCACTTGTTAATAATCCACAAAAACCTGTAAAATTTGTATTTGCAGGCAAGGCTCATCCTAACGACAAAGCTGGTCAGGATTTAATTAAATCCATTTACGAAATTTCTCGTAAGCCAGAATTTATTGGCAAAATTATCTTCATTGAAAACTATGATATTGAGCTTGCCAAATACTTAACCAAAGGTGTTGATTTATGGCTAAACACCCCTACCCGACCACTTGAAGCATCCGGAACTTCCGGAGAAAAAGCTGTTATGAACGGGGTGCTGAACTTTTCTGTTCTGGATGGCTGGTGGGCCGAAGGTTATACTCCGGGAGCAGGATGGGCATTAAAAGAAGAAAACACCTATGACAAAACTTCTTTCCAAAACGAACTGGATGCTGAAACAATCTATTCGTTACTCGAAGACGAAATAATCCCAACGTATTATGATTGTGGAATCGATTCTATTCCGGACAAATGGATTATGCATATCAAAAATACACTGGTTAAAATTGCGCCGCATTTTACGATGAAACGTCAAATAGATGACTACTACAACCAGTATTATAGTAAGCTTTTCAAACGCAGCAATTTACTCCAGCAAAACAATTACGAAAATGCAAGATTAATTGCAGCATGGAAATTAAAAGTAATGCGAGCATGGGAAGATATACAGTTAATTTCGTATGATATTCCTGATTTTACTCATGATACACTTCTGCTTGGAGACGTTTTTAATGCAAGCTTATTAATCAACACCAATGAATTAAGTTGGGCTGATATTGCAGTGGAAGTAGTATTCGGCAAAAAAGAAAACGACGAAGTAAAACAGCCATTATTTACAGAGCCTCTTGAATTTGAAAAACATGAAGGTAAATTCGCTCGGTATTCATGTAAAATACCTATAATTCGTGCAGGTGTTTATAACTTTGCATTCCGCATCTACCCGGTACATACGTTATTAGCACATCGGCAAGATTTTAATTTAGTAAAGTGGTTTTAATTCAGATATAAAATCGACCCAAAGTCGTTGTAATTTATTCAATTACAACGACTTTTTTATATTAAACCGAAATATAGTGCCTTTCCCAAGAACTGATTCCACAGTGATTACTCCGCCCATTCTACGAACAAGTTTATTTACTGTAGCAAGTCCTATCCCTGTACCAAAGTTTCCATATTTATCCTTTTGACCAAAGGTTTTAAAAAGATCAAAAACCTGAGATTGATACTTTTCAGGAATACCTATCCCATTATCACGTACTTCAAAATAATAGTTTTCAGCATCTTCCCTAAAATGCAAATCAATTACAGCTTCCTCCTTATCGTTATACTTTGTACTATTGCTGATTAAATTGATTAATACTTGCTCTAATGCTATTTTATTTATTTCGATTTCCGGATTCTCTTCCGGATAATTCAATTTACACGATTGCATATTTCCTATCATGGGAATTATCGATTGCAAGAAACTATGAAGTTTTATGGGAGCAGAATATTGTAATCGAATTTGTTCACTACGGTAATATTCTAACAATCCATCCACAAAATCTTTAAGTTTATAGGCCGACAGAGTCAACATATTCAAATATTCAGTCAACTCCTGATTATTTAAAACAAATTCTTTTTCAATTAGATCTGACAATGTAATAATGTTAGCTAATGGAGATTTTATATCATGTGAAACAACATACGCAAACTGTTCCAGTTCCTTATTTTTATACTCCAACGTTTCTTTAATTTTGAGAAGTTCAATGTTTTTTTTCCGAAGCTCCATCAATTTCACGATCTGATTGGCAAGAGACTTCAATGATTCTAATTGCGAAGAACTTAACTCTTTTGGGTGCTGATCAATGATACACAATGTTCCTAATGCAAAACCTTCTGCATCAACTAACGGTACACCTGCATAAAAAATCACATACGGAGAATCTGTAACTAATGGATTATCAGCAAACCTGTCATCTTCTCTGGAATCAGGAATAATCAATATTTCATTTGGTTTATTGATGGCATGAGCACAAAAAGCAACTTCACGGGGAGTTTCACTTGCATCAAGCCCATAGTGAGACTTAAACCACTGACGATCAGCATCAATTAACGAAACTAAAGAAATTGGTGTTTTACAAATTTCCGAAGCTAATTTTGTGATATCATCAAAATCCTTTTCTGGTATTGTATCTAAAATCTGGTATGATTTCAGGGCTTTTAGTCTGGACTCTTCGTTTTCAGGAACATCAGGTTCTTTCATAATCCCTATCAAATTTATGTTTATCAGATTGGCAAATCTAAGCTTAAACTAAAAAATTTACATACTCATATAAGATGAGAATCTTTTATAGTGATAAACAATATTACAACAAAAAAATCCAATTTCCGAACAATCACAAAAAAGAAACACTATTCAATTATTCTGATTTCAGTCCCATCACACTCCACAATATCACCTACCCTGAGTTTTTTACGTTTCTGAAGCTCAACCTGCTTATTCACAATTATCTCCCCTTCTGTAATCCGAAAATTAGCTTCGCCTCCAGACTCTGCCAGATTTAAAATTTTCAACAACTTGTTCAATTCAATGTATTCGCTACCTTCGAGTTTAAACTCCATCATACCTTTATTATATATTTAATTTACAGAAAATTATAACCTTCATTATCATTTGCAAATATAACAAAGTGAATGCAATATTTTGCGAAAAAAGCTTCGTCGATAAAACATCCACACCCATAATCTTTATTAAAAAGAAAAGTATCAATTATCCTTGATTTAATATCAAATCCAAAGCGGTATTTTTTTCTTTTCAAACCTCTCAATTCAATTTGAGAGGGGATTCAAAAACCAAAAAATAGAGTTTACACACTTTTTTGGACAGTACCACCGGCACACGTGAATACTCCCGAATACAAACGTACGGGACTACTCTATGAACTTGCAATGCCATAATACAAACATACGGAGCTATTGCATAAACTTGCAATGCCATAATACAAACGTACGGAGCTATTGCATAAACTTGCAATGCCATAATACAAACGTACGGAGCTATTGCATAAACTTGCAATGCCATAATACAAACGTACGGGACTACTCTATGAACTTACAGTGTCACCTTGAAGCTTCAGAGCCTTATTGCATAAACTTGCAATGCCACCTTGAAGCTTCAGGGTCTTATTGCATAAACTTGCAGAGGCACTTTGAAGCTTCAGGGTCTTATTGCATAAACTTGCAGAGGCACTTTGAAGCTTCAGGGTCTTATTGCATAAACTTACAGTGTCACCTTGAAGCTTCAGAGTCTTATTGCATAAACTTGCAGAGGCACTTTGAAGCTTCAGGGTCTTACTGTATGAACTTACAGTGCCATAATCCAAACGTACGGGACGTTGCGTAAGCTTGCGGGTCAACTATTTGAAAGCAGGAATGGCGTCCGTAAACTTTTTGAGGGATATATCTGATATGGGATCAGTTACAAGCTTGTAATAATATGATATTGGAGTTGAAAAATTCGTTGAGGAATCGGATCTTTTGCTTTTCTGCCAAAAGGTGTTGCTTCAAACTTTTCAAGAGTGAGCGAAACAATTCTCTTATTTCCGATCTCCACTTTTGCGCTTGCTTTATTCTGTTTTTTAAAATATCCGGTATAAATTCCATCCTGAATTATATGGATATCGATAGCGTAATTCATTATTTCAGCTGGCTTCCACGATTCATTTACAATTACAAACAACAATATAAACAGTTGAAATATATATTTATAGACAGTAATCTTCATATTCATCCGTTAATTAGTACCGATTGAAGAAATGTGAAAACCCAATCTTCGCAAACTTGATTAGTCTTTACATTTCTAATCATCAGCATTATACATATACTCTTTTTTGATTAACTCAATCTTTATTTTACCATAAGTTCTGAAATAAATTCACAGATTGCTGGTTCATTGATACGAGATTGTGTTTCATTTACGCCGGCAATCTTACGCACCAGAACCTTTTGGAAGAAATTCATTTTTTCAAATAAATATTCACCCCCCATTATTTTTTTGCTTTGAGCATGATTTCTGAGTATTTCCGGAAACGCATTTGTGAATTGCTGCTCAGCCAGTTCATTTTCGTGCATACAGCAAATATAAAGTGCAAGCTGTTTTTGAAGAAGCTCCAGGGTGTTTTTCCTGCAAAAGTCTTTTATCCGGCTTTGTATTTGTCCTGCATGGATAGAACCTCCTACAATAATTCTTTGGTATTCAGACAAATCAGGCAAATCGTCTGTTTTCAGATTTATTAATGTACAAGGAACGTCTAATCCTTCTTTAATTTTTTGAGCTACCTTTCCGGTTGTGCCATGAGTAGTGGCATAAACAATTAGTGTATTCATATTCTATTGTTTATAATTATTTAAACTGATATATTATTCCGAATTTACCATAGCTTGAACCAGGCATTTTAAAGGATGACTGATTGTAAAAATCCTTATAAATCTGAGTTCCACGATATAAATCAGCATAAAATCCCATTCGCGCTCCATTCTTAAATTTCCAGGGAGTTGCTGATATTCCGAATCCGAAACCTCCCGAAAAATGATTTACCGAATAATCGGGAAGTAGCCCCTGATCACTAACTGACAATATGTTATACTGAGCAACATATCCAAATTTTAGTTGCAAATTACCTTCCGGATTCGCTTTTTTACACATCGAGAAGCTTACCATGAAAGGAATCATGAATTGAGATGTTGAGATAGTTCTTTCCCCCATATAGCCTATTTCGGGATGTTTATACGTAAACGTCTGGTTGTTTATCATATAATCAATCCCGGTTTCCAAAGCATGCCTCCAAACCGGGATCAATACGTGTACTCCCGCATTGTAACCCGACTTTGTTGCCCCTGTAAATGCATCTGCCGGGGCATTTACAAAGTCCTTTTTATTTGTATTTTCAACTATTCCTCCTGTATTAAAACCAGCCTGGGCTCTAAATCGCAGGGGACGTTTATCCGAATTGGTTGTAGTTTTCGAACTACTGGTACACCCCAAAATAAGAGCCAGGAGTATTGCTGCAAGTGCAATGATAATTTTCTGCATCGTTTTTCTGTTTTGATTTTCGATGCAAAGAAAGAACGATTGAATAAACTCAGAGTCTCATTGTCAAAAAAAGAGGTCTCACTTTTATATTTTACCGGTATTTAACAGGTATCAGAAAAATAAATACCCACAAAATACACTCATAAACAGATCGTTATTTCCAAAACCAGAAATTAAGCTATCCATTTACTTTTCACATTGTATGTTGCTAAAAAAGTTTACCAATCCTAATTAGCGTTGAACAAATGAGAGTTTACCTTGGTATAACGCAAAAATCTCACAACTTCCTCAGGTCTTTTCCAATATCCTTACGGTAATATTTTCCTTCAAACTGAATTTTTTCAGCCATATTTAATGAGCTTTGCAAAGCTTTTTCAGGATCATTATCCAAAGTAGTTACTGCAATAACTCTTCCTCCGTTGGTTACAATCTTTCCATCCGCAAGTTTAGTTCCCGCATGAAATACAAAAGATCCTTCTCTGTTTTCAGGAAGAGTAATTTCTTTCCCTTTTGCATAATCACCGGGATACCCTTCGGCAACCATCATTACACATGCTGCAGCACGATGATCAACTTCCAGATTAAAGTGCTCCAATGTTCCATCAGCTACACTTAAAAACAGATCAATCAAATCACTTTTTACACGAGGAATAACAGATTCTGTTTCAGGGTCACCCATACGAACATTATATTCAATTACAAAAGGATCTCCTTCAACATTAATTAACCCAAAGAAAATAAATCCTTTATACGGGATTTGCTCACGCTGCAATCCTAAAATTGTAGGTTTAATTATCCGGTCTTCAACCTTTTGCATAAACTCAGGAGTTGCAAACGGAACAGGACTTATAGAGCCCATTCCGCCCGTGTTCGGCCCCGTATCCCCTTCACCAATACGTTTATAATCTTTGGCCTCGGGCAATATTTTATAATTTTCCCCGTCTGTGATCACAAAAACGGAAAGCTCAATCCCTTTCAAAAACTGCTCAATCACAACCGTTTTAGAGGCTTCCCCAAATTTTGCAGAAGTAAGCATTTGATCAAGTTCATTGCGGGCTTCCTGTATAGAATCTAATATCAACACACCTTTCCCGGCAGCAAGACCATCCGCTTTAAGCACATACGGTGCTTTTAAAGTACCCAGATATGCAAATCCATTTGCCAGATTACAACAATTAAAAGCCTGATAAGCAGCAGTAGGAATTTTATACTTTTGCATAAACGCTTTTGCAAAAGCCTTGCTTCCTTCCAATTGAGCAGCTTCTTTTTGAGGTCCGATAACCGGAATACCTGCCAACTCAGCTTTCGATAAAAAATAGTCATGAATTCCTTCTACCAAAGGATTTTCAGGACCCACGATCACCATTCTGATTTCTTTATCCAGACAAAACTGACCAACAGTCCGATGATCGGATATATTAAGGTTTACGTTTTCGCCATGAAGAGATGTTCCGGCGTTTCCGGGAGCAATATAGAGTTTCGATAATTTAGGGCTTTGAGCAATTTTCCAGGCAAGTGAATGTTCGCGGCCGCCAGATCCAAGCAACAGGATATTCATGGTGTTTTTGTTTGCAAAGTAACAAAAAGAAACGGAAACAGTGCGGCTTAATTAATGATGAAGAACTTACATCTATTGAAGGTCGGGAATTTGAATTTAGGAAACTACTTTGCTGACAGCAATTTAAATTACATCAATACGGATCAACGTCAATCGTTACTTTCACGGGTTTGTAACGGGATTCGGATAAAAGTTGGCGAATAATATTTTGAAGCTGATTTTTACGCGACTGCACGTAGTTATCACGTTCAAACTTCAGGATTATGTTTTTGAGATAATAATTATTGATTCGTGAAACCAATGGAAATTCAGGACCCAAAACTCTATTATCAAACAATTTACGGAGTCTGTTTCCTAATTCTGCAGCCGCTTCATTCACCAGATCTTCATTGGGATGTTTTACAATCAGCTTTACCAATCGGAAAAACGGAGGATATTTAAACGTATTTCGCTCTACAATCTGGCTGGAATACATCGCGGCATAATTATTATCAATTACATCGCGGATAACCTGAAAATAAGGATTATAGGACTGAATAATTACCTTTCCTCTTTTATTTTTACGACCTGCTCTCCCACTCACCTGAGCCAATTGCTGAAAACTACGTTCATAAGACCTGAAATCGGGAAATGAAATCATATTGTCTGCATTTAAAATACCGACCACACTTACATTGTCGAAATCCAAACCCTTTGTAATCATTTGCGTTCCAACAAGAATATCTATTTCGCGTTCTTCAAAATCGGAAATAATTTTGCGGTATGCATTTTTAGAGCGAGTGGTATCCAAATCCATACGGGCAACGCGGGCATTGGGAAAAAGCAGAGAGATTTCCTCCTCGATACGTTCGGTACCAAAACCTTTCATTTTCAAAGCAGTACTTCCACATGCCGGACATTTTTCAGGCAGACGAATGGAATAGCCACAATAGTGACATTTAAGCTGATTGTTATGTTTATGATAGATCAGTGTGACATCACACTTTTTGCACTGAGGCATGTGGTGACAACTGTCGCATTCTATTCTCACCGAAAAACCTCTGCGATTCTGAAACAAAATAATTTGTTCCTGATTGGCCAATGCTTCTTCTATCTGATTGAAAAGCAGCGAAGAAAAATGAGACTTCATGGTTTTACGCTTCGTTTCTTCGGTAAGATCTGCCACTTCAATTAACGGCATAAGCATACCACCAAAACGTTCTGATAGCTCAACCAAATGATATTTCCCGGCTTTTGCATTGTAATAACTTTCAATGGAAGGAGTTGCTGAGCCTAATAACACCTTTGCTTTGTGAAGATTTCCCAGCCAGATAGCTGCATCACGGGCATTGTATCGAGGTGCGGGATCAAATTGCTTATAGGATGAGTCGTGTTCTTCATCCACAATAATCAAACCCAGATTATCAAAGGGTAGAAACATTGCCGAACGTGCACCCAAAACCACCTGATAGGGCTGGGTTCCCGGCAATGTTGTTCCTAAAACTTTATTCCAGATTTCAACCCGCTCGTGCTCATTGTATTTTGAGTGATAAATACCAACCCTATTGCCGAAATATTTTCGCAAACGATTAATTGTCTGAGCTGTAAGGGCTATTTCGGGCAAGAGATATAAAACCTGTTTCCCAGCTTTGATGGTTTCGTTAATGAGGCGAATGTATATTTCCGTTTTCCCGCTCGAAGTTACTCCATGCAGCAATACCGTATCTTTTGACTGAAACCCCTGTTGAATCGAGTTCATCACGCTTTGCTGAGCCAGACTCAATTCCAACTCATCAACCTCCGCAGTATGACTGTATTCAATGAGCCGACTCTGGCTTTTTTCCAGTATTTCAAAAACCCCTTTCTTTCCCAAAGCCTTAATTTGCGCTTCGCACTCGGGAAACTTCTTCAGAATATCTTTCCTTCGAACTTCTCCAGCTTCGAAAATAGAGCCTGCCAGCATAAAATAAACTTGTAATACCCTGTTTTGCTTTTCGCTCTTTTTCTCCAGTTGATCGAAAAGTTCATTCAGTTTTTGTTCATTCCGCCATTCATCGGCAAGCCGAACCCATTGTTCCGACTTTGGTTTAAAGCGATCGGTAAGCTCCTCTTCAACCAGAGCTACCTTTTTCTCAATCAGTGTTTTTAACAGCGGGATTACTTTCTGAAGTCCGGTGATTTCGGTTACTTCGCTTACGGTAAGAACTGGCTTGGTATGCAAAGCCTCAGCAATGCGGTATTCATTTTCGTTCAACACGCTTAAATCGCCGTCGAAGTCAGGATGCAAAACAAGCTTTGTTTCGCTGGCAAGTTTTAATGCAGAAGGTAATGCTGCCGACATTACTTCACCATAACTACACAAATAGTAAGACGCAATCCATTCCCAGGTTGCAAACTGCTTTTTATTTACAATCGGAGCCGCATCCAAAATAGCCAGAACATATTTCGGAACATAAGCTTCCGGAGCGTTTTCATGAAGAAAACGAACCAATGCCGTATAAATCTTTTTTGAACCAAACTGTACAACCACTCTTTGGCCTACCTCTATCTGATTATTCAACTCATAGGGCACTCTGTAGGTAAAATAGCCGGGCAGAGGCAGCGGAAGAAGTACATCAGCAAAGAGCGTTTTGCGTTCCATGAGTTCAGTTTGATTCAGGCAAAGGTACGAAAATGCCGGAAAAGGGAAGATTGAATACAGAGCTTAAACTATTATGTATAGAAGTGTATTTTTCAATGGAAATAGAGAGCATCGTAAACGAAAAACTTCTCAGTTGTTTTTAATCCAGCACTCAGGGTTCAAAAAACTCCCATCGTAATATACCACAATTGAACCATCTCTTTTTCACTAAAAACGGGAAGTCCTTCAATAATTGCTATTTCCCCTTTTTTAAACTCAAATAACCATTAACAAAATTAAACCAGGACTTATTTTCCCCTGCACAACATCACCTCGAAATCCAAACTATCTGCGTTTTCGTATAAAATATTCATTCCCTTTGCGTGAGATTAAAGAGATTAAAAAGACAGAAGAGACTGATGGGATTGATGTTTTTTTTCACGCTTCAATTTTCACATTATTCGCTGTGTAAAGAAAGACATGGCAATACTATGAGAAACCATTTCTGTTCTCAGAATATTCGCAAAAAGAGATGATTGATTTTTACAATTGTTTCCGGAGTACAATACGATAGGCAAATATGAAGGCCGAAAATACAAGCAACAGATGTACAATGGGGTTGGCATTAAATTTAAAGAAGATAAACGCCCACACGGCAACAAGCAATCCGGCTATGATATAGAGTATGTTTTTCATGTACTTTCGTATTTTAAAAATCAAATTGAAAAGTATTGTTTCACTGAATTAACAGATGTGCTTGCACATTTAACTATTTGAACACTTGCTCTCGAAATCCAAAAGGCATTCCGACAAGAGTAAAAGCTGCGCAGAAAAAGAATGAATAACTTGTTCATGATTTACCTCCTATCCCATATACAATTCGAAAATGATATCCATACACGGCAAATGTTACCGCATCAACAAACAACCCGGGGCGTTTAAACAAAGTCCAGCAGAGAAATTTCCAATATTCTCCTCTCCCTCTGTCAAGGACTCCAATAACGACCATCGACTTTAAGAAAGCATTGAATTTGGTAAAATCCAAACCTGTATGCCGGTTATGCGGACGATTGTAATTTTTGAGAAATTGTCTGATTCTCTTGTAATAAGGCTTCTCACGATAAATATTTTGAATAATACTATTGTACCCTTCGAGTAACTCTGTTTGATTCATCTTCGGAGTAAAGTTCATCGAGAAATCGGTATTATTTCCGGAGGAAATGGAGGTTAAGCGGTTCTCAGCTTCCATTTGTTTGTAAAGCTTCGTATTTTTGGGAGCGTTGAGCAGGCCTACCATTGCAGAAACAATTCCGCTTTGCTGAATAAAATCAATCTGACGTTGAAAAACTGATGAAGTATCACTGTCGAAACCCACAATAAACCCGCCCGAAACCTGCAATCCGGCCTTTTGAATCTTTACAACACTTTCCAACAGATTCCGGTTGACATTTTGCATTTTATTACAATTCTTAAGCGAATTCTCAGCCGGAGTTTCTATTCCAATAAATGTAGAATTAAAACCGGCATCGACCATCAACTTCATCAATTCTTCGTCGTCAGCAAGGTTAATAGATGTTTCCGTATTGAAAACGAAGGGATGTTTATGTGCAATCATCCACGCTTTGAGCGCGGGAAGTAAATTATATTTTATCTCGTTTTTATTACCAATAAAATTATCGTCAACAATCAGTACTGAGCCACGCCAGTTAAGCTTATAAAGAGCATCCAGTTCCGACAATACTTTTTGAGTTTTTTTCATGCGCACTTTATGGCCCAGGAGTGTAGTAATCTCACAAAAGTCGCACGAAAACGGGCAACCCCGGGACACCTGTATATTCATAAAGGCATAATCTTTCCGCGACAAAAGAGAATAGTCGGGCACAGGTGTAAGCGATAAATCGGCAAACAGACGCGTTTGATACACTCTTTTGGGTTGGTTTCCTTTAGCTAAATCATTCAAAAAACGAGGCAGCGTTATCTCAGCTTCGTTCAATACAAAATGATCGATCATGGGATAATTTTTGAATTCCTGCGTAAAAAGAGGCCCTCCGGCTACAATCTTCACATTATGTTTTACACATTCGGCAATTATAAGATCAACGGACTCTTTTTGAATATACATTGCACTGATAAATACATAATCAGCCCATAAGATATCAGCAGTTTTCAAAGGAGAAACATTCAAATCCACCAGCTTTTTCGCCCACGTTTCAGGAAGCATAGCCGAAACCGTGATTAAACCCAACGGTGGAACCGCTGCTTTTTTGGAGATAAAGCGCATCGCATGCTTAAAGCTCCAAAATGAATCAGGGTATTGCGGAAAGAGAAATAAAACATTCATAATGTGATATGTGATAAATTGAATATATGTTGATCTGATTATTCTAAAAGGCAGAAGTGAATGTTTTCAAAGAGATTATGCTTAAAAAACAAGCGTAATATTCTGCAAATAACCCTCTTAAACGTCAAAATACAGAACACCACATCATTCTGATCAATGAATAATACTTTTACAAAAATAATCCGCACTTGCCCTGTCTGCATTGTATAATTTTAAATTATAATTACATGATTCACACATTATTAATTATTGTAAAAAAATTAAAACTACAGAATATTTAGTCCTGATTCTTTTCCATTGTTAAACGAGCCATCAGATAACTCACTGTTGATTCGGCTCCCTGATTAAGATTCACATGTGTTTCTTCTAATCCGTCATAACAACCGCCTGTGCAGGGGTTGTAGATAATCTGGTGTAAGCGGTTGTTTCCCAGAAACCAGTTAAATGCTGTTCTACGAAGATTAAGGTATCGCTTTTCTTTCAATGCTTCATAAAAAGCATTGAGTGTAAGAATGGTATAAGCTACATCAATCGGTTGTTCGCCAAACTGTCCCTGCTGTGCTCCTTTCAAAAGCCAGTTTCGGTTGGAAATTACCTCAATGCCATTATCGTTAAAAATGTGAGCCAATAGAAAGTTGAATGATCCCTGTGCAATCTCCTTATAAACAGAATTATCTGTCAGTTTCCAGGCATAAAGAATTGCTTCCGGTAAAATGCTGTTAGCATAGGTAAGGTATCCTTCATACCATTCCCATTTTTCATCAGCCTCATGTTTGTACATCTGAACCATTCGATTGGCAAAGGTGATCATAAGCGGAATATGCCGGAGATCAGCAACCCGGTTTTGAGCATAGTAAATCCCTTTGATTACAAAGGCCATTGCGCGGGTTGAGTTTATTTTTTCAATTTTTCGCATAGCATCATTAAATATAAGATCAGCTTCTGCTATTATATTTTCAGGCAAAATTTCCTGAAGAGAAAGTATATATCCAAGAGCCCAGACAGCTCTTCCGTTAGAATCATCAAGATTTACGTTCTTATTTTGATCGGTAAAAGCCAGATTCTTATCAACATAATTCAGAAAGTCTCCGTTTGGCTGTTGGCAAAACTTAATGAAGTTCAGATATTTAATTATTTCGGGAATACAGTGTTCATCGGTTGTTAATTCATAATACATTCCCATTGCAATCAATGCCCGTGCATTATCGTCAAGTGTATAGCCACTGTTAATATCCGGTTGATTTATTTTTGAAAATTGAATAATCCCGGTATTGGATGTTATTTTATGAATATGGTTCAGGTTTATTCCAGGCATATTATATTGGATAATACTGTCTTTTTCCGCTACATCTCTAAAAAGCAATGTGTGAGCAAGGGCAGAGTTTTCCCAGGCTGTTGACACAACATATTGAAGAATATTATCAATAACGTTTCGGCGTAAAGGATCGTTGTTAATCAGACGGATCACATTTTCGGCTAGCTTTTCCGAATCCTGAAAATCGAAAATAAGACCGGGTATTTTTTGCAACACTTCGCGTGCATGAGGAATTGATGTGGATATAATCGGGCAAGCACAACTCATGGCATACGAAAAGGTACCGCTTACAGCCTGATTCGGATCATTCGTGGTAAAAAGATAAATATCGGTAAGTTGTAAATACTCGAGTAATTCGGGTAAATCCAGGTAACGATTAATAAAGCGAACGTGTTCTTCCAGCCCCAAACTAACAACCATTTGTTCGAGCTTGTTCCGATATTTTTCTCCTTCAGCTTTGAATACCTCAGGGTGAGTTTTCCCGATGATCAGAAAAATTACTTCTCCACACTGTTTTATAATGGCGGGTAAGGCTTCCAGAGTAGTTTCAATACTTTTTCCGGAACTCAACAATCCAAACGTAGTAAGAACTTTACGATTTGTAAGTTCATATTTTTGCTTCAGTACCTTTTCGTTGATATGATGTACAAGGTGTGTTCCATGTGCAATTACAGATATCTTTCGTTGAGGTATATCGTAGTTAATGGCAAGAATATTTGCCGAATTATGAGTCATTACTATAACTGATTTACAAAGGGAAGCAATCCTTTTGACTCTCGATTTCAAGAGAAGGTCGGGGTGAGGTAATACCGTATGAAACACTACTATAACTGGCTTTTTCACATCAATTAAAAACTTCATGAATGCATCTTCCCGGGCTTTAAAAAAGCCGAATTCATGTTGAATCAGCACAATACTTATGTTAGAATTCAGATTTATCTGACTGGCAAGCCTTTGATAATCTTCCGCAAGTGTAGTATTTAAAACATACTCCACCTCTTCAGGGTAAGCGAAGCCTGATTCTCCTGATTCCAGAGCACATATATTCACTGCAATGGAATTACTGAATTTATGATTCAGAGCTCTTACCAAATCTTGTGAATAAGTTGCAATTCCACACTCCCGTGGAGGATAAGATGTCATAAAGAGAACATGAATCCGTTCATCAGATTTCTTTTGAACCTCGTGATGTAAATATGTATTTCTTGATGCAAAGCGGGGTCGTAAAGACATCACTTCTTCATCTACCTGTTGAACAGGTGGAATTGACAAACCGAATTGCGGCACTGTTATTTTTGTTTTCATATTTTATTTAAGATGTGTTAATAATTCGGAAACCAGATTTAACAACTTAATGGAGGCACAGGCAATCTGGGTATCAGCAGCTCCATAATAAATGAATAAGGTTTCGCCAAAAACAGCACTGCCAGTGGGAAATACCACATTATTAACTTCACCATTTTTCTCCCATTCAAGCTCGGGTGAAAACAATGGATAAGGAAGTCGTGCAATCTCTTTTACCGGATTATTTAAATCGAGTAAAGCTGCACAGGCACTGTAAACAAGACCTTCACGAGTTTCCTCTACGCCATGATAAATAAGGAGCCAACCATATTCGGTTTCAATCGGTGGGCAACCACCGCCGATATAGCTCGATTCATGAGAAAAAACTGGATCAAGAACAATATTCTTATGTAAATTCAAAAAGTAATCATCCCAAAATTCCTTTGTAAGATCTGACAAATTATAAACAGCAACTAATTGAATCCCTGGTCTGATCCGGTGTAGAAATACAAATTTACCATTTATTTTTCGGGGAAAGAAAATAAGATTCTTATCCCAAAGCATTGTCTTTATTTGCGGATCAGATTTCTGATAATAAAATGTATGATTATGATAATAACTGTTGTGAATTTTATCATTTGATTCCACAAAAGACACAAATTCAGAATAGCTAATATCCGGAACGATAATACCTTTTTTGATAAAACCTTCCAGATTATCGGAAATGGCAAGAGCTCCCCGCGCATTAACACCATCATAAGCTGTATATGTTAAGTAATACAGATTGTCAATTTTTACAATTCTGGCATCTTCTGCACCCCATAATTCGTAGTCGTATTCAGGTTTTAAAACCGGTATATCTCTGCGTTCAGATATATTAAGTGGTCCGTCAAGACGACAATATCCTATTGTGGAGCGATTTCCTTTTTGCACAGCTCTGTACAATAAAATAACATTATCCCCTTCGCGAATAGCCGCAGGATTCAAAACTCCTTCGTTTTCAAATTCATGATGTGTCTTCCGAAGCAAAACACCCTCTTTCTTTACTTTTATCATGGTTATATTTATGGTTAATTAAAAATCGGATTAAAGTACAGAGTAGTGGTGTAATTAATCTTAACCCAACAATTTGATTTTATTTTTCCGGAAAACTTTTATGCACAAAAAAATCACAACTAACGAGCCAAAGTACCCGAATACAATCAATATCTTTCAAGTAAAGTTCTAATGCAAAATCTTATTCCATAAGAATATATAATCCAAGAATATTTGAGGTATAATGCCAGTGAATAAAAATATTAAGGCATCTCAAATTCACGAAGACTGGATTGCTATATTTCTTCCATCAGTATAACAAATACGGATGGGTACGTTACCATAAAAAAGAAAACTACAAGGAGCTTTCTTTGTTTTTTTCTATTCGTTTAGCAGCTTTCGCAACTCTTTTTTCTTTAAGGTTTTTGGTGGGAGGTTTTTTCCCCGACTTCTCTTTTCCTTCTTTCTCTTTTGACATGTAAATCTTTATTAAGTGTTATATATCACAAAGGTGCGTACAATGCATATCAAAAGCATTATACAATTCGAAAAAAGAATTACATCATTCACACATTATCGAGCGGGATTCGTTTCTTTTGTTTAAGTTGCTTAAAAAATGAGGGAGTTAACCCTGTTACTTTCTTAAACTGATTAGAAAGATGAGCCACACTGCTGTAATTAAGCAGATATGAGATTTGCGTAAGATTGAGCTCATCATAAATCAACAATTCCTTAACTCGTTCTATTTTATGTGCTATAATAAAATGCTCAATTGTGATTCCGGTAACTTCCGAGAACAGGTTCGCGAGATAGGTGTAATCATGATTTAACTTTTGACTAATATAGACCGAATTTTTAATCTTAGGCTGTTCTTCTGAATAATGAACCATTTCAATTATCACTCGTTTGATGCGTTCAATCAGCATTGCTTTCTTATCATCCATCAATTCAAGTCCCGAATTATAAAGCCCGTTTTTAAGAATTTTCCGCTGTTCGTTGCTTATATTCTCAACAATTTCAACCTCTCCAAGATCAATTATACCATAATGCAACCCAAGCTTATCTAACTCCATCTTCACCATCAATTTGCAACGGTTACTTACCATGTATTTAATGTAGAGTTTCATACAGCTGATCCATCAGAACAACTCAATAATGAGCCATTTCATTTTATAGCAAATATAATCATTTTCAGAGAATTTTAATCAACCTTCTAAAGATGAATATTAAGTAACTAGTTACGCCATAGAATCAGGCTATATTTATGGTTACAATACTGGTGTTGAAAAAGGGTTTTTTATCCTCACCTATCAGGGAACTGATGCTACCCCGGGAAATTATGTCTGGATAATAAAATACAAAATTCAGCAAACTAGTGCTTTACCTATTGAGAAAATAAAAAGAGGTTTGGTCTGTTTGATCCGGTAATTAAACAATACAAGTCTCATTCTTTTATTGTCCCTCAATATCAATTCGTATTTTGGAGTATTTTGTTTGTTTTTCCGGGAGTATTCACGGAACTGTGATTATCCTTTTACGATGCCATTCCAACTTTACGGGATACGATCCGCAAACTTACGGATGTCATTCCTCCTTTTAAATAGTTGGCCCGCAGACTTATGGATAATACTTATACTTTCAAAGTGCCTCTGCAAGTTTATACAATAAGGCTCTGAAGCTTCAAAGTGTCATCGTAAGTTCATACAGTAGCTCCGTACGTTTGGATTATGGCATTGCAAGTTCATACAATAGTCCCGTACGTTTGGATTATGGCATTGCAAGTTCATACAATAGTCCCGTACGTTTGGATTATGGCACTGCAAGTTCATAGAGTAGCTCCGTACGTTTGGATTATGCCATTGTGAGTTTACATAATAGGGTTCTGAAATTCCAAAGTAGCATTATGAATTTATATAATAGGCTTCTGAAGTTACAAAGTAGCATTATGAATTTATACAATAGGGTTCTGAAGTTACAAAGTAGCATTATGAATTTACATAATAGGGTTCTGAAGTCCCAAAGTAGCATTATGAATTTATACAATAGGGTTCTGAAGTTACAAAGTAGCATTATGAATTTACATAATAGGATTCTGAAGTTACAAAGTAGCATTATGAATTTACATAATAGGCTTCTGAAGTTACAAAGTAGCATTATGAATTTATACAATAGGGTTCTGAAGTTACAAAGTAGCATTATGAATTTACATAATAGGCTTCTGAAGTTCCAAAGTAGCATTGTGAGTTTACATAATAGGGTTATGTATCTTCCTAAAATAACTTGACAGATTTATACTAAATGCTACTATAAGTTTACACGAAGTTAAGGTATTTCTTTTTGTGGTTTACAGATTAATTTTTATTCCTGTTTTTTCTTTACGTATAAATTCATATTCCTTATTGCTATTGACACTGTTTTCGTTAATACTGAAAAGGCTTTACCCGATTTCTATTAATCCTGTTTTGTTATACGTTATTTTTGTTATTCCTAATATTACCTTACTTGTTTTTACATATTACGGATATTGCTTTACAGATGACCGTATGATGCTCATAACTAAAGGATATGTATTTTTTCTTGTACATTTCTATTCCAATTAGGTTTTTTCCATCGCTTGGATAAACTACCTTTTTGTTCATGTGCCATTACGGGTGTTAGATAATCGCAACTGGCGTGTGGACGACGATTGTTATAAATATCTACCGCTTTATCTACCGCTTCGAGTGCCTGTCCATTGTTTGTAAAATGGTCAGATAGTCCAAACTCGGTTTTCAATATCCCGTTAACTCTTTCGGCAATTGCGTTTTCGTATGGGTCGCCTTTTTCTGTCATGGATAATTGAATATTGGCTTTTTCGATACATTGCACATAATCGCCACAGCAATACTGAACGCCTCGGTCTGAATGGTGTATTGCCTCTTTACTGTGTTTATTGCCCTTTAAAGCCATTTCCAAGGCTTTTATTGCACCTTGGCTCTCAAGGCTTGGCCAAAGACAGTAACCGACTATTTTGCGCGAATAGGCATCGGTAATTAAACTTAAATAGTCAAAACCACTCCCTGATCGGATGTATGTAATATCGCTCACCCACAATTGCCCTGATCCTGTTAATAGCAAATCACGTATCAGGTTGGGATACTTCTTGAACCGATGGTGCGAGTCGGTTGTATAGGGTTTTCGTTTACGATATCGCAATAGATAACCATGACGCTCCAATAAATCATAAAACTTATCCCGCCCCAGCTTGATGCCGTGTTCTGCAAATGTATGCTGGAGCATGTGGTGTAGTTTTTGTGTCCCTAGGCGAGGCATTTCCCGACGTATTTCCTCTACTAGCTTGAGCACAAATGTTTCTTCGAGCATTCCATGTGTGGCGCGTTGTTCACTATCATACCATGCTTGTCGACTTTTCCCAAACAGTGAGCAAATGATGCCCGTACCAACGGTCGGATACATTTGCTTTAAGCAGGCTACTGTTTGGGACCAGCTTTTTTTCGGATGGAAATTTTAAACTGTTCTTCGGCTATATCAATCATCGTTTCTATGGCAACATTCTTTAAATTAGCCATTTCCAAGGCTTTTTCAAGGGCTTTAATGCGCTTTTCAAGCAATGCTTTGTCTAGTTTTTCTTCAGGTGTCATAATCGATAAAGATAACTCCTTTCCCAATCCATATTGCTGAACCCAACAATAAATAGTTTTAACATCCCTATTTATGCTAAACCGCTCTAGCGCCTCTTTAGCGCTTATTGTACCTGATTCTATTTCTCGGGCTAACCACCTTTTGAAGGATAACGGATACTTCTCTTTTAATTCTTTGATCTCTTCATTTCTTTTGTCTTCCATTTTACTTGTTTTAGTGTCAAGCTATTTCAGGATAAGACATGTAATAGCTCCATACGTTTGTATTATGCCTCTGTAAGTTCATAGAGTAGTCCCGTACGTTTGTATTATGGCACTGCAAGTTCATAGAGTAGTCCCGTACGTTTGTATTATGCCATTGCAAGTTTATGCAATAGCTCCATACGTTTGGATTATGCCATTGCAAGTTCATGCAATAGCTCCGTACGTTTGGATTATGGCACTGCAAGTTCATAGAGTAGTCCCGTACGTTTGTATTATGCCATTGCAAGTTTATGCAATAGCTCCATACGTTTGGATTATGCCACTGCAAGTTCATGCAATAGCTCCGTACGTTTGGATTCGGGAGTATTCACGTGTGCCGGTGGTACTGTCCAAAAAACTGTGTAAACCCTATTTTTGGTTTTTGAATCCCCTCAATATCAATTCGCTTTAAACTAAAAAAACAAGGATGGTTAAGTTTGCCAAAACCATCCTTGTTTTTAGTGAGGATCACCGAATAGTGATTGAGCCTGTTAAAAACTACAGTTTCATTCCTCTCAGAAAATCAACAGATTTCTGAATTTCGGTGTACATAATACGATCATTTTGAACAAAGCTCACGGCTTTACGATACTCGGTAACAACCTGTTCCAAAGCAGAAGATGAGCGTAACGGACGACGAAATTCCAACGCCTGTGTTCCGTTAAAGATCTCAATTGCCAGAATACGTTCGAGGTTTTGTACTATGCGATATGTTTTTGTAGCAGCATTTGCCCCCATACTTACATGGTCTTCCTGTCCTTGCGAAGATTCAATCGAATCAATGGATGAGGGTGTTGCCAGCATTTTGTTCTGGTTTACAATAGATGCTGCAGTATATTGTGGAATCATAAATCCCGAGTTCAAGCCAGGGTTTGCAACAAGGAATGGTGGCAAATCACGTTTTCCTGCAAGCAACTGATAGGTACGGCGTTCCGATATATTTCCCAGTTCGGCTAATGCGATACAAAGAAAATCAAGTGCAATAGCCAACGGTTGTCCATGAAAATTTCCTGCTGATACAATCACATCTTCATCCGGAAAAATAGTCGGGTTATCTGTAACTGCATTAATTTCATTATTGAATACATTGATTACGTAGCCAATTGCATCTTTTGATGCACCATGTACCTGTGGAATACAGCGGAATGAATAAGGATCCTGAACATGTAACTTTTTCTGACAAATGATTTCGCTCCCTTCCAGCAAATTTCTAAAATGCTCAGCGGTATTAATCTGTCCTGTATGGTTACGAATGGCATGTACCGGATGATAAAATGGTTCTATACGTCCATCAAAACCTTCTAATGAAATTGCGCCAACAATATCAGCCTGTTTTGACAGCCTGTTTGCCTGAATCACACACCAGATTCCATAAGCACTCATAAACTGAGTTCCATTTAATAAGGCAAGACCTTCCTTCGACTGCAATTCAATTGGATTCCAGTTAAATTTCTGGTTAACACTTTCTGACGAAACCTTTTCTCCGTTAAATCTCACTTCACCCAACCCTAATAATGGCAGGCACATATGAGCCAAAGGAGATAAATCACCGGAAGCGCCAAGCGAACCTAACTGATAAACAACCGGTAAAACATCTCTGTTGTAAAAATCGACCAGCCGTTCAACGGTACAAAGTTGCACACCAGAATTTCCATAAGAAAGTGACTGAATTTTAAGCAACAACATCAGCTTTACTATTTCAGAAGGAACTTCATCACCCGTACCACAAGCATGAGACATTACCAAGTTCTTTTGCAATGTTCCCAACTGATCTCTGGTAATAGAATGATTGCATAAAGAACCAAAGCCGGTAGTAATACCATAAATCGGCTCTACCTGTGTTTCCATTTTATGATCCAGATAGTTACGACATTTTTCAATTCTGCGTTTTGCTTCGTCAGAAAGTTCCAGCTTAAAATTACGTTCAATTATGTTTTGAATAGTTTTAAAATCGATCCACTCAGGGTTGATTAAATGTTTTTCCATAGCATTTCAATTCTGTTTCAGAACGCAAAAGTAAGGATTCTCTGTCAGCTAAACTTCAATTATAAAGGATTATCAATGCTTTTCTGTAATAGAAAAACTGTTAAATTGCAAATTAACGTTTCAGAGATCGTATATTTGTTTTTCGGGACTTACAGAAAGACAAAATTATGTTTACCGCTATGAATATCATCCTTCTGGAAGTATTTTATTCGAGTATGTTTCTTTTAATTTTTCTGATATGAAACTAAAAATTAAAATCGCACTAGAATATAAAATCGTGATATTTTATTTTATTGCAGGTTTTCTATGGATTTTGTTCTCCGACAAATTTGTGCTTATGGTGAATAATGAAAGTGCTGACCCGGAAACAATAACCCTGATTCAAACATATAAAGGATGGTTTTTCATTGTTATTACCGCAACGTTACTCTATGTCTTGATACACAAAGATACCACCAGACGAAACCGTATTGAACAAGAACTTTCGGCTGCACGAAAAAAAGCTGAAGAAGCTGAAAAGCTGAAAAACGCATTTCTTGCAAATATTTCACATGAAATAAGAACTCCACTCAATGGAATTATTGGCTTTAGTGAACTTTTAAACGATAGTGGAATCACAAAAAAAGAACGTACAGATTATACTGATCATGTTTTACAAAACAGTCAGCAGCTTTTATCTACAATCAACAGCATCATAGAATTATCACAACTTGAAGTAAATGCAGTAAAACTTAATCCAACAAATTGTAATCTTAAAAATATCATGCAAAGCGTTTACCAGACTTCGCTTAATCTTCAGTTGGATTTGAATAAAGGAAATGTAGTAATTGATGTAAAAAACAATGTACCCGATGATCATTGCGAAATATATGCAGATGAGAGCAAACTTCGGCACATATTAATGATTCTGATTCACAACGCACTAAAGTATTCCGAAAAAGGAAAAATCATCATTTCAGCACAAATACAAAGCAAAAGCGAAATTTGTTTTTCTGTAAGCGACGAAGGAGTGGGTATTCCTCAAGCTCAGCACGGGAAAATTTTCCAGAGCTTTAATACAATCGAACATTCAAATCCTGATAAGCTGCATGGTTTCGGTCTGGGACTTTCAATTGCAAAAGGATGGGTTGGGTTAATGAACGGGAAAATATGGGTCGAATCTTCTCACAAAACAGGCTCGGTATTTAGCTTCTCAATTCCTATAGTACAGCCTAAATTTGATGAGGATGAATTAACAAATATACGCAGGCAAATACCCGATTTAACCGGAAAAACCATCCTGATTGTCGAAGATATCGATTACTGCTATGAATATCTCTATGAACTTCTTAAAAATTCTCATGCCAATATTCTCTGGGCTCTGGATGGGAATGATGGTATTCAACAATATCAAAAACATAAACCTGATATTATCATACTCGACCTTTTACTTCCGGTATTGAACGGGATGGATGTTGCAAAAGAAATTCGAAAAAAAGACAAAGAAACCATTCTGATTGGAGTTTCTGCCTTTGCACACGAAAATGAAAAACAAAAATGTATCGAAGCCGGGTTTAATGACTATATCATAAAACCTGTGAAGCCAATGGAATTGATTCAGTCACTTAAAACATTTGCCACATGATTAATCATGACATTTCTCTGGCAATTTTAGCCGGAGGAAAAAGCACACGCTTCAATTCAGTAAATAAAGCTTTGTTACCGATAGAGAATCATACCTTTTTGCACAAAATGGTTGAGCAAATTGAATCGTTATTCGACGACAAACTCCTGATAACAAACCGAAAAGACGAATTCAAAGACTTCAGTAATTTTATTATAACCGAAGATTTATTCAATGATGCCGGTCCACTTGCCGGAATTTACACTGCTCTCAACAAATGCAAAGGCTCTGCTGTATTCATCCTGGCTTGTGATATGCCTTACGTACAACGATCGCTTATCGAAAAGATGATTAATTTGTTTCAGGAATACAAACCAGATGTTTTGATGCCTCTGAATAATGGAGAAATAGAACCATTGCATGCCATTTATTCACAAACCACAAAAAGAAATATAGAGAAAGTATTGCGTTTCAGTCAATTTCCGGCAATTCGCGATTTCTTTTACATGTCCAATATTCACAACTTCGAACTCGACGAAAGTGAACAAAATTATGTTATAAACATCAACTCCCTTTCCGAATACCAACAACATATTCACGAATCAAGATACACCTAAGTTTTCTGACATCAGCCCTCTAAGCAGCTTGATAATTAAATAATTATTGGACAAACACATCGAGAAAGCAGGATCTTCATTATATTATCATCTGTAAATTAATTCATATTTCTATAATTGATAATCGCTCGTAAAAACTCACGGGCGATTTCTATTTTGAAGTGTTACAAACCTCAGAGCATCTCCTTTTTCTAAATTCAAGAAAAACTGGTACTTTTGCACTTTGTTAATTCTGGAAAAGGTTATAGCTTATTAAAATCCAATGACACTATAATACCGATTAACAGGTAAGTTAAAGGGCAAAAGGCGAAATAGCAATTGGGCATTCCTTACCTCTAATCAGTATTGAGAATTTGTATTTGAAATTTTTCCGGTTAGCAAATTATTTTCACTAATCTTTGTTATCAGATGAAATGCCCACAAACAAAAATTGCACCCAAACCGACAATCATAGCATGGACATTCCATGTAACAATTAAACACTTATAAAAATAGCACATGAAACCTCGTAAAACCTATCCAGTTCTCGAAAGCATAGAGATTATTGATGCCGGTGCTGAAGGAAAATGTATTGCAAAAGTGAACGACATGGTTGTGTTCGTTCCCTTTGTTGTTCCGGGCGATATCGTGGACATTGAGCTCTACAAAAAGAAACGCAACTTCGGAGAAGGCAATGCTATCCGATTCCACAAATATTCCGAAAAACGTGTAGATGCTTTTTGCGAACATTTTGGAGTATGTGGAGGCTGTCGCTGGCAGGGCATGAATTACAAGTGGCAGGGATTTTACAAAGAGAAACAGGTTACCGATGCATTTAAACATATTGGCAAAGTAACACCTGAAGAAACCTTACCGATTATTCTTTCCGAGCGCATTCAATACTATCGGAATAAACTTGATTTTGCTTTTTCGAGCAAGCGCTGGTTTACCTATAACGAACCTCGCTTAGAAGCCGATGACCCTGAAAACAATGCTTTAGGATTCCACGTTCCTGAACGTTTCGACAAAGTTCTGAATATTCGAAACTGCTATCTGCAGGATGAACTTTCCAATCAGATTCGTCTGGAAATAAAACGTTATGCACTGGAGCATGAAATAAGCTTTTACGATGCCCGCAACTGGGATGGTATGCTGCGTAACCTCATCATCCGCAATTCTATCGAAAACGACTGGCTGATACTCTTAGTATTTAAAGAAGATATTCCGGAAGTGATTATTCCGATGATGGAACATATCCGTCAGCAGTTTCCACAAATCACCTCGCTCTATTATGCCATCAACAACAAACGCAATGACACTTTACAGGATGTGGAGATTCGTCTCTTCAGCGGCAAACCCGACATGCTTGAAACATTGCCACGATTTAATAATCCGGCGGAAAAGCTCAAATTCAAAGTAAGTCCGGTTTCGTTTTACCAGACAAATTCCAGACAGGCAGCAAAACTGTATCATGTTGCAGCAGAATTCGCAGCGTTGACAGGAAACGAGGTTGTGTACGACCTTTACACCGGAACCGGAACTATTGCCTGTTATGTAGCCGAGAATGCTCAAAAGGTTGTAGGTATCGAATACGTAGAACCTGCTGTTGCTGATGCTCGCATTAATGCTGCCGAAAACGGGTACAACAATATGGTTTTCTATGCCGGTGATATGGCCAAGGTTCTTACCGAAGAATTTATTGCAGCAAATGGCAAACCCGATGTAATCATCACAGACCCGCCACGCGCCGGGATGCATGATAAAGTAATTGCCCAAATTCTCGCCTGTGCCCCGCAACGCATTGTATATGTGAGTTGTAATCCTGCCACTCAGGCTCGTGATATAGCTTTACTTTCTACGGATTATCGTTTGGCAAAAATTCAGCCTGTAGATATGTTTCCACACACCCATCATGTGGAAAATGTCGCATTACTGATCCAAAAATAACACCCTGAGCCTTCTCAGGCTTTTTGCTCAAAAACTTAGTAT
This sequence comes from Bacteroidales bacterium, assembly GCA_963677395.2. Lineage (GTDB taxonomy): Bacteria > Bacteroidota > Bacteroidia > Bacteroidales. The sequence goes on along the minus strand of OY781965.2, from coordinate 1,739,260 downwards.
TCACCAAATAAATAAAACAAGAACAGAAACAATGGACGAAAGAACAGAGAACATCCGTTTAATGGATTCGACTGCAAATCCTGCTCCGCTGGGATTATGCGGTTTTGGAATGACTACTTTATTATTAAACCTACACAATGTTGGACTTTTCGGAATGGACAGCATGATTATGGCTATGGGAATCTTCTTCGGAGGATTAGCACAGGCTGTTGCTGGCAAGATGGAATGGCGCAAGAACAACTTATTCGGCACTGTAGCCTTCAGCTCTTATGGATTATTCTGGATTATCCTGATTGCCCTTCAGATGTTACCAAAACTTGGCTTAGGCGAAGCTCCAACTCCAATTTCAATGGGTTGGTTCCTTACTCTCTGGGGAATTTTCTCAATAGGATTATGGATTGCTACATTCGACATGAACAAAATGACGCAGGTATTATTTGCAACAGTAGCCTTACTGTTCTTTTTGCTGGCAGCAGCTGATTTCACAGGCAATGAAACCATCAAACTCATAGGTGGAATTGATGGAGTAATTTGCGGTTCACTCGCTCTTTACATTGCACTGGCAACCGTGATTAACACAACCCGTGGAAAAGAAATTCTCCCGATTCGTTAAGCACTAAAGAAAAAATAAAAAAGAGGAGTTGTCTGAAATTTATCGGACAACTCTTTTTTCGTTTTTAAAATCGCCACATCATTCTGATATAGTTACACCCAACCCATTTTATTTCTGAAATTATCGAAATACTGTTTACTATTCTATTTCTTCTTATCTTATCAATCCTTTACTTATTTTTGCGTAATACTCAATCGAATACAGCAATATATCATCTGCTTTTGCGCAATAAAAATAACTTTGCTCTCTGAATTATGCCAAGACAACAATTGAAACAGCGGGTTACAAAGAAGTACTTATTCCGGAAATCTGCGGTTAATCATCCAATCTATCAACTTGCGTGATCCAAGCCAAAAGAGCAGAATAATAAACATTCCATAATAACTCTGAATATGTAATAACTGCTTCAAAAGACCCATCACTCCATGTATTATTGCAACAGTTAAAATCAATACTGCATAAATCATCTGCCCATACATCCAGGTTTCCTCACTACGCAACGTACTATTCATTCTGATTCCAAAAGTTTTGCTTCCAAATTTTGGAGGAAATAAAATCATAATCATCCCAAAAATGAATAACACAATCGCTATTATCGAAAATGAATTTATCATACACTTACTTTTTGATTAAATAAATAACGCTTTTGCAAAGCTAAAATAAAATGATTTACGATTGTAGTTACAAAGTTTCAGAATGATTTTAAATATCAAGTAGTACAATCTCGAAAGTGCAGGTATCAAAAATAACAACTGGTTTATTGACAAGATAGTTTATTCTGGCGATTTCTAAAGGCGATCCTAACTCATATTATTTAACTCATTATTATTCAATTTGTAACCAAATATTATCAGAATATTAAATTTCATCAAGCTTCCTTTACTATTTAGCATCTTCCATTTTTTATTCAATTCTGATTATTCATCTATTTTGAGCTTTTGTGGCTAAAAAAAATTCTATCTTTGAAAAAAAACGACTACATGAAACGGATTCACTTTATTGCTATTGGTGGAAGCGCCATGCACAATCTCGCAATTGCCTTACATTTAAAAGGATACAATGTCACCGGCTCCGATGACGAGGTTTTCGAACCTTCTAAAAGCCGTTTACAGAAATATAATCTCTTGCCCGATACTATTGGCTGGAATCCGGATAAAATCACCACTGATCTCGATGCTGTAATTCTTGGGATGCACGCCCGTCAGGATAATCCTGAACTAATCCGTGCACAGGAACTTGGCATTAAAATCTACTCCTATCCCGAATATCTTTACGAACAATCGAAAGACAAGCTTCGTGTTGTAATTGGAGGAAGTCACGGGAAAACAACCATTACATCCATGATTATCCACGTATTAAATAAACTAAACATCCCAACCGATTACATGGTGGGAGCTCAGCTTCAGGGTTTCGATGTAATGGTAAAACTAAGCGAAAATGCCCATATCATGATCCTCGAAGGCGACGAATATCTCACCTCACCTATCGATCGCCGTCCAAAGTTTCATCTTTACAAACCCAACATCGGACTTATTAACGGAATTGCCTGGGATCACATCAATGTATTTCCCACATTTGATAATTATGTGGAGCAATTCCGCATTTTTGCCAATCTGATTACAGATGATGGTGTTTTACTTTACAACAATACCGATGAAATTACCCGTGAGGTAGCGCTGAATACTCAACGAAAAATAAAAGTAGAAGGATATGATATTCCTTCCTACGAAATAAATAACGAAATGACATTTATCATTCATAATGGCATTAAATACCCCTTACATATTTTCGGGAAGCATAATCTTACCAATCTTTGTGGAGCGTGGAAGGTTTGCCGGGAACTAAATATCATAGATGAAGATTTTCTGAATGCCATCAGTACTTTTACAGGTGCTTCCAAACGACTCGAACTGGTTGACAAAAGTGATACTACAGCTATTTATAAAGATTTTGCGCATTCTCCATCGAAACTAAAAGCTACCATTACAGCCGTAAAAGAACAATATCCCAACCGCATTTTAACCGCTTGTCTCGAATTACATACCTTTAGCAGCCTCAATAAGAAATTTTTATCAGAATATAAAGATTGTATGAATCTGGCAGATGAAGCCTGTGTTTATTTCAACCCGGCCACAATTGAGCACAAAAAGCTGGAAGCTATCACCATAGATGAAGTTAAACAAGCTTTCGGACGCAATGATTTAACTGTATTCAATAGTTCGCCCGAACTTGTGGGTAAACTACTTTCAACCGACTGGGGCAACCGCAATCTTTTACTGATGAGTTCCGGAAATTTTGATGGCATTATCTTTGAACAACTGGCAAAAGAAATACTCAAAAAATAGCTAATTACAAAAAAGCCTGTTCCAATACTGAAACAGGCTTTTTTTGTCTGCTTATTTGCTTTTGATCACGAATACAGTTCTGCGATTTTTAGCTTTACCCTCTTCTGTCTGATTGCTTGCTATCGGTTTAGTTTCACCATATCCTTTATAGCTCAACCGTAAAGGAGATATGTTTCGGGTAATCATATATTCATAAACTGCTTTCGCACGATTATCAGACAAAATCAAATTGGCTTTATCTTCACCTACATCATCAGTATGTCCCTGAATTTCAACTTTTACACGAGGATTTTCTTTCAAAAAATCAATAAAGCCATCAATAATATTTTTTGATTCCTGAGTAAGATCGTATGAATTTGTCGCGAAGTTAATATCCTTCAACTGATATGATTCACCCACTTCTATCTTCTTTATTTCGGTATTATGAGTTACTGCACCGCTCAGATGGGGATCATTTATTGAAAAGTACTTTGATTCAAATGCATAATCTTCTTTCTTGATGGTCATTAAATAATCGTTTCTGAAAGGTACTACAGCCACATATTTTCCGGTTGTACTATCCACCGGAATATTCGTAATCTGTTTGGTTTTCATATTTTTCAATTCAATTCGGGCAGGAATAGGCTGATCCGTTTTCCCATCTTTTAACTCACCTTTAATAAAGAGTACCTTTTCTGGACGAGCATCTTCATACAGATCGAAAGTGTATAAATCCCAACCGCCTTTTCCTTTCAACTTGTTGGATGTAAAATAACCCTGTTTCCCATCCGTACTCACAAAAAATCCAGTTTCATCATCGGGTGTATTAATTGGAAAGCCAATATTTTTGGGTTGTTTCCACTCTTTTTCTTTTCCGAGCTTCATGTAAAAAATATCATAACCACCTAATCCCATCCAACCATCAGATCCAAAATATAATGTTTGACTATCACTATGTAAAAACGGAGTCTTTTCATTTCCGGGCGAATTAATGTTTGGACCTGCATTTTCAGGCACAGACCATTCTCCATTGTCCTGTTTATGAGTAATCCAAATATCATAACCTCCATATCCACCTTTGCGGTCGCTCACAAAATAGATTGTTTTTCCATCGGCCGAAACGGTAGGTTGTGATTCCCAGTTATTGGGAGTATTTACATTTCTTCCAAGGTTTTTGATCGATTGCCAGACTCCGTTCTTATTCTCAGAACTACAAATATCACAGTTATAATAATTCCCTCCATCGGTGTATTTACATACAGTATAGTATATAAACCGATTATCGATAGTTAGCGTTGCGCCACCTTCATTATCCTGAACATTGAAAGGAGCCGGCATCGGCTCTCCTTCATCAAAAGATCCGTCAAACTGCTTCTGGCTCACAGTAAACTTTTCTTTAAACTTCACATCTGCTTGCTGAAAAGCAGTACGTTGTTGTTCCAGTTTTGTTTTACGGGTAAACAATGCTAGTTCATTATCAGGAGAAATTATGGGTAAATATTCATCCAGAGGCGTTGAAATTCCTTCAACAACTTTAGGCTCAAATGGAACAGGATTGGCGTAGATATCGGTATAGAATTGTGAAAATTTAAGCAATTGATTCGCATACTCATACTCCTTATCCGATTTAATTTTATCAACATCCTTTAAAAAGACCTTGATCATTTTAGCGCAACTGTCATATTTATTTTCTCCGTAAAAAATATCTGCCAGATAATAATAGGCGTATGGTTCGTATTCGGCACAAGAGCGGATGGTTTCAAGCAGATAAAACTTTGCTGCTTTAATATTTTTCTTCTCTTTTTTAAGATTGATGAGTGCCAGCATATAATTGGCATCTGCATACAAAGGATCCTCTTCTACTGCAATCTTTAGATACTGATAAGCACTGGTGTAGTTTCCTGCCTTATAAGCATCCGAAGCCTTTTCGAACTGTTTGACAGCTTTTTTATTATCAGGAGGAGGACAAGGTGATTCCGTGTCTTGCGCATAAATGTTTATAGAAAGTATAATCAAGGCTAAAGTATAGAGAGCTTTTATTTTCATACCTAAAATGATTTCATGCAAATTTAGAACAAAACACATTCCAAACATTTAAAAACCTGAGCAAAAACAATGCTTTCAAAAAAATATTTCGGGAGGTCTTGTATTTCCAAAAAATATACTACTTTTGCACCACTAAACCCTGCCCAGATGGTGAAATTGGTAGACACGCTACTTTGAGGGGGTAGTGCTCGCTAGGGCATGCAAGTTCGAGTCTTGTTCTGGGCACCTTTTTCATGAAACTAATTTGACCTGCCCGGATGGCGGAATTGGTAGACGCGCTAGTTTCAGGGACTAGTGTTCGCAAGGACGTGCAGGTTCGAGTCCTGTTCCGGGCACAAAAGCAAAAAAGCTGTAATTATAAGAATTACAGCTTTTTTGCTTTTATAGATTTTTCCAATTAATAATCAACCTTATCTTCTTTCGTTTTCCAACAATCAAAAACACTTTGAGCCAAATCTGTTGGCTGATGAATAAAAGGAATCGACCTCTTTTCATACGGAAGCTCTATTTCCTTGTAAATAAATGAATCATCAAAGCCTGCACCAGCAGCAGCATACTGATTTGATGCATAATACACAGCCTTGGGTCTCGCCCAGTAAATAGCACCCAGGCACATTGGACATGGCTCACAACTCGTAAATACTATACAATCATCCAATTGAAATGATCCCAAATTTTTACAAGCATCACGAATTGCATTTACTTCGGCATGAGCAGTAGGATCATTGGTTGAAGTCACACTATTTGAACCTTTACCTACCACTACTCCATCTTTTACAATTACAGCTCCAAAAGGACCTCCTTTTCCGGTTTGTAAATTTTCCATAGCCAATTCCACAGCCATTTGCATAAACCGGAGTTTGTCATCGTGATTCATAGTTGTTACTTATAGATTAATACAAAGATAAACGATTTCACTATATTTGCTGTAAAATACAACTCCATGAACGAAAAAAATATTCGCCGTAAACAAATAATTGAAAAGCTTTTTACGCATCAACAAGCGATGATTGACAATCTTAAAGCTGCCATGGAAGAGTCGCAGCAAGCAGCAAATGATTATGGCTCGCCAAAAGATCGATATGACTCTTTCCGAACTCAATTACTCCGCAAAAGAGATATGTTTGCCCAACAACTTCAATTAGCATTAGATGATAATGCTATTTTGAAACGCATTCCTATAGAAAAGGAGTTTGAAAAGATTGAATTTGGAGCAATCGTTATAACTAAAAGTCAAAAATTGATAATATCAGCAAGTCTCGGAAAAATTGATGTTGAAGGGGAGCTCTTTTATGCGATTTCGGTGAAAGTTCCGTTCTTTGCAGTAATCAATGGATTGAAAAAAGGAGACAACTTTACCTTTAACAATCAATCAAATACTATCATTGACATCTATTAATTTACGTATGAAAATAACGATTGATCCTCATTCTGGTTGCTGTTTTGGTGTTGTTTCAGCTATTAAAACTGCCGAAACCGAGCTGGAAAAACAAGAAACTCTTTATTGTCTCGGCGAAATTGTTCATAACGAAATGGAAGTTAACCGACTAATTAAAAAAGGATTAATTATTATTGAACATGAAGAGTATTTCAAATTAAGGGATGTACGGGTTTTAATTCGTGCTCATGGCGAACCTCCATCTACATATGAGTATGCTCAAAAAAACAATATTGAACTAATTGATGCTACTTGTCCTATTGTTTTAAAGCTTCAGCAAAGAATAAAATCTGGGTATGGTGAAGTGAAACCTTTAAACGGTCAAATAGTTATTTATGGTAAAAAAGGACATGCTGAAGTTGTTGGGTTAGCGGGTCAAACAAATAATGAAGCAATAATCATCTCAAAAGAAGAAGATCTCAATCAAATCAACTATCAAAAGCCTGTGAGATTATATGCTCAAACTACTCAAAACAAAGAAAACTATCAAAAACTCAAGCACATCATTAAAACCAAACTGGATGAACAAAACTCTCAGGCTGATTTCAAAGCGTATCAAACAATTTGCGGACAAGTTGCAAACCGGACATCCCAACTCATTGAGTTTGCAAAAAAGCACGATGTTATTATATTCGTTAGTGGAAAAAAAAGTTCTAACGGACTTTATTTATTCAATCTATGTAAATCAAATAACGAGCGGTCTCATCTTATATCTGCTCCTGAAGAACTAAGCATTGAGATGTATGTAAATGCAGAAAGCATTGGTATTTGTGGTGCTACTTCTACCCCGCTTTGGCTAATGGAGTTAGTTGCTGAAAATTTGAAACAGCATTAACGATTTATAAGTAACTTCCCTGACTTAACAATATCTCCTGCTTTTATTGAATAAAGATATATTCCTGCAGGAATATCTTCACTATTAAACCTTAATAAATACGTGCCGGGTGTTTGAAATCCATTCTGAAGCAGTGAAACTATCCTTCCTGTATAATCGGAAATAATTACACTTACATCAGCTGCTACAGATAATGAATAAGCTATTTCAACATGGTCTGATGCTGGATTTGGGAAAACTTTTACTTCTGAAATAAACATTTCTCTTGAATCATCAACACCTGCTGCTTGCCCCCAGGCAGGACTGCCTGCGTCTATCCAGGCTGTATAGATAAGTTCTGCCAGTGAATGAGATGCATCTTTAAACATCTTAATAGTTAGATTCTTCGTTTTTAACCAAAGTGCATTCGAATATGTAGAAGACGTTATACTTCCCCCAGCCTGCTGTTTTGCATAATTATCAGCCTGCAAAATAGAATCTTTATATTTGTAGTTTGAATAGAGATAGTTGAAAATGTAATTATTCACATTTGGAATATACTTTAAGCTGTCACCTGTATAGATTATTTGCGAATTAAATGTTCCTACCATATCCGATTCATAACGAGAATGTATTCCATCATTACCTGTACTTCCCCCATCATAATTTCCGGTAATATGCAAAGGCATATGCCCATCAGCTACATAATGTCCTAAATCGGACGCAATTAAAACCGCTTTACTCCAATCTCCTCTATGAAAACAATTCCTGAGAGTATCAAATGCTGTGAGAGTAGCCCATGGTAAAATTCCATTATCCATTACAAAACTATTACCATGCTTCATTACAGCCGAATCAAAAGTCTGAGGAATTCTACCATTGGAAACAAATTCATTATAGAGGTCAATATCAATATAATGCTTAGGAGATTCTGAGGGATCCGTTTGCTTTCTATTATCTGCATCCGGAGCATGTGTTTGCAGCGTAGTTGCCCACTGCTGAAACTGCGGAACCTGATATGAAAATGAATAACTTGTATTATAATTGATTTTTTTATGACCAGTAGAGCCCCAACTGGCAAGCAATATTACTAAAGCTCCCAATGAAAGCAACATCAAATATGATTGCTTAAATTTTCTCATTTCCATGTAGTTTAAGTAGAACCTACAAAATTAGCCATTTCAATTCCGAATTACTTTAATAACATGTTAAATTCTAAAGAGTTCAAGAATCAAATTATTCTTCCTCAATTTGATTCTTTTGATCATTAAATGAATCTATTTCCCATGGATTGAAGCTATTTTCAGGTAAATAGTTTGGATACCTTGCCATGTGAATCTGACGAACATCATCAAACATTTTTTGCTTTAGCAGATCTACCTGAAGCTTTTTCTTCGCTGAAATAAAAATAGCAGGAGCATTTTCTTTAGCCATCCAGGAGTCTTTCAGTTCATCCAAAGAGTAGTTCTCACGGGTTTTAGGAGTGAGATCATCTTCTTCTTTCACAACAAACGAATATGCATCAATTTTATTAAAAATCATAATTACAGGCTTGTCCGAAGCACCAATTTCCGAAAGAGTTTGTTTAACAACGTCAATTTGCTGTTCAAATTCGGGATGTGAAATATCAACTACATGTAATAGCAAATCAGACTCACGTACTTCATCAAGAGTTGATTTAAACGACTCTACAAGCCCATGAGGAAGTTTACGGATAAATCCGACAGTATCAGATAATAAAAATGGCAAATTATCAAAAACGACCTTCCGTACAGTAGTATCAAGTGTGGCAAAGAGTTTATTTTCAGCAAACACTTCTGATTTACTCAAAAGATTCATCAATGTTGATTTTCCCACATTTGTATAACCGACCAGTGCAACACGTACCAAATCTTTACGGTTTTTACGTTGTACTTCTTGTTGACGATCAATTTCTATAAGTTTTTGTTTTAATAACGAAATTCTATCACGAATAATCCGACGGTCAGTTTCAATTTCTTTTTCACCAGGGCCTCTCATCCCTACACCCCCACGTTGCTTACTTAAGTGTGTCCACATTCGGGTCAATCGAGGCAATAGATATTGATATTGAGCTAATTCAACCTGCGTTTTAGAGTGTGAGGTCCGAGCTCTTCGGGCAAAAATATCAAGTATCAAATTGGTTCTATCCAATATTTTACATTCAAGAACTTGCTCAATATTACGAATTTGAGAAGGAGAAAGTTCATCGTCAAAAACAACAATACTAATTCCCTCTGCCTTAACATACTGCATAATTTCATCCAATTTACCAGTTCCAACGTATGTTCTGGTATCAGGCTTATGCAATCGTTGTATAAAACGTTTTACAGGAGTAGCACCAGCAGTATCTATTAAAAATTCCAGTTCATCAAGATATTCTTCCACTCTTTGTGGTTCAATATTATCTGAAGCTACTGCAACCAAAACGGCCGTTTCCTGAATCGGAGCGGTATCATATAATTTTTTTTTCATAGAATTAATGCCTGTGTGATGAGTGATTATGCTCTAGTCTCACCAGTTGATATAAAGCAACAGAAAATAAAAGAAAATATATTGAAATCAATTCAAAATCAAAACCTTTAACTGACAATGCCCATACTATTTCAAGAAGAGAGCTTATGAACACAATCAAAAAACCAAAAACTTTAAATTTTCTTGTTTTTAAAGTAAATATCAGCAAGCCAAATCCGCCAAACACCAGACTCAGTGCAGCTTTCAATCCAACTTCCCAAATCACAAATACCTGAAAATGGATAAGTTTAAAGATATCCCAATACAAATGAGCTAAGTAGAAAAGTAATGCAAGCTTTAACACATACTGCGTGTATTCATCTTTAGTTCTACTTTTGTCTTTCATCGTTAGAACGATTTAAATCCAATTATCTCACGCACATCTCGAATAGTTTTACGTGCACTTTCGCGAGCTTTTTCAGCACCCATATTAATGACTTTACGAAGATAATCATTATCCGCTTCAAGTTCGGCTATCTTTGTACGAAAAGGTTCTGTAAATACAATCATATCTTCAGCCAGTTGTTTTTTTAAATCACCATAACGAATTGTACATATATTGTACTGTTCTTCAAAAAAACCGACAGTTTCTGGTTTCGAAACAACTTTTAACAAGGTAAAAATATTTTCAATAGCTTCAGGCTTAATTTGGTTTGGTTCTGTTGGACCCGAATCTGTTTTTGCTTTCATTACCTTTTTCCGGATAGCTTCAGGAGTATCTCCAAGAAAAATAGCATTCCCTTCTCCTTCTGACTTGCCCATTTTCCCACTACCATCTAGCCCTGGAATTTTAATCAACTCTTGACCAAAATTGTACGCCTGAGGTTCAGGAAAATAGTCCACATTATACATTCTATTAAAACGATTTGCAAAAGTTCTGGTCATTTCAAGGTGTTGTTCTTGATCTTTCCCAACCGGAACTTTTGTTGCATGGTGAAGGATAATATCTGCAGCCATCAACGTAGGATAAGTTAACAATCCGGCGTTGATGTTATTCGGTTGCTTGCGTGCTTTATCTTTAAAGGATGTTACCCGGGAAAGCTCTCCCATATAAGCATTCATATTCAGGAAAAGATAAAGCTCAACTGTTTCAGGAATATCGCTTTGCACATAAAGAGTAGCCTTTTCAGGGTCCAGACCTGCCGCCAGATAATTAACAATCACGCGACGCACATTTCCATGTAAATCCAATGGGGCAGGATGTGTTGTTAAAGAATGATAGTCAGCAATAAAGAAATAGCAATTCTGTTCATTCTGCATTTTCACAAAATTGCGTAATGCTCCAAAGTAATTTCCCAAGTGTAATTCACCGGTTGGTCTGATGCCACTTACAACTGTCTCCATAGTTTATTTTAAATCTTATTCTATTATCAATTTGCTATCGTGCAACAAAGGTACGTATTACCTTCATTAGCGACTCAATTTGCAAAGGTTTTGTTTGAAATGCATTCATGCCTGACTCGTAACTCTTCTGCTCAAATTCATCCAAGGCATGAGCCGTTAAGGCTATTACCGGAATATTTCGCTTCTTTTCATCCGATAGTTCCCGGATGACCTTTGTCGCCTCATATCCATCCATTACAGGCATTTCTATATCCATCAATATCAAATCATAATTCTCCCTTTGCAACATTTCTATGGCCACCTTCCCGTTTTCTGCAATATCTACCTTTACACCCTGTAGCATTAAATACCTTTTCAAAACCATCGCATTTACTAATTTATCTTCCGCATACAGAATCCGGATAGACGAGCTCGTCAGATCTTCCAGGTTTAATAAATCATTCTTTTGTAAAGAACCCTGTACTCTTTCAAACGTTAATTCGATGATAAAACGACTCCCGGATCCGGGTTTACTATCTACACGTATTTCCCCCTTCTGTCCTTCTACTATTTGTTTACAGATCGAAAGTCCCAAGCCCATCCCTTTTCTTGTTGAATTTACATCGGTATTAAGCTGTACAAAATCTTTAAAGATATTTTCTATCTCTGTTTCTACGATTCCTATGCCTGTATCTCTTACCACAAATTGTATTCGTTCTTTACTTAAACCTGACTCTATTGACCTGACTTCCAAACTCACAAATCCTTCTTCCGTAAACTTAAAGGCATTATTGATCAGGTTAAACAATACCTGACGGAGTCTGCTTTCATCTCCTTTCAGATATTCAGGAACATTCTCTTCTATCTTTACGTAAAAGTCCGGTTTTCTATCCTGATGTGAAATCTTGGTGACTTTTTCTACTGAATGTATTACCTCATGCAGATTAAATGAATCACTAATAAATGCTATTTCCCCTCTCTCTATTTTTGAAAAATCTATTATCTCTCGTATCAGGTCAAATAAATGACCTGCCGAATCATGAATAATCTGGATAAATTCACGGTGTTGTTCATTTAATTCATCATTTAACAGCAAATTTGAAAATCCTAAAATACCATTAAGTGGTGTTCGTATTTCATGACTCGTTGTTGCCAAAAATCTGTTCTTGGCTTCATTTGACTTTTCCGCTACTTCTTTTGCATTCACCAACTCTGATTCTATCAGCTTTCGCATCTCTACCTCATGCTCCAACTCAACTGTTCGGGCTTTTACATTTACCTCCAACTGCTCCGAAAACCGCTTATTGTTCCGGTAAAAGAAAAAAAGTACCAATAGTGTTAATACTAAAATTATGACAAACAATACCAACAACAGCATTGACTGCTTACTTTTTGTAAGCTTATAGGTTTGTGCCTGCAATAGCTTTTCCCGCTTTAGCACTTCATAATCTGACTGAATATCTTTTATCTTTTTTAAATCATTAATCTTGTTAAGGCTGTCATTATAATAAACATACTGAGTATAATAATCCAAGGCTTTTTTATAGTCTTTTTTTTTCTTATTCAACTCATACAGCTTACTATAATTATAGATTGTATATTTTAAATTACCCGATGTTTCAGACAGTTTAAGGCCTTTTAATAGATACTCCTCTGACTTTTTATAATCCCCAAGATTCATGTACGAATCGCCTATGTTTATATATGAACTCGCAACTAAAGGAGTACGTTCTCCTGTAATTCGTATTGCTAAAGCTTTTTTATTATATTCTAATGCAGCCTTATATTGTTTTTTCCGCGAATTTATTTGAGCCAACTTTGTATATAAACCAGCAGTTGCCATTGGAACGGACATAATCTTATAAATTTCAATTGCTTTATTATAGTAAATGATAGCGTATTCATCATTCCGTTTAAAACCATAAAAATCCGCAAAAATCATGTATGCAAAAGCTTCCCCAATGCACTGTTTACTCTCCCTCCCAATCTTTAATACATTATTAGCACATTGAATTACATTTACAGAATCATTTACCTGTGAATAATATTGCGCAAAAGCAGCCCAAGAATAACATAATACTTCAGGGGATCCAGATGCCCTAGCAAAATTAACTGACTGATTTACATAGCAATATGCTTTTTTATATTCTCCAATTTTCTGATAAATTAATGAAGTATAATACAATGCCATTGCTTGATTATAATAGTCTTTACACCCTTTAGACAAATCTAGTGCATCTTGAAAACACTTAATTGCATTTGGCACATCATTTATATTCAAATAATATGTTCCTAATGCAAGCATCACATCGGCTTTATAGTTTTGATCTAATGTAACATTTGCAATTTGGAGTGCTGTTTTATAACATTCCAATGCTTGTTTATGATTTTCATACATTAGAAAATACTTAGCATTACTAAGTAGCGACTTTTTTAATCCATCAACCCATTTAATCCTTACCGACTCTCTATATGCCAATGAACTATAATTCAACCCCTTCACAAGGGTTGAATCTTCAAGATATTCAGCTATTTTCAAATAATTCAATATACGGGTTGTATCATCTACTGATGGAGCAATTCTTAATAAAGAATCTATTTTTTGCGGTACTCGCTGAGCATATGTAGAACTACAATTACCTATCAATAAAATAAACAAAACAAGTATTAAGCTGGATTTACGATTTTTTTTTGAATATTGATTTTGAATTTCGCTCATGGAATCACACATACTCTGTAAACTATTTATCAACCTTTTCCCTGCCTTAGAATACCTATTACATTGATATACAAGCTCGACACCAAGCCATAACTTCATTTAAATCAACCTATTACTCTTCACCCAATTTTTACAATAGAACTTAGATTAGTATATCTTATTCTATTATCAATTTGCTATCGTGCAACAAAGGTACGTATTACCTTCATTAGCGACTCAATTTGCAAAGGTTTTGTTTGAAATGCATTCATGCCTGACTCGTAACTCTTCTGCTCAAATTCATCCAAGGCATGAGCCGTTAAGGCTATTACCGGAATATTTCGCTTCTTTTCATCCGATAGTTCCCGGATGACCTTTGTCGCCTCATATCCATCCATTACAGGCATTTCTATATCCATCAATATCAAATCATAATTCTCCCTTTGCAACATTTCTATGGCCACCTTCCCGTTTTCTGCAATATCTACCTTTACACCCTGTAGCATTAAATACCTTTTCAAAACCATCGCATTTACTAATTTATCTTCCGCATACAGAATCCGGATAGACGAGCTCGTCAGATCTTCCAGGTTTAATAAATCATTCTTTTGTAAAGAACCCTGTACTCTTTCAAACGTTAATTCGATGATAAAACGACTCCCGGATCCGGGTTTACTATCTACACGTATTTCCCCCTTCTGTCCTTCTACTATTTGTTTACAGATCGAAAGTCCCAAGCCCATCCCTTTTCTTGTTGAATTTACATCGGTATTAAGCTGTACAAAATCTTTAAAGATATTTTCTATCTCTGTTTCTACGATTCCTATGCCTGTATCTCTTACCACAAATTGTATTCGTTCTTTACTTAAACCTGACTCTATTGACCTGACTTCCAAACTCACAAATCCTTCTTCCGTAAACTTAAAGGCATTATTGATCAGGTTAAACAATACCTGACGGAGTCTGCTTTCATCTCCTTTCAGATATTCAGGAACATTCTCTTCTATCTTTACGTAAAAGTCCGGTTTTCTATCCTGATGTGAAATCTTGGTGACTTTTTCTACTGAATGTATTACCTCATGCAGATTAAATGAATCACTAATAAATGCTATTTCCCCTCTCTCTATTTTTGAAAAATCTATTATCTCTCGTATCAGGTCAAATAAATGACCTGCCGAATCATGAATAATCTGGATAAATTCACGGTGTTGTTCATTTAATTCATCATTTAACAGCAAATTTGAAAATCCTAAAATACCATTAAGTGGTGTTCGTATTTCATGACTCGTTGTTGCCAAAAATCTGTTCTTGGCTTCATTTGACTTTTCCGCTACTTCTTTTGCATTCACCAACTCTGATTCTATCAGCTTTCGCATCTCTACCTCATGCTCCAACTCAACTGTTCGGGCTTTTACATTTACCTCCAACTGCTCCGAAAACCGCTTATTGTTCCGGTAAAAGAAAAAAAGTACCAATAGTGTTAATACTAAAATTATGACAAACAATACCAACAACAGCATTGACTGCTTACTTTTTGTAAGCTTATAGGTTTGTGCCTGCAATAGCTTTTCCCGCTTTAGCACTTCATAATCTGACTGAATATCTTTTATCTTTTTTAAATCATTAATTTTGTTAAGGCTGTCATTATAATAAACATACTGAGTATAATAATCTAAGGCTTTTTTATAGTCTTTTTTTTTCTTATTCAACTCATACAGCTTACTATAATTATAGATTGTATGTATTAAATTACCCGATGCTTCAGACAGTTTAAGGCCTTTTAATAGATACTCCTCTGACTTTTTATAATCCCCAAGATTCATGTACGAATCGCCTATGTTTATATATGAACTCGCAACTAAAGGAGTAATTGCTCCTGCAATTCGTATTGCTAAAGCTTTTTTATTATATTCTAATGCAGCCTTATATTGTTTTTTTCGCGAATTTATTTGAGCCAACCTTGTATATATATTACTCACATTAAATGAACAAGAAATAGCATTATAAGCTTTAATTGCTTTATAATAATAAAAAACAGCATAAGTTTCATTTCTTATTAAATTATAATAGCCTGCCAAAAGAGAATATGCATAAGAATTTGCCTGGTCTACATTATTCTTCCTTCCAATTTTTATTATCTCATTAGCACACCTTATTAGATTTACAGAATCATTTACCCGTGCGTAATATTCTATAAGAGCACCGTAAGAAATTATTAATACTATCGGAGACCTACTTAGCTTAGCTTTAATAACAGACTGATTAGCATAACAGTATGCCATTTTATACTCTTGAGTTTTTATCGAATATGTTACGGAAAGACTTATCAATGACTTTGCCTGAATATCATAATCCCTGATATTTGAAGATATTTCCAATGCATCTTGAAAATGTTTAATAGAGTTGGGTATATCATTTATATTTGAATAATAATTTCCTAATGAAATCAATACTTCTGCCTTATACCTTTGGTCTAAAGTAATATTCGCAATTTGGAGTGCTGTTTTATAACATTCCAATGCTTGTTTATGATTTTCATACGATTGAAAATACATAGCATTACTAAGTAATGACTTTTTAAATCCATCAATCCATTTTACCCTCACAGACTCCCTGTACGCCAATGAACTATAATACAATCCTTTGGAAAGGCTCGTATCAGCATAATATCGAGCAATTTTCAAATAATTCAGAACACGGGTTGTATCATCTACTGATGGAGCAATTCTTAATAAAGAATCTATTTTTTGCGGTACTCGCTGAGCATACGTAGAACTACAATTACCTATCAATAACATAAATAAAGTCAGCATAATACCGACTTTATAAGTCGCATTGTAATATTGACAATATCTTAATTTCATAAAATTAGACAGACACTCTCAATAGTTGGTTCACCACTTTACGTACACCAATAGTAGCATTGTCCTGTATAAAAGTAATATTATTGTGTCCGAAACCAGAAACTTCCTTTGGATCAATCAAAAATTTAACACATTGTTTAGGCGTATAATGAATTAAACCTGCTGCAGGATAAACATTCATAGACGTTCCTATCACAATAAAGATATCTGCTTCTGATGTAATTTTAGTAGCTGATTCAATATTGGGTACAGCTTCGCCAAACCAAACAATATGTGGTCTTAATTGGGAGCCTTTCGGGCAAAGCATTCCTTTTTTCAACTCCCAACCCGGAACATCTACAATAATTGATTCATCTATCGTGCTTCTTGCTTTCTTCAACTCTCCATGTAAATGCAAAACATTTCCGGAGCCAGCCTGTTCATGCAAGTCGTCCACATTCTGAGTAATAATATCTACCTGAAACTTATCTTCAAGTTCAACCAAAGCATAATGAGCTGCATTTGGTTTACATTCGTAGAGTTGCTTTCTCCGCTGATTATAAAACTCCAGAACCAACTCCTGATTTCGATACCATGCTTCAGGTGTTGCAACATCTTCAATCCGGTGATTTTCCCACAAACCATCCGAATCACGAAAAGTTTTTATTCCGCTTTCAGCACTAATGCCAGCTCCTGTTAAAATCACAATACGTTTCATTCTTAAAAAGAATCAGCAGTTACCGTAATTTTACCTTTCATAACAGCATTGGCCTTAATTGATTCCGGCGTTAAAACTACTGTATCAATTTTTAAATCCTGAATATTTCCATTAAGCAGAATGTTTTTTTGTATGCGGTTATTGCTTAGTTGCTTTTGAATCATCTGACGTGAATCTGCTAACTTATCTCCAATCGGGAATGATAAGTATGGCTGCATCATTTTCAGAAATGTATCATGTAAAAGCCAATTTGCTGATTTGAGTAACACATTTTTGGTTTTCATTTCAAAATCAAACTCTTTTACACTGATAGTTTGTTTTTCAGGGTCATAATACGGAATTCCCGTCAAGTAAACTTTTCCACGAGCACTTCCTTCAACATCAACACTCACAACCAAGTATCCGTTACTTCCGTACAATTCAATATCTTTAATGATTATAGTTTTTTTCCCTTGTTTAAACATCTTCCCTTGCAATTGCTTTCGAGCCATTTCTGTGGCAATCGGATACGTAATATCTGCCGCTACGTTGATTAAAAATGAATCATCTAATTTGTTAGCAATTGTGAGTGGTGGTAAATTATTGTTTGGAGTACTTTTCGGTGCTTCGGTACTCATATAAGTTTCCAGATAGGATTTAATCCCTACTGACATCTTGATTTTATTATTTGCCGAGGTAAATGGAGTTGCATAAATTTCCTGTGGAGATACCTTTAGCCAAAGTTTATATTCGTCGTTCACTTTAATGGGATTTTGCAAACTGACCCAAGGTCCTTGTATCATCTTTTTCAAAGTGATATATTTTGATAAAGCTTTATCTATTTCTTCATTGATTTTCTTCTGACCAGCTTTCATAACCATATCTGCAATAAATTTCACCGGCACATCAAAAGTTCCGATTCTTAATGTTGGTGATTCAAGCCATTCATAACCTTCAGAAGAGGTAGATGTTGCTATATTCCAGTTTTTATCGATAAAAATTCTGGTTTTATACCGCAATGCTATCGCTGCATTCAAGTCATAATAATCGGAAAGAGTAACGCCAAGTTTTTCGAATTTAAAACCTGTCTTTACCCATAATTTCAGAGGAAGGCGATAAGAAAGCTCGTTACCATTAATGGAAAAAGTGATATCTTCTTTTTTCCAGGCTTTTATCATGGTATTATCGTTGTTATTATCTTCCAGACTCTTATCTTCATACAACAATCCCGTAACCTTTGAATTAATCATTGATTGCAATGAAGCAATATCAACTTCAATAGGAACTGTAATTACAGACGGCTTGGGACTTATCACCGGAGGATTGTACGATTCAACCGGTTTTTCAACTTTTAAAGACTTACATGAAACAAAAAAAATCAGAAAACTGGCAATCAGCAAGTAAAATACTTTTTTCATAATCGCATCTTATTATTTATATTCAACAAAAGTACTAAGCATTGTAGAATTCACACAATTTTATCTATAAAAATCAGAATTATCAGTTAAACAGGAAGAAACAGGCAACCCCAATAACACTAATTAAAGCTCCAATCACCTCTCTTGAAGTTACTTTCTGTTTAAAAAACCATATTGAAGGGGGAATAATCAGTACCGGCATAATAGACATAATGGTAGATGCAATTCCGGTTTTGGTATGCTGAACAGCCAAAAGTGATAATGAAACGCCCAGAAATGGTCCAAAAACCGATCCTAATGTTATTCGTTTCATTGCCTGAAAATTATGAATAGCTCCGTTTACCATTCTCCATTTTTTCCATACGGAAATTACGATTACAAAACCTGCAATACCTGTAATTACCCGAATCTGAGTAGCCGCAAATGGATCAAAATCGCCCATACCTACTTTACTCATTACCAGCCCGACAGATTGTCCGACTGCACCTAAAAAAGCAAAAAGCAATCCTCGTAATGAATGATTGATTTTAAATTTCTTATTACCATCTGTACGTTGTAGAATTACCAATGCAATACCGGAAACGACCAAAATCATCCCCATAAGATTCGACAACGTTAATCGTTCTCCCAAAAATGCGAAACTGATTGCAGATGTAATTAAGGGCACTGTTGTCATTATCAGCATCGATATTCTTGATCCGACAATAGTATAAGATTCAAACAGAAATAAATCGCCTAGTACAAAGCCTATCAACCCTGAAAGTGAAAGCCAAATCCAATTATGAGTTGTTGCATCTACCGGAATAAATAATCCTCTGGTTACCAATGAATATATTCCCAAAAACAAAAATGCGAAGCTCAATCGTATGATATTAACAGCAATTGAACCTACTTTTAAACTAGCCGATTCAAATGCCAGTGCAGTGATTGTCCAGCAAAATGCCGTTATCAATGCTGCTATTTCTCCAATATAATTTTGCATTCTATATTTTACTGATACTGAACTTCTTTATAACGATAACAATCAACCAAGTGATCATTTACCATTCCTGCAGCCTGCATAAAGGCGTAACAAATGGTACTTCCCACAAATTTAAATCCTCGTTTTAGTAAGGCTTTACTCATTGCATCTGATTCTGCAGTTTTTACAGGTATTTCAGAAAGTGATATCCAATGGTTCACGAGCATTTTACCTCCTGTAAACTGCCAAATATAAGCATCAAACGAACCAAATTCTTTCTGTATATTCAGGAATGCACGGGCATTCGTTACTGTCGATTCTATTTTAAGTCGATTCCTAATAATGCCTGTATCTTGCATTAATTCATTTTTTTTCGACTCATCATAATTGGCAATAATCTTGTAGTCGAACTGATCAAAAGCTCTTCTGAAGTTTTCGCGCTTGTGTAAAATCGTTTTCCAGCTTAAACCTGCCTGAAATGCGTCCAAAATCAAAAATTCAAATAATTTCTGATCATTATGAACAGGGGAACCCCACTCATTATCGTGATACTCAATCATCAAAGCGTCATTTCCAGGCCAATTGCAACGTTTCATACTATTTATATATTATAAAGGATTCTTTTCCTGTCGATTTGTGTACAAATCGACAGGAAAAGAATCCTTTATGAGTGAATTTCTGTCAATTATTTCTTTACAACTTTGAGTGCTTCTTCAACTGATTCGAGAATTGGCTGTGCTGAAAGTTCCATCCCTACTGCTTTTTTCATCCAAACCTGAGGAACCATACGCCCCTGAGTGTACATACGAATTACTTCATCACCAAAATTCTTTCCTTTAATCTGCTTTTCAATCTGGAAATCGATCAGATGACCCAGTGGATATGCGGAGAGATAAAGCGGAGAGTCAATCATGTGTGAATAGATTGCAAGTATCGGACTATCCTTAACTCCAATCACTGGCGCATAATATTTATTCCAGACATCTTTTGCAATTGATACTACAGCCATTTTCAGTTGTTCCGGAGTAGCATCAGGATGCTCATAGAGCCATTTCCAAACGTTCATATCAACCAGCGATACTCCCATAATTTCGTAGGTAGCCCAGAAGTTATCCAGTGTTAACAGGTACTCTTTTTGCGGATTTTCATTTTTGATTCCCAAAAGTTCAAGATCTCTTTTTTGGAAGATAAAAGCCAATGCTTCAGTAAATGCAGTATTGGGAACGCCATTCATCAGGTAGTTTTCCACATCATACAGTGAAAGTGTTTGCTCAACGTTGTGTCCAAATTCGTGTACTGCAATATTATATCCTTTGTAGTTCATTCCATCAATCCCAATACGTGTACGTAAGCGTGCTTTATCACCTTTCATCATTGCGCCCCATGCATGACCGGCACCACGTGAGGCATCAACCGTAATTTTAGACACAATATAATTTGCCTTTCCTAATTTAAAATCTAATGCCATTAATATCTTTGCAAGATTACGGGCAAGCGCAAGTTTATTCGGATACTTAGCCTTTGTGATTGAGTCGAGCATCTTTTCCGAAACATTACTTCTGGCTTTAAAGCCATCATACCAAATATCAAACGGTTCGAGCTTACGACCCAGACGTTTGCTGATTAAGGAAGCTACTTTCTTAACCTGTGGTGATGAAACATACGAAATAAAGAGCTTTTCAACTTCTTCCTGAGGAATCTCCATTTCCTGCTCAAATTTACGTTTGATGTAGGTATTGTAAAACGGGGAGTGTGCATCCACTGCTTTTATTGCTTTGAAAATATTAAGCATGTGCTGATAACGCATATTCGGTTCGCTTTTGAAGGCAATTTCTTTCCCATCTTTATACACCTTGTTCAGATATGGATTCCAGGTAAGTTCGCTGTTATTAATTACTTCAGCAGGAATGGTTTGATTAATGATTCCAAGCATTACCTGATAAATTATTTTTTGTTTTTCCAAACCGGTTTTACCAGCATAGTTCGATTTAAGTTCATCACGCAAACCCCAGTGAGTAATGAGTTTCAGATTTTTATCAAACAAAGTCTTATTTTTTTGATCAACCAGATTACCCATATAAACATTATAGTCGGAAATGTAAGTATCAGCATAGGTTGTTACTTCCGAAATTTTCTGGTTTAATTCGGCGGGAATACGGGTTATAAACATATCACCCAGGCGAGCGTAAGCCCACTGGCGATTGGTCCAGCTCATGCCCAGATTTGTTTTTTCCTGCAAAGTATAATACGGAAAATTCAGCAGAACGATAAAGGCAACTCTGTTTGCAAACATATCATCATTAAAATGAGCAGAAACATCATATCCTCCGAATATTTCATCAACAGGAAGTACTTTTCCTTTATCAAGATGTAATGGAAGTTTCAGGTCAACACTTATTTTATTAAAATTACCAAACAGGATTTCGAAGTTATCCTGAATCTTACCAAAAACAACGTCCAGTTCTTTGTCGTCAGAGATGTAGTTTTCGGTACAAAACTGAGTAAAATCTTCTACACTTCCATCTTTTGTGTTCCAAATGGTGGCGCATTGTTTTACTCCTTTTTGCAAACGAGTTTGATCTACAATTCCTTTTTCTTTTGCAATTTTCTGAACAACCTGATTTATTACCTGATCGTTCACTATGTTCTGAGTAAAAGCAGAGCTAGTACCCAAAACCATTAATAAACAAATTACTCTTAAACGATTCATTTTTATTCTGTTATTTAGTTATACCTGATATTCTGTTATAAAAAATTGCGTAACAATATGCGAACCATAAAGGTGTATGAAGGTTTGAAGTCTGAGTATCCTTCAAGGCCTGTCCTTTGATAATACAAAGAAATATAAGGATCTATTGATACATACTCATTAAAAAGTAACCGTATGCCTGCAGTACCAAAAAAACCATACCCTATTCCGGTTTGAGTTACATTATACGGAGCAGCTCCAGAACCAGGCACATAGCCCTGACTTCCATACACATTGATAATACTGTAATCAAGACTTCCAATAGTAATTCCCGATTTCAATACTTTGGTACTATTGATATTGAATCCTGTTTCTACAAACCAATTGGTTTTATTGCCCAAACGATTTTCGTGATGAAATCCAAAGTCAATATAGGTTCTCTCTTCCTGTCCATAAATATTAAAAAGCCGAAGTGACGGTTCCGAAGTAAAGTTGGCCGAATCAATTTTAAGGGTAAACACGTCATTTGTACTAAGTTTTGCATAGTTAAACTGGATAAAAAATCCGTTATGCTGATTAAAAAGATAGCGAAGATAAAATCCCACACTCAGCGTAAGATCGAACTTCATTTGAGTTGGCAATTCGTATAATTCAAAATTGCGGTTATTCAGTTCGCGGCGAATATCATTATAGTAATATTGATTGTTCAGAATGTAATTAATGGTATTTACATTCCTTGAACTTCCGTTGTAATAATTTGCATTATAACCGTTTGCCTTTAGCATACCCAGATTTAAACCAAACATTAAGCCCCGGTTATCGAAAGTGGTTTCATTCGGATCTTTTTTCTTCTCTTCATAAAAAAAGGCTGATTTTGAATCAGATTCTTTTATTTCTGTAAAGAAATTCTGAGCAAAAAGAGAAAGAGTGCATACATATAAGAACAGAAAAACCGTAGCGAATAAACTGCGCATAGTATAAAAGATTTACAAAGGACAAATGTAGTGAAAATGAATTGTTCAGACTATGATGATATGGAATTTTGAAAAAAAAGTACACCAAACGCTTGCAGATTAAGAAAAAAGTGTACTTTTGCACTCACAAAATGGCTCCGTGGCTCAACTGAATAGAGCATCTGACTACGGATCAGAAGGTTGCAGGTTTGAATCCTGCCGGAGTCACTTAAAAGGATTGCAGTACTGCAATCCTTTTTTTATTAAAAGAATTTCAGACTCCACTATTCATAATTATATTATTTTTTTGAGTCTGCATTATTTTTCTTTACCTATCAGACTTTGAGAATCTAATTATTTCAGGTATTCAACTACCTAATTACCCGTGAAAAAAAATTTCAACAATTACGATTTTCACATTTTATTAATGTACATTTGTTTAAAATACATCCTGTTTTAGCTTTATATTATATCTACCCTGTTATTGTCTGCTTTTTCTTCTTTACAGGATGTCTCAGACAAAATAAAATTACTCAACAGTAGGATTGTGATGAATGCTTGAGATTTTTCTTTTCGGAAAACATTACGCTAAATCTTATATCAAAATGAAAAAAAATGGTACTTTTTTATTGATGGACAGCACCGAATTCAATAACTGGCTTGCTGATTTCAAGGCTAACAGGATAATAAAAATCATCCAGAATCACCATACTTACCAACCCGACCACAAAGGCTTTAACGGAAAAAATCATTTTACCCTGCTTCAGGGGATGGAAAACTATCATGTAAAAAATTGCGGCTATGCTGCCATTGCACAAAACCTGACCACTTTTCCGGATGGCATGATTGCTGTTTGCAGAGACTTAAATATGATTCCGGCAGGAATCAAAGGAGCCAATCAAACGGGAATCTGCATTGAACATTTGGGGAATTTCGACAGCGGAAAAGACATCATGACTCCTGAACACCACGAAACTATCCTCATGCTGAACGCTTTGTTATGCCGGAAATTCAATCTGATTCCTGACAAAAACAGCGTGGTTTATCATCACTGGTACGACCTAAAAACCGGGAAACGAACCAACGGTAGCGGAATTACCAAAAGCTGTCCAGGAACGGCTTTTTTCGGCGGTAATACGATAGAAAGTGCTGAACTGAATTTTTATCCGCTAATCACCCAAAAGCTTACAAACCTCAACAACTATACCTCTGCGCCCACCCCACTCTTTACGGTTGAAATAACTGCCAACAAATTAAATGTAAGAGCTGGTGCCGGTATCGAATTTAAAATTCTGCGTAGTCTTAATCGTGGAATCATAGTCCCTGTGTATAGAACCGAAGGGGTATGGTATTGCATACACCCTACTGAAAAAGAGTTTGTTCACAGCAGGTATGTGTGTAAACAATAGTCCGTAATTAATAATCAGTGGTCTGCTGTGAAAAATTCAGCACCACAATCAAGTATTAACCAATAAATATTTGCCATGATCGACAGTCCCATCTTAGACATTATTTTGTCATTAATTTTCATCATTCTACTGGTATCCATCATGGTTACCGGAATCAACGAATTAATTTTCACCAGTTTAAAATCAAGAAACAAACTCTTGAAACATGCAATGGATCACCTGTTTTTCGACACTAATTGGAAAGAGGTATTGAAACACATTAAAACATCCCCTTTTTATAAAGTGTTACAAAAGGACAGCCGAAAGTTACCAAACTACATTCCTGCCTCTAATTTCAGTCAGGCATTAATTGAAACAGCCATTAAACAACTGGATACGCATTCTGACGAGTTTAAAAATATAACAGATCCTCTTCTGAAACTCAAAAAAGCAAATCTTGCCAACTTAGGCGAAGTAGGCGACTTTATCTATCAACTGGCTATTCAAAGCAAAACCTACGAAGATCTCCAAAAGAAAATTGAAGGGTACTTTAATTTAGCCATGGACAGAGTAACAGGTATATACAAGCGTTACGCCAAAACATGGTCGATGATTGTTGCCTTTGGCATTTGTGTGTTTTTCAATATCGACGTAATTCAGCTCACAAAACATTTCATAAACAATCCGAAAGAGGCCGACAACATTGCGCAACAAGCTGCTTTTGTTGCCGACAATGGAAAAATAGACACAATGTATGTAACCATGAACGGCGAAACAATTTTTGTGGGGGCACGCGTAACAGCACAGGCCAAAGCAAATGACTCTGCGGCTATCGACACAATGAATGCGAGCACAAACATGACACTACCTGCAAAGATTGATACAGGAAAAACTTTTTCAAACTATGCTGTAATGCTACAATCGTTGCCTATTCCTTTAGGATGGAAAAATGTTTCGAAAACCATTTGTAAACAAGCCAATGAAGCCAGTGAAAAATACAAAGCTGCATCCTGGATCTTTGTTATATTGCTTTGGATACAAAAGCTTTTCGGAATAGCAGCCACAGCCTTTGCCGCTTCGATGGGCGCACCGTTCTGGTTCGACCTGTTGCAGAAAATCTCACCACTAAAAAAGAAGAAAAACAGTTAAAACACCTACAACCACAAAGAATACACAAAGAGCACAATTAAAATCTCCGTGAACTCTGTGGTAAAAAAACACAATCAACCATGAATTATAATTTTCAAAATCTGATTTTAGAAGGCGGCGGTGTTAAAGGCATTGCCTATGGTGGAGCTTTAGAAATCCTGGATCAAATGGGATATCTAAAAAACATCAAACGAGTTGCAGGCACATCGGCCGGCGCTATTTCGGCCACCTTGCTTGCTCTAAACTACAGTTATATTGATCTATCGCGTATTATTTCTGATACCGACTTCAAGTCGTTTGAGGATGGTTCCTTTTTGCCTGTTGCAATTGTAAGATTACTCCGGAAATATGGTTTCTACAAAGGAGATAATTTTATTGAATGGATGGGGCAGCTGATTAAAGAAAAAACCGGAAACCCCGACACAACTTTTGCCCAGCTTCAACAAATGAAAAACTCGCTCAATTTCCGTGATCTCTATGTTGTGGCAACCAATCTTTCACAACAAACGGCGGTGGTCATGAGTCATGAAAGTGATGAGTTTAAAAACCTGCCTGTAAAGGAGGCTGTACGTATGTCGATGGGTATTCCGCTTTTCTTCCAGTCGTACAAATACAAGAAAGACGTTATGGTGGATGGCGGCGTTACCTGGAATTACCCGATTAACCTTTTCGACAATGTAAAGTACCTGAATAATCCCGCCAATGGTATCCCGGTAGAATACATTGAAGATAAAGACTATGTGTTTAACTATGAAACCATCGGTATGCGGCTCGACTCGAAAGAAGTGATTGATTACAGCCGCGACCACTGGCGACTTCCTCCCGAACAGATCGACAACATTAAAGATTATACCGGAGCATTACTCAACTTCCTGATGGAATCTGCAAACCGGCAGCATCTGCACCAAAACGACTGGGGACGCACCATCTTTATTGATACATTAAAAGTGAGAACCACCGATTTTGACCTGAACTCAATTGAGAAAAAAGCATTGGTTGAAAGCGGAAAAAAATGCACACAGGAATATTTTAACTGGCGAAACACACAAACGCCATGGAATGGTATTCCTGTCATTTAAAATAAGATATAATAATTATAAAACATACAGGATAGGTTCTTATGGTTTAACTTTTAAAACATTTAAGGCCATGAAAAAAAACTTAATCAAGGTTATTTTTTTTATCATTATATTCTGCCTTCCAGCATTTAAAACATATGCTAATGATATCATTTATAGTAATTCATCCAATTTCAACAGTTGGACAACTTCTCCTAACTCAAACATTGATGTAATGTATTCCGCTACTGTTCTATTCAGGTCTCCCCTATATACAACAACAAATCAATGGCTTTTTTCTCCTGGTATTCATTTAGAGGCAGGTAAAAAATATTCTATTTCCTATTCTATTTCTCCTATAAATGTAACAGGGGCAGAAGACTTATATGTGTATTTAGGCACCTCCCCAGACACAAATGGAATGACAAAATATTTAGGAAGAAGTCAGTATAATATAAATTATGACAATCATTCCAGTGTCGGGTGCGCTATTTTTTCCGTCAATAGCTCCGGATACTACCACTTTGGATGGCTTGACAGGAGGCATCCCCATAATCCGACAGAAAGTTTTCGCTTAAGTAATATTCAAATTACAGAGATTAATAATCCGGGAATAAACGCCAACTATTCTGGTCAGGATATCACCTTTGGAATTAACTATTGGACACATATGGGCTCTGGATCTATTTCCAACGGAGGTTATGATGAAGTTGTGTTTGGAAATGGTGGTACAGGAACAAATAATCAGTGGCTCTTCTCCCCTGCGTTTAAGCTATATTGTGGGATAACTTACAGGATTAAATTTAGATATACCGAGCATGAAAGTGCCGGAAGTAAGTTTTTTGCTATTGGAGATGCACCATTCCCTTGCGGTATGTATCAATACAAATGGGTTCAAGATGGAATGATAATTGGAGGTAAATCAAAATCTACTAATGATGATCATTACGAAGACGTTATTATAGATTATACTCCAACTTCATCTGGAGCCTTTTATTTTGGATGGGCCGATTACCAACATTCTATTATCCAACCAAGCCCAGGATGCTCCTTCTCTGTAAGTAATTTCTCTATTGAATTATTATATGGATGTTTATGGACAGGAGAAATAAATAGTAGTTGGGATAATACAGGCAATTGGTATCAAAACGTCAAACCTCAAAGCAATGACATTGCTGTTATTTCCTCTGATGCATCCCATATGCCTGATGTATCAACGTCTAATACCATCAAAAACTTAGTTATCACGAGTGGGGCTTCAATTATTGGAGAAGAGCATCTTACAATCACAGGAACAACAACCTGCTACAGAGATATCGATGTGGGTAAATGGCATTTGGTATCATCTCCCATTCACGGAACTACTGCAAGTATCTTCAAACCAGCAACTGACAATGGATACCTCAGGGCATATAACAATGGTGTGGGATGGGGAGGATATTTCAGTTCACCTTATTCTCAATTAGCAATGGGTGTTGGATATGCAGTATATTTAGAAAATGCTAAAACAGCTACTGTATCCGGTAATTTGAATAGCGGGAATATTACTCGTTCATTGACCAAAGGTTCTAACGGTTGGAATCTTTTAGGAAACCCTTTTGCCTCCGGATTAGATTTTGGTCAACTTAATCTTTCAAACGCCCATCTGGAAACAAATTCGGTATATTTCTGGAATCAATCTTATGCCGAATCAAACAATGGGAATTATATGGTTTATAATGTTACTTCCGGGGTAGGCACTTCCGGTGCTACAAGCGTAATTTCTCCTTTTCAGGGATTCTTTGTTAAAATAACTTATAACGGAAGTCTGGAATTATCAAATACAGCTCGTACACATAATCTTAATGCATTTTACAAAAGCAATTCAAACACGCAACTTGTAACCCGGCTAAAAATCTCAAACAGCCAGGGATTTAAAGACGAAATGCTCGTTTGCATCAATGATTCTTCAAATAATACTTACGAAGCTTATGATTCAGAAAAGTTGCTTGCCGAAACGAATACACCCGAAATATTCGCGTATGCTTCAGGCGGAGAAAAGCTTACAATTGATGCAATTAATTCATATCCTGCAATTATTCCTTTAAGTGTTATCTCTCCTCAGTCCGGCATATTAACACTAACGGCATTCGACTTTAGTAGTTTTGATCCAAGTGTTAACATTATGCTTTATGACAATCAAACGTCAACAATTATCGACCTACGAACACAACCCTCATACACCTTTAGTTCCGATACGGGTGAAAACAACAACAGATTCTTTCTTCATATCGGGAACACAACAGGCGTGAACGAAACCGTGAATAATAGTTTTGTCAGCATTCGCTGCGAAGACAAGTCAATCAATATCGCTCCGTTTGGAGGAGAAAAAATCATGAAGATTGAAATAATTGATCCTACAGGGAAATTGCTAAACAGCGTTAAAGCGAATGGAAATGAAAAAACAACGATTCCTGCAAATTACACAACCGGAATTTATCTAATCAGGATATATGGTAACCATAAAATGATGACACAAAAGATTTTATTACACTAAACACATCAATACTATTTAGTCATGAAAAATAATTTCAAAATTGCAATCATCACATTTGTACTATTCGTGAGTAGCACAGGATTATCCCTTGCCGATGGCCCGGGAGGGCCCGGCGCTGGTTCGTCAGGAACAGGAGCTCCCACAGGAGCGCCTCCTATAGGAGGTAGCGCTCCAATAGACGGAGGACTAGCGATATTGCTTATTCTGGCAACTTTATATATCAGCGAAAAGATTTACTGTAAGATGAAGCTTAATAAGCATTAGACATTACCCATTGTAATTCATAAACAACAATAAGTAGAGCGGAAGCCGAAAAGCCAGAATAGAGTAGGCGGAAAAAGTAAAAATAAAATTATGATTACAATTATTGATTTAAACAACTATACCAACGAAAAAATTTGGTATCGAGCAACAATTGAAACTGACCTTTTTCCTACATTTGAATATGTAGATCATAAGAAAGTTCATTATGCAGATCTAGAGAAAGAGCTTCCTTATACTGCATCAGAATTAAAAAGAACATTTCATACGATTGATTTTTCAATAATCAATATAGCAGCGGAAACTCAGAAATATTCAATTCATATTGAATGGTATGTAAAAACAGACAAAGGAGAAGTACTTTTAAAAATAATATCTCCTCAAAAAAATAGCGGGTACAATCATGAAAACCTACTCAAACCCAACGAAAATAACATAATTGCACCTATGTTTAAATTCCAATAAACCATAGCGATGAAAACTATACTCACTTTTATATTTCTATTCATATTGGCAATTACAGTAAATTGCCAAACAACAGATACAACTGCATCAATAGATGACTTTTATATAAATTCTATATCGGCTGACATTTCTGCATTTTCCATTTTAGATTATACACCTGAGAGTATTATTAAACCAGGTGATGTAAAAGAAATTTCAATTCAATTACTCAATATTCTTGGACAAGGCAATACAATACAACCAAATTTGGCTTTTGAATGGGCACCATATAGAACCTTCCATAAAAAAGCAATTGCAAACTACAATTCAACTAAAAAAACAATTTTTAATACAAATAGGGCACTTCGAAACTTGCAATTTTCATTTGCTACAAAAAATGATAGTTTGGGAAGTAAGGTAGCATTTGGTTTCAAATGGACACTAAACAATTCAGACCCATTAAACAACAAAGAATTAGTTTCTATTGTAAGTAATATTCAAAAAGAGTTACTCTTAACTACTCCTATGGACTATAATTTCAAAATTGATTTTTTCAATAATCTCTCAATAAACCTTAAAAAATACAATTTTAACAATGATGTAGAATTCACGATAGAGGCTCTATTTAATATCCCTAATGATTTAACATCGATCAACTCTTACCCAAGTCTTGACTATAAAAAGAGCCAGATTGACTCAGTACTCAAACCAATCAAATCCACAATCTCTGATTCGACCTTTAACTCATTAGAAAATCTTTTATATTCAAACGCTAAGGTTTATTGCATTAAATATGAAGATCAATATTGGTTTAATCAAGGCTTTAACAAAAGCCAACGCGTAGTCAATTTATTAAAATCCTTTGAAAAAACGAATTGGAATTATGCAGACTTTATGGTAAGCTTTGGCTGGCTTGCACTTTCTCCCGAAAACACATGGAAAGGGCTTCGAATGCAAAAGTATTCACTCCTGTTTAGCGGCAAAATACCACTAACAAAGGATGCTGCAAAGTTCGGTGTGAATGTTAATCCATTTTTCAAACTTGATAGTTATACGAATATGGATGTTTTGAACAGTAAAAATGCGCTTAGTACTGGAGCAAAAATACTGGGAGGAAATTCTAAGTTCAGGTTTTCCCTGGAAGGTCTCTATACTTCATGGAAAAAGCTCGACAACTCAGGCGTAAAAAACCTTAAAGCTATGGTCGGTATAGAATTTCCAGGGCCAGATGGTCTTTGGCTGGAACTTGCCCTTGGCGTAAATGGTCCTACAGACTCATTTACTCAAAATGCAGGAATCGCCAGCCAACTCAACTTTAAATATGCCTTAAATAAAAAAAGAAGATATGACATTCGTTAATTAACCCATTTTATTAACCTCTTAAAAATAAAACTTATGGAAAACAAAATTTCCATTACCGTTGAACCGGTAACTGTTGACAAAGCACTGGCTGCTATTGCTGAACTGAATCATCTTTTTCCTAATATGGCAATACTTACACCCGAACAACGGCATCTGTTGCCCAAGATGGGCGATAAATCTATTGCCTTTGTCGAAAAAACCATCGATTATGCCTCCCAAAATCCGACAATCCTACCCTCTTTTATCGATCTGGCTGAATTAAAAAAAGATTTAGACACGGTAAAAAAATTAAACACGGTTCTTGCTGCCCTGAAAACATTTTATGACATGCTCGACGATTCAGCACTTGCTGCCGGTAGTGATGCGTATATGAATTCGCTGGCAATCTATCAATCAACCAAGTATGGAGCTAAACTTAATGTTCCGGGAGCAAAAGGAGCTTATGAAGATCTGAAAAAACGATTCCCGTCAACAGCCAAACCAAAAGAAAAGTAATCAAACACTCCTTTCAGCAAAACAGGAGCAGTAAAGACTCTCTTTCCGTTTAAAAGCCTTAAACAAAAAGCCTGAAGAATACAAAAAAGAGTCGGCATCGATTCTTTAGCCGGGGTAGAGATACGAAAAGAGCCGGTGTCAGA
The DNA here is from genome assembly GCA_963677395.2 of Bacteroidales bacterium. Taxonomy (GTDB): domain Bacteria; phylum Bacteroidota; class Bacteroidia; order Bacteroidales. The sequence continues at coordinate 1,707,075 of OY781965.2, read as the reverse complement.
ACTAAAAACTGGGTGCCGGAGCAAAAAGAGTGCAAGCCAACTCTAAAAGAATAGTGCGAAATACAAAAAGAGTCGGGCGAGACTTAAAAAATGTTTCGCCCGACTCTTTTAACAAGGGGGGGATACTTCGGAAGTACCCCCCCTGTTAAAACCACAACCCCTGGAAGCGGTCGAAGACCTTCCGGTGCTTGGATGAAGAAGTAAAGAAAAAAGCCCGGCAACTTCTTCGGAGTTACCGGGCAGGATAGCTTATTTATGAGAAAGAAATCAGCCGGCTTCGGCAAACAATCGCCGGATAATGATCATGGCTTCTTCGGCAGGATAAACCTCGCAAGCAATTGGCTCGCGTTTTTCGAGTATTTGTCCGCTTACATTACGAATAAGGGCAATGCTGTTGTTACGGGTTTTAAACCATACTATATTGGAGAGTGAGCCATAGGCCTGCGGCCTGATATTCATTGGAAAACTCCATAACACATTGTAGCGGATATTCGCCACATACAGATTGGTATAAGCCAGTCGTGAGCCACTACTGTCGGTTAGTGATGCCTGAATAAATACAGGATTATCGGGTTGAGGGATCGGACGGTCGCAATTATAGGTTCCCAAATCAAAAATCCGAATATCGCGATCGACAGAGAACTCATTATTGAATCCATCGGCTAAAGACACACTATATTTTGCCGCATACGCAAGTTTTGATTTATTCATAGCCAGTTGTTCCTGCTCTTTTCTCTTCTGAGTATTAAATTCTTTCATAGCCATGGCATACTCATTTTCTTTCAAAACAGGGTAAGCTCTGAATGAAACCCTGGTTTTATAACGGCTCAGATATACCTGATACATTCCATCACCAAGAGCCACCATCTCTACTTTAGACCAGCTTACATCGTAATAGTCGGGATTAAAATTTTTATCCAGAGGATCTACTTCAAACAACAACGTTTTGTAGCGCGAAAGTTCCGGAAACTTCACAGTATCCACCTCGAAGTCGAACAGGTAGTTTTCCGTATTGGCTCTACGGGGAACTATCCTTTCGGTAGTCGCTGTATCCCGGTTTGATTGATTTCCTGCTTCAGCCAGTGGTTGAGGCATCACCGTATAATCGTCCTGTTTTAAAGGTTTCCGCTTTTCCAAATCCGCCCTGCGTTCGGTGTGCAGATAATTCCAGTGCTTCGCTGTTTCGTCAAACTGATAGAAATTTGCTGTTTCCTTATCGTTCGAAACAAGGTCAATATCCACAAACTTATCGGGTCTGAGTTTTAATTTTTCGCTGTCGCGATACGCGTACAACTGAAACATTCCGGCACTTTCAAAGGTATAGTTCACTCCTGCCGAATCGTATCTCATAGGAATCCCCGAAAGGTAGATTTCGGCGGGATTGTGAAATTCGCGAAACTGCATCTTTACCGGTTTTTCTACCGGATTTCCGTTTGCATCTTCGAAACTGTGTGCAGGAATGGCGATGCGACTACCCTTTTCGCTCACCAGAACGGTGTCACGTTCATTGTTTATCACAAACTCTTCTGTTTGGAGCATTTCCGGCACCGGCGACTGGAATACTGAAGCAGTATCGGCAGGCAGGTTACGGTCGGCCACTTTGGGTTCATTTTGCAAGAGAGAAGTCAGCAACCAGATACCACCTGCTACTCCGGCAATTATTCCACCTCCAATTACCAGACTCGAACCCGGAAAACCCTGACCTCCGGATTTGAAACCTTTCACCGGATTTACGCTGTTGAGCATTTGTTGAAAACCTTTTTGTTGCAAAAGTATCTCCTCATTACTGATCGGAGCTCTTTCGGTATCGATAATTCTTTGCTTTTTCATTGTGTTGATAATTTTAAAACTCACATTCAGTACTTATTCCGAAACCGCTATTATTTCGTTGCCATCATAATCAATCAACCCTGTATATCCATTAAGGGTAACCCGTGCGCGCCCCTTTCGAAAACGTCCGATAGAGTCGTACTTTGCCGGCACAATTTCATTCCCATCCAAATCAATTATACCATACACACCATTAATCTGAACCCGTGCACGACCATTGTGAAACCGGAAAATCCTGTCATACTTCACCTCCACAATAATGTTTCCATCCAAATCAACAATTCCTTCCATTCCATCGCGGTACACCTTTGCGCGACCACCGTGAAAGCAACCAATGGCATCGTACCCGGCACTTTTCGCAAACTCCGTTTGCAAAGTATCTCCCTTTTCGTTTGCAATAACAGGGTGATGTGTTTGAGAAAAAAGAGTTGGAGCGCAAAGCAGCAACGCCAGCATTAAAAGCAGGGCAACGGCAACTTTCACCTTCCCGTTCAGCAGTAGCTTGCGAATATCAAGACGAATACGGTGCAGCTTTACCCGGAGGTTATTTTCATTAACCCCGGTAATCAGGGCAATTTCCGCAAACGAACGTCCCTCTATATGTTTAAGTTGAAACAGTTCATATTCGTTTTCGGGAAGAGTTTCGAGTACTGCCAAAAACCGTTGGTAAAGCTTTACCGATTCTTCGTGGTGGTTATCCTCATTCAATTCTTCAAAAGCCTCTTTAAGTGCCGACTGTTCAACATAATACTTCCGGAAACTTTTCTGTTTGCGGTAATACTGATTTACTTCATTGCGGGCAATCACATAAAGCCAGGAGAGAAAAGGCAATCCACGGTCGTGATACACCGAAAGCTTTTCCATTGCTTTCAAAAACACATCCGAAGCCAGATCATGAGCAGTTTCAGTGCTATCCATTCGTTGGTAGATAAAGCGAAATACCGGAATATAGTATTTATGGTAGAGCGGTTCAAAATCGTTGAGATTCTGCCTGGCTGCTTCTATCAGCAAATGATCGGCAATATCGGACGTCTGGATTTGGTTTCGTGTTTCCATCGTTTCCATGTTTGGTGTTTCAATACTTAATACAATAAGAAGAAAATATTACAGTTTATAGCCCAAAAAAGACAAAACCTGCTGCACCGATGTCAAATCAGAGTCAAAAATCTTTGCAGCTACTCTATAATTATTAAAAGGATCGGGAGTAAGATCTAACAGGCGGATATCTTTCACCAAAACGATTTTCCCGCTCACGGTAACAGCTATCAATGAAAAAGTTTCATTTAAATCATTATACAAATTTTGGTTCTCTATTCCCATACCACCGGGAAAAGAGAAATAGCCTGCCCGTTCAGGAATCAGACAGATTAATTCCTTAACGGCCAGTTTATGATTTTCCTCGTCTGTAATAATAAGTTTACGTGAAGAGCCTCCTCTGAAATCGGGGAGTTTCTGTTCCCTAAATCCTACCAGCGTAAGCGCACGTTCCATAATATCAATCTGAGGATATGCCTGATTCAGAATTTTTTCTTCATCCGCAATAATCTCTTCATAAAGAGCCAGCCATTCTTCTTTACTCAAATTTCGTTCTTCTTCCGAAAAATAGTTTTTACGGAAAATCTCCCAGTTCTCGTCAAGCATTTTCTTACGCAAAGCTTCCATTTTCAAACGATTGGCAACAACACTCTTATTTGTTTTCATTCTTCTTGATTCAAGTGCTCTGAGATAATTCCGGTATAATTCTGTATAAGAAGCAATTTCACGTTCTGGATTTTTTGCATTACGGAAACCAATAGGTTTCGCAACTATGGTAAAAAAGGAGGTATCTCCTTTAAAGAGTAATGTAAAGTTTTTATCCTGTTCATTATAGGTAATCCGCAAATCATTCCAGTGGGTTTTCCGGTATAGTTTTCGAAATTCATAGGGTTTTATCGCATCTTCCACTACCCAAAACCCTCGACCAAAAACGATAAGTTCAGGGTATGTATTTATTAGTGATTTCCATGCTTTATTCTTCTTCAAATTATAATTTAACAAGAAACAAGCTTTGCGTTTAATAAAACTTTTCCGCACATCCAGCCTGTATCCTGTCTGCCAATTATCAATCCGGTAAATCCCTTTATATTTACAACTTTCGAAACGCTCATCAAACAACAGCGAATCATACACATACATTCGTGACGGCACTTCCACCAGTTTTGCAAAGCGGGTATAAGACCCTGAATAAAGCACTACATCTGTAGGCTTAGCCTTTATGGTTCCAAATTTTCGATTTGCAGGTTTTGGAGAAATACCAACAGTGTCGGCAGTTCTTTTTAAAGATATACGATTGGCTTCAACTGTTCCGGAAGGCTGTGCATTCGCAAAAAAGGAGAGCAATACAATTAATGCACTTAGAAAAACAGGGGGCTTATTCATAGTTGCACAGTTTTGGTTTATAGATAGAATGCAGTAAAACCAGAATATTACAAATAACGTGCAAAAAAAGACTCCATTGGATAAGAAACCGATTATTTTAAATTCAAAAACAATTTCCGTTTATTTTGGGTGCTTCGATTTTAATATAATTTTGTCTATCTCCATCTGTCTGTACAATCTGTGAAGAAAAAATAACCAATCACTTCCAAACCATGAGGGATAACACTTCATGCGCTGCACCTTCTCCAAACAAATAACCGAAGACCTTCCGGTGCTTGATTGAAGAAAAAACTTTCGAGGATTGATTGGCGAAGTAACGAAACCTCCCAAGAGGCTTTATCCGTATATATCTGTGGCGAATAAGCTCGGCATTCGTGGTTGCCATTTTTATCATCCCCTACTATTCTCTCTTAATAAATCTTAAATAATTAACATCCGGATATTACTTTTCTAAAACTTTCCGTTATTCTCTGGTATTCAATTTCAAAACCAATCAAAACCCAAAATCAATGTCAGGCATTACAGATTTTAAACGTTGGATGCGTGAATCTACCACGCTTAAGTTAACCATTATCGGATTTCTTTCCTTAATCCTACTTATTCCGGCAAGCATGATTAGTGGAATTATTCGCGAGCGCGAAGATGCAAGCAACGAAGTAAAAAAGGAAATTGGCGCCAAATGGGGCAGAGAACAAACCATCACCGGGCCAATACTTTGCATACCCTACAAACTTACCACTGTAACCGAAAAAGGCGGCTACACCGAATCAATTGCTCATGCATATTTTCTTCCTGATATACTGAGCATCAAAGGCAAGCTTAATCCCGAAATCCGCTACAGAGGTATATACAAGATGATTGTCTATAACGCGAACCTCGACATCAAAGGAAATTTTCCGAAACCAGACTTCACTGACATTAAAGCCGACAGTAACAAAATACTCTGGGATGAAGCATTTCTGTTTGTTGGAATTCCAGACATGCGTGGCATCAATAAAACCATTCAAATTAACTGGAATGAAGAAACAAAAGATGCAAATCCGGGTATTAAAACCACCGATATTGTGAATTCAGGGGTATCCATACCCGTAAAACTTAACAGCGACGGACTTAACAACTATTCATTCAACCTCGACCTGAAAGGAAGTGAAAACCTCTTCTTTATTCCCGTTGGGAAGGAAACAAACATCACTCTTTCATCTAACTGGAAAACGCCCAGTTTCGACGGTGAGTTTCTTCCCGATGAGCGTGTTGTTGACAAAAACGGTTTTACCGCCAAATGGAAGGTTCTTCATTTGAACCGTAACTATCCTCAACACTGGACAAACGACAGTTACGAAGTTGAAAATTCAGGTTTTGGCATCAAACTCCTCTTCCCGATTGACCATTACCAGAAAACCAACCGTTCTGTAAAATACGCTATCATGTTTATTTCGCTCACCTTCCTTATCTTTTTCTTTACCGAGAAAATCAACAAAACCCGCATACATCCCGTACAGTACTTTCTGGTAGGTATTGCCCTGTGTGTATTTTACACCTTACTTCTCTCCTTCTCCGAACAAATCGGATTTACCAGTTCTTACATCCTTTCATCTCTGATGACTGTAGGATTAATCAGTGCCTATGCGGCCACTATATTCAAAAATACCCGCCTAACTCTGTTAATGGGAATACTGCTCTCTTTGCTTTATGGATTTTTGTTCACCATCCTGCAACTCGAAGATTACTCTCTTATGATGGGAAGCATCGGACTGTTTGTCGTGCTTTCGCTGATTATGTATATGTCGAGAAAAGTAAGCTGGTATTCTGGCCTGGAAGAATAAATAACAACCGGATGTTCTTCAAAAAGAATTTCTGATACGCATTATTTGCTTCAAAATCAAAAGCCTGACAATCCATTCCAGATTATCAGGCTTTTGATTTTGAAGCTTAATCACTAATTCACGAACAACAATTCGCGATATTTCGGCAATGGCCAGAGTTCATCGTCAACCAGCAGCTCCAGTGCATCTGTGTGAAACCGGATGTTTTCAAAGTACGACAATACATTGCTGCGATATGCCATAGCTCGTTCTTCGAAGCTTTCGATACGATTTGCCACTTTGCGTTCTTCAACCATCTGGTTCACCAGCGAAATAATCTGGCTGATGTGTTCCGATATTTCGCGAATATTCTGCATCTGGTTTTTCGAAAGATCCATAAAGAGGTTCTTTTCCAATATTTCATGTAAGCCTTTCACATTCTCAATCAACACATTTTGATAACGAATGGCAACCGGAATTACATGATTCAAGGCTAAATCGCCAATTGCACGGGATTCTATCTGAATTTTCTTTACGTAGTTCTCATATTTAATTTCCATGCGGGCTTCCAGTTCGCGTTTGGTAAGCACCTTGTGTTCTTCAAATGCACGTACCACATCTTTTTCCACAAAAGCCTTAAGTGCTTCGGGCGTTGATTTTATATTCGACAATCCGCGACGTTCGGCTTCTTCCACCCATTCCTGACTGTAGTTATTTCCATCAAAGCGAATCTTACAGGTTTCGGTGACGTAACGTTTCAGAATTTTAGAAATCGCCTCTTCGCGCGAAAGTTTTTTCTTCATCAGCACATCCACTTCGGCTTTAAACTTCAGCAACTGATCCGCAATTATTGTATTAAGTGCAATAATGGCTGCCGAGGGATTTGTTGAAGAGCCTACAGCCCGGAATTCAAATTTATTTCCAGTAAATGCAAATGGCGACGTACGATTACGATCAGTATTGTCGGGTAAGATTTCCGGAATACGGGCAACATTAATACTCAGTCGGGATTCATTTTCCTCGAACGAAGCAATGGATTTTTTGCTTTTTTCAATACTTTCGAGAACGCGGGTGAGCTGATCACCGATAAACACCGACATAATAGCCGGAGGTGCTTCATTTCCTCCTAACCGCATGTCATTACTTGCTGAGGCAATAGATGCCCGGAGCAGATCACTCTTATCGTTTACCGCTTTAATCACATTCAGAAAAAATGTCAAAAACTGAAGATTTGAATGAGGAGTAGAACCGGGCGAAAGCAGATTTTCGCCCCTATCTGTCATCAGCGACCAGTTATTATGCTTTCCGGAACCGTTTACCCCGGCATAAGGTTTTTCGTGAAACAGTACTCTGAATTTATGATGACGCGATACTTTCTGCATCAAGTCCATCAGTAACACATTATGATCAATGGCTAGATTTGCCTCTTCAAACTGAGGAGCACATTCAAACTGATTGGGGGCAACTTCATTATGCCGGGTATGCAAAGGAATTCCCAAACGAAATGACTGGTATTCGAAATCTTTCATAAAGTTCACCACACGTTCTGGAATACTTCCGAAATAGTTATCTTCCAGCTGCTGATCCTTTGCTGATGCATGCCCGAACAGTGTTCTTCCGGTTAAAACCAGATCGGGACGAGCATAGTACAAAGCTTCATCCACCAAAAAATATTCCTGTTCAATACCCAGTGTTGATTTCACACGGCGTACTGAGGGGTCGAACATTTTGCAAACCTCGGTAGCTGCTTTGTCAAGAGAGTGAAGTGATTTAATCAAAGGAGCCTTATAATCGAGAGCTTCGCCTGTGTAAGATACAAATATGGTAGGAATACAAAGTGTTTTTTCGATAATAAATGCCGGAGAAGTCGGATCCCATGCTGTATAACCACGAGCTTCGAATGTATTACGGATTCCACCGTTTGGAAAACTGGATGCATCGGGTTCCTGCTGAACAAGACTGCTACCATTGAAATGTTCAATAGCACGGCCATCCTTGGTGATAGTTAAAAAGGCATCGTGTTTTTCGGCAGAGCTTCCTGTAAGAGGCTGAAACCAGTGTGTATAGTGTGTTGCACCTTTGGCTATTGACCAGGCTTTCATGCCGGCTGCAATTTCGTCGGCACTTTTGCGGTCGATCTGTTCCCCCTTTTCCATTGCATCCAATACTTTATTGTACGCTTCGCGACTTAAGTATTGCTGCATGGTTGAAGCATTAAAAGTCATTTCACCATAGAAGCAGGAAATTTTATCACAATTTCCTGTGGCTGGATTCACAATCTCACGAGAGGTTGCGGTTTCCAAAGCTCTGAAACGAGGATTTTCCATAAGATTTCGATTAACTATTTATTAACAGATTTCTATTAAAAAAGTTTCCTTCCTGAATCCATATTTAAGATTCTGGAGGTCATATTTTTTAAAAAAGCTGCAAAAGTATTCTTTTTTGATAAATCGAGCTAGAATTATGTAAAAAAAACGCCCAATAAATTGTTAATTTCCCCGGTTGGGAAATGCAACACTTTGATAAGTGATTTATTTCATTATTTTTGTCCTCTTCAAGTAGAAAAGCAATATTCACTAAAACAAAAAAATTATGTTTAAAAATCACCCAAAAGGATTATTAGCAGCAGCACTTGCGAACATGGGGGAACGTTTCGGGTTCTATACCATGATGGCAATTTTATCATTGTTTTTAATGGCAAAATTTGGCCTTGATGAAACAAACGCTGGTATTATTTATTCGATTTTTTATTTTTCCATTTATATCCTTGCCTTTGTAGGAGGCTTAATTGCCGACAAAACAAGAAATTACAAAGGAACTATCCTTATCGGACTTATTTTAATGGCTATCGGATATTTAATAATTTCTATCCCAACACCAACACCAGTTCCTGCTAGCAAATTCATTCTATTTATGGCGATAACCTGCTTTGGGTTATTTGTGATTGCATTTGGCAACGGTTTATTTAAAGGAAACTTACAAGCTTTAGTAGGCCAGATGTATGATAATCCTGAATATGGGAAGATGAGGGATTCTGGCTTTTCACTTTTCTACATGTTTATCAACGTAGGTGCTATTTTCGCTCCATTAGCAGCTGTTGGTGTAAGAAACTGGTGGGTTAGCTCTCACGGTTTTGAATACAACAGTTCGTTACCTGAATTATGTCATAAATTTTTAAATGGCACAATCACTCCCGAAAGCACTACAAGTTTAACTGAATTAGCTTCAAAAGTTGGCTATAAAGGCACTGATTTAACTACTTTCGCTAACGAATACTTAGGCGTATTTGCTACTGGATTTCACTATGCATTTGGTGTAGCTATCTTTGCAATGATGATTTCGTTGGTAATTTACTTAGTGAATAAAAATAGATTTCCAGATCCTGCAAATAAAGAAAAAGCAAGTAACAGCACATCCAATATCATTGAAATGGACGCCAAAGAAGTTTCCCAACGTCTTTCTGCTTTATTCGCTGTTTTTGCAGTTGTTATCTTTTTCTGGTTTTCATTTCATCAAAACGGTCTAACCTTAACCTTCTTTGCAAAAGACTATACTGACCTGAGTAGTATCAACATTAATCTTGGATTTACCAAATTGGTTGGTGCTGAATTATTCCAGTCTATCAATCCTTTCTTCGTGGTGTTTTTAACTCCGGTTATTTTAGCAGTTTTTGGATTTTTAAGAGCTCGTAACATGGAACCATCAACTCCTAAAAAAATTGCAATTGGTATGGGTATTGCTGCACTAGGTTATGTTGTAATGATATTGGGATCTATGGGATTACCTACAAAAGCTGAATTAAGTACTATGGGCGGCTTAACCGATGCACAACGTGTAACACCGTTGTTATTAATTGGCACTTACTTTATTTTAACTGTTGCTGAGTTATTTATTTCTCCGCTAGGTATTTCATTTGTATCTAAAGTTGCGCCTCCAAAATATCAGGGTATGATGCAGGGATTATGGTTATGTGCAACTGCCATCGGTAACTCACTGTTATTCATTGGTGCTATTTTCTACAAGAGTATTCCTATTTCATACACATGGGCAATTTTTGTTGTTGCATGTTTAATTTCAATGTTAACAATGTTCTTCATGCTCAAATGGCTTGAAAGAATTGCAAAATAAGAAATTTGAATTTCTACTTACAAAAGGCCGCTACATCAGCGGCCTTTTGTATTTTCGCTTCATGAATAACGGACTTTACTCATGGGGGCATCATCGTCGGTTTAATGCCTACTCCAACTACTTTCAGTCACGATTTGGAACGCGGATGCAGAAACTCTCGGTGGATGCCGGTTTTACCTGTCCTAACCGCGACGGAAGTAAAGGAACCGGAGGTTGTACTTTTTGCTCAAATGATGCATTCAATCCCTCCTACTGCCTTCCTGAAAAAAGTGTAACACAGCAACTGAACGAAGGAATTGAATTTCATCGGTGGAGGTACAAAAAAGCTGCACAATATCTTGCCTATTTCCAGGCTTATTCTAATACCTACGCTTCTATTGATAAGCTCAAAGTAATTTATAACGAAGCGTTGAATGTGGATGGTATTGCAGGACTGGTTATCGGAACCCGTCCCGATTGCATTACAGATGAGCTACTCGACTATTTTACCGAACTCGGTCAACACTATTTTATCGCAGTGGAATATGGCATCGAAAGCTGTTATGATAAAACTTTGCTGAATGTAAATCGCGGGCATGATTTTGCCACTACCGTTGAGGCTATCCAACGCACAGTCGAACGTGGATTGTTTACCGGAGGACATCTTATATTTGGGTTACCCGGCGAATCAAAAGAAGAGATGCTCGCCGAAGCCCATATTTTATCGACATTACCTTTGCATTCCATCAAATTTCACCAGTTGCAGGTTTTCAAAAACACAACCATGGAAATGCAATACAAAGAGCATCCGGAAATATTCAGGTTCTTCGAATTTGAAGAGTATTGCGACTTTATTGTTGATTTTCTGGAACAGTTACGCCCTGATATTATTGTAGAACGTTTTGCAGGGGAAGTTCCACCCAGGTTTCAGGCTGGTCCCGGCTGGGGTTTAATCCGTAACGAGAAGATTGTTTCCCTTATCGAAAAACGATTACAGGAACGGAATACATGGCAGGGAAAACACTTTACCCAAAACTTGTTATGACCCGTGGTTACATCGGAAATGTCATGGTCCATTTTAAAGCCCAATTGTCGGCTGCTTTGGGGAGTGCGTATGATCCGTACCGGTAATAAGCTCCGATTCCCAGACTGTAAAAATTGAGTTTCAAAAGATTATTAATTGTAATACCTGATTCAAAGTATCCTTTTTCAGGTGCTTTCAGATGCAGACTTTGCTGGCTTCCGGCATTATCCATACTTCCATAAAGAATATTGGTAAGAACAACTACTTCGGGATTAAATTTCTTCGTACGAAACAACAATGAACCAAAACTATGTTTAAACATCAGTGAAGCATAGCGATTGCTCGCAAATTCATTGTAACGCATGGTGTTAAATGTGTTTGGCACATCAATATAAGCATTATTGTATCCGGCTCGGGCAGCAAATTGAAGATTGTAGGGCAAATCTTCGTCAGCATAGCCGCCACTTAATGCAAATGTGGTTTTTCCAAAGTAATTGGTATAGAAACTCTTTTCAACTTTCAATTCTACTTTCTGATAGTCAAAATCTCCATCCAGAACATTTTTTAATCCATGTGTATAGTTCAGATATACAATCGGATATTTGTTTGGAATTGGAATATAATTATCATGCACTTTCATCATTTTTTCTTTGTAAGCATAACGCAGATTCAGCCTGAAATCAGTAATATGAAAATGGTTTATCAATTGAGTTTCTCCATCTTTGAGCACAGGAAACTGATAAGGATACATTGCGGTTTTATCGCTTTTTTCGAGGCTTACTTTCGCCTGCAAATAGCGCAATGTCCGAAACGAAATACCGATAGATGAGGATTCGGTTTTATCAAAATAGTTTGCAAACAAATCGCGGTAACTACCTTCAAACAGTGAACGTCGTTCATTTAAGAAACGGGAACTTCCGCTTTCGGTTAAATCATTTGAATAGGTCGCCAGCAACTTCAAATCCCATGGCTTATAAAAGGCAAAAGCAACATCAGCACCATATTTATGAGCTTTGTCACCAAAACCATAGCCCCAATACCCGCCAATTGTAAACCATTTGGATAGTTTTTCACTGGTATGAATTCCGATTCCCAGACGTAGCTTTTCATATTCGTTAAAGTTCAGAATCTTGTCGATATCGAAGTTTACAATTCCCCAGGGAATCTTATTATTCATTAATGCCTGTACTAAATTGAGTTTCTTTTCAAAGTTGTACTTTTCGCCAAGGCTGTCAATTACATGATATGTTTTCAACTCTTTTTTTGTGAGAGAATCAACACGGTGAAGCACCCAAAAATCCTCTGATTGCAAAGCTGCACTGTCTTTTATTTCGAGTTCAACATTGCTGAATGTTCCTTTTGGGATTTGAGGTGAAAGTGAAATATCGCTGAGGTAAGCCCGTGCATTAGCCACTAATGGGAAAGGAAAGTTATCGATTATCATTGTTAAATCGGTATTCAACTGAACCGGAAACCATTGTTTTCCTTCTACAAGTTCATACTTCTGTTGAATGAATATGGTTACTCCTTTTTCCTGTTCTATTGCAGGTTCGGCAGTTGCATTTACAATAGCCCAACGATTTGTACTGATAGAAAAAGAACCTTTTAATCCTTCGAAGTTCGTATTGCGCTTAGGCCGGTATGAAATTACATACACAGTATCTATAAGGCTTTCCGAATAGAGCGTATCTTCTATCTGATAGTAGTATTTACTTGTACAACCGTTACTTATCGGGTTTATGTAATATTTTTCGAAGATATTAAAGCGTTCATTATAAAAAGAAAAAGATTGCATTTGCGAACCAATAAAAGTAAATATCGGATTTTTAAACCCCGAAACACGTGATGCAAGCACTTCTTCGTAGTTTTTATCGGGCTTCAGAAATTTACGCTTGGTAACGCTTTCCATCATCAGTAAATGCTGTTTATCGAAAAAGCTTTTCACCTTAATAGACGAACTGTCCTTAGGATTTTTGGGCTTTACCACCAAACTATCCGTTTTAGAGGTAAATACCAGTTTATTATAAGAAGTATATTCGAAAGATTGCTGTCTTTCAGGATTATTTAAATCGCGATTTAGCAATACATTGCGGATAATACGATGTGCAGGATTTTCTCCGGCTACAATTTTAACTTCGGCAAGCTGGGTTAGCTTTTCCTGAAGCCTGACCAACAACCAGGTTTGATTTCCCGACACTTCAACTGTTTTACCATCATATCCAACCGATGTAAACTTTACGAACCGGAAAGGTTCTGAAAGTTTAAGGATGAACTTTCCGTCGATATCGGTTGAGGTTCCTCTGTTACTATTGTTAGCAACTAAATTCACGAAAGCCAGAGGTTCTCCGGTTTTAGCATTTACAACTTTGCCGCTGAGAGTGTAACTTTGAGCATATATTCCGGAAGAATTAAACCACAATAACAATATAATGATATTCAGCAATTTCAGAAACACAAGCCTTGATTTCATATAATTCGAAATTTTTTAGAAAGCGAAAATGTAAATCAAAAACGATGCCACTCTGAATTAAGTATTATTGATGAAGCCTGAAAAGCATATTTCAGGTTAAAAAGCATGAACTTATACCAAGATGAATAATAAATTAATCCAAAGTCGTACTTGTATAATACCGATAGACAGAAGTGTTAAGACCAATCAAGTGTGCGAAGATTGGCCTTTTACATTTCTCCAATCGGCATTAGTCCTCAAACTTAATATTCCTGAAACATACAATCCAATTCAAAAAGCTTATTTTGCAAAGAAAAATGGCTATTTATTTACTCACGCTTGGCGCATTGTTTTCGGTAATTAATCCACTGGGCACTTTACCGGTATTTCTGGGACTAACAAGTGACAAATCCAAATCGCAGATTAACTCAACAGCATTCTGGTCGGCAATAAATACATTTCTTATACTGCTTATTGCCTTTTTTGCCGGAAAGTATATTCTCTCGTTTTTCAGCATCAGTATAAATTCATTAAAAATTGCCGGAGGATTAATCATTACATCGTCTGGATTTGCCTTATTAACCGGAAATTTCATCAAACATAAGGGAATGAAAAAAAAGGAAAAGGAAGATGCGTCAACCCGTAACACAATTTCGCTAACACCTATTGCAATCCCAATGCTTGCCGGACCAGGCTCAATATCGCTGCTGATTTCCTACAATCATCAGTATAATAGTTCTGTGGAACAGATTTCAATTATTGCAGCCATACTGAGTGTTTGTATATTTACCTACTTTATTCTGCGAAGCTCAGGCTATATTGTAAAACTACTGGGAGCATCCGGCATCAATGCCCTTTCACGAATAATCGGGTTTATTGTTATTTCAATCGGAGTTGAATATATACTTTCAACTGTTGTTGGATTGATGAAAGGGAGCATTTCGTAAGAAAAAAGGGAGCATCTTTCGAAACTCCCCTTTAAATCAGATTCTGTGCTTATTATCTTGTAATGAGAATCTTTCGGTTTGATATTTTTCCATCTTGAACAACCCTCAGCAGATATGTTCCACGACTCATAAAATGAGTGGCAATGGTTACTTTATCAGCAGTTTGAACTGTTTTATACACTTCGCGACCCGTCACATCAATCAATCGGATATCGGCGTCTTTGAAATTGCCTTGAAGTGTCAACTGGTTCGTCGCAGGATTTGGATAAGCACTGAAACGAACTTGGTCGTTTTCACCAACACTCAGAAAATACGGTACTGAAATCTGTTGCTGAGCCATACCACAACGACCATAAACCTTCAGTGTAACAATGTATGTTCCACTCTGATCATATTTTATGGCAGGATTAACAATTGTAGATTGCATCCCATTTCCGAAATCCCATCGTAATGTATCATAGTTTACAGCATTGGCATTAAACCAGACAGTATCATTTAAAATATTTACCACCGGATTAATAGACACAATAGGAAAATAGTACGTAGGATACGTATTTGAAGTACTTGAGCAAACTGAATCGGATATTATCACAGCGTAATTTGCAGCTTGTTTCACCCACACTTCCTGAGTTATATATCCTCCTGGTTGCCAATTATACGAAGGTGCAGGTGTTGATTTCAACAATATGCTGTCACCATTACAAAAGTACATGCCCATCGAAGATGTAATTACAGGTTTTGGGGCTTTAATAACTGCCTGAACCGGAATACGATTACTGATACATTCTCCGTCATTAATTTCCCAATCGTAGAAATAGTAGTAACTGTTTGCCTGACTCGATCCCGTAATGGATATTTTTCCTGCAACCTGATACGGAAACGTTACACCACTGGTATTTCTATATAAAGCAGGACTTGTTGGCCCTACAAGCCTTAAACCTGTATCAGCCGGAAGATTAAAGCCAAGTTGTACACGACTTTGTCCTACAGGAATATTGACGGTTTTTGAAGCTAATATCTGTCCGTTCCATCTTACTAATTTTATTTCACGATCTCCTGCCGTTTGTGCATAAACCTTAACAGATGCAAGTGTGTACGGATGCAAACAATTAAACTTTAGATAATGAACAGTAGCATAGGCATAATAACCACCACCACCAGAATTATCTGTCTTAGCAGCATAGAATACATTATTGGCAACTCTGTTCTGCACGTAATATGTTTTAGATTGACTAAGACCCGGAGTAGTAAAGCTTGCCCCGGTAGCAATCGACTGAGTTGTTGAAGGTGAATCATACCATTCGATAATTCCTGATCCTGTTGCATTCAGTACCACCTGTCCTTCATTACACCGGCTTTGGGATGCTGACGACAATATCGGCATTTGAGCTATCTGGATAAAATTCGTTTTCACAATGGTATCAGTTCCATACAAATTGGTTGCTATCAATCTGATTGTATAATTTCCGTTAGCCGGGAAAGAATGTAACGGGTGCTGTAATAAAGATGTTGTTCCATCGCCAAAATCCCATAACCAGGATGTGGCTCCATTGTATGACTGATCAACAAATTGAATCTGACCCGAACAGGTTACCGTATCTGACGATTTAAAATCGGCCTGCGGCTTCACTGTAGAATTACACTGCCAGTTCAATTTAAACCCGGGCGCATCTATTGTTCCATTCGTTAACTGGCGAATAGTTACCGCATTGGATGTTGTATTAATTATTCCAAAATTTGGCAATGTTGTTCCTGTATATTGACCAATCAATGGACTTGAAAAAGAGGATCCGTCATAAATAAACAGCACGTCATTGTTCGACTCAAATTCAAACTCGTCAAATCGTAATGTAATTGTATTATTTGAAGGAGAGATAATTGTAATTGTACCATTTGCACTGTTCGAATAATTACTTTCCCAACCATTGTCATATAAAGTTCCCGTACAACGGGTTATTGTAGATGTAGCAGATTTATCAATCGCAAACTCACAAAATGGTTTTACCATAATACTATCTTCAAACGTACTTTGCTGACCACTGCCATTAGTAACAGTTAGTGTGATTTTTTTCCAGCCTGAACCTGCATATACAATTTGCTGATTTCCGGACGACACAGAAGTTAAGATATTTGCACCCTGACCAAAATTCCAGTTGTATTGCAAGTTATTTCCTGATGAATAATCTGTTACATAAATAGTATCATTTGCACAAACACCCGAAGTTGCATATTCAAATTTAGCTTTCGGGCAACCACCATTGATTGGAATTATAGCCTGATAAGGTTTGTAATTGAGTGCTGATATTGTAAGTATTGCATTGTTACCCGCAATCGATGGATATGTAAGCGAAGCTGCTCCATTCACCAAATTTGCTTTCGAAACCAATTCGCCTTCGACAAACAACGTAACTATTCCCGTAGAAACAGAAGCAGTTATAGCCATATTACCGGGTGTATTACATGTAATTGCATTCGCATGAGTAGCCGTGATTTGTCCCGGTACTGCTGTCCAGACTTTCATTGCCGGATCTCCAAAATAATGAATCAGTTCGTTTGTATATCTGCTTTCGCCCCAGGTTTGAACCATACGCATAATAGCCTGGTTCATCACATCACCCGGAGTTACAATTGAAGCATGTGCAGTTGGTGTTCCGGATGGATTATCTCCACTTCCGGTAAAAGTTGGAATATAACCTGGATTTGCCCAAATTGCATCAATCATTCCAAGTGAAAGGCCATCATTATATCCGCTGTAACTTACTTCTGCATGTGCAAAAACACCAACAGCCCCCCCGTTGGGATGACGCAAAAACTTTTCAGCAAAACATTCCGGTTCGTAAAATTTCCCGGTTAAACAATTGATACTAAGTACAAGAGTTGGATTTTGTGAATTCGTTAAATTATTCACATCACTAACTGTAAAATTAGGATCGCCCCAGCCTATTTCATAACCATGATCACGATGAAGAAGAAAATGAGCTCCGTTCGCAGAGTTTAACGCATTGATAATATCATATCGGGTGCCATTCCATGGAAATGTTGGCTTTAAAAGATTAGATGGCAATGGCTCCATCATTGCATAATATCCATCATTGTAGTAAGTTGGATTTCTGTTGGGTTCTGTATAATAAACACGGTTAATATTGAATGCCTGCTGATTACTCAAATAAACAGCTGCTTCCTCTGCCGTTTGATCAAAACGACGATCGTTAATTCCGTTATTATCATCATCCTCAAAATACGCAGCAATCACTCCGTTTTTATAATACGCAGCAGGCATTTGAGGATTACGTTCATAATTTATTATTTTCCGTACTACTTGAATAGCCTGAGCTTCCGAAGTTACGCTTATGCGACCATGGGCAATGTCGGGTACAAAATCATTGGCGCCATCCATACAGGCATAATAAAGATCTGATGCATAATCAACTCCATTGCTGACTGCGCTTTGCAATACATTTCCAGGAATATCACCATGATCGCCAATAATCAGGAAGTAACCAGGTTTCGGATTCCATGCAGCATAACGTTGTGAAATTTCATTCTGAACCATTGCGCTGGTCCACAACGATCGTGAAATCACCTCCACTTTATATCCAAGCTGGCGTTTCCAATTTGCAAGTGAATCAGCAGCCACCTTAAACGCTGAGTGTGTAAGAATAATATAATCGGCTCTGTTTACAGGCGCAGTTTTTGATTCGGAGGTTGCTTTTGCAAAATCTTTGGAAACCGATTCGGTATTTAATACTATGTTTTGAATGATTGAAGCAAAATTCGGACTCAATGACGATGGTTTTGCAAATTGTTTTCCACCTTCAAATACAATCTTGTAGGTTATATGTTTGAGTACGGTTGCCGTTTTCGACCCCGGAACATAAAGTATCGGAGCAATTCTGATTTTTGCCAGCGTAACTCCCTGCATCTTCCGTAAGCCTTCTATGCTGACGAAATTTGCCGGATAAGGCAAAGTGGTCTGGTAAAAATCTTTATCTATTTCGAATGATGGATTGGGGGCACCCACTTTATCCGATGCAGGCTGTAATGCAGGATAAATATTGAGGTTTTGCATCGGCATGGTTTCTAATCCTACCACCTCAATTCGCGGATTTACACCTTCCGGAATGCAAATCCAGTCTTCATGCACAGGCAATGCAGGCTTACCTGTTTCCTGTAAAAAAGAAAAGTTTTCAAACCGAAGCAACTGGAAGAGCTCATTCTGTTCACGTTTTTCGAATGTAAACATTTTGTAGAAATCCCAGCTCACAGTTACACCTGTTAATCCCTGATCCTGAACATTACGAACAGGTTCATTGGTTTGCTTTGATCCTTCGGGTAAAGGCTTAATGGTCAGCCATTGATTTTGGGCCGACAGCAGAGTTGCAGTTACCGAAAAGATAACAGCCAGCATAAAAAATTTTCTCATCACTCTTTCTCTTTGATTCTCAATAATAAATCTAGGTTGTAAAAGTAAGGATTCGAACGCACCAAAACACCATTTAACATGCACTTAACAAGCACATAGTTACACAGTTATACCTGTTTAGCGTTTTCTAATCCCTTTTATATAAAGTTTAGAGTCGTAAAAATCTAAAACGTTGCACCTAAAACAGGGATAATTGTATGTTTACATACAGAATTTTCCATTTAACCCAAATTAAAATATGCTGCTTTACACATGCCGGTAACAAACTGGCAAAAGCTCCTAAATAGCTATTTCCCGAAATTTTCAATCCTCTTTCAATATTTTATCCATTTTCAATTGATAAAGTGATCTATAAATTTTCCTTTGTTCACTGTTCTAAATTATAAAAAAAGAGATCGGATAATATCCGATCTCTTTTCTATACTATTTTTAAATCAAAATTTACCGTACTACAATTTTCCGGTGAATCAGTTTTGTTTGATAGCGAATTGTTGCAATATACATTCCTTTTGCAAAAGAAGATACATTCATTACATACGTTTCTGCTCCGTTCAAGTTCTCATTCAGAACAACCCTGCCCGACTGGTCATAAACAACAATTGCCTGCGGATCGGTATTGTTAAACGAAAACTGTACTCTATCATTGGATGGATTGGGGTAAATCAGAATATTTTCCTGTTTACTTTCCCTGATTCCGATCATGCTATTATCTACAACTTTGCTGACAGAATCTACTCCACATGCATTGATTGTTTTCAACCATACGGTGTATGATTGTGCAGAAGCAAAGTTATGTGAAGGATTCGCTTGTGTAGATGTTCCTCCATCACCAAAATTCCAACTATAGCTGTTTGCATCTGTTGAAAGAGAGGTAAACTGCCAGTTATTTGCTGCAGAATTAAAACTATAATTAAAATCAGAAACAGGATTTCCACTGTTTACAAATGCATTTACCGCAACACGCTGACTTCTGCATGATTCTCCCTGAATTTCCCAATCATAAAAGAAATAATAGTAGTTGGTCGGGTTTGTTGTTGCGCTGCTGGACTTAATCCGAGCATAAGTCCCGATGTTATACGGATAAGCACAACCAGCATTATTTCTGTAAAGATTCGGAGTAGTTTGAGCTGCTAAGCGGTAATTTGTCCCCGGAACAAGTTTAAAGTTCAATACTGCACGTGAAGTTCCGTTGGAAAGGTTCACAGTTAGGCTATCAAGAATTGTTCCTGCGGAATTTTGCAATTCAATTGTACGATCACCCGCCCCCTGAGCATAAACCAATACACTTTTCAAAGTACAAGGTTCAAAAACATCAAACACTTCATAATGTTGGGCATTCCCCGCAAAATTACTTCCTCCTCCGGTATTATTTGTCTTTCCTCCAAAAACAGAAGTTGACAGAACTTCATTTTCAACATAATAAATTGTTGATTGAGAAAGAACTCCGGTATTTAATACAGTTCCTGTATCAATAACCAATGCAGAGGTGAGTGAATTATACCAGTTAACTCTTCCATTTGCTGAAGCACTCAATGTTAAAGAACCAGATCCACAACGCTGAGCTGAAACTGCAATAGGATCTACAGGCCGATTTATTACAATAAGATTCGTTTTAAGAACCGAATCAACCCCATACGTATTTGTAGAAATCAGTTTAACAGTATAAGTTCCATTCTGGGTATAATTATGAACAGGTGATGGAGATGCAGAAGTTGTTCCATCGCCAAAATCCCAATGCCATGCTGATGGACCATATAAAGAAATATCCGTAAACTTTATTTCACCCGTACAACTTGCTGTATCAGAAATTGCAAAATCAGCGTCTGGAGCAAGTTGAGGATAAACACAACTCCAGGTCAAACGGAAACCCTTCATATTCAAACCCTGATCTGTTACAAATTTCAGAGTCACTGCATCTCCGGTTGAATTAATTGTCCCCCCGTTTGGAAGATTTGTACCCGAATATTGACCAATTTGAGTGGCGGATACTGTTTGTCCGTTATAAACGGTTAATACATCAAAACTGGCTTCTGTTTCAAACTCAGTAAAATTTAAAGTTACAGAACTTGCACCAGGTGCCCTTATTGTAAAAACAGAAGTAGTATTATCCGTATAATTCTGAGAACCTCCGTTATCAAAAAGAGTTCCATTGCATGCAATAACCGCTTGTGCAGATCCCGGAGGCATAAACGAAGTGCAAGGTGCTGTTGGGTTAATATTCAAGTATTCTGATTTTATAATTGAATCCTGACCACAGCTACCACCATAGGTAATCAGCTTAACCGTATAACTTCCAAATTGAGTATAGGTATGAGAAGGATTAATTGATGTTGAGGTTGTTCCATCACCAAAATCCCACACATAGTTTATTCCATTATTACTTTGATTTTCAAACGATACTGTTACCGGAACAGAGCATTGTGAAATAATATCAGTATTAAACTGAGCATCTACACCCGGCATATACTGAGTTCCAATACCCACTGCATAAAAAGCATTGGTTGTACTTGCAACCTGAGGGCTGCATGCTCCAAACAAATCAATCGCTGACATTATAGCATAGTATCTTGCATCTGCATAATTTGAGGAAGGTGTCAGATAAGTGGTTAACGTCCTGTAAGCAATCATTGCTGCAGTATCAACCCCAACACCACTTACATTGAAGGCCTGATTAATATCATTTGTACCCGATCCACCGTTCGATAATAAATAAAACCAATAATTTATCACACCAGAATTAGTATGTACTCCACCATTATCTGCAGTACCAGTGTACCAGTTCTGCCCCAAATATGTATCAGGTTGTTGATACGAATTCGGATTAGACATAGAGCGGATAATACTTCCTATATCCTCTCCCATCGTCCAGTTTGCAGTCGTAGGTTTTGCAAAATATTCTATACACGTAGCAAAAATATCACTAAACCCTTCATTCAACGCTCCTGACTCATTTTGATAAGTCAGATTGGCAGTATTTTCTGTTAAACCATGTGTTATTTCATGTCCAACAATGTCAAGGGAAACTAAAGGTCCCATTGTTGCATCACCATCGCCATAAGTCATACGTTGTCCATCCCAAAATGCGTTCGCATAATTTGTTTGATAATGAACATAGCTCATTATTTTAAACCCCTGACCATCAATACTATTCCTGCCGAATTTCTGAAAATAATAATCATACGTTTTTTCTGCTGCCCAATGTGCATCCGTTGCTACTTCATCTTTATTCGCATTTACATTATTCCAGAAATTATCATCATCGGTAAAATCAGTTGCAGTTCCATAACTTGTACCCTTATTCAGATTATAGGTTTCAACACCTAATCCTCTGGTAGTTTCGCGTAAACGATAAGCATTGTTATAGCTATCAGTTGCAACTGTTTGTTGTCCACTGTATTTTGTAACAGCGGTTCCATTGGTATTTGCTATATGAATTTTATTTATAATCTGAATAATTTTTCCGCTTTGAGCATCAACATATACATCGGTTCTTGACAAAGGTTTGTCTGCATATATATCAAACTTATAGGAATAAAACATTTTTTCATCCCGTTGAATACAAACCACTTCACCTTTCGGAAAATAAGAAGCATCTTTACTTCCAGTAACCTTTTTCAGCAGCGCCTCTTCTTCAGGCATTTGCCATTTGAAACGTTCAGCTTTCACTGATGTAATTGCACTATTTCTGGCTTCATCTATATTCAAGGTTAATTGATTTTCAAACATGAAGCTTTTTAAAAACGTACCATTGACTGACTGAACTCTGTTCTTCGAAGTATGTACAACAACAATTGCTGATTGTACAGGATAATTTTTATAAAATTGTTGATAACGAATATGCTCAAAACCAAATTGATCTTTATCAGTTCTGATCTGCCTAAAATTAACATCATCTCCTAGCTTGAAGATTGTTTTGATATAGGAAACAATCTTATCAGCCGGAATATTAGATCGTTCTGAAAATTTAATATAATCAGGAACATCTGATGATTGCCCATATCTAACGATAAGAGATCCCGGAATAATCCGATCAGCCTGAGTACCCTTATATTCTTGGGAATGGAGGAATAAAGGCCCCATTAATGCAATGAGAAAGAATAATTTCTTCATAAATTAGGTTTTGAATAGGGTTTAAAGTTTGTAAAAGTATCGAAATGTGATCGTTAATTTACATTTTAACAGTGTATTAACGAGTATTTTATACTTAAAATTAATCCGGATTCTTTTTTTGAACTTCCAAATTAATAAAAAGACGCTGGAATATCTGATTGGTTGCTTTGTAACTGAATTCTGATTAAAACTTAAAACAGAAATGGTGTTATATGTTTTATTCTGCCTGTCAATTTATATTAAACATATAACTAACTGTAATAATACATATTACTCAGCTCAATTCATTCACCTATTATATTTAACATATATTTAACCAACGTCTAAATCGTTTTACCTGTCTATTGTATTAAATTAACATTCTCAATTCCACGAATTTAAAAATCAGATCTTCAGATCGCTTTTTCCTTTACAAACAGTTAAAGATGAACGCTCTTTGAATGATCATAAAACATAAAGTATCATGAAAAAAAAACTATATGGTACGTATCGGTACAAATATGAGGTACAGAAAAGGTATTTTTCTCGTTGGTTAACATTTTTTGTTTGTTTAGTTTTTTTACTTACAAGCCAAGGATATGCTCAGCAATACAATGCATCGGGAACTGCCATAGCTATAAGTCCGGCTGGTTGCTACCAGCTTACCAGCACAACAGGACAAGCCGGAGCTGTTTGGAATGTTAACCAGATGAATCTCACGTTACCTTTCGACATCACATTATCTCTGAATTTCGGAAACAGACCAGGTGAAGATTATAACAATCAGGCTACTTGTGGTGCTGACGGAATGTCATTTGTGCTTCAACCTTTAAATACAGGAGTTTTCGGACTTGGATCCGGAGTAGGTTTTCATGGTATTACACCTTCTTTAGGTATAGTTATGGATGTTTACAGTGCCAATCCTACCGACCCGCCCGGAAATCATATCTCTATCAGTAAAAACGGTGATGAATTACACGGAACAGCCAATGAATTGGTTCCTCCTTCTGCAGCCATCGGATTTCCTGCGAATATTAAAGATGGTCAAAATCATACTTTCCGGTTTAAATGGACACCCGGAGCAACTACAGGAGTGATTGATGTTTACTTTGATGGTACTCACACTTTAACTTATACAGGAAACCTTGTCAACAACATATTTGGGGGAAATCCAATCGCCTACTGGGGAATGAGTGCCTCAACAGGAGGATGCTGGAATGTGCAAAAAGTTTGCATGACAACTGTTGCTGATTTTATTACAGATACGGTATGTTCCGGGCAAGCAATGCAATTTTATGACGAAAGCATTAGTGGGGCTGCAATATCAACATGGACTTGGGATTTTGGAGACGGCACAACTGGTGTCGGACTTAACCCTCCTCACATTTATTCTAATCCCGGAAATTTTACTACACAGCTAACCATTACCAATATCGCCGGATTTTCTTCTACAATGTCACACGTTGTGAAAGTATATCCCACTCCTACTGTTACAGTTATAGACGACACAATTTGCAATGGAGATCAGGCAATACTATCGGCTTCAGGGGCATTAAATTACACATGGTATCCTATAGGTGTTATAGGTAATCCTGTTACCGTAACACCGTCTGGTACTACAACCTACACCGTTATCGGCAAAAGCGACTTTGGGTGTAGAGATACTGCCTTTTTAACCATTCATGCATTTCCCGCCCCTAATCTCACCATTATCAATGATACAATTTGTGAAAATGACACTGCAACATTAAAAATAAGCGGTGCAAATAATTTTCTCTGGGAAAACGGCCTAACCACTCCTCAATTAACCGTAAACCCAATTGTTACAACAAATTATAACGTTAGTGCTTTTGATAATTTTGGCTGTAAAAAAGACACTTTTGCAACTGTTTTGGTTAATCCCATCCCTGTCCCAAGTTTTATGCCCTCTATTTTTCCGGCAAACGGTTGCGCTCCTTTTACAATCACGTTTACTGACAATACGTCGCCCATAATGCAATCGTATCTTTGGGATTTTGGAGATGGAAATACCAGTACAAATCAAAATCCGGCACACACTTATACAACCGACGGAATATTTGACGTAAACTTATCCGGCTATTCACCTGAAGGTTGCTTTGGAACATACAAATCAACAGCACTTGTAAATGTATATCCAGTCCCCAATGCATCCTTCACGGCAACACCACCTCTTTCTACTTTATCTCAATTAGTATTATTCAACAGTTCGACATCTTCATCATTTGTTACCAGTTGGAACTGGAATTTTGGCGATCCTGCTTCTCCTCAGAATAATAGTACGTCTCAAAATCCTGATCATGTTTTTTCCAATGTTGGAACATACCAAATCTGGCTGAAGGTTACTTCTGATAAAGGCTGCATCGACTCTACCCTTCTTTCGGTTAAGGTCGTACCTGATTCACTTATAGTCCCGAATGTAATTACCCCCAATGGTGATGGAATCAATGATTATTTTGATATTCCAAACCTTGATAGTTATGCTAAAAACAGCTTATACATCTATAATCGCTGGGGCAAAATTGTTTATGAACGTGCTAACTACGTTCCTCAAAATGACAAATGGGATGGGAAAGAACTGCCTGACGGTACTTATTTTGTGGTTCTCAGGTATGATAATCTCATCAAAGAAGTAGAATACAAAGGTGTATTAAATATCTTACGAGGAAATTAAATATCTCATATTCCGAATTTTAAACACAAAATAAATTTATTTTTCAAAAATAGCCAATATATTAACAGTGTTAACTATATTTGCAGTGTTAATTTAATTAATAATGCAAACCATGGAACGAAAAGAAATTCAGGAACAACGAATGAGAAATTATTTCATTCAAGCAACAAAAGAGATCCTGAAAGCGGAAGGCTTACATTGTGTGAGTGTGCGTAACGTAGCAGAACGAGCCGGATACTCTTATGCAACACTTTACAACTACTTTAAAGATGTAAAAGATTTGATTTTTATTTGTGTTGAAGACTTTCAAAATGAATGTAAAGAATTTATTGATGATCGTATTTCAAAAAACACAGGAGGGGTTGAACGCATCAAAGAAATTTCCAACGCTTACATTCACTATTTTCTGGAATATCCGGGTATTTATGAATTGTTTTTTGTGGAAAAAATGAACAATATCACTTCAAAACAGAGTCAGTCGGAAATGATTTGTAATTTTCTGGACAGGCTGTGCGAAGCCAGTTGGAAAGAAGCAATTGAAGAAAGAGCCATAACAGAAGAAATAGCTCAACAGAAAAAAGCACAACTCCGATATCAGGTAAATGGATTGCTTCTGTTTTACTTGCATCGGAACAACCCACCTGCATATCAGGATTTTTGCAAAACAACGAATGATTTATTAAATCTGATTCTTTCCAAATAATTAAATAATAGTGATTCTATCAGGGAATATTGCTCATAAAAAAATCCGTCAAATATTCCCTTTATCTTTTCATTATTTCAATACCTATCAAGCAATTAAGACATTTCTTAGGTTTACAATAATTATTTTTCAATTCAATTAACGCTTGTGATTGTGCTGCATTTTCTGCCTTTACGGATAATGAATTCCAAAACCTTAGTATAGTATTTTGCTCAGATTCAATTTGTTCAAGCCAACTAAAGGCTTTTTCTTTTAAGTCATCAACTCCTTGCATATATCCATACGAAAACAGCAAAGGTATTACACAGTTTATCAATATATTATCTACAAATTGGGTCCCTGTTTGCTTAATTTTAAAGCTGCTTTCTATCCCAAACTGATAATGACGATCCCAATAAGGTGATGCTTTTACACAAAATGCTTTCCGTAGCTCTTCAAGCTCTTCTGTTTCCATTACAAGAGAAAATAATGAATCAGTTTGATTTAGAAATCTTGTCAACTGAGAAATTCTTATCGTAGGAAACGATTCTGCATGTAATCGCAAAAACTTCCATTCAGAACTTTTCAAAGGGATAAACGCATATTTATTAGCGTGGTAATTATACTCTTTCAATAAGTTCAACACATACTCATCATCACATTTTTCAAGTGGCAACAACCCTGACTGTCCATAGAATATAGATTCTAAAACATTCACATCTGATTTATTCTGTATATAGCGTTTTAATCCAATATTTTTAGACAAATTCATAAATGCTTCCTGATTGATTTTCAGCCCAAATCCGCCTGAGAGCCATACAAAAAGCGTTTCTGCCCAATCTCCTTTCAATTGTAAATGTAAATTTGATATAGCTTTAACTTTTCGCTCCAATCTTTTTACAGATAATTGCTGAAGCCAAATTGGTAAAATTGTTGATGAATACTTTTTAAAAAGGATTTGACAAGGGATTTCCATTTGGCTTTTCATTAACTCCTCATACTTTTCATATAACGTTGTTATAAATTCATTATCAAGCACAAGAACTGGCATATATATGCCATCCTGTTTTTTCACTACAATATCATTTTCAAACACAACATGCAGTATTACATTGTTATACGAAGGATCATTCTGATGATTATGTCTGTTCCAATCAGAACTTCTAACATGTATTTCGACATTGCCAGACCATAAAATCTCACCGATCTGAATACGTGCATTGATAAAATCCGGGCCAGAATCACTGTTTTTTATTCCAACAGAAAGTATTCTTACATTTTCGCCATCGGCTGTTACTGGATTTATCCCCAATAAATGATTCATCCAGAGATACGAAAGAAATGATTCATTCATAATTACCTCAAATTTTATGTAAATTTACAGATGAAAAATCAAAAATCAAAAAAAATCATGCGACTCATTTTAATATTTTCAATCACCGTAGCTTTACATGTGAGTTCCGTATATTCTCAAAACATTGACACACTAAAATCCACGCAAATAGATTCATTTACACCTGCAATGTTCTCCGGTGGCAATGAGGCTCTCACAAAATTCATTATCAAAAATTTACGTTATCCAAAATCAGCAATCATCCAAAAAATTGAAGGTTTGATCTATATAGAAATTTTAATTGAGAGTGATGGACGAATTTCAAGATCTACTTTATTAAATCAGCTAAATCCAGAACTTGAAAAAGAGGCAATCCGAATTATTGAAAAGATGCCCAAATGGATTCCTGCAATAAAAAACAATCAAAAAATACGATCCAGTATCATTTTACCCATTCGTTTTACAATTCCGAAAAGCACTGATGAACAATGGGTTTTAGAAATATTGAATGATACTATTTCAAAAAAGCAGGAAAAAGAAAGTCCTCAGTAACAAATTTGCGGTTTTGATTATTGAAAAGTAGCTAAAATATCACTATCTTTGTATTGTTGGATAAAAGAAACAGTTAAATTTTTGTATGGACAATGTAAAACTCTTACTTTCAGGCATCCAGTTTAAAACACGCAAACTGGCTGAAGAAGTTGCTTTACTCCGACAAGACAAGGCTTTTCTGGAATCAGAACAACAAAAACTAATTAAAGAAATCGAAAAACAAAAAACTGTAGTTAAACAACTTGAAGAAAAAATACACGTACTCTCAATAGCTCAATCTATTGATACAGGGGAGAATTCGTTGCTTTTGAAAAAGAAAATCAACGAAGTGTTGCGGGAGATAGATAAGTGTATCGGACTTATGGATAAATAAAGCGTTTTCAAATACAAAACATGGAACAACTCACAATAAATCTGGTGATTGCCGACAGAAGTTACAAACTCATCATTCCGAAAGAAGACGAAGTTATATTTCGGAACGCATCCCGAATGATTGGAGAAAAAATGAGTAACTATGGAAGCAATTACGCATATAAAGACAAGCAGGATTTATTAGCAATGGTTGCTTTACAATATACTGTCAGTACTCTTAGATGGGAGGAAGATCAGCGATTTAAGAATGAAGATCTCAGTAATACACTCACTGAAATTGACCAGTTTTTAACCGAAACGCTACACGAAAAGCCATAAAGATAACGTTCTTATACATAAATACTTATCAGGATATACCCGCATAAATCCTTTCGTCGGTTTGTAAACTCAACATTACCAACTTAAGGGTAAAGCTTAAAAGATAACAGGACAGGCCTCAACCGGAAAACTGGTACGCAAGTCAGTGGAAGTTCGACGATCTTGGCAGCCCTAATTATGTACGAAACGAGTTTACCACAACTCATTAGGGATTTTGTGCGGGTTTTTTGAGTACTTTTCTTCTGTTTCCAACTACCTATTTATTAACAAATTAACTAATTACACCATGAATGTAGCCCTATTGCTCATTTCAGCCCTGGGTTCATTGGCACTTGGAGTCCTGTTATCCACTACCGTGCTTCGTAAAGCACTTGAAAAGAAAAGTTTCAGGATATTACAAGAAGCTGAAGAAAAAGCTGAAGTATTAAAGAAAGAAAAAATTCTCCAGGCAAAAGAAAAATTTCTGCAGCTTAAAAGCGATCATGACAAAGTTGTTCAGGAAAAAAACAACAATATTCTAAAAAATGAAAATCGTTTAAAGCAGAAAGAAACAACTTTAAATCAAAAATCGGAAGAACTACAACGTAAACAAAACGAATTGAATGTTCTTCGTGAAAATCTTACAAATCAATTAGATATTGTTAGCAAACGTCAGGCCGAACTTGACAAAATGCATAAAAGCCAGATTGAAAAACTTGAAGCAATATCAAGCTTAACAGCCACAGAAGCGAAGGATCAACTAATTGAAACCATGAAAGATGAAGCGAAAGCAGAGGCTATCAATATGATAAAAGACATTGTAGAAGAAGCGAAGCTTACCGCTAACATGGATGCCAAAAAGATTGTAATCGAAACCATACAACGTACCGCTGCTGAACATGCTGTTGAAAACACTGTTTCGGTATTCAATCTTGAAAATGACGAAGTTAAAGGACGTATTATTGGCCGGGAAGGTCGTAATATTCGTACACTCGAATCATTAACCGGTATTGAAATTATTATCGATGATTCACCAGATGCAATTATTTTATCAGGCTTTGATCCTATTCGTCGAGAAATTGCACGTCAATCATTACAAAAACTTGTAACTGATGGGCGTATACACCCTGCAAGGATTGAAGAAGTAGTAGCCAAAACCAAAAAACAGATTGAACAAGAAATTATTGAAATTGGGAAACGCACCTGTATAGACCTCGGTATTCTGAATCTGCACCACGAACTTATCCGTTTAGTAGGAAAGATGAAATATCGGTCTTCTTACGGGCAAAATCTTTTACAACACTCAAAAGAAGTTGCAAATCTTTGTGCTACAATGGCTGCTGAATTAGGTTTAAATCCTAAAATTGCAAAACGTGCAGGTTTACTGCATGATATTGGCAAAGTTGCTGATAACGAAGCAGAACTTCCTCACGCAATACTAGGGATGAAACTGGCAGAGAAATTCAAAGAAAAACCGGAAGTTTGCAATGCTATTGGAGCTCACCACGATGAAGTTGAAATGGAAACTTTGATTGCTCCTATAGTACAGGTTTGTGATGCTATTTCCGGCGCACGCCCTGGTGCACGTCGCGAAATTGTAGATGCTTATATCAATCGCTTAAATAATTTAGAAGAACTTGCTCAAGCTTATCCAGGTGTTGTAAAAACCTATGCCATTCAAGCAGGCCGAGAGTTACGTGTTATTGTTGGAGCTGATAAAGTAACTGACAATGAAGCGAACCAGCTTGCTTTCGATATTTCGAAAAAAATCCAAAGCGAAATGACCTATCCGGGACAAATTAAAGTAACGGTTATCCGTGAAACCCGAGCCGTAAGCTATGCTAAATAATTAATTTACCATACTACTAAAAGCTCTGAGAATCTTCCTCAGAGCTTTTTTTATGCTATTAGCAGTCCACTTGATTGGACTTAACACTTATGAATGTCGTGCAAAAAAAGGTATTTGGCAGTACAAAAACATATCTGA
Source organism: Bacteroidales bacterium (assembly GCA_963677395.2). GTDB lineage: Bacteria > Bacteroidota > Bacteroidia > Bacteroidales. The sequence continues at coordinate 1,676,071 of OY781965.2, read as the reverse complement.
AATAATAAACTTGACATAGGGGATTTCAGCAAGCTAACTTAGCTATACAAATCACAGATTTAACAACATTAAATATCCCCACAGTTATGAACCGAATTATCACATTATCCGTTACAATGCTCCTGTCAATAATAGCCAGCATTGAAGTTTTATCTGCACAAAATGATCTCAACCCTCAAATTTCAAATCCTTATTATATTAGCAAGCCCGACAAACAGAGTTTTGATGTTAAACAAAAAGAGAAACCAGATACCACAGTTCAGCTTCAATACAAAGAACCGCTACCAAACGATGTTGAGCATTTGAGCATAAATGACTTTCAGATATATTCAACAGACAATATTATCACCATTAAATCATTAAAAGAGACTCAGAAAACTATTTTAGTACGTTTATATACATTAGATGGAAAAGAAATATCTTCCGGGTACATTCGCCCCGGAATCATGAACATTACGATTAATCCGGCAAAAAGAAATTCCTGTGGCATTTATTTTATAACCCTCAAAGCCATAAACTTTGAATATAGCAGAAAAATCCTACTGCATTAATAACCCAACATATGCATAATCTGCAATTTACACTAATACTTATTCCCTATAACTACCAATAAATTATTTAGAATCCTAAGTTCCGTATAATCTCAATTTTCAGATAAAGAGTCAACAAGAAGGGTGATTGCATCGGTATATAAAACAGAAAAGGGTTAGCTAAAAAGCTAACCCTTAAGATTCTGTTAGAAAAATGGCGACGACCTACTCTCCCACAACAAGTGCAGTACCATCGGCGCTGGTTGGCTTAACTTCTCTGTTCGGAATGGGAAGAGGTGGACCTAACCGCTATAATCGCCCTAAGACTTTTAATATCTTAACATATCGCAGAAGAAAAATACTACCTAAATTGTTTTTCAACACAAAGTTTACGGGTTATTAGTATTGCTCGGCTTTGATGTTACCACCTTTACACCTGCAACCTATCAACGTAGTAGTCTGCTACGACCCTTAAAAGAAGTCTCATCTTGAGGCGAGTTTCGTACTTAGATGCTTTCAGCACTTATCTCATCCGCACATAGCTACCCAGCGATGCAGCTGGCGCCACAACTGGTACACCAGAGGTGCGTCCGACTCGGTCCTCTCGTACTAGAGTCAGCTCCTCTCAAACTTCTAACGCCCACAACAGATAGGGACCGAACTGTCTCGCGACGTTCTGAACCCAGCTCGCGTGCCACTTTAATCGGCGAACAGCCGAACCCTTGGGACCTTCTCCAGCCCCAGGATGTGACGGGCCGACATCGAGGTGCCAAACCACTCCGTCGATGTGAGCTCTTGGGAGTGATCAGCCTGTTATCCCCGGAGTACCTTTTATCCTTTGAGCGATGGCCCTTCCATACGGAACCACCGGATCACTATATCCTGGTTTCCCACCTGCTCGACTTGTTGGTCTCACAGTCAAGCACCCTTATGCTATTGCACTCTGCGCACGGTTACCAAGCGTGCTGAGGGTACCTTTGAAAGCCTCCGTTACGCTTTTGGAGGCGACCACCCCAGTCAAACTACCCACCAAACACTGTCTCCCTCTTCTGAGGAATTAGAATTCAAATAAACAAAGGGTGGTATTTCAACGTTGACTCCACGATACCTAGCGGCACCGCTTCGCTGTCTCCCACCTATCCTACACATCGTTTATCCAAACTCAATGTTAAGTTGTAGTGAAGGTTCACGGGGTCTTTCCGTCCCGTTGCGGGTAAACGGCATCTTCACCGTTACTTCAATTTCACCGAGCTCATGGCCGAGACAGTGCCCAGATCGTTACACCATTCGTGCAGGTCGGAACTTACCCGACAAGGAATTTCGCTACCTTAGGACCGTTATAGTTACGGCCGCCGTTTACTGGGGCTTCAATTCAATGCTTCGCTTTAACACTAACATCTCCTCTTAACCTTCCAGCACCGGGCAGGTGTCAGGCCTTATACTTCATCTTTCGATTTTGCAAAGCCCTGTGTTTTTGTTAAACAGTCGCCTGGGCCATTTCTCTGCGTCCCACCTCTCGATGGGAGACCTTTTTCCCGAAGTTACAGGTCTAATTTGCCTAGTTCCTTAGCCATGAATCACTCGAGCACCTTTGGATACTCTCCTCGACTACCTGTGTCGGTTTACGGTACGGGTTGCTATATCCTTACCTTAGAAGCTTTTCTTGGAAGCTTGTTTACCGGTATTATCCCCTTGTCCGAAGACTCAAGGTACTATCAGGTTCGACATCCAACAGGGATTTGCCTCCGCCAGATTTATCTACACCCTTTAACGTACTATTCCGTCAGTACGCAACCGTGTCACTTCTCCGTCCCTCCTTCGAAAATATAGCAAGTACTGGAATATTAACCAGTTGTCCATCAGATTTCGCCCTTCGGCTGCTCCTTAGGTCCCGACTTACCCTGATCCGATTATCGTTGATCAGGAATCCTTAGTCTTCCGGTGTGCAGGTTTCTCACCTGCATTATCGTTACTTATGCCTACATTTGCTTTTCCAGCCGCTCCAGCATGACTTACATCAAACCTTCTACGCCGACTGGAATGCTCCCCTACCAGTGATCCCAATCACTCGGGATCAATCTAAAGCTTCGGTAGTATATTTTATGCCCGATTATTATCCACGCATGATCACTCGACTAGTGAGCTGTTACGCACTCTTTAAATGTATGGCTGCTTCCAAGCCAACATCCTAGCTGTCTGTGTAATCACACCTCGTTTATCCAACTTAATATACATTTGGGGACCTTAGCTGTTAGTCTGGATTCTTCTCCTCTCGGCCACGGACCTTAGCACCCATAGCCTCACTCCAGAGTATATGTTATAGCATTCGGAGTTTGTCAGGATTTGGTAGGCGGTGAAACCCCCGCATCCAATCAGTAGCTCTACCTCTATAACACTCAACCTCCAGGCTGCCCCTAAAGGCATTTCGGGGAGTACGAGCTATCTCTCAGTTTGATTAGCCTTTCACCCCTACCCACAACTCATCCAAAGACTTTTCAACGTCAACTGGTTCGGTCCTCCATTTTGTGTTACCAAAACTTCAACCTGGTCATGGGTAGATCACAAAGTTTCGCGTCTGCCCCCACTAACTAAAGCGCCCTATTCAGACTCGCTTTCGCTTCGGCTGCGTGCTTTTAAACACTTAACCTCGCTAGTGAGGAGCAACTCGTAGGCTCATTATGCAAAAGGCACGCCGTCATCCCGATTTATCAGGACTCCGACCGCTTGTAAGCGCACGGTTTCAGGTTCTATTTCACTCCCCTATTCGGGGTACTTTTCACCTTTCCCTCACGGTACTGGTTCACTATCGGTCTCTCAGGAGTATTTAGCCTTACCAGATGGTGCTGGCAGTTTCACACAGGATTTCTCCGGTCCCGCGCTACTCAGGATACTGACCTGCTATCGCTTCATTTTGTGTACGGGAATTTCACCCTCTCTGTCCTAACTTTCCAGTTAGTTCCACTATGAATTAATAATGCATTATGTCAGTCCTACAACCCCAACAATGCCGTAACACTGTTGGTTTGGGCTTCTCCCCGTTCGCTCGCCACTACTTAGGGAATCACTTTTTGTTTTCTTCTCCTATGGGTACTTAGATGTTTCAGTTCCCCACGTTCGCCTCCGCCTTAACGGATAATACAGCTTCACTGTATTGGGTTGCCCCATTCGGACATCTACGGATCAAGGGTCATTTGCACCTCCCCGTAGCTTTTCGCAGCTTGTCACGTCCTTCTTCGCCTCTGAGAGCCACAGGCATCCCCCGTGCGCCCTTAGTCACTTTCGTGTCTATCTTTCAACTATTTATTGCTTGCCTTGCGGCTTGCTCGTAGTATTTCTCTTCCCAATATGTCAATGTACTTTCTATTACCTATCTCGGTAATCCTGTGGAGAATAACGGATTCGAACCGTTGACCCCCTGCGTGCAAGGCAGGTGCTCTAGCCAGCTGAGCTAATCCCCCCCTTCGTAGTCCCGAGCAGATTTGAACTGCTGACCCCTACATTATCAGTGTAGTGCTCTAACCAACTGAGCTACGGGACTGTAATTTCGCCTGTATCTCGAGCCTATAGTCAGCCTCGATCTCTCTCGCTCCTACGATGAGTTCTTTTGCTCATCTTCTCTTTTCTATTCTCTTTTTATATAGTAAACCTCGTGATAGTAAAAACTTCTCCGGATTATTCCTAACCCTTAATCATATCTCTCCAGAAAGGAGGTATTCCAGCCACACCTTCCGGTACGGCTACCTTGTTACGACTTAGCCCCAGTCACTGATTTTACCCTAGGCCGCTCCTCTCGGTTACGGACTTCAGGTCCCCCCAGCTCCCATGGCTTGACGGGCGGTGTGTACAAGGCCCGGGAACGTATTCACCGCGTCATGGCTGATACGCGATTACTAGCGAATCCAACTTCACGGAGTCGGGTTGCAGACTCCGATCCGAACTGAGACCGGCTTTCGAGATTCGCATCTGGTCACCCAGTAGCTGCCCTCTGTACCGGCCATTGTAGCACGTGTGTAGCCCTAGACGTAAGGGCCGTGCTGATTTGACGTCATCCCCACCTTCCTCTCTACTTGCGTAGGCAGTTCCTCTAGAGTGCCCAGCTTTACCTGATGGCAACTAAAAGTAGGGGTTGCGCTCGTTGCAGGACTTAACCTAACACCTCACGGCACGAGCTGACGACAACCATGCAGCACCTCGCAATAGGCCATTGCTGGCTAAACTATTTCTAATCTATTCCTAATGCGTTCAAGTCTAGGTAAGGTTCCTCGCGTACCATCGAATTAAACCACATGCTCCTCCGCTTGTGCGGGCCCCCGTCAATTCCTTTGAGTTTCATACTTGCGAACGTACTCCCCAGGTGGATTACTTAACGCTTTCGCTACGCCACTGACTGTATATCGCCAACAGCTAGTAATCATCGTTTACAGCGTGGACTACCAGGGTATCTAATCCTGTTTGATCCCCACGCTTTCGTGCATGAGCGTCAGTTGTAGCTTGGTAAGCTGCCTTCGCGATCGGTGTTCTATGTCATATCTAAGCATTTCACCGCTACATGACATATTCCGCTTACCCCAATTACACTCTAGACCTACAGTATCAATGGCAGCTCAACAGTTAAGCTGTTGCATTTCACCACTGACTTATATATCCGCCTGCGCACCCTTTAAACCCAATGAATCCGGATAACGCTTGCATCCTCCGTATTACCGCGGCTGCTGGCACGGAGTTAGCCGATGCTTATTCACCAGGTACCTTCAACTACGTACTCGTACATAGATTTATTCCCTGACAAAAGCAGTTTACAACCCATAAGGCCTTCTTCCTGCACGCGGCATGGCTGGTTCAGGCTCTCGCCCATTGACCAATATTCCTTACTGCTGCCTCCCGTAGGAGTCTGGTCCGTGTCTCAGTACCAGTGTGGGGGATCATCCTCTCAGAACCCCTAGACATCGTCGCCTTGGTAAGCCGTTACCTTACCAACTAGCTAATGTCACGCATGCCCATCCTTTACCGCCGTAACTTTTATCTGCCTGACAGGTGTCAGCCAGATTGTATGGAGTATTAATTTCCGTTTCCGAAAGCTATCCTCCTGTAAAGGGTAGGTTGCATACGCGTTACGCACCCGTGCGCCACTCTCATCCAGATATTACTACCCGAAATCCCGTGCAACTTGCATGTATTAAGCCTGCCGCTAGCGTTCATCCTGAGCCAGGATCAAACTCTTCTTTGTAAGTTTTTGTTCCTTAATGTTTTTCTCTCAAGATATTCTTTTCCTAACTGCTATCTTCTCAAATAACAGCCATTCTTACTATCACTGCTCGGTTTACTCATCTCTTCAAAGAACTTTCGCTTCTTTTTATCTGAATCGTGAATCCTCTTCCATGGACTATTTTCCACTTCCCTCTCCTCACTTATCATCTTCTTCTTTTCACTCCCCAAGGAATCCCTTGGTTCGTGGCTGCAAAATTACTGCTTTTTTTATTTACCACCAAATCTTTTTTGAAGTTTTTTTCTTCGTTAACTCCTCATTAACTTAATGGCTCTCAGTATTTTACTCTATTTCTTCCCCTTGTACTCCTCTCAGAGTTTCAGGGCTGCAAAGGTACTCCTTTTTTCGTATCCACCAAATTTATTTTCTACTTTTTTTCTCCCCTTCTAATTCCCTCTCCTAAACCCGGTTTCTCCATCCTTTTCGTACACTTCCTTTCCCCGATCCTCTTTCTTTCGTTTCGGGAGTGCAAAAGTACTCCTTTTTTCTTTACTACCAAATTTATTTGCCCTCTTTCTTCGCTTTTTTTTACCCCTGTAATGACTAGCCTATATATTATCGGTTATATACTCCCTTTTTTAACCCGCTTCTTATTCTCTATACCGACTATTGTATGGTACGTTTCAAATAATGTATTTGGCTTATTCTTTCATCCCCTCTGCTTACGCCCGCTTCTCTAGAGCCCACATTAAAACGGTTGTAAAATATATACCCCCCCTACAGCTTATCGGGTTATTTATCCTGGGTGTCACAAACGCCCCTAATTTACTGGTGATACAGAAGTTTGTATGTGAAGAAAAAAATAATGTAAAAATTAATCCTCCATTAAATTTCTGTTGCTTTTTTGAACACTTCAATGTAATTGCCAATTACTTAGAATATTAGCAAATCGAATGAACTTTGCCATGAATTATATGTTTACCCTGACATCATTAAATTGTAAAGTCATGAATTCAAAAACCACATTAATTATCTCTTTTTTACTGATTACGATTAATCTAACTGCACAAAATAGCTCATCAATCTACGACTTTAAAGCTACAGATATTGATGGTAATGAATTTTATATGAACACATTAAAAGGCAAAAAAGTAATGATTGTAAATACGGCATCGCAATGTGGATTAACTCCTCAATATGCAGACCTGGAAAAATTATATCAGGAATACAAGGATAAAAATTTTATAATCATCGCTTTTCCAGCTAATAACTTTCTACAACAAGAACCAGGCTCAAATGAAGAAATAAAATCCTTCTGTTCAATAAAATACAAAATAAGCTTTCCTATAATGTCAAAAATATCTGTAAAAGGAGAAAATATCCATCCTTTATATAAATGGTTAACTCAGAAATCACTTAATGGGAAACTTGATGCTCCTGTAATCTGGAATTTTCAAAAGTTCCTAATTGATGAAAATGGGCAACTTGTTGATTCTGTATTCCCAAAAGAAAAGCCATACAGTGAAAAAATAATTCAATGGTTAAATAAATAAAACACGCTATTCTAAAAAAGCAGAAATAATTGTAACTCTAATACATAGATTTAGCAGACCGGAATCTTTTACAAATATTCGGTCTGTTTTTTTGTATTAAATAGTAATCAACAAGCTTTAAAGAAGTAGTCTGGAATGATGTTTGTAAGATGAATTACATTATTTTTGTTTCAAAATTACAATTATGAATATGAAAAAGAGATCATTTATTGCTATGCTGGTTGTGTTTTTTATTGCCGGCAATGTATCGCTTACGAAAGGACAAAACACAAATGTAATTCCTGACGGAGTAAAAAGTTTCAAAGATTCTGTTAGCTATATGATTGGTTTAGATATAGCCCAAAATCTAAAAAGAGGGAAAATTGAAATTGTAAATCAATGGCTTTTACAAGGATTGAAAGATGCATTGGACGGAAAAGATTCGCTTGTATCTCAACAAATTAAAGATGGTGTAATTCAACGCTGGCAGGCTGAACAACAAAAGAAACAAACAGAAGAAACTGCAAAAAAATCTGCTGTTGCAAAAGCTGAAGGCAAAGCTTTTCTCGAAAAAAACAAAAAAGAAAAGGGTGTTAAAGAGCTACCCAGTGGATTACAATATAAAGTAGTTACAGAAGGGAAAGGTGTTCATCCTAAAGCAACAGATAAAGTAAAAGTTCATTACCATGGAACGTTGGTTAACGGTACCGTTTTCGATTCGTCAGTTCAACGTGGAGAACCTGTTACATTTCCTCTGAATCAAGTAATTAAAGGATGGACAGAAGGTGTTCAACTAATGACACCTGGTTCAAAGTATGTGTTTTACATCCCTTCAGACCTCGCTTATGGCGATAGAGAAGTTAGTGTTATTCCTGCTGGCTCAACTTTAATTTTTGAGGTTGAATTGCTGGATATCCTTCCTGCTGACGCAAAATAAAAAAATCTAAACCTATAAACTAAGCCACGTTGAGATTATCTTTGCGTGGCTTTTTTATTTCAATACAGATATGCTGGAAAAACTTTCAAACTTCACAATTGGGATTGCCGGGTGCGGAGGATTAGGATCTAACTGCGCCGTATCACTGGCTCGTATTGGTATTGGAAAACTGATACTGATTGATTTTGACATCATTGTTGAAAGCAATTTAAATCGCCAATATTTTTTCAGGGATCAGCTTGGATTAAAAAAATGCAATGCCTTAAAAGATAATATTGAGAGAATTACTCATCAAACCTCATTGGAAGCAATTGATCAAAAACTGACTCCGGAAAGTATTGTAAATCTTTTTTCGGAATGTGATATCATTGTTGAAGCTTTTGACAAAGATGATCAAAAGCAGATGTTGCTGGAAACTGTAATTGAGATGATGCCCGATAAATATGTAGTTTCAGGTTCGGGACTGGCTGGTTGGGGAAATAATAATACTCTCAAAACCGTTCAGTTTGATCACATTTTTATATGCGGTGACTTCGAAACCGGAGTCTGTGATGAACTTCCACCATTAGCACCCAGAGTTTGTACAGTTGCAAATATGCAGGCAAACCAAGTGGTAGAAATCATCATGAATCTATTATAAGTGAAAATATTAAATACCAACACATAATCCATGAATATCATCCTGAATAATACCGCCGAAAGCTTTACCGAAAACGAATTAACCGTTGCTGAACTCTTAAAACTTAAGAATTTCATTTTCAAAATGCTTGTTATTAAAATCAATGGGATATTGGTGCGAAAAGAAAATTACGAAACTACTGTTATTAAGAACGGAGATAATGTAATGGTAATGCATCTTGTAAGTGGTGGTTAAAAAGAAAGGTCAGCGAATAACAAACCTCTTTGTTATTCGAGTGTAATCAATAATTTACTACAAATGGCGTAGTTTGAAATGCCGGACAAAAAACCGAATCAAGATAATAACTATTTTGCCCTCCTTTTTGAACAGTCCATTGAATTTTCACATAGCTATGACCATAGGTTTTGCAGGTAAACGTAGTATCATATACGGAGCCGTTTCCTGTTAAAACACCATTTCCACAACAATTCTGACAACCAGGTTGAGTGTTCACAATGTGATATCCAATAAGATCCTGATTATTAACCGGAGAAATATTGCGAACCCTGAGATTCAAAAATGCCTGAGGCAATATTTCCAGATTTACGGTATTACTTTGACCTGATTTAATTGTGCTAACCTCGTAATCTTTAAACATATCAAAGTATTGATCTTTGATAACAGTAATCCTGTAACCCGTAAATTTATCATTCGTTACATTGAATGAGTAATCTCCTCCAGAACTACTATTTACAGTAGCAACAGTTTCGTAGCTGGGATTATAAACCCCAGTTTGAACTTTACTTGCTGCCAGAATGACCTGTGCTCCGGAAACAGGCGTACCCTGATTTTTGTCAAGAATTTTCCCGCTGATTTGGATTTCTTCGTCATTCTCTTTTCTACAACCTGCTAGTATTGCTATTGAAAAGATTGCTAAAAAAACATAACCCGCTCTCATGTCTATGATTTTATTCTGCTAAGGTACAACATTTACTGGGCTTGAAACATGATTAACACTTCTAAAACAAAAAAACCCGGTTCTGCTTTCTGAATGTGAGTTGTAGTAGTAATAGGATGGATTGAAAGCAGCCCCGAGTTGAGAGCAAAAGTACTTCTTTTTTGAATACAAACAGCTACATTCATATTTTTATTTCAAAATGTGATTTTTTCAAAATGGAAAGATCTGTCATGTATCATACTGTATTTTAGTATCTGTACAGAATCAACATTATCCTTTCTATCTTGACAAATACGAATTCAAAACTAAGCAAACAAATTATTTATTCTATTCCGAAGGTCTTATTAGATTGACTATGATTATTATTGGTAATACTGGGACAATAATAATCAATCCTCCCTTGGGATTGTTTGTGAATATATCTAAAAAGCAACCCCATAATTTTAAGCAATACAATGAAATAAATCAATTTTTGTTTTTATTATACAAATATATCAAACAGACAATCAAAAACACGATTTTGCCAATAGAAATATCCGGAAGGATTTGGCTTTTATCTATTTGTATGAAGGCCTATTGCTTCTTCGATAAGTTTCGTCAATACAATTTTCTTTGATAATGAATATAATATACGGATATGATTTGGGCAATCTCCAAGTACATATTAAAATAAGATCAAGCTTGTAATATATTACTCCCCAATATTGAAGTAAATTGAATCCAATAAATGATGTTGTTGTATTTTACGATGCTTTGTGCCGAAAATAAAAAAGCCACAACTACAATAAAATGAAGTATTTAGTTCATTTTAAGCCAATGTTAACACTATAAAGTAGCTCGCCATTCATTAGAAAGAAAAGAAACAGTATCTTTGCGCCTTAAAATTTAATTATCCAAAAAGATCATGGACGATTATCATTCGTGTAGTTAAACATGAATAGAGGCTTATGTACAACCTCTGTTCATAAAATTTATGGAGAGTTGTAACAATGAAAGCCTTTTACAAAAATTCAAAAGGACTTGTTCCCTGTTCTGTATGGGAACCAAATTGCTGGGTAAATATTGAATGCCCTACAGAATCAGAAAAAGTATATTTAGTTGACAATCTTGGAGTTCCTCTATCTTTTTTGAATGACATTGAAGATATTGACGAACGTCCACGTATTGAAATGGAAAATGGATGGTGTTTAATTGTTTTGCGTATTCCACATAAAAACGATGACCCACGTTTACCTTATATCACTGTTCCAATTGGAATTATTTTTAAGGACGATATTTTAGTAACAGTATGCCATATAAAAACAGAGTTAATCAACGATTTCATCCTCTATACCGTACGTAAATCGATCAACTTTACGTCGCAATTTGATTTGGTATTAAAGCTTTCGCTTTCGTCAAGCGTTTGGTTTTTGAAATATCTGAAGCAAATAAATCAATTGATTAAAGTAGCAGAAGATAAGTTGGAAAAATCAATCAAAAACGAAGATTTACAAACCCTGCTTCAAATTGAAAAATGCCTTGTTTTTTTCACAACCTCATTAAAAGGCAATGATATACTGATTCACCGTATTAAAAATCTAAAGATTGACTACGATCAAGAACTGATGGAAGATGTTGATATTGAAATCCGTCAGGCACAAGAAACTACCAATATCTATAACGACATTTTAACCGGAATGATGGATGCATATGCTTCTGTAATTTCAAATAACTTAAATGTTATCATGAAACAGTTAACTTCTATCTCCATCATTTTAATGATTCCAACCCTAATTGCCAGCTTATACGGAATGAATGTTCCCAATTCATTTTCCGATAACCGATTCGGGTTCTGGATTGTTCTTTTTGTTTCGTTTTTGATTGCAACAATGGGAGTTATGCTCTTTAAAAAGAAAAACTGGTTTTAATTCCTTAAATACAGGGACGTAACCAAATTAAATGCATCGCAATTTTTGATGAACGATTTACAAAATAGTAAAGGCACTTAATTGAACTGATTCAATAAAGGTATAAGAAATAAGGGTATCTGCGTCTTGCAATAGGTTTATTGTAGTCAATTTTAAGGATTACTTCATGAATAGTATTAAGGACACCAAAAAAAATAGCCCCAATCACTTGGGGCTATTTTGCAAGTAGATTAAAATGTAAGTTTAATAATTCACTACAAATATATATTCGGCAAACGTTATTTCGACAATCTGAATCAAAAAAAGAAGCTGCACTTCCCTTATTAATGCAGCTTCGGTAACAAATAACACTCCCCGATCCCTCTTTACATATTTATTTGTTTTGCAGGCAAATATATAACACAACCGAGTCAATACAAAATTTATTTACAGAAAACCTTATACCAAATATAACTATTTCGATTACAAAGTTATGTACTGAAAAATCTTCATGAAATAATGTTTACGTAAAAAATGCTGTCTGTAAATAATACAGGCAGCATTTTACCTTCAAAACTTAAAAAAGCGATCTAAAAAATGAGTATCGATCAAAGATAATATCTGGAAAGGCAAAAATCGTAAATCGTAAAAAAAAATATGCAGACAACCTTATCTGTTTATTTGTTTTTTAAAAATATCATTAAGCAATGTAAATAAATCACTTTTTGTAAAGGGTTTAGAAAGGTAATGAGAGCATCCATTTGAAAGGAAATAGTCTTTATCTCCTTCGAGCGCAAAAGCGGTGAGTGCTACAATCGGAATTTTTTCATAACCCGGAATTTTACGAATTTTTTTAGTGATTTCAATACCGTTAAGTTCTTCTCCCAAATTAATATCCATCAGAATTATGTCGAACTGATTATTCGATGCCATATTCAAAGCTTCAATGCCGCTTTCTGTAATCCGGAGAACAGTTTTTGAAGCAAGAAGAGCCTTAACCAACATTTGGTTCATATCATCATCTTCCACTAGTAATACGGAAGATTCGGCTGGAATAACCAACTCCATAGGCGTTGATTCGAGTTGATTCTGAATTACAACCTTTTGTTCAGTTTTTAGTTTGATCAGCGGGAAAGCTAAGATGAATGCAGATCCGACATTTTGGGTACTCTCTACCGAGATAGTACCGCCCAAATGCTCAGTAAATCGTTTTGTAATAGTTAATCCAAGTCCAGTGCCTTCAAATGTACGGTTATATCCTTCGCTTTCCTGACGGAATTCATCAAAAATAACATTGATTTTATCCTGAGAAATTCCGATTCCTGTATCAGAAACGGCAATAATATATTCATTTTCAAGAAATTCTATTTTCAAGCTTATTGATCCTTTTAAAGTGTACTTTATCGCGTTATTCACCAAATTGGTAAGAATTTCGCGAAGCATACGCCTATCTGTGAGACACTTTTGAAACTTGTTATTAGTTTCTATCGTGAATTTTAATTCTTTTTTCCGTGCCGAAAACTCAAAGGTGTTATACACTTCTTCTAAAACTTCGTAAGGAGCAATCTCTTCAGCCTTTACTTCAATCTTCTCTGACTCAAGCTTAGAAAGATTCAGGATCAAGTCGAGAGTTTCGAGTAGTCGTGTGCCGTTAGCATTCATCATTTCAGCCCATTCACCATGTTCTGTGCCTGCCAAATCCTGCTTCATCATCTCTGAAAAACCTAAAATACCATTTAGCGGAGTACGCAATTCATGGCTCATGTTTGCAAGGAAATTTGTCTTGAGACGGTTCATCTCTTCGGCCTTATGACGGGCAGCTATCAATTCATTTTCCAGATTTTTACTTTCGGTAATATCACGAGCAATCCCTTCAATAGAAATCAGATTACCTTCATTATCGTAAAACGGAACATTCCTGATTTCGAGCCAGATTTGTAATCCTGCTTTTGTTTTAATCTGACAAGTGATCGTTTTCAAACTCTCTTCTGAAGGCATTTTTAGTTCAAAAAGTATTTTTTGTTGTTCTTCACAAACCAGATTTTCGAAGAGTTGAGGATTATTGTAGAATTCGTCCGGACGAAATCCTGTAATGGTCTCTATAGAAGGGCTTACATATGAAAAATGCTTATCAGGAATAAATTCCAATTGGAAAATGGCATCAATTACGTTTTCTGTAATAAGTCGGAACTTACGTTCGTTTTCGCGAAGAAGCTTATCTGTAAGCATACGATTGGTAATATCACGTGCAAAACCCAATATACCAATAATGTTACCATGAATATCATACAGCGGATATTTGTAATTATCGAAAAAATGCTCATTTCCATTTTGATCAGTGGCATTCTCTTCAGGGTTGTATATTGATTGGCCTGTCAAAACAAGATTATCATCCTGATGAAATCCGCTGATTCCCTTTTCAGGATTTCCATAACATTGCTCTTCACTCCATACTTCATAGTCAAACTTTCCAATAATCTCTTTTACCGTCTTTCCAAGATTTTCAGCAAACGACTTATTTACAAGCATAAATCGGTGATCTTTATCTTTTACAAAAATCCAGTCGGGTGTAGTATTTATGATATTTTGCATCAATTGATGCAGTTCTAATTCAGCTTCACGCAATCGTTTTTGCTCATGCTCTTTTTCTTTAACTCCGATTGCATAGGATAAATCCATCGCAATTTCATCGAGTAATTTAAGTTCTTTATTATCGAAATATAACGATTCATTGGTAAATATTCCGAGTATTCCTTTTAGGACACCTTCTAAATGTAAGGGAAAAAATGCAACTGATAAATATCCATAATGGATGGCTTCTTCTTTCCATGGAAAATTTCGTGAATCTTCTTGTAAATTATTGATTACAATATGTTTTAGTTTACTGTTTGAATTGCGGAAATATCCCTCAATACATGATTCATCGCAAAACAATTTATGATGATTTTCAGAAAATGAATATGCACCTTCTGCTGAAAAATAAGTAAAAGCATTAGATATATCTGATTCACAATTACATATCCAGGCATGTTTAAATTCTCCATCCTGTACCACTATTTTGCAGGCTGTATCAAAAACTAAATTTAAATCCTTCTCTCTAACTATAGTTTGGTTGATATTACTCAATACAGTATAAAGCCTGTTCAGATTCTGGATATGGAATTCTGCAATTTTACGCTCACTAATATCGCGAATAATTGCCTGAAAGAAGAAATCATTTTTAGTATTAATGATTCGGGCACTTATTTCAACCGGAAATTCACGTCCGTCCTTTGTAATATGTTGTGTTTCGTAAACAACCCCATTATTCTTTCTTAGGAATTTAATAATTTCCTCTGCCGTTTTTTCTGTCCCGGAAGCTCTTAATCCAGATATCAAAAGCATTTTATATTCGTCAGGTGTATAGCCATAAACTTGTTCTCCTTTATGATTAATCCAGGTTATTTTTCCTTTCGAATCAGCCAGAACAATAATATCATTGGCATATTTAGCAAATAAATCAAAGTTTTCAATCAATGCAAAACGTTCCTGATTTGCTTTATAAATTTCGTCCAGATGCCTCTTTTGGTCACGTTGTAAAAAGAACATAAATATTCCTGTTAAACCCATCAGGAGAATGAAAACAATCCCAAATATAACATATGCAAATTGTTTAACAGGTGCGTATATTTCACGCTTATCTATTTTAGAAATCATACACCAGTTTGTGCCTTTGATTTCATTTATATAAGCAATTACTTTCTCTTTGCGATAATCATCCCCTTCTACGATTCCCCGTTTCCCGTTTACAGCCATTACAGCAGGGATATTACTGTTTAACAATGATATGCGATAGTTAATTGCTCTGTTTTTTTTATGACGTAATTGATTCAAAAAAACCACAGAATCACCTTCTCTGCGAACAATTAAATTTTCTGCCGAAGAGCTTTTTGTTGGCCAATTTTCTATATAAGGAAGCAGATACTCCTGTGGATCAATGACAAATGTAATATCTCCAAGTCTTTTTTGATTGTAGAATAGTATAGAATGAAACTCCAGATGAACAGAATTACAGAGAGAACAACGGTAATAGTATATATCTATAACATTGGGTTTTATGGAATCGTTATATTCGGGATGGCAATTATAAGTACACTTGACGTTTTTTGAGGGATGAAGAATTGTACATAATTCGTTTTTATTACCATCGTGTAAAGAGATACTGTTATAATTATAGTTTTTGCACATTGTCATAAAAAGAGATGAGAGATCTTCATTTTGAATAAGTTTACCAGACAAAAATTGTAGTTCAATTTGTTTTAGAACACAATTGTTACTGGAAAAGGTCGATATATCACCCTTACGTTCAGCTATCCAACGTTCAATACCTTCAGTTTTTAGCTTTGTAATAGCTTCCAGCTTGTTTTCTTCTTCTAACTTTATTCTTGAGGCAGTCTTATTAAATACGGCTATTCCACCTATAATCAAAACTAAAGCTACAATAGCAAAAGGCAATAGTAATTTTCTATACACACTACTTAAAATATTATTACCTATCATAATTGGCTTTAATTGAGTATATTAAATATCTAACTAAGTTATAATATCTCTCTAGTAGCAAATATACAATTAAAAACATTCAATTTACAATAAACAGTACCCTTTAATTTAAAAATCGATTTAGCTATAGATGTTTTAATGGCGTATTCTACTTATTTTGTGAAAATCAGTCATACCTGCTATTCGTAGTTGCTTTTGCATAAAAAATATTCGTGATTAATTTTTGTGTATCCTGCTTTTTTCCTGTTGTTGTTGTTTTCTCAAAAAGAAGGAAGTTCGCTCACATTCTTAAGCTATGCAGAAGTTCCAGAGGCAGAGTGCGATTTTACCTTAACACTGTTAATGTTCCGTTTTTCTTCCATCTTTCTGCCACTATGCTTAGCGGTAGCCTGTAAAACATAAAAACAAACACTTTCGTCCGGAACAAGTGCTCACTTTAAATCGGAATCACATGGTCAATTTGACTAGAATTTTCACTCCTGTCTTCTAAATTCTTCCTTACTTCCCCACCACCAGCTTTCCAACTTCCTTATTGGTTGTATTGGTCACTAAAATAAGCTGGTAAATGCCACGGGGGGCATTGTGTAAAGGGATATGCAAAGTGCTTTCACCGCAAGGCCAGGGATAGGCAGCCACGGTTTTACCCCCAAAATCATAGATAAACAAAGTACCTTCTTTGTAGGGCTGGGTAGCTGTTATGGTTACTTCACTGCTTGCTGGGTTGGGGCTGAGCTTAAGTTCTTTAATATGGATGGGTTCTTTAAACTCTTCTATTCCCACATTACAGTTGGGTGTCATACACCCTTGCTCATCTGTTGTAAAAAACCATGACTTAACAGGGGTTGTGTTTGTTGGTATTATTCTGCCGCAACAGGCAAGTCCTTCTCCGCACTCGATAATATCATCCAGACGAACCAAAAAATATTGAGGAGAAATTTTAAAAAACGCGGTATCACGGTTCGCTTTGATTTTCATGTAATAAAATTTTGTTTCATAAAAAACAGTACCAACAATTAAAAAATCTCCTTTAGAGGTAACCCTGAACGCACGGGTGTAACTGCTTACCGAACCCAGGCTATAGGCGGTATCCCAGATAACAGCCCCGTTTACAGGGTTTAGTTTTACCAATTTAAGTGCATAGGTATTTGTAGAAGAAGAAATCAACGAATCAAAGGCAACCACCAGGCAGGAATCCGGGGTAGGCTCTACCCATGCTTCGCTATGCCCGTTAAAATATTTTTGCCATTTAATATTTCCGTCTTTATCCAGCCTGACTACCACAGGTTTATCGGAACACCATCCCGATACAACCGCACCACTATCCGGTAAAGGAACCCCGTCTTTTAAATTAACGGTAAACCCTGTACTTTGAATACTTTTTTGCCAGATCATTCCCCCGCTTTTGGTGGTTTTCATCATATTAATCCAGGTATTATTGGAGGCGTTCATCCCCAATCCACAACTTAAAATATGATGATCAGCCGTTTCAAAATTACAATTACTTGCTATTCCAACGGTATCCTGTATCGTCTGGATTAACTGGTAATTCAGCAGGGTATCATACTTGTAAATAGCAGTAACTGCATTTTGGTTATCCCCGTACGTAAAGCTACTGTAAAAAGGGAAGGTAGGATTATACCTGAATGTTGAGTTATACCCCCCCCAGTATTCATAATGACCTGGGATAGTGTCCTTTAATTGTACAAATCCCAAACTATCCCCCTGTGCAGAAAAACGGGCATAAAATGTTTGCGTATAACCTGTTTTCCACAGGCTTTTTCCCAAGAACAAAAATTGATTGTTTTGAAAATACATCTGGTAATAAAAATTTGCCCCGTTATACATTGGAGGGAAAGCAGTTGCCACATTTAGGTAAGGTATCTGAGCCCTGGTTATAAAGCCCGATAGTAGTAAACAAATAAAAAGCAGGTACTTTTTCATAGCAGTTTAAGAATAAAAAGCAAAGCAGGTGTAAATATACACCTGCTTTTGCTTGGTTTGGTTAATAGACTGAGAATTTAACACTTTTAAGAATAGAATCATTGGATTCGAGAGTGCAGATATAGAACCCCTTTACCAGTCCTTTTAGCTCCATCAAAACCGGACCTTGTTTACCCACGGTTTTGCAGGATAGTTTACGCCCGGTAATATCGGCAATGCAAA
The DNA here is from genome assembly GCA_963677395.2 of Bacteroidales bacterium. Lineage (GTDB taxonomy): Bacteria > Bacteroidota > Bacteroidia > Bacteroidales. The sequence continues at coordinate 1,657,701 of OY781965.2, read as the reverse complement.
GCACCGCTTTTTCCTGACCCGGTTCCAGTTTGTAGTCAACGCTAATAAAGTCATGAGCAGGATTTGGATTTACAATGAGCTTGTCCGGTTCATCGTAATTAATCCTTCGGGTTTTTACCGATTTAGGTTGAGGTTCTCCGGCAGGTAATTTAATGATTTCGGTAAGCGGGTAATTGCCATTGCAGGCAACATACAGGGCTTTCGCACTGCCCGAAACGGAGGCATACTGACTTTGCATCATGTTTTGTAACTGCTCCGTCTGTTCAGCATTGGGAGCCGAATTTACCGAACTGATTGCAATTTCATAAAAGGCTTTCAGTTGCAGCCACTGGTTTTCCTCGTCTGCATTAAGGTTGTATCCTGAGAGCGAAGCGTTGATAAACTCACTGGCTTCTTCCAGGCGGGAACTGCCCAGGTAAAGATTTACAATATGGGGAATCATGGTAAATTCCTTTTGTTGTTTGCATTTGGTAATCAGTGTATCCAAAATCCATGACTGAGGTTCGTTGGAAAAGCGGGAAATAATTTCTTCGAAGGCTGCATACTTTTGTAACTGAGTCCACGATATTTCGGTACGCATTTGTTCCAGCGGTGAATAATTTTCCGGTGCATTGAGCAGTTCCTGAATAATGCTTTCGGGCAGCGGAGTTGCTCGTTTGTAATAGATGGCGCCCCATACCTGGTCAGAGTGCAAACATTGCGGGTTTGCCAGCATCAGTAAACGAATCATTGCCGGAGGAAATGCGGCTTCATTTACAACTGCTTCGATCATTGATTCTTCGGACAAATAAGGGGATATTGCCATCAGTTTATCGAACATGATGTAGGATTCCCATGGGAAACAGGAGCTGATTTCATTTTTCAGCACCCCTGATTCCCCGCCATCCAGATAGATTTGATACAATAGTTTCTGACCGTTCGAGAGATCACAAATTGAGTCCAGCTTTGCAAAATCGCCCTGTACAACCGGGCTGTCCGAAATATATAAAGCATACATCGGCGGACAGGCTTTGGTTTTGTCAAATGGACCAAATCCTCCAATACCTTGAGGATATACTGTATTCATTGAATAGTAAACAGGCTCCTGGGGGTATTCATCATAGTAATAATAGGTAAACGGGTTTGCAATATTGTATAAATCACTCACCCCCAGATTCCCGGCATGAGAGAAACGGTTATTGGCAGTTTTGCGCATGATACTATCCGGTACAGGAGAACTTGAAAGTTCGCCCTGGTAAATAGAAATACCTTCCAGCAAAGGATCGTTTGTACCAATGGTATCTACCCCGACATCGAAACCACAATGCTGAAAATCGTTACACTTGATTTTTACTCCCTCGATCACAAAGCATGTTAACGGGTTTCGGTAGCCGTTATCGCCTATGGCAATAACTCCGTAATTCAATAAGCGGAAATCATTGTTGTAAATCAGCTTGGGTGTTCTTCCGCAATTAACAATAAGCATTCCTATGTAACCGGAGTCTGCATCTGTATTAAGATGCAGCCCGTTATGTTCTATTTTAAAAAATTCGCATCTTTCCAGATAGAGCCCGTAAGGCTGCCCTGAACTGTCGGCATTCATGGTGGTGTCGCGTTTTGGGATGGTAAAATCATTGCTGAGTACCGTTATCCTGGAGTTGTAAAAACAATAAGCTCCGTGAGTATTGTCGCTAAACACGCAGTTGTCTATCTTGGTCTCCTGCAAACGACCAGTCACAGGCCCAACAGAGCGAATACCATACTCCAGATTCTGGAAAACTGTATGGGTAACCGTTCCAACATTGCCCGGGTAAGCCCCTGAATAAGTAGCCTGAGCAACAAATGTTGAATTGTTTGCTTTTATCCCGAACCCTTTTCTTTCGGGAATAGCATTCTTACAACCGGTGTTTATGTTCTTAAAATTACACCCGTTGAATTTAGGATAGTTCACGCTGTCGATAAACACGAAACCTTTGAAGGTGGAATCGAGCAAATAATTTCCATCATAAATAAAATTACAATTGGAAAAAATGCTCAGGTCGATGTACGGGTTATACGTTACAGGGTTAGCGCACATAAACGGGCGCATGTGTATCGAGAGGCGGTTGTTTTTGAAAGTCGTGTTATGGCAGGAGAGTTCGCCGCCACCATAGTTTGTCGAAAAATACGTGTTAATGCTTTGGGTTTGCACGGCAACCAAAGCGTTGGAAATAGTACTGTTCATTGTATATAACTTTCCATGCTGACCATTGGTAAAAATATTCATGACATGGTTGCCTTCAACCACGATTCCTTTCCAGTAACGTTTGCATGAGTTGGTCACCGTAGCATTTACAAGGTATAGCTTTGCTCCGGGTTTTACCCTGATCTCTTTACCGATTCCCATCTCAACGGTGGTGCTGATGGTAAGAGTTACACCACTGTTGATGGTTATATTCCCGCTATTGTAAACCGGAGTGTTCCATGTCTGGCTCGAACTCACGGTAATATCCTGCGGCATCTGGCTGTAACAGGGGATGGGCGAAACCCATACACTGCGTCCCCAGGTTCCGGCGTAAAGCTCCATGCGTTCATAATTAATTTCTAAATCCATTACCATGCAGCGGGGCATATTCTTCATATATGGTTTCCAACTGTTCATGGTATCATTGCGATAAAATACGCCCATATCGTTTGCCACGTACAAATCGTGCAGGTTACTCTCTTTATTCAGTACAATACTGTTTACCGGAACACAGGAAAGTCCTGTAGAAAAATCATTCCACGTCAGTCCTCCGTTGGTGGTGTGCATTACCCGGTATTCCCCCATGATGTGACCGGAATATTGGTCGAGGGTAACCCAGAGTTCTTTGGAGTTATCGGGATTTACGGCAATATCGGTAAGTCCTCTATCTTGAAGGATATAGGGCAGTGAGTCGGTGGTAAGGTCTGTCCAGTGCCAGATATTATTGATTTGTACGCCACGGTATATTTTATGTCCTGCCGGATAATTATTTCCCTGTCCGGCTTCATTTCTGCCTCCGGTGCGTGTCGGGAATATGGCAAACATCGTATCTTTACTCGAAGGGGCAAATTCCAGTGCCTGCAAACTCCATGCCCAGTGGCTTAGTTTTGGATAACCATAGGTGGTGTCGGAGGTTTGTTGCCACAGAGGACCATCTAAATTATTTGTCTGGTAAATATCATGATGTGCCAGGTAAAAAAGGTTTGCCGTATTGGGGCAGATGGCTAAGGGTGCTGCGTATGTGCAGGGTTGTAACCACCACGGGTCGGCAAAGTTGGTAGTTGGAATTGCCGTTTTTGTTGGAGTAGCACAATACCCGATATCATATAACCAGGCATTGCTCGAAAAATATAACTGGTCGGGGTAATAGCCTTGTGTCGGGTTATCAAAAAATTCGTTGTTGGCAATCCCGAAATAGTTGGTGGGCGCATTAAAAAAGCCCTGCGTGTATGAATTGTAGTCCAACTGCTCATCTATCACTTTGGAAGATCCCCCGTCCATATATGCAGTGGAATGCCAGGGGTAATCGCAGGCTTTTGACCAGTAACCGTTACGATAGGAACTATGTACCAGTACATTGGTTGCGGAGTTTTTACTGCTGCTGAGGTTTTTTACCTGTGCAATGGCAAGTCCTTTGTAATTTATGTTTGTAAATTTGGGAACACTTCCCCTGAAAATAAAACAGGAAATACCTCCTTCGTTTGCAACGTGCGACGAATACGGGTCATACTGAATACTTAAATCCCTGATGCCATAATGGCATTGTTTATTATACGTATCGCTTTCGGTGTAAGGAGTTATATTAGGTTTTACCAACTGAACCGTGCCCGTGGCATCTGTAGCTGCACTATAATCAACCAGCGTGAGGTAATACCCGCCAATGGCGAATTTGATATTCCCGCCATAGTTATACGTTTCAAAAGCATTGTAGCGGTAGCCAAACCCTCCAAAAACTGAGTTGAAATTGTTTGTAATCGGGGCGGTATAGTATTCGTGGTAATAAAGCGGGGTTAAATATGATACATACTGTGCATTTTTTTTCAAAACACCAATGTGAATCCAGCTTACCGTGGGATCAGTTTTAGATACTTCCCGATATACCACGTAGAAAATATTATCGGGATTGATCGTGGTATATTGATCGATGGAGATGTATTCAATAAAATTATTCACGGAGTCGTAGGGTAAGATTATTTGATGAGGAGTCGTCATAAAGTGTGTAAAAAAGTTACCACATGTATAAAAGAGCTCGGCATTTTGCCGGATGTTTTCCCGGTAAAATCCATCCGTTGAAAAACAAAGCATCTGGTAATCTTTTGAGGTAGCGTTGCTCCATAGCGAATCGGATAACTCGAAATCACGGATACGGCTTTCCATCCAGCCATGATCGTTCGGGTGGGGAACGGAAATTTTGAAGCTTAGATTAAAGAAATTGGGGTTAGAAGGATTGATATTGTAAATTGTATCACCCAAACAAAAGAACCATGCGAAAACGCCCGGGTGAACACTGTTGTACTTCGCTTTCCAGATTATATCGTTGGTAAGAAAACTATTGTTGGTCATATACGCCGGTAAAAGCTGATTCCAGTTTGCACCATTATCCGGCGAAAACAACAATCCTATTCCATTACCTAAAAACAAATCCATGGAAGGATTAAACGATCCGGCAAGAATTTTCGTCCCGTTTCTGTCCACGCTGCTTACCCCAAAGCCCGTGAGAGCCCCGGTGTAGGTGTCGGAAATATTTTTCCATGTTTTGACAGAGGGATTATACTTCCAGATACCGGAAGCTTCAGTACCGATAATTATACTATCGACGTATGCAGGGTCTTGCCAGATGGAAGTTACCACTCCAAGGTTTTGTACATCGGAGGTATCGGCTCCTTTGAGTTTCCAGTCGGAATACGGATGACTTGGGGGAAGCGTAATCGCGGCGGCGTTCAGATCGGCAGTTTCCTTGTAAACTCCTGCCATACCATCCTGCGGGCTATCTGCCCAAATGGAGCGTGAACCAAAAATATCACTCCAAACCTTAAAGCGGTTATAGAGTTCGTAGGTATTATCGGAATCTTTGTAAACTTTAAAGTAGTCCAGACCAAGTTTGTGCAAATCGAAAAAGTTGGCTTTGGGGGAGTAAGTTCCGTAGAGCCATGCTCCTCCATCGGAACGCCTGGGGTTATCCTGGCTATAGCCGGAAATGCCCAGCAGCATGAAAATGCTAACGAGAATGAATAAATACTTCTTCATAATGATAAAGATTATAGGTTAATAAATTGAATGGGGAAGTAGTCTTTGGTATTTTGAACGAAGGGGATTGAAGAGCTTGAGGAGATTGAAAAGGTACTTATCAGTCATTTCCGTCTTCTTAATTCTATCTTCAAACTTCTTTTTCACGTAAATGGCGGGCTGCGGAGATTCTTTTGTCCTATGCCGGGATTAATAATTTTATTCATAGCACAACAGGCTGTTTGGTGAACATTAAGACAAAGACTTATACAAATATCGTGTTGAATGAACCGTAAACAAAGAGTTATTGGTTGTATTTTGCAACTGTGAGTTGTGGTTTTTCCCTTTTGAAGGATTATTTCTGAACATGCAGGTCTGTTTCATGGCAATGGGGGTTGTATAATTGTCACCCGCCAATAAAAAAGGCGTGTGACTTTTACTATATCTGTTCACAAGGTACCGCCAAGCACCCCACCAGCCAAATAAGTAAAGCCCACGCCGTAGCGTGAGCGTTTCTACTTATTATTCCTGGTGGTTAAAAAATTGGCGGTTTTTGTAAACAAGAATAATAGCAAACGCTATTTATATATTTTTTAGATTCTTATTGCTCCATAGGCAGGATTTAATGTTTACGGGTGTAAATGTAGTAGTTTTTAAAGATTGGTACAAGCAGAATTTTGTTTGTAAAAGAAAACCGCCAGCCCTTCCAGATGATAAATATTAAGTATTAAAAAAAAGCATTGCAGACTGGACGGTTTCTCTTCTCTAAAGTATTTTGTATTGTGTAAAAAAGTGCTTGGGATAGGTTTAATAATTTGTTTGCGAATTGGTAGAAAACCGTCAGCCCTTTTAATTTTTATTCGAGTGATAGAATTTCAACATAAAAAGACTGGACGGTTTCTATTCCCTTGGAATTATGCTTAGGTGTTTATAAGGGTTCTTTTGCCGGCTACACAAACAGAATTTCTACTTCTGCTTCGGCTGCCACGCTCTTATTCATCATCAGGATAAAGCGGTTTGCCGGAGCTCCCAGTTGGGTAGCAGTAATTTCTTTTTCTTCGCCCGATAGTAATTCGATAGCAGTAGGGCTTAGCGGAGCGTCAACAGTTGCAGCACCATATACCAAAACTGCCTCGGAACCTACATTGCTGAAAAGCATGGTTTTGTCAACCGAAAAGGCAAATCCGGCTTCTTTGGTAGCATTTGCCGGGATTGTTACGGTGTAGGTGTTGGATGTAACGCCAGTTTGCTTTGATTTCGATTTAGCACCCAGCAAACTATTGATAAAGAATGTTTTTGCATAGCCAGGATTGTCAATATAAAGGATTGCAAGCTTGTGAATATTTAATGCAAGCTGACGTTTTAGCCTGGAAGAAATAATTTCAATATCTTTTACCGAAATATTAACATCTCCTTTTTTACCTTCCTGACTATCAAGGGCTACTTTATATGTATGGTAACAATCGGTAAATTCTTGTTCCAGTTCCGGACCAAGCTCTGGCTTATAGGTATTACTTCCTTTAATTACCTGATCAAAAAGGTCATCAATGTTTTTCTTGGTAACTGACGAGAATTGTTTGAGTCCTTTTGGAAAAAACTCCAGATAAGCCTCCGAGCTTTTCCCGAATTTACTACGAATTAATCCTTCACGCTGGGCTACAAGTTTTTTAAACTTTTCTATGCATTGATCTACGGTAAAAGTACGGGCGGTGCGCGTAGCTTTCCCCGAATGAATCTGCTTTACTGCAAGAGTATATTCCTCCAGCAGGGGTTTGGTGTCATCAATAATATCGCCAACAGGTTCTCCTTTAGCTTTTGCCTGCTGAAGTATGTAAAGATGATTATCAACATACTTTCTAAAACTTTCCCTACTGAAATGTCCTTTTTCATAAGGGTTTTCGAAATAACTGTTTTCGCTTCTCATAAATGGAAATTTTAAAATTCTACAACTCAGATTGATTAATGCAAATATAGAATATTATAATGCAAAAAACGCATATACTATATTATTATTTCGCAGTAACACTATTTTTATATCACAATTAAGTAATTATCTTTTATTACCCTATACATATAAATCATTGATAGAAAACTTTTTTTACTGTATATGTTTCTGTGAAACATACAAGAAAACCTTTTTTACCACTATGTCAAAAAAAAACATTGAAGGAAAACTTTATTTTCCCTTATGTCAAAAATAATCATTGAGGAAAAACTTTATTTTCCCTTATGTCAAAAATAATCATTGAGGAAAAACTTTATTTTCCCTTATGTCAAAAAAAAACATTAAGGAAAAACTTTTTTTACTGTATATGCCACTGCGAAACATACGAGGAAAACTTTTTTTCCCTCTATGTCAAAAAAAAACATTGAAGGAAAACTTTATTTTCCCTTATGTCAAAAATAATCATTGAGGAAAAACTTTATTTTCTCTTATGTCAAAAATAATCATAGAGGAAAAACTTTATTTTCCCTTATGTCAAAAAAAATCATTGAAGGAAAACTTTATTTTCCCTTATGTCAAAAATAATCATTGAGGAAAAACTTTATTTTCCCTTATGTCAAAAATAATCATTACCAAAAAACTGTGTAAACCTTATTTTTTTGTTTTTGAATCCCCCTCTCAAATAGATATAGAGGGGTTTAAAATAAAAAAATGCCAAAATGAAATCATCTCTGGTTTTTCCTTATCATTCTCATTCCCTTTTGTACTTTTGCAGATATTTTAATCTGATATGGCATCTTCTAAAACAGGTTTCTGGCAAAACGTAAAACGTTTTTTTATTCGTACAGCAATTATATTATTTATTTTCAGCGTGATATTGGTAATGTTTTTCCGTTTTGTAAATATTCCGCTCACACCTTTAATGGTAATCCGTACGTTCCAGCAAAAAGCTGATGGAAAAGAATCAAAGATGGAAAAAGAATGGATTTCTATCGAGGAGATTTCTCCCAATCTTATCAATGCATTGATTGCCTCCGAAGACAATAAATTTATGACACATTATGGCTTTGACTTTGAGGCAATCGGTAAAGCACAGAAAATGAATGAGAAAGGACGGAAACTTCGTGGTGCAAGTACTATAACGCAACAAACTGCGAAGAATGTTTTCTGTTGGCCCTCTCGTTCTTATCTACGTAAAGGCATTGAGGCTTATTTTACCATATTAATTGAGGCAGGATGGAGTAAAAAACGTATTATGGAAGTTTATCTCAATATAATTGAAATGGGAGATGGTATTTACGGAGCAGAAATGGCTGCACAAACCTATTTTCATAAACCTGCTTCAAAACTAACAAGAGAGGAAGCCGCTCTCATCGCTGCCTGTGTTCCGGGTCCACGAAAATTCAGTCCGGTTAAACCTTCACCTTATGTTACAAAAAAGCAAAGGGCAATTCTTCGCGTAATGCGCAAAATGAAAAAGATAGAGTTTTAATGAGAAAAAGGGTGTAAAGTATAAGGTTCAGTGTATGGTATCTGCAACTTCATTTATCCTTTCCTGCTTATTTCGTTTAATTTGTGCCAATCCAGAATTTCAATTTTTTTTGCTTTGAGCGATATAATTCCTTCTTTATCGAATCGCGACAGCGTATGAATTATGTTTTCCTGCGAACATCCGGCATATTCAGCAAGTTCTTTACGCGAAAGAGTGATTGTAAAACAGTCGCTTTTGTAAATTTTTCCGGATAGGTAAATCAGAATATCAGCAATCCGTCCATTAACATGTTTGTGAGCCAGACTCACAAAATTCAGGATAGAATCCTTAAACATTGTGGTTACAAATTCGAGTAGCTTGATTGCCAATCCTGCATTTTGCATTACCAGGCGTTTCAACACATTGATATCAATTAAACAAACTTCACAATCTTCAATTGCTGTAATCGAAAACAAGTTCAAATCTTCGTTAAACATATTTGCACCACCCAGTAAATTGGGCGAATTAACAACTGTTAGCACTAAATTACGACCTGTTTCGTCTTCAAAGTTAAACTTAACACGTCCACTTTTCAAAAAAATAATATGGGTAAATATATTTCCTTGTTTTAAGATGTGCTCTCCCTTTTTAAACCTGAGTTGAAGCGTATTTTGGTAGAGTTGTGTGAAATCATCCTCCGACAAATATTGTCGTACAACCATCTTAAAAAGGCAAAAACTGCAGTCAGAAGGCATTTTATTAGGTTCCTGGTTCATTGTTTTCTATAATTCTGAATATAAAAAACTGCAAAATTTCAGTTTTTAGTGTGCTGCATTTCAGTGCTTAAGCCACTTTGCAAATGTAAATAAAAACCAACTTTGCAGTTCTATTAAATATATGAATTTTAATTGCAAACAGAAGTATATCATAGATTATGGACATTAAAAAAATAACTGTTTTCGGAGGAATTGGTAAAGATGGACAACCCGAAAAAGTGGACAAGTTTGAATTGAAAATGGGTGATATAATTAGTATTGTTGGCCCTACAGGCTGTGGTAAAACAACATTAATTAATGATATTGAGTTATTTGCCGATTTAAACACCCCATCGCAAAGAAAAATTCTTTTGAATGATGAAGCTGTATCCGAAGACTTTTCTTTCGATCCCAAAAAGCATCCTATTGCATTAATTTCTCAACACACAAACTTTTTATCAGACCTTCCGGTAGGCGAATTTCTTGAAATCCATGCAAAAGTAAGAGGTGCTCACAATATAGACCAAATCATAGAAGAAACCCTTGATTTTGCGAACCAGCTAACAGGCGAATCAATCATTAAAGAAACGGCAATGACAGAGCTTTCGGGTGGTCAAACGCGTTCTTTACTCATTGCAGATGCCGTAATCATTGGAAATTCACCGATTATTCTTCTTGATGAAATTGAAAATGCCGGAATTCACAGAACGAAAGCATTGGAATTATTAAAACGTTATGAAAAGATTTTTGTATTTGTTACACATGATCCTCGTATCGCTTTATTGTCCGATTTCAGAATTGTAATGAAAAACGGTGCAATGCAAAAGCTCATCGTTACAGGCGAAGACGAGAAAAAAGCTGCTTTTGAGCTTAAGAAAATGGATGACGTAATGTTAGAATTTCGTAAACTTATCCGGGCAGGAGACGTAATTACCGAAAAAGTATTGCGAGAAAATATCGATGTATTAACAAACGAATTAACAGCATAGAAGTATGAAACTTATTGTAATTGCAGGACCGCCAACCTGTGGAAAGACAACCGTTATCCGTCAGGTTATAAAAAGAATGAATAGTAAAAATCTGAAATCAGCCTATATCAAGATAGATGTATTGTATGCTGATGAGGACGAAACAATCAATCGAGAATTTGGTATTCCAACCCGAAAAATATACTCCGGTGAACTTTGCCCTGACCATTGTAATGTGGTTGTGATGGATGAGGCAGTTGAATGGGCTGAGAAATGTGGTGCAGAATATCTTTTTGTAGAAACCGCAGGCTTATGTTTGCGTTGTTCTCCTTATATCGAAAATTCATTGGGAATCGTAGTACTGGAAGCTACCAGTGGAATGAATCTTCCGCGTAAAATCGGACCTATGCTAACCCTTGCCGATACATGTGTTATCACCAAAATTGATTTGATTTCGCAGGCAGAACGTGAAGTATTTCGTTACAGAGTTATCGAATCTGCAAAAGATATTCGTATTGTTGAAAGCAACGCATTGTATGGTATCGGAATCGATCCGATTGTAAAACAAATTCAAAAAACACAGGATATTGATTTTCCGATGTTTCTCAAAGGAAATCCGCCAGTGGGAACTTGCACAATATGCGTGGGGAAAAAAGAAATTGGGGCAAAGAATCATTTTGGCGTTTTACGTACCATGGAAAACGACCTGTTTTATGTAGGAGAATAAACGATGAATTCTATTTATCTCGATTATACCGCAACCACTCCTGTAGATAAACTGGTTTTGGATTCTATGATACCCTATTTTGACATGTATTATGGAAATGCTTCCAGTATGCACTCAATGGGAGTGCTGGCCAGTGATGCTATAAGAAACAGTCGGGAAACAATTGCAAAACTGATTCATTGTGATGCTCACGAACTTTATTTTACTTCAGGTGGTACAGAATCTAATAACTGGGCACTGAAAGGAATTGCTCTTGCAAATAAATCTAAAGGAAATCACATTATTGTATCTTCCATTGAGCACGATTGTGTGTTAAAAACTTGTTTATGGCTCGAAAAACAAGGCTTTTATGTGACCTATCTCCCTGTTGAAGCCTCAGGTATTGTTGACTATAACGAGGTTGAAAAATACATCAATAAAAAAACAATACTCCTTTCCATTATGCACGTGAACAATGAATTAGGAACAATACAGCCTGTTGAAAAACTTGGAGAACTTTGCCGAAAGCATAATATATTGTTTCATACAGATGCATGTCAGAGTTTTGGTAAAATAGAAATTGATGTTCTGAAAATGAATATTGATTTACTTACCATCAATGCTCATAAAATCTATGGACCGAAAGGCATTGGTGCATTATATATTCGCAGAGGAGTGAACATAGAACCTTTATTACACGGTGGGGGTCAGGAATTTGGACTCAGATCAACAACTGAAAATATTCCGGCAATTGTTGGTTTTGCAAAAGCAGCAGAACTGTGTTGTAAAACAATGGTTCCCGAACAAAAACGCATTCAGGAATTGCATAACTATGTATTGCATGAGCTCATGCAAAAAATTCCCGGATTTTATATCAATGGCGATTTTCATCAGCGAATTCCTCAGATAATAAACTTCAGCATCGAAGGAATGGAAGGAGAAGCAATCCGGCTTCTGTTTCTTTTAGATGAGTCAGGCATATCCATTTCTGCCGGATCAGCCTGTTCTTCAAACGATGCTACAAACAGCGCATCACACGTCTTGCTGGCAATTGGTAAAAATCCTTTTGAAGCACGAGGTGCTATACGAGTAAGTATCGGTCGTTATACTACAAAAGATCAAGTAGATGTATTCTTAAATTCCTTGTTTAAAACAATCAATAGGCTCAATTCAATTTTTTCATAACCCCGTCAATCATATAATCAAGAATTTAAAAATGGAATTAACAACAAAAACAAACGGATCTGCACAACTGGCCGACATCCTGCCAAAGCTCGACTGCGGTGCTTGCGGATATAAATCATGCAATGATTTTGCTGAAGATTTAAAAAATGACAAATCACTCCTTAAAAAATGCATCCACCTCACTTCAAAACCAGAAGAATCAAAAGATCCGGTAAAGTGTATGGCTTGTGCACATGAAGGAATGGGAGAACGTTTAGGTTGGAGAGACAGCTTACAACGCGATTTTGATTTTATTCTCGATTGCTTTGAAAATGAACCAGGTCCTCGCGAAACCATTCTGCCATATAACCCCGCTTTAGTAAAAGATTTGGGTGTAAAAAAAGGTGATATCATGATTGGTCGTCCAATGGGAATGTCATGCGGTTGTCCTATAACACATTGTGGTTTTGTTACTGATGTGGATGCCCGAAACGGAGTGATCAACTGGTGTGTAACAGGTCCGTTAAAACCGCGATCAGAAGGGTTTATAGATATAGGTTACTATACAGCTCAGGCATACGAAGGTATAATTAAAGAATGGAAAGGGGAAATCCGGTTAGGTCAGCGGTATTGGTTTTTACCCCGCAGATGCATGTTGCAATGGCGTCATAGCGGCTTAGTTAACGCAATTACCAAGCAAAAAGATGGCTCCCTTAAAGTAAGAATTGAAGGATTGTTTATTGGGTAAAAAATTATTTAACAAACTACGAAAGAGTGTGTTAAAAGCACATCTCATCTGACAAAAAAGACTTTCCTAATCTTCGGAATTCAGCCTGGCAGCTATAATTCAATAAGCTGTCATCTTGAATTCCGAAAGTCGGGAAAATACGTTAAGGTTGCGACTTTTTGAACAGACTCTTTCTGCTTAGGAAAATAATGAAACAAAACAGGAAACACTCCTGCCATCAAAAATTCTGCAACTACTATTATAAATCTGGCTCCCGCTACTTCAACCTAAGAACCGACAACTTCTACCTTTCACTATTACTTCTTGCCTAAACTAAAAGGGGTTCCGACCATTTTGGGGTTATCTGTCACCCAACTTGCCCAAGTGCTTCTTTGTAAACACGTATGCACCGGGTTTTAGCTTCATTCAGATCAATCATTTTCGCTGGATATGCGAGTGTATTAAGTTCAGGAATCCATCTCAGGCAATAGGCAAAATCCGGATCAAACTTTTGTTGTTGCAAAACAGGGTTAAATACTCTGAAATAGGGAGCTGCATCGCATCCGCAACCTGCTGCCCATTGCCAGTTCCCATTATTGGCCGCTAAATCAAAATCCATCAGTTTCTCTGCAAAGTAAGCTTCGCCCCAACGCCAGTCAATCAAGAGATGTTTTACCAGAAAGCTTGCTGTAATCATGCGAACACGATTGTGCATGTATCCGGTTGCATTCAATTGACGTAACCCTGCATCCACTATCGGAAAACCAGTTTGCCCGTTTTTCCAGCATTCAAATTCTTCTTCATTGTTTTGCCAGAGAATACGGTCGTATTGTTTTTTGAAAGATTTTGTTTTAACGCAAGGATAATTTGCCAGAATCTGCATAAAAAACTCCCGCCAGATAAGCTCATTCAGCCAGATTTCGCTTTTCGCAAAAGCAAGTTTTACAAGTTTCCGTATGCTGACAAACCCAAACCGTAACGAAACTGAAACATGACTGGTTGCATCCATCGCTGGATTGTTTTTTCTCTCTTCATAATGAATCATAGTATCTTCCGAAATATCCAAATCCGGAATAAAATATTTCCGTTTTACAAAGCCAATTGAATCTAAGGAAGGCAACCCTCCCTGATTGGTTTTGTAAAGATGTCCAAGTAAAGCTTCCGAAGAAAATTCCAGATGGCTTTCTGCACGGTAACGTTCCCTCCATTTACGACTGTAAGGTGTAAAAATGGTATAACATGAGCCATCAGAAGGCTTCATAACTTCATCGTATCTATAAATCACCTGATCTTTTACGGAAACAAAAAATATTCCATTCACTTTCAGGAATATTCTGATCTCATTGTCACGTTTAACCGCATAAGGCTCATAATCTTCGTTTGCAAAAACGGAATGGATTTCAAATTTCCCCAAAAGGTCAGAAAACATATCTTTCGCAAATCCATTATAGGAAAACAGAGAGCTTCCGGCTTTTACAAGTATTTTATTTAGTTCCGTAAGCTTATCATAAATCAGATTTACACGTTTATCGGTTTTTGATTCCAGCTTATCTAAAATATCCCTGTCGAACAAAAACACAGCAACTACCGGATACCCGGATGATAACGCCAGATATAATGCATGGTTATCATCCAGTCGCAAATCACGCCTGAACCAGAAAACAGAGACCTTAGGACGCATACTTACGAATAATTGTTTAGAAGAGATACAATCTGTAAAGTATTTTGTTTGGATAAAATATAAAACTAACAACTTTAAATAATTATTTCCCACAACATATTGCACAACGATGTGTTATATTTGTGAGTATAAAATAGCTCATACACAGATTATCAACTCAAATCTACAGAACAATGACACACTTAAAAATTGGCGACAATGCACCTCTGTTTGAGGGCGTTGATCAGAATGGCAATAAAATAAATCTGGAATCACTACGAGGCAAAAAGGTTATTTTGTACTTTTATCCCAAGGATAATACCCCTGGTTGTACAGCTGAAGCCTGCGATTTTCGTGATCATCATATTCTGTTGAATGAAAGAGGTTTTGAAGTGATTGGAGTAAGTGCCGATAGTGAAATATCACATGACGGTTTTGCTAAAAAACACAATCTAAAATTCTCTCTTATCGCCGATGAAGAAAAAAAAATCATTCTCGACTATGGAGTGTGGGGACCGAAAAAGTTCATGGGAAAAACCTATGATGGAATTCATCGTACTACTTTTATAATCTCAGAAATGGGTATTATTGAGCAGATTATAGAAAAGGTTGAAACGAAACGACCTACCGAGCAAATCTTTAAAGAAATGAAAATCAAATAAATTATTTATCTATGAGTTCAGATAGTCCTGAAAAAAACGAAAAGCTGAAAGCCCTTCAGCTTACCCTCGACAAAATCGAAAAAACTTATGGCAAAGGCTCCATCATGAAACTTGGTGACCGTGCTGTAGAAACTTTAGAAGCAATCTCGACCGGTTCAGTTGGTCTGGACGTTGCCTTGGGTATCGGAGGTCTTCCAAAGGGAAGAATCATCGAAATTTATGGTCCAGAATCATCCGGAAAAACCACTTTGGCCATTCATGCTATCGCACAAGCACAAAAACAAGGTGGAATCGCAGCATTTATTGACGCAGAACATGCTTTCGATAGTTTTTATGCTCAAAAACTGGGCGTGGATGTTACAAATCTTTTGGTTTCTCAACCCGACAATGGCGAGCAGGCTCTCGAAATTGCCGACAATCTGATACGTTCGGGTGCGATCGATATTATTGTAATAGACTCCGTAGCAGCACTTACTCCAAAAAGTGAAATTGAAGGAGAAATGGGCGACTCCAAAATGGGTTTGCAAGCCCGTTTAATGTCGCAGGCATTACGTAAACTCACAGCAAACATCAGTAAAACAAACTGTTGCTGTATTTTCATCAACCAGTTACGCGAAAAAATAGGCGTGATGTTTGGAAATCCGGAAACTACAACTGGTGGTAATGCGCTGAAATTCTATGCATCCGTTCGTCTGGATATCCGTCGTATCAGCCAGATAAAAGATGGCGAAGAAGTAGTTGGGAACCGGGTGAAAGTAAAAGTAGTAAAGAATAAAGTTGCTCCTCCATTCCGCACCTGCGAATTTGATCTTCTCTACGGCGAAGGAATTTCAAAAAACGGTGAAATTATTGACCTTGGCGTGAACTATAATATCATCAAGAAAAGTGGTTCGTGGTTCAGTTATGGCGATACGAAACTTGGTCAGGGAAGAGACTCTGTAAAACAACTTCTGGGTGATAATCCTGAACTTGCAGAAGAACTCGAAGCAAAAATCAAAGCTGAAATCACAAATCGATAGTATTCGGAAAAAACGCCAATCACAAAGACTCATAATCTTTTCAAAAAACAGCACACGGGGAGTCCAAAAGTTTTTGCTACTTTTGGACTCCTTTTTTTGTAATCAAAAACACCATGACATACAATTTAATCAACCTTCGCAAAGCATCTAAGTTACTATTAATCATGCTTCTTACAATATCAGTTTTGTTTATTTCCTGCAAAGGAAAAAAACAGGACAATATAAAAAAGGAAACACAATTAACTGTTTTAACCCATGAAATAGAAAAAGATCCAAAAAATCCGGAGCTCTATTATAAAAGAGCAACATTGTTTCTGAATATGAATAAGGCAAATGACGCTCTTTCTGATATAAACAAAGCGATCCAACTTGATGAAAAAAATCCTGACTATTATGTCCTGCTTTCAGATATTTATTTCACAATGGTTCAGATTCAAAAATGCAATGATGCATTAAAGAAAGCACTGGAATACAATGAAAACCATGTTCCTGCCCTTCTAAAACTAGCTGAACTAAACCTTTATCTCAAAAACTATAAACAAACTTATGAGTTTACAGATAAGGTAATTGCCAATGACAATATTAATGCAAAAGCATTCTTTATTAAAGGTTACGCTTTAAAGGAAGATGGTGATACTGTAAAGGCTGTACAGATGTTTACCAAAGCTGTAGATTTAAATCCAGACTATTATGATGCATTTATGCAACTCGGACTTTTGTATGCAATCAAGGGTGACAATATGGCTGTTCAGTATTACAATGGAGCATTAAATCTTAATGCAAAAAGTACGGAAGCACATTATGCATTGGGGATGTTTTATCAATCTAAAGGAGACATAAACAATGCCCGTAAATCATATCAAAATTTGCTGACCATTGATCCTAACTATAAATGGGCTCATTATAACCTCGGATTTCTGGAACTTGTATTTACAGAAAAATATGATCAGGCTGTTCAGCATTTTAGCAATGCCATAAAATGTGATCCCAATTATGCTGAGGCATATTACAATCGTGGATATTCATACGAACTAATGGGAAAAGTTGCCGAAGCAAGAGCTGACTATAAAAAAGCACTCGATCTTAAAGTGAATTATGAAAAAGCAATTGAAGGAATGAACAGATTGGACAAGAGATAATTCATTTACTCATAATATTTTCTCATTTCTCTTAACTCAGCACTGAGCTGATTAAGACTGATTTTAATTTCAGCAAAAATGCCTTCAGCTCCGGCAAGTACTCCAAATCGACTTAACGTTAAAAATGCAACGAGTAATTCGTAGGGCTTATACTTTGTAAACTGAGAAGTACTTCCTTTTAACTTATGAACCTGAGCTTCGAGAACATCAATGTCTTTTGCTGCAATAGCAGCATCAATGTCTCGAATATAATCATCAATAGAGGTCAAATACATATCAATAATTTCAATAATCGTCTCGTTATCGAATATCTCATATTGCTCCTTAAAGTATTGTTGATCAAAAGCTTTATTGAGTAAATTTTTATCCATCGCTGTATAGGTTATTTGATAAGGATAAAAGTACATAAAAAATTTCCAGTTTGTGTAAAATCAGGTGAATTTTTTATTCTATAGTTTCCTTATTATGTTTGCATCAATCCTCTTTGCCAACTCACCAACAGCACAGACTTCCAACCGGAAAAACGTCCGATTTTGTAAATACTAAAGATCTACAGACAGTTCTATTTCCTACATATCTTAAAATGGCAATGGTAAAAAAAATAGCAAAACTGCCTGAACAGTTATGTATCCCGAAAAGATTATAAAAAACAAAGCCCAAAACCATGCAGGAATTTTGGAAATTTTCGCCAGTAAACTTGCATCTCCGGCTTGTTTTGAATTATGCAAAACTGCCCGAAAAAGGATAAGTGTACTTATAAATGAATCACTTAATGATAGAAACGCAATAAAAACAGCTACACAAAAGCTAATAAACGGATCTTTTATATAAAGAGTAAAAATTGAAATCAATAAAATTACCAGTAACCAAAAAATACCATATCCGTTTTTAATGAGAAAAAGGCTTAGAACAGAAAGTGCGATAACAGCATATATTACAATGTCTTCCTGTTGATCGTGGATAAATCCAAAAAAGAGAAAACCAACAACAGATGATACCGGATATCCTGCGAAAGCCACCCAAAAATCACCTCGTTTACCCATGCTTTGCGTAAGTGTAACACCTGAATTATCAGCAAAAAGTTCAATTTTATTCACCGTTCCACCCAGCAGAAGGCTTATCAAAGCATGAGCTGATTCATGAACCAATGTGTTTATTCCTCTGAAAAATTTGCCGACAACAGGTAGTCGCGACAATATCAGCGAAAGCATCAGCAATACATAAAAGATAAACTCTTTTTTTTGAGCTAATTCAATCATAATTTGTGTTCAACAAAATCTGTTTGTCAAAGATAGGCTGAATTTCTGATCAAAAAAGTAATTTGAATATTTGAAAAAGAAAAGTCACGTCCAGCTTATAATCACAGAAATTAAAGCCCGAATACACAAGTAAGAATTTAAAATTACAAATAAATGGTTATTGTAATCATAAATTTTCTTTCTTCCATAAATTTACGAACCACTGATAACTGTCCCTCTGACTACTGTAATCACTTTTTCTTTATCTTTGTTACTTCTCTAAAAACAAAACAAAGGGAATATGAAAGCTGTTAAATTTTTGATTCTGATATTTATTTTCACCTCCTGCGATGTAATATCCGACTTGGGAGGTATGTATAATTTCTCGAAATGTGAATTCAGGGTTGCCGGGGTTGACAACATACAACTTTCAGGTGTAAATATATCAACCAAAAGCAGTTATGCCGACTTAAGTATGTTTGATGTAGCAAAGTTAACTTCCGCATTTGCATCCGGAAAAATGCCATTGAACCTTACCCTTAATCTGGATGTAAAAAACCCAAATGCCAAACCCGCTGTAATGAATCAATTGGAATGGATTTTATTAATCGATAATCAGGAAATGACTCGCGGAACGTCACAACAACGTTTTGAAGTAGCCGGAGGAAATCAATCAGCAGTAATGCCATTAACTATGCAGTTTGACTTGATGCAGGTACTTTCAGGCAAATCTCTTAACACTGTATCAAACTTTGCCATGAATCTGATGGGAGCTTCGGATAAACCTTCCCGAATTGCAATGCAATTAAAACCAACAGTTCAGGTAGGAGGAATACCAATACAATATCCGGGATATTTTACTGTACAGAAAGAATTTACTTCAGGAGCGAAGTAGAAAGAGTTATGAAAATAAAATAATTGAAAAAAAAAGGAGCAGGGTTTGTTATATAGGAAAATAGTCATACCTTTGCACACCTGAAAACTTTTAGACGTTTTATACAATGAAGAAAGACATTCATCCTAAAAATTACCGTCTTGTAGTATTTAAAGACATGTCGAACGAAGAAGCTTTTATGACTCGTTCATGTGTTAATACACGAGATAGCATCGTGTGGGAAGACGGCCAGGAATACCCTTTGGTGAAACTTGAAATTTCCAATACATCTCACCCGTTCTTTACCGGTAAGGTAAAACTTGTTGATACAGCGGGTCGTGTTGATAAGTTCATGAACAAGTATCAAAAGCATTTCGAAGGCAGAAAAAAATAAGCCTGAAAAGGTATTTTTCCAGATGTGAAAAAATAAAAGCTCTTTGATGTAAAGAGCTTTTATTTTTTTTATAGATTTAGCCTTTGAAAACAAAATAGCCCTCATGTGTGTTAACATTCTAAAACAGAGTCTATGAACTACATTCTATTTGAAGATGCCATTACGCGTACTAACCTTTTGCCATTTACATTTACGCGTCCTGTAGCTGACATCCGCATAGGAATCACTACTATCAGAGAAAAATGGGAGAAATGCCTTGGCGCCTCTACCTCTACCCTCACGGAATTATATCTTGAAGAAAAATACCCAATGACTCGTGGTGAAAATAATATTTTGATCAATGGGTCGGTATTGCCAAACAATGAGATAATTGCACAAATCAAACAATTGAAACCAAATCAGGCTCTGTCGTACGAAGATTATGTAATTGCATACAATATTTCGGGAGATACGCTCGATAAATTGGGCGAAGAAGATCTTGATGAGATAAAAACTACTGCAAATCATATAAAAGTAAACAATACCTGGGATATTTTCACCCTGAATGATGTTGTTTTACGCGAAGATTTCAAATGCATTACCAACGGAAGAAAATCTCAGAAACTTAACGAAACCAACCATATTCTTGGAGAAGAAAACATCTTTATAGAAGAAGGTGCGGTGGTGAATTTTGTTACAATTAATGCAACTACCGGACCTGTTTACATTGGGAAAGATGCTGAAATCATGGAAGGTGCGGTTATTCGTGGTCCATTTGCACTTTGCGAAGGTGCTGTTGTGAAAATGGCTGCTAAAATTTATGGTGCTACAACTATTGGGCCACATTCAAAAGTAGGTGGTGAACTTAGCAATGTTGTAATCTTTGGCTATTCCAATAAAGCTCATGATGGTTTCTTAGGAAATTCGGTATTGGGAGAATGGTGTAATCTGGGTGCAGATACCAACAACTCTAACCTTAAAAACACATACGATGAGGTTAAACTCTGGTCATATACACACGAAGCATTTGTGCCGACTGGCTTACAGTTTTGCGGTTTAATCATGGGTGATCATTCAAAATGCGGCATCAACACTATGTTCAATACAGGGACGGTAGTAGGTGTTTCTGCAAATATTTTTGGATCAGGTTTTCAACGTAATTTTATCGCCTCATACCAATGGGGTGGAGTTGCAGGATTTAAGCCTTTTCTGATTAAACGTGCTCTCGAAACCATCGAAAGGGTTATGGCTCGTCGCGATGTTCTGCTTACAGAGATTGACCGTAAAATATTAATGCATATTTTTGAATTAACCCATAAAAATCGTACCCTCTGATTCTTCAGGGTTTTGTAAATTTGCACCTCACATCCCTGCAAAAACAAGGATGTGAGGTTTTTTATGCTAAGATTGAATATAAATAATTGTTTATGAATAATATGGAGTGGTTAAACTTGACTGATTTTATGGATTCAGATGCGGAATTTATTCCTTTGCTTTCACCCGAAGAGGAGGAAATAATGAATGCTGAAGACCTTCCCGAAGTGCTTCCGATACTGCCGCTTCGAAACATGGTGCTTTTCCCCGGCATGGTAATCCCTATTACTGCCGGAAGAGATAAATCCATCCGCCTGATCCGCGAAACTTATAAAACCACCAAGATTATCGGCGTGGTTTCTCAAAAAGATAAAGAGCAGGACGATCCTGCTGAAAATGATATCTACTCGGTAGGAACAGTGGCCAATATTTTAAAAACATTACAGATGCCTGATGGAAATACTACTATTATCATTCAGGGAAAGAAGAGATTCGAAACAAAGCAATATCTGCAATCGGAACCTTATTTTAAGGCAGAAGTAGTTCCTTATGAAGACAAGGTTCAAACAACGGAAGATAAAAACTTCAATGCGTTGGTCTCCTCTCTGAAAGATATGGCCATGCAGTCTATTCAGCTTTCACCCCAATTGCCGTCGGATGCTGCTTTCGCAATCAAGAATATTGAAAGTCCTCAGTTTCTGATAAGCTTTATCGCTTCTAATCTAAGTATTGAAATCGCTGAAAAACAAAAAATTCTGGAAATAAACGACCTTACTGACAGAGCTAATGTTGTACTGGCTGCACTTTCGCGCGAAATTCAGATTATGGAACTGAAAAACCAGATTCAAAATAAAGTAAAAACAGATCTGGATAAGCAGCAACGCGATTATATCCTGAACCAACAACTCAAAACCATTCAGGAAGAGTTAGGAGGGACTCCTTTTGAACAGGACGTGAAAGATTTGAAAATGAAAGCTGCCAAGAAAAAATGGAATACAGAAATAGCAGAAGTGTTCGAAAAGGAGCTTGCAAAACTCCAACGTATAAACCCTTCAGGACCTGATTATTCTGTTCAACTAAACTATCTGAATACCATGGTTGAACTTCCCTGGAGAGAATACACCAAAGATAATTTCAATCTGAAACGTGCTGAAGGAGTACTGAATGCTGACCACTTTGGACTGGAAAAGGTTAAGGAACGTATTCTCGAACATCTGGCAGTACTAAAGCTAAAAGGTGATTTAAAATCTCCAATACTTTGTTTGGTTGGTCCTCCGGGTGTGGGAAAAACTTCGTTGGGTAAATCCATTGCGCGCGCATTGGGTCGTAAGTATATCCGCATGTCGTTGGGAGGCTTGCGCGATGAAGCCGAAATCAGAGGTCATCGTAAAACCTATATTGGAGCAATGCCCGGACGTATTGTTCAGAATCTGAAAAAGGCTAAATCGGCAAATCCAGTATTTGTACTCGATGAAATTGATAAGATTGTAGGAATGAATGTGAACGGAGATCCCGCCGCAGCTCTACTAGAAGTACTTGATCCTGAACAAAACACAACATTTAACGATAACTTTCTCGAAGTTCCTTTCGATTTATCGAAAGTACTCTTTATTTCTACCGCCAATACACTCAGCACTATACATCCTGCCTTGCTCGACCGTATGGAAGTGATCGAGATTTCCGGATATATTGTTGAAGAAAAACTTGAAATAGCGAAACGTCATCTGGTTCCAAAACAGATGAATGACCATGGGGTGAAGAAAACTCAGCTTCAGTTCGGAGATGAAATTCTGCGTATGTTGATTGAAGAATATACTCGCGAATCAGGAGTGCGGCAGATGGACAAAACCATTGCCAAAGTGGTTCGCAACCGTGCCCGCTTTATTGCTTCGGGCGAAGAGTATAACAAGAAAATCACGAAGGAAGATCTCCGGGAAATCCTCGGACCCTCGTTCTTCGACAAAGAGATGTTTCTGGGAAAAGATACCGTTGGAGTAGTTACCGGACTTGCCTGGACTCAGACTGGTGGTGATATTCTCTTTATTGAATCGAGCCTGAGCAAAGGGAAAGGAGCATTGACTATGACCGGAAACCTGGGTGATGTAATGAAAGAATCGGCTACACTTGCCTTCGAGTTTGTGAAATCACATGCTGCTGAACTTGAAATTGACGCTGTTGCGTTCGAAAACAACAATGTTCATATTCATGTTCCGGAAGGCGCTGTACCAAAAGATGGTCCATCGGCCGGAATTACCATGCTTACTGCATTGGCTTCAGTATTCACTAATCGCAAGGTTCGTGCAAATTTCGCCATGACCGGCGAAATTACGTTACGTGGAAAAGTATTGCCTGTAGGTGGTGTTAAGGAGAAAATATTGGCAGCAAAACGTTCCGGAATTACCGATATCATCCTTTCGAGACAGAACCTGAAAAACATCGAAGAAATTCAGGAACTCTACCGCGAAGGTCTTACCTTCCATTATGTTGACCTAATGAAGGAAGTGCTTGAAATTGCACTGGTAAAATAATTTGTTTCGTTTTACAACGAAACAGCTTTATGTTTGTTTAGGAGAATGCAAAGCAGATGTATAAATTCATCATCTTTGCATTCTTTATTTTATGAATATGATGTTGTTTAGATAAAAATCACATTACGCCCTAAAAGAAATAAGAGATTTACAAGATACCACGTTTCGGCTCCGCTCAACGCGGCTCTTGAGAACGATCTGTTTCTTGTTATTTTCTAAATAACCTCTGAATAAAACGACTTCAATGAAAAAAATACTCATTATACAGGCCAACCCAATGAAATTAAGTTACGGACATCAGTTGGCGGAAGCCTATGCAAAAGGAGCCGAAGAGAGTGGAGCCAGTGTTACATTTCTCGATTTGTCCGACCTGAACTTTGAACTCAATCTGAAAGATGGTTACAGCAAGGTGCAGGAATTAGAACCCGATTTGGTTTATGCACAGAAACTGATTAAAGAGGCAGACCATCTGGTGTTTGTTTATCCTACCTGGTGGGCATCATTTCCGGCATTACTTAAAGGATTTATCGACCGGGTATTTCTACCGGGATTTGCATTTAAATACCGTAACGGAAGTTCACTCTGGGATAAGTTGCTCAAAGACAAAACAGCCCGTATCATCATCACCATGGATGCCCCTGTACTCTGGTACCGATTTATGAACAAGCAACCAGGCGTACATATACTCAAGACAGGAGTATTGGAATTCTGCGGTATAAAACCAGTAAAAGTAAGCCTGATAGGACAGGTAAAGATGATGGAAGCTACAAAACGCTTGCGATGGATTGAAAAGATGTACAAACTGGGACAAAAGATGAACTAAGCAGCAGATAACTTGGAATCAACATAATGGCTTAATTACCTCTGCATTCTTTCACTCAATTCCCACCAGATCCATTAATCCGTTCACAAAGGTAAGCGGATGACAGGGGTTGCCGGGAACATATAAATCCACCGGATATTGATCAATAAACACACGGTTCAGGGCTTCGCTGTTGCGGAACATGCCCCCGCTAATGGCATCAGTGCCTGCCAAAATCACTAATTTGGGCTTCGGAATTGAGTGATAGCAAATATCTAGTGCTTCTGCCATATTTTCGGTGATGGGTCCGGTAATCACAACTCCATCGGCATGGCGTGGAGATGCCACAAATTCAAACCCATATCGCCCCATGTCGAAGTTCACGTTTCCGGCAGCATTGAGCTCCATTTCGCAACTATTATCGCCACCAGCTGATACTTCACGTAATTTGAGGGAGTGTTTAAACAATCTCCTAAGCTCTGGTCTTATCAGCGATTCGTCCAATTTAACGGGTTTATCTTTGCCTTTTACAACAATTAAACCTTCAAGTGTGTTGCTGGCAATCTTATAATCATTGGTGAATTTAATGCGATCGGGCAATGCGAAAGCACAGGCTTTGCAAAACACACATTTTCCCATATTCAGTGAAAATGGCTCTTTGCAAAATGCAGCCGAAGGACATATATCTATCAATAAATCTTCCTCTTCGGAAGTAATATCCTTATCAATCACAGGACGCCCTCTGAATAGTCCGGTCAGTTCAACCTTACGCAAATCAGGAACATATTGAATTCCGTGTTGTTTTAATATTTTGAGTTCTTGGAACATACGCTACATTTTTAAGATTAAAGATCAAAACCACAATACGACAGATTAAAGCTCTTATTATTAATCGGAAAATCAGATATTTCCTGATTCCGGACTGCAAGAGCTAACGCCATCCAATTGTGCATCGACGGGTCTTTTACTTTATAATGAACAATCTCTCCGTTGGCATCCGTAATTACGCTGTGGCAGATTTCGCCGCGCCATCCTTCGATAAGAGAAATGGCAAACGAGTTCGGGTTTAGCTTTGATACATAGTCTGGTTTAGCAATTTGAGAAGCCGAGTTTCTGTGCATTTCAACTAACTCTTCAATAACTTTAAGTGAACGGCGGGTTTCTATATTACGAACCACACCTCTCGCTAATACATCTCCGGACGTACGGAGAACGGGAGTATATTTATAATTTTTGAATGCTTGGAACGGATGTGTCGAGCGAATATCGCGCGGAATTCCGCATGCACGGGCAGCCATCCCCACTGTACCAATGGAAAGAGCCTGTTTATGCGTAACCACTCCGTTCCCGTCAAAACGAATCAAAACACTAGGCAAAGTATATATTCTGTCGGCCATAGCCATATAGCGTTTCCCCGAATCGTCAAGCGTGCCGAGCATAGCATTGATAAATTCTTCTGTCATAGGATAATCAGAACCACCTGTGCGGATAAGTCCTTTTCCGAAACGGTTGCCACACCAGCGTTGAGTGGTATTAATAATTGTCGTTCGTAAAGCCTCATTCACCACCTGACCAAGTTGATAAGCCACATCGGTACAGAGTGCAGCAGTATCACCCACATGAACAGCCAAACGTTCGAGTTCCAGTGCAATACTCCGTTCAATCTGTAACCGTTCGCTTACTTTAATCCCAGCCAAACTTTCGATAAGCTGGGCATGAGCCAGTCCATGACCAATAGCAGTATCACCAGCAATGCTTTCTGCCAGAACAGCGCGTTGCAACGGTTTTTTTAACTCCACAAAACAACGTTCAATTCCACGATGCTGATAACCTAAATGAATTTCGAGATGCAGAACTTTTTCACCATTACAGATAAAGCGAAAATGCCCAGGTTCAATGATTCCGGCATGAATAGGACCGACTCCCACTTCATGAAGTTCTTCACTATCAATAAAGAAAAATGGATAATTATCCATTATCTGTAACTTATTATGCCGGTTATGAGCATATCTCACAGGCTTTAACCATGGATGTCCGATGAATTTCACACCGAAGTTCTCCATAATCTCACGTTCAAAAATATGGATCTGAGGAATAGTCGGAGTCAGTGAAGGAAGTTCTTTTAAACCGAGTGGTTCAGAATGCGCAAATACTGCAATGTCATGCATTTCATCACGAAGGATTGCACAAATAAACAGATATTGATCTGTTTGCCGAAAAGCATAATAATTGGCAATATGATTCTTGGAATCAGCCATCAGCAATTGAGCTACATCACAAAACTCAACATATTCCAACACAGGAATTGCAGATAAATCTACCGAAGTTGAGTTATTCTGAAGAACAACAAAATTATCAGTTGGAATCATGAAATACATTATTTAGGTAACATCGCAATACATTGTGAAATAATATCAGTCAGAAATGGGGGGCGGTAAAAGCAAACACTGATTACAGCAAGTAAAAAAACATATTGAGTCAGCGATTCCCACGGACTTACTTTTATTACCAGAGGACTGCTTTCTTCTATTCTGGGTTTTGAAAAGAGAATATGCATAAACCGTGTGGACATTGCATAGATTACGAAACAGAGTAGCAATGGAACAATGATAAGTAACAGCCAGTTGTGGGTCATAATCATACTCTTTACAATCATGTATTCTGCCACAAAGATTCCCGAAGGAGGAATTGCAAGAATCACAAACATACCTAACAGCAGCACACCACTGCCAAAAGGATTTCGTTTCATATACTCCCCACATTCATCAAGTTTAAATGTGTGAAGAGTTCGTGCCACTTGTCCCATCTGAAAGAACAGACTCGACTTTGTGAGTGTGTGTAAAATCACCAGCAGGATAGCCGCATAATAACCCTGACCACCTAAGCCAATAGCAATGGCAACCAATCCCATATTTTCGAGCGTTGAGTAAGCCAGCATTCGTTTGTTATGTTTGGCTTTCAGCATATATCCGGCAGCCACCAGCAATGAAAGAACGCCAGTAAGAATAAAAATATGGTTCATCCATTCAAATATGGATGACGAACTCAATGCAATGTAAAATCTGAAAATTGACAAAAAACCAAGGTTCACCAATCCGGTTGAAATCAATGCTGCAATAGGAGTTGGTGACACGGAATTAGCATCAATTCCCACTGTATGCATTGGGAATAACTCCATTTTTGTGCTGTAACCGATGAGTACAAATACAAAAGCAATTTTCAGATATAAAGGATTTACTTTAGTAACAACCAAAGCTATTGAAGCAAACGATAAATCGCTCAATCCTTTACCGCTTAAGCTAATAAACAAGATACCAACATAAGCAAAAGCAATTCCGATAGAACACAAAAAGATGTATTTCCAGGTAGCTTCGAGTGCATGCGTTGTTTTTTCATGATAAATCAATACCGAAACTGTTAACGTTGTTGCTTCTACCAATATCCACACCAAAGTGGCATCATTAGAAAGATAAGCACCAGTAATGGAAGTGATAAGTCCTATAAATGCAGCATGATAATAGAAATAGCGATGCGTAATTCTATTCCTGAAATATTTAAGGCCATGATAAAACGATGCAATACTAATAATGGTGAGTAATGTCAGAAAAACAGCTCCCAGTGCATCAAAACTAAAATATACCAAATCAATAAGACCAATATTTTTCACTACATAAATTGTGAAGAGACTCTGAATCAACAAAAATAGTGAAGTAGCAATTGTTGTATAGTACTTATTTTTAATAAATAAGGCACTCAAACTCAAAACTACAGCGATAATAAAATAGTACAATATCATATTATTTGTTTTTTCACTTTCAACTTAATAAATTCTAATGCTTCAATGTCGTTAAATTCTCAGTTCCCATATCGCGGAATTTACTTCCGATCCTGTTCGCAAATATTGTAAGAATCAGAACACTCACGAAAACATCGAGAAGAATTCCGATGTTGATTAACAGAGGCATTTCAGTTCCAATCAAAACCGAAAGGAGAAAAACACCATTTTCAATCACCAGAAATCCTATTGTATGAGAAAAAATCAGTTTATGCGTAACAATCAGGATAATACCCACCAACAGCGTAAACAGACAAACCGTCATGAAGGTAATGCTTCCAAATTCATTGTGAAGCACATTTGCCATATAAACGCTCAGAATCAGTGCACAAAGAGACAATACTAAACCATAAAATGAAGGAAGTGCTTTATTATGAACCCTATATACTTTTGTTTTACTGATAACTTTAAACAAGAAGTAAGGAACCAAAATTGCTTTGAACACGAGAGTTTCAACAGCGATAAAAATGAGGTTACCCAAATTCACTTCAGTAAGCAGAACCATAGCTATCGTAAAAATCAGCACACCCTGAATTGCAATTAATTTGGCATATGTTCTGAATCGCTCAGCAGAACTGATATATACAAGAGTAATTGCAAATGCTATAAGTAAAAAGTTTAACATACCTGGTTAAAATTTATTATTCATAACTAAAACCAATAAAAACGCTAACATTCCAATCGCAGTAAGCGTAAAAATATAGATAGTATTTCGCGGCATTTTATTTCGCGCACGAAAAGATTCCCATATCCCCATAATAAAGGCAATGAAAGCCTGTAACAATACATAGATAATAATACGAATTGGTAAGCTTAGATTTGAAGGGATTGCGGAATTAAAAATTAAAGAACCGTAGATTGAAAATTTCAACATTGTACCAATGTGAATCAACGCTTTATCAAATCCGCTATTATCCAGAATCATTACCTCATGAACCATGGTAAGTTCAAGGTGAGTTTTGGGATCATCAACCGGAAGTCGGCTATTCTCAATCATAGCTATCTGCAACAGCATATAAAAACTGATAAGCGCAATGATAATTAAATAATGATTGTTTGAAATCTCAAAATGTGCAAAAATATCTGAGAATGAAGTATATCCGGTAATTGAAGCAAAAGTAGCCAACAATAAGAAAAAGGCAGGTTCAACCAACATCGAGTACAATGCTTCGCGGTTTGCTCCCATTCCTTCAAAACCACTTCCAGTGTCGAGTGCGGAGATAATGGTAAAAAATTTACCTAATGCAAGTATGTAGGCAAACATCACAAAATCGTTCTCAAAAGAGATAATTGCTGGTTGTGTGCCAAAAGGCAGCATCAGTGTAGCTATAATTATTGTAGCAAGTGTTATGGCAGGGGCAATCTGGAAGATCAGGCTCGTGGTAGTGCTAAAGACGCTTCCTTTGTGAAATAGTACAAATATATCTTTAACCGGCTGAAAGATTCCGGGGCCTTTACGACCGCTAAAAATACTTTTAGCCCGGATAATAATGCCTGGATATATCAGCGCAGTCAGTATTATTAAAATCAAGCTTAACATAACTATATAAAATTAAAAAAGGTAAGCACTAAAATTAGCAGCATAAACACAAACGCATAAAGGATATAATGCTGAATCTGACCTGTTTGCATTACCGCTATTTTTTTCAACAATGTAAGCAGTTTCTCGATTGGCCAATCAATTCCTATTTTCTTAATCATATCGCTTTGGTGTATCAGAAAGTGACGATTTGTAGGAAAAATATCAGACGTCTCAATCGGCTGCATTTCTTTTTTTGATTGTAAAATCGGCTGTGCCAGTGTTGAAAAGTTGTCAGCAAAAGAAGTAGCTGTATACTGATGTTTTGCTGTGCCTGCTGTGTATCCGCAGCCCCAAGTAGGACCGTAACTTACTGCATTTAAACGTTTCAGATGATAATAACGCCAAACAAGCAGAACGGCAACCAAAAGCACAAAAATTCCACCGATAATACTAATATTCACCATATTATTAAAACTTACCGGTTGAATGCCTGACGAAAGGGTTATTCCGGTAGCCTGATTTACAATTGCAAAGATTGGTTCTACAAAAGCGACTGGCAAAAGCCCAATCAACAGCATTACAAATACAATAAAAGAAAGGTTAAAAATCCCCGGTTTATCAATTTCTTTTGCATGTAAAGTGGCATCACTTCTGCTATTTCCTAAGAAAACGATTCCAAAAGCTTTCGTAAAACAAAATACAGCTAAACCACCAATCAAAGCCAGTCCGATAATAGCAGCCAGCATCAGCGTCGATTCATAAAAGCCAATATGATATAGCGATTTGAATAATCCTGAGTAAATCAGATATTCAGAAATAAAGCCATTAAACGGAGGCAGGCCACATATTGCCAACGATCCGATCAGAAAGAGAATTGCAGTATAGGGCATTTTTTTAATTAACCCGCCAAGATGCTCAATATTACGCGTATGTGTGGCAATATAAACGGAGCCCGCATTATAAAACAGCAGTGATTTGAATAACGAGTGATTGAGCACATGCAACAAACCACCACTAAATCCCAGCACTTCGATAAGAGGCATATTCAGCGCTTTTCCAATAAGTCCCAGCCCAAGCCCTATCCCAATTATTCCAATATTCTCGATACTATGATATGCTAGTAATCGTTTCAAATCATGCTGGACAATCGCGAACATCACTCCGAGAAGTCCTGAGATTATAGATATAATAAGTACAAAAGCTCCAATTTCCAATAAATTATCCTGAAGTGAGAACATCACCCGAACGATTCCATAAATGCCCATTTTTATCATCACTCCCGACATTATCCCTGATACATGAGATGGAGCAGCCGGATGAGCCATGGGAAGCCACGTGTGAAGCGGAACAAAGCCTGCTTTAATACCAAAACCAATAAAAAACAAAGCAAAAAGAGGAATATTGGGATGAGTAGAAAAATAGACTGTTAAATTATTGAAACTGGCAACTCCGGTTTCGTTCTCAATAATTAAAAAAGCAATCAACAAAAACAAAAAGCCTACATGCATCTGAATCAAATAATTAATACCAGCCTTCATGGTATCACGGTCTTTTGCATCAAAAATCACGAGAAGAAACGAACTCACCGACATCAATTCCCATGCAACCAAAAAAGCAAAACCACTATCAATCACAGTTACACTCAGCATCGAAGCCTGTAACCAGATCAATGCAGTATAATGTAAACCAAATGAATGTTCACTTTTGGCATTCATGTAAGCTTTGAGATAGCTTCTGGCATAAATAAAACCGGTGATGCAGGTGAAGTTGATTACAAGCATAAAGAAAGCTGTAAGCCTATCGATTCTGATACTTATACCATTTTGCCAGAAAGGAAACTGAAATGATTCGGTGTAGCTGACACCCTGAAATAAGGTTGGAATTGCAAGCGTTAGTGATACTCCAGCAATTACAAAACCACTCAGCAATGTTAAAGGGTACTTCCACAATTTGGGTAATAAAAAGAGTCCAAGCGTGGCTATAAACAAAAAAACAAGAAGAAAAACGACCATATCTCAAGAGTTTAAGGAAAACGCAACCTCATGATACAAAGCACCGTTTCATATCAATCAACCGATTCTCATCATCAAACATTAAATACGACTACAAAGGTACTCATTTCCAGAGGGTGTTCAAAATCATTTTATGCATCAATTCAGAAATTGATCTCTATTGATTTGATAGATTGACAAATAGAGTCATTAAAAAAACAGGAGTTTACAGTGATGCAAGAATCATGCCATGCACAAGCCAAAGATAACTCAGAATGAATGTAAAGAGATGTAATATATGATCAACCCACTATTATTATAAATGCCTGCTAATTTTTTTCCCAATATTTCGCTTTTCCTGTAAAGTAGTCAACAATTAAATGAATCACTCCGTTAAACAATGAAAATAAGATAGCATTTTTTACAGAAAGACCAAGAATAAAAGAAGTTACAGCCAAAAAAACAGCCGTATATAATCCGGTATGAATAAATAGGCAGGTAATTTTACTACACTTCAGGCTGCTAAGTTTATCACCTTACAAAATAAAATCACCTGGCATGAAGGAGTAAAAGAATGATAATTTTTCCATTATTGTTAATTAAGTTGTTCAAAAATAATATTTTACAATAATTGCTGCAATGAATATCAGAAACAATATTTCACTCATCCAGCTCCTCTTTTGTTCAAAAATCATAATCGCTACAATATATGAAAGGGGTAAAAAGAGAAATTCTGTGTTTTCGAAATGTTTGATGCCCAGTAAGGATAAAGTTACGGAAATAAGCAGAAAAAGGATAATAATATTCACACGTTTACGGTATGCAATAGGCGATTCATTCAACTTACGCAAAATAAGAAAAAATCCTGGCAGAACAAAAAATCCCATAATACTGTAAAACAAAGTTTCGCTCCACAACATGGGCGGAAAATAGAGTTTTAGCGATCGAAAATAAAGAATGTATTGTTGCGATATATCTGTTAGTGAGTTATTCAGGTATGAAAAACTAATCAAAAATAGCCACGGCGTAATCAATCCAATGATGGAAATCAGCCAATCTCTCCACAAAAACTGACGATAAACTATAAAAGAAAGCCAGATTAATGGAAAAAGCAAAATGGAAGGAAGAAAAAACATTCCCGCCAATGAGAGCAAAAAGCTACAATTGAACACATCAAGCAATGCATCGCTTTGTTGATAAAATGCGAATATACGCCCTAATGCAATAATAATAAGAAAGTTTGAAAAAATCAGAGGCGTTAATGTCTGATGATTGGACGATGAACTCATCAACATAAAATAAATCAATCCAACAAAAGACGACGTTCTGCTGAAAAGATCATTCTTCGATAAGATTTCTTTAAACCAGAACGATTGAGCCAGTAACAACAAAAAACCGATCAGTACATATAGAAAAGGAATCTCCGAAAAGAGAACATAAAAGATGTTATAAAGTGGTGCCGGAGAATCCATCACAATCATCGGAGCTGGATGCACAAACGGACTGATCCACATTACAATAGCTGCAATACCAAACAATATGTATTGTGCAATAAAATCTCTTTTGAAAATACTTACAATCATCGTTTCTGTTTTACATGGCAAACCTACAACAAAAAAAGAAATTTGCAGCCATGCAAAATTCTGAGAGAAGTATTACGTAATACGAACAAAATAGTATCATATAAATTTGTCTGTAAGAAAGAAACAAATTCTACTTACTTCATCATAAAAGCAGGTGTAAAAGCACATTAAAAACTTCCATTATATTGCGATTGACCAATATCCGGAAAACAAGAAAGGGAAACTTTTGCTTCCCTTTTGTTTGGCGGTCCGGACGGGACTCGAACCCGCGACCCCATGCGTGACAGGCATGTATTCTAACCAAACTGAACTACCGAACCGTGTCGTTTTGATGATGCAAAAGTACATCAATTTTTGACATCTCCAAATGTTTCCCCGCTTTTTTGTCGTATTTTTTTTATTCTCTTTCCTTTCCGCTTTCTTCTTCAAGATTTTAGAACTTAAAAAAAAATCACACATCCAGTATTCACGAGGTTTCAACCAAATATTTCCGACTCAATCAAACCTTTTCGTCCTCTCACTTGTCCTATATTTGTTATTATTCACCGAAATAATTTCTGGTACGCAATTTGTAAAGAAATAATTCACCGAAATAAATGACATGAAAATATAATTTTCTAAATTTGTAACGTTATTCATTTCTTAGAAAAAGAACCTAAAACAAATAAAACATGAAAAAAGTAGTTTTTACACTTATTCTGCTGGTTGCGATGATTGGTCTGAATGCTCAAACCGTTCCAAGTAATCCAAACGGTCCTGAAATCAAATTTGACAAAACCGTTCACAACTATGGCGAAATCATGCAGGGAGCTAATGGCGACTGTGAATTCAGTTTCACCAACACTGGTAAAGAACCATTGATTCTTTCTAACGTTGCTGCATCGTGCGGTTGTACTACTCCTAACTGGACTCGCGAACCAATCATGCCTGGCAAAAAAGGAACAATCAAAGTACATTATGACACCAACCGTTTAGGCATAATCAGTAAAACCATCACTGTGGTTTCCAATGGGAAAACAGACCGTGTTGTATTACGTATCGAGGGAAAAGTGAATCAGAAACCTGCTGAAAACGTTCCACAAAATAATGTGAACCCAAATGCTGTTCCTACAAACAATCGATAGTAAAAAAAGTAACTGATAAACAAAAATCCCGGTAAAACCTATCGGGATTTTTTGTTGCTTTGTACATTCTAAAATCAGAACCAATATGCCAAGTATTTCATTGAAAGGCAAGCAGATGCCTGCCTCACCCATTCGTAAGCTTGTGCCTTTTGCCGAAGAAGCAAAACGCAAAGGAAGAAAAGTATATCATTTAAACATCGGACAACCAGATATTGAAACGCCACAAGGTGCTCTCGAAATAATGAGAAAAACCGATATCAAAGTTGTTGAATACAGTCACTCTGCTGGTATTCTTTCTTATCGCAAAAAACTGGTTGAATATTACAAGAAAAACAATATTCATATCACTGAAAACGACATTATTGTAACCAATGGCGGTTCAGAAGGCATTTTGTTTGCTTTCAATGTTTGTATGGATCCGGGCGACGAAGTTATCATTCCGGAACCTTTCTATGCAAATTACAATGGATTTGCAACTTCAGCAGGTGTAACTGTTAAACCGGTTATTTCTTCTATTGATACAGGTTTTGCGCTTCCTCCTATTTCAGAATTTGAAAAGCTGATCACTCCACGCACTAAAGCGATCATGATCTGCAACCCGAATAATCCTACCGGATATCTTTATTCAAAAGAAGAGCTCGAAACGCTTAAGGATATTGTAAAAAAATATGATCTTTACCTTCTGTCTGATGAAGTTTACCGCGAATTCTGCTATGATGGAAATACTCATTTTTCAGCCATGCACCTTAAAGGCATTGAAGAAAATGTAATTCTTCTCGATTCCGTTTCAAAACGTTATTCAGCCTGTGGTGTTCGTATTGGAGCATTCATTACCAAGAATAAAGAAGTTATGGATACAGCCATGAAATTTGCGCAAGCTCGTTTAAGCCCTCCAACATTCGGACAGATTATTTCAGAAGCTGCATGTGATACTCCTCAGGAATATTTTGACAATGTAATTTCAGAATACCTCAAACGCAGAAACATTGTAGTTGACGCAATCAACAATATGCCAAACTGCTTCTGTCCTAACCCCAAAGGAGCATTCTACGCAGTTGCACGTTTGCCGATTGATGATTCTGACATCTTCTGTAAATGGCTGCTCGATACCTTTGAATACAATAACGAAACTGTGATGCTTGCACCTGCAACCGGATTCTACTCTACTCCGGGTAAGGGTAAAGATGAAGTTCGTATCAGCTATGTATTAAAGACAGAAGACCTTAAGGCAGCCATGAAATGCCTGGAAGAAGCACTAAAAGTATATCCGGGCCGCACCAAATAAAGATATTCTACATTCAACAACAGGAAGCGGCAAAATGTAGAAATACATTTTGCCGCTTTTCTTTTCAAAAAACAACTAAACCGATTAAGGAGCTATCTGATTATCACTTTAATTTTAAAATAAACCTCGTTCAATCACGTTGTATTAAACCTTATTCAGATACTAACTGTTTAATAAAAACCATTATTTCAATATAATAATTATACATGGAGAACAAAAGAATGAAGCCAAAAAACGAGGAAGCAAGTGGGCAAGGATTCCAGGCTACTTCTTTGGAAAGTAATTCAAAACGCGAACATGCAGAATTTCACAACTGCCACACCGAGCAAAGTGTGAAGGATGATATCAAATTTCTTCAACTTGTGTATGGTGATAGCTTTAAAATGAGTGAAAATGATGTAACTGTCGAACTAATCAATAAGCTCAAGGTAATTAGTAAAGATATCTACTTTTTCATCAAAACCCTTGAGTATGATATGACTCCTCAGAACTACATTAAACACAAATATGAATTCATCCGATACAAAATACCCAATGGTGACCCTAATCTCTTCTATCTTGCATGGAATGGTTTAATCAAGAATGATAGTTTCCGTCGGTTACTTCTGCAAACATTCAGCTTAAGCCGATTTAATGATATGTTGTGTCCTCAAAACATTCCGATCATTGGTTCTCACCGCTCACGCTACAGAACCAAATTGGTTTTGGCCAATGATATGGCTACTAACGATGATGGTTCCCGTCGTACTACTGGCAGAATGCTCGAAGACGGAAGTGGACTCAATATGCGTGAAGCCATTATATGGCTACCGAACGAAAAAGCCGTTCCACTCTTTGCTCAGGGTTATGTTCCCTTAAATCAAACCCATGTTATTCTTATCCGACATGGCAAATCTATTCATGAATCCGGTGGCGAAAACCCTGAATTTGTAGGTTCCGGTTTCTGGGATATCTGGGAAAACAACCGCAGAATATCTGGTTCAAAAAGTAATTTTCTGAAGGACGAAGGAACCAAAACCGCCCGTGAACTGGGAAAAGATTTTAAAGTTGCAGTAGATATTCTTGACAAAAGCGGATACCCTCTCTGGTCATGGTCAAAAGATACTCCTATTCCGGTATTCGGAAGTGAATCAGAAAACACCGAGCAAACAGCCCGCAATTTTCTGCTCGAAGCAGGATATACAAACATATCATTCAACGCATTATTCGGCTTGAATTCACAAAAATACGGTGCATTAACATTTCTTCATAAAAACGAAATTATTGAAGAAGCCGTAAAGATTTACAGTCATGGTTCCGACAATACTACAGAGATTAAAAACAAGATCAGCAAGATGTTTAAAAACCGTTTCTATCACTATCCCGAAGGAGAAACTCTGATAGAAGCTGACTGGAGAATTGCTTACAGCTTTATTGATTTACTGAACCGGAACCTTGGCAAACGCGTGATGCTGGTTGACCATTCCGGCGCAATCCGTGTATTCGAAGCAATCATTCGCACTCTTGATTTTGCTGAGTACAGTACGATCAAAGAAGCGCAGGATTCAATTATTGCAATCTGTTATCAACCAGGCAGAAACCTTCGTTATGATTATCTGCAACGAAAAGATTTCCCCCTTCGCAAACGCGAAAAAAACGATTAATCTAATTGTGTAGAATACTCAATGGTGAAAAAATAGCTGATGATTCGCTCAGTCTGGAATAAACTGTGCGAATCGTTCAGCTACTATTCTTCAACACAATTAATTCATTCCAGAATAGTTACGAAAACTCAAATTAAAAATCGTCATGACTCTTTGCGCATTTTTTCTGTTACTATTCTGTATTACTACCGTATTGCTTATTTTCAAAAATGCGCAACTTAAAAAGCTTTCCGAAACCGATACCCTCACAGGCTTACCCAACTACCGGAAACTACAACAACTTCTAAAAAACAAAAACCACTATAAAAGTGTCATATTGCTAGACATTGATAATTTCGGAGAATTCAACAAAACTGCAATCCATAAAGGAGACGAAGTACTGATTGAATTTGCCGGACAAATCAAAACACTTTTACAACAGAAAGCTATCGTTTGTCGCTATCGCTTAGGGGATGAATTCGCGATTATCACATTGCCTTCCACAAATGAAGAAGAATTAATTCAGGCACTTCAGAAGCACTTTCATAACTATCATTTTCAACATATTGAGCATAACAACAATTACAGACTTCGATTTTGCTATGGTCTGGTTTATTTAAGCGGTGATACTGATCATGATTTAAATATAGCAGAACTTCTGCTTGCCGAAGCAAAACGAAACAGGAGTAAATCCGTAAGATAAATTTAGAAGGCTATTACATAAATAGAATTAATCTTCGATTACTTTCCCGGCTTCGCAGCGAATAGTGCGGGATGGGAATTTTGATATTGTCATCATATCATGCGTTGACATCAGTACAGATGTTCCGTTTTTACTAATTTCTTTCAAAAGATTTAAAATCTCTTCGGATGTCTCAGGGTCAAGGTTTCCGGTAGGTTCATCAGCCAGAATAATTTCAGGGTTATTGAGTAAAGCACGGGCTATTACCACACGTTGCTGTTCTCCACCCGATAATTGGTGAGGCATTTTAAACCCTTTGGTTCCCAATCCAACCAAATCAAGTACTTTCTGAATTTGTTCTTCCATCTCCACCTTGTTTTTCCACCCGGTAGCTTTAAGAACAAAGAGCAGGTTTTCCTTCACACTTCTATCAATCAACAACTGAAAATCCTGAAAAATAATTCCAATCTTACGACGCAGATAAGGAATTTCCTTTGTTTTAATTGTTTTCAGATTGTATCCAACAATTTCTGCTTCACCTTCAACAACCGGAAGTTCTGCATATAAAGTGGCCAAAAGAGAGCTCTTTCCTGCTCCGGTTTTCCCGATCAGATAAACAAATTCGCCTCTGCTTATTTCCAGATTAATTTCTGAAATAATTAACACATTGCGTTGATATACTGATAGATTATCGAGCTTTAGGATAGTTTCTTCGGCCATGACTGTAAGATTTAATACAAAGGTACGTAAAATCTTACCAACTGAGGAAGACCACCGTCCAAAAAGTGAGTGGAAGCACCGTGTTCCAGATTATCTGTTCACGCTCGCGGGCACGTTCCCATCTGTACCGTTCTTGTTCAGACTGATATTTATTCAGTTCATCTTCACGTTTTTTTTCCTGTAGCATCAATGCTTGTTCGGTAAAGCGCAGATAATCAT
Organism: Bacteroidales bacterium; assembly: GCA_963677395.2. Taxonomy (GTDB): domain Bacteria; phylum Bacteroidota; class Bacteroidia; order Bacteroidales. Next base: position 1,618,564 of record OY781965.2, on the reverse strand, counting down.
TTACCATAACATTATCAGGATTTTCGGCCCAAAAATTTTGTAACTGAATTCTTGCTTCGGAATAACGTCCTAAATGAAACATCGCAATTCCTTTCTGGAGATATAAATCATGTAAAAAAGGTTTCATTTTCAGAGCCTGATCAAAATCATTTAATGCACTTTGATAATTATGCAATTGCATATGAGCATAAGCCCTGTCCTGATAAATTAAAGCATAATAAGGCATAACAGAAACTGCGGTATCAAAATATGCGATACCTTTCTGATATTCACCTTGCAAAACACACTTTCTGCCTTCGTCATGATATTTCTTATACTCACCGGCGCGCTGAGCAAATAAAGTTACAGGCACTAAAAACACGAAAAGAAAAAATATACGTTTCATTATTTAATCTGTTTTAAAGAAAGAAAACACTGCATAAAGCGTGCCAAAAACATTGTGTCAGCATACTCATAAACCAAAAGTACAATCTTTCATTCACACAGAATTAGTCTTCATGCATTATTTCACCGTTTAAAACATTGCATATAACCATCCATAAGCAGGGTTTGTCAAAAAATATTGACAACGGGAGTGTTTCTGTCTTAAATTTATACAAACCATTATAATACAAACGCATATGAAAACAAGTTTAAAATTATTTTTTCTCAGTGTATTTCTAATCTGGGTACTGCCGGGTTTTTCACAAACAACCATTACAATCCATTCCAGACCTGCTCCGGTTATTGATGGAATTTATTCTACTCAGGAATGGGCTGATGCAGACACTGCTTCTATTGATTTCCTTGATGGCAGATCGCTCTTGGTTCGCTATAAAAAAGATGCCAGTGCGCTCTATTTCCTTTTCAGCGGACCAATTGCTAGTTACAGCAATTATTACGCAATGTTTCCGGAAGTATCAATTGACGGAGCATTTAATAAAGGTGAGCTTTGGCAATGCGATGACCAATGGTTTCATGTTTCCTTTACGGATTGTAGTTCAATTGGGGCACCTGATATTTATACAAATTGTGTTGTAACACAACCCGACTGGACTGGAATTCCAAACTTTTCCATGTCGTTAAATCCTGATACAATTGAAATGAAAATCCCTTTTGCCAAACTTGGAATTAACGAAGCAAATGCTGATACAATCGGCATCTGTTTCATGGGAAATACCACACAGGGAAGCTGGAGAATGTGGCCCAAAACCGCTGACAAATTCAAACCTTCCACATGGGCAAAAGCCATTTTAGAGCACTCCGTATCCATACACAATCCCGAAATAAAAGCTTTTGAACCTGAAATATTCATAGACAATACAAATCATAGCATAAGGATAATCTGCAAAGGAGTGAATTTATCAAAAAACAGCTATTTTTTATTTGATGTCAGAGGAAAAGAAATTACAAAAGGAATGTTTAACACTGAAGTATATTCACTTGATTCCAAAGATTTGCGTTCCGGAATTTATATTCTATCTATTATTTCAAACGGGCATTTCTACAACAAAAAAATCATTATTCAACAATTGTAGAATACGACAAAAAGGGACTGCCTAAAAAAATCTCTTATCTGGCAAAAAACCGACTCCGTTCTATCTGACAACTATAATTCAATAAGTTATCAGACAGAACGGAGTCTAAATGTATTAAAACCACGACTTTTCAGACGAATCTACTTACTTCACTAATCCGGCAAATCCCATAAATGCAAGTGATAATAGACCTGCAGTTATCAATGAGATCGGGAACCCTTTCATTCCCTTAGGAATGCCTGTTAATTCAAGTTGTTCACGAATACCAGCCATCAGAACAATTGCCAGTGTAAAGCCTACAGCAGTAGCTGAAGCATATACAACACTCATTACAATATTGTAATTCTTCATAATAGCCAAAATTGCAATACCTAATACAGCACAATTGGTCGTAATCAAAGGAAGATAAATTCCCAAAGCCTGATATAATGACGGAGCAGCTTTCTTTAAAATAATCTCAACTACCTGAACAAGGAATGCAATGATTAAAATAAAGGAAATAGTTTGCATAAACTCTATATGCAACGGAATCAGGATATAAAAATAAATAAGATAAGTTACAAGGTTTGCCAGTGCCATAACAAAGGTAACTGCAGCACCCATACCCACTGCCGTAGATACTTTATTCGACACACCTAAAAACGGGCAGATTCCAAGAAACTGTGCCAAAATAACATTGTTGACAAACAGTGCTAAAATGATAACATTAATAAATTCCATAACTGTTCTCTCCTATTTTTATTTTGACAAAAATTTGTTTCTCAGGGCAATCATATAACCATACGTAAAGAAGGCGCCCGGAGGCAATATAAACACCAGAATTTTTGAGGTTTCAGAAATAATTCTGTAGTTAAAGATTGTCCCATTACCCAATAATTCGCGAAAACTTCCCATTATTGTTAAGGCTAAGGTAAATCCGATACCCATTCCAATGCCATCTAAAATTGCCGGAAAAACTTTATTTTTCTGAGCAAATGCTTCGGCACGACCTAAAATGATACAGTTAACAACGATCAACGGAATAAACACACCTAATGCAGCATATAAACCTGGGGTAAATGCTTTCATGGTTAAATCAACAATCGTAACAAAGGATGCAATAATTACTACAAATGCAGCAATACGAACCTTGTCAGGAATTACATTTTTCAACGCTGCAATAAATAAGTTAGAAAATACAAGTACGAAAGTTGTAGCTGCTCCCATTCCCAATCCATTAACAGCCGCAGTAGTTACTGCAAGCGTTGGACAAGTTCCCAGAACCAGTACCAAGGTTGGGTTTTCTTTGATAAAACCATTGGTTAAATACTTCAAGTTACTCATAGCACTTACTGTTTTACTTGTTTAAAAATCTCATACGCTTTTAAAAGAGCATCGGCAAAGCCTTTGGAAGAAATGGTTGCTCCACTAATTCCATCAATGCTTCCTTTGTTTGACTTCAGATCCAGTTTAAAGGTTTCCGGCTTTTTACCTTTGAATTGGCTCAGAAATTTTTTATCTAAAATCTGATCTCCATAACCAACTGATTCCTTCTGGCTTAAAACAATCACGTCAACAATTGTACCGTCAATATCAAACCCTGTCAATATCCAGATTTTATTTTCCGTATTATATCCGGTAGCACCAGACTTTATTGCATATCCAACAGTTTTGCCTACCATTGTTGCAGTAAATATTTCACAGTTATCCATTTGTTTAACTGTGGTTTCAGGTTTGTTATCAAATTTCGGTAATACCTTGGCAAACAATGCAAAATCTGTAATTTTACAGGTAATTGTATCACATTTATCTGCAGCCGATTCAACTTTAGAGGTTGCAAATTCCTTGTTAAACGCTTTAAATGCTCTATCTAAAGCATCACAATATGCTCTGGATGAAATCGTAGCAGCTGTAATTGCATCAACTTCTCCTCCATCTTTTTTCACTGTCATATTAAAGGATGCAGGATTCTTTCCATTAAACTGATCATGGAATTTTGGTTCCATCATCTTTGTACCCAAGCCCGGGGTTTCTTTTTGTTGCAGAACAATCGTATTATGGATTGTACCATCAGGTAAAATGCCTACCATCATTCCGATGTGACCGGCAAAACCTTTTTCAGTAAAAGTCTTTACCGCATAACCAACCAATTGGTTTCCTTTTTTTGCAGGGTAAAACGTAATTCCGTCAACCTCTTTCATTTCTTTGGTTGGGTCATTATCAAAAGCAGGCAAAACACCTTTGATTGCATCAATCTCCTTTTGTTTATCAGCCTTCTCAATAGGCCCTTTGGTGAGATTATACACAACTCCTAAAGCTGCTGACATCACCATTGAGATGACAGCAAGCGACAGAATCATATTCTTTAATGTCGATTCTAATTTAGCCATTATTTTATCACCTCCCCGAATCGTTTAGGTTTTATACTTTTATTGATTAAAGGCACTACTGCATTCATAATAAGAATTGCAAACGAAACGCCTTCGGGATAAGCACCCCATACTCGAATTAAGACAGTCAGAACCCCACATCCAATACCATACACAATCATTCCTTTTCCTGACATTGGAGATGTGACCATATCCGTAGCCATAAAAATTGCACCCAGCATTAAACCTCCTGCAAACAAATGATAAACCGGGTTGATGTAAATTGCAGGGTTTATCATCCAAAGAATACCCGTAAATGCTAGTACTGTACCAATATATGCAACAGGAATATGCCAGCTGATAATTTTACGGAGAAGCATAAACAAACCTCCTAATATCAGGGCAATTGCGGAAACTTCTCCCAGCGAACCGCCAATTCCACCTACAAACATATCAGTATAAGACGGAATATAACCACTTAAATCAGCTAGTTTATGTCCTTGTTGCAAAGCGGCATGAATCGTATCACTTTTTGCCATCAACTGGTCAATGGTTTCGCCTTTCATTAAACCTTCTTTTATAACGCCCAATGACGTAGGACCTGTAACGGCATCCACCAATGTTGTGAATGGTCTTGGGATTGGCCAGGTAGTCATATCTACCGGGAACGAAATCAAAAGAAAAACGCGACCAATTAAAGCGGGATTAAAAGGGTTTTTTCCTAAACCGCCAAATGACATTTTCGCAACCCCTATTGCAACCAATGCACCTACCAACAATTGCCAGATTGGCAAAGAAGTCGGAACATTAAACGCAAGCAAAATACCGGTTACAGCGGCAGAACCATCTGTAACGCTTGGCTTTACTTTTAAAACAAATTTCTGAATCAGATATTCAAATGCAATACATGCAACAATTGAAATCAGGGTAAGAATTATTGCTGAAATCCCAAAATACCAGGTGGAAACCAACAAAGCAGGGAGCAAGGCAATTACTACGCCCCACATAATTTTTTGCACGGAATCTTTATCATGTACGTGCGGTGATCCGGATACTGTTAGCAGATTCATCTCTTATTTTTTTGTACGGTTTCTGATTATTTGACCAACTTCATATTTTCCCAATCGAACATAGTCGAGCAAAGGGCGACCTGCAGGGCAGGTAAACTGACAAGAACCACATTCGATACAGTCAAGTACCCTTTCTGACTCTGACATTTCGTAATTCTCAATTTCTGCAAGCTGAGCTAATTTATAAGGTTCCAGTCCCATCGGGCAAACGGTAATACACTTTCCACAACGAATACAGTTTTGAACCACAACACGCTTCGATTCTTTCCGAGTCATAATCAGAATACCTGAAGTACCTTTCATTACGGGAATATCAAGCGTATTCAGTGCCTTCCCCATCATTGGACCACCACTGATAATTTTGCCGGTATCTTCGGGCAATCCTCCTGCAAAATCAATCAGTTCTGCGACAGAAACACCAATGCGAACCATCAGATTACAAGGGTTTTTCACTGATTTTCCGGCAACAGTAACCACACGTTCTATTAAGGGTTTGTTTTTCTGAACAGCTTCGTAAGCTGCAAATGCTGTTCCGGCATTGTTTACCACGCAACCAACTTCAATAGGAAGTTTTCCGGAAGGAACTTCGCGGTTAATAGCCGCTTTAATCAACTGTTTTTCTGCACCCTGTGGATATTTTACCTTTAACGGACAAATTTCAATACCCTTAAATTTTGAACAGAGAGATTTCAGATGATTAATTGCATCGGGTTTATTGTTTTCAATTCCAATGATCGCCTTGTTTACTTCCAAAACTTTCATCAGAATAGAAACCCCTATCATCATTTCTTCACCGCGTTCAAGCATTAAACGATGGTCTGATGTAAGATATGGCTCACATTCCACTCCATTAATGATTAAAACCATTGCCTTTTTCCCTTCAGGAACCATCAGTTTTACATGAGAAGGAAAAGTTGCGCCACCTAAACCAACAATACCCATTGCCTTGATACGGTCAACGATTTCGAGACAACTCAGGTTTATTTCATATTTGATATCGGAAGAACGGTCGATAGATTCATCCCATTCATCGCCTTCTACATCAATAAATACAGCAGGACGATGATAGCCACTTGTATCAATAATTGTGTCTATTTTTGACACTTTGCCTGAAAATGGAGAGTGGGTATTTGCCCCGATAAAGCCTTCGCTTTTGGCCAGCAATTGTCCTACTTTTACGGTAGCACCTTTTTCAACCACTATAATTGAAGGGGCTCCTAAATGCTGTGTTACAGGAACACAAGCCTGTTTGGGGAGAGGCAATACTTCGATTGCTTTATTTGCCGAAATCTTGTTTTCTTCCGGGTGAACTCCACCTAATTTAAACGTTTTCAATATATTGATCCTCCAGTCGATTAGAAAGGTTAACGGATATATTTTTATGCTTCTATGGCTTCTGTTGAAGCTTCTGTTTTTTCTTTGCGAGGGGGAAAATTAAGTTCCACAATTGCACTTGTCGGACAAACTTCCACACACTTCCGGCATAGTTTACACTTTTCATAGCTAATGTATGCCAGATTGTTTTCGAGGGTAATAGCTTCGTAGGGGCATGTTTTCACACATTTTCCGCAACCAATACAAGCAACTTCACAGTTTTTCTTAGCAAGAATACCTTTTTCTTTGTTCACACAACTCACAAAAATTCTACGGTCTTTTTTACCCTTGTAACGAAGTTCAACAATGCTTCTTGGACAAGTTTTCACGCAAGCTCCGCATGCAACACATTTTTCGTTTGAAACCACAGGAAGTCCGGTAGTTTCATCAATGTAAATTGCATCAAACTTACAAGAAAATACACAATCACCCAGACCAAGACATCCATGAGGACATCCGCTTTCACCTGGAAACAAATTGTGTACAAACTGACAACTTTGAGCTCCTTCATACTGCGTTTTTGGAGCAGCTTTTGCTCTTGAACCATTGCAGCGTACCACTGCAATTTTAGGTTCTCCGATAATTGCCTCAACACCAATAACAGGTCCTATTTGAGTCATTATCGAAGCTCCTCCCACAGGACAGTTCAGGTTTTCAAGTGTGCCTGCTTTTACAATTGCTTCCGCAAAATTTCTGCAACCTGCAAAACCACATCCGCCACAGTTAGCTCCAGGAAGCAAGTCTGCAACTTCATCGATTTTTGGGTCTTCAATAACTTTAAATTTTTGGGCTACAATATACAGCACTACTGCTGCAAATACGCCGATAAGGCCCAATGAAATAACGGCATAGAGGACGATTTCGTTCACGCTGTTTTCCTTTAAGTGTTCGTAATCAGTGTTTAAGAAAGTAACAGGCAAATTTAATAACTTTCCAGAATTTCGAAAACAGTGAACAATAAGCGATGATTAACACATCTATAACTCTCATTACGAGCTATATAAAAACAAAAACATCTTGATTTAATAAGACTCCACAATTATTTACTTATCTAAAAATGAGATCGTTAATAAATTATTTAGAATCAATATGAATTACATATTCATTGAACAATTTTAGAATATAGTTTTCGTCATGAATATCAAAAAAAAGGTTTCTTCATAAAACAGCTTAACAGCAAAATAAGCCAAACTCACCATAAGAGGGGTATTAAATAAACATTTTAATAAAAATAAACATTACATTTAAATAACACAACTATTCTATCGAGAATTCGAACTTCTCTTTAAGATTTTTGCGAAACAGCGAAAGCAATAAGAAATAGGAGCCTGTTGCAACAAGACTTGTCACTCCTGACAATGCTTCATTATGAGTAACACCTATCATTATAATGAGTGTTGCTATTAAAACAACAAACGGCATTCCATAACCCAAAAATACAGCTAATCCTCCATTACCCGATGACATTAGTACATTTACATGTTGACCAACTTTGTAATTTAATAAATCTGACACTTCCACTTCTACAACCTTTTCTTTCATCTCCGAAATACTACATACTCCTTTCGCATGACATGATGAGCATGTTGACTGAGATAATATTGTGATTTTCACAATATTATTAACAATCTCAGTTATAATTCCCGGATGTGAAATTGTATTCTGTTTCATAGTACAAAGATAAAGCATCAAAATCAATCTCGATGTAAATGAATAAAATTTGCTGATCAACGTTGATTATACTAAATTTGTTTTCTTTAAACTTTGGTTCCTATGATTGATATTTCACACCTCCATCCCATGACAGTGCATTTCCCAATTGCACTGATTTTAACAGGTTTAATATTTGACATCATCTCCTTTTTTCGAAAAGATGATTTATTTTACCCAAAAGTCGGATTATATTTGATTGTACTGGGAAGCATCGGGGCCTTACTGGGATATTTAACCGGAGAATTTTTTACGGAAGAATTGAAAGGCAGAGCTGGTGAATTAAAAGAATTGCATGAGCTTTTTGCGAAAACCTCAATGTTTATTCTTTTAGCTGTATCGGCATGCCGAATCTGCATTATTTACAAACCATTAAACATTAAAAATATTCGGTTAATTATTTTCAGTGTAGAATTTATCGGAGCTGCTTTGTTAGGTATTGCGGGTTACCTGGGAGGATCTCTGGTGTATAATTACCTGATCAAGTAGTAAATAATATCGCAAGTAAGATTTTAAACCAAAGGTTTTAGCACAGAAATATTCAGTTCCACAAACTTATTTCCGGGAGTGTGACCACATTTTCTACACGAAAGATCATACCACCCATTCATCGTACCACACTCTTTACAAGTGTAATGTTCAATCATTTCGTTAAACCATGCTTCCCAGCCGATTTCCTTAATTCGTTCCTGAGATTTCCACAATTCAACCCTGTGAGGCATTTTTGACTGGAAATCTTTAAAACCTTCACATGGAAATTCATTGCATTGTCCGCAAAAATCCACCCCTTTTTCATCAGCACATTTAATCATAAAACAATCTTTGCAAAATTCCATTTTCGTTTGCGTTCTGCAACCCGTGCATCGTACTTTTTCATAAGGCAAATTCATCCTGAGTGCAATTTTTTTCAGGTTTTCCTCATTGTTTTCAAGGGTAGAATAATACACACCACATGCATGGCAAAATAATCCGCAAACACTAACCAGTGCTTTGTCAGGAGCAATATTCTGATTCATCTCTTTAAGAATAAAAGTTTGTCCAAAGATAAGCATATTCAAATTTCAATTTTGAAACAACTGGGAATAAATTTACAAGCAGGGAATCAGCAGATCAAAATACAATATCAGAATCTGAATGAATATCCTATTGATATCTTAACAGGTATAACGCTGAAGGAACCAATGCTTTCAACCCGCACATATTCGCTTTCAAAAATCTCCCTATAATCACGTTCTCCATATTGAAAATCAACACCCAGGTTTATGGAATGTTTTTGGTTTTCTCCAAGGAATCTACTGAAATCCAATCCACAACCAATTACTGGAACAGTCGCTTTATAATAATCATTTTCAACAACATACACTCCTCCAAACAAATTTGCAGAAAGAGTTGTTTTTTTCTTTTGCAGAAAAAAATACCCGATTTTGGTATTCCATACAATATCATCGAATGCATTATTAATATCCTGATTAGCAATTCCGATTTCCATCCCCACATAAACTGGCGAGAAGCTTACTGAGCGAGAGTATGCAAGATTTATCTGATTGAATCCTAATTCAAAGGATACAGAGTTTACCTTTTGACAATACACTTGCATACAAATCAGAATTGCAGTGAATGTTAGCGTTGTTTTCATCTTCATTATTGAATAACTGTTTCTACAACAACTTGTTTAACAATTTCATGAGCAGTAGTTATTTCCGATAAATCCGGGTAAAGATTTCCATTGGAACCATCAGGGCTACTATGCCCGACAAGTTTTAGAGTAACCTTATCCGTGGCAGAATTAAGCATTCCGGAATAAACCAGTGCCGGCTGGCCACTTCCCATTTTTCCGCCTGAATAATGTTGAGAACCTTCAGGAGCATCCTTTGTGTAAAAATCGTTAAAATCAACAGAATGATTAAACTCGGCCTTAATGATTATAGGGTAGAAAATTGTATTCAATTTTACCAGCATCTCTTTATCTGATTTCGGCGTTGCGCCAGTAATCCCATCCGTCAAAGGTTTGTCTTTAGTTGGAAGATATAAACCATCGGCATATTGTTTTCCACGTTGATGGCACCAATATGGAAGTGCTTCTTTACGGCGATTCCCACCATTCATTATCCAGCCTTCTGTTGCAATTTTACTACTTGCATAAAGAGTTGTTATATACCGGCCGTTGGTATCTTCAACCCAAACGGCAAATTGAGGTGGATTTTTTTTAGAAAGTCCTAAAAAGAGAGGAAAGTCGTGGTTCCATTCTTTTCCTGTCTCAATTTTCAGTTTTAAATCGCCTTGAGAATAGTTCAATTCTTCTTTTTCGCAGGATGCAGCCATCAGAATAACGGTTAGCATTAAAAATACACTCAATTTTGTTTTCATAATCATTTAATAATTAATCGAGTGCAAAATAAACGGGAATCAAGAGCATAACGCTTGATATAAATCAAGAAAAACGAAGCAACAATAAATCTCGAGAATGGATTAGCCTATAATTTTGCGACGTACGCGACTCAATGTTTCGGGAGAGATTCCCAGATAAGATGCAATGTATTGCAACGGAATTGATTTTACGAATTCCGGATTTTGGCTCAAAAGATTTCGATAACGTTCTTCTGCAGATTGAAAAAGAAGACTAAAAAGATGTCTTTCAGAAGTTATTGCGACCTGCTCTGCTATAACTCTTCCCAAATGTTCAATCGCATGAGATTTTTGATAAAGAGCCTCTAAATCATGCTTATATAGCACGAGTATCTGCATCTCGTCCATTGCCTGAACGTTTACTTCTGATACATTCCCGGTAATTAAACTTGTATAGGAAGTAATAAAACCGGGAGCAAAATAAAAGTCACTGGTAATCTCAATGCCTTCATTATTAAAATGATAAAATCGAAAATAACCATTCGTAAAAAAAGCAACCTTATCACAAATCTGGTTCATCTCCACAAGATGTTCACGTTTTTGAATATACTTAATTTCGAGAACTTCCTGCAATTGTGCCAGTTCTGAATCTGATAAAGCAATAATTTGCCTGATATATTTTCTGAATTCTGAATACAAATCCATTTCAGTGGGATTAGAGTTGCAAAATTAAGGAGTTGAGAGCGAAACAGGAATTATTTTCCCATTCATGTATTTATGAGCATTGATGCTGAAATCCACAATAAAGCGGGCTATCTCTTCAGGTTTCAAAGGAGCATTGTATTCAGGAAAAGCCGTTGAAAGCATTTCAGTTTGTACAGCTCCTAATGCCAGACTATTAAATGCAATTTTTTCACATTGATACTCAGCAGCCAGACTTTCGGTAAGCACAGCTACGGCTCCTTTTGAAGCGGAATACAACGAGAGTCCTTTAAACTTAACACTTCCCTGGTAACCACCCATACTACTAATTGTAACTACATGCGAACCTGATTTAAGCAATGGAATTAGCTTTTGAGTGAGCGAAATTATTCCCCATACATTTACCGTAAATATTCTGGTAAAATCATCCTGTGTAAAATCCTGAAATGACTTATGAATCAGCATTCCTGCATTATGAATCACAATATCCAGATTCTGGATTTTCAGCTTTAAGTTTTCAGTGAAATATTTTACATCCGCATCATTTACCAAATCTACTTTAAAGCAGTTGATCTCATTCAAAAGCAATTTTGATTGATTAAGTTCTGTCAGATGCTCAATATTTCTGGAAACAGCAAAAACAGAACAATCGGGCAACTGAGCAAACAATTTGCAAAGCTCAAAGCCTATTCCTTTCCCGGCACCGGTAATTAATACATTCATTTTTCAGGAATTATTACATGAAGTGAACGCAGTGTACAGAAAAATGTTTACTTTTGCCGCACAAAACCTAAGCAAATATAGATAATTGCCGGGTTGAGATATTTTTTTGAAAAAAAATAGGCTCAAGCAATTACAATTTAAAAAATAATGCTTACTTTTGCAACCCATTAAAATAACGTAAAGGATTTCTGGATATGTATTTAACAGCGGAAGTTAAACAAGACATTTTCAAAGGATACGGTAAATCTGAAACCGATACCGGTTCGGCAGAAGCTCAAATCGCATTGTTTACTCACAGGATTAAACATCTTACCGAACACTTAAAGATCAACAAAAAAGACAAGGTAACTCAGCGTTCGTTGGTACGCTTAGTAGGTAAAAGAAGAAAACTTCTTGATTACTTAAAGGCGAAAGAAATCAACCGTTACCGCGAAATCATCCAGAAACTGAACCTCAGAAAGTAAGGATATTAAAAAGATTGATAAAAAGGCAATTAATTCTAATTGCCTTTTTTTGTATTTTTGAAAAAAACTAAATCGAGACAAACATGATTGGAACCTCAAAAAGCTTTGACTTAGGAGACGGAAGAAAAATCACCATAGAAACAGGTAAATTAGCAAAACAAGCAGATGGCTCTTGCGTGGTACGCATGGGAAACACAATGCTTTTAGCAACGGTATGTTCAAAAAAAGATGCAGCTGACAATGTTGACTTTATGCCATTATCAGTAGATTATCAGGAAAAATACGCATCCATGGGCCGCTTTCCGGGCGGTTTTTTTAAACGCGAAGCACGCCCAAGTGAATACGAAATTCTCGTATCACGTTTAGTTGACCGTGCCCTTCGTCCTCTCTTCCCCGATAATTATCATGCTGAAACACAAGTCCTGATTACATTAATTTCAGGCGAAAAAGATACTGCTCCTGATGCTTTAGCTGCTTTAGCTGCTTCATCAGCTCTGGCTGTTTCTGATATTCCATTCAATGGTCCTATTTCAGAAGTGCGTGTTTGCCGGATCAATGGACAATTTGTAATCAACCCTTCTTTATCAGAAATACCAACTGCTGACTTAGACCTTATGGTTGCCGCTTCTATTGATAACATCAATATGGTTGAAGGCGAAATGAAAGAAGTGAGCGAAGAGGTAATGGCTGAAGCAATCAAATTTGCTCATGAAGCAATCAAAATTCAGTGTCATGCTCAGTTAGAACTCGCCGAAATGGTTGGAGCTACTCAGAAACGTGAATATTGCCACGAAAAACATGACCCTGAATTAAAAGAACGTATGCAGGCTGAACTATATCAAAAAGCGTATGCTGTTGCTCGTTCTATCATCAAAAACAAACATGAACGTGGCGAAGCATTCGATAAAGTTGTTGCTGAATTTACAGAAACGCTCACCGAAGAAGAACGTGCTGAAAAAGCTCCTTTGATCAAACGTTATTATCACGACATTGAAAAAGAAGCTGTTCGTAACATGATTCTGGACGAGAAAATCCGTCTGGATGGTCGTAAGCTTGACGAAATCCGCCCAATCTGGAGTGAAGTTGACTATTTACCCTCAGCTCATGGTTCAGCAATCTTCACCCGTGGTGAAACACAATCACTTACAACTGTTACACTTGGAACCAAGCTTGACGAACAGGTAATTGACGGTGCTGTAATTGAAGGAAAAAACAATTTTATCCTCCACTATAACTTCCCTCCTTTTTCAACCGGAGAAGTGAAACCTATGCGCGGTACAGGTCGGCGTGAAGTTGGTCACGGAAATCTTGCATTACGTGCGCTCAAACAAGTACTTCCGGATAATAATCCATATACATTACGTGTTGTATCCGACATTCTTGAATCGAACGGTTCTTCTTCAATGGCAACTGTTTGCGCAGGCACACTCGCATTGATGGATGCTGGTGTTCAGATTAAAAAACCAGTTACCGGAATCGCAATGGGTTTAATAACCGACACTCAAAACGGTAAGTTTGCGGTACTTTCTGATATTCTTGGTGATGAAGATCACCTGGGAGATATGGACTTCAAGGTTTGCGGTACCCGCGACGGTATCACAGCTTGTCAGATGGATATAAAAGTTGATGGTCTTCCATACGAAGTTTTGGCACAAGCTCTGGATCAGGCTCGTCGTGGTCGTTTGCATATCATGGATGAAATTGCAAAAACCATCACAGAACCTCGCGAAGATTACAAACCTCATGCACCACGTGTAGTTCAGATGATTATTCCTCGCGAATTTATTGGAGCTGTAATTGGAACCGGTGGTAAAGTTATTCAGGAAATCCAGCGCGAAACCGGCACAACCATCGTTATAGAGGAAGTTGGTGATAAAGGAGTTATCGATATCGTTTCTTCAGATAAAGAATCACTTGATAAAGCCTATAACCGTATCAAAGGAATTACAACAGTACCAGAAGTAGGCGAAGTTTACGAAGGTGTTGTTAAAAGTATTCAGCCATTTGGCGCATTTGTTGAAATTTTGCCTGGAAAAGATGGTCTGCTTCACATCTCTGAAATAGACTGGTCGCGGGTTGCAAATGTTGAAGACTTCCTGAAACTTGGTGACGAAATTCAGGTTAAGCTGATTGAAATAGACCCAAAAACCAATAAGCTACGCTTATCACGTAAAGTTCTTCTCCCAAAACCGGAAAAGAAATAATAATCATAACGATTAAATATGAAGAAAAAGGCTGCTACTAAAAACGCAGCCTTTTTTGTTACCTTTGCAACAGAAATTGACTTCGGAATTATTTATAATTCACTTTGGTATAATACCCGAAGTAATTAAGACTGAATTCACACTCAGATTATTAATAATCAGTATATTCACATGAAAAACATCATCATAGCCCCATCCATGCTTTCAGCCAACTTTGCCAATCTAAATATTGACATTGAAATGGTAAACAAGAGCCAGGCAGACTGGTTTCACATTGATGTAATGGACGGAATGTTTGTTCCAAATATCTCTTTCGGACCTGTTGTAATAAAACATATTCAGAAATACGCAAAAAAGCCTTTGGATGTACACTTGATGATTATGGATCCAGATCGTTACTTTGAAGAGTTTAAAGCATGTGGAGCAGAATATCTTACAATACATTACGAAGCCTGCACACACCTTCATCGTTCGATTCAGCGAATCAAATCTCTTGGAATGAAAGCAGGCGTAGCTCTTAATCCACACACTCCTGTTTATCTGCTTACCGATATTATCGAAGATTTGGATATGGTATTAATCATGTCTGTAAATCCGGGATTTGGAGGACAATCCTTTATTCCTCAGGCATTACGAAAAATAACAGAACTCAGAACAATGACCGAAAACAGGAATCCTGATTGCATAATTGAAGTTGACGGAGGTGTTGGACCTAATAATATTCAGAAACTGATAAAAGCCGGAGCGAATGCGTTTGTAGCCGGAAATTCTGTTTTTGCTTCTGAAAATCCGATGGAAACAATTGCATTGATGAAACAATAAATATACGATATTGAATGCTGAAGCCCGAATAAATTTCGGGCTTTTTATTTTCAAATACTCAAAAATAAATTTTCCAGAACTATTCTCCATTCAATTAAAAAAAACATACATTTGTGATGTTCGTTTTTTTAAAGTTGTTGTTTTGACTTTTAATTCTATAATCAACTACACATGCTGATTATCTGAATATTAACCCTAAAACACACTTTAGATTCTAAAAAACGGCACAAGTATCTTTCAACAAATAAACGTTTAAAATTATGGTTGATTTCTTTGCCCAAATGGAACTGTTACTCAGAGTATTTTGGTTCATCGCTATCCCGGCAAGTATTGTATTTATTATTCAAACAATTATGACTTTTGTCGGGATGGACTCTTCGGATGGGGTTAGTGCTGATTTTGATGGAAATTTTGATGCAACCGATGCCCCTTTTCAGCTTTTTTCCTTTCGAAACCTGATTAATTTCATGATTGGATTTGGATGGGCCGGAGTTACATTCTGGGAAACTATCAGTAGTAAAGGCATGTTAGTTACCGTTGCATTTTTAGTTGGAACTGCATTTATTCTGATTTTCTTTTTCCTGATGAAAGCTGTTTCCAGGCTCGCTGAAGACAACAGTTTTAATACCCAAAATACAATGGGAAAAACAGCCAATGTATATCTGAGAATTCCTGCCGGGAAAAGTGGCAAAGGAAAAATTCAGATTAGTGTAAATGGAACCATGCATGAAATTGAAGCCGTAACATCCGGCGAATTAATTGAAACCGGTGCTACCGTAAAAGTAACAAAAGTGATTGATGAATCACTTCTTGAAGTTGAACGTATTTAAACACAATAAAAAGTATGATTAGCCCTATTATTCTTATTGCAATTGCGGTAGTAGTTGGTTTAGTAACCATTTCCGCACTTATTTCGCGTTACAAACGCTGCCCTTCAGACAAAATTCTGGTTATTTACGGTAAAACCGGAGGCACTTCGGCTCACTGTATTCACGGTGGTGGAGCTTTTATTTGGCCCGTAATTCAGGATTATGCATATCTGGATTTGAAACCGATTTCTATCGAAGCAAATCTTACTAACGCATTGAGTCGTCAAAATATCCGTGTGGATGTTCCTTGTCGTTTCACAATTGCTATTTCGACCGAAAGCGATAGTATGAACAATGCTGCTGAACGTCTGCTTGGTTTAACTCCCGAACAAATTCAAGAACTTTCAAAAGATATTTTGTTTGGTCAATTGCGTTTGGTTATTGCCACAATGACCATTGAAGAAATTAATTCCGACCGTGATAAGTTTTTGGACAACATTTCGAAAAATGTTGACACTGAACTTAAAAAAATTGGATTAAAGCTTATCAACGTGAATGTTACCGATATCAAAGATGAGTCGGGATACATTGAAGCTTTAGGTAAAGAAGCTGCTGCGAAGGCAATCAACGAAGCCAAAATCAGTGTTGCCGAACAGGAAAAAATCGGGGAAACCGGAAAAGCAATCGCTGATCGGGAACGCGATGTTCAGATTGCCGAAACCCAAAGAGAACGTGATGTAAAAATAGCAATCACACAAAAGGACAAAGAAGTAAGTATTGCATCTGCAGCCAAGGACGAAGCAATTGGAAGAGCTGAAGCAACGAGAGATACCCGTGTTAAGACTTCTGAAGCCAATGCTATTGCAGTGAAAGGCGAAAATGAAGCTAAAATCGAAATTGCGAATTCAGATGCTACACGTCGTGAAAAAGAAGCTGAAGCATTACGTATTGCAGTAACGGCAGAAAAGGTTCAACAAGCAAAAGCACTCGAAGAATCCTATGTAGCAGAACAAAAGGCTGAGTTAGCACGTTCTGAACGTGAACGCTCTACACAAATTGCCAACGTTGTGATTCCTGCTGAAATAGCAAAACAAAGAGCCATCATTGAAGCTCAGGCTGAAGCTGAACGTATTCGTGTAAATGCAAAAGGAGAAGCTGATGCAATTTTTGCGAAAATGGAAGCTGAAGCAAAAGGGTTGTATGAAAAACTTACCAAGCAAGCAGAAGGGTATGACCGTGTTGTGAAAGCTGCTGGTGGAGATCCGGGACAGGCATTCCAATTACTCTTGATTGAAAAACTCCCCGAACTGGTTAAAACACAGGTAGAAGCAGTTAAAAATATCAAGATCGATAAGATCACTGTTTGGGATTCCGGAAATGACAATGGAACCGGAAATGGAACAACTGCCAATTTTGTAAGCGGGTTAATGAAATCAGTACCTCCTTTAAATGATTTGTTTAATATGGCGGGTTTAAACCTTCCTACATATCTCAAAGGTGCTGACGATAAAATCAAGGAACATCCGATTCCACTTCGTCATGAAGAATCGCCAAAAGAAGAAGAATGCTAAAACAAAAGGCTGCCCATCAAGATTGAGCAGCCTTTGTTTTTAAAAACTCATTTCAATATTTAATTCCTTTGCAATGAGCGAAAGTTCTTCTTTCACTCTATCCAAAACAGGGATCCCTTCTTTCATTCGGATAGCTTCCCATTCGCGTTCCGGTTCACCAGGGACAAAGACACGATTTTGACCTTTTGCCGGAGTAGCCTCTTTAAATGTTCGAATCCAAAGATCCATATACTTTTTAAATTCATCAGCAGGTTGAAATCCATCAATCCGCATTGCACCAAAGAAATGACCAGTTCCAATACCTGGTAAATCAGGTAAAACCGGTAAATAAGCTACAGATGGCGGCACATACGGACCAAAATTTGCACCGGAAAGCACCGCGGAGAAAATATCAACTATCGCACCCAGACAATATCCTTTGTGGCTGCCATGAACATAATCGCCACCCAATGGAAGAATTGCACCTCCTTCAGTAAGAATATTGGGATCATTGCTCGATTCTCCGTATTTATCCTGAACAAAACCATCGGGAGCTTTCAATCCTTTTTTATGCATCACTTCCAGTTTTCCACGGGCAATAGGAGTTGTAGCAAAATCAGCAACAAAGGGTGCTTCGTTTCCCGCTGGAATTGCAACTGATATTGGATTTGTACCCAATAGTTTATCCGTAGAAAATGTTGGAGCGACCAGAGGGTTCGCATTTGTCATAGCCATTCCAATCATATCACGCTTTAAAGCTTGCATTGTATAATATCCTGCAATTCCAAAATGATTGGAATTACGTACAGAAACCCAGCCTGTACCTACCTTTTCAGCTTTATCCATTGCAATCTGCATGGCTTTCAACCCAACAAGCATTCCCAAACCGTTATCACCATCTACTACCGCCGTTGAAGGAGTCTCATGAACAATTTCAATATTGGGAGTTGGATTTAACCGACCCTGTTTCCACAGATTATAATAATCTTTTACCCTTATTAAACCATGCGAATTAATATTCCGAAGCTCTGCAGCAAGCAAAACATTGGCCGTAGTTACTGCATCCGCTTTTGAACATCCAATGCTTTCAAATATATCTGTCAGGAAATCTTTTAGTTGAGTATATGCAACCATCTGTTTATGATTTTATGCAAAGGTAGAAAAATTGCTGCTTCAATAATTTCTAATACATTTAATACAAATCATTCTGTTTAGGTCTGATTTCTTTAAATTCGCCATTCTTCACTACATTTGCTTTTCTAAATTTATTTTGGATGAAAGAGCATATAAAACTCATTATCAAGCTATTTATCTTCTGGATGATTCTATTCTTCATCCAACGAACTCTTTTTATTCTCTGGAATAGTGACAAATGGATGAACGCAGATATAGCAACCTGGTTTAACGCAAATTACCATGCATTTGCTATGGATATATCCACATTCTCCTATTTTTTTCTGATTATTTGGCTAATTATCATTGCGAATCTCTTTATATCAGGAAAAATAACATCCGGAGCATTACATAGCTGGATGATTCTCTTTGTTGTTGTTTCAAGCTTCGTACACATTGCCGATCTAGGGCTATATAACGAGTGGGGAACGAAAATTAATCGCAAAGCCCTCTCCTATTTAGCTTACCCTAAAGAAGCTTTTGCTTCGTCCAAATCATCACCTATAGGGTGGCTAATATTAATATGGATTATCGAGACCAGTGTGTTTTTATGGGCTTATTTCAAATGGATTGCTCCTAAAACCTTTCCTCAAATCAAAAAAACATGGATTAAAATCACTTTTCCAATAATCTTATTACCATTCATTTACCTTGGATTGAGAGGAGGAACACAAGTTTTCCCAATTGACCGGAGCTGGAGCTATTTCAATACAATCCCTGTTTTTAACCAGGCAGCGGTAAACAGCACATGGAATGCACTGGCAGTTGTATTCGAACCTGAAGAAGTCACAATAAATCCTTATAAGTACTTCATCGAGAAAGATGCACAACAAAAAGTGAATTCTTTCTTCGAAATATCCAAAGACACGACAATCTCAATTTTCAATACACCAAAGCCCAATATTGTTATTTTGATGCTCGAAAGCTGGAGTGCTGAGGTTGTTGGCATTTTAAACAAGCAGATTGAAGCTGCACCTGAATTCTCTGCATTAAGCAAAAAAAGTCTGCTATTCAGTCAGTTTTATGCAACCGGATTCCGTACAGAGCAAGGATTGGCAGCTATGATAAGCGGATTTCCTTCTCAACCTACCACAACTATTATCCGTAAATTTGGGAAATTCGAACTCTTACCAGCTCTGGCTCAACGATTAAAACAAACCGGATATTCAACTTCATACTATTATGGAGGTGATAACCGATTTGCAAACACTCAGAGTTATCTTCAAACCATGGGGTTCGACAATATTTACGGAGATAAAGATATGCAAATCCGAAACCGAACCTTTTGGGGTGCTTATGACGAAGAGTACTTTGACTTCCTCGTAAAAGAACTTGGCAAAAACAAAGCTCCTTTCTTTTCAATGGGGATTACTTCCACCAGTCATGAACCATTTGATGCTCCGGTCAGGAAGATATTTCAGGGCAATGAAATTGCACAACTTTATAAAAACACTATCCATTATACCGATTCATGTCTGGGTGATTTTTTCCGGAAAGCAGAAAAACAGCCATGGTATAAAAACACAGTTTTTATTGTTGTTTCGGATCACACTCATCGCTATCCATATAATCGACAGGCACATGAAATTGAGCGTCATTGGATTCCATGTCTTATGACCGGAGGTGCCTTACGACAGGAATTTGCCGGAAAAACCATCTCAGAACCAGTTTGCCATACCGACTTACCTGCAACAATTTTAAGCCAATTGGGGTTAAAACATGATGAATTCATCTGGAGCAAAAACATATTCAATCCTTATGCTTCCAAATTTGCATACTATACTTTTGATGAAGGATTTGGAATTGTAACATCAAAATCAGCATTGGTATATGATCATAAGCTAAACAAAATCATTGATAAACGAAGTAAGGAAAAACAGCAACGCATCGATAGTTTAACGCAAACCGGGAAAGCTATCTTGCAGCAACTTATGGAGGCTTATGTCAGACTTTCGAATTAAAAACCAGCATCAGTCAAGTGACAATCTTAACCCAAATAAAAGATGAATAAATCCGAAATGGAATCTTTATTTTTGCATCTTAAAAATCAGAAAACATGGAAATCCGTACATTGATAGAACAAGCATGGGAAAACAGAGAGCTTTTAAAAGAAGTGAATGTTCAGCAGGCTATTTTTGAAGTAGTTGAACTACTCGACAAAGGGAAAATCCGCGTAGCGGAACCCACCGAAGCTGGCTGGCAGGTAAACGAATGGGTAAAAAAAGCAGTAATTCTTTACTTTCCTCTTCGCAGAATGGAAACCTTTGAAGTCGGTATATTAGAATTCCATGATAAAATTCCCCTAAAACATAATTACGAAGCCTTAGGAGTACGCGTTGTTCCTCATGCAGTTGCCCGGCATGGTGCTTTTTTGGCACCCGGAACAATCTTAATGCCTTCGTATGTAAACATCGGGGCTTATGTTGATTCCGGAACAATGGTTGACACATGGGCAACGGTTGGTTCATGTGCTCAAATTGGCAAGCATGTACACCTGAGTGGAGGCGTGGGAATCGGAGGCGTATTAGAACCAGTTCAGGCTGCTCCCGTAATTATTGAAGATCACTGTTTTATTGGGTCAAGATGTATTGTGGTAGAGGGAGCACGAATTGGACGCGAAGCAGTATTGGGTGCAAATGTTGTAATAACTGCCTCTACGAAAATAATTGACGTTACAGGATCTGAACCTGTAGAATATCAGGGATTTGTTCCTGAACGTTCGGTCGTGATTCCCGGAAGCTTTACCAAAACATTTCCTGCCGGAAATTATCAGGTTCCCTGTGCTTTAATTATCGGGAAACGAAAACCATCTACCGATTTAAAGACATCCCTGAATGATGCACTTCGCGAATATAATGTGGCAGTATAATTAAAACTCAGAGTACTCCACCTTTTCAAGAAACAAGCCTTGCGGGGGAACAGACTCTCCCGCGAGGCTTCTGTTTTTACGTTCTAAAACATTCCGAAACTCTTCCAGGCTAAGCTTGTGCTGACCAATTTCAATCATCGTACCTACAATTGCCCGTACCATATTGCGAAGGAATCGATCTGCCTTTACAAAAAAGACCAACTGAGAATCAGTCTGATTCCAATAAGCTTCCGTAATTATACAATTATTCGTTTTCGTTTGAGTATTTGATTTCGAGAAGCAGGAAAAATCGCGATGTTGTTTGAGTATATCACAAGCCTGATTCATTAAATCAACATCCAGATTTCCAAACAGGTAAAAGGCCTGATCTGTCGTAAAAGGATCTTTTTGCCGGTTCAGATAATAGCGATAGGCTCTCGAAACAGCACTAAAACGGGCATGTAAATCAATTGGAACTTCAAATATTCGGAATATAACTACCGAAGTCGGAAAAAAACGATTCATTTTGAAACCCAGTTGATCCAGAAATTCTTGTGAATAAGCAATATTTGAGTCAAAATGAGCATAAAAATCGCGGGCATGAACACCTGTATCTGTTCTTCCACAACCTGTTAGTTCAATTTGCTGACGAAGCACTGTTGAAAATCCCTCTTCGAGCAATTGCTGAACAGACATTGCATTAGGCTGTTTTTGCCACCCATGAAACGAAGCGCCATGATACGCCAGATGAATAAAATATCGATGATTCATGCTTGAATATTTAAGGACAAAGGTACAAAAGAGATATTGTCAATTTGGAGAATATTAAAATCCATACTTATGCTAACCTTAACAGGATATGAATTTTTCAATCCATAAAAATGTTGTAAAATCACGTTTGATATCATTATCTTTGCAATAAACAGAGGGGTATTCAAATTCAGAAACGGTTCAGAAATCAATGGAATTAAATCATTTCAATATTACTGAATCCAACCTAAAACTCAAAAACTAATTAACATTCCAAAACCGGAAATCTATGGCAAAGAGAGAACTTGCAATTAATATGGCTGCCAACATAATAGCATTTGCGGTACAATTTGGAATCAATTTTCTGTTTACGCCTTACTTAATTCGCACCGTTGGAAAAGAAGCATACGGATTCTTCCCTTTAGCCAATAGTTTTATCGGATATGCTGGAATAATTACCATTGCCCTTGACTCTATGGCAAGCAGATTTATTACTATTTGCTTAGAACAAAACAATACGGAGGGTGCAAACATTTATTTCAATTCCGTCCTTCGGGGAAATACTTATATTTCAATCGCAATCACAATTCCTTCTGTTTTGATGGTCATATTTGCAGATAAGTTATTAAACATACCTCCAAATATATTAGCAGATGTTCAATGGCTTTTTGGATTAATTTTTTTAGGAAGTATTATCACAATCATGACCTCTGTTTATAATATTGCAACTTTCGCTAAAAACAAACTTCACCTATCCTCAATCAGAAATGCTGAGTCAAATATTATTCGGGTTGCAGTTTTATTACTTTTATTTTATTTCTTTCAACCGACCATCCTCTATTTTGGAATTGCAAATCTGATTGTCGTTTTCTTCATTTTCTACACTAACAAGGCATATACACGTAAGCTTCTGCCCGAAATAAAGATTAGTAAGATATATTATCGTAAATCAGCCATCAGAGAATTACTTTCTTCGGGAGTATGGAACTCTGTGAATCAATTGAGCTTAATTATACTAACCAGTTTGGATCTTCTCATTGCCAATATTTTACTAGGAGCATCCGAAGCCGGTGAATACTCTTTGGTTAAAATAATTCCTATGTTTATACAATCATTAGTAGGAATGCTGGTGGGTGTTTTTGTACCAGAATTCACTATTTTATTTGCTCAAAACAAAAAGGAAGAACTTCTTAAAAGCATTAACAGATCTGTTAAAATCATGGGGATTATCATGACTATTCCTTTAGGATTTGTACTTGTTTGGGGAGATGTTTTTTTTAAGTTATGGGTTCCTAATCAAAATTTTGAGAAACTGTACTGGTTATCATTTTTCACGATTATTCCCTTAGTAATCACTACCAGCATGAATACCATCTATAATGTATATACGGTAACAAATAAGCTCAAAACTCCGGCAATGGTTCTCCTTGCAACTGGGGTTATTAACACCATTATAATCGTAATACTTTTAAAAATAACTAATTGGGGTCTTTTTGTGATTCCAATTGTAAGCATGATAATTGGAATGAGCCGAAACCTTATTTTTACACCAATATATGCATCCAGATGTTTGGATGTAAAATGGAACACCTTTTATATTGCAATATTAAGAGGGATCTTATGCTGCTTGATTATCGTGTCAACCTCTCTTGTTATCAGAGAATTTTTTACACCCAAAAACTGGATAGAATTTATTACTTTAGCGATTATCATTGGCCTGATTGTATTACCTTTAAATATTTTAGTGGCCCTAAATAAAAATGAAAGGATTGCAATACAAAAGATGGTTTATAAAACTGTTCGAAAAATAAATATTTTCCAATAATCCTAACACAATCTGGTTATGAAAAACACAATACAGAAAATAAATTCCTATATAGCTAAATATAAACATTATAGACTGGTAAAAAGACTCATTAACTCAAAAGCACCAATCATTTTCTTATTTGGCTCACCACATCATAGCAATATGGGCGATCAGGCTCAAACATATTGTATTCTTAAATGGTTTGAAAAAAACTATCCGGATCATGAGGTCTGTATATTTACACTCAGAGAAACTACGAATCTCGTGTTAAACCTTATTCGTAGTAAAATTAAAAAAGAAGATAAACTATTTTGTCACAGTGGGTACCACATGACGGACTTGTATAATGAACAAGATGCATATCTGCGAGTTATACGTTTATTTCCTGATTTTCCAATTGTTTTATTTCCTCAAACTGTATTTTACAAAACAAGCGAAGCTGCAATAAATACTGCATCTGTGTTAAACAAACATGGTAATGTAACCTTGCTTTGCAGAGATGAAATTTCATTTAACTCGGCAAAAACACTTTTTACAGGATGTAAATTATTGCTATACCCTGATGTTGTTACCTCATTGATTGGCACTACAAAATATTGTTATCAGAGAGAGGGTATTTTGCTCTGTATCCGAAATGATAAAGAAGCGTTTTATTCAAAAGAACAAATTTCAGCTTTATCCTCCAAATTAGAGTCTGTATCATCCGTTAGCCATACCGACACAACAGTCTCATTATCTTTTAGCTACATTAAACAATGTAGAGAAAATGTTATTTTCGGTATAATTGAAGATTACTCCAAGTACAAAGTAATTATCACCGACAGATATCATGGTACTATTTTTTCTTTAATTGCCGGAACTCCCGTAATTGTTATTGCTTCATCCGATCACAAACTTAGCTCAGGAGTTAAATGGTTCCCTGATAGTTTTAAAGAACATGTTTGTTATGCCGAAAATCTGGAACAGGCTTATGAGTATGCTGTTTCTAAATTCAATCAACACCTTGAATATTCACTTCCTCCTTATTTTAAAGAGAATTACTGGGATTTACTAAAAGAGAAAATTGAAAAAACATCTATCTGAAAAACATCTACAATAAAAAAAACAGCATAACCCTATGAATCCATTAATCAGCATAATTGTTCCCATTTACAACGTAGAGTCGTATTTAAAGCGTTGTGTGGAATCTTTACAGTCGCAAACCTACCCGAATATTGAAATTATTTTAGTTGATGATGGATCCCCTGATAATTGTGGTAAAATTTGCGATGAATATTCCAATATTGATCAGCGAATCAAAGTGGTTCATAAACCTAATGGGGGGTTGTCTGATGCCAGAAATGCAGGATTAGATGTAGCGAAAGGCGACTTGATTGGCTTTGTTGACAGTGATGATTTCGTTCATCCTCAAATGTATGAAATCCTGTACAAAAACATGACTGATTATAATGCAGATGTTTCTCTCTGTAATTTCGAGCTTGTTTATAATAATACAAAACCATTGCCTGAAATAATAAATAAGCCACAAATATTCTCTGGAACAGAAGCACTTGATAAAATTTTTACTTACTGGGCTCAGATATTTGTTATCTCATGGGATAAACTATACAAACGTGACTTTTTTGATTCAATTCGATTTCCGAAAGGCAAAATCCATGAAGATGAGTTTACTTCATACAAAATATATGCACAATCAAAAAAAGTTGTATTTACTGATACAAAACTTTATTACTACTTTCAGTCAGATAACAGCATCGTAAGAAGCTCATTCTCCGAAAAACGTCTTCATTATACCGAAGCGATTGAAGAACGTATTGAATTCTTCAAAAAAGCGGAAAACAAAAAATACTACAAGCTTGCACTTCTTAATTATTCCGTTTGGCTTTTAGCTTTCAATCGCCGGAACCCAACTGTTTTTAAGGAGCGAAAAGACATTAAGCAAATTATTGAAGAGAAGAGGATCAACTATATTTTACGGTTATTGAATGACATAGACTCTCTTTCAGTACTCAATAAAATTGCATATAAAATTGCATTAATCTATCCTAATCTCATTGGATTTTTTGCATTTCACCTTCTTTTCAGAGGGAATATAGTATCCAGAATTGCCTCGTTGATTTTAGGTTATTCATTAGTCCCTAAACAATAGCCCCATCCTTCATCACAATCATTCTATCTGCTTTATATGCAAGTTGATCATTGTGAGTTACAATAACAAAGGTTTGGTTAAAATAATTCCGGAGCGTAAAAAACAGATCATGTAATTCATTTGCATTGGTTGAATCAAGGTTTCCGGAAGGCTCGTCGGCCAGAATCACGGAAGGATTATTTATCAATGCTCTGGCAACAGCCACTCTTTGCTGCTCACCACCCGATAATTGATTGGGTTTATGATTGATTCGCTCTGCAAGTCCAAGCATTTCCAGAAGTTCTTTCGCTCGTTTTATTGCTTCCGACTTGCTGGTTTTCGCAATATAGGCCGGAATACAAACATTTTCCACTGCTGAAAATTCAGGTAGTAAATGATGAAACTGAAAAACAAAACCAATATGCTTGTTCCGAAATTGCGATAGTTTATGATCTCTGAGCTTATTAACTTCAATTCCATTAATTTCAACAACTCCTTTATTGGCTTTTTCAAGTGTTCCTATAATTTGCAGAAGAGTTGTTTTTCCAGCACCTGAAGCACCAACAACCGACACAATTTCCCCTTTTTTAACCTCCAGATCAATTCCTTTTAATACCTGAAGATCACCATATTGTTTCCATATATTTTCAGTACGGATCATTATTCAAATTTTCAACAAACATAGTGAAAACAAAAATTCCACAACGAAAAAAAAGACAAACCTATTATTATTTGTTCTACTTTTGAATTGATAACACTGAAACTATGAATTTACACGAATATCAGGGAAAACAAATCCTTAAACAATATGGCGTTCAGGTTCCTGAAGGAATTGTAGCCTTTAATTCTAATGAAGCAACCAAAGCGGCAAGTATTATTCATGAAAATACCGGTTCAGAAAAGTTAGCAGTAAAAGCCCAAATTCATGCAGGTGGTCGTGGTAAAGGTGGGGGCGTTAAGATTGCAAAAAATCTTGACGAAGTTTATACGTACGCAAATGAAATTATTGGAATGCAATTGATTACACACCAAACCGGCCCCGAAGGCAAGAAGGTTGGTAAGGTACTGATTGAACAGAACATATACTACGACGGATCTTCTCCAATTCAGGAAATCTACATGAGCATTCTTCTCAATCGAAATATTGGAAAACTCATGGTAATGTACTCACCTCGTGGAGGAATGGACATCGAAAAGGTTGCAGAAGAAACTCCGGATCAAATATTTACAGAAATCATTGATCCTACTGTCGGGCTGCAAGCATTTCAGGGACGTAAAATTGCTTCAAACCTTGGATTGACAGGCAATGCATTTAAGGAAATGGTAAAATTTACCGATGCCTTATACCGCGCGTATGTTGGGTCTGATGCTTCCCTGTTCGAAATTAACCCGGTTGTTAAAACTTCTGACGATAAAATATTTGCTGCAGATGCAAAAGTTGTAATTGACAATAATGCTTTATTCCGTCATCCTTTAATTGCAGAAATGCGTGACACCAACGAAGAAGATCCGATGGAAGTTGAAGCTGGGAAATTTTCACTCAACTACGTAAAACTCAATGGAAATGTTGGATGTATGGTTAATGGAGCCGGATTGGCAATGGCTACGATGGATATGATTAAACAATCTGGTGGCGATCCTGCCAACTTTTTGGATGTAGGAGGCACTGCCAATGCGAAACGAGTGGAAGAAGCATTCAGAATCATACTTCAGGATGAAAATGTAAAAGCCATTTTGGTCAACATCTTCGGAGGGATTGTTCGCTGCGACCGTGTAGCACAAGGTATTGTGGACGCTTACAAAAACATCGAAGAAATTAATGTTCCGATTATTGTACGTTTGCAGGGAACAAATGCTAAGGAAGGCAAAAAACTGATTGACGAATCCGGTTTAAAAGTTTATTCAGCCATCTCATTACACGAGGCAGCAGAACTGGTCAATAAAGTTTTGGCCTAATTCTTTCAATTTAATTATTCTGATATTCTCTATTTTTGCAGAGATTATAACATAATGCCTAAAAAGCATAAAAACCAAAAATCATGACATTAATAAAATCTATATCCGGGATCAGAGGAACTATCGGTGGAAATCCCGGCGAAGCCCTCACTCCTACCGACATCGTAAAATTTACGGCAGCTTTTGCAACCTTTATCCGTAAAAAAGAAAATAAAGAAAATCTCACGTTTGTAATCGGACGTGATGCCCGCATCTCTGGCGAAATGGTTAATCACATGGTTATCGGAACCTTAATGGGCATGGGCGTAAATGTTATCGATGGTGGATTATCTACAACTCCAACCGTTGAAATGGCTGTTACCGATGCAAAAGCAGATGGCGGAATCATTTTAACTGCCAGCCATAATCCTAAACAATGGAATGCATTAAAATTACTCAACAGTAAAGGTGAATTTATCAATGCCGAAGAAGGCGCCGAAGTTTTAAAATTAGCAGAAAATGACAGCTATCTCTTTGCAAATGTTGATAAACTCGGAAAATATAGTCAGGATGAAACCTTCATTGAAAAGCATATCAATCATATTTTAAACTTACCGTTAGTAGATGTTGAAGCTATAAAAAAAGCGAACTTCAAGGTTGTGATTGATTGCGTAAACTCTACCGGAGGCATTGCTCTTCCGGCTCTCTTTAAAGCATTAAATGTAGAGAAGGTTGTGGAGCTAAATTGCACTCCAAACGGAGTATTTCCGCACAATCCCGAACCTCTTCCCGAAAACCTTGGCGAAATTTCGGAAGCAATGGAAAAACACAAGGCAGATGTAGGCTTTGTTGTTGACCCAGACGTTGACCGTTTGGCTATTGTTTGCGAAAACGGTGAAATGTTTGGTGAAGAATATACACTAGTGGCAGTTGCCGATTATATTTTGAGTAAAACTGTCGGGAATACTGTTTCCAATATGTCGTCAACCCGCGCTTTACGAGAGGTTACAGAAGCGAAAGGCGCTTCTTATTCAGCATCTGCTGTTGGAGAAGTTAATGTTGTGGAAATGATGAAGGCAACCAATGCCGTTATCGGAGGAGAAGGCAATGGAGGAGTTATTTATCCGGAACTGCATTACGGTCGTGATGCTTTGGTTGGAATCGCACTGTTTTTAAGCCATCTGGCTCATAGCAGCAAAAGTTGCTCAATGTTAAGAACTAAATATCCAGCTTATTTTATTTCAAAAAACAAAATAGAACTTGCTCCGGAAATGGATGTGGATATGATTCTTGAAAAAATCCGTGAAAAATATAGCCGTCAACCAGTAAATACTATTGATGGTGTAAAAATTGAATTCGACAAAGAATGGGTTCATCTGCGCAAATCGAACACCGAGCCCATTATTCGCATCTACTCCGAAAGCGATTCAATGACAAAAGCAGACCATCTCGCCAATAAAATCATTGATGATATTCGTGAGCTGGTTCGTGCTTAAATATATTCAAACCAAAGAGAAGAGGCTACTTTAAAAGGTAGCCTCTTCTCTTATGCACATAATTTTTCATTTTCAAGTTTGATATTTACAAAGAACACCTTTGCTTTATCAGCTTCAGATTATGAAATGCTCTTATTTTTTCGCGACAAGAATGTCTTAGCCTCAAGGTCTTTTCCGCAATATTTTCTTGCCTTTTCCCCTTAACGTTAGCCTTGGAAATTAATGGCTTCGGTATAGGATAGATTTCATATAACGGTCAGCAATAACTAGCGACAAGACTCCTAGGCGACAGTCTGTCCACCAACGATCGAACGGAAACCGACGACACAAACCGCTCTACCACCACGCAGATGGTTGGCCACTTGTTAGGCTTTCGTGATTTTTTATTTATCAATCAATTCTTGAATTTCATTAAAGTGTAAATCGATATGCCAAAGATAACCATCTATCATTTGCTGTAAAGTAACTTTTGTTCCCTCATAGTCATGCCAGCAATTTTCAAGCTTAGACTGATCAACCGACTTAATAACTTGAATCATGTGCAAATTAAAATACTTCCATAGTTGAATCAAATTATTCCAATCTTCGTTTTGAAAATCCTGAAGTGTAATCCATAAGTCGTTATCTTGCCTGTAGTCAGGAAAACTCAAATCAGAATTATATTGTAACCGTATCATACGCTGGTGATTGTTTGAAGCGGAATCAATCAAGTGACCAAGTATTTGTTTTATTGTTCGATTTTGTTTATTCCTTTTTTGTATGATTGTATCAATCGGCAAGTTGATAAGTTTCGGTTCCCATGTCTCAATCACTTTTGAGATTCCATTTGTAATGCTTGAAAAATCCATATCAATTATAGTTTAATGTTTTTTTGCTTTTTCCGGCATGATGCCTAAACGTGTTGCGATATGGCCAGTAAGGAATTACGGGCGATTTCCTGTCCACCGACACAAAAGTTGAAGCGTGTGATAATGCTCAAAAACCTCTGAAACTCTTATTGGGGATAGGTGCTGTTGGCGGATCGTTCTTATTATTTTTTCTTTTCAGTTTCAATAATCTTTGTATATTTGTAACCATTGTATAAGGTTAAACAACTTGGTTATGAATGAATATTTAACATTGGCAGAAACATCAGAACTTATCGGTAAAAGTAAAGAAACTTTAAGAAGATGGGACAGAGAAGGTAAATTAACTGCTGTCCGTGAACCTATAAGCAATTATCGAGTCTATAAAAGAGACCAAATTGAAATTCTTTTTAATAAATTTGTCGATTTTAAAATCCAAGCAACAGAGCTAAATTATGTTGAACCTGACAATAATTACTCAGTATTAGAATTATTTGCCGGTGCAGGAGGTTTAGCTGTTGGTTTAGAAAAAGCCGGATTGAAATGTGTTGCTTTAAATGAAATTGACAAATGGGCTTGTGAAACGCTTCGCAAAAATCGTCCAAATTGGAAAATATTTGAAGGAGATATTAAGTCGTTTGATTTTTCTGGATATCATAATAAAATCGATGTTGTAACTGGTGGATTTCCTTGTCAGGCGTTTAGCTATGCTGGAAAAAAGCTTGGTTTAAACGATGCCCGAGGCACATTGTTTTACGAATTTGCAAGAGTTATAAAAGAAGTTAATCCCCCAATTTGTATTGGCGAAAATGTTAGAGGCTTATTAAGCCATGAGAATGGAAAAACATTACAAGGAATGATTTCAATTTTAGATGAAATTGGCTATAACGTTGTTCCATATCAAGTTCTAAAAGCTGTAAATTATAAAGTGCCTCAAAAAAGAGAACGTTTAATTTTAGTTGGAATCAGGAAAGATATAAATATAAAATATGAGTATCCTATCCCAAATAAAAAAATCTATACTCTTTCGGATGCTTTGAAAAAAGGCGAATTATTCGATTGTGATGTTCCTCAATCGGAAGGAGTAAAATATCCTAAAAGCAAGAAAGATGTATTAGACCTAGTTCCTCAAAAAGGCTACTGGCGAGATTTACCACTCGATATACAGAAAGATTTCATGGGTCAAAGTTTCTATCTAGGGGGCGGTAAAACTGGAATGGCACGTAGAATAGGTTGGGATGAACCTTGTTTAACTTTAACCTGTAGTCCTGCACAAAAGCAAACTGAAAGATGTCATCCTGACGAAACTCGTCCTTTTACAGTTAGGGAATATGCAAGAATCCAAACTTTTCCCGATGATTGGAAATTTTCGGGTTCAACTGCTCAACAATACAAACAAATTGGAAACGCTGTTCCTGTTAATTTAGGAAAAGAAGTTGGTTATTCAATTGTAAAGTTTCTAAACAGTTATTACCGTGAACTAAAAATGAAATAAGGGAGAAGTCCTTATTTCATTTGCCAACTCATCACATCCTTTTTGAAAAAAGTCTTTTGTATCAAGATTAGAAATGCACTCATGTAGAGCTATAACCAGCTGGTCATAGAAATTAGGAAATCCTGTAATCCTATGCCAAAAATCACGACCAATTAGCACAGGATGAGTTTTGTCAATTACTTTGTAATGCAAACTTAACTCTGAATGTTCTCCATATAGCACACCTACAATAAAGTCAGTATTATTAACTCCAGAAAAAGCCTTATTAGTTCTTGCCAAATTTATCGTATCGGTAAACTTCTTGATTAGAGGATTTACATCTTCGGAATTGATAGTATTGGGTCCAGCTTTTAATTGACACCATTTTTTTCTATTATCAACTTTATCAATAAATTCAATATCCATCCCTTTTATCATAGAACCATGAGCAATTCCAAGTTGCACGAACATATCTTGAATCCTAGTGCCAAAAGATGTGTTAATCGAAGTGCCTAAAACTCTGGGGTAGTATAATGCTTTTGCAACACCCTCAGGACTATATTTATCATCCAACACCTTTGACAAATACTTGACAACTATTGGATTAATATTGTAAGACTTAAGTTTTGAATGGTTTTTAAGCGATGAATTTATATGTTGTTGAAATATATTCTTCTCAAAATAGTCAACAATCAATTTAGTTAGTTCCTGTTCAGTCATTTTATCGATTTTGTATCCAAATATAGCAAATTATATCAACAAACTAGCGTTGGTGCAGCATTTTTGAATGTCCGCTAGCGTTCGGAATTATATGCAGTTGCCGATTGCGGGTTGCTTTCCTGTCGAGCCGCACCGCCGTTGTTGCGTGTTGCGGACTTTATATTGTTCGCACGGAAACCTTAATTTTGTATGACGGTTGGGTACAGTGCATTTTTATTTCTTCATCACGATGTAAGCCAATGGAAATCTACCATCAATTCTCTCCGCTTTATCAATAATCAATCCATTATTGGTCAACATGCTTTTAAAATCATTAATACTCCATTTATTAACGACTTTAAATCCACTAAATAATCCAGCAACATTTGCGATAATCGTACTTTTCATATTCTCACCAACGCAAAATGTCGGTGCAATGAAAACCCCATTATCTTTTAATACACGCTTAACCTCTTTTATTGGTTTCTCAGGCTCATAAAGCAAATGCAGCAAATTGGACGCTATCACAACATCAAACGATTTATCTGCAAATGTCAGGTTGTAAGAGTCCTGAACTTGAAAATCAATATTTTTGATATTAGAATCTTTCTGCTTTTGATTTGCTATACGAATCATTTCAGGAGAAATATCAGTCGCCACAATAGATGAAACCTTTGAGCAAATAGAAAAAGATATAATTCCTGTTCCGGTACCAATCTCAAGTAACCTCTTACTTATATCTAACTCTAAATCAATATTTGCTAATACAGCTTTATACGTTTGGTCAACCGTATTCTTTATGAATGAATCATAATTCTTGGCAAATTTATCCCAAAACTTTTTCTCTTTATTCTGTCTATTATCCATATCGTTATTGATGTGTAGTGCGTTTTTTGCATTGTACCCAACATCATTATAACCTTCTTACTAAAGGCAACACAGACCAGCTAAATCATGAGGCTAACCGTACTTTTGGGTAGTTATTATTTTTGTAAAAATACATTTTTTATAACAAATCCTCTTACCTCCTCACCACTCTTTGGATTGAGGGGATTTATGAGATTGAAAAAGATTGAGAAAGATTGATAGGTACTTATCAATCTCGCCAGTCTCTTCAGTCTTTTCAGTCTTAATTGTCAGGATTAAAATTCTGGCTTCTAACTCCTGAATTCTTTTCAACCTTCACCACCCAAAGGGTCTTCGACCTCTTTGGGGGTGCTTCTGTATTCAAACTTCTAACTCCTGTCTTCTAAATTCTTCCTCACCAGATTTCCAACTTCTTTATTGGTCGTATTGGGTACTAAAAATAAGCGGGCAGATACCACAGGGTAGCATTGTTTAAAAGTTTCGAAAACCAAATTTAACCGATTAGACAGTTCCGTGAATACTCCTGAAAAACCATTGAGGAAAAACTTTTTTTCATATATACCTCTCTGCGAAAGGCAGGGCAAAAACTTTTTTTCATATATACTGCTCTGCGGAAGATAAGGCAAAAACTTTTTTTTATATATACCGCTCTGCGAAAGATAGGGCAAAAACTTTTTTTTATATATACTGCTCTGCGAAAGATAAGGCAAAAACTTTTTTTTCTATATACCTCTCTGCGGAAGATAAGGCAAAAACTTTTTTTTATATATACCTCTCTGCGAAAGATAGGGTAAAAACTTTTTTTATATATACTGCTCTGCGAAAGATAAGGTAAAAACTTTTTTTTATATATACTGCTCTGCGAAAGATAAGGTAAAAACTTTTTTTTATATATCCTGCTCTGCGAAAGATAAGGCAAAAACTTTTTTTCTATATACCGCTCTGCGGAAGATAGGGTAAAAACTTTTTTTTCTATATACCGCTCTGTGAAAGATAGGGCAAAAACTTTTTTTCCCTCTACGTCAAAAAAAAACATTGAAGGAAAACTTTATTTCCCCTTATGTCAAAAATAATCATTGAGGAAAAACTTTTTTTACCGGTACTGTCCAAATAACTGTGTAAACTCTATTTTTTCATTTTCAACCCAAATCAATATTTCAGAAAACTGGCTGGTTCTTTCTTTGGCTGTTTTCGCAATTAGTGCTAGCTTTGCAAAAACTTATTGTTAAACCACTAAAACAGATGTATCGTGGATATATTTAACAAAATCAAATCTAACTTTGGTCCATTGGGACAATATGCTGATAAAGCTCATGGATATTATATGTTTCCGAAACTCGAAGGTGAAATTGGAAATCGCATGACATTCCGCGGTAAAGAGATGCTTATCTGGAGCTTGAACAACTACTTAGGGCTTGCAAATCTCCCTGAAGTTCGTGAAGCAGATGCTCAGGCAGCAAAAGACTGGGGTCTGGCTTATCCTATGGGTGCCCGCATGATGTCAGGACAAACCCGTTACCACGAACAACTTGAAAGAGAATTAGCCGAATTTGTTCATAAACCTGCCGCTTACCTGCTTAACTTTGGTTATCAGGGAATGGTTTCAATCATTGATAATCTGGTTGACCGTAAAGACGTGATTGTGTATGATGCCGAAGCTCATGCCTGTATTATTGACGGGATGCGTTTACACATTGGCAAACGTTTTGTATATCCACACAACGACATGACCAGCCTCGAAAAACAATTGCAACGCGCCACCAAAATTTGCAACGAAACCGGTGGTGGTATCCTTGTAATTACAGAAGGTGTGTATGGGATGAGTGGTGATTTAGGCGATTTGCGTGCTATTACTGAATTGAAAAAGAAATATAATTTCCGTCTTTTAGTTGATGATGCACATGGATTTGGAACAATGGGTCCAACCGGTGCCGGCACAGGCGAACACCTGGGTGTTCAGGACGAAATAGATGTTTACTTTGCAACATTTGCAAAAGCTATGGCCGGAATCGGTGCGTTTGTTGCTGCAAATGAAGAAGTGGTTCGCTATTTACAATACAATATGCGTTCACAAATTTTTGCAAAATCACTTCCTATGCCATTGGTTATTGGCTCGCTGAAACGTCTGGATTTGATTCGCACCCGCCCTGAGCTGAAAGAAAAGCTGTGGTTTATCATCAATAAGTTGCAAAGTGGTCTTCGCGAAAAAGGTTTTAACATAGGAAATACCCAATCACCTGTAACTCCTGTGTTCCTCGAAGGCGGTGTTCCGGAAGCAACCCAAATCACCTACGATCTTCGCGAAAACTATAATATTTTCTGCTCTATCGTTTCTTATCCTGTTATTCCAAAGGGAGTTATTCTGCTTCGATTAATTCCTACAGCAGTCCATACACTGGAAGATGTTGAATATACCATCAAAGCATTTTCTGAAATCAAAGAAAAGCTTGATGCCGGCAAATACTCATCCGGAATTATGGCCGAAATGAATGTAAGTTAGTATAATCTAATCATAAAGACAGAAACCCGGCCCTCTAAAGCCGGGTTTTTCTTTCTGTACTTAAACTATAACATGTAAAAACCTGTTTATAACCAAGCAGAAACAATTTTGTAAAACTGAAATACCATTAATTATGGGCGCATTTAAAGCTTACGATATCCGCGGAATCTATAACCGCGACTTTAATAAAAACGATGTTTATAAAATCGGATTTTTTATTCCTGAACTTTTAAACGCCGGTAAAGTATTAATCGGACGTGATGTACGCGAATCATCCCCCGAAATATATGAAGCCTTATGCTCCGGAATCACCGATGCTGGTGCTGATGTTTATGATGCAGGCTTATCTACAACCCCTATGATTTATTGGGGAACTGCTAAATTCGGGTTCGAAGCATCGGTAATGATTACGGCTTCACATAATCCAAAGGAGTATAATGGTTTGAAAATCTCACGTAAAGATGCTCTCCCGGTTGGCTTTGATTCAGGACTAAATGAATTAGAAAAATGGATTCACGAACGTGATATTGTTCCTGCATCGCAAAAAGGAAACGTAATTGATTACAACATAAAAGAACAATATCTCGATTTTCAACGCGCATATCTGGTTGATTTAACCGGATTAAACATTGCCGTTGACGGATCTAATGGAATGGCGGGACTCTTTATCAAAGAATTGCTCGGGAATAAGCCTCATTATATCTTTCTTGAACCAGACGGAACTTTCCCAAACCATGAAGCTAATCCGCTCGAAATTGAAAACGTGCATGATCTTCAAAAACTTGTAAATAAAACAAAAAGCGATATTGGCGTTATTTTTGACGGTGATGCCGACCGTGTAATGTTTGTGGACGAAAACAGCCGCTTTATCTCACCTGACTTAATCATCGGACTACTTGCTCATTACTTTCTTGAAGAAAAAAAGCTGAAAGGAAATGTTTTACAAGACATCAGAACCAGTAAAGCTGTTGGTGAATACATCGAAAACTTTGGTTCAACCATGCACATGTGGAGAGTTGGAAGAGCTTATGCCGCATTGAAACTCCGTGAAATTGACGGAATTTTTGGTGGCGAGCTTGCCGGGCATTATTACTTTCGCGATTTCTACTACTCCGATTCAGGAATACTTGCCTGCTTACTCGTATTGCGAATTGTGGATAAATTTAAAAAACAGGGAATTAAGTTCTCCGAATTAATCGATAAGATTTCATCCTACGCAAACTCTGGAGAGATTAATTTCAAGATTGAAGAAAAAGAAAAGGCTATGGAGGCCTTAAAAGACTATTTTATGCATATTGAAACGCCAACTGCTTTCTATGACTTTGATGGTTTCCGAATAGAATTTAAAGATTGGTGGTTCAATGTAAGACCTTCAAATACCGAACCTTACCTACGATTTTTAGCTGAAGCAAAATCAAGGGAATTACTCGACGAAAAAATAGCATTGGCACGAAAAATAATCAGTGCATTTGAATAGAAATACAAACCCGGTGTCAGCCTTCCTGCTTCCGGGTTTTTTGTTTGGTTTTACCATCTTTCAAATATTCTTATCTTTATCGATCAAAATTCCAGACTTTGAAAAAACTGTTTCTCTGGCTGATTATCATTCTTCTGGCATTGAATACAAATGCACAGAATGATACAACGTTAAATGCAAAGGAAAACTATTCGTTGCGTAAAAAACTGGTTTATATTGGAGGTGCTTCCATTTATACCGGCACCATGGTCGGTTTATACTCTATGTGGTATAAAGATTATCCGATGAATGGATTCCATTTTATCAACGACAATCATGAATGGTTGCAAATGGACAAACTGGGACACGCAACAACTTCCTATCATGTTGGACGGTTGGGATACGAAGCATTTAAATGGTCAGGAGCCAGTGAAAAAACAGCTTTGTGGGTAGGCGGATTTTCAGGTTCAATTTTTCTTACGACCATTGAAACACTGGATGGATTTTCAGCAGAATGGGGAGCTTCACCTGGCGATTTAATTGCAAACACCTCTGGATCTGTACTTTTTATTGGGCAACAGTTACTCTGGAACGAACAAAGAATTATGCTCAAAACATCCTTTCACACTACTTCTTTTGCTCAATACAGGCCTGATTTATTGGGAAGTAATCTTCCTCAAAGGCTCATCAAAGATTATAACGGACAAACCTACTGGTTATCATGCAACATCGCATCTTTCCTTCCCCCAAAAAGCCTTTTTCCAAAATGGCTCAATATTGCATTTGGGTACGGTGCAGAAGGAATGACAGGATCCAATTCTAATTCAATAATTTACAAGGGAAATACAATTCCTTCATTCAATCGCTATCGACAATATTACCTGTCATTAGACATTGAAACAAGCCGGATAAAACCCAAAAACAGATTTCTGAAATTTGTACTGAAAGGCATAAGCTTTATCAAAATTCCATTTCCAACTCTTGAAATAAACAGTCAAAATCAGATAAAAGGA
This sequence comes from Bacteroidales bacterium, assembly GCA_963677395.2. Classification (GTDB taxonomy): domain Bacteria; phylum Bacteroidota; class Bacteroidia; order Bacteroidales. The sequence goes on along the minus strand of OY781965.2, from coordinate 1,579,934 downwards.
CATTGGCTCTATTTTTAAATTGTATAAATTTGCATTTCAAAATAAGATCAAAATGAAAAAAACATTACTTATCATCACATTGACGATCACATACTTATACTCATGCACCAGCAAAGAAGAAAAAATCGCTGCTTTATACGATCAAACCAATATTGCCCTGTACAATAGCGATATCAATCAGGTATTGAAAAACGTAACAGAAATTCTAGCACTTGATGATCAATCTGCAAAAGCCTATTTCATTCGTGCAAATTGTTATGTTGGGATGAATAAATGGAAAGAAGCAATGGATGATTATAACAAAGCAGTTGAGCTTAAATTGATGGATCCTCTTCTCTTTGCAAACAGAGGGAGTTTACGGAAAATGATGAAAGATGATAACGGTGCTTGTGCCGACTGGAAACAAGCAGAACAACTTGGAGCAGTAAACCTTAAAGAAAAAACCAAGTTTTGCCAGTAATAAACATCCCCTATATATGAGACCCCAATTTCTCAATGAAGAACTTTTTATTGAAGCAGATGCCCTGATTAAAGAAAATAGTCTGGGAGAGGCTGTTAATACACTGGAACGCATTCTGGCTGATGACCCTTCATTCGGAAAAGCCTATAATCATCTGGGATTTATTTATGAAACAAAATTTCAGGATTATATAAAAGCTGAAGAATTCTATATTCTTTCATTGAAACATCAACCAAATTACGTTTCTGCATACTACAATTATGCTTATTTACTTTCCATATTAAAGCGTTACGATGATTTGAAGCGGCTTCTGGATACGGCATTAACCATTCCGGGAATAAATCAGGGAACAATTTACAATGAGCTTGGCATAATGAACGAAAGCCTCTGTAAATATGATTTAGCTATTGAAAACTACGAAAATGCAATTCGTAATTATTTTGACAACAACATGTTAGAAACAGCAATAAACTCTATTGAACGCTGTAAAAAGAAAATAGATTTATTCAGAAAACAATAATCAATAACACTAAATCTGTGTAATAAATTCATTCCAGACCGGGGATGATTTATTTTTTTGCTATTGCTTCCGATATCAAATTACGTAAACTTTGTTCTTCTTTTTCCCAACATAAAACCTCCGAGGCTCTAAGCGTAGCTTCCTTATAACTTCTTAGTTTTTCCTCGTTTCTCAACAGCTTATTAATCTGTTGTGCTAACATTTCCGGATTCATATCATTCACTATTTCGCCTACCTGAAATTCAAGTACAACTTTTTTAACTTCAGGTAAATCAGATGCCAAAACAGCTATATTTGCCTGAATATAATCAAAGAGTTTATTGGGTAAACTATATCTGTAGTTGAGATTTGTGTCTTTATCAAGACTTAACCCAATATCGGCATTCCGGGTATATTGAAGCAATTTTTCGTAAGGTTGACGAGATAAAAACCAGACTTTTTCACTCAAGCTCAACGTCTGAACTTTTTCTTTTAAAATCGGAATAACATCTCCTCCGCCAATTATCAGTAGTAACGCATCTTCAACCCATTGCATGGCCTCTACAGCCTCTTCAGAACCACGATGCATATTAATACCCGATCCCTGAATAATCAGGATTTTCTTATTTTCGGGCAAACCCAGTTCTTCGCGACTTATCCGCGTTTCAGAATCACTTATTCGTTCAGGAATATTCCGGACTACCGTCATTTCAACGTTATATCTTTCTTTGTAAACAACAGCAATGGAATCATTTACAGTTGCAGTAAAATTCAAATGAGGTAAAATTGCCTTTTCTATCTTTAACCAGAAATTTCGGGCGAAACTGTTATTTACTAATTCAGGCACTTCCGTAAAAAGCTCATGACTATCATAAATCAACGGAATCCTTTTGAGTTTCGACACCAGATAATTCGGCATTATCGTATCTAAATCATTTGAAACCAACAAATCAGCTTTTCGAAACAACAAAAAGAATAATAAACGAAGGTTGAATTCTGCATAAAACCAAATCTCTTTCGTGAAAACTAATTTCATGCGATGCATCCTGTATTCACGCACTGGCAAAGCCGGGCTACTTTTCAACTGGCGCCCCACAAACAACACCTGAAACCCCATTTTTTTCAAGGCCATGCAGGTACGGTGAACCCGGTTGTCGGTCACTAAATCGTTGGTAACAGATACAATTGCTCTTTTCACGTTTGGCTGGATTGAAGTGCAAAAATAGAGGATATCTCAAACAAAAGGGTATATGAATTTACTTTTCATCAATACCTTCGTGCTTAAACGTCTAATAACGATTACATCAAATAGACCTACAATTAAATTCATGTACGGATTATTCAACATTGAAACGAGTATCACGAAAATTGAATCTCCGAAAATCTGTATATTTGTAGCTTTAAAATTATCTGTCATGGAAATGGATTATAACGACTTTTACGTAAGCCTGGGACGCTTATATTATGCAATCTCAAAATCTGACGAACGCATTCAGAAAGTTGAAGTTATTGAACTTCAGAAATATATTTCTGAAGAGCTGTTAAATCTGGATAGTTCTCAGGATGAATTTGGCACAAATAATGCCTATTATACCGAATTTGAATTTGAATCCTTATGCGATTCAAAAATCCCATATCGTGAAGCTTACGAAGCTTTTGTGCAGTTTTACGAAATCAACAAAAAGCAGCTGACCAAAAAAATCAAACAGTCTATTTATAAAGGTTGTGAGCAAATTGCCACAGCAAATAATGCTATTTCGGCAAATGAGGCCGAATTACTTACAGAACTGAAAAGCTTAATGAGCTTATAAAAACACAAAAACATGTTGTTGAAAATTTACCCCGACAATCCCAACCCCCGTCAAATCAAAACGGTTATTGAATGCCTTCAGGATGGAGGTGTAATCATTTATCCGACCGATACTGTCTATGGCATGGGTTGCGACATCTTCAACAACAAAGCCGTTGAACGCGTTGCACAACTCAAAGGAATCCGTAAAGATCAGGCAAACTTTTCCTTTATCTGTTATGACCTGAGTCAACTTTCCGATTTCACCCGTCCCATCAGCAACCAAAACTTTAAACTGATGAAACGGGCACTTCCCGGCCCATTTACTTTTATTCTGGAAGCGAGCAATAATGTTCCAAAACTATTTCAGAGCAAGAAGAAAACCGTAGGAATTCGTGTACCCGACAATAGTATTGCACGACTTATCGTAAATGAGTTGGGCAATCCAATCATGTCAACCTCAATTCATGATGAAGACGAAATCATTGAATACACTACTGATCCTGAATTGATTTATGAAAAATACCGCGACAAAGTGGATATTGTAATTGATGCAGGATATGGAGGAAATGAAGCATCAACAGTTGTAAGTCTGGTTGGCGATGACATTATAATAATCCGTCAGGGCAAAGGAATTATCGAAGACTTTATTTAAGCTTACATGGAACAAATTACCAGCTTTTTCAAGATTGCACACCAACTCAGTAGTCAGGAAGAGACTGTTGAAACAGTTTTCGAAACCAATGCGTTTCGAATTGAGCGAATAGTATCTAACGGCTTTGCTTCACCTGAAAACTTCTGGTACAATCAGGAACAGGATGAATGGGTAATGATGATGCAGGGCGTTGCCCGTCTTGAATTTAGAGATGGCATAAAAAGAGAAATCCATTCCGGCGATTTTTTCTTTATCCCTGCACACCAGGAACACCGTGTTGACTGGGTTAGTAAAATGCCAAACTGCATCTGGCTGGCAATCTTTCCAAAATAATTTTTAAATCAAAATACCACAATGGATCATATTGAAAACGAGGTCATTTATAGCAGAAATGTGCTGGAATTATTAACTGTGGCACACGAATTTTGTCTGTTTCTCGAAAGCACAGAAAAATATCCTTCGGATGAAGTACTTGCTTTTTTGAACAAAATAGCCCCTTTACTGTACATTAAGGGTATTTTAATCCCTGAAATTGAAGTAAATAATCCAGATGTAAATGAACGCTTCGTTACCGAAGAACAATACGAAAACATCTTTCTTTCACTGAAAGACAAATTCGGCAAAGCCGATAAATTTACCCGTAGTAATACTAAGGTAAACGAAAAACCAATATTAATAGAAAGTAGTCTGTCTGAAATATTTGCTGATATTTATCAGGACCTTAAAGACTTTGTAATTCTTTATCAGAAAAACACCCGCGATGCAAAGGAAAACGCAGTCTTTTCGATCAAGGAGCTATTTGCCCAACATTGGGGGATTCGTCTTATTGAGGCACAAAAACATCTTCATCTTCAACTATATAACGAAGCAGAAGAATTCTACCTTTAATATTACTGCTAGCTTCATTTTTACATATTCTATAAAAACACGAGTCAGATCAATGCTGAACAATAAAATTCATATTTCCGATTCTGAAAATTTCGACAATCTTAACAAAGATGTGTATCTTTGTTAAGCTGAACAATTAAAAAATGCGATTACGATGATAGATCTTTCGGTAAAATACATGGGTCTGGAGCTTAAAAATCCTATAATAGTAGGCAGCTCAGGGTTAACAAACTCCGTTGAGAAAATTATTGAAGCAGAAAAAAATGGTGCTGCTGCAGTAGTGTTAAAATCTCTGTTTGAAGAACAAATTCTGGCTGAAATTTCACATGATATTTCGCAAAGTGATTCATCTTTTGTGTATCCTGAAGCTTATGATTACATCAGTAATTATGCCAAAGAACACAGCATTGAACAATATATCAAACTAATTCGCGACTGTAAAAAGGCCGTAAACATTCCTGTTATCGCCAGCATCAACTGCGTTTCGGCTACAGAATGGCCTAAATTTGCAAAACGTATAGAAGAAGCCGGAGCCGATGCTTTAGAGCTTAATATTTTCATACTTCCTTCTGATTTGAATCACACCAGTGAACAGGTAGAAAAGGTATATTTCGAAATTATTGAAGAGGTTAAAAAATATACTACACTCCCTATTGCCGTTAAAATCAGCAATACTTTTTCGGGATTTTCTAAGATGGCATTAAAGCTTTCATGGACTGGAATTAAAGGGATTGTGATGTTTAACCGTTTCTTTTCTCCTGATGTGGATATCGACAACTTTAAGATTACTGCAACTAATATCTTCAGCCAACCGGAAGAAAGCTCATTACCTCTGCGTTGGATCGGTATCTTATCAGAATTACTCTATTGCGATGTTGCCGCAACTACCGGTATTCATCAGGGCAGCGATGTAATTAAACAACTTCTGGCAGGAGCCAATGCTGTTGAAATTGCAACTACTCTCTACAAAAACGGCTTTGGCCAGATTGGAGTAATGCTGAAAGACATTGAAAAATGGATGGAAAAGCACAACTTTAAATCTATTGAAGAATTTCGTGGCAAAATGTGTGCAAAAAAAACTGAAAACCCTGCAGCTTATCTGCGTGTTCAGTTTATGAAATACTTCTCCGGAATCGAATAAAGCGAAACAAAACATGTGTTACAAAGGCTGTCTCTTTCAAGACAGCCTTTGTTATTTGTGTTTCTTTGTCAAATTAACAAATACCAATATGCCCTGCTTCAAATTTATTACTTTTATCCTCTCCAAAACCCAACACCATGAACAATCGAAACTTATTATCAATTGCAACTATATTTTTCGTATTCATTACATTTAACGGTAGTACCCAAACCGACTCTTCTGCCTGGTTAACCGATATTCTGAATTTTCAAAGCGAACTCAACAAAGAGTTTGCCGATTCGGCTACGTCTCCTTTGCTTCCGGAAGACTTAAAAACCTTTACACATCTGGATTTCTTCCCAACAAATGCTGAATTTCGCATTGAAGCTAAATTCGTTCGTACTCCCGACGAAAAGCCTTTCAAAATGATTACTTCCGGAACCCGCCGACCCGAATATGTGAAATATGGTGAGGCTCGTTTTATTTACAAAGGAAAATACTGTAAATTAAGTATTTATCAAAACATCCAGCTTTCACAAAAAGAAGGTTATGAAGATTATCTCTTTGTTCCTTTCCGCGATTTAACCTCCGGAAAAGAAAGCTATGGTGCTGGTCGCTACCTGGATTTGAAAATACCGCAGGGAGATGCTACCATAATCGATTTCAACAAGGCCTACAATCCATTGTGTGCCTACAATCATAAATATTCCTGCCCTATTCCTCCCGAAGAAAATCATTTACAAATTACTGTTTATGCCGGAGTTAAAGCACCGGAATAGCATTGAAAATTTGAAGATTAAAAATGAAGAAAAAGACGATCCTGTATATCGCTTTACCTCTAATATTGATAACTTTATTAGGACTTTCAAGTAGCTTTAAACTTTTTCACAGGCCAAAATCTGGAGATATCATAGATAGTCTAAATTCTGTGGATGTCTATTACAATGGGAAAGTAGGCAATAGCTTTGGGAGAAACAGCACTTCCGACGGATATAATCTGGGACTAAAATATCAATGTGTAGAGTTTGTAAAACGCTATTATTACAATCATTTAAAACACAAAATGCCAGACTCTTATGGAAATGCTAAAGATTTTTTCGATTCGAGTATCGAAGATGGTCTGCTAAATAAGAAACGAAATCTTATTCAGTACTCAAATCCAGGCAAATCGAAACCCAGTGTTGATGATATTTTAATATTCGACAGAACAACATTTAATCAATACGGGCACGTAGCTATAATAGCAAATGTTGAAGAAAACCGTGTCCAAATAATTCAGCAAAACCCTGGCCCATTTGGCAACTCACGCCGCTGGATGAAAATATCATTCAAGAATAATCTCTGGCAATTCAAGGATCATAAAGTACTGGGTTGGTTGCGAAAAAAATAAATTCGGGGATCGTACTTCTACGTTTTTTCAATCAGTATATCAATGCGCACATCCTGAACTTAGCCTGAATAATTCATATATCAACCAGTCTATATGAATTTAAATTTATTTTACATATTATTATTTATTTACATAAAAACACTTTCATAAATATAAATGCTTGTGAATATCTTTAACTAGCTTTTCGTTCCTTAACTTTGCATTGCAGGAAAATCTTTTACGAAGAACTGCGTTATATGATTTCAATATAGAATTTTATGGATAAAACAGTTATACTCTGGGCTGACGACGAAATCGATTTGCTCAAACCCCACGTAATGTTTCTGAACCAAAAAGGTTATGATGTGATTACCGCCACAAGTGGTAATGATGCCATTGACTTATTGAAATCGAATGATGTGGATATTATTTTTTTGGATGAGCAGATGCCAGGGCTTTCAGGAATTGAAACGCTAACGCAAATAAAAACATTGCGACCTACGCTTCCAGTGGTGATGATTACGAAAAGTGAAGAAGAATCTATCATGGAAGAGGCTATTGGTTCAAAAATTTCTGACTATCTTATCAAACCCGTTAACCCGAATCAAATTCTGCTTTGCCTGAAAAAAAACCTTGAGACCAAACGTATTGTTTCGGAAAAGACTTCTCACTCCTATCAAATGGAGTTCCGAAACATTGGCATGGAAATCTCGAATAAACTCGATTTTCAGGAATGGAAAGAACTATACCGCAAGTTGGTTTACTGGGAAATAGAACTTTCCCGACTTCAGGATGAAAGCATGTTAACCATCCTTCAGGATCAGAAACGAGAAGCAAACAGACTGTTCTCCAAATTTATGGAACGCAACTATGTGGACTGGCTAAACGGAAGAAGCAAGGAAAAACCAATTCTGTCGCATACTCTGCTCCGCGAAAAACTTTTTCCATTACTTAACGATAACAAACCAACATTTGTAATCCTGATTGATAATTTGCGTTACGACCAGTGGAAAGTATTACAACCCGCCATTGAAGAGTATTTTCGTGTGGACGAAGATGAAATATATTACAGCATACTACCTTCTGTTACACAATATGCACGTAACGCACTGTTTTCAGGACTAATGCCTTCGGAAATTGAGAAAAAATATCCTCAATACTGGGTGAACGAAAACCAGGAAGGCAATAAAAACCAATACGAAGAAGCACTGCTTGGTGAAAACATGAAGCGTTTCGGAAAAGATTTTAAATATGCATATCACAAGGTATTAAACGTTTCTTATGGCCGTAAGGTGATGGAATATATGCCTAACCTTATGCAAAACAAACTGAATGTGATTATCTACAATTTTGTAGATATGCTTTCACATGCAAGTACAGAGCTTGATCTGGTTCGTGAACTTGCTGAAGATGAAGCAGCTTACCGTTCGGTAACGTTGTCATGGTTTGAACATTCTCCTTTGAAAGATATTTTTCAATACCTTTCGGAACGCGATGTTAACGTGATTATTACTACGGATCATGGTTCTATTCGTGTTGAAAATCCGGTAAAGGTAAAAGGTGATCGTGAAACAAATACCAATTTACGCTATAAGATTGGTCGTATGCTCGACTATAATATTAATGATGTGTTTGAAGTACGAAATCCTGCCGATATTTTTCTTCCAAAACTCAACGTAACTTCAAGCTTTATCTTTTGCAAAGAAGCTGACTTTTTTGCCTATCCAAACAACTACAATCAATATGTAAATTACTATCGTGATACACTACAACATGGCGGTATCTCAATGGAGGAGATATTAATTCCGATTATTCGCTTAAAAAACAAATAATACGAAATGGAGATAATCTTAAACAGCTATTCTATCAGTGATTTACCAGAAGCAGCAATCTTATTGCTAAACACATTTAAAAGCAACACTGTTTTTGCTTTTTATGGACAAATGGGTGCTGGAAAAACGACTTTCATTAAGGAAATATGCAAGCAATTACAGGTTTCCGACACGGTATGCAGCCCTACATTTTCACTGGTAAATCAATACAATACAGAAGAAGGCGGACTGGTATTTCATTTTGATTTTTACCGGATTAAAAAGCTTCAGGAAGCGTATGATATTGGTTACGAAGATTATTTTTATGGCAACGGAATTTGTTTGGTAGAATGGCCGGAACTGATTGAAGAGTTATTACCTCCCAAACATGTAAAAGTAAGAATTAGCGTGGATGAAGCTACGGAATGCCGAATCATAACGGCTTCTTCAGTTTTGTAGCGTTATTTTTACATTATTGCATTCTGTTTTTCTACCTTTGATAAAATTTTAAGAGATGGACAATCCTCAATCAGGTTATATTAAATTTTCGGGGAGTGAATCATTTTTACCTCAGGAAGAGATGCTCGAAGTGGCACGTTCGAAGGCAAAACTTACGATAGGTGTTCCCCGTGAACTTGACCCGAATGAAAATCGTGTTTCGCTGGTTCCGGAAGCGGTGGCTTTGCTGATTGCAAATGGACACAGGGTGTTAATTGAAAATCAGGCCGGAAAATCGGCTCATTTTGAAAATACTGAATACTCGGAAGTGGGCGCCGAAATTGTTTATAGCCACGACGAAGTGTTTAAAGCGGATGTTATATGTAAAGTATCTCCCTTTAGTTGCGAAGAGATTGAGATGATGACTCCGAAACAAACCATCATTTCAACCCTGCACTTCACCTCACAAAATGAAGGCTATTTCCGTAAACTTATCTCGAAAAAAGTAACGGCAATTGCGCTTGAATATATCAAGGATAAAACGAAAACATTTACTATTCTGCGTTCTATCAGCGAGATTGCCGGAAATACGTCTGTGCTAATTGCTGGTGAATATCTGAGCAATACGCAATATGGTAAAGGAATTATGTTTGGAGGTTTATCAGGCATTACCCCAACCGAAGTTGTAATTATCGGCGCCGGAACTGTAGGAGAATCTGCTGCACGGGCTGCGATGGGATTGGGTGCTTACGTGAAAGTTTTTGATAATTCAATATACAAATTGCGGCGGTTGCAAAACAATTTGAATGAACGTATTTTTACCTCCATCATACATCCGAAAGTTTTAACGAAAGCCCTGCGTACCGCACATGTGGTGATTGGCGCTGTTCACACATCCAAAGGAAGAACTCCGGTTCTCGTTACCGAAGAGATGATACGCGAAATGAAACAAGGTAGTGTAATTATTGATGTTAGTATTGATCAGGGAGGATGCGTGGAAACATCACATCCAACTACTCACTCTAATCCTGTATTTCAAAAACACGGAGTAACACATTACTGTGTACCGAATATTTCGTCGAAGGTTCCTCACACCGCTTCGTACGCGTTGAGTAATTATTTTGGTCCGATGTTATTAAGTATAGGTGAATCGGGAGGCGTGAGTGATATGTTGAAAACAGATTACGGATTGCGTAACGGAGTGTATCTCTACAATGGAATCCTTGCCAATAAATATGTAGGAGAATACTTCAACCTTCCGTCACAGGATATTGACCTGCTAATTGCAGCATTCATGCATTAGAGTTTGGTTAATTTTTGAGCTATTCGTTATTAGAGGCTCATATCTTTCAAGTTCGCTGATTTCATCCAAAACTGCACTTATTTTCCTTTGCGGTTCATTACCTCTTCCTGAAGGCGGATAGATTCATCGTGAATAATTTCCAAAAGACGTAGTATAAAGCGGGAATCAATACCTAAATCCTTTCCTTTCTGTAAACGATCATTGAGGAGGGTGTTCCAACGGTCAAGCTGAAGGATGGTGAGATTTTGGTCTCGTTTTAAAATTCCCATTTCGGTTATTACCTGAAAACGGCGGGATAAAATTCTTAGAAACTCGTCATCAAGTTCGTCAATTGAGGCACGCAACTCTTCCAGATGGTCAGGTTTTTCGGTACAGGCTGATCGAAAAACAAGCATCGACATTAGTTGACGAAATTGTAAGATATTTAACTGTTGTTTGGCATCTGTTAATGCTTTGCGTGGGTTAGGATGAACTTCAATCATCAGTCCCTGCATTTCCAGATCGAGTGCTTTTTGTGAAACAGAAGCTATGTAATCGGGAATACCACTGATATGGCTCGGATCGCAGATAATGGGAATCTGAGGCATCACGCGTTTAAGTTCTATAGGAATTCCCCAAAGCGGAGCATTGCGATAAGGTTTATTGTCGAAAGTATGAAATCCACGATGAATTGCCGTTAATTCGTGTACGCCCATGTGCAGAAAACGCTCCAATGCTCCAATCCAGAGTTTGACATCGGGCGTGGGCGGATTTTTTACAAAAACAGGAATATTTACCCCTTTCAATGCTTCAGACAGTTCCTGAACCGAAAAAGGATTTCCTGTTGTTCGGGCACCTATCCACAACATATCAATTCCGGCTTTCAGACATGCATCAATATGTTCCGGACGTGCAACCTCCACAATAAGCGGAAGTTTATACTGTATTTTAATTTCCTGAAGCCACTGCAAACCTTCTGCCCCCACTCCTTCAAAGCCATTGGGGCGTGTGCGGGGTTTCCATATTCCCGCCCTGAAAGCTTTTACTTCGGGCATTTCAGACAAACCTGCGGCAACTTCTTCTATCTGTTCACGCGATTCAGCACTACAAGGTCCGGCAATAATGAATGGTTCGTTTTGAGGATTATATCGGGTAGTAATCATTCTGTTTGATACACATTGAAGTTGTTGCAAAAATACAAAAAATAGAGCGGCGAATAGTTTTGATTTTCAGAATTAAAGCCTGAAATTACAGACAAGATGCCACTTTTTGGAAGGTTTCGAAAATACTTTGTTAGTGTTTTATCTGGCTTGCAAAATTAAGGGATCCTTCTTTTTCCAAAATGGTCGCAATGTAAAGTGCCTCAGAAAAAATATTTTTCTGCATATTTTGCTTTTACAGGATTTGCAATCGAATGCTTTCGGATGTTGTCTGGCATCAACTTAGACTGCAAACAATAAAAATCAGAGACTGATATAAACCCCTCTTCAGATAAAAAACATCGACTCCATTTAGATCTGCAACTTTTCAGGAAGAGCTGTAGTTCTAAATGGAGTCGAAACAGATAAAGGCTGTTGTTTTACACACAGCCTTTTCAGCATTTTAAGATTTTACAAAAAACTACACCAATCCTTTTTGTTTCATGTATTCGTCCAGCAAACGGGAAACATACTTTCCAAAAATATCAAACTCGATATTCACAACAGTGCCAGGCTTGAAATTATGGAAGTTAGTTACCTGATAGGTAAAAGGGATAATAGCAACAGAAAACATACCGGGTTCAGAATCAACCACGGTTAAACTAACGCCGTTTACTGATATTGAACCTTTCCCAACGGTAATATTATTTTGCAAAACATCATAATTAAAATAGAAACGCCAGCTTCCTTCATCTTCCACCACTTTAAAACAAGTTGCAGTCTGATCTACGTGACCCTGAACCACGTGCCCGTCAAAGCGACCGTCCATCCGCATAGCGCGTTCCATATTAACTTCTGTTCCAACTTTCCATGTACCAAGATTGGTTTTATCTAAAGTTTCCTGAATAGCAGTTACGGTATATTGTTTCTTTTCACGATCTACATTCACAATGGTTAAACAAACACCATCATGTGCCATACTTTGATCAATTTTTATTTCATCTGCAATAGAAGTTTCTATAGTGAAATGGATATTTCCTTTATCACGTTCTATGCAAACAACTTTCCCCATTGTTTCTATAATACCTGTAAACATAATTTTCTGTTTTTATTAATAGATTATTTTCCTCTGAGTAATGTAATTGTGCCTTTAATTCCGTAGGAATATTCGCCGGCAAGCCTTGGTAAAAATACTTCGCAAACATAAAAATAAACTCCGTCACTACAATCCTGATGAGAAGCTTTATCTTTTCCATCCCAATTAATATCCGGGTTTGTTGTTTCATATACCAAAACGCCCCACCGGTTATAAATTTTCATATCCACCTTTTCCACAAACTTGTAGGGATAAGGTATAAATACATCGTTCACTCCGTCGCCATTGGGGGTAAAAACATTCGGCAATTTGTATGCAGAACAGGTATCAACCTCATTACAAACAATATTGCTCATAGGTCCTGCATTCTGATTGGAGTCAACCGCAATTATCGCATAACACCCCGACAACGATTGGTTTACCAAATGAATAAAAGAAAGGGTTTGCCTTCCAACAATGGTTTGAATTAATTGCAAATCGTCCGACTGCCGCGATTTATACCATATTTGATATTTTTTGATATCGTCCGAACAGGAATCAATCAGTGACCAGTTTAATCGGTTATACATCGAATCGCAACTGGGCATTACCGTAAGTATGGGAGCACAAGGTCCTTCCTGATCATTAGGCTCACCACATGCAATTTGTGAATAGTTGATGAGTGGATCGGTAATATTTCCGATTGTATAATGCCCTCTTGCCTTAACCATGTAGCAATAATTCTGTCCATTTATCAGACCATAATCCGTATATTTTGAAGAAATTGAAGTTCCAACAGAATCAAAAAGCAGAGTAACCGGATTTTTCCGGTAGATGGTATATTCAGTATTGAACCAAGGCACATTAAACTGCCAGTTCAGCTTCAATCGCTTATCACCCGGAGTTAACGTCAGAAATACAGACGACGCTTTTTGGGTAGATCCTACTAAAAAGCGATTAGCCGGATCAACATTCCAGAGTTCAACTTTATAAGAATACGCATTTTGCTGTGTATTCAGCAAATTATCTTTCCACAATGTATCATTAATAGAGTTGGTTGAATCAACTAATTGAAAGGATGTTGGAGCCATTCCCAATCCCCGGTAGATAAGATAACGGAATGGTCCCGGCACTTGTCCAAAGTCAAGTTCGGTAGGTTTCGACCATTTAACTGAGTCGCTACCTGTATTATTGTTTGTTTCGAGTATCGTAACATGCGTAATGATGGGAACATCTCGTTTCAAAGCTGTGCAAGCCTCATTGGAAGCGTAACTTTCAGCGCCATCCGGGAAATAGGCAATTACCATATAGCAATAGTTGATTCCATGCGTTAAACCATTGCCTCCATTGTCGTCAATCAGGATAGTATCATTAATTCCGGCTTGTGTTTTAATCAGCGAATAGCCGGTATAAGCAGGAACACCTGTTTCACAGTGCGAAGGGTTGTATCCGTAAAATCCCGAACGACGGTAAATTTTATATCCAACTGCTTCCTGACAAAAAGATTTGTTCCACATAAGTGCGATATTGTTTCCCGTTGCTGTTGCAGTCAGGTTTTTAGGTGCAGGTGCCACAACTTTAATGCTGAAGGATTCAAAATCAACCAAATTTATCGGAGTACCATTATCAACAGCCTTTACATTAACCTGATAAGGCTGTTTGCGAACATGATTACAACTTGTTTGCCATTCAAAATTCACCGTTAACGGTGATGATCCTGTAGTTGTGGTAAACTGTGCAGGATTAGGATTTGTAAGAAAAGGGCCACCCGTAGCCGAAAGTGTAATATTATTTCCCTGAGCATCTGTAGCTCGTATCGGAATCTGAAGAAAAGCACCTGCTTCCACGCAAGTATCCGGAACAGGATCAATAACAGGTGGGGTATTGTTGCAGGTAAGAATAATAATCTGCATATCGCGAATAACGCTTCCAATTTTTATACCATTGCGCCACTCTTCAATTAAGATGGCAATATTGTATTCACCCTGTAATATCGGACTATCCCAAACAAAATCCCCCGTAACAGAATCAATAGAAACCCCATTTATTGCCTGAGGCAAGAAATAGCCCGGAATTGGCAAACCCTGAGCCCCTCTGCATGTTACGAGCTTATACGATAAACTATCTCCATCAGGGTCGTAAGCACCTGGATTATGTACAAAAGGGGAGCCCACACAACCTTTGTCGATGGGCGGATTCAGTAAAACAGGCGAATTATTGGGCTGACCTAAAAAAGGGCTGATAATTAATTTTGTTTCCACATAAATCGGAACATTTACCGAGTTCGGAACATTGATAACCCCGTAATTCCGGTTAGGGTCTTCCATTGAAATAAAATAGGATCCAGGCCCGGGAAATGTATGCTGCGTCACATACTCATTTTTACGAATATCATCCGGTAAATCCAGTTTCAACGTACGAAGAACAATATTAGATGTTCCATCTCCCCAGTAAATCTGAAGATTATCTCTATCGGCCGGACTGGGCGTATAGGTATAGGTAACCAGTTTAATCTGGTAGGTTAACCCGCTTATATGCTTATAGGTAATTTCCGCTGCACGTTCATGCGTCGCCCAGGAAATCAAAGGCGCAAACATTAACATGAATGTAAGCAAACGGTAAATTTTATTCATATTTCAAAAGTAACTCAAATGCGCTAAAAATAACATCTTTCGTACAGAGAATGTTGACGTTTAACGTTAATTTTCTTCAATTATTTCAAATTGCTGATTTCTGAGTTTGGAAATAAAACCTGCTTCGGCAATCACTCTTTTCATGGCAACAGCATCCAAACTATAATTTGCACCCGCAGCCGAAACCACATTCTCTTCAATCATAATCGACCCCATGTCGTTTGCACCAGCATGAAGGCATAACTGAGCTGTTTCTACTCCTACTGTTAGCCACGAAGCCTGAATATTTTGCACATTCGGCAACAGGATCCTGCTCATCGCAATCATTCTTACATATTCATCAGCTGTTACGTTATTTCTGATTCCAAGTTTCGATTTCAAAACCGTGTTATCATCCTGAAAAGGCCAGCAAATAAACGAAATAAAACCTTTTGCATCCTTTGGTTTCTCTTCCTGAATTCCTCTTATATAAAGAATATGCTGAATACGCTCTTCAACGGTTTCAATATGACCAAACATCATGGTTGCCGAAGTAGTTAATCCTAAAAGATGAGCTTCTCTCATCACCTTCAACCATTCGTCTTTTGTACACTTTGCTGGCGAAAGAATTTTACGAACTCTGTCAGATAAAATCTCTGCCCCTGCTCCCGGAAGAGAGTCCAAACCAGAAGTAATCAAACAATAAAGTGTTTCGCGAAAACTCATATTATCCTTATGAGCAAGGTGTACAACTTCAGGAGGGCCTAATGCGTGAAGTTTTAAATCAGGATATTCATTTTTAAGTCGTTTAAATAGCTCCATGTAATACTCCAGTTTTAAATCAGGGCTCATTCCACCCTGAAGCAATAACTGTCGTCCACCTAAACGGTAAAGTTCATTAATCTTGCACTTATATTGCTCAAAAGTTGTTGTAAAAGCATCTTCTGAAGAGATAGGTCGATAAAAATTACAGAATTTACATGCAGAACCACATACATTCGTTATATTTACATTACGGTCAATAATCCATGTTACAACAGGCTCAGAATGAAGCTTTTTACGAATTTCATCAGCTACAAACATCAACTCTGAAGTAGGTGCCTTTTTATAGAGAAACATTGCCTCTTCAAACGACAAAAACTCCAATTGTAATGCTCTGGTATATAGTTCTGTAATATTCATTTCCGAAGTGTTTCTAACTATTTAGGTTCAGGTTGCAACAAATCACGTAAATTTGTAATTCATTTCGACAATCAAAAATACAACGAAAAATGGAACCCCAGCTTATACTTCACAAGGAATTTAATATAGAATCTAACCTTCTGTTTTTGGTAAATAATGAAATTTCACTTCCTAATGATGTTTTAAATCATCAGGAAAGAGAATATGTACTTGCCCAAAAATCTTTGAATGACACTACATTTTTTGAATTCAACAGATTAAAAAACAGAATATTCATTCAGATAATAGAGGAAGATACAAACCAATCGAAGATGCTTGAAGGCATCCGTAAAGCAGGTGACAGTTTTCAATCAGCACTCGAAACCTGCAAAATCAACAAAATAACCCTTATTTCGGAACTCACTTCGGAACTCACTTTGGCCTTTGCCGAAGGATTGATTTTAGGAAACTACAGCTTTGTTATTCACAAGGCCAAAAGCAAAGAAAAAGCCGTCCATACACTGCAAACTATTAATCTCGTC
Source organism: Bacteroidales bacterium (assembly GCA_963677395.2). Classification (GTDB taxonomy): domain Bacteria; phylum Bacteroidota; class Bacteroidia; order Bacteroidales. The sequence continues at coordinate 1,563,094 of OY781965.2, read as the reverse complement.
AGCAAACAGGTTTCGAAAACTGAAGTTCAGGAATTGAATACCATTTGTGAACAGATTTATTTCTGTCGCGATTTAATCAACCAACCTGTAAATCACCTGAATGCAGTTCAATTTTCTGAAATTGTTGTAAAAAAGGCTGTTGAGCTGGGCGTCAAAGCAGAAGTTTTAAACAAGACAAAGATAGAAGCTCTTAAAATGGGAGGTTTACTTGCCATTAATATGGGAAGTGAAGTGCCTCCAACATTTACCATACTCGAGTGGAAACCCAAAAATCATAAAAACAGTAAGCCCGTGGTTCTTGTAGGCAAAGGTGTAATGTTTGACACCGGAGGAATGAACCTGAAGCCCGACAATTACATGAACGACATGAAATGCGATATGAGTGGTGCGGCAGCAATGGTTTCCACACTTTTTGCAGTTGCGTCGGCTAAACTTCCGGTTTGGGTAATAACACTGGTTCCGGCCACTGACAACCGGATAAACAGTCGTGCACATGTTTCCGGTGATATCATTACAATGTCTGATGGCACAACATGCGAAATCATCAATACAGATGCCGAAGGCCGTGTTATTCTGGCGGATGCATTGGTTTATGCTCAACGCTATGAACCCGAGCTGGTGATTGATGCGGCAACTCTTACCGGAGCAGCTCAAAGAGCTATTGGAAAATATGGAATTGTTGCCATGCAGAGCAAAGCTGAAAACGACATAGAAGCACTCAAAAAATCAGGGCTTTACACCTATGAACGTATTGCTGAATTTCCGTTCTGGGAAGAATATGGCGAATTGATTAAATCTGATGTGGCGGATATCAAAAACATTGGAGGTCCTGAAGCCGGCATGATTACAGCCGGAAAATTTCTCGAACACTTTACAAATTATCCGTTCATCCATCTTGATATTGCAGGACCTGCATTTCTGGATTCCCGCGATTCATACCGCGGCAAACATGCAACCGGAGTTTGTATAAGACTTCTGGCACATTTTCTCAAATCGAGATACGAATAATTCTATTCACCACGTTATCGTTAAGAATGTTATTTTTACAAATTACTGAACAAATAACACAATCAAAATCAATATAATCACCCTCTCATTTTATGGAAAAAGAAATACGAATCAAAGTAGGCATATCGCACGGAGATACGAATGGAATCGGATACGAAGTTATCCTGAAATCGCTGCTTGATCAGCGTATCTATGAACATCTGTGCCCAATCGTTTACGGATCCTCAAAACTGGCTTCATACTACCGTAAAACAACCAATATTGCAGAATTTAGCTTTAACATGATCAAATCACCGGATGCAGCAAATCCGAAACGTGCAAACATGATCAACGTTATTCAGGATGAAGTAAAAGTAGAACCCGGAAAACAAACCGAAACCGGAGGAGAAATGGCTCTTATTTCACTCGAAGCAGCCGTTAAAGACTTGAAGAACAATCAAATTGATGTTTTTGTTACTGCGCCTATCAACAAAAAGAATATTCAATCACCTGATTTTCATTTCCCCGGCCATACCGAATATCTTGCCGAACGATTCGAGACCAAAGACTCACTTATGATCATGGTTTACAACAACGTTCGTATCGGAGTAGCAACAAGCCACACCCCATTGAATCAGGTAAGCAGCGTAATTACAGAAGAGTTGCTGATGCGTAAAATCAAAATCATGCATGATTCATTGCAACGTGATTTCAACATTCCAAAACCTAAAATTGCATTGTTATCAATCAATCCACACGCAGGCGACGAAGGCGTTATTGGTGACGAAGACCAAAAAATAATTGCACCAACTGCCCGTAAAGCTTTCGAAGAAGGAATGATTGTGTACGGTCCATACCCTGCTGATGGATTCTTTGGCTCAGGTAATTTTAATAAATTTGATGGTGTGTTAGCCATGTATCACGATCAGGGTTTAATTCCCTTCAAGCTTATTTCCAATAAAGAAGGGGTAAATTTCACGGCTGGTCTTCCAATTGTGCGGACATCTCCGGCTCATGGAACTGCTTATGATATTGCAGGAAAAGACAAAGCTTCGGCCTCCTCTTTTCGTAGCGCAATGTTTTTGGCCTGCGACATCTTCAATAACAGACTGCAATGGGATGAATTTCATGCAAATCCATTAAAACCTGCGGATTTTACGGATTTTGGTGAATAATAAAAACGACACTAATTATACTCAGATGAATGGCGAGGGCTTTACAATTGGCGACTTTGTAAAAAGCTGCAAAGGTGTTATTTCGGAAAATATTGACGATTCTATTGTAATTCGGCATCTTCTAATAGATAGCCGAAAACTAACCAATATTGAAGGCTGTCTCTTCTTTGCACTTGTTACACGTCGGAACGATGGTCACAAATACATTACAGATCTTTATCAAAAAGGAGTGCGGTTATTTGTAGTCAACCATATTCCGGAGCATCTTGAATTAACGGAAGATGTTATATTTATTGTTGTAAAAGACACCTTGAAAGCATTGCAACAATTGTGTTCAATGCATCGAAAACAATTCTCAATACCCGTAATTGGAATCACCGGAAGCAATGGAAAAACCATTGTTAAAGAGTGGCTTGCTCAACTTCTGGGCGACGATAAAAACATTATAAGAAGCCCTAAAAGCTATAATTCTCAGGTTGGAGTTCCCTTATCCGTTTGGCAAATGAATTCAAACCATGAACTGGCCATTTTTGAAGCTGGCATTTCCGAACCGGACGAAATGGATAAGTTGCAGGCTATGATTCAACCAACCATTGGTATTTTTACCAATATTGGACCTGCTCACGACGAAAACTTCATTCACCGCGATCAGAAAATTGCCGAAAAACTAAAACTCTTCACAAAAACAGAACATTTTATCTATTGCTCCGACCATCTGGAAATCAAAGAAAAAATTCTTAAAAGCGAATTATTGCGTTCCATTCCCGAATTTACATGGGGACGAAAAAACGGAGCAACTCTGCATCTGAAAAACACTGAAATACAAGGCAAAAAAACAGTGCTGCAAGCAGTATTTAAAGAAGAAGAAATTATTATAACTATTCCGTTTATTGATGATGCTTCGGTTGAAAATGCAATGTTTTGCTGGTCAACAATGTTATTGTTGGGATATCAAAATGAAGTTATTTCCGAACGAATGAGTCATTTGACTCCCGTTGCTATGCGCCTCGAATTAAAAGAAGGTATCAATAACTGTTCTATCATTAACGATAGCTATAGCTCTGACATACATTCACTTTCCATTGCACTCGATTTTCTAAACCAACAAAAACAGCATCCCAAACGAACGGTAATCCTGTCTGATATTCTCCAGAGTGGTCGCGATGAAAACGATCTTTATCAGGAAGTTGCTGATTTGCTTACTCAAAAAAAAATCAACCGTATAATCGGGATTGGATCTTCTATTTCCCGTCAAATTGAAAAATTCAAAATGGAGAAGGAGTTTTATCCTTCTACCGATGATTTTCTACGCGATTTTTATCTTTCCGGGTTTTCAAAAGAAACCATCCTACTTAAAGGGGCGCGTGTATTTGCGTTTGAAAAAATAAGCAAAGCATTGCAGCAAAAAGCCCATGAAACAGTGCTGGAAATTAACCTGAATGCACTAATCGGTAACCTGAATTACTTCCGTTCAAAGCTTCAGCCAGATGTAAAAATGATGGCGATGGTAAAAGCCTTTTCGTATGGAAGCGGAAGTTTTGAAATTGCCAATGCTTTACAATTCCATCAGGTCGATTATTTAACAGTAGCCTATGCTGATGAAGGTGTTGAACTTCGTAAAGCAGGCATTACGATGCCTATCATGGTGATGAATCCTGAAGAACAAAGCTTTGATGCTATTTTACGCTATAATCTCGAACCCGAAATTTACAGCTTTAGAGTTTTGTCTATTCTTGAAAAAGAACTGCTAAGAACAAAACCGTCACAAGTCAAAACCATCAATATCCACATCAAACTTGATACCGGGATGCATCGTTTGGGTTTTGAAGAAAACCAGATTGAAACTCTTTGCGAACATCTGAAAGAAAACCATTCCATTATTGTGAAAAGCGTTTTCTCCCATCTGGCAGGCAGCGACAGTATTGCACTGGATTACTTTACCCGCGAACAAAGCGATGCGTTGGTTAGAATGGCTGAAAAAATTGAAAATGAAGTCGGGTATAAACCCATTCGCCATATTTTAAATTCAGCCGGAATCAGTCGTTTTCCGGATAAACAATTTGAAATGGTTCGATTAGGAATAGGTCTGTACGGAATTGGCTGGAACGAAAGCGAACAACGTTTTTTACAACAGGTTAGCAGTCTGAAAACTGTTATTTCACAAATAAAAGTCATACCCAAAGATGATACAATCGGGTATAGCCGTCGCTGGCTTGCATCCAAAGAAATGACCATCGGAATTATCCCAATCGGGTATGCTGACGGTCTCAGCAGAAAACTCAGCAACGGGAAAGGTAAAGTACTGATCAATGGAGCCTTCGCACCCATTGTCGGCAATATTTGTATGGATATGTGTATGGTTGACATTACGGATATTAAGGCCAAAGAAAATGATGAAGTCGTGATATTTGGGGAAGGGTATTCTATAACCGATTTGGCAAATGACATGGACACTATTCCTTACGAAGTGCTTACTGGTATTTCACGTCGTGTAAAACGGATTTATTATCAGGAGTAGATGGGGATATTTAAAACATATTTCGACACTCAACAAGTTACTTTACTGATTTTCAGCGGAGTATTTGCTTTACTTTCTATCTATTTTTTTGAATACAAAAAGCAAGTGAGAATTGCACTTGTGTTCTTGCTCCTGGTAGCAATTACGATTAGAATCTTTGCTGCACTTCTCGATCCATTTTTTAATTTATGGGATGAACAATATCATGCTCTGGTGGCTAAAAGCATGATGCAGAATCCTTTTAAACCAATGCTCTATACGAATCCTATTTTGCCTTATGATTCTGCAAACTGGACATGCAATCACATTTGGCTTCATAAACAGCCTTTATTTTTATGGCAAATTGCATTAAGCTTTAAGGCATTCGGCATATCCCCTTTTACATTCCGTCTTCCGGGAATTATCATGATGGCTGTTTTAACCTATTTTGTTTACGATAGCGCTAACTGTCTTTTCAATAAGCGAGTTGCATTTTATTCTGCATTGCTTGTAAGCTTCAGTAATTATCAACTTTTGCTATTAGCAGGGAGTATTACTACGGATCAAAATGATATTGCATTTATGTTTTATATTACAGCCTCATTTTGGGCTTATTTCAGATATCTAAAACAAAACAAACGGAAGTGGGCAATTTTCACGGGAATTTTTTCAGGCATGGCCGTATTAAACAAGTGGCTACCAGGATTGATGATATTTGAGATCTGGTTTGCTTATGCTATATTTTCTAAGCAGTTCAGTAGAAAATCAATTTTTGATTTTCTACTGGCAGTATTTGTAGCATTCGTAATTTTCGTGCCTTGGCAAATCTATATCTTAAACGCATTTCCTGCTGAAAGTCATTTTGAATACGCACTAAATCATGCACATTTCACAGATGTAATTGAAGGGCATGGCGGTTCATTTTGGTATCATTTTCAAGCAATTGAAGACTTATATGGTGTGGTTTTCCGGGCACTAATCCCCTTATCATTGATTGTTTCTTACTTCACTATTAAAAACAAGAACCTATATATCTCAATCCTGCTACTTATTATTTCTGTTTATCTGTTTTATAGCATTGCGAGAACAAAAATGCCAGCATTTACATTCATCCTGAGCCCGATAATCTTCATACTTGTTGCAAATACTCTTGTCTCGTCATTTGGCAAATTAGAAAATGTATTGAAATATAATAGGCGAATTACGAAGGCAATGCTTACAGGATGTGTGGTTGTATTACTTTTACTAACTCTTAATATTGAGAAAATTCAGGCATATCATACTAGTTGGAAACCATTCTTTAAATGGTGGAGAAACGAAAGATTGAATCCTTGCAAACTCGTTGAAAACATATCATACCAAAAGCTTGGCAAAAATACGGTTGTATTTAATACCAAAATCAATGAAAATATTGTAATAATGCTACTTTCAGAATGCACAGCATACAGCTTTATCCCATCTCAGGAACAAATAAATGAAATAAAAAACAGCAAGTATAACATAATCATTCTTGACGACGGACATCTTCCTGTTTATATTTCAGAAGCAACATATTTGAGAAAATTCAACGTAAACTACTAGTTAAAACTCATATTCTGGCGCAATTCCTTATTGCAAAAAAGCTATATTTTGATTACTATTGCAAGTTTTAAAAAAGAAGTCTAATTTTTCGCCATGCAAGATTTAACCCGAAAACTATCCAGGTATGCGTTCATTGGTATTGCTATTTATACCTTTTCATTCATTTCTTGTCAAAAGAATAAGTCTGAGAATGAAAATATCCTTGCAAAGGATACTGTAGAAGTTAATCCTACAAATAAAATATACCCGACAGAAGAAGAATTGAAAGATCGTGAAATTGTTGATTTTGCAGAATTGAAATCAGGAAAGGTAATGATTGCTTTTACGTTTGGTCAAAGTAATGCATCAAATCATGGAAGTGATAAGTACACACCTCATGGCAAAGTTTACAATTTTTATCGCGGGAAGTTATATAAAGCAAAGGATCCTTTGATTGGCTGTGATGGCAAAGGAGGAAGTGTATGGGGAATCCTTGGTGATATGCTGATTGACAGCAATAAATATGAGAAAATTGTAATTGTTCCTGTTGCCATCGGTAGTACTTTAGCCTCAGATTGGGCTAAGGGATTTTGCGCTGATCAAGTAACAAGAGTATTAGATGAATTAAATACATGTAATCTTCAAATTACTCATATTTTCTGGCATCAGGGAGAATCTGATAATATTTTTAATACAACAACCTCAAAATACAAATCCAGCCTAGCTGAAATTTTAAATCATTTTAGAAGCAGAGGAATACATGCTCCTTTTTTTGTATCAATCGCTTCATATTTCCCTTCAGAAACATCAAGTCCTTATGGAATAGATATAAATATTCAAAAAGCTCAAATACAGTTTATTAAATCAAACAACAATGTTTTTTGGGGTCCAAATACAGATAAATTGATTTATGCAATTCATCGTCATGATGCTACTCATTTCAGTGCTTATGGCATGACAGAGTATGCAAAATTATGGTACAAAGCTATTCTGGATAAAAAAGAATAATTGAAAGAGGTATTGTTTACATAAAATACAGATATCATAATTATCGCATATCACCTATTAATTAGGTAGTTTTAATATGAAGTATTATTTTTGAACCCTAAAAGCAAGAACAGTGTTTCGAATTTCTAAGCATTATGTATTATTTTACACCATTGTTTTCTTGTTATTATTGGCGAGGTGTTCTTTTGTATCTAGAGATAAAGCTTCGAATCCTGAGTTTGTAACCCTAAAGGGTAATAATTTTTACATAAATAAAAAGCTGTATTATCCATTGATATTAAATTATTTAACATCTATTCAAATAGATAAAAATGGGGAATTATATGTACGTCCATCTAAAGCGTATAGTTTAAATAAACAAAATCATTATACAACAAAAAAATCCTGCCTCAATCAGTTTAGAGCAGATATGCAAATGATTAAGGATATGGGCTTTAATGCAGTTCGTTTAGTAGGTTTTGGCGAAACAGTAATCCAAGATAATTATATCTATATTTATTCATCTTTAGGAGCAAATGCCGACACAAGTTTAGTTCTTAATCAAAAAAATAAACAAAAGTATTTTTTAGCAATAGAGGAGGCTTTAAATATCCTGAATGGGCTTGATCTTCATGCTATTATTCTATTAAAGGCATTGCCAGAATCTTCTATTTTAACCCAACATTTAATATCTACACTAAAGTACTTTCAAAAAAACAGCACAATTCTTGCTTGGGATTTTTTCAATGAACCCCTTTATTTTGATCTCAAAGAACGAGACAAAAAAGAAGTTTTTCAATTAGTAAATTTATGGAAACGACTAATGCACACATATGCTCCTAATCATTTGTTTACAATTGGCTTAACTGGTACAAGAGAAGTTTTTGAATGGGATCCAAATCTTCTTGCTGTCGATTTTATTTCAATTCATCCCTACGAATTTCAAAAAACTGAAGTCCAAAATGAAATTTACTGGTACGGTAAATATTGTAAAAAACCTTGGATTGTTGGTGAAACGGGACTGCCAGCTGATAACGACTCAGTTCCCTATGTAGATCAAAAAGAATTTGCAAAAAAAACTCTTCAATGGGCTTACGACTGTGGAGCATCCGGGTTCTCTTGGTGGCAATATAAAGATGTTAGCTGGAATCACTTTCAATCCGATTTTCTTGGATTATTATCAAAAAATGGAATCTCTCAAAACAGCAAAGGAGATACTATTCAGGGAATCCCTAAACCTGCTTCATTGGTGTTCAAAAACTTCAACTCATTGAAACAGAAAAGTAAAGTGATTTTGCCTCCATCATTCTATAACTACTCAAAACACACTCAATATAGAATTACTGGAAAAATGGTTGACCGAAAAAGCAAAAAACCAATTGAAGGTGGAATTTTTCTTGCATGGAATCAATACTATAGCAACTCATATCACACCTTTACAAAGAGTGATGGTTCATTTGAACTATTTGGAGACTTTCAGTTCTATCACTGGATTGCATCTGCGCCAAATTATTCAAAGGTTCGTAATGATTTTGACTGGGGGAGGAAAAAATCTGTTCAATTCAAAATACCTACTATTAATCTCGGGACAATTAATATTGACCTAATCAACTAATTTAAATAATTAATTTCAAGATTATAAGACATGTTGAATCAAAAAAAAATCATTGTAGTACTTCCTGCTTATAATGCAGCCAAAACACTTGAAGATACCTACAATGAAATTCCAATGGACATTGTTGACGACGTAATTATTGTTGATGATTGCAGTAAGGATGAAACAATCGAGGTCGCTAAAAAAATCGGGATTAAACATATTATTAAGCATGAAACCAACAAAGGTTATGGTGGTAATCAAAAATCGTGTTACCAAAAAGCATTAGAAATGGGTGCCGACATAGTAGTAATGCTGCATCCTGATTATCAATATACGCCCAAACTAATTCCATCAATGGTTTATTTAATTGCAAACGATCTTTACCATGTTGTTTTAGGCTCTCGAATTTTAGGCAAAGGAGCGATAAAAGGAGGGATGCCTTACTACAAATACATCTTCAATCGTATGTTAACACTTACCCAAAACATATTGATAAATGAAAAAATATCTGAATACCATACTGGCTACAGAGCTTTTTCCAAAGAAGTATTACTTTCTATTGATATCAATGCTAATTCAAACGACTTTGTTTTTGACAATCAAATGCTTTCGCAAATTGTATATGCAGGTTATGAAATAGCCGAAGTGACTTGTCCAACCAAATACTTTGATGATGCCTCATCTATAAACTTTAAACGTAGTTGCAAATATGGGTTGGGTGTTTTACAAACATCTTCTATGCACTTTCTACAACGTAAAAAGTTAGCTAAATTTAAGATATATCGTAAACCGATAAATAATTAATTAGCAATCAAACACTTTGAATATGAAACGATTTTATAATCTCAATTGGAAGCATACTAATACTATCATATTTCTAGTTTTGTTTGTATTGGTTTTCTTCATGATTATGTATAAGGTTATCCACTTACCTATAACGCATGATGAAACATCAACAACTGTACATTATAGCAATTTTAGCTACTGGCAAATCATGATGTACCCTGACGAATGGCCTAACAATCATATTTTAAACACTTTAATGTCTAAATTTTTAATTTCGATATTGGGAGCAGAACAATGGGTCGTTCGATTACCTAATTTACTATCGTTTTTACTATATGCTTTCGCAATTTTCAGAACTAACAAAACAATACTAGGCTTCACATCACGTTTCTTTATCCCTGCATCAATTCTGTTTATCTGCAATCCTTATCTACTTGATTTCTTTGGACTTTGTCGTGGTTATGCGATGTCATGTGCGTTAGCTACATTATCCGTAAGTTACATGATTACCGGATATAAAAAAATGGACATCAGTCATGTATGGATTTCTTTTTTTCTTTCTATTTTAGCATCTTATGCTAATTTCACTTTGTTAGTTTTTTGGGTTGCTGTTTCATCCATAACATTCCTTTTCTTTTTTATCAGATACAGAGATTCAAATAGAAATTTTTGGAAACCTTCAATAATATTATTCATTTCCTGCATCAGCTATGCTGCCCTTATTGCAACCCCCATCATTAAAATGCAAAGCACCAATCAGTTTCAATATTGGGAACAAACGGGATTTTATGAAGGCACAATAGTTCCTTTAGTTATACATGCTCTTTATGGATCTTCAAAATTTACTACTAAAGTGTACCATTTCATTTCTATTACAGCAATTTTAGTGATATTATGGAATACAACATACGTTATTTATGTTTTTTTTAAAACAAAATTCAATAACGAAATTTTACGTAAACCTATTTTTGTTGCGACAAGTATTCTCTTGATTACTGCTTTTGTAAATATAATCCAATGTTTAATTTTAAAAACGCCTAATCTGAATGGAAGAACAGCATTATTTTTCTTTCCTTTGTTTATTTTAGCATTAATAACAACCATTGGAACCTTTAAAATACTAAAGAACAACCTTGTAAAAAGCGCAACTTCATTATTTGTAACTATTTTATTAATCCTGCAATTAGCTGACACTTTTAGCTTTACTTACGTACGCGAGTGGTGGTTTGATGCAAATACTTTTCAGGTTGTAGATTATTTAAACAAACCAAATAAAAAAGTAACACTAAAAACAAACTGGTTGTTTTATCCTTCATTTTATTTTTACAAATACACTGGAAAGCTCCCCAATATTGATCTTAAAGAGTATGATAAAAACATCGACATTAATACTGATGCCGAATACTACTATATAAATAAAGAGGATTTTAAAACCTTAGAATCAAAATTTGAATTAGCTTTTCAGGTGAACGAAGAGCGCATGTTAGTTAAGCGTAAAAAAACAAGTCAATAATATGAAAATAAAGTCATTTTTTCTATTTTTTGCATCAATATTACTTATTGGCACTTTAATATTCTCATGCAACAATAAGATTAATAAAAGTGTACCTCCCGATGGATTTGTATATATAAAAGGAAAAGAATTCCTCCTTAATGGAAAACCTTTTTACCCCATTATACTAAATTATATAACTGATATTCAAACAGATTGCAAAGGTAATTTCTGGATAAGCCCATCCAGAGCTTATGGGAAAGACTTACAATATGAATATACTCGTCAAGACTCTTCTGTTCAACAATTCAAAGCGGATATGCAACTGATCAAAGACATGGGATTTAATACTGTTCGACTGATTCATATAGGATTAACAGAAAAAATTGATTCTAAAGTTGCCGTTAAAGTTGGAATTGGAAATAACAGAGATTCGGTCATGATTTTGAATAAAGAATCATATCCTGTATATTTTAACGTGCTTCAACAAATGTTTTCAATACTGGATAGCATTGGATTAAAAGCAATTGTTTTGCTGAAAGCACTACCGGAAGGAGAGCCCATTGAAATGCATTTGGAGAAACTCCTCTCTCATTTCAAAAACGAAAAAGCTTTAATGGCTTGGGATTTCTTTAACGAACCTCTCTATTTTGACACTGCAAAACGTGAAAAATCTGACATCTACAATTTAGTTAATAATTGGGAACAATTGATGCGTAAAAATGCCCCAAATCATCTGTTTACAATAGGACTAACAGGAGTAAGAGAAACATTTGGCTGGGATCCAAATATTTTAGCAGCCGACTTTCTTTCAATTCATCCTTACGAATTCCATCCAAATGAAGTAATAAATGAAATCTATTGGTATGGTAAGTTTGTTGACAAACCCTGGATTATAGGTGAAACAGGACTTCCTGCTGACGATGATTCAATAACCTACCAAAAACAAGAAGAATTTGCTAAAATGGCAATTGACTGGTCAAGAAATTGTGGAGCAAGTGGATTTTCATGGTGGCAATACAAAGATGTCAACTGGAATCATTTTCAATCTGATTATCTTGGAGTTATAAGCAACAAAGGAAAATCTTTTAATTCAAAAAAACAGCAGATTAATGGCACAATAAAACCTGTTTCGGAAGTTTTTAAAACATTTAACCCTAATGTAAAGCCTATATTTCCTAATGAGCACCCATCCTTTTACAATTATTCAAATTATTCAAATTACAGAATTATTGGAAAACTTGTAAATAAGAAAAACCATAAATCTGTTAAAGCCGGAATTGTATTAGCATGGAATGAATCATTCAGCAATTCTACGCACACCTTTACACGCGAAGATGGAACTTTCGAACTTTATAGTAATTTCAAAATGTACCACTGGATTGCATCTGCCAGTCGCATGAGCGTAACTCGTAATGACTTTGACTGGGATAAATCTATTCGGGTTCTCAACAACATACCGACGTTTGATCTGGGAGTAATTGAGTTGGATGATCTTAGTTTTCTTAAATAACCACAATCATACAAATGGAGAATCATAAAGAATATATTATACAGTTTGATGGACTACGTTTTTACGCAATATTTATGGTAATGATTGCTCATTGGTTTCAATGGCAATTCAATAATCCAGTAATAAACGGATTTCCTTTTGCACAAGGAGTTACTCTATTCTTTGTATTAAGTGGATTTTTAATTACAGATATACTCATTCGAAACAAGCTCAAATATGAAAGTTCTGCCAGATCGAAAAAACAAATGGTTATTTCCTTTTACGGAAGACGCTTCTTACGCATCTTTCCTATCTATTATCTAACTCTGTTTTTTTTGCTGACTATCAATTACCCAAAAACCAGAGAACTTTTCCCCTGGCTCGCCTCATATTCTTCTAACATTTATCAATCAATACATTGCACATTTGTGGGTGATTTCAACCATTTCTGGTCATTAGCAGTTGAAGAGCAATTCTACCTCTTCTGGCCATGGTTAATTGTTTTTACACCTAACAAATATATTGCAAAAGTAATTTTGGGGTCAATTCTGGTTTCGGTTGCAACCAAAGCTTATATCTTTTTTTCTTACCCGGGAAACTGGATGGCAAGTTCTTATTTTACTTTTAGTTGCATGAACGCATTAGGGATAGGAGCTTTATTTGCATATTGGAATATCTTCAAACCTGATTTGGCTGATTGGTTACGAAATAAAATTTTAATTATCGGAACTATAATCATTTATTTCATTTTGAATTATTATTTCAGATTAAGAAACATCCTAATTGGAAATGAAGTAATTAATGAGGTTTTATTTGCTATTATGTCAGCATTGATCATCAATCAAGCCTCTAAAAACGGATTTAAAGGTTTTTTTAAACTCCTATTAGAAAATAAATTTGTGGTTTATTGTGGAAAAATATCATATGGAATGTATGTATATCATTTATTTATGCCTGCTCTTTTATGGTATTTAAAAGACAAAATTGGATTTGGTTCTGGAGATAAGTATATTCAATTTATTGCTTTCTTTATGCTAACTTTTATATTATCACATATTTCATGGAGAATCATAGAATTTCCAATCAGTAAATTAAAAAGCAAATTTGAATATTTCACGAAGTAATAAATTGTACATTTGCCATATATATTATAATTAATGTTTAAGCTAAGTATTATAGTATCTGTTTTCAATGAAGAACAAGTTCTTGAATTTTTTTTTAATGAGCTCCAATTAAACATTTCAGAGTTTGAATATGAGGTGATTTTTATTAATGATGGGAGTACGGATAATACTTCCTCTATTTTAAATTCATTTACAGAAAAAAATTTCAGAGTTAAAGTAATACATCTCTCCCGAAATTTCGGGCATGAAGCTGCCATGATCGCTGGAATTGACCACGCATGTGGAGACGCAATCATTTGTATGGATGCCGATTTGCAACATCCACCCCAAATGATTTCGCAAATGGTCTCTAAATTCAATTCAGGATATGAAATTATTACAATGATTAGGAAAAGTAATGCTGATTCTGGTTTCTTTAAATCCTACCTCTCAAAAGCATTCTATTCATTTCTAAACAAAATATCTGATATACAATTTGACCCATGTGCATCTGACTTTTTTTTAATTTCATCAAGAGTTGCTGATATTTTACGAACAAATTATCGGGAAACCAATCGTTACATGAGAGGCATTATTCAAAGTATAGGTTTTAAAAAGCAACCTATTCCGTTTGATGCTCCTACCCGATTTGCTGGGGAAAGTAAATACACTTATCGAAAGCTCATAAGCTTTTCATTCACTGCAATTATTAACAATTCTATTACTCCTTTAAGAATTGGCATTTTACTTGGAACTGTCTTTGGGTTGATCAGTGTTGTACTTGCTATTTTCTCAATTGTGATGAAATTTATTGGCAATCCGGTTGGCGGTTATTCAACCTTGATTGTTTTTATCAGCTTTGCTTTTGGTTTACACTTCTTTTTACTTGGATTCATAGGGGAATATATCGGAAATATTTTCAAACAGACAAGAAACAGGCCTATTTATTTAATTGATAGCATTTCTAAACAAAATGAATAAGCATAAAAATATCATTATACTTATATTTATTAACTGCACTATTGTATGTTTTATTTTTAGCAGTATCTTAAAAAATATCAATAATACATACTTTACAAGCAAAGGAGATGGCTTTAAAAGTTACTATTGTTCTTTGTATCATATTAAATATGACAAACACTACTTAGGATTTGAAGGAATGAATTATCCATTTGGTGAGTCAATTTTCTATACTGATAATCAGCCATTAATGTCTACCGTTTTAAAATTTTTGAATACATTTATTCCAATTGAAAATTACACAGTAGGTATAATTAACTTTCTAATGCTACTTTCATTTATAATCTGCCCAATAGTTTTGTATTTGTTGTTTTCTGAATTTAAAATCAGAAACTGGATTTCAATCCCATTCTCAGTATTGATAACATTACTTTCCCCCCAAATAGGTCGAATGGGTGGGCATTTCTCGTTAAGTTATACATTCTTTATACCATTACTTGTTTTATTACTTCTTAAATACTTCAATTCGTATAAATGGAAGTATTCCTTGTATATTGGAATTCTTTTGATTGTCGTTTCCTTTACTCACCCATACTTTTTCGCTATTTTTGGTGTAATAATAATTGGTGTATGGGTTTTGAATTATATTTTACGACATGAATTCAAAAAAAATCTTGTTAACTCCTGGGGTCATCTATTAATTCAGTTTATTCTTCCTTCTCTAGCTGTTTTTTTCATTTCCATTTTAGCAGATAATTTTAATAATCGAACATCGTTTCCTACTGGTTTTCTTGCATCTAAAGCAAGTTTAATTAGTGTTTTTCTTCCTATTGAAAAGAGTTATGGAGGATTATTTATTAATTTGATTAATACAAAAAAAATTGAATGGGAAGGTATTTCATATATTGGGATTGTAAACTTATTTGTTTCTGTTTTTCTACTAATTACAACATTTAAAAGCCTTAGATTCCTTAAATTAACAAATAACAGAGATACATTCTATTTTGTAATTTCTATTTTGATCCTTTCTGTTTTATTGTTGATATATTCATTTGGCATTCCGTTTATATTTGGGCTTGAATCTATAATAAATTACTTAGGCCCATTACGACAATTAAGAGCTATTGGTCGTTTTGCCTGGCTGTTTTATTATACAATAAGTATAATAACTGTATTATTATTAAATCATATGTTTGAAATAAAAATAAATAAATATTTTAAAATCATTATTTTCACAGGTGCTGTACTAATAAGTTCATTCGAAGCATATTCAACAAATAAAGTACTTGGAGATTGGTTTAATCATGAGATTTACTCTTTGGCCGATATTAAAAATGAGACATCTGAAAATGCATGGATAAGCAAGATCAATATTTCAGATTACCAGGCTATAATACCAATTCCATATTTCAATATTGGAAGTGAAAATTTTATTGTAAAAAATAATGATAAAATAGCCGAAATAACATTTGTTGCTTCTTTAAAAACAGGATTGCCGACTACTGCTGTAATGATGGGACGTACTTCAATTAACCAAACTATTGAACAATTACAGTTTATGAATAAACCAAGTACAATTCCTACGCTCTTAAATAAAGTGAATAAATCAAAGGCATTCTTAATTATCTCTCCTAAAAATAAACCGATTACAAATACTTTTGAACAATCAATGCTTGACAATGCTTTACTAATTGATTCTTCCGGATCATATTGTTATTATAAATTAACTTATTCTGGCTACTTATCGCTTCTCGAAAATTATAAGCATGATTATAAATTAGAGAATGATAAGAACACAGAAACAAAACATGAATTCTATTACTTTAATGGTTTTGATACTTTTAAAAACAATACGCCTTATTATGGAAGATCGAGTAAAAAAATATCATTTTCTACGGATGGTTTAATAGATAATTTTACATTTCCTAGTATTGAAACAGATTCAGCATACGAAATTAGCTTTTGGTATAGCAATATTGCACACGATTTAGTTGCGAGATCCTATTTATGTGTGTATATTTATGATAAACAAGGTTCTACACTTGAATATAGTTTTTATTGCTTGGGAGATTATACCTCTCAATTTGACGGAAACTGGGGTAGATTTTCTCTAAAATTGAAAAATAAAAAGACACCGAATTTTGTATCACTATCGCTAAGCAATGCTGATGATTTGAAAGGAGATATTTTGGTTGATAATTTATTGATTAAGAAAGCTTCAGGTATAATATTTTGCCATGATAGAAAAGAAATGATTGATAATTGCTTAATTAAACTTTGATCAAGAAAATGAGTAATCTTAATTCATTTCTATTTTGAAATCATCCCAATAGGAAGGCGTTTCATCATCCGCCTGCCAACAATAAATTTTCAGGTCTTCTCCTTTTAAGTCTTCACCAACTTTTATTGTAATCTGAATTTTTATCCAACCACTCTTCTCTTCAACAGAGTTGGTTTCAATCTTATAAAATTTATCCTGATTTACAGTTGCAACAACTAAACCTGATTTATGGTTGTTGTTATTAAACTTCCAGACAGAAATAGTATAAGTGTCGCCTTTTTCTATATCAGTTAATGTTGTACCAATTCCAAACTGCTGATCTTTATTAAGTTTAGATGAATATGCTCCGGAAAATGATTTTTCGGAACATTGAGTATTCCCTGCATCAGCCAGAAAATTATTCTCAAAAATAAAGTTTTCACAGTTTTTATTTCTACGTTCTAAATCCCATTGAACTGCCCAGTTTTTCTCTCTGCCTGCATCTCGCTTTATCTTAATGAGTACTTCAGAAGTTGTACTATTAGTATATACAACGTCCTCAGTTGTTTCCATTTTTATGTTTATTCCAAGTGATTCATTTGAAATTCGTTTAAATGTTTCTTCATCACCAATATAAAGATACACACTGTCATTTCTTTTAAGGATATCTGTAAGAGTAAAGGCGCTTCCATCCCAATAATTAAATCGGTTATTCCAAGTATGAAATGAGTAAAAATTGGGCATTAGCTTCATCAAAAGCGGTAAAAGTTCTTTTTTGCGATGGTCGTTGCTATACGCCAGTCCATAATGTACAGAATATCCATAAAATGGTGATCCATAATAATTAGAAGCATTGGCTATGGGTATATTCGCATATTTTTCAGCCACCACTTTTTGTGTAATTTGGCGATCTTTACTGTTCGATTCATAATGTGCAAAAGCGGGTTTAAGCTCACATATAAAAAGAAAAATTGCCAAAATAAAAAATGCGGATGCAAAGAGTCCCTTTTGAAGATATTTATTCCTTTTCAAAATAATCAGCAATAAAAATAGAGAAGGAATAGCCATTACATAGGCTGGCGAAAGATAATACAACTTCATTTGCTTGGCAATAAGAATAACCGTAAAAACTGTTACTAATGAAAAACTCATAAAAGCTATAAACCAACTATCTTTTTTTTGCTTCAGTTTAAGATGCGGGATAAAGTAAATAAAGAATCCTATCAGTAAAAACACAAGTAGATATAAAAGAACAGGATCATTGTGATAAATTTCAAGCAGGTTTTGCTTAAAGATTGCTTTATCAACCACATTTGTATCACCTTTACCATATTGACCACTATGTAATAACAAGCCTTTCATCCAAGTTGAGAAGTAATTCCATCTGTTTAAAGCTGGAAGCAAGAAGAATATCAAACTAAAAACAGAATAGAATGCAAATTTGAGTTTTTCGCGAAACGTTCTCAATACCAAAACAGGAATCAGTCCAAAGGGTAAAAAGGTAATTTTTGTGCTTATCGCAAATCCGATCATGATTGCAAAAAGCAGTGGAAATTTCTTATCGTTTGTAAGGTTCTTCTCCTCACTTAATTTTGCATAATAAATTGCAATAAGGAAAACAAATGCTACAATTATTAAGGCAAAGAATTCCGGAAGCACTCTGTTTGATAGATTTAAATAAACAACTGAAAGAAAAGGAGTTAACTGAATAAATAAACCTGCACTTTTATTTTTGAAGAGTTTAAATGTAAGAAGTCCCAGAAAAAAAAGTGCAATTGCATTCAAAAAGATAAAACTGGATGTGATTGCATTTAAATATAAATCAGGATGAAGAATCACATCTTCATCAATGCTTCCATCTCTAAATAAATGGACAATCACAATTACAGTTGCCGACATATATTGTAAGGGAATCCCCGGATGATCAACAAAATGGGGTAAATGACCATGAGTAATAGTTAATCCATTATAAAGATAAGCCATTTCCGGATCAACACAATTTAACGAGTAATGAGTTACTTCATGCTTGTAATTAAAGCCTATTGAAATAAACAAAACTGGCAACAATATAAACAAGAAAACTGCAAATAACTGTTGTATGCAATGTTTTGTATTGATTTTAAGCGATTTCATGCATTTGAAATTAATTTATTAGAACTTCTATTGTAAATAGCGTTTGCTGAATATATTGTATTTCAAGATACACCAAATAGCTCTAAAACCATCTCTTGCACCAATTTTCTTGCCTTCTTCATAGGTTCTTCCATAATATGAAATGCCTACTTCATAAATTCTGATTCCCGGGAAGCGTGATATTTTGGCAGTTACTTCTGGTTCAAATCCAAATCTATTTTCCTTAAAATAGACCCTTTTTAAAATATCGGCACGAAACATCTTATAACATGTTTCCATATCCGTAAGATTCAGATTGGTAACCATATTCGAAAGAAATGTCAGAAACTTATTTCCAATCGTATGCCAGAAAAAAAGAATTCTATGGGGATTTCCTCCCATAAACCGGGAACCATACACTACATCTGCAACTCCATCAACAATAGGTTGAAGAAGAATATTGTATTCCCTTGGATCATATTCCAAATCGGCATCCTGAATCACAATAACATCACCTGTTGCTTCTGCAATTCCTCTGTGTAATGCGGCTCCTTTACCTTTATTTACAGGTTGGTTGTACAGATTAATATTTAACGCTGGATTCTGAGCAATATATTCTTCCACTTTAAATTGAGTTTGATCAGTAGAACAATCATTCACAATCACAATTTCTTTTTCAATTTCATTAATCAGGCAAACATCTTTTATTTTATTCAAAATCAAATAAATAGTATTCACCTCATTATAAGCAGGTATTATGATTGAGAGTTTTTTCATTGTACGAAAATAGTTGAGATATATTAACTGAATTGCAAAGATATAAATAAAAGGCTGCCTGTTGGGCAGCCTTTTTTCTCTCATGGCTTAAATATTAAAAACTACAAAAATAGGGGTAAAAAGGTTCTGTTATTTTCAACTATTAACAGACCTATGACATCCTAAATCAAAAAATGGTTGTCCAATTATATAAATAAATTCCTAGTCGATAAAAAAACAATGTTCTGCCAGAACATTCTAAAACGAAGCATTTAGTGCCGCAAAATATCCTGTAGAAAATGCAATTTGAAGATTATATCCTCCGGTATCAGCATCCAGATCAAGAATCTCACCGGTAATATATAAACCTTTCACTTTTTTTGATTCCATTGTCTGGCTATCCACCTCACTCAGGGAAATTCCTCCCTGCGTAATTATTGCCTCGGCCCACGATGCTGTACTCCATAATGTTAACGAAAACTCTTTTAATAGCATCCGGATATTTTTTCGATCGATTGCGGTTAATGAAGATGTCGGTTTTCGCAAATTTAACTGAGCTCTATCTGCAAAATAATTCATAAAAGCTATGGGCATTAAACGACGAAGCAAAGCTTGAACAGGCTGGTTTTTTAATTCAGAAATATCTCTCAATAATCGTTGTTCAAGCTTATCGTGATCCAAAGCAGATTTTAAATCTAATATAGCTTTCAACACAACTCTGCTATTGAGCCTTGATGTAATCTGCCGACTAATTGTCAATACTATAGGCCCTGTTATTCCTTTTGAAGTAAAACTTAAATCGCCAAACTCTTCTGCTATTTTCTGATTATTTTCAAATACAGAAAGCCTCACATTTTTCAGTTCCAGACCATTCAAAGAGGAAGGAATTTCTTCGATTATATTTATTGGCACCAATGCCGGAAATAAAGGGGTTAAGGAATGTCCCACTTCTTCTGCAAGCTTATATCCATTACCATCCGAACCTGTTAATGGATACGATTTTCCACCTGTAGCAAGAATTACTTTCGAGGCATAATAAATACTCCCGTTTTCGAGTAATACACCTCTCACTCCATTCTGTTCAGTAAGGATTTGAGTCACTTTGCTGTTTCTCATTAGAACTACATCCATTCCTTCGATCCAATGAATCAATGCAAAAAAAATATCCTGTGCTTTTCCACTTTGTGGAAAAACACGACTTCCGCGTTCCATTGCAAGCTTCACATTTTTTTCTTCAAAAAACTGAATTAGTTGTTGATGAAAAAAACTTGAAAATGCAGCTTTTAAAAACCTTCCATTTTTACCAATATGTTTCTGGAATTCATCAACATCACAAACATTTGTAAGATTACATCTGCCTTTACCCGTAATCCGAAGTTTACGTCCGGGTTGATCCATCTTTTCAAGAAGAAGAACCTTTTTCCCTTTTTCTGCAGCAATACCCGCAGCCATAAGTCCGGATGCTCCGGCTCCAACCACAATCAAGTCGAATGTATTTGTCATGAGTTGTATTTATATTAGTTTTTCCAGAAAGCCGGAATAAAAAGAATATAAATGGTTATCAGTTCTAAACGACCTGCAAGCATCAGGAACGAAAGAGTCCATTTACTTACATCGTGCAGATGGGCAAAGTTTCCGGCAGGGCCAGTAGTTCCTAAACCCGGGCCAATGCCTCCCATACAGGTAGCTACTGATCCCATTGAGTCGGGCAAAGCCAATCCAAAACCTATCAGGATTAATGTTCCGATAGCAAAAGTGGTGATGTATATCATAAAGATGGCCAAAACGTTATGGATAATTTCCGGGGATACACTTCGCCCGTCTAAACGTACCGGAAATACTGCGTTAGGGTGAATCATCTTTCGAAATTCAGCTCTGCCATTTTTAAAAAGCAAAACATGCCTGAATATTTTTATTCCTCCGGATGTTGATCCAACCATACCTCCTGCAAACATCAACACAAAGATCAAAAACCAGCAGAATGCAGGCCAAATCATATAATCATAGGAAGCAAAACCTGTACAGGTGATAATACTAACTACCTGAAATAATGCATGTCGAAAAGCAGCTTCGATACTAAAATTCTGAATAAGCCACAAAAGAAATGCAACGATAATTGTAGCAATCAATGTTAAACCAACATACGCCCGATATTCTTCACTCATAAAAACTTTACGAAGTTTTCCTTTCAATGCCAAATAGTGTAGTGTAAAACTTGTTCCGGCAAAAAACATGAATATAGTTGTAATATACTGCAAATAAGGTGAATATTTCATATAACTTGTATTCTTAGTTCCGAAACCTCCGGTAGCCACTGTCCCAAATGCATGACAAAGAGAATCAAACAAACCCATACCTCCCAAAAGCATAAGAATAACCTGAGCTACGGTAAGTAATACATAGATTCCCCACAAACGTTTAGCCGTTTCAGCCATTCTTGGATGTAATTTATCTACAGAAGGGCCAGGTGCTTCTGCATTAAACAATTGCATTCCACCTAATCCCATATAGGGTAAAATTGCAATTGCAAGTACTACAATGCCCATTCCTCCAATCCAGTGGGTCAGGCTTCGCCAAAACAGCACACCTTTCGGAACAACCTCTATATCACGAAGTATAGATGCTCCAGTTGTAGAAAAGCCCGAGATAGATTCAAAAAAGGCATCTGTAAAGTCAGGAATAGCATTACTGAGCATAAATGGCAATGTTCCGTAAGCAGAAATTAAAATCCAGGTAAACGAGACAATAATGTATGCATCACGAGTTCCAAGCTCCCGATTATTTGCCTTTCGAAAAATTAGCCGGAGAAGAAAACCTGAGATTAAAGTTATAATGGCTGACAAAAAAATAGGCTGTAGATCAACACTTCCATAATAAATCGAATATGGAATGCATCCAAACATGAATAATCCTTCAATCATGAGCAAAAAGCCCATAAGTTTCAATATCGCTTTGGGGTGAAATGATTTCATGTTTTATTTCCTCCAGAATGTTTTTGAGAAAAGCACTATAATTATAAAAATCTCCATTCTTCCTACAAACATTAAAAACATAATAACCCACTTGGCAAAAATTGGGAATACAGCAAAAGAGCATTGAGGACACATTGCAACAACAGCCGGGCCAACATTTCCAATTGACGAAGCGGATACGCCCAGTGCTGCTTCAAAACCCAACCCGGAAAGAGATAATAATGATGCACCAAATGCGAATATCAATATATAAAAGAAGAAAAATGCAAGTGATGCATTAACCATGCTTTTAGAAACGACTAATCGATTGTATTTCACAGGAACAATTGCCCGTGGATGAAGCATTCTTTTATATTCAAGTATTGTATTTTTGGTTAATAACAAAGGGCGAAAAATTTTCATCCCTCCGGCTGAAGAACCAGAACATCCTCCAATAAATATCAATATAAAGAACATATAGCTAACTACTGGCATCCAAGAATGACCACTTTCCAGATAATACCCGGTGGTTGATAAACTACTAACTACATGAAACAATGAAAAGTGAACTGCATCACCAAAACTTTCGCCATGGTAATTCTGGATAAGAATAATTGATACTCCAAAAATGAGAATTATTAGAACATACCATAATGACTCTTCGTTTTTGAGAAATTTCTTCAAATTCCCCATTGCAGCAAAGTAAATTTGGGTAAAATTTATTCCTGCAAGAAACATAAAGACAAAAATCGTCCAATGAATTCCGTTTCCAAAATCAGCAATATTATTGTTACGTGTAGAAAAGCCTCCTGTACTTACTGTTGAAAACGAATGACAAATTGCATCAAGTACAGGCATTCCCTGAAAGAGTAATATTACTATAAGTGATAGTGAAAGAAATACATAAACCATCAAGATACGTTTAAATGTCCCGGCAAGTGTGGGATGCACTTTAATGAATGATGGTCCGGTAATATCGTTAAACAATAAGTCACGACGTTTTAACCCAAACATGCTTAAAATGGAAAGAGAAAATACGATGATCCCCATACCACCTATCCATTGAGAAAGGCTACGCCACATCAATATCCCAGGGGGGAGGGCTTCTATATTGTCAAAAATAGTTGCACCAGTAGTAGTGAATCCCGAAGTAGATTCGAATAAAGCATCTGTAAATGAAGATGTTACTCCACTAAAGAGATATGGAAGACACCCCATCAGTGCTACCATAACCCAAACCAGCGTTATTGCAGTGTACCCGTCACGTTTAGAAATATGAATTTGCTGATTACTATGCCCCATCATATAGAATATTGAGCCAGTAAATGAAGTAAATATCGCTGAAAACAACAATGCCCAATGTTCTCCCTGTTGGTAGAAGAATGCTACAGGGAGAGTAAGCAACATAAATAAGCCCTCAATTAGTAGTAATACCCCTGTAAACTTCAGAATAAATCTGTAATTCAGCGTGCTTTTGTAAGCCATTAATTTTGATTTATTCGGTTACGAAAAAACGTGCAACTTTCTGTATGGCTTCAGGCATGGCAAATACCACTACACGATCGTCTTCCTTTATCTGGAAATTACCAACTGCAATAAAGCTATCGTTACCACGGGTAATCCCGCCGATAATTGCACCTTCAGGAAATTCAAGTTTCGAAATTAGTTTCTTCGTAACTTTTGAATTTGGCTTGGCAACAAACTCCAGAACCTCTGCATCAATCCCGTGCAGGCACTTGGTTGATGTTACCAAAGCATCAAGTGTAAAGCGCACAATATAGCTTGCTGTAATAAGCTTTTTATTGATAATAGTATCAATTCCAATATCCTGAGAAACATCAATATAATCAATATTTTCAACCAATGCTATGGTTCTTTTCACATTGTATTTACGTGCATGGAGGCATGTCAGAATGTTGGTTTCAGTATGGTCAGTAAGGGCAATGAATGCATCTATATTTTCGATACCTTCTTCCTGTAATAGGTTAATATCTGTTGCATCACCATGAATAATAAGCGTTTTACGAAGGTCATTAGACAATTTATAGCAACGTTCTTCATCAATTTCAATTAGCTTAACATTCATGTGTCCTTCCAATCGCTGTGCAGTTTTACGACCGATACGACCTCCGCCAATTATCATCACATTCTTGATATCGATCCGTTCTTTTCCTCCCAGTTTAATTAAATCAGATACTCCCGAAGGCTTCGTTATTACATAAGCAAGATCATTTTTAAGAAAAAGGTCATCTCCATGCGGAACAATGGTTTCATAAGTGCGGTGAATAGCCACAGCTCTGAAATCAAGACGTTTGTTTTCATGAGCGATTTGATCAAGAGTCTTGTTCAACACCTGAGCGTGTTCATCCAAGCGTAACAGAAATAGAAGAAGTTTTCCATCCGAAAAATCGAACACTTCGGTAGCAATTGACTGATTAAGCAGGTTAATAATTTCATTGGCTGCAATACGTTCTGGACAAACCATATTATCGATTCCCAAATCATAAAACAATCTGCGGTTTTCTGCCGTAAGAAATTCGACATTGTCTATACGGGCAATTGTACTCTTGGCACCAAGCTTCTTTCCAAGAATACAGGTAACTATATTGGTTTGTTCATCGTGCAAAACACTTATAAGCAAGTCAGCATTCGAAACATTTGCCTCTTCTAAAACCGAAATTGATGTTGAATTTCCGATTATTGTAAGGATATCAAATTGTGACTCTATTCGCTTTAGAAGCTCCTGATTGGGGTCAACAATCGTAATATTGTGTTTTTCATTCGAAAGCATCTTCGCCAGATGAAAACCTACTTCGCCGTCGCCAGCAATAACTATATTCATAGTGAGTTTATTCTTTGAAACAGTATGCAAATTTATATCTTATTCATGGAATATGTATGCTTTGGGGAAAATATCCCACACCTACTTATATTCTTGTTTATCAGTATTTTAAATACAAAACTTCAAGCTGATGAATATATTCAGAAAAACCCTGCAGTTCCTATACTTGCTTACCGAATAAGTAATTTCCGAATAAATTGATTATCCGCATATTTAATAAATACTACATATATTCCTTTTGTAAGAAAAGACAAATCAATCTTCTGTAACTTTTCTTTTGACAATACTGTTTGGCAAACATTTTTTCCCGAATAATCAAAGATCGTTAATTCTCCATCTTTCAATATATTAGTATTTATATATACATGAGTCTGAGCTGGATTTGGGTAGATTATCAATTGATCCAACGATGAATCATTAATACCTATTGTAGCCCAATCCACATCTCTGTGAATCGAATCAATACAATTCCCTTTGTAAGCTATAAGCGTCACAGGATATGGAGGTGCTCCATTAAAACTATGAACCGGATTTATCTGAGATGAAGTTGTTCCATCACAAAAATTCCAGGAGACACTATCATATCCACTTGCTAACGAAATAAAATTCCACTGTTGCAAAGGGACGTTAAAAGTGTACGTAAAATCAGCAAAAGGCATAGGGTTAACAATTGCGAAAGGTGTAATATTCTGGCTACTTTCACATCCATATATTGTTTTCATATACACTGTCAGACTATACATACCTGTTGATCCACTGTCAGCATAATAAGTATGAAAAGGATTTTTAACAGTAGAAACAGGAGTATTATCTCCAAAATTCCATTTCCATTCAACTATACCTAATTCAGGAGTTGATTCATCTACAATACTGACATTTACCGGCTCACAACCATAAACAGGCTGCATCGAAGGCGTAAATAAAAATGAAATATTGGGTTTTTCATGTATGGTAATAGAAATGGAATCATAAGCAAGGCAATTTATTCCTTCGGATTCATTTTTGACTTCTACCCAATAAACAGCGATACTCTCGAAATTACTGGTATTAGCTGCAATTGTTTGAGTAGTATCTCCATTAGGCATCCATAAATACTTCATACCTGGATTCCCCGCATTTAACAACAATGAACCGCCACTGCATAATGAAGTATCTGAACCTAAATTCACACTCGGTCCTTGTAAAAAATCAATATGAATAATGCTATCCCAAGTACATCCAAAACTATCATGCACAGTAAATACATACGGGAACACTCCTTGCCCCGAAGGCAATATCATTGCAATGGAATCATTGTGACCCATAATATTAGCTCCGTTAAATGTTACAGAATCAATCGCTACCTGAAAAGTCCAATCTGGTAGATTTTGTACGCTTTGCAATTTAAAATTCAAGCTCCAGTTAAATAAATAACCGTTATCAGCACTATAATCATCGCAAATCTGCAAAATCCAGATTCCATTATAAGGGCAACCGACCAACCCTAACAAAGGATTTACTGGTTTTATATAGCTTGTATGAAGTACTTGATTGGTTGAGTCTATTATACCAGATACTGAATTACTTAACTGATCTAAGGTTTGTGAGACTACTGTGGTATAAAGTTCCGACCAACAATAAGTCCATCCGATTCCAGGAGGATTGTTTACAGGATCACAACCATTGTCAGAACTACTATGATTGGATCCTCCAAAAGGCTCACCTAAACAAGCACCACCCGAATGAGAATTGGGGTCTAAAACAACTGTCTGCCCATTTGGGCATGTTATTTTAAACCCAAGATCTCCTGCGTAAGAATGTTCCATATTAATGCAAATTGATTCAATTTGATTACTGTTTTGAATTGTTTGTGTTGGAGAATAATCATTAACATAAATTGAGCTTGATAGGCATTGTGATGTACAATTTGGTCCATCCGGAACAAAATAGTCTGTATCATTTTGCAACAAAATATTATCTGTAAAAGAATATGGATTCAACTTAATATCAGAATCTTGAGCATTTCCTGCTTTTACGCTTACGGGTATATTATGATAAAAACACTTTTTCAAAGAATCCCGAATTATCATAGAGGGATTTGAAGCGACTCTTACAAAGGCTATTCTCTTAAATACAAATTCACATCCAACCGAATCTATGACTTTTAAGCTAAGTTCATACCCTCCACTTTGAGGATAGTTATGATTAAAATTTGGAGTATTAAATATCACTCCATCTTCGGAATTCCATTCAAATGTACAATTTTGAAGAGTCTGGTGATATAGTAAATTATTCTGGGGAAACTGAATATTGCTTACAATGTTTACATTTTCATCAGGGCAAATATTAAGATTTACTTTCCCTTCAGGCCGAGGCATTGTCATTAACGTATCTAACTCTGTAACAATCTTTTGACAAGGCTTAACACAGAAAATTTCCGATTCCCATCCTTCACCGTTATTCAAATAATCACTTTTAAAAACAAAAAGAAGCTTTCCGGTAGTATTCCCCGCTGATGATTGAATCCTGTTGTTAATTAATGAAACCGGACTAGAATTATTAAACTTTCCAATTAGAGGAGAATAAGTTGTAATTCCATCATAAACATACAGAGTATCAGAAGGATGTATATCAAAACTCGTAAAAACGACATTCAAATGAGTATTTACAGTGTCGTTCGATCCTAAAATTATAGATTGATTTGCATTATAAGAATAATCTCCGTTTTTGTCAGCGAATGTTGCATTACAGGTTAAAATAACCTGTCCATTATTTCCTTCAATTGTATATTGAGCAAATATGAATTTAAAAACAAACACAAAGCTCAAAAACAAATATAATCTTAGCTTCATATTTAGTATTATTAAATTAAACAAAAAGCAGCTTATAAAGATAATGATTATTTTTAACCCAAATTAGGATTAGCTTTGGCTACCTTTAAAAATTAATTATTAAATACATCCCGATTTCTGAGATATGCAACAACTCTTAGTGATGGTAAACAAAGATCACTTCAAAAATAAAAGGCTGCCTAAAAAATTAGGCAGCCTTTTATTTTTTATTATTTATTGATTTTTATTTACTTCTCAGAATTGTAAGAGAGCCTTTAAATTCAATTTCTCTGTTTACATAATTTACACCTTTAAAAACAAAGTAGTAAACACCATCCGGAGCGTCTTCACCATTCCAATTATTCTGATAGTTATCAGCACCCAAAATTTTCTTTCCCCAGCGATTATAAACAGATAGATTTGTTTTTGTAAAACCACCATCTAACAAACCTGAAATTTCAAAGAAATCATTTTTCCCATCTCCATTTGGGGTAATTACATTTGGAAAATCAAGAATATCATTCACAACTTTAATCACTTTACTAATAGTATCATTACATCCATTGCTATTTGTAGCGTATAAAGTTACAGTATAGCTGTTAATTGCATTAAAGGTATGAACTGGATTTACATCTGTTGAAGTTTGTGCATCACCAAAGTCCCATACATAATTAGATCCTACGCTGGGTTGGGTTAAATTGAAGAAGTTCACAATCGGATTCGTAATAGTAGCTACATTGGGAGTCCAATTAAAATCAGCAACAGGCTGAGGAAAAACTATTGCAAACGGAGTTACATCCTGTGTAGATTCGCATCCATAAACTGTTTTCATGTTCACTTTTAGATTAAAAGTTCCAGCCATATAAGTATGAGTAGGATTTTTATCATTTAAAACTGTTCCATCTCCAAAATCCCAGGAATAATAATTAATCTCAGTATCAGGAGTTGATTCATCAGAAATCGAAACAGTTACCGGTTCACAACCCGTTAATGGTATCTGGGTTGGATTCTGCAAATAAGATATATTTGGTTTTTCATGAATAGTCAGGACTAAAGTATCTGCAGAAATACATTGCAAAAGCCCATCAGTATTTGTCATTTTTACAATATAATTTATTATATCAGCTTGAGTAATATTTGCAGTTTGAATAGTTTGTGTTGTTTCTCCATTTGGCATCCACTCGTACGTTGCACCAGGATTTCCTGCATCAAGAGTGAGGACTGTTCCACTGCATACAGCAGTGTCATTTCCTAAATATTTCAAAGGGGTTTGTTGTACCGTTAAATTAAAAGTTGTATCCCAAGAACAGCCAAAAGCATCAATTGTATTAACCTGATAAGCAAATGTTCCTCCGCTTTGAGGTTTAATAATTGCCGATGAGTCAGTACGTGAAACAATGTATGGTCCATTTATTCCTATTGAGTCAATTCCAACAGAATAAGTCCAGTTGATAGGTAATAGATGCGAAGCAAGATTCAACGTCCAGTTAAAAATATAACCATTATCTTGACCATAATCATCACAAATTTCGATATTCCACATACCATTTAACGGACAACCAATCAACCCTGCAAGTGAATTCTGAGGCTTGATGTAGTTTGTATGAAGTATTTGATTGGTTGAGTCAATTGTACCAGATACTGAACTACTTAACTGATCGAAAGTTTGTGTTGCAGCTGTTGTATATATTTCTGACCAACAATATGTCCATCCTGTTCCATGAGGATTGTTCACAGGGTCACAACCATTGTCAGAGCTACTATGATTAGATCCTCCAAAAGGCTCACCTAAATAAGCACCACCCGAATGAGTATTTGGATCCAAAACAACTGTCTGCCCATTTGGACAATGAATTTTAAACCCTAAATCTCCTGCAAATGAATGCTCCATATTTACACAAATTGAAATAACATCACTTGCGCTTTGAATAGTAGAACCTGGATTAAATTGATTAAACGTAACGTTTGTATTGTAACACTGTATTGCACAGTTTGGTCCGTCAGGAATGAACATTGTGCTATCAAATGTTTGGCTCGACGACTGAGTATATGACCATGGATTAAGTACAAAAGTCGAATAATTATTTACCCCTCCATAAATATTCACACTGTCTCCAGAACAAATTGTCGGGACAATGTTAATTTTAGAAATCGGCATATTTGAAACTCTTACACGAGTCCCTACAGCATTAAAATTAACACATCCAATTGAATCTTTAACTTGAAGCTTAATGTCGAATCCTCTTATTAGGTTAAAATAATGCGAAACTACCAACCCCGAATCAATTGAACCATCACCAAAATCCCAGTAAAATTTACTGTTTGTCAATGATTGATGATAAACCGAATCATTTTGCGGGAAAAAAGCGCTTCCATGAAACTTAACAGTATCTCCATAACATATATCAAAATAATTGGAATCTCCAGGATGTGGAATAGAGAGAGTAGAATCAACATATGCAATAATTTTCTGGCAGGCTTTAATACAAACAATAGAAGCAAACCAACCTGCGGCGTTGTTGCTTCCGTCTGTTTTAAGCAAAAAGGTGAGTTCTCCCGTTGCATTCACAATTGTTGACTGTACTGAATTATTTCCTCCTGCCAAAGGATTGTTGTTATTAAATTTTCCAATCAACGGCGAAGCAGTAGTAGGTCCATCATAAACGAACAATGTATCTGATGGATGTACATCAAATGTATTAAAGCTAACTCTGATGTGCGATGTAGCAGGATTGGACGACTTAAATGTAATTTTATTCATCCAGTTATTCCCATAATTACCCGAAGTAGCAGCATAGAAATCCCCACTACAGGTAACTACAGGTTGCGAAGGATTATTCTGTATGTAATAGGTTTGTGAAAATGAATTCGCAGCTATTATCATCAATCCAACAAGAAGCAAAGCTATTTTTTTCATAATTACAAATTGTTTAATTCTTCATTGTTTTCAAATACATCTCAAATTCTTCTTTCACATGCTTATTTGGTTTCATCACGATAGCAATCCCTGCTTCTTTCCAAACATAAACTATAAAATTCACTTCGCTTGTCTGGAAATTGTATTTCAATGGATTGAATGTTGAAGTATTAAAACTTTTAGGATTCTCGTTAAACTTTGAATCAGGTTTATTCTTTAAAGCTACTGTATGAATATCAATCCCTTCAATAGGCTTTTCTGCTTTCAGACTAGCCGTATAATATGAATTGTTAAGATAATAATTGTAATACGCAATTTTTTGAGGATCATTTTTCTGCATTTCTGCTATCTGCTTTGCAGTAAAGCATTCGCTTAACCTTTTATCAGGAATAATCTTACTTGTTGACTGAGCAAACAGCACCTGAATAGCCAGCAACAAGATGAAAAACATCCCGATATTCAATGAGTTCTTTTTCATATACAATTTATTTGGATTTGTTTTTTTGAATCGCACTTATTTTAGACACGACAATACCATCGAAGGTTGTAGATACAGGCTAAAAAATCTCAACCAATTTAGCAGTCTGTAAATACTGAACATTAACATCCTAAACATTCACAAGCTTTTAAACAAAGGATTTCTTTGATTCACAACGTTTAAACTTCAAAACATTAACATTCTGTCCGACATGCAAATGTACTAAAATCTACAATGAACAGGATTAAAAAACAGCAGTTAAGCACGATGCAAAATCTGAGTTTTTTTCACTATTTTTGCACCAATGAAAAACATTCGTAATTTTTGCATTATTGCTCATATCGACCATGGTAAAAGCACCCTGGCAGATCGTTTATTAGAGCATACCGGAACTATATCTCAACGTGAGATGCAGGCTCAGGTATTGGATGACATGGAGTTGGAACGCGAACGCGGAATCACCATTAAGAGTCATGCCATTCAGATGTTGTATAAATATAAAGGAGAAATATATAAGCTGAACCTGATTGATACTCCGGGTCATGTAGATTTTTCCTACGAAGTTTCGCGTTCTCTCGCTGCCTGCGAAGGAGCATTATTAGTAGTTGATGCAACTCAGGGAATTCAGGCTCAAACCATTTCTAACATGTATTTGGCCATTGAAAACGACCTGGAAATAATCCCTGTTCTTAATAAGATGGATCTTGATGGCGCAATGCCTGAAGAGGTTAAAGATCAAATTGTTGATTTATTAGGATGTGATCGTGACGGAATTTTAGCCGTAAGTGGCAAAACCGGATTTGGTGTAGACTTCCTGCTCGAACAAATTGTTGAACGTATTCCTGAACCAAAAGGAGATCCGGATGCTCCATTACAAGCTTTAATCTTCGATTCTATTTTCAACTCTTATCGAGGCATCGTTTCTTACCTTAGAGTGTTCAATGGAACTATCCGTACAAACGATTTTGTAAAATTTGTCAATACCGGCAAAGAATATCACGCAGATGAAGTTGGTGTTCTCTTACTAAAACAATCTCCAAAGAAAGAACTCTCGGCAGGAGATGTTGGATACATTATATCTGGAATTAAAACATCAAAAGAAGTTAAAGTTGGGGATACCGTCACTCACGTTGAAAGACCCTGTGATATTGCAATTGATGGTTTTGAAAACGTCAAACCCATGGTTTTTGCAGGCCTCTATCCTGTTGATCCTGATGACTATGAAGAGCTACGTGCTTCAATTGAAAAACTTCAATTGAATGACGCATCGTTAAGCTTTGAGCCTGAATCGTCAGCTGCATTAGGCTTTGGCTTCCGTTGCGGTTTTCTAGGATTGCTCCACATGGAAATTATTCAGGAACGCCTGGACAGGGAATTCAACATGAACGTAATCACCACTGTTCCCAATGTTTCTTATAAAGTAATCACTACCAAGGGCGAAAAAATTGAAGTCCATAATCCATCCGGACTTCCTGCACCAAATCTGATTAACGAAATTGAAGAACCTTATATTCATGCTCAGGTGATTACAAAATCTGAGTATCTTGGAGCAATCATCAAACTTTGTATTGATAAACGCGGAACACTCAAAAATCAGGTATTTCTTACTACCAACAGAATTGAGCTTTCATTTGATATGCCTCTGGCTGAAATCGTTTTCGACTTTTATGATAAGCTCAAAAGCGTTTCAAAAGGATACGCATCATTTGATTATTATCAAACCGGATATAAAGCTTCTAAGCTGGCTAAGCTTGAAATATTGCTGAACGGAGATAAAGTGGATGCACTTTCGACGCTTATTCATGTTGATCATGCCTACAGCTTTGGTCGCCGAATGTGTGAAAAACTGAAAGAACTGATTCCCCGCCAACAGTACGATGTAGCTATTCAGGCTGCCATTGGCGCAAAAATTATAGCTCGTGAAACCATCAAAGCCATGCGTAAAGATGTTACCGCAAAATGCTATGGTGGAGATATCACGCGTAAGCGTAAACTTCTTGAAAAGCAGAAAGAAGGAAAGAAACGTATGCGACAGATTGGAACCATAGAAGTTCCCCAAACTGCTTTCCTTGCAGTTTTGAAACTCGACTAAGTTTCCAGATTATACTTCTCAATACATCCCAGACTAAACAAAGCATAATCATACTTTACAGGATCCTCAGGACAATACGTTCTGAGGATTTTCATTATCTCATCTACCGCTTTTCGGTCATTTTGCTTTCGCGAAAGCAATCCAAACTTTCGTGAAATATTTGCAACATGCACGTCTAACGGTAAAAGCAGTTCCAACATCGGAATTTTATGCCAAATTCCAAAATCCACACCTTTTTCATCTTTGCGAACCATCCAGCGTAAAAACATATTCAGTCGTTTACAGGCCGATCCCTTTTCGGGGTTTGCAAGATGTTTTTCTGAGCGTTTCAAATGAGGGATTTTCTGAAATTCATAATTCAGATTTAAGATTGAATCCCAAACATCTCCACTTTTTTTAAATCCTTCATAAAAGACTGATTCCAGACCTCCTCGTTTAAGGTAAATAAACTTCAATCCTTCTATAAACCAAAGCAAATCATCATATTGAAATGTTCGATAAACAAATCCATTAAGTTTATCCAATTCTGTTTTATCTGCATTTAAGACAAACTCATACGGTTGATTTTGCATCAAAACCATCAACCTGTTACAAGCAACCAAAATTGATTTACGTTGACCCCATGAAAGTGTTGCTGCCAAAAAACCAGCAATTTCCACATCTTCTTTTCTCGAAAAAATATGTGGAATTGATATTGGGTCGTTAACGATAAAAGAGGGCTGATTGTAAAAATCAGCCCTGCTTTCGAGAATTTGGAATATTTCTGTTTGGTTTTTAGGATTCACTTTTCACTATTTTACTAAAACTCTTTCATTTACTTGCATCAAAACAACAAATGCATCACGAATACCTCCCTTACGGATTTTTGTTTCGAGCCTTATGGCTTCTGCTTTTACGGTTTCGCTCCCCACATAATAACGATAAATATTTTCACTGTAAGTTTCATACAATTCATAATCCAACTTATACTTTTTTCTGAACGCTTCAACATTTGAAAGTTTCTTGCGTACCGCAAGCACCTGAACAGCATACACCTTCACTTCTCCAACTGAATCAGTCGGCTTGGGTTCTGTTTTTACAGGAGCTATAATTTGTTCAGAAAATTTCTTCGCATTACCAGGAGTCAACCACCCTCTGCGAACAATACCAACCCGTTTACCCTGACTATACATTACCACGAATGCATCGTAAATCATATTTTGAGAAATAATCTTCTTGGCTTCTTCGTTTGCTTTTTCGAAATCGGTAAACGAACCAACGGTATAACGGTACCAAACGTAATCATATTCTTCTTTTACAGGTTGTATCATTCCAAAGCGTTTTTTAAACTTTTCAATATTTACTGGTTTTTTACTGGCAAGTATTTGAACTCTGTATTCATCGTGTACAATTGCAGGAATAACCGGAATTGTAATTTGTTCGGGTTTAACATTAATCTTTGATTGCTCTTTTTTTATCAATTCCGGTTTTACCTCAAGCTTTTCTTCTTCTACTTTTACAGACTCAGGCTTTTCTTCAACTTTAGGCTCCACTTTTTGAGGTTCAGGTTGCTCAACAACCAGAGGTTCTTTAGGTTCAACCTCTTTTACAATGGGAGGTTCATACACTGGTTCTTTTTTTATTTTTCCAGCATTCCCAAAATTATACGTTAATCCAAGTGAATTATATGAATAAGAATCCCATTTAAATCCCCCTTTAAAGCCATCCAACTCATCTGTATTCAGCAGTCTCCATGAAATTTCGGTAGTTAATGAAAACGACTGACTTAATCTGAACTGAACGCCCATACCAGCATTTCCTATTCCGTCAATCTCCCAGCCATTAATACCTTTTCCATAGTTATATCCAAAATTACGAATCGTTTTCCCCTGTTTAAAGTCAACTGTTTCTCCTTGTAAATTACAAAGTCCAAAGCCTCCAAAACCATAGAACTCAATTTTTCGATTAGGATTATAGCCTGCAAACAATGAATTAATATACAAAACTCCATTTAATGTTCCTTCTAAATACTTGGCGTTAAACGACAAATATGCAGGATTCCCATTCGAATACTCATCGGCTCTGCCTTTTATTTTACCATAAACCAATTGACCACGAATACTAAGGGCTGGCACAATTCTTTTATTAACCCATATACCAGTAGCCCAAGTGGTTCCATTATTGAATAAATCCCCACTTACCTCACCGAAATATTGACTATTTCCAATGTTTATATTTACCGACCAGTTATTCCACAGCCCTTTGTGAAACTCTTTACTTTGCGAAAAGGCAAAAATTGAACTTATCAACAAAAATATAATAACGAGATAGCACTTTTTCATAATTCAGAGTATTATTTAATAAGTCTATTATCCGTTTATCAAAAATAAGCCATTTGATTTCTAAATCATGATTTTGCAAATAATATTTATCAACGAAGAATTGTTCACGAGGATCGGAAATCAGTATAAAAAAAGACCACTTCTGTAAGTAGTCTTTTCTGTATTTGAATTATCATCCGTTACTTCCTCATTTTCTCAAGTAATTCCGGGAGTTGGCGAATTGCGGCCATTTCTTTCCACGCTTTACGCGATTCAACGGCAGGTGTTCCAAAATACACTTTGCCTCCCTGCAAACTTTTATCCACACCTGATGTAGCCAGTACTATTGCTCCTTTGCCAATTACAAGGTCTTTATTTACAGATACTCTTGCCCAAATCAATACATCATCTTCTATTTTGGAAACTCCGGCAATCGCGGTATGAGAACCAATCAAACAATTTTTACCAATAACTGTATCGTGACCAACCTGTACTGAGTTATCCAGCTTTGTTCCCCAGCCAATGGTAGTATCACCTGAAACGCCTTTGTCAATTGCACACAAAGCACCAATTTCCACATTGTCTTCAATAATTACACGGCCTGATGATTCAAACTTACGATAACCAGCTGGTTTTTTCTGGAAATAATAAGCATCGGCACCCAATACCGAGTTTGAATGAATAATTACATTGTTGCCAATAATTGTATGGTCATAAATGCTCACATTCGCATGAACGATGCAGTTCTTTCCTATTTTTACATGATTTCCCACAAACGCACCAGGCTGAATTACAGTTCCTTCACCAATTTCAGCACTTGGACTAATTGCAACACTGCAAGGTTCAAAGCGACGGAACTTATACACCAGTTTCATATAATCTGCAAACGGGTCTTCCGAAAACAGTAAAGCTTTCCCTTCCGGACAATCTACTCTTGCATTGATCAGAATAGTGGTGGCATTTGAGTTCAGAGCTTTTTGGTAGTATTTCGGATGGTCAACAAATGTGAGATCACCTGCTTCAACCATGTGTATTTCATTAATTCCGGTCACATGAAATCCGGGAATTCCAATCATTTCAGCTCCGGTAATTTCAGCAACTTCCTGCAAAGTGTATGTTCTTGGGAATTTCATAGTTTTATTTTTAAGGGTTTGATAAAGATCAAAAAAGCCATTGGGGAGTTTTTCTCCTCAATGGCGTATTGTGCGATTAGCAATTTATTTTCAATGGATTAGCCTTTAACGCGTTCTGAATAATCACCTGTACGGGTGTCAACTTTAATACGTTCGCCGGTATTAATAAACAAAGGAACTCTTACTGTTGCTCCTGTTTCAACAGTAGCTTCTTTCATTGCATTGGTAGCTGTATTTCCTTTTTCGCCCGGTTCGGTATATGTAACTTCCATTTCTACAAATGGTGGAAGTTCGCATTGCAGTGGAGTTTCTGTTTCAGCATGAAAATTAATTTCGCAATACTGACCTTCTTTCAGAAACTGAGGAGCATTAATTACTTGTTCTTCAATAACAACCTGCTCAAAAGTTTCATTATGCATAAAGTTATAACCATTATCGTCTTTGTACAAAAACTGATATGGACGACGTTCGATACGTACAACATCAACTTTCACACCAGCGTTGAAAGTATTAGGAATTACTCTTCCGGTTTTAAGGTTTCTAAGTTTGGTACGTACGAACGCTGCACCTTTTCCAGGTTTTACATGCTGAAATTCAACGATTGAATAGAGGTCTCCATTAAATTCTATACATAAACCGTTTCTGAAATCTGCGGTAGTTGCCATAAATAATGTATAATCTTGTTTGTGTTATCTTTTTTCGAAGGCAAAATTAATGATTTTTTAGAAATACAAACATGTATAATGAACTGATTTTGGTAATATTTACCTCAGTACAATATCCTCTATAACCTGTGCTCCGGCTTTTTTATTCAAATTTCGCATCAGGGTAGTGCGAGCCATCATTAGTTCATTCCTCAAAGGAGCCGAATCTACTTTAATATATAAAGTCTTTTTCCATATCCAAAAATCAAGGGTATGACGCATGATTAATTCACCAACCACTTCGGGATATGCATCAAGTACCTTCCGTTCTTTTAGTTTATCTTCTAAACGATAGAATTTTAGAAATTCTTCAATGGCCTCTTTTAAAGGATAGATATTCGGTTCATTTTTCATATCAGTCTATCGTTCCTTTACAACTCCTTGATTCACTTCAAATATTTTATGTTCAATGCGGATTTTCAAAAATATTTTTTCAATACGCTGACGCTGAGTATCGGTAATAAATACCTGTCCAAAATTACCATTATCGGTAAGCTGAATCAGGTTTTCCACACGTTTATCGTCAAGTTTGTCAAATATATCATCCAACAAAAGCAGTGGTTTGAAGCCTTTTTTATTGCGGGTAAAATCAAATTGCCCCAGTTTCAAAGCCACCAAAAACGACTTTTGCTGACCCTGCGACCCAAATTTTTTTAATGGAAATCCTTCGATAAAAAACTCAAGATCATCTTTATGGATTCCTGTGGTTGTGTATTCCAAAATCCGATCTTTTTCAAGTGATTTTCCGAGGAGTTCTGCATGAGAAGCATGGTGAAGCTGCGATTCATATCTTAATTCAACTCGTTCATTTCCGCCGCTAATCCATTGATAATAATATTGAAAGATCGGCATATACTCTTCGAAAAACAACTTACGTTTTTCATAAAGCAGACTGCCGTATTTTACCAGTTGCTCGTCCCAAATCTCCAATAAGCTCTTATCAAAATTTCCCTGTTTTGAAAACTGTTTCAGCAACCGGTTTCGTTGTTCCATCGCTTTGCTGTACGAAAGCAGATCTTCCAGATAAATTTTATCGAACTGAGATATTACACCATCCACAAACTTGCGGCGAATCTCGCTGCCATCATTCACCAAATCACTGTCGTATGGTGATATCAATACCAACGGTAATAATCCAATATGTTCAGCCAAACGTTCGTAATCCTTTTTATTGCGTTTAAACTGTTTTCGATGATTTTTTTGCTGAATGCAACTTATTTGATCTTCTCCAGCTTCGCCAAGCAAATAATGTCCATGCAATGCAAAAAAAGAGTCTTCGAAACGGATATTTTGGGTATCATGCAGGTTAAACGCACTTTTACAAAACGAAAGATAGTAAATAGCATCCAGCAAATTGGTTTTTCCAGAGCCATTATCGCCTACAAAACAGTTTATTTTTTCGGAAAACTCCAGTTCTGCCGAAGCATAATTCTTAAAGTTGGTAAGATTTAATCGAGAAAGAATCATGCAACAAAGATAGAAATTTTAAACCGGCATATAAATGTAAAGAACAAAATAAGCCAGACATACAAAACTTAAGTATATCCCAAATTCAACTTGTAAATGCAACTTTTGAAAACGGGATGGAGACAAATTTTTCAGGACAAGGGAAAAAGTGATAACCCGTCCTTACTTGTCCTAATGGATAAGTATTCCATTTACTCTGCTCTTGATAAAAAATAAGTCACGCTATTTCAGCAATCATCATACACACAGGAGCAAAATCAAAAAACTATGATTCAAACTATTGGCTAAGATATACCTAGAGCCATAACCACTGACAATAGCAATGTATTTGCTTTGCAGTTATCAGTCACTCAGATTTTGAAATAGATTTCATTTTTGCCCGGTATTCTCATTCAAGCAAACGGAAATACGAATGGATTGATAAAATAATGCATTTCAAAGAGAGCATACTTTAAAACAATTAACCATATATAATTAATATCAAATAACAACATACGTAAATATATTATATTTTTCAATCTCATATAAATTTTTAACATTATATTTGCTATGCCAAAATATTGCTTTTACAGCTTTAATTCGGCATTAAATTAACTAATTTTATTAATTAAACTTTTATGCAAAATGAGAACAGTTAAAACAATTTTCGTAGTAGTATTAAGTGTTATACTACTAACAGGCATCGCCATGGAAAGCAAGGCGCAAATTTCGCAGATGCCTAAAACTTATGTAAATGTAAGTTTACAAAATGTACCTTCTTACAACAACAAATCGTGGAATGCCGAAATTACCATGTATTTTGTAGGGATTAATTATTCCAATACCTTTTACAAAACCATCCCTGGTGGATTGCAAACCGATTTTACTTATATCCTTAAGGGTTATGCTTCTTACACCGGAACTATAATTGTAACCGTAAAGCTTCACGACCAAACCTACATACAGTTTATTGGCGTAAAAGCTCAAAGTGGCACTTGGAATTCGTCAGACCAATTACCTATTGTTGTTGACCAATGGTCTCCTGTTGGTTAATTTTGACTATTAATTCACAATTATTTACCCTCAAAGAGCTCAGACTTGTAAAAAATTAAGTCTGAATTAATTGGGAATTATTCGTCATAAAGGAGGTTGTTCAAAAAGCCTCTCATCTTGTCATCTTGTAAAAAGACTTTCCCGACTTTCGGGAAAATATATTACAGTTGCGGCTTTTTGAACAACTTCAATATTTTTCGGAAGACCCCATTTTTTTTTACAAATAGGTATTATACAGGACTTTTTTCTTACCCCCACAATCGCTCAATAATATTCAGATCATGACGATTATGAAGGTCAAAATATAATATTAACCGAAATAGTAATAATCAGACATTCAATGGAAGTCTATACTACTTCAGCACTGGCAGGAGGCATCCCTAAGAACAAATAAATGACATTTCTTCAGATTCCAGAATTAAAGCAATTAAGCAGCTTGCACCTGAAACAGGTTAGGTTATGAACTATCCAGACAGTTACTGATAGTTATTTCAGAC
Source organism: Bacteroidales bacterium (assembly GCA_963677395.2). Classification (GTDB taxonomy): domain Bacteria; phylum Bacteroidota; class Bacteroidia; order Bacteroidales. The sequence continues at coordinate 1,522,107 of OY781965.2, read as the reverse complement.
TAACCAGCTAATTTATCAAGCTCAAGTCGATGATATTATTTTTAATGTCTGCTATCTAAAAAACACATCCAATATATGTTCATGTATTTTCACAGAACATTTAAGGCAAAGAAAATAGCACATACCATCCTTAATAGCAATTATTTATATAATCTTACGAATATTTTTACGTAGTCGAACCTGCTTGCCACTTTTTTCACATATTGGACAATATTCCTGGTCATCCGTAAATTCCAATTCACATTCCGGGCATTTATATTTTACCATAATATGGATACCTGCCAGTTTTTCATTTTCTTTCAAGATTACCCAAAATCCGGCTATTGGGGTAAGAAATACCGAAAATAGAAAAACCTTCCAGTAATTAATCTTCCTCCCTATTGCACTAAGAAACAGCAAAATACATATAACCAAATAGAGCGATAAGAGAATTTCCCAAGTAAACATGGCTTAATTAATTTTCATACAAAGAAAATAGCTTTACATGAACTATTCAATTGATTAATTATAATTTAACAGTTTTGTCTAAAAAGTTAATACACAATCTATTTTTGCAAAATTAGTATTAAATAATATTCTATTGAAATTCATCATCTTAAAATCAAGACAACAATTAGATTCAATCACTTACAATATCTCTATTTCAAATTATAACATATCCACCAGCGTATCTTATTATGCAGTTAAGAATTTTTGAAAGTTTTCGTAGATAATAAATGTAATGACCTCTCCAATCTTCTTGTGTAAAAAAAATCGGGGTTAACTTTGTAAAAATCTTTCCCACTATATAATCATTTGCCAAAAAAGTCGCTTTAAATCAATCTATTACAACCAGCATAGATTATATGCAAATATTCAAAAACAAGCGACAACACAAGTAAGAATTTTGCCAATCCAAATATTGAGTCAAACATGAAAGAAAATAAAATCCAAATCTTCAATATGTGTTCCATCAGGTTTATGATTGTAATTACCCAAAATTAAGCTTTGACATTCTCTTTTTAAACTTATTTTTATTATTTTTGATTCACAATCCATTATTCATACCCTTATGAAACTTTACACCTATTGCCAAAACTGTAATCGTTCAATCACAACCCAAGCGTCAGTGCCCGACAGAATGAAACTAGCTCAAAAATATGGGAAGGAAATAAACTTAAAATGTCCGCATTGCACTACCGAAGCTATGTATCATGTTGATTCGATCAAAGCAGTGAGAAACAAAACACAGGAACGAATCATGCTTGTTTCATTTTTCACAATAGCCGCTATTATTTCCGTATTTGCAATGGATTTTTTAATTCACTACCCATGGCCAGTTATTGGCGCAGGAATACTGCTGATCTTTCAGACTCCGATTCTACTCTATTTTGCCATTCAAAGAATTAAAAATAAGCTCATTAATAACTTCAACTTCTACTTTGTAGAAGTAAAAGAATAGCTCATTTTTACATAAAGCAAAACACTTTCTATTTTTAGTCTTTTAATCTTTTATTACATTTGCTCAATATTTTTTATTGCACAATATTACCCAGCCGAATAACCCACTCTAATTACAATTATTCAAACGATGGTTTATAGTAGTAGTATCTTCCTCCTATTCTTTCTCCCTTTATTTATGCTTTTTTATATTCTGCTTGACAAGAAGTACAAAAACGGTTTTTTACTTCTTGGAAGTCTGATATTTTATGCATGGGGTGCTCCAAAGTTTATTTTTCTGGTTCTGATTTCAATCTGGATTGAATTTCAGTTAATAAAACTAATGACAAAGCAGAAACGAGAGCATCAAAAATACTTTCTGGCAGCCTCTGTTATACTGAATATTGGAACACTCCTATATTTTAAGTATGCCAATTTCTTTGTAGGCAACCTCAACAACATATTGCAAGCATTTGGAATTAAAGCCTTTGAATGGACAAAAATCATGATGCCTATCGGAATTTCGTTCTTTACATTTCAAAAAATGACTTATTCTATTGATGTGTATCGAGGCGAAGCAAAAAAACTTGATAAGGTTTCTGATTTGGGAGTTTACATTCTAATGTTTACCCATTTAATTGCAGGTCCTATTGTTCGGTATCATGAAATTTCAGATCAATTGATTGATCGTGAATACAATGAAAACAATAACAACCGAATTACAGGCTTTTTCAGGTTTTGCATTGGGTTGGCAAAAAAAGCGCTCATCGCAAATACGTTAGGACAAACTGCTGACTATATTTTCGGACTTGAACAGCAATATTTCACAACTTCACTTGCATGGATTGGTATCACGGCTTACACGCTCCAGATATACTATGATTTTTCGGGTTATTCGGATATGGCTTTGGGATTGGGAAGAATGATTGGTTTTGATTTTCCCGAGAACTTTAATCATCCTTATATTTCACAGAATATCTCTGAATTTTGGAGGAGATGGCATATGACACTTGGTAAATGGATGAAAGACTACCTCTACATTCCTCTGGGTGGCAATAAAGTTTCGAAAAACAGAATGTATCTAAATCTGATTCTGGTTTTTCTTATATCTGGTTTTTGGCATGGTGCAGCCTGGACATTTATTTTTTGGGGTGTTTACCATGGTGTGTTCCTGATTCTTGACCGGATATTTCTCATTAAATTGATGAGTAAAACCGGAAAAGGAACACGTATTATTCTTACCTTTTTTTTGGTAATGATAGGCTGGGTATTTTTCAGAGCCGCAAATATGAGTCAGGCATTTTTCATCCTTTCAAAAATGTTCTCCACCGATTTCAGAGCATCAAATTATATGCTCGATATGAAGTTTTGGGGAATTATGGGTGCTGCATTCTTTTTTGCATGGTGGGGTTTTACTGGCCACATAGAAAAATGGCAGAATGTTTTGTTTGCTAAAAACAAATCAAACAAAGCATTGCTGGCAATGACACTTGCATCCATTGTTCTGTTTGTTCTTTCGGTTGCATCAATCACAACATCAGGTTTTAATCCATTTATCTATTTCCGTTTTTAGCCATGAACAGATTGCCCAAAATATTATTCGCCGTTTTACTCACAATGATGTTTCTGCCCATGATTCAGCAATGTACTTCATGGATAAAAGTAGAACCTCTGGAAGGAGCCTATAATCTGAATCCCAAACCTGAACTTTCAAAATTCACATGGGGAAGCTGGTTGGAAGAAAACTTTCAGGCAACTATTACAAAATCTGTTGAAGATAATATCGGATTTCGAGAACCCTTGGTGAGGCTTCATAACCAGGTTGATTTCTCCCTGTTTAACCATTCAAATTCATACGCTGTTGTAGGGAAAAATAACTGTTTGTATGAAGAATCATATATTCTTGATTATTGCGGATTAAACTTTACTGGCGATGATTATATTCGAAAGAAACTGAAGCGGGCAAAGCGGGTTCAGGATTATCTGAAAGCGAAGCACAACATCGACATGATTATTGTGTACGAACCCGGTAAAGCCAGTTTTTATCCTGAAGATATTCCGTATAGATATCTTAGACTGAAATCAGAAAACACCAATTATAAAAGCTATTCCCGAATAAGTAAAGAGTTAAATATCAGCCATATTGATTTAAATGCTTGGTTTGTGTCTCAGAAAAATAAATTGAAGCATCCCTTGTTCAAAGAGTTTGGAATACACTGGAGTAATTACGGAACTTATCTTGGTTTGGATTCTGTTTTACACTACATGGAGAAAATTCATTCTATTAAAATGCCTGATATGGTATGGGATTCTATTGTTTACACTGATCAAATTACCGATGGTGAGCATGATATTGAAAATACTTTGAATTTAATTTTTCCCTTGCATAAAGGTACAGAAATGGCATATCCAAAAGTTCATTATGATTCAAAAAACAAAACGAAACCCAATGTACTGGTTATTGGCGATAGTTACAGTTGGGGATTTTATCATCAGGATATAGCTCCAAATGTATGGAACAAGAATGAATTGTGGTATTACAACCAAACCCTTTTTCCATATATGTGGGGAAATGATGCAAAACTGATCAACCATGAACACATGGAAGATACAATCAAGCAATATGATTATATACTGATTATGGTTACAGAACTTAATTTACACAAAGCCTTTTTTGATTTTACGGATCAGCTTTATGATATTTATTTTCCGAATGAAAAGGATGCCGTTTATGATATGAAACGCAGAATCAGAGCTGAAGATGGGTTTTCTACAGAATTATTCAAGCAAATGGTTGCCAATCCCAAAAATTCATCTCTTATTTTTGATCGCATGGCACGTGAACGTGTAAAAGCGGAAGCTTTACAGAACAAGAAACAATAATAGCATAAACGCAAATCCGGTAAAATAGCCCGTATAAACCTCTTTTTGAGTATGCACCGAAAGTTGTAAGCGGGCAAACCCCACCAATCCTCCGGCCATAATTACACTTATAATATAGGGCATAAAATCAAATCCGAAACGAATACTCATTCCACAGAGCAATCCTAACAATCCTCCTGCAGAAGCCATGTGTGCACTAATTTTAAACTTGAAATTCAACAGCAACAACAAGATGATTAATAGCGCCGTAGCCAAAATAACAAGGTAATACATTGTCGGCAAATTCATTTTCTTTAATAAATAGAATGCCAGATAGTAAAATATTACTGTTAGCAAATATGGTAGCGGACGTTCTTCACGCTTTTCAAGATGTATAGAGCTAATGGTTTTGCGTATATATAAGACATAAACCATTATAGCAGGCAACAAGCAGGTTGTAATAAATACAAACGACAGAATTACCAGTTTTCCTTTCAATACATACAAACGGGCAATAGGTGTATTGCTAAAAAAAAGAATCAGAAAAAAATAAAAGGGCATTAAAAGCGGATGAATGAGATAAGAGGTAAATCTCGCCAATTTGTTTTCCATAAAATTTATTCTTAGATTTCTTTGCGTAAACGAGCTACAGGAACGCCCAGACTTTCCCGATACTTAGCCACAGTTCGACGCGCAATATGATACCCTTTCTGGTTCAGAATTTCCGTAATACTGTCGTCATTCAAAGCATTGGTTTTATCTTCATTATCTATCAAATTCTGGATAATGGTTTTGATTTCGGTCGTAGACACATCTTCTCCTTGTTCTGTTGACATCGACTTTGAGAAAAACTCTTTCAGCAAGAATGTTCCGAATGGGGTTTGAACATACTTACTGTTTGCAACGCGAGAAACTGTGGATATATCAAGATTTACCCTCTCGGCTATATCTTTGAGTTTCATGGGACGAAGCTTGGAAAAATCGCCCTCTTCAAAAAACTCATGCTGATAATCCATGATGGCTTGCATGGTGGTTTGTAAGGTATTTTGCCGCTGACGTATGGCATCGATAAACCAACGTGCCGAATCAATTTTTTGACGGATAAACTGTACTGCATCCTTCTGTTGCGATGTTTTCACCTTGCTTTCGGAGTAAGTTTGCAGCATTTCTGTATAAGTCCGACTTATACGCAAATCGGGAACATTACGTGCATTGAGCTGAAGTTCCAGATCACCGTTTAGATTATAAATATTAAAATCAGGAACTATATAATGGTTGGTTCGGGAAACTTCGCTAACAGAATTGCCGGGTTTAGGATTGAGCGAAACAATTTCTTCAATTGCATCGCGCAACTCTTCATCAGTAATTTGCAGCTTATCGGTAATTTTATCGTAGTGTTTACGGGTAAACTTATCAAAATGATGCTCAATAATCTGGATTGCAAGTTCGATGGCTTCTGTTTTATCTTCAATCCGGCGAAGCTGTATCAAAAGACATTCCTGAAGATTACGGGCACCAACACCCGAAGGATCTAACTCCTGAATTACTTTCAGTACCGATTCTATCTCTTCTTCATCGGTTATGATGTTTTGGCTAAATGCGAAGTCATCAACCATTGCACTGATATCACGCTGAAGATAACCAGAGTCGTCGAGGTTTCCAATAAGCGTTAAACCTATTTCATATTGTTTATCGTCCAACCCCTGAAGACCAAGTTGTGAAATAAGAAACTCATGAAAACTGGTTTCGGAAGAGATTGGTACTTCTTTGGTTTCGTCGTCGGGTGAATAATTATTAGATTGTAATTTATAGTCGGCTACGTCATCTTCATCCAGATAATCATTCATATCGAAATCGGAAGTATCGCGTGAATTCTCGGTATCCGGATCTTCATAATCGCTACTGAAATCATCCTCTTCACTACTATCCGCAGATTCTTCGGAGCTATCCGGTAAATCTTCGAGCGCAGGATTTATTTCCAGTTCTTCCTTTATCCGTTGTTCCAACGCAATGGCCGGAACCTGCAAAAGCTTCATCAGCAGAATTTGCTGCGGAGAAAGCTTTTGCAACAGTTTTTGTTCCAGTCGTTGATTGAGCATAGTATATTCTGTTATTTTGTGACAGTGAAGATACTAAAATTCGGCATTCATTGGTGTACGTGGGAATGGAATCACATCGCGAATGTTTGCCATACCGGTTACAAACAGAATTAACCGTTCGAATCCTAAACCAAAACCTGAGTGGGGAGCACTTCCGAAACGACGTGTATCAACATACCACCACACATCTTTTTCGGGAATATTCATCTCTTCGCAACGTTTAAGTAAACGATCAAGATTTTCCTCACGTTGTGAGCCCCCGATAATTTCACCGATACGCGGGAAGAGTACATCCATGGCGCGTACAGTTTTGTTATCATCATTTTGCTTCATATAAAAAGCTTTGATATCTTTAGGATAGTCGGTCAGGATAACTGGTTTTTGGAAATGTTTTTCAACCAGGTAACGTTCATGTTCCGATTGTAAGTCAACTCCCCATTCTACCTTGTATTCGAATTTCTGTTTTGAATTGATCAGAATTTCAACTGCCTCTGTATAGGTTAAACGGATGAATTCGATTTGGGTAACCGAACGCAGACGTTCTATAAGTTCGTTGTCGTACATCTTGTTAAGAAATTCCAAATCATCGTAACAGTTTTCGAGTGCATAGTTTACCAGATATTTGAGAAAATCTTCGGCAAGATCCATGTTTTCTTCAATCTCATTGAACGCAACTTCCGGTTCATTCATCCAGAACTCAGCCAAGTGGCGTGGTGTATTCGAATTTTCGGCACGGAAAGTAGGTCCGAAAGTATATACTTTCGATAATGCCAATGCAGCAAGTTCAGCTTCCAACTGGCCTGATACGGTGAGCTTGGTTTCTTTTCCAAAAAAATCCTGAGTGAAGTCTATCTCTCCATCTTCGGTCTTTGGCGGATTGCTCGGATCTAAAGTCGAAACGCGGAACATTGCACCTGCACCTTCAGCATCAGAGCCGGTAATGATCGGAGTATGTATATAGAAAAATCCGTGATCGTTATAGTATTTATGGATAGCATAAGCCATTGCATGACGAACACGCAACACTGCTCCAAACGTATTGGTACGAGGACGTAAATGTGCTATTTCGCGCAGGAACTCCATGGAATGACCTTTCTTTTGCAACGGATAAGTTTCAGCATCAGCTTCTCCATAGATGTCAAGCTCTTTAGCCTGGATTTCTACCGGTTGACCGGCTGCTGGAGATTCTACCAATGTTCCCATAACCGATATACATGCTCCTGTATTTACTTTCTTAATGATTGATTCGTCAAACTGAGTCAGATCAAACACAATTTGTATATTATGGATAACAGAGCCATCATTCAATGCCACAAAGGCTACATTTTTATTACCACGACGGGTACGAACCCATCCTTTTACATTGATGATTTCGCCAATAGGCAAAGTACTTTGCGGCTTAATAAGCTCAATTACTTCAAATCGCTTCATTGTTGTAAATTCTTAGTTAGTGATACACAAAACTGTCGTCAAATAAGAGTCCCCATTTTGTTTCAGGGTGTAAAAATACAAAAACCCTTCTGTGATAGCAAATTTTGTAAAAACAGTTGGACAACGAGACAAGTCTAAAAAATGATTAGAAGTTCTTTTTGCAGGCACATTATTTAATGTATCAACTTTTTTTTGTTAAAATCATATTTTCAGTAGCTTATATATATATATTTGTATTTCTATTCTGAATTACAAAACTGTAATCAGATAATATAAAGCAAGCAACATTGTAATAATAAAAATCTCTTTACAGAAAAAAGAATAGAACGGAGTTGAGTTATGTCATTGCAAAGCCTTTTGTCTTTCAAACCCCTTAAACCAATGCTTACACAGAATAATCGGCAAAAAATCATTTTGTATGCTTGCATTATTGATACAAAGGAATCAATCTGTTTTTTTATGAAGAATCAGACTATTCCGAATTTGCAAACAAACTCAACTTGCACACCAACTACTTTAACTAAAATATAGTCCACCACAAAGGCTTCAACACTAAGAGAAACGAAACACTTGTAAAAGAAGCGTGACTTAAAAAGAGAGTTTTTTTTTATACAACGCATAAATATAGTAAACCATGAAAACTACATTTCAATCAAACGCAATCCGGCTAATATTCATTAGTCTGGCATTCTTCACAAATATAGCAAATGCACAGTGGGTAAAAACACAAACATTCGGATCTCCTGTTGGATGTATTTATTTTGACAATAACGAAGATACAGTCTATGGTTATACCGAAAATAGTAAGCTTTACAAAACAACCGACAATGGATTAAGCTGGGATACAATATCTATCCCTCTTGATTACAATATGAATATTCGAAAACTTGTTGTTACTGATAGTAGTATCAGCCTGTTTCAAATAGGTGGAATTCTGTTTCAAAATAAATATCTCTATATATCATTCGATGGAGGAAATTCCTGGATAAACTATACCGACAGCTTCCCTACCAATGCAAAAATAAATTGGATAGAAAAATATAATAATCGTTTATTTTTATCCACAGAAAAAGGTCTTTATACTTCTGAAAACAAAGGATATAATTGGAACAAACTAGGTATCATAGATACCAATTACCAGAATATTTCGGTGAACGGGAATACACTCTATGCTGTAATATTCAATGATAGCACTTATAGCTGTACTCTAAAAAAAACATCGGATAATGGATTAACATGGACTGATATAAGCAATGGGTTACCGCCAGATAAAAATTTCGATGGTATTGTTTCATTCGGAAACAAATTATACTTAGAAGTAATGGCGGACAGCGTGTATGTATCATCAGACGATGGTTCAACATGGAAAGCTTCTATTTTGAATAATAATTTCCCTCAGCAGTTAATATTTGCAGGTAACCCCTTTTACTCTTTTAATGATACACTTTATTTTTATAATGATGATTCTGTTTTCAGAATATCAAACAATGAAACACAATGGCACACGTTACAACTCCCTTATTATGGTAGATTTTTTGCAAAAGGTAGTTTAATATTTTTAGGAACTCACAAAGGTGATTTCAAATCATCTGATTTTGGAAATACGTGGATTCCGGTAAACAATGGGTTTGAAATAAAAACTTACATTAGATCATTTACTAATAACGGAGACAACCTATATGCAACTACCTTTAACGATGGCATTTATAAATCAACAAATGGTGGTCAAAGCTGGAATAGTTTATGCAGTACTTATGCCGATAATTCTTTTACAACTGAGATTGCTGTTATTGATACAACATTATTTGTGGGCACGCACCATACCGGAATAAAAAAATCTATTGATAATGGTTCAACATGGACCTACGTGAATAATGGGCTTACTAGTTTAACTACGAAAACGATTAAATCAAATGGTACAAAGCTGTTTGTAGCAACTAATTCCGGATTATTTATTTCGGATAATAAAGGATTAAGCTGGATACAAACTATCATATCAGACCCAGATATCGTTACAATAGTCATTGATGGAAATAACATTTATGCAAAATCTTACTGCAATTTATTTATTTCACATGATTTGGGAGCAACCTGGAATTATCAGGATATTGATTGTAATGGGGAAAAAGTATCCGTATTTAACAACAGGATTTTTTCAGGTGAAATTTTATATGGAAAATACAGTGAAGATTATGGAATGACATGGGATACTGTTAATCATCATACCGGATACAATTTCATCACAACTTCTACTCTGCTAAATCCAAATATGATGTTAATATCCGGCTATGCTCCACACGGATCAGGCAATAATGCCACATCTATGGCGCATATTTTTGCTTCATTCGACAAAGGTCAAAGCTGGAATAAATATACAGATAACCTGTCTGCATATTCATTTGGTAGTTATATGATAATAAACGATGATACACTCTATGTTGCAGCTTTTACTGATGTATGGAAACGTCCACTCTCGGATTTTACTGGTATTGACAATCCTCAAAAACCAGCAATAAACATCAATATTTATCCCAATCCAATCAATCAATTTACTCAAATCAGCTATACACTGGAAGACCCACAATACGTAACACTAAATATTTATGACCTTACCGGACGTATGATAAAACAATTGGTAAACGAAATCCAATTCGGGGGACTACACCAGCAAACCCTCAATACCTCCGATTTACAAACCGGGATATACTTTTGTCGGCTCACAGTAGGTGAAAGCAATGCAAGTAAAAAATTAATATTAGTGAGGTAATACCAAAATGAATTAATCCGAAGTCACACTTGCATAGTACTGATTTACAAGGGCGGCTAATTTACTCGGCCAACATAGAAAAGTCTGACAGCAAAGCCACAGTTAATACAGAAGGTATGATTAACGGGATCTATTTCATTCATATTAATACCAATAAACGTATATTCTCACAAAAATTCGTACTACTCAAATAAATTTATTTATAACATTTCAAAAAAACCGGCATGATTTTCATGCCGGTTTTTTTCGTTGTAAATCCATCACCTATCTTTGCATAATTAATACCCCAAAAAATGAAAAACAGATATTTGGCCTTTTTACTGATGTTTGTAACTACAGCAGCTCCCGCTCAGAGCACGCAATGGCTTACATGGTTTGAACAAACCAACGGACTGGAAACGCCCCGCTATGATCAAACCCTGGAATTTTGCCACAGACTTGATTCTGCTTCTGCAATTATCAGTACACTAAACTTTGGAAAAAGTCCTCAGGGACGGGATTTGATTGCACTGATTGCGGATAAGGACGGACTGGATTCTCCTGAGCAAATTAAACAGAAAGGCCGACTGATTCTGATGGTGAATGCCTGCATTCATTCCGGAGAACCTGATGGAAAAGATGCAGGACTTGTGTTACTTCGCGACATGGCTATCAACGGAAAATATAAAGAGTTACTTCAGAATGTATCCATCCTTTTTATCCCTGTATTCAGTGTTGATGCTCACGAACGCTTTAGTGCTTACAACCGGATAAATCAGAATGAACCCAAAGAGATGGGCTGGCGAACTACTGCGGCTAACCTCAACCTGAACCGCGATTTTCTGAAAGCTCAAGCTCAGGAAACCCGTACTTGGCTTGCTCTCTATAATCGTTGGCTTCCTGATTTTTTTATCGATTGTCACACTACTGATGGAGCCGATTATCAATACGTTGTAACTTACAGCCTTGAAGCCGATGGAAATATCAATCCGGCTTTGAGTAAATGGCAAAAGGAAAATTATCTGCCCTTTGTAGAGAAAAAAATGTTTGCTTCCGGAAATCCGATCTTCCCATACGTGGTATTCCGCAACTGGCATGACCCACGTAGTGGCTTAATCAGTCAGATTGCACCGCCCATCTTGTCGCAAGGTTACGTTGCAATGCGTAATCGCCCATCTCTACTCATCGAAACACACATGCTCAAACCTTACAAACAAAGAGTTTTAGCCACCAATGCTATGATTCGCTTCACGTTGGAAATGATGAACAAAGAAGCTCTACAACTAAAATCGGCTATCCAAACTGCCGATCAGGAGGTTTTATCAAACGATTTTCGGAATAAAGAGTACCCTTTGCAGTATTCAACCTCGCCTAATGATAGCATAATGGTTGAATTTCTGGGTGTGGAATACAGCATTACAAAAAGTGATCTGACTGGTGGCGACTGGTTTCAGTACGGTTCAAAAAAGGCCACATTTAAAATCCCGATGTTCAAACAATATCAACCAATGGAACTAATCAAACTACCCAAAGCCTATATTATTCCGATTGAGTGGCAGGATATTATTGAACGACTGAAAATACATGGTGTGCAAATGCAAACACTTACCGAAACAAAAATCATGAAAGTGAAGAGCTACAAATTTAGCAATGTAAAACAAAGAGATCAGTCGTATGAAGGGTGTCAGACAGTAACGTTCGATCAGCAGGAAATTGAAGAAGAGAGAACTTACTATCCAGGATCGGTTATTATTCCGGTAAGCCAGCCATTGGCCAAGATTATTATATCAATGCTTGAACCCAAAGCAGGAGGTTCATTGCTATCGTGGGGTTTCTTCAACACCATTTTTGAGCAAAAAGAGTACGCCGAATCGTATGTAATGGAAGTTGAAGCCCGAAAAATGCTGGCACAATCACCTGAACTCCGTAAAGAATTTGAAACCCAAAAAGCATCTGATCCAGCCTTTGCCAAAGATCCCAGAGCCATGTACAACTGGTTTTACCAGCGTTCACCCTGGTTTGACAACCGATTAAATGTATATCCGGTAGGGAGGATTACCGAGTGAAACGTAAAAAGTGAAGAGTGAAAAGAATCCAGAAGTATGTTCTTTTACTCTTCTCCCAACTGCTTCATCCGTTCGATGATGCGGGTGGAGGAAAATCCCTCGATATAATCGATAGTAATTACTTTTCCGCCTTTTGCTTTCACAATGTCGTATCCCACAATATCTTCCGGATTATAGTCACTACCTTTCACCAATATATCAGGTTGAATTTGCTCGATCAAATTATAGGGAGTATCTTCATTAAACAAAACTACAGCACTCACAAAGCTGAGAGAAGCCAGAATTAATGCACGGGAAAATTCATCTTTGATTGGACGTTCCGGCCCTTTGATGCGACGAACAGAATCGTCGGTATTTAAACCAACTATCAATACATGACCCAAATCAGCAGCTTTGGACAAATATTCAATATGGCCTCGATGTAAAATATCAAAACAACCATTTGTGAATACAATTTTTTGACTTTTAAAACGCCAGTAGGCTAATTGGTGATCAAGATTTTGTCCTGAAAGAATCTTTTTCTGAACGACATCAAGCTTTTGCATCTTCTTTTCTTTTGATAATTGGTAAAATTACAAAAGAAATGAGTCCCAAAAGCATAATAGTTAATGTTTGTGATGTCCAGGCAACCCATCCAAGGGCATAACCTGTTGTTTTACTGATGCCATAAAACACCAGTGTTTGCGAAACAATGAGAGGATAAATACCTATTCCACCGGGAATTACAATAATTCCTACCGAGCCCATCACCAATGCCGCCATTCCGCAAAGTATTCCCAGTGAGGCTGATTCTTCTACGGAAAAGAAAATCACATAAAGCATCAGAAAATATAACAACCAGATTAGCAGGCTATATATAATAAATAAGAACGGACGTTTTATGTGAATCAATGATTTTAATCCTTCCAGAAAGCCAATAATTATAACCCGAATACTAGAATAAATTCCTGAATGAATAATCTTTTTACGAAAAACAAGTCCCAGTATTGTGATAAGTGCAATTACGCTCACCACTATCATCATCATAAAACCTGTGAAATTGATATTGTTGAATTTATTGGCAAAGCCAAGCCAAAATTCGTTATAAACATAATCTTTCAGGCGGGCAAATTCAAAAAATAATACAATAAAAAAAAGCGAAATGAAGATAATCATATCAAATACCCGCTCTGTTACAACAGTTCCAAACGATTTGTTGATGGGTACATTTTCGTATTTATTTAAAATTCCGCAACGCATCACTTCTCCCAGACGCGGAAAAGCCAGATTGGCCAAATATCCAATCATTACAGCCATAAAGGTGGTCTTGATTTTGGGTTTATAACCCATAGGTTCCATCATCATTTTCCATCGTATGGCACGAACGTAATGGCTTAGTACTCCTATTACAACCGACAATCCTACCCACCAATAATTTACATGATAGAAGGCTTGGAGAATCTGATCTTTTTCTAACGGACTTAACTTACGCTGAAACCACCAGATTAAGAATAATCCTAATCCAAAGAACACAAGAAATTTCAGAAGCTTTAGAATTCGAGCCTTCAAATCTGGTTAGATTTTGTTGTTTTTAGGGAAAATAATAGATGGTTTGAAATTTTTAGCTTCTTCAAAATCCATAGATGCGTAAGAAACAATAATTACCAGATCGCCAACGGCTACTAAACGGGCTGCGGCTCCGTTTATTCCGATCACACCTGATCCGCGTTCACCTTTAATTACGTAGGTATTTAAACGGTTTCCATTATTGATATCGTAAATATGAACACGTTCGTTTTCAATAAGATTTACAGCATCCATCAAATCTTCATCAATAGTAATACTTCCGATGTAGTTGATGTCGGCATCTGTAATTATTGCCCGGTGTATTTTCGATTTAAGTATATCTATATGCATAACGGCTGCAAAGTTATAAAAAAAGCAAGGTAGAAACGCTTATTTTCTGATGTTTATTATAGTTTTATATTGTCGATCAGGCGAATCCCGCCAAGCCAAATAGCTATACAGGCAATCGTTTGCTGACCTGGATTCCAGTTTTCAACTACTTCGAGGGTTTCTGCATCAGATATTTCAAAGTATTCGAGTTGGAATACCGATTGGGGTTTAAACTGATCTGTTACCCAGCTTTTAAGTTCGGAAACCGATTTTGAACGTTGAAAACCTGCGGCTTGTTGCATCACCTTATGAATAAAGGGTGCCAACGTACGATTTTCGGTAGTTAAGCGCATATTCCGGCTACTCATAGCCAAACCGTCTGCTTCACGTACAATGGGACAAGGAATAATCTCTACTCCCATTTTTTCCTTCTTTATCAACGCTTTGATGATTTGTAGCTGTTGATAATCTTTTTCTCCAAAATAGGCACGGTGTGGATTGCTTAGTTGTAGTAATCTCTTCACAACTACTGCTACTCCATTAAAATGGCCGGGGCGAAAAGCACCTTCCATCACTTGCTCAAGGGTCCCAAAATTATGCGTTTCGGTTACTTCACCTTCGGGATACATTTCTTCTACGGAAGGAATAAATACTGCGTCGCAACCAGCCTGTTTCAGCAGGGCTGAATCAGCTTCCTTATTACGCGGATATTTTTCAAGGTCTTCTTTATTATTAAACTGTATAGGATTAACAAAAATGCTGCTTACGGCCAGATCGTTTTCTGATTTTGCCCTCATTACCAGCGCCAAATGCCCCTGATGCAAAGCTCCCATCGTAGGTACAAACCCAATGGTTTTGTGTTCTTTACGTTGAGACGAGACCCATTCCGCAAGTTGATTGCGGGTTGTAAATACATGCATTGTTCGTGTTTTTAAAACGGGGTGCAAAGGTATAAATCCTTTTCAGATGGGAAAGAAGCGTTAACAGTTATTTGTAAGGAGGAGCAGGAAATGTTATTTTGAGAGTGATATAAGGCAGAAGAAGGAAGGATCATGATGGTTGTCAAGATAAGATTAATCTAAATTTTAATCAATAATCACCCTCACATTTCTTCGAATTCTTAAACTGCGAGAGTTCGCAGCCTGAACAGCCTTCACACTTACTTTTAGATATATTCTTACGCTTAGGTTTCACCATTTTGTAAACGACCGCGACAAGGGTAATGGCAAGGATGAAAATGACAATGATATCCTGATTCATGATAGCTGTTATTTAAAGTAAACTCCCAATTTGATAGGTTACGAAGGCAATAAGCCAGGCAATGGTGGTGGTATAGAACATGGTAAAGAGAGCCCAGCGAATTCCGGCTTCTTTCCTTACGGCTGCAATTACGGCCACACAGGGAAAATAAATGAGCACAAAGAGCATGAAACCATAAGCTACCAAGGGAGTAAAGACTTTTTGCCCAACATGGTCACCATGCGAGTGTACCTGCTCCTGCAGACGGGATTTCAGGCTCACGGAAGTTTCGTCGTCGTCGAGACCTGACTGATAGAGCACCCCCATGGTTCCTACCACAATTTCCTTAGCTGCCAGTCCGGCAACAATACTTACTCCTATTTTCCAATCGAAACCGAGCGGACGTATTACAGGCTCAATAAAGTGTCCTACTTTCCCGATGTAAGATTGCTCCAAACGTTCAGACTGCATGCTTATTTGCAGCTCGTTCAACGCAATTTGTTTTGTTCTGTCGTTAAGCTGTGGATTATTTTGAATGGATTGTTCAAGCGAAGCGTAATTTTTTGAATATTTCACGTTATGCGGATAATATCCCAAAGCCCAGATAAGGATAGATGCCGTTAAAATAATGGTTCCCATTTTAGTGAGGTATTGTACACTTTTACCCCACATGTGTACGGAAGTGTTGCGAAGGGTTGGAATACGGTATGGAGGGAGTTCCATCACGAAAGGAACATCTTTTTTGGCAAAGAATATTTTCTTAAAAAGCAGGGCAACCAGCACAGCCAACACAATTCCGGCCAGGTAAATAGACAACAACACGATACCCTGGTTTTGCGGAAAGAATGCAGAAATCAGCAATACATATACCGGCAAACGTGCGCTGCACGACATCAAAGGCAGGATGAGCATAGTAAGAATACGGTCTTTACGGTTTTCGAGGGTTCGGGTGGCCATCACGGCAGGCACATTGCACCCGAAACCCATGATTAGCGGAATAAACGATTTACCATGCAACCCAATTTTATGCATCAGCTTATCCATAATAAAGGCAGCACGCGCCATGTATCCGGTATCTTCCATGAGCGAAATACAGAAAAAAAGGATGAGGATATTGGGCAGAAATACAATCACACCTCCTACTCCACCGATGATTCCATCCACCAATAAATCGCGCAAAGCACCTTCGCTCATCGAATTTTTAAGCAGGTCACTTAAAAAACTCACCCCGCTGTCGATCCAGCTCATGGGATAACTACCAAGCGAAAAGGTCATCTGGAAAGTAATCCATAAGAAGAAAATAAACACCGGAAAGCCAAAAAACTTATGGGTCAGAATAGTATCCACCGCATGACTTATCTGTTGTTTAGTGATTTCTTTCGGTTGATAAGTTTCTTTGAGAGCCCCATGAATAAAACCATACTTAGCATCGGTAATAATGGTTTCGGTTTTCTCTTCAAATATTTTTTCGAGACGAACTGTTTCAGTTTTGGCACATTGAACAACCGCTTCTCCTCCCTGAAACTGACGAATATAACTACGGGTTGAATTTTCGTTTTCGAGCAACTTGATTGCAAGATAGCGGGGGCAAAGCTGATGAGAAATACTGGAATTAGATTTAATCAGGTTTTTTACCTTACAAATTGATTCTTCGAGCTCATGCCCATAATTGATATGTGTATGACGGGCTATCGGATCGTTGTCTTCGTATATATCAATCACTTTCGCAAACAACTCATCAATTCCTTTCCCCTTAGCTGCAACAGTGGTAAGGATCGGAATTCCGATCATCTTTCCCAACGCTTCATAATCGAAGGCATCTCCTTTCTTTTCCAGTTCATCGTACATATTGAGAGCAATCACTACCTTGATATTCATATCAATTAACTGGGTAGTCAAAAACAGGTTACGTTCAAGGTTGGAGGCATCAATCACATTTACCACCACATCAGGCATATTTTCGAAAATATGCTTGCGAACATAGAGTTCTTCAGGAGAATATTCTGAAATGGAATAGGTTCCGGGAAGATCGGTAACATTAAGAGTATAGTTGTCTTTTGTAAAATAGGCTTCTTTTATGTCCACTGTTACTCCACCATAATTCCCTACCTTTTCATGCTTTCCGGTAGCAAAGTTGAACAGAGTTGTTTTTCCACAGTTCGGGTTTCCAACCAACGCTATATTAATGATTTTGCTTGTTTTAGCAAAACTTTCCATCATACGTTCTTCGGTAAATGTTCCTTCGAATATATTTCCGACCAGTGACTTTGACTGTTCCATCGAAATTACTTCAATCAATTGAGCTTCCGAACGACGCAAGGTTACGCGATAGCCCATGATTTCATACTCTATTGGATCCTGAAGCGGGGCATTTTTGATTACACTTACTTTTTTTCCTTTCACAAAACCCATCTCAGTGATTCGTTTCCGAAAAGCTCCATATCCATGAACTTTTGCAATCACACACTGATCATTACTGGAAAGATCTGACAAGTATGCGGGTTTGTATTGTTGAGTATTCATTGTGTTGATGTTTTAAAATTGGAATCCAAATCTTAGGAAAAATGCAGATGCATTTTTTAGTTTTTCACCCGTGCCCGACGGATTTATGATGTATTGAAAATCGGGTTGAACATAAAATGATTCTGAAACCGGATATTTATACATCAGTTCGAAAGTAGTTTCGTGCTGCAAATCTTCAGGGTTGAATCCGGCATGAGCAACGGCTAGCCCCAACACATCTGCGCCTGTTTGGGAAAATAATCCCTGATAATGTACACCTCCGCCCAAATAAAGATTTTGTGTATTGATAGATTCTGGACTCAGTGTAATTTGCGCAAACAGTGCCAGTTTACGGGTTTCAAGTCCTTTCCAGATATCCTGATCGGCATAGAGATAAATCCCATAATTGTGGTCAAAAACTGATTCGTAATCTTGTGTTTCGGAATTCAATTCACGTAACCCGGTATGATAATAGTATCCCAGTTTATAAATGCCCGGAAGTTTTTGGATTCGGGCAGAATATTGCAGTTCAGAAAATATCAAGGCTCCATTATTTTCAGAAATATTCCAATGCAGATTATATTGGTTGTTATCAAATAATCCGGGGCAACCATCGTAGATTGCAGTTTGAAAAGCAACAGATTCCGAAAGATTCCATTTGACAGTAACACCAAGTGTTGTAAGCGGAAAAATTGGAGCCGGAATATTGTTAGATATTACAGAAGGAACACCGAAAGAACTGTTCATAAAGTCAGCACCATGTTCACTTACGGCAAATTCGGCATTCAAATCCTGCAAACCAATGGTAAATTCAAGGTGTTTGAATGTGTGTTTGTACCACAATTCCTGAAAATAGGTATGGTTCCCGGCTTCGATATTGCTGGAAGTTTGAAAATCGCCAAATAAATCGGCAGAAGGAGTTTTCCCATGAGTATTCGCACCTTTCAGAAAGAGATGTCCCCCTTTCCATAAACCTGCTTTGGCAAAATCGAAATCCAGATTCAGGTTTGCCATTCCCAAATAACGAACTCCTTGTTTGATCCCGCCATTCAGATTTGATGCAATATCTCCGGTATAAAAGGCTTCCAGTGTAATAAACGATTTTTTCGCCCCGCTGTCCTGAGTTAAAAATCCGTTTCCCGACTGAGCTTGTACTTCTGTCATTATCCAAAACAAAAGGAGTACAATGACTATCCATTTCATATATTAATTGCCTTACAGTTTTCGTTTCAATTTCATACTGCAAAGCAACAACAAGAAAGAAATCTGCACAATCGCTATAAATAGGGAATTTTGAGGCACGGCATCCCCTTTTGTAAGGGTAAAAAAAGTTAGAAGTAAAAATATCAGTCTCCTGAGTCAAGGTTGATGGGATTGAAAAAACACTTCTGGCTCATGTTTGTCCAATTGAAATAAAAATCAATAGTTAGTAAAATCGGTCAACGCTATTTAGGGATTGACACAATGAACGATTCGTAAATTATCTGATCAATTGGTATTTCACACTTTGAACTAACCTGTTATCCGTGAGTTGTACAAGGTATATTCCCACGGGTTGATTTCCGAGGTTTATGTTAAAATCTGATAAAGCGATTCCATCCTGTTCAAAAACCATCTTTCCATTCATATCGAAAACCCGAATCGTTTTCCGGTGGTTGTTTTCAAATGCTGAACCGGATAAACGGATAATTCCATTTCCTGGATTTGGATAAACTTTTAAATCGGAAATTGTTTGATAATTTTCAATAACAGAAGTAAAATTACCATTTGCATCCGTTTTTATAAACAGTAAGTCCCAAGGGCTTCTGCTACCAACAGGCATATCCCTGCGCGAAACAACCATAAACAGACCACCATCCTGGGTTGCTTTCATGCAAAACAACCGATATTCTGCATCACCTCCATATTGTTTACTCCATACCAGTTGCGGCGGGTTTACATCCAGATTCCATTTGTAGTAAAGCAAAAAATTTGCAGAATCGGATTCAACCCAATAATTACTTTTTGAATTAATAGAGGTAACATAATAGGTAGTTGAAGGATGCACAAAATCAAGGCATTCCGTAAATTGAGATTGTTCTCCTTCGTTTTTTCCGGTAATCCCAAATGATTTATAGCTCACGGGAGCTGCTTTTGAATTAAATATCATAAATGTAGCGTCCAAATCATCGCAATGATAATTATTACATTTGAAACCACCTGCCACAAACAGGGAGTCATGGAATGCGTGAAAATCTCCAACCGGATAAATTAAATCATACACAGAATTAAACTGGATACAAAAAGAATCTGTAGCAGTTAATGTATTCGGATCGTACATATAATACATTTTATAATCATAGCTTGCTACGGCTATTTTACCATTTACATATCTAATTCTATTAGAAAAATCAAAGTGCTTGTTGGTATTTTGTGTTATTTTCTTACCGTTCATATCAGCTTTTACAAACAGTGTATTTGCATTCTGAAACGGATCAATCGACCATAAATAAATGGAACTACTATCGTAAGTAACTGAAAATAATATATACATTTTATTGATATTACTATCAATTATCGAGAGCGAAATTAAATCGAAGTCTTTATTAAACTTCATTAAATCAAGCTCTTTTGTAATGGAATCCGTTGATTTTGAAAACTTTTTATCCTCCACATATCGAACCCTCGAGGTACCGATTATGTAAATTGTATCCTGTTTGACAAACATGAATTGGGGAGAGAAGCCCTTATTTAAGGGGAAAAATGGAGAAATAGATTCATCACTTATAAATAAAGAATCTGTAAATATTCCATTCCCAATTTTTTGAAGATATGTTTTTATTATGCCAAAATCCAGGATGGTAGTATCAACTTCCGTTTGCCCCATTAACATTACAATAGAGCTATCACTAAGTTCACAAATTTGATTCGTACCGCAATAATCATTATAGTGTTTGTGTAGCGTAAATGGTTGACTTTTCGCATGAAGTATAGAACACAAAAGAATCAGAATCAAAGAAATCTTCTTCATAATATTAAAATTTACGTGCTATAAGACTTTGGTTTTTAATAATGAACGATTCGTAAATTATCTGATCAATTGGTACTTCACACTTTGAACCAACCTGTTATCCGTGAGTTGTACAAGGTATATTCCCACGGGTTGATTACCGAGGTTTATGTTAAAATCTGATAAAGCGATTTTATCCTGTTCAAAAATCATTTTTCCATTCATATCGAAAACCCGAACCGTTTTCCGGTGGTTGTTTTCAAATGCCGAACCGGATAAACGGATAATTCCATTTCCTGGATTTGGATAAACTTTTAAATCGGAGATAGTTTGATGATTTTCAATAACAGAAGTAAAATTGCCATTTGCATCCGTTTTTATAAACAGCAAATCCCAGGGGCTTCTGCTACCAACAGGCATATCCCAACGTAATACAACTATAAATAAGCCACCGTCCTGAGTTGCTTTCATCGAAAGCAACCTGTAATCAGCATCGCCTCCATATTGTTTACTCCATGCCAGTTGCGGTGGGTTTACATCCAGATTCCATTTGTAATAAATCAGGTAATTAGCGGAGTCTGCTTGGGGATTGGCTACGGGATATTTTGAATTGGTTGTTGTTACGTAATAAGCATTATCAGAATTTATAAAATCAAGACATTTTGATGCCTGTTCTCCATCATTGGTACCAGGCACTCCGAATACCTGATATCCAATAGGAGATGCATGTGAATTAAAGATTACAAATGCAGCATCCAAATCATCGCAATTATAATTATCACATTTGTAACCACCTGCCACAAACAGGGAGTCACGAAACGCATAAAAACCTCCAACCGGATAAATTAAATCATACACAGAGCTGGACTGGATACAAAAAGAATCAATGGCAGTTAATGTATTAGGGTCGTACATATAATACATTTTATAATTATAACTTGTTACGGCTATCTTCCCGTTTACAAATCCAATCCTGTTAAAGTAATCGTAATGTTTATTGGTATTTTGAGCTATTTTTTCCCCTTTTAAATTTGCTTTGGTAAATAAGGTATTCATATTTTGAAATGGGTCTATTGACCAAATATAGACAGAGCTATCGTCGTGAGTTACGCTCATTGTTGCATACATTTTACACAAATTACTGTCAATTATACTATTCGATATCAAATCAAAGTCTTTGTTTAATGTAAGTAGATTGAGTTCAAGTGTAACAGAGTCTAGTGTTTTGCTACAATACTTATTGTCAATATATTTCACCATTACATCTGCAATAATAAAAATAGTATCATGCTTTGAAAACATATAACGTAGGCTATATTTCTTATTTGTAGGGAAAAAAGGTGAAATAGAATCTTTTTTCAGAAATAACGAATCGACAATATTTCCATTTTTAATTTTAAGTAAGTAACTTTTAAAATTACTTAAATTACCTGTAATAGTATCAGAATCATATTGACCCATTGCAATAACCAATGAACTATCATTGAGTTCAATTACATCTCCTGCCCCACAATAGGAATTATAGTGTTTGTGAAGTGTAAAAGATTGAGAGAAACAAGTTAATTTACTTGCGATTAATAATAAAATAATAATAACGTGTTTCATGTTTTTAAATTTTTAATAGAGGAATGCCTAAGAAAGGCATTCCTCTTAGTTTTGTTAATCAATATTTTGTGTAATCGTATCCTAACGGAGGGTAGTTTTGATAGGTTGATATTGGTACAGTATATCTTACCCCTACAGTATAGTATAATACATGAAATCTGGCTGGCCAGAATGCATTAATTATACTTCCTGTATTGCCTACAGTTTGCCAATTTTCGCAACATGTCGGATAAAATCTGGCTGGGAACATATCGGGATTTCCTGCATTAAACCATTGATAGCAAAGTTGCAATTCCTGTACATATCTTCGCAAATAATCATTCATTACCCCTGCATCTAAATAAACTTCTTGATATGTGTTTTGCCTATATAATACTGCAAATGGATCAGAAGGAGATGGACCATGAGAGCCATTGAGAGTTGATGGATAAGTCAGCCACCACGAACCAATGCCTTGATCAACATATAAATAGCCTAATTGTCCGGCTTTGGTTTCGCTATATTGATAGGGGTTAAGTTTGGAAGCAATCAACTTTTCTGCACTATTAGGTTTAGGACTATTTCCTGGGATTACAGGTTTGCTTATACCGCTACTAATCAGTTCTGGATCCTGCCCGTAAGAAAGTACTTTAAAGTAATTCCAGCGCGAGTAAATAAGCCTGAGCGAAACAGTGGCTTTATTATCTTTGATTTCATTAACATTAATGTCGCAATAACAATATTTTCGATTGTTAATAATATGCTTTGCCGCCGGTGACAAAACATTATCGTACCAATTCGAAATTTCAGACCCTTTAATTACAGGAATACCTTTTTCATTGGTTCCGGTAATTGTAAACTGGGTTTCTACGGTTGTTACTTCATCGTCATTATAATAACCTGGTTCCCGAAAATCATAATTCAACCCGTTTTCAATTTGCCAGATTGCAGTCGAAAGATCTTTATCCGGCATTGGATTTCCATTATTGCGATAGTTTTTCATTTCAGATAAAAATGACGTAAGCATACTTATTGCCTGACTTTTATCACTAATTGTGGGCCAATAATTTACTTCCTCTGTTTTTAATTTACCCAACGAGGTGCTCTTTTCTGTTTCACCCTGAACAGGGAGATCCTTTTGGCAACTAACAAGAATTAGTGCTAAAATAACAAAATTTAGGGACAAAAGGAGAATCCCCTTTCTGGTTTTAGATGTTTTTAACATCTTTATGCTCTTTATTTTCATAACCTTGATTTTTGTTTAATTTAAAATTTAAGCCGTAACCGAAGAGTATTCAATGAAATAATTTAACATTGAGCATTTTACTCTTCCACAATAACACACTGTTTAAAAATGTTATGTAATTTTACAAAGCCTCCTTTCTATACTTAAATTCTGGCTGGCTGGCTATGTTTAAGTGTCTTTTACGCCGCTGCAACCTTTAAAGGAGGCAGGTACATTGCAGCGGCTTTTTTATTTGAGCGTTTTCATCGTTTTGTTTTTAGGGGTTACATTTTGCTCTATTCATACCAAGCTTACTTAATATTTTATTAACATCATTTTTTTATAATTATTGTAAACCTAAATGGGTTATATGGTTTACTTGGTTTTGCATAATTGGCATTTTTTTTATCTTGTGCTGGTGTTGATAATCTTATTCATAATGCAACAAGCTGTTTTTTAACTATTAAGCCAAAACAAACGCGCAAAGTTCGTGATAAATGAATTATAAGCAACGAACTATTAGTTGTAAAATACAACTCACAGTTGCATCTTTTTTGTTTAAAAGGTATTTTCTGTATTTACAAATCTGTTTCATGGCGGTATGTATAAAGGGGCAAAAAATGAAGAATATATTCTTTTTTCCAGTATTTTAATTTTTTGATTCAGCCTGCCACCCGCCAGAAATAAAAAAGGCGTGTGACTTTTACTGTATTCGAAGTAGAGGTACTGGTATACCCAACGCAACAAATAAGCAAAGCCCTCACGCCGTAACGTGAGCGTTTCTACTTATTATTACTGTTACGTTTAAAATTACCAGTTTTCTACTTCAGTAATAATAGCAAACGCTATCTTAAATATGTATAATCGTGTTGTTTATTACTTCATGAATGTGTTTTGGTGATTATGGGTGTAAATGTAGTAGTTTTTACGTAAAAAGGACTATTACAATGGCAAATGTATAACACAAAGTTTCGAAAACCAAATTTAACCGGTTAGACGTATCCGTGAATACTCCTGAAAAACCATTGAGAAAAAACTTTTTTCATATATACCTCTCTGCGAAAGATAAGGCAAAAACTTTTTTTCCTATATACCGTTCTGCGGAAGATAAGGCAAAAACTTTTTTTTATATATGCCGCTCTGCGAAAGATAAGGCAAAAACTTTTTTTTATATATACCTCTCTGCGAAAGATAAGGCAAAAACTTTTTTTCCTATATACCTCTCTGTGAAAGATAAGGCAAAAACTTTTTTTTATATATACCGTTCTGCGAAAGATAAGGCAAAAACTTTTTTTTATATATACCTCTCTGTGAAAGATAAGGCAAAAACTTTATTTTCCTCTATGTCAAAAAAAAACATTGAAGGAAAACTTTATTTTCCCTTATGTGAAAAAAAAACATTGAGGAAAAACTTTTTTTCCTGTATATGCCACTGCGAAACATACGAGAAAAACTTTATTTTCCTCTATGTCAAAAAAAAACATTGAAGGAAAACTTTATTTTCCCTTATGTTGAAAATAAACATTGAGGAAAAACTTTATTTCCTATATATGCCACTGCGAAACATACGAGAAAAACTTTATTTTCCCCTATGTCAAAAAAAAACATTGAAGGAAAACTTTATTTTCCCTTATGTGAAAAACAACCTTATATTCCTGCAAAATCTTCCAGAGAGATGATTTTATTGGATATAGCATAAATGGTTAAGCCTGACTGGCTTTTGATTCCGGTTTTCTGGCTGATATTTTTCCGGTGGCTGATAACGGTATGTATGCTGATATTGAGTTTATCTGCGATCTCTTTATTCGAAAGCCCTTGAGTAACAAGCCGTAACACATCCATTTCGCGTTCGCTGAGTTGTTCATGTTCCATGGACTGTCCGTCTTCCTGCAAATGAATTTGCCGATGAAAAGCATCAAAAATTGTATCGGTGCTATCGGTTATCTGTATCAGAAAATTAAAATTGGAAAGCAGTTGAGACTCATAAAAATTATACACCAATCCCACCCAACAAACATCGGGAAAACATTTACGCAAAGTAGCAAACTCCCTGATTTTATTCTGGATACACATTGGATTGATAAGAACAAAATCGAACGACTCGCTTTTACTGTGATGAGAAAGTTCTGAAACAGAATCTATTCTGAAAATCTGAATATACATCCCCGACTTGAGCAGAATATTCGAAATTCCTTCGTACACCAACGAAGAAGGTTCAATAATTGCAATATGGATTTTATGTTTATTCACGGTTCAGCTTCTTTTCAAGTTTGGCAATCAGGGGCATCAAAATCAACTCTTCGACACTTTGATGAATCTTAAGATCAAATTCAAGTTCGCACAGACTCAACAACAGCTTACGACGAACCACAAAATCGGTTTGTATCGGGATGTGTTTTAAAATCAAATTTTTCAGATCAGACAATGTTGATTCAATGTCGGAATGATGATCGCCATATTCAAGAACCGAAAAATGACTTTCAGTCAACGCTTCTGATTTACTTTGCAAAAGATTACGAAAGTACGGAAATGCAATGCTTTCTTCATAGCTCAAATGCTCAAGCACCTCTTCAAAGTAGTCGTTGAAAAACTGTTCAACCAGTTTTACTTCGGCTGTAGTATTCGTTTGATAGAGCTGAGCAATCAAAGACTTGATTTCGGGATATTTCTCCTGTTTGTAATAGCGGTGACAATTAGACAAAAAGCCTATAATTACCTCTATATCTTTTTCCGTAAACAAATCTTTTCCTGTATTCTGAAAACCATTGTACAAATTTGCAATAGCAATAAATACGCCGGTGCGAAGGTTGTTTTTACAACAAAACTGATCAACACTCATTTCCTGAACAATGGAGTTGAGCGAGAAATGCTCCATCATCAACAATAAGTTTGGATTCTCGAGGAGCAGATCCGAAAGCTTTAGTTCAGGCCTGACGTATAGTTTGTTTATCTGATACATATTTAACTTCTGATATTCTTTATAACTGTTACCTTCAACAACAAAGCTAAGGCATTTTTTATTGAAGAAATGAGAAAAATACATTTTAAGCCTGTTCTTAGCAATTCTATTAACACAAATTTAATCCAACAAATACAATAAGTTGCTGTTAATCCGTTATGTTTGCACTTGAAATGAAATCACTCAGACTTTTATCGACGCTTTTTCTGTTTATCATCGCAGGATGGGTTTGCACTGATGCTTACCATCACAAGGTGGAACATATTCAGATTGTAAGCCATGAAAGTTCTGCTTCACACCACGAAGTGCAGTCGGACAATGGTGAAGAAGACGTTGTTACGTATGTAGTTTTACCATTACATTTTTTGAACTGTAATTTTTCAAGCACTGTTTTTATACATTTCGCTCCCGACATACAAACGAGTGAAGTTTTTTTCTGGCAACCGCCCAAGCTCTCCTGGCAAACAGGATTGCATTTACCTGACATTCAGGAATAGCTTTCCTATATTGCAGTTTACAGCATTTTTCATCCATCTTAAAAATCCAAGTGTATAATACAGATTGGAGGAATGTAACAGTCCAACCTTCATACACCCAATCGACCTCAACAATTCCATCCATCAGGCATTAGCCCTGAATGACTCCGGATTAATTTAAAACACACTTTGAGATAACAATAACCAAACGAAGCAAACAACAAGTCTTTTCCCTTGTTGAATTATCACAAAATCACTTATGGTCAAATCCATTTCCTATACTAAATTCAATCTTATTAAAATATTCATTGACAAGCTGAATAGCTGGGCTCATACCAGATATTCAGTTTGGGCAATGTTTCTGTGTGCCTTTTTTGATTCTTCAATTCTTCCGTTGCCTACCCCAATGTTTTTCATAACACTTGTGTTATTGAACAAGGAAAACATGATTAAGTATGCAATATCAGGGACAGTTGGAACATTACTTGGCGCATTTATGGGATACGGAATTGGCTATTTTGCATGGTTAAAAGCTGATGGGAGTTATACAAATTTTGCTTTGTTTGTATTTGACAATGTGCCCGGAATAACCATTGAGCTTCACGAAAGAATCAGATTACTCTATGAGCAATGGGGCTTTGGAGTTCTTTTTGTCGCAGCATTTATTCCAGTTCCATATAAAATCTTTTCTATTTCTTCCGGCATATTCGACATAAATATTTTCTTATTTGGGCTGGCAACCATTATCAGCCAATGGATGAAGTTTTACTTTCTGGGATTGCTAACCTTTAAACTTGGTGATAAAGTAAAGATGCTCTTTACTTTCAAACCGAAGTTGGTTACATCCATTATTGCTGTATCTGTAATTTCAATCATCATTCTCGTATTAATTCACAAATAGCTGAATCTTTTTACAAGGATACGCACAGCTTTCATCAAAATATTCTCACCGGGAAACCAGAGAGAACAGAGAACGCGTAAAACAAAATCAACAGAAATGAAATGGTCTAAACAATTATATGAGTGGATTCTAAACTGGTCAAATTCTCCCTATAGGCCTATAGCCTTATTTATTTTGGCTTTAGCTGAATCCATCTTTTTCCCGATACCACCTGATGTTTTGCTCATCGCATTAGCATTAGGCATAACAGCTAAAGCATTCCGCTATGCACTTATCTGTACCATCGGCTCAGTTACCGGAGCTTTTATCGGATATTATATCGGAAATGAAGCATGGTTAAGCGATGAAGGTCAATTTACTCCTTTCGCTTTATTCTTTTTCGACAATATTCCCGGATTCACAACTTCGCTTTACCAAAACATCAAACTTTTGTATGCCGAATGGGGTTTCTGGGTAATCTTTACTGCCGGTTTTACGCCCATTCCTTACAAAGTATTTACCATTACAGCCGGAGTTTTTGATGTAAACTTTGCCATGTTCACGCTAGCCTCCTTCATTAGCCGGGGTGCTCGCTTTTTTCTGATTGCCTGGTTAATCTGGAAATTCGGATCTCCCATCAAAGCATTTATTGACAAATACTTCAACATCCTGGCACTGGGATTTACAACAATATTAATCGGAAGTTTTATCCTCATTAAATATCTTGCTTAACAATGGAAATTAATTTCACAATCTGGATATTATTTATCTGTTTCATCCTCTTTATGCTGCTGCTCGATCTGGGACTTTTCAGCAGGAAAGATAAAATTATCAGCACCAAAAAAGCCCTACTATGGTCTCTTTTCTGGATTACACTTGCTATGCTATTTAATTACGGAATATACCATTTTCTGGGGAAAGCCAAAGCTCTTGAATTTCTCACCGGATACATCATTGAAAAATCATTAAGTGTCGACAATCTCTTTGTCTTCATTATGGTTTTTGGTTATTTTGGAATAGACGGAAAATACCAGCATAAGATTTTGTTCTGGGGCATCATGGGTGCCCTGATTATGCGAGCTATATTCATCTTTACGGGTGTTGCTCTGATTAACCAGTTTCACTGGATTATTTATGTGTTTGGTGCTTTTCTGATCTATACCGGATTCAAAATGCTGGTTGAGAAAGCAGATAATACTAGAAATCCTGAAAACAAGGTAATCACTGGTCTCATTCAACGGTTTATTCCTTTAACAGATCAATTTCATCAGGGGAAATTTTTCCTGAAAATCAACCGAAAACTGCATATCACACAGCTTTTTATTGTACTGGTTATCATCGAATTTACCGATCTTATTTTTGCAGTTGATTCCATCCCCGCTATTCTGGCAATCTCAAATGACACCTTTATCATCTTCACATCTAACGTATTTGCAATACTTGGCTTGCGTTCGCTTTATTTTGCACTGGTTAACATCGTGGGTGCATTCCATTTGCTAAAATACGGACTAGCCGTTATTCTGATGTTTATCGGAATAAAAATGTCAATCAGTTCCTTCTTTAAAATACCAATAACAACTTCGCTCTATACTATCGGAGCGGTAATTGCCTTATCGGTAATTCTATCTCTTATCCTGAAAAAGAAAAATCATTCATAAATCCTATAATTGTACAAAACTATGAAATGCCCAAAATGTAATACAACGCTCATGATGAGCGAACGTCAGGGAATAGAAATTGATTATTGCCCTGATTGCAGAGGTATTTGGCTCGATCGTGGAGAGCTTGATAAAATTATTGAACGTTCCACTCAAACACAAGAATCTGTAAATCATTCTTTTTCTAACGAGCACAATAAGCATGATGATTACAAATATCACGACAATTATAAGCATCATGACAAATACAATAAAAAGAAAAGCTGGCTCAACGAATTGTTTGATTAATATCGTTTAAGCCGTAATAAGAATGAACTTATTTTTATTACGTAAAGGCTGCGTTCAAGGTCTTGCGTAAGACGGTATTATTCAAATGAATAAACATCCGTTTCGGCACTCCCTGAAGCAGTTTTTTTAAACAGACTTAACGTATTATTAATTATATCTACATATATAGATGTATTAAAATTATTTATTTTTGTGCACTGAGATTTATCAATAAACATATATGAAGATTTTAATTGTCGGTGGAGTTGCCGGAGGCGCAACTACTGCTGCACGTTTGCGAAGAAATGATGAAAACTGCGAAATAGTGATGTTTGAGCGGGGCAAATATATTTCTTATGCAAACTGCGGGCTACCATATTACATAGGAGGCACCATTCAGGAACGCGAAAAACTTTTTGTTCAAACCCCTGAAGCCTTCGGAAAGCGATTCAATATAGATATCCGCATTATGTCGGAAGTAACTGCCATTGATCCAGAAAAGAAAGAAGTACGTGTCAAAAATCTGGAAACCGGAAATATTTATCAAGAACAATTTGACAAATTGGTTTTATCACCGGGGGCTGAGCCATTGCGCCCAAATTTGCCGGGAATAAAATCCGAAGGAATATTTACACTTCGGAATGTAAATGATACTGATCAGATAAAAGAATTTATCGAAAGCCGGAAACCGAAGAAAGCCGTTGTTGTAGGAGCAGGATTCATCGGCTTGGAAATGGCTGAAAATCTGCACAAACTAGGAATGCAAGTTACCATTGTTGAAATGGCAGAGCAGGTAATGACACCTCTTGATTACTCGATGGCTTCGCTTGTACATCAGCATCTTAAAACCAAAAATGTTGAATTTTACCTAAAAGATGGTGTTTCTCGTTTCGAAAAAACAGAGAGTAAACTTTCCATTATGCTAATGAGTGGACGTAAGATTGAATCAGAACTGATTATTCTTTCCATCGGAGTTCGTCCGGAAAATCAACTTGCCCAAAACGGAGGTTTAACTATTGGCGAATCAGGAGGTATCTTCGTAAACGAACATCTGCAAACATCACATCCTGACATTTATGCTGTAGGAGACGCCATTGAATTTACCAACCCAATCACCGGAAAAAGAGGCATTACTTATCTGGCAGGTTCTGCAAACAAACAAGGAAGAATTGCTGCCGATAATATAATATTCGGAAATACACATCTTTATAAAGGTTCTATTTCAACAGCTATTGCCAAGGTTTTTGATTTAACCGTAGCTTCGGCGGGCGTTTCGGGTCGTACGCTGAAAAAGGAACAGATTCCCTATATCTCTTCGATAACCCACTCATCGAGCCATGCAGGTTATTATCCCAATGCAATTCCGATGACAATTAAAATTGTTTTCTCTCCCGAAAACGGACGGTTATTTGGTGCTCAGGTTGTAGGGTACGAAGGTGTGGATAAACGATTGGATTTACTGGCTACCGTGATTAAAAACAACGGAACAGTTTACGATCTTACAGAAATAGAACATGCATATGCACCACCTTACTCATCGGCAAAAGATCCGGTAAACATTGCAGGTTTTGTTGCTGAAAATATTCTGAAAGGAAAAGTGAAAATTGCAACATGGCGTAACCTGATTAACTATCAGCAAAATGATTTTATATTGGTTGATGTTCGTACCCATGATGAATTTCAGCTTGGGACTATCGAAGGTGCCATAAATATTCCGCTGGATGATATTCGTCAGCGATTGAATGAATTTCCAAAAAACAAAAAAATCCTGATCTTCTGCGGTGTGGGACTACGCGGATATCTGGCTTGCAGAATTCTGAATCAACTCGGGTTTGAAGATGTTTACAATCTTTCGGGAGGATATAAAACTTATGAATTTGCCGTTCAGAAACAGAGTAACGAAGATATTTATGAGAATAATTACATAGGTATCGAAGATCATATTTATCAAGGTCATCAACCGATAAAAGATACTCAGCCCAAAACAGTAACTGAACTGGATGCCTGCGGACTACAGTGTCCTGGGCCTATTATGAAACTGAAATCGGCATTTGAAGAGGCAACTCCCAAACAAATTATCAGAGTTTCGGCCACAGATCCTGCTTTTGGCAAAGATGTACAAGCTTGGTGCAAGGTCACAGGAAACAAACTTATAGAAATTCAATTACTTGGAGGCAAAGTAATTGCAACAGTTCAAAAAGAAATCACACAACAAAATACAAAACAAGTTATACCAGCCAATGGGAAAACATTAATTGTTTTTTCAGATGATCTTGACAAAGCATTGGCAAGTTTTGTAATTGCAAACGGAGCCTCTGCGATGGGTAAAAAAGTAACAATGTTTTTTACTTTTTGGGGCTTAAATATCATTAAAAAGCAAATCAAACCACATGTAAACAGAAACTTGATTGCAAAACTATTTGACTTCATGCTCCCCTCCAACTCTACCAAACTTACTCTCTCTAAAATGAATATGCTTGGAATGGGAAGTAAAATGATGCGATCAATTATGCTCAAGAAAAATATTGATTCGTTAGAAAACCTGATGCTTCAAGCAAAAGAAAATGGTATCGAAATGATTGCCTGCAATATGTCGATGGAGGTTATGGGTATTTCGAAAGAAGAATTATTGGATCATGTTTCAATTGGAGGTGTTGCATCATATCTCGAAAGAGCTGAAGAAGCGAATGTAAATTTGTTTGTATAAATTATGAGAAGCTTTGAGGGATTGAGGTGATTGAAGGTATTTATTATTAGATTCTCATTACTTTTCTCCCTTCTCTTCTAACTTCACTTTTATAATTTACTTATGAAACACCCATGTAATGCAAATTGTACAAACACCGATGAACAAACTATGGGTGCTCCATCCGCCCTGTCAAAGAGTTCCAAAGGTAATAGTATAACTATTTACATATTAACTTTCAAAATTACTACTGACCGAGCAAATTATTTTAAGGCAATTGTTTAGGGACTCCTCACTACTTATTAAATGTTATCAGCTTTTATATCATATTTATTATACAAAAAGCTATTATATAAAATATAAATAATTAATCTATAGTCACCTTTCCTTTCAAAGGAAAATTAGTAGAGAAAGCTTCATACGTTAAATCACAAAAAGAAATAGATATTTTCTTACTAACACTATCAACAGTAACATAAACTTTCCCATTTGGATTAATAATAAAATTACTAGAAGAAGATTTAATACTCATGAATACATTTTTCTTATCATTAGCAAAATTATCATATTTACAGGTTGTATAAATTCCATTTCGGGGAGTTTGCATAAATTCAATATTGTACATTTTATAAGCTGTTAAGAAACAGTCTATCGACACTTTAAACACACCACCATATAAAGGAGTTCCACTCGTATCTATCGAAGACACACCATAACTAGTTCCATTATCAACAATTTTATTATTAACCAAATTACACGGGACAATTGGCAGACTTTAATAGGGTACTTTAAATTTTATAATATTACCATAAGTATATTCAAAATTATTTACAGCAAAACTTCTAAAATAATACTCAGTATCTGGCTCAAGATTTAAATATAAAGCCTTAAAACTCCCATTTATTCTTTTTACTAATACCTGATTATCCTTCATTTCCGGAAATGGTAATTTACTCATACAAAAACCATTGTACAAAACATCAACATTATTATTATTTGATATTCTTCCTTCAACCAGAATACTGTCTTCACCTATTTGACTTACTGCAACAGTTTCAACCTTAATTGACTCATAAACATCTTTATTGCAAGATAATAAAAGACTGAAATATAAAATAAATAATAATATATATTTCTTAGGAAACAAAGTTATTGATTTATTTTTCATACGTAAATAATTTTTTATTAAAAGACAAGATGAAACTCGCATGATGAATTTTCATCCAAATTTTGTAAGTATTAACGAAACATGCTCGTTTGATTTTATTTTTTTTTAAAAATTATAACTAATATTTGCAAATGATTTCCAATAGGAGAATAGTTCTGCCTTTGATATTATTTCAATATTTTTACCAAAACCAGCCGATACTACCCAATTTGAATTTAACTCGTACCTAACACCAACTATCGGCGTTATAGCAAGACAAAAAGAGCCTTCACCTACAGCATCTTCACAAATAAATGTTTCGATTTCTTGTTTATAATTAAAACTATATAAATTGGCACTTACTCCTAAACCTACCAATGGTGTAAATTTGGATAGCAAAAATTTATACTCCGAATTTATTCCTAGCTCCATGGCAAAATAATCATAATAAATCTCGTATCCTGGGAGAATAGATGGAATTCCATTTTCAACTTTTATTGCATAAGTTTTAAATGTATCCAATCTGGTTTTTAGAGAATAAAAACCTAAACTAGCTCCAAAAACAAAATTATCATCTTCATCATCTAATTTAGAAAATATCTCCATTCCGAATGTAGGTTTAAAATAATAAGCCATCGCTCCTGATGGTTTAATATAATTAAACTGAAAACCAATCTGGCTATATGAATTATTAAAAGAAAATAACAATGCCAGAATTAAAATCGACTTTATTGCTATATTTTTCATTTTTATTTATTATTTACTCATTATTAACAATGCCTGCATCTAAGTTTTTATAATTAACGTATCACTTAATAATGCTACTTCAATTAGGTAAACTAAGTTTTTTTTCGAATGGCTAATTTATAACAAAATCTATTACAAAAGCAACTGGCCAATTTTTTTTAGCATTTCAAATATTATATTTTTAAAGATCCAGAAATGCTTGAAAATTTACAACAAATAAATATTAATATTTAAAATTAAAAATACAAGTCAAACTCCTTCTGGCTTTATACTCTATTTTACTTCAGAGATTGAGGAGATTAAAAAGACCGAATGGCACTTATCATTTTCGTCAGTCTTTTCACTCTTTTCAGTATCTTTGTTCAAAAGAGCATTCAAGTGAATTCTCCATTTTTGAATTTACCGGGTCACAATTCCGGATATCATCAACCTTAATCATTTATCTTCCAGTAGATGGCAGAACAAATTTACGATGTACTCATAATTGGAGCGGGACCTGCAGGATTAACCTGTGCCATAAAACTTGCCGAATCAGGTTTACACATTGCAATTATTGACCAATCATCCTTTCCTAAGGATAAAACCTGTGGAGATGGATTGAGTCTCGACAGCATAAATCAACTGCCCATGATTTCGGCAACACTTAACGAATCGTTTGAACGTTTCGAACATAAAATGCCCTCATACGGCATCAAAGTAACCTCGGACAAAGGAGATGTTTTTACAATTCCGCATTACTATAAAGGAGTAAAAAAATGTGGATATGTATGCAAACGAATTGATTTCGACAAGCTGTTGTTTGAAGAATTAAAACGACATTCTCATATCCAATTCATTCCTGATTGCAAAGTACTTGATGCAAAAGTCACAAATGATCTTGCCGAAATTACGACTACAAAGGGAATGATGAACGCAAAAATCATCGTAGGTTCCGATGGCGCAAATTCGGTAATTGCCCGCAAACTTCATAATCGGAAACTAGATAAAGACAGCTCAATCATTGGATTACGCCGTTATTACAAAGAAGTTTATGGCTTTCATGAAGATCATTATATAGAAATGTACTTTTTCAAGGAGCTGTTGCCCGGATATTTATGGATATTTCCATTACCCGACAATCAGGCAAATGTAGGGCTTGGGATGATTTCATCTATCGCTTCCAAAAAGAAAATAAATCTCAAAAAAACACTTGATAATCTATTAAAAACACATCCGGTATTGAAAGATCGGTTTCAGAACGCCCAACCTCTGGAAACAGTCAAAGGTGCATTGCTCCCGGTTGCCATGAAAAAACAGAAGATTTCAGGAATAAGATATATCCTTACCGGCGATGCAGCCGGACTGACTGATCCACTTTCGGGCGAAGGAATTGCAAACTCTATGCGCAGCGGAAGAGTTGCAGCAGAACATCTGTTAAACTGCTTTCGGCACGATAATTTCACAGAAACGTTTAATGAGCAGTATGACAAAGAAATATACCGTCGCATGTGGAATGAATTCAGAGTCAGCAAGCTCTTTTTACGTGTATTTCACAGCCCGCGATTACTTAATTTTCTGATAAACAAAATCAGCAAGAAACCTGAATTACAAACATTTATTATCGAATGCGTAGCCAATCCAAATCAGTTAAAAAAATTGATTAGCATACGGTTTATTTGGAAGATATTATGCTAAAATAAATCATACGTTGATTGATTTCTTCAAAAAGAAAAGAGAGGTTACCAGATATGATAACCTCTCTTTATTTTCAAATTGTATGTTTAATAACTCTTCGTTTTCAAAACAAATTCCATATTAATAACCCCTGCTTGTCCACCATCTGCAGTTGTAAGAATTTTAACCATTCCTGCCGATTTATTAATAAAGAAAAAATTCTCGTCTTCATTTGTATTATTGGTTTCACGAACTTTTATGCATTCAAATGCTCCGGCAGTAGTAGCCACATTTTCACTTAATACAACGATATCTCTGTATGTCGAATCAGTACCCTCTCCCATTGTATAACGAGTATTCAATGCAGGATTATAGGTTGTGTATAAGAATTTATTTACTCCTGTTGAATCATCAACATCTGCAAATTCAGTAGGGCTAACAAACCAATAACTCGTATCAACCTGAGCCGGAGCTCCCGGAATACCTAAATTCAAATCCATTTTTACCTTAGCGACATTGTTTGAATACTTTCCTATTACAGTCATTATCGCTGTACCATTAAAGGTCTGTCCCATAACTGTTGTTTTTAATTCATACGTTGCAGTATTTCCAACTTTTGAAAAAGTAAACCCGTTAATAGGAGTAGGAGTATTATTATTGTCATCATCTTTACTGCAAGATGTAAAAGCTACTGCCAATGTCATTGCGAAGGCTGCAAAAAATAAAGTTGTTCTTTTCATAGTGCTATCATTTTTTAGAATTTGATTTCTGTTAAAACAATTATTGTGCCAGATATAGATCTATCAGGCAAATATAGCATATTTTCATCATATCTACATGAAATACAGGAATGTGTTAAGCAAAATATAATCTAATCAAGGGCAGTTCTCAATACGCAAAAAAAAGTAATTTTGCTAACCGATAACAAACCTAAACCATAATCAGCATACAGTTAAACACTGAAACTTATGTATAAAATCGAGAAACACCCTATCCTTGAAGTACCTCAACCAGAAAAGGTGAAATTTGTTTTTAACGGGAACGAAATTGAAGGAGAAAAAGGGTTTACCATTGCGGCTGCACTACATCAGGCCGGATATCCTGTACACAGTCATAGTTTATCAAATCGTGAACGAAGCCTCGAATGCGGCATTGGAAAATGCGGTGCATGTGAAATGCTTGTCGATGGTCAGATTAAACGTATCTGCATCACCCCTGTTGACGATGTGAAAGAAATTTCGGAAATTCCACACGATTACCAACCCGAAGCAGTTGATTTCAAAAAAACGGAAGCCATCAAGGTTTATAAAACTTCCGTAATTATTATCGGAGCAGGCCCCGCCGGTCTCGCAGCCCGTGAAGAGTTAAACAAATACAATGTCAGCAATATAGTTGTTGACAACAATGATAAAATTGGCGGACAGTTTACCATGCAAACACATCAGTTTTTCTTTTTTGAAAAAGAAAAGAAGTTTGGTGGAATGCGTGGTTTCGACATTGCCAAAACTCTTGCCGGAGATGATTATACAGGAATCTTCCTTAACTCAACCGTTTGGGATATTCTCGATGGCAAACGGGTAGCTTTAAAAAATGTTCGCACCGACGAAATTTATTACATCGATGCAGAATATATGGTAGTGGCAACCGGAGCAGTTCCGTTTATGCCAACATTCGAAAACGATGATTTACCAGGCGTTTACACTGCAGCCGTAGTTCAAAAAATGATGAACAACGAGCTTACATTACTCGGAAAAAATATTTTGACCGTTGGTGCCGGAAACATTGGCTACCTGACCTCATATCAGTTAATGCAGGGCGGTGCACGAGTAAAAGCCATTATCGAAGCCCAGCCTTTCGAAGGCGGATTCCCTGTTCAGGCAAACCGTGTTCGTCGTTTAGGCATTCCCGTATTAACTTCTCATATTCTGCTAAAAGCTATTCCGAACGAAAATCACGATGGTATCATCGGAGCTGTAATTGCCGAATGCAAAAACTTTGAACCAGTTCCAGGAACTGAACGTATTATTGACGGTATTGATGCAATCAACATTTGTACCGGTCTTGTTCCGGACGATCAGTTACTGATAAAAGGCAACGAAGTGTTTGGACGCAACTGTTACGGAGCCGGAGATTCTATCCGTATTGGAGAAGGCACAAGCGCAGTACTCCGTGGAAAACAGGCAGCTCAGGAAGTTTTAATTGAAATGGGCGAACGTGTAAAATACGACGATTATCTCGCTCTCTCGAAAGAATATATCGATTCACAACAACATCCGGTACGCATCATTGAAGAACCATACCTCCCAACTCCGGAACGTATGGAAGAAAAAGGATTCGTACAAATTGACTGTTTGTATGGCTTTGCATGTAATCCATGCGCATTTGCCTGTCCTTATGGTGCAATCACCAAATCATCAACCAGCACAGTTCCTCAGATTGATTACACCAAATGTATCGGCTGTATGGACTGCGTTTACCAATGTCCGGGACTGGCCATCTTTGGTTACAACCTCAAGAAAAACTGGCTCTTCCTCCCTATCGAATATGAAGCACAAGAAGGTGCTGAAGTATTTCTGGTTGACAATCAGGGTCAGAAACTTGGAGAAGGTATAATTGAAAAAATTCTTCGCAAAAACAATAAAACCAATGTTGCCCGTGTACGTTCTCTCAACCTTGGCGGCATCGAACTGGTAAAAGTCCGTGGTTTTATCGTGAAAGAGAATTATCCGGAACCAATTCGGTTAAAGGAAATAAAACAAACCATCGAATCAGAAACGTATGTTTGCCATTGTGATGATGTAAAAGTAAGCGAATTACTCGAAATCATCGGCGACCGTAAATTTATCTCGGTTGACGAAATCAAACATACAACCCGTTTGGGAATGGGTGCTTGTCGTGGAAAACGTTGTATTCCGCGATTGAAACAGATGATTCGTAAATACGGGATACAGGTTGTAGGAGATGCAACTCCACGCGGACCATTGTCAAATCAGGTTTCGTTAGGCGAAATTTATCCACGCAATGTTCACGAACAAATCATCACAAATGTAAACGGAAAAGCAACCCGTCAGGTAGAAGTTCCAGTATTAATTGCCGGAGGTGGAATTGGAGGCAGTGCTTTGTTCCGCTACTTTGCCGAAGCAGGGAAAAAACCTGTATTGGTGAACTTTGGCCGTGGTGCATCCTGGAGAAATATCGCCGGAGGCCGTCCCGCTTTCAGCGTTCCTGAAATTTCAGATATTGCACATCATAACCTTGAAATATTCAAGGAACTGCAACAAATGCATAACATCGATTACAAACCGATTCGTTATGTAAGTTTTGCCCATGATGATGCAACCTTTAAAGCTCTCGACGAATCACGTTCGTGGTCAGATGCCTATATGGTTGACCCGAAAGATTTCCAGAAAGAAATTTCACCACTTTTCAATTCCAGTCTCAAAACATATCAGTCTGCATTAATTACCCGCGATTGCTGGCAGGCAACTCCGGGTCGTGTTATTGATTTGATTCGCCGTATGGGTATCGAAAAAGGTGGCCGTATTCTGGAAGATTGTCAGTTAATTGATGTTCACAAAGAAGACAACAAGTATAAAGTACTGGTTTATACCCACGATAAAGAATATGTGGAATATACCACCGACGTATTTGTGAATGCATTGGGACCGGAAGCTGAAAAATATGCCCGTATGCTTGGTATTGA
This sequence comes from Bacteroidales bacterium, assembly GCA_963677395.2. Taxonomy (GTDB): domain Bacteria; phylum Bacteroidota; class Bacteroidia; order Bacteroidales. Next base: position 1,481,894 of record OY781965.2, on the reverse strand, counting down.
AACCGGCTTGTATCCTGTAAAACATCAGGCATTTATTACCCGCCGGTTACCGAATATGGGTATTGGTGGCGATACATTGGATATGTTAATCGACCGTAGAAAATACAAAGGATTCTCAGCCGTTTACGGTCAACAGTTAGCCGATACAGGTCAGATCATCGGTTGTGCCTCTCCGGCAGTTGATCCGATGGAAACAGCCAAAAATCTCAAAGTCAATTCCAAAGACTTTCTCGAAATTGTTTCGGAAATCTTTGTCGACTGGATTCCGGAGCTTTCATCCGTTGGCTTCCAGGCTATCTGGGCCGGGTATTACACCGAACCCCGTTATATTATTGATCCTGATTTAGGATTGTTTATTGGCTTGCGTGGTCATGGATTTATGCTCAGCCAATACCTTGCAAAGGTTTATGTAGATGCAGTATTGGGTAAAGAAACCCCATCCTACCTCAACCGGTTAAAGCTCAGTGGCGACGGGCTCTCCGAAACTGCTTTCAAATAAAAACTAAAACTTTTAATAAATAACCAAAAGGCTGATTCTGTTATGAATCAGCCTTTTTCTTACTCTTTAAAAAATATGAATCCAGTAAGGTTGTTTGGATTTTAAGATTGTCTTAGCCGGAATTATTTATGATGCGATGCTCATACGGGTATAACTATTTCACAAGTTTGCAGAGGCATCTTGCAGGTTCTGGGTACATGTTCTATATTTGTGATAGTTACAAATTTAGTTTTTCCCAATCTTTTTCAACCAATGAGTAGATCAAGTCATCAACCCACTTTCCATTTATAAGTAAACTTTCAACAAAGTGAGCTTCCTTCCGGAATCCAATTCGTTCAACCAGTCGAATAGAATTTTTATTTTCAGGGTCAATTGATGTAATAATCCGATGCTTATTCAATTCTTTAAACAAATAGTCAATGACTCTTTTAACAGATTCTGTTGCATAGCCTTTATTTTGAAAGCTTTTATTCAATGTACACCCAATTTCAACTTGTTTATTTTCGCTGTCGAAAAAGTGAATTCCTAAATCACCAACTATTTTTTTTGTCCTTTTTTCTATGATGGCAAATTGAAACCAAGTTTCAGGTTCATTAATTTGTTTTGAAATTTTACCGATAAAGGCTTCCACATCATCAATTGTTTTGGGAATCCATCCCTGATATTTATTTATTTCTGTATCGGAACGATATTCAAATATTTCGTTTTTATCATCAAGATTAATCGGTCTAATTATTAGTCGTTCTGTTTCTAATTTCATGTGCTTAGTTTGTCTCTCTGTTCAATAACACGCAACGGCTGACGAGGTTTGGGTAATCGGCATCATTGGTATCTCCCGATGAAAACTTGCTACAAGAGAGTCCGATGCCCGATTGATACTATCCAAATCTCGTTACACCGTTTGTTGGGTACAGCATTTTTTATTCTATTTCAATCTTGTTATAATTACAAAACAATGTTAATTTATCTTTCAATTCCAGATATTCTGAATATGTTATCCATTTTAAGTCATAACTCTTAACATAATCTTTTATAAATATATCAATCCGAGATACTGACAATTTAATATTTTCAATAAGATCAGCCGAATATACAATCTTCTTCTCATTTGGACTCTTAATGAATAATTTGTCGCCTTGGATCTTAAAATATCTTTTCGAAACTATGAAAAATTGTTTCCCTATAAATCCTTTAATAGTCCAAGTGATACCAGAGATTGTCAAAACAGGATACAAGATACGTAATCCATTTTTATTACCAAAAGCTTTAATATAGCATAATATGCCCATTAATATCAAAAAAGAACCAAAGCAATAATAAAAAAGCCTACCTCCATTACTTAATTTATTTCTATCATTTGAATCAATTACAAAATCTATACTATCCATTTTTAAATATTTATATTATTAATGATTTCTATTGAGCATTAGCAATTTTCCTAATATTGCACCCAACTCTCAGATAGTTGCAACTACGTTGGATTCAACCACTCAAAGATACATTTTGAAAACAAATCACAACAAGAAGTTTCGCATTTGCGATGTAGTTTTCTGCGTGCTTTGCGAAAGACTTTGCGTACTTTGCGTGCGATTTTTTCTCGCAAAGCACGCAGAATGCGCAAAGAGTGTTTACAACCAATCGCCAGAAGGCTCTGGAAAGGGAAATGAACCTCCGCATTTTCAATCTCCTCAGTCTTTTCAATCTTTCCAATCCCCGAATATTGGGTTCAATCACTCAAAGATACATTTTGAAAGCAAATCACAACAAAAAAGCCGGAACATTTTGAGCCCCGGCTTCTAACTTCTTAATTCAAACTTCTTAGTTCATTGCTAAATCAGTAGAATATGTTTGTGTACTTCCGTCCGGAAGATACATCTTTACTTCTTCCTGTCCGGTAAGCTTATTGGTATTGAAATCTACAATTTTTGTGGTTACATTATCTTTGATCATCGACCAGCTTTGGTCAGCAGGATTGTACGTAAAATCAACTACATTTCTATCTGCAATTGCCGTAATTTGCTCAACATGGAAACGGTTTTTGGTAGCTGTGATTTCGTATTTCTGACCATTGGCTTCCACAATTTTCGTTTCTTTTTGAGTATCGTTCATTGCCAAAGGATTGGTACCTGTCCAAAATTGAATCGTATTAAGTACTACTGCATCAATGAAGGTACAAACCTGGTAAACAGGAACTACAATAAATGCAAAGAAAACCAACGCATTTACATACTTATTTCCCAAAGTTCCATTCCATTTATGAAGATTTGTAGTGAGTTTAAACGGGCCATAACATCCGGTTTGCATGATCGAGAAAGAGGCAATAACCAATGCCATTAAAACAAGTTTTAGCTTTTTCATAATTGTAAATTTTTAAATGATCTACAAAGCTATACTTTTTTCTCTATGAAAGAATACTCAAACTTGTATTTATTTGACGTTTTTCGGTTAATTTTGTATAGAAGAAATTTATGACACTAAAGATATCATTACCCACTGAATTTACGCAGTTTCACACTCTGCTGGCAATCTCAACTCCGTTGAAAGATTACCGTTTGGTGCATGCCATAAATGAAAATCTTCTCTTTTCGCTTAAACGAATTGATGATTTCCCGTACTATATAAGTGAAGAGAAAGGATTTGAGCATTATCCGATGTTTCATGGTGAAGATGAATTTTACCGGACTAATTATTTTTTATTTACCAACAAGATAGATGGAGGCATACTGATTCCGCAGTGGGCAAGAATGGATTATCTTTTCTTATTCGAAGGAGATGTTTCCTCAGAGCAAGTGAGCAACATCACTCAGAAAATAAGAAAGATTAACAACGTACTCATGGTCTCAACCGTAGAACTTGCCAAAGTCAAAAATATTGAACTCATATTTTCTGATCTGGAAATGCATATGACCGAACTTAACCGAAAAGCAAAAGAACAACGAAATGAGCTCAGATACAAAGCGCCTGTTTTTAGCAATCAAAATTAATCCGGAGCCCTCTCTTTTACAATTAATTTCTCATTTCCGGAATTCACTTGCCGGAGATAAAATCAATTGGGCTCGTCCTGAAAACATCCACCTTACATTAAAATTTCTGGGCGAAACGCCTGTTTATAGAATTTCCGATATTGAAAAAATCATCGTGGAAACTGCCTCTCAAAACAATTCATTTACAACCGAACTCAAAGGTATTGGAGCCTTTGGAAGCCGTTATCAGCCCAGAGTAGTTTGGGCAGGATTTTCTGAGCCTGAGTCAATGATAAATTTGGGAGAATCATGTTTAAATACTTTCCATAAATACCGTTTTTACCGCGATCGTCAAAACTTCATCCCCCATCTTACGCTTGGAAGAATTCATGAAGTTCGTGACAAAAAACGATTCTGGGATCTGGTTGAAGCTGAAAAAGAGACTATATTCCAACAAGTTAAAGTTAAAAAACTTATCCTTTTTGAAAGCATTCTTTTGAAAACAGGTCCGGTTTATAACGAGATACATTTTGTAAAATTAAGAAAATAAATGGGGTTGCGTAAAGTATCGCATCAGTAATATCTTCCACGATGAGAAACTTTTTACACAAACCCATTATTATTAATTACTTCACTACCTTAATATACCTAGCTTGTTTCCCAATAATTAACTTTATCAGATACACACCAGAACTTAGATTTTTACTATCGATAGTTAATTGATAGGAGCCTTCCAATTGTTCTTGGTTAATTAGCTCTGAAAGTATTTTCCCTTCAATTGTTTGAAGTGTTACTATGACTTTTTCCGTTTGTTTTAGCGTATATTTCAAAACTCCTTGGTTCTTTACCGGATTTGGGAAAAAGCTAATCTCATTTACCATCATAGCATCATCCTTCAGTCCAACAATATCGTAATGGTAGATATTTGAGGTATCGGAATTACAAACCCCATTCGATGTTATAACATAGTAATCTCCATTTATTGTAGGTAAAAATGTTTGTAAATTTGCTCCGGCAATTTCTCCCTGACCAACTAAATACCACTGATTTCCGACAGTATTAGAAGACCTTAATTCTGCCCCAGACAAACTTACAACCGGGATTTGAGGTGTTGATATAACTGTTATTGGAACTGAGTACCATGGGCTACTTCCACATTGATTGGTTGTTTTCACTTTTAAAGTATCTGACACAGCATTTAATCCAAAATTTAGCATCAAGATATTGGTTTGGCTACTGCCTAATGAACCATTGGGGAGATCCCATTCATAATTTACATTAGGGTATATGTTTGTCAAGTATAACACACCATTTATTCCACTACAAACAGAAGTAGCCCCATTAATAAATGTTGGCACTTGAGGAAATGGTTTCACCTGAACATTTAATGATAATGGATTACTGTTACCACATCTGCCCTGCCCATATACTGAAATTATTCCTGACTGAGCATTATTCGCAAAATTCACATTAACTGTATTTCCTATTCCTGAAGAAGTTACTCCATTTGGATAAGTCCACTGATAACTGGTTGCATATTGCATTGTAGGGACATAATACACCACATTATTAGTTCCCTCACATACAGTTGCATTTCCTACTATAGAGCCGCTTTCCACAGGAACCTTCTCAACCAAAATATAAAAAGTAGAGGAAGGTCCTAAGCAACCATTTTTAGCAGCTTGTACCAAAACCAAACCTGAATTTGCCACCGAAGAAAATTGTATATTCAATGTATTCGAATCACTTGTACCCATATATCCATTAGGCAAAGTCCATACATAAGAATAATCCGTACCAACACTTGGCACAGAAAAAGTATAATTTTGTGTACCTGTACAAACACTGTCTTCCCCAACTATAACACCTAATAAAGGAGGTTGTGGTTTTGATGCGATATAGATGGATCGTGTAGGGCCTGTACCGCATTGGTTTTTCGCACAAACAGACAAATCTCCTCCCAAAAATTGTGAATTAAAATTAAGTGATATTTGATTTGACTGGCCAATGACTCCTCCTACTCCACTTGGAGGAGTCCAAAGGTAACTTGTTGCATTATACATATCTGCCACACTATATTGTACTCCTGAAGTTCCATTACAAACAACAGTAGGGCCAACAAAACTACTAACTGAATCTGGAACATTACGAGTTACTATAGTTTTATTCACCTCAGGCCCAATACCACAGGCATTTATCCCTCTTACAGAAATAACACCAATTGTATCAATCATATTCTGAACATTAACATTAATATTATTCGTAATACTTGCCCCTGCTGCATTTTGAGGCAAAGTCCATTGATACGAAACAGCATTTAATAAGGATATACTATAAGCATTACTTGTTTTATTTATACACGGATAATCTGGTCCTGATATTGTATTATTATTCTGAGGTAACTGTGAAGTTACATAAATATAGAAAGATTTTGCACTACTTAAACCACACTCATTCTTTCCTCTAACATATACAGTACCACTTGATGATGACAAAGAAGTTGTGAGTGTTATTGTATTTGTAGTACTACTTCCTGTTACCCCTGAAGGTAAATTCCAAACATAGGAAGTAGCTCCAGAAATTGGAGCTGCAGTCAAAGTTCCAGATTGATTAACACAATAATCATTATTGCCTACAATGGATGTTGATGCTGGAGGAATCGTTTTTATATTGAATGGAAATGCTTTTGGATAGCTTGTTCCACATGAATTTACTGAAGACACATAAATAGTTCCTGCGGGCGCGTTGGTTGCAACATTTACGTTTATACTATCCAAAGCACTGCTACCACTCAGCCCAGTAGGCAATATCCAATTATAGCTACTAGCATACATTGCCCCTAAAGCCTTGTATTTATTATTGTTTGCCCCTAAACACAAAAAACTGTCTCCAATAATCTGTAAGGGTGTTGTTGGCAATGGATTTACAATTACACTTATCACCGAAGAATCTCCTACTCCCAAACTATTCACTGCTCTTACCGTTACATTACCTGTTACTGCAATGGAATCAATATTTACAACAATAGTATTTGTTGTACTAGTTCCATTAAAACCTGCTGGCAATTCCCAATGATAGGTTGATGCATTCTGAACTGGCAAAACAGAATAAGTAACTCCAGCCTGTTTCTGACATACCGTTTGTAATCCAGATATTATTCCTGTTGCTCCTGGTGCATTATTAACAACCGTTATTAGTTGACTAATTTCGGCACTTTCGCCACATGAATTAATCGCTTTTACAAATAATGTATCATTCGTAGTTATTCCAGTATAATCTATTGTATCTGTATTTAATGTTGTAATATTTGTATAACCGCTACTTAATCGCCAGCTATAGTGCGTGGCATTCGGGTTAACAGGTACTGTATATACCACATTTTGTTGCCCTGCAACAATATTTATCGAACCACTTATATTCCCACTCATTACAGGTAATCCCGAAAACACTTTCACTTGCATCGAGTCTGCCATTGCCACACCACAATTATTGGACACGCCAAGTTTAATATATCCAGTTGTAGCACTATCTGTTACGTTAATATTTATTGAGTTATCCAAACTATTTCCATTCAATCCCTTTGGAAAGATCCAAAAATAATTCTGAGCATTCGAAACAGGAAGTAATGAATAATCAACACTTCCTTGCCCTTTACACAAAGTTTCAGATCCCGAAATCTGGCTGGTAATAACTGGCTTTACACCCCTTATTATTTGCATAACAGAAGAATCGGAACTCACACCACAACTATTAACAGCTTTTAAACTCAACAAATATACTTGATGAATTGAGTCTGGAAGAAATGAAACAAATGTTGAGTTTGTTGTAGTACTAAATCCATCAGAGCATACCCATTTATACATTGTTGCATTCGTTACCGGATAGCTACTGCATTGGATTGAATCAGAAGTACTACATAGATTGCTGATTCCTGTTACTCCATTTACTGATTGAGGTACTCCCGTCTTAATTTTAATTACAGTAAGGCTTGTATCTCCAGTTCCACATCCATTTACACCCTGTACTGAAATAAATCCATTTGTAACATTACTTGGTATGGAAACAATAATACTATCAGAAACAGAAGTACCGGATAACCCTCCCGACAATATCCAATTATAGCTATTTGCATTTGGGACAGAATTAACTTTATAAACTACATTGGTTTGTCCTGCACACACTTCTAGTGGTCCTGTTATAATCCCTTTTTGTGTTATCTGATTGGAGCAAATTGTAAATGTTCCTTCTAAAGCAAAATCAGAACCCATATAACCATTATCTATAGCCTGTACTGACCAATAATATGTTCCTGGTGAAAGATCTTTTATTGTCCATGTTGTATCATTGAAGGCATTTCCCAAACTATAAATCATCCTTTTACCCGTAATTGGATTAGATAAAGGACTAACAATATCAATACCTCCCGGAGTTGTACCTATTCGTAAATTATAGCTAAGTCCTCCAATTGAAGTTTGAGCATCATTGGACCTATTCCAACGCAGAGTCACACATCTATTATTTATACTTGATATTAAACCACTTGGAGCCATCGGCTTCGTATTGGGAGAATTTAGATTTTGAAAAAGAAGCACAGTATCGTTATAGCTAATAGACGAAAATTCACTTTTCAAAATCATACTCTTTTGAACTAATAAATCAAGCTTAGAATCATCATTATAATCAATCATGGCTAATACTTTATTTTGTGTAGAACTATTGCCACTTAGATTATACTCTGTTTCAATATATTCTCCCTGATTATTTTGTTTCAAAAAAGACAATACTTGACTATTATTAGCGTATGAATACCCTGTACTTTTAGTCTTATACAGAACTATATCGTTATTTCCATCATTATTAAAGTCAAAAACACTAAGGTTATTAATAAAAATTCTATCATTTGCCTCAATCAAGGTTTTTTGAAGATAAGGGATTGTTGATAAATTGAAATTTTTAAATATCTTAAGCTGATTTCCGTAGCTAGTTAATACACTGACATTCAATTCATCTTCAACAGACAGACATTCATATTCATTATCACTATCTGTATCAACCCACATATTCAGATCCAAACCAGTCAAATAATTTGCCCTTATTAATCCTGACAAAAATGTATTATTTCCATTGTTTAAAAACAAAGACATTTCATTTTCACTATTTATACTTGATTGTAATATTATGTCAATATATGAATCTTTATTAATATCAATCAATGACATTTTTGCATTATTATAATTTGATATACTTATAGAGTTAGTTAATGTAAATTTTAAAGAATCATTCTGTAAATAAATATAAATTTTATTTACCCCACCCGAAACACATAAAGCTAAATCTGTCTTACCATCATTATTCAAATCAGCAAAATTATAATCTAATAAAGACTGTATATAAGGACTGTTATTCAAATTAAGCATTAAACTATCTTCAAATCCTGTATTCTTATTTATCAAACACCTTATATATCCATTCGAATTATATGTTAAATCAGGCAAGTCATCATTATTAACATCAATCCATTTTAAACTACCCAGAGTACTATTTACAACAGGAAAGATAAGATTACGAATGAATGAACCATTCCCCATGTTCTTATATAAAAATATTCTATTAGATAAAGAAACAGGTACTGTTGCAATATCTAACAATCCATCGGCATCATAATCAGCAATAGCACAATTACTCGATATTGAATCAAGTGAGACTGTATTTACTTCAACAATGTCTAAAGATGGAGAAACATTAATATAAACCGAATCAAGCAAAACCTGAAAACAGTAATTATTATAAAATACCTTCAAATACCCTGATGTTGCATTTGAAGACAATGCCAAATTGACATTGGAACTTCTTTGAACAGTTGAAAGTGTTACTCCTGTTCCTGAATATGACCAATAAAACGTTGTAGTATCAGGCAAATTATAATTATAAGCTATATACCTGTTAACATTTGATCCAGTATATATTTTTTCAGGACCCATAATTTTAAAATTCATATTTTTTTTACCATAAATTGTTACGCTTAACCCTTGGTTTAAATATTTTGATCCCCAATTATTAAAACCACTCACAGATAAATAAAATGATTCAACAATTGAGTTTCCTGGAGGTATATTTAGCACAATACTATTCGTATATGTGGTATCAATCTCTGTATTATTTTTTCTCCAAACGTAATACGTAGCATTTTGCATAGGAGGTATTGTATATACGTACCCAGAAGTACCTTCACAAACTTTCACAGGACCAGTAATTGATCCACTGGCAATTGGCAAAAATGAACCAAAAACTGCTGAATCTGAAACTTCCGGAGAAAGCGGACATGAATTTATTGCTTTGAGCCTTATTACACCTACTCCAGTTACATTATCGGCATATATTTTAAAATATGAATTTCCTTTTTCAGGAACATAAGAATTATTTGGAGTAGTTATTATATAGTTGTTTACGTTTGAATCTGGAATAAAGTTAATTTTACAATGCACTTTATTTAGTATAGAATCAGGAAAATTTAAAAAAACAGGAGCAGTAACAATTGGCTTATTAACCTTAACAAAAAGTTTTGTCGGAGCTGCATTACCATAACTATTTTTTCCAAACACTGTTATATAACCAGACTGGGCTCCGGGTAAAATATTTATCAAAATCTTACTAGAATCACTAACACCCTGAAAACCAACTGGCAATACCCATTCATAAGATGTTGCTCCTAACTGAGTTGGAATGGAGTATAAATTTCCATTTGAGCCTTCACAAACTGCATCATCACCATAGATTGATAATGCAGTAGATGGCAAGGTGTTTGATACTGTTATATAAAAATTCTTTGAGCCACCTATACCACAACCATTTACACCTTTCACTGAAACATTACCAGACTGAGCATTGTCACTAAAATTCAAACTAATAGAATTTGTTGAAGATGCTCCGGTTACACCAGTGGGATATGACCAAATATAATCAGTAGCTCCCGATATATTTGATGCAGTATAAACCTGGTTAATCTGCCTTCTCAGTGGGGATGGATTTCCAATAATCAAAGTCGAAGTATCTGGAACTCCGGCTCCCACAAAAATAATTTTGGAAAATTCGGCTGATTGACCACAAGCCGTTACTCCTTTCACCCGGATAAAACCACTTTGAGCATTTTGAGTAAATCTTACATTGATATAGTTTTGAGTACTATATCCCTCGGCACCTGATGGTAACGTCCAGATATACCCTATGTATGCTGGTTGGTTTATAATATTAAATTTCAATTTATAGGTTACATTGCTTCCTTTGCATACTTTACTTGATCCTTGTATAGAATCAGGAACACTGTAAGAATTGTTACTAAGATAAAATTTACAGAAAACAGAATCTCCTTCTCCTTGATTATTCATCCCCCTAACAGAAATATAGGGATCCACAGATGTGAGTGAAGTAAATTTAATTGAGATGCTATTGGTATTACTACTTCCTGCTATCCCATTTCCATACCTCCAAACATAAGAGGTTGCATTCGCAATGGGAGCTACAGTAAAAGTATAATATGATACAGTATCGAAACATGTGTACAAAGGCCCATTAATCGGCAAAGGTTTTTCCGGATATCTTTCTGTAATTGTGACAGGTAGTATTGATTCTTGACCAACACCACATTGATTTACACCTTTAACCTTTATCAATCCGGGTTGTGCATTTGAAGAGAATGCGACTTCAATATTATTCTCAATTTGTTTCCCTGAAGCTCCTAACGGAAGTGTCCAAATATACGAGTTTACTGTTGAATCTTTTGGTGTAGAATACATATAGGTTGCTGGCACTTTAACCGCACTCAACCCTGCAATAACATTCGTTTTTTGTGGAGCACTGTCACATACATTAATCTTTAATACGATTTTCTTTGATATCCCACAACTATTTCTGGCATAAACTTGCAAATTCCCAGACTTTGCGAATCCAGTGAATGTAAGTACAATTTGTGAAGAATCACTATTTCCTATTACACCTTCAGGCTTTTCCCATACATATTGAGTAGCCCCCGGAATTGAAGGTACAGAATAAGTATATGCTTGATTCTTCACTACTTTGTTAGCTCCAGATATCTTAGTTTTCTCAACATCTTGAAAACATGGATTTTCCACCAGCAATCCTTCATATAAGTCAATAATCAATCGACCATCATCTGTTTTACTTAGACTCGTATAAAACGTATTAAAAGGCCTTTCCCATGCAGAACCATTCCATTTATAAGGAATATTTCCAGAAACTATCCAAACGTTCCCTTCCTTATCGACTTCAAAACCCTGAATACCAGACGACTGATTATTTGGGAATGAAATCGTTATCCATTGCGTTCCATTAAATTTTTTTAAAGAAGCATCAATAGTCCAAATAAAATTTTGCTTATCAACTAAAACCTTATAACTTGTAACAATACCATGCTTTCGATATCCAACATCGTTATACTCATAAATATCCCCTAAATTAGTCTTGAATATTTTTACATTATTATTATCAAATGTCACATTAGAAAAAAAGCCAGCATAAGAACTCATTGGTTTTTTATACAAAACCCATTGTTGTCCGTCAAATTTGCTAATGCCACCATTTGTAATAACCCAATAATTTCCAATCTTATCCTGTTTTACCTCATACACATATTCTGATGCTAAAATTGCATTTTGTGTAGTATAATTTGTAAATATCGAATTAAAATATTTTACGATACCCTTACATGTTGAAAACCAAACTGCTCCTTTGTCATCAACATAAATAGAGTTAATTGTGTCGCATAAAAAGCCTGTAGAACGACTATAATACATTACGTTTTTTCCAGATATTTTATAGAGCCCATTTTTTGAAATCCAAACATTATCTGATTTGTCTTTTTTTATATTAAAGACTCCATAATTAGTTGTAATACCATGTAAATTCACATTTGAATTACCTTCAAAATTATTTCTCCAATATAAATTTTCATACGTATATAATTCATTATCTGTACTCAAAGCGGTAATATTTCCAGAATTTATGCAATATCCCTTAACAGCCCCAGAATATTTTTTATCACCTTCAATTCTAATTATTTCCCAATTTAGGCCATTGTATTTTAATACACCTTTTGATGTTCCAAGCAATATAGACCCATCTATATCCTCAGAAACAGAATATAATGTAAAGGGTGAATACTCATCAGGTATTCCAATTCGGCGAAAAAATCCATCTTTATTAATTTTATAAAACCCATTCGCGTCTGCTAATATAATTGACTTATCTTTTAGTGCCAAGGAATGAACTACAGTAGATCGATATGGGAATAAATTATTATATGAATATAGAGAAAAATAGTTTGTATCACATATTTTCTCGCTTAAAGATGAATAATATGGATTACTATGCCAAAGCAAATACCCTTTATTTTGAGCATCAATAAAATAATGGTCAAAGTAGTAATTTTGCGTACTTGAACCTGTATTATATTCTGCATTGAAATCTAGGTTTTTCCAACGAGAACCATTATATCGTGAAACTCCATTCATCGACAATAAAATCAACTCATTATCATGACTTAATTTCAATGTTTTTATATCATTATCTAACATTCCGTCAATCACTTTGAAACTTCTCCAGATTTGCCCATCATATCTGGATAATCCGTTTTTTGTAGCAATCCATACTACATTATTTGTATCTACTACAATTGAAGTCACTTCATTATAAACTAATCCATTCAATGTATCAATATTTGAAATTGTGTTTGTGACTGGATTTATTACTGATACCCCAGAATTAGTTCCTACCCAAATTTTTCCACTTTTATCAATAGCAATCGAATTCGTACGATTAGAAACCAATCCATCATTAGCTGTTATCCGTTCATAACCAGATTTATAATACTTCACAACTCCATAATTGGTAGCCCACCACTGCCCTCCTGCCTGATCAACCGCTATACCTAAAATAGTTGTACTTATTGGAACATAATCAAATCCCTGTGCTGTGACTGTAATATAACTTATTAAAAGCAATATAAACACATAAATTTTACGCATAATCAGATTTATTTAATTATAATTATTTTACAAACATACTTTAAATTATCAATTTTAATGCAACAATAATAAATACCGCTCACTAAATTCTCTGCATCAATGTTAGATGAAAAAATTCCTTTATGGAAATACCCTTTTTTTAATAGTTTTAACTCTCTACCATATTCATCAAGTAAAAAGGCCTCTACTTTACTATAATGAGGGAGAAGAAATTCAACTTTTGCCTGTGTCTTTACAGGGTTTGGAAATATTTTCAATTCTTGCAAACTGCACTCTTCATGAATACTCCCTAATTGATAATGAATAATATTTGAGTTTTCTGACCAACAGTATCCATTATAATATTTTACATAATAATCACCATCAGCAGTTGGCAAAAATATTTTATTTATTTCACCATTTACAGCTCCACCAGCAACACTGTACCATTGATTTCCAACACCAACACTTGATATTAATTGAGATCCAATTTGAGTTACAACTGGAGGTTGAATACTTGGTAAAACATTCAACTGTACTGAAATTACATTTCCTGCTCCACAATGATTTACTCCAGAAACCATTAAATTATTACTTTGAGCACTTTGAGAGATCAATAGCCTTATAATACTCGAGTCAGACTGACCAATAATTCCAGTTGGAACGAACCAATGAATAGAATCAGCATATAATGATGCTGGAGACATATACTCTACTTCCGAACCCTTACATACATTGAGAGGACCATTAATTATTCCACTCATGATAGGCAATGGTTTAACAACAATAGCCTTCTGAAATGGTAGTCCAACTCCACATTCATTAACTCCCTTAACAATAATTAAACCACTTTGAGTATTTGGAAAAACATTAAATGTAAAAGTTGAATCAAGCGATTGCACACTTCCTGAAGAAAGAAAATTCCACAAGTAACTAGTTGCAAAACTTATTCCAGATGTAGAATAAATAATATTTTGCCCACTTTGACAAATAGAATCTAATCCGAAAATATTCTGCGCTTGTTCTGGAAGTCTCTTAACAAAAATTCCTAATACAGATTCAGTTCCGTAACCATTCGCATTTTTCCCTTTTACTTTAAGGTATCCGCTTTGAATATTATTACTAGCTGAAATGGTTAATGAGTTAGCTTGAGTAATAATACTATCTCCATTGGGCAAGATCCATACGTATTCATTTGCGCCAGATATTACACCAACTTGATATTGAACACCCTGTTGCCCCTGACAAACAGAGGTTGAACCACTAATAACACCTGCAGATGCTGGAATTTGTCCTCCAACGGTTATAGGTTTAGCAGATATAGCTCCGTTCCCACATTCGTTAATTCCATTTACTTTTATTATTTCGGAGGAAGCATTTGGCATAACTACTATTTCTATAGAATCGTTAGTGCTTGATCCGAAATAACCTGAAGGCAAGATCCAGTTGTACATAATTGAATTTGGAATTGGCAGAACTGAGTATATTGCAGACACTCCATTGTTTTGAAGAATAGATGGCCCCATAATTATCCCAGCTGAATCTGGGAGTTTTTTTACATGTAAATAAGTGGTAAAAGGAGCACTTAAACCACAGCCATTTTCAACCCGAACAGAAATATTTCCACTTTGAGAATTATTTGAGATATTAGCAAGTATGCTTGCTGAATTTCCAATATATGTAATCCCTGTAGGAAATGTCCATAAATAAGAGTCAGCACCATTTATTAAATTAGCTGAATATCCAACATTTACAGATCCTTGACAAATGGAGGATGGTCCTAAAATATATAATGGAGGTTGAAGAGCATTATATGCCTTAATTATCATTACAGAGTTTACTCCTTCGCCAAAACTATTCTCACCTCTAACTTTCAAATATCCTTCTACAAAGGTAGAATCAAACGATAAAGAAATACTGTTCGTGTTGCTGAATCCATTAACACCCAGAGGAAGCACCCAAATATAAGAAGTAGCATTTGTAATTGGAGAAACGTGAAAAACAACATTAGAAGCACCTCTACAAACTGATGAATCTCCAGAAATTATTCCTGCAGCATGAGGAATATCGTTATTGATTTCTATATATTTAGAATTCAGCACTCCATAACCACAATCATTTCCACCCCTCACAATTATATTTCCAGATTGTGCATTTGTATTCACATTATATAATACAGATTTAGAATCACTTAGTCCAGAAAATCCAGAAGGCGAATTCCAAGAATAAACGGAAGCCCATTTAATTTTTTGAACACTAATAAGCAAATCTGACTGTCCTTGATATGCACTTACTGGGGCTTCTATGATACCAGATGTTGGTAAGGAAAAGACTTTTACTTTAAGGAAAGATGAGTCTCCTACTCCACAACTATTTCTACCTCTTACTTTTATAAAACCAGACTTAGCGTTTTCGCTATAATTCACTTGCATCTTATTCAGAATCTGGCTTCCATTTGCTCCAAATGGAAGCACCCAATCATATATTGTAATGCCATTATCAAAAGGAACTTGGTATTCGACCTGTGTTTGCCCCTGACAAACGTTCACTTTTCCTAATATATCTCCAATCTTCGGAACCATTTGGTCGATTACTATGTTTTTTGTCAGGTATTTTTCACTACAAGCATTTTCAACCGATAATCCTATTGTAAAGGGTGTATAAAAGCCTGATACTATATTAACCCTAATTGAGTTAGAATCACTCCAACCTATAATATTATTTGGTAAATTCCACCTATATTTTGCTCCACCAATTATTGGATTTACTTTAAATAAAACGCCATTCTGTCCGCTACAAACAGTTGAAGGTGAAATAATTTGTGTTGAAAAAAGATCATAAAAATAATTATTTGTCACAATCAATCTCTTTTCCGGACCTATTCCACATATATTACTTCCTCTAACAGAAATTGTATCATACCTATTGCTATTGGGAAATTTAATTAATATTGTATCATAAGTACTAGCTCCTATGGAACCAGAGGAAAGATTCCATTGATAAGATGTAGCGAAAGGAATGTTTGCAACATTATATTTTATTCCTTGAGGATCTCCTCCTCCACAAATGAAGATTTCGCCCCAAATTGTATCTGCTATCGGAGGCACTTTAATAATTTTAATTGTGTCAATTAATTCTTCTCCAAAACCACATCCATTTAACGCTTTAACTTCAAATGTACCTAAATTAGCATTTGAATTTACATTTATAAATATTGAATCATTCAGACTTGAACCAATAAAACCCTGGGAGAGTGCCCACGAATAGTTTATTGCGCTATTTACAGGCTGTACTTTCAGCCATAAACTACCAATTCCATTACAATACTGAAGTGAATTTGTTTGTAAAACTGGTTTTGACGGAAGGGGTAATATTTGTATCACTTTAACAAAATAAGGTGTTACTCCACAGCCATTAACAGCCCTCACTTTTAACGTATCAGAGCCTACAATCGTTCCAATATTAATCGATATAGAATCATTTGTACTTACTCCTGAAAATCCTAAAGGCAATATCCACTCATATAAGCCCACATTTTGAGAAACACCAGCTTTAAACACCTGATTTTGAAATCCTGCACAAAGTGTATCAATTCCAAAAACAGAAGAAATATCAGAAGGATTTAAATTAAAAACTTTTACCAAAATTATGGCAAAATTACTTGTATCATTATTATTTCTAGCTCTAACTCTAATTTCTCCGTTAAAAGATTGATTTGATATATTAACAATTATCGAATCATTATCGCTTACACCATTTATTCCTGAAGGCAAAAACCAATCATAGTACAAAGCACCTAAAACAGGAGATACTTTATAGACTACATTACTCTGTCCTGCACATAAAAATCTATTACCACTTACGGTATCTTGTATTTTCAAAGATGTTGTTTTTATAAAGAAACTACTACTATCAATATTTCCGCAGTAATCATAGGCATATACTTTGATAAAACCAGACTGAGCACTATCGCTCACATTTAATTCTATTTTATTTGAAATACTTTTACCTGCAAACCCCTTCGGATATTTCCAAATATAGAATTGTGCATTTGGTACACTATCTATGGAATATCGTACATTTATCGATCCTCTTTTTACGATTGAATCTCCTTGAATATTACTAATAATCCCTAATGCATTTGCTGGTGTACAATCTGTAACTCTTATATTATCCAACATAAGTAAATCTCCTCCTGTAGATCCATTATTTTGCTGAATAAAACCTAAATAAACATCTTTATTTTCTAATGTGTCTAATGGGATAGAATAATTTACCCATCCCGTATCTAAAAAATTCCCCTTAAATGTGAGTGTTAAAAGATTAATATTTAAGCTATCATGACTTTGAAATACAGTTCCGGCTTTTACTGAAATTGTATCAATATATTGCGAAGTCTTCCGTAACCAAAAATTAAGAATACTATTTGGTGAGACATGAAATCGAGGGGAAATTAGCCATTTTTTTCTACCTAAAGAAGAAAATCCATATCCATTTGATACTGCAACAAACATCCCTCCCTCAGGCGAAGATATTACTTTACAATTACTACTAAAGAATTGAAAATTTGATACTCCTTCTTTCTTAAACTCCCATTTATTTGAAATATAATTATTTACCGAACCATTAAGCCAGTTAGCAGGGGAATATACAGAATCTTCAAATGTTTGTGGCCAAATAATACCTTTTACAAATAATGGTTTAAATGCAGCTATTCCTTTTCCACAAGCATTTTTCCCTTGTACCGATATTATTCCATTTTGCGCATTCATACCAGCATTTACGTTAATGCTATTATTGGATCCTGAGTAAGTAATATTTCCGGGAAAATTCCAAATATAAGAAGTTGCATTCTGAAGTACTGGTGTAGAAAAAAGATTATTTGAACTATTTACTAAAACCGAGTCTGCTCCATTAATTTGAATTGCATGAGGTATTGAAGGAGCGTCGCAGGATTTTAACATGCAAAGTCCATTATCAGTTCCTATCCATGTATTATTTGATTGATCAAAAGCAATTGATCTCACTCTATTGTCTGTTAACCCTGATTTAACATCATAAATACTCCAATTAACGTCATCAAATCTCACAACACCATAATTAGTTGAAAACCACTTATTTCCATTCTCATCAAATACAATATCACAAACAGTATCTGAAGGCAAACCATAGTTTGTGTTACTTCTTGAATAGCTTATCCAGTTATTTCCACATAACTTTGACACACCTTTATCAGTACCAAACCACTTGCACCCAGCAGGATCAATTGCCAAACAAAAAATATTATTGCCCAAAAGCCTACCTGATGTACTATAATTATTGTAATTTGTCCATGTTACACCATTAAATTTTGAGACACCATTGTCACTTGTCCCTAACCAAATATTATTTGATATATCGATAGCCAATGATGTTACATTATTTCCACATATGCCTGAATTTGAGCGATTATATCTTTTAAAAACAGTATCGTTAAATAGTACAAGCCCATTCTTTGTAGCAAACCATTTTTTATTATTTCCATCAATCTTCAATGCCTTTACTGTATCTGTAAAATTATAAGGCAAAGTTCCATACGGAGATATATTATTCCCCATAAAATCTAGAATACGAAAAGTCCCCTGATCTATTAATATCCAAGCCCTATGAAATCGATCAAACTCTATTGAATTTGTACTTGCTGATGGCGTAAATAATCCTTTAAGCCACTTTACCTCCTTCTTTTCATCATAGATCCGTATTTCTTTTCCACAACAAATCCACTTTCTTCCAAGGTCATCAACTACAATTTTTTTTACAAAATTACTTGCTATTGCCTGATCACTATCATACTGATAAATTTTCCCTCCAGAATACTTGTATGCTTTTACTGAATTTGTACAACAAAACCAGAAGTCACCATTTTCATCCTGACTTATGCAACCTCCTATATTGGGCAGTTCTATTCTCATTCCAGAAGGCTTATCACAAGCAATCCCATTCTGAGTACTACCCCATACATTTCCCTGCTTGTCAACATACAGATCGGCAACATAAATATGACCAGAACCATTTTCACCTAAATTGTAATTACTCCAATTCGTACCATTATATTTAAAACAACCTTCTGAAGTTGAGACAATTACTTCTCCATTTCTATTTATAATTACATCTTCATATGTACAATCATACGGAAATAACGAACTATAAATATAATTCCAAGTACTTCCATTGTATTTAGCAAGCTTTGAGTTAGAAATAAACCAAATATTACCCTGATTATCAATAGCTATCCGTTTCACAATTCCCACTCCATTAAATGGAATAAAAACAAAACTGTTTCCATTCCTTCGAGCAATTCCATCGTTTTGTAGCACCCAAAAATCCCCAGTATTTCTATCCTCATACACCGAGGAAATATATCCATTTCCAAGTCCATGTGTATTATTGAAAACAAAGTATGAGGTATCGTTATATTTTAACAATGTATATTTAAGATTTAGACTATCAAGCACAAACCATTTGTCACCGCATTTATCAATATAAAACATACAAACTTTCTTTCCATTAAAATATTGCTGGTCTAAACCGAGGGAGCTCCACACTGTATCCGTAAGCACCGAAATTTTAAACGTATATGGAGCATTATTTTCAGTTAGCCCAAACCAATAATCTCCTGTTTTAACCTGTCCAAACCCGACGATACTCCCACTTTGAATTTTATCGGTTTCTTTAAAAATACGCCACTGTTGAGTGAATCCATTAGAGAATAGCAAAAACAACAGAATAGCAAAAAACCAATTCTTTAGAAATAAATAATTCATAAACAACTTAATAACACCTGAAATTCAGGACTGAATTAGCAATACAATATTTTACTAAAGCAACCTCAATATATACAAAATGTATAATTCTGAGTTTTAACATGTCAAAAATATATTTTTTACATTAAGTTAGCAAATATTTTTTCGTCTTTGCTATGTTGTATATATTTCCCTACCGTCTGATTACGGTAATCATTCCTGATTTTACAAAATTTTCGTTATTATAACGAATTTTCAACATGTAATAATAAACGCCTTCGGGCAAATTATTCGCACTCCAGTTGTTCTGATAATTAATTACGTCGAATACTACTTTTCCGTTCCGGTCGGTTATAATGATATTTTTAACTTCGTATTTTTCAAGGTTTTTGATTTCAAATTCGTCGTTTATACCATCACCATTGGGTGTTATCACATTAGGAATTACCAGTTCCGGGCGTTGCTCTGTTTCAGATTTTGTGTCGTTATCGGTGTTGTTCGGACGTTGATTTTCAGAATCAGTTTGATTTGGATTAATCCGATTATCCTTGCTTTGCATATTTTGTTTTTCAACAACTTGCTGATTTACTGACTGATTAGCAGGATTTACGGTAGCTTTCGGTGTTTGATTTACAGCTCCGTTTTGTGTAGCTGAGTTGTAAACATACATCGGCTGTTGTGGCTGGTAAGCCGGAACAGGCATAAACGGAGCAGGCGTATTGGTATTTTTTTGAACAGGATAAGTATTGTTTTGGTTTTGAGATTTTACATTATTGGAAACTGAAGATGCCTTTTGAGCTAATGCATTATTTTGCTGCCGTTCAACAACCTGATTATAATGAATATCAAGCGGTTGGATATCCTGGTTATCCGATGAGTCAGGAAATTTTTCTGTATCCGTAATTTTATTTTGGGTCAGATTAGCAGAACCTTTAGCATCTGTTTGCTCAATTTCGGTTCGGGCAGGTTTGTTTTCAGCAGATTTTAAATCTGATTTAATAAGAGGAGTGGTAAAAAGAGCTACCCCTACCACAAGTGATGCAGCAGCACCTGATACAACTGAAAATTTGGCAAAATTTGAAAGATGTTGAAAATTGAACAATTTAGCTTTAGGAGTCTGATATGGATTTTGAACAAATTGTTCAGCATGGGAAAGCTTTTGTTCAAGCGCATCCCACGAAGCCGAATTGGCATCGGGCTGATAGCCGTCAAATGTTTTCCTGAACTGTTTCCAAATCTTCATCTTCAAATCCTTTAAATCCTGTTATCTGATCTTTTTTCAGATTTTCAAATATTTTTTTCTTCAGGCTTTTCTTCGCATAGAAAAGCTGTGTTTTAGAAGTACTTACCGAAATACCAAGCATTTCAGCAATCTCTTTATGACTATACCCTTCTATTTCGTAAAGGTTAAATACCATTCGGTAACCATCGGGCATTGCATTGATTAAACCCATAAGATAGTCGGCGGTAAAGCGTCCGGTTATGGATTCTTCTTCCAGAATTTCATGTTCTTCAATTTCATTTATTTCGGAGTGATAGTAAGTTTTAAGGTATTTCCGATAATGATTAATTGATGTGTTAACCATTATTTTTCGAATCCAACCTTCAAACGAACCTTTAAATCCGAACTCCCTTATATTGAGAAACACTTTTACGAAACCTTCCATCAGGATATCTTCTGCTTCGTCCCTGTCACGGGCATAACGCATACAAACCCCCAGCATGGTAGAACGGTACTTTTCAAAGAGCGACTTCTGTGCATTACGATCGCCTGCCAGGCAGCCATCTATGAGCCGGTCGTCGGTGATTCGTTTCTGCATTTTGATTTTAGACGTTGTTTATTGTAAAAGGGTTGTATAAGTGCGCAAAGTTAATCTTTGAGAACGACTTTTTAAAACCAGACAATGAATGAAGAGAGAAAGTTTGCCAATTCTGTTAATTTTCGAGGCAGGCTACAGCTTTCACCAACTGGTTTGTTAACAATTTTAAAAAGAAAGGTGTTGGTAAGTCATTTAGCGATCAATCTTTAGATATTATTTTCGGCACTATATTTGCTTGTTTGTACCTTTCATAAGATGGTCGTTAATTAACGGAAAATCATCTTAAAGAAAAAGATTACACTCAGAATAAATTAAAGCTATAGAAATAAAACCGTTATGTACCAGAAATTGAAATTCGCATCTGTTTTTGTACTTCTGTTTTTTGCCGGAAATCTTTTTGTTTCTGCTCAAAACTCAAAGGGGACTGAGCCAAAATCCGTTGATTTTACCGCTGAATGGAAAAAAGCAAACGATCTAACAGAAAAAGGTCAGCCAAAAGCTGCTTCGGATATTGTTGGTCAGATTTATACCAAAGCCCGTGAAATGGGCATGTATCCTACAATGCTCAAAGCCTTGTTTTGTCAGTTTGAACTGAAAGCTGAATTTGAAGAGAATTATCAGGACAATACTATTGCCCGTCTGAAACGTGAGATTTCAGTGGCAAAAGCTCCGGTTCGTCAAATTCTGCAATCGGTATTAGCTCAAAGTTATCTGGATTACTACCAGAGTAATCGTTGGCAAATTTTACAACGCAGCATCAGTGGTCAGCCTGACTATACACGGGAACTAAAATACTGGGATGCCCAGATGCTGATTGACCAAACAGTGAAAAATTTTCTTTTCTCACTTCAGCAACCCGAAGAACTGCAAAAAGCTCAAATTACTGACTGGAAGGAAATCATCCGTGAACAAAAAGAAATGCGGGCTTATCGTCCAACACTTTACGACTTATTAGCTCACCGGGCTATTGACTTTTACATGAGCGAAGAACCAGATCTCACCCGACCTGCAAACTTTTTCCGGTTGAATCGTCCGCAATATTTCGACAATGCTCAAGATTTTGCTAGTTTAAAAATATACTCAACCGATTCATTATCATTCAAATACCAAGCCTTACGTATTTTTCAGCAACTAATCCGGTTTCATCTGAATGATGCGCGACCTACAGCTCTGGTTGATGCAGATCTGAAACGCCTGAGCTTTATCCATTCTAATTCAGTTCTGGCAAACAAACGTGATTTATACATTACTGCTTTAAAAACCATCATTCAAAAAAATCCGAAAGACAGTTCTTCGGCTGACGCATCTTACCAATTAGCGTTACAGTATAAAAACAAAGGCGAAGAGTATAACCGCTTACTTTCGGAAGAAAATCGCTGGGAAATAAAAACTGCATTCGAAATTGCTGCCAAAACTGTAAAAATGTTTCCCAACACGCTGGCGGCACTGGATTGCAGGATTTTAATGGAAGAAATTCAATATCCGTCCATAGATTTAACCATGCCGTCACTCCTGTCAACCAATCGTTCTATCCCGGCATCTATCGAATTTAAAAACATTAACAAACTCTGTTTCAAGATCATTCAGCTAAGCTATCCTGCAGAAATGCAACGAGACCGTAATGAAACCACCGAAGAGATGATTAAACGTTATCTGACCCTGAAATTGGTTCAAAGCTGGACAATTACGCTTCCCGATACCGGTGATTATCAAAATCATGTTACAAATGCTAAAATACCAGGATTACCCCGCGGATACTTCGCTTTAATCAGCTGCCCGGATGAATCTTTCAACTTTTCAAAGTATCCGGTTAGTTATACCCATTTTCAGGTAACCGACCTGACTCTGATAATGAAGAATACCAATCCTGATCGTAAAGGAGTTGTACTTCACCGTGAATCAGGAGAACCCAAAGCAAACGTCAGCATCAAAACATATCTTACAGATTACAATTATACTACCCGTAAATACGAGAAAATATCAGGTCCGGAATCCTTTACTGACAAAAATGGTGAGTTTACCATGAAAGCTGCCAAAGACAACTTTAATGGAAATATTTCGTTCGAAATTTCAGATGTAAGCGGTGATAAATTCTATATTGAAAACCAATACTATTATTCCTACAATCCCCGTATTGACTCCTCGCATACAACCCGTACTTTCTTTTTTACGGACAGGGCAATTTACCGTCCCGGACAAACTATCTATTTTAAAGGGATTGTATTGGATCAACATCTTGGAAATTACTCTATTGTCACAAACCACAAATCGAAGGTTGCTTTTTTTGATGTAAACGGTGAAAAAATAGCGGAACAGGAATTAACAACAAACGACTTTGGTTCCTTCAACGGATCATTTGTTGCTCCTATAGGCCGGTTAACCGGAAATATGCGCATTCAATCCGAAAACGGAAATGTATATTTTTCTGTTGAAGAATATAAACGTCCAAAATTTGAAGTAAACTTCCAACCGGTAACCGAAAGCTATAAGCTGGGACAGGAAATTACCGTTAAAGGTGTTGCCAAAGCCTATTCAGGTGCAATGATTGACGGAGCAACTGTAAAATACCGAATTACCCGCAATGCTTATATTCCCTGGGTCTATCGCTGGTTCGACTATAGTCGTTTTTCTGAATCCGTTGAAATTGCCAATGGTATTGCTACCACAAATGCCAAAGGTGAATTTATGGTAACATTTGTAGCTGAATCTGATGAAACAATTGACCGTAAATTCAATCCGACCTTTGCCTTTGCAATTTCGGCTGATGTTACGGATCAGAATGGCGAAACCCGTTCGACCAATGAATCGGTAAGTGTTGGATATAAATCTCTCCAAATAAATACGAATATCCATGAAATTGCAGTAACAGATATTGCAAAATCACTAAAGCTGCAAATCACCAATCTGAATGGTCAGCCAGAAGCTTCAACAGGAGAAATGGAAATCTATCGTTTACAACCAATCGATCGCGTTTTGCGTGAACGAATCGGGAATGTACCGGATTTATTTATTATGAATAAGCAAGAATTCGAAATCGAATTTCCGAATGATGAATATGGAGATGAAACCAGCCAAAACAAACGTAACCGACTTGAAAAAGTGTGGAGTAGTAATTTCGATTTCCCACGCGATTCGTCTCTTCTTTTAAACAATACAAGTTGGAAATCAGGCGAATATGTTTTGGTTACCAAAACCAAGGATAAGTTTGGTGAAGAAATTACAGACGAAGTTTATTTCACTGCTAAAAATCCACAAAGCAGCGAAATGGCGATTGTTCAAACATCCTTATTTGAGCTTTCACAATCCACAGCACAACCTGGCGAAAACATTAAACTAAAAATTGGCAGTTCGTATGACAATATCAAAGCCTTGCTTGAAATAGAAATGAAAGATCAGCCAATAGTTCGTCAATGGATTAACTTTACCAATGGCATCAAAACCATTGATATTCCTGTAACCGAAGCTTGTAGAGGAAACTTCTCTATCCACGTCCATTTTGCCAAGAACAATCGTTTCTACTCAAAAGATTTCAATGTAGTGGTACCTTATAAAAACCGAGATCTGAATGTACAGTTTGAAACCTTCCGCGACAAATTACAACCCGGTGAAAAAGAAGAATGGCGGATTCATATCAAAGATGCAAAAGGACTGGCTGCCAAAGCAGAAGTACTTGCTTCACTTTACGATGCTTCACTGGATGTATTCCGTACCTGTAGTTGGGATTTTCCTGTTTTGAGCTATTTTTACAACTACAATTCCTGGCAAAAGGATAATTCGTATGGAATAGCCAATACAAGCACTTTGTTCACAAAAAAGGATATTACAGGCCACTTAAACCTGGATTATGAAAAATTGAACTGGGTCGGAAATTCATATTATGGTGGCGGATTCCAAAAATTAAGAGGAGTATGTAAAACAGTTGCTCTTGAAGAAGCCAGTATCCAAACTAATTTTATGGCAGATTCTTCTCCGGCAAGAGGTGTAAAAGGAGAAACAAGGGCTACAGAAAAAAAAGGAGCGTTTGAGGCCGATGCTTCAAAAAATAATGACCAAACACTCACAAAAACAGACAATAAACTTCAGTCAACTCCTATTCAGATTCGTAAAAACTTTAACGAAACTGCTTTGTTTGCTCCGGCAGTCCATACAGATGAAAACGGAATGCTCACCTTATCATTTACGTTACCCGATGCACTTACCAAATGGAAACTTCTGGGCTTTGCTTATACCAAAGATTTGAACTTTTCTAACTTCACCAAAGAGCTTGTTTCGCAAAAAAACCTGATGGTAAACAGCAACCTTCCCCGCTTCCTGCGTGAAGGCGATACCATTGAAATTGCCGCCAAAATAACCAACATCACGCAGGCTGATATTCTTTCAACTGCAAAACTCGAACTCTTCAATGGGTTGAATATGCAAAGCATCAATTTATTTGCGACTGGCGAACAAACAAGTAAACAGATTCCTGTAAAAGCCGGACTAAGTGAATCCGTAAGCTGGAGACTGGTGATTCCTGCCGGATATTCTGCCGTAACTTTCCGTTTCTCAGCTCTTTCAAATACATTTACCGACGCTGAAGAAACTACACTTCCGGTATTGAGCAACCGTATGTTGGTAACAGAAACCATGCCGTTGACTATTCGCGGCAAAGGAAAACGTACTTTCCGTTTCGACAAATTAGCTGATAACAAATCGAATACACTTCGCAATTACGCCTATACCCTCGAATTTTCATCAAATCCGGCGTGGTATGCAGTTCAGGCCTTACCTTATATGCTTGAATATCCTTATGAATGTTCTGAGCAGCTTTTTAATCGTTTTTACGCCAATACACTTGCAGGCAATGTAATTGAAAACCGCCCGGCTATCAAAGCTGTTTTTGATAAATGGAAGGCTGAAACTCCGGAGGTTTTCTTATCAAATCTGGAAAAAAATCAAGAGCTGAAAAGCGTGATTATGGAAGAAACGCCATGGCTTGACGAAGCAAAAACTGAACGCGAACAAAAACAACGTATCAAACTTTTCTTCGACTTCGAAAAGATGCGCCAGGAAAACCGTACTACCTTGCAAAAACTGATAAAACAACAATTGCCAAACGGTGGCTGGTCTTGGTTTTCGGGCGGAACTGATGACCCTTATATCACTCAGTATATTGTTTCCGGCATAGGACATCTTGTAAAACTCAATGCCCTCGACATTAAAAAGCAATACGAAAGCCGACAGATACTCTACAAAGCAGTGCGTTATATGGATGATCGTATCCGCGAACGTTACAACTACATCCGTAAATACTACCCTAACAAACTGAACGAAAATTATCTCGGCTCTTCCGAAATCCAGTACCTTTATGCCCGTAGCTTCTTTATGAATGAGGTAGATGTGGATAAAACCAATAAAGCCGCATTCGACTTTTTCAAGAAACAAGCTTCACAATACGGTTTGCAGCAGGGCATTTATCTGCAAGGCATGGTTGCATTAGCCTTACACCGTCTGGGTGATCAGAAAGCAGCTCAGGCTATTGTAAAATCTCTTCGGGACAAAGCTCTTCTTTCGGACGAAATGGGAATGTACTGGAGGGACCTGACTCCGGGCTATTATTGGCATCAACGCCCCATCGAATCACAGGCTTTAATGATTGAACTATTTGATGAAGTTGCGAATGACGAAGTCGCCGTTGAAGACTTAAAACTCTGGTTATTACGCCAAAAACAAACCACAAACTGGAAAACCACCAAAGCTACTTCCGAAGCAGTGTATGCTTTATTACTCAGAGGCGAAAATACGCTAAAAACTCTTGGAAATATTGAGATCAAAGTTGGAAATAACACAATCAATACAGAAGAACAAACGAATGCACAGGCCGGAACCGGATATTTTACCCAAACATGGAAAGCCGACGAAGTAAAACCAGAACTTGCCACTGTTTCGCTTAACCGCTCCGAAGAAGGCCTTTCATGGGGTGCTTTGTACTGGCAGTATTACGAAGATCTCGACAAAATAACTCCGGCACAATCCCCTGTTACGTTAACCCGCAAATACTATGTGGAACGCGTTACACCTTCCGGTCCTGTCATCTTCCCAATCGAAAACGGCACCATGCTGGAAGTGGGAGAAAAAATAATCGTAATGATTGAACTGAAATCGGATCGCGACATGGAATATCTCCATCTAAAAGATTTGCGTGCATCCGGGTTCGAGCCTATGAATGTACTTTCGGGTTATCGTTGGAAAAATGGATTATACTATTACGAAAGTACCCGCGATGCTTCCTCCAACTTTTTCATCTCTTACATGCCTAAAGGTGCATACGTTTTTGAATACACCTTGCGTGTAGCTCAAAAAGGCAAATTCTCGACCGGAGTTACGTCCATTCAGTGTATGTATGCTCCTGAGTTTGCTGCACATTCCGAAGGATTGAGAATAGAAGTGAGTAAATAAAGATCTACTTCAACAACAAAAGCCTGGTACTTGAAAACAAATACCAGGCTTTTTTTATCCCAGATAAATATGTTTGTTTTTCATAAGACACTCTATCAAAGCTATAAAGAACGCCAAATTACGCATTAACCCTAATGATTATTAAATACAATTCTGGCTTATGCCAATGCGTATGCTAAATCAACCCATTCTCGTTTGGAAAGAACCCTGTATAATCCCATAAACGATTCATAAACTTCAGCCTGTAAACATCATCCGGGCTATTATAATTCAGGATCTGTCATCTTATCCGGATAAGCATCACAGAATCATCAGTTCTCTACAGAGTAACGTAATTGCAGACAGCATTAGGTTTATTGCTAAACAACAAGGGCTGTTCGCACAACGTACAAACAGCCCTTGTCACTTAGCGGAGAATAATTTATTTTACAAGCTTAAGCAAATGAGTCTCTTCGCCTATCTTAATTCTTAGTAAATATATCCCCTGGCTTAGCTTTGAAACATCAGCGGGAATACGGTAATCTCCACTTGCTTGTTTTTGATTTACAAAGCTGGTTATATATTTACCATCCAGAGTCAAAAGGTCGATCTCTACCAAATTGTCATTCGTCAAAGAGTAGCTCAGCACACTTTGATTTGTAACAGGATTCGGATAGAGTGAAATGTTTTTCATCAGTTCTGATTCCGGTACACCTACGATTGTATAAGCATAGCTATTGGATGGTTGTGATGAGCAACCGTTTTGGGCTACAATAACATAGTAATTTCCATTTACCACAGGTAAATATGTTTGCAATGTTGCACCGTTTATAACTCCTGTTGACTGTGAATACCATTGATTGCCTGATAAAGCATTGGAAGACAAATCAAAACCACTCAGACTAACCACAGGAGTTGCAGGAACCGGATTTACCACAATATTTTTTGTAGCAGAAGATCCTGTTCCGCACATATTTTTTCCAGTTACAGTTATCGTGCCTCCCGGAACACTGTTAAACAGCAAAGCAACACTATTTTTCGTCGTATCTGTAGTATTATAAGCTACTCCTGCCGGTAATGACCAGATGAAGGATGTTGCATTGGTATTAGCGGCTACACTATAGGTTTGACTGCTTCCCTGACAAACAGTCCCCTGTCCTGATATCACTCCCGGATGTGCCGGAGCTCCAATTGGAATAAGTTGTTTTGTAACTGAAGATCCGTTTCCACAGGCATTTACACCATAAACCGACAAAGTAGCAGGTGTTGAGTTGGATGCAACATCAAGCAGGATTGAATTGATTGTACTGGAACCTGTAAAACCATTATTCACTGACCAAACATATGATACAGTATTTGCAGAATTCGAAACCGAATAAGGTATACTGGTTGATCCTAAACAAACCGTGTCGCTTCCCGATATCACAGAAGGCGTTACTGGTAAAGGTTTTACAAAAACATATTTTAATGTTGATGCGCCAAAACCACAGGTATTATGAGCCTTTACTTCAATATTTCCTGATTGTGCTGTTACAGAAAAACTAGAATTTGTAACATTTCCGGTACCAGTGCCAGAAACTCCTGAAGGAAATGTCCATTGGTAACTGTCCACATTTAAAAGTGGAGATACTGTGAAGTTTACACCCGTTTGACCCTGACAAACAGAATCCATTCCTACGATTGGTCCGGGAGCAGGTGGTAATTGATTTACAGTAATTGTTTTTGAATTAGAAGATCCATAACCACAACTATTCATACCCTTAACCAGAATGATTCCACTTATTGCAGTTTGTGCAAAATTTACTGTTATTGAATTTGAAGAACTTGTTCCGCTAAAGCCACTGGGCAAAGTCC
Organism: Bacteroidales bacterium; assembly: GCA_963677395.2. Taxonomy (GTDB): domain Bacteria; phylum Bacteroidota; class Bacteroidia; order Bacteroidales. Next base: position 1,451,540 of record OY781965.2, on the reverse strand, counting down.
ATATATATGATGTTGCACCGGAAATCGATGTTACTGAATAAGTAACACTATTTTGTCCCTGGCAAACAGAAGCAAGCCCTGAAATAGTTCCCGGAACAGTGGGTTTTGTACGAATCACAATATTTTTTGACGAAGAAACTCCTTCTCCACAACTATTTACCCCTTTCACCGTAATAATACCGGAAACTGCATTGGTATCAATGTTTAATACGATTGAATTTGTTGTACTTGTTCCGCTGAAGCCAGTAGGCAATGTCCATATATATGAAGTTGCATTAGAAACTGCAGGAACACTATATGTTACAGATGTTTGTCCCTGACAAACAGTATCGGCTCCACTAATTACTCCAGCTGTAGAAGGATTAGAGCATGAAATATTAATCAAATCTAAAAAGAGAGTTGCTCCGTTTGTATTAACATCTGCAATTTTTTCCTGAAAAGCGACATAAATTGTTTGTCCTGCGTACGCACTTAAATCATAGGAATATGAAACCCAGCCAGTATCAGCAGGAGTAAAACCAAGTGTAGCAATATTTGTTGTAAAATTAGCAATTGCATTGCTGGTGGTTGAAAGCTTTATATACATCGTATCGGCATATTGTTCAACCTTCCTCATCCAGAATTTAAGTTTATCGGTAGAGGAAATCACCTTAGGAGCCGAAATCAACCATTGATTGGTCGAAGTTGATGTTCCGGAAGTATAATTTGCTATTGCCATTTTATTACCACCACCCGGACATGCCGTAACTACACCTGACGACCAACCCGGTATAGGAGTTGTTCCGGCAACAATACTATCCCATCCATTTCCGCCAATTGGGTTTTGTTCGCTCCATCCATAGGGAGGGAATCCGACTGCTTCAAAGCTTTGAGGCCAAACAGCTATCCCCATACCTGACTGAACAACACTTAATACTACCGATGTAACACCCGTTGCCGAAACAGTAATCGTTGCAGTACGAGGTGTTGTTACAGTGTTTGCTGTATACGTTGCTGTAATTATCCCGCTTCCACTACCCGAAGATGTCACGGTACACCATGTTTGATTGCTGCTTACAGTCCACGTAACATTTGAAGTAACCGCAAATGTTGTATTTCCGGCATTGAGCGCAACATTTTGAGACAATGGAGTAACGGATAATGAAGGAGTAACAGATGTTGTAGCATTTCCAGTAAGTGCAGGAGTGCGATAACAATTGGTTGAAGATGTATATTCATACACAGCAAAATAATATGTAACTCCAGAAGTTAATCCCGTAACATTAACAGACGTACCTGTTCCTTTGTAAACCACATAGTTACCTGTTCCTATTTGGGTTCCTGATCCAAAAGCAGCATTTGCAGTATAAGTAGTTCCGTTAACTGGTGAAGAATTTACTGCTGAAGCTTGTTTTGCAACAACAATAACACCATTTCCATTTCCCCGAGTCCAGCCAATAGTCATTGTCGTTCCCGTAATTGTACCAGAAGTAAACAATGAAGCCTGTGTTGTAGGCGGAGTACAACTGCTTCCTCCCATAAAATTGAATGTAACTGTTTTGGCTGTGGTATTTTCAGTTATGGCTGTTATAGGTTTAGCTGTTAATGTTCCTGCCCACGATTTTGCATTAGGTATAGTTGCATCCGTAAAAGATGTTTTACTTGAAGTCCCTGGAAAGGGACAGCCTGTAGAATTTATTGTAGAAACAGAAGAGGTCATTACTCCGCTCGAAGTAGTAGCATTAGCCGCTTTAATAAACATTCCCTGATGACTTGTAGTATTAATTGAATTTGCAGAAGTATTCGATGCGATGAAAGAACTGTCAACATGATAGATTATCATACCTTTACCCGGAAGGGAGGCATCAAATTTTGTTTTTTGCCTGTTTTCCAACAAGAAATATTCGTGGGCTGTATTCGTATTGTATCGATAAAAGCTGTTTGAATAATCTTCTGCATTGTTTAACGTAACCGTTGCGCCTGTACTTAAAGTTGTAGCTGTTGCCCAGTTATATACATATACTTTTGTGTACGCATTATGATGAGCCGGAGTAATTCCATTATTATTCCACGAGCCGGAAGCCATAATATCCCATTCTCCAGTTCCATCGTATTCATTACTTGTACCATAGTCAGTATCATAATAATCCGGCGCACCCATTACGTGTCCAAATTCATGGCAAATCACACCAATACTGGTTATGGTCGATCCAGAGGTTCCGCTCAGTTCTGAGGAGCATGAATAGCTGCTTATTGTCTTTCCATCATAAATAACCGGAGTTATTGACCATGCATGAGCCCAAATAGTATTAGCATTAGCCCCTGCTTCTTCTCCATATCCGGCATAAATTACATACACTCCATCAACAATACCATTATTGTCATTATCAAAATCGGCATAATTTACGGAGGAATTTGCAAGGGTCACAGCTTCTGAAACCAGTTCATCCGGGTTCTGATCCTGACCATTCGCATTGTTGCCACCATAATAGGCCATATTATGAGCTGCCGTATAAGGACCAGCTACAGTAACTGCTAAGTTTAGCTGACCATAAGAATTTTCTGAATAATAATCCTTAACACTCCCTGTTGCACCTCCTGTTGAATACCCGATTTGATTGAACAGATTGTTGAAATCAGCTTGGGTTTTTGTAAATGCTTTATCTGTAAATCCCATTAAAATACAGATCAGTTTACGGGTGCCTGTGGTTGGAAATGATAATTGCTGCTGCTGTTGAGTTGAAAAAACTCCCCAGGCTTGCTTCAACATCTGTATTTGCGATGAGGAATAATATAAACCCTTTGCTACAGTCGCTAAAAAGGTCTTCTCCTCCACCGATCTGTTTTCAGGGCTATTTGCCTTTACTCCGGATGGTATCATATCATTTGATGAATTCAAAACAGCATACTCATACGTCCCTCTATCATTAAACATAATCGTATAACCATCGAGAGTCTGAGCCCATTTTACCTTTTCATCGCCTTTGAGCAATATTGAAATTTTACTCCCATCAGGCTGAATAAACTGAATTGGATTAGGATAAGCTGGAGACGCACTCAGCCGGATATTTGCAACTAGTATCAGGCAAATACCCATCAGAATTAAAATTAATCTTTTCATGTTTAAAAAATTGAGTAGTGATTGAATACTCATAGTGCACGTTACAAAACTACAAAAACTAAATCGACAAATCCCACCCCTCTAATACATTCAATATCATCATTACGTGTTTCTCGTAAATATACACTACGTATTAAACCGATCAAATTCAGATTTTCTATGATTGCAGAACCAAATTACTTCCTGCACTTTTGCGATGTAATTTTAATATCAGACATTTATGAAACAAAACGGTACACTTTTTAAAGTTCTGGCAGGTTTTATAATTTTTATTACAATTTCTGCCAATGCGTTTACTCAGGAAAAGCCAAAATGGGATTTAACTTTAAACACTGACATCTATAGTCGTTATGTTTGGCGCGGCTTGCTCTTAGGAGGTTCTACTCCCAGCATCCAACCCAAAGTTGAATTAAAAAAAGGCAATTTCACATTGGGGGCATGGGGCGCATTTTCGATGAGCGGGCAAAGCAATCAGGAAGTGGATTTGTACGCCTCATACACACTCAACAGTCTATTTACGTTCACTTTAACAGATTATTTCTTTCCAAACGAAGCTGCTTCGTATGATTATTTCAATTACGACAAAGACAAAACTACACACGTTTTTGAAGCTATGGTAAAGTATAACGGAACTGAAAAACTTCCGTTTTCATTCATGATTGCTACAAATATATATGGCAATGATGCCCGTAAAACTAACGACAAGATTACCTATTCAACCTACGCTGAACTTGCTTACACTACTAAAATTAAAAAAACCGGATTTAATGCTTTTATAGGCAGTGCAATAAATACTCCAGGTGATGATTTACCCGGTTTTTATGGCAATACCAAAACAGGGATTATCAACTTAGGATGCACCGCAACCAAATCAATCGAGGTGACTGATAAATTCTCATTACCGATGAATGGTTCGGTTATTATTAATCCGTATGACAGGAAGATCTTTTTTGTTGTAGGTTTCACATTTTAATTCAAATATCAGAATGGATGAGGCTGGAAAACAACTGTCTTCATGGTACTAAAAAACCTCAAAATAACCTCGTTTTAAATTCCTTCTGGCCTCATATTTAAAAAAATAATAAACCAATATTAAAAAAATAAATCAATATGTTAGAAACAGGTTCAACCGGATTTATGCTGCTTGCGTGCAGCTTGGTAATGCTAATGACTCCGGGTCTCGCATTCTTTTATGGTGGTTTAGCCACCAAACGCAACATTCTGGGTATTATGATTCAAAGCTTTGCATCACTGGGATGGACAACCGTTTTATGGGTTGCTTTCGGGTATTCACTCTGCTTTAGTGGTGGTGAAGGTGGCATTTTGGGAAACTTTGACAAATTTTTCCTCAATGGGGTTAAAATTGACTCCATGTATTCAAACGGAAAGATTCCCGAAGTGGTTTTCATTGCTTATCAGATGATGTTTGCCATTATCACACCTGCATTGATTACCGGTGCATTTGCAAACCGTGTTACATTTAAATCATATATGATATTCCTTACTGTATGGCAAATTTTAGTTTACTATCCTTTCGTTCATATGATTTGGGGTGGTGGTTTACTTGCACAGTGGGGCGTGTTAGATTTTGCCGGTGGTATTGTTGTACATGCTACTGCTGGTTTTGCAGCTTTAGCTTCCGTATTTTACGTGGGTGCACGTGTTGATAAAAACTCTACTCCAAACAGCATTCCATTAGTTGCCATTGGTAGCGGTCTGTTGTGGTTTGGCTGGTACGGGTTCAACGCCGGTAGCGAAGTGGCTGTTGACTTTATAACTTCTACTGCATTTTTAAATACAGATATTGCTGCTTCATTCGCAACCATGTCATGGGTAGTGATTGAGTGGAGTAGAGAAAAGAAACCCAAGTTTGTAGGATTACTTACAGGTTCTATTGCCGGTTTGGCAACCATTACTCCATGTGCAGGTTTCGTTCCACTCTGGGCTTCACCAATTATTGGTACAGCTGCTGGTATAGTGTGTTATTTAGCTGTACAGTGGAAAAACAGAATGAAATGGGACGATGCACTGGATGTATGGGGCGTTCACGGTGTTGGTGGCGTTTTCGGAACTATCCTCTTGGGTGTGTTTGCTTCGAAAGCCGTAAATGCAGCTGGTGCTGATGGTTTATGGTTTGGCAATGCAGCATTCTTTATGAAGGAACTGGTTGCTGTAGCAATTGCTTCAGCTTATGGTTTCATCTTTACATATATTATGCTTGCGCTTATTAACAGAATAACCCCGGTAAGAGTTTCTGAAGAAGACGAAAGACAGGGTCTGGATATTATGTTACACGGAGAAAAAGCTTACGACGAAGGTGCTTTGTAATTTTTCTCCATTCGTCTTCTGGCCGGCATCCCTTACGGGATGCCGGTTTTTTTTACCCCCAAACCCTTTTTATCAACTTCTTAACGGTAAATCAAACCTCTTTTGCACTATTTTTGCTTAGCTATGTATCAAATTAGAATCCCGATGAAAACAAAATACATTATCTTATTCATATTGTGCATTTTACCAATGATAAACTTTGCACAAAACCTGAATCAGAAAGTAATTGAACCCAAAAAGCAGGAAGAAATCCTTATTGGATTATGTGATGAAACCGGACTGAAAACAGTGGGTGAATTTGGCATCATGTTTCCCTTGGAATACAACTACTATAAGCCTGCTGAACAATATATGTCTGTATTGAAAGATAAGCTTTCGGGTTACAAAATCACGATTGTTTTCGGAACTTGGTGTGGCGATAGCAAAGAACAAATGCCACGCTTTTTCAAAATCCTGGATATGGCCGGTTACGACAATACGACCCTGAAACTCATTGCTGTTGACCGTGACCGAAAAGCCGGGTCTATGGATATTGCTGATCTTAAAATCGAGAAAGTACCTACTATCATCCTCTATAAGGACGGGAAAGAAGTGGGTCGTATTATTGAAACTCCCAAAAGCTCTCTTGAACAGGATATGACAGAAATGATGCCATAACGAAACAAATCTAAAATTAAGAAAACTGAAAAACAAAAACTTTTTCGTTTTTTACAATGCACTAAAGCTTACCGACAAAATAAAATCGCTGCTCCAGGATGCATTGTCAGGGAGGTAAGTCACACGAAATCCCAGATTAAAAGGGGCTACCAGCCTGAATAGGTGCATATCCGAAGTAACTTCAACTCCACACGACTTCATTTGCCGTTGAACTGATCCCTTATACTGTTCTGCATAATCAAAAAACAAAGTTGCTTTCACCCGTTTAATATACGCTACGCTTCCAAGTGCAACATCAGGATAAGCCAACGGAAAGCGATAGCTAGCTGATAACGATACCATTTCATCACTGTAAGCAGAATGATATCCTCTCGGATAATTTATCTGATCAGAATAGTAGTATTTTGCATCCAATCGATTTTGGTATCCGACATAAAAACGTATGCGTTGCAAACGAAACAAACCTGGCAAATAGAATTGAGTTTCCACTGCCGATAAATCGCCAACCGTAAAGTTTCCAAAAGGTGTATGACTATAATAAAGAGACAAAGTTTGCCCAAAGCGGGGAAGCAGATCCAGTTCGGTACTTTTTAGTAAATAGTAAATACTCAACTGATAATCCATACTTTGCAACCATCCTGTATTAAAAGCTGATGGTGCATTTTTTCCATCCTGAATATTGAGTGCATCCAAGGTCACTTTTGATGTAATTCCTGTATTAATTTTCCCAAACTGATATTTCAACGGCAAGCTTACACTTGTTTTTACCCTGTTTTCGAACCAGTTGAATTTTTCGGTTTCTCCATTTGAATAGAGAATGTTTCCATTACGCTTACCACGTGATGCTTCAACCTCCAAAACCGGATACCAGCCTTTATACGTAAAGTCCAGAAACCAGTCACCAGCCTTTTCGGTACGGTCATATTTATACCCGAATGTAGTAATTGCCGTACTCAGATTGTTTTGCGACTGTATTGAAAAACCAGGTTGAGCATCACCCGCATCAGCATCAGCCCGAAAAGGCCCCCACGAGTGAATCCGAAACAGATTTAAACCTCTGAAATATGGCGTTGGAGTCCAATTGGTATCCTGAGCATAACGGGTTGGTAAAATCCCTTTTTCCTGCAATGTCATTGCATCAGCCAACGGAAATATTCCCTTTTTCTGATAATCAACTGTATCATTAATAGTTGAGTCAAATGGTGTTGAAGCAAGCTTATAACCATCAGCTGTATAGTCGGCAAACAACAGCTTTCCGCGCTTTACATCAGCAAAAGCCTGTGTAGCACCAAAAGGAGTATTGGTCTGTTTTATCACGCTTTCCGTTGTACGGTTGTAACGATAAATCTGATCGGTACCATCAAACGCCCCGGTAAACCAAATATTCGTGCCATTAGCCATCGGAAAGCTTATTTCGATAAACGACCACGGCAGCAAATAATGCAATGTTTTGGTTTGTGGATTGAATTCAAAAATACTTTTTCCCGAAGGCGATACCGCGATACCAATCAATGTTGCGGCATCATTATTCCACGAAAGCTGAGCAGCAAAAACCGTATCCGGAAGCTGATACCGTGAAATAAGCGAGCCGTTTTCCGGATTCAGCTCAACCAAAAAACAACGATTCACCAAATCCAATTCAGTAACAAACAACCGATTCCCTGTTTTCGAAATTGCAGGCGAACTATAACGGCTTTTCCGCGTTAAGGTTTTGGTTTTCCGGCTATTTAAATCATATTTCCGGATAATCGAATAACTTTGTTGCTCCCAACGCGGGTCACGACGAATTTCAGTCCAAACAATTGTATTATCAGAGGCAGTTAACGAGCTTTCGGCAATGGCACCGGGAATATAAACCGATTTTTCAGTACCGCTTAACGTAATAAGTACAATCCGGCTCAGTTCAGCCTTCCCTCTCTTTTCGGCAACAAGCAATGAATCCTGAATCAGAACTGGTTTTTGATAGGATGTATAAAATCTTGCCTTATGTTTGGTAAGATGTTCCGGAACAACCGGATTTCGTTGGATATTCTCAGATTTCCAGATTGAATCTAACTCTGCAAAACATTTGCGATAAAGCGCGGTTTTCGTTAAATTGGTTTGCCGGTGAATACCATAATTAAAAGGCACTATCATCCACGGATTCCTTGCCACGCTTTGTTCTACGTTGTCCCAAAAATCAGCACCATATAACCTTCTGCTATGCGAAACTAAATGATAACCCATAATATAGCGATTCGGAACATGATGAAGATAAGAACCAAAACAGGCCTTATCATAACTATACATTCCTTTTTGTGCTAATTGAGCTTTTAACTCTGCATCAAATGACGGGAAGCGGCCTCTTCCGGCAGGAGAAAGTGCTGTTTCGGCAAGTACTGCATCGCCTTCCAGATACCAAAACGGAAGATAAAGACCTGAAACAGCAGCTGTAAGCTGTTCACCCAAAAACCACGTAAGAACTTTTGTAGTTCCAATATTCAGCCGGTTGAGCTGTAAAGCATGGCGGTACTCGTGAATAGCCAGTTGCTGCAACCAATCCTGAGCATAGCCATTGGTTTCGGGAAAAGTATAATACTCACTTCTTGAAGGAGCCCATGCCAGAAACCCATTCGAAACAACTGTTCTGTTGTGGAGAATTACCGGCAATCTTTTGGGGTTTGCTTTCAGAGAGAAAGTGTTGTATGAAAAAGCATTCTCCGCATATGAAGCAAGTTTTTGCACATTACTATCCATTTCGGCCGGATAGATAAAATAAAAGTGCAGAGTTTTAATTTGGTGCCATTTTACAGAAGCCGGATCATTTCCTGCATCATAATACTGAGCCATTAACCGGCATGTTAACCCTAAAACAGCAACAAGTAAAACAGCAAGATGTTTCATGTATGATTATCTGATTACCAACCCGAAGCGAGTACATCAATTAAATGGATGCACTTTAACGGAAGATTGTTTTTGCGGATATAGCCATCCAGTTGAATCAAACAACCAGCATCTACTGACACAATATACTCTGCTCCGGTTTCCAGAGCCGCTTCAACTTTATCTTTAGTCATCGCAATGGAAACTGCTTCGTATTTTGTTGAAAATGCGCCTCCAAAACCACAACATTCTTCATTTCCTTTCATTTCAATAAGTTGCAATCCTTTTACCTGATTCAGTAAATAGCGAGGCTCATCTTTAATTCCATATTCACGTAAGGCAGAGCAAGAGTCATGATACGTAACCTTATGCGGGAAAACAGCTCCGACATCAGTAATACGCAATACATTTACCATAAAATCGCTGAATTCGAAAATATTTTTATGTAATTGCTTAAATTCCAGATGCAAACCCGTATTATAAAAAAGCTTCCAGTAATAGTTTTTGATGAACCCTACGCAAGATGCTGACCCACCTACAACATAGCGGTTATTCGAAAAATCGCGAATAAATTTTTCACCAATATCTTTGGCATCATCCCAATATCCCTGATTGAAAGATATTTTGCCACAACAAGTTTGATTGGGGTTATAGTGTACTTCTACATCGTGCTTTTCCAGAATTTTAATCATGTTAAAGCCGGTTTGCGGAAATAGTTGGTCGATAAAGCAAGGTATAAAGAGGTCAACTTTCATCACAGAGTTCCTTCCCATTTTGAAAAAACAAATCTACAAAGAAAGAATTAAACCAGCCTGAAAAAATTACAAATCAATCTCAATTTATTAACACACATCATCCAATATCTATAAAAACAAGCTCGATTAGCCCACATAAAAAACGGAACAAAGACACAGATGCCCGATAGACAAAGAAAAATAACAAGACATTGTAATAATTTAAGCAAATCGCAAAATGAGTTCTATAATTTTCCTTGAATCAAATTTGAAAAAATAAATTCAACAGGTTGGACACAGTTCCATGAATACTTCCGCTATTTTAAGACAAATCATGTTAAAATGGATATAAAGAACGTTGGGAACAGCGTAAATAGTATTAGAAATAATATATACTAGAATGAATGTAAAGTAAAATATGAAATGTAAAGTAAAATGATGTAAAGAACATTGGAAGTGATGTAATATAAAATATGATATATGAATTATAAATTGTAAGCAATGTAAAGAGTGTTGGATACAATACAAATGGTGTTAGAAGAAATGTAAATAGTATTGAAAGCGATATTTAATACGTTGGAAGCAATATAATATGAATTAGAAGCGATATAAAGAGCGTTGGATGCCATTTAAATGACGTTGGAAGAAGCATAAATAGTATTGGAAAGGGTGTATAGTATGTTGGAAGCAGTATAAAGAATATTGGAAGCAATGCAAAACTTATTGGAAATAGTATAAAGAGCGTTGGAAGGAGTGTAATGTTCGTTGGAAGCAATATAAATAGTGTTGGAAGCGGTATATTTAGATAATTTGTGGGTGATTTTTTGAGATTTTTTACTTGAACTGCGATTTTGCTGCTTTTTGTATGTATATTTGTGATTGTATTTTCGGAATTATTCACTTAAAACAAAAATGCGATGAATCGTTTTAAAGAAAATAAGAGAAGTGCATACGTGTTGGTAAATAAATGTCTTGAATTAAACCAACAGGAAGTGGCACAGCTCCCGATGGGAGGTGATTTAGCTTTAGAGCTGAAGAATGTTATCGGGAAAATTGATGATATCCGGAAGGAACAAGAAATGCAAATAACAGGGGTTGCCCGTGATAAGCGTGAAGTAAGGGCAATACTCGAAAAGAAAACCATGCAGGTTGTGGTACGTTTGATTGCATACGCAGCTCATAAAAACGACACCTTGCTTGAAGATAAAATAGGATTCACGATGTCGGATTTACGCAATGCTGCCGATACTATTGTAAAAGACAGGTGTGATGCGGTTTTTACAAAGGCAAAAGAATTGCTGGCTGATTTAGCCGGATATGGCATAACGCTACAAGTACTGGATGATTTGCGTAAGCTGATTGATCAATATCATGATTTGATCCCGATGCCCCGGCAACGAATCATGGAACGTAAAAAACAGAAAGAAACACTGGATATGCTGTTTCGTGAAGCTGACAAAATACTGGCTTTGCTTGATAAAACCATTGGAATGGTTCGCTGGGACGACAATAGTTTGTATGATGATTATATGAATGCCCGTGCCATTATTGATTTAAAGGGTCGTAAGAAAAATGCAACGATCACTACCGGAATTGAAGGAGTTGTAAGTGATCTGGAAACAGAACAACCATTGGTGGGAGCCGAAGTAAAAACGGATACAGGCGATGTTGTGGTAAAAACAGATGAAGATGGTTATTACCGGATTGCAAGCAAAACCGGAAAAATTAAGCTTATCGTAAACTCGACAGGCTATACTCCTCACGAAGAAATACTGGAAGTTGAGGAGGGCTTTATCACCGAAAACGACGTTGAACTGGAAAAGCCCGAACTGGTGGCAATGTAGATTTTATTACTCAAAAGAAAATCCAAAATAAATTACAGAACCACACAAAGCACTTTTTTATACAATACAAAATACTTTAGGAAAAAGAAACCGTCCAGCCTGCAATGCTGTTTTTTTTAGTACTTAATATTTACATCTGGAAAGGCTGGCGGTTTTCTTTTACAAACAAAATTCTGTTTGTACCAGTCTTTAAAAACTACTACATTTACACCCCAAACATAAAACCCTGCCTATGAAGCAATAAACAACACGAACATAAATACATAAGATAGCGTTTGCTATTATTCTTACCTCTTTGAAATCTGGAAAATTTTTACGTAATGCAAGAATAATAAGTAAAAACGCTCACGCTACGGCGTGGGCTTTACTTATTTGCATTACGGGCTTTCCAGAGCCTCAAGGGTAGATACAGTATGAGTCACACGCCTTTTTTATTGGGCAGGTGGCAATAATATTCAGGAACATTTACAACCCCCATTGCCATGAAACCGACCTTCAAATACAAAAAACATTTTTTAAACGAAACTTTGCCAACAATTACAAAACACAACTCGTGGATGTATTTTGCAACCGTGAGTTGTATTTTACAACTAATAGTTCTTTGCTTATAATTCATTTATCACGAACTTTGCGTGTTTACTTTGACTTAATCATTCAAAAACAGATTATTGCATTATGAACAAGATTATCAACACCAGTACAAGGCAAAGAAAAAACATCAATTATGTAAAACCAAGTAAACCATATAACCTCTTTAGGTTTACAATAATTCTAAAAAAATGAAGTTAATAAAATATTAAGGAAGCTTTATGTGAATAATGAAATATGTAACACATGAAAACAAAGCGATGAAAATGCTCAAATAAAAAAGCCGCTGCAATGTACCTACCTCCTTTAAAGGTTGCAGCGGCGTAAAAGACACTTAAATGTAGCCGGAACGCACATTTTTAAGTAAATAAAGGAGATTGTTGCAAAATTACATAAATTGGCAACAATAATTACAGCTATCTTCCCAGGCTCTTAGATGCCTATACATTTAAAATTTAAGCGAAGGGTTCTTTAAACATTTCCTGCGTAAGTGGAAATAATTATTCTTAACAAATAAATACTTTATACAATGAAAAATAAAAAATTGCAATTAAACAAAGAAACAATTGCACGATTAAATGATAATGAAGCTAATCAAATAAAAGGGGGTGCTGCTGCACATACAAATTTATATGTTTGTGGACCTGGTCCAAATACATTAGATCTTGGATGCCCGAACCCAAACCCAAGTCCACAGCCAAATCCAGAACCTAAGCCTGTTCCACAACCAGACCCAACGTATACGTGGAATACAGAATTTACTCGTTGCAAACCCTAGTTGGTAATCAAATTATTACAATAAAAACACCCCAGAACAATATCCTGGGGTGTTTTTAACAAATAGCACATCCATAAATTATCAAATAAATGAAAAAAATACTTTTTTTAATTGGTTTGGCTATCGTCTTTTTTTCTTGTCAAAAATCAAATAATAAAGCATTCAATAAAGAGCTTATACAGATAGTTAAAGAAAATTCGCTTTATTCAGATTCAATCAATTGGACTTCGTTGGAGCATGAATTAGATTCACTATCCAAAGAAAAACAAAATATTAATCAATGCTCTACTTCTGTTGATTATTTAATTAATAAATTAAGAGCAGTTGGCGATAATCATTCCTTTTATCTTTCTAAGGAAAAAACGAAATTAGTATTCAAAAAAAATCTTAATACAGAACAACCTGAAGCAAAATACTTAGGCAATAAAATAGCTTATATTAAAGTTCCTGGTTTTATATCAGGAAATGACTCAATTTGTAAAAAATTTGCAATTAAAATTCAACAACTCATCAAGTTAATGGATTCTAATATTATCAATGGATGGATTGTTGATTTAAGAGGCAATACAGGAGGGAATATGTACCCAATGATTGCTGGACTTGGTCCTTTAATTGGAGAAGGTATATTAGGATATTTTATTGATAGAAAAGGTGGAACGGAATACTGGTCTTATATTAATGGTTCTGTAATTTGTAAGTATTTAGAAAAAGATAATGATAAGAGAATTGAAAACATTGCACATCATAATAAGAATAAAACGATTATTCATATAATAGATTATTATAAAGTAAAAAATAGTAATGCTAGAATAGCTGTATTAATCGGTAATCAAACATCAAGCAGTGGAGAAATGACTACCATTTCATTTATCGGTAAAAATAATGTAAAGCTATTTGGGCAAACTACAGGAGGATATACTACCGGTAATGTGAGTTTTATATTGTCAGATAGTTCAGGAATTGCTTTAGCAGCAAGTATCTCAGCAGACCGAAACATGAAAAAATATAATGGCGGAATAATTCCAGACGTTATTGTTGACAACTATTATTCAGAAAATTGTGTTAATGCAGCTATAAAATGGCTAAAGAAAAAATAAGATCATACCATTATTAAAATGAATAATAAGATTGCACAAATAATAAAAATAGTAGCATTAAATAAAAAAGCCGAAAATATTGGATTACACACTGGCAATTCTGGTATTGCATTATTTTATTATTATTGCTCTACTTTAATAAATATAAATTATGAAGATAAATGTTTAAATAGTATTGAAGAAGTATTACAAAAAATTAATAATGGAACTAAAATAAGCACTTTTTGCTCTGGCATAGCTGGTTTTGGCTGGATATTAGAATTTTTAAGAGAAAAAGATATATATACAGACGAAGACATTGAATTATTAGATGATTTAGACGACTATCTATATAACAACATGATAGCATGTTTTAATAACCAAAACTACGATTATTTACATGGAGCTATTGGTTATGGTTTGTACTTTTTAAAAAGATTACATAAAGAAAAAAACGCTGCATACTTATCAGAATTGGTTAGTAATCTCGAGCAATTAGCAAAAAAAGATAGTAATGATTGCTTAAAATGGAAATCAATAATAGATCATAAAAAAAGTACAAAAGGGTATAATATTTCCTTATCGCACGGCATGGCAAGTATAGTAGCTATTCTCACAAAAATATATAAAGCAGGTATCGAAAAAGAAAAATGCAAGCAATTAATTGATGGAGCAATACGATACATATTACAACAGGAAATTAACAAAGATACGTACAATTCGTATTTTCCCTCAATCTCAATAGAAAGTACTGAAATCATGACAAGTAGCCGCTTAGCATGGTGCTATGGCGATTTGGGTATAGCAATGGCAATATGGCAAGCCGGGCAAATATTAAACAATACAGCATGGACTGAAAAAGCAATGGAAGTATTGCTCTATTCCACTACCAGAAAAGATTTAAAAGGTAATTTTGTTCTTGATGCTGGTTTATGCCACGGTACTGCTGGTATTGGGCATATTTTTTATCGTATGTATCGGAATACCAAACTACCAGAATTTAAAGCTGCTGCCGATTATTGGTTCAACGAAACTTTAAAGATGGCATATCACGAAGATGGTTTGGCAGGTTTTAAAGCGTGGCGTACCAAAGAATATGGTGGTTGGCAAAATGAAATAAGCGTATTAGAAGGCATTGCAGGAGTAGGCTTAGCTTTAATGTCTTACTATTACGAAATAGAACCCAGTTGGGACGAATGTTTGCTGTTGAGTTAATGAGTTCGTAAAGAAGTAAAAAACAGAACACTAATAATACATTAAATTAAGTTTGCGGAAATCAGCGTTTTGTATATGCGAAAATCAACGAGAAAAAAATAGAAAAAAATATGCCCCAAGAAATAAAATACCTTCCCTTCATTAATTTTGTTCTTAGAACTCCTTTATTATCATTTAGCCAATTTGAAGATATTCTTTTTAGGCTGAAAAATAATGAGGAGGTCTTAAAAATAATTTTACAAGATACTGCTATTTTAGAAGCCATTTATTTAGGTTCGCCTGTTTTATATGACGAAATCCTTAAATATTTAGTTGGCAAACTGCCCGATAAAAAAGAAGAGGAACGGCTAACGTATTCTGTATTACGTTATTTAACGAGAATGTCCACCCGCTGCACACCTTTTGGTTTATTTGCGGGTTGCACTATGGGAAATATTAACGAAAATACTGAAATTGCACTATGCGAAAGAAATAATTACACAAGGCATACCCGCTTAGATATGAATTATCTGTGTGCCTTATCGCAAGATATTGCTAAAATCCCTATTGTTAAACAAACAATCAAGTTTTACCCAAATACCAGTATTTACGAATATGGTGATCAAATACGATATGTAGAATATAAATATTTGAATGCAAAACGAATGCATAATATTGTTTCTGTCGATAATTCAGAATATGTACAAAACGTATTAAAAAAAGCCAGTGATGGTGCTTGTTTACATGAGTTAGCCGAATTATTGATAGATGAAGATATATCAATAGAAGATGCAACATTCTTTATCAATGAATTAGTTGATAATCAATTATTAGTAAATGAATTGGAACCGTCCATTACTGGAGAAGGAAATTTTGAACAATTACTGAAAGTATTAGAGCCAATTCCCGAAATTGAAGATTTAAAAACAAACCTAAAAAAAATAAATGATTTATTAGATGCGATAGATGCAAATACAATTGGCGAAACGCAAGTTTTTTACAATCAAATTGTTGAAATTATTAAAGAGCTAAAAACCGAATTTGAAATAAAATTTCTCTTTCAATCGGATATGTTAAAACCAACCGTAAAATCAGCTATTTCTAAGGAAATTATTGATGATATTTACGAAGGACTTGTATTATTAAATAAACTAACACCAAAACCATCGAACAACACATTATTATCAGAATTTGCTAAATCATTTTACGAACGATACGAAGAACAATCTGTATCATTATTAAAAGTATTAGATACAGAATTAGGGGTTGGTTATAGGCAAAATTCAGGATTGGAAGGAGATATTAATCCATTGATTGATGATATTGTTTTACTACAAGCAGCTAATAACAATACTGATGTTCAATGGAACGGAACACAATCTGTTTTACATAAAAAATTCTTAGCCGCTTACGCAGAAAAGAAAACAGAAATAGAAATAACAGATAAAGATTTTGAAAACATTAAACCCAACTGGGATGATCTACCTTCTACTATTTCTGTAATGTGTGAGATATTCGCTTATAATGAAGAAAACAAATCAATTTACTTACATTCAGCAGGTGGATCCAGTGCAGCAAACTTATTAGGTCGCTTTTGCCATACCGACCAAGAACTTCACAATTATGTACTAAATATTACGCAAACCGAGCAGGAGCTTAATCCAGATGTTATTTACGCTGAAATTGTTCATTTGCCAGAATCGAGAATAGGGAATATTTTGCTTCGCCCAATTTTACGTAAATATGAAATCCCCTATCTGGCAAAATCGGCTGTGGACAAAGAATTTCAATTACCATTGTCCGATTTGTATGTTTCTGCACAAATGGGGATTGTTAAGCTATATTCAAAAAAGCTTCAAAAACAAATTATACCTCGACTAAGTACTGCACATAATTATTCTTTTGGTGCAATGCCTGTTTATCATTTCTTATGCGATTCGCAAACGCAAAACCTCAGAGGTGGCATTGGTTTTAACTGGAGCAATCTCACAAATGAATATGCTTTTTTACCAAGAGTTAGGTATAAAAATCTAATTCTTTCGTTGGCTCGTTGGATTATAAAAAATGAGGATTTAAAGGTTTTTCTTACAATAAAAAATGATACTGAATTAATGGAGAGAATAGACAGTTGGAGAAAAGAATTACAAATTCCACGTTATGCAGTTATGCCAGATGGTGATAATGAGATGTTTGTTGATTTCGAAAATATTGTTAGTATAAAAACACTTTTCTCAATCGTTAAAAAACGTCCATCATTTTTTTTAAATGAGTTTCCTTTTGATGTAAATTCTGCGATAGTCAAAGATACTAATGGAAATACTTTTTGCAATGAATTTATTTTGGCATTTTATAAATCAGTTGTTATACAAGAAGAAAAGAAAAAATGAGCACGAATTTACAAAAAACACAACGCAATTTTATTATAGGCGATGAGTGGCTCTATTTTAAAATATATACAGGATATAAAACGTCAGAAACAATTATTAGAGAGGCAATTATGCCATTAGTTGAATATTTATTAAAAAAACAAATCATTGATAAATGGTTTTTTATAAGATTTACAGATCCAAAATATCATTTAAGGATTCGTTTTCATTTGATAGATAAAAGCAGAATAGCTGAAATAATTTTAATTTTTAATAATACTTTTAAACAATATGTGGAAGATGATTTAATTTGGAAAGTTCAGACAGATACTTATAAACGTGAAATAGAAAGATATGGAGCAAATTCAATAGAGTTTTCAGAAGATTTTTTTTACATTGACAGTATGACATGTATTAATTTAATTAAGGAGTTACAAGGAAATGAAACAGAAAACACACGTTGGTTAATATCACTAAAAATGATTGATGTTTTGCTCAACGATTTTGGATACAATCTTCAACAAAAAAATGATTTACTCAAAGTGATGCAGGAAAGTTTTGGTAAAGAATTTGGGCTTACAAAAGATGCTCGTAAACAATTGGGGATAAAATACCGCACTTATAAAAATGAAATTGAAAATATCATAAATGGCACAATTCTAAAAGAGTATGAATATATTATTATTGAGAAATCAACAAGATTAAAATCAATAATACATAATATCCTAAATTTAAAAACAAATAATATATTAGCTATGGAACTATCAAATTTACTTACAAGTTATATTCACATGATGCTTAATCGTATTTTCAGAACTAATCAACGAAAATATGAGTTGGTAATTTACGATTTTCTATTTCGATATTATTACTCGCAAATAACAAGACAAAGCAAACCAGCTTTGGAGAGTAAATTAGAGATGCAATTTTAAAGACAAATTATGCCAACAAAAGATAAACACATCGTTTTTAATTCCATCGAACTCCGCAGCGAAGCCATTGATGAAATATTGGGTAAAACTCCCAACTCGCTGGTTCGTTGGGGAATCACGTTTATACTGCTCATTATCTTGCTTATATTGGTAATAAGTTGGTTTATTCATTATCCCGATGTTTTAAAGGCAGAAATTACATTGTATTCCGAAAATATGCCTGTTAGTTTATCGGGGAAATCAAGCGGGAAAATTGCTCAGGTATTTGCAAACCCCGGGCAAGAGGTTAAAGCAGGCACTCCTCTTGTACTTATCGAAAATCCAGCGGTTTATAAAGATGTAAAAGCATTAGAAGTCATGTTAGATAGTATTATGCCCTTTTATCAAAACAACACACTCAAACAGCTTAATATTACGACACAACAAGCTTGGGTTTTGGGCGATTTACAAGCAGTATTTGCCAATTTTGATAAAGCGTTAAAGGATTATCAACGTTTCTACAAATTGGATTTGAATACCAAAAAAGTCAAAGCTTTGCAACAACAAAAGTCAATGACCAATCTCTATTACAACCGCCTTTATACGCAACGTGATATTTTAGAAAATGACCTGCAATTGGCAGCGCGGGAATACAATAGAGATTCCACGCTGCACAAAAACCAGGTAATTGCCACCGCTGATTTCGAGAAAAAGCAATCTGCCTATCTGCAAAAAAAATACTCTTTTGAAGGTAGTCGTATTACGCTGGCATCTACAAAAATACAAATGGCACAATTAGACCAGCAAATTGAAGAACTCCAATTGCAACAAGAAGAGCAAAGTCAACAATTGCAAATAGCTCTCAAACAAAGCATAGAAACCTTACACAATCAGCTTGGCAGTTGGAAACAAACCTATTTATTAACCGCTCCCATTGCCGGCAAGGTAGTATTTACCAAATTTTGGAGCGTTAATCAGCAAGTAACAGTAGGAGATAAAGTGGTAAATGTAGTGCCACAAGGCAAAGGCAAAATAAGCGGTCGTTTACAATTACCCTTGAGTGGAGCCGGAAAAGTAAAACCAAATCAAAAAGTATTAATACGCCTAAGCGATTTTCCATACATGGAATACGGTTTGGTGGAAGGTAAGGTAGAAAACATTTCACCCGTACCTGATGACAAAACATGGGCATTAATAATAGAAATGCCAAACGGTTTAAAAACAACGTATAACAAAGAATTGAATTTTAAAAACGGCATGACCGGCGAAGCTGAAATAATTACCGAAGATGTTCGCTTGATAGAACGTTTTTTTAACCCGATAAAAGCATTAATAAAAGGAAGAATGAATTTGTAAAGATGATAGAATAGTGAAATATGAATTGAAGTCAGGAGGCAGAAATGTAAAAAAGCACACAGGCCTAGAAGTTTCCGGACTGATATTAATAAAATAAATGTACTGAAAATAATATATTAATGATATTAAAATTTCCATTTTACAAACAACTCGATGCAATGGATTGCGGTCCTTCTTGCCTGCGTATGATTGCCAAATCGCATGGCAAAGAGTATAGCTTAAATTATCTTCGTGAGCGGAGTTATATTACAAATGCAGGTGTTTCTATGCAAGGTATTAGCGATGCTGCAGAAAGTATTGGGTACCGTACTATGGGTGTCCGCATTAGCTTTCAGCAATTAGTGGATGAAGCTTTATTGCCCTGTATTGTGCATTGGAATCAGAACCATTTTGTAGTAGTTTACAAAATAATAAAAAAAGGAGAAGAAATATGTGTAGCCGATCCCGGACACGGATTACTCAAATATACTAAGGAAGAATTTCTAAAATCATGGCTTAGTACCCAAACCCAAGGTGAAGAAAGAGGTATTGCCTTATTATTAGAACCCACGCCTGATTTTTATAATTTCGAAGGCGAAAAACAAGACAAAACCAAAATAAGCTTTTTTCTACGCTATCTCACGCCTTATCGTAAATATATTGTACAATTATTGTTGGGAATGTTGTTGGGTACTTTGTTGCAACTAATATTTCCATTTCTAACACAAGCCATTGTAGATGTGGGTATTTCAAACCACAACCTTGGCTTCGTTACCTTGATATTAGTAGCCCAGTTGGTGTTAACTGTTGGCAAAATAATGGTTGAATTTATCCGAAGTTGGATATTGTTGCATATCAGCACGCGAATTAATATATCGTTGATTTCTGATTTTTTAATAAAACTGATGAAGCTACCTATTGGCTTTTTCGACACCAAAAAGATAGGCGATATCATGCAACGTATTGGTGATCATACCCGTATTGAATCTTTTCTAACAGGTTCTTCACTTTCTACTTTATTTTCGATGGTTAATTTGGTAGTTTTTGGAGCCGTATTAGCCTATTATAATTTAACCATATTGTTAGTTTTTTTGGGGGGCAATGCTTTATACGTAGTTTGGATATTGCTGTTTATGAAAAAACGTCGAGAATTAGATTTTAAGCGTTTCCAACAAGCATCCGATAATCAAAGCAATCTATTCCAGTTAATCACCGGAATGCAAGAAATCAAACTAAACAATTGCGAAAAACAAAAACGATGGAAATGGGAACATATTCAGGCAAAATTGTTTCGTGTAAGTGTAAAAGGGCTTGCTTTGGGGCAATGGCAACATATCGGCTCATTAATCTTTTCACAAACTACCAATGTGTTGATAAGCTTTTTGTCGGCACGTTTGGTTATTGAAGGGAAAATGACCTTAGGGATGATGATGTCGGTACAATATATTGTAGGACAAATAAGCGCTCCTATCGACCAGTTGATAGGATTTATGCAAGCCTTGCAAGATGCTAAAATAAGCCTGGAACGCTTAGGCGAAATACATAAAAAAGACGACGAAGAACCCATGGACGAAATGCGGTTGCAACATCTTCCCGAAAAGCACAGCATTCGCATACAAAACCTTGATTTTCGTTATGAAGGGCCACATTCCCCTTTGGTACTCAATGCCATTAATTTAGAAATACCACAAGGTAAAATTACAGCTATTGTTGGTACAAGCGGAAGTGGAAAAACCACTTTGGTAAAGCTTTTGTTGGGCTTTTATCCACCAACAGCCGGTGATATTCGCATTGGTGAAATAAATTTGACCAATATTAATACACAAACATGGCGTTCTCGCTGTGGTGCTGTAATGCAAGATGGTTTTATTTTTTCAGACAGCATAGCCGAAAATATTGCAATTGGTGAAGAAATTGTTGATAAAACAAAATTGATGCATGCCGTTAAAGTAGCTAATATACAAGATTTTATCGAAACACTACCTCTTGCTTACAATACAAAGATTGGGCAAGAAGGTAGTGGTTTGAGCCAAGGACAGAAACAACGAATTTTAATTGCCCGTGCCGTTTACAAAGACCCTGATTTTATCTTTTTCGACGAAGCCACTAATGCTTTGGATGCCAATAACGAAAGCATAATTATGAAAAATTTGGATGAATTTTTTAAAGGGAAAACAGTTGTAGTTGTTGCACATCGTCTAAGTACCGTAAAAAATGCTGACCAAATAATAGTGCTTGAAAAAGGCAAAATTGCAGAAAGAGGAACTCATTCTGAACTTACTAACTTCAAAGGCAAGTATTACGAATTAGTGAAAAATCAGTTAGAATTAGGGAGTTGAGTCTATTATGTTAAGTCAAGCCTACTTATTAGGTTTAGTGGAAAATAATAGTTGGAAAAGCTAATTTAGAAAATATTGACTATTATTTTGCATGTGTATTTAACTGAAATATTTGTTGGCTTATTGGCTTTCAATATAATATCAAATATTATAAAAAAAATTCATTCAAATATATTTTTATTTATATCTTACAATAATTAGCTTTAAATTATTTTATTAACTTATTTTTTAGTTTTATTATGAATGAGTATTAATATCTTATTTTCGGATAAACTACTTAACCTTCCATCTACCTAATTATAAATTTTGGGAATTATTTACTAAGAAAAAACAAGTCAAACCTCAAAGCTAAGTTCACTAAAAACCAAGAGACGAACTAAAATTCACCCTTCAACATAGAACTGTCAATTTCTTAACATTATTAACACAAATAGCTATTGTTTTGGTAATTAACCTCCTTTTCTACGGCATTCTATTTTTTATTCACGCTGAATTGCTGTTGATTATTATTTTGGTATGTGTTTAATTGAAATTTATGTAAGTTTGTGGACTCTAATGAAATATAATGAAATCCCCCGCTAAGTTTTTAATATTCGGACTTCTCGTCTTCGTTGTGCCGTTGTTAATTAATCAAAATTGCGATGCACAAACCTTTCCAATTAGTCTGGATACCTACATTTCTACTGATACTGCAAACGGTGCTGTTTTAATAAATACAAACCATGGAAATGAATCTGTACTCATATCGAAAGGGGATCAGTGGAGTTCAAGTGGAGCATCTCGTATTTTAATAAACTTTAATGAATTACTTATTCCTGCCAAGGCATGTAATGTGAGATTACATCTTTACAACTACGATGGAGACACCTCCGTTAATCAGGATTCAAAAATTCAGGTTTATAGAGCCACTGCTCCATGGAACGAAATTGGCGTAAAATGGAATAATAAACCTGGCATTGATACTCTTATAAAATATGATTCTGTTATTATAAGCCATTCCGCAACTCCCGCCTGGATTACACTTGATTTAACTCAATTAGTAAAAGGATGGCAGGCTGGCACGTTTATAAATAACGGTTTTTATCTATACAATACACCTGGCTACAGTAATGGTGGATGGCGTGGTTTTTATTCTTCCGAATATAATGGAAATACACAATTAAGGCCCTACATTACTTATTCGGTAATTAATTTGGGAGCCGACACAATGCTTTGCCAATCTACTGTTTATCCATTAAATGCAGGAAGTGGATATCCCTCTTACCACTGGTCAAACGGAGCAAATGCACAAATAGTCAATATTACACAAAGTGGAAATTATGTAGTACAGGTAACTGATTCTAAAGGATGTATGATGAGTGATACAATTCAGGTTCTTTTGATGAATGTAAATGCCGGAAATGATACTACCATTTGTAAAGGAACCAGCGCTACCCTTACAGTAAGTGGTGTACAGCAGGTTCAATGCCAATACCCGATTTCTTCTGTAAACCTGCAACAAGGGTTAGTAGCCTATTACCCATTAGATAGCAACGTAACCGATCTCAGCGGTTATGGAAATCACGGATATATCTACGGTGCATTTGGAACACCTGATCGCTTTGGAAATCCAAATAAAGCTTTACGCTTTGGAGGTTACTACAATTCAAATTTTGTGGAAGTTCCCAACAGCCCTTCTCTTCAATTTACAAATCAGATGACCATCTCATTTTTCTACAAGTTGAATGGGCTAAACGGGATGGATCCGGGAGGAAATTATTCAACAACAAATGGTATTTACTGTCTGTTTGCAAAGAAATCAGAAACCAGTGGTTTTTACGGATTAACCGGTGCTATTTCATCAAACACTATGCAGGCACGATTTGGCAATACCGGGGCAAACATGAATGTATCAGGCACATACAACACATTTAACTTGGCAAACTGGCAACATATTGCATATGTTTTCACAGCCACAGAATCGAAAATATACACCAATGGATGTTTAATTGCATCGCAACCTGCCAACAATGTAAATTTCATTACAGCCAATAACAACAATCTCTATTTCGGAAGATATGACAGCTACTGGTATCCGCTTAATGGTTCTCTGGATGAGATTCGCATTTACAACAGAGCTTTAAATCCCACCGAAGTTCAATCTCTTTTTGGAGTTGTTCAGCAATCCAATCCTATTCAAATAGTTTGGTCAACCGGAGATACTGCTCAAACAATCACGGTTAACCCTACTCAAACTACAACATACTACGTTACAGTTAGTAATGGAGTAACAACGTGTTTCGATTCTGTAAAAGTTTACGTTTCGAATATAAGTGTAAATCTCGGGAACGACACAACCATTTGCCAAGGGCAAAATCTCACACTCAATCCGGGAAACAGCTATACAACATATCAATGGTCAACAGGCGCTCTAACTCAAACATTGAATGTATTAAACAGCGGAACATACTCGTTAAAAGTAACAAACAACGTTGGCTGTGTTGCCAGAGATACAATTCTGGTGAATGTATTGGGATTGCAAAGTAACATTATTCGGGATACGATTCTCTGTAATGGGAAAAATGCTGTATTTAATCCAGGTATCGGCTTTTCAAATTATCTATGGTCAACAGGAGCGACAACCCCAACAATTACAGTTTCTCAACCCGGCATTTACTGGGTAAATGCAAAAAGTTCAAATGGATGCACGATAATCGATTCGGCAAAAGTAAGGGTTGACAGTTTAACAATTACGTCTTTGCAAGCCGTATCCCCTATCTGTGTAGGAGGTAATAACGGAACCATCAGTTCATCTGTAATTGGAGGGATAAACCCGTATGCTTATACATGGAACTCCATGCCAGTTCAACATACTGCTAACGCGACAAACCTTTCTGCCGGAACATATAAACTCACTGTTATTGACTCTGCTGGCTGTATTGCCACTGATTCAGCTACCATCCTGCCACCCCAAGCCCTACAGGTAAATATAGGGAACGATACTACCATTTGCCAGGGACAAACTATAAATATACATCCAAGTCAGACTTATACAACCTATCAATGGTCAACAGGTGCTATTACTTCATCAATTGATGCAACTACAAGTGGAACTTATTGGCTGAAGGTCATTAATTCATCAGGATGTAACGGGAGTGATACTATACAATTAACAGTCAGTGCCCTTCCTCAAATACAAATAAACCCGTCTGCACCATCTATCTGCACAGGCGAAACAGTTCAATTAACCGGAACCGCCAATCCTTCTTCTACTGTACTAAGCTGGAGTACCGGATCATCAGGCAGCTCCGTTAATGCATCTCCTGTCAGCACACAATCCTATATGCTTTATGGATCGAATAATGGTTGTAAAGACTCTGTAAGTACAACAGTTACTGTTAAGCCGTCCCCATTGCTCACAATTTTGCCCAATCCTGTTTCCATCTGCCAGGGAACACAGGTTACACTTATTGCAAACTCTTCTCTTTCCGGAACAAATTACACATGGAACACAGGGGCAACCACTAATTCGATACAAGTTTCCCCCGGCACAAGTACCTCCTATTCTGTAATCGGAGAGACCAATCTGTGCAAAGACACTGCCGAAGTTATGGTCACAGTTACAGATGCTCCAATAATTCAGGTTGTTGCTTCTAAAAATCCGATCTGCGAGGGAGAACCTTCAACGTTAACCGCCAGTGGCAATCTGCCAAACATCAACTATACATGGAATACTGGTGATGTTGGAAGTACGGTAATTGTTTCGCCAATCGTTCAAAAGTACTATGGAGTTAAAGGCACTGTTGCTAACTGCTCTGATTCTGTCGGAATCACCATTGATGTTATCAAAAAACAAATCATCGATATTGGTGATGACAGACTTTTATGTTTAGGAGAAGATGTTTTACTGAATGCATCCCATTACATTGGTTTATTCACATGGAGTACAGGCAGTACAAACCCGGCTATTGTTGTAAATGAACCGGGTATTTATTGGGTTTCGGTAAACAATAACGGATGTATTTCTACAGACAGCATAATATTTAGTCCATGTACACAACTTTGGGTACCCAATGCATTTACTCCGAACGGAGATGGAATAAACGATTTGTTTCAGGCCATTTTATCGGATAATGGTATTGAATTTGAAATGTCAATTTTTGACCGCTGGGGTGGTATTTTATTCCATACAAACAATAAAGAAATTGGATGGGATGGAATGTTTCAGGGTCAGCCCTTACCTCCGGGAGTTTATACATGGAGAATCTCCTATCAGGCAACAGATCATTACGGAATGAAGAGAACAATCGTCGAAAAAGGAATTGTAAGCCTGATTCGTTAAACAAAATATTATGGCATTTTTAAGGGGCTTGTCTCTTAAATAGCATCTTTTAAAAGTGTTATCACAAGAGACAAAATCGTTTTTCAAACAACACTACACCCTGATTTACAAGTAATAACTATCATCTTCAATAATCTTATACAAGAAACATGAAATTTTGTAACGATCTAATTTGAAAGAGAACTTAATCTTGCAACCTAAATTCTTAGGAATTAATCTTTAGCACTATGAATATCAATAAAAACATCGCGATCAGCGAAAACGGGTTCGTGTTCAACCCTGTAAACGGAGAATCATACTCTGTAAATCCAATCGGTATTGAAATTATTAATTTATTAAAAGAAGAAAAAAGCTACGAAGAAATTCAACGCGAAGTCATGTTGAAATATTCTGTAGATGAAAACACATTTGAACGCGATTTTTTTGACTATGTAGGACTGTTAAAACAGAATAATCTTGCTTCTGAAGAGACTAAATAATCTCCTCAGCATCTAACCTTTTTTGCACATGAAAAAGAAATTCACAATTGCAGTAAGTGGCTTAAACAACATTGACAGTCCAGGCCCAGGAGTTCCCGTTATCAGAGGGTTACGTGAAGCCGGAAGCTTTGATGTTCGTATTATTGGGCTTTCTTACGAATCACTAGAACCGGGCATTTATATGCACGAAGTAGTGGATAAAACATATCAGATTCCCTACCCTACGGCAGGTACTGATGCATTGCTTGCCCGTTTACAATACATTCACAGCATTGAAGGCATCAATGTAATTATTCCAAATTTTGATGCTGAGCTATACTCATTCATGAAGCTTGAACCAACGCTTAATGAAATGGGTATTAAGCTTTTTCTCCCATCACTTCAACAGTTTGAAGAACGACATAAAGTTAATCTTGATGAGTTTGGACGCAAGTACGACATTCGGGTTCCGGCAGGCAAGCCCATATTCAACACAACAGAACTTTACACTTTAACCAATGATTTTTCATTTCCTATCGTGGTTAAAGGAAAATATTATGATGCAGGAATTGCCTACAACATTGATCAGGCCAAAAGCTATTTTAACAAAATTAGTGCAAAATGGGGACTTCCAATCATTATCCAGCAATTTGTACATGGTTCAGAATATAATGTTACCGGTCTTGGCGATGGCGAAGGAAATACCATAGGAGCTGTTCCCATGCGCAAACAATATATTACCGATAAAGGAAAAGCCTGGGGAGGCATTACCATCGACGATAAACGATTGTTAGAGATAACCCACAATTTTGTCAGCAAAACAAAATGGCGTGGCGGATTCGAACTTGAATTTATGAAAGGTCAGGATAATGAATATTATCTTCTGGAAATAAATCCCCGAATGCCGGCATGGATTTACCTGGCTGTGGGAGCAGGGCAAAATATTCCGGAAGCCTTGGTTAACCTTGCGATGGGTGAAGACGTAAAACCTTTTACCGAATATGCTAAAGGTCGTATGTTTATCCGCTATAGCTGGGATATGATTGTAGATCTGGATGAATTCCAGGCAATTTCAACATTAGGTGAATTATAATATCAAAGAGAATATACAATGGAAAAGCAAAGATATGAACGCCCGGTAATTAAAAAACTAGAAACCGGAATGCCAAACAAATTCGGACTACGCACTGAATATATACCCATGTCGCACATCGAAGATGTTGCCGTTAAAGATCTTGTAAAAGAATATGGATCACCACTTTTTGTAATTAGCGAACGTGCAATTCGCTCCACCTATCGCAAAGCTAAAAAAGCATTTACAACCCGATATCCAAAAGTTCAGTTTGCATGGTCATACAAAACTAATTACCTGAACGCTATATGTAAAGTTTTTCATCAGGAAGGTTCATGGGCAGAAGTTGTTTCAGGTTTTGAATATGAAAAAGCTTTGCGTAACGGAGTTCCCGGCAATAAAATCATTTTCAATGGTCCTGATAAAACCGAATCAGATCTTAAAAAAGCTATTGAAAATGAATCACTCATACATATCGACCATTTAGATGAGCTTTACTCTATCCTTGAAATAGCTGAAGAAGTTGCAAAACGCCCCAAAGTTGCAATTCGCGTAAATATGGATACAGGAATCTACCCAATGTGGGATCGTTTCGGATTTAATTACGAAAATGGACAAGCTTGGGATGCTCTGAATAAAATTATGCGTTCTGGCAAACTTGATTTAATGGGACTACATGCTCATATTGGCACCTTTATGCTCTCAAGCAATGCATATGCAATAGCAGCAGGAAAGCTAGCCGATCTGGCTATTGGCCTTGAACAGAAGTATAACCATTCTATCAAATACATTGACCTTGGTGGCGGATTTCCATCCAAAAACACATTAAAAGGATCGTATTTACCGGGTACCGACACCAATCCAACCTTTGATGACTTTGCCGAAGCAATCTCTACTTCATTGCTCAACTGCAACTTCAAAGGACAGGAACTTCCAACCCTGATTCTGGAAACAGGTCGCGCATTGATTGACGAAGCAGGATATCTCATCGGCTCGGTGATTGCAAATAAACGCACTTCACTGGGTAAGCGGAATACAATTCTGGATATTGGTGTAAATATTCTCTTCACCTCTTTTTGGTATGATCATAAAATTACTCCGGCACAGCCATTTACACATTATACAGAAACCACTCAATTGTATGGTCCTCTCTGTATGAATATTGATGTAATTCGCGAAAACATTGACCTTCCTCTTCTGAATAAAGGTGATCATGTTGTTGTTCATCATGTGGGAGCTTATAACATGACTCAATGGATGCAATTTATCGCAATGAGACCAAACGTTGTAATGATTGATCTGGAAAGCAAAGTTCACCTCATCCGTAAAAATGAAACCATTGAAACCCTGACAAACCTGGAAGAAACTCCGGAACACCTCAATTCCTTCGAATTATAGCAAAAATGACTACGCCGAAGATACATTTACGTGAGTTCCGATTCAAAATTTCTGAATCACACGCTTAATTAGAAATAGTAAATCGGACTCACCTCATCTTCAATTATTGAACTATGTAAAAGATCATAAAAGTCCAAGAGCTATGCAGACATTTTCCGCCATTAAACAATTATTAGGCGCAAACATTCTCCATAAAGCTCTTTTGATTATATTTTTACTAAAAATCTCATTGAATGCAGAAGGTAAGAGAAATATTTCCTCACTTTATCTCAAGCTGGCTCAATAGCTACTCGCAAATATTTTTTTCGAATAACAAGATATTTGCCGTTTTACTGGTTATTGTATCATTCTTCGACTTATTTGCCGGAGCGAGCGGAATGATTGCCGTAATGTTATCAAACATTGCAGCATATCTTATCGGGTTTAACCGTACAAACATAAATGCAGGATATTATGGATTTAACAGTTTGCTCGTTGGACTTGGATTGGGTGTTTATTATCAACCCGGTCTCGAATTTTTTATTGTTCTGTCCTTTGCTAGTTTATTGACTCTTTTTCTTACAGTTATGCTCGAAGGTGTAATTGGGAAATATGGACTTCCTTTTTTAAGCATCTCTTTTCTAATCGCTTATTGGATGGTAACACTGGCTTCGCGTCAGTTTCAGCATTTGCAAATCAGCGAAAGAGGGATTTACTCTCTTAACGAAATGTATGCACTGGGAGGCTTGTCCCTTGTTAAAATCTATAACTGGTTCAACAACTTAGGGTGGCACGAATCCATCATAATTTATTTCCGTTCTCTTGGCGCTATCTTCTTTCAATATCACTTGTTTGCAGGATTAATTATCGCGTTTGGATTACTAATTTACTCACGTATAGCCTTTCTTCTTTCCCTCATCGGTTTTTTCTCAGCATACACATTTTATTACTTTATCGGAGCGAATATCAATGAATTAAGCTACTCATACATCGGCTTTAACTTTATCCTTACAGCCATCGCAATTGGAGGTTTTTTCATTATCTCTTCTCGCTACTCATTCTTGTGGGTAATATTACTTACTCCACTCATTTCATTTACGATTACAAGTGTTGGCGTAGTGTTAGATATGTTTCAGCTATCTGTATATTCACTTCCTTTCAACTTTATTGTAATTCTCTTTTTATACGTTCTGAAATTCAGAGAACGATTTGTACTAAAACCGGCAATTGTTGGTTATCAATACTTCTCTCCTGAAAAAAACCTTTACGCACAACATAATTATAAAAGCCGTTTCGAAAAAGCATGGATATTTCCATTTGTACTACCAATTTGGGGTGAATGGAATATTACACAAGGTCATGAAGGTGAATACACGCATAAAAATGACTGGCGACATGCCTGGGATTTTGAAATTGAAGACGAGCACCACTATGTTTTCAGTAATACAGGTCGCTTACGTGAAGATTATTATTGTTATAACAAACCAGTAATTGCACCTGCTTCCGGATGGGTTGAAACAACAATCGACTATATTGACGATAATCAGATTGGCGATATAAACCTCGAAAACAACTGGGGAAATACCGTCATTATCAGACATGCGGATTATCTCTATTCTAAAATTTGCCACCTAAAAAAGGAC
Organism: Bacteroidales bacterium; assembly: GCA_963677395.2. Lineage (GTDB taxonomy): Bacteria > Bacteroidota > Bacteroidia > Bacteroidales. The sequence goes on along the minus strand of OY781965.2, from coordinate 1,420,557 downwards.
TCTGTTAAAGTAAAAAAAGGAGACTGGATAAACAAAGGCGATTTAATCGGGTTCTGTGGCAACTCCGGTCGATCGCCACAACCTCATATTCATTTCCAAATTCAGTCCACGCCATATATTGGCTCAAAAACAATCGATTACCCGATTTCAAACTATATTCTACATCGGAATGACGAGTATATTTTAAAATCGTATGAAACACCTCAAAAAGGTGACATCATATCCAACATCGAGAAAAACAGCACTTTAGCAAAAGCTTATCAATTTATTCCCGGACAAAATATTGTTTTCGAAGTTATTGACCATAAGGGGAAAACCAAGCTGATTACCTGGGAAGTCTGGATTGATTTATCAAATAACACTTATCTCTATTGTGCTGAAACAAATTCTAAAGCTTACTATGTGAACGATGGTATTATGCATTATTTCACAAGCTTTCAGGGCGACAGGAGTTCATTACTATTCTACTTCTATCTGGCAAATTATAAGATTATTCTGGGCTTTTACAAAAATATTGAAGTATCCGATTCCTATCCGCTACATGTCGTAAATAAACATCCACTGATGTTTCTGCAGGATTTTTTAGCACCTTTTCACTTGTTTATGAAAGCTCATTTTAACGTGAAATATCTGCAAAAATCCGAAAGTTTCTTCGAAAGTACACTTCAATTTGAATCCTATTTTAAACTTTGTATTTATAAACGCTGCTTAAAAAAGCTCACCTTCAATCTTACAATCTCAAAAGATTCATTTTCCGAATTTGTTATTCATAATGGAAAAAAACTAATCACTGCTAAAGAAATTATTGAAAATGAGCGTTAAATACATCCTTTCCTCTCTTATTTTCATACTCGTTGTGCCTCTTTTTGCAAAAGCTCAAATGAGTTCTTTGCAGTTTGAATACCTATCAGCCAGGCTTCTCTATGAGGAAAAATGGGACAGCTTGAAACTTGTTATCCATCAACGCATTAAGCAGGGTGATGATTATTACTACTTGCGCTACAGACTAGGCGTCGCCTATTACGAAACTCATGATTACCGTACTGCAGCTACCCATTTGGAAAAAGCGTACACATTCAACAATGGAGATCATTATCTGCTTGAATACCTATACTATTCCTATCTGTTTGGAGGAAGAGAACGCGACGCTCAATGGATTGCCGCAGAATTGCCCAAATATCTCAAACTAAAAACAAGTACCAAAGAAAACAAGTGGATCAGAAGCATTTATGCCGAAGGCGGCGTTTCCCTGAGTAATAATTTTAATAAGAATCAGGATGTTGATGTAAACGACACTTCCAATATTTTTGGCACCACCGATCTCAACAATCAAATCTTATATGGACATATCGGCCTTTCTCATCAACTGGGAAGATACCTGAGCGCATATCAGGGATTCAGCTACATTAACATAGACAAGAAAAAACTTATCGCCTATCCGGGAAGAGATACTGTTTTCCCTTATAAACTCAATCAAACCGAATATTACGTAAACCTCGACTTTGTTCCGGTAAAAAGCTGGAAAATCACTCCATTTTTCCATGGACAACTGGTAAAATCAACTTCTATTGATGCAAAATACAACTCTGTAACAAATACTTACACTACCTTCCCCGATAAGACCTCTCTTTCCCAAATTATAGCAGGAGTAACATTGCAAAAAGAGTGGCGAAAATTTTGCTTTGGAGCATTTTTATCTTTTTCAAATATTAACTATGCCAAGCAACGCCAGCTTGGAGTTACGATCGCATGGTTTCCGAAAGGAAATACCGATCTTTACACTTATACTGCCATCACTTGGTTAAACGAGTATAGACAACCTACAGGCAGTCAATTGGAGAAAAATCGGTTTATTATTGACCAGAACATTGGGAAAAAAGTCTATAAAAAATTATGGGTAGAAATTGGAGCAACCTTAGGCGACCTGACTCATTACAGTGAAAAAAACGGTTTCATAGTTTACAATTCATCCGACAAGATAAATTACAGAGTGAGTGCTAGTTTTATCATTCCGCTTACTAAACAAATTGAGCTTTCATTACGTTATCAGTATTTGGGAAAAGAAACTGATATTAATTATTATCAAACCATTAGCAAACAACAAATCAAAACACTTAACTATCAAAATAACAATATATTAGGAGGCATTAAATGGAAACTTTAAAAAGAACAAGTGTGGTAATTCTCCTGTTGATATTACCCATAATCGGAATCAAAGCACAGAATAACTATAAAGCTATTCAGGATGCTTTTCAGAACAGCTATACACACGAATACAAAGGTGAATATACCAAAGCCATTGAGGTATTGAAAGCCGTTTATGATGAAAAATCGTATGAAATAAACCTGCGTCTGGGCTGGGTAACCTACCTTTCGGGCTTATTTGCCGAATCGACAGCCTACTACAAAAAAGCGATTACCTTGCGCCCATTTTCCATTGAAGCCAAGCTGGGTTACGTATATCCTGCATCAGCGTTGGGTAATTGGGAACAGGTAAAAGCCCAATATATTGATATTCTAAAAATTGACACCAAGCACTATATTGCAAACTATCGTATGGGATTAATCTATTATGGTAAAGAAGATTACAACATGGCATTCAAATATTTTGAAACTGTGGTAAATCTCTACCCTTTTGACTATGATGCGGTAATTATGTATGCTTGGACAAATTTCAAGCTCGGCAAACTTCGCGAAGCCAAAGTACTCTTCAACAAAGCATTAATGATTCGTCCTGCCGACGCATCCGCAACCGAAGGACTGAGTTATATCAAATAACAGAATGTGAGTTTAAAAAAGGGAAAGGTCAGTCTTGATAAAGATTGGCCTTTTTGGATTTAACCAGCGGAATAATAATTGAACGCAATACAGTTCAATATACAACTCTGGCAATAAAAACCGATATTTGCCGTTTGTAAAATCATCCAATTGAAAACAGAATGAATTACAAAATAGCTACGCTGGGTTTATTTGTCATACTTACATCTTTTTCGTCACAACTCAACGCACAAATAGGAGGAACCAAAACCTGGATGTTTTTAGATTTGCCTGTTTCATCGCGGCAAGCTGCTTTAGGTGGAAACAATGCTTCCATTTCCGACAACGACCCTACCCTAACCTATTCCAATCCCTCACTCCTGAATCCTCAGCTCAAAAACAATTTAACCCTCAACTACACTGGCTATTTCAGTGGTGTTAAATATGCTTTTGCCGATTACATCCGTCCCATTAGTAAGCTGGGAACTTTCTCTGCCTATATTCAATACTTCAATTATGGCGATTTCACCCGTACTGATGCTACCGGACAGGAACTGGGCACATTCCGTGCTGCCGATTATGCCGTAGGCTTAGGCTGGGGTCGGCAACTGGATTCAAACTTTTCAATCGGAGCCAATTTCAAAACCGTAGTATCTTCGTACGACGAATGGTCGTCAACTGGTTTTGCAATGGATATTGCCGGAACATGGGCTTCCAGAGATAAACTCACCAGTGCATCACTCATTGCCCGCAATATTGGCCGTCAGCTCGATTATTACACCGACGGAAACAATGAATCGCTCCCCTTCGAAATGCAATTTGCTCTATCTCGCAAGCTTCCACACGCTCCTTTCCGCTTAACACTTCTGCTAACTCATCTCGAAAAATGGGATTTAACTTATTACGACCCCAATGATCCTGACAACCAGCCAGACCCTATTACTGGTGAGAAAAAATCCAAATCAGATATTGCCGATTTTGCTGACAAAGCCATGCGACACGTTGTAGTGGGAGCTGAATTTGCCCCTTCGCAAAGTTTTATGGTAAGAGTAGGCTACAACTACCAACGTCGTCAGGAAATGAAAGAAGAATCAGCCAAAGGAACGGTAGGCTTTTCATGGGGATTTGGCATTCGTATTTCTAAATTTTATCTAAGCTATGCCCGTACAACCTATCATCAGACAGGTTCTCCAAATTACATTACTCTTACAACGAATATTTCCAACTGGATGTAAGGTCTATAAAGCAATATTCCCGTTACCGTATCATCATGTAAGCTAATACCTTATTCAGGATAAAAATCTGTAAAATTATTTTAATCCTGAAAAGCATATAGATCTTTAAAAAAAGTGATTTAAACTTTGAGAAAATAGCAACTCGCTCTAAGAAATATATAGACACCTTTCTAAAAACTATATTCCGGAAAAACAATTCTACATCCGGGCATCCTGAACAAAAAATAAGCTCAATGAATTTATTTTCAGGCAAATAAAAAAGGAAGCAATACTCCCTCTTAAATATAACTCATCTTATTAAACAACCAAAACTACTCTTCATCCTTCCGTTTGATTCTGAATTTGTTTTCGGTTCCCTTAATCAGCCTGAAAATATTTTTCTTATGTGTCACTGGCACAAATACAGCTATCATTATCGCAAAGATTATCAATGCTGTATAATCATAATTAGAACTGAAATATGCTAAAAATGGAAATGAAATCGCAGTAATCATCGATGCCAGCGAAACATAACCGGTAACCAGCAATATAAACGCAAAAATAGATATTAGAATCAAAAATACTCCCGGGAAAAGTGCCAGAATAACTCCCACGAGCGTTGCAACACCTTTTCCCCCTTTAAAGCCTGCAAATACCGGAAAAATATGTCCCACAACTGCAATACCAGCCAATACCAGCTTATAATTAATCAGCATATTCGGGGTAAAAAAGTCTGGAGCAAAAATATGCCATGAAGCAACAGCCATCCAACCTTTCAATGCATCCAAAAGCAAAACGACCAATCCTGGTTTTAGTCCCAGAACACGAATAACATTGGTTGCACCTGCATTTCCACTGCCTTGTTTACGAACATCGATTCCGTAAAACGTTTTCCCAAGCCAAACTGCTGATGGTATAGAGCCCAGCAGATATGCAGCTAAAACGCCGCACAACATCAAAACTAATGGATGAGTAAGAAGTGTAAAAAACATAATCCCCTAAATCAGTTTAGTCTGACAAAGATAATACTAAAATAATACAGAATTCATGTTCAAAAACAGAAGTTACGAACAGACGAAAGTTTATTCCGTCTGTTCCTTCTCATTTCCAGCATCTTCAGGTATCCCAACTGCCTCTTCAATTTTTTTCAGGAAGTCTTTTTTCTTGCGTTCAGTAGAGGTATAATATGCGTAGGGTGAAACTCCTTTTTCGGCTTCAATCCTGCGTTTTTCAGGCTTTGTCTGTAGAATAAAATCATTGAATTCTTTCTCGGAAGAAATAGACTGCATCAGATTATTGCTGTAGCTGAAAAAATACCATTCGCCTTCATTTGGTTCCAGATAGATATTAAGAATATCACCACTACGTTTTTTCACCATCTGAATGTAGCCTTTGCAATACTTATTTATCTGAGTTTTTCCAATGCCTGCAATCCCGATTTCGCCCTGCGAAAGATACGATTTGGTAATAGAATCCCATTTCATCTTTACATCGGAGAGGTAGAATGTATGTTCAAGTTTTTCCGGTAATTTTCGCAAACTTCCGTAAGTTGAAAGTTCATTTATTGCTTTTTTGGCTTCTTTTTCAGGAAGCATAAATTGTAATGATTTCAGGTATTTTTCATCCGAAGCATTCAAGCCATTGAGATTGAAGTTTGCATCAAAGTTTTTCGACATCAGATTCAAAGACTCATCATTGAAAAAGAAATCAATCGCTAATGATAAATCCAAATCTGTAGAATGATCCCTGAGCGAGTTTCGTACAATTCCGAAGGTATTGATTTTCACCTGACCCAGATTAGTTCCCAGATATACAGCTCCTTCACCTTTCGCCGAACAGGCATCCACACTTAATGAAAGATAATTGTCGGCACGACTCGAATCCTGAAGTTTTTCGAAAGTTGAAATTCTATATTCACCTGCTGATTTACAATAAGTCAGATAACCAGAAGCTGAAACCAAAGCTGTATCAGAATACAAATTTTTGGGAGCTACGAAAGCAGTATAAACCTGTCCGCCTTTCGAAAATAAAATATCGCTGCTAAGCTTACGGTTCTTATTGTCCCGGGCATTTTCAGATATCGGAATATAAATAGAATCGGGTTTAATGTCCGCATTAAAACGTAACCAAAGCTTTTCGCTTTCATTACAATTGTGTTTAATGCGAACTCCACCATCAAAATTCAGATTTTTCTGATTGGCATATAATTGAACATCTCCCGTAAAATCAAACCATGGACTCAGCACAAAGTCAGAGGTATCAGCTACAAAACCATGAGCCCGAGTCATCCCATCTGCTCCTGCATTAATTTTATCAAAGAAGATAGCATAACGGGTATTTGTTTCGTCAATGTAATCATAAGTTGCTGTTCCTGAATATTGTTTACGACCAAGGACAGTTACCCCTGCATTGTACATATAATGCATTTTATTTGCCGTATCAGCCAAAATCTGTGCCTTTACAAGTGGTTGCATTTCTGCCTGACGTAATATTGTTACTTTCCCTTCATTTGGAGCAATCGCTGCATCCGCAACACGAATCAGTTTTACTTCTTCAATGGCGAGAACATAATCTTTCAGGCTATAAACAGCCTTCGGAGAACGGAATTTCAGAGAATCCTGCAATGGATGTGTTGATACAAAATCTGCTCCCGGAAGTTCTGCATTCAGCAATTCCTTCAACCCCATTTTTTCTAAATTCTGATCATTGGAAGCTTTGGTATTTCGTAAAGCGATCTCATCTTTATCCATCATCCAGTCAAGCTGATCCATGTAAGCCATATATTGATTTATCGGAAACTGAACCCGGGATGCACCGCCATTCGATTTGAATTCTCCTTTTCGTTTTTTGAAATCAATGTGTGATTTATAGTTTTCGGTACTCAACGCCAAATCTTTCAAATCATACGAACGTAATCGGAAATTAGCTGTATCCGAATCAATTTCATGCTGTTTGAACTTGTAAAGATTAGCATCCATTTCTGCTTTGTCGAATACCATTTTTCCGGTTCCGGTAAGTTGCTTGGGAGTTAAAACCAAGCGACCATTAAGATCGGAACCTTTGTTGAACATCGAAATAGGAGCTTCCGTTTGTGCAACAATCATGGAGTCCTGATAAGGTTGCCAATGAATATTAACTTTTGATGCTTGTACCTGTGGAAATTCCGTTACTGCTACCTGCTCTTTCAAATCGAACGTTTTGGCAATAGTATTCATTGAATCGGGCAGGAAGATAAAATTGTCGGAAACTGTAGTTGAACCCAGATATTCCAAAGTACCATTCCCGCGTAAGCCTAAATTACTCAAATCAACAATACTGAAATATTTCCCTTTGCCTTTATAAGCCGGAAGTCCGGTTTGTGGCGTACTATGAATAAAACCAAGAGAATAATCGGGCTGTACTTTTAAAGGCTCTGCAATATTGGGAAAGATGTTTGCCGATACCAAATAACCATCAAACACCACCTTTTCTGTTTGAAAGTTATCCAACTGCTTAATTGTAAACGGATTTACATGATAGTAAAATTTATCACGTTTATAAACACCACGCTGGATTGAAGATTTATCATAATAAACACTTGCATCGTCCTTACTGATAAATATCGGATATTCGGGATATGAAATACGGCCGGACTTATTATCAGGTTTATCAATCAAAAGTTCACCTTTCAAATCCTGAAGTACGGTTTTGACTTTAATCAATGGATATTCATTATCTTCATTTGGTTTAAAGGCTCGAACATAAAAGCTCATGGAATCAATCACAGGTAAATTCAGTTTAAACTGGTCGTAACTGAAATTACAGTTCTTCGCGAAGAAATCAAACCGACCCGCCTTTACATGACCAGAAAACAGGAAATCACGATTTTTCTTCAGAATAATTTCCTGATTAGTTGGCATAATCTGCACATACTGCGAATCGCTCAAATAAACAAAAGGCACTCCCCTGATACGCATATCAAATGTCAGCAAAGAAAGCGTTGCATTCGGTTCGGAAACAATTGAAGAAAAGAACTGAATTACATCATAGTCAATCTTTCCAACATGTGCTTTCAGATAATCGAGTGCTTTTTGCTTGATAGACATTTGTTCGTTTGGCCCATCATATATCAGGAAACCGCGATTGGCCAGCTTAAGCATCATTACCTTAATCTGGTCAGGATCAAGCCTCATCATATCCGATATTTCCTTAAAAGTGACATTCTCCATCCCTATTTTATCAGCAACTATCTTGACCCTTTGCAGCGGATGAATATCATCAATTCCCTGTATTTTCAAATAACGTGCATCCGAAAAATAGTTGAATGACTCAAATAAAGCTTCACCAGAACGTCCTGGAATTTTAATCATAGAGAAGTCAATCTTAGCTTCATCCATTTTCCAATACATTGATTCAAAGTACATATCCAACTTGTGGTATGTATCATAAAATGGACTTTCCGAAATACCAGTATTATTTCTCAGTAATGACAGTTCGCGCTTATCATGAATATACTTTAATTCTAAGCCAGGGTGATATAAAGAATCTCCTTCAAACATTACAATCACAGCTGCCTGACTTGAAGATATTCGGTCTTTCCGAATAGAATATAACTTTGATGCAGTCTTCACAAACGGCTTCCCATCTTTTTTAAAATAGAGATAGGCATCATCCCACTTATCGCCATTACCCATCAAACGATTCCCCTGCATACTAAAACCGCCCTCATAATCAATATCCTGAAACAGATTTTTGATTACCAAGCGTTTATCGTAAGAAACAAACTGAGGATAGGAAATTCGTTCTTCCGATTGGTCAGCCAGAATTTTTTCTTCGAGTGTTCCTAAAAGGGGTTTATTAAAGTACTGAGAATTGTAAAACGTAACAGAATCAGCCTTGTAGCGCGAAAAACGGAGTGTCATTCTATAATTACTTAACAATGCGTACACCTCATTAGGATCAAACTGTGCACGTCGCCAGTCAACCTTCCCCCCTTTTCCAATCCATTCATTTTCAATTGGAAAATAAACCCCACCTGTATTTAAAATTTGTGAACTATCATCACTTGCCCGACAAGTCAAGGTTAATGCTGGAAAATCAATCGATACCGAAGTATCATTCACCTGAAACTGAAAATTATCATTGCTTGAATACCATGCTGTAGATTGTGATTTATACAAACAACGTTCATTAATTAAACTCAACGTAATTTCAAGATACTCCTGATAATTTCGAAACTTCTTGGAATCCAATATCTTTACCAAAGATTGCAACCACGCCTTTTTACTTTTTTCAGTATGATTATGCTCATCAAAAGCCATTTGTGCGTTCAGAAAAAGATAGAAAAATGGCATTGCTTTCATCTTGTTTTTGAGCATTCCATTTGAAATAGAAATCAATTGTATTTTACGTTCATCGCTCAGTGAACCTGAATTCCAATACTTTTCATACAAAACTATTGTCTGTTCCCATTTCTCCTTTACGTCACCATTCATGCTACGATCATCACTACCAAGTTTTTTCAGTTCATCCAGATAAAAGGTAACATCTTTCGTAAACGTTCTCAATTGCTGAGCTTTCAATGGGTTTTGAAACACTGATGCAATGATTGCAATAACTATTATGGGAAATATAAATTTCTTCATGGTATATTTCTGAATGCTATTTGTCCTCTGTTGATAAATGAAAGAAACAGAATATGATTTTTATATCACACTCTGTTTCTTACAATTACATTATTCTGTTTTCAGATTGAGCATATATAAACAACTCAATTTGAGTAAATTTGGTATTTTGATTTCGGATTATTTCTTTTCGAATTTCACAGCTACCCATCTGTTTTTCTCCAAATTATCAATCATTATCAAATCATGTTTTTCACATTCGTATTTAATGATTGGGATATCTTCTTCGTAAAAACCGCTTAAGAATAAGCTTCCTCCTGACTTTAAACATTTTGCATACGCATGCATGTCTTCAACCAGAATATTGCGATTAATGTTTGCAATGATTGTATCAAACAGAATACCACCTAAAAGGGAAGCATCTCCAAGTTTAACATCAATTTGTGGTTCCTGATTGCGCACCACATTCTCTTTGGAATTTTCAAAAGCCCATTCATCGTTATCAATGGCCTGAACAAATTTTGCTCCTTTTTTGGCTGCCAGAATTGCTAAAACGCCTGTTCCACAACCCATATCCAGCACATCTTTTCCTTCAAACAATTCTCGTTCAATCCAGCTTATCATCATGGAAGTTGTTTCGTGATGAGCTGTTCCAAATGACATCTTTGGTTCGATAATCAAATCAAACTCCACATCAGGATTTACAAGATGAAACGGTGCTCTCACATGACAAAATTTTCCAAACGTAACTGGTTCATACTGACTTTCCCAAACTGCATTCCAGTTGGTTTCTTCCACAAAACGAATAGAAGAATCTATTTTGCAACTTTCCAAAAACACATTAAACAACTCACTAACAACATCTTGCCGAAACAAATCTTCCCGAATATAAGCTTGAAAGCCCTTTTCGTTTTCAACAAAGCTTTCAAATCCCATTTCACTTAGTTCTGCCATCAATATTTCGGACCAAGGTTCATGCGGATTAAGCTCCAGATTTAATTCGTAATAATTCATTTCGTGTGAATTTATAAGTTTGAGAAACGATTTTTTTATTTTGCAAATGAGTTGGCTATTTTTATAAAGTCGGGAGCATTTAATGATGCTCCACCTATTAGTCCACCATCAACATCTGCCTGAGCAAACAACTCTTTTGCATTGGTTGCATTGCAACTTCCACCGTACAAGATCACCTGTTTACGGGCAATTTCCTTACCAAATTTTCCCTGAATCAATTCACGAATGTAGGCATGAATTTCCTGAGCCTGATCTGGGGTAGCTGTTTTGCCTGTACCAATGGCCCAAACAGGCTCGTATGCAAACATGATTCTCGAAAAATCAAGCGGTTGGAGTGTAAAAAGATAGCTTTCCAGTTGTTTCTTTATCACTTGAAAATGATTATTTGCTTCGCGTTCTTCCAATGTTTCACCAATGCAAACAATTGGAGTTAAATCACTTTTTTGCAAAGCTTCAACTTTTTGAAATACTGTTTCATCGGTTTCTCCATAATATTTACGACGTTCTGAATGACCTACAATACAATATTCTATTTCCATTGATTTGAGCATTGGAGCAGAAATTTCGCCCGTATATGCACCAAAATCTTTTTCATTTACATTTTGAGTACCTATTGAAAAAGCGCCTTCACCGGCAAAATCCATTGCCATTTCAAGATACGTGAATGGAGGACAGACGATCAACTCAACATTTTTGGAAGTTATATCTTCAACTCCTTCTGCAATTTCATTCAGCAACTCTTCCGCTTCGCTAAAGCGGAGATTCATTTTCCAGTTTCCTGCAACAATTTGACGTCTCATAAAGCAATTAGATTTGAAGTGGTAAAATTAAACAATAATCCCGACCGTTCCACTCTTAAAAAAATGTCAGGTCGGGATTATTAATTAGATATAACTTGAATCAATCGTTTACAAATGCAAAGCTAAGTTCTAATCTCCCAATAATTAAAACAACCCTGATTAAGTACTGAATTCAATATATCCGGGTAGTTGGGATTATTTACAGGTGAATTTTCAGACGCTTTTTAGAGTGTACACCTGTAAAATGGCACTCCCCTTGAGACTCCCAATTTGATATACCTACACCAAATCCAATTCCTAACCGGTTATAAAATGAACCATCTATAAATTCACCTCCAAAACCTGTACTGAAGAATGGAGAAGAAGATTCTGAAGTTGAAAATAGAACCATCCCAGCAAGTTCAAGGAAACTTTCGTCAGCCGCCCAAAATTCCAGTTTTCTTAAGCTACCCGTATTAAAGCATTCATCCTGAATAACATTTAAAAGCAAACAACTGGGGGAACAACTGTTTTCGATCCTTTAAATCCGGGAAATTTAAATTATTTTGCAATCCAAAACTTATACTCTTTTTTTGAATTTGAGCATTTAGAAGGTTGATAAATAAAAAAAACAGTAGCTAAAAAACAATAAAAAGCAGATCGTTTTCATCTTCAGATTTTTTAATCTAGAGGGATAATTACTTTAACTTGAACCGCAATGTGTGAAAAATTACCTTGGTTATATTCTTCTGAAGGTGTTATTGAATACAAATCAGACTCTTCTTCTCCAAATGTTGTAATATTTTTAGCATAAACAAATTCCAGACCCCATATAACATTTTCTCCATAATATACACCAAAATAAGGACTTAAATTTATGGCAGCAGCATCTCTGCCTGAAGTAAAACTTTCAGATTTTGTATTTGGCAAATATCCAGGTGCGGTATAAATGCTAACAACTTCAGCATTTTGCTTTAAGTTTACATCTACTGTAATGCCTAAACCTAAATGTGGTATTAGCTTAAATTCGTTAGACAAAATGTATTCAAATCGAAAACCTCCGTTTATCATATTTCTGGCATTGTATGTTACTTCTGAATTCATTGTAACATTTACACCCTGACTTGTGTATTTGTGTATAAAATGACTGCTTTTCCCCGGAAAATGAAAAAATCCAAATCCTAACATTAACCCAAAATTATTATTGTAACCACCAATCAAGTAGGAAAATTTATACCCTGGACCAAATAATTTACTGGACAATCCTGATTCAGGAGAGCAATACCCCAACTCAAACGCATTTACATAAGCCCCATCAAGTGTAAAACCTTTAACTTTTCTTTTTCCGTGAGAATTTGAACTCGAAAACTCATTAAATCCACTTACAGTTTGACTTCGTGAAATTTTAGGATATTCCTTATTTACAACAGGTTTCACAAACAAGAAACTCTGTGCTTTTATCCCAAAAATTGCACAAAAACAGAAACACACCAGTATTAAATTCTTCATTTCAATAGTTGTTTGATTCATACATACATGAAACAAACATACAAAAAAACATTTAAATCGTACTTATATTAAATAATGAACGTAAAATTCAGCAACTATGACAGTTTTACTCTCGGGTCAAGCCAACCATAAAGAATATCGGTCAGCAAATTGATTATCACTAAAATAACTGACACAAACAAAACAGAACCCATAACTACTGGAAAATCATATTTTTCAAGAGCATTCACAATAACAATGCCCAATCCTTTCCAGTCGAAAACATATTCAATAAACACTGCACCAGCCATTAACGAAGCCAACCAGCCTGAAACTGCAGTTACAACCGGATTCATTGCATTTCTCAAAGCATGTTTCATAACAATTCTGTGAAACGACAATCCTTTGGCACGGGCAGTACGAATGTAATCCTGTGAAAGGACATCCAGCATAGAACTCCGCGTAAGCTCAACAATAATTGCAAGAGGGCGCATCCCTAAAGTGAATGCAGGTAAAATAATATTTTTAAGATCAAGATATTCTCCCTGGCCGAAATCATCCACAGAGTAAAGTGTTCCAAACATATTTAATCCGGTAAAATCGGCTAATAAAAATGCAAAAATCCAGGCTACCAGAATCGCTGCAAAAAAAGAAGGTAATGACATCCCAAACACAGATATCACCAAAGAAACTTTATCGAACCAGGTATCTTTATAAATTGCACATAAAACTCCCAATAGAACTCCTAAAATCAACGCAAATAACATTGACACTCCTGCCAGAATTGCTGTTGCAGGGAAAGCCTGAATAATAATTTCAGAAACATTCCGGTTGCTTTGATACGAGTGCCGTAAATAAGGCCATTTTAAAACAACACCGTTTCCCGAAAAGGAAAAGAGCAGAGCTGCCGAACTATATTTTTCGCGATTCAAAAACCAGTAACTGCTGCTATCTTTCAGGCTGTGAAATGACAACGGAGACAAATCATTCAGATAATTCAGATACTGGACAGCGATAGGCTTATCCAAACCCAAATCTTTATGGATAGCATCCACCGAAGTCTGATCAGCCCTTTGTCCAAGCATCATGCGAGCAGGATCCCCGGGCAAAACGTTAAACAGAAAAAAGATAACTGTAATAACTCCAAACATTACAGCCAATCCATAAGCAAGCCGGCGGATTATAAATCTCAACATCCGCTATTGCTTTGGAGTTGGAATATATTTTTTAGATAATGCATCGTAATCAGTTGATGTTGGGTCTGGTACATTACGCCAATGCCATTTCCCTAAGACTGTCGCATTTTTCAACAATATAAATCCAGGATTTGAACGAACCATCATTTTAAGTGAAATATCATCTACAAAGCAAAATTCACCATTTTCGAATACAAGATCTTTCTGCTTTTGAGCAATAATTTGCGGTGAACTAGATGTCAAAATAACCAGTTTTATTCCACTTCCTAATGCTTTATTGATGAATTCTGCTGCTTTAAGTTGCGCTTTCACCGGAGCTTCTTCAATGCTGTACATGGCTACAAACCAAATGTAATCTTCACTGTTTACCATTTGATTTGTAACATCCATTCCTGTTTGATCAATAATACCAAATCCTTCGGCCAAAACCTTATTCGGGTTTATCAGACGGGTTTCAAGAAATTCCCAATTAGCCATCCAAACACTATCCTGCCATGGAATTTTACTTGAAAGATATTCTTTTTTTTCACCCGTAGTCTTATTTTTATACGTTACATAATTCTGTACAGGATCCATTTTTTCAGGCATCATTCTATTCCCTACTTTCCAAGGGAGAAAATCAATCATTGGCAGATTACGATAGTTATACACAGAGAAGAACACAAAAAGCAGTATAACTGCTGATGCTGTAATCCCCTGAACTTTACAACAAAATGAAGGCATTTTTTTATTCCGCCTGATAAATAGCACTAGTACAAGCACCATTAAAACAATATTTTTATAAAATGTTTCCCAGTTGGTTAATTTAATTGCATCTCCAAAACAACCACAATCCGGAACAGGATTGTTGATCGCATCAATAAATGTAATTACAGTAAAGAACGACATCATTATCAGTACCAGCCATGATGAGAGTTTTTGAAACAGGTTCAATACTAACATTACCCCCAAGGTAAATTCAAAGGCGCAAAGAATGATCGAAAGAGTTAATGCCAGTGGAATTGCCCATTCTGTATGATATGCATAAAAATAATCTTCAATTTTATACGCTGTTCCAAGTGGATCAACCCCTTTTACAAAACCGGAAAACATAAAAACCAGTCCGGTCAAAATCCTGAATACATGTTGTAATGCTTTCATCTTGTGTGTTTGATTTATTATTCTATCCCAAATACAGGATTTTTTTCTTCGTTAAGCTTTATAAGTACAAAGGCGGCATAATTCAATATATCAAAATAATTGGCATCAATGCCTTCTGAAACCGACGTTCTGCCTTCATTATCTTCTATTTGTTTAATCCGCAAAAGGCGCATCAGTATAATATCCGTAATTGAACTTATACGCATACTCCTCCATGCTTCTCCGTAATCATGATTTTTTCGTGACATCAATTCTTTAGCTTCTTTCACATACTTGTCGTACAATTGCATAGCAATGGTTGTATCCAGTTCGTAAAAATGTTCAGTTCCAAGTTCAAGCTGGATTAAAGCCATTATAGAATAATTAAGAATTCCTATAAACTCAGGTTCAATACCTTCGTCCACCATTATGGTAGCCTTATTATCAATACTCCTGATTCTGTTTGCTTTGATGAAAATCTGATCGGTAAGCGACGGCACACGTAAAATACGCCAAGAGGTTCCGTAATCACGTGTTTTCAGTTCGAACACTTTGCGGCATTGCGCAATAGCACTATCGTATTGTTTGAGAGTCTTTTCCATCAAATTAGTAATGGTTGAACGAAATAATTTTTGTTTCACTGCGAAAATACTAACTTCGCAGATGTAAACCTAAAAATCCTGATAAGGATTCGACCGTTAAAAATACAAAAAACTGTAATGACAACACTCAATATCCGGCAAAATCTGATTTCTATTGACCATCCATGGGTTATGGGAATATTAAACTTAACTCCTGATTCTTTTTTTGATAAGAGCCGAATAGACTCAACGAAAAAGCTTCTGGAAATAGCCGAAAATATGCTTGCAGACGGAGCCAAAATTCTGGATATTGGAGCACAATCAACCCGTCCGGGTGCTCAAGAAATTTCGGCAGAAGAAGAAATTTCGCGAATACTTCCCGCTCTTAAAGTTTTGCGCAAAGAATTTCCTGAAGCAATTCTCTCAATAGATACTTTCAGATCTGAAGTTGCACAAATATCTGCTTCTGAAGGTGCTGATATTATCAACGATATATCGTCCGGAGACATTGATCCTGAGATGATTGATACAATGGCAAAAATTAAATTGCCTTATATTGTTATGCATATGCAGGGAATTCCTCAAAATATGCAGAAAAACCCAGTTTACCAAGATGTTACAAAAGAAGTAATTGTATATTTGAGCAATAAAATCAATCAATTACGACTAAAAGGTGTACATGATATCATCATTGATCCTGGTTTTGGTTTTGGAAAAACAACTGAACATAATTATCAATTAATGAATAACTTGCATCATTTTCAATTTTTCAACAGACCAATTTTGGTTGGAATTTCACGAAAATCGATGATCAACAAAGTTTTGGAAATAAAACCCGAAAATGCACTAAATGGCACAACAGTATTAAATACTCTTGCCTTATTAAAAGGCGCATCCATACTTAGAGTTCACGATGTAAAAGAAGCTGTTGAAACCGTCAGAATTATTGAATATCTGAATGAATCAAACAAATAACAATCGATGTTAAGTACTTTGCTTATTGCCGGATTACCATCTATGAGATTAGTCGATATTATTGATATCGTTTTTGTAGCAATCCTTTTTTATCAGTTGTACAAATTAATTAAAGGAACTGCTGCAATTAATATTTTTCTGGGAATCATTGCAATATATTTTTTATGGAAAGTTGTTCGGTTACTGGAGATGGAATTACTTTCCGAAATTCTCGGGCAATTTATCAGCGTAGGGGTAATTGCATTAATTGTGGTATTTCAACCGGAAATACGTCGTTTTTTGCTTTTACTGGGTACACCATCGTTCATCCGAAAGAAAAATCGGTTTATGTTATTCAAATTGGTGTTTACAAAAGATAATGCATTACATATTGACCCTATTATTCAGGCTTGCCAGCGGATGTCATCTGACCGAACCGGGGCACTAATTGTTCTTACTAAAAAGAATGAACTACCAACCTTTATTAATACTGGCGAAGTAATTGATGCCGGTATTTCCAAATCACTTCTCGAAACTATTTTTTTCAAAAATAGCCCATTACATGATGGCGCAATAATCATTACAGATAATCGGGTAAGAGCTGCCCGTTGCATTTTACCTGTTTCGGCTAATCGTAACATCCCCATCGATTTAGGATTACGCCATCGCTCTGCTATTGGGATTACAGAACAATCAGATGCTATTTCAATCATTGTTTCAGAACAAACCGGAAACATATCATGGTGTAAAGCAGGAAGCATTAAAATTAATGTTACTCCGGTTCAATTACGAAACTTTCTGGAAGAAGAATTTATTTATGAAAAAAAAGCTCAGAACTGATACAAATCCCCGTCATTAACGGCGTAGGTCTCCGGGAAAATCTCCCTGCATTCATTCTCAAGTATTGAAACATCATCATAACGAGCTGAAAAATGGCCAATTAACAATCGTTCTACATTTGCCATTTGAGCAATTGTTGCAGCTTCTTTGCTTGTTGTATGCTTCTTTTCCTGAGCTATATGTGCAAATGCATGCTCAAACGTAACTTCATGATACAAACACTTTACATTTTCTATATACGGAACAATTGAAGGACAAAAAGCTGTATCAGAACAATATGCAAACGATGAAATTGGTTCCGGCTCATTAGTCAACTCTTCATTTTCATATACAACACCCTCTATTTCAATATCTTTTCCATGCTTTAATTCATGAAGTTGAATAGGTGCAAGATTCAACTTTAGCACCTGTTTCTTTTTTAACCTGCGATTTTTTTCCTTTTCCTCAAATAAAAAGCCCCAGGTTTCGATAGAATGATCAAGCGGAAAAGAATATACTCTGAGCAACTTTGACTCCCAAATAAGATTTTTCCCATCCTGCACCAATGGATGAAACTCCAACGGAAATCCAAATTCAGATCTTGAGGAAGTTTGTATAAAGTCAAGAAAATCCTTCAACTCTGGAGGCCCAAAAACAGAAAGTCCATCTTTTTTACCCAAAAGGTGAAGCGAAAACAGAAGTCCCGGTAATCCATACATGTGATCACCATGCATGTGGCTGATTAAAATATTACGAATTCGGTTAAATGGCAATTTTTCTTTCCGCAATTGAAGTTGAGTACCTTCTGCACAGTCTATCAAAAAACACTCTCGTTCATAACGGAGTAATTGTGCTGAAGGATTCCTGCGGTTTGTAGGTAATGCAGATCCGCTTCCCAGTATGTGTAAATTAAATCTTTCGTTCATAGTGCAAAAGTAGTAACGAATAAGTTTGCCGGAAAATAAAAAACCCGGGAGATTTTCCCGGGTTTTGGTATGTATTCACAAAGATTATTCTTCTGTTGAATCTTTCTTTGTTTTATTAGTCATTGCTTCGAGTCTTTCGAGTTCGTTTTTCTGCATTTCTTCTTTCAGATTTGAGAGAACTTCGAGGTCTCCAAGTGTAGCCTTTTCGTTGTTATCATTGTTTTTCTTAACAGCTTTTTTGCTGTCTTTTTCTTTTTTCTTCGATTCATTTTCTGTTTTAGCTTTTTCTTCAGCTACAACATCCTGATGAATCTTGGTATGAGAAACAATGATTTTCTTATTTTCTTTCGAAAATTCAATTACTTTGAAGTCGATTGCTTCATCAATGCGAGCAGTAGTATTGTCTTCTTTTACTAAATGACGGGTTGGTGCAAAACCTTCAACACCGTAAGGAAGAGCAATTACAGCACCTTTATCATTGATATTAACAACAGTTCCTTTGTGAATTGAATCAACGTTGAAAACAGTTTCAAAGATATCCCATGGATTTTCTTCTAATTGTTTGTGACCTAAGCTTAAGCGACGGTTTTCAACATCCACTTCCAATACAACAACCTCGATTGCTTCACCAATTTTAGTAAATTCAGCAGGATGTTTAATTTTCTTTGACCATGAAAGGTCTGAAATGTGAATTAAGCCATCAACACCTTCTTCGAGTTCAACGAAAATACCAAAGTTGGTAAAGTTGCGAACAATTGCATTGTGTTTTGAGCTAACCGGGTATCTTTCAAGAATATTAGTCCAAGGATCTGGAATAAGTTGCTTGATTCCCAACGACATTTTGCGTTCTTCGCGATCAAGGGTAAGAATGATTGCTTCAACTTCCTGACCAATTTGCAAGAAATCCTGAGCACTGCGTAAATGTTGTGACCAGCTCATTTCTGAAACATGGATCAATCCTTCAACACCAGGAACAACTTCTACAAAGGCACCGTAGTCAGCAATAACTACTACGCGGCCTTTAACTTTGTCGCCCACTTTAAGTTCTGTATCCAGAGAATCCCAAGGATGTGAGGTAAGTTGTTTAAGTCCGAGTGCAATACGTTTTTTGTTTTCATCAAAATCGAGGATAACAACGTTGAGTTTCTGATCAAGTTGAACGATTTCTTCCGGATGATTAATACGACCCCATGAAAGGTCAGTAATATGGATAAGACCATCAACACCACCAAGGTCAATAAACACACCGTAAGAAGTAATATTCTTAACTGTACCTTCAAGAACCTGGCCTTTTTCAAGTTTAGCAATGATGTCTGCTTTTTGTTGTTCAATTTCGTCTTCGATAAGAGCTTTGTGAGATACAACAACATTTTTGTATTCGTGGTTAATTTTTACAACCTTGAATTCCATTGTTTTACCTACAAAAATATCGTAGTCACGGATAGGTTTCACATCAATTTGTGAGCCTGGTAAAAATGCTTCAATTCCAAAAACGTCAACAATTAGTCCCCCTTTGGTGCGGCATTTAATAAATCCATTGATAATTTCCTGAGTATCGAATGCCTGATTGATGCGTTCCCATGATTTGAGAATGCGAGCTTTTTTGTGTGATAAAAGAAGCTGACCACTGATATCTTCCTGACTTTCAACATAAACTTCTACCTTGTCACCAACTTTTAATTCAGGATTATAACGAAATTCCGAAACCGGAATAACTGCATCTGATTTAAAACCAATATTGATAACAACTTCACGATTATTTTTTGCCACAACAGTACCTTCAATCACTTCTTGTTCAGCAATTTGATTGAGAGATTTTGCGTAAGCATCTTCTAATTTACCATATTCTTCTTTTGAGTAATTCATCTGGCTTTTTCCCAGAGTATCCCAATCAAAATCAGCAATTGGTTGTACATGTTTTGCACCTGTTTTTACAGGAGCTGGATTGTTTACTTCTACAGCCTGTTCTTCAGCATTTTGTGCTTCAGGATTAAGATTTAATTCTTCAGACATTGATAATTTTTTGTGGCTTTCGCCTGGTTAATAATTTATTTGAATTCACGTTTTTACCTTCCTAAATACAAAATATTTAAAAGGGCTGCAAAGGTAGATATTAATTCTTTAATTTCCAACACGTTTTTTACCTGAATTGCACAAAAAAAGCAGCCCCGAAAGGCTGCTTTGGTAATACTAAAAAAATATGAACTAGTAAAGAAACTGACTATCTCTATAGCCAGAATTATCTTCATACCAATTTGCATAATCCCAGCCACCACTTACTGCCCATTCAAGGAAGTGAGGATAACCTTTGGTTATTTCTTCTTGTTCCAATGGCCATTGAAAATCGCCAATAATATTTAAACCCCACGGATGATTGTTTGCAGTTTTGTAATAACGAGGCAATGCTACCATTTTGTTTTTTGAAGGAGTATCGGAATTATCATCCATTGTCCCAAACAAGGTCGGATCTGCAAGATCAGTTGGTGCAAAGTCAGGCAAATGCACTTCCCTTCCACGTCCAAAACTTGGTTTATTCACTACAATAAACGGATTAAACTGATCTATTCCTAATTGCCAGGTATAAACAGCCCCTCCTGCACCTGCAATACCATTTGCCATGTAAACAACTTTCACATTAATGGTATCTGCTGTCAATGGAGTTGAATTTTTTGTTGTATTAACATAAGTTACACCCGAATTAAAAAGTCTGAAGATATCATCAAAAACAATGATCGTTGGCAAGGATTGACCATCTTCCAAACCAGTCCCTCCAATATTGAAACCTGTTTGAACATTTGCTCCTGTAACTTCAATAATTGAAGTTTTATCCACACCTATAAGCTGAAAACCAAAGCTATTACGAAAGGTAGCCCCTGCAGCTTTCGGAATCATTTTATAGATCTGCTCTACTACCTTATTGCTTGCATCCGTAATAGTTTGAATTCGGTAAGACACAACTACATCATTAAAATCGTAATCACCTTTAGAAGGCCATTTATCTTCAAATGCAAGAGTAGCAAATGTATTTTGATTTGGAAAATAAGAATTATAAGCTCTGTAAGGATCATTCGGATAAGCATCATCATTATCCGCTACTCCATCCTGATCTGCATCCTGAATAGTAGACAAAGGCAAACAGTTATTACCTGGATCAGACCAATAAGAACCTGGAATCACAATATTATCCACATCTGCTCTATTATTACCTCCTGTACCCACAAAACTAATCTGAATTTTCATCGGAGTAGTCGAATTTGCGATTCCTACAGGTATAGGAATAGTCAAATCTTGAACTGATGTTGAAAAATATGCTCCATTTTTCGGATAATCAAAAGTATAAAAGCGAACAGTATCACCCTCCTTATATTGACTTGCGCTATTGGGGTCATATAGTTTGTAAGCAACAACAACCTGCTTTGTTGTACCAGTACTATTTTCCAGTTTTGTTTTTAACGTAATATTACCAGAGCCCATCATCATCCAGGGTGTTTTCACCCAGCACGCATTTATGTTTGGGTTTGTCATTGAATTCCCTCTAACAGACCACGAACCATTAATTACATAACTGGCAATATTGGTATAACTTGTTGCTCCAAAACCCCAGCAAGCAGCTTGTTCAATGGCTCTGTTTCCCGATTCGCAGGTTAACGTTAACTGTGCATTTGCAGTATGTACTCCCACTAAAAACAAAACTCCGACAAGAATATTTTTAGACATCTTCATGAATGAGCCTCCTTAAAATTTGTTTAAATCAAATACACAATTCACTTTATAGTCACTGCTAATGGTGTAGGTGTTTGAAAAAGGACCATAATTCACTACTAATTCTTTTTCAGTTGTAGGAATACTAACCTTAGTCTTTAATTCTGTTCCAGGAACGGACAAACCCATAAATAAGGTTTCTCCTTTTTTAGTTTTTACCGATACTGTCATTTTATGTGAACCAGTAATAGTAAGAGTTACATCTTTCGAAGTCTTCCACGAAAAGTCATCGCTGGCTTTAAGTTCATTCATATTTTTAGGAAGATTCGGGTTTTGCGGATCTGTAACATCTTCTTTCTGACATGATGCGAACAAAATCCCTGCAAAAACAAACAGATAAAGAATATTCATTTTCATAGTATTGCAAATTTAATGATTTTCTCATCTTACCACGACACACTAAGCTCAATAATCATTCCATTTTACAGATTCGATTACCACCCAACAAAAATAAATACATAAAATACTGATTCAATGACACTTATATTACAAATACAGATTTTCTAAAAAGTCAACAATCATCACGAACCTCAATAAAAGTCCAAATAAGGGACTAATTTCAGTAAATTAATTCCATTTTAAGACAATTTATATACGATTCGGAAGTTCCATTCATCAATAAACTCATGTTGTTAAAAAGCTGTTACAATAAAAAAAAAACACATTTGGGGATTGATGAAAAAAATTTATCTTTGCACGTTCATAAAATAACATTACCCGGTATGACTAATCACAAAGAAGACAAGCTTGAGGATAAAATTATCGCTGTAGAAGAAGCTCTTAGCAGAACAGAACAGTTCATTGAAAAGTATCAGAAACACATGTTGTATGGTGTAGGTATCATATTAGTTATTATTGCAATAATTATGGGTACCAGCAAATTCTACCTACAACCCCGTAATGAACGAGCCGGTGCAGAAATGTTCTGGGCAGAAAAATATTTCGAACTTGACTCATTGGACAAAGCGATGAATGGAGATGGAGAACATGCTGGGTTTATAGAAATTATTGACAACTATAAATGGACAAAAGCTGCAAATCTCTCCCATTTTTATCTAGGCACTTGCTACCTGAAAAAAGGACAGTTCGAAAATGCCATTTCAGAACTTAATGAATATGATAGTGATGACGAAATCATTGCTGCACTTGCTATCGGAAATATTGGTGATGCTTATCTCGAATTAGGTAAAAAAGAGGAAGCGCTGAGTCAATATCTTAAAGCTGCAGATGCAAGAGCTAACCTTTTCACTACTCCGCAATTTCTAATGAAAGCCGGATTTGTCTATGAAGATAACAACGACTGGGAAAACGCTTTAAAAATGTATGAAAGAATTAAAAAAGAGTACATAAAATCACAAGAAGCCCGTGAAGTTGACAAATATATTGCTCGTGCAAAAGCAATGTTAAATAAGTAAAAATTTATCTATCAATAGAAAAGCAGTTGTACCGTTTATCGTTGCAACTGCTTTTTCATTTAAATTCAACTATATATGGCAACAGCACTTAAAAATTTATCAGACTACGATTTTAATAAAATCCCCATACTGAGTGGCAAATCCATAGGAATAATTATTTCCGAATGGAATTACGAAATAACTGGATCTATGGCAGATGCTGCTATTGACACCTTACAAAAACAAGGATTTGAACGTAGCAACATTCTCATACACCATGTACCCGGAAGTTTTGAACTTCCATTAGGAGCACAATTATTACTTGAGAATAGCGACGTAAATGCAGTTATTTGCATTGGGTGCGTTATTCAAGGAGAAACCCGCCATTTCGATTTTATATGTCAGGCAGTTTCTCAAAAGCTAATGGAACTGAATACAGAATTTTCAGTTCCGATAATTTTTGGAGTATTAACAACAAATACACAGCAACAAGCTATTGATCGTGCCGGAGGGAAACATGGGAACAAAGGCATTGAAGCTGCCGTTGCAGCAATTAAAATGATCCATCTTCAAGATACTCTTGAAAATCAATAATCTTAAATCATGTGTAAACTATCGGTTGTTTTTATGGGAACTCCTGACTTTGCAACGGAGATTCTTAAAACTATTCATGAGGCAAACTACGAAATAAAAGCAGTGGTAACCACCCCTGACAAACCATCAGGCAGAGGGCTTAAGCTTACTGAATCATCCATAAAACAATATGCTGTATCACAAAACCTCAAGATTCTTCAACCGGAAAAACTGAAAAATCCGGAATTCATTCAATCGCTCAGGCAATTAAATGCCGACTGTTTTATTGTAGTTGCATTTCGTATGCTTCCAAAAGAGGTCTGGGCTCTTCCACAAAGAGGAACTTTTAATTTACATGCCTCGCTCCTGCCGGATTATCGTGGTGCAGCTCCGATAAATCATGTAATCATTAATGGAGAACAAAAAACTGGAGTTACCACTTTTTTCATCAACGATGATATTGATACTGGCGATATTCTCCTTCGTGAAGAAATCAATATTTTGCCTTCTGAAAACGCTGGATCTCTTCATGATAAACTAATGGCTTCAGGAGCACAACTTGTTTTAAAAACATTAGATGGAATCTCATCTGGTAATTTAAAACCAATACCTCAATTTCTTATATCAAATGGCACGAAACTCAACCCTGCTCCTAAAATTTTCAAACAAGATTGCTTAATCGACTGGAATCAATCTGCAAATGTTATTTTTAATAAAATCAGAGGGCTCTCTCCTTACCCATGCGCATATACAGAACTTACAAATGAAAATAATGAAGTTTTGTCGTTGAAAATTTACGAAACCGAGATTATTCATTCACATGAGACATGTGCTTACGGGACAATTATTTCGGACAGAAAATCATACTTTATGATTAAAACTGAAGATGGGCTCATCAGTATAAAAGATCTTCATTTAAGTGGAAAAAAAAGACTGAAAATCGAGGAGTTTCTAAAAGGATTTCGCTTTGAGCTTAATTGGAAAATCAAGGTTTAGCATCCTTTAAAACAGAAAAACAAAATCTCAAAAGCAAAGTTATCAACAAATGCCCTGATTTATCAACAAAACCAATACTTTTTTGCCCGAAAGCTTGGTTTTGAGCAGCCAAAGATTATATTTGCAATTCTATTCACATATATGCAAAAAATTTAACCCTAACCTAAACCTTTTTAACAATGAACAAAGCTGAATTAATCGATGCCTTGGCCGCTGAAGCTCAGATGACCAAAGCTGATGCCAGAAAAGCTCTCGATGCTTTCATGAATGTAGTTGGCGAAGCCTTAACAAAAGATGACAAAATCGCTCTCGTTGGATTTGGCACTTTTTCAACTGTTTTTAAAGAAGAACGTATTGGACGTAATCCAAAAGATGGTTCTGAAATTAAAATCCCTGCTAAAAAAATCGTTAAATTTAAAGCAGGTGCTGATTTGGCCGGAAAAGTTAAGTAATTAACTATCGATTTTTAAGAAAAGCCTCGTACTAAAATGTGAGGCTTTTTTTATTTTTGCTTTTTCAAATCCCCCGTTATGAATTTTGAACTTAAACAGGAACTCTATACATACTTATGTTCCTTTGCAACTCCAAACAAATGCGACCTGATTGAAAAAAATATACAATACAGAACTCGCCATATTACAATTGTTCTCGAAGATATTTTTCAACCTCAAAACGCCAGCGCAGTACTTCGATCCTGTGATTGTTTGGGCATTCATGATATTCATATTATCGAAAAAGAGAATAAATTTCAGGCTATTCCTGAAATTTCAATGGGTTCAAGTAAATGGGTCAATACGATCCATTACAGAAGAGACGAGAACAATATTCCTTTTGTTTACAACAAATTACGCGCTAATGGATATAAAATTATAGCAACGACACCTCATAACCATGACTTATTGATTGAGGATTTACCCATCGATCAGAAAACAGCATTGGTTTTTGGGACTGAACTGAAAGGCCTTTCAGAAAAAGCTATCAATCAGGCCGATGGATGGGTTCGTATTCCAATGTATGGATTTACAGAAAGTTATAATATTTCCGTTTCTGCAGCTATCACTTTATTTCATCTTTCTGAAAAGCTCAGGAAGACTCCTACTAACTGGCAATTATCAGAAGAAGAGGTTCTTGATATCAAACTGGAATGGATAAAAAAAGTTGTGAAAGCATCATCTGATATAGAAAAAGCTTTTTTGGCTAAAAAATTGATTCGCAACAATCTTTAACAAGTTGTTTGAAATAACGGCCGCGCTCTTCAAAATTTTCAAACATATCATAACTCGATGCTGCTGGCGAAAGTAATACTACTCCTTTTTCAGGTGTCACTTCAAAAGCTATTTTAACAATTTCCTTATAGTTTTCAGGTGAAACTAACTGAATCTTATTTGCATCAATATTCGGTTCAATTAAACTGCGCATTCGGGCTCCTGCCTTACCTATAAATATGATATTCTTTAATGCAGAACCACGTACAAAATCTACTAAAATTGAATAATCTATCCCTCTATCATACCCCCCTAAAATAAGTGTATCAACACTTCCTATACTTTCCGACAATGCATTTACTGCTGCAATTGCTGCTTCAGGGATTGTGGAAATTGAATCATTATAAAACTTCCGTGATCGGAATGTTCCAAAATATTCTATACGATGCTCAAGGGGATTAAAACTTGCTATCGCATCCAACTGATTGCAATATTCTACTCCTGCAAGTTTACACGCTTGCATAGCAGCCATGATATTCAATCGATTATGATTACCTGGCAAAGCTGTCTTCACTTCATCTTTAACTAACTTCCAAAGCTGCGAATCAACATTAACATCAAGTTTCCCAAAAACAACCTTCTCTTTTAGAGATGTTTCCTCTGATTGAAAAAAAGGGTATAGTTTACTCACCGGCTTGTTAACTTCAAAAAAAGGAATCAACTCAATATTTTCTGCATTGAAAATAAAATAATCTTCCTCTGTCTGATATTTTGCAATATTGTATTTTGCTTTTTTATAATCGTAATAAGAACTATAGTGATCTAAATGCTCCTGAAAATAATTCAGTAAAATAGAAATATGCGGTGAATGATGCACGAATTCAAGTTGATGAGATGATAATTCATAAACAACAATAGTTGAATCATCCATTGAATTAATCAATTCAAAAGGTGAAATTCCGATGTTTCCTGCTAAAATTACGTTCTTTCCATTCTCCTTAAGAATATAACAAATAAGAGACGATGTTGTGCTTTTCCCTTTTGTACCAGTAACTCCTATTACCTGTTTTTTAAATACAGAAAGAAATAAATCTGTTTGGGAGCAAATTCGACGATCATACATTAACTCACTATTTTTCAATGAAATACCTGGTGTTTTTATAATCATTGAAAAACCATCTAATTTCTCTAAAATTGTGTTTCCCGTAATAAAATCGATATTATTATCTTCCTGAATTTCTGAAACAGATTCTACTGCTTCATTTTGGTCAACAATCGTTATTTTACGTTCTGGAAAAAGTTTCCGAAAAAGCTTGTAAGTTGCTTTCCCTTCACGACCAAAGCCAACAATTGCAATTGTTTCGTTTTCAAACAACGGACGAAAGCATTCGTGCATCATGATACTTTATTAAATCTGTTTGAGTTTTGATTTTAAAATAGTCTCAAATTCTGCGTTCAGAAAGTTTGGAGTTTCATAATGATGAAGCATTTCTTTAAAATTCTGAGCAGAGTACATTACATATACATCCAAAGTTTTATAATACGCCAGAAGCTTGGGAAGTTTAATTCCCAAATCCTTATACTTTTGAATTGTTAGACATAATGCAACATTCACTTCGCTTACAGTTCCAACACATTCGAAAGGTTTTACAGAAGTCAGTCCAATAAGTTCTTCAAAATAAGTTTTCAATGTTTCGTCTTCGAACAATTCTTTTTGAAAAATTGCAATTCGTTCTTTCTGTGTTAAAAAGGGAGCTAAGATTATATTGGCAAACATACATTTTGGACATATACCACACCAAATATCCTCTTTACTTCCTGCATTACAACTTCTGAATACATCAAAATAATATTTAAACTCCGAAAAAAGCTTTGCAATCTGAAGTTCTGACAGAGGTCGTAAAAAACTGAAATAATTAAAATCACTCGAAATATTTTCAGAAACATACTCTCTGAAATCACGTTCAAATTCAATTGATTTTGAATACTGATGATTGATCTCTTCACCCTCAACGGTCGATTCATTCGCACTTGATTCATTTGAAAGAGCAATATTTTTGTAACCAGTTAATGCAGATGCCAAAAGTGTATAGAATGCCAACATGGCAGAAAACGGAGTATGACCATTTAAATAACCTGTTGCATTCAATTCAAGCAATTTAGAATCGATAGAACGGTTTATCCTAAAATAGAAATCTCGTCCCAAACCCGAACGACTCAATGTATTCAATGTTGCGCCTCTAGGATTAATAATTAATGGCAGTATCTCTTTTTCATTATATTTTAATAACTCCAGCGTTACAACTGAATCCTTACCTCCACCAATCGGAACGATTACTTTATCTTCCAATTGAAAATCAATCTTTTCAACTTTGCGCTGTGATTCGCATTCTATTTTTACAAACTCATTTCGTGTTGTCTCAATAGAATTCAGATAAAAAAACTCTCCTAATCCATTAAAATACAATTTTTTCCACCATTCTATGGCTTTATTTGTCAATGAAAATGCGTTTACTTTAATAACAGGTGAACAAACAGATTTCCAATAACTTATCAATTCGATCATTCCCAAATGAAAGACCAGAAGATCCCATTGTTGAACAGACAATCTGTCTGGTTTTATTAATAAAGAAATTGGAATTGAAATTTTAGGTTTAAAAAAAATACTATCTGAAATTCTAAAATCATACACTATATTAATCTCCTGATTATCTATACTATAATCAAATCTATTATAATAGAAAACAGGATATTGAGCTCTGAGTTTAAGAAATAAATCGTGGTTATTAGCCTTAGCCATGAAACGAATGGTATAAAATTTGTATTTTTAGAGCAGTTAAGCCTTTTAAGCATTCAAAATTAATGAATTTACGCTTATTAACGGAGGAAATAACAATGACCAATATAAATAAGATCATACAAATACAATCGAACAACATCAAACCTGTTCAGGGAAGGCTTCTTATCTCAGAACCTTTTCTGAGCGATTATTATTTTAAGCGTTCAATTGTAGCTATTTTGGATCATACTGAAGACGGAACTATTGGGATTGTACTAAATAAAGAAATTGGAGTTAAATTAAGTGACGTATTCAAAGATATTCCTAAAAATAATTTTCATCTCTATTTAGGAGGTCCTGTCAGAACAGATAATTTATATTATATACACAAGATCGGCAAAAAAATAAATAATAGTGTCCATATTACGGAAGGTATTTATTGGGGAGGAGATTTAGCTTCTGTAAAAGAGCTTATAGAACAAGGTCAATTACACGACGGAAATATCCGTTTCTTTCTTGGATACTCCGGCTGGGCTCCTAATCAATTGGATGATGAGTTAAAACTCAATTCATGGCTTGTTTCACGCACACATATCAGTGATATTTTAAGTTTTGAACCATCCCAAGCATGGAATAAAACTTTAGAACTGATGGGTGGTGTTTATAGATATTGGACAAACTTTCCTAAAGATCCGCTCTCAAATTAAGCTTTAAACAACTCTTAGACTTAACGCATCTCAAATTGATGTATGAACGTAGATTTGCAACTGTTCATCTGCCTATATTTTTTCATTAAAATCAGGAAACTATATTTTAAGAACAAGAGATTAATACAAACAATTCAGACACAATCAATGATAAAATTCAGTTATCAACCTCCCTACTGATTGCATCGGTATATAAAACAGAAAAGGGTTAGCTAAAAAGCTAACCCTTAAGATTCTGTTAGAAAAATGGCGACGACCTACTCTCCCACAACAAGTGCAGTACCATCGGCGCTGGTTGGCTTAACTTCTCTGTTCGGAATGGGAAGAGGTGGACCTAACCGCTATAATCGCCCTAAGACTTTTAATATCTTAACATATCGCAGAAGAAAAATACTACCTAAATTGTTTTTCAACACAAAGTTTACGGGTTATTAGTATTGCTCGGCTTTGATGTTACCACCTTTACACCTGCAACCTATCAACGTAGTAGTCTGCTACGACCCTTAAAAGAAGTCTCATCTTGAGGCGAGTTTCGTACTTAGATGCTTTCAGCACTTATCTCATCCGCACATAGCTACCCAGCGATGCAGCTGGCGCCACAACTGGTACACCAGAGGTGCGTCCGACTCGGTCCTCTCGTACTAGAGTCAGCTCCTCTCAAACTTCTAACGCCCACAACAGATAGGGACCGAACTGTCTCGCGACGTTCTGAACCCAGCTCGCGTGCCACTTTAATCGGCGAACAGCCGAACCCTTGGGACCTTCTCCAGCCCCAGGATGTGACGGGCCGACATCGAGGTGCCAAACCACTCCGTCGATGTGAGCTCTTGGGAGTGATCAGCCTGTTATCCCCGGAGTACCTTTTATCCTTTGAGCGATGGCCCTTCCATACGGAACCACCGGATCACTATATCCTGGTTTCCCACCTGCTCGACTTGTTGGTCTCACAGTCAAGCACCCTTATGCTATTGCACTCTGCGCACGGTTACCAAGCGTGCTGAGGGTACCTTTGAAAGCCTCCGTTACGCTTTTGGAGGCGACCACCCCAGTCAAACTACCCACCAAACACTGTCTCCCTCTTCTGAGGAATTAGAATTCAAATAAACAAAGGGTGGTATTTCAACGTTGACTCCACGATACCTAGCGGCACCGCTTCGCTGTCTCCCACCTATCCTACACATCGTTTATCCAAACTCAATGTTAAGTTGTAGTGAAGGTTCACGGGGTCTTTCCGTCCCGTTGCGGGTAAACGGCATCTTCACCGTTACTTCAATTTCACCGAGCTCATGGCCGAGACAGTGCCCAGATCGTTACACCATTCGTGCAGGTCGGAACTTACCCGACAAGGAATTTCGCTACCTTAGGACCGTTATAGTTACGGCCGCCGTTTACTGGGGCTTCAATTCAATGCTTCGCTTTAACACTAACATCTCCTCTTAACCTTCCAGCACCGGGCAGGTGTCAGGCCTTATACTTCATCTTTCGATTTTGCAAAGCCCTGTGTTTTTGTTAAACAGTCGCCTGGGCCATTTCTCTGCGTCCCACCTCTCGATGGGAGACCTTTTTCCCGAAGTTACAGGTCTAATTTGCCTAGTTCCTTAGCCATGAATCACTCGAGCACCTTTGGATACTCTCCTCGACTACCTGTGTCGGTTTACGGTACGGGTTGCTATATCCTTACCTTAGAAGCTTTTCTTGGAAGCTTGTTTACCGGTATTATCCCCTTGTCCGAAGACTCAAGGTACTATCAGGTTCGACATCCAACAGGGATTTGCCTCCGCCAGATTTATCTACACCCTTTAACGTACTATTCCGTCAGTACGCAACCGTGTCACTTCTCCGTCCCTCCTTCGAAAATATAGCAAGTACTGGAATATTAACCAGTTGTCCATCAGATTTCGCCCTTCGGCTGCTCCTTAGGTCCCGACTTACCCTGATCCGATTATCGTTGATCAGGAATCCTTAGTCTTCCGGTGTGCAGGTTTCTCACCTGCATTATCGTTACTTATGCCTACATTTGCTTTTCCAGCCGCTCCAGCATGACTTACATCAAACCTTCTACGCCGACTGGAATGCTCCCCTACCAGTGATCCCAATCACTCGGGATCAATCTAAAGCTTCGGTAGTATATTTTATGCCCGATTATTATCCACGCATGATCACTCGACTAGTGAGCTGTTACGCACTCTTTAAATGTATGGCTGCTTCCAAGCCAACATCCTAGCTGTCTGTGTAATCACACCTCGTTTATCCAACTTAATATACATTTGGGGACCTTAGCTGTTAGTCTGGATTCTTCTCCTCTCGGCCACGGACCTTAGCACCCATAGCCTCACTCCAGAGTATATGTTATAGCATTCGGAGTTTGTCAGGATTTGGTAGGCGGTGAAACCCCCGCATCCAATCAGTAGCTCTACCTCTATAACACTCAACCTCCAGGCTGCCCCTAAAGGCATTTCGGGGAGTACGAGCTATCTCTCAGTTTGATTAGCCTTTCACCCCTACCCACAACTCATCCAAAGACTTTTCAACGTCAACTGGTTCGGTCCTCCATTTTGTGTTACCAAAACTTCAACCTGGTCATGGGTAGATCACAAAGTTTCGCGTCTGCCCCCACTAACTAAAGCGCCCTATTCAGACTCGCTTTCGCTTCGGCTGCGTGCTTTTAAACACTTAACCTCGCTAGTGAGGAGCAACTCGTAGGCTCATTATGCAAAAGGCACGCCGTCATCCCGATTTATCAGGACTCCGACCGCTTGTAAGCGCACGGTTTCAGGTTCTATTTCACTCCCCTATTCGGGGTACTTTTCACCTTTCCCTCACGGTACTGGTTCACTATCGGTCTCTCAGGAGTATTTAGCCTTACCAGATGGTGCTGGCAGTTTCACACAGGATTTCTCCGGTCCCGCGCTACTCAGGATACTGACCTGCTATCGCTTCATTTTGTGTACGGGAATTTCACCCTCTCTGTCCTAACTTTCCAGTTAGTTCCACTATGAATTAATAATGCATTATGTCAGTCCTACAACCCCAACAATGCCGTAACACTGTTGGTTTGGGCTTCTCCCCGTTCGCTCGCCACTACTTAGGGAATCACTTTTTGTTTTCTTCTCCTATGGGTACTTAGATGTTTCAGTTCCCCACGTTCGCCTCCGCCTTAACGGATAATACAGCTTCACTGTATTGGGTTGCCCCATTCGGACATCTACGGATCAAGGGTCATTTGCACCTCCCCGTAGCTTTTCGCAGCTTGTCACGTCCTTCTTCGCCTCTGAGAGCCACAGGCATCCCCCGTGCGCCCTTAGTCACTTTCGTGTCTATCTTTCAACTATTTATTGCTTGCCTTGCGGCTTGCTCGTAGTATTTCTCTTCCCAATATGTCAATGTACTTTCTATTACCTATCTCGGTAATCCTGTGGAGAATAACGGATTCGAACCGTTGACCCCCTGCGTGCAAGGCAGGTGCTCTAGCCAGCTGAGCTAATCCCCCCCTTCGTAGTCCCGAGCAGATTTGAACTGCTGACCCCTACATTATCAGTGTAGTGCTCTAACCAACTGAGCTACGGGACTGTAATTTCGCCTGTATCTCGAGCCTATAGTCAGCCTCGATCTCTCTCGCTCCTACGATGAGTTCTTTTGCTCATCTTCTCTTTTCTATTCTCTTTTTATATAGTAAACCTCGTGATAGTAAAAACTTCTCCGGATTATTCCTAACCCTTAATCATATCTCTCCAGAAAGGAGGTATTCCAGCCACACCTTCCGGTACGGCTACCTTGTTACGACTTAGCCCCAGTCACTGATTTTACCCTAGGCCGCTCCTCTCGGTTACGGACTTCAGGTCCCCCCAGCTCCCATGGCTTGACGGGCGGTGTGTACAAGGCCCGGGAACGTATTCACCGCGTCATGGCTGATACGCGATTACTAGCGAATCCAACTTCACGGAGTCGGGTTGCAGACTCCGATCCGAACTGAGACCGGCTTTCGAGATTCGCATCTGGTCACCCAGTAGCTGCCCTCTGTACCGGCCATTGTAGCACGTGTGTAGCCCTAGACGTAAGGGCCGTGCTGATTTGACGTCATCCCCACCTTCCTCTCTACTTGCGTAGGCAGTTCCTCTAGAGTGCCCAGCTTTACCTGATGGCAACTAAAAGTAGGGGTTGCGCTCGTTGCAGGACTTAACCTAACACCTCACGGCACGAGCTGACGACAACCATGCAGCACCTCGCAATAGGCCATTGCTGGCTAAACTATTTCTAATCTATTCCTAATGCGTTCAAGTCTAGGTAAGGTTCCTCGCGTACCATCGAATTAAACCACATGCTCCTCCGCTTGTGCGGGCCCCCGTCAATTCCTTTGAGTTTCATACTTGCGAACGTACTCCCCAGGTGGATTACTTAACGCTTTCGCTACGCCACTGACTGTATATCGCCAACAGCTAGTAATCATCGTTTACAGCGTGGACTACCAGGGTATCTAATCCTGTTTGATCCCCACGCTTTCGTGCATGAGCGTCAGTTGTAGCTTGGTAAGCTGCCTTCGCGATCGGTGTTCTATGTCATATCTAAGCATTTCACCGCTACATGACATATTCCGCTTACCCCAATTACACTCTAGACCTACAGTATCAATGGCAGCTCAACAGTTAAGCTGTTGCATTTCACCACTGACTTATATATCCGCCTGCGCACCCTTTAAACCCAATGAATCCGGATAACGCTTGCATCCTCCGTATTACCGCGGCTGCTGGCACGGAGTTAGCCGATGCTTATTCACCAGGTACCTTCAACTACGTACTCGTACATAGATTTATTCCCTGACAAAAGCAGTTTACAACCCATAAGGCCTTCTTCCTGCACGCGGCATGGCTGGTTCAGGCTCTCGCCCATTGACCAATATTCCTTACTGCTGCCTCCCGTAGGAGTCTGGTCCGTGTCTCAGTACCAGTGTGGGGGATCATCCTCTCAGAACCCCTAGACATCGTCGCCTTGGTAAGCCGTTACCTTACCAACTAGCTAATGTCACGCATGCCCATCCTTTACCGCCGTAACTTTTATCTGCCTGACAGGTGTCAGCCAGATTGTATGGAGTATTAATTTCCGTTTCCGAAAGCTATCCTCCTGTAAAGGGTAGGTTGCATACGCGTTACGCACCCGTGCGCCACTCTCATCCAGATATTACTACCCGAAATCCCGTGCAACTTGCATGTATTAAGCCTGCCGCTAGCGTTCATCCTGAGCCAGGATCAAACTCTTCTTTGTAAGTTTTTGTTCCTTAATGTTTTTCTCTCAAGATATTCTTTTCCTAACTGCTATCTTCTCAAATAACAGCCATTCTTACTATCACTGCTCGGTTTACTCATCTCTTCAAAGAACTTTCGCTTCTTTTTATCTGAATCGTGAATCCTCTTCCATGGACTATTTTCCACTTCCCTCTCCTCACTTATCATCTTCTTCTTTTCACTCCCCAAGGAATCCCTTGGTTCGTGGCTGCAAAATTACTGCTTTTTTTATTTACCACCAAATCTTTTTTGAAGTTTTTTTCTTCGTTAACTCCTCATTAACTTAATGGCTCTCAGTATTTTACTCTATTTCTTCCCCTTGTACTCCTCTCAGAGTTTCAGGGCTGCAAAGGTACTCCTTTTTTCGTATCCACCAAATTTATTTTCTACTTTTTTTCTCCCCTTCTAATTCCCTCTCCTAAACCCGGTTTCTCCATCCTTTTCGTACACTTCCTTTCCCCGATCCTCTTTCTTTCGTTTCGGGAGTGCAAAAGTACTCCTTTTTTCTTTACTACCAAATTTATTTGCCCTCTTTCTTCGCTTTTTTTTACCCCTGTAATGACTAGCCTATATATTATCGGTTATATACTCCCTTTTTTAACCCGCTTCTTATTCTCTATACCGACTATTGTATGGTACGTTTCAAATAATGTATTTGGCTTATTCTTTCATCCCCTCTGCTTACGCCCGCTTCTCTAGAGCCCACATTAAAACGGTTGTAAAATATATACCCCCCCTACATAAATGACTTTCTTAATACCCTATTCTATTAGTTTATATATCTATCTGAATTCACACGTTTTAAGTGGATATTTTTTTAATTTCACCAATTACTTGATCAATCAATAATACATATATTTGCAAGAAAATGTTACTCAACAAGTCTAAATTGCTCTTTAATAACATACATACACATGAAAGTAAAAATTAGTCAATTTATCATTATTCCTATTCTGGGAATAATGATGTTCGGCAATATAAAAGCAAATGCACAATCAATTTCAAGAAGCAGAATATTTACAGGAGGAAATCTTGGATTGCAGTTTGGCACTATAACATTTGTAGATATCTCGCCTCTTGTAGGTTATTGGTTTACGGATCAATTAGCGGGAGGTGTTGGAGCAACTTATATGTATTATAAAGATGACAGATACTCACCCAGTTACAAAACAGATGTTTATGGAGGCCGAGTATTTGGTCGTTATTATCCTATTGATTTTCTTTTTGGGCATGCTGAATATGAGATTCTTAACTACAAATCCATTGGATATAACTTTCCTTACGGTTCTGAAAGAATTAGTTCTACAAATATTCTTGTCGGCGGAGGCTATGAGCAACAGCTTGGCGAATATTCGACGTTCTCAATAATGGTATTGTGGAATTTGAATGATAAACCTACCTCAATATATACAAATCCAATTATACGAGCAGGTTTTAATATTGGGCTCTAAATAATCATATTTCAGGTAACTATAATAAAAAAAGCTCCCACTTTGGGGAGCTTATGGAGCATCTAAAAGAATTGGAAAAAGAAAATTATTACCTAAGTAAAAAACTAAAAAAGGGACTAATACTACTTAAAAACTAAACATTAAAAATTGATACTCCAAGGTAATCTAGAAAAAAACGTATCGAGTGTTCTATAAATAAGCCATGTTTTCTTATTTGAACGTTTTTTCATACATTCTATGTGCTGAACATATAAACCTTCCAATTTTTCAAATGAAATACTATTCATGTAATTATAATAATCATTTATAGTGAGATGATTTTTTTTTACCGCTTTGCAAAATTCACAACCAGAGATTCTCTTTTGAAACGGACATTGATATAATGTTGCCGCCAAAGTATTCACCAGAAAAATTTTTCTTGTATGTTCGTTTTGCTGTACGTATGATTCCATAACATCTATTTGGTTTCTGATGCAAAAGTATAATCAAAAAATTAGCAAATGTTCACCAATTATCAAACGTACGGTTTTGACGGATGAACGTCAGGGATAAATGAGTGAACGTTAATAAAGATGATTAATAAATTCGTATTTTGAACTTTCTACAATTAATATCCATCAATCATAACTGCATATCAACTTGGTTATGTGTAACTTATATAAAGCAATGAATTATTATTATTATTACATATGTAATTGACATATTTGCAAAAACATACAAAAAATAACATTTTAGGAACAATCTAATCATTCAAAAAATGAAATATGAAATATGAGATTATAAAAATTTACAAAAATGAGAAAATAGAAGTCTATATACGGTCAAAAAAAAGCTCCCTAAGGGAGGGAGCTATTGGAGCTTTTTAAAGGGGAAAAGGAAAGTTTAAAAGGGACTAATGAATTATTAACAATACAAAAACTTTAAAGAATGTTGCTCCAATTTTCTTTGTGTATGTAAAATAATTTGTGTAAAACTCATTCATTTATTTGATATTAAGAGTAGTACACAAAATCAATTGTGTGTGTGTTTATATTATATTCTCTAAATCTTTATTTAAGAGAATATCAATAGAGTGAATCAGTTAATGCTACAAATAAAAATTAATCCTTTACTCAATTAACATTGTCTGCTTTTTGCATTGGACTCATTTTTCTTATTTCATCATAACAACTGCCTCATTGCTTATCATGAAACAAAAGTATAATCAAAAAATGAGATGTGGGCAACCAATTAGTAAGCGTATGGTTTTGGCTGATGAACGTCAGGGATAAATGAGTGAACGTATCTATTACTTTTCTAAATAATAAATATATCTAAATAATATAGCCAAATATTCTATTATAAATATTTGGCTATATACTTGTTTTAATGACATTTACATTTATACTATACTCGTTTGAGTATTTCCAATGTCAAATCCCAAAATTTCTGTACAGTAGTAATCTCCATTCTTTCCGCTGGGGAATGTGCTCCTTTTATGGTAGGACCAAATGAAATCATATCTAAATCCGGATATTTTTCTCCAATTACACCACATTCAAGCCCAGCGTGAATAGCTAATACTTCAGGTTCTGTTTTGAATAGGTCTTTATAGGCAGTTGTTGAGATTTTTAAAATTTCCGAACTTGGATTAGGCGTCCAACCAGGATAACCATCTGAGTGTTCAACAGTTGTTTTGGCAAGCTCAAACACAGCACGAACCATATTTGCAATATCATCTTTTGATGATTCTATCGAGCTACGCTGACTTGTGCTAATTACTATTTTTTCTCCTTTTCTTTTTATTGATGCAAGATTTGTTGATGTTTCAACAAATCCAGGAATAGATTGTGACATTGCTATAACTCCGTGAGGACAAGCATATAATGAACGTATTAATCGTTGTGCAAAACAAGTTGTAAAGCAAACTGGAGAAGTTGGCACCTTTTCAAAAACAACATCAAGATCGGGTTCAGAAACTGCATATTCACGTTGAAAGGAGTAAGTAAGCGTTGATATCAACTCTTCAACTTTAACTTGATCTTGCTTGTTTACAAGAATGACAGCCGTTGCTTCACGAGCTATTGCATTCCTCAGGTTCCCACCACTGATTTCCGAGACTTTTGCATTGAAATTCATCATTGCCTGCCATACTATCCTTACAAGAAGCTTATTAGCATTTGCAAGAAGCTTATTAATATCATCTCCCGAATGCCCTCCTTTTAATCCTTTAACTTTAATATTGTATGAAATCAATGCATTTTCAGTAGCTTCTTCTTCAACATCAAAATAAGCCAAAGTATCTTTCCCTCCTGCACATCCGATGAAAATTTGTCCTTCATCTTCTGAATCTAGATTTAAGAGAATTGTACCTTTCAATACATCTTTACTTAAACCAAAAGCACCTGTTAACCCAGTTTCTTCATCAATTGTAAATAAACATTCGATAGGTCCATGCTGAATTGAATTATCAGCAAGAATGGCTAACTGTGCAGCAATTCCAATACCATTATCTGCTCCAAGGGTAGTTCCTTTGGCATATACCCATCCATCTTTAATAAAAGTAGCTATAGGATCCTTTTCAAAATCATGTTCAGTATCATTGTTTTTCTCACAAACCATATCAATATGACTTTGTAAAATCACAGTTTTCTTCCCTTCGTTCCCAGGTGCTGCTCCCTTCTTAATTATAATATTTCCTATTTCATCCTCAATAGTTTCAAGATTCATTCTTGCACCAAACTGTTTCAGATATTCTTTAATTTTTTCTTCTTTTTTAGAAGGCCTCGGTATTTCCAGAACCTCTCCAAAATATTTCCATACCAAAGCAGGACTCAGTCCTTTAATTTCTTCATTCATGATTCGTTTTTTTTAATTTGAATAAAATTTTATACTATATTTGTGCTTCAAATGCGAAAATGGAAAACAAAGTTATCCATTTTCTTTTCACCAAAAACAGTTTTTATAAGTTATAATGAAAAACATTGTAACACATAAAGTTAAATACATATCTTTTTTTGCGCTGGCAATTTTGTTCAGCTTTAATGCTATTTCACAAAACTCGTTTAAGCAAACATTAGACATCTATTTAAAGCGTATTTCTCTGAATGAAAAACTAGAAATTCTTGATTCGGCAGCAAAATATTTCTCATCTAATGACATAGCATCATCTCTTTATTTTAATAATCTGATTTTAGAAGATGTTATAGCTTCGTCAAATCAGGTTTTGCAATACAATATTCTCGATCGCATAATTCAGGATGCTCAATTTTCTAATAATCGCGTACTCGAACTGAATGCATTAAATCAGAAACTTTCAATTGCTATTCAAAATAACGATAGAACTATAATCTGCAAAACATCTAAAAGCCTTGGTGATTACTATAAAAAAGCTGGTGATTACCCAAAATCAATTCATTACTACTCTAACTCAGCTTCTTACTACAAAAAAAATGTATTTTTAATGCCGGAAGCAATCCTTTCGAAATTAGAAATTGCATCATATTATACTCAATCAAACAAAGCGAATGAAGCAAAAGTAATCTACTCAGAATTGAGCCAATTTGCTAACAATGCTCAAAGTCCCGAATTACGTAATCGATTTTTACTTTTACAATCCAAAATTCAGCTTTCAGAAAATCAACTTGATTTTGCTTTAGTTTCAGCAAACAAATTAATCAGCAATAATAACGTTGAAACATCCTTAAAAATTGAAGCATACATCATTTTAACAGATATATATATTTCCACAGATAATTCTTCCGATAGAGATCAATCACTTAAAAAAGCTTTGAATTTATCAAGAATTGAAGGGAATACACTGCAAACAATCTCAATTCTTAAACGATTATTAACATATTTAAATCCGGGAGATAGCGAATTTCAGCGATTCAAAAAACAACTTGCCCAATCGGAAGAATTAATTAGCTTTTCATCAGGTAATAACAATAGCATTATTCCTGATTCTGCAATTACCATGAATATATTCACTTCTAAACTGAATGAAATAACCAACAGAAATCAAAAAGCTAATTCAGGTTTTGAGTTTTACAGTTTGTTGATTTTATTTATGATTGTATTATCTTTCGCTATTATTAT
Source organism: Bacteroidales bacterium (assembly GCA_963677395.2). Lineage (GTDB taxonomy): Bacteria > Bacteroidota > Bacteroidia > Bacteroidales. The sequence goes on along the minus strand of OY781965.2, from coordinate 1,379,884 downwards.
ATTAAAATACAAAGAATTACTTCACTACTACAAAAGAATAACTTATTATACACAACGAAGTTTAGAAGACCAAAATCAATTGATTCACGAAAATCAAAAGTTACGTTCCAGACTTCAGAAAATAGAACGAACAAGTTTAAAAACTTCACTTCCAACTTTACATAACAATACCGTTGAGCCGAAAAAGGCTACTAAACCTACTGAAAAAGTTAATATTTCTCCCAAAAAGGTATCCGAAAATAATTCTGGAGAATTACATCTTCAAATAATAAATCCTTCTCTTACCCTTCAAAATGTTATTTCTGCAGAAAATGCAATATTTTCGAAACAGGATGTATATATCAATTTTTCAAAAGATATTAAAGTTCCTCAAAAATTAATCTCGGATAATAACTTATTAAAGGGCATCACGCATCATATTCTTTCCGGGATTTCATCTAACTTGCACAATGCTGACATTGATGTATATTTAAGATTCGACAAGATTGATGCTGAACATATTTGGCTGAATATTATCTTTCAATGCCCTGCTGGCGTAACGAAAGAGGTAATTCAGCGTGTTATTGATTTTGATAAAAATGAATTATTTCAAACCTCAATGCAAAAATTAAATGCAAAAGCAGGTTCACATACTCTACTGAACGACAGAATGACGATCTGGATTAACCTTCCATTCCGTTACGACATCAAAAACTTTATTGCAAAGAGTTTAAGTGTATAATGAATCACGTTATGCGTATCCCTCTTAAGATTGTGTCAACTGCTTTGTTTTCTTTTGCAGCAGTTGTTGGATTTACCCAATTAAACTCTGTAAAAATCCCTGTAATTCAAAACTTCACAATAATATCCTCTACTGGAGATACTCTAAATCTGTACGATAATCTTAATTTAGGCAAAACTGTGATTCTTGACTTTTTCAGGATCAGTTGTGGCACCTGTCAAGTCTATTCAAGGATCATTGATTCTGCGTATCTGTATTACAATAGTGGACAGAACAATGTGGAAATTTGGGGAATAAGCGATTTTGATACTGACATTGAAATTAATCAGTTTAAGCAACAATTGGGTCTAACATTTCCTTGTGCAGGAATTGAAGGAAACGGACAAAATATTTTTGCACTTTTTGAGGCTCAACAAGAAGCATTTGGAACTCCGCTCTATGCAGTAATTTGCCCTACTAATGTTTATTTCTGGAATGCAAATCATCCCCCTACTGTCACTGGTTTTGATCCGTACATTTCGCTTTGCGGAAATTATAATTCTATTAAAGAGGCTGAAACAGGAAAGTTTCATTTTGAGCTTTATCTTAAAACTCTTACTTTATCAAGGCATAATCAAGAAAAATACTTTTATCAAATTGTTGATGTAAATGGTTTGATTGTCGGAAACGGGAACTTTCATAATAACGTGAATATCAATCTGCAAAAGCTAAGGACTGCTCCTTATGTATTAATTGTATTTACTAATAATGAGATTGTATTCAGGCAAAAGTTTATCTTAACCGAATAAAAAAGCCGCTCAGGTAAGCGGCTTTCGTTTTTTATAGTCATTAAATAAGCTGCCTTACTGCTTCTAATGCTTTATCGTAATCAGGATGATTGGTGTTTTCCTGTACATATTCTACATACACGACATTATCATCTTTATCAATCACTATAATTCCTCGATTGAGTAAACGTAATTCCTGAATCAAAAAACCATATTTAAGACCAAAATCAGTGTCTTTGTGATCAGAAAGGGTAATTACTTTATCAATACCTTCTGCAGCACAAAAACGACCCAGTGCAAACGGAAGATCACACGAGATCGTAAGAATCACAACATTTGACAAATTAGTAGCTTCAACATTGAAACGGCGGGTTTGAGCTGCACATACTCCGGTATCAACAGAAGGTACTGCTGAAATAATTTTTACTTTACCAGCAAAATCACCTGAAGCAACTGGTTTCAAATCAGATGAAAGTGCAGTGAATGCTGGAGCTTTGTCTCCAACTTTAATCATTTCACCTAATAAAGTAAGCGGATTTCCTAAAAAAGTAGTCACGCCTGGATTCATTTTCATGGGAATAAATTTTTTGAGTTTATAATAAGGTTTACTTTTGTTTTCTGATTTATATTTACGAACAAGGAAGCGCTTTCATTGTTCATTAAAAAAACAATTATGGCATATAAAAATCTTGCTGAATTTATCCGCTTACTCGAAAAAGAGAACGAACTTGTACGAATTCAGGAGTTTGTATCTCCAAATTTGGAAATTACCGAAATTAATGACCGTATTGTAAAACATAATGGCAAAGCTCTGCTTTTTGAAAATAATGGAACTAATTTTCCGGTTCTGATCAATGCATTTGGTTCTGAAAAGCGGATTCAGCTTGCATTGGGTGTAAATTCTCTTGAAAACATAGGTGAAGAAATAGATAAGTGGTTTCAGATTCTTACAGAACCGAAAACTGCATTTTCTGATAAATTAAAGTTATTGCCACAATTGTATAATGCTTCGCAATGGATGCCGAAACACAAAAAAGGTCGCGGAAGCTGTCAGGAAGTAGTTATTCAAAATCCTGATCTATCAAAACTTCCGATTCTCACAACCTGGCCGCATGATGGGGGACCATTTATCACTCTTCCAGTTGTTCATACTTCTGATCCTAAAACCGGAACACGAAATGTGGGAATGTATCGTATGCAGGTTTTTGACAATCAGACTACCGGGATGCACTGGCATTTGCACAAAAACTCTGCGCGACATTACCGTGAATACAAAGCACTGGGTAAACGTATGCCAATTTCGGTTGCACTGGGAGGTGATCCTGTATATACTTATGTTGCCACCGCACCCCTGCCCGATCATGTGGATGAATATATCCTTGCCGGATTTCTACGAAAAAGACCTGTTGAACTTGTAAAGTGTATTACCAATAACCTGGAAGTTCCGGCTGATGCTGAATTTATTCTCGAAGGGTATGTTGATCCTGCAGAAGATTTACGCATTGAAGGTCCATTTGGCGACCATACCGGTTTTTATTCACTGGCTGATTACTATCCTGTGTTTCATGTTGAATGTATTACACATCGTAAAAATGCCATCTATCCAACCACGGTTGTAGGTATTCCTCCTCAGGAAGATGCATGGCTGGGAAAAGCAACCGAACGCATTTTTCTTACACCCATCAAAAAAGCGATGCTTCCAGAAGTTACGGATATGGACTTGCCTATCGAAGGGGTTTTCCACAATATTGCTATCATAAGCATTGATAAAACTTACCCCGGACAGGCTCCCAAAGTAATGAATTCACTTTGGGGTGCAGGACAAATGATGTTTACCAAGTTTTTTATTCTGGTGGATAAGGATGTAAATGTTCATAATTACACGGAAGTCTTGAATGCAATCCAGCAAAACTGCAATCTAAATGCTGACATTTATTTCAGCAAAGGTCCTGCTGATGTTCTGGATCATTCAAGTCAAAAATATGCAATACATGGAAAAATGGGAATGGATGCTACCCGAAAACTTACCGGAGAATTTTATGATTCTGATTTTGGAAATTTGCAAAATGGGAACAAACAATATTTTAATCTTGAAGAAATTCAAAATGTAAAAAAAGATTTTCGACTCAATGATTTTCTGCACATCCTCACTCTGCAAAAAACGGATAATCATACCGTTCATTCTGTCTCCGAAGCCTTACTGAAACAAATACCAGAAAAGAGTTCAAAGGTTGTGCTGTTTACAGATCCGGAAGTTGAGGCAAACCAGATTGCCGATGTTTGCTGGATTGCAGGAAACAATCTAGATCCCGAACGTGATTGTAAGATATTTACCAATACTGAAAGGAAAACAACTCTGCTTATAATGGATGCATGCCGAAAAAAGGCTTCGAACGATCATTTTTTTCGTGACTGGCCCAATGTTTTGGTGATGAGTGAAGATGTGATCGAGCGTATTGATTCTATTTGGCCAAAACTCAATCTTGGCGATTTCATTCAGTCTCCTTCGCTTCGCTATAAACGTTTGCTGTTTCCGGGAAAAGAAAAGGCGGAGTAAATTAAGTGAAAGGAGTAATCTTTTTAACTATAGACTTAATTTCTTGATTTTACAATATCTAATTTCCATGAAGAGAGAATAGCTCTCAATTGTATCCGTCACACCTTATATAAATACAATACATGAAAAAAAAGTTGCAGATTGCAAAAGCTGAAGAATACGTAAAAAATTTATTCTGTCATGATGCCAGCGGACATGACTTACAACACCTGCTCAGGGTTCGGAAAATGGCACTGCTGATTGCACAACAGGAAGGAGGTAATCTGTTTCTGATTGAAATGGCGGCTCTGTTACATGATGTCGCCGACTGGAAATTTCTGGGAGAAGAGAAAGGTGCCAAACAACTTATTCAGTTTTTGCTATCAATAGATACAGATATTGAAGATTGCAAAGCTATTTTAAACATTGTCCAATCAATCTCTTTCAAAGGAGCAAAGGTCAACACTCGTCCAGAAACGATCGAAGCAATGATTGTTCAAGATTCTGATCGGCTTGACGCAATTGGTGCCATCGGGATCGCCCGTGCATTTGCATTTGGTGGTGCACATGGGCGAATGATGTATGATTTTGAAAGTAAGCCTCAGATGCATCAGTCATTTGAAGAATACAAATCATCAAATTCAAATACCTTTAACCACTTTCATGAGAAGCTTCTGCTTTTAAAAAACCGGATGAATACTGCTACCGCAAAGTCTATAGCAGAAGAAAGACACCTGTTTATGGAAGAATTTCTTCTTCGTTTTTTTAATGAGTGTGAGGTTTAATATGTTGTTTCATTTCAAAACGTGCTCCCAAAATAATTTTCGTTCCAGCTATACCTGCTTGTATTGAGACATTTCCGATTAAACAAACATAAAGCTAAAAGAGGCAATCCCTGTTGGAACTGCCTCTTTTAGTTGATTCTTACTTGCTTTTATTATTCCACTACAATTTTACGGATAATGCTTTGGCCATTTTCACGTGTAAAACAGATAAAATAGAATCCTTTTTCAAAGCTTGAAGCATTAAGAGTATAGATATTACCATTTATTTTATCGTTTTCCAGGATACGACCTACTGCATCGATGATGGTTATGCTTAGAGTTTCATTTTCTATACCTGAAATATGAACAGAAGTTTTCTGTGAAGCAGGATTCGGGAAGAAATCACCAACAGCAAATTTATTTGATATTCCATCTTCAACACCTGTAAATACAGAGCCATAGCTAAATGTATAATATCCCAGAGGTGCAGTCATCGGTTTTGTAATAGTTTTGCCATTTACTGAAGTTGCAGAAATATAATATTCAATTGTGTCATTTGTTGCAGAAGCATTGCCGGTAATTTGGCCTGTAAAGGCAGAAGCTGTTCCGGTTAATGCTACATTGTTCCAAGTTGAAGAACCTTTTGCCCTCCAATAGACTTTTGCAGATGCAATACCACTCTTATTCATAATTTTTGCACTGAGCGGAAAATTTGTGGCAGTAAACGAGCCACGAATTGGGTCATGTTGAATGAGTAACGGATTTTTTGCAGGTACTTGTTTGGTAATACAGTGAATTGCACCCCCAAAACCATCGAACGCCCTCACATCAACCGGAACAATATTATAACCGGGATATTGTTTTTGAAGCTGAGCAACATCACTTTGCAAACCACTTACGTTTCCTGTTACTCCATCTGAAAATACGGGTTGAATAATTGTTTTATTTACAATAACGTGATTGCTGTAAGTACGGGTATAATTTTCAAAATCAGAGCCACTGGTGTACCAACTTCCATTATCTTTAGATGGTAATGGAATAGTGGTGTTTATATAAGGTTTATTGAACATAGTGTTGTTCGAAATAATGGTAGCCACATTATTATTTACGCGGGTATAATCTGCAAGGCTGCTCATTGCTGTTGGAAATGCCGTCGTAACAAAGGTATTTTCATCCCACATATCAGCATACAAATCAATGTGACCAGTACCTCCGTCGTTTTGTAAAGCGGGGAGAACAAACGCTCGTGAAAGATTCATTAAGTGCATCAAGCTGTCTTTCACCTGAGTTGTAGTAAGAGCTGTTTTCACAATCATATCCACGCTGTTAGGGTCGTTGGGATTTGCAAGATAGTACAAACCATCTGTATCTCCATTCAAATCATTTACAGCTGTTGATGTAAACAAAGTTCCGGCACCATCAGCCAATAAGTTACCACCTTCATATTCTAAAGTTGTGGTGTAAACCGGATAGCCTGCTTTTGCACCCCATTTTATTGGCAGTTTATCGTCGAGCGGACGGCCGCCATAATATTCAAAGTCGAGGAAAGCCACATCATCATTAGCACCATAATAGAAACCTACCGGGCCACAATCGCGATACCAAAAAGAATTGCCTGGAGCTACAAAAAATTTATAGTTTGTCAAAGGCATGTTATGCGAAGACATATAATTTTTAACTGCTACTGAATCACTTCCATCCCAGATATTAATCCAAACCTGAGCTTGAGGTTGTATTGCATTGATAATCTTGCTGAAAATTGGAGGAAAATCACTGTTTGCAAAAGTGTCCACTATATTGACAATTGGTCCCATCCCTGTATAATTACCACTATTATCATAGTAAGGGCCAATATTTTCGAAAAGTTGTTCTGCCCAATTTCCTAATGTATCAAGTGAATTGTAAGGCCAATTGATAAAGACTGCATCCAATTCTTCGAACTCGCCAGGCACACGTAAATCAGCAGGAACCGTTAATCCCTTTGCCTCAGATTTTGGTGTCTGTGATTGGGATTGTGTTGATTTTTTCGCTTTTACAGCCTGAAGCGCCTTTTCGGTTTGTTCTGAAACTCGTCGTGTTTTGAGTTTCAAATGTCCTTCACGAAACTGTTGTGGAGTCATTTGTGATAATTTGGCAGCCAGAGTCTGGCTACGCTGTTCATTGATCTGACCTGATTGTGCATAATTAATTTGTATGCCCAAAATGAACATCAGAACTGCAACAAGTACTTTTTGATACATAATTGTTCGTTATTTAAAGATAGTTAAATATATTTAAAGTTCTCTCATTCTGATTTATAAAAACAAATACATTGTTATTTTCTCTGTTCGGAGAAATTACAGACTCCCGGAAATAGTTTTCGTTGCTTCGCTTTTCTTTAATTTCTTTTTTGAAACAGGAATCTTTGTTTTTGGCTTCACTGGATGAGTGCTTTTGTAAGCATTTCGGATCTCCTCTTTTGAACTGTTCTGAATTTTCTGAACTAACTCCTTTCGCTTTGCAAGAGTATCCGGTTTTATTTGAGCCTCAACACACACCAAAATAAGAACAAAAAAGCCAACTGATAATAATATTCGTGATTTCATTTCTTTAACGCGTTATGATTGTAAACCGAACAAAGCTAAATGCTATTGTTTACATATAATAATTAATTCGACGACAACCCTCATTTTACGGTTGATTTGCTTCATTGTATGGATGTAGTGTTTCAAAAAATATGCCAGAAAAAAGCAAAAACAAGCATATATTACAAAAAATTCAGGTTCGCATTACTACGCTCAATATAAATTTCAGAACTAATCAACTTTTCTAACAACCTTCGTATGTGTAAAAGTTTCTCTTTCACTACAAATAAACGTCATCCATTTTATAAACCTTACAAGCTCATATTTTTCATAATTTTGCTTCGTTAATTTACAATGATGGGCAAAAAGCAGCATATTATCATACTTGGCACCAGTTATCCTTTCAGAGGTGGACTTGCAGCCTATAACGAACGTTTGGCAAGACAGTTTCAAGCTGAAGGTCATGAAGTTAGCATATACACATTCCGTTTACAATATCCAGGATTTTTGTTTCCAGGGAAAACTCAGTATGCTAATTGGGAAGCTCCGACAGATTTAAAAATAAGGGTGAAGGTAAATTCGATAAATCCTTTCAACTGGATTAAAATTGGCAGAGAAATCAAGAAGCAAAATCCCGATATCCTGATTATTAAATACTGGCTACCATTTATGGCTCCCTGTTTTGGCACCATTGCCCGTTTGGTAAAACGTAATAAAAAAACCCGTATTATCAGCATTATCGATAATATTATCCCTCACGAAAAAAGAATTGGAGATAATCTGCTTACTTCTTATTTTGTAAAACCTGTTGATGCCTTTGTTGCCATGTCAAAATCTGTTTTGAAAGATATAGATTTCTTCGACAAAAATAAAAGCAGAGCGTTTTGCCCACATCCTCTATTCGATAACTTCGGGGAAATCATCGAGCGAGACTTAGCTTTAGAAAAAGCAAAACTGGACAAATCATTTCAATACCTTCTGTTTTTTGGTTTTATCAGAGCTTACAAAGGGTTAGATTTGATCCTAAAAGCGTTTGCCGACAAGCGTTTACGCAACTACCCACTTAAGCTTATTGTGGCTGGAGAATTTTATGAAGATGCAAAGCCTACTCATGATCTAATTGAAGAATTACAGATTAAAGAACACCTTGTTCTACGAACCGATTTTATACCTGATAACGAAGTTGCAAATTACTTTTGCTCGGCAGATTTGGTAGTTCAGCCATATAAAAATGCCACACAAAGCGGAGTGACTCAAATTTGTTATCATTTTAATAAACCCATGTTGGTAACAAATGTAGGTGGTTTGTCAGAAATAGTCCCCAATAACATTGCCGGATATGTGGTAGAACCCAATCCTCAGGATATTGCCGATAAGCTGGTAGATTTTTATGAAAACAGCAGAATTGAACAGTTTAAGCAAGGTATTGTTGACGAAAAACAAAAATACCAGTGGAATAGAATGACTGCCACCATTTATGAACTTTTAACAACCAGAAATAATGATAATCAGAAGTAAAGCTCCGTTAAGAATAGGTTTAGCAGGAGGAGGAACTGACGTTTCTCCCTATTCTGACATTTACGGCGGTGCCATTCTAAATGCAAGCATCAGCATGTATGCCTATGCAAATATACATCCGCTCGATAACGGAAAAATCATTTTCCGCTTAAACGATAAAGGAGAAGTGTATGAATATGATGCTTCAGAAAAGCTACCCTACGATGGTAATGCAGACTTATTGAAAGCCATTTATAACAAAATAGTTACGCTATACACTCACAAGAGTCTTTCGTTTGAGCTTTCTACTTATGTGGATGCACCTCCAGGTTCGGGTCTGGGAACTTCATCTACACTGGTTGTCTCTGTATTAGGAGCTTTTGCCGAATGGCTATCATTGCCAATGGGCGAATATGATCTGGCTTATCTGGCTTATGAAATCGAAAGAATTGATTTGGCAATGGCAGGCGGAAAACAGGATCAGTATGCAGCTACTTTCGGCGGGTTCAACTTTATGGAGTTTTACAACAACGATAAAGTTATTATCAATCCATTAAGGATAAAAGACCGCGTTATGAATGAACTGGCAAACAATATCGTTTTGTTTTACACCCAAACCAGCCGTAATTCATCAGATATTATTGAACAACAACAAAAGAATGTTAGCGGCAAAAATATTCGGTCAATCGAAGCTATGCACAAACTCAAAGAACAATCGGTAATGATGAAAGAAGCCTTACTTAAAGGCAACCTTGACCAAATAGGCGAAATACTAAATATGGGCTGGCAATACAAAAAACAAATGGCTGACGGTATCAGTACCAATTTGTTTGAAGAACTTTACGAAACAGCTTTGAAAGCAGGAGCTACCGGAGGCAAAATATCAGGAGCTGGTGGCGGTGGTTTTATTTTCTTTTACTGTCCGGGTAATACCCGCTACAACGTAATCAAAGCTTTGGAAAGATTTGGAGGGAGCGTTCAGCGATACGAATTTACAAAACAAGGACTGGAAAGCTGGATCAGTTGATAATCATGAAATTGCTTACAAAGCAATAAATGAAGAGTTTTCAACGACGTTATAATATTTACTAATTCCATAAAGAGAAAGAAATGATCAAAGAAGCTATTGTTCTTGCAGGTGGATTGGGAACACGTTTACAGAGTGTAATAAAAGATATTCCTAAGCCAATGGCTGATATTAAAGGCGAGCCTTTTTTGAAATTTCTGCTCAATTATCTTTCGACCAACGGAATTGAAAGGGTAATTTTATCGGTTGGATATCGTCATGAAGTTATTGAAAACTATTTTGGCAAGAAATATAAGAATATAGACCTGCATTATGCTATTGAAGACGAACCTCTTGGAACCGGTGGTGGCATTATGAATGCGCTGAACTACACCCAAGAAAATCTGGTTTACCTCATCAACGGCGATACTTTTTTCGATATAAAACTTCAGGAATTATTTGATTTTCACATCCAAAGCCACGCTGATTTCAGTTTGGCACTCAAACCTATGATTGAGTTCAACCGTTACGGAACTGTTGAACTCGACAAGGCTCGTATTTTTAGGTTCAATGAAAAAGAATACAAAGAAGAAGGTTTGATAAACGGTGGCATTTATATCCTCAACAAATACTTACTCGAAACCCATAGCTTTCCCGCTAAATTTTCATTCGAAAAAGACTTTCTGGAAAAGTATCTTAATCTTTTTTTCATCAATGGATGTGTTTTCGATAATTATTTTATTGACATCGGAGTTCCGGAAGATTACCAAAAAGCGCAATATCAGCTTTAATTTTCCCCGCTGAGAATCTGTAGATGAAGCAATTCAGCCAAAATAATCGTAATTACACAAAAACTTCATGCAGCCTAAAAAGTTTCGTTTGCACCCGAATGACGTTGGATTAATTCAGAATTTATTTTGGTATCACAACCGAATCACGCTCATATTTAATAATCTGGATTAAAGTTGTATCTCGGCTTCTATTGCATAATGATCAGAAAGATCAAATAAACCGTTTATTTCAAGACCTTTAAAAACCCTCAATTTACGTTAATTGTAATAAAGCTCTCATTCCCTCTTAACAAGATATAATCCAATGATCTGGAACGAGGTATCTTTTTAGCAGCCAGTTTATTCTTCACCTCATTGTAACTTACTGCATGGGTACTAAAGTCCAAGCTATTTTCTCATTCATCGATAAAAATCATGTAATAACAGTTCTGAAATCGGCCTTGCAAAGAACTCTATAAACATGGAATGATTGTAATTAACCCCAAATTATCAACCCTACAAAAACCATCTATACGCTAATAGACTAACCGTTAACTGGTTCAATACTACCTTAAACTTTTTTTATATAATCAACATTTATTAACGTTTATATTTGAGTGATGAAGCCAAAAATCTTATTTCTTTTTCTACTGCTTATCAGTAGCATAAGATCTTACGAACAATTTTCCAACTGGGAATGGGCAAAAAAAATCACAGGAAATACACATATTCATGCCAACGGTATTACCTGTGACAATATGGGGAACATATATGTATTAGGTGCTAGCCCTACATCAACCATTTCTTTTGGAATTATTAATTTAACTAATTCAGGGTGCTATATTGCCAAGTATGATGCTCTTGGAACTGTACTATGGGCAAAAAATATTAATGTTACTTCTAATTCATACATAAATAACATAGCTACTGATAATTTGGGCAACGTTTATGTTACCGGACATTTTGATTCTCCTACTATTACTTTTGGCGGCACTATATTAACTAATTTGGGCTCAGAGGATATTTTTATTGTAAAATATGATGCTTCGGGGAATGTAATATGGGCAAAAAGTGCTGGCGGAAGCGATTATGATATAAGTCGTAGTATTACTATCGATAATTTAGGAAATGTTTATATTACGGGTGGATTTAATAGCTCATCGATTACTTTTGGAAGTACCACTTTAACAAATGCGGGCTTTATGCAGGAAGACGTTTTTATTGCGAAATATGATGCTTCGGGGAATGCTTTATGGGCAAAGAGTGCTGGTGGTTACTTAGATGATGTTGGCGTGAGCATTACAACGGATAACTCAAACAATGTATTTGTGTCCGGAGGATTCAATAGTCCTGCTATTACATTTGGAAACACTACTTTAACGAATGCAAATCCCAACCCTCTTCCTAATGATTATGATATTTTTATTGCCAAATATGACGCTTCAGGAAATGCTATATGGGCAAAAAGCATAAATGGCTCCTATTTTTGGGGCTACAATTCTATTGTAACAGATAACTTTGGAAATTTATATATTACAGGGAACTTTGATGAACCTGCTATTTCTATTGGAAACTTCACTTTAACCAAAACAGGCATTATGGGTACTGATTTCTATATTGCCAAATATGATGTTACGGGAAATGTATTATGGGCAAAAAGTGCGGGTGGAGGCAGTTGGGATTATTGCAGTGGAATATCAAGTGATGATATTGGAAATATATACATTACAGGAAACTACATGAGTTCTGTTATTTCTTTTGGGAGCACCACATTAAATAATTCAGGGAGCTATGATGTTTATGTTGCGGGATACGACGCTTCAGGCAATGTTTTATGGGCGAAAAGTGCAGGTGGAAATTCAGATGATAATAGCAGCGACATCTCAACAGATAACTTTGGGAATATATATATAGTAGGAGATTTTGATAGCCCTGCTCTTACTTTTGGCAATACTACATTAATAAATGGTGGATTTGAGGACGTATTTGTTGCAAAAATTTCAACATGTAATCTTCCACAACCAACAATTACTGCAAGCGGATCAACAACTTTTTGTGCAGGCGATTCGGTTACACTTACTTCCTCTCCTGCTTATTCTTATTTATGGTCTAACTCAGCAATTACACAATCTGTTACTATACAAACACCCGGTTTATACTGGGTGCAAATAAGCGATATCAATGGATGTACTGCAAAAGACAGTATTATAATTCATACATTACCACTCCCTGTAGTTAATTTAGGCAACGATACTGTTATTTGTACAGATCAGATAGTTCCATTTAGTATAAATGCAGGAAACAGTGGAATTGCATATTTTTGGAATACAGGAGCAACGAGCCAAAGTATTTCCGTTTCATCTTCGGGGATTTATAGTGTAATCGTAACAGATATAAATACGTGTAAAAATACTGATACAATTACAGTTACATTTAAGCCTACTTTACACATAAGCCTTGGCAACGATAGCATAATGTGTCCGGGCGATTTGCTCACACTTTCACCAGGAACAGGTTTTGATACGTATTTATGGTCAGATGGTAGCACTTCACAAAGTCTAAATATAAATAACCCGGGTATTTATTTTGTAGTTGTTAGTAAAGATGGTTGTAAAGCAAGTGATAAAATCACAATTATGGAGTGTAATTCTGAAATTATAGTCCCAAATGTATTGACACCCAATGGTGATGGCATAAATGATTCATTCTACCCTGTTTGCAAAAATATTGACAATATGATGCTTGTTATTTTTAATCGATGGGGCCATAAAATTTATGAAGGTTCGGGGAAAACTGTGGCATGGGATGGTAAACAATCAGGAAGAATATGCCCTGAAGGTGTATATTATTATATATTGGATTATGAAGAAAAAGTCGACGGCAAAAGAATAATCAAAAAATTACAAGGATCAATAACACTTATAAAATAACTCTACATTAAAATAAATATTTGAAATTAAGGAATATATCGAAACGATTCAGGACGGTTCTGCGTAAATTACAAATATCTGTTTTTGGAATCTGGCTTACCCTGCCTTCAAACTTTTGTGATATCTGCAATTAATTTTCCTCACAAAACCCGGATCTTCGATTCCTTTCAGGATGTTTTTTTATTTCAGTTGTTCTAAAATTCATCGTGTTTATACAGATTCACTCTTAAAATAATTTTCTATTACTTTTATTGTATATCGAATATCACTCGCTGAAGTATCGCTACCCAAACTGATCCGGATCGTTTCCCGTGCAGCTTGATCAGATAATCCAATTGCGTTAAGCACGTGCGAAGGTTTATTGATATGAGAGCAGCATGCTGATCCGGACGAAACAGCAACACCATGATAATCAAGCATCATCATCAATTCCCCACTATTTACCCTCGGAAATGTAACACTAATTGTATTGGGCAAACAATCTGTTTCGGGCGAATTAATAATTATATCCAATTTAATTTCTTTTAGTTCCCTGATTAGCTGCTCTTTCAAATCTCTTATTTTTTCAGCATGAGACAGAAGTTTATTAACATTCTGACAGGCTGTGCCAAATCCGGCAATATTATGAACTGCTTCGGTACCGGCACGCATACCTTCTTCCTGATGTCCTCCGTGTATAAAAGGCTCAAGCGGACTGCTTATTTTTGCATATAATGCCCCAATCCCTTTTGGACCATATAGTTTATGTGCCGAAAACGAAGCATAATCAACATCTAGTTCTTTTACATTTACAGGTATCTTTCCAAATGCCTGAACACAATCGGACAGGACAAGGACATTCTGTGCCTTTGCAATTTTTGCAATTTCTTTTACATTATTGACAGTGCCAATTTCATTATTTGCCAGGATACAGCAAATCAAAAAAGTATCCTCATCAATAAGCTTCGCAATGTCCATAGGAGACACACGTCCATATTTATCCACCGGGCAATACTGAACAATGATTCCCTGTGTTTTTAAAAATTCTAATGTGTTAATTATTGAAGGATGTTCTACAGGTGTAGAAATGATTTTTTTCTTTTTTGGGTAGAAATAGTTACTCAATGTTTTTAAAACTGCATTGTTGGATTCGGTAGCACATCCGGTAAAATAGATCTCATGTGAATGCGCATGTATAGCATCTGCAAGCTGTTGGCGAGCCTTTTCAATAATTTGCGATGACATTTTCCCCATGCGATAAGCCGATGAAGGATTGCCCCAATAGTGTTTCAACACCCGGTTCATTGTTTTTCTCACAGGTCTGCTAATACACGTAGTAGCATTGTTATCTAAATAAACCTGACTTTTTAAGTACAAAAGACGTTTTATCTTTTCAAAATACGTTATTCTCATATTTCAACATCATAATTTTGCAAGGGCATCAATTAATCTGGAGCATCCACCACCTCTTACATATTCAGAATGTTCATCAATTGTTTTAAATTGCGTTCCGCTAATCTTATCGCATAGTACCTCTGAATCTGTTTGAATATAAAAAGCCCGAAATATTGCTTTTGCATCCTGATTATTAAGCATTGCAGGTGTTTTGCCGGGATGTTTTTTGCTCCAATCAAGCATTTTATACCAAATTACGGCACCTAAAGCGCCACATGCATTTCCGCTTAAACCAATGCCTCCTGCAAAACCAGCGACCATAACCGCCTCTTCGTCGCTCGCCCCCATTTTTCGCACAACTTCAGTTGCACAGCTCATGCATGGCTGGCTTTGAATCGTTTTTTCAGACAAACCTTTATTGGCGGCCAGAATTGCTTCAGGAGTCCATTTTACAATCAGATTGAAACAAGGGCTATATACAAAACCTTGTGCAATTGTCTTTACCATGTAAATAACAAAATCAAACTTATTTTCCCAGTCAACCTTTGATATATCGCGACAATTAACAGTTTTCGTCCGTTTATGAAATGATTCTACAAGGTATTGAGAAGCGGTAATTGCCGAGGCAATTGCTTCACTTTTATTATTATATCTACGGAATGATTCAACACCAACCGCCAATGCACCACCCCATAGCATTCCACATTGATGACCTTTCTGTGCAATGCCTCCTGCAAATAAATCCGATGCTTTCTCTTCATTTTCTTTGAAATTATCAAATTCATGATTTAGTAAATGAAACATAGCACGTGAACAAGCTCCGCACTTCCAGAATACTTTTCTGGGGTTTAGTTTTTCTTTATTTAAACTATCCATATGGTTTATATTTTATGCGATCTTATTTTTCAAACTGAGTACAAGAATTAAACACCCGACAATCAAGCTATTATCTGGCACACCTCTCCAAAAACAGTTTACTCATTCAAAGATAGAAAAAAGTTTCATCTTCACTCCGTTAAGTTGTAAATATTTAAAGATGAAATAAAAAGCTATAGAAAATGGTTAAGTAGTCAATATTAACATGGTTTATGCAAATGTACTGAAAATTCCAATTAATAAATATTTAACAAAAATTACGCGATAGGAATTTTTAATGCTTAGCAATAGGTATATTTGAAGTATGGAATTCGATATAAGCTATACCAATCAAGAGATTACGCCATGGGGCGGAATGGTGTTTTTGCGCCAAATGCTGGACAAAATAAGGTTCAAATCGCAGGTTGAGAACTGCATTGATTTGCCGCAACCGGATCAAACAAGGGTAACTCACCAGTCTCAATCATTGAATCATTTTTAGTGAGTATTTGGTGCGGGGCAAATCGGTTTATGCATACAGAGGTTACCCGCCATGATGAAGCATTAAAGAAGATCTTTGGCTGGAAGCAATCTCCGGCGCAGGACGTTTATAAACGGCATTTTGCCAGGTTCACACAAGCTACCAACCAACTGGTAAGCGACCATTTCTATTCCTGGGTATTCAATTTGATACAGTTTGATAATTATACCCTTGATTGTGATTCATCGGTTTTGACCCGCTACAGAGAGCAGCAAGGAGTCAAGCATGGCGATAAACCCGCACAAACCGGGCAGGGCATCTCACAATTCCATTATTGCCTTTGTTTCGGATGTTAAGCTGGTAGCAAACCTTTGGTTAAGAAGTGGCAATACCGATCTACCGAAGGTTTTATCCCCTTTCTGGAAAACACCTCTACCTATTTGAAGGATAGAAACATCAGTCTGTTACGCCTCGATAATGGATTCTTCGGGAGGGACGTATTTGATTATCTGGAAAGGAAAGAGAAAACCATCAACTATATCGTTGCTACACGTTTCTATGAACCAATCCAGCGTATTATTGTAGGAAACCAAGTTTGAACAACACTTGATGAAGGTATTGAAATCCGCGAATTACAATACAAAGGGCAGTTGTGGGACAAACCACGCAGGATGATCGTGGTCAGGCAAAAGATTGAAAAACGACCCAAAGCTGCAGGAAAAATGCTAAAACTTTTTCAAGATGAAGATTATTACCGACAGTACCGATATTTAGCCTATATTACCAATCTCACCCTATCTGCTGCCGATGTTTGGCGGCTATATCGTGGACACGACGATGCAGAAAAACGGATCAAAGAACTCAAATACGACTTTGGGTTTGATAGTTTCAACATGCAATCATTTTTCGGAACCGAAGCAATTTTGATCTTTACTATGCTTGCTTATAACCTAATGGCATTGTTCCGGCAGTTCCTGCTCAATTCAAAAGTTCAGCATACCTTATCAACACTGAGATACAAGACTTTTATTGGTGCGTATTTTCAGAAAATCAACAACAAATATACCCTCAAATTGAGCTTGAACATGAAACGAAGGCAGTGGTTTGAAGGGTGTGGAACCAAACAAATCAAGTCAACTTCCCCTTTACGTTTTCTAATGCGTAATTTGGGTTAAATTCAGAATTTATCTTGGTATCACAACCGAATTTCGCTCATATTTTAATAATCTGGATTAAAGTTGTATCTCGGCTTCTATTGCATAATGATCAGAAAGATCAAATAAACCGTTTATTTCAAGACCTTTAAAAACCCTCAATCTACGTTTAATTGTAATAAAACTCTCATTCCTTCTTAACAAGATATAATCCAGTGATCTGGAACGAGGTATTTTTTTAGCAGCCAGTTTATTCTCCACTTCATTGTAACTTACCGCATGGGTGCTAAAGTATAGGCTATTTTCACATTTGCAGGTAAAAATCATGTAATAGTAGTCTTGCAAATCTTTTGATGAAATATTCATATCCCCACAAATAATTTGAGGAATACCCATTTTAGCATAAGGAATCAAAAGCTGAGTAACTAATTGTTTTTCCTGACTCTTTCGAGCATAATTAAACTCATCAGCCTGTAAATGAGTAGTCAATAACTGAAAATCATTCTCATTATATTTTCCCTGAAAAAGTACGGCTCCTTTACGTGAAATTGCATCAAAGCTTTTTTCCTCTTCAAACTCTATTGACTGTACTATTTTCAAAGGGATTTTACTCAACACCCATAAACCACTATTGGTTTCAAAATAATTTCGTTCAGAATTTACGGGTCCGTATTGAAAAGGATAATCATAAAAAAGGTGTTTTAAAATACGATTCCGACACGAAGAATCAAAAGCTTCCTGAAAAACGAGAATATCATAGTTTTCATTTTCCAATATCATTGCGATAACCTCTGCTCGTTTCGTATTATCATTCATCCATCCGATATATGGCAGCATATAAATATTCCAGGAAAGAATTTTTAAAAATTGATTTGTTGACACTTGATTATTATGCAATATACCAGTAGATGTCGAATTACTCATTTTTATGGTATAAAGCATCAGTACCGAAAGCAAAAGCAACATCTTCGTCGTTACAAAAGAGGGATTCAAATACATATTAATTTAGGTATTTGTGTTTCAAAATCAAGATTTTCACAAGGCATAAAGGTAGATGTGAGTTCTAATTAAACTGTTATCCCTTGTTTAAGTTTTACATTATAAATCATTAATTATTAGACATATCGATTAAGAAAAGTTTAAAAATCGCAAAGACACTTAACATTAAAGTATCACCCACTTTACAATAAGGTAATTATTACTTAAAACTAACTTAGCCTATCCTTAAGATTGATGACACATTGTTAATCTAACTTTGTACCGAAACAAATTATCATGAAAACATCACGGAGAAACATTTTATTTATTGGAGGCTCGCTGAATCAAACAAGTATGATGTATCAAATATCTCTCTATTTCGATGATTTTAATTGCTATTTCACCCCGTATTATTCTGATGGAACGCTCGATTTTCTTGCTCAAAACGGCGTACTCGATTTCACAATTTTAGCCGGAGATTTCAAATATCAAACCGAACAGTTTATAATGGAGCATCGCTTAAAAATAGATTATAAAGGAATTAAGCATGAATATGACCTTGTATTTACATGTCAGGATCTAATTATTCCGAAAAATATAGAAAAGAAAAAAGTGATTCTGGTACAGGAAGGCATGACTGATCCTGAGAACCTGATGTATTACCTAGTTCGAAATTTAAGCTTTCCTCGATGGATGGCTGGCACCTCCGCAACCGGACTATCTGACAAATATGCAATGTTTTTTGTGGCATCGGAAGGATATAAAGAGCTTTTTATCCGGAAAGGTGTTCATCCTGAAAAAATATTTGTTACCGGTATTCCAAACTTTGATCATGCAAAACAATATACATATAATAATTTTGAATTTCATGATTTTGTTTTAGTAGCTACTTCCGACAGAAGAGAAACCTTAAATTATGAAAATCGTAAAGAATTTATTCAGAATGCACTAAAAATTGCAGATGGACGTCAATTGATTTTCAAACTACACCCCAACGAATGGAAAGAAAGAGCTGTTCGAGAAATTGAAAAATATGCTCCGAATGCTCTGATTTTTCAATCAGAAAATATCAATGAAATGATTGCAAATTGCAATATATTGATTACCAAATACTCGTCTGTTGTTTATATTGGTATTGCATTAGGGAAAAAAGTAATCTCTGACTTTGACATTAAGTGGTTAAAATCAATGTGCCCTATTCAAAATGAAGGAAAATCTGCTTACTACATTGCAAAAGCCGTTCATGAAAAAATATTTGGAGAAACAATAACCGGAGAAAAATCGATTCTTACATCCTTAAACTAAGCAAAACATGAATATAATAACTGTAATTCAGGCAAGGACAGCCTCTACAAGGCTTCCGGGCAAAGTATTATTACCCATTGAGGGACGACCATTATTAATCAGAATGATTGAACGCGTAAAGCAGTCGCAACTTACCGGAACAATTGTAGTGGCTACAACCATCTTGCCGGAAGATGATATTATCCAGAGTCTTTGCAACGAATTTGGAATCAATTGTTTCAGAGGAGATCCTGATGACTGTTTAGACAGACATTATCAGGCTGGATTAAAATACAATGCTGATGTAGTAATTAAAATTCCTTCCGATTGCCCGTTAATTGATCCTTCTATCATCGACAGAGTTATTGGTTGTTTCATGGAAAGCCCTGATAACTGGGACTATTTCAGCAATCTTCACCCTGCAAGTTATCCGGATGGAAATGATGTGGAAGTCATTCCTTTCCATATATTAAAAAAAGCCTGGCTTGAAGCTTCAAAACCTTTTGAAAGAGAACACACAACTCCTTATATATGGGAACATCCGGAATTATTTCACATTGGAAATGTAGAATGGGATTGTGGACTCTATTACTCTTTAACTCACCGCTGGACAATCGATTATGAAGAGGATTACGACTTTATTTATCATGTATATAAAAACCTATACAGTAACAATCCTGATTTTGGGATGTACGATATTCTAAACCTACTTCAGGAAAAGCCTGAATTAATGAAGTTGAATGAAATGTATGCAGGTGAATATTGGTATATAAATTATCTGGAAGAACTGGAAAATATTGAAGAATACAAAAAAGCTTTGGAATAATGAATTTACAATTAATCCGTAAAATCGAGTTTGACAAAATAAACCGGTCAGAAATCGAAACAGATAAAAAGCTTTCGTTGATTTCTGACATGTGCAGGTTAAACACGTTAACTATAGTCAAAAATGCCGGATCTGGACATTTGGGTTCCAGCTTAAGCTCCATGGATCTTTTTGTATGGCTTTATTACAAGCAGATGAATCTTTCAAAACTGGGAATAAGTCATCCTGACCGTGATATTTTCTTTTCCTCTAAAGGGCATGATGTTCCCGGCCTCTATTCTGTGCTCTATTCATTGGGTATTATTCCGGAAGAACGTTATGTAAGACTTCGCAGATTGAACGGCATTGATGGTCATCCTGATATAAGAGTTCCGGGTATTGAAGCAAATTCCGGTTCATTAGGCATGGGAATATCCAAAGCAAAAGGAATGGCTTGGGCAAAACAATATAAAGGATACAACGGTCATGTTTTTGTCATGACCGGGGATGGCGAATTTCAGGAAGGGCAAAACTTTGAGGCATTACAATCAACTATACATCAGAAAGTAAAAAAAATTACGGTGATTATGGATCATAACAAAGTGCAATCAGATAAAGCCGTAAATGAAATTCTTGATCTTGCTGACCTTGAAATAAAAATTTCAGCTTTTGGGTGGACTGTTCTACGAATCAATGGAAATGATTTTCCTCAAATAGCAGAAGCGTTGCAATTTGCAGTAGAACATCCGGAATTACCAGTATTCATTATCGCGGATACTCTTAAAGGAAAAGGTGTTTCGTTTATGGAACATCCAAATGCGATGCAAAAAAACAACGGGTTATACCCATGGCATGCGGGAGCTCCTGATAATCATACATTTGAATTTGCATTTAATGAAATTCACCTGAGAATTCAGGAAAAAACCCGCGAATTAAATATTGCTCCGATTGAATTAACCGATATCGAAGAACTGCTTTCGAAAGAAGAAAAAAAAAATCTCAATGCTTTAGGAGAGCCAATAAGTCAGGCTGCAATTGATCTTCACAAAACTTCCGTTAGTAATGAATATGTTGTTGAAGCTTACGGAAAAGCCTTACAACAAGCAGGATGGTTCCATCCCGAACTGATTGTATTGGATGCAGATCTTTCTTCCGACTGCCGTTTACGTTTCTTCGAAAATTCACATCCTGAACAATTTATCGAAAATGGGATTGCAGAACAGGATATGGTTTCAATGGCCGGAGGATTAGCACGTCAGGGATTACTTCCGGTTGTTAACTCTTTTGCAAGCTTTTTAGCTTCACGTGCTAACGAACAAATTTATAATAATGCTACAGAAAAAAGCCGGATTATTTACGGATTTCATTATGCAGGCTTAATCCCCGCCGGACCTGGTAAGTCTCACCAAAGCATACGCGATATATCATTGATAAAAGCATTACCAAACTTTGAAATAATTCAACCGTGTAATGCTAGAGAAACTGCTTTTGTAGTAGATTACTGCATCAATCATTCAAAACAAAATTGTGTTATACGAATGAATATCAGCCCTTCTCCCAGAAGTATCGAACTTCCTGATAATTATGTACTTACAAAAGGAAAAGGAGTTGTCCTGCGGGAAGGAAATGATGCTGTTCTGTTTGCATATGGACCTGTAATGCTTCACGAAGCTTTACTTGCTTCCGAAATTCTTGAATGTGAAAACTTTGGACTCAAAATTATTAGTCTTCCCTGGTTAAATTGCACTTCCGCCGAATGGTTTTTACATACAATCCAAACGTACAGATCCATTTTCGTTCTGGAAGATCACTCTACTACTGGAGGTTTGGGAGAATCCCTTTTCGTAATATTGGCAAAACATAATGCACTTGAAACGAGATCGTTCAAAATATTTGGAATTGACGGATATCCTGAGTGCGGAACACCTGCCGAAGTATTAAATTATCACAGAATTAAAGGGGAAATACTTGCTACCCGCATTCAACATAATAACTAAAAATCCAAAACCAACTATGATCGTTGATCACCTTTCAAATGCATTTTTCTACAAGGATTTAGGATCTAACTTCAGAAGAGCTTTTAAATATCTGAAAAAACAAAATCTGAGCAAGCTTAATCCCGGATCGTATGTAATAGAAAACGACAGAATACATGCCCATGTTTCAAAATATCTCACTCATGAGTTTGATCAGGAAAAATGGGAGTCTCACAAACAGTTTGTAGATCTGCAATACATCATTGAAGGATCCGAGTCATTCGGATTTGGAGAAATAAATAACTTCGAACCTATATCAGAATATATTCCCGAGCGGGATATTTGCTGGTATAAAGGTGAATTGCATCATTTAATTACTGCTGACGAAGGCATGTTTCTTATTTTTTTCCCAAATGATATTCACCAGCCCGGAATAGCGGTTGATAAGCCGGAAGAAGTTAAAAAAATCGTGATTAAGATAAGAATCAACAACTTTTAAAAAAGACAAACAAATGGGAACAAACAGATTTCCAGAAATTACAAATTCACAGATTGTGTACGAAAGAGCGAAGGATTTAATTCCTTGTTTTTCACAAACAATGGCAAAAGGACCTTCTCAATACGTTCAGGGCGTAGCTCCAATCTATCTTCAAAAAGGGGAAGGAGCTTATGTTTGGGATGTAGATGGAAATAGATTTCTCGATTACAATATGGCAATCGGCCCCATATCGCTGGGTTACTGCTTCCCCGCTGTGGATGAAGCTATCCGGAAACAGCTCTCTGATGGGATTACTTTTTCTTTAATGCACCCACTTGAAGTTGATGTTGCAGAACTTATCAGAGATACAGTTCCCAATGCAGAAGCTATCCGCTTTAGTAAAGGAGGTGCAGATGTAACCAGTGCTGCAATCAGAATTGCACGGGCATATACGGGTAAAGATAAAATATTATGTTGCGGATATCATGGTTGGCACGATTGGTACGTTAGCACAATGACCCGCAACAGTGGTATTCCAAAAGAAATTCAGAGCCTGACGTTTACATTTAATTATAATGATATTGAATCCGTTGCAAAATCAATAGATAAAAATACTGCAGCAATAATTCTGGAACCGGTAGTATTTGAAGAACCTCAAAATGATTTTCTACATAAACTTCGTGACCTCTGCACGGAAAAAGGAATATTACTCATCTTTGACGAAATGTGGACGGGATTTCGTATTTCATTAGGCGGTGCTCAGGAATATTTTGGTGTTGATGCCGATATGGCAACTTTTTCGAAAGCTGTAGCAAATGGCATGCCTATATCTATTCTAACCGGCAAACGTAAATTTTTCCATGTACTTGAAGAAGATGTGTTCTTTTTCAACACATTTGGAGGAGAAGCGCTATCGCTGGCTGCAGTAAAAGCAACCATTGAATATATGAAAATAAACAGAGTTCCCGACTACCTGTTTACGATGGGATTGATGCTAAAGAACGGATTTAATGAAATTTGTCAGTCAATTGATCTTTCATCAGTTGTTGCTACAGGCTATCCTTACAGAACAATCGTACAGTTTTCTGAAAAAAACGGAGATCCTTTGTTACAAAAATCGCTGGTACAACAAGAACTCATCCGAAGAGGAATACTCTGGTCTGGCTTTCACACTCTGTGTTATTCGCATTCAGAAGAAGACATCAGATATACGCTTGATGCATACAAGGAAGTATTGCCTATTTTAAAAAACGCGATAGAATCGAATACTTTAAGAGAATCTATCGAAGGGACTCCGGTACTACCCGTATTTCGTAAAACAGACAGCTTTAACACAAAACCTGTAAATCCAGAGCAATGAAAGAATTTGAACTATCTGGGAAAGTTGCAATTGTAACCGGCTCAGCCGGACTTATCGGTAAAGAATTATGTATTGCGTTAGCTGAAGCAGGTGCTACTGTAATTGCCGCAGATTTACGCACTAATACGAAAATGGAATGGATTCAGGAATATCCCTCTAAAATATATCCGGAAGAATTCAATATCACCCGTAAAAAATCAGTGGAAAACGCCTGCAAGCGTATTTTAAAGGATTTTGGCAAAATTGATATTTTGGTGAATAATGCAGCCATCAATGATATGGTTGAAGATCCAAAAACATTATTAGAACAATCAAAATTCGAATACTACCCTCTCGAAACATGGAATAAATCTATTGAAACAAACATTACCGGAACGTTTTTGTGTTGTCAGATATTTGGACGAAAGATGGCTGAACAGCAAAGTGGAAGCATTATTAATATTTCATCAACATACGGAATATCAGCACCTGATCAGCGATTATATAAAAACGACCGAGGCGAACAAATCTTCTTCAAACCACCTGCTTATTCTGTTTCAAAAGGAGCGGTACTTATGCTCACCCGCTATTTGGCGTCTTACTGGGGAGAAAAGGGAGTACGAGTGAACACACTCACTCCCGGTGGTGTGGAAAACGGTCAGGACGCATATTTCATTCATAACTATTCAATTAAAACTCCCTTGGGAAGAATGGCAAGCGCAAAAGATTACAAAGGTGCGATTGTTTTTCTTGCTTCTGAAGCTTCATCATATATGACTGGTTCTAATTTAATTATTGACGGAGGTTGGACATGTTGGTAACAAGAGCCATTGTGTTGGAAAAAGCGAAAAAAATTAAATGGGTTTTTACGGATTGTGATGGGGTATTAACTGATTCAGGAATATTCTATTCGTCCAACGGTGAGGAGTTAAAACGCTTTTCCATCAGAGATGGAATGGGCGTTGAACGCCTTCGGAAAATTTGCGACATCGAAACCGGAATCATAACGGGAGAATTATCTATCCCAGTAAAAAAACGGGCAAAGAAATTAGAAATCAAAGAACTTCATCTTGATATAAAAAACAAACTGAAATGTATGAAAGAGATTACAGAAAAGCTAAATCTCCGTTTTGATGAAATTGCATATATAGGAGATGATGTCAATGATCGTGATCTCTTAAAAGTGGCAGGGCTTTCATGTTCTCCCTCTGATGCATTTTCAGAAATCAAAGAGATTGTAGATTATATCACACCTAGTCCGGGAGGGAACGGTGCATTCAGAGACCTCTGTGAATTAATCATTTATGCTAAACAATCAACACATTCATAATGAGATTAGTCAAAATTGGTGACAAATATATTGGAGATAGTCAACCCGTTTACATCATTGCAGAAATTGGAATAAATCATAATGGTTCTGTCGAACTCGCTAAAAAGCTTATTGACGGAGCAGTATTTGCAGGATGTGATGCAGTGAAGTTTCAAAAACGAACGCCTGAACTTTGCACTCCCCGTGACCAGTGGAGTATTGAACGTGATACACCATGGGGACGCATGACTTATATTGAATATCGTCATAAAGTTGAATTTGGACAAGCTGAGTATGCCGAAATAGACCGATATTGCAAGGAACGTGGTATCCATTGGTTTGTTTCACCTTGGGATGAAGAAGCGCTAAACTTTATCCTGCAATTTCATCCACTTGTTATTAAAATTGCATCTGCCTCTATAACCGATGAAAACCTTATTATTAAGGCACGCAATACAGGACTTCCAATTATGATTTCAACCGGAATGTCCACAGAAGCAGAAGTTGATAAAGCTATCAAAACTATAGGCTCCAACCAATTGTTGGTTGCCCAAAGCACCTCTACTTATCCATGTAAAACCAATGAATTAAACCTGAAAGTAATTCATTCATTCAAAATGAAATATCCTGAAATTCCGATCGGTTATTCAGGTCATGAAACAGGTCTCGCCCCTACCCTTGCAGCGGTAGCAATGGGGGCAAGCTTTCTGGAGCGCCACATTACTCTAGACAGGGCAATGTGGGGAACAGATCAGGCTGCTTCTGTAGAAATTACCGGAATGTTTCGCTTGGTAAAAGACGTCAGAGACATTGAACGTGCAATGGGTAACGGCAAGAAACAGGTTTATGAAAGTGAGCTCAGTTCCTTGAAAAAATTACGAAAATTCACTTCTCTCTAATACTTTTATTACTATTCTCTGTATAACCCTGTCCCTGATGGAGAGCAGGGTTTTTCACTTTTACCAATACTCATAAATATATCCAGATACAAATTTCTTAACCTGCTGGAATTAACAGAAATAATTATTAACTACCCATATACTCATAACCAAATACTTATACTCTTGCATCCTGAATAAGGCTTCATACATAGCTATATTATTAAAGAAGAATTTATTGAAAGTTTAAATTCAATTGATAATGCTCATGATCTCAGAACCTAATTTTGGGATCAAAGAAATCAACATCCAAAACAACAATGAAAAGGCAAATTTACAATTTTGTTGTACTGTTCGCAATCATGGCATTATGTCCGGTACTTTCTATAGCTCAGCCTAAGCCCGGTGGTGGCAATGGCAATACTCCTCCTGATGGAAGCGGAGCTCCTATCAGTGGAGGGGAAGCTCCAATTGATGGTGGATTATCCATTCTTCTTACCGTAAGTGCTTTGTACGGCGGAAACAAAGTATATCAATGGAAGAAGAATAAGTAATCTTCATTTTTCTAAGGTCAGAATGCCCCTCTTCTCATCATCAGTTTTGCAAAACATTTAAATTTCGTTTTCAGGGGCATTCTTTTTTCATGAACATTTTTGCTTAGTTTTCTTCTATACTCTTCAAGCCAGAGGCAACCTTGATTGGATTGCCTCTTTGCTTTTTATCTTGATTTGAAAATGCTCCTTTCTGTTACCGTTTCTGTTGTCCAGCTTCATAATCTTTTAACTTAAGTCGAATTAGTTTAAATCGCATTCACAAACAGCACATTCATAAACAACACATTACACACACTTTAGATTCAATCTAAATCTACTAGATGTATTCCTTAACAGATACTTTACAGAAGGATTACATTCCGTAAAAAATAAAGCAAATCGGTACAGGTACATTTGCGACACAATCAATTCACAATTTTATGAAATCAGTTGTATTCTCTTTTCGAAAGCGAGCTAAATGGTTTGCTCTTTTTATGCTTGGAGGTAGTACTTGCTTCTTGAATCAGGCAAATGCACAAAACTCCGGCTATGTGGCTGGTGATTTCCATCAGCATTCTACTTACACCGACGGCTCTTACAGCATTGATACCGTGATGAAAAGTAATGCACATTTCGGATTGCAATGGTGGGCTAACAGCGAGCATGGTGGCGGATTTAATCGTGATGGCCGTTTTTCCGGATTAAACCTTGGAAATGCAACCACCTTTTGGGATTCATACAACCCAATTCCTGTTTTAGGAACGATAAGTATGAGTAGTGGACACCAAAACATGTGGCGTTGGCAATCAATCCGCGACAACTCTTTTCAGGATGTATTAAACACAAGAGTATTATTTCCGGGAAAAACTATTTTTCAGGCTTTGGAATGGAATGTTCCCGGTCATGAACATTGTTCGATGGGAATCATCAACAATCAGTATGAAACAAGCCCCAATGCAAACCCTGTTGCTGAATTTGAATTCAAATTTGACGCAAATGATGCAGATCAAATCGGCGGCGCAGCTCAAGGTTGGACCAAAAGCACCAATGGAAATAATCACTCGAAAGCTCTGGAAGCAATCAGCTGGGTTCAGGCAAATTATCCAAATACAGCATGGATGGTTCCTGCACATCCCGAACGCAAAAGTTTATACAACATTGCTGCTTTCAGAGATATGAATAATGCAGGACCAACTGTTTGTTTCGGATTCGAAAGTATGGGAGGACATCAAAAAGCTCCTGATCGTGGCGAATACAAAAAATCGTATAACACTGACGGCATCACAACCTATGGTGGTTGCGGTATTTATGCTGCAAAAGTAGGTGGTTTATGGGATGCATTATTAAGTGAAGGTCGTGCATGGTGGTTGTTTGCAAGTTCTGATTTTCATAATGATCAGGGTGCTGATTTCTGGCCCGGTGAATATCAGAAAACATATACACACGTTTCTGACAAAAACAACCCTCAGGCTTATGTGGACGGACTACGTTCCGGAAACAGCTATGTTGTAAATGGAGATTTAATTGATTCTCTCATTTTCGAAATTGCACCAATGAATACAAATGGAGTTATGGCAACTATGGGACAAACTCTTCCTCTTTGTGGAAAAACCAAAGTTTTACATATTAAAGTAAGAGATCCTCAGGGAACTAATCATAACGTATATAGTGCTTATAATAATCCTGTTCTTAACCACATTGATCTTATTTCCGGAAGAGTAAAAGGAAAAATTCAACCTACAAATCCTAATTATAATATCCCAGGCGTATCAACCACAAGTGTTATTGCTCGCTTTGATGCTACCGGTGGCATTACCGACAACAATGGATTAACCAGTAAATCATGGGTTGATTTAGGAAATGGCTGGAAAGAAATGACTTTCGTTTTGAATAATTACAGCGACACTATATACTATCGCTTACGCGGAACAAATCTGGGGTTAAATATTGCAAATGAAACGGATGCAAACGGGAATCCATTGTCTGATTCATTGATGTATCCCAATAATGCATCGAAAGCTTTTGCTGATTTATGGTTTTACACCAATCCTGTTTTTGTTGCTTCTAACTTAAATGATTCAATTTCCACAGCTTCATTTACACAAAATCAATCCGTATTAGGCAATTCCAAAATATGTGTTGCCAGCGACCTACACTTAATGGATCCTTCATTACTTATTAATGATGGAGTTGCATTTCAAACGTACCTTTCGTATGACAGAAAACTGATTAAAGAAAGTGACGCGATAATGCAGGAACTGACAAGCAAGATCTATAATGAAAGACCGGAAATATTCCTTGTTCCTGGTGACCTTACCAAAGATGGCGAAAAAGTCAGCCATCAAAAGCTGGCACAATATCTCGCAAATATTGAATCGAACGGTATAACAAAAGTGTTTGTTGTCCCCGGGAATCACGATGTAAACAATGTACACGCATACCGTTATGACGGCAATTTGCAAACTAAAGTCGATTCTGTTTCACCTCTTGATTTCAAAGCTATTTACAATCAATTTGGTTATGCTGAAGCATCTAAAACCGACACTGCATCTCTTTCATATCTGGCGAAACCTAAACAAAAACTATGGGTATTGGCTATTGATGCCTGCTCTTATGATTCAAATATGGTTGCAAATGAACCTGTAACCGAAGGCAAGTTCAAATTATCTACATATAAATGGGTACTCGACAGATTAAAAGAAGCAAGAGATTCAGGTGCTGTTGTTTTAGGCATGATGCATCATGGAGTAACTGAACATTATACAGGACAAAGCATTGCTTTTCCCGAATACGTTGTAAACGGTTGGGATACTATTTCGAAAAACTTTGCAAATTCCGGATTAAAAATGATGTTTACGGGTCATTATCATGCAAATGATATAACCAAACGTTCATTATCAGGAAACGCTGCTTTTATTTATGATATTGAAACTGGATCTGCAGTTACTTGGCCATGCCCTTACAGAGTAATGCAGTTAAATAGCGACAGTATTCTTAATGTTACCACTAACTATATAACAAATATAAACTTCAACACCAACGGTTTGCCTTTTCAGGATTATGCTCATAATTTTCTCACCCAAGGATTAACCGGTATTGTTAACTATCAATTACAACATCCTCCTTATTCATTAGATGCTGCAACTACAAATGCTGTTACGCCTCACATTGTAAGTGCTTTTGAGGCCCATTACAATGGTGATGAAACAATTCCGGCAAGTGAGCAAGGATTCTTAAGCTATTTGAATTCTGTAGGGCAAACTGTTCTTTCTTCAACAATTGCCAGTTTACGTACCGATTTAGCACCAATGGATAACGATGTTGATTTGCCCTTGCGCAATGCTGTTGATTCTATGTTAATGATTGTGAACAATTTCAATCAAACTGGCTATACTGTTCCAACCTGGACTCTTTTCCTGAAAGCGAAAAAAACGTTACAGGCAAGCCGGGATTCAAGCAGTATTGCAAACATGAATACAATCATCTCTAAAATGAAGTCATCTTCAATGCCTTACAATATCACAATCAATATAAACAAAGATCCCAAAACACGTATGGGCTTTAACTGGTTTACCAATGCAGGAATTACAGGTGGAAAAGTTCAGATAGTACAGGGAGTTGCTTCAAATGCTTCTGTATTCAACAATCCATTGATGGAAATCACTGCGCGTTGTGATTCTGTAAAAAATCTCAATTATAATGTATCGGCAAATAATCTTTCCACACTTGCAGGAATTGCCAACAATACCAAGAAAAGTTATATGTTCAACAAAGCTATAGCAACCGGATTAACCCCTAACACTATTTATTCATACCGCGTTGGAAAAAACGGGGCATGGAGTGAAATCGGATCATTTAAAACTGCTGTAGCCGGAAAAGAAACTTTCTCCTTTATTTATACTACCGATCCTCAGGCAAATACGGATGAAATGTTTGGTATTTCTCAAAAAACGACACATGCAGCAAATTCGCTGTATCCAAATGCAAACTTCTGGCTACATTGCGGCGATCTGGTTGAAACCTCCGGCTCGTCCAATTCAGAATGGGAATGGGAACAATTATTTGAAACGCAACAAGATATCCTCCTGAACAAACCATTTGCTCCGATACAAGGAAACCATGATGTATCTGCCAATAGAAACTTCACTTATCATTTCAACACCGATTCAGTTGCTTTTGATTATGCAAAAGCGACTACTCCGGGCAGTGTTTACTCTTATGTATAT
This sequence comes from Bacteroidales bacterium, assembly GCA_963677395.2. Lineage (GTDB taxonomy): Bacteria > Bacteroidota > Bacteroidia > Bacteroidales. Next base: position 1,348,659 of record OY781965.2, on the reverse strand, counting down.
GGAGATGCATTATTTATGGCTATGACTTATGAAAATTATAGTACTGCTGGCTATCTTGATTCATTAGCAGTTTGGATGAGCAACCAAGTGAAAGCTAATCCTGAAGTAAAATGGAGAATTGCATATTACCATAAAACAATGTACACAGGCAGTGGTAGTCATCAAAGTGATAGTGACGGCAAAACTGTTCGTTTAAAAATGAGTCCTGTATTCGATAGTTTAAAAATTGATTTGGCATTACAAGGTCATGACCATATTTACGAAATTATCGGACCTGTTAAAAACATCTCTCTTATTCCAGGTGCAGTTAGTAATCAACAAATTGTAACAGCTACTCCACGCGATAATGTAACCGGATTATTGGGTGGTATTTTCGATTCGAAAAAAGGAACTATTTTCTTCCTCAACAACTCGGCAGGTAAGAAAAAATATGAACCACGCAATCAGACTCAGATGGCTGCTGTTGAGGCCGGACTTGGAATTTCAAACTATTTCAGCATGTTTACCGGCCGATTCGGGCAAACCGGTGAGCCTACCTTTAGTAATGTTGAAGTTAGCAGCGACACGATTGTTATCTCTACTTATACTGTAAACGATCAGGGTACTGCATCTTTATTCGACTCATTTAAAATCATCAAAAACACTCAGGATAATAATTGGACAGGAGCGGCAAATAGCAACTGGAACAAAGCTGCGAACTGGTCAGAAGGTGTTATTCCAACTCAAAGTCAAAGAGTTATTATCAACAAAGATGCACCTCGCATGCCTGTAATTGGTGAAGCTGCTATTTGTAAAGATATTACCATTGAAGAGGGTGGTTCTTTATTAGGCAATGCCAATCTTTCAATAAAAGGAGAAGCAACTGCAATCTGTAAAATAGCTCCAAATGCATGGCACCTGATGTCGAGTTCTGTAAATGGTGCGAAAGCAAACGCATTCTACAACAACGATATGCCACAGGTTTATGTTCAGATGTTCAACTCCAATGGAAACTGGACAGGTATAGCCAATGGAAACCAAATTCTGATGAATGGAAAAGCTTATTCAGCCTGGGCTGTAAATGACACCGCTACCGTAATCTTTAAAAATAATGCTTTCAATTATGGTTCGGTTTCAACCCCGATACTGATGAATACCGGATTATTAAACGGTTATGGGTTCAATCTGATAGGCAATCCTTACCCTTCGGCTATCGACGCAGACGCAGCATGGTCACTTGGTTTGCCCAACATCTCATCCTCATTCTACACATGGAATCAACAAAACCATCAATACTCTACCTATAATGCTGCAACTGGTATCGGACAATTAGGTGCAACAGCAATTATCCCTGCAAATCAAGGTTTCTTTATCGATGCAATTTCAAACGGTAATTTTACCTTTAGCGAAAGTTGGAGAAAACATGATGCAACTCCATTAGTAAAAAGTTCACCTGCAAACACTTTACGTTTAAACGTAAGTGGAAATAACCTTTCGGATGAAGCTATCATTACCTTCAACAACAATGCAACCAATGGTTATGATGCAATGTACGACAGCCGTAAAATGAAAGGGGCTGCTGATGCACCTCAACTCTACACTATTGCTGGCAGCGAAAATCTTGCTATCAATGTTATGGGCGAATCTGCTTCAAATCAAGCTGTGTCAATCTCTATGAATTTTGAAGCAGGTAACAATGGTAGTTTTATCCTTACTGCAAATGAACTCAATAGTTTTGCTTCTCAGAATCCTATTTACCTGATTGACCATAAACTTAACCAAACCATCAACCTGAATCAAAATCCTGTATATACCTTTGATGCTCAGATTCAAGATTCTCACGATCGTTTTTCCATTCTTTTCGGTTCGGCAAACAGCACGGATGAAACACAACAATCGTCAATCATTATTTACGTAAATAATAACGTACTCCACATACTTAACAGTGATACAGAAACAGTTCGTGGTATTCAGATTTTAAATATGCTCGGACAAATAGTTAAAGAGTCTGCTTCGGCAAACACACTGACACTTAACATGGAACCAGCATATTACATTGTAAAAGTAATTACTTCCGGTAAAACCTATACCCAAAAGGTTTTTATTAAATAATAATGCTGCATTTTTGTGAGGTTGATGGATGTGTAAACAACATCAACCTCTTTTTAACCCAAAACAAAAAAGTAAAACAGAATGAAAAAGATTATCAGAACAACAATAATCATGGTTATACTTGCATTGACATCTGTATTAAGTAATGCACAACCTCCGCATCCGGGCGGCGGAAATTCAGGAGGACTTTCTCCTGTTGGAGCACCGGGAGCTAGTCCTGTAAGCGGTGGCGGAGCCCCAATCAATGGAGGTCTTACTGTATTGCTTGTGTTAGGACTGACTTATGGAATCAGTAAATACATGGAACATAAACGTCCCAAAAGTAATCCTTCCTCATAGCCCTTGAGTCATCTCTAAGTTAAGTTGATTACTATTTTAGTTTAAGCTGCTCTCTAAGGGCAGCTTTTTGTATGAACTCGTTTAAACTTTTAATAAGATAAGAGCAAATGCTAAAAAGTGCCAATTTAGCCAACAAGAATCGAGGGAATCAAAACGAATTAATAGCGTCCTAAAACTATCAATCCAAGCAAAACAACGCTCATTGACGAATCTTTGTAAGTATATTCTTCGAATAAAGAATCGCTTTCTACCCCGTTTCTTTTTCTTTCGGTTTCTTGTGTTTTCTATGATGTTTGGGAAAAGTTTTCTTCGATGACAAGCTTGGATAAGTTTCTTACAATCAAAGCCTTTGTCGGCGTTCAAAATACTATTTTCCAACTCAATTCCACAGGAGTTGAGCTGCTTTATCATTTTTGAAAACAGTGGAACTACCTGATACAAGTCGTTATGGTTTCCACTGATAATTCCTTCGGTTGCAATGGGAATCCCTTTTCCATCGGTGATGATCAGCATATTGGAAGTCTTTGCTTTCTTTCGATGCTGATAGGCTACACTTTTTGCCGACTTTTTTACCAGACTGTGTGTTCCATCCAGATTCAATTTTTCGGTATCCAGCTTATCCTTTTGTATTTCTAAAAAAGTTAAAAACATGGTTTCAAAAACTCCTTGTTTGCACCATTTCCGATAGAAATAATAAACTAACTGCCAACTAAATGGAGGACGAATACATTCAAATATCAATAAATAAAAATTTCCACTGACATCCCGTTTTCAATTTGTAGATGATACATTTGAAGATATCTGTCATTTCAAACTTACTGCTAAACCCTCGCTTATTTTTTGGAATAAAGGGTAAAATGCAGGTTTTTATTTGCTCTTTAGTTAAATTTGCATACTTGCAGTTCATCTTTTGGTAACTTTTTGTTGTTCAACTCTAAATTACTTCAATTTGAACTGCTTGTTCTTCATTTAAATGTTTAAATTACTTTATTCATAAAAAAATACTGACTTAATTATATAGCAAATATATATGAAAATCAGATAATTAAATCAAGTACAAATAATAAATTATTAACAATCAGCATGTTGATAAAATGAGACAATAGTGGTTTTTAGACAGTCTGACGGATGGCAGTTTGGCGTAGGTGGCGGCTTCACTACTGTTTGGACGGGCGATAAACTTTCAAATTTGTAAAAAACTTTCTGCAAGCCTACACCGCTACTTATGCCGAACTGCTTTTTACCTGCCGTATTGGATACCTTGAAGATACTTTACTCGTTACTTTGCAATGATTTAGTATTGATTATTTTTTTGCAAACAAATTAAATATTGGTTCAATTAGAAAAAATAGGGTGGAAAACAAAATGGAAATAAAAAGCATTAAAAAAATGCTTTTCTTTGTTTTGTCATAATTGAGCTTATATCTCTTTTCTATCGAATTTTCTGCTTTCGTACTCAAGCTTGTTTCTGCATGATAATCTTTTTCAGCTTCTTCATGGATATTCCTCAATTTGTAAACCAGAAAATAAAATATGAAAGCAGAAAATGTAAGAAGGACTAATTGTACAATCTGTATCCAATTTATTTGTTCACTGAAATTAATTTTCAATCCAAAAATGAAATTTGCCATGACTGCAAACAGAAGTACAGATACAGCTTCCAATATATGAAAATGTTTTTTTTGTATCATTATTATAGTAGGTTTTTAATTTCTTCTATTCTATCATTAGGGATTCTTTCATTTTCATTTATAATATTAAGAACTTTAGCCAACACTTCATCAGAGTAGTTATTCTCAGTTATTTTGCAAATAACCTCTTCATAGTTTTTTCTCCTGTCACTATTTGTTGTACTATCCTTTGCGATAGTAACTTTATTTATAATTTCTTTTTCGGATTCTCTATTCTCATCTTTTTTTGTCATGGTGTATATACTTTCCTTAATAGTTTTTTCTACTGGAGTAGAATCTTCAAATTGGGTTAATATACCATTTTGTATTGAATGACATAAAGATTTTTGCATTTCTTCGTCCTTGATAGCTTCTTGTTTTTCAAAAATACATATTACAAAATCTTTTGTACTTATATCTTCAATTAAAGATTTTATTAGGAAAAATTGCTTGTTTCTAATATCTATATTGAGGTACGAATACAAATAAGCTCTTAATTCATTAAATGTTTCATCAGTAATGTTTATTTCCTTAAAAAAAGATGGGCATGGAGTATTCTGACATAATATATTCTTATGACATCTTTTGGGGTAATTCCCTGATTTATACACAGTAAAAAAATTACCAACTTCTGTTAAAATAAAATCATTATATAATTTTATACCATCCGCAAAAGTAAAATTATTTGAAATTTCTATTAAATTAAATACATAAGCATATTTTGCTTTTTTTATTGTTTTAAAACATATAACTTGTTGAGGCAACACACCCGTATAGCTCTTTAACTCTAAACTTCTGCGTTCTATCTTATTATTATATGAATTATTATAACATGCAACAAAATGCTCTTTCCATTGTGGAATATCAATGTCTATAATGTTAATATCCGAAATAGCCTCAATCATATTGATTTTTTCTCCACTTTGATAACCATAAGTATCTCCATCATCTATAGGAGAAATAACAAAAGAATCAAAAGGTCTTTGTAAATCCGATAGACATTCTTCTATAATTGTAAATAAAATTGTTAGAACAATCAAGCTGTCTTTATCTCCTGACACATAAATATTTGCAATTTCTTCATCAATATCAGTTATGCTTGAATCTGTAAAAATATTATACTTGTCTGATTGCGAAGAAATACTTGCCCCTTTTTGAAGCAACTCTTTAATGTCATTAGTAGAATTGTCATTAGATAGAACAAGTATATTTGAATTTGCATTAGCCTCAGGATTGTATGCTTTCGGTAATTCAATCACGCTGAATTGGATATCTATTTTTTCTAGCAATGACTTAATTGTTTCATAACTACCAACATAAATAAACTGTCCACATTTTATAGTGACCAAAAATTTATTATTATTTTCCTGTCCTTTATTATCATTTATATTTACATCTATATTGGAAGAATTTGAATAATCTCGGATAAGAGACCATAACTCAAAGAATATTTTACCTGTTTGTTTTTCTTCTCGTAAGATTAAATCACAACAATTATGTATCCTATAAATTGTATTTAATTTATCCCACTCCTTTACTATTGTATTATGGCAGTATTCAGTTGGTTTATGTTTTAAAAATTTGCTATAAATATGTTCTAAAGAACTATTTTCAGAGGACTTTCCTTGAAAGTCCAAATCAAGCCGAATCTTTCCAAAACTTTCTTGTAATGCACTTCGGAGATTGAAAAGAGCATAGTATACTTTCGAATTAAAGTTTCCGAAATTGAGGCAATAATTTTTAAATTCGTTCTTACAAATATCTTTATCCTCACGATTGTAATTTGATATAGTAGCAAAATACCATATATAAAAGTTGATTTCAGCCAGTCTTTTTCTATCTCCCTCACTATATTCAGAATTGGGATATTTTCCATTAATAGTATCCTTAACGCGAGATAATTCTATATATGCAGTGGCAAAATCTTTATTTTCGGTTTTCAAGGTTGCATAACAAGTTATAAAATTGTCTCCCAATGACTTCATCAATATTTCTGACAATCGAGCAAATAACATGACATTACTTTTGCCTTTGTTTTTTATACAATATTCACTCATACAGTGAGATAAAATATGTATAATTTCATCAATGTGAGATAAATATATGTCTTTATCGTGATTTTTTATGTTTGATAATACTATATAGTCAAATAAGCTATTGCCCGATAATACGCTATTTTTAAATAATTCAAAATAGATTATTCTTTTCAATAATTCATCTCTTTCATCTACAAATTGTAGACAATCATTATACAGCTTGGTAATTTGTTTGGATATAAGTTTATGCTCTGCTGATATATTATAATTAACAGTACGAACATCTATTCCAATAAGGTCTAAGATTACTTGCTCTGATTTGCCTATATATTCAGTACAATATGCTTTTCTACACCGTTTATTAAATCTTATATTATACTTATCAATATCATTTTTTGAGGAAACAGTAAAGCTTGTCTCTTGTTCTAGTCTAATAGATTTGTCAAAATAATATTGGGCAATTTCATCGTATTGGTGTATTTTGGAATTTAATACTCCCACATAATAATAAAAATCGGAATTAGCACTACTATCGTCTAATAGTCCCGATTTAAGGAAAGCATTAAGCCGTTCCAAATTTGCAATAAAATGTGTTATATTATTTTCAGATTGAGACTGTTGTACACAAATATTAAAAAGTATCCAAATATATTCTTGTGAAGATACATCGGATATTTTTTTTTCAAAATCCTCTGGAGTACAACGATATAAATCATTAACAAGAGATTTCATTTCTTCTGTAGTAAGAGCCATAATCTATATCGGTTTTATTTGATAATATCGCTTATTTTATTGAAAAATTCGTCTTTTCGAGATTCATCATAATACCCCTCAATTTTCCCCAATAATCCATCGTTTTTATAGATTAAAAGGGTAGGCAATTCTTCAATTGTTGGATTTTTAATGTCCTCCGTACTGCTTAACTGCACTTTTTTGTATTTGCTGTTTTCTTGTACTAATGCCTGTAAATCTTCCACTTTTATTGAGTGTAGCAAACATTGAATAGTATCGTCAGCAAATAATTCTACCAACAAGGTAAAAGTTTTGTCTTGCACTTCAAGCCAACTATCTAACTTATCAATCGAGATACATTCTTCAATAGGACTTGCGCCGTATCTTTCCACTTGCAAGTCTTCTATTTTTCGTGTATCGTCTGCAATTTCCTTTTCGATTTGTGCATATTCTTCTTCGGTTGCTGCAAAACGGATAGCCCCAATCGGACAACCGATTTCTTCGTCTGCACATTTTCCGCAAGCAATGCACAAATCGGCGTTGTAAGAAACTTGTTGCTCTTTCTCGTCCCAAAATAATGCTTCTGCAATTTCAGAACAAACTGCAATACCGCCACATTCGGGCGCATTGTCGCAAATATTGCGATTGATTAAAACAAAACCGTTATTCATATCTTGAACTTTTTTAAAATTAACAATAAATATCTATAAAAATCGTCTATTTCTTGTTTTGTTGTAGATCTACTCAAACTAATTCGTATGGGTATCGCATTTACCCCCAACGACTTCATAACTATTGACGGTTCTTGTGCCGTTGAATTGCAAGCAGAGCCTGCCGATATGCAGATACCTACATTAAGCCTATCCAATCTATCAACTAATTCATAACCTTTTATTCCATCTATTACCACACACGAAGTATTACATATTCGATTATCCGTATCGCCAATTATTGTGAATGTATAAGCAGGTGTTTGTAACAATTTTTTCTCTAAATAATCCCGTAATTCTTTTATCTTTGTAATGTTTACTTGTAAATTCTGTTTTGTTTCTATTGCTGCCTGCCCCATTGCAAGTATGGAAATGGTATTTTCTGTTCCGCCTCTTAAATTGTTTTCCTGTTCTCCACCCCGAATAAAAGGTTTAAATTGTTCGATATTTTTTGCATAAATACAACCTATCCCCTTTGGTGCATGAAATTTATGTCCCGATATAGATAAAAAATCAACTTCTAAATCTTGAACATTAACTTCCATCTTACCTATTGCCTGAACTGCATCGGTATGAAGTAATATAGAGGGATTTTTTTCTTTAACTCCTTTCACAATTTGCTTAATGGGATAGATATTTCCTGTTTCATTGTTCGCCATCATAATAGAAACCAAAAGGGTATCATCTTTGATTGCACCTATCAATTCATCGAAATTTAATCTGCCTTTTTTATCAACAGTTATCCGAGTTATTTCATATCCTTTGTCTTCATAAAATTTTGCCGTATTTAAAACGGAGGGATGTTCTACGGCAGATATGATAATATGTTTTTTATCAGGGAATAATTGATCGCAAGAATTAAAAATTGCATTATTGCTTTCGGTTGCACTTCCTGTAAAAATCAAACATTTAGAATCTGCATTTATTAAGTCGGCAATGTTTTTTCTTGCCGTTTCTATTTCTTTTTTAATGTCTTTTCCTATTGAATATTGACTGCTTGGATTGGCAAATAAATGTTTTGCTACATCTATTGTTTTTATCACTGTTTCACTTAATTGTGTGGTTGCATTATTGTCTAAATAAATTAGATTGCGCTTACTTGTTATTTCAATATATTTTGACAATATTTTTACGACATCTCCGCCACAGCCGCCAAAAACCAGATTATTTCTATTTTTATAAATACTTCTTACTTCACTTATCCAACTTTGCCGATATTTACAAATATTTGCCGTAATCACAGAAAAATCCAAATTATTAAAGTTTCCTATGATTTTGGTTTCAGATTCTTCCAACCAAAACCAATGACAAGACAACCCTGTTTTGGCATCAACCGTAACCATACCGTCATATTTAATATGAACGCCACATATAACAGCAGGGCAAATTGGAATTTCATATTCGTCTCCAATCAGCTTATTTACCTGTGTTTTAATTTCTGCAAGTTCTTCGTTAGACAATACCAATTCATCATAATGTTCTTGTGCTGTTCCCGAATTTTCTAATTCTGCAATTAACGGAAATATATCATTATCAAGGCAATCTTTTACAATAAACGGAATTTCGTCTTTATTCTTTTTTGTTGGAACAATTGAAGCGGCAATATTGGTATATCCGTTTTTTACTTTGACTAATTTTTTTACTGCTTCTATATTTTGTGTTTGTTCAACGGCTTTGTTTGTTCCGTAAAGATTACTTATAATTGAAAGGTCTGTACTATCATACTTGAATAACAAATGTAATACTCCTTTTTCGATATAATTCTCTATTTCATAGTTTAGAACAGAAAGGTTTGTAAAACAACTGCATTTTGTCTCATATTTTAAACACAAATCCAATATGGAAGTAAATAAAGGCACATTACCCGCTGCCATTGGCTCTCCCAATCCGCAAATAAATATCCATTCTACTTTCTTGGTTTTAAGCACCTCCTCAATTTTAGAAACAGAAACAATACTTTCTTTGTCTCTGGCAGGCGAATCACAGTATACACATTTATAATTGCAGTGTCCGCCTAATTCAATGTCCAATACATTGAATTGACCATTTGCGTAATTTCTCAATCCTTTATTGAAAAAGTTTTTTGACCAAGGTAAATATTCTATCATAATAACTTAAAATTTAGCAAGTTAGCAACAACGAAAAAAATACAAAATTGATGCAATGCTATTGTAATTGTAGAAATAGTCCAATTTTTTAATAGAAAAGAATTGTCAGTCACTCTACTTACACATGATTGTTTTAAATCAATTTCTTTATAAAATTTTTTACTTTTCATGTTGATATATAATCAAGTGTAAAGTTAAACTTTTTCTTATTCATCTAAGGTTATTTATAGCTCTCATTGTCTTTCTATTTCTCATTTTATACATTTCTTCGTGTCGCACACTGTCCTTTATATTCTGACTAACGTCAAATTTTAGTATTAATAATCAATTAGTTGCAAATTCAAAATTTTCTTTTGAAAGTTCAAATTTAGTAATTTGTTTTTGAATACGCTTCACTAATCCCAACTTTCTTTTTTGGTCGAAATATAAGTATTCTTTTGGATTATAATAAGGCTTGTTTTTGACGACCATATTCCAAATAATCACAGCTAATTTTCTTGCTGTGGCAGAAATTGCAGAAACTCGTCCTTTGCGAAAATTTATTTTCTGGAAGAAATCTCTCAATGGGGTTGATTCTTTAAGATTCCCTATTGCATTTGCAGCATTACGCAAAGCTATCTTAAGTCGATTACTTCCTTTTGGAACTTTGCTCGAGAGAATTTTTCCACTCGAAATTTTATTGTTGAGTGCTAATCTGAGCCAGCTTGCAAAATGTTTGGCTGTCGTGAATTGTTTAATTCCTTCTAATCCAACTTCACTCATAATTGATAGAACTGTCGAATAACTCATTCCTTCAATCGCCATCAAATCAACACCTTCAAAATACTGATACGATTTCATGTTTAGGTCGATATTCTTTGGTGAGTTCTTATTGATTTTTTTATGTGGCTTTTTCTCGATGTGATGCTGCCTTTTATTGTCGTCATTTTCAATAATCTTGTCCAGCATTTTCTGAATTTCAATATCGCATTGCCCTATTTTTGTTTGAAACATCTGGTACATATCTAGTTCTTGTTTCAGGGCAAACAGATAGTCTTCCCGTCCGTTGCTATGAAGGGCTTTAGCTATTTCTTCTCTGGATTTTCGACAGTTGTAATGACGCAATTCGGATAATTTCTCAGGATTTGTTTCTCCTTCGCATATCGCTTTTATTATGGCTAATCCGGTTTGTCCGACAATATCATTCACAACCACATCTAAACGCAAATTTAAAAGCCGCAAATATTTCTGCATTTTCTTGCATGCAGATGCCGACGAATCCAGTAAAAGTGCTCTTTGACGGCAATAGGTTCTTAGTTGTTCGGTTTGTTTGTCGGGTAAAAAACTATTTGACAACAGACCTAAACTATGTAGCTTTTGTATCCACTGGCAGTCTTTTATGTCGGTCTTCTTTCCTTTTATGTTCTTGGTGAATTTACCATTGCACAATATCACTTCAATGCCTTCCGACAATAATACTGCATACAATGATTGCCAATAAGTACCGGTGCTTTCTAATGCAACTGTTTTGATTTTGTTCTCCTTAAACCATAATGCCATTCTTTTAAGGTCGTCATTGAATACGCCAAATTCTTGCACTTCATCGGATCTTTGCCCTACGGCAGCCCAGTGTGAACGACTGCCTATGTCGACTCCCGCCGCATTTGGGTTGACTACTTCCATACTAATCTCTTTTTGTTCCATCGTCCTAATTGTTTAAAAATTAACTCAATGGAGATGTGCTTTTGGCATGTTGAATTATTCTGATCGGGGTTCCCGAAGTTTCGGGATCGCCACTTTTGTCATCGCATACATCTCAACCTGGATTGCGCTCGTACTCATGAGTAACAGTTCTAAAATCGGCCTTGCATTGAGCTGTTCTTTCGTACGTGTTCCTGACGATTTCGTTAGCTTGATTTGTTAATCTCTTTTGGTATAGGTAGGATTGGCGGTAACGGTAAGTATATGCAAAGTTGCCGATTGCGGGCTCCATCCCTGTCAAGTTGCACGAAAGTTGGAGCGGGATACAACCATTGAATTTACTACTGAACCGGCTATTATTTTTATATATTGTTAGCAGTAACTTGTTCTACGAAAACATTGTCTTTTAATTGAAATTATATAACACAAAGCGGCTTTTTACGCCACTTTGTGTTAATATGAATATGCAATATTACATATTCATAAATTTAATTAATGTAACAATGAAGTATTGTCACAGGTTTCAGGGTATAAACTAGTTGAAACCTTTGCCACTTTTAATTCTACCTTTTTCATTAGAGTAAGAATAATATATTCTAACAGTACTTTATGGAGACTGCATTTATCCATTGCTATCGTAGCAATATTTTCAAATATTATTGTCTTGACCACCTATCTGGTGCACATGCAGTTATCTTGGCTGTCACATTTGATACTTTAATTACCTTTAATTCCACTTTTTTCATATCTTAAATATTAAAGGATAGTGATATTTTAGAATGGGAATCACATTTACCCAATTTCTGTTAATCTTTTGTTTCTAAAATTTTCTCCATATTCTCTTTTTAAATCCAATAATGGAATAGAAATAAGAGATAAGCATTTTTGTACTGATTTCCCATTTAATGGGTCATAACCTTGTTTTAATTTTAAGGATAATTCATAACGTATTTTTGCTATATTGCAATTGGTTATTGCTGGTTTTAATGGACTTCCTGTTTCTGCAAAGTTTACACCTGGGCATGGTTTGCAATAATCACAATAATCAAATTTCCCGCATTTCTCATAATCATTCAAGGTTATATTATGCCACCATGCTAATTCTTTACTATGTTTTAACAGAGAAGAAAAAGGTTCATTTTTAAGATTTCCTATTGAACTTGGATAAGCACAACAGAGTTGAACGTTACCTTCAGGTGTAATGCAATATGATTCACAAATAGGTGCTTTCGTCAATTTTTGTCCACCAAAATTCTTTCTTTCTTTTCCCACATATAATGGAATATTATTATCTCGAAGAACTAATTCTAATACATTTGCAGGAAGACGGAGATAACGACTAGCGCAAATATCTCCGTCCATTGAATTAATTATTGATATTGCAAACTGTGGTACAGCTCCATATTGTTTAGAAATATCTACAACTAAATGATAATTCTGTAAATTAGGAGGCATTATACAACATTTTAGATTTATCGGAACGCCTAAATCGGATAATTGCTCTATTACACTAATTGAACGTTTCCACGAACCTTTGATTCGTGTAATAGAATCATGTTCTTCTTGCACACCACTATATAGAGATATTCCTACTACACTTGGATAGTATTTAGCTAAACGTTGAACATTATTTACTAAATTTTGCCCATTAGTGAATATTTCTGTTGCAATGTCTTTCTGATATAGGTATTCGATTATTTCCCATGCAATTGGTTTTGAAAAAGGGTCTCCGCCTGATAAACAGACTTTAGTCAGACCTATTTCATATAATTCATCTATTATTCGCTTATAGTCATCAAATTCTAATTCAACTATATTCCCACGCTCATTTACTTCATTGTCATTTCGCGTTGCACCAGGATTGAAACAATGAATGCATTTTTCGCTACAGTTATAAGTTAATTCAAACATGACATTTGCATGTCCACCAACTCGGTTAAAGTAATCTTCTTCTGCTCCACTAAGTTCTTTGGAAAAATCTTCTTTAATTATTTGTCGAACCGGAGGATTTATTTTACGTAACCTTCCTATCTTTCCTCGATATTCATTAATATATTGATTAGTAGGAGGGGTCATTGTCAGCAACCCTAAGTTCACTAATTCTGAAAAAAAAGGCAGCAATGAATCTTTATCTATAAGTGTATGTAAAGATATGTTATCAATAAATACTTGTTCATTTTTATTGACAGATAATATTTTTCCAATAACCTCAGCAGAATAATCTTCAAAAAGGTAACTCATGCCTTCAATAAGATTATACATTAAAGCAACTTGTTTCTCTTTATTAAAGCGACCGCATGTCCATTCTGGCCGATAAAAAATAGAATTATTTGTATCACTATTCATAACTTTTCTTTTTCCATAAGTTACAGCTGACGCCCGAGGCCAAAAGCTGGCGGGCATTTCGGAGCTCATCACTGTCCATCTGTGATAAAGTTTATTAGTTGCAATACCTTTCAAATTGGTACTATCTGCCCGCTTGATTTTAGCCTTTGTTAGCGTGTCGTTATTCATTATTAATGATTTCGATTGCCATATCTAAAACTTCATCTTTCCCATTTTTAATTCCTTCGATTGTTGGAGATATAATTATATCAGGAACAATACCTACTCTTTGGGTTTGTTTTCCGTCAGGATAGAAAACTCCATAACCAGTAATCCTCGTTTTTAAATTCCCTGGCAAGATAATCTGACGCGCTGTTCCATCTGTTCCTGCAGTTGTACTTCCAATTATTGTTGTGTTTAACCCTGCTCGAAATGCCATTGCAGTAAATTCTCCCATGCTTTGCGTATATTCGTTTACAATAACAACTAATTTTCCTTTATAGGGCTCTTTGTCCGCTGAAATTGTTGGCACTTCTGAAAATTGAAATTCGCCGAGATTATTAATATTTCCAATGGCAACTTTCGCAAATGGAGTAGCTTTATTGATAAAAAATGAACCCAACAAATATGGAACATACTCCGATGCTCCATCTCTAATATCAATAATAATTCCTTTGGCGTCTTTGAAAGTCGATCTAATTATGGAAATATCTTCGTTTTTTATTGACCTTAAAGTGATATATCCAATGTTTTTATCAATGGTTTTGAAGCATTTTTCATCATATTTTTTAAACAAATTAAGACTGTCAGATGAAAAAAGCTTTAGGTTCGTAATTTTGGTTTGCTTATCTGTAATATATTGGATTTCCAAAAATTGCTCATCTGAACGTAATATGTTAAAAGAAATATCTCTTAGTTTTGAAGCGTTATTTGAAGCGGGATAATATTGTCCGACACTATCAATAATGGATTTAACAGATTTTCCTGAGATATGTGTTATAATATCTCCAATTTTCAGTTCGCAAAGTCTTTGTTTTTCGGGATTATAAAATTCATAAACTACTAATTGATTTTCTACGAAACGAACTTTAAAAGGAGGAAATAATTTACCTCGTGTTTCTGCAATTTTATTCCCTATCGGCATAGAACCTGCGTGAGTGTCGTTTGTCTCTGTAATTAACCGAAGAGCAACTAATTCGTATTCCAACTCGTTTTTTGCATTTAAAAATTGAGGGATATATTCTTTTAGGACGATATTCCAATTTTTATCTGTAAGGTTTATGTATGGAGAAAAGTACTGAATATAATTCCAAAAACGATATAACGCCAGCAATCGGAACCCTTGGTCAGGATACGGCATATTTGAATACGTATTTTCATGTAAAAATGTTGGATTACCGTACTTATCATAACTTATAAAATAGTGTTTACCTTGGTGACGGTTTTGATAAATTCTTTCTATGTTTTTCTTAAATTTCGAACTAATCTGACCATCATTTAGCCAAGAAAAATCAGGCTTTAAATAAGCATTTTCCTGAGTTTCTTTACAAGAATTACAAGCAGGTATATCTCCCAGTTTTTTTAGCCAATCCAACAGAAATTTGTCTCGTTGTTCAATGCTTGTAGAATTCAAATAGGATGGAAGTATTCTAAATAATTCATAATCCCAATTGTATTTTCCATTCCCGATTTCAGGATGATAATATTTCAGAAATCCCCAAAGTTTTCCGAGTAATTCTAAATTTTCAATAACTTGAGTATTCATTTCGGGGAAAGTGACACTTGAACCATTGTCAAATTCTTTATCATTATCAGCTGGATATGATTGACAATATGTTAGAGATGTAATTATAAAAATAATGAAAATAAACAAAATTATTTTTTTCATAGTTCTATCATTGTTTTTCGGTTTTATAATGCACGCTAACGGCAGTTTGTCTAAAAACCTCCGCTTAGTGCAATTTTTTGCTCAAATTTAAGCCGTTTTAAGGGAATTTCAAAAATATATCTGGAATACTTTTGGTAAAAAATTGGGTTGGTTATATTTGATCTTTTGTTTTCTTTTCTAAATCACGAGATGAACGTATTTTATTCAAATATCCATAAATGAATAGTTTAAGTAAATCTGCCGGATGGTATGCCGGACGACCATTGTCAACAAATGCCATGTCGAAACCAAATTCCTCTGGCTTTATACTATCTACAAAAAGATCAATAGTACGGGCTTCATTATCCTTTTCGATGGTTTCGTCCAAACAACGAGTGTTAATCTCTACCTGATGTCTGTTTATGCCATTTATAAACTTCATAAAAAAATACTGGTTTCATTATATAGCAAATATAATGAAAATCAGATAATTAAATCAAACGCAAATAATAAATTATTAACAATCAGCATGTTGATAAAATGAGACAATGGCGGTTTTTAGACAGTCTGACGTACAGCAAGCATATTTCACTAGTTCATTAATTTTTCAAATAAATTGTCTTTTCCAAACAAAACCGCACCCAGAACTGTCAGTATTAATATTGTAATCAAAATACCAAAAGAGAAAATAATGTCCGTCCATCTTATATGTTTATTCATTCCATGACCTGAAAAAGTATCGTTCATGTCTTTTGAACCTCTCAAATACAAATAAAAATCTCTGTTATACAATTTCAAGCTCAGTAATTTAAAAATTCTGTCAAGAGAAAAAGAGATTGGTGGAATAATCATTGAATAGAAAAAAGATCTTATTGCATTATCATTAGAAGAAAAGAATCCAATAATACTAGTTACTGTCATTGCAATAAGAAATATCACCTTAAATTTCATTGAAATCCACTTCTCTTTTCGTGTGTATAATATGAAAAGGCTTATTCCTAATGAAATTATAATTCCAATAATAATATAATTATTTTCCATGTTTTTTCTCTATAATTTCATATATATCTTGTCCAAATCTTTCTTTATCAACAGTTTTTTGAGTTATTCTATCTCTTTTTTCAACTCTTTGAGCCGTGAGATTTTATCTTTATTTTCTACCATAATCCTCGTGTTCATTAGGTCTTTTCAGTCATACTTTTTGATCCATTCGTTGATTGTATTATGGCATAATCCATAAATACGTCCCAATTCTCTTTTGGAATACTTTCCGCTACTAAGTTCGAGTAAATTTTTAAGCTTGAATGCTTCGCTGTAACGTCGAGTTACTTGTTTATTTTTATACATATCTACATCGGTTTGTGTAGACATTTTTCAGGACGAGACATGACTAAAAACAGGTTGTTCATCACAATAAGACGTGTATCATTAACACATAAAAGCACAAAAACCTGCAATACGTCAATGAACTTTATTCCTCTTTTTATCTTCAAAAACCATAAATCGGCCAATAAGTGCATAGCCCTGATCCCGGCGGGTGTAGTTCAACACCGACTCATCGCTGGGTCTTGCGCACCTCTCAGAGTCCTATTTATTAGCTCGTTTTTTATTGTATCGTTAAAAGTAAGTATTTACAGCAAATTTAAATTGGTCAATAAATATTTCTTTAAAACCAGATATGTTATTCTGTTCATAAAATAAAAGCATTGCTTTCTTATATTCAACAGAGTCAACTGTTCTAAATGAAATAGGGCAATACTTATGATTCATTAAAATAGCATTACTTACAATTCTTGCCGTTCTTTTATTTCCATCCACAAAAGGTTGGATATATGAAATTAGCACCAATAAAAGCAATGCTTTTTCGAAGATATTTTCTTTGCTATTCACCAACTCACACATATTAGACAGGGCTTCTGAAATTTGAAACTCATTATCCAGAGGACGATAATTTGTCCCTGAAATACCCACTCTTCTTTTTCTTATGTTCTTGTCAACCCCGAGTTCTTTTGTCAGTAAGCTATGTATGTCTTCAATTTTCGGAACGGATAATGGAATCAGGTAATCAGGGTTTTTAATTATAAAGTCAATGGCTTCCTTGTGATTTAAAAGCATAATTGCTTCTTCTTTTGTTTTCCCTGATGCGGTTTCCTTTTCTTTAAGTAACCTTTCTGTTTCCAATAGAGAATAAGTATTCCCTTCAATCTGTGACGACTTCCAACTTAAATCAATTGCCAATCTCTCTAATTCCTTTTTGTATTCTATTTCTGATAGTTGTGAAATATTCTTTTCGAATTTCTTTTGAAGTAAATTTAATTGTTCTAATTCATTGGTTGTAAATATGCTACACTCTTTAAGTGTTTTAGATATGAGTTGTAAATTAAAACTTTCCTTAATATCTCTTTCATCAATTTCCTTCTCATAATATTTTTCAATGTCAACAGGATAAAGAATTTCATAGGTTGGTGAAATCAAATATTTGGTTGATTTTCCTTGTCCCTTTTTTGTTAAGAGATTTTCATCGATTAGCTTGGAAAGTATTCTTTTTACAGTAGCATAACTAATCGATGTCGAAAGACTTTCAAATATATCACTTGAAGAAACTTCTTGGTTCTTCTTTATGAACTCAATTATTTCTAATTCTCTTTTATCAATCATAGAGTTTTAATTTACGGCTCACAAACATAATCATTATGGCTCAAATAGTCGTAATATTAAGCCGTATTTTCTTTCAAAATGAGCTATAACGTTTTGCGGTATGAAACGTGCCGGATTCGTAGCTTCGCCTTATCAAACTTGATGAACTTTGATGCGAGACATACCCTCGATGGACGGTGGAAGAACATTGGCCATTCGGGGCAATTCCTCTATCCGGTTCACCAACTGAGCTGTGCCTTTAAAGCAAAGTTCCTTGACTGCCTCAAGCGTGCTTTGAGAAAGCAAAACGAGCTGACATTGTTCAATGAGGTGGTGCAACAGGCTTATAAAACCAAATGGGTAGTACACTGCGAACCTTCGATGGCCAATGCAGACCACGTGGTAAAATACCTGGGGCAATACACCCACCGCGTGGCTATTACAAACCAACGCATACTGAACATTGCCGATGGGAAAGTTACGTTCATCGCCAAAAATTATCGCGACAGGGCTGTTAAAAAGCCCGTCACCATGGATGGCGTAGAGTTCCTGAGACGCTTTACCATGCACATTCTTCCAAAACGGTTTGTTAAAATCCGAAGGTTCGGTATTTACAACCACACACTAAAGCGAAACCTCGAAATCCAGTTTGTTCCCGAAGAAAAACCAGATATCGATACAATTGTAATACAGCAAAAACAGCCCGAAACCCAAGCCGAACGCTTCGCAAGACTAACAGGCGTAAACCCTTGCATTTGCCCGGTGTGTAAAACAGGAAAAATGATTACTATCAAGGAATTGCCACCGATACGGTCGCCGGATAGATTCCTTTTGAAAAAAATACAAACACAACTTTGATCAACAATACCTATTAGCACTTTTCGTGTAAGGGGATCGCTATGACCTTAAACAAACGAATCTTAAAAGCGCCGCTAATAAATACTATTTTATCGATCCGAATGGATTAAAAAAACTCAAAAAACGGCAATGCGTTTAAAAACGCTTATCCTGATTTTCTTACAATAAATCATCAAAAACTGGCACTAAGTGCATAGCAATAGGAATGATTGTACTGAAATTGAAAATATTTAGTTCAACCTGGAATAATCGCTGGGTGCTGCGCACCGCTCATATTCCTATTTATTAGCAGCTGGGTTTTATTTTTTAATTATCTTATTATCAAACGTTTCAAGGTGGTAGAATGTATCCAAGCGGGAGGCAAGAAGGGCAAGCTCTTTTGCAATTTTTGGTCTGCGGGTGGGGTTAGTGCGAATTGCAAATGTGCTTTGACTTGTGCGGGGGCTTGCTCGAACTTATCAGTTTGCTTCTTGTATTTATCAGTTCGTTTTATTGTTTCCGCAGTTCGCTATTTGATACTTTCAGTTGATATTTTGAAAGTAGCAGTTCGTTTCTCGAAATTATCAGTTTGCGTATCTAAAACCGCAGTTGTCGTAATGACAACCGCAGTTTATTTATCTATAAAGTGAGTACATTATTCAAAGAACGAAGTAGTCTATTTGCATTTATGCTTTGACTGCTTTAAACTCCAACTTTGAAACTTGTTTGTATTGTGGGCTTGTTGCTCCATAGAGCGACTTAATGTAAGTCTTTGTATCGAGGGCTGTATCAACCAAGCCGGTGTTTGCTTTGTAGAGAATATCGTTACGAGAAATACGAGCGTTGCTTAATGGTGCGGTTGCGGCTACAACGGCTGTATTTTTTGCTTTTAAATCGTTGTACAAGGTTGTTAATGCTGTTACTTTCAAATCAGCCTCGTTTGGGGCGTAAAGGGTAACACTGGTTAACAATTTAATGAGTTTGTCGAAGTTGTCTAAACGACTGTCGTAACTCATTTGAGAAGATGAAATTTCTTTGGTTTCTTTACCTGCGGCCTTTTCGGCTGCTTTTTCTTCATCTGTCTTTTTTGCGGTTGCTCTTGTTCCCTGAATCTTACGAACTAAGGTTTTTGCGCTCTCGTCCACTTGCTCGGTGGTGTCTGTTGCTTTGAGGGCGTTGTTTACTCTTGTAATGAGTTTGTTTAAAGGTTCAAACGCTGCTTCACGGGCTGCAACTGCGTTGCTGTATGCAGGAAGTGCAGCGTTTACTGCATTAATTGCATTTTTAGCACTGGTTGAAAGGGTTTGTAAAGCGGTTAATTTGATGGAAGCTTTTGAAGGGTTGAAAGCTGTTCCGTAACTTGTAACGAATGAAATTAAATCGTCAAAGTTGGCCACATTTTTTGCATGGCCGATTTCTGTTGTACTTACCATAAAACAATTTTTAAGGGTTAGAAATTAAGTGAATAACGTTGTGAAATTTAAAAAATTATTTAATTCTGTTAACTATGAATTATTCTTTTTAAAATTCTCAGCCTGTTCAAATATCTCTACATACACTTCATCTCTCTCAACAGGGGGATAGCCAAACTCATCTAATAGCAATATCAAACCAACTTTTAGAGCCGATTTAATATCATCACGTTTGTTCCAATCGGGAAATTTGGCTTGACCATCAACCAAATCTTTAACAGCCTTTGCCAGTTCAATTAATTTATCTTCGGGATAAGTAAAATCGTATTTAATACAAAGTTCTTTTAATATGTCGTAAAAGGCTTTTTCTTCAAAATCAATACCCAACGCATCGCCAGCCGTAAACTCTTTGTGAACCTCCCAAATTAAGTTGGTGAGTTGTTCTGCCATTTCCTCATAGACTTCACTTCTTAAAATATCGTTGGCCTCACGGTTGTTGTAGCGTTCAACAAGGGCTTGCATCTTTTTAGTAAAATCTATTCCTTTTACACGGTTTACCTTTCTCATTTCTCCAATCACTTTTGCCAGAAGTTGTTGAAGCAATTTGATTTTCGTATTCGGTAATTTGATTTTATCAATCTTTGCCAAATAATCTTCATCAAAAATGTCTTGTTCAGTTTCCGCGTCTTCCCCGAGTTTGAAAATTTCTTCAACACCATCACTTTGCAGGGCATCTTTTATCATTTCCCGCACTTTGGCATTCATCTGCGCTGTATCGGGGGCATTGCCTTTCGTGAGTTTGAAAACAATGGAACGAACGGCTAAATAAAAATGGGTGTAATCTCTTTCTGTTTGGGTTAATTGTTCGCTTCCGGTACAAATATCATAAGCGGCTTTCAATCGCTTTACCAAACCCATAAACCGGGTTTCAAATTCTTTGGTCTTTTGCACATATTCCGACGCCAGATTCAAGGTGTTTAATTGCTGAATAGTTGTGCCGTTGAAATATTTCGAGTTGTCGAATGAATGAAACAGTTTAGCCAAAAGGTCTAAATGATTCTGACTAACGTCAAATTTTAGTATTAATAATCAATTAGTTGCAAATTCAAAATTTTCTTTTGAAAGTTCAAATTTAGTAATTTGTTTTTGAATACGCTTCACTAATCCCAACTTTCTTTTTTGGTCGAGATATAAGTATTCTTTTGGATTATAATAAGGCTTGTTTTTTACGACCATATTCCAAATAATCACAGCTAATTTTCTTGCTGTGGCAGAAATTGCAGAAACTCGTCCTTTGCGAAAATTTATTTTCTGGAAGAAATCTCTCAATGGGGTTGATTCTTTAAGATTCCCTATTGCATTTGCAGCATTACGCAAAGCTATCTTAAGTCGATTACTTCCTTTGGGTACTTTGCTCGAGAGAATTTTTCCTCCCGAAATTTTATTGTTGGGTGCCAATCTGAGCCAGCTTGCAAAATGTTTGGCTGTCGTGAATTGTTTAATTCCTTCTAATCCAACTTCACTCATAATTGATAGAACTGTCGAATAACTCATTCCTTCAATCGCCATCAAATCAACACCTTCAAAATACTGATACGATTTCATGTTTAGGTCGATATTCTTTGGTGAGTTCTTATTGATTTTTTTATGTGGCTTTTTCTCGATGTGATGCTGCCTTTTATTGTCGTCATTTTCAATAATCCTGTCCAGCATTTTCTGAATTTCAATATCGCATTGCCCTATTTTTGTTTGAAACATCTGGTACATATCTAGTTCTTGTTTCAGGGCAAACAGATAGTCTTCCCGTCCATTGCTATGAAGGGCTTTAGCTATTTCTTCTCTGGATTTTCGACAGTTGTAATGACGCAATTCGGATAATTTCTCAGGATTTGTTTCTCCTTCGCATATCGCTTTTATTATGGCTAATCCGGTTTGTCCGACAATATCATTCACAACCACATCTAAACGCAAATTTAAAAGCCGCAAATATTTCTGCATTTTCTTGCATGCAGATGCCGACGAATCCAGTAAAAGTGCTCTTTGACGGCAATAGGTTCTTAGTTGTTCGGTTTGTTTGTCGGGTAAAAAACTATTTGACAACAGACCTAAACTATGTAGCTTTTGTATCCACTGGCAGTCTTTTATGTCGGTCTTCTTTCCTTTTATGTTCTTGGTGAATTTACCATTGCACAATATCACTTCAATGCCTTCCGACAATAATACTGCATACAATGATTGCCAATAAGTATCGGTGCTTTCTATTGCAACTGTTTTGATTTTGTTCTCCTTAAACCATAATGCCATTCTTTTAAGGTCGTCATTGAATACGCCAAATTCTTGCACTTCATCGGATCTTTGCCCTACGGCAGCCCAGTGTGAACGACTGCCTATGTCGACTCCCGCCGCATTTGGGTTGACTACTTCCATACTAATCTCTTTTTGTTCCATCGTCCTAATTGTTTAAAAATTAACTCAATGGAGATGTGCTTTTGGCATGTTGAATTATTCTGATCGGGGTTCCCGAAGTTTCGGGACCGCCACTTTTGTCATCGCATACATCTCAACCAGGATTGCGCTCGTACTCATGAGTAACAGTTCTAAAATCGGCCTTGCATTGAGCTGTTCTTTCATACGTGTTCCTGACGATTTCGTTAGCTTGATTTGTTAATCTCTTTTGGTATAGGTAGGATTGCCGCTAACGGAGGAAGCTACACGCAGGCCGGGATTTAACCGATGAACTGCCTACGAAGAACTGCCTTTCAAATTTACTAATTTCCTGTCAACGAGCCACTAAAACCCGGCTTGCGGGTAGCTGAAGTTAGTGGCTGGCTTTTACTAATATAATTTAAATAAATTATCAATTCTAGTTTTTTCTTTAGCCCAATCTGGTCTGTTTTGTTGTATTTGTCTTATTTGGTCTTCTGTCGGATTTCTTGGCAAGCCTAATAATTCATTTGTCAAGTAGTTTTGTGCAAATTCGGAAATTGTATATGGGAAATACGCGCCGTGTATATACACAAAACCTGTATTTGAAGCACTATAAATTATGTGTTTGTTTGTCAAGCCAACAACAGTGTCGTTGTCAATTGGTAGCTGTAGCGTATTCTTTCCGTTTATAAAAAATTCCCTTAGCAATGCTTTTTCGTGAAAGTCTAAATTCTGAATGTCGTTTATTATACCATTTTTTATTTTTTTTGATAACGTTTGTCTTTTTATTAACCGTGAAAAATATGTCCACAAAGCTATAACAGTAAAAGCAGAACTTAGAACAAAGGAAATTCCTATGAACTTGCCATAATCTTGTAAAAAACCCTCAAGTTTTAATTTTGTCAGAAATTGTTCTGGAACAAATAAAATAAGTCCTGAACTAACCCAAACAACAATAATCAGTTTTGTTGGGATTTTATTTATGTCAAAAAGTTTTTCTAAAAATTTATCCATTGATTGTCTTGTTTTTTTTGTTCGTCATTGTCGTTTGCTGTGTCGCACCTAAGCTTGCCACTAACGTTTCGGCTGCTGCTTTTCGGTGGCGATTTTACCTACTGTCGTTCCTATAAAATACCGCCGTTAAAATTATTACTTCTCTGTCTCACGAGCCACTGAACCGCCACTGAAAGCAGCAGCCTGTTACCAACTGCCCTATTTACTTTGTCGTGTTGCATCGTGTCTGTCCGTATTGAA
The DNA here is from genome assembly GCA_963677395.2 of Bacteroidales bacterium. Lineage (GTDB taxonomy): Bacteria > Bacteroidota > Bacteroidia > Bacteroidales. The sequence goes on along the minus strand of OY781965.2, from coordinate 1,324,534 downwards.
ATTTATATTCTGTCGTAACTGTCATTGTGCGTTGGCTTGCAGGCTCTTTTGCTTTTTTTCCTTTAGGTTGTGGGTTGCAAAAAAAAGCAAATGTGCCTGCAAATGCGTTGGCTGCCTCGTTGTCAAAATAGAGCTAAGTTTATTTCATGGTATATTCTATTTATTTCTTCTTTAAAGTTTCTGTCTGTTTGTTCGGAAAGCCAACCGTCTTTATACCATTTGTGATAAGGGGTATTGATGATATTCCAGCCTGCTCTTGTTAAGATTTCCATTCGTTCTATATGTTCAATAGTGTAATTTTCTGCAAGTCCATTGTTAACAAAATGATGGCTACCATCAACTTCAATAGCTACAGATTTTTTTGTATTGTGATCGAAAACAACGAAGTCAAGCCTTTTTTGTCCGCAACTCTTAACCTGATTATGTAAAGTTACTTTGTGCCCATTTGAATTTTCATTTACAAACTTGACCAAATATGAATAAACATATTTTTCAAAATCACTTTCAAATATGTCAAAGTTCAAAGGAGGTAAACTTGGTTCTAAATTTTCAATTTGGATTGGAGTTAAATCGTCTTCGGTTACTTTCCCATTGATGTAATTTAAATATTTGTAGATTTCGTTAAATGTCCTGTCAAATGGCGAGTAAACAAAGTAGGTAAATGATTTAGCTCTGCTTGTTGCCACGTTTAACCTTTTAGCGTCTTGATAATGCCCTTGTCCTCTTTTGCAGTCCGTGTCAAGACAAAGTGAAAAAATCATTATATCCCTTTCGTTACCCTGAAATTCTTCGGGAGTTCCTATCATCAATTCGTATTCTTCCGCATTTAATTCTGGTAACTTTTCCTCAATAAGTTCCGCTATTTTGGTGCATTGGTCACGTATCATTGAAATTACTCCAATCGTAAAATTATTTGGGGCGATGTGTTTTGGTAGTTTGTAATCAAGTGTAAACAAAGTTTGTTGATTTTTTGAAGTCAAGCATTGAATAATCTTTACAATTTCTTCCGCTTCTGCAATTACAACTTTGCTTTTAGTTTCATTATCTCGTTTACCATTCACTTTGACAGCTTGAAAACACTCAATACAAACCTTATCAGGTGTTTCAGTCATAACTTTTAATTTACCTTCGGGATTATCTTGATCTCTGTAAAATTGTTTACTCGTATATCTTGCAAGTCTCGGTAAAGAGCGAAAATGCTCGTCAAGCATTACTTCTGTTGGAATAACATTGTAATCATCGCTTTTTATAAAATCCAGAATTGATGCCTGCGTAACAGTAAGCTTTTTCTTTGATGCCGTTTGATAACGCATTAATGTTCTGTTATACTTTTCCCAAGTTAGCTCATCAAAATTTTTACCTAAAGCGAAATTTAAACCTGATGCTTTCAGGCTAAGTTGTTGGTGGTCGCCAACAATGCAGAGTTTTTTTCCTCTATAAAATGCAGGTAGTATTTCTGCAAGGTTTACTTGTGAAGCCTCATCAACAATAACTAAATCAAACAAATCAACTATTAATGGAAATAGATGTCCTAAATGCCGGATTTCCGCAGTCCAAAATGGAATTACATCTGTGATTTTATGAAAATCAATTTCTTTCATCTTTTTATCAATAAGTCTGCTGTTAACATTTGTAAGCATACCATTGAATTTGTCAATTTCTCTTTGATAGGAAGTGTCATTTATTGATGCAAAAACATTGCTTTTGTATTTTAGTTTAGTAATTTGTTTTTGAGTATTTAATATGTCTGTTTTGATGTTTTTGATATTGTTTCTAATACTGTTTGCGTCTACATTTAGCTCGTTAGTTTTGTATTGAACTTCTGTAAAAATTATATTTAGCTTTACAAAGGATTTGCTGAAATAGGGAAGGGTTGTATCATTAAGCCATTCGATTGGAGTTTTAAATTTTTCCTTTAAATGCTCTTTGAATTTATGTATATAAAGTTTTGATGAAACAGAACTGGAATTTAATTCCCAAATTTTTTCGATACGGTCTAATGCGATTCGATATTTTTCTTCTTTTTTTATTTTTTTAAACTGAAACCCATTAGGGATTTCATAATAGTCGGTGCAAAGCCGTTTTAATTCTAATAAAAACGTTTCATTGATGTCCTTGAAATACCTTTGCTTTTCTAAGGCTTTGTCAAGTTTTGTTTTTTCCGTTTTTAGTTCTTTAAGTTTAGTCGTTAACTTAGTTTCAAGTTCTTCTAACTTGTTATTGAGCATTAAAATGTTTCTTTTAAAAACAGTTGTGTTAGAAGTTTGCTCTTTTAAATAGCCACAATAATTTCTAATCTTTTTTCTTGCGGTTGTGTCATAATAACAAACTCCAAGTAAGCCATCGCCATCTGTAAGAAATGGTTCTATTTTTTTGTTTACTACTTGCAATGCTGCTGTCTTTTGCGATAGAACTAAAACTTTTTTATTTAATGCAATTGCGGAAAGAACAATAGCTGAAATTGTATGTGATTTACCTGTGCCTGGCGGTCCCTGTATGTATGATATTTCATTTGCCCAAGCATTTTTCAATCCTTGAATTTGACAATTGGATAAGGAAATTGGTATATGCTTGTCAATTATTTTTTGGATTTCATCTTCAATCGGATGTCTGTCAATTTCAACGCTTTCTTCTGTTAGTGCATTGATAAGTAGTTTTTCAACAACTGGATTTTTGAAATCATTTTCTTCGTCAATATTCTGAACAAAGCTATTTAATGCTTCATATGTTGAAAGTTCGTCAGGAATTATACTTATAAATAAATGATTTGCACTTACAAAAACTAAATCTTTTTCAAAGATTGATTTTTCTCTTTGTTCTTTATTTTTATTTCCATTACCATTCTTTGTTGGTCTGTATGTGTGTAATTGCAACTCCTTTTTAAAATTGTAGTCAGTTTTTTGAATTTGTGGAATATCTTTGAAGTGTTCAATTTTATTCTTTAATTCATCAAATGTCTCAAGAGCGAAACGATTAATATTATGAAAGTCAAATTGAATAATTTCCTTGATATGACTTTCAATGTTTTCAAGTGTACGGTTTTCATCTTCTGTTAAAGCATTCATTACATCATCTTCCTCGTTTTGGTAGTTAGTAGATAAAGCTGAAACAAAATCGTAATTGATGTTCAATGTTCCTAAGTTTGGTTCCACAAAAATTGTATGCGTATTATCCTCTTTAGAAACTTCACATTGAATAGTAATTATTGGCGCTGCAAAAATTCGCTTCCTTGTACCGGCTATAGTTCCAAAGCCAATAAATAATTTTTTGTCATGGTTCTTTTGTAAAAAACCATAGTAATTATTTAGTTCATTGTAATGCATTTCATTTGGCTTTACTTCCAGTTCTAATTCTTCAAACTGAACTGCATAACCAAGGGTTTTATTTAGTAAACACTTTTCAAATCCATTTCTTGAAATAATTTTGCGGCTTATATCTCTCAAATAAGAAAGATAAGCAATAATGCGTTGGGTGTTTTGAGAATGATGCGACAAGTTGGTCATGTTAATCTAAATCAAGAGGTGCTTTAATTTCTATCAAAATATTTTTGAGTTCTTTTTGAATTTGCTCCTTAATCTGGTTTGTAACCTTTTTTAATTCTATATTTTCCTCAGAATATTTTGTCAAAGACTCTTGAACTTTAAGTGAATACTCTTTGAAAGCAGTTTGAAGTTGTTCAAAATTGTTGTTGATTTTTGAATTTGCATCATCCTGTGCCGTCTTAATTTCCTTCCAAACGGTTTCAAACTTTTCATTTTGTTGGCTACTTGTCTCCTGAATTTTATTTTGTACTACTGTAAATAATTCTTTAAGCTCATTTAGGTCATTTGCCCTATCTGCTTTGTTCTTCTTTTCATTTGTCATATAAAGATACATGAAAACACCAACAGCAATAAGTGTCAATGATGAAGTAATGATTAAAACGATGTCCATATTATTTTTGGTTTAAAGTTAATTATTATTGTCTTGGTGCGTTGGGGTAAAATGCAAATGTGCTGCACCCCAAAATTACAAAAAATATTCGTGCAGCTCTTTTGCATTTTACGAAGCGATAGCCAAACGGCTTTGCCGAAATTTTCTCTATTGTCCGTGTCTTTTGTCAAGTCTAATGTTTGCAATGTCTTTTTTTAGGGTTGTTGGTAACTCATTTATATGTATGATAAACTCATACAAAGCATGCCAAATTGGATGAATATGTATGACATATTTACTCATCCAACAAATGTAATATTTATTTACAAATCATCAAATGGTGATTTTATTTTTGACAAGCTTTTTTCTGTAACATGTGTGTATATTTCAGTGGTCTTCGAACTTTTATGCCCCAATAATTCCTGAATATATCTTAAATCTGTTCCTGATTCTAATAAATGAGTTGCATAACTATGTCGTAACCAATGTAAAGTAACCTGTTTTTTAATATTTGCTTTTGTTATTGCCTGCTTTAAAACACTTTGCAAACTCTGTTCAGAATATTGTGTGTTTTCAAATTGTCCTTCAAACAGCCATGTTCTTGGTTTATATGTTTTATAATATTCACGTAACATTTCTATAATTTTATCCGAAATTGGTACAACTCTGTCTTTTTTCCCTTTTGAATTTAAGATTATCAACAAATGCCTTTTAGAATCAATATTCTCTGGTTTCAAATTTAGTAATTCACTTCTTCTTAATCCACATGCATATATTAAGCTTAGCATAGTTTTGTGTTTTACATTTACCAATGCATTTAATACTAATAAAACTTCTTCTTTACTTAATACATTGGGTAATTTGTGTTCTCTACGTGGGCGTTCTATTTGCTCGGTTATCAGCTTAGAACCCTGTATGGTTTTAAAGAAAAGCCTTGCTGCATTAACTGCTTGGTTCTGGTATGATAAGCTAAGTTTTCGGGGGATAAGATATTGATGTACAAATCTTATCATATCATCATTTGTTACCTCTGCACTTGTTTTTGGTTTTGCAAACTTCAGAAATATGGTTATGGCTTGTAAATATGTTTTTATTGTAGATTCGCTATATCGCTTATGCTCCATCCATTGTTTAAACTGAGCTATTTCTTTTAAACTCTGTGTGTCAAGTTTGGGTAATTCGCCGATATAAGGCGGATGACTTGCTACTGATAATATTTTCTTTACTTCTTCTGTTTTATATTCAAGCTTTGTAATTCTTTCACCAAAATAATTTTTCAGCAATTCCAGATTCTTTCCATAATTGGGTAGTATATAGCAGTAATTAGTTTTATCCCAACGAACATAATTAAATGTTCGGATAAACCGAATATCAACTTCGTTTTTAGGAATCTTTATAATAATCTGTTTTGCTGTATAAGTTATGATTATATCTGTTTTGTTTGGCAAAGAAGGTTTCAATTCTGCTTTTTTCTCCGGTTTATTTACCTGAACAACAACTTCAGGTCGAAGTCCTGATATTTCTATATCAGGAAAAAGCAATTTCAACTGTCCAAACGCTTCTTTGGTATAGGGTATATGCCATGCATTTTGTGTTTTACTCCAGGTAGAACCGGCAATCTTTCGTACTAGATTATTATTCTCTGGAGTATTGACAAATTCAAGCTTAATCCTTTCAGCTCCTTTATGTATTATTTTACTCGCTTTCATAAATAACCATTAACCATTATCACACAGCTTCGCCCCGTCAGTCACATCTGAACAAAAAACAGACATTAAATTAATAATCATACGTAAATAAAATAAGCTTATACGCTATTTTGAAAATTTACGGTTGTGAAAATATATAATATTAATGATTGATTTTCGATTCGATAACAAATTATTATGATTTGCAATACGATTCGCAACGCAATCTCCTGATTAATAAAGCATTAAACAAATAGAAAAGTCTTACGGGAATTTTTTCCTGTATTGTATTAAATTTAAAACTTCACCACTGCAATCCTTGCTACGGATTGCCTATTCCCTGATATCACGGTTTACGGATTCTCCAAAATTATTCTGCAATTCGCCATGTTTTTATATTCCCGCAACAATGCTGTTTTGGTTAAGAATCGGATAAACATGTTAACACAAATATTCCGCTCCAATTCAGGCCTTGATCCAGACTTTCCTGAATACAGGACCTCAGCCTGTCAGCCATGGGAAGGCACTATGAGAAAGCTTGTTTCTTTCACGAAACAATATTGATTTTCTTTGCGGGCAATGCCGTCGACATAAAAACAAAGAAGTAAGCGATTTAGAAAAACTTACTTATTTTCATTCAACTTAAATACCAGGCCTTCGAAAGGTTTTAAATTTATTTTAGAGGAAAAGGTTTTCCCCAGAGAAGATTTATGTGTTGAGAGAAGCAGCTTATCCCTACTTTTTAAAGGATAAACATAATGCTTCGCAAACGGGCTGAAATTAATCAACACCAGTATTCGTTCATCGGCAGTAGTTCGCATATATGCCATAAGATTTCCAGAGCCATTATTTAATGCAATCCAGTTTCCCCGGTGCAGTGCTGCGGAAGATTTTCTCAGCATGATAAGACTTCGGTAAAAGTTCAGGAGGGAGTCCGGATTTTCTTTTTGTGATTTCACATTAACTCCTGCAAAATTTTTATCAACAGGCAGCCAGGGTTCTGCAACTGAAAAGCCTGCATTGGGGTAGGAATTCCACTGCATTGGGGTTCGGGATCTGTCGCGCCCCCTGTACAAAGGCCAATATTTTTTACCCAGTTTATCTTTCATTTTACCCAGAGGGACCGAACTGTTTTTCATTCCTATTTCATCACCATAGTACAAAAATGGAGTCCCTCTTAACGTCATCAATAACAACGCGATGATACGAGCCTTTTTCTTTTTAAAGAAACCGAATCTGCTCCTGTTGTAAAACCTCAATAAATCGTGATTTGAAAAAACATTGCAGGGCCAGCCTTTTTCGGGAATACTTTTTTGCCAACGATCAATTACCTTGTAGTAGGCACGGGCATTCCACGATGTAAAAATGAGTGAAAAATCGAAGGCAAGATGCAGTGAATTTTCCCCGTTTGCGAGATAGCTCGCGGAGAGTTTTGCATCGCCGGGAGGTAATGTATAAACTTCGCCCACGCTCATTTTATCAGGATATTTGTCCAACAGTTTCCGGAGGGAGCGGATAATTTTATAGGAGCGCGGATGGTTACGGGTTCGTAGCTTACGCGAGGAATTCATCCAATGCAAAAAAGGATTATTCCGGAGCTTTTTGTCTTTGACAATAAAGTTGATCACGTCAAAACGAAAACCATCAACTCCTTCTTCGAGCCAGTAGCGGAGCATCCGAAACATTTCCTTTCGCACTTCTTTATTTCTCCAGTTTAAGTCGGGCTGTTCTTTCAAAAATGAATGCAGGTAATATTGCCCGGTTCCTTTATGGTATTCCCAGCAGCTCCCGCCAAAAGCTGTTTTCCAGTTATTGGGTTTTCGGTTTCCTTTTCCCGATTTCCAGATATACCAGTCGCGTTTCAGACTTTTTTTGTCGGAAGCCGACTCAATAAACCAGGGATGTTTGTTCGAAGTATGATTGAGCACCATATCTAAAACAACCTTAATATTACGATGATGAGCCTCTTCACGTAATTTTCTAAAATCATCTATCGTACCAAATTTCGGATCAATCGTGTAATAGTCGGAAATATCATATCCGCAATCGGCACCCGGCGAAAGAAAAATGGGAGAAAGCCAGATAGCATCTACCCCTAACTCTTTTAAATAGCCTAATTTCAGCATTATCCCCCGAAGGTCACCAAAGCCATCATTGTTTGAATCGAAAAAACTTAAGGGATAAATATGGTAGAACACCCCGTGTTTCCACCAAATCCATTCATCATGGCTATTGTATGTCATGATCTGTTTTCAGGCCTGCCTGCGTGAGCAATTTATCTAAAATAAAATCTTTGCGATATTCCTGAGAACGTTTCAAGGCTCTGTTTCTGAATTCCCTATGAAGATGCGGATTCAGGATATACTGATGAATCTGTTCATACATTTCATCCTGATTATTTACCAAGAAACCATTTTCATAACTTTGAATAATGTCTTTGGGGCCTTTTATGTTGTACGCGATAACAGGTAAGCCACAAGAAATTGCTTCCAGAACCGAACAACTAAACGTATCGAATTTGGATGGCAGGATCAGCAAATCAGCAGTAGAATAATAATCAGGCAGGAGCGAATGATCCACCCATCCGACAAAAACGGCTTCGGGTAATAATTCGCGGAGTTTTTCTTCTTCAGGCCCGGCACCTGCAATCACCAGTTTAAACCCTTCGAATTCCGACTTTAACCGCTTGTATAGTTCTGGCAATTCCAGCACCCCTTTTTCTGCACTCAGTCTGCCTGAATACAATAAAACAAAGTCATTATCATTAATTCCCAGTAGAACACTACGATCAATTGCTTTGGGGATAAAAGTATCATCAACCCAATGAGCTGTTTGATGAACCTGTTCCGGTTTAAAGCCCATCTGTTTTCCGGTAAGCCATTTTTGCTGGTCGCTGTTTAGTACAAAAAGCGAATCGAAACTACTGTAATACGCACGAAGTAATCTGCGAAATCTATTCAGATTATGAACATCTATATTCAAGACTTTACGGGCAAACATAAGCCAGTCGGTATGAATATAAAAATGTGCTTTAACTGAAAATGCATTTCGCAAATAGATAGTTGCCAGCCCCATAGCACCTTCTGTTGAACACATTAGCCTATCATATTCTCCTTTCTGAAAAATCTCATGGATTGCCAGAAAGTTTGGAATTCGTAAGGGTTGCTGACGATAGAAAGGAAGCGTAAATTCCAGTTCAGGTTTTATAACGATAAGATGATCTTCTGCCTGAGCGGTATTGCTGCAAACCAAGAAATCAACCGGAAGATTTCTCCGTTGAATTTCCTTCAATACCAGTTTTAAGACCATCGAAACGCCATTATTATCATCAAACGTATCACTTAACCACAGCATTCGTTCCGGGTGCTTATACTTTCCTGTAATTTCCGAAAACACCGATAGCAATGGGCGGGTATTGTACAAAACCTTTGTACTTGTAAAGTTGGCTGCCAATATCAATGCAGATGCCAGGAATGGGAAAGACAGTCCATCCAGAAATTCAGGAATATCAGGGGTACTGATGCGTTTTTGCCTGCGTTTTTTATCAGGATGAAGCAAGCTTCTGAATTCGCTGGGAATTTCAAAGTTATCGAGAATGGTAAGAAAATCGACAGACCCTAAAGCCCCTTCTGTTGTGAGTTTATCCAGTTTTTTTTGTAATCGCTGATAAAGTATTTCGTTCAGCTTTTGATTAATCTGAACAATGGATGAATGGTAAATCTGAATAATCTCCGGAAGCTGATCGCGGCTTGTTTGTGCCATTGCCAACGCATCAGTATAAATGGGTTTGTACGCTTTGGGCACCAACCATTTATTGGAAAAAGAAGGCACTTTCCCCATAAAACAGTTATGAAACAACCTGACAAACTTCATGGTTGTTTTATGTCTCTGTACTTCGGCAAAACCATTGGACACCAATAACGCAATGATTTTATCACGGGAAGATCCCTTATGGAGCAAAATACGAAGTAAGCCCGGGTCTTTGCGATTTAAAGCAATCTGAAAAACATAGTCAAGTAAGGCAATTGTAAGTTTTTCACTATTGTTATGCGAGCCATAAGGCACCATTCGCCCTTCCCGCAAGGCTTCCAGAGCAAGCTCAATTTTGGTTCGACTTTTCAATTGTTTCTCAAGATCAGGAACATACAGATACGTTCCTGTCAGTCCGGCAAAAAGTCCGATATGACTATCCGATCCTCCTGAATATACTTTCCGGTAAGGATCACGGCAATATCGTTTTATATCAACTTCAAACTCGGCCGCATTTTGTTCAATCACCTCCGGTGTCAGAGACTCAAGCCATACTTTTACAAGCATATTCTGCCATGTATCACGCTGACCATTAACCACTTCAAAGCGTTCAAAAATCAAAGAGACTTTCCGGAAAAAGTCAAAAGGCGGAATACCCTGCGAAGCATAATGATACAATGGGTGAGCCCAGATAGTCGGAATATGTTCTTTACAGGCATATTCCTGAAACTGATACACATTCTTACGAAGTTTATTTAAAATACGTTCCTGCTCTTTTGAAAATCCATAAGCCAACACATGAATTCCAACATTATAGTCAGGAACCATGCAACTAAATTCAGCTCCTGTTAAGATTTCATTCCCTTTTTCAAGTTGTTCAAAGCATGAACGGGCATTGTTATGATTGGTGATCGTAAATACATCACATTGATTCTTTTTCAGTTCCTGTAACAGACGCTCGGTTTTAAGCCATGTTTCCGGAACGTTTAAAATACGTCCCAGCAATTCATCGGGCACGTCACTATTGTAATCATGACAATGGAGATCAATTTTAAGAAGGTCGTTGGCCGGATATTGGTTAAATTGCTCTTTTAAAAACTTTTGGAGGTCTTCTTTCAATTGCTGTTGAAAGACTCCCTCTCCTGATTTTTGATTACTCATTCTTAATCAATTAAACAATGTACAAAGCAACATTCAAAATATTGTTTTCGGGTTAATTCATTGCTAAGTTTGAGTTAAGGAATTAATTCAATGCAACAGAAAAGCCGCACCTACATTAACACTCTTATTATCAACATTATTCCACACAAAATAAAAAAAAGCCCCGAACAAACATTAATCCGGTGCATGCTCTTTGTATTAAGAATCTGTTTGAGTTTACATGAATAATGAATTTTCAGAACATCGGCAACAAAGGCAGTTGCAAGGATCGAACTAAAAAACAAACAGTTATCGACAAATTTTACCGAATAAAGTGTCAGCGAAACAGATACCACACCCATCCAATAGAGATATGCAAAAGGATTAACAATATTGATTATCAAACCTTTTAAAAAATAAGCTATATCAGAGTTAACTAATTTTACTGTTCTGCCCGACAATTTATTATCACTCTTTTTAAGCAAAGAACAGACCCCAAAGGCGATTAAAACGAATGATGCAGCAATACCCGTCTGAACAGTAACCGACCTGATAAATTCGAGCTTTGAAATCCATAAATATGATAAAATCAATAGTACGATATCGCTTAAAAAGAGACCCATCGTGATGATAAATCCGGCCCGAAATCCTTTGTTTAATGTAAGCTGAAAAATTGCAATAAATCCGGGGCCCACCGAAACAGCCATTGCCAATCCTACTAAAAAACCATTAAGTAAAGCCATCATGGTTAAAAACAGATTTTCGGCAAATAAGCAGTATTTATCTTAAACAGCAACGTATCTACCTCAATAATAATGAATAATTAAAGCCATCCCTATAACGGGTTTACACAATCAGACATTTATAACACTGTAATCCAAACAACTGCGCAGCTAATAATTTCTTAACTGAATTTAAAATGAATTAATCGTTATGTAATCATTATCTATAATCCTGATTTTCAACTCACAATTAAGACAAACTTAACCAGTTAAATTAGCTTACGGGAAAAGGCCTTTGTTTCTTTGCAACAAATTTCAACCTGTAAAAAAGAAAAAGGAATATGTCACAAAAATCGCTGATTCATAGCGCATTAACTTTGATGTTATGGATAATTACATCATCGCTCATTGCACAAACGGGAATGATTAAGGGTGTTATTAAAGATTCAAAAACGAAGGAAACCATAGTGGGCGCCAATGTTATCATACAAGGAACAACCATTGGAAATTCAACAGATATGGAAGGATTATTCTTCCTGACAAATTTAAAACCCGGAAAATATACGCTTGTTGTTTCATTTATATCATACAAGCAAAAAACTATTGAAAATGTAAAGGTTGAAGACGGGAAAACAACCGTTTTAGCTATTGAACTTCAGGAAGAAGTTTCCAGTCTGCAGGGAGTTACCATCACCGATCGAAAAGTTACGGGTTCGGAGATATCAATGATCAGCGAGATCAAAAAAGCCAATGTTATCTCTTCCGGAATTTCAAGTCAGCAAATTGCTAAATCGCAGGACAAAGACGCTTCGGAAGTTCTGAAACGAATGCCGGGTGTTACCATTATTGACGGACGATTTGTGGTTGTTCGCGGATTGATTGAGCGATATAACAGCGTAATGATAAACAATGCAACAACCCCCAGTTCCGAATCTGACGTGAGAGCATTTTCATTTGATGTTATTCCAAGCGGGATGATTGACCGGATTATCATCAATAAAACACCTTCACCCGAACTGCCTGCTGATTTTGCCGGAGCAGCCATTCAGGTATTTACCAAAAATATTCCCGACCAGAACAGTTTTGTTATCAGCTATGCTTCCGGATTGCAAAGTGGTACAACATTTCAGAATTTTTACCGATACAAAGGAGGCAAAACTGACTGGCTGGGCTTCGATGATGGCACACGTGCTTTACCCGATGGATTCCCTTCCACTTCTGAAATGGGGAAATTAAACAACTTTACGGGTACGCCAGAACAAATTGCAGCACAAAAAGCCAGATTAACAGAAATTGGTCGTTCATTTAACAAAACATGGACAGCTCAATCGATGACTGCTCCTAACGACAACAGCCTTGGTATTAGCTTTACCCACCGGTTTAACTTTGGAAATCAACGCAATCTGGGGATTATATCGTCCCTCTCGTATAGCAATTCATACGATTACGACGAAATACTTAAATCGGCATATATATCATACGATACCATTAAAGATGTAAACCAGAAATCGTACGACTTTACGGATAATATTTATTCTAATTCCGTAAAGGTAAACGGGATGCTCAATGTTTCATACTCATTCAACAGTTTCAACAATATTGAATTCCGGAATTTGATCAACCAAAACGGGGTAACAAAAACCAATCTCAGGTCAGGACTTGAATACTATTTTAGTCAAAGTGGCGAAAAAATCAAGGCTACCGACCTGTCTTATTCCAGCAGAACCACATACTCAGGACAATTAGGCGGAAATCATACATTTAATAAAGAAAATTCAAAATTCGACTGGGTATTGGGATATTCGTATGCGAATAAACTACAGCCGGATAATCGCCGGAATTTTTACAGCTACTATGATGCTGGAGGAGATATTACAGATCCGAACTATGATAAATATTCTCTCTATTTCCCGAATGATGCCAACACCGATTTGAATGGACGTCTCTTTAAAGACATGAACGAGAATATTAAAATTATCGGAGCAAACTATTCACACAAACTCTATATCGGAAATTTTCATCCTGAGCTAAAAACAGGAATTTATTACGAAAAGAAAAAACGTGAATTCAATGCACGAAATATCGGATTTACAAGAGCCACTTCCATAAATTTTAATATAGATTTATTTTTACCGATCGACGAGATTTATACGGATGCAAACATAAACTTTCCGAATGGAATTAAGGTTGATGAAAAAACGAACTTATCAGATTCATATAAAGCCAACAATGAGCTTATTGTAGGATACTTAAGTGCTAAATTCCAGATCACACCATTAATCACCTTAAATACAGGGGTAAGAGTTGAGAAAAACAAGCTTGCACTTTCGGGGCATGACAGTAAAACAAATTTACCAACAAATACAGTATATGATACTCTCAATTTCTTCCCATCTGCAAATTTAACGTATGACTTTAATGACAAAAGCTTACTTCGTTTTGCATATGGAATGACAATTAACCGTCCTGAATTCAGGGAAGTTGCCCCTTATGGTTATTACGATTTCGATCTAAAATCAATGGTATTTGGAAACTCCGAATTAAAGAATGCATATATTCATAATTTTGACATTCGCTACGAATGGTATCCCAGTCTGGATGAGGTGATCATGGCAGGAGCTTTCTACAAAAAATTCAACAATCCGATAGAAGCCTCCCTTTATCCTTCATCGGGAGCCGGTGGTTGGGATTATGTTTACATTAATGCGAAACAATCGTCAAGTTTGGGAATAGAAGTTGATGTTCGTAAATCATTCTCAAAACTTGATAAAAGCCCTACTATTCTGCGCTACCTGAAGGATTTCACTGTACAAATGAATGCATCACTGATTAAGAGTGAACTGGAAGCAGAAGAAAATTATCTGCGTGATAAGAAAAGGGCGATGCAAGGCCAATCACCATTTATCATCAATGCGGGACTATATTATCAAAACGATTCCACAGGATGGATGGTTAGCCTTTTATACAATGTCATCGGAAAACGAATTGCGTTTGTAGGAAATCCAACCAGTCCTCACATTTATGAAATGCCATTTAATTTGCTTGATTTAACTATTGCCCGGAAATTTGGAAAACATGTCCAAATAAAAGGAGGCATCAAAAACCTGTTAAACGACAAAGTTGTATTTAAACAAGTGGTGGAATTTGATAAAGATATAAATGGAGATGGCAAAGGAGACGGAGTTGTAAGCCGGGATCAGATTACGAAAACATATATGCCGGGAAGATATTTTTCACTAGGCTTCACTCTAACTCTTTAACCTAACAATCAAACTTTTAAGAAACGGAATATTTCCAGGAACGTTCCGTTTCTATTTTCCAGCATTACATAATGTTTATTCATCATCCAACTGTACAGATAAAAGTTGATGTTTTGCAACTCCTTTGAAAATTTTTGCTACAATATGGAAGATGTAAAGATGTGTTTCATATTTGTAAAACAATAAGGTAGTCGTTTTTGTCACAAATACTAATCCGGATTCATTGATTTCCTGAATCGAATAATATGTTCCTTTTTCTAACACATTCATAATACGGAGCTTTTGTTTGCAAATGTAACGGAACGACTGTACTATCGTTCACAATTACAAAAGCTTAACATTGAAACTAAGATTTATTAAACCAAAAGCACAATCAGGATGGGTTTACATTAATTCAACATTACCAATTAAACCTCTCTTGATGGTGTACATAATATTTACTTAACATGAATTTAAATTCCTTAGCATATTCATAATATGAGTTTAAAGATGAGGTAATAGTCATAGTCTAGTTTTGCGGCAAACTTTAAAACGCAATCCTCATTATGAAAAAAATCGTCACATCTTTATCGATGTTTTTAGCTTTGATTTATGGAGTTATGGGACAAAACACCATTAACGATCCATTTTTCGACAAGGTGAATTACATTGGTGCTTTTGGCACTACAAACTGGACTACCGGTTGGACCAACTGGGATCCACAAAACACAAATTATCCGGTAGCTACTGTTACAATTCCTGCTGGTGATATTACAGCCAACACTACATGGTCTTCTGGCTCTCCTCTTCTTAATGGAGCATCTTTCACTAATTCAGTATTAAACGATCCTTTTTTTGATCAGGTGAACTTTGTTGGTGCTTTTGGCTCAACAAACTGGACTTTAGGCTGGGCAAATTTTGATCCACAAAACACGGTTTATCCTGCTGCAACTATTACGGTTCCTGCGGGTGATATTACGACTAACACTACATGGTCTTCTGGCAATGTTTATTTGTTAAATGGTTTCGTTTACGTAAAAGCCGGAGCTACTTTAACTATCGAACCGGGTACAATTATCCGTGGAGATAAAACAAATAAAGGTACATTAGTTATTGAAAAAGGAGCTACCATTAATGCCGTGGGCACTGTTGCAAACCCGATTATTTTCACATCAAATCAATCAGCAGGTAGCCGTAGTTATGGAGACTGGGGTGGTGTTGTAATACTCGGCAATGCCAAAATAAACCCTACCGGTGGTGATGCAATTATTGAAGGAAACCTAGGTTCTCATTATGGTGGAACCAATGACGCAGACAACTCTGGTACTTTAAAATATGTTCGTATTGAATTTCCTGGTATTGCCTACTCAACCAATAACGAAATCAACGGATTAACCATGGGGGGCGTTGGTAACGGAACTTTACTTGATTATATTCAGGTTTCTTACAGTGGAGATGACTCTTACGAATGGTTTGGCGGCACTGTAAACGCAAAGCATTTAATCGCTTTCAGAGGCTGGGATGATGACTTTGATACTGATTTCGGATACAGAGGCAAAGTTCAGTTTGCGGTTTCTTTACGTGATCCAAATATCGCTGACCAGTCACAATCTAATGGCTTTGAATCTGATAACGATGGCACTGGGTCTGTAAACACTCCTTTCACCCAATGTATTTTCAGCAATTTCAGCATGTACGGACCCAAAGTGAACGGCACTACCAGCGTGAATTCACTTTATCGCAGAGCGATGCATATCCGCAGAAGCTCAAAGTTAAACGTTTTTAATTCTGTATTTGCAGGATGGCCTACAGGTTTATTTCTTGATGGTACAAATACTCAGGCTTCTGCAACGAACAATGAGCTAAAAATAGAAAACTGCATCTTTGCAGGAATGGGAACAAACTTTGCATCTTCTTTTGAAGATACTTACTTCAATAATCCCGCACGTCACAATAGCGTACTAACCGACAATAGTTCTTTACAAGTTATTGATCCTTTTAACCTTACGACTCCAAACTTTCTCCCTTCAACATCCGGAAGTGTTTATCTTTTAAATGGTTTTGTGTATGTAAAATCAGGTGCGACATTAACCATTGAACCCGGAACAATCATTCGTGGAGACAAAACAAACAAAGGAACCTTGATTATCGAAAAAGGTGCAAAAGTGATTGCAAATGGAACAGCTACCAACCCGATTGTGTTTACTTCAAATCAAGCTGCCGGCAGCCGTAGCTACGGTGACTGGGGTGGGGTGGTAATTTTAGGAAATGCTACAATTAACCCTACGGGTGGTGATGCAATTATTGAAGGAAACTTAGGCTCTCATTATGGTGGAAGCAATGATGCTGACAACTCCGGTATTTTAAAATATGTTCGTATTGAATTCCCAGGTATTGCTTATTCAACCAACAACGAAATTAACGGATTAACCATGGGTGGAGTTGGAAACGGAACAACATTGGATTACATTCAGGTTTCTTACAGTGGAGACGATTCTTACGAATGGTTTGGCGGTACAGTAAATGCAAAACATATCATTGCTTTCAGAGGCTGGGATGATGACTTTGATACAGACTTTGGATTCAGAGGAATGGTTCAATACGCAGTTTCATTAAGAGATCCTAATATTGCAGATCAATCACAATCAAACGGTTTTGAATCCGATAACGATGGAACAGGTTCAACCAACACTCCGTTTACACAATGTGTTTTCAGCAATTTCAGTATGTTTGGCCCAAAAGTTGATGCAACAACATCAATTAATTCACTCTATCGCAGAGCGATGCATATCCGCAGAAGTTCCAAATTAAACGTTTACAACTCTGTTTTTGCAGGATGGCCAACAGGTTTATATCTTGACGGAACAAATACCCAGGCAGCTGCTACCAATAATGAATTAAAAATGGAAAACTGTATCTTCTCAGGTATGGGTACAAATTTCAATTCAGACTTTGAAAGAAGTTATTTTGCAACAACCAGCCGTCATAATGATACATTAGTAAACAACTCAGATTTACTCGTAACAGATGCATTCAACTTATCCGCTCCTAACTTTATGCCACAAAGCAGCTCTATCCTGCTAAACAAAGGAACTTCATGGAAACACTTTATTTCAGGCATATTAAAGTATGACAATACCGCTGGTACTCCAATCACATTCTCAAAAGTATTTTTAAAGCTTAATGGAACCAGCATTGACTCTGTTTACACTGATGCTGCCGGTTCATTTAGATTCACTGTTGATAATGGCACTTATACCTTAGGCGCATCTACAACCAAAACATGGGGCGGTGTTAATACTACAGATGCTCTTCAGGCTCGTAAAGCTTCAATTGGTCAAATCACTTTAAGTGGTTTAAGATTCAAAGCAGCCGACGTAAACAACTCTTCTTCAATTACTTCTACAGACGCTCTTTACATTAGAAAAAAAGGCGCATTGAGTCAGGTTGTAACCCAATGGACTATAGGCGAATGGCTATTTGAAAATCCTACGGTTGTAATTAACGGTGAAAATTCCACACAACTATTCAAAGCAATATGCTCTGGTGACACGAATGGTTCATACACACCTGCGCAATAATAAATAAGATAGAATCAAAAAGAGGAAACTATGAATTGATCTTAATCATCTTCATAGTCTTCCCTTTTCACAAAATACAACATAAACAATATGAAAACATTAAATCAGTACTTTCGGATTATTTTTATTCTGTTTGTTGTTGCATTTGCATCAAATGTCAATGCACAAACTGCAAATCTAGGAAGCCCTGTAATTGGAACAGCAGGCACAACCATCTCTATTCCCATTAATATATCAGGTTTTAGCAATGTAGGTTCAATTGATTTTAAAATCACCTACGATAACACTGTAATGACATTTGTAGCACTGGAAAACATCAGTACTGATGCAACCGGTACATTGTCTAATCCCACTCAATTATCAGGAAACACTTATATGGTAAACCTTTCATGGCTATCCAGTGGATCATCCGGGGTAAATATGTCAACCGGAAAATTTCTTGATCTGAAATTCAATTATATTGGAGGAAACAGTGCTGTTAGTTTCTATACCAATTTATGTGAAATCTCTGACTGGGATGGAAATCCTATTACGCCAACATACACAAATACTACCGTTTCTCAATTAGTATCTATCAATTCATTTAATGTTACAGGTAGCGGAAGCTATTGTCTGGGCTCTTCAGGTTTAACGGTTGGATTAAGTGGCTCCCAAACCGGAATTAACTATCAACTGAAAAAAGACGGTGTAAACGACGGTTCAGTTTTGGCCGGAACGGGTTCTGCTATTAGCTGGAACAATAAAACTGCAGGAACTTATTCCGTTGAGGCTTCAAACGGTTCATCAACGCAGGCAATGACTGGCAGTGCAATTATCTCAGAAGCAACCCCTTCACCCGTATCTGTTTCTATTCTTGCCGATAATACGACAGTAACAGCAGGCACAACCGTAAACTTTACTGCTACCCCGGTTAATGGTGGTATAAATCCGGCATACCAATGGAAAGTTAACGGGAACAACAGCGGATCTAATCAATCGACATTTTCATATACTCCTCAAAACAATGATGTTGTAAATTGCATTACAACTTCAAATCTTAGCTGCGTTTCAGGAAATCCTGCTACTTCAAACAACATAACAATTACGGTAAACTCATTACCTGCAACAGCAAATCTTGGAAATGCAGTTACAAACGCAACATCGGGTACTACCGTTTACATACCAATCAATATCGCGAACTTCAACAATACAGGCTCTATTGATTTCAAAGTGACTTACGATAACAGTGTTATGAACTTCGTTTCTATCGAAAACCTCAGTGCTGATGCAACAGGAACTCTTTCAAATCCAACTCAGGTTTCTGGAAATACATACATGGTTAACTTATCATGGCTGGCTAACGGCTCTTCTGGAGTTAATATGACAACCGGTAAGTTTCTCGATCTAAAATTCAACTACCTTGGAGGGAACAGCGCATTAAATTTCAATACATCATCATGTGAAGTTACTGATTGGGACGGAAATCCTATCAGCGTAACATATAGCAATTCTTCAATAAGTCAATTCGTAGTTAATTCGTACAATGTTTCAGGTAGTGGAAGTTATTGCCAGGGAACAAGCGGGCTAACAGTTGGATTAAATGGTTCACAAATTGGTGTGAATTATCAGCTTAAAAAGAATGGCACTAATGAAGGCTCTGTTGTTGCCGGAACTGGTTCAACCTTAAGCTGGAATAATTTAACTGCCGGAACATATACTATTGACGCAATCCACGGCACTTCAAATTTTGCAATGAGCGGAAATGCGGTTGTTACAGAAACAACTCCCGCCCCAGTTTCTGTTTCTGTTCTTGCTGACAATACAACTGTAAATGCTGGCACTACCGTAAACTTCACTGCTACACCTGTAAATGGAGGCACAAACCCTGTTTATCAGTGGAAAGTTAATGGAAACAATAGTGGTTTAAACCAGGCAACTTTCGCTTATATTCCGCAAAACAATGACGTTGTAAGCTGTATTTTGACTTCTGATTTAAGTTGCGTTTCGGGAAATCCTGCTACTTCAAACACTGTAATCTTAACTGTAAATGCATTACAGGCAACAGCAAATTTAGGTTCATCACAAGCAATTGTTCCCGGTTCTGTAATTTATGTTCCGATTAACATTGCTAACTATCACAATATTGGCTCAATTGATTTTAAAGTTACTTATGACAATAGTGTAATGAACTTTATTTCTATCGAAAATCTAAGTGCCGATGCAACAGGAACTCTTTCAAACCCTACTCAAGTTTCCGGAAATACTTACATGGTTAACTTATCATGGTTAGCAAATGGCACTTCGGGTGTAACCATGAGTGATGGTAAATTTTTAGACCTAAAATTCAACTATATAGGAGGGAATAGTGTTGTTGATTTTAATACCTTACTATGTGAAGTTACTGACTGGGATGGAAATCCGGTTAATATAAATTATAGCAATACTTCGGTAACTCAGGCTGGTCCAAAAACAACAACATTTACAGGAACTGGCAACTGGAATGATGCTGCTCGTTGGAACAATGGCATCCCATCTGCAATTGACAGCGTGATTATCAATGACTTGGTAACAATTTCTACTCCTGTAACAGTGAATACTTTGTTGGTTGAAAATGGCGCTTCTGTTATTGGCAACAGTAATTTAACCGTAACCACATCAACACTTGCAAAACGCGCCATTACTCAAAATGCATGGCATTTAATGTCATCATCTGTAAATAATGCAAAAGCACTTTCTTTCTATAACAACAACCAACCTCCTGTTTATGTACAGTCATTAAATAATGATGGAACATGGGCTGGAATTTCAAATGGCAACATAGTGCTTACAAATGGCAAGGGATATTCTATTTGGGCAAGTAACAGTGCAGCCATAGCGAACTTCAATGGCTTATTAAATGATGGTTCTATTTCTGTTCCTGTTACTATGAACACAGGTTCATACAGTGGTTTTGGATTCAACTTACTTGGAAATCCATATCCATCTGCAATCAATCTTGACCTTGCATGGGCTTCAGGCTTATCTAACCAAACCTCTGCATTTTACACATGGAATCAAACAGATCATAACTACTCGGTATATAACGCTGCAAATCAAGCATCAACGCTAAGTGCTACAAACATAATTCCTACGAATCAAGGATTTATGATTGATGCAACATCAAATAGTACTTTTACGTTCCAAAATGCATGGAGAACTCATAGTTCACAACCTATTTTTAAATCGTCAAATGCAAACGCAATGCGTTTAAGAGTTGAAGGCAACAGCTACGCCGACGAAGTATTGGTTGCATTCAGTAGTCAGGCAACCAATGGATTTGATATTAATTATGATAGCCGTAAACTTTATGGTGATAGCAACGCTCCTCAATTATACACCATCGCAAACAACCAAAAACTCTCAATCAATGCATTAGCAGAAATCATTCCAAACACAAATGTTAGCATTCCCATGAATTTTGAAGCTGGTACTGATGGTAACTTTACGATCACTGCATCAGATTTATCTTCAATTGCAGCAGGCGTATCAGTGTATTTGATTGACAATAAATTAAATCAAAGCGTTAATTTGTTACAAAATCAAGTATATTCATTTGTTTCTTCTGTAACTGACAACACGAACCGTTTTACAATTCTCTTCTCATCTACTGTTGGTATAGATGAAAACAATGCAAATGGCATTCACATTTTTGCACAACATAAAGATGTTATAATCGCAAACCCTGCAAACGAAATTATCCGTGAAATCAATATTTTCAACGCATTAGGCCAGATAATTGCAAAAGCAGGTACTGAAAACCGAATTTCATTAAATGTTGAATCCGGATACTACTTTGTAAAGGTTGTAACAGAAAGCAAATCTTATACTCAAAAGGTTTTCATTCATTAAAATACGTAAACGTTGAGAATCCGGAGGAGGAGGTTTAATACCTCCTTCCGGATTTTCAATAAAAAAATTCATTCACACTTTAAAAAGAAGAAAAATGAAAGCAATTATTCAAATAATGATAGTAACAGCAGTTTTAGCGGTTACTCCACTTTTCTCTTCGGCACAACCACCTCATCCTGGCGGATCGGGTTCAGGTGGTGCTTCTCCTGTAGGAGCTCCCGGCTCAGCACCTGTTAGCGGTGGCGGAGCCCCTGTTGACGGAGGTCTTTCCATTCTGCTTGCGATGGGCACATTATATGGCGGAAGAAAAATCTATCAATGGAAAAAATCCATTTAAACATGTAATATTCAGCAATTCCGGAGAACATTATTATTCTCTGGAATTGCTTTCTGACTTTTAGATTTTACGATAATAGAGAAACAGAGATGAAAAAACTTAGCATAATTACAATATTCATGATTTTAACAGCTTTTAGCTCTTTAAAATCGCAAACTATTACAATTGGAAGTGACACCGCTGAGATTGGGAAGCCGGTAATTATCCCAATATTATTCCAAGGATTGAATAACATTGGGGCTATTGATTTAAAAATCACGTATGATTCCACTGTATTGCAATACGAAAAAGACACGAATATAAGCACTTCTGCAACTGGTGTTTTATCAAATCCGACAACATTAAATGGAAATTTAAAACAACTAAATATTTCATGGTTGGCTCAGGGATCTTCCGGAGTGGACTTCCCTTCAGGCTTATTTATGAATATTAAATTTGCTTACAATGGAGGCTCAACCCCTTTGGTTTGTAATGTAAATTCATGTGAAGTAGCCGATTGGGATGGGAACCCTATTGCTACTACCTATACGAACGGATATATTTATGCATCAACAGGTTCTAATATCTCAATTTGGAACGGAACAGGAAGCTGGTCTTCAGTAGCCAATTGGAGCCAAGGTATTCCCGGTTCAAACACTTCTGCAAAAGTACATACCGGAAAAATAACTATCGATGGAGTATCAGAATGCAACCATTTAATCCTTGATACATCTACAATACTCGAAATTTCTCCAAATAAATGTCTTACAGTAAATGGCATCCTGGAAAATAACGGAACAATAATCCTTATGTCCGACTCAACTGGAACCGGGTCATTGATCTTCGACAGCTTAAGCATTGGAAATACCGGAATATTTAAAGTTCAGCAATACATTTCATCCAGTAACAAGCATCTGATTGCAACTCCCGTAAAATCAGTTCCTTCTCAATTTTATTCAATTAACAATATTAATACTTTAAAATTTGATGAACAACTAAGTAATTGGCAAGGAATGATAATCGCTGATTCGCTAAAAGTTGGCTCAGGTGCATTGCTCGAATCTCCGGCAAACATTGTTTTAGACTATCAGGACAAATTCATCCCCGGCACAGAGCAATATTTCCAAAAAAACCTAATCTACAATACTTTAAATCCAGAAATGAGTGGATTTAATCTGATTGGAAATCCTTATACATCTGCAATTGACTGGAATAATCCATACTGGATAAAACAAAACATTGACGCAACAGTATATTGTTATCAAAAGGGAAATTACATTTGCTGGAATGGTTATATTGGAGAGTTATCCAACGGCATCATCCCCGCTCTGCAGGGATTTTTTATCCGCGTAAACAGCACAAATGCATCATTGCAAATACCTAAAGCAGCACGAATACACAGTACTATTCCAAACTACAAAACTCAGACTAGTATTGATAATCTTTTAAAAATAAAAGTTGAAGGGAATGGTTATACTGACTTCTGGAGCTTTAATGTAAACGATAATGCAACTAATATGTTTAATCCTGCATTTGATGCTGTTAAACTAAAAGGAGACTCTCTCGCTCCTCAACTTTACTCATTATCCTCTGACAATCACAAACTTGCAATAGATATACGCGACACCTCCTTCCGTCAAAACTCTATAAACCTGGGATTTACACCCGGAACATCCGGAATGTATAAGATTACAGCAAGTAATCTTTCCAGTTTTGCACCTATTATTCCAATCTTTCTTCTTGATAAAAAAGATCAATCGATACATAACCTCCGCAATCAATCAACGTATGAATTCACCTCTTCTCCTTCAGATTTAGCTAATCGCTTTGAGGTTTACTTCAACAATAGTGCTGAAGTAAACGAAATCGCTAAAATCGAATTTTTATCATATATCCAGGATAATATCTTGACTGTAAAAACCGACGAACGAAATGCAACTCTAGAAATAATAACCATCCATGGGCAAATAATTAAACATCAGGCCATTTTGCATAACGAAGAAAAAATTCAATTACCAATCAAAGGAAGTTATATTCTCAGACTCACCTCTCCAAGAGGAATACAAGTGCAGAAAATTATTTATTAGTTTCTCTTCTCTATTTTCTAAAACCAGGGTCATCCATTACGGGTGACCCTTTCATTTTTTCTATACCCCTACAACCTTAAACTCTGTACGGCGATTATTTGCACGGCCTTCCAAGGTATCATTGGTATCAATAGGGTTCGAAAAACCATACCCTTTAAAGCTTAATCGTGTTGCTGAAATCCCTTTGCTTAACAGATATTGGTAAACTGATTTTGCTCTGTTTTCCGACAGGGTTTGATTGTATTTGTCGGTTCCTACATTATCTGTATGTCCCGAAATTTCAATCTTCATACTCGGATGGTGCTTTAGTAATTCCACCAGTTTATCCAGTTCTACCATCGATTCAGGTTTCAGGTCAAACCTGTCGGTTTCATAAAAGATGTTTTTCAGCACTACACTTTGTCCGACTTTGATTTCCTGCAAGGGAATATCTTTTTCGAAAGGTTTCAGGTTATTATAATCACCGGCGAGCGAGAAATTATCGGAATAAAAGAGATAAGCTTCTTTCGAAACATTCAGTGCATAATTACGATTAGCCGGAATACAAACCAAAAATTCGCCATTACTTGGATCTGAACTTGAAGAGGCAATTATTTCCCCATCATTCAAATCAATCAGATTAAACGAAGCTTCAAGCGGATGGCGGGTGTCTTTATCATAAACTTTTCCTTTGAGATAGGTAACCGCAAGCGGACGTGCTTCCGGATAGAGTTCAAATCCATAAAGGTCGAATTTGCCGTATCCACCCAGCTTATCCGAAGCAATGTATGCAAAATTACCCTTAGCATTTACCAACAGATTGATTTCGTCGGCACAGGTATTAATGGGATAACCAATATTAACCGGTTTTCCCCAGCTTGTATCAAGCATACGGGTGTAGAACAAATCCATTCCACCCAAGCCAGGATGACCGTTCGATGCAAAATAGAGTGTTTGTCCGTCAGGATGTATAAAGGGAGCAGCTTCCATACCGGGAGTATTGACTGAATCGCCCAGATTTACGGGTTCATTGGCCGAACCATCCTGATTCAGCACACATTTCCAGATATCCATGCTTCCTTTGGTTCCCTTTCGGTTGGATGAAAAATAGAGTGTTTTGCCATCGGGCGAAATAGAAGGTTGTGATTCCCAACTTTCGGTATTGAGCGGGTATCCGATATTTTTCGGCTGGCTCCATCGGTCGCCAATTTTACGGGAAACATAAATATCACAGCTTCCCATTCCTCCCGGGCGATTACATCCGGTAAAATACAAATATTGTCCATCCGGTGAAATACACTGTGCCCCTTCATTTCCGTGAGTATTCAGCGGAGCTCCGGCAAATACAGCTTTTGTCCACTCTCCATTTTCTTTATGGCTGATGTAAAAATCCTCTTCAAACTTATTGTCTATTGCCAGCGTGTATTGATCGCGTGGGCGGCGTACTGTAATAATCAGCGTTTGTTCATCAGCAGTGATGGCAGGAAGATATTCGTCATTTTCCGAATTCACATTCGGACCCAGATTAATGGGTTTAAATGGCACCGGATGTTCTGCAAAACCGATAGCAATATCATTTTTTTTTCGAAGTTCTACTGCTGCTTTCTTTTTGGGTGCAGGCAAATCAGGGTCAGAAAGATAAATATCCAGATGTTTCTCAGCATCGAAATACAAACCATTTTTATATTCCAGATCGCCAAGCGTAAGATAAACGCCATGATAAAACTCAGGATTGACCTCAATGGCTTTTTGGTAAGCAGCAATGGCTTCGAGCGGTTGTTTCATATCCGTATAAAGAGATGCAAGCAACATCCACGACTCAATAAAAGCGGAATCCTGCTGAAGCGATTTTGAAATCTCTTTCAAAGTCTCCTCATTTTTGTACTGATTATAATATTCCAGTGCTTTTTCATGATGTGCAATTGCCTTTTTCGATTTGGTTGTGTACCCTCCTTTAGGCTGAGCAAACATCATCAGCGAATTCACCATAAACAGAAGAATTAGCAATTGTTTCATGAGAGTGGTTTTTTTCACGATATTTTATGATTACAAATACCATTCCATACTTATGGAATACGCATATATTTATGAGTTTGTAAGGAGATCTTCCACTTGGGATTATTTTTCACATACTCTACAATCAACGGCATCATTTCGCCACGATTACTCCATTCAGGCTGAAGATAAAGTTTACAGTTTGCCGATACAACCCGGGCATTTTCTTCAGCCCAATCAAAATCGGACTGATTGTAAATGATAACCTTCAATTCATGAGCTTTTGCATAAATTTCGTGTAACGGTGCAGCATTTTTCTTGGGGGAGAGACAAATCCAGTCCCAAATACCCGAAACAGGATGCGAGCCGGAAGTTTCCAGGAATATTTTGAATCTGTTTTCTTTCAGTTTTGCACAGAGATAGTCCAGATTGTACATCAACGGTTCTCCACCGGTAACAATTACGGAACGTCCGGCAAATTCCAAAGCGCGCTCAATTACTTCATCCACCGGTTTGGGCGGAAAGAGATCAGCATCCCACGATTCTTTCACATCACAGAAATGACATCCCACATCACAACCACCCACTCTGAGAAAATAGGCAGCTTCACCTGTATTATAACCTTCGCCCTGAAGGCTGTAAAACTCTTCCATTACAGGCAGATACCTGCCTGATTTTACAATTTCTTTTGCGTCCAAAGTATATTATTTTTTAAAAGTCAGCAAAACGAACGGTTAGAAACACAATTAGTTCAGCATACGTCGCAATTCTAAAGATTAATGCAAGCCGAAAGAGATGTTACTCTTGTCCTTTCAGTTTACGTTCCAACTCATCAATGCGAGCTACCAGCTTGTTCAGGTTACGAAAATGAATCCAGTCTTTTTTGAATTCGTTTGCATCAAAGGCATAGAATCCTACCAATGTCTGATTTTCATTGGTTACATTTCCCGAAACAAATGAATTTGCACCTACTGTGGTTCTGTCGGCAATCTGTTTGTGTCCTGCCACAGCAGTCATTCCGGCAAACACGCAATTTCTTCCAACTTTTGTTGATCCTGCAATACCCGAAAGTGCTGCCATAACAGTATTTTCGCCAACTACTACATTGTGGGCAATCTGAACCAGATTATCCAGTTTCACCCCTGACTTAAGGATCGTAGAGCCCATGGTTGCCCTGTCGATGGTTGAATTTGCGCCAACCTCTACATTATCTTCGATCACCACATTCCCAATTTGCGGAATCTTTTTGTATGTTCCATCGGCTTGCGGAGCAAAGCCAAAACCATCAGAGCCTATCACCGTTCCGGCATGGATAATACAGTTTTTCCCAATAACACAATCGTGATAGATTTTCACCCCGGGATTCAGGACTGACCCCTCTCCTATTTTAACATTATCACCCAAATAAACCTGAGGATAAAGAATTACATTGTCGGCAACTTCAACATTATCACCCACAAATACAAATTCGCCTACATAGGCATTAGGAGAAACCTTTGCTGTTGGCGACACAAATGCCAATGAAGAAACTCCACGTTTGGAGTTTTTAATTTGTTGGTAAAACTCAAGAAGCTTCGCAAAGGAAGAATACGGATCAGCAACTTTAATCAGGTTGGTTTTTATTTCCTTTTCAGGAACAAACTGATTGCTTACAATTACAGCCGTAGCTTCCGTTTCGTAAATATATTGAGTATAAGCAGGATTTGCCAGAAACGACAATGAACCGGATTTGCCTTCTTCAATTTTTGTAAAGTGATTTACTTTAGCATTGGCATCTCCATCCACGCTTCCATTGAGCATTGCAGCAATTTGAGCAAGTGTAACTTCCATAATTATTTGATTATAAATACTTTGGATAACATAAGATGTACTTTCGGGTGATTCTGCTAAGGAATGCCTGATTTAACTGGTCAGATGCATGCGAAATATCTTTCACATCCCCATTCTTCAGCAGAATATTAATTTTATCGTGTTTCGGGTCGTACATATTATTGGTTACTTCTTCCGAAAACACGAAATAGGAACTCAGGCGTTCCGGTATATTAAAATGAGTAATCACCTTTTCTTTTTTCTGCAGGATATATTCCTGAGCAAAAGGTTCGTTTTGTATTTCTATTCTGAAAAGTTTCCGATTGGTAATGGATGCTGAGAGTTTACTCAGAATAGGATCCGGATGCTTTTCCCAAACCTTAATGGATGAAAAAATATCAGCATCATCCAGATCAGCAAACTTTGAAAGCAGTGATTTATCACTTCTGAGTTTTTCAATACCTATCGAATTGTAAAGAAATGTATGTAACGAGGGTGTTGCAAAAAGCTCTACACCTTGTGCAGCCAGTTCTTTGGCACGGCGGAGTATTTGTATCATCATATTTTCGGCACTCAGAACAGTTTTATGCAAATAAACCTGCCAGTACATCAGCCTGCGTGAAACAATAAATTTCTCGATGGAATAGATTCCTTTTTCATCCACCACCAGTTCATTCTCTTTCACATTAAGCATTTTGATAATACGCTCAGTACCAATAATTCCTTCGGAAACACCCGTGAAAAAGCTATCCCGCGACAGATAATCGAGCCTGTCAACATCGAGCTGACCAGCAACCAGTTGATGCAGGAATTTTTTAGAATGAGTGCCTTTAAAAATTGAAATAGCCATATCAAGTCTTCCCTGAAATTCAGTATTCAGTTCTTCCATAAAAAGACTTGAAATCTCCTCATGCGAAATATTATCGACAATTGAATGTTCCAGTGCATGAGAAAACGGACCATGCCCAATATCGTGCAATAAAATTGCCAAAACAGCACCTTCCGATTCTTCTTGTGATATTGCAACACCCTTTTGTTTCAGAACTTCAATAGCCTGCACCATTAAATGCATCGCACCTAAAGCATGGCTGAAGCGGGTATGCAAGGCTCCGGGATAAACCAGATGTGTGAGTCCCAATTGTTTAATTCTGCGTAAACGTTGAAAATAAGGATGTTCGATTACATCATATACCAAATCATTGGGTAATGCAATGAAACCATGAACTGGATCGTTAAGAATTTTACGTTTATTTACAGGATTATTCATCATTCTGGTTAAGCTGATGCAAAGTTACTTTATTTTTTGCTGTTTAGGCGCATTGTCAGAGGGATATCAAGGGTAATACCGATTGGAAAAGTTTTCAGAAACAAAAAAGGCCGGAGTAACCTCCGGCCTTTTCAGAAATATTTCAAACGAATTATTCTTCGGTTGTAGCATCAGCTTTTTTCTTACCGGCACGACGTGTGCGAGTAGCTTTAGCTGGTTTAGCATCAGCAGTTTCGAGCAGGTTCAGGTTGTAATCAACCAGCTCGATGATGCATAATTCTGCATTATCGCCTAAACGTTTACCAATTCTGAGAATTCTTGTGTAACCACCTGGGCGGTTAGCCACTTTTTGTGACACTTCACGGAAGAGTTCAGTAACAGCAGCTTTATCTTGTAAATAGCTAAAAACTGTACGGCGTGAGTGAGTAGTATCATCTTTAGAACGGGTAATGAGAGGCTCAACGTACACTCTGAGTGATTTAGCTTTCGCTAAAGTGGTAGTGATACGTTTATGCAGGATAAGCGATGAAGCCATGTTAGCGAGCATGCGATCGCGGTGTGCATGAGTTCTGCCTAAATTGTTTATTTTATCTCCGTGTCTCATTGGGATTAATCTTTATCTAATTTAAACTTCGAAACATTCATACCAAACTCAAGCCCCTTACTTTTTACCAGCTGTTCGAGCTCAGTAAGTGATTTCTTTCCGAAATTGCGGAACTTAAGTAAATCATTTTTATTGTAAGAGACTAATTCACCTAAGGTTTCAACATCAGCAGCTTTCAGGCAATTCAATGCTCTAACTGAAAGATCCATGTCAACTAATTTATTTTTCAAAAGTTGACGGATATGCAATGTATTTTCATCAAATTCTTCTGTGATGTTCTTTTCTTCTGTTTCAAGAGTAATCTTTTCGTCAGAGAACAATAAAAAGTGATGAATAAGTATTTTTGCAGCTTCTTTCAAAGCGTCCTTAGGGTGAATAGAACCATCAGAAAGAATCTCGAGAATCAGTTTTTCGTAGTCAGTTTTCTGTTCTACGCGAAAGTTATCCACGATAATCTTTACATTTCGGATCGGCGTGTGGATAGAATCTACAGCGATAGTTCCGAATGGATCGTTCGGGTTTTTATTTTCTTCAGCAGGAACATATCCTCTGCCTTTGGAAATGTTTAACTCAACGTTGAGTTTCACAGAAGTTTCCATGTTGCAGATTAAAAGTTCCGGGTTCAGAACCTGAAAGCCATTGAGGAATTTATTAATATCCCCAGCTTTAAAAGCATCCTGGTTTGAAATGCTGATATTCACTTTTTCGCTGCTAACAGTATCAATTTGTTGTTTAAAACGAACCTGTTTCAGATTAAGGATGATATCAGTCACATCTTCCACTACACCTTTGATGGTAGTAAATTCGTGATCAACACCTTCAATTCTGACCGAAGTGATGGCGAAACCTTCGAGTGAAGATAACAGAATTCTGCGAAGTGCATTTCCAATAGTTATCCCGTACCCTGGTTCGAGAGGTCTGAATTCGAAAACTCCGCGTTTATCGTCAGACTCTAACATAATCACCTTCTCGGGTTTCTGAAAAGCTAATATTGCCATTTACTTATATTTTCTTTGTTATTAACAATACTTAATGTTTTGCCGATATTGCCTTGGCAGAATTGAAAATCACCCGTTATTTAGAGTAAAGTTCAACGATGAGTTGTTCTTTAATATTTTCAGGGATTTCTTCTCTTTCAGGGTAATTTAAAAATTTACCTTTCATTTGAGTTGCATCCCACTCTAACCATGAAAAACGGTTAACGCGACCTTCAATTGAATTGGTGATAGCTTCCATTGACTGTGAGCGTTCTCTTACAGCAACAGTGTCACCAGGTTTAATTTGATACGATGGAATATTTACCACTGAATCATTTACCAGGATGTGGCGGTGAGAAACCAGCTGACGAGCAGCGGCGCGAGTAGGAGCAATTCCTAAACGATATACTACGTTATCCAAGCGAGCTTCGATAAGTTGTAATAAGATTTCACCGGTGATACCTTTTTTATGAGCAGCTTTTACGAAAAGGTTTCTAAATTGACGTTCCAGAACACCATAAGTGTATTTTGCTTTTTGTTTTTCCTGGAGCTGCATACCATATTCAGAGGTTTTTGCTCTGCGTTTGCTTTGACCATGTTGTCCCGGAGGATAATTTCTACGTTC
The DNA here is from genome assembly GCA_963677395.2 of Bacteroidales bacterium. Lineage (GTDB taxonomy): Bacteria > Bacteroidota > Bacteroidia > Bacteroidales. The sequence continues at coordinate 1,292,976 of OY781965.2, read as the reverse complement.
GAAATTTTTATCTGGGCCAAAAATAGCGTCTTTAAACTTGCGTGCAATTTTTGTCTTTGGACCAATATATCTTGCCATAATTGTTAAGTTCTATTGTTTAAACCTCGTTATACTCTTCTTCTTTTTGGTGGACGACAACCATTGTGTGGTAATGGAGTTACGTCAACAATTTCCATAACTTCGATACCATTGGTATGTAACGTTCTGATTGCTGATTCTCTTCCAGAACCAGGTCCTTTTACGTAAACTTTGATTTTGCGTAAACCAAGATCATAGGCTACTTTAGCGCAATCCTGAGCTGCCATTTGAGCAGCATAGGGAGTATTTTTCTTGGATCCTTTAAAACCCATTTTACCGGCTGATGACCATGAGATTACCTGACCAGTATTATTGGTGAGTGAAACTATGATATTGTTGAAAGAAGCGAAAATGTATGCCTTTCCGGTAGTTTCAACTTTTACAACCCTTTTCTTGGTTACTTTAGCATTCTTTGCCATATACTTTTATCTGTTAAAATATAACAATTAATCTAACCATTAACCTTTCGGTGCTTTCTTTTTGTTGGCAACGGTCTTCTTTCTTCCTTTACGGGTACGAGCGTTGTTTTTGGTACTTTGTCCACGTAAAGGCAAGCCTAAACGATGACGGATACCACGATAGCAACCGATATCCATTAAGCGTTTAATGCTCATTTGAACTTCTGAGCGTAGTGCACCTTCTACTTTAATTTCATCATTAATGACGGTACGGATGCGGTTAAGTTCATCATCATTCCAATCTTGAACTTTCTTATTAAAATCAACTTCAGCTTTGGTAAGAATTAATCTTGACGTGCTGCGGCCAATTCCGTAAATATAGGTTAAACCTATTTCACCTCTTTTGTTTTTTGGTAAATCAACACCTGATATACGTGCCATATATTATAAATATGTTTTACTGTAATTAACCTTGTCTTTGTTTAAGCTTTGGGTTTTTCTTGTTGATAATGTAAATACGACCCTTGCGACGTACAATTTTGCAGTCTGCTGATCTCTTTTTAACGGATGGTCTTACTTTCATTGTGTACTTTTTATTTATGTCTAAATGTTATTCTTCCTTTTGTTAAATCGTAAGGAGACATTTCTACCCGTACTCGGTCGCCCGGTAGAATTTTGATATAATGCATCCTCATTTTTCCTGAAATATGAGCAATCAATTGATGTCCATTTTCCAGTTCTACTCGGAACATCGCATTTCCAAGCGATTCAATAACTGTACCATCTTGTTGAATAGATAATTGCTTAGCCATTCGATATGGTTTTAGGGTTGATGTTTTTGTTCATTTTTATTGAATTTTCGATAAGTTCGAAGCTCGACAGGATATCAGATTTGCCTTCTCCAATGGCTACATCATGTTCATAATGTGCTGATGGTTTAAGGTCTTGTGTACGTATGGTCCATCCGTCGTTCTCTTGAAACACCCTGTAGGTTCCCAAATTAATCATAGGTTCTATTGCGATAACCATTCCTTTTTTCAGTTTAACGCCATTTCCTCTACGACCGAAGTTCGGTACTTCCGGCTTTTCATGTAATTTTTTTCCAACTCCATGTCCAACCAGTTCTCTAACCACCGAGTAGCCTTTCGCTTCAACATAACTTTGAATTGCGTATCCGATATCTCCGATTCTGTTTCCGGCTATTGCCGCTTCTATTCCTCGGTATAAGGATTCTTTCGTTGCAACCAGGAGGTTCAGAACTTCATCCTGAACTTCTCCCATTGCAAATGTATATGCTGAATCTCCTACATAACCATTTAATACTGTTCCGCAATCTATTGAGATAATGTCGTTTTCTTTTACAACTCTATCTCCCGGAATTCCATGAACAACTTGTTCATTAATGGAAATGCATAAACTTGCAGGGTAACCAAAATATCCTTTAAATACTGGTTTTGCTTTATGGTCCATGATGAACTCTTCCGCAATTGTATCAAGATATTTTGTGGTTACGCCAGGCTTTAGATGTTTTGCTACTTCAGCCAGGGTTTTTCCAACAAGCAAAGAACTTTCTCGAAGTAATTCTATTTCGTCTTCTTTGTATATATTTACCATCATTTGATGCTAAACAGTTTTTTTAAGCAGACATCGGCATAGCCGTTCTACCCTTAATCCGACCTGACTTTGTCAAGCCTTCGTAATGTCTCATTAACAAATGGCTTTCGATTTGTTGAAGCGTATCTAAAATTACACCAACAAGGATCAATAAACTGGTACCGCCATAGAATTGTGCAAACTGTGAGTTAACACCAAACATACGAGCAATAGCAGGCATAATAGCTACGATAGCTAAAAATACAGATCCTGGGAAAGTAATTTTTGACATGATACTATCAAGAAAATCAGCAGTTTTTTTACCAGGTTTTACTCCCGGAATAAAGCCACCGTTTTTCTTCATATCTTCTGCCATTTGATTCGTATTCATGGTAACTGCCGTGTAAAAATATGTAAATGCAATAATCATTATCGCAAATGCAAAGTTATACCAGAAACCATTGAAATCTGAAATTAAGGCTACAAAACCTGAAAGAGATTCGCTGTGTGCAAAACCAACTAAGGTAATAGGAATGAACATAATTGCCTGAGCAAAAATGATTGGCATTACACCTGCTGCATTAACCTTTAAAGGAATATACTGGCGAACACCTCCATATTGTTTATTTCCAACAATACGTTTTGCATATTGTACTGGTATTTTACGGGTTCCCTGAACTAAAAGGATACAAAGTAAAATAACCAATATGAGGAATACAATTTCAACGAGGAATACAACTAATCCGCCGCCACCGGTTTCTTCCATACGAGCAACAAACTCTGCTACAAAAGCAAACGGTAAACGTGCAATGATCCCTACCATGATTAGTAATGAAATACCATTACCAATACCTTTGTCTGTAATTTTTTCACCTAACCACATTACGAACAGTGAACCTGCGGTAAGGATAAGGATGGATGAAATTCCAAAGAAAGAAAAAATGGAGTGGGTAGCATTTATATCAAACGGATAAATTGCTTCAGCAGGAAGCTGACTCATAATGTTTGCAATGTATCCTGGAGATTGGAATAAAAGAATTAAAACCGTTAAGAAACGGGTCATTTGGTTAATTTTCTTTCTTCCGCTTTCCCCTTCTTTTTGTAGTTTTTGGAAGTAAGGGATTACCATACCAAACAGCTGAACTACAATAGATGCTGAGATGTATGGCATAATACCCAAAGCAAAGATGGAAGCATTTGAGAAAGCTCCACCTGAAAACATATTTAAAAGACTGAGAATTCCACCACTAGTTTGTTTGTGTAGTGCTGACAACATATTGGGGTCAACACCCGGCAGAACTATATAAGATCCTATTCGGTAAATCAAAATGATACCGAGAGTGTAAAGAATTCTTTTACGGAGTTCTTCAATCTTATTAATGTTTTTTATGGTTTCGATTAACCGTTTCATTCAGTTACTTGATTATAGTTGCAATACCACCTTTGTCTTCAATTGCTTTTTTAGCTGAGGCAGAGAACGCATGAGCTTTTACTTCGAGTTTAGCAGTTACTTCGCCTCTTCCAAGAACTTTAACAAGTTCATTTTTAGAAACAATACCACTATTAACCAGAGTTTCTACATCAACAACTTCGAGTTTATGTGTATCTGCGATATTTTGAATCATATCGAGATTGATAGCAGCATACTCAATGCGGTTAACATTTTTGAAACCAAATTTAGGTACTCTTCTTTGTAAAGGCATCTGGCCACCTTCGAAACCAATTTTCTTGGAGTAACCGGCTCTTGATTTAGCACCGTTGTAACCTCTTGTAGAAGTACCACCGGCAGTAGAACCTTCACCACGACCAAGTCTTTTGTTTGTTTTAACTGACCCTTTTGCGGGTTTCAGATTACTTAAATCCATAAGAATGATTCTTTTATGGGGTTCGTTAAATTTCTTCAATTACAAGTAAATGCTTTACTTTATTGATCATACCCTCAATTTGAGGATTTGCTTCAACTTCAATCACCTGGTGCATTTTTTTAAATCCGAGCGCTTGAAGAGTTCTCTTTTGACGCAAAGGACGGTCAATGCCGCTTTTTACTTGTGTTATTCTGTATTTCTTCATCTCTATGAGTAATTTACGTGATTAACCGTTAAAAACTTTATCCAGGTCGATTCCTCTGAGTTGAGCAACTGTGTAAGGATCTTTCATTTGCAGGAGTGCATCGATAGTAGCCTTAACCACGTTGTGAGGATTTGATGATCCTTTTGATTTAGCTAATACGTCTCTGACGCCAACACTTTCAAGTACTGCACGCATAGCACCACCTGCAATAACGCCGGTACCAGGAGCAGCTGGTTTGAGAAATACGCGGGCTCCGCCATATTTTCCGTATTGTTCGTGAGGTACAGTACCTTTTAAAATGGGCACTTTAACCAGGTTTTTCTTTGCATCGTCGATACCTTTTGCAATAGCAGCGGTAACTTCGCGAGCCTTTCCTAAACCGTAACCTACCACGCCATTTTCGTTTCCTACAACTACAATTGCAGAAAAGCTGAAGGTTCTACCACCCTTGGTTACTTTAGTAACACGTTGGATGTTAACTAGCTTATCTTTAAATTCGATTTCGCTCGATTTTACTCTTTTTACGTTGCTGTCTGTCATAATCTCTTAGAAATTTAGACCTCCTTCTCTAGCTGCTTCAGCTAAAGATTTAACTCTACCGTGATACAAATAACCGTTACGATCGAAAACCACAGAAGTGATTCCTGCTGCAAGTGCTTTTTCGGCAATACGTTTGCCAACAAACTTTGCTTGTTCGGTTTTATTAACTTTTTGCTCAGAAATGTTCTTATCATGTGAATTTGCGGCAACTAATGTTTTACCTGCCAAATCGTCGATAAGTTGAACATAAATTTGCTTATTACTTCTGAATACCGAAAGCCTCGGACGTTCTGAAGATCCGAGTACGACTTTGCGTATTCTTTGTTTAATTCTGAGACGTCTGTATACTTTTCTATTCTTAATAGCCATCTTACAAAATGATTAATATGTTTACAACTATTACTTGCTTGAAGCAGATTTACCAGCTTTCTTACGTAATACTTCCCCTTGGAAGCGGATACCTTTACCCTTATAAGGTTCTGGTTTACGAAGTGAACGAATTTTAGCTGCTACTTGACCAAGCAATTGTTTATCATGCGAGCGTAAGATGATAGTTGGGTTTTTCCCTTTTTCGGCAGTTGTTTCTACTTTGATTTCAGTAGGTAATTCCATAATGATATTATGAGAATAACCAAGTGAAAGATCAATTAACTGTCCGGTTGCAGTTGCTTTATACCCTACCCCTACAATTTCCTGAATCGTGGTGAATCCTTCTGAAACACCTTTTACCATGTTGAATAACAAAGCGCGATACAAACCATGTAACGATCTGTGACGTTTTTGGTCTGTAGGTCTGCTTATCTGCAATACGCTGGTTTCTTTGTTGATTTCCAGTGTAATAGCAGGATCAACGGTTTGCTTTAATTCGCCAAGCGGCCCTTTTACAGTTACGATATTGTTATCACTTACTGTAATCTCTACGCCCTTTGGTATCTGAATTGGTAATTTGCCTATTCTTGACATGTTGAAAATTCTTTTTAACTGATGTAACAAATTACTTCGCCACCGATTTTTTGTTCTCTAGCCTCTTTATCGGTCATTAAGCCTCTTGAAGTTGAAAGTACTGCTATACCTAAACCATTCATAACACGTGGCAGTTCATCATGACCGGCATATTTTCTTAAACCGGGAGTACTGATACGGGTAACGTTGGTAATAGCTGATACTTTAGATACCGGATGGTATTTTAAAGCAATCTTGATAGCAGGTTTTTCACCTTCTTCAAACTTATAATTGAGGATGTACCCTTTTTCAAACAGAATCTCTGTTATCCCTTTCAACATTCTGGATGAAGGGGTTTCAACAACGCGATGCTTTGCACTCACGGCGTTTCTGATTCTGGTTAGGTAGTCTGCAATGGGATCCGTCAACATTGTGTAATCCTTATTTTAATTAACAAATTGCAAAATTACGTAAAATATCTTTACCAGCTTGCTTTTTTTACACCTGGAATTAGTCCATTGAGTGCCATTTCGCGGAAATTGATACGTGAAATACCGAAGTCGCGCATGTAACCCTTTGGTCTTCCGGTAAGTTTGCAACGGTTGTGCAAACGAACTGGTGATGCATTTTTTGGAAGCTTTTGGAGTTCTGTGTATTCTCCGGCTGCTTTTAAAGCTTCTCTTTTAGCTGCATACTTGGCAACAAGCTTTTCTCTTTTTAATTCTCTAGCCTTTATCGATTCTTTTGCCATACTATCGATTATTTTTTAGGTTTTTGAAACGGCAAACCGAATTCTTTCAGTAAAGCGTGAGCTTCTTTGTCGGTTGTTGCTGTAGTTACAAATGTGATATCCATACCCTGGATTTTGTTCACCTTATCGATGTTGATTTCAGGAAAGATAATTTGTTCAGCAACACCGAATGTATAATTTCCACGACCATCAAAGCCTTTATCATTGATACCTTGGAAGTCACGAATACGTGGGATTGCTACAGAGACGAGTCTGTCAAGAAATTCATACATCTGATCACCGCGAAGTGTAACTCTTACACCGATAGGCATCCCTTTACGAACTTTGAAGTTCGAGATATCTTTTTTCGATTTTGTAGCTACTGCTTTTTGGCCAGCAATGTTAGTCATTTCTTCAACGCCGCTTTCAATAATCTTTTTGTCAGCGATAGCATCGCCTAAACCTTGGTTAAGGCAGATTTTCAGCAAGCGTGGTACCTGCATGGGAGTTTTGTAATTAAACTGCTCAGTAAGTGCAGTTACTACTTCGTTGCGGTACTTATCTTTTAATCTTGGTGAATAGTTCATTACTTAATAACCTCCCCTGATTTTTTAGAATAACGTACTAATTTCTGAGATTTCTCATCGATTTTACGGCCAACGCGGGTAGCGTTTCCTTTTGAATCAACAACCATCAGATTAGAGATATGGATAGGGGCTTCTTGTTTTACGATGCCACCTTGAGGGTTTTTAGCGTTTGGCTTGGTATGTTTACTTACCATGTTAACGCCTTCTACAATTGCTCGTTCTTTTTCTGGGTCAACCTTCAGGACTTTTCCCTGTTGACCTTTCGAGTCACCAGCGATGACTTTTACCAAGTCACCTTTTTTGATATGCAATTTCGGGCACATATTCACTTCTTGTTATTTTGTTACAATACTTCAGGTGCCAACGATACAATTTTCATGTATTGTTTTTCACGCAATTCGCGGGCTACCGGTCCGAAGATACGGGTTCCTCTTAATTCTTCATTGGCTGTTAAAAGCACAACTGCATTATCGTCAAATCGAATGTAGGATCCGTCGTTTCGGCGAACTTCTTTTTTAGTACGAACAACAACAGCTTTTGTAACCGTACCTCTTTTGATGTTGCCCGATGGTAATGCATCTTTCACTGTGACAATGATTTTGTCACCCAGGGTGGCATAACGTTTTTTAGTACCACCAAGCACCCTGATACACAAAACCGTTTTAGCTCCACTGTTATCGGCAACAGTTAATCTTGTTTCTTGCTGTATCATAATTACTTAGCTCTTTCAATAATTTCAACTAATCTCCAACATTTGTTTTTGCTCAACGGTCTTGTTTCCATGATGAGAACTTTATCTCCCTCATTGCACGCGTTTTGTTCGTCGTGTGCCATAAATTTGGAAGAACGTTTCACAAACTTTCCGTATTTAGGGTGTTTCACTTTTCGTTCCACCATCACGGTAATGGTTTTATCCATTTTGTTGCTAACAACAACACCGGTACGTTCTTTTCTTAATCTTCTAGTTTCCATTGCTACTGGTTTACTTTATCGATTGATGCCTATTCTTAGACAGCCTGACCTGAGGTCATTGCTCTTCTTCTAAGTTCGGTCAGCATCCGTGCGATGGTTTTCCGATTTTCTTTAATTTTATTTGGGTTTTCGAGCGGAGAAACTGCGTGGTTCAATTTCATTTTCACCAATTGTTTCTGCTCTTCGGCCAGGCGTTCTGTTAATTCCTGGGTTGACATTTCCCTGATAACCTGAGATTTCATCTTTTTCTTAAATTGTTTCTTCTACGTAATCTCTTCTAACGATAAACTTGGTCTGCACCGGAAGCTTTTGCGCTGCAAGGCGTAATGCTTCTTTAGCGATTTCGTAGGATACACCTTCTATTTCAAAGAGAATTCTACCAGGGCTTACTCTGGCTACGAAATATTCTGGAGCTCCTTTTCCTTTACCCATACGAACCTCATTCGGTTTTTTGGTAATAGGTTTGTCTGGGAATATTTTAATCCATAATTGACCTTCACGTTTCATGTAACGGCTTAAAGCCTGACGTGCAGCTTCAATCTGACGTCCATTAATAAATGCGGTTTCAATTGATTTTATTCCAAATGATCCGAAAGCCAGTTCTGCACCTCTTTTGGTGTTGCCCTTCATGGTGCCTTTTTGCTGCTTTCTGAATTTTGTTTTCTTCGGCTGTAACATTGCGAAACGAATTTAATCTGTTTACACTTTTTATCTTCTCTTTCTGGATCTGTTAGGGCGGTTATTTCCGCTCGCTTGCTTTTCTTTACCGCTTCCGGTAGCAGGCACTAATTCACGTTTTCCGTAAACGAGTCCTTTGCAAATCCATACTTTTACACCTATGCGACCATAGGTAGTGTGTGCTTCTGCTAATGCATAATCGATATCAGCACGAAGGGTATGTAACGGAACACGACCTTCTTTAATCATTTCGCTACGAGCCATTTCAGCACCGCCTACGCGACCTGAGATCATTACTTTGATCCCTTCAGCACCAATTCTCATTGATGAAGCGATCGCTGTTTTGACTGCTCTGCGGTATGATACACGGCCTTCGATCTGTTTCGCAACAGTTGAGGCAACGATCACTGCATCCAGTTCCGGACGTTTAATTTCAGAGATATTAATCTGAACTTCTTTTCCGGTGAGTTTTTTCAATTCTTCTTTGAGTTTATCAACTTCCTGACCACCTTTACCAATGATTAAACCCGGACGGGCTGTATTGATGGTAACGGTAACCAGTTTGAGAGTACGCTCAATAAATATGCGACTAATTCCGGCTTTTGCCAGACGTGCGTTTAGATATTTACGAATTTTATTGTCTTCAACCAGCTTGACGTCGAAATTTTTTCCACCAAACCAGTTTGAATCCCATCCTCGAATGATACCTAACCTGTTACCGATTGGATTTACTTTTTGTCCCATCTATGTTTGTACTATTAAAGGTGTTTACTAGATTAATTTTCACTGGTTTCTGGAATTGTTTCAGCTGCAATAGCTAAACGGCTATCTACTGTCAACGTAATGTGGTTTGAGCGTTTTTTGATTCTGTAACCACGTCCCTGAGGAGCAGTACGTAATCTTTTCAACATTCTTCCACCATCCACAAAAACTTCTTTTACGAAAAGTTGAGCATCTTCGATGCGTTTACCTTCGTTTTTACTCTGCCAGTTGGCCATAGCAGAAAGCAGGAGCTTTCTGATTTTGGGAGCTGATTCTCTGGAGCTGTGTTGAAGAATAGCTAACGCTTTATCAACATCAACGCCGCGGATCAGATCAACCATTAGCCTTGTTTTGCGGGGCGAAGTGGGATTGTTTACCAGCTTGGCTGTGGCAATATTTTTCCTGGCTTCTTTTCTCTTTTCTGCACTTATATGCTTTCTGGAACCCATTTCTTACGACGTATTACTTATTTCTTACCTTTATCTTTACTTCCGGCGTGGCCTCTGAATGTACGGGTTGGAGCGAATTCACCTAATTTGTGACCTACCATATTTTCGGTTACATATACTGGAATGAATTTGTTTCCATTGTGTACTGCGATTGTTTGCCCAACGAAGTCAGGCGAAATCATAGAAGCTCTTGACCATGTTTTAATCACTACTTTTTTGTTGCTTTCAACTGCTTCGAGTACCTTTTTCTCGAGCTTGTAGTGAATATAAGGACCTTTTTTTAACGAACGACTCATAGCCTCTCAGTTTAGATTATTTCTTCCTTCTTTCGATAATATACATGCTGGATGCTTTTTTACGATCGCGGGTTTTGTATCCCTTCGATGGTAAACCTTTTCTTGAACGTGGATGACCACCTGATGCACGGCCTTCGCCACCACCCATTGGGTGATCAACAGGGTTCATTACTACACCACGGTTACGTGGGCGACGTCCTTTCCAACGTGAGCGACCTGCTTTTCCGGAAGATTCGAGGTTATGGTCAATGTTAGAAACCATTCCAATGGTAGCCTTGCAAGACTGAAGGATCATACGGGTTTCTCCGGAGGGCATTTTTAAGATAGCGTATTTGTCTTCACGAGACATTAATTGAGCATATGATCCGGCACTACGTGCAATTTTTGCACCTTGGCCTGGTTTCATTTCGATATTATGAACAATCGTACCGAAAGGAATTTCGCTCAGGTAGAGTGTATTTCCTACTTCTGGGGAAACACCTTTGCCCGACATTACAGTCTGTTCTACTTTCAGACCGTGAGGAGCAACTATATAGCGTTTTTCGCCATCTGCATATTGAAGCAGAGCGATACGTGCTGTACGGTTTGGATCGTATTCGATGGTTTTAACAACGGCCGGAATGTTTTCTTTATCCCTTTTGAAGTCAATAATACGATATTTTTGTTTATGTCCACCACCGATATAACGCATTGTCATACGACCTTGGTTATTACGTCCGCCTGATTTGCTCATAGGAGCTAACAGACTACGTTCTGGGGTCGATGTGGTGATATCGTCGTTCGCGCTTACTACTTTGAAGCGCTGTCCCGGTGTTGTTGGTTTGAGTTTACGTAAAGCCATATTACATTAAATATTGCTGTAAAAATCAATTGTCTCTCCTGCGGCTAAAGTTACGATAGCCTTCTTGAAATGGTTGGTTCTTCCGGTAAGGAAACCAGCTTTGGTGTAGCGTGACTTCACTTTTCCCGAATAATTGATGGTGTTTACATCAATCACCTTAACGCCATACAATTCTTCCACGGCCTTTTTGATCTCGATCTTGTTAGCCTTTTTTTCAACCACAAATCCAAAGCGAGTTGGAAATTTCTCACTGATTTTGGTCATTTTTTCCGTGATAATCGGCTTAATGATGATTTTCATTGTTACAATCTGCTGTTTTTCTGTTATTTAAGCATTTAAAACGCACTGTATATCTGTTCCAGTTCCTTTACAGAACCTTCCAAAAACATCAAATTATTTGCGTTAAGAATATCGTAAGTGTTTAAATCTGAAACGTTTACGACTTTTACTCGTTGCAAATTTCGGGATGACAAATATACATTTTTATTGCTTTCACACAACACTACTAATGTTTTTTTATCTTGCAGGTTTAAATTTTTTAAAATCCCTACAAACATTTTTGTTTTAGGAGTGTCGAAGGTGAAATCTTCAACTACCAGAATATTGTTTTCTCTGGCTTTATAGGAGAGTGCTGATTTACGGGCTAAGCGTTTCAGCTTTTTGTTTAATTTGAAGCGATAGTCACGTGGTTTTGGACCAAACATTCTTCCACCACCTACGAACAACGGATTTTTGATATCCCCTGCACGTGCTCCACCTGTACCCTTTTGGCGTTTTAGCTTACGAGTACTTCCTGAAACTTCACTACGTCCTTTTGAACAATGTGTGCCTTGACGTTGGTTTGCAAGATATTGCTTTACGTCTAAATAGATGGCATGATCATTCGGTTCTAAACCAAAGATCTCTTCATTCAACGCAACGATACGTTCGGTCTTGTTTCCGCTGATGTTATATACTGTTAGCTCCATCTTTCAATTTTTAAATAGGATCCTTTTGCACCTGGAACAGACCCTTTGATTAACAATAAATTCTTTTCAGGAATAATTTTTACGATCTCAAGGTTAAGAACTTTGCGCTGTTTGTTTCCCATTTGACCCGCCATTCTTATTCCTTTGAAAACTCTTGAAGGATAGGATGATGCACCAACCGAACCGGGTGCTCTGAGACGGTTGTGCTGCCCGTGTGTACTTTGTCCTACACCACCGAAATGATGACGACGAACTACGCCCTGGAAACCTTTCCCTTTGGAGGTCCCAACAACATCAACATATTCACCTTCTTCAAAAATTTCTACAGTTAACACTTCACCAAAAGTCTTACGGTGACCTTCTTCAAAACGGGTAAATTCAGTCATTATTCGTTTTGGAGAAACACCTGCTTTTGCAAAGTGGCCTTTCAAAGCACTGGTTACATGCTTTTCTTTCGCATCTTCAAATGCGAGCTGAATTGCATCATAGCCATCTTTGTCTTTTGTTCTGATTTGTGTTACTACACAAGGTCCAGCTTGGATAACTGTGCATGGTACATTTTTACCAGAGGCATCCCAAATACTGGTCATTCCAATTTTTCTTCCGATTAACCCAGACATGGTTTAATGAATTTTCTTTCGTTTCTACTAATAATTGACGTCAGACTTTGATCTCTACTTCTACTCCACTTGGTAACTCGAGCTTCATTAAAGCGTCGATAGTTTTTGAAGTAGTGCTGTAAATGTCAAGGAGTCTTTTGTAAGTTGACAATTCGAACTGCTCACGAGATTTTTTGTGAACGAATGTTGAACGGTTCACAGTGTAAATCTTTTTGTTTGTGGGCAGAGGAATCGGGCCGCTTACGACTGCACCTGTCGTCTTTACTGTCTTAACGATTTTTTCTGCTGATTTATCAACCAGATTGTAATCGTAAGATTTCAATTTAATTCTGATTCTTTGGCTCACGTTGTTATCGTTTTTAAAAAGTGTTTTACGTTTATGGATTATAATCCTTTTTGCTTTTTAATAACTTCTTCCTGAACGCCGCTTGGAGCTTGTGAATAGTGAGAGAACTCAAGTGATGAACTTGCTCTACCTGAAGAGAGTGTTCTCAATACGGTTACATAACCAAACATTTCAGAAAGGGGTACTTTGGCTTTTACTGACTGGCTTCCAACTTTCGCTGTAATGCTCTCAAGCATACCACGACGTTTGTTTAAATCGCCAGTAACATCGCCAATATAGTCATCCGGTGTTTCCACTTCTACGGTCATAATAGGCTCGAGTAAGATTGGCTTGGCTTTTTTGCAAGCTTCTTTGAATCCTATTTTTGAACAAAGTTCAAATGAAAGTGCATCGGAATCTACAGGGTGGAATGAACCATCAATGATTCTTACTTTGAAGCTTTCCAGCGGGAAGCCTGCAAGAACACCGTTATCCAGAGCCTGTTTAAATCCTTTTTCTATTGCAGGAATATATTCTTTCGGAATATTTCCGCCTTTGACCTCGTTAACAAACTGGAGTCCAACAACACCTTCGTCAGCAGGTGATACTTCAAAAATAATGTCGGCAAATTTACCTCTACCTCCGGTTTGTTTTTTGTAAACTTCGCGGTGTTGGTAAGTGGCTGTAATTGCTTCTTTGTATGCAACCTGAGGTTTACCCTGGTTACATTCTACATTAAATTCGCGTTTCAGACGATCAACAATAATTTCCAGATGTAATTCGCCCATACCACTAATGATGGTTTGGCCTGAGTCTTCGTCAGTTTTTACGCGGAATGTTGGGTCTTCTTCTGCTAATTTGATCAGTGCGTTAGAAAGTTTGTCAATGTCTGACTGTGAGAGAGGTTCAATTGCAACATGAATTACCGGTTCCGGGAATTTCATTGATTCGAGAATGATTGGGTGTTTCTCGTCACAAAGGGTATCACCTGTTTTAATTTCTTTAAAGCCAACTGCTGCACCAATATCACCTGCCTCGATAAATTGAAGCGGATTTTGTTTATTGGCGTGCATTTGCATGATACGTGAAATTCTTTCTTTTTTACCGGAGGTTGCATTCAGGACATAAGAGCCTGACTCAAGTGTACCGGAATAAACTCTGAAAAATGCAATGCGACCAACAAACGGGTCGGTAGCAATTTTAAATGCCAGAGCTGAAAATGGTTCTTTTACGTCAGGATTACGAACTTCTTCTTCGTCAGTTTTGGGATTGATTCCTGTTACTGAATCAATATCGGTTGGGCTGGGGAGTAATCGGATTACTGCATCGAGTAAAAGCTGAACTCCTTTATTTTTGAAAGCAGAGCCACACATAACCGGAGTTATTTTCATATCGATAGTGGCTTTACGAATCATGTTGAACATCTCGTCTTCGGTAATTGAATCCGGATCATCGAGAAACTTCATCAGTAATTCTTCGCTTTCTTCAGCACATCCTTCTACAAGGAGATTCCGATATTCGGCAACAGTATCAACTAAATCTTCAGGAATCGGCACTTCAAAGAATTCTGTTCCTTTAGAAGCTTCATCCCATACAAAAGCTTTATTTGAAATGAGGTCAACAATTCCAATAAAGTTTTCTTCTGATCCGATGGGGATCTGAAGAGGAATCGGATTTGCACCGAGGCGTTCCTTTATTTGTTGGACTACATTAAAAAAATCGGCACCAGTTCTATCCATTTTATTGATAAAGCTGATACGTGGTACTTTGTATTTGTTTGCTTGGCGCCAAACTGTTTCCGATTGGGGTTGAACACCACCAACAGCACAAAACAATGCAACTGCTCCATCGAGTACGCGTAATGAACGTTCTACCTCTACGGTAAAGTCAACGTGACCCGGAGTGTCAATAATATTGATTTTATACTTTTCGTTGTTCAGGTCCCAAAAAACGGTTGTGGCTGCAGAAGTAATAGTAATACCTCTTTCTTGTTCCTGCACCATCCAATCCATAGTAGCACCACCATCATGAACTTCCCCAATTTTATGGCTCTTACCTGTATAAAACAATATACGCTCGGTAGTTGTTGTTTTACCGGCGTCAATATGGGCCATAATCCCGATGTTTCTTGTATATTTTAGCTGATCTGCCATTGTAACTTCTAGGCGGGGGTAAATTAATTCTGGTTAATACTTATTATGTTTAGTTAACTGGATTATTCAGGTTACTAAAAACGGAAGTGTGAGAATGCTTTATTAGCTTCTGCCATACGATGGGTTTCTTCTTTTTTCTTGAATGCTGCACCTTCTTCGCGGTAACCGGACATGATTTCAGCAGCAAGCTTATTCGCCATCGTTTTTTCACTACGTTTACGAGCATACTTGATCATATTCTTCATTCCGATTGACATTTTACGGTCAGGACGGATTTCTGAAGGAATCTGGAAGGTAGCACCACCGATACGACGGCTACGAACTTCTACCGATGGAGTAACATTTGCTAATGCTTTTTTCCATACTTCGAGTCCATCTTCGTTCAGCTTGGTTGATACGATTTCTACTGCATCGTAAAAAATCTGATAGGAAAGATTTTTCTTACCTTGTAACATTAAGTTGTTTACGAACTTAGTTACCAATGAATCGTTAAATTTCGGATCCGGTAAGATAATTCTTTTCTTTGGTTTTGCCTTTCTCATTTTTACTTAAAATTTGGCTGTTTACGATTATTTTTTGGCCTTCGGACGCTTGGTTCCGTATTTCGATCTACGTTGATTTCTTCCATCAACACCTGATGTATCAAGTGCACCGCGGATGATGTGATAACGTACACCTGGCAAATCTTTAACACGACCGCCGCGAATCATCACGATGGAGTGCTCTTGCAGGTTATGGCCTTCGCCTGGGATGTATGCATTAACCTCTTTTTGATTGGTTAAGCGTACTCTGGCTACTTTACGCATAGCCGAATTAGGTTTTTTTGGAGTGGTTGTGTAAACCCTTACACAAACGCCACGACGCTGTGGGCATGAGTCCAATGCCGGTGACTTGCTCTTATCCACTAACTTCTGGCGTCCCTTACGAACTAACTGTTGAATGGTCGGCATATTCTTTTTTTAATTTGCTGTATTTAATTGAATCCACAAATATAAAACGCCCCAATTTTTGGGACTGCAAAGGTATGACTTTAATTTTTATAAACAATGCCTTGTGGAAAAAAAAATGTTCTATTTTTGCCAAGCAACCAATTCATTAACAAATTCAAGGCATCTATTGCTGCATTTTTCCTTATGAAAAGCTATAAACATCTCTTTTTTGACCTCGATAAAACACTTTGGGATTTTGAAAAAAATGCTGAAGCTACGTTTCGGATGCTTTTTTCCGAGTACAAAATTACAGAAAAATGCAATTGTACCTTTCTTGATTTCTACAAAACCTATCAGAAACATAATGAACAACTTTGGGATGCTTACCGAAAAGGTGATATCTCAAAAGAATTTCTGCACATCAATCGCTTTAGCAATACCTTAAAACATTTCAATATTCAAGACCCTGTTCTGGCCATTGAGATGGCTGATAAATATATTACAGAAACTCCAAATCAAACAAATCTGTATCCAAACTGCATTGAAACTCTCGAATTATTAAACAAAAAAGGTTTCCAACTATACATTCTTACCAATGGTTTTGTAGAAGTTCAGTACCGGAAAATTGAAAAATCCGGAATATCTCCCTATTTCACCAAAATATTTACATCTGAAGAACTCGGATTTCAAAAACCAAACAAAGAAATCTTTAGAAAAGCTCTTCAAAAGGCGAATGCAAATACAGAAGACAGCATCATGATTGGAGATGACTTAGAAGTGGATATACTTGGTGCACGTGAAGCAGGCATAGATCAGATATATGTTAACCATAATAGAGCTCCTCATAATCAATCTATTACTCACGAAATAAATGATCTTAAAGAAATTTTAACGATTGTATGCTAGACTAATCATTTCTCATATTATATTTGGTGTGGATTTTTAAAACAAAAAAGGGATTGATAAACTAAAACCCACACTCATGAAAATAGTTATAGTTGGCACTGGTTATGTAGGTCTGGTAACAGGAACATGTTTTGCCGAAGTAGGTATAGATGTAACCTGCGTGGACATTGATAAAGAAAAAATTGACAATTTGAAAAACGGCATTTCTCCAATCTATGAACCAGGTCTGGATGAAATGATTGTACGTAACTATGAAAAAGGTCGTTTGCATTTTACTACAGAACTGGCTTCATGCTTACACGATGCTGAAGTTGTTTTCAGTGCGGTAGGAACCCCTCCGGATGAAGATGGTAGTGCCGATCTTAAATACGTTTTAGATGTAGCACGAACCGTTGGCAAAAACATGAAGGGATATCTCTTAATGGTAACCAAGAGTA
The DNA here is from genome assembly GCA_963677395.2 of Bacteroidales bacterium. GTDB lineage: Bacteria > Bacteroidota > Bacteroidia > Bacteroidales. The sequence continues at coordinate 1,275,702 of OY781965.2, read as the reverse complement.
CAGTTCCGGTTGGTACTGCAAAAAAAGTTCGGCTTGCTATTCAGGAAGAACTTGACAAACGTGGTGAAAAAATACAGTTCGACGTGGCTTCAAATCCTGAATTTCTGAAAGAAGGTGATGCCGTAAAAGATTTTCTAAAACCTGACCGTATTGTGGTAGGTATTGAATCTCAAAAAGCAGAAGACATCATGCGCCGGTTGTACAAACCTTTTACACTGAATGGTCATCCGGTAATTTTCATGGATGTCCCTTCAGCTGAAATGACTAAATATGCTGCGAACGCGATGCTTGCTACGAAAATCAGCTTTATGAATGATATTGCAAATCTTTGCGAAATTATGGGTGCTGATGTAAATATGGTTCGTAAAGGAATTGGCAGCGATACACGTATTGGAACCAAATTTATTTATCCGGGTATTGGTTATGGTGGATCATGTTTCCCAAAGGATGTGAAAGCATTGATAAAAACAGCTGATCAATATGGATACAACATGCGTGTTCTCAAATCAGTGGAAGATGTAAATGATGATCAGAAATCAGTTCTTTTCGACAAGTTGATGAAATATTTCAAGGGTGATATCAAAGGCAAAACCATTGCAATGTGGGGGCTTTCTTTTAAACCTGAAACTGATGACATGCGTGAAGCTCCGGCTTTGGTTCTGGTTGATAAAATTATTGGTGCAGGTGCAAAAGTAAAAGCTTACGATCCTGTTGCTATGAAAGAATGTGGTCGTCGTATTGGTGATATTATTGAATATTGCAAAGATCCTTACGATGCTGCACTGGAAGCTGATGCTATTTTGCTCGTAACAGAGTGGACAGAATTCCGTTTTCCAAACTGGAGCGTAATTAAAAAAATCATGAAGAATTCACTGGTTCTTGATGGTAGAAACATTTACGATTCTGTTGAAATGAAAGAAAATGGTTATACTTATTATTGTATAGGAGTTAATACCACACTCTAATTTCTTAAAAAAACAAGAAAAAAGCTGCTTTCAGGCAGCTTTTTTCATTTGAATATATTTACACTTTATATCAATCGCAATTATAGGGAACTCAGGGAATAAGCTTCCGAAAATAATGGAAATCAAAAAAATGAACCAGGAAACAAGTATGTATCGTTAAAAATTTCGATATTTGCTTTTTGGAAATTCTGAAATACACAAACCTATGCACATAGCTATCGCAGGCAATATAGGTTCGGGAAAAACAACCCTTACCGGACTGTTAGCCAAACATTTTAAGTGGCAACCTCTGTACGAAGATGTTGACGCAAATCCATATCTGAACAGTTTTTATGAAGATATGCGTCGGTGGTCGTTCAACCTTCAGGTTTATTTTCTGAACAGCCGCTTTCGCCAGGTATTGGAAATCCGGAAAAAAGGAAAAAATGTAATTCAGGATCGAACCATTTATGAAGATGCTCACATTTTTGCACCAAATCTTCATGCCATGGGACTGATGGCTACCCGTGATTTTGAAAACTACAGTTCTCTTTTTGAATTGATGAGTTCGTTTATTCAACCTCCAGATTTGCTAATTTACTTAAAGGCATCTGTCCCAACACTGGTTAACCAGATTCAAAAACGCGGACGCGATTACGAGGCTGCTATTCGTTTAGATTACCTGAAAAGCCTCAACGAACGATATGAAACGTGGATTAGCTCATACAATCACGGTAAGCTCCTGATCATTGAAGTGGACAACATGAACTTTTATGAAAATCCTGAAGATCTTGGAATTATCATTGAAAAAATAAATGCACAGATAAACGGTCTGTTTTAAAGAATGAAAATACTCGGAATTATACCGGCCCGTTACGCATCAACCCGTTTCCCCGGAAAGCCTCTGGCTATAATTGAAGGAAAAAGTATGATTCAACGTGTATATGAACAGGTTCAAAAAGCAGGTTCACTTACAGATGTTATGGTTGCTACCGATGATGATCGCATTTTTCAACATATAACCGAATTTGGCGGGAATGTTGTAATGACTTCAACAGAGCACCCCAGCGGTACAGATCGTTGTCTGGAAGCACTTCACTCCTATCAAAAGCTGAATCAGAACGCAATTGATGCCGTGATTTGTATCCAAGGGGACGAACCATTTATTCAACCTGAACATATCAACCAACTTGCCAGTTGTTTTGACAATCCTAAAGTAGAAATTTCCACTCTCATTCAGCCTGTAACAACCAAAGAAGAACTGTTTAACCCCAATGTGGTTAAGGTAGTGAAAGGAGTGTTTGACAATGCTCTCTATTTTAGCCGTTCGCCAATTCCATACTGCCGTAAATATCCTGAAAACGAATGGATACAACATCACAACTATTACAAGCATATCGGCATATACGCTTACCGTTCAACAACATTGCAGGCAATTACCCGTTTAAATCAGGGAATTTTAGAATCCGTAGAATCACTGGAACAACTTCGATGGCTTGAAAATGGATTTACTATATTTGTAAAAGAAACCCAATGGCAAAGCCTGGCAGTTGACACCCCTGATGATCTTGCACAGGTTATAGAATTTGCACGTAAACAATTATCTTAAAAACATAACACCCATGAACAAGCTGGTACAATACATTTTGGATTGTCTATCGAGATACGACATTGCTTCGGTTCCCGGTTTAGGCGAATTTTATCTGGAATACAAACCGGCACAAATCCATCCGGTCGATCATACTTTTATGCCTCCTTCCAAAGGTGTTTATTTTCGGAATTATATTTCGGAAGACAATCGGTATGTTTCGTGGGTAGCCGAAAAAGAGGGGATCAACGTTGAAGAGGCACGTGAAATGGTTGCCGAATTCACGCATGCGCTTACCGAAGAGATTTATCAAAACCGGAAAGCGAAAATAGACCCATTAGGCAAGTTTAAGCTAACCCAAAATCAGGCTATTGAATTCGAACCCAACGAACAGATAAATATGCTTGATGAATCATTTGGGTTAAAAACATTTGCTTCGAGAGCTATTCCGCGTACCGATTTCAAAGAAAAGGCGGAAACTCAGAAAAGACAACGTGAAGAACAACTTAAAAAGAAACGCTCACGAACTATCCTTGCTATTGTTATCATTGTTCCACTCTTCTTTATTATTTTAGGCGTAATTCTTACACAATTCGATATCTGGAACAGTAACTCTATGAACGAAGATATGGTAAAGGAGTTAGTTCCTGCACCAGTTCAACAAGCCCAGGTTACTGAAGAACAGCCGCAAGATGTTTCTCTCATCCCCGACTCATTGCAAAACATAGCACCTGCTACTGAAGAACCCTCTGTTAAACCGGAGCAAACTACGAACACTTCCCGTGCAGAATCTCAAACGCAACCTCAATCAAAACAGGAACAGCCGAAAACTACACCCCAGCCGAAACCTGAAAAGAAAGTAGTTGACGAAAATCAACAACAACCCAAAGCGAAAGGATTTTTCATTATTGCCGGCTCATTTAAATCGGAAGAAAATGCCCAAAAACTAATCAAAGATCTAAAAGCAAAAGGATATCAGGCTCAACTGGTCGAAAAAACAAAAGGCGGATTGTATATTGTAAGTTATGGTAAATGGAATTCCCGTCAGGAAGCTGAAACACAACTTCCTTCTATCAAAAAAGAGAATGGAGAGGCCTGGATTTCAAACCGATAAAAAATATCCTGTCGTCTGAATTTGTTATTTTGCAAAACAACAAGAGGGACTGTAAATACAAAAAACGATTCATGTCCCTGTTTTATACTTGATATGCCTATAAATATATACTCGCCCAACAGAGAAATAAACCGGACAACCATCCGGTTTATTTCATTTAAATTACTTTTGCACTCCGAAAACATTCTTATCGCAAAAAAATACATATTAACCATTAAATATAACCTGGAGGACTTATTGTGGGAAAGAATAAGATAGCCAGATTTGAAGAGAATCTGACCTTCCCGAACTTGTTTCAACGCACCTTTGAAGATTTACAGCAAAACGGATTTGAACTTAAGGGATGTTGGCATCAGGATTTCTTTAAAAACGACAATCCTATCACGCTCGAACTGGGATGTGGCAAGGGCGAATATACAGTTGGATTAGCTAAAGAGTACCCCAACCGTAATTTTATCGGAATGGATATAAAAGGTGCCCGTTTATGGAGAGGTTGCAAAACATCCAATGAAGAGAAGATGGGAAATGTCGCCTTTATCCGTACCCATATCCAACATATTCAGCATTTTTATGCACCTGACGAAGTGGATGAAATATGGGTAACATTCCCCGATCCGCAACTGAGAAGCTGCAAAGCTCAAAAAAGGCTTACATCTCAATATTTCCTGAGTTTGTATAAGAACATTCTCAAAAAAGATGGCATCATTCATCTGAAAACCGATTCAAAAGAATTGTATGACTTCACCCTGGAAGTAATTGCAGAAGACAAACACCGACTCCTTTTTGCTTCGGATGATGTTTACAATTCGGGTGTAGAAGAAGCTGTAACCCGTATTCAAACTTTCTACGAAAGTATGTTTACGGCTATGGGAAAAAAGATCACCTATATCCGGTTTCAGTTAAATCCCGAATTGTGACAGACAAAGACTCCTTTTTCCGGCAAGTGTTCGAAGTAGCCAAACTCATTCCTTTCGGAAGAGTAAGCTCTTATGGAGCAATTGCACGCTATCTGGGAAGTGGAAAATCCTCAAGAATGGTGGGCTGGGCAATGAATCAGTCGCATTGTCAGACTGACAATATTCCTGCTCATCGTGTGGTAAACCGCAACGGGCAACTTACCGGAAAACATCATTTCGGACATCCCGATTTAATGCAACAACTTTTAGAAAATGAAGGAATTCTGATAGAAAACGACCAGATTCTCAACTTTGAAAAATATTTCTGGGATCCTGCAAAAGAGTTGTTATAAGATGGTTTAATGTTACTTTTTAAAAATGCACAGAAACTAACTTCGGCTTATTTTGTTAAGTTCCCGAAATCAAAAAAATTACTAAAGAATCATGTATTCAACCGATCAAATAAAAGAAGCTTTAAAGCATGTAAACGATCCTGACTTCAAGAAAGATTTAATCACTCTGAACATGGTCGAAAACATTGCACTGGACGGAACAAAAGTAAGGTTTGACCTTGTACTCACCACTCCTGCCTGTCCGATGAAAACTAAGATGAAAAACGACTGCATTGAAGCCATTCATCACTATGTATCACCCGAAATTGAAGTGGATGTAAATCTTACTTCACGCGTAACCACCCGTCGCCATCAGGATGAGGAACTATTGAAAAATATCAAAAATGTGGTGGCTGTTGCTTCGGGAAAAGGTGGCGTGGGTAAATCAACCATTGCAGCCAATCTGGCTATCGCGCTTGCAAAAACCGGAGCAAAAGTTGCGTTGGTTGATGCCGATATTTATGGTCCATCGGTACCCATTATGTTTGGGATAAAAGATGAACATCCTGAAATAACAGAAGAAGATGGCAAAAGTATTATTCACCCTTTGGAAAAATATGGCATCAAGATACTATCTATCGGTTTTTTTGTAGATCAGAACAAAGCCCTGATGTGGCGCGGACCTATGGCATCTAATGCCCTCCGCCAGTTATTTACCGAAGCTAAATGGGGCGAACTCGACTATATGGTAATTGACCTTCCTCCGGGAACCGGCGATATTCATCTTACAATGGTACAAACGCTTCCGGTAACCGGAGCCGTAATCGTAAGTACACCTCAGCAGGTTGCTATTGCAGATGTACGTAAGGCAGCCAGCATGTTTAAACAAGACGGAATCAATGTTCCAATTCTTGGTTTGGTTGAAAATATGGCATGGTTTACTCCCGAAGAGCTGCCCAATAACAAATATTACATCTTTGGAAAAGAAGGTTGTAAACAATTTGCTGAAGAATTAAATGTACCTTTGCTTGGTCAAATTCCGATTGTGCAGAGCATTGCAGATGCTGGTGATGCCGGAAAACCTGTAGCTACTGATGAAAACAGTATTCTGGGCAAGGCTTTTATGCAACTGGCCGAAAATGTAGCTCAACAGATTGCCATCCGCAATGCCAATCTCGATCCGACTAAAATTGTAGAAATCAAATATCAATAAACATAGATTATGAATCTGGAACAGAAAATTGAACTTACCCAAAAAGTACAGGGTGTTATAGAACAAATCCGTCCTTATCTGCAATCGGACGGTGGTGATATCAGTTTTGTTGAACTTACTGACGACATGATAGTGAAAGTAGAACTTCACGGTGCTTGCGGATCATGCCCTTACAGCTTAATGACGTTAAAAAACGGAGTAGAACAAGCCGTAATTAAAGCTATTCCTGAAATCAAAGCAGTAGAATCAATCTCTTAAGGTTCAATATATTTCAAGAAAAAGGCCGGGTATAATAAAGTATCCGGCCTTTTTTATAATCAAAAAAAACGACAGACTATTTGTTAACCTGAAAGGTTTTGTCGCCGGTTTTTATAAATTTCACAATTTGGTTAGCAGCAGCTAAGCCTGCATTGATGTTTGCTTCAGAAGTTTGAGCACCCATTTTCTTTGGGGTGAAGAAAAAGCGATTGGGGTATTTTTCAGCAACTTCTGCTGCATTTGCAGGAGCAATATCTGATACATATTTAAAATCAGGACGTTCTGCAAACATCTTCATCATACCTTCTTCGCAGATAACTTCACCACGGGCAGTATTTACCAAAGTAGCACCTTTGGGCATGGTTGAAAGTAGTTCAAAGTTGATTGACTTTTTGGTTTTGTCGTTAGCTGGAATGTGCAGCGAAACGTACTGACAAGTTTTGTAAAGCTCTTCCATTGTTCCAACAGCCTTAACGCCATCTTTTTCGATATCAGCTTTACTTACAAACGGATCGAAAGCATAAACTTCCATTCCAAAACCTTTTGCAATTTCAGCCACATAGCGACCAACGTTACCATAAGCGTGAATACCGATTTTTTTACCACGAAGTTCGGTGCCAGACGAACCATCATAATTGTTACGGGCAGCCATTACCATCATTCCGAGAGCAAGTTCTGCCACAGCATTACTGTTTTGACCCGGAGTATTCATTGCTACAACGTTCTTTTCGGTACATGCAGCTAAATCGAGATTATCATAACCTGCACCGGCACGAACCACTATTTTCAGTTTTTTTCCTGCTTCAACTACTTCGCGGGTAACTTTGTCGCTACGTACGATGATTGCATCCACATCAGCAACAGCGTTTACGAAATCGCTTTGAGCAGTATATTTTTCGAGAAGTACCAGTTCGAATCCGGCATCTTCCACAATTTTGCGGATACCATCCACTGCCACTTTTGCAAAGGGCTTATCGGTTGCTACTAATACTTTTGCCATGATTTTTTTATTTTCAGGGTGTTAAAAAGGGGCTGTTTCTGAAGTCGTTATTTGTCTATCCTTCGGCTCCGCTCAAGGCAACATTTAAGTATGTCAGACTAAGCTAGCGTCGAAGCCATTAACAATCGATTAGACTTATTAAACAGCCCCTGAATGAATATTATAAATTAAGCGTTATTCTTTTCGAATTCGCGCATGCAATCAACTAATGCCTGAACGCTTTCAATTGGAAGTGCATTGTAGGTTGACGCACGGAAACCACCTACTGAGCGGTGTCCTTTAATGCCGATCATTCCGTTTGCTTTTGCAAATTCCATGAAATCGTTTTCTTTCGCTTCGTAGCCATCATTCATTACAAAGCAGATGTTCATTATTGAGCGACTGTCAACTTCGGCAGTTCCCTTGAACATTGGGTTGCGATCAATTTCGTCGTAAAGCAATTTAGCTTTCGCTTCATTCATCTTCTGCATTTCTTTTAAGCCACCAATGCTCTTGATCCACTTCAGGGTTTCGCGAATAGTATAAATTGCGAAACATGGAGGAGTGTTGAACATTGATCCTTCTTTAATGTGAGTACGGTAATCTAACATTGTAGGAATAACGCGGTCAACTTTTCCTAACAGATCTTCACGAACGATTACGAAAGTTGCACCAGCAGGACCGATATTCTTTTGAGCGCCACCGTAAATCATCCCATATTTACTTACATCAACCGGACGGCTTAAGAAATCAGATGACATATCCGCTACTAACGTTACAGGACTATCATAATCAACTTTGATTTCGGTTCCGTAAATAGTATTATTGGTAGTAATATGGAAATAATCAGCATCAGCGGGGATGTTGAAATTTTTGGGAATGTAGTTAAAGTTTTTATCTGCACTTGAAGCTACGATTTCAACTTCACCAAAAAGTTTTGCTTCTTTATTTGCTTTTTTAGCCCACACTCCTGTTTCGAGATATGCAGCTTTTTTATTCAGCAGGTTGAATGGAACCATGCAAAATTGCAAGCTAGCCCCACCCCCTAAGAAAAGGATTTTATATCCTTCCGGAATCCCGAGCAATTCTGTCATCAAAGCCATTGCTTCATCAATAATTGCCTGAAACTCTTTACTACGGTGCGAGATTTCGATTAATGAAAGTCCAATACCATCAAGATCCAAAACTGCTTTAGCAGTATTTTCAATTGCTATGCGTGGTAAAATACTTGGACCGGCGTTAAAATTATGTTTTTTCATAACCAACTGTAATTTAGATGTTTGTTATTTCGGTTTTATTATTTTCTCATAGGTCTGTGATAAAACAAAAGTATATCTTTTCACTATACCAGCAAAGAAATCAATGAAATATCTCGTTAAAAAGGGGTTAATGAGCGGGGGTAACCGTTGTTAGAAGACAGGAATCTAAAACTGACGAACCTTCAATCCCGTCACTAGACAGTTCCCTTGTAGGATTTAGAAACGTAATCATTGATTTCCTATCACGTGTTCCAAGACAGGAAATTCTGGAGAAAGCAAGAGACATTTACAAAATCGGTAATTATGAACTAAAAAAGTCAATGCTAAAACTTTTCAGTAAAATTGGCGGGTGGGCAGCAATCCCCGAGCTAATGATTGGAACCATTGACGAAAACGAACATATTAGACAATTGATTTTCGTATATTTACAAATATGGAAAACAAAAGCAGCCAGACTTTTTTCAACACCCAAACAAGGCGAAATAGAAAGAGCAAAACAAATTTCCACCTTTGCACATGAGACACACGAAGACAAGCAATATTTTAAAACAAACCCATTAGATGGACTTGACTTTTAATAACAGAAGGCCAGCCACCAAAGGAATTCTAAGACCCAACCAAATATTTCAATGTTATGGCAAAAACTTCCCTGATCTACACAGAGTTATCATGGGGTTCAAGAGGTGGCTCAGAAAGGGTAGTATAACTATGAAACAAAAAAACAATGCACTGTGAATAGTTGATTACTAAGCTATTGAGTAGTCAGCTATATGTAGAAACAATAAGCGACTCTGGTTGGAATTATTTACAATATATTTGCAACTTTATTGTAGTAGTAATTGATAGATATATAATTCAGATTCAAGAAGTAAATTTTATGGAAATAGAAAAATCAGATATCCGTTTGATTAATGATTTAGTTACATTGATTGAAAAAGGCAAAAATCAATTGGCGTATGCTGCCAATGCTACCATGACTTTAACTTATTGGAATGTCGGCAAAAGAATAAACAATGAAATCCTTGATAATCAACGCGCTGAATATGGAAAACAAATTGTCGTATCGGCAGCACGACAATTGACAGAGCATTATGGACGAGGTTTTGAAGAAAAAAACCTGCGCAGAATGATGCAATTCGCTCAGATTTTTAACGACGAACAGATTGTCGTATCGCTGATACGACAATTGAGTTGGACACACTTTATTGCACTAATTCCAATAAAAGACGAATTACAACGTGATTTTTACACTCAAATGTGCCGTATTGAAGGATGGAGTGTTCAAACACTTCGGAAGAAAATAGACAGTATGCTTTTTGAACGTACTGCATTGAGCAAAAAACCGGATGATTTAATAAGAGAAGAATTGAAAGCCTTAAAAGAAACTGACAAATTAACTCCAGATTTAGTTTTCAAAGATCCTTACTTTTTGGACTTTGCAGGTTTAAAAGACACATATTCGGAAAGAACGCTCGAAGATGCAATTTTACGGGAAATAGAACAGTTTATTTTAGAATTAGGTAGCGGATTTACATTTGTGGAAAGGCAAAAGAGAATGATTATTGATGGCGAAGATTTTAAACTTGATTTACTCTTCTATCATAGAAAACTAAAAAGATTGGTAGCTATTGATTTAAAATTGGGAAAATTCGAAGCAGCTTACAAAAGACAAATGGAACTTTATCTTCGTTGGCTTGAGAAATATGATATGCAATCGGGCGAAGAAACCCCATTGGGCTTAATCCTTTGTTCAGAGGGAAATAACGAGCAAATTGAATTATTGCAATTAGAAAATGCCGGAATAAAAATTGCTGAATATCTCACGGAATTGCCAGACAAGAACGTGTTGAAACAAAAACTCCATGCTACTATTGAGCAAAATAAGAAACGATTTGAGATACAAAAGGAATTGAAAGACTTAGAACTTGAATAACTATTAAACACTAATCGCCCAAAAAGCAAAAAAAGCCACAACAAGTCGGTGTAAATTTTCAATTGTCTTGCAGTGGCAGTCAACCCCACCAAAAAAGACTGATGAGACCGAAAAGACTGAAGAAACTAATAAGTACTTTTTCAATCACTTCAATCCTCTCAATCCCTCCAATCCTGGAAATGATGTAAAGAGAGTTGGTGAAGTAATGAAATTTATTATTTTTTTCATTAAGTTGCAGGTAGTTTAAAACTTTATTATTTTTACTGACTAAAAAATAACAGATGCAAATTAATCAATAGTGGTTTGGTTAAATATACTAAAAACCATAAATTTGTTGATGAAATTTGCATTTCAATGAATGCCGATATATCCACAACTTTGTGGATATACAGGTGTTGGGCGCAACTTTACCAAGACTACCCGACAGACAAACCTATTTGACCTGGACGATTACTTTTCCTTTGGCGCGACCTGTTTCAACGTAAGACAATGCTTCGTTAGTTTGCTCAAACGGAAATACCTTATCGATGACAGGGTGAATAACACTCGTTTCAATCAGTGAACCAATTTCTGACAACTGCTTTCCGTTGGGTTGCATAAATAAAAATGAATAATCAACGCCAAGTTTCTTGGCTTGTTTTCTGACTTTTCGGCTTAAAAAGAACATTGCTGTTTTCAAAAGTAGATTCAAGCCTGTTTCGTTTGCAAACGCCACATCGGGTGGTCCTGAAATAGATATTATCTTTCCGCCTTTTTTCAGAATTCGCAGCGACTTTTCAAGTGTTTTTTCGTCTTGGCTGTTCAATACCAAATCAAACTCATTGAGTATCGTTTCAAAATCTTGCGTTTTATAATCAATCACAATATCAGCACCCAAACCTTTGACCAATTCAAAATTATTGGCACTTGTGGTGGTGGCCACAGTTGCACCCAAATGTTTCGCCAACTGAATAGCAATCGTTCCGACACCACCCGAACCGGCTTGTATAAACACTTTCTGTCCCTTTTTGAGCTTTGCTTTTTCAATAAATGCTTGCCAAACCGTTAAAGCAACCAACGGAACTGAAGCAGCCTGTTCCATTGAAATGTTTTTGGGTTTTAAGGCGACATCGTTTTCATTGATAGCAATGTATTCAGCAAATGTGCCGATACGGAAATCGGCAGGTCGTGCAAACACTTCATCGCCCATTTTGAAACAACTGACTTTTGAGCCGACTTTGGTTACCACGCCAGCCACATCGTGTCCTAAAATCAACGGAAATTTATACGGAAGTAATAACTTGAATTCGCCACTTTTCACCTTGGCATCTAAAAGATTTATGCTTGTGGCGTGTATCTGCACCAACACATCATTTTCTTTAACAACAGGTTCGGTAACGTCAACAAGTTGAAGTTTATCCGTCTTGCTGTAGCGGTTTATTGTATATGCTTTCATTCTTATTCTTGTTTATGAAAATTGTTATTGCAAAAATTTATCTATCCTAAGAAGGGGGAAAAATAAATCCTTTGGATTAACCAATCGGAATGCCAATCTTGGGAAAAGGCGATTGAGCATATAAATTGTGGTTGTGTAACCCATACGAATGGTGTATTGGTCTTTTTGCAATCCTGCAATAAGTCCTTTTATCAATTTTTCGGTGCTCATTTTTTTGACTTTCATGTGTGCAGTTAGTTCGGTTTCTACCGCAGGTGGTAACAACTCAAACACTTTCACAGGACTGTTTGCAATTCGCAAGTGCTCACGAAGCGATTTTGTATAAAACGCTAATGCTGTTTTTGTCGCCGAGTATGTTGCTTCGATCAACGAAGGCACATAGCTCAAAACAGAGGTGGTATTGATAATCGCACTTTCTTTTCTTGATTTCAGCATATCCAAAAAAAGATTGTTCAGCCGAATAACCGCCAAGTAATTGATGTTTATTTCGTAGGTAGCACCTTCAAAATGTTTGTTGCTGGCAATACCTAAATTTGAAGGCATCACACCAACACCTGCGTTGTTGTATAGGATATCAATTCCACCCAATTCCTTAACTTGATTGTAGAGCGAAATTGCATCTTCTGCATTTGCTACATCACTTTTTATAGTAATCAAGTTCGGATACAGTTTTTTAGCTGTATCTAATTTATCCTGACTTCTGCCAGTCATGATGACCTTTGTGCCAATTTCAATAAATTGTTTGGCGGCTTCAAGTCCAATGCCGGCACTTCCACCGGTAATCAATATTGTTTTATTTTTCAAGTCCATGTTTACGTTATTAATGATTGCTATTCAGTTAATTACTTAACAAGTGATGCTGCTGTTTTGTTGGGTACTTTTCCGTAATAACATCTGAATGGTGCTTTTTCAATTCCTATAATACAGAAATTGCATTGAATACATTTAGACTGCGTTTGTTTTCCGGTTTTGAACTTATTTACCAAATCCGGTTCAAGAATAAATGGTCTGCACATAGATACTAAATCGCTCTTATTCTGATTGATAATATTTTCAATTTCATTTATATTTGTTATGCCACCGACCACTATCACTGGAATATTTACCGCATTTTTTATGGCCGTTGCTGCATCTAAATTGTATAAGCTTTTGGGTTGGGGTTGCGGAAATGTTTTTTCGGCAACCGTTCCGATAATGTTTTTTACGAACCGTGGCATTTTATTCAATCGGTCATTTTGAGCCACTATCATTTCCCATGGCACATTTCCGCGCATTGTTGTCAACCCCGCCTTTATTGTTCCATTTGAGACTTCAATGCCATTGCAACCTACCTGTTCTAATAGCTTAGCAATTTTAACCGATTCACTTATTGACATGCCATTTTTCAAAGTTTCAAAACCATTTATTTTTGCAATTATTGGATAATTGCCCACTTCTTTTCTTGCTTTTTCAAATATAATTTTCACTATTCTGAAACGGTTTTCGGTGTTTCCGCCCCATTCATCGGTTCGCCTGTTCATTCTTGGCGAAACAAATTCTGATAGTAAATATCCATGAGCTATATGAAGTTGTACACCATCAAAACCTGCCTCCTTCGCATTTTTTATTCCTTGAACAAATGCTTCTATTACTTCCGAAATCTCAGCTTTAGTCATTTCTTTAGCCTTATAATCGGAAATTTTTGAAGGTGCAATTACAGGCATCTTGGTATCCGCTTCTTTTGTTTGTCCACCGCAATGGTTAATTTGGGCAATAATGGGCGTGCCTAACTCATGCATCTTTTGTGTTATTTTTTTGTATGCTTTGATGGTTTCATTGCTATTCAGCAATGACATGTGAGTACCCGAACGCCCTTGTTCGTTAACCCCAATAAAACCGGTGATTACTCCTCCAACACCGCCTTGAGCTAAGGCTGTATATTTTTTTTCTAATTGCTCGGTTGGCGTGCCATCTATTTCACTCATTCCTTCATAAGTTGCCGAACGAATAATTCGGTTCGGGAATGTTATCCCTGCCAGTTGAAATGGCTCAAATACTTTATTCATCTGTTTCATTTTAATATTTTTTTAATTGTTTAAGCATATTTTTTTCTAACATTCCATAGGCAAAGTGTTGCAAATTAATCAAGGCAGAAGTACCCTTACCAACAATGTTCCTAAATTTAGGCTTATCTGTTTGAACTACTTTAATCACTTTTTCTGCAACTATTGCAGGGTCTTCGGCACTTTTCACTAAGTCAATTGTGAACTTTTCAATTTTACGCCTTAATGTATTGTAATCTTCAATTTTTGTTAAAGGCGAGGATGAATTATCTAAAATACTTGTTTTAAAAGCAGCTGGTTCAATCATAGAGACACTTATATTGAACTCATTCAATTCATAGCGTAATGATTTGAAATACCCTTCCAGTGCGTGTTTGGAAGCTGCATAGTAAGCACCATTGGGGAACGACACAAGTCCAACAATTGAACCTACAGTTATTATTTTACCAAATTTTTGTTTTCTAAAATAAGGCAATACAGCGTTAGTTACCTTGATAGTTCCCCAAAAGTTAGTTTCCAATTGTTTCCTACCTAACTCAATGGGCGTTTCTTCGGCAATACCGGAAACTAAAAAGCCGGCATTGTTGATAAGAATATCCAACTGACTTATTTCCTTGAAAATTCTTTCAGGCAAAGTGTTTACTGACTGCTCTAAATCAAGGTCTAATGCTATCATTTTGAAGGGCAACTTTGACTTATACTTTTCCGGATTACGACTTGTACCAATTACATTGTAACCCTTTCGGTGTAGCTCGTTTGCGACTAACAAACCAAAACCCGAAGATGCGCCTGTTACTAGAATATTTTTCTTCATTTTTACTTGTTTTATTTTTTAATTTGTAATTTTGCTTGCATTTTGAAAGTGCAAAGATATAAAACAACTTTTAATATGCAAGTGGTTTTAAAAATATTTTATTGCATGGAAGAATTAAAAAAAAGGTCAGACTGCCCATTGAGTTGCTCACTTGACGTATTTGGCGACAAGTGGTCATTGCTCATTATCAGGGATTTAATGTTCAATAAAAAAAACACCTACAATGATTTTTTAAAATCAGATGAAGGCATTGCTACAAACATTTTAGCATCAAGACTAAAAGGACTTGAAGAAAATGGTATAATTGAAAGATCAGAACACCCCGACAGCAAAGCAAAAATTTTATACAGACTTACGCAAAAAGGAATTGACTTGTTACCTATAATTATGGAAGTTTACATTTGGTCGGACAAATATTCAACAATTCCAGCCGAAATAAAAGCGACCATCAAAGTAGCAAAAAAAGACAAGGACAAATTTGTAAAACAGGTAACGAAAGAATTGAAAAATGACTTGAAAGAAAAAAAACAGCAGCTAAAGGAGTAGACTGCCTCGCCAGTAGTTAGCAAGCGGGGAAAACCTCTCACCAGTACGTACGCGAGCTTCGCTCCTCCCTTTTGGTAAAATATTCACCGGATATTTTACCGAAAGGCACATATACAACTGTTTCCCGATTAATCGGGATGGAGCAGTTTTAACGTAAAATAGTCGCACCCCAGAAAGTCACATTTAGGGTGATTAATGAGAATAAACGTTGTAGGAAAAGCCAGTGCAAAAATAAACGCGACCATTTTTGAGATTCTTTTCACGCTTTACTTTTCACTTAGAAATCATTATCGTAAGATTTGTTGCAAATAATTTTACGGCAATTGCTAATAATATTACCCCGAAAAATTTCCGCAGGATAAAAATTCCGCTTCCGCCGATCATTTTTTCAATCCGGTCGACAAAACGAAGAACCAGGTACACAAAAAACAGGTTAGCAATCAGCCCGATCATAATATTTACCAAACTATATTCAGCCCGAAGCGACAACAATGTGGTTAGTGCCCCTGGTCCGGCAATAAGGGGAAATGCCACGGGAACTAAAGTTGCCCCGGAATCCATACTTTCGGTTTTAATAATCTCAATACCCAGAATCATCTCCAATGCCAGAATAAAAATCACAAACGAACCCGCAACTGCAAACGACGCTACATCAACATTAAACAGGTTAAGCAATCGATCGCCTGCAAAAAAGAACACTGCAAACATTGCAAATGAAATCAAACTTGCTTTTCCGGCATTAATCTCTTTTCCCTGGCTTTTCAAACTGAGAAATATTGGAATCGCTCCCAAAATATCAATGATTGCAAAAAGCACTACAAACGCGCTAACTATTTCTACTATATTTAAAGTCCACATCTTACATTCAAAATTTACATATTCAAACTATTACTAAAGAACAATGTTAATGCTTGATTTTACCCTGAAGTAAACTATGCCTGGAATAATAATAATTCCGGATGAATTCTTCAGACAATTCGCTTAAATGGATTCATTTGAACCGGATTCTTCTGTTTTTTCATCAGCTTGATTTTTATTTTTATAATGAATAGAATCGCCCCACTCGTTATAGCCAATTTCGGCACCGGCTATATGGATACGAGCCTCCAGACAATTTTTACATTCGCTGGCTTCTTCATCAATGCACGGTTTATCTTCGTAAAGAAGATAGCTTTCTCTGTATTTTACGGGAGTTAAATTGGGCATAATGATGTTTGCACCAACCTTAATCGCTTTTTCGCGACCCATTTTATCGAGCGTTTGCATAGCGGTAGTGGCCGCAATATTGATATCTTTCATCATGATGCGAAGCAAAGCGACCATTTTCAACGAAAGATTGAACCGTTCTTCTTTGGGCAAAAGCTGGTCACGATATTCCCATAAAGGAGTGTCTTCGTGTTCGATATACGGACCCATTCCGCACATATCAATATCAAATTCTTTGAAGAACAACAGATCATCTGCCAGATTTTCAACAGTTTGAAATGGCAAACCTATCATCACACCTGTTCCTACCTGATATCCCAACTTTTTAAGGGTTTTCAAACAATTTAACCGGCTATCATAATCATGAGTTGCATCTACCGGATGTATTTTATGATACAAATCGCGGTTCGACGATTCAATACGAAGCAAATACCGCCGAGCCCCTAACTCCATCCATTTGCGGTAGGTTTCTTCGGTTTGTTCACCCAACGAAAGGGTTATCCCCATTTTGTTATCGGTTACCTTATTGATTTTATCAAGTAAAGAAGAAATCATTTCCACAAACCTGCGGTCGTTTCGCTCACCCGACTGGAGCACCATGGATGCATAACCACTCTCATAAGCATAACGGGCAGCATTAATCACTTCTTCTTCTTCAACCATATAGCGTTCCACGTTCTGGTTTTTGGCACGAATTCCACAATAGTAACAGTTTTTGTTACAGATGTTCGAAAACTCAACCAATCCTCTGAAATAGACCTTATTTCCAACATATTTCTGTTTGATTTCAGCAGCTTTGCTGTAAATAAGATTTCGTTCTTCTATACCTGAAGAGAGAAGTATTATCAAGTCATCGCGACTAAATTCATCCTTTTGAAGTATTGCTTCTACAGGGTTCATTGTTTTACTGTTTTATAGATAATCGATTCCCGAATCATTTAATTTCACAAAAGGCTCAATTGCACGATGGTAAATTCCATGAACCCAGGCTATAGCCATGCCATAATTTGTAACCGGAATTCCGGCATCAACAGCAGGTTTTAAACGGTTAATCACTTGTTTTCGGGTAAGTACACAACCTCCGCATTGAATCACCATTGCATACTCGCGAATATCGCGTGAAAGAGTGTTCAAGCCTGAAACGACGTCGTATTCCAGATTTTTTCCGGCATAATTGGTAAGCCAGCGCGGAATTTTGGTTCGTCCGATATCGTCGCAGGAGACATGGTGTGTACATGATTCCAGGATAAGTACCCGGTCTCCGTCTTTCAGGTTTGCAAGATGCGGTGTTCCTTTCAGATAATTCGGAAAGTCTCCTTTTTGCCGAGCCAGGATAATGCTAAAACTCGTCAATGGAATATCGCGTGGAACAGCAGCATCTGCTTTCAGAAATATCTGGCTGTCGGTAACCACCAGGGCTGGTTTAGGCGACATTTTACGTATATAAGCGTCCACTTCTCGTTCTTTACACACCACACACATTCCATCATTATCCAGCACATCCCGAATCACCTGAATCTGAGGCAGGATCAACCGTCCTTCAGGGGCTTCAATGTCAATGGGAGTAATCAACAAAACTGTATCACCATACGAAATTAAATCGCCAATCAACGATTTTGATTTGTATGCTGTTTCTGGAATAATACGCTTTAGCTCAAGAATCAACGGTATTACATTGGAGTTTACTACTGAGCTGAACGACAACACTTTTGCATCATATTGCTTTTCCAGTTGCTTTGCAAATCCAGTATCAAGAATTTGAAGATCAGATTTATTTTGAAGGATAAAAAAAGGGATATCGTACTCTCTGAAATCTGCAATCAGTTTTTCTTCAAAAGAATCAAACTGATTTTGAATGATTACCAATATCGCTGCATCAATTATCTTGAGCGTTTCACGAGTTTTTGCAACACGTTTTTGACCCAATTCTCCCTCATCATCAATACCGGCAGTATCAACCAGAATTACAGGACCCAGCCCATGAATCTCCATTGACTTTTTTACAGGATCCGTAGTAGTCCCGGAAACATCCGAAACGATGGCTATCTCCTGACCTGACAAGGCATTGATCAGTGAACTTTTTCCATGGTTTCTTCGCCCAAATATACCGATATGTGGTTTATTTTCTCTCCCTTTACTCATTACAAATCATTTATGCTATAACCCAGTTTTAATAAATTTTCGGGTTTTAACAAAGTTTCTATTTCAGTAGCATCCATTACTTTTAATTGAAGATTTGCCTCAAATACAGTAAGTTGATGTTGTTTCATATATTTTGCCAGTTCGGCAGCACGATTATAGCCTACATAAGGTGTTAAAGCTGTTGTGATTGCCGGACTGAGATAAAGCTGTTTTTCTGCTTTCTCTACATGAACAATCAATTGTTGCAAAAGGTTTTTTTGCAGAGTATCATCTGCAGCAATTAACAATTTTAAACTTTGCAATAGTGCATGCCCTATAACCGGAAGATAGGCATTTAGTTCGAGGCACCCTTGTGCCGAAAGCGATGCAATCAACTGATCATTTGCATATACCTGATGAGCAACACTAATCACAAATTCGGGAATCACAGGATTTACTTTTGCAGGCATAATAGAGCTTCCAACCTGCTTTTGAGGGATCTGCAATTCATGTCGTGCCGCAATATCCGAAGCCAGCAAACGCAAATCAGAAACCATTTTTTCAAGATTTACGGCATGAGATTTCAGAATTGCATGAATTTCGACAAAAGAGTCAAGATTACTGGTTGCGTCCATAAGATTTTCGCCACGAGTTACCGGCATTCCGGTAAGTTTCTGTAATCGCTGTGTTGATTCCATTATTACGAAACGCGGTACAGCAATCCCTGTTCCAATCGCACTTCCACCCAGATTCACAACCTTGATGCGTTCAAAACATTTAGAAACGCGCCACCAGTCACGCGAAAGAGCATCACTATATGCACTAAACAACTTTCCCCATGACGAAGGAACCGCTTCCTGCATCTGAGTATAGCCGATACGCAGAGCATTCCGGTAAGTTTGTTCCAGACGTTCCGTTTCGATTCTTACATCATTAATAGTAGCTTCAAGCTTTTCAAGCAAAAACATGGAGGCCAGCTTCAACGAGGTTGGAATTACATCATTGGTTGACTGAAAAATATTGGCGGCCTCAATCGGGTCGATCCGATGATATTCCCCGGGTTTATGCCCAAGTTTAACAAGCGCTGCATTTGCCAGTATCTCATTCATATTCATATTGATGCTGGTGCCCGCCCCGCCCTGGACTGCCGGAACAATAAAATGCTCAAAATAGATTCCTTGAGTTGCTTCAAAAGCAACCTGTTCCAAAACCTCAAGAACTTCAGATGAAATTGCATTGAGTTTGGCAACTTTCTCAGGAGCTTGCTTTTCGACTGCTTTGAAAAAGTCGGCAGATGCCTGATAAATAGCCAGCTTTACCCATGCAACCGCTTGAAACCACTCCAAATGAAAGGGTGTAATATCGGGAAAATTCTCCTTTGCACGGAATGCATGGATCCCATACAAGGCATGACCGGGTAAAGATATTGTTCCTAAAAAATCTGATTCTGTTCGCATGTGCGAAGCTAGTAATTTTTTACAAATTGGATACCGAGTATATCTATTTCCACCATAATACCGATTGAAGAAATAGAACAGTCCAATCTTTGCAAGTTCAACTGACTTTAACATTTCTATTCCTCGGCATTAGTGCCCGAAATGGTTTTAGGATAATACCCGCATAGTATAATTTGCAAATGTACAACAAAGCATTTAGGTTCTTGAAATACCCGATAATTCTGTTTCTCCGAAATCATAAACATTCAAAATAAAAAGGCCCCGCAATTCATGAACAACTTAGCATAATCACACACAATTAAGTCATTCAATCTTGCGAGGCCTTTTTATAAAGGCAATTCAATTGCCGGGATTACACCATATTATCCCCTTCTATTAAATTTATGTAAATATTTTGAATGTGCCATACGAGCTTTCATTGCATAGGCAATCAAATACATTGCAGGAACAAAGACCAACGTCAGGAAGGTTGCAAACGACAATCCAAAGATGATGGTCCATGACAATGCTCCAAAGAACGCAACATTGTCACCACCAAAGTGAATATGGGGGTTCAGATTTGCAAAGAGCGAGATAAAGTCGATGTTCAACCCAATTGCCAACGGAATTAAACCGAGGATAGTTGCTGTTGCTGTAAGGATAACCGGAGTTATACGGGTTTTACCTGCCTGGATAATTGCTTCGCGGGTTTTATAGCCTTGTTCTTTCAATACATCCGTGAATTCAACCAGCAGGATACCGTTACGAACTACAATACCCGCAAGTGCTACCAATCCCATTCCAGACATGATTACAGAGAAACTCATATCAAAGATAATGAAGCCAAGCAATACGCCAATCAAACTAAAGAATACCTCACTTAAAATGATTAATGGTTTGCTTATAGAATTAAACTGCGTAATCAGGATAAACAGAATGAGAAACAGAGCAAGCAACATAGCCTTACTTAAAAATGCACCAGATTCTTTCTGATCTTCCTGTTCTCCGGTAATTGCGATGTTGATATCATCCGGTTTTTGGAAGTTTGGCAATGCCTGTTTGATTTTGGGGATGATTTCATTTGCTGTATAACCCGAAAGGACGTTGGATGAAACGGTAATTACACGCTTCAGATTTTTACGATTTATCCCCCCGTAGGAGTTTCCATATTTGATTTTTGCAACTGCCGAAATAGGGATATGACGCAAACGGCCCGTATTCATATCGCGATAAGTTATGATGTGATTCAAAACCTGATCTACATTATCACGTTGGTCAGCGGCATAGCGAATCTGAATCGGGAACTGATCTTCTCCATCCCGATATTTGGAAGCTTCTTTTCCGAAGATTGCTGTACGAATTTCCATTCCAATTTGTCCGGTTGACAAACCTTCATAATTGGCACGTGTACGATCAATATCAATCACTATTTCTGGTTTGGTTAAATCAAAATCAGATTTCAACTCTTCGATACCGCCAATACCCAAGGAACCGATATATTTTTTAAGTTTATCAGCCGAAGCGACCAACTCTTCAATATTTTCTCCGCTGATTTCAATATTGATTGGTTTTCCCGTAGGAGGCCCGTTTTGATTCTTTTCCACGGTAATTTCAGCAGCAGGAATTCCTTTCAGATTGCCACGAATCAGGTTCAATATGTCGGTGGTCGATTTTCCATGTCGTTTTGAAAATTCAACAAAATTTACCGTAACTTTTGCCAAATGCGACGAGGTAGATTTGTTTCCAAACATCTCTTCTGATGCACCTACGGCAACATTTGTCACAATAGACTCAACCATCTCTTTATCTTTTTCAACCAGTTTATTGATACGGCTTTCTACAATACGAGCAACAGAGTCTGTAGCTTTTACATCTGTACCAACCGGAAGTTTTATGAATGCATTGATGTAGTTAGGCTGATTTTCGGGAAAGAATACGACCTTCGGCTTTGCAATTCCGGCAATAAAAAGCGTTACGATAAAAAGAGCAACCAATCCCAACAATAATGCATAAGGGCGGTGGCCTTTCAATACATAGCGCAATACTCTTTCGTAAGCATTCATCATACGGGGAATATAATTATGCTGAAAATTATGAAGCACATTTACAAAATATAAATTATGCAATACGTAAGATACCCCGATAAAAATTGCCAGGTTTGCAATAAAGCGTAGTCCAAGCAAGTGAAGCAGAAGACCTATTCCGACAAACATTCCTCCAATCACAAATAGTCTTTTTTTAGTAGGCTTATGTGATTCATCATCATCATGTTTCATAAAATCTACTGCAAAAATCGGATTAAAGATATATGCAACAATCAATGATGCAAATAATGTAAGGATTAGCGTTACCGGAATAAAGAACATAAATTTACCAACAACACCCGGCCAGAATGCTAACGGGAAGAAAGGAGCCAATGTTGTTAATGTTCCCGACAAAATGGGAGCGAATACTTCGCCGGCAGCCTCTTTTGCAGCCTGAACAATTGATAGTTTTCCTCTTCCCTGCTTAAAGATACGGTGAGTATTTTCAATAACTACAATTGCGTCATCCACAACAATTCCCAGCGCAAAAATGAAAGCAAACATTACCAGCATATTCATCGTAAAATCAATTCCGGGCAAAACAATGTATGCCAGTGCCATCGAAAGCGGAACAGATAACCCGACAAATATCGCGTTGGTTAATCCCATAAAAAACATCAAAACAATTGTTACCAAAAGGAACCCAATGATGATTGTGTTATTAAGGTCAAACAACGTTGTTTTCGTATAGCGCGACATATCGCCTGTAAGGGTGATGTTAAGTTTTGAAGGAAGTTTGCTCTCCTTCATTTTTTCGATAATTGTTTTTATCTGATCAGAAGCATCCAAAAGATTTTCACCACTTTTCTTGATAACGTTGAGTGTGATAACATTTTGTCCGCCAAGACGTGCGTAGCTTTCGCGTTCTTTATAGTCATCTTTTATTTCAGCAATATCTTTTAACGAAACCAATGCGCCGCTTGAGGCAGTGAGTACAATATTGCGGATGGTTTCCATATCTTTAAATTCACCGGTAATACGGATCGTACGTCGCATACCCTGTAAATCAACAGAACCTCCGGAAATAGTATGGTTTTCACTTGAAATTGCACGTTCAATATCAGAGAAAGTAGCTCCCGCAGCCTGCATTTTATACATATCCACGTTGATCTGAATTTCGCGATCAAGTGCACCAATAATGTCAACACGGGTAATTTCTTTGAGTGACTCTATTTCATCCTGAAGATCTTCTGCATATCGTTTCAGCTTACTTAAATCATAATCGCCCGAAAGATTGATATTCATAATCGGAATTTCCGAGAAATCGACATCCATCACAGAAGGATCTTTCGGTAAATCGTTTGGCAAATCCGACTTCGACTTATCAACCGCGTCTTTTACCTTCTGCTTGGCATCTTCAACCTTTACATTCGTATTGAATTCGATGATGATAATTGAAAAGTCCTGAATAGAATTACTGGTAATTTTCTTTACACCATTAATCGATTTCAGATTCTTTTCAATAGGGCGGGTTACAAGGTTTTCCATGTCAACCGGAGAACTTCCCGGATACACAGTACTTACTATCATGGTTGGAATCACCAATTCGGGAAATTGCTCTTTGGGGATAGAATAGTAGTTAATCATCCCAAAAGCCGAAATAATAAAAATCAATACATAAATACTGGTTTTATTATCGATCGCCCAACTGGTTCCAAAAAATTCTTTTTTCTTATGAAGCTTCATAAACTCTATCTTATTTAATGATTACTGAGTTGATGATTAAAATTTAATTGAATCGCCGTCTTCTATCCCCTGAAATCCATTCACAATCAGCTTATCTCCAGCCTTAATCCCAGAAATTACTTCCAGATTACCATTATAAGATTGCCCGGATTGAATTTCCACTTTCTTGGCTTTGCCATTAGTTGCGATATACACAAAGCTCTTTCCATTGTTTTGATCAACAGCATTTACCGGAATTACAACTACGTTTTTCTTTTTATAATC
Source organism: Bacteroidales bacterium (assembly GCA_963677395.2). Lineage (GTDB taxonomy): Bacteria > Bacteroidota > Bacteroidia > Bacteroidales. The sequence goes on along the minus strand of OY781965.2, from coordinate 1,251,552 downwards.
GTTCAATTTTACCTGAGCGATCATATTTGCACGATAGTTTACACTTCCACCACTAAGCTTTGTTTCTATTGTAAAAGTACGGTTTGTTGGATTGATAAAACGACTTGCAAACGTTACAGGAGACTCGATATCTTTGTCTAAATCAGGGAATTTAACATACACTTTATCTCCTTTTTTAACACGAAGACCATACGATTCGGCAACTTCTGCTTTCACTTTAATGCTTGAAAAGTTTACAACTCTGAATGCAGGAAATCCGGCAGCAGCCATTTCTCCTTCTTTCAGGTTCACCTCTTCTACGGTGCCATTAATCGGTGCAATTATGCGGGTTTGGTCAAGCTGATCTTTCATGGTTTGCATTTTCTTTTCCAAAGATTCTTTGTTATTCTTCGCAGTGAGGTATTGTACTTCAGAACCAATTTTTTTATCCCAAAGGTTTTTTTGTTTCAGATAAAGATTGTTTGCAAAATCAAGTTGATTTTGAAGTTCGGCAATACTTTGCTTAAACACCTGATTGTCCAGTTCTGCTAAAACCTGACCTTTGCGAACAGCATCTCCTTCTTTTACATAAACAGTAGTTACTACTCCTGGTTGTTTTGGAGGAACCGCAATATTCTGATCACCGTCCACTTTACCCTGAACTTCGATGTAGTGATTAAACTCAGTAAGCTGAACGTCACTTACAGAAACAAAAAACATTTTTTTGTCAGAAGAGTCACTTCCAACTTCGAGCTTCAGTTTATTGATTTCCTGTGTAAGCTCATCTCGTTGCTTAATTAATTTTTCGAGTTTGGCTTTTTTATCGGTTTCTCCATTTTTACAGGCAAATGCAAACAGAAGAATAGCGATGAGAAACAAATTTCTTTTCATAGTATATTTATTATCTGGATTATACATTATTTTATATTTAAAATTTTGTCGAGTTTACTTTTTGCTGCTATCAATGAATTGATTGCACTATAATAACTCTGTTCCGTTGAAAGGAATTGATTTTGAGCATTGGTTAACTCCATGCTGCTGGCAACCCCTTCGGTGTATTTAACAGTAGTGATATTGTAGATTTTTGTTGCCAATGCCAGATTATCTTTCTCTTTGTAATAAGTTTCCAATGTATTATTGTACTCATTACGAGCCTGAAACTCCTGCATTAATAATCCTTGTTCAACCTGTTTACGCGAAACCTGAGTTTGTAAATAGGCAATTTTGGCTTGTTTAACTTTTGAAATTCTTGATCCTGATGAAAATATCGGAATATCTATGTTCAATCCTACAACAGTAGTAGGATACCAGCTTGTACTCGATTTAAATACATCAAAGTTATCACCCATTGCCTTTTTCTGATAGCTGAAAAAGGCAGAAACAGTAGGGAGAAATGATGCCTGAGCATTTTTTAGATTGAGTTTTGAAAGCTCTTCCTGAGTTTTCATTAGTTTGAATTCTGCATTTCGGGTAATATCAAATTTTGTACCCAGAACCGATTCCGGTTTTGATTGATTCAGGATATTTCCCAGGTTATCTTTCAGGGTAATAGGAGCATCTACATCAATTCCCATTTGGAACTTCAGAAGTTTTTCAGCAGCATCACGCTGACGTTTGAGTGAGCTTACCATATTCGAAATATTGGATACATTCAATTGAATTTGGTCAACACTAATCTCTTCAACCAATCCTTGCTTTAATGTTTCTTTTGATTCATAGAGTAAGCGATTGATGTTCTTTAGTGTAGAATCCAATATTTGTTGGCTTTCCTGTAACACAAGAACCAGACAATAACTTTGACTTACTGATTCTCGAATATCGTTTTCCGATTTTTCCAGTTTGTTTTTCGAGAGCTCAAGAAATACTCTTGAAGCCTGAAGTCCAACAATATAAGATCCGTTAAATATCAATTGAGATGCCGAAATTCCCCAGGTTGTATTATGTTGAGTTCCAAATTTTGCAGGAAACAATTGACTTCCACCCTGAGGCATCGTAATCGGATTTCCGTTTGCATCTCTTACTCCTTCTTTTATCAATACTCCATAAATTGACGGACTAATAAAATCGGGCAATAATGTTGTAGGAATATCGAGCATGTTTTGATACTGAATGCTTCCACTTACCTGAGGCAATCCAATTGCTGTAGTTTCCCATATTTTTTTCTTGGCAGCATCTATATCATAGGTACTGTTCTGAGTAGAATAGCTGTTCTTTACAGCAAATTCCTGGGCTTCCTTTAATGAAAAAGCACCAGATTGATTATTCTGCGCATTTAATTGGTTTTGAAAAAACAAAAGAATTACCAGCATCGTAAGCGTAATAGCTTTGCGAGTGTGTTTCATATCGATTTAAGATTTAAGGGGTGTTTCATTTTTAATTTTCTCTTCGTAGTATTTTATGCCTTTTGCACTTGAGATTCCTCTTATGTGATAAAGCATAAGTTCTTTTACTACATCTGCGTAGGAAAAGTCCTGAAATTTCATCACTTCATCCTGAGCAAGGGTATTCATTCGTGAAGTGTAAATCAGTGCAATGATATCCTGATTCATATCGGTTCGGTACAATCCTTCTTTAATACCGCAATGCAAATTTTGTATTATGCAATCATGTACAAATTTATTCTTGCCTTCAACAAATGTGCGCATTATTTCGGGGTAGTACTTATTCAAATCGTAAATGAATGCCGGGTTAGTGTCTTTAATTTCAGCAACAATAAATTCAGTAACTGCAATTAAAACATCAATTGAGTTGAGGTGGCTACAACCTACGGAGTGTATTTTTTCTTGCTGAATCTGACAATGCATTTCAAGAACCCGCTTGATGATATCAGTTTTGTCGCAAAAATACTCATACAAGGTTTTTTTACTGACTCCGGCATGTCGTGCCAAGTCATCCATCGAAACACTTTTTACACCATACCGGTAAAAAAGTATCTTCGCTTGCTCAAGTATATATTTTTCTTTTTCTTCCATGCTGCAAAAGTATAAACATTTTTAATATGGAAACGTTTTTTATGAAAAAAGTTTCCATAGTTTACGGCAATTTAACATCACAGCACATTATAAAAAATAAAATAAGCTGTTTTTCAACAGCTTACAATCATATATCTTTTTTACTCCTTAATCAACTTCATGCTATCAATTGGTTTATTTTGCTTATTTATAATTATAGCCTGATAGATTCCTTTCGAAAGAGTTTCCGCTCTCCAGTAAAATGAGGTGACTGTTTTTCGAATTTCCATACGTTCAATAATCTTACCTTTCAAATCGGAAATTATTAAAATACAATCCTCATTATTATTCATTTCAAAATAAAAACCTTCTTTTGCAGGATTCGGAGAAACCTTCATCACTTTTCCTTCAGCCTTCTCTATCCCAGATTGATTTGGTTTACTAATACCAAGGGTATATTCTCCCTGTTTTAATTCATTTGCTATTAAATATCCGCTAAAGGGGTCTCCTTGTTTTGTAAAGGGAGTAATTTTCCAGTCGTCTGCACAATTCTGGCGATAGAGTAATACCAGCGAGTCAGCTGAACCAAATGCAGGAAGTAATTTATTATCGAGTAACCCATTGGTTTGGTTATTTTGCTTGGTATAAGCAAATTTTCCTTTTGACTGAAAACCAACAGGCAAAACACCTTCAACTGTCCAGAAACGATTGGACGACAGACGATAAATTATCGTAGAAGCCTGTTTCAGATCATCCGGCTTTACCCAGTTATGTGTTACACGCAAAAATGCAGAATCAGGAACAGCAAGAACATCCGCACTGAAAAATGTTTCAGGAAACTCGGCTACACCAGTGTTCTTTAAGGTTCTGTAGCAATCAGTCGTAGCATCCGAAAAACGTTCTTCCATGTCTATCATAGCCAATACAGGTGCAAATGGTGTTGTAAAAATTTTACTTCCGGTTTGTCCATCAAAATGAATCGTGTCTTTGTAAATCTGCCAGTTTTGCCCCATAAAATTAATTTCTACCCGGTTATTTTGAGCCATCGAAGGTGCGTTATTCAGCCGTTGACGAACCCAAACCTGAGTTTGGAAGGCCCCTGATGTTGACAATACTTTAAATGAATCGACTGCAAAATGTGTAAATCCGGGTTGAAAAACATGAAACTGGTAAAAATCATTTAGATTAACTCCGGTTTTTGCAGACAGATAATCCCGCATTTGTAAAGATGATACAGACCTGAACGCATAGTCATTCATTATCTGCTTAATCGCGTTAAAGAATACGGTATCGCCCAGATAGCTTCTTAGCGATTGTGCTACCAATGCTCCTTTTTGATAAACAGTTTCTCCGTAAGTATATTGATTTGGAATACCATACAATGCACGATAACCTGCATCTTTGTAATGCGCAAACTGAAGTACCTTACGCATTTTATCTCTTCGGTAAGCTTTTGCAGCTTCGTTTCCGTACATTCCTTCCATAAACAAAGCTTCGGAGTAGGTAGCCCAACCTTCATTTATCCACATATCTTCAGCCGAAGCACAAGTAATTAAATCGCCAAACCAATGATGCGAAAGCTCATGAGCTGCAAGTGTTTCGTAATTAAGTGTTCCATCAATACATCCTGTTGGGTAGCAAATATTGGTAGGATGCTCCATTGCTCCCAGTGGTGTAGAAACATATCCTATCCTGTTCCATCGATATGTACCCCATTTGTTTTCAAAAATTTGCATCATGTTATTCAAATGAATAAATGATGCACGGGCATTAGCAGTATCAGACGGATTTGCGTAAATATATGTTGGAATTGCACCGTTAATTCCCTGATAAATTCCCTCAACTGCTGCATAATTAGATATCGCAACAGAAACCAGATACCCTGGAATTATTTCATTTAAACGCCAATGAAATGTTTTACTATTATCATTGTTTGCAATTGTTTGAAGTAAACTTCCGTTACAAACAGCATTATTGCCGGGAGCAGTCGTGATGTAAAAGTCATAAGATGCCTTGTCGATAAAATCATCAATACAGGGAAACCATGCCCGGCCATAATTGTGAGGGTTTGCATCAAAAGCTACACCCAAGTTGTATGAAACCGCATCGGAAATATGAAACCCACCCCAACCGTAAGGCTCAATGGTTGGTAATCCATGATAATATATGGTTATAGCAAAGGTATCTGTTTGATTTTGTGAAACAGATAAAGGAACTTCCAATATATCATTGTTATAGTTCCATGAAAGAATTTTTGTTGATTCCTGAAAAATTGAATCAACCGTAAAATTAAGCAACTGAAGCTTAACGTTGTTTACACTTGAAACTTTGGGTGTAAGATGAACCACCGTATGCCCGCTTAGTTGATTTTGAAGCTGATGATTTACATCCAGATAAACATCATAATGAACTGCATCCAATGTATCGCTGAGAAATGTATTTTGAGCTAAAGCTTCATTCATTGACAAACCCGCAAATAATCCAATCACAAAACCGAAACAGTAAAACAACTTTTTCATACGTCTGTTCATATTAATAAATCCGCAAAAATGAGTTGGTAAACCGCAAAAGTAATCTATTCATCGAAAAAGCCGGGTTAAAATTAAAAAAACTCTACGGTAATTAGTATTAATACTATACTTTTGAAAAATAGATAATAGATTTACCCGTTTTATAACCCACTGGAAACAAGTACGAATGAAATCTATGAGAAAATTAGCTCTGATGCTATTTGGCGTGTTGATAATCAACCAAATGGCATACAGTCAGAAAAAATGGACATTAGAAGAGTGTATTCTTTATGCCCGTGAAAACAATTTGCAAATAAGGCAATCAGCAGTTACGGCCGAAGTAAACAGGGAAAATCTTACGCAAAGTAAGTTATCTGTGCTTCCTACGGTAAACGCAGGAGCTTCCCAAAATTATTCATGGGGAAGAAATGTTGACCCAACCAGCAACTCTTTTACCGATCAGCAAACCCGTTCGAACAGTTTTGCATTAAATAGCAGTATGAGTCTGTTCAATGGTTTTCAAAAAGTGAATAGTGTTCGCCAAAGTCAGATGGATTACAACGCCAGCAAAATGGATCTGGAGCGTTCTAAAAACGATATTGCACTGGCAGTAGCTCAATATTACCTTCAGATTCTTTTTAACCGGGAATTACTGGCTGCTGCCGAACGTCAATCGGACATTATCAAACTTCAGGTTGAACGAACCCGAAAACTTGTGGATGCAGGAACATTACCCAAAGGTTCACTTTACGAAATTCAGGCTCAGGAAGCATCCGAAGAAGCAAATGTTATTGCTGCTCAAAATCAGTTAGAACTTTCGTATCTGGATTTGGCGCAATTGCTCGACCTGAAATCAACCGTAGGATTTGAAATTGTAATCCCTGATTTAAAACTGGAAGACAACCCCATCCTTCCTGATCCGATTACTGTTTACGCCAAAGCCCTGGAAACACAGCCTGATATCAAAAGTGCTGAATTTCGTTTAAAAAGCAATTCTATCGGGGTTTCCATTGCACGTGGAATGAGGCTTCCATCATTGTCGATGAGCTTCTACTACGGCACAAACTACATTGCCGATTACAAAGATTATTCGAAACTAAAATCAGGGCCCACCCTGATTTCTGAAACTCCTACCAGCTACTATGTTCAGGGAACCAACCAGGTAATTATGCAAAAAAACTACGCAACGGAGTTCGAAAGTCTTTCGTTCAAAGACCAGTTGGACAGAAATCTGAGCAAATCGCTAACCTTTAACCTGAACATCCCTATTTTTAATGGATATCAGGCTTCATCAGGGGTAAAGCGGGCAAAACTAAATGCATTGAATGCGGAATATTCACTCGAAACAAATAAAAATCAGCTTCGTAAAAAGATTGAACAGGCTTATGCTGATGCTCAGGGAGCAATGAAAAGCTATGTTGCTGCTCAAAAATCGACGCTTGCCTTTAAAGAATCATTTACATACACCGAACAAAAATTTCTGGTTGGTGTAACTAATAGTATCGAGTACAATACTGCAAAAAACAATCTGTTTAAAGCAGAATCAGAATCACTTAAATCAAAATACAATTTTATTTTCAAGAAGATGATTCTTGACTTTTATGCCGGAAATACTCTGGTTATCAAGTAAAACACAAATACAAAACTCAATCAATCATATAAGTATGAAATCAAAGAAAAAAATTTGGTTTATCGTCGGAGGAATTGTTCTTGTTATCATTTTGTTGGTTGTTCTACGCAAGCAAGGTGTAATGGGAAGCAACGACGAATTAAAAGTTATTGCTGAAAAAGTAAAAGCCCGTGACATTATTGAAAGCGTGACTGCCAGCGGCAAAATACAACCGGAAGTTGAAATTAAAATCAGCCCCTACATTTCAGGTGAAGTTGTAAAGATTTACGTAAAAGAAGGAGACCGGGTAAAAGCCGGCGATTTACTTGCTGAAATTGATCCTGAAATCTACAAATCATCATTTGAGCAAAGCATTGCTGCGCTGAATGGACAAAAAGCCAATCTCGCCAATGCAAAAGCAGCTCTGGCACAAGCCAAAGCTCAGTTTAGCAATGCGAAAACCAGCTTTGAGCGTAATCAGAAACTCTTTCAACAAAATGCAATTTCTGCATCGGAGTTCGATGCTGCCAAAGCAAGCTATGAAGTAGCCAAAGCTCAGGTAGATGCTTCTGACCAAGGCGTTCTTGCAGCTTCGTTTTCAGTACAAAGCTCTGAACAATCTTTGCGTCAGGCAAAGGAGAACCTGACCCGTACCACTTTGCGGGCTCCCGCAGATGGCACCATATCCAAACTTAGTGTTGAAAAGGGAGAACGTGTTACTGGTGCTTCACAGTTTTCGAGTGGTACCGAAATTATGCGTATCGCGAACCTGAATAACATGGAAGTAAACGTAGATGTAAACGAAAACGATATCATCCGCCTTTCGCTCAACGATACGGCTATTGTAGAAGTTGATGCTTACACGAATCGTAAATTTAAAGGGGTTGTCACCGAAATTGCAAACTCTCCCAAAAGCTCATTAACGCAAACCAGTGATCAGGTGACCAATTTCAATGTAAAAGTCCGCATATTACAAGAGTCATATCAGGATTTAATTAATCCTGCAACTCCGCATATTTCACCATTCCGTCCGGGAATGTCCGCCTCTGTTGAAATTCTTACCAAAAATGCAACCGATGTACTTACCGTTCCGATTCAGGCTGTAACAACCCGCTCAGACACATCTGGCAAAGTGAGTAATTTAACACAAAAGAAGGAGATGGAAGATCCTGACCGCCCGGCAAACGAAGATGCAGACAAAAAAGAAAATGCAAAAGCGAAAAAAGAAAAATTTGAAGAATATGTTTTTGTAATTGAAAAGAATATAGCGGTTATGCGTAAAGTAAAAACCGGAATTCAGGACAATAACTACATCGAGATTAAAGAAGGTTTAAAAGATGGCGAACAGATTGTAAGCGGACCTTATACCGCGGTTTCAAAAACATTGAAAAACCGTCAGAAAATCAAAGTTGTAAGCAAAACCGAAATCTATAAAGACAAAGAATAAGCCAGTATTAAAAGAAAAAGCAAAGCAATTCCGCTTTGCTTTTTTATTTTTGCAAAATATTGATTTTATTATGCCACAACTACTCTTTATAGAAACTTCAGCTTTAGAATGTTCTGTTGCGCTTTCGCGAGATAAGAAAATTATTCTCTGTAAGGAAAATGCAATTCAAAATTCGCACTCAGCATTACTCTCTGTTTTTATACAAGAAATAATAACCGAAAGCGGAATAAAGTATCAGGATTTGGATGCAGTGGTTGTAAGCAAAGGCCCAGGTTCATATACAGGTTTACGAATCGGAGTTTCAACGGCAAAAGGAATTTGTTATGCAGCCGAAGTTCCATTGATTGCGATTGACACAACACTGGCTTTGGCTAATGCTGCTGTAAAACAACTGCCCTCGGAAAATGCACTGTATTGTCCGCTGATAGACGCCCGACGTATGGAAGTTTACACCGCGTTCTATAACTATAAGCTGGAAACTATTCGTGAAGTGAAAGCAGAATTATTGGAAGAAAATCCTTTCGATGAAATCTTGAAATCACAAAAGGTGTTTTTTTTTGGCGACGGCATGCCAAAAAGCAAAGAAATACTACAACATCAACCTAATGCACATTTTTTGGAAATCAAAAATTCTGCCCGTCATCTGCTCGAACCTGCTTTAGCAGCATTTGAAAAAAAACAATTTGAAGATGTAGCTTACTTCGAACCATTCTACCTGAAAGATTTTGTTGCCGGAAAACCTAAAGTGAAAGGACTCTACGAATAATGGAAGTACAAACTGACCAACGAATTGCAATATTGCTCAATGGTTTCGAAAAAAGCCAACCAGCACTTTCTCATGTTCTGAATCTGGCTCGTTTTCTTAGCAAAGCGGTTGTGTTTTTATACTCACCAGAACTGGCTTCGGACGATAATGCAGAAAAAAAACTGGAAGCACTTTCTACAGAAATGGCTCAAACAGAAAATTATCCAATTGACTTTCTGTTGCTGAAATCCAGATTCAAAGAAGAAGTAAAGTCTCTGCCTGAAAACTGCGGAAGCGTGGTTTTGGTTCTTTCATCTCTGGAAAGTTATACCTCATCAACACCCGAAAAAATACTGAAAGCATTATCACAAGCCCGTATTCCATATATTATTACACAAACAGTTCTCGAACATAACGACTTGTATAAACGCATCCTGCTTCCGATTGACTCGATGAAAGAATCGAAGGAAAAGGTATTGTGGGCAAGCTATTTCGGACGTTTCAATGCTTCGTTTATTCAGATTTTTGCAGGTTCATACAAAGATGAATACTTGCGCCGTCAATTACAGAACAACCTGAAGTTTATCCGCAAAATGCTGACAAACTTTGAAGTGGAGTACGACATCGACTTTCACGAAAACAAACTAAACTATGATAATGCAATTATTCAGTTTGCACAGGAAAAGCAATGCGGAATGTTATTGATATTAGCCTGGCCTAAAGGCGGCTTACTGGGACTGATTTCGAAACCCCGCGAACTGAAATGGTTAAAAACTGAACAGAAAATCCCGGTAATGTTTTTAAATCCTCGTGAGGATTTATATGTTTTGTGCGATTAGAAACTATACTTATACGTAATTCCGGTAACAAAATCAGTATTTGCTTTTTTCACATTCACCTGCTTCTGAATCAGATAATAGACATCAAACGACTGATGCTTCGTCAAACTGTATTCTATCCCTAATGCAAATTTCAGATTGTCAATCCTGTTATTCTGAGGATTGTTTAGTGGAAAATAAATCTCAGTATAACAATATGGTTCAAATTTTTTATTCAGATCATACCTTAACGAAAGCTTTTCACGAAGATATTTTTCAGGTAGATCTTTTTCATACGAAGTTTCTGCAAATGATTGATATCTTGATCTCAGGATAATCGTAACCGGCTTTATTTTTTTACGCAAGCTTAAATCAACAAAATATCTGTGCCGGAACTGGTACATATCATCAAGATATCTTTTGTTTGAATAGCGATAAAATACCGAGAAAGAGATATGCTTATTGTATTTTAACGTTGCACCCAATTCGGTAAAGAATGTGCCCAACTCGGAGTAGTTTTCGTTAAACCTGAATTCTTGTCCGGCTTCCAGACTGATTTTTTTATTAATTTTCTTTTCCATACTCAAATTCAGCCACAAACAGGCGTCATTGTACTGCGCAAATAAGCTGCCTGCATAAATCAGCACACTAAATAGCAAACCAAAGCGAACCGTTACTTTTTGCTTCATTGAGTAGCATTTATAAAAATGATTGCTATCTAAAGATTGTAATATCCGGAGCTTTTATTTCCTGATCATTATCGGTTATCTCAACTTCTTTCACAACCGGAACAATCCCCGAAGGCGACTGCAAGGTAGAGTCTTTTGAATAGATGTAAATTTTATAGTTCCCCGGACGTAAATACTTAAATTCGTATATTCCAAGGTAATTGGTCTTTATTTTATCACTGTAACTTTTATCATTGCCGTAAATAATATAAACATCTTCATCAGCACCCGGATATTCACTGAGTAAATCAGTAAACGTACTGTTATAATTCCGGACTATTACAGATCCGTATATGGATGAATTTCCTCCCTCTCCTGCTTCTTTTTTGCATGAAGAAAATAAAAATATCAGGAGAAACGCGAGTGGAATGATTGTTGTTATCTTTTTCATGGAAATATCTGATTATCTGTTGATCAATAGTTTTTTAACCTCTGTTTTGTTACCATGGATTATTTTAACAAAGTAGATTCCGGAGCCATAAGCGTTCAGGCTAATCCTTTTATTTTCAGGACTGGAATATGTTTTTTCTACTTCATATTGAAATGAAGAAATACGTTGTCCGAATGAATTATAAATCTCTATAATTAAAGGCGTTATTTGATCTTTGACTTCAACATTCAAGAAATCCGAAGCCGGATTAGGATATATATTGATATTTGATATTGCAGTGGATGTATAACTGTTGTATGATGCAAACGTAGGCGTAAGATAACAAAACGAACCATAACCATTGGGAAAACGACCTATTGATTTTTCAGAAAGTTGCTCTCCAAAAACAAGCGAATCCAAAATTTCGGCAGGAGAATAAGCCAGAAATACTCTGCCTCCTTTTGCATTGAGACTGAATGTTGTATGGTTCTCATACGTAGTATCTCCATCTGCCCAAATAATAAAATAAGCATCATCAGCCAACGTTGTATCCGGTATATTCCAGATAAATTCATTACTGTATCCGGAATATAGTTTCAGATTAAAAAGTCTGATTGATTCGTGCGTATTGTTGTGTAACTCAATCCAGTCTGAGTTATGATTATTTCCTTTTGAATCGACATACGGAAAAGTCATTAGTTCATTAATTACCAGATTTTTTGATGCAATTTTAGGATAAATGGTATAGAATTCATACGCTGCTCTTTCAGGGGAAAAGCTTCCTGTACTGTCATTTTCAGCATAAATATAGTATTGCATGATGTTTCCTGAAAAGTTCAGGCTGGCTGTATAAATATTATCATTGGCTACAGAATCGCCATTTTGCCCGTCATCATTCATCTGAATCATTGCAAACAAATCTCTGCTGTTAAAACGATAAGCCAGATAGACCTCCGATGCTTTCTGAACGGCAGTTTTGATTGAAATTGATTTCCCTTTTTCGGGGAAAAGAGGATTACAGTTGTTATTGGTTATAACAGGTTCCCCGCGTATTCCCGGAAAAGTATCGAGATATGCAATCCGGGCATTCATCAAATCTTGTAGTCCCGGGAACTGGCTTGAACCTGAATTTACGGTTGAGGTGAGATTGCTCAGGAAATTTGCATACGTATAAAACTTATTTGAATCTTGCTGAACCGAGAGGTCTATCACCGATTGTATTTCCTGCGCTCTTGTATAATAAAGATTGTTTGAGAAATTTTCGTTTATAATTGTGCGCAGATGTGCCAGATACATTTTTCGCCACCGCGGATTTGAAAAAAGATTTTTCATTAACGGCCGGGGTGTATATGCAGAAAAATACAAATGTTGCAGTGGGTTTAATATCTTTATCTTCGGAATTGTGAGATTTAATGAGATGTCATCGCTGTTTTTGAAACTTCCGAACGACATATTTAAATCCCATGGTATGGTATTAAATTGACCATTATCATCAAGATACAAGTAATAGTTCTGAGAATAGCCAATGTAACTATCCAGATTAATCATCGAATAATTAAAGGCGTGCATCCATAATGCTCGATCAACATTTAATACAGTCTCTATTTTTGAAGTATCGTTATTTAAAAGATTGATAAAGTTGAAAAGATCATTCCATCCATATTCTGACTCCAGACTATAATAAGGTATGTATTGTGAAGAATCCGTTCCATGTGTATAGGCAAGATTAGAGTTCTGACCAAACGGATACTCCAAATGCTCAGGACTTCCTTTGAAAAAGGCATTTTCATCAGAGCCAAAATGTGTTTTCAGAAATCGTTTATCAACCGATTCCACATTTGTATAAAGACCAATTAATGTATCATTTACATATACATTCGCAAAATTTGCGTTTCCGGCAGGCATATATTTTCGGGCAATTTCATACGATAATACTTCCCTTACAAAGGACGGATCGCTGATTACATTACTTAATTTGATTTTTGTGTAGCCTTTGTAGTTTTGATTTGGGATTACATAAGACAGGTTTATGTGAAAAGGATTTTTTTTCTGTTTTTCATTCCACGAACTAAACCCTTTAAATCGTACACCTACATTTTTCAACTTTGTACCATTAATGAATATGTCTCCTTTCAAATACCCGTTTTCACCATAATTTGTAAAAAGACTATCCAGAATGGAATCCCAATTATTTTCTTTGAACGTAATTTTAATCTCCTGTATTGAATCATAACTATAAAACCTGCTTTGCGCAAATCCTTTTTCTGTCAGATTCAGAAAAAGGATCACACAAAGCAGATTCAAAAGTATCATTTTTGAAGAAGTCATTATCTGATAATCAGTTTGGAAGAACAGGTCTGTTCCTTAGAAGTCATTTTCACAAGGTACATTCCGGGAGTCAGAGATAACGTATTAAGACTTTGCTGATATTGCGGCAGGTTTTCGTTTAATACAACCTGACCGGAAAGGGTAACAATCTGAACATTCAGATTCTCCTCGGCATGACTGATATAGATTTTATCACTGGCAGGATTAGGATAGATGGAAAATTCCTGACCGGATTCTGTTTCCGGAACTGAAACTACCGGATTGAAAAAAGACACTCCGGCACCGGTTGCAATCCAAAGTTTTTTATTTTTATCAATTGCAATCCCCATAATTTGCGGATTAACAAGGCCATTTGTTAAAGTGTACGAAGTCCAGGTGGTTCCGTCAAATTTAGTAATTCCTCCCTCATTGTTATAATCGGCATATTCTGCAATCCACATAACACCATCAGTATCAAAAACAATATCCTGAATAAAGTTATTCAAAAGACCATCTGACATACGGTAATTTTTCACCCAGCCATTAGAGCTATTCAGTTTTGTCATACCATACGAAAGTGTTCCAATCCATTTATTATTATTCACATCAATTGCCAGTGCCGAAATATAATTACTGCCTAAGCTGTCAGTATTGCTCATATCAATATTGCTAAAAGTAGTTCCGTTAAATTTCGAAACGCCTTTATCTGTTCCAAACCAAACACTGTTCTGACTATCCGTAGTTATACAGTTTACAGATGCCGGAACTCCTGCATCACCGGGAAAGCCCTGAGCAATGGAATAGGTAGTCCAGGTGGTTCCATCGTATTTCGAAACACCGCTTCCTCCTGTTCCAAACCATATATTGTTATTATTATCTGCAATAACAGCCGTTACTCCATTATCAGCAAGACCATTCGTTGTTGTAAAGGTAGTCCAGGTGGTTCCGTTAAATTTTGAAACACCAAAACCATCCGTTCCAACCCACACATTGTTATGTTTATCAACGGTAATACATTTTATGTAGTTATCGGGAAGACCGTTTGTTGTTGTATAAGTAGTCCATACACTCCCATTATACATTGCCACACCCGACCCGGTACCAAACCACGCATAGTTATTGGTATCAACGGCAACTCCTCCCAAAACATAATCACCGGGAAGAGCAGAGTTTGAAGTCGTGTAATTTGTAAAACCCTGAGCCTTAATACTATTTGCGATAAACAGAATGAAAGCAAATAGAACAAACGCAAATAACTTTTTCATTTCTCTTTTATTTAGAGTTATTTCATCAAAATTAATTTCTTATCATACTTTTGTTGATCACTCGTAATGACTGACAAAAAATACACTCCATTTTCAAATTGCGACAGGTTTACATTTGAAGCATTCTTTTCTGATAAAATCAATTTTCCCATTGCATTGTATATTATTACCTGATAATCATCATTAGACGAAACATTCAAATAAAAAACACCGTTGCCAGGATTCGGAAATACACTTAATATATTCTGATCGCGCATTTGCTCATTTACACCCACCGAACAAGGATCAATTACAACAGATACGGACGCTGTATCAAAGCACCCTGAAGAAACATTGGTTACTTTCATTAAGTAGTTAAACACTCCTGTTGCGGTAGGTACAGCAGTTGTATTTTGAGTAGCTGACGTAAAGCCTGAAGGAGTAGAAGTCCATAAATATGAATAAACAGGATTTGTTTCATTTACCGAAACAACAGCAGATTGAAGCGTTACAGTATCATTTAAACAGATTGTTCCTGTATTAAGAACTGATACTGAAGCATCAGGATGACTTGTATTGCAATCAACGGGAGTACATTGTTTCACAAAGATTGTTTTCCGGGCAGTATCCGTACAACCAGCATTATTTGTTACAACAAGCTGTATTGTTTGACTACCCAGATTTGACACTAAATAATTTGGGTTCTGATCAACAGATATCAAACTGACTGGAGAAGAACTCCAGGCATACGTAAATGTTGGGTTTGTTTCTGTAATTGATGTTGCTGTAGAAGTAAGACTGATACTGTTGCCCACGCAAACCGTATCAGATGTTAATGCTCCAATCGTTACATCAGGTGCTCTGACTTCACACTTTTTCAATCGATAAGCATGATTTGAACTTACCGATACTGTTTGATAGGTTGTTCCTGTACCACTAACTTCATAGAACTTACTATTGGGAGCTGTAACCAGTATATTTCCGTTGTCAAGCTGCTGAGAATTTCCCATATCAGTTGCAGAAATTGTAGGAATGGTTGGTTTTATACAGGTAGTGGGTCCAATAATTGATCCTGCGGTATAATTATAGTTGTATCCATTGTAAGGAGGTTGCCAGATAACTACCTGCACGCTTCCACCCTGATTATTATTGTATGCACACATGTAATTTGGCCAGTTTGGATTTGTAGATGGAACCCAATGGGCATCATGAATTACTTTAAACCCACTGTTATTTCCACCAGTGGTTAATCCATAAGCAGCCGGATTCCCCCATCGGTAAAGGAAATCGCCTCCTTTGCCTGAGTTGCCGCCTGTATGAGTTGCTGCCTGTGCAGTTGTAGTACTATGATCAATCACATACACTTCGTTCATATAATGTGAGCTTAACATAATTTGATCAAGTACAGGATTATAATCTATCCCATTCATGTGTATCCAATCCTGTGACAGGCTGTAATTGACATTCATCAGTTCAGGATGCTGAGATACACTGCTAACATAGGTAGAGGTTACCGAAGGATAAAGACTTTGACAAAGGTGATCCCATAAGTGCCATTCCCAAACCACATCGCCGGTTGTAGCTCCTGTTGGTTTTACCTCTATGATTTTTTCTGACCATACGGTAAGCGTAGATGAACTTCCTACGGTTGTGGGTGATGCTGATTTTGTTTCATAAACAATCATTAATACATTTCCATTCGGCATTGGACAAATGTCATGATGCATTTGTGTAGTACTTGAAGAAGCTGCATATTCCCAGGCCACTGTTCCATTCCAGCTTATTTTTCTTACTTTTCCAGTTGTTCCCCCTTGCCCAACGTTTCCGGCTTTGTATGAAAGGGTTTGATAAATTGTATCTCTTACAAAGTAGGCAGAGTAGGATGTTTGAGAAGTCAGTGTCCATGTTTTAAAAACACTGGTTGCAGGAGCGCTGGTACTTGTGGCTGCTGTATCAAGTAAATATGCCTTGGTGCCTCCAACACAAAAGGTGTACATTTCCTGCTGTTGAGCTTTTGAAGATGTAAATCCTCCTCCAATCAGGAGTATCAATATTGTTACCTGGAATAGTTTTCTCATAAAGCACTTATTTGGGTTACTGTTATAAATTATCATTGAAAATTCAGACTGAAATCATTCCGGTTTTATTGAATAGAATATACTTCAGACTTCTTTCATTTTGTTAATTTTGACAATGTAAATGTATTTACTGAGAATAGTATTCCACAATATTTATAGATATAATTATAGATTTTGCCCCTAACTTGCATTTATTTAGCGATGACTTAAAAAATCGGATTTTCTAATATTGTCATGCTAAAGGCCGAATAAAAAACGCACTTAATAATCGGCACTTACCCGATTTCCGCATAGCCGTCAACCTAACAGTTTATTTTTAGATTTTTCTGATAATATGATGATGTATGACTCTGCTCTTTGGGTCTGGTTTAGCGAATCGAAAAACAAAGTGAAGCAGGCATAGAAAGACCTCCCTGTCAGCTTTCCCGAGTTCGGGACTCAGTATGACGGGCAGATTTGAAATACCCCTACAAGCGAAAATGAAGCGCACCTAACCACTTAAATATCAATATAAAATGAGCATCTATCAGGCGATGGCATTTTTAAGCTATTTTTACTTTATATCTTGGAACATCTTTTCTACCAATATTTTTTCCTTTAATTTTTTGTTTCTTCACGTACTTAGTAACTGAAGTTGAAGTTCTAATCTCAATTAAAATCCCTAAATTTCTTAAAACTGTTACCTCTTGGGTAAACTTTTCAGTCTCCGTATTACTAATGTTTAATGCCTTAAAAATATCGTTACTTGAAATCTCTTTATCACCAAGACCAAGTAAAATTATTTGTTTCTGATTCTTTGATAATTCATATTTCTCGAATTGCTGAAGCCACTCCAATTGTTTCGGACTAAATATTGTTTTATTTGACAGAGTTACTCTAAACCACTGTCCGTTTGAATACAGTTCAGGTTTTTCGAGCTCCTGCTCTTGCATCAAGCTAAAAATCCTTTTCATTCCCTCGCCAAGCTCCCTCATTAACTTGTTTTCCCTTAAAACCCTTGCAATTAGCGAGTTTCTTGATTCATGAGAACCTTCTAATTCATATAAGTTCTTAATAGTTATAGTTGAAATCAAAGCACCAGGACTTTTAATTTCCATTCTATCGTTGAATATAAATATATCAATGCCATTCATAATACTATAATCCCTATGCGCAATTGCATTCAAAATAGCTTCTCTAACAGCGTCCTCAGGATAAATATATTTTTGCTCAAATTGTGAATTTGCTCCAAACTCAGTCTTATACGCTAAATAAGACCTCAAATGTTCCCATGATTTTATTACTAATTCAAATATATTCCCGGTAACAGTTTCATCACTGATTACATTATAATTAGGCGCAGCATTTAAAGTATTTCCATTAATTTTTAAAAATCTAATTTGACTCCTTGGATGCCATTTATTAATATCAACCGCAAATAACAACAAACTGGCGCGTTTTAATCTTAAACCATTTTGAGAATACTCAGCTAATCCGATTTGTTGTAAATATCTTTCAACACTTAATCCTTTAATATATTGGTCAGCTATTCCTTGAAGTAATTTTAAATCCAAATCCGTAACGAATGCACCATCAATAAATTGACTATCATATTCTCTGGATTTAATTTCTTGTCTTTCAAATTGAATTTGATTAACCGATGCAGGCATGGTAGATTTATCTTTTCTTCTAACGCACCTTCCATCTGGTAATTGATAAATCATTGTAGTGCCTTTGTTGACAGAAAAATACAATATAATTTTATTGTCTAAAGTCAGCTTATTTGCATTGTTTAAGGGTAGTTGCTGATGCTGATAAATATGAGTTTGGGTAGAGTTTAACATTACTTGTATATTCTCTTCCGAATGAGGGATTCCAGTAATAGTCCCATCATCTTCAACTCCAATTAAGATAGCTCCTCCATCTGCATTTGCAAATGAAACTAATGCTTCTGCAATGTCAGCACAAATCGCTTTAACTTGTCTTGGCTTTTTATTGCCTGGCTTTCCTTCTAAAGCTGATTTAAATTCTCTAAAGTGGCTTTCTCCTAGAATTAAGGTATTCCTGACCTTATCAGCTAGTAATAATATATCGTCCATTTATCTATTCTTAAATCGCAAATATAAACAAAATTCGTGATTGACGGAGACTTATGCTGTTCGCCTACGTGAAATTTAAAGTATAAATATCGATTAAAGAGAACAAGATCATAGTTGTCATATTACTATTAATGTTTAGGTTAGAACTTACCCGATTTCCGGGACTCAGCGTAGTTGTCAGACAGAATTTCGAACTCAAAAACCTATTAACCATCCTGAATCCTATTTTATAAGGTCATAAAAAAAGGGTTGTTTGAAACAGCCCTTTTTTAGTGTAAAGATGGGTTTGAAACCCGTCTCCATAATTTTATTCCAGTATTTTTAATAATTCGGTTAACTTCGGGGTAAGGATGATTTCGGTACGACGGTTTTTTGCACGATTTTCTTTCGTATCATTTGCCACAACGGGTAAAAATTCTCCGTGACCGGATGCAGTGATGCGCTGTGCATCAATATTCGCGCTTTCCTGCATTATTTTCACGATAGAAGTTGCACGCATTACACTCAAATCCCAGTTGTCCTTTACCTGTCCGGGACCTTTATACGGAACATTGTCGGTATGGCCTTCAATCATTACGTTGATATCCGGATTTTTTTCCAGCACCTGTGCCACTTGTTTCAGAGCTTTCTTCCCTTCTTCTGATACTGTCCAGCTACCCGAAGCAAACATCAGTTTTTCATCCATCGAAACATATACTTTCCCGTTTTTCGTATAGATGGTTAGACCTTTATCCTGAAAGCCGTACAAAGCATTGGTGATTTTATCGCGGATAGCTTTTACTTCATTGTTTTTCGATTCAAGAACATTCTGAAGCTCTTTGAGGTTATTTTCTTTTTCAACATACAGAGTCATCAAACTGTCGAGGCTTTGCTTTTTGCGATTGTTTTCTTCTTCCAGTACACGAAGGTCGTTTTCACGACGTTGCAAATCAGCCTTTGTACCTTGCAAATCTTTCAGAAGATCCTGCGTTTCAGACTTGCTTCCGGCAATGATTTTGGCATATCTGCTATTCATTTCATCATACTCACCCTGAAGTGATTCTTTTTCTCCCTTGGTTTTCTTTAAATCTTCACCCAGTTGAGCAAGGTCTGCATCATTTTGTGCAAGCTTTGCATCAACAGTTTTCAGCTTTGCAGCAAGTTCATTATTTTTCACGGTATAATCGCCAAGAGTGCGACTGAGAGAATCATTTTCCTGGGCACATTTTTTTGCCTTGGCTTCGGTATCGGCAAAACGTTTCATGGATACACAAGAGCTCAGCGAGAACAGGAGTGCAACTCCCAGAACGGATACTTTGAGAACGTTTAAATTCATAGCATTCATTATGATTGGTTAGAAATCAATTTCAACTAATACGGGGCAATGGTCAGAATGCATTGCTTCCGGAAGTATAATACAACGTTTTAACCGGGGTAATAGTGTTTCGGTCAGCATGTGATAATCGATACGCCAACCCAGGTTTTTACTCCGCGCATTGGCACGGTAGCTCCACCATGTATAGTTGTGCGGATTTGGATTTATATGCCGGAACGAATCGATGAACCCGGTTTGCAAAAAACTGCTCATCCATGCACGTTCTTCGGGAAGAAATCCCGAACTGGTAGCATTGCGCACGGGGTCGTGAATATCAATAGCCTGATGACAAATATTATAATCGCCAGACAGGATAAGGTTCGGGCGCTCTTTTTTCAGTTCGTTGATGTAGTGCTGAAAATCGGACAGCCACTGCATTTTAAAATCCTGACGTTCGTCACCGCTGCTCCCCGAAGGATGGTAGATGCTCACCAACGAAATATCGCCAAAGTCGGCACGCAAAAAACGTCCCTCGTTGTCGTAACGCTCTATGCCCATTCCCACTTTCACTGCATCGGGTTGTTGCTTTGTAAAAATTGCGGTACCGCTATAACCTTTTTTTTGCGCCGAATGAAAATAGCACTGATATCCCATGCTTTCGAATTCAAGCACCGGAATCTGATCGGGTTGTGCTTTGGTTTCCTGAATACAAACTATATCGGGGTTCACAATTGCAAGCCACTCGGGCAATCCCTTTGAAATAGCTGCCCTGATTCCATTTACATTATACGTCAGTATCCGTTTCATCCCTGCGCGGTTTATCCGTAGCAATTTAATGTGCAATGATAGTCAATATTTTTAAAATATGGAAACGGTATGTTTAATGTATTGTTGCTGAATACTATTCTCCCCAATAAGTACACTAAACAAGCCCGGAGGTATTCCGGCTTAGTGATCATAAATAGAATGATTACACCCAGGCAGATGTGATTCTTTTTTCGGGAGTATTCACCGAACTATGTAAACGCTATTTTTTTATTAAAGAGGATACGATCAGCAGGCTTACGGATGGCATTCCTACTTTTAAATAGTTGATCCGCAAACTTACGGATGTCACTTGTACTTTCAAATAGTTGATCAGCAGGCTTACGGATGGCATTCCTACTTTTAAATAGTTGATCCGCAAACTTACGGATGGCACTTGTACTTTTAAATAGCTGATCCGCAAACTTACGGATGGCACTTGTACTTTCAAATAGTTGATCCGCAGGCTTACGGATGCCATTCCTACTTTCAAATAGTTGATCCGCAAACTTATGGATATCACTTGTACTTTCAAATAGTAAGGATCTGAAGCTTCAAAGTGACATTATGAGTTTATGCAATAGGGTTCTAAAGTTACAAAGTGATATTATGAGTTTATACAATAGGGTTCTGAAGTTACAAAGTGGCATTATGAGTTTATATAATAGGGTTCTGAAGTTTCAAAGTGGCATTATGAGTTTATATAATAGGGTTCTGAAGTTCCAAAGTGGCATTATGAATTTATACAATAGGGTTCTGAAGTTCCAAAGTGACATTATGAGTTTATACAATAGGGTTCTGAAGTTCCAAAGTGGCATTATGAGTTTATACAATAGTCCCGTACGTTTGTATTATGCCATTGCAAGTTTATGCAATAGCTCCGTACGTTTGGATTCGGGAGTTTCACCTGTGTCGGTGGTACTGTCCAAAAAACTGTGTAAACTCTATTTTTTGGTTTTTGAAACTTTGTGTTATCTGCCCGCTTATTTTAGTAATCGATACAACCAATAAGGAAGCTGGGAAGTGAGGAAGAATTTAGAAGTCAGAATTTCAGTCTCTTCAATCCTATCAATCCCCTCGCGTGAAACAGAATATCGTTTAATACTGGCACCTTATCGTTATGTATGGGATGGAATCTATGATCATCAAACTGAATAACGAAGGTCATCAATGTCCGGGAATATTTTTTGGATGACACACAACTGCGGCATAAAATCCATTGTCTGCAATGTGTTTATTAAATCAAAACATCTCTTACATTTGCATCTTTAAAATAATTCCCCCATGAAAAAGATTTTACTGCTTTGTATTTTGCATCTTACCGCAATTACTCTTTATGCGCAATATCCCTTCAAAGACACCAGCTTAAGCGTTGAATCACGTATCGACGATCTGCTAAAACGCTTAACAATTGAAGAAAAGGCAAATATGATGCTTTACAACAGTAAAGCCATTGAACGTTTGGGGATCCCCGAATACAACTGGTGGAACGAAGCATTGCACGGTGTGGCACGCAATGGCAAGGCAACCGTATTTCCACAAGCAATTGGACTTGCGGCCACATTCGATCCGGAATTGATCGAAACTGTGGCAAATGCTATTTCCGACGAAGCCCGGGCAAAATACAATGCATCCATTAAGGCCGGGATAAGAGGTCAATACAGCGGACTTACATTTTGGTCGCCCAACGTGAATATTTTTCGCGATCCGCGCTGGGGTCGTGGACAGGAAACTTATGGCGAAGATCCATTTCTTTCGGGAACCATCGGAAGAGCTTTTGTACGGGGTATGCAGGGTTACGACTCCAAATATCTGAAAACAGCAGCCTGCGCCAAACATTTTGTGGTACACAGCGGCCCTGAAAAAATCCGCCATTCCTTTGATGCAACGGTGAACGAACGTGATTTTCGTGATACCTATCTCCCCGCTTTCCGCATGTTGGTTGATGAAAATGTGGAGGCTATCATGTGCGCGTATAATCGTACCAATACCGAACCTTGTTGTGGCAGTAAATACCTGCTCAATGATATTCTGCGAAAAGAATTCAAATTCAAAGGACATATCGTTACAGATTGCTGGGCATTGGCTGATTTTATCAACGGACACAAAATTGCCAAAGACGAAGTAGAAGCTGCCACCATGGCCATAAAAGCAGGGGTAAATCTGAACTGCGGATATGTTTACCGCTTTATTCCCGATGCCGTTAAACAGGGGAAAATAACCGGAAAAGAAGTGGATCAGGCATTGCGTACATTGCTCCGTACACGGTTTAAGCTAGGTTTGTTCGACAGTATTCCTTCCGATCCATGGGCAAACTATTCTCCGGCTTATGTAAGCAATTCTTTTCACAAAGCGCTGGCAAGAGTAAGTGCAGGAAAATCGGTGGTATTGTTGAAGAATAACAATGTTTTACCACTCAATCATAAAATCAAGAGCCTTTATGTAACCGGACCAACAGCCAATGATGCTGAAATGCTGCTTGGAAACTACAACGGTATTCCCGACGAAATCGTTACCATCCTCGAAGGAATCATGCGTAAAATCGGAGTAGAAACACAACTGCAATACCATCGCGGATGCGGGATTACCACCTTCGCGAACAACGGAGTAGATATTGCCGCAACCAGCGAAGCTACCGTTGTTTGCCTGGGATTAAATTCCGAAATGGAAGGAGAAGCCGGCGATGCTATTTTTTCGGATAATGATGGCGACAGAAATCGCATTTCCTTGCCCGAAAGTCAGATAAAATTCCTTCAGGAGCTGAAGAAAAATGCCGGAAAGAAGCCTCTTATTGTAGTACTCACAGGTGGTAGTGACATCACTATCGAGGAAATAGAACCTCTTGCCGATGCAATCCTGATGGTTTGGTATCCGGGCGAACAAGGCGGAAATGCTGTGGCTGATGTTCTCTTTGGCGATCGCAATCCTTCGGGACGTTTACCCATCACTTTCTACAAATCGGTAAATGACTTACCTCCTTTCGAAAACTATGAGATGAAAGGCAGAACCTACCGCTACTTTACAGGAGAGGTTCGCTATCCGTTTGGTTTCGGGCTCAGCTATTCGGCATTTAATTACAGTAATCTTACCCTCGACAAAGCAAAAATAAAAGCTGGTGAAACCACCCGCGTAAAAATAGAGGTGACGAATATCAGCAAAATCAGTGGAGAAGAGGTTGTGCAACTTTACATCCGTAAAAACAACAGCAAGATTGTACGGCCTGTTAAAGAACTAAAAGGCTTTCGGAATGTAATGATCCCTGCCGGATATACCCAAACCGTTACCTTCGAACTTACACCCAAACTCTTTGAATATTACGATACAGAGAAAAAACAATATACTATCGAGCAAGGAAGCTACACTCTCTACATAGGAAAATCATCTGACGAAAAGGATCTGACGAAAGTGGAGATGGAGATAAAGTAAGGGAAGCATATTTACGCGAAAAATCAACACACCTCTTTCAACCTTATTTCTTCTCCTAAATACAGAAGATAAAGATGAATGTTCTTATACCCCATTTGTTCCAAAGCATGGGCATACATCCTGATTTGCTCTTCGTGTGTTGTTTCTTCCTTTCCTGTTTTGTAATCGAGAATCGCCACCTGATCAGGGTAAATAACCACACGGTCGGGACGAATAATTCTCCCGTCGGAAAGCATAATGTCTTTTTCACAGAAAATCTTTGCTTCGGGCACAAAAAAGGGCTGGATCTCATCAGAATTCAAAAACTTATGTAAAACTTCACGTGCCTGATTCAAATCCGATTCGGGCAAGTTTATCATACTTCTGAAACGTTCTATTGCCCTGTTTAAATCATGAGCTACTTTAATTTCAGCCAGAATATTGTGTAGCAAACTTCCCCAGTAACGGTTATAGTCGGTGCGGTTTTCGTCCCAAACCGGAGGTCTGTTTCCACTTATGCGGATAACCTGATGCCAGTCGCAAGGCATATAGGGCTTCACTTCTTCTGTCGATTTCTCTTCGGGAATAGCAATTGTTGTTTTTGCAAGCGGACTGCCAAATGTGTAAACCGACTGTGTTTCATTCCACAAATTCTGAGAAACAAGATAATCGCGTATAAGCACAGGAATTGTTGGAGACTTCGCCTTTTGCGGTGGTTCCGAAATTAACACGTACAAACGCTCCACGGGTCGTGTAAACGCCACATAAACCACATTCACAATATCTAAAAACGATTTGGCTGCTTCGGCTTCATACAACCCGTAAAAAGGAGTTCCTTCCGTTGCCTTCGACGAAATATCCAGTAAACTTACCGGAACGTCCGGAATCATTTCTTTTGAAGAAACCCAAACCTTATCCTTGGTAAGCCTTGAAAATCCTCCTTTCACAAACGGATAAATTACAACCGGAAACTGAAGCCCTTTCGACTTATGAATTGTCATAATTTTTACCGAACCAATTGCGTCGGGCAAAACCACCGAACGACTTTTTACTTCAGATTCCCACCATTTTAAAAAGCCCGCAATTCCTCCATTTTCTTTCGAAATATACTCCAGAACAGCATCTGAAAAAAACAACAGATATGGATTTCCATCTTTACTTATCGCGAAAATCCGCAAAAGCATTTCGGTTAAATCATACAGGTTTTGACAGCTCAGCTTTTGAATACTAAAATCATATCCCAGTTGCTTCATCATCAGGTCGAGCGGTTGATCGAGCAAGTCTTTCAGGCGACTATAATCTTCGAGAGAAACCGATGTTTGCGCCTCTGCCAGATTGCAATGAATAAAGTGAATAATTTCTGCTTTTGCGATGGGATTATCGGGATTGCTTATCGCGGTAAGCAGAGATATCAGGAAGCGTACCAACGGAGAACCATTGAGCAAAAGAGATTCGGACGATACTACCTGAACTCTGTTTTGAGTAAGATACTCAGCCAACACTGACGCTTCACTGTTTCCCCTGCACAAAATTGCAATTTCCCCACGCTGATATCCATCGGCATCCAGAGCGTAAATCAACTCCAGCGTGCGTTTGCAATTAAGTTCGGCAAAAGATTCATCACTCTGTTTGTCGGGAAGAAACTCCAGATGCACCAGCCCGCCTGTATTGGCAGAATTCAGTTTCTGTTCCTGGTTATCGTAAATTGCTTGTAATTTTTCACTTAGTTGTTGCTGCATGAACCCAAAAAAGGAGTTATTAAATGCCACAACTTCACAACGCGAACGGAAGTTTTCCGACAAAACTTCAGGCCGGTAATTTCGTTCGAGCATGGCTTCCCGTTCATTTAGTATCGGATCGTTATTATTTTGAAAAATCTTTGGCAATGCAACCAGTTGTTCCACTTCGCCATTCCGGAAACGATAAATAGATTGCTTACCATCACCCACAATCATGTTGAAACGATTGTAAGAGAGTGAATTTTCGATTAGTGGCAACAGATTCTGCCACTGCATTACCGACGTATCCTGAAATTCATCAAGCAGAAAATGATGGTATTTTTCACCAAGTCTTTCGTAAATAAATGGCACCGGTTCATTGCGTACAATCCGCGCAATATGCCGGTTAAATTCCGAGATATGTACCAGATTTTCATCCGTTGCATAAAGCTGCATCTGGTGTCTGATTTCGTTTAAAACAGCCAGCGTATGAATGTTTTTCCGAAATAAAACAGCAATCTTGTAGGTTTGAAAACGCTCTTCACGTATATTTTCCAGTTCCCCATAAATCCGTTTTAAATCATTTTTTACCGATTCAATCTTTTCAATCACACTGCCTGAAGCTTTTGCAGCAGTCCACTTATCTTCGGTAATGGTTTTTGCAACGTAGCTATTCCCATAAAACGAATCGAAAACAGAAACAGAAAGTTTTTGAAACCACGTATAGATGCCATTCTTCCCCTGATAGAAATCCTCGGCATTCAGCTCTTTATTTTTCAGAATTGTTATCGCCTGAAGAGCTGTTCGTTTCACGTCCAGTTCAAAAGTACGAATGATTTGAGTGAGGTTTTGTTCAGCTTCCTGAAAGGTTTCGAGGGTGAGGTTTTGAAGCAAGGGCAATGCGTCTGCCGACTCTTCGTAAAAAAGAATTTCAGCAAAGTTTTTCAGATCAAATTCAATATCCCAGTTTTTATCATCATCCGCCTTCGACTGTGCAAATTCAATCAGAAAATGAGTAAGAGAAGAGCCTTGTTCGAGTGAATCCAGTAAATTAACTACCGCATTTTCTATCAATGGCGTTTTTTCGAGCTGAACATTGAAATTAAGAGCCAGGTGCATATCATGAGCGAAGGTTCGCACAATGCGATGCATAAAACTGTCGATGGTTCCAATCGCAAACGAAGAATAGTCATGGAGAATGTGTTTCAGTACTATGCGGGCATTTTCCGAAAGATCAGTTTGCGACAACCCGGTTTCTTCAACCAACTGCGGAAGCATAAAGCGTACAGCCGCTTCGCCTGCAAATTTCTCCGGATAAGAAAGCTCGCGAAGATTCTTCAAAATTCGCTCTTTCATTTCGGCCGCAGCTTTATTGGTAAAGGTAATTGCCAGAATACGGCTATATTGCGAAGGTTCTTTCAATACAATCTTCAGAAATTCCTTTACCAGCGTAAAAGTCTTGCCTGAGCCTGCCGAAGAACGATAAACAGCAAAAGATCCTTTCATGGACAATAAATATTTGGTGAAGGGTGAAAAGCAACCCCAAAAGTGGTCGAAGACCCTTTTGGTGGTTAGAATGGACGCAACCCCAAAAGTGGTCGAGGACCCTTTTGGTGGTTAGAATGGACGCAACCCCAAAAGCGGTCGAGGACCCTTTTGGTGGTTAGAATGGACGCAACCCCAAAAGCGGTCGAAGACCCTTTTGGTGGTTAGAAAAGGGAAATGGAAGATAAAAGGCAGTATTCACCGATGTTTACCCTCTTATAAAATGCTTCATCTCCATTGGAATAATCAAAGATAGTTCTACAAATCCGGCATATATCCCATCTTTATACCATGGCGTTTGATAAATCAGTTTTTTTACGCCCTCTTTTTCGATGGTATAAGCATTCATACGCGGATCGGCCAGCATGTCTGCCAAAAGTGATCTGGCAGGTTCCGGATGGCAGTTTAGTAAATCTGCACCAATAAGTTCCAGTCCGCCATACTTTGAAAAAGTGAATGCCGATTTATCATTCATTTCTAAAATCTTTCCCTCTGTGTCGCAAACAGTTATTGCAAGGGGAAGCTCTTTAACCCATTCGTTCATTCTATTCTGTTTTTATGGGTAAAGGTAAGATTTTTCGGATTTCGGGATTATTTTCTTTTATTGCGCCGGTGAAGATCCAAACAGTAATAAATGGTATCGTCTTTTTTCACTTTTTCAACTTCTATTGCATAGCGTAAAGAATACATGTTTTCCACAGTGCCACTTACAACGTAGTAAGCGTGATAATCCATTTTCTGAGGAATGGTATCTTCAATATATACAGAATCTATTCTGGAAAATTCAGATACATCATTTTCCGGTTTGTTGAAAATGTAGTTAATGATCGTTGTATCAGTCTGGTTAATACTTGTTATTTTACCTTCTTTCAGCGGATAATATCCCATGATGTTTTGCCCGGATGCCAGTTCACGATAGGTTTTTACAAGTTCTTTATACCTGACTCTGTGATTTGAATTACATGCAAACGCAATTATTGCCAATACCAAAATACCAAGTGTAATTTCTTTTTTCATAATGATTGATTTTAGGAAGATACAAATATACAGTAACCCATACTTTGAATATAAAATTCCTGATTTTTTAATATGTTTTATCTTCGAATTTTTGTATCTTTGACAATCAGAAAGATTTTAGTATTATCAAAATCTAAATCAAAAATTCATCTTCGCATTTTACAATCCCTTTAAAATCAAACGCATGAAAAAGCACATCTACTTTTTTATCATATTGCTCGTACTCAGTGCAGGCAATATCTTTTGTCAACCTGTAAATTCAGGCAACGGAGTCACTGAATACCCCCTGCTTCCGTATCTTTCTCCAATGTATATGACTAACACAAGTTGTTTTGCAGTTGATGTATCAGGAAACAAATGGATAGGTATCTCTAACAACCTCCTTGCAACTGGTATGCTAATGTATGACAATACTCTATGGTCAACCTTTTCGGTTTCATCTGGCAACCTTCCTTCTGACACTGTTACATCTATTGCAGTGGACGGAAATACGATTTACGCCGGCACCTCAAAAGGTATTGCAAAATACATGAACGGAGCATGGTCAGTAATTGACAGTACAAATTCACCGCTTACTACAAACCATATTGTCTCACTGTTATTTAAGAATAACGTGCTATGGATTGGAACAGGAAAAGGTATTTTCCGTTACAACGGCTCTGTCTGGAATTCATTTACAACAGCAAATTCTCAGCTTTGCAGTGATACAATTCTGGCAATAGAACAATCCACAAACAATCAAATGTGGTTTGGTACGTGTAGAGGTTTGTCGAAATACGATGGAACAAACTGGACAACCTACGATACACTTAACTCCGGACTGAAGGATAACATCATTTCGGCTTTGTGCAGCGACGACCAGAACAAACTTTACATCGGGACGGCTAAAAAAGGTATTTTCAGGCTGTCGGGAAACATCATTAAGCATCTGCGCGATGAATATCCGCTGGTGAATGATATTTACAACTCCTGTTATCAGACGAACCCTGTTATGGATTATGTGTATGACATTGCCCGCGACAATACCGGAAATATTTACTTCAGCATCAATAAAAATAGTTTGGGATTGGCATACATGGTTAAGATTACAACTGCAGATATACAAGCTTTTAAATTAGGTCAGAGGCCTCGGTTTATTGTTCCGGGAAACCAGGATACACTGTGGTTTGTAGGATTGGCACATAACCCGCCATATTCATCCCTCTTCAGTGTAATTCTTTCACAATCGGAAATTTCCAAAAATCATGCTAATCTTGATGTTAATAATCTTTCAATTTCAGTCACTTCGTCAGGCAATCTCTTTTACGATCCATTTACAGGAACAAACCACACTTCGATTCCTAAAGATAGTAATTCAACCTCATTATCTGCAGGTCATTTATGGATGAAAGCCAGAGATGTGAATGGCCAAAATCATGTGGTTGCAGCTCGATACGGAGCAGAAATAAGTAATTATGGAGAAAATTCCAACGATTATCAGCCCGGTCCTGTATGTTCAGATACTACTTTTTATACAATTCCCACAGAAAAAGCAAAATGGAATCATGTATGGAAACTCACACGTTGGGAGGTAAACTACCATCGTACCCATTACAATGCTTCAGGTTATGTAATGCCTGTCGATATTGCAACATGGCCGGGTAACGGAAGTGTTGCATACGGTCAGGCAGCAAAACTGGCTCCGTACGAAGATGTAAACAGCAACGGTACGTACGACCCTCAAAATGGAGATTATCCGATAATTTCTGGTGAACAGGCTTTGTATTTTATTTTCAACGACGACAGGATGCATACAGAATCATTTGGGCGGCCTCTTAAGGCAGAGGTTCATGCCATGATGTATGCGTTTAATTCAGCTACCGATACTGCCCTAAACAATTCATTCTTCATCCATTACAAAATTATAAATCGATCACAACTGAATTACGATAGCTTGGTTATTGCCACATTTAACGATATTGAAATAGATTATCCTTTTAGTGATTATACCGGAACTGATACAAACCTGAGAATGGGTTACGGGTACAATGGTCTTAGTATTGATATGCCCTATCTGAATAATACTTTTGACAGCTATGCTCCTGCACAGGGCGTAATGTTAATGAATGTCCCCATGACTACTTCAAGATATTTTATAAATTCTAACAGTGGACCAATGTCTGATCCGTCTGATGAAACCAGCTATATCAACTATCTATCGAACAGATGGAATGATGGTTCACTGCAGGTTTATGGCGGAACAGGTTACAAAAATACCCCGGGAGCCGATTCTACCCATATTTTTCCATATACTTTTCCAGGTGAACCCGGTGATCCTAATTCGTGGAACGAAGTCAGCACCAATAATCTTCCTGGCGACCGCCGCACTTTACTTACCAGCGGAATATATACACTACCTGCTGATAGCTCTATCTGCTTTGATGTAGCTTATGTTTACACTCAGGCTTATGCCGACACCACTGGTTACCAAAGCGTACCATTGCTGAAACAGCATGCACAGCACATTCGTAACTATTACAGCGCTAACCTGGCACATAACTGCAATCAGATTGTAAATGGTGTTGCCGACATATTGAAACCTGCCGTAAACGTACAGGTTTATCCCAACCCAACACACAATCAGGCAAATCTGCTACTTTCGGGATTTGAACTACAAAAAAGCTACGTACTTACTGATATACAGGGAAAAGTAATCGAATATAAAAACTTCACTGATAACATATTGATTTTTAACATTCAGAACTTTCCCAAAGGAATCTATATTTTACAAGTTCGGGATACTGATAAAGTACTTACACGGAAGATCGTAAAAGAATAGTATTACTTTACTATCGCTAAACTAACAACAAAGCTCATGCAATATTTCGCTATGTATTACATGAGCTTTGTTATAGTTTCCAGCTAAGCCTGTAATCAGGAAACAGTCCATCACAATCAATTCATTTTCAAATTGCGTATTCTTCCCTATATCCCTATATTTGCGGGATGAAACCAAAAAAACTTTTTCTGCAACTGATTATCTGGCGTTCCAAAAATATCGAAACCAAAAAATTTGCGCTTATATTGAGTGTTGTCATAGGCTTATTAAGCGGATTTGCAGCCGTTATCCTGAAAAACACGACCTTTTACACACATAAATTTCTGCTCGAAAATCTACCCGAAACTTACGGTGATTACTTCTATTTTGCATTGCCATTTCTCGGAATCCTGATTACCTGGCTTTTCGTGCATTATATGGTAAAGGACAGTTTGAGTCATGGTATTACAAAAGTATTGTATGCCGTATCAAAGCGAAGCGGCTTCCTGAAGTTGCATCATACATTTACGTCCTTAATTGCCTCAACTCTCACCGTAGCATTTGGTGGTTCTGTAGGGCTCGAAGCTCCTATCGTACTCACAGGAAGTGCTATTGGATCTAACCTCAGCCGCTTTTTCAGGTTAAATTATCGTACAACCATCCTTTTAATCGGATGCGGAGCCGCAGGAGCAGTTGCAGGGATCTTTAAAGCCCCTATTGCCGGTGTTATTTTTGCAATCGAAGTAATGATGCTCGATCTTACACTTACTTCACTTATACCATTGTTAATATCAGCGATTATTGCATCTGTTCTTAATTATTTTCTAATGGGTGATAGCGTATTGTTCTCCTTCGATCTGAAAGAACAATTCGAAATTGCACAAATTCCTTTTTATCTTCTGCTGGGACTTGTTGCCGGAGGTGTTTCTATCTATTTTACGCGAACTTCAATGGCTATTGAACGACGTTTTAAAAAGGTTGTAAACCCTTGGAAAAAAATGGTTTTCGGAGGTTTCGTGATAGGAATTTTGATTTTCCTTTTCCCATCTCTCTTTGGCGAAGGGTATGACAGCTTACACGCTGTACTCAATGGAAATAGTAATTACCTGGCAAATAACTCTTTTTTCTATTTTATCCGTTTCGAGCCCTGGGCTTTTGTGCTTGTATTAGCTGTAATTCTGATTGTTAAGGTTATTGCAATGGCCGTCACGAACGGAAGTGGAGGTATTGGAGGAGTTTTTGCACCATCGTTGTTTATGGGTGGTATTTCCGGTTTTATGGTAGCCCGGATAATAAATCTGAGTGGAATTTCAAATGTATCTGAAATCAATTTTGCCCTTGTGGGAATGGCCGGAATGATGGCCGGAGTAATGCATGCACCTTTAACCGCTATCTTTCTTATTGCCGAAATTACCGGAGGATACGCCTTACTTACTCCACTTATTATTACCTCAACCATTTCGTTTCTCACATCCAAAAAATATGAGAACTACTCCATTTATACCAAAAAGCTCGCACAACGTGGCGAGTTAATCACCCATCACAAAGATAAAGCCTTATTGTCGCTGATGAAGATTCACAGTTTAATCGAGTCGAATTTCTCTACAGTAAACCCCGAACAAACGTTGGGCGACCTGGTAAAAGTGATTTCAAAATCAAATCGCAATGTATTTCCGGTAATTGATGAGCAAAATAATTATTGCGGCGTAGTTGTGCTGGATGATATTCGTCACATCATATTCCGCCATGAATTGTACGAAAACACCTATGTAAAAGATCTGATGTTTATGCCCGGGTTTTATGTAGATTATGAAGATACAATGGAAATAGTTGCAGGTAAATTTAACGAAACCGGGAACTATAATCTACCGGTTTTAAAAGACGGGAAATACATTGGTTTTGTTTCTCGTGCCAATGTATTTTCATCCTATCGTGATATGATGAAAGATTTCTCTGAAGAATAACTTTTATTACAAATCCGTAAGATTCTCTTTAATTGCATATTTTATCAGATCAACAGAATTCTTCAATTCTAATTTCTGCATAATATGTGTTTTATGTGACTCTACCGTACGTACACTAATTGAAAGCTTCTCCGCAATCTCCTGATTAGATAGACTGCTTGCAATTAACCTTAAAATCTCCTTTTCCCTACTGCTTAACGAAGTTTCTTTTCGGACTGAAGAGTCATTATTACGGGCATTTTTTACATAATTGCGGACAATTATTTCAGACACTGACTTCTCAAAATACACATCTCCACGATAAACAGCTTGTATCGCATTATACAATTCCTGTCGGCTTGTGTTTTTGGGAAGATACGCTTTTGCACCAGCTTCTATAGAGTTTAATACAAAGTCATCATCATTGTACATCGAAAGCATCATGACCTTAATTTTGTTCCACTTCTGATTTTCAGAAATCATACGTGCAACCTCAATTCCCGAAATATCAGGCATAGAGATATCCGTAATAACAATATCAGGTTGCAAAACCTCCAGCTTTCGGAACAAATCAGCACCTGAGTCAGCTTCGCCAATTATATTAATACCTCCCAGATTTTCAAGCAAGACTTTTAACCCGTCCCGTACAATCTGATGGTCGTCCACCAATAATATCTTTATTTCTTCCATTTAATTTTCGTTATAATCAACCTCTTCATGCTGAGCGAAGGGTACTTTTACAATGATTGAACATCCTTTTTCCGGTTCACTTTGCAAATAGAACTCACCACCCAGCAAATTTACACGTTCCCGCATATTTCGAATACCATTTCCGCAAAGTTCATTTTTCTTTTTCAAATCGAAGCCCACACCATTGTCAGAATAATTCAGTATAATATAACTTTCAACAGATTCTACGTGCAACTGAGTAAGGGTCGATTTTGAATGTTTCATCGCATTACTCATAATTTCCTGTATCACTCTGTAGATATAAACCTTTGTTTTTCGGCTCATTCGGATTGGTAAATTTCCTACATTAAACTCCAGATTTATACCACCTTTTTCTTTGATTTCTGAGAGAAGTCGCAGTATGGCTTTTTCTAATCCAAACTCATTTAATACAGCAGGCATAAGATTATTACAAATTCGGCGGACCTCGTCAACAGTAGTATTTGTAAGCAAAATAATATCCTGAGTCTTCGATTCAAACTGCTCTGGTTTTGAATACAGAAGTCCTTCCAAACGTAGTTTTATCCCAATCAGTTGCTGCCCCAGTCCATCATGAAGTTCTCTAGATAATCGTTGACGTTCAGCCTCTTGCCCATCAATAGCTGAACGCAAACGCAGATAACGCTCATTCTTCAAATCGTCCGACTGTTCTTCTAACCGTTTGGTCATCTCGTTAAAGGCTCGTGATAAATCACCGATTTCATCTGAAGTTTCAACATTTACAGTAAGTTTATAGTTCCCCTCTCCTACTTTGCTTACCGCATTTTTCAGATTAATCAAAGGTCTGGTAATATGTCTGGAACGGAAATACACAAAAAAGAAAAACATAGTAGATATCAAAACTGTGATAAACATGGTATTGTTTCTGATCCTGTAAACCGAAATCATTGCTTCCGCCACATCTATTTCAGCAACTATCGCCCAGTTTAACCCTGGAATTTCCAATCTGCTATATGATGAAAAAACATCAATCCCCCGATAGTCCTGAATAATATTTGTTCCTTCTTCACTATTAAAAACCGACAATACCGATGACGTTTTTACGCGGATATTCATAATTGCATTCGACTGAAATCTTGAATTGCTACGCATATAAAAATCGCTACCTACAAGATATGATTCACCTGTTTTCCCCAATCCGCTTGATGGATTATTTTCATACATAATAGTGTTGATTGACTGCGCAGAAAGCTCCAGTACGATCATTTCTCCGGGGCATTGTTTCAACGGCATCCCAAGCATTAAGTTCTGAACAAATGGTTTACCTTTATCATAGTCCTGAACAAGTAAACCATCTTTGCTTTTAATTTCTTCCGAAAAATATTTAAGTGCCGGATTTGCGTGTAATTTATTTGTAAGAACGCTGCTTTCAGTCAATGAATCATGAATTGAAATATCAAGATAAGTATCCCCGGAAATGTAATATAATCGGGTATAATACCCTCCACTATTCAGATATCTGTATAGATACCGTTGATACTCCTCATTCAACGCCAAATTTCTGTTTTGAAGCGCAGAAGAAGAGCGAATAAGATCTTTTACTTTTATAAAATCCTCTGAATTTGAGATATAGTTTAAATCCCGAAACCGGTCGCGAAAAAATGCTTCAATCTGTTTTAGCTTTGTTGTTCTGACTGAATTTAACTGTTCAAAAGTTCTTTGGGTAAGAGCATTTTTAGAATTCCAGTAAATATAATAAGATACACTGGCAATAGAGATTATC
The DNA here is from genome assembly GCA_963677395.2 of Bacteroidales bacterium. Classification (GTDB taxonomy): domain Bacteria; phylum Bacteroidota; class Bacteroidia; order Bacteroidales. The sequence goes on along the minus strand of OY781965.2, from coordinate 1,215,713 downwards.
CCGAATAACAGGAAACTAACAATTAACTTCTCGGTGAGTGAAATATTTCGCATCAGCCAAAAGTAACGAAATTGAATTTAATGAAATCGTCTCTTTGTAAATAAAAAAGCTCCGAAGAGGTCTTCGGAGCTTTTTATTGATCATCTTCAGGCTAGTTAACTACCGTTACTGTTCCTGTTTTTTCATAAATTTCGTTGATACTGTTCACCATCTTGAAATAGAAGACATATACTCCGGTCGGAACCAATTCCCCTTTGTACTTCCCATCCCAATATGCGTCAGTATCTGTTGTTTCAAACAACTTCTCTCCCCATCGATTATAGATTGCCCAGTAATAACTGCTCGTTTTCGAAAATTCTCCCATCGGTTTAAATTCCCGGTTATAGCCTGTAGGAACAATCGCGGTTGGAAAGTAAATCATATTGCAAATCTTCACAAACTGTGTTGCTGATATGGTATCTGAACACGTTACTCCATTGAGTGTATTTATTACCAGCACTGAATAGGTGGTGGTGGCCACAGGATATGCTTTTAATACGGAGGATGTTGATCCATCACTCCATGAATATGATGTACCACCCTGAGCTGTCAGTATTGCTTGCTCCCCTTTACAAATTGTATCCAAATCTACTGTTATCGTGGCAACTGGGTTTGGTATTACATCTACATCCATACTTGCATCATTTTCACAACCTTCAGCATCCGTAACATGAACACCATACGTGGTTAATGCTGCCGGACTAACTGTGATTGAGGGCGTGTTGTCTGTTGTACTCCATAAGTATTGTGTTCCGCCTCCTGCTGTAATGGTGATTGATTCCCCATTACAAATAGTTGAATTAGGTGTTAGTGTTATGGTTGGTAATGGATTTACAGTCGCTACAACCTGAGATGAATCAGCACAATTTTTGTCCGTTTTTACTATTACCTGATACGTTGTGGTTACACTTGGGATTACTCCAACTGTTGCTGTTGTCCCGCCATTACTCCATGCGTAAGTAGCTCCTCCGCTCGCCGATAAGTGTGCCGTGTCTCCTATACAAATTTCATCTGGAGTTGTTTGTATTACAGGCAGAGGATGAACAATAACACTCAAAGTGTCATATAATTTACATCCATAAATATCAGTCCCTATTACAGTATAGACAGTAGTGGTACTAGGATTTACTGTTGTACTCTGTGTTGTAGCTCCATTACTCCAAAGATAAGAAACTGCATTTACTCCTATCGTATTTAAAGTTGCCGGAACCCCCACGCATACTTCAGGATTTATCCCTGAATTTGTAATTATGGCATTAGGGTCGCTGATCGTAACGATAAGCGTATCACTTTTAGAGTTACCTGTATTTAAGTCAACTAGTGACACTATGAAATAATGTGTACCCATTTGAAGCGTATTGAATGGAGGAGGATTAAAAGCAGAGGTATCCATCCCTCCCCAAAAAGTAGTATCATTTCCATTAAATAAATGATGCCATTCTACAAATGGTTGTGTCGGACAACTTATTTGTACTTCATCAATACCCCATGCATCCCAACCTTGTAAACTTGTTACTAATTGTGCAAAACGAAACTTAGTATTATTGCTATATGCCTGAGAAGGAACAGGCGATTTATATTTATTCCAATGATACAAAGGATGCGAAAACTGCAGTCCATCATCTACTGGGGCCCAGTATCCACCCGTTCCATAAGAAGTGGTATTGAATGGTCCAGTTACAGATGTATTTCCAATAGGATTCACATTTGAACCAGGAAAATTCGTCCAAGTTGCTCCATTATTAACTGAATACTGTAAATAAACCCCTTCATCAGGAGCATCAGGATTTTCACAGCTACCTTGATCTGGGCATTTTCCGTACATCATCCACCACTCAACATTACAACCACCCATTGAGAATTGCAATAATTGGTACGAATTTGTTTCAAGGGTTCTTGTATTAGAATTCGTCGTACCTACCCAAGCAAATGTTCCATTCGGACCTGCGGCACCTATACATCCACTTGAACAAGATGTAGTTGAAATACATTGACAAGGATTGTTAAAAACTGGATTGGCAGCAGTACTTGACCAACCAACACCAAGCTGTTGATTGTTAAAACTATTATTCATTAAAAACGTAGCCGACCCAATCGCATTTAAATCCAGCACACTACCATAACAAACATGTATGGAATCTGTAGGCACTCCATTTGCATATATATCTAAATAAAACTGAGGTTTCGCCGAAAATGCGAAAACACTCGTTAAACAAATTACCATTAAAATCTTAAATCCTTGATATCTCATTTTTTCCATTTTCTCTCTAGACATTTAAGGCAGAGCAATAGTTGCCTATTCGTGTGCAAATATATAACTTTTGCCACAAAACTGATTACTTATTGTTATAGTGTAAGTTTTACCGCAATCATAAAATTTCGTCCCGGAGCACTAATCCCTGATGCAAAATTGCGATAATGCTTATCAAGAATATTTTCTATACCAAACTGAAAACTTAAATTTCTATTTATCTGATATGCAGCTCTTGTATTTAACGTAAACCAGGAAGGCATTCCTTCTATAGTCGCTTGTTGTAAATTATCTTCTCCACTCTGACTATAATCTGCTAAATGCTTCCACCCGTTATATCTTACATAAAACTCTCCCTTAAACTTTTTGACTTCATATTTCATCGACACCATCCCAAAAACAGGCGGAATATGATCCAAAGGAACATCACCTGATTTTAATCGTCCATAAGTATATGTCAGATTACTGGATAACGAAAAATGGCCGCTTATTTGAGCAGTTAATTGCCCTTGTACGCCATAAACATAAGCCTCTCCTGAATTAGATGCAGCCTGAACAGCTGTTTTTTTACCATCGTACATAATAGAGTCTAAACCATTCAACTTCGTTGCTTTTACAACAATTGCATTATTTACCAATGTGTAAAACCCGGTAACTTCCAGATAAACTCTTTCAAATAACAATTTTCCCATTGTAAAATCCACATTGTAAGCATATTCAGGTTTCAACTCAGGGTTTGGAATAACAAGTGCGCTTCCTGCTTTTGAGTCATTAACTTTTCCCACATCATCTACATTTGGGGCTCTGAACCCTGATGATCCAATTAATGCAAATCTCCAGTTTCTGCCAGGCATATATACTACACCAACGTTTCCATTCAAGGCCGAATTGTTTTGTTGAATCGTTTTATCAAACGGAAATTTAGTAACTTTCATCATCGTATCACTATACTCTGATTTTAGTGCTACATGACTCAATCTTAATCCCTGAGATAAAATTAATTTCTTACTTAGCTCCCAGTTGTGTGTAATATATCCGGCAAAAGAAGAGTAAGTACTCCCATTGTCTGGATATCGTGTTGCAATTGTGTATGACTTTAACCCAGTATTGATATCTACGGCATATGCCTCTGATTCAACAAAATTCGAAATAGCTTCTAAACCAAACCTTAACTCATGCTTATCCATCAGTTCCTTTCTGAAATCTGCATTTAAAGAAATAATATTCACGGTTTCATTCTGATGGCTCTCAGCAGCCTTATTAAACTTTCTGTTAATTCTGTCTTCACTGATATTCTGCCAGGCAACAATGAAAGATGCATTATCATAGAGTTTTGTTTTAGAAGAAAAAAATGCACTGTAGGAAGCAAATATTCTGGTTTGAGGTCCATAGTACCAATCTGCATATTTCAATTTGGCACCGTCTATTTCTGCCAACCTGTCATAACGAGGTACATTACCTGAATTCGAAAGCTGTAGATTAAGTATGTGTTTTTGAGTTGAAGATGGCTGGAATAAAATCTTTTGCATGAGATCATATTGAGTATAACCAGAGTTTTTCTGAATATTTGGATTCTCATTAATCATCATTGAGTCTTTACCATTTACTCTTTCAGCATAATAAATACATTTTCCCCAGTCTCCATATTTTGAATCACGTTCATTTCCCATTCGTAAATCGCCAAGCTTTTTATAGGTAACACTGGTTAAAAATGCCCATTTTTTAAGTCCGATGCTTATATTCACATTGCCCGAAAACTCATTATTGGCAGAAGAATAACGGGTAAACGCATTGGTTTTGTAAAATGTGGTTCCTGTTTCTGACAAGACTGGATTTTTCGAAAAAAAAGCCATTACCCCACCTATCGCATCACTTCCGTAAATTACAGATCCCGCACCAAAGTTTATTTCTGCTCTGTCAAGCACATTCGGATCAATCGTAATTACATTTTGAAGATGTCCTGATCTGTAAATAGCATTATTCATCCTAACTCCGTCAATAACAAGCAGAACTTTATTCGCTTCAAAACCTCTCAAAACCGGGCTGCTACCTCCCATTTGGCTTTGTTGCACAAATACATTTCCGGTTTGTTGTAACAAGTCACCACTCGTTTGAGAATTGCTAAATGATATTTGCTTTGATGTGATAACTTCAATTTTTTGTGGAACATCTGACTTGTTTTCAATCAATTTATTGGCTGAAAGAACAACTTCCTGCAACATCAATACTTTATCATTCAGATAAACTACATTTCCTTGTTTGATGATTTCTGCCTTTGAAATCCTTAATGAATTAAAAGAAAGATGATTAAAGGTGATAACTTCATCTTGATTAAAACGGGTAATATCTGCATTTCCATTTTTATCGGTTGTGGTAGCATGTGTGTTACCAACAATCGCAACATTTTCGATTGGTTGCAGGTCTGACTTATTCAGTACTTTAATATTTTGGGCAAAGAGTGATAATGTTGACATAATAATTATGCCAAACATAAGAGCTGTTTTACGGGGCATCTTCAAAATATTTAAGGTTATAAAAGAAAATACACGCTATACGGCGAACCAATATAACGTGTATTTATATGATTAAGTTATTGAAAACTACATCTTCATGATTTTCTTCACGCTAATTGCACTTCCTTCTTTAACTTGAATGAAATAGATGCCAGAAGTTAACCCGCCTAATGAAACTTCAATTTTATCAGAATTCATCGAAGGAGTTTCAGCACGAACTACGCGACCTGAAGGATCCAAAACTACAACTGTTCTGTTTGCATCTGATTGTGAAGCAAATTCAATAGTTACCTTATCGTTAGTTGGGTTTGGGTACATATTAAAAATTGGAGAATTCTCTTCTTCATTAATTCCTGTGTACTGTCTTGCCCATGAAGCTTTCCAACCATTTTTTGCAACGCTTCCGTTTGATTTAAATACGAGTAACATTTTTCCAGAAGTAGAAAATACAGGAGTAGGGAAGTTTGCTCCGGTAAGATTTCCGCTCATTGTACGTAATACCGGTGATGAAGTTGATTCACCATCATAAATTGTCAGTACATCATTATTGTCTTCCGTATCAAAATAGGTAAAAGATAGTTTGATATAATTACAACTGTCTGGAGTAATCAACCAACGACAGTCAGTATTATCTTTGTAATTCCATGAACCACTTCCATCTTCAATAGTTCCAAAAGAAGCTCTATACATTTTTGTGCCATTACATAATGGATATTGATCAGTCTCTGGAACAATGTTTGTAATTACATATTGACCATTGATAAAATTACCTTGTTGTTGACCTGAAGAACCACCCGGAGTGAGTGCGGTAACCAAGAAATTTCCATTGAAGGATCCACCCCATCCCCAGTTCATGTGATAATAATTTTCACTAGCATCATTGAATCCATCGCAAACCCAGGCATGACCTCCAAGATTTTGAGCACTTGCATCATGACCACTATATAGCATTGGATATCCTGATTTAAGATTAAATTTTAACAAATCATGCCATTCTAGATCGGTCATTTGGCTTTTATATTTAGCATCCAAAAACCTACGATATTTGAAATAGTTAAATAATGCATCAATAGTATAGGTTGTTTGAGTTCCTGATGAAAATGGAGTATATCCCATATCTACAGAAACACCACAATGATACATTAACTGCGAAATTACGGCTGCACTTGCAGGAGTACTTGCAGCTAAAGTCATTGCATTCCAATCATAAGTTGTTGCACCATAATTTGCACTTAATGCTCCAAAAGCAGGATGGTTATACGTGTGTGAACCCACACCTTGGGCAGGGTATTTGTAAAATCTCATCACCTGAGCCATCGCAGTTGCAACACAACCTGTATAACATCTTTTATTCGCTTCTAAAGCTGCAGGATGCGAAGGGCATGAATCATTGTAACCCACTCCTTGATCCCAATTAGTTGAAAGCATTGGGAGTACTTGCTCGTTCGTTGATTTTGAAGTTGATTTTGAAGGATCTAAATATCTTTCCCATGCTTCAGCAACTTCATTTGAACGAGGTGCTTTTGATTTTACGGCTTCTTCTATTTGTTGTTTGTAACCATTTATCCACCAAGCAAAAGTTGGATTTTTTGATTCGGAAGTATATGTTCCTTCATTAGAATATCCTAAAATCGGAAGTACTCTATCATCAGCAGAAACAATTGCAAATCCATTTTCATTGTAAAAAATGTGCATCAATACTACATCGTTACTTTTTATTTCTTTGTAACTTGTCATTGAAGCAACTTGGGGAGCGTTTGATTTACCTGCAAATTCTATTCTTGAAAATTGCTCAAGAACTTTAAATGCAGTCTTTTTGTCAACTGGTTTAGCATATGACATTGTTGATAGCAACAACATACATGCTGAAAAGAAAACTAATCCTCTTTTTTTCATTTTTCTAAATTATTGATTTTCAAATACACTTTTTCAATCCTAATTCAAACTTCTGAGATTTAGCCTATTTTAGCTTCGCAGAATAATTTTGGCAAATTTAATACCCAATTTTGTTATCTGCAAATAAAATTGTTAAGCAGATGTTACAAATAAATACGCGTATAACAAATAGTAATTCAACATGTTACTCAGGCAAACTTCCCTGTTTGATAAAAAAACAAATCATTTTCGAATAATCTGCTTCTGAGAAAGTTATACAAAACTTCTGTTTTAGCCCTTTTTCTTTACATTTGTGCTTTGCACAAGTAGTATAATTTCAAATATTCATTTTCATGAAACGTGTTATTTTCTTTTCGGTTTTAACTTTTATTATCGTCAATGCATTATACTCTCAAAAGCTTCCCAAAACTTCTGAAAATATTAGCGCAAAAGATATTCAAAAACATATAACATATTTAGCTTCTGATAAATTACAAGGACGTAAGCCTGGAACAGCTGAAGACTCTTTAAGTGCAATTTATATACTTGCAAACTTTAAAAAGAGTGGTTTAATTCCACTTTATTCATCTGGAATTCAGGATTTCCCGGTCATAACAGGAAAAACTGTTGATCCTTCGTCTTTCATTATTGTTGACAATAAAAAAGCAACTGTTTCCAATCAGTTCTTTCCCTTGCTTATTAGTTCTGATACTTCAATCACCGGAAAGTGTGTCAGCGTAGATTATGGAATTACATATAAGTCTGATTCTCTGACAATTGACAACTATAAAAATATTGATGTAGCCGGAAAAATTGTAATTATTGCAAGGGGCTATCCTGAGTATGGCAAGAAAGAATGGCTTGCAGAATACGCAGATGAACGTACAAAAGTATTAACAGCAAAAGACAAAGGCGCAATTGGCGTGATTTTTTACACTCCTGACTTTATTGAAAATGGAAAAGCTCCTGTTGAAGATTCTTATGGTAGTGTCCATTTTCCGGTTGTCTGGATGAATCAGGAACTGCTCAATAATACGTTTACGATGAACGATCTACTGATTGGATCAAAAGAGGCAACCATACATACAAAGCTAATTACAAATAAGTTGCAAACAAGAAACATTGTAGTTTCAATTGAAGGAACAGATTCAAAGCTCAAAGATGAGTACATTGTTATAGGCGCCCATTACGATCATTTAGGCTTCGGTGGCCCCGGAAGCGGATCACGAAAACCGGATACTCTAGCAATACATAATGGGGCTGATGATAATGCAAGTGGTGTATCCGGAATATTAGAACTTGCTCAAAAGTTTGCAAAAAACAAATCCAAAAGAAGTATCATCTTTGTTGCTTTTGGGGCTGAAGAGATGGGATTACTTGGATCAAAGTATTTTGTTCAGTATCCTCCGGTTGATATTTCCAAAATAAAAACAATGATAAACCTTGATATGATCGGACGGTTTGATAATGAATTACAAAACGTATTGATAGGAGGAACTGGTACTTCAATGGAAGCAGATACAATTTTAAATTCAAACAATCATTACGGATTTAGACTCAGGTTTTCACCTGATGGCTTTGGAGCTTCAGATCATTCCTCTTTTTATGGCAAAAATATTCCTGTTTTTTTTATAAATAGTGGGGCTCACGATGATTATCATACTCCTGGTGATGATATAAACCGTATCAATTTCAAAGGTGAAGAGCTGATTTTAAAATATATTTATGACATAGCAACTGAAATTGCGAATCGTGCAAAACCTCTCACCTTTAAAGAATCTGGAGAGAAAGAAAAAACTGGTGGAAGAACAAGATTAAAAGTCACATTAGGAATCATTCCTGATTTTGCATCTCAGGAATCAAAAGGGCTTAGAGTGGATGGCGTTCGAAAAGGTGGCCCTGCTTCAAAAGCGGGAATCTTAAAAGGAGATATTATTACTGCTCTTGACGGCAAACCCGTTACAAATATTCAGGACTATATGAGCAGATTAAAGGTATTAAAACCCGGTCAAATAATTAACATTGATCTATTACGGGATAATAAAAAAATTGTACTAATCGTCAATTTGTAAATCCATTATGTTGCAATGAAAAAAGACCGGCAAAAAGCCGGTCTTTTTTCATTGTATATTATTTGGGATCATATCCCCATTTTACTAACATCGAGCCCCAGGTAAACCCTGCTCCAAAAGTTGCGATGATTAAATTTTCACCTTTCTTCAATCGTGGCTCCCATTCCCAAAGGAGTAATGGAATAGTAGCAGCTGTGGTATTCCCATATTTTTCAATATTTACCATTACCTGCTCTTTTTTCAATCCCATTCTGTTGCCCGTTGCTTCAATAATTCTCAGATTAGCCTGATGAGGAACTAACCATGCAAGAGTTTCAGGGGTAATACCATGACGTTCCATCATTTCAACGGAAACATCTGCCATTTTTGTCACAGCCCATTTAAAAACAGCCTGACCCTCTTGATAGATGTAATGCTCGCGAGCATCAATTGTTTCGTGAGAAGGAGGTTTTACAGAGCCCCCTGCTTTTTGATGCAAATGAACACGACCAGCTCCATCTGATTGCAGTATAGTATCAATAATTCCGATTTCTTCAGTTGTAGGTTCAAGCATTACAGCTCCGGCACCATCTCCAAAAATAGGACATGTAGCTCGATCTGTATAGTCAACAATCGATGACATCTTTTCAGCTCCAACAACAATTACCTTTTTACAGCTTCCCGATTCAACGTATTTTGAGGCAGTAGTTAATGCATAAAGGAATCCTGAACAGCCTGCATTTAAATCAAACCCAAACGCATTTTTGATTCCTACTTTATCGCAAATGATATTCGCGGTTGCAGGAAACTGATGGTCAGGAGTTACGGTTGCACAAATAAGCAAATCTACTTCTTCAGGCTTAGTATTTGTTTTTTCAAGAAGTTGTTTTACTGCTTCTGCTCCTACAAATGAGGAACCTTTTCCTTCACCTTTGATAATACGACGCTCTTTGATTCCGATACGAGTCATAATCCACTCATCGGTAGTGTCAACCATTTGGCTGAGTTCATTATTTGTAAGAATATATTCAGGGAGGTATCCACCTACACCTGTAATTGTTGCTCTTAATTTTGACATTCGGATTCGTTTTGTAAATTACCTTGTGAATAAGCCACCATAGCTTCTCTGATACGTTCGGTAAGATTGGTCGCAGCTACTTCTCTGGAAAGCAATAACATATTCTGAATTGCCAATCCGCTGGAAATTCCATGACCAATTACCACAGGTGCATTTACGCCAAGAATTGCACTTCCTCCGTACAATTCATAGTTCATGCGTTTAAAATAGTCGTCCAGTAAATTGCGTTTATAAATTTGGCGATACATGGTTTCAATAAGCTTGATTACCATGTTTCCGATAAACCCATCACACACAAATACATCCACTTTATTTTTAAACAGATCTCTGATTTCAACATTTCCCTGGAAATCAAAATCTTTAGAATCTTTCATTAAGTGAAAAGCAGCCTGACATTGCAGGTTCCCTTTTTCCTCTTCTTCACCAATATTTAATAATCCAATTCTCGGATTTTCAATATGGTAAACGTACTTTGCGTAGAGGCTTCCTAAAATAGCAAATTGATACATAACCTCTGGTTTGCTGTCGGGATTAGTACCAATATCAACTAAAACAGAAACGCCACCATCTTCTTTTGGAAGTACAGTACATGTACAAGGACGCATCACACCCGGAATTGTGCTAACACTGTACATAGAACCAACTAACATCGCACCCGAATTTCCTGCACTTGAAAAGGCATCTAACAATCCTTCTTTGAGCATTTTAAATCCAACTGCAATACTGGAATTAGTTTTTTGTGTGAAAGCTTTTATGGGTTTTTCTCCCATATCAATTACATCGGTAGTATGAATTATTTCAAACGATTGTATATCGCCTCCTGCATTTTTCAATTCATTTTCAATGATAGATTTATCGCCAATTAAAACGATAGTATCCTCTTTGGGAATAAATTGCAATGCTTTGATTGCGCCTTCAATGGTTGTTTTAGGAGCAAAATCGCCACCCATTACATCCAAACCGATCTTCATGTGCAAAAATTAAGTTTTACAAAAATAAATCTCAATACAAAAGAACATAAAACCCGATCAAAAATAATTTGTTCAGATTTTATGTCCCTGATTTACATCAATAATGTAAGCTAAATTATGCTGAAGTCTTCTTTTCAATAGCAAGTTTACCGCGATAAAAACCGCATTCAGGGCAAACATGATGACTCAGTACAGGTGTACCACAATTGCTGCAAATTGCCGTTTGCGGAGCGGTTAAATGGTCATGTGCTCTGCGCTTGCGGGTCCTTGATTTCGAAAATCTCCATTTTGGATTTGGCATAGCTTTGTGTATTAAAGGTTTATATTAATTGATCTTCAAATTCTTTAACGCTTCCCAGCGTGGATCTATTTCTGTTGCCTGATGTTCTTTTAACTTTTTCAGAATTTCAGGATTACAGCTACTTTCTCCATTTTCATCTTCCGGATGAACTTTCCGCATAGGAATTTGCAGTTCAATAAATTCAGCTACAAACTGTTTGATGTCAATTTTATGTTCGTGTTCGGGTATAATTAATACTTCATCGTCCTCTTCATCCCAACGTTCACCAAATTTAATAATCAGCCTGTTTTCTGATTCTATCTCAACATCCATAGGGTCTAAACACCTGTCGCATGGGACAACAATTGTTCCGGAAATTTGAAAGTTAAAAATAAGCATACGAGTTTGCTTTTCCAGCTCCAATTTAACTTCAACATCACCATCTTCTATTTCAGTCGATTCTGCTTCCTCAAAAAATGAACGGCCAATTTTATAGTTATATTTATGGATTCCTTCACTTAACCCAGCAAATGATATCACGAATTCTTTCAGAGTTCCCATAATATACTATCCGCACATTTTTTCAAGGGTGCAAAGTTACACATTCTTTTCTAAATATAGAGCATAGTTTTCAATGGATTTTCAACAATCTATGTTTAATAAGCTATAAATCAGATTAATGAATTTTGTTATCATTAATTATATTCTTGAAGAGCAGGGGGATAAACCTGCATTTGAGAAAAGCAGAATCGAATTAAAAAAGCTGTTTAAAAACCTCTACAACTGTTTTAATATATTGTATTTCAATAGAATATTTCTTTACATCAATCCCTTTTGCATTGTATTTTGAAATGAATATTTTTTCAAATCCAAGTTTATCGGCTTCAGCTATACGTTGCTCTATACGATTAACCGGACGAATTTCTCCGGTAAGACCAACTTCTGCAGCAAAACAATAATGGGGACTTAATGCAATATCTTCATTTGATGACAAAATTGCGCAGATTACAGCCAGATCAATTGCAGGGTCATCTACACGTATGCCTCCGGCAATATTTAAAAACACATCTTTACTTCCAAGCCTGAATCCACATCGTTTTTCCAGTACAGCAAGTAACATACCGAGCCGCCTAAGCTCAAATCCTGTAGAGGAACGCTGCGGGGTTCCATAAGCAGCAGTTCCAACCAACGCCTGTATTTCAATAAGCATAGGTCGTAACCCTTCTAACGTAGATGCAATGGCTGTTCCACTCAATTTATCATCACGTTGTGACAAAAGAATTTCGGAAGGATTAGACACTTCGCGAAGACCTTTGTCACTCATTTCAAAAATGCCCAATTCGGATGTTGATCCAAACCGGTTTTTTACGGAGCGAAGAATGCGATAGCCGTAGTTTCTGTCGCCTTCAAACTGAAGGACAACATCAACCATGTGTTCCAGTATTTTCGGACCAGCTATCGCTCCGTCTTTTGTGATATGCCCAATGAGAAAAACCGGAACATTGGTAAGTTTTGCAAACTTTTGAAATTCAGCGGCACATTCTCTTATTTGAGAAATACTTCCGGCAGAGGATTCAATTAAATCTGTAGTGAGCGTTTGTATTGAATCAACAATAATAATTTCAGGTTGCAACGTTTGAATATGCAGAAAGATATCCTGAGTTTTAGTTTCAGTAAGAATATAGCAATTATCATTAGGACTTCCGGTACGCTCTGCACGCATGGAAATCTGGCGGGCGCTCTCCTCCCCGCTTATGTACAAAAGTTTCTTGTGTTTTAATTGTAACGCAAACTGCAGGAGCAACGTGGATTTACCTATTCCAGGCTCACCTCCAACAAGTACTACAGAGCCGGCTACTAAACCGCCTCCCAATACTCTGTTTAATTCCTGATTCCCTGTATTAATGCGGTTCGCTTCATCTTCTGCCGGAATATCTACCAGCTTCATTGGTTTATTATGTTCACTCTTGAATGTTGATGCTGTTCCTTTTTTGGATGATTCTTTTTGAACAACTTCCTCAACAAGTGAATTCCATTCGCCACAGGAAGAGCATCTACCCATCCATTTAACTGACTGTGCTCCACAATTCTGACAAAAGTATAATGTTTGAGTTTTGGCCACTTTTCTTCATATTTGATCGCATAAAGATAATGCTATTTCGATAAAACTAAAAAGCCCCCGTAAAGTAAACGGAGGCTTAAAATGTTATTTATTGCGTATTAACAGCAAACAATATTGTAAGTATCTGTTGCTATTACAAGTTCCTCATTTGTAGTCACAACCATAACTTTTGTTTTTGAATTATCTTTGGTAAGAACTGCATCCACTCCGCGTAATCCTTTGTTCTTTTCAGCATCAAAGTCAACGCCTAAAAATTCCAATCCTTCACAAACACCTTTACGAACATTACAAGCATTTTCGCCAATACCACCGGTGAAGATGATTAAATCGACCCCACCCATTGCAGCAGCATAAGCACCTATATATTTTTTAACTCTGTAGTCAAACATTTTTAATGCAACAGCAGCTCTTTCATTCCCTTCTGCTTCAGCTTTTTCTATGTCACGCATATCGAAAGAAACACCAGAAACACCTACCAAACCACTTTTCTTATTAAAAAGATCATTGGTTTGTTGAATGCTTAAGCCTTCTTTTTCGGCAAGGAACAATGTAATTCCAAGATCCACATCGCCACAACGAGTACCCATTACAAGCCCTTCTACCGGAGTAAAGCCCATTGAAGTATCAATCGATTCGCCATTTTTAATAGCAGCAACAGAAGCTCCGTTTCCTAAATGGCAAGTGATGATTTTCATTTTTTCAATGTCAGCACCTAAAATGTCGCACGCTTTTTGGGCTACATATTTATGACTAGTTCCGTGAAATCCATAACGACGTACTCTGTATTTATCGTAATATTCATAAGGAATAGCGTATAAATATGCATGTTTGGGCATTGATTGGTGGAATGAGGTATCAAATGCAGCACATTGAGGAATATTCGGCATAATTGCCTCAATAGATGTTATTCCTTTCAGGTTTGCAGGATTGTGTAAAGGTGCCAGTTCGATACATTTTTCAATATCTTTTTTCACAGAATCAGTTACCAAAACGCTGGTTTTGAAGTTTTCGCCACCATGAGCAACGCGATGTCCAACTGCTGAAATTTCATTTACATCTTTAATTACTCCATGTACAGGATCAACCAATGATTTCAAAATCAGATTAATACCAACCTGATGATCTGGAATTGATTGTACTAATTTAAATTTATCCTTATTCTTGGGTTGATGCGTTAATTCTGCATCTTCGAGACCAATACGCTCAACCAAACCTTTTGCTAATACATCAGCATTGTTAGCCATATCAATTAATTGATACTTAATTGATGAGCTCCCACAGTTTAATACTAAAATTTTCATGAATGATACGGTATATATAAACGAATGAGTGTTTAATAAATTGACGTCAAAGGTAGATAATTTGCTTCAAAACCAACCTAATTTAAACAAAAAAGGCAGACAAAATTGCCTGCCTTTTTTAGCATTCATCAATTATTAGTGTTGTTCACCATGAGAACATGCTTTTTCAATCTTTTTATCTTTTGGCGTAAATTCAGTATAGTAACCTATTTTCTCAATCGCTTCAATAATTTTTTCACGATTAGTTTTGTTGCTATCGTAAGATACTGTTACAACTTTCGTTTCAAGGTCAGCAGAAACTTTTTTAATACCATCAGTTTTAATCAATTCTTTTTCAATTAATGCTTTACCATTTGCACAATGGAATGTTACTTTAACCTTGAATTCTGTGAGAGTGGCAGCTTTCGCTGGAGACTGAGCATAACTAACAGATGTACCAACAAGCACAAACAGTGCAACTAAAACGGGAATTAACTTTTTCATTTTGATTTGTTTTTTTGCAAAAGTATAGAATTAACGGTTGATTAGCACTTTTTGAGAATATTTTTTATCATTAATGGTTAAAGTGATCAGATAAATCCCTTTGGGAATACGTGCTGAATTAGAATCAACAGTATTTAATGACAAAGTGTTTTCTCCTGCGTTCATCGAACCGTTGAAGATTACTTTTACTTTTTTACCTGACAAATCAAACATTTCTGCAACAACACTAGTCTTTCCACTCAGTGTGAACAGAATTTTTGCATCACCTGAAATCGGATTTGGGGTTACATTAAATGAAAAATCAGAAGCTACTTCATCGTTAATACCAGTGAAATCGGGAACCCAGCTTAATGACATGGTTTTAAAGTTTGTTTGATCCGGAATAGTTGGATTTGCACTACTTGTTCCTTTCGTAAATGAAATACTGTAAGTTGGTCCATTTACATTGCTATATGCCATCTGAATCCATAGTTTATAATCTCCGTCAGGTACAAGATTTCCATTAACATCAGTACCATTCCATGTTATTGTTTCGGGTGTCTGATGACTGGATATAGTTGCTCCAGTAGTAGCATCTGTAACGCTATTGTTTGATTTGGTTTTCCAAACGTTTAGATATTGAGTGTAATTATTCCCTTTTTTAAGTTTCGTTTTGATAAACGTTCCATCTGCTTTTTCTATCCAAATAGCTAAGAGATGTTTAGGGCTGTATCCTCCGGTAGCCGCTGTTGTTACAGTGAATGTCAATGTTCCTTTTGTTTGTGAATTTGCAACAACGACAAATAGAAACAAAACTATAAGTAATGATAATTTTTTCATATTGGATTATTGGTATTAATATGATCTATTTCTTTTCTTTCAAAACCAATTTAGAAGTGTAAACAATCGATTGTGAACCACTTACATAAAAAGAGCCATAGATTGTTGCATCACCAGAGCCTTTTGCAGGAGCTACCCACTCAAAGTTCCAGCTTTTTACACCGTTAGAGCCAACTGTTCCAGCAGCAGTTTGGTTTATATATTTTCCATTACCTGCAAGCTTTGTTTCTTTGGCATTTGTTACCACAAATTTTCCAAGTTGCTTGCCTTTTTCGTTTTGAGGAGAAACCTGAAATCCATATTTTTTAGATTGTTTGTCTCCTTTAAGATTCAATGTGATGGTATAAGTCTTGCCTGCTTCATATTCGTTTCCTCCGTTTGAAGTAATAATGTTGTCGATCGACTTCACTTTTCCACGATGACAACTTGAACAATCTTTTCCATCAGCAGGGGAACCTGTGTTTCCCGGAGGTGTATTTTCTGTTGAAGGTGGCATAAAACCAAGAGTTGCTATTGTAATTGCAGACATTGCAAATACGGTAAAAATTCCTTTTTTCATAATTTATTAATTTATTTAATCCTTCTTTTGGAAGAGAGTGAACACTGTTGAAATATTAAATCCAATATTCATGCCATCTTTGCTGAATTTCTCGCTATTTTCAGTAAGATAATTTCTATCATTCATTGCCTGAACATTTGCCAGACATATCTGGAATGCGTGACGACGACCTGTGAATATTTCTATTCCTAAAGCAAATGGATTTTGATGCTCCCGTCCCGATTCGGTAAGTTTAATCTGATCTGGGAATACATAAAAGTATTCTGCAATTACAGCTACCCGACGACTGATTTTGTAACGACCCATCGCTCCAATTGAAAATACATTGTTTTTATCACCTGATGTTTTAACAAGGTTTCGATGAACCAAAGTAGGCATAAGCTGTAGGCTGAGATTATCATTGAATTTTCGGGCGATCAACAATTGATGTGTAAAGGATAATCTGCGACTGAAATTCACTTCACTTTCTGCAATATCCAGCTTGTTTGACCGTATTTCAGCACTGGTATAATACGTGATAGTAACCGGAAATTCTTTTATCCCGGAACACTGACGAATAAGTCTGAATTTTGCAAAACCATCGAAAATTTTATTAATCGTATGAATTCCTGCGCCAACTGTAGCCCAGTCTTTCACTCCAAAATCTAGTCCCAATCGGGTAGATGCTGAGTAAAATCCCCATAAATTTTCAGCTCCCTGATTAAGTTTGCCCATTCGGTGCCCCAGAATAAAGCTCATTTCACCCTGATACATAGTTTCTATCGTGTGAGAACTATACATCCGTGTAGATGAAAACGTTTGCTCAGCATATTCGGGAAGCTGTGTTTCAACCTGTTCTGTATCCTGCGCCTTAAGCATAAATCCAGCAAGTATTAAAGCTGCACTTATAAGTACCTTTGTGTATTTCATGATCATCTGATTACTATTGAATTGGATTTACGACCCACTTTTGTAACTGTGCCTTTTCACAAGGAGTAAGATTTACTCCCTGATGCGTGTTATTTGCAACCATATTGTAGAGTAGTTCACCAAACTGATCTACATACTGTTTTGCATTAGCATAGGAATTCAGCTCACAAACATTTGCTCCTCCTGAATGGCAAGAAATACATTTACCATCAAATAGAGTTTTTATCTGTTGTGAATAAGTAACGGTACCCGAATCACAGGGTACTGCAGCTAACTGGTCTTCACTCTCATTTTTACAACTGCAAATAGCAATAATAAATGCAATAAATAAAATGGGCAGGATTTTTTTCATAAAACTAAAATTATATGCTAATACGGTTTAGAAAGGGTGCAAATTTAACAAAAAGATTGAATCTGCAAACAAATTATTGTCATCTTATCACTTATAAATCACGTTGTCATCATTCAAAAAACAAATTGTGAATATTACATAATTCCGATTCGTTATTTAGTTCGCAGATCATTATTTCGAATCAAATATAACTAAAGGAACAGGCTTGATCAATAAAAACATACTACATTAGAGTATTTACCGGCAATCTGAACATATTTCGTGACAAAATAAAAAACAATAAAGAAAAAGGCTTCCCGGAAAATTCCGGGAAGCCTTTTATCTTATCTGATAATCCAAGGATTATTTTACTACAAATTTGGTTGTTTTCGTAATAGTTTCGCCATTTATCAACTGGATAAAATAAATTCCTTTTGTCCAGTTTTGTGTAGAGATTGAAGTTTTAGCATTGTTTGCCTTACCGCTCCAGATTAATTCGCCAACAGTCGAGAAAACTTTAATGGTTGAATTCATCGCATTTTCTACTGTAACAAAATCAGTTGCCGGATTTGGATAAATTTTTACTGATGCCAAAGTATTTTCATTAATACCAATACCACCAATACGGTCAGCTAAATAACGTGGCATAATCTGATATCCGCTGGTATATGGATTTGATGAATCAAACTGAGTGCATAAGCCAACAATGGAGAATGCCTGATTTGGAGCAGGTGAGCCGTTTAAAGTTGTTAAGTTATGAATTCTGATAACAATGGTATCAGTACCATATAATGCTTTTACATTCAAAGCGGAAGATGATGCTGTTACAGGCCAGGTTGCAGGATTAACCAATACCAGATTATCCATACGAACCAGTTGAGATTCATTTGCTTCTGTCAGAGTAGTTACTACAGTAGGAGTATTTAATTGATTTCCAGCTGAAATAAAAGTAATAGAATCAACAGCAATTTCCGTTAAACCATTGTATTGTGTAATTTTACCGATAGCACGGATTCGATCACCTTCTGTAACTTGGTAGCTAAATGCTGTACCTTGCCTGTACACATTAATACCAGCATTACCATCAATGATATAGAATGAATAACCTGTTGCAGTAAAGTTAATTCCGTGTACAACGCCTTCGAGTTTGCATTTTACGTTTAATGAGTCTGCGATGCCATTAGCATTAACACCTTTAACTTGAGCAATAGTATAGGTTGGAATTGGAGTGGCTGTTGTAAAAGCAACATCATCGCCATAAGAAGTTTCAACTGAGTTAGTTGCATAAGCTCTCACGTGATACATCGTTGCTGGAGTTAATCCTGAAAGATCGCTCGTGAACGTTCCAATTGTACCGGTTTCTGATGAATGGTTGTCCGTAATTGTTGGATTAGCTGATGTTGACCAGCAAATACCACGAGCAGTTACAGTAGCACCACCATCAGCAGTAACTTCTCCTCCAACGGTTGCTGTAGTTGTAGTAATATTTGATACTGTTCCGGTAGTTACGACGGGTGCAACATTCGCATTTGCAGTAGTAAACATTGAATCAGCACCATAAGAAGTTCCAGCTGAATTAGTAGCATATGCACGATAATGGTACGTCGTTCCGGCTGTTAAGTTATTTAAGATGGCAGAAAATGCCCCAATAGTTCCGGTTACAGTAGTTACACTGTCCGTAAGAGCTGGATCAACAGTGACTCCCCAACAGAAACCACGGGCAGTAACAAGAGCACCACCATCAGCAGTAACATTTCCTTCAAGAGTAGCAGTTGTTTGGGTAATACCTGAATTAGAGCCAGTTGAAATTGTAGGCATTGCAACAACAGCTCCATAACCAATAACATCATTCCAGTTAGTTGCTACACGTATTTCGTCAATTCGAAGAGATGCTGCATTTGCTGAATTCCCTTGTCTTATTGATATTGAGGCAATTGTATCTATTTCAGAAGCAGACATATCTGTCGCAACTAAAGTTGGAGCTCCTTCTGTTGAAATTGCCGGATTGATAAACAGTGATACACTATCATTTGCTGTTCCTGGTTTTAAATTATATTTTAAAACAACAAGATATTCAGTATTTACATTGTAATTGTATGAGGTTAATGCAGCGCTTGCAATTGCAGAGTTTTTTGATATTCCAAAGGCAAATTTATTTGTTAATGTTGCATCTCTTTTGATGAATACCCGACCTACTAAAATAGTAGTATTATTAGGCTTCATGAAGTGCATGAAATAATCTCCGGTAGTTTTAGAAGAATCTACTTTAATAATAGCAGCTGCATATACACTGCCTGAAGTTTGAAAAGTAAAATCTTTGTGAGCATCATGACCACTATTTTTCATGTAAACACTATTTCCAGAAGCAACAGGATAACCTGTATAAGAAAGATTTCCCGTACTCACTGTTAGTGTATTTGTTCCAAATCCACTATGGCCAATCCATCCGTGGGCTGTAATTGAGTCTCCAACAGGATAGTCAAAGTGCTCATTTACTAATGTCTGAGCATTGAGCATTGTTCCTGAAATTAAGAACAATGTCAACATAAAAACAAACGATAGTTTTCTTTTCATAATGAAATGATTTTAAGTTAATTAAATATTTTAAACATCGTATTTTTTAAGGGTTGAACTAGCAAAGTTACATACAATTTGGTTATTATAAACAAATTTAGATGTAAACTTAAAAAAAAATGCTGCTACAAATGTAACAGCATCATTTATTTTAAACATTAAGATAATGTTATTTCACTTCTTCAAAGTCAACATCGGTTACTTCATCTGATTTTGAAGAGTTCGCTTGTTGATGTTCATCAGGGTTTGCCTGTTGCTGAGCTTGTTGATCCTGAGTAGCTTTATACATTTCTTCGCTGGCTGCTGACCATGCAGTATTCATGTTATTCATTGCAGTATCTATTGCAGCTAAGTTTCGATTTTTGTGAGCTTCTTTCAGTTCGTTTAATGCGGTTTCAATTGGTGTTTTTTTGTCAGCAGGGATTTTATCACCGTACTCTTTCAACTGTTTTTCCGTTTGGAAGATCATGCTGTCTGCTGCATTTATTTTTTCAACCTCTTCACGCGCTTTTTTGTCAGCATCGGCATTTGCATCAGCTTCTGCTTTCATTTTTTTGATTTCTTCGTCGGTTAAACCACTTGAAGCTTCAATGCGGATTTGTTGTGATTTTCCAGTTGCTTTATCTTTTGCAGATACATGAAGAATTCCGTTTGCATCAATATCAAAAGACACCTCAATTTGAGGAATTCCGCGTGGAGCAGGTGGAATACCATCTAAGTGAAACCGGCCAATCGTCTTGTTTTGGGTTGCCATTGGGCGTTCACCCTGAAGAATATGTATTTCTACAGATGTTTGATTATCAGCAGCTGTTGAGAAAGTTTCGGCCTTACGTGTAGGAATTGTGGTATTTGATTCGATGAGTTTAGTCATGACACCACCCAAGGTTTCAATTCCTAATGAAAGTGGAGTTACATCAAGTAAGAGAACGTCTTTTACTTCACCCGTTAAAACACCACCCTGAATTCCGGCACCAATTGCTACCACTTCATCAGGGTTCACTCCTTTTGAAGGAGTTTTACCAAAGAAGTCTTCAACAACTTTTTGAATAATCGGCACACGGGTTGAACCTCCAACTAATATAACTTCGTTAATGTCAATTGGTTTCAGATTTGCATCAGCCAATGCTTTGCGACAAGGTTCAATGGTAGCCTTTACAAGATCATCAATAAGTTGCTCAAATTTGGCACGGGTAAGAGTTTTCACGAGATGTTTCGGAATTCCGTTTACCGGCATGATGTATGGCAGATTTATTTCGGTAGATGTTGAGCTTGAAAGTTCAATTTTGGCTTTTTCACCGGCCTCTTTTAAACGTTGGAGAGCCATTGGGTCTTTACGAAGGTCAATTCCTTCTTCATGTAAAAATTCTTCTGCAAGCCAGTCAATAATTCGTTGATCAAAGTCATCGCCACCCAAATGAGTATCACCATTGGTTGATTTAACTTCGAAAACGCCATCGCCAAGTTCAAGAATAGAAATATCGAAAGTACCGCCACCTAAGTCATATACTGCTACTTTGATATCCAGATTTTTCTTATCCAAACCATATGCCAACGCTGCAGCAGTAGGCTCATTAATAATACGGCGCACTTTTAAACCCGCAATTTCTCCGGCTTCTTTAGTGGCCTGACGCTGAGAGTCGTTAAAGTAAGCAGGAACGGTAATTACCGCTTCGGTAACTTCCTGACCCAAATAATCTTCGGCAGTTTTCTTCATTTTTTGAAGAATCATTGCAGAGATTTCCTGAGGTGTATAAAGACGATCGTCTATTTTTACACGAGGAGTATTATTTTCACCTTTTACCACTTCGTATGGAACGCGTCCGGTTTCTTTCGTTACTCTGTCAAAAGATTCTCCCATAAAACGTTTTATTGAAGAGATGGTCTTTTGTGGATTTGTAATAGCCTGACGTTTAGCCGGATCACCAACTTTTCGTTCGCCATTTTCTGTAAAAGCAACAATAGAGGGAGTGGTTCTTCTTCCTTCACTGTTTGGTATTACAACAGGTTCGTTTCCTTCCAATACTGAAACGCATGAATTTGTTGTACCCAAGTCGATACCTATAATTTTTCCCATAGTTGAAAATATATAATTCTGTTGATTTCTTCTTTTTCCGCTCTGCTCAATTGTATAAATCCGGAGCGAAAAACTCTTTACAAGCCTTATGCCAAAAAGAAAATGACATAGAATTCCGTTCTATTCTATGTCATTTATTCAAGTCACAACAGAAAACCATGACATTTTGTCGCATATTTTCTTCAACTGACATAAATATGTCAGCTTGGGGCGTTTATTCTTTAATGATTCTTACTTCCGTCCTTCTGTTTTTCTGTCGGTTTTCATCCGAATCATTTAAAACAACAGCTTGTGTGTCGCCATATCCTTTAGCAATGATTCTTGACGGAGATATTCCTCTTGAAATCAGATATTTTTTAACTGAATCGGCTCTGCCTTGAGATAATTTTAAATTATCTGTATCATCTCCTATATCGTCAGTATGTCCGGCAATTTCAACAACCATTTTGGTTTTCAGCCGCATTACTTCAACAAGTTCATTAAGTTCGGTAAATGATTCTGGTTTTAAGGTTGATTTTCCGGTATCAAAATATACATTTCCCAGAGTATAGATTTTCGGAGGTTCATATTGAATAGACAGATCATAAGTGCCAGTTGTGGTGATAGGCAAGGTGTAGTAATCCTGATCAGTTCCTATCCCCTTTATCTTGATTTCAAATGTATCACCAACCTGAAGCTGAATTTCAAAACCACCATTAACATCACTGATTCCCAAATGAATAGATTTAGTTTTCACAGAAACGAACTCTATTCTATCGCCAGAGCGTGGCTTATTATTCATATCTGTAACAGTTGCTTTAATTGTTGCAAATTTCTTTTGGGCAAAAAGAATTGGGCTGCACATCAAAACACATATTAAAATAAGAACATACGCTCTGACTGAATTTTTCATATCTGCCCTGCTTCAATTAATTTAACCACAACTTCTATCGGTTTATCATCTCCTTCCGGATCATATTTAGCTTTCAGATTGTACCCAAACAAACGAGCAAAAGCCTGATAAACAAATGCAGTAAACGAGCCTCTTAGTTCTTTTACAAGGGAGTAAGAGGTATTACCCGTTTCTCTATCAATTAATTTAATAAGAATTTTCCCTTGAGTAAACGTCAATTTCTCAAGTTCTTTACCAAATTGCTCTTTGATTTCTTTTTCTGCTTTTTTCAAAAAAGCCTTACGCTCCTTTTCGGTAGGCATTTTAGCCAGAGCATCATTGTACTGTTTGAGCTTAAACCCTGCTGCTTTGGCATACGGGTAAACCTTTTTAACATTACGGATCAGCTTTTCCCATTGCTTTTTGTTTCGTTCAGCATCTAAGAACTTAGGAGCAACAATTTGTATTTCAGACAGATTGTAGTAAGGAACGGTATCTCCGTCAATAATCTTTGCAGCAGCTACATGACCCTTTATTTCCTGAGCATGCAAAGCAGCAGAAAACAAAAGTATCAAACCGATGATATATCCAAGCTTTTTCATAAATACTAAAAACGAAAAATCACAACAGTTATTCGTTAAAAACGAAAAAGCAGTATAGTTTGTTATCCTTTACTGCTTTTTCTTCTTATCAACATAATTTCAAGTACCATTCAAAATTTAAACAACATTGAAGTGAAAAAGTTGAATATGTTATGCTGCTTTTAATTGATTGATGTTTGATTTCGAAATTTGATCCATCGCAAATTTGCGGGTAATCACTAATTTTTTAATAGATTTATCTGATGGAGCTTCAAACATTGCATCGGTCATAATTGCCTCTAAAATAGACCTTAACCCACGCGCACCTAATCGAAATTCAACAGCTTTCTCAACAATAAAATCCAATGCTTCATTTTCAAAGCTTAACGAAATATCATCCAGTTCGAAAAGCTTGACATATTGTTTAACCAAAGCATTTTTGGGTTCAGTTAGAATTTGACGTAAAGCATCCGGATCTAACGGACACAAGTGAGCAAGGACAGGAAAACGACCTACAATTTCTGGAATCATTCCAAAGCTCTTCACATCCTGAGGTGCAATATATTGTAGCAAATTTGACTTATCAATCTGATCTCGTTCAGGATCTTTACTGTATCCAATCATGTTGGTATTCATTCTGGATCCGATTTTCTTTTCAATACCATCAAACGCACCACCAGCAATAAAAAGAATATTCTGGGTATTGATAGTAATCATTTTCTGTTCAGGATGTTTACGTCCTCCCTGAGGCGGAACGTTAACCAGTGCGCCTTCGAGAAGCTTCAGCAACGCCTGCTGAACACCTTCTCCGGACACATCACGTGTGATGGACGGATTATCGCTCTTGCGGGCAATTTTATCAATTTCATCAATAAACACAATTCCTCTTTCGGCCATGGCCACATTATAATCAGCAGCCTGGAGCAAACGAGTTAAGATTGTTTCCACATCTTCACCCACATAACCGGCTTCCGTAAGTACTGTTGCATCAGCAATACAGAATGGAACGTGAAGCATTTTCGCGATGGTTTTGGCCAGTAATGTTTTTCCTGTTCCGGTTTCTCCAACAAGGAGAATATTTGATTTTTCTATTTCCACATCATCATCTTCAGTGCGTTTACTTGCAAGACGATTGATCCGTTTATAGTGATTATAAACAGCAACAGAAAGTACTTTCTTTGCCTGGTTCTGACCAATTACGTATTGATCAAGATGGTTTTTAATTTCTCTAGGTGTAAGTTCTGGCATATTTTTCATGGGTCCGGCCTGACGCAAGTTCATCTCTTCATCGAGAATAGATTTTGCCTGAACCACACACTGATCACATATACTTGCCTCCAAACCAGCAATAAGCATATTTGTCAGTTTTTTTTCTCTGCCGCAAAAAGCACACTTTTCCTTTTCTTTTGCCATTTTATGTACTTCTACCTTTGTTAAATTTATGGGTTTTAATTTAAAAGGGTTGCATCAGAAAGATATTTTCCGGAAGCAACCCTTTCGATTTTATGTACAAACGGATTATTTCGTCCGTTGCAAAATTTCGTCAATCATTCCGTAATCTTTGGCTTCCTGAGAGGTCATCCAGTAATCACGATCGGCATCTGCCCAGATTTTTTCATAAGTTTGTCCAGAATGATGCGCAATGATATCATACAACTCTTTTTTGAGTTTTTGGATTTCGCGGGCTGTAATTTCGATATCAGAAGCCTGACCTTCAGCTCCGCCCATGGGCTGGTGAATCAGGATGCGAGAATGTTTCAGAGCCGAACGTTTGCCAGTTGTACCTGCACAAAGCAATACAGCGCCCATAGAAGCAGCCATTCCGGTGCAAATTGTAGCAACATCCGGTGCAATGTATTGCATGGTATCGTAAATTCCCAGGCCTGCATACACAGAGCCACCCGGAGTATTCAGGTAAATCTGAATATCTTTGGATGCATCCACTGATTCGAGAAATAAAAGCTGAGCCTGAATAATGTTAGCAACAGTATCATCAACGGGAACTCCCAAAAAAATGATCCTGTCCATCATCAAACGCGAAAAAACGTCCATGGAAGCTACATTAAGCTGACGTTCTTCGATGATCGTTGGAGAAATATAACCACTTGTAACAGCGTTGTATCTATCTAAAGTGAGGCTATTGATCCCCAAATGCTTTACAGCATATTTGCGAAATTCGTTATTCATGATTGTGTTCTTGTTCGTGTTTTTCTTTAGCTATCTGAACGAATTCATCGAAGCTAACGGTTTTACGATCAAGGTTCATTTGAGCTTTTAATTGC
This sequence comes from Bacteroidales bacterium, assembly GCA_963677395.2. Taxonomy (GTDB): domain Bacteria; phylum Bacteroidota; class Bacteroidia; order Bacteroidales. Next base: position 1,189,749 of record OY781965.2, on the reverse strand, counting down.
TCAATTACCTTTTGATCGAGCAGAGTTTCGTAAATGCGTTTTACTTCTTCCTGATTCTTCAGGATTGAATCAACAATCATTTCAATGTGATTGTTCGATTCTTCATTCTGCATAAATCCAAAATATTGTGTTACAACGAAGTTACGGATGTAATCGCGTACTTCATCCATACTAACCGTCAGGTTATTTGATAGTAGAATATTTTGTTCTATTAACTGCCATTTGATAGAATCTCTTACTTTTTCGTATTCTGATTCAATAATTTCCTGAGTTTTCCCTTCTGTGTTGGTATAGGTTAACCAACGTTTCAGAAATTCATCCGGAAGATTAAGGCTCGTTTCTTTAATTAAAGTAGTTACAGCTTCATTGAAGAAAAAACGGTCACCTTGTGGTTTCAACGATTCTTCATTCATTGCTCTGAGCTTTTCTCTTGCTTCTGCTTCTGAAGTAATTTCAACGCCGGGGAATACTTTTGTATAAAACTCTTCATTCAGTTCTGCAGCTTCCATACGTGAAATGCCTTCGATCGCAAAACGAAAATCAGAAGTAAGTTCTTTTGCTACTTCTTCTTTGATTTTCAGTAATTTAGAAATTTCAAGACTTGAATCAAATGCTTTTGCAATATTGAAAACAACTTCGTCGTCTTTTTTAGCGCCAACAAACAGATCGAGAACATCTTTATCCTTTACAGAAGTGAGAATCAAAGATGCCTGAGCTGAAATACCGCCCTCTTTTAATTCTTTATTTTCATCAAGTTCTTCAACATGACCATAAATCATGTCTTCCGACTCAACAGTTTCCGGATTAGATACTTTCCCGTATCGTTTACGCATCGACATCAGATATTCCTCAACCTGTTCGTCTGAGGTTTGAATATCAAAATAACTTGCTTTGTAATTAGCCAGATTCAGTTCAAATTCAGGAGCTATACCAAGGTCAAAAAAGAATTCGAATTCTTTTTGAGTTTCCCAGTCAATATCTTTTGTTTTTTCGCCATTCGGAAGAGCTTCTCCTAAAATATTGATTTTATTTTCACGAAGATAATTGTACAGAGAATCAGATAACAACTTGTTTACCTCATCAGCTAAAGCTGATTTTCCATACATCTTTTTAACTAAGCCCATTGGGATATGTCCAGGACGAAACCCGGGAATATTGGCTTTGCGCTGAAGATCTTTAAGCGTTTTGTCAACTTTTTCCCTGTAATCGCTCTCGATTAATTCAACCTTAATTTGAGCGGTTAATTCGCCTGTTTGTTCTTTTGTAATATTCATTGAAAAGGCTAATTAATTGGTTTTTATAATAATTAGATATTTTTTCGAGGGTGCAAATATACAAACTTTTTCCGAGTTAAATCACTCCGGAATTTTAAACGCATAAAGCCTTTATACTTGCTTCTATTTAAATCCAAGATCTTTTGTAAACTGGCCGTAGATCAGGGTATCCAGTGAACGGCTATTTAACTCTACTATTCTCTTTTGTTTGATGGAATTATCATAACGGCATGAAAAAATTCCGATTCCATTATTTATATTACTGTATTCCGGGCGTTCCTGAACAATGCCTCCGGAAGGAGCTGTTACATCAATGTAATTATTTAGTTCTTCCCCTGCTACTGCAATTACAAATTCAACCTTGCCGGCAAATCGTTTAACGTTTTCTTTGTACGGGATTGATGATGCCAAAGTCCTGTAAAACTCTTCCCCTTTATAACTGTCTTTCATTAAAACTCCGCCAACAGTAGTTTGCGATTTTTGAGCAGGAAAAATCCAGGTAACTTTTTTACGAGTTGTATCTCCGCTTGATACCTCCGTGTAATTAAAAATAATCGATAATTGATATCGTTTCCCATTTTCAGCTGAATACCATTCAATTGCCGATGGTGCTGTATTGTAAAAACCCCAAGATGTAGCATTAACACTAGGCTTCGTAATATCGAAATTCCCTATAACAGGAGATTCTGCAGTGATTATTTTTCCTGTCTTTTTATTTCGGATTTCGAGCTTATAAACTGCATCTTCATTGAACTGGTTTTTAGATACGCACTTCCAGATCACCTGTTTTGGATTATAAAATAGCCCTGATTCTTTGTTAAAGATGGTTGTCGTATCTAAGTAGAGTATTTTTCCTGTAGTGTTTCCACCGAGATACTCAACCAGTTTCACATCCAGATTCCCGAAATAGGAACTAGAATCTTCTACTTTGGCAAATTCGAGAGCATTTCCGGGACCTAAAAACGCTTTATTAATTTTAATGTAAGTGATGCTGTCATTCTGATTTAGCAACCCGTAAACAACTGTAATATCTTTCCAATCAGCATTGGGATCAAATTCTGTACTGCAAGAAAAAATGAAAGGCAGAATAAGCATCGAGACAAAAGCCAGTCTGAATCTTTTAAACATTGTTTTTTTCATAAAGCAATCATGGTATTATTATAACCCGCATTTCAATTCGATAACAAAAAACAGATCAATCGGATATGAATTGAAATAAACAGATATGTGTTTGATTAAACGGCAAAATTAAAAAAAGCGTGTAATTGAAAATGAAGCAGATGAATAATTTTTCACCATTAACACCACTATAACAAAACCTTCGTAGTTTTGCCGATTCATTTTAAACATTCAAAAATGGCAGCATTACCCACAAAAATATCGAAAGTTACCACCCATGTTCTTCAGGAAATGAAGCAAAAAGGTGAAAAAATTGCTATGCTTACAGCGTATGATTTTTCGATGGCTCGAATTCTCGACAGAGTAGACATTGACGCAATTTTGGTTGGTGATTCCGCATCAAACGTTATGGCAGGTCACAGAACTACGATTCCTATTACTTTAAATGAAATGATTTATCATGGAGCTTCCGTTGTAAGAGCTGTAAGCAGAGCATTGGTTATTGTTGACCTGCCATTTGGCACTTATCAGGGAAACTCCAAAGAAGCATTAAACTCTGCTATCCGCATCATGAAAGAAACCGGAGCTGATGCTGTAAAACTAGAAGGTGGTAGAGAAATAACAGAATCAATTGACCGAATTCTTTCAGCCGGAATTCCGGTAATGGGTCATCTCGGTCTTACACCTCAATCAATTAATAAATTTGGAACATACACTGTTCGCGCTACAGAAGATGATGAAGCTCAACGACTAATTGAAGATGCTCACATTTTGGAAAAAACAGGTTGCTTTGCTATCGTTCTGGAAAAAATTCCTGCCAAATTGGCAGCTCAGGTAACAAGTGAGCTTAAAATTCCAATAATTGGAATTGGTGCAGGTGGAAATGTTGACGGACAGGTACTCGTTTTGCATGATATGCTGGGTATCACTACTCAATTTTCACCTCGCTTTTTAAGACGTTATCATAATCTGTCTCATGAAATAAGTTTAGCAGTTAAAGAATATATAGGGGATGTTAAATCAAAAGACTTCCCAAATGAAAACGAGCAATACTAAAATAATACCAGAACTGTCTCATGGCAAATCCTCTAATATCAGAATCTGAATTTCAGCAAATTACATCTCAAATTTTATTTGAGGATAACCACCTGATTATCCTCAATAAAAAAGCTTCTCAAATAGTTCAGGGTGATAAAACCGGAGATACTCCTTTATGTGATCTCGTAAAAGCGTATTTAAAAAAGAGATATGGCAAGCCGGGTGACGTTTTTCTGGGAATTCCTCATCGACTCGACAGACCTGTGAGTGGGGTGATTGTATTCGCCAAAACCAGCAAAGCCCTTTCGCGAGTAAACAAAATGATTCACGACCGTGAGTTCTATAAAACCTATTGGGCTATCAGTAAAAACAGGCCTCCTAAAGAAGAAGATACTCTTATCCATTATTTGCGAAAAAATGAAAAGCTGAATAAATCATTCGCATTTCAAAAACCCGAGAAAGACGCTCTGAAAGCAGAACTCAGTTACAGATATCTTTCTTCATCTGATAAATATAATTTAATTGAAGTTGAATTACATACCGGTCGTCATCATCAAATCAGAGTCCAACTTGCAGAAATTGGCTGTATAATAAAAGGTGATTTAAAATATGGTGCAGAACGAAGTAATCCGGATGGGTCTATTTCACTTCATGCACGAAAATTAAAATTCAAACACCCTATAAAAGATGACCTATTGGAAATAATAGCTCCCGTACCAAAAGATGATCTTTGGCTATTTTTTGAAAAGGAAAATCAATAACAAAAATGGAAAAGAGGCTGTCGGAAAAATATATTAAGGTTATGATTTTTCCGACAGATCCTTTTTATCTACAAAACAAACTTAAGCTCTGCGAGTTGCAAAAACTTTAATATCCAGATCTTCTTTCAAATGTCGCTTTACGGTACACAGATTTGCTGCATTCACCATCGCGGGTTCATACTTTTCAGGAAAATCAGCCGGAACAGAAATTTCAATATGGATTTTACCCATAACCTGGCGTACAGGATCCCACTCCATTTGTTGCTGAATGTGAATCTCATCCGTATTAATCCCCCGCTGATCGCAGAATCCTTTTACATAAATCCCTGCACATGTGCCTATTGAGGCCAAAAAAAGCTCAAAAGGAGTAGGAGCACTTCCTTCTCCTCCGGCATTTAAGGGTTGATCTGTTTTTAAAACTCTCCCATTTATAACAGCATTTACTTTTTTGCCGCCTTCAAATTTAATTTCCATAACAATATATTTAATTATCTACATATATAAATACAAATATCAGACCAAAGATCATACACAGGGCAAAAAACAAAGCACACTATACGTAATTCATTATATATCAATAATAAAAGAAAAAGTCAGTTATCATATAGACAACTGACATTTTTTCTGCTTGCAATCCAGATAAAAAAATAACCCCTAAAATTTTACCAGATAAGCCTTACTGAACAGTTTTAACCCGAACAGTTTCGTTAATAGGATGATTGTAAGAATGATCATTTGTTTTCCCGTTTTCAGTGAGCAAATAAACTCTATTTTTTTGTATCTGTTGCTGTCAGCTAAATCGATTAACTCAAATTTAACAGGCGATAATATGTTAAAATTATTTATAATATTTTATTTCTGTCTTTTATTTATATTTTATTTGTTTTTATCTATTAATAGTACGCTTTGGAATTTATAAAATAAACGTGAATCAGAGAATATCTAATTCTGATAAATATATCATTAACAAAAAAGCCTGACACAGCCTCAATGTTTTAACTTTTTTTAACATGATACATCGTTTCTAAATAGATTTTACCATATCTTTACTCCGCAATTATGATGCATTTAACATATTAAGGGCAATAGAACAATTACAAATTCATTATCAAGCACTTGAGGCAAATTTAACATTTAACATCTGGTTAAGTTTTGCAATCAAACTTGTATGCTTTTAACATGCTAAATAACAATGTATGCGCACTATCAGAATTATGATGCAATGAATGACAAGCTGAATTATCAATTATTGAAAATACTGATGATGAATATTGAAAATATTGATGATAAAAAAATGTAGATCATAATATATTGATAACAAACAAATTAGTTCACATATCAATTTTTCATGAATTAAAAACAAAGACCTATGAAAGCAAAAGTAAAGCCACCCTAAAATGATTTAAGGCTAAGAAAAAAATAAACAAAAATTTTATTAACTAAATTAATGAAAAAATGAAAAAAATACACATTTTTTTATTGTCGGTCATTGTCAGTTTTCTCTTTCTAGAGAATAAGGCTTTAGCCACAGATTGTGCAAATGCAACGATCGTTCCGGCAAGTCCGACACTACCGTATGCCATTTCATTGGTGTGCGGAACTACAGATGATATTAATGCAGCTAATTCTACATCTTGCGGTAACTCAGATTATAAAGGAGGGTATGAAGCTGTGTACTCATGGACTCCTGCATCAGATTATATAAATGTCTCTTTTGATTATTCTGGTCAAACTTGGACTGGTATATTCTTATATGAAGGATGCCCTACAAGTGGAGGAACTTGTATTGGAACTAAAACATCCTCTGGTTCTACTAAAATACTATCTTATATAGGAGCAAACTCTACATCTGGGACTACAATCAGCCTCACTGCAGGTGTAACATATTACATTGTAGTTGACACATGGCCTACACCTGATAGTCCTTGCCCTGGAACGCTAACGATAAATGGGACAATTGGCATTCCTTGTACAACCCCATCGGTTCAACCAACAAATCTATTATTCAGCAATATAAATTCGACTTCACTAAAAGGGACGTTTAATTCTGCCAATGGGAGTGATAGCTACTTGGTTGTTCGAACTACAGTGAATATTCATGATACCCCCCCCGTTAATGGAACTTTATATACTGCCGGAACAACTCTAGGAAATGGAACTGTCGTTTATTCTGGGACAGACACCTCATTTAATGAATCATCATTATCACCAACTACTCAGTACTTCTATTTTGTTTATTCACAAAGATCACAAGCATGTGTAAACGTAAAATATTTAACAACTAATCCATTAACAGCAAATACATATACTGCACCAGATTTACCTGCTTCTTTTACAGCTACAACTGTAAGCACAAGTCAGATCAACTTATCGGTAACTGCAAATGCAGCAAACAGTGATATTGTTGTTGCTTATAATACAACAAACACCTTTGGTGCACCTTCTGGAACTTATTCTGTTGGGAATACAATTTCAGGAGGCGGTACTATATTATATATAGGTCCTGCATCAGGTTTAACTACCCATACTGGATTAAATTCTGGAACTACTTATTATTATAGAGCATGGAGCATTTTAGGAGGATTATACTCTACTGCCAAAACAGCTAGTGCTGCAACTGTATGTGCCCCTATTTCCTCCTTTCCATGGGTGGAAAGTTTTGAAAATCTTACAACTCCAAGCCTTCCAACTTGCTGGATACAAAAAAATGTAAATGGAGATGGCGATTATTGGCAAACATACTCAGGCTATGGTGTAGGTGGATCTAAGAGTGCTGGTTTATATACAGATTATAATAGTGGTGCAAATAATGACTATTTAATTTTTCCTGCGTTAAACCTTAATGGAAATCAACGATTGAAATTTTCAATTAAAGCACGTAGCTCAGCAGAACCTAATGATTACCGGGTAGTATTATCTACAACAGATACAAGTGCATCAAGTTTCACAACGGTTTTAAAACCTTTAACAACCGTAAGTAATACTACAATGACTCAAATTACACCAATAAACTTATCTGCATACACGGGCACTGTATATATTGCAATTCACGTACCCTCAGGAGGGTTAGACGGATATTACTTGTATGTAGATAGTGTTATTGTTGAGAATATTCCTACTTGCCTTGAGCTAGGAAATACCTTTACAACTACTTCTGTTACTGAAAATACTGCTACACTCAGCTGGGTAGAAACGGGTACCGCAACATCATGGGATATTGCATATGATACGTCATCCGTATTTCTTCCCGGATCAGGAGGAGTTATCGTGCCTGCAAACTCTAATCCATTTACATTAAATAGCTTAACCACTAATACAAAATATTATTATTTTGTAAGGTCTTCATGTAGTTCAACTGATAAAGGAGAATGGTCATTGCGCCAATCATTTGTTACATTATGCAATGCGGTTTCATTCCCAGTAACTCAAAATTTTGATGGAGTAGCATCAACTCCAAACTTACCTGAATGCTGGAGAACTCTCATAAACACTACATTAACAAGTGGCCCAAGTGTGGCGACATCTACTTCAAATTTCAAATCTAGTCCTAATTCTTGTTATTTATATAATTCAACAGATCAAGCATCAGATGTTGTCCTTATATCTCCAAAGCAAACTACTGCTCCAATTACCACAACACGTGTAAAATTCTGGGGCTATGGCTCTGGTTCAAGTGTCATTGTTGGAGTCATGAGTAACCCAGCAGATGCGAATACATTTGCACCTATACAAACAATAGCCTTATCAACAACTTTGTCATTATACACTGTTAATCTTGATACGTATGTTGGTACAGGAAAGTTCATAGCATTCAGACATGCTAATACGGGAGCTTCTCAATATATTTATTTAGACGATATAAGCTGGGAATTAATACCAGCCTGTATAGAGCCATCTGCAACACTAACAGTATCAAATATTACACCCTCAGGTGCCACACTTGGCTGGACTGAAAATGGAACAGCCACTCAATGGCAGGTAGCTTATCATGATACAGCATTCACTCCTGGTGGTACAACAGGTACAATAGTAATGGCAAATGCAAATCCATTTGCGCTAGGTAGTTTGCAAGCTAATAAAAAATATTATTTCTATGTAAGATCATATTGCAGTTCTTCCGAACAAAGCATTTGGGTTGGCCCTCAAACATTTACCACATTATGTAATCCTGCTTCAGTTCCTTATAATGAAGGCTTTGAATCAATTACTACTTATGATGAATTACCTTCATGTATGTCAGCAACAAATCTTGGAACAAATACATTCACTAGAATAACAGATTCAACCTATAACAGAAAGCCCCGAACGGGTACTGATTACGGGGTTTTTAAATGGTCTATGAATGATTGGTTTTTTACAGCACCAATACAACTTACTGCTGGTCAAAACTATATGATTTCTATTTGGTATAGAACAGATGGTTATACAGGATGGGACAAGCTTGAAACGAAAATTGGATCCAGCGCAAGTGTAGCCTCTATGACAAATACAGTTGCAACAGTTTTAAACCCTACTGATACTTCATATAAACAGCTTGCAGGAACCTTTACACCAAGTACATCTGGCACTTATTATGCTGGTATTAACTGTGTTTCAACATCTACTAACCCTTGGTATTTATGTATTGATGACATAAAGGTTGACGTAACGACTTCTCCAAATGCTCCTCAGGCATTTAATGCAGCTCCGGTAAGTTCAAGCCAGATTAATTTAACTTGGACTCCAAATGCAAATAACGATCAGGTGATGCTCGTTACAAATACTACCAATACATTTGGAACTCCTGTTGATGGTACAGTTTATGCAGTTGGTGCAACTATTCCTGGCGGAGGTACAGTGCTTTATAAAGGAACCCTTGCTTCGTTTAATCACACCGGATTAGCAGGACTTACTACTTATTACTACAAACTGTGGTCAGTTAATGCTGTAAACGGGTATTCACTAAGCGGGTTAACGAAAAATGCAACAACATCTGCCTCGTTACCATTCCAGGAAACATTTGATGCAAGTACAAGCATTCCAACCGGATGGTCTACAGATTTTGCTGTTTTGTCAACTCATGGAACAAGCAGTTCAAATGGGTTAGCAATTAATTTAGATGGATATCCTACAACTGGCTACATTTCTTTACCCTTCGTAGGAACAATTACAGCTACTACCGAATTATCCTTTGATTATCGTATTGTGAATTACTCTGGATATCCTGGAACTGCAACTACTTTAATCACTGGTGATTCAATAAATATTCTCGTTTCTACTGATGGCATAAATTATACAAAAATTGACCAAATTAATAGTACAACACATACATCAACAACTTCATTTACAACAAAAACATACAACTTAAGTGCCTTTACAGGAAGCCTAATTAACGTTAAATTTGATTGTAAATATGCTACTGGAGACTATTGGGTAGATTTTGACAATGTTAGTATCATTGACATGATTCCGATGGTTTATACATCAAGTACTACTACAACATCCTCTACCGCTGCCGTTGCATTAAATTCTAACAAAAATCAGATTTTAGGGATTACAGTTAATACTACTGGTATATTAACTCCTCTTACAGCATCTTCGTTTACATTTAATACGAACGGATCAACCAATCCAACAAGCGACATTATAACTGCCAAGCTTTGGACATCCGGAACTTCCAGCAATTTTGCAACAGCAACTTTATTAGGAGACACCGTTGTTAGTCCAAATGGACCATTCTCAATTAGTACCGGTACTGGTATGCCATACACGCTGGCCACAGGAACAAATTATTTCTGGTTAACCTATGATGTACCTGCAACTGCTGTAGCAGGAAACACTATTGATGCAGAATTAACCTCCCTTGTTGTTGGTGGTGCAACCTATATCCCAACTGTTACCGCACCAACAGGTGCTCGTCTGCTGAAAGGCTCTCTCAGTGGAACTTACACTATCAATAACACTTTACCAACTTCAGGTACTAATTATAATTCGTTTACAGATGCTTTTAATGACCTGAATATTGTAGGTGTTGGTGGCCCAACTACATTTAATGTGGTAGCCGGACAAACCCATAATTACACCATTACGGGTACTTCTCCAAATAATTATGCCCTTTCTTTAACCGCAACGGGAACACAATCGAATCCTATCACATTCCAGAAATCAGGAAGTGGAAGTAACCCGGTTATTTCTGTAACAGGAACCTCAGCTTCAGATGACAAAGGTATTTGGGTTAATGGTGGAGATTATATCTCATTTAACGGAATTGATGTAGTGGATGCAGGTATTGCAAGCGCATCGTGGTTAGATTATGGTTATTATTTCACCAATGCATCGGGCTCTAACGGATGTACTTATAATACAGTTAAGAACTCATTAATTGATTTATCAAAAGGTAATTCAAGTTCTATCGGTGTTTATTTACTATCATCCGCCACCTCTGCTACGGGTGCCAATAAATACAATAAATTCTATAATAACACCGTACAAGATGCTGCAAAAGGCTATCAATTTACTGGTGTTTCCGCAACCTATTTTGATGCAGGTAATGAAATTGGTACCGAAGGAGTTGGCACAAGTGCTATTAAAAACATAGGACAAATGTCAAATACCTTCCAAGCAATTGCAATCAATACTTCGTATCAGGATAGTCTGAAAGTTTTCAATACATTTATTGATACCGTTGCAGGCACAACTACAACCAACCCTGCTGCCTGCGGTTTAAATATTAGCAAAGCTAAGAACGCTCTGATTTATGGCAATACTATTCGTCAGGTAAGCGGTGCAAATGGTGATGCTTATATGATTAACTATATTGATGGTTATGTTGGAACCTCTGAAATCTACAATAACTATTTAACTGAACTCAGAAACAGTGGTACAGGTGGTAATGCAAATAACATGAGGTTATATGGTGTTACTTCTGCATACAACATGAACGTTTATAACAACGTGGTTGACAGTTCATTAAATACAGTGGGTGATGTTACCGGTATTTATATCGGCTCAGTGGCAGGTTGTACGTATAATGTTTACAAAAACAAACTTTACAACTTAAAAACAACTGCTGCCGCAAAATCAATCTTAGCAATCCATACAGATGCAGCCGGTTTCTATAATATCTATAACAACCTTGTATTTGATATTAAAGCTCCTACTTCAACAACCACAGCTTCGGTAAGAGGTTTGGACTTAGGTGGTGGAACTATCAAAGCTTACTATAATACTGTTTATATAGATTATACAAGCACTGTTGCCTTAAACTCTTCCGCTGCCATTTATGCAAGCACCTCTCCTGCTTCCATTGATTTAAGAAACAACATCTTTATCAATAAAACCAATATTACTACAGGAACACGTGCAGCAGCATTCTGGTACACAAGTACGAGCTACACCAATTTAGCAACTACCTCAAATAATAATATTTATTATGCTGGTATTCCTTCTAAAAAAAGTCCTATTTTCTATAACGGGACGAATACTGATTCAACTTTGGCTCAGTTTAAAACGAGAATGAGCTCAAGAGATCAACTGTCAAATACTGAAGATGTTCCATTCTTAAGCAACGTATTCCCATACAATCTGAACATAAGCACATCTACTGCAACACGTACAGAAAGTAATGGTCAGAAAATAACATCCCCTGCAATTACCACCGACATTAACGGAACAATCCGTTGGGGTGAAACAGGTTATACCGGATCCGGAGTGGGAACAGATATTGGCGCTTATGAATTTAATGGAATAACCATTGACGAATTTGCTCCTGCAATTAGTTATACTGCTTTAACAATCGATACATTATTAACAAACCGCTCACTCAGTAATGTTACAATTACAGATGGAAGCGGTGTTAATGTTACGACTGCTAAGCCAAGAGTTTATTTCAAGAAAACTGCAAATGCAAATACATATGTAGATAATTTGAATTCTACGGATGGATGGAAATATGCTGAAGCCAGCAATACCACAAGCCCATTTAACTTTAATCTTGATTACAACTTATTGTACAATGGAGTAAACCCAACAGATACTATTCAATACTTTGTGATTGCACAAGATATGATTGGAACTCCAAATATAGGTGCAAATATTGCTACATTTACAACTGCTCCGAGCAGTGTGGATCTTTCTGCAGCGAACTTCCCTGTAAGTGGGTCAATAAACTTCTATCGAATTGCATTAAAAGTTAATGGTACGTATAACGTTGGTGCAGGAAATACTTTCCGTGATCTTACAGCGAATGCTGATAGTGGTTTCTTCAAATTTGTAAACAGTAATATTATCACTGGTAATATTATCGTAAACATTACTTCAGACACAATTTGGGAAAACGGAGCAGTGGCTCTAAACCAAACAAATGAAGGCGGAGTTGGAAACTACACTATTAAGATTCAACCTGCAAATGCTACTCCGAAATTAATCCTCGGAACTGTTGCAACCGGAATGATTCGTTTAGACGGTACTGATCGGGTAACAATTGACGGAGCATCAGGCGGAAGTGGTATGTATTTAAGATTCAGAAATTTAAATACAAGCAATCCAACATTTACATTCCTCAATGGAGCAACAAATAATACCATTACAAATAGTATTATTGAAGGTGCTACCACCTCAAGTTCAAATGGTGTTATTTTCTTTAGTACTTCAACAGCAAGTACCGGAAACAGTAATAATGCTATTACGAATGACTCTATCAGGAACACGCTGTCTGGCTTAGTTCCTGCGAACCTGATTTACTCATCTAGTACAACAGGTCTGTTTAATTCAAATAATACCATTACAAACAACCATCTGGTGAATTTCACCACAAGTGGTGTTTCGGTAACAGCAACTAACGGAAGTGCATGGAACGTATCGAACAATTACATTTACCAGACAGCAGCCAGAACTACCGCACTAAGAGGTATCTCCATTTTAACAGGAACTAATGGTAATAGTCATATTGTTAATGGAAATAGTATTGGCGGTTCTAATTCTGCAAGAGGAGGTAATGCCTTCGCAACTACAAAAGGGATAACTGCAATAGAATTATCTGTTGATAGCACCACAACTTATGCAACTCAGGTTCAAGGAAATATCATTTCGAACCTTGGTACAACAAGCACAGGTAGTACTACTGGTGTATTTGGATTATCTATGACAGGAGGCAGCATTGATGTTGGTACTGTTACAGGAAATACCTTTGGAGGCGGAGCAACTTCTGCTGATACAATTCGTAATGGATATGATAATGGGATTATTTATATGAACAACTCACTGGGAGGCACTTATAATGTTCAAAACAACCTCATTAGTCATATTTCTTATTATAGCGCTAGTGGAGACCGTACTGCCGGTGTTTATAGTTCTATAACTACCGGAAAATTGATCTTAAAGAAGAATATTATTCATGATCTCAAAGCAAATGGTAGTGGTGTTGCATATTCTTTCTTACCTGTAGGTATTTTGCTAAGCAACTCCAACACAGGAGGTAATATTATAGACGGAAATACTATCTATAATATTGCGAGCACGAATACAGGAACTTCTGCCTATAGTGTTGCTGGTTTAATAATCAGTGGCAATGTTAGCGGTTCAACTATTTCAAATAATAAAATTTATGATATTAAAGCAACAGGTACAGGTACAGGATTAAATGCTCCTGTAGTAAACGGCATTTACCAAAGTACGGCCAGTGCTACCTTCTACAATAATGTTATCAATTTAGGTAATGGAATTCCAACTGAAGCAACAGTTTATGGTATTAATAATGTATCAACTGATGCTGTAACGAATAATTATTATTACAATACTATCTCTATCAGTGGTACTGCAACAGGTGTAAGCAAAACATTTGCTTTCTACAGAAGTGCAACCGGAGCAACAACCAATGCTGTTAATTTGAAAAATAATATTCTTTCAAATACCCGTAGCGGTGGAGCTTATCTGAACTTCGCATTAGGAATTAACAGTTTAACTGCAGTAACAAGCAATTACAACCTGCTCTACACTGGCAATGATACTGTTGCATATAATAATGCTGTTAAGTACACATTTGCTGATTGGAAAACAGCTTCAACCTTTGATGCAAACTCTGTTAGTGGTGATCCTTTATTCACTTCAGCTACCGATTTAACCCCACAAGGTTCATCACCAGCTGTAGGTGCTGCAACTCCTATTGTAGGTTACACGAAAGATATCGCTAACAACGACAGAAACTTCCTGGCACCAACAATCGGCGCTTACGAAGTTGAAGCTTCAAAAACGTTGAATCTGAAAGCTTACCTACAAAATCTTTTTGACGCAGGAACCAATGAAATGATTCCTGTTGTTGACGAAAACAGCGTTCCCGTATATAGTGCTCAGGTTGCTGATATTATTAATGTCGAACTACACGATGCTATTAATACTAGTGACGTAGTTGCCTCATTTACAGGTAAAAACCTAAACACAGATGGAACTTGTCAAATTACAGGTATTCAAGCTACTCTAAATGGATCATATTACATTGTTGTTAAACATCGTAATTCTATACAGACATGGAGTGCCAATCCTGTATCCTTTACTTCAGAAGCTATTAATTATGACTTTACAACATCTTATTCTCAAGCATACGGCGATAATATGGTTGAAGTATCATCTGGCATATATGCTATTTGGGGTGGTGATGTAAATCAGGATGGATTGGTTGATGGAAGTGATTTATCTGATGTACAAAATGAATCAAACAATTTCACAGTCGGTTATGTTTTGTCTGATGTTAATGGCGATGGTTTAACTGATGGTAGCGATTTGTCAATTGTACAAAATAACTCAAATGCTTTTGTAAGCGAAATGTATCCTTAATTCATTAATATTAGTGCATGAGCTAATTGCTCATGCACTATTTTTTAAAAACCTATATTAACTTAATATACACAATTATGAGAAAACCATTAAGCATTTTATTTCTACTTGTTTTTTTACTAACAAGTATTGTATATGCGGTACATCCATTCAATTCGGCGTACCCAACTTATACATTGGAACTTAAAAATGATGTGAGGGTATCTTCAAAAGTTTACAAATTTGATGTTTACCTTAAAGCAACTGATCCAACAATTCCAATTGACTTATTCCAATTTCAAATAGGAGTTGTTTTTAATAATAACATTGTTAATGGAGGTGTTATTACTGCTGCAATGGACTTTACAGGTTCAATTCTTCCTACTAATATGAGACCTCCAACTATCTTTATTCCCACAACAGGCACTGTTAGAAATGTAGTTAAAGTTAGTCCTAAAGCAGGACCAGGTGAGGGCGCTTTAGTTATAAATGAAGCCGATGGTGAACAAAAACTTTTAACTATTACTTTGACTAATACTGTTGACTTTGCGCTAAATGAAAAAGCAAATCTTTCTATCAACTTAACAAATGCGCCTTATCCAACTAAAGTATTTCACAATATTGGAGCTACAACTGTTAACTTAACTCAGCCAATCACAAATGCCACAGTAATTGGCTGGCATATTGTTTCAAACTTAACTAACCCAACCCTTAACACTCCATCAGGTCCAACTGCTCCAACTGTAGCAAATGTTGATGTAAACAATTTCTGCTCAAATGCAAGTGGAAATATTACCTTAACAGCAACTGGTGGTAGTGGTACAACTTTAGCATGGTACTCTGCTTCATGTGGTGGAACTCCTGTTGGAGCAGGTACTCCGTTAACTATTGCAAAACCAACTTCAAACACTACCTATTATGCTCGTTGGGAAAATGGTACAAATTATTCAACTTGTGCATCTGTTGATGTTAATGTAACGGCTGCCCCTGCTCAACCTGTGGTAACCGTTAATAATACTTGCGGTAATTCTGCTTTCACCATTACCAATGGTGAAGCTGGTGCTACCTTTAACTGGGTTCCAGCTGTTGCTAATTTAAGCAATGTTGCTGCCGGTACTTATACTGTTACGCAAACTGTTGGTACTTGTACCAGCGTTGCCAGTGCTGACGTTGTAGCTGCTCCTTTAGCAGTTCCTGCTCAACCTGTAGTAACCGTTAACAATACTTGCGGTAATTCTGCTTTCACTATTACCAATGGTGAAGCTGGTGCTTCTTTTGACTGGACTCCGGCTGTTGCTAATTTAAGCAATGTTGCTGCCGGTACTTATACTGTTACTCAAACTGTTGGTACTTGTACCAGCGTTGCCAGTGCTGACGTTGTGGCTGCCCCTTTAGCAGTTCCTGCTCAACCTGTAGTAACCGTTAATAATACTTGCGGTAATTCTGCTTTCACTATTACCAATGGTGAAGCTGGTGCTTCTTTTGACTGGACTCCGGCTGTTGCTAATTTAAGCAATGTTGCTGCCGGTACTTATACTGTTACTCAAACTGTTGGTACTTGTACCAGCGTTGCCAGTGCTGACGTTGTGGCTGCTCCTTTAGCAGTTCCTGCTCAACCTGTAGTAACCGTTAATAATACTTGCGGTAATTCTGCATTCACTATCACCAATGGTGAAGCTGGTGCTTCTTTTGACTGGACTCCGGCTGTTGCTAATTTAAACAATGTTGCTGCCGGTACTTATACTGTTACTCAAACTGTTGGTACTTGTACCAGCGTTGCCAGTGCTGACGTTGTAGCTGCTCCAGTTGCGCCTGTAACTCCACAGGTATCATTAATTGCCAATCATTTATCAGTAACTGCAGGTACATCTGTTACTTTTACTCCAACACCAACTAACGGAGGGACTCCTTCCTATGCATATTATGTTAACGGAAGTTTAGCAACTACTTTAAGTGGTGCTTATTCATTTGCTCCTGCTAACAATGACGAAGTTTATGTTATTATGACATCAGACCTTTCATGTGTTACTTCAGCTACTGCCACTTCAAATACGATTACAATGACTGTTACTCCTGCTGGTCCTATTACATCTACATTTACGGGTACTGGTAATTGGACTGATGCTGCCCGTTGGAATAATGGAATTCCAAGTGCAATAGACAATGCTGTAATTTCAGGAAATCTTACAATTACAGGAGCTGTTACTGTTGCAAGCTTAACTGTTGAAAACGGTGCTTCTATCCTTGGAAATGACATGTTAACTGTTACAGGTTTAACTCAGGCTAAACGTACCATCACTCCGAATGCATGGCATCTGATGTCAACATCTGCAAATGGCGCAAAAGCAAATTCATTCTACAACAACAACTTACCTCCTGTTTATCTTCAGATATTCAACAATAACGGAACATGGGCAGGTACTACAAATGGAGATTATGTTCTTGCCAACGGTAAAGGATATTCTATTTGGGCTGATAACGGAATTGCAACTGCAACATTTAAAGGCAGTCTGAATTATGGTCCTGTTTCTGTACCTGTATTAATGAACACTGGTTTATATGGTGGTTGGGGATTTAACTTACTTGGAAACCCATATCCATCAGCAATTGACCTAGATGTTCTTTATACGTTAAATCCTCAAGCTTCCTCTTTCTATACATGGAATCAAGCTATTGGTCAATATTCAACCTATAATGCACAAATTCATTTTGGACAATTCGGTGCTACAAATATAATCCCTGCTAATCAAGGGTTCTTTGCAGATGTTACTGTAGCTGGAAACTATACATTTATGGATGCATGCAGACTACATAATTCAACTCCATTAGTAAAGAGTACCCCTGCAAACATCTTACGTTTGAATGTACAAGGAAATAACCTGGGTGATGAAACCGTGATTACATTTAACAGCAACGCTACCAATAATTATGACTTCAAATTTGACAGCCGTAAATTAATGGGTTCAAGCGATGCTCCTCAAATGTACACCGTTGTAAATGGAGATAAACTTTCTATCAATTCGTTATCAGAACTTATCCCAAATACAAGCGTTTCTGTTCCGATGAATTTAGAAGTTGGTGCTGATGGCAATTACACGATCACTGCTTCCGAACTGAACAGCTTCACCGTTAATACTACCGTTTATCTGATTGACAGCAAAACAAACCAAACGATCAACATGAGTCAGAATCCTGTTTACAATTTTACTGCAAACACCGGTGACAATGCAAATCGTTTCACGGTTCTCTTTGCTGCTACATCCGGAATCAACTCAAACAACGCGGATAATCTGGTTATCTTCTCTCACAACAACGATGTATTTGTAACAAACAAAGGCAATGAAACTATCCGTGAAATTCAAATCATGAATGCTTTAGGTCAACAAATTGTAAAAACGGGTACCGAAAGCAGAATTAGTCTGAATGTTGAAACAGGATATTATTTTGTGAAAGTAATTACCAGTGGAAAAACCTATACTCAAAAAGTATTTATTCACTAAAATCAAAGATTAAGTTGAGGTTGTTTTCCAACCTCAACTTAATTCATACATCACATTTAAAATACTAAATATAAAGAATATGAAAAAAATGATTCGTATTGCAAGTGTAGTAGCCTTTTTGGCATTAGCACCCGTATTGTCGATGGCACAACCCCCACATCCAGGAGGCGCAGGCTCAGGTGGAGCTACACCGGTTGGTGCTCCGGGAGGTTCAGGCCCTATTGGTGGTGGCGCTGCTCCTATTGATGGAGGTCTTTCTATTTTATTGGTACTAGGTGCTGCTTATGGTGGCAATAAAGTTTACCAGTGGAAAAAAGCTGAATAGAAAATCTCTATTTAACAAAAAGGCGATTGTTTATTTTAACAATCGCCTTTTTTATTTACCAAAGTGATAATTACAGCCATCTAATATCAATTTAAAAAATGTCACAGGTAATCCTCTCTCCCGATTTAACTTAACACTTTTAATCCATTTGCATTATAACTGAATAACTTCGGACTAATTTGGAATTCATTTATACATAATTTAATCATCTTTTATTTATATTATATAATTATCAATAACCACTTTTTTCATTAATATATTTACTGAATAAATAAATTATAATAAAAATGTATTGCTTCAATACTACATATCATAACCAATTGTATATACTCAACTTAAGCGTTCAAATGCTTCATTTGTTTAATTTCATGCTTCAAAAATATAATTTGATAAGGCAACTATAAAATCTGTTAATTTTTTCACATGTAGCTTTAATTTTTTGTATTTTTACAAGCTCTGTAGCATATTTTTAACATTCCGCATATAGAGCCAAATAGAATTTAATCATTCGATTACAAAAATTTTAAAAACATAAAAGCAATGAAAAAACTGTTATTCACATTTTTACTATTCATGTTTTATCTCTTTCAGACAGAAATAGTAAGTGCGCAGGTTTTGATGAATTCATCAGGATCTTATTCTCAGGATTTCAATACATTAGCATCATCAGGCGCCACAAGTACCTGGACTGATAATTCATCTATTGCTAATTGGTTTTGGCAATCAACAGCAACCGGAACTACCTATGCTATTGACAATGGAGGTTCTAACTCTGGAGGCAGAAAAAGTTATGGAACTACAGCAAGTACAGATAGAGCAATGGGATCTCTTGGATCCGGGTCTGCAACTGTTGCATATGGAATATTACTTAAAAACACATCTGGTGGTACGATAACTGATATTAAGATTAGTTACACCGGAGAGCAATGGCGAAATGGAGGTAATACAACTGTTCAACCTTTAAGTTTTTTTTACAAAACATCAACTTCAGCCATTACTGATTTAACACCTTCTTCAAACACTAATTGGACATCATTTACTTCACTGAATTTTAGCAGTTTAATTAATACTGCAACCGCTACAGCATTAGATGGAAATGCATCTGCTAATAAAACCATTTTTACAAATATTCCAATTACTGGTATAACGATTAATAATGATGAATATTTAATGCTAAGATGGCAAGACGTTAATGATGTAGGAAATGACCATGGTTTATCAATAGACGATATTACCATTACCTGGACCATTTCTAATGCAACGACTCCCCCTTCGTTAACTGCAAATACGACAAATAATAGCGTTGATAATTCATTTGACATTTCTTTTACGGATGATGCTACGTGGAGAGCTGCTATAACATCCGTAAATATAGGTTCCTCTGCATTAACACAAGGTACCGATTACGAAATTCTACCCGGAATTCTCAGACTAAAACCGCAGGGATCAAATCCACTACTCACCACAAGTGGCTCAAAATCAATAAATATAACTGCAACAGGTTATTTACCTGCAACTGTAACACAAGAAATAAATTCAGGAGTAATCTCTTTAACAAATTCAACTGTTAATATTAGTGGATTATTTAATACTGGAGTAAGCAGAACTGTGACGGCTACAGCTAAGGATCAATATAGTAATGCAATTACAGGATATCAATTTAAGTATGACTTCTCATATATAAATAACAACGCTACCACACCAGAAATCTATACAATTGATTCTAAGCAATATACTTCAAACTCAACGGATTCTTTGTTTACAAACCTTACAGGGAGTAATGGAAGTGCTACACTTTCGGTTGCAATACCCGTAATAGTTGACCCTAACGATGGCTTTTCATTACAAATTCAATTAAATGATGGAGCTGCCAATATTGGGAATTTATTATCTTTTACAAAACTACCTCCCGAAATAACACTTACATGCTCTGATCCAGCTACCACAATATTATATCCGTCATCTTCCAAAAATTTGATTTATCAGGCTAAGGTTGTTGTTGTAAATGACAGTTCCCGACTGACATCGTTAAATGTTAATTTATCCGGATCTTACACATCAACAAGTATAAAAAGCTATGGATTTAAATTAATTTATTCAAGCAACTCAACACTTGATGCAAGCGACACACCTATCGACTCGGTAAGTTCTTCTGCAACAGGCAGTGGAGAACTATTACACTTTATCAATGTGAGCAAGAACTTCACGGTTGGCACCGCTTATCTTTTTATAACTGTTGATATTGAAACAAATCCAATATTAAACGAAACCTTTATTGCTTTTATCAGTGGAAACAGCAATTTTAATTTTGGTTCAAACCCAAGCTATGGTACTGGCAGTTTTACAGCAGGATTAGGACATACGATCAAACCGAACCCCACAATGACTGAATTAGTTGTTCCAAAGTATTTTGGAGCAAAAACAGCATCAAGTGCAAATACAAACAGAACACCATTTGCAGTTTGTTTAAAGTTTGAAAATTTGATACCCAATACAACCTATAACTTAAAATCTGGAATAGACTTAACGACAGCAGCAGCTACAAGCTTTGGTGCTGGTCAGATGTGGGATGGTTCTGCATTTTCTACCAATAATTTAGCAAACGCATTTACAACAAATAATGATGGTAACTCTGCACCAGTCTGGATTTTTTTACAACCTACAGGAAATGCTTCCCGTTTTGGTGGTGGGCAAATGCATAATATCAGAATTGGAGTTTACACAGGGGCAACAGCACCGGGCTCCCCAACATTCGTAGGTACAAAAACGATTACTACTTTAGATATTGCTTCTACACCGATTACTACTGACACTACAGATGATGGCGCATTTCTGTATGGAACATCCCCACTGTCTGCAGGTAAATATATTCTTGTATATGACAATGAATCAGGCACCGGGGATCCTTTATATGCATATCAAATCAGAACATCAGCACCCACTCAAAGTACTCAAACAAGCTTACCCAGAGAGATTGACTCTGTATTTATGCAAGCCGGAACAACAATTGAGGGTAATTGGGTAGCGGTAATTCCCGGAATGTATTCAGGATTTACAGGCGTAAAACGTATTGAATCCCGAAATGCAGATAATACTGTATATGCATATAATATTGATGCAGATGGCATTTGGCCTTCCGGAGCAAATACATCAACCGCTCTTCGGAAAGACGTTATTACCATTACGGAAACCGATGCAAAATTAGATCCGAATCCTTTCAAGACATTAAATATTAATGCCTTACTACAAGGGAGCTATGACGCTTCAATATCTGCAATGAGAGCCGCAGTTGATGATCTGGGAAATTTCATGTTTTCACCGACAATAACAGATACTATTACAATTGAACTTAGAGATGCCAATGATCCAACAATTAACATTGCAACTTTTAGCGGGGCAATCCTTAATACAAATGGAACATGTGAGATTAGTGGCATCCCTTCAATCTTGAATAACTCTTATTACATCGTTATTAAACAGCGTAATCATATAGAAACATGGAGTAGTAACCCAATTTCATTTGGAGCAAGTACAATAAACTATGATTTTACGACTGATGCAAATAAAGCATACGGTGACAATCAGATGGAAATTGCACCCGGTATTTTTGCTATTTATGGCGGAGATGTAAATAATGATGGATTAATAGATGGAAGTGATTTGTCAGATGTCCAAAATGATTCAAACAACTTTACCATTGGATATACAGTAACAGATGTAAACCAAGATGGACTTGTTGATGGATCAGATTTGTCAATGATTCAAAATAATTCCAATGCATTTATTTCGATTATGACACCGTAGATATGTTTGTATGTAAAACTAAACTTAAATAAAATACATTAATTATGAAAAAATTATCTACATTATTAGTTTTGATTGTTTTGCTTGCAACAGGCAATCTTATGGGGCAACATCCAAATAATGCAACGTGGCCTACATATAATTTAATCCTAAAAAATGATAGTCAGCTAACAGCAAATAGTTTTAAGTTTGATGTGTATATTAAAGCTACGGATCCAACCATCAATATTGATTTATATCAATTTCAATTAGGCATAATATTTAATAATAATTTATTTAATAGTGGTACAATAACTCCTACCATGAACTTTACAGGGTCGATATTGCCTACAAGTATGAGACCTACATCAATAAGCTTACCTACTTCTGGCAATAAAAACTGTATTAAAGTGGGTGCAAAAGCAGGGCCTGGTTACGGAGCTTTAGTCATTACAAACGCAATGGGTGAATTGAAGTTGCTTTCAATTATACTTACAAATACAGTAGTTTTTCCTGTAGGCCAAAAACCAGATCTAACTTTTAATTTCACAAATTCTCCTTATCCTACAAAGGTATTTCATAACACTTCTTCAGCTACAAATGTAAATCTAACATTACCAATTACAAATCAAACGGTATTATCATGGCACATAACGAATCAGCTATTTAATCCATGGCTTAATACAATAATTACAAAATACAATCTAACAGGAAGTGGATCTTATTGTCAAGGAGGGTTAGGAAAAGATATAACTTTATCAAATTCTGATACGACAAATTTTTACCAACTCTATAAAGACGGAGTTGTCTTGGGCAACAGAATAAAAGGAACTGGAAATCAACTAATTTGGAGTAATAACACAGTAGGAAGTTATTATATAATTGGAAACAGGGCTGGAACTTACATTACAGACACCATGAATGGAATTGTTACAATTACCGAAATCAATGGTATTCCAACTGCTCCTGGAGCTATCGTTGGAAATAATCTTGCATGTCAGGGCAATAACAATGCTATGTATTATATTCCCCAAATTTCGAATGCGGATACTTATAATTGGGCATATAGTGGAACAGGTGCAACAATCACTGGTATTAAGGACACTGTATATCTAAGCTTTGCAGCAAATGCAACTTCCGGCAATCTTACTGTTAATGGCATTAATGGTTGTGGTAATGGACCTTCTTCTGCTGCACTTGCAATTACGGTAAATAATCTTCCGGGAGCAGCTGGTACAATTACAGGACCGGCAACTGTTTCTCCAGGGAATAACAATATTGCATATAGTGTTCCGGCCGTCACATCTGCTTCTACTTACACATGGGCATATTCAGGAACTGGCGCAACTATAAATGGAACCTCCAATGCGATTACAGTAAATTTTGCAGCAAATGCAACTCCAGGCTATTTGACAGTTAAAGGTGTAAATAACTGTGGAGAAGGAACTATTTCTCAACAATTTTTAATAAGCATGAACTCCGTTCCTGCGGCAGCAGGTACAATTCAGGGAACTTCATCAGTATGCCAGAATGCAAACAATGTTATGTACAAAGTTGGTGAAATTCTTGGAGCATCTACATATACATGGACATATACTGGTACGGGAGCAACATTGAATACAACAGCAGGCGACACTATCTATATAAACTTCTCAAACACAGCAACATCTGGAGACTTAACTGTTTTTGGTGTGAATGGTGCCGGAAATGGTACAACATCTCCTGTTTTTTCAATTACAGTTGGCACTCCTCCTGCAAATGCATCTGGTATTTCCGGAACACAATCTGTATGTAAGAATACATCGCAATGGTATAAGGCAAATCCAATTGCAGGAGCAACTTCATACGTATGGATATTACCTACCGGTGTAAATGGAAGCAGTTCTATTGATAGTATCAATGCAACATTCTCAAATACTGCTGTAAATGGCAAAATTTATGTTTATGGACAGAATAGTTGTGGAATTGGAAGTAAAGATTCTGTTTCCATTACCGTTAATACAGTTCCTTTAGCTGCTGGAGCCATTACGGGCACTACTGCTTTATGCCAAGGAACAAGTGGAGTTACTTATACTACTTCAGCTATATCAGGAGCAACTTCATATACATGGGTAATCCCAACAAATGCTACTATTGTAGGTGCTAACAATACAAATACTATTACGCTTGATTTTGGCAATACTGCTCAGTCTGGAAACATTAGCGTAAAAGGACAAAACCAATGCGGTTTTGGAACACAATCCTTACAATATATCACCGTAAACCCATTACCAGGCACTCCAACTTCAATGACCGGAGTTGATTCTGTTTGTCAGGGTTCTACCGGAAATACATATTCTATTGCCAATTTATCAGGAACCGGAACCAATGGTTATGTATGGACCCTTCCTACAGGATTTACTGGAACAAGCACAACAAACTCTATTACAATTAGTGTTGCCAACAATGCAACTACAGGTGCTCTTAAAATAAAAGGAACAAACGGTTGCGGATCAGGACAAGAGTTTTCTAAAACCATTGTTGTAAAACCATTACCATCAAATCCTGGAACAATCATTGGCTCTGCAACTGTATGTAAAGGAACAACGAATATTGTTTACAAAGTGAATCCGGTTGCCAACGCACTATCTTATATTTGGACATTACCAAATGGAATCACTGGTACAAGTTCAATTGACTCAATCATTGTTGCCATTTCTTCGAATGCAGTATCCGGAGCTATAACAGTAAAAGGTGTAAATGCTTGTGGGGATGGTCCGGTTTCTACTTTAAATATTACCGTGAAAGACATTCCTGATGCAGCTGGTTCTATTACAGGCACTTCTTCTGCTTGTCAGGGTTCTGCAAACAATGTTTACTCTGTGCCTTTAATTAATCAGGCTACAACTTATACATGGACTCTTCCTGCAGGAATGACAGGAACAAGTACATCTAATGCAATTTCTTTAACTTTTGGAGCAACATTCACTTCTGGAACAATTATTGTTGCAGGAACTAATGTTTGTGGAAGTGGTACTCCCGCTTCATTCCCAATAACCGGAATAAGCGCACCTGTTGTTGCAGGAGCAATTACGGGTACAGACATCATTTGTCAAGGACAATCAAATCTTACTTATTCTGTTCCTGTAATTAGTGGCGCAAATAATTACATATGGACACTTCCTGCCGGATTTACCGGAACAAGTACAACAAATACTATCACTGTAAACGCCGGAGCCAATGCTTTATCTGGGAATGTTACCGTAAAAGGAAATAACTCATGCGGTTCAGGTACAGCTTCTTCTAAAGCACTTACAGTACAGCTCCTTCCCGACAATGCAGGTATTGTTACAGGGCCAATGACAGCTTGTAAAGGCACTAATGGTATTACTTATACTGTTCCTGCAATTGCTAATGCAACATCTTATGTATGGACATTACCAAATGGTATTACCGGCACAAGTTCTACAAATACTATTAATGTTAACTTTACCAACAGCGCTGTTTCCGGAAATATTTCAGTAAAAGGGATAAATAGTTGCGGCAATGGTGTCTCTTCATCAATTTATGTAATGGTTTATGGAACTCCTGCAGCAGCAGGAACTATTTCAGGCCCAACAACAATCTGTGGCAATCAAACTGGAATATCTTATACTGTACCAACTATCAATAACGCAACATCTTATGTTTGGACATTGCCAAATGGATTTACTGGTGTAAGTAATACCAATACTATTACAGTTGATATTACTGCAAATGCTGTTTCAGGACAAATTACTGTTAAAGGTATTAATACTTGTGGAATAGGAACTGCATCTACACTCAATGTAACCGTAAATCAATTCCCTGCAAATGCTGGTACTATTTCAGGTTCTGCAACTGTTTGCCAAGGGCAGACCAATGTAACATACACAGTTCCAACTATTGCTAATGCAACATCTTATGTTTGGGTATTGCCAAACGGGTTTACCGGAACCAGCTCAACAAACTCTATTACTGTTTCTGTATCCACAAATGCAATTGATGGAACAATTACTGTAAAAGGAACAAATAGTTGTGGAGACGGAGTTTCTTCATCTATCAATATTACTGTAAATACGTTACCTTCTACTCCTGGAGCAATTGTAGGAACATCTACAATTTCAGTAGCAAATCAACCATTTACCTATCAGATTTCACCAGTTGCAAACGCTACTGATTATTTGTGGGAATATACCGGAAATGGAGCTGCAATTTCAGGCACTGGCAATTCAGTATCTGTTACATTTGCTTCAAATGCTACCTCTGGAAACCTAAAAGTTAAAGCTCACAATGCTTGCGGTTATAGTGCTACATCTCCAAACTTCCCAATTTCAATTACTATTGGAGTAGAAGAAACAGACTTAACTTCAATTAACATCTATCCTAATCCAAACCGTGGTAAGTTTAATATAGATTTGGGCGGTATTAAACACGATGTAATCCTGACTGTTTATGACGCTCAAGGCAAGGTATTCTACAACGAACTTATTGGAAATACTACTCCTGATTATTCAAAAGTTATGGATCTAAGTGATGTTAAAGCTGGTCTGTACTTTGTAAAAATCAGTAGCGATAATATGACTAAGGTTGAAAAAGTTATTATCCAATAACACACTTCAACTAAATAAAAAAAAGGCTGGCTAAACCCAGCCTTTTTTATTGTATCTTTGCTTAAATCAGGGATCTGTAATACCAGAATAACTTCGGATCAATTTATAGTTCACTTTGGCACAACAAATTTACGTTCATGAAAAATCACTACTCCTTTAAGCTTCAAATCATACTTGCATTTGTATGTTTGACAATGATTGAAGCAAGTTCTTTGCATGCAAGTAATCCCGTATTGCGCCTAAAGGCAGTCAATAATACAAATTCATATCAGGATGAGACCATTATTTTTATCCATCCTTCATCAACATTTGTTGGGAATGACCCCTATGATTCACCCAAAATGTTTGGGAGTCCAGACGCTCCTCAATTATATTCAGTTATCCCAGGCAAAAATCTCTCAATAAACTCAATCCCATACTATACGAATACAACAACAGTAGATATAAATTTTCAAGCAGGGCTAAGTGGCTCATTCACTTTTAGCGCAACCCAATTAAACACAATATCTGATACTTGTAAATTATTTCTACTTGATAGCCTAACTCAAACGTGGTATAATCTCCGGAAGGATTCTATCTTCACATTTCAGGCCAATACTTCAGATCCTTATAATCGATTTAAACTGGTATTCGGATTTCCGGCTTTAGGCCTGTCATATTTAATGGAACTAAAAAATGATTCTTTAATTGCTTCCAATGAATTTCTGTTTGATGTGTTTATCAAAGGGGGAATTTATCCTTTTCAGCTAAAAGATTTTCAAGCAGATATAAAACTAAACTCTCAAATTCTCAACGGTGGCATTTTAGTTCCAGAGGTAATAGCCGGTTTTTCTGATCTGAACGCAGCTAATCAGATTACGACCTCAAATCTTTTAATTTCAGGTATCGGAACTAATTACAGTTTGAAATTTTCATCACAACCCAGTACACTGAGCAATGCAACCTCAATTACAGCTCAAGAACTTAGGGTATGTCGGATAAAACTTAAAAACCAAATAAGTACTTCAAATACTGCTATTGTTCCTTTTGCCTCAAACACACAATTTAATCCTGTCTGGAACTTCACAAATTCTTCAAATAGCACAAAAGTGATGGCTTATATCCCGGCCTCCCTCGAAATAACAAATCCTCCTTCACATACTACCTCTAACTTTGCAAACACTAGGTTAAATGATACAATTCCATCCTTTACATTATCAGGAGGTCTTCCATATTGTAGCACCTCTTCGGGATCTTCAATTACTGCTTCTAATACAGTTTTGGGTATCCAGTATCAGTTAAAAAAGAACAACCTGCCATTGCAACAACCAATCACAGGCAACTCAGGAATTATTACATGGAACAATTTAACCAGTGGAACATATACTGTTACTGCATACAAAAATGGATCTTATCTAACCACTACGTCATCCAACGTATTAACAATATCAGAAATACAACCCATTACAATAGCTCCTCAGATATTTTATGGAGACAGTGTATTATGCAGAAAAGATACGACTATAATATTTACTGCTTCTTATCCGGCAAATACTGATTTGCTTAACTGGTCGTATAGCGGAACCGGTGCAACATTTATTCCCGGTAATTTTAGCATGTCTGTTTATTTTTCAAATATCGCAACTTCAGGATTAATTACTGTTTACGGCTCGAATTTATGCGGAAACGGTCCTTCAACAACATATCCTGTAAATTTCTATACATTACCTGCCCAAGCTGGTATTATTCAGGGACTTGATTCTGTTTGTGAAGGCTCTTCAAATATAGTATTTACTATACCTAACGTATTTAATGCAACCAGCTATGAATGGACTTTACCCAATGAATTCTCGGGTTCCAGCATAACCAATTCGATTAATTGCAATGTTGCTCAGCCTTCAAGTCCGGCAAGTATAAGTGTTAAAGGAAAAAATGTTTGCGGTTTTGGTGCAGCATCATACAAAATTATAATTATCAAATACTTACCACAACAACCTACAACTATCAGTGGTTTGGATACAATTTGCATAGGAAGTGTGAATATTCCGTATTCAACCGATCTGATATCCGGTGCAACAGCTTATCAGTGGAATTTCAGTGGAAGTAATGTTATTATCAGTTCAGGATCCAATGTGGTTACTCTTACTTTTCCAAATAATGCAACTTCAGGAAGCCTGAAAGTCAGAGCACAAAACAGCTGCGGGCTCGGAGTTTATTCTACTGCAAAATATATCTATGTTGACCCTTGTGTTTCAGTAGAAGAAACGAATGAAATACAATTTGCAATTTTCCCGAATCCAAATCAGGGAGTCTTTAAAATTCTGTTACCAGAAACAATTCAGAATGCTGAATTTCAGGTATGGGATGTAAATGGCAAAATCTACTATCGCGAACGATTATTAAACCCAACCTCTAATCTCAACTTTGATTTGAAAGGATTGCCTGCCGGGGTCTATTCTATCCGAATTATTCAAGCCGGATCAATATTCAATCGTAAATTTATCATAACCAAGTAATACCAGAAAGACTTTGGATTAATTCAAAATTCACTTTGGTATAAACATTTAAAAACAGATACAACAGGAGCGGCTGCCAAAATGGCAGCCGCTCCTGTTGTATTCTATACACCTCCAACACTTCGTTTTTTCTCTTTCTGACTGCAAATACTAGCCGAAAGATACTCGCGATTAAGCTTGGCAATATGCTCTACAGAAATGCCTTTCGGGCATTCAGCTTCGCAGGCATAAGTATTGGTACAGTTTCCAAAGCCTAGTTCGTCCATTTTGGCAATCATAGCTTCCACTCGTTTTGGGGCTTCTATTTTACCTTGTGGCAGATGTGCAAACTGCGATACCTTGGCTGCTACAAACAACATCGCGGAAGCGTTTTTACAGGCAGCTACGCAGGCACCACATCCAATACAGGCAGCAGCATCCATTGCGGTGTCGGCATCTTCTTTCGGTATAAGGATAGCATTGGCATCGGGAACTCCTCCGGTGGTAACCGAAACATAGCCTCCGGCCTGGATAATTTTATCAAAAGCCGAACGATCAACCATTAAATCGCGGATAACCGGAAAACCTTTTGCTCGCCAAGGCTCAATCCAGATGGTGTCGCCATCTTTAAACTTTCGCATGTGCAATTGGCAAACGGTAACCTCCTGATCAGGACCATGCGGACGACCATTGATATAAAGGCTGCACATACCGCATATTCCTTCACGGCAATCGTGGTCGAAGCTGATGGGTAATTCTATTTTACTAACGAGGTCTTCGTTCAATATATCGAGCATTTCAAGAAAAGAGCAGTCGGGAGAGATATCCTTAACCTTATATGTTTCGAAGCGTCCCTTTGCCTTTGCATTTTCCTGTCGCCATATTTTTAACGTCAAATCCATAAACTCTGATTTTTAATTCGGGTTAAAATCACTTCGTAATCTTTCTGGTAAATTAAAGTCATTGAAATTATTTGATTCATTCAGCTTACCAATAGTGTAAGTTTACTTATCATACTGAGCGAAGTCAAAGCATAGACAGGTAAAAAAATTCTATCTTTACCTTGAGCTACTCTTCAACTCTGCCCAGAGTAATATTAAATTGATGAGTCGACTGTTAAATAATTTCAATTCAAGCTTATTCACCTTATTTGTAATTACGTTGTTTTACTTCAATAAATTCGTAATCGAGCGGCTCTTTCTGGTTGAGTGGTTCGTTATTTTCGCCCTGGTATTCCCAAACAGAAACGTATTTATACACTTCATCATTACGCATAGCCTCACCTTCTTCGGTTTGATATTCACTACGGAAGTGACCACCACAAGATTCGTTACGATTGAGAGCATCGCGGGCAATGAGTTCACCAAGCTCGATGTAATCGGCAACGCGAACTGCTTTTTCGAGCTCGGGGTTTACCCCTTCGGTAGCTCCGGGAACCATAAGGTTTTGCCAGAATTCTTCACGCAATATTTTTATTTTTTGGAGTGCAAGGGAAAGACTTTCATCGGTACGTGACATGCCTACATAATCCCACATGATTTTACCCAGCTCTTTGTGAAAACTGTCAGCTGAGCGTTTTCCTCTGATGGAAAGAATGCGTTGCATTTTTTTCTGAACCTCTTTTTCTGCCTGATTGAATTCATGAAGATCCGTTGAAATTGCCGGAACGTTAATCTGATCGGAGAGATAATTCTGAATGGTATATGGAAGCACGAAGTAGCCATCGGCCAAACCCTGCATCAATGCTGACGCTCCCAAGCGGTTTGCGCCATGATCGGAAAAATTGGCTTCGCCTGCTACAAATAATCCCTGGATATTCGATTGCAATTCGTAATCAACCCATAAGCCACCCATGGTATAGTGTACGGCAGGATAGATCATCATCGGGGTTTCGTAAGGATTTTCATCCACAATCTTTTCATACATCTGGAAAAGATTTCCGTAACGTTCTTCAATTTTATCCCTGCCTAACCGTTTAATAGCGGCAGCAAAATCAAGAAAAACGGCTAAGCCGGTAGTACCTGCACCAAAGCCAGCATCACAGCGTTCTTTGGCTGCGCGTGATGCCACATCACGGGGAACAAGATTTCCGAAAGCCGGATAACGGCGTTCGAGAAAGTAGTCGCGATCTTCTTCTGCTATATTTTCAGGCTTGATCTCTTTATTACGAACTTTTTGAGCCAGTTCAAGGGTTTTCGGCACCCAGATACGACCATCGTTACGCAAACTTTCACTCATCAGCGTAAGCTTTGACTGATAATCACCATGAACCGGAATACAGGTTGGGTGGATTTGCACAAAACATGGATTCGCAAAACATGCACCTCGTTTGTAAGCCTGCCAGATAGCACTGGTATTGGAATTCATGGCATTAGTTGAAAGAAAATAGACATTCCCATAACCTCCGGTTGCCAGAATTACCGCATGTGCCGAATAGCGTTCAAGTTTTCCGGTAACAATGTTGCGGACAATGATACCCCGTGCACGGCCTTCAACCATTACCAGATCCATCATTTCGCTGCGGTGATAAAGTTTCACATTACCCAGATGTATCTGGTGGCTTAGTGCACCGTAAGCTCCCAAAAGCAACTGTTGCCCGGTTTGCCCGCGGGCATAAAACGTACGTGAAACTTGTGCGCCTCCGAATGAACGGTTATCGAGCATCCCGCTGTAATCGCGGGCAAAGGGTACACCCTGAGCCACGCACTGGTCAATAATATTTGAGCTAAGCTCTGCCAGGCGGTAAACGTTGGCTTCGCGGGCACGATAGTCTCCACCCTTGATGGTATCGTAAAACAAGCGATATACGCTGTCTCCATCATTTTGATAATTTTTGGACGCATTGATACCACCCTGTGCTGCAATACTATGTGCACGTCGAGGGCTGTCCTGAATGCAGAATACCTTTACGTTAAAGCCCATCGCACCCAGACTTGCAGCAGCTGAAGCACCTGCTAAACCCGTACCAACCACGATAACATCGAGTTTACGTTTATTAGCCGGATTTACAAGATTTTGGGTAGCTTTATAATAGCTCCACTTCTCTGAAAGAGGACCTTTGGGTATTTTGGGATTGAGTGTTGCCATAATTCTTCTTTTTTAAAATTATTGAAACATTAAAAAGTAAATGGGAATGATGTCGAACCCAATCACAATGATAAAGGTGTAGATAGTTCCTGCAATTTTAATGGCAGGAGTGTATTTGGAGTGATTTGCTCCCAGCGTTTGAAATGCCGATTGAAATGCATGATGCAGGTGAAACCCCAACAATGTAATCAACACCACATAGGCAATAGAATAGGCTGGTTGAGCAAAGAGTTCCTGTACAATTACGTAGAAGTTCGGTTCACCATTCTCCATGTGAGGATTGGATACTAATCCCAGCTTAATGAAATAAAAATTCATAAAGTGAATAGCAAGAAACACTACGATGATAATTCCGGTATAGATCATATACTTCGAAAAGAAGGAAGTATTCGACTTGTTTTGCACCTGATAACGTACCGGGCGAGCCATCCAGTTTTGAATCTGAAGAATTAAACCCATCAAAACATGAATCAGAAATCCAAGTATTAACACCACTTCGAAAACCTTCACAATGTAATTTGTACCCATAAAGTGTGCAGCTGCATTAAACCATTCACCTCCATCGTTTCGAAGTAAACATAGATTTATAGCCAGATGCACCAGCAAAAAGGTAAGCAGGAATAATCCGGCTACAGCCATGATTATCTTTTGCGTTACGGAAGCCAGTTTTAATAATTTCATAGGTCTTTTTTTCGTGATTAAATTTTATAGTTCATATTACTCATTGTAAAACAAGCATAAATATACATAATTTTGAAGCTTGTTTGAAAAGCAAAGCTATAAGATTTTATACGAATAAACTGTGAAATGAAATATAAACCCGTTAATCCGCTTCTATTCAGTAAAAACAGAAAAAAACTTGCCGGAAAACTCAGCAAAAACAGCATCGCTATTGTAAATTCAAATGATGCAATGCCCCGTAATGGAGACCAAACATTTCCTTTCCGTCAAAGCTCTGACATTTTTTATCTTACTGGTATTGAGCAGGAAGAAACCGTGCTGATTCTTTTCCCTGATTGTGAGCTGAAACCGATGCGTGAACTTCTCTTTATTTCCGATAGAAATGAGCATCTTGAAACATGGTATGGCAGAAAGCTAACGATCGAAGAGGCACGATTAATTTCAGGAATTGAAACCATTCTCTTTTTGTCACAATTTGAAAGTACACTTCGTGATTTAGTTTTGAGAGCAAAAACCATTTACCTGAACGACAATGAAACTCCAAAGTTTTCCACCGAAATAATCTCACGTGACCGAAGAATGTTCACAAAGTTCCGACAAGAATATCCTTTGCACGCCTTTGACCGTTTAGCCCCTTTCATTACCGAATTACGTCTTCAAAAAGAGCCGGAAGAGATTGATCTGCTGCAAAAAGCCTGTGTTATTACCCGCGAAGCTTTTCTGCGCGTATTAAAATCAACCCGGAGCGGAATGAATGAGTACGAAGTTGAAGCCGAAATAACGCATGAATTTATCAGACAGGGAGCATCAGGTCATGCTTATGCGCCCATTGTAGCCAGCGGAAGCAATGCACTTTGCCTGCATTATGTTCAAAATGATGCTGAATGTAAAGACGGAGAATTACTGCTGCTCGATTTTGGAGCAGAATACGCAAACTACGCTGCCGACCTTTCACGTACAATCCCGGTTTCGGGTAAATTCACACCCCGGCAGAAAGAGTGTTATAACGCAGTGCTTTCCGTAATGAATGAAGTAAAGCAATATTTCAGACCCGGCACCACCATCGAAGAACTGAACAAACAAACAAACCGCTTATTGGAAGAACAGATGATTAAGCTCGGCCTGTTCAATAGAAACGACGTAGAAAATCAACCAGCCGATAAACCCATGTATTTCCGTTACTTTATGCATGGTGTAGCTCACTTTATCGGGCTGGATGTGCATGATTGCGGCAATCGTCAGGTAGTGCTGAAACCCGGGATGGTACTCAGTTGCGAACCCGGAATCTACATCAAGGAAGAAAATATCGGCATCCGCATCGAAAATGACATCCTGATAACCAGCTCAGAACCTATTGATTTAATGACTGATATCCCAATTAAGGCTGAGGAAATTGAAGAGTTGATGAAATAGTCTGAAAAATAAATAATAACCGAAAAACCTTCCGGGACATATTTGTTATTTTGGGAGGTTTTTTATGACTCTATCACGTTATCCGGCACTGCAAGAATGCATTTCACAGCGTCGATTACCATAATTCTAAAATTAACCATTCAACTCTGACAGGTTTTCCTGATTTCTTTTCAGTATGGCATATTTGGGTATTAACATTCATCCCTTTTTCACGTTTTACAAAACCCGAACAGCCTTCTTTATACATGGATTCTCCCTTACTTTTTTATCGTTTGTCGTTCAAAATACCCCTTACATCTAAAACCTGTTAGTCAATTAAAAAGCAGCTAAATTTCTTCCTATATTTGCGCGACTCAATTATGTTTATACAAATGAATTACAAATCGTATTTATCAAAAAGTGCAGCCTGTGTAGTTGCTGTTTCAATTACATTGAGCATGACAAGTTGTAAAAACCAAAGTGGCGACAAAAACGCTAAAGCCATCATCGACATCGCCGATATGGATACTACCATCAAACCTGGTGATGATTTTTATCGTTATGCAGCCGGTGCATGGTTGAAAAAGACAACAATCCCGAATGATAAGAGCATGGTAGGTGCTTTTGATGAGCTTCAGGAAGAAAACTACACTCAACTGCAAACCATCATGGAAGAAGCTTCAAAAGCATCGTCCGAAGCCAAGAAAAACAGTGTTAAACAGCAGATTGGCGATTTCTACAAATCAGGTATGGATACCAACCGCATCGAAAAAGATGGTTACAATCCTATCAAAGGTGAGTTAGAAAAAATCAACGCATTACAAAACACTCAGGATTTGGCTAAATACATTGGGTATTTGCATACAAACCAAATCTATCCGCTTTTCTATATCTATTCTGGACAGGACGAAAAGAACAGTACCCGTATTATTGCTCAGTTCTATCAGGGCGGTATTGGTTTGCCTGATCGCGATTACTATTTTATGTCCGATGAAAACACTAAGTCAATTCGCGCTGAATATGTAAAGCACATCCAGAAAATGTTCCGGTTAATTGGTCAGGATGAAGCTACCTCAGCTAAAAATGCACAAACGGTAATGGATATCGAAACTAAACTGGCAAAACCTTCATCAACCCGTCTGGAACTAAGAGATCCTCAGAAAAACTATAATATGTCTGATCTGGCAAAACTGCAAACAGCATATAAAGATTTCGACTGGAAACTCTATTTCGAAACTATCGGATTAGCTAACCCTGGTGATATTAACTTAGGTCAGGTAAAATTCATTGCCGAAATGTCGAAGATGATCAAATCTATCAACATGGACCAATGGAAAGTATATTTAACATGGAATGTTATTAATTCCAGTGCCAGCTATTTAAGCAATGCTTTTGTACAGGAACATTTCAATTTCTACGGAAAAACCTTATCCGGAACTACAGAAATGCGTCCACGTTACAAACGCGTATTGAGCGAAGTAAGTGGCTCGTTAGGCGAAGCCGTAGGTCAACTTTATGTTGAAAAATACTTTCCTCCAAAAGCCAAAGAACGTATGATTAAGTTAGTTGCTAATCTGAAAGATGCTTTAAAAGAACGTATCAACAAACTTACCTGGATGGGCGACGCAACCAAAAAAGAAGCAATTGCAAAACTCGAGAAAATCAACGTAAAAGTAGGCTATCCTGACAAATGGATTGATTACTCATCTGTTGAAATCGTTGCAGATAACTATTTCCAAAATGCTTTAAATGCCCAGAAATTTGCTTTCAGGCGCGATATGAACAAAATCGGGAAACCAGTTGATCGCGCTGAATGGGGAATGACTCCACAAACTGTAAATGCATATTACAGTCCTAACATGAACGAAATCGTATTTCCTGCTGCTATTCTGCAACCTCCTTTCTTTTATATGGATGGTGATGATGCCGTAAACTACGGTGCAATTGGTGTGGTTATCGGACACGAAATGACTCATGGCTTTGATGATCAGGGTCGTCAATACGACAAAGAAGGTAATCTCCGCGACTGGTGGACCAAAGAAGATGCTGATAATTTCAAAAAACAAACTCAGGTATTGGTTAATCAGTTCAGTGCTTTCGTAGTTGCTGATTCATTAAAAGTGGATGGAAACCTTACCCTTGGTGAAAACATTGCTGATTTAGGTGGTGTTACCGTATCATACGTAGCTCTTCAAAAAGCGCTCCAGAGCAAAAAAGCAGATGAAAAAATTGAAGGATTTACCCAGGATCAACGTTTCTTCCTCTCTTACGCGAAAGTATGGAGAAACAATATTCGTATTCAGGAGTTAATGCGTCGTTTGAAAGAAGACGTACACTCACCAGGTGAAGCCCGTGTAAATGGAACTGTTTACAACGTACCTGAATTCTATAAAGCATTCAACGTAAAAGAAGGCACAAAACGTTTTATCCCTGTTGAAAAACGTGCTGTAATCTGGTAGTAAACAAACTATTAAAGATACCACAAGAGAGGCTGACTTCCAATTGGAAGTCAGCCTCTCTTGTGGTAATACCAATTGAAAAAACATGAGAAGAATAAATTGCATCTTTCTCTCCACCCTTCTCCTGTTTAACCACAAAAACAAAAGGCTGCCAATTATGACAGCCTTTTCCATATTGAGAAAGAATATTATTCTTCGTCTTTTGTTTGTTCTTCGTAAGCTTTAAGAAGAACTGTTTGAACGTCTGCAGGAACCTGAGCGTATTCTGAATATTTCATATTATATGTAGCACGACCTGAAGTTAATGAAGATAATGCCGTTTGGTAACGTTGCATTTCAGCCAAAGGAACTCTTGCCTTGATAACCTGATGGGCACCTTCACTTTCCATTCCCATTACCACAGCACGGCGACCTTGTAAGTCAGTCATAACATCACCCATTCTTTCAGACGGAACGGTAACTACTACGTCATAGATTGGTTCAAGAATTTTTGGACCTGCATTTTTAAATGCTTCTCTAAATGCATTTCTACCAGCAAGTTTAAATGACATTTCATTTGAATCAACCGGGTGCATTTTACCATCGTAAATGTAAACAGCAATGTCACGAGCATATGAACCAGTTAATGGACCTTCTTCAATTTTTTCCATGATCCCTTTTAAGATAGCAGGCATAAAGCGGGCATCAATAGCTCCACCCACAATACAGTTATTGAAAACCAATCTACCACCCCAAGCCAGTTCGTGAACTTCAGTACCACGTACAGGAAAGTCGGTTGGTTCTTTCATATTCTCCGAGTAAGGCTGAATCATCATGTGAACTTCACCAAACTGACCTGCACCACCTGATTGTTTTTTGTGACGGTACATAGCACGAGCTTCTTTGGTGATCGTTTCGCGATATTGAATCTTTGGAGCATAAAACTCAATTTCAATCTTTTTAACGTTTTCGATGATCCATTTTGCAATGTTCAGGTGAAGTTCTCCCTGACCACTCATAATAATCTGTTTCAGCTCTTTAGAGTATTCAATCTGAATAGTTGGGTCTATTTTACGTAGTTCGTTTAATACAGCACCTAATTTTTCGTCGTCAGCCTGATTTTTAGCCTTCACTGCTGTACGGAATTTCGGATCTGGTAATAAAGCGCGAACAACTTTTGTTCCGGCAGCCTTTCCGGCAGCTAAAGTATCGCCGGTATTTGCAGCTTTTAGTTTAATAGTTGTAGCGATATCGCCAGCAACAACCTTGGTGAGTTTTTCA
This sequence comes from Bacteroidales bacterium, assembly GCA_963677395.2. Taxonomy (GTDB): domain Bacteria; phylum Bacteroidota; class Bacteroidia; order Bacteroidales. Next base: position 1,151,198 of record OY781965.2, on the reverse strand, counting down.
CGGTTTTTACCCCAAACGGCAAACAATTGAGAAATACGTTCCTTTTCGTTATTGTTTGAGTTCGCAATATCCATACCTTCGGTAATTTCGCCATCACAAACCTTGAAGAAAGTAATTTCACCCAAATGTTCTTCAACCGAAGTTTTAAACAGGAACATGGTTGGACCTTCTGAAGGATTGTAGTTCAGTACTTTTTCGCCTTCAGTAGCAATACCTTCACGTTCGTTTGGAGCAGGTGCATTAATACAGATAAACTCCATTAAGCGATTTACACCAAAGTTTTGCTTGCTATTGATGCACAATACAGGGAATAATCCTCTTGTACGGATACCAACTTTTAATCCTTTTGCTATTTCTTCTTCTGTTAAAGTACCTTGTTCGAAAAATGTTTCCATCAGTGATTCATCACTTTCTGCCGCATTTTCGATCAGGATATTTTGTAATTCTTCTGCTTTATCTTTTTCTGATGCGGGAATATCCAAAATTTCAGGAGCACCACCCTTTTCAGAAAATTTGAGCATCTTCATTTTCAAAAGGTCAATCACTGCATTGAACCCTAAACCAGGATTTACTGGATATTGGCAAATGGTAATATTATTACCGAATGATTGCTTGAGTAAACGAATTGCTTCGTCGAAATTTGAATTTTCATGCTCCAGATGGTTCATTGCAAAAATAACAGGAATGTTATTTTTTGTAGCCCATTTCCAGGTAAGTTCAGTTCCAACTTCAATACCATTCTGAGTATTGATTATCATTACTGCTGTATCAGCAACATGAAGAGCGGCAGCGGTTTCTCCAACTAAATCGTCGAACCCCGGAGTATCTATAAAATTGATTTTCTTACCAGCAAATTCGGCATACATAATGGTTGAATACACCGAGTTCATTCTTTCTAATTCTATCGGGCGATAGTCAGAAACCGTATTTTTATCTTCGATGGAACCCCTGCGATTAATCAGGCCGCCTTCAAACAACATACATTCCGACAAAGTAGTTTTGCCCGATTTCGCACCTCCAATCAGGGCGATATTTCTAATTTCACTTGTTTGGTAAACCTTCATTTTTTTTATTTCTTATTGATTATACGAATGCTTTGAGATGCGCAAATTTAATAAAAAACTAATATGCCAACCCTCTATACTGTAAAATCAGCGAAATAGTAGCACAATATTATGCATTTTCAATTTCCTTAACTCTTTCCAAAACGATATCCCAGTGGTTATCAACCATTTTAGCACCTATAACTTCAATTACATTTGCAGCCAGCCACGAACCTATTAATCCTGCTTTTTTCAGACTTAATCCATTAAGGTAACCATATAAAAATCCCGATGCATATAAATCACCAGCTCCCGTTGTATCAATACTATTTGCCTTGAACGATTCAACTTCGATAATTTCATTGTTACTCATTACCAATGAGCCTTTTGCACCTGTTTTTACAATCGCTATTTTAGAAATTTTCCCTAATTCAACCACAGCTTCACGAGGTTCCATTCCCGTAAAAGCTTTGGCTTCTTCTTCATTTGCAAAAACGATATCAATACCTTCTGCAATCACTTCTTTTAAGAAATCGAGATTTGCTTCTACGACATTGTAACTTGCAAGATCAAGCGAAACAGTCATCCCTTTTTCTTTGGCCAGTTTTACAGCTTTTGAAATCAGATTTCTATTTTGAACTAAGTAGCCCTCTATATGAAAATGATGATAACCTTCAAACAAGGCTGCATCCAAATGCAAATCGGTTAATTCAATTGCAGCACCTAAAAAAGTCGCAAACGTACGTTCTGAATCAGGACTAACCAAAGCAATTGCTTTACCCGAAGCAGTTTCTTCTTTAAACAAATGCGGATTGATTCCACTATTACGCATATCTTCTTCAAAAAAGAGCCCAAGTTTATCATTTCCCACACAACCAATAAATCCGCATTTCAAGCCAAGACGCGCAACGCCATGAATAGTGTTAGATGCTGATCCTCCGGAAGATAATGTTTTTTCAAGATGACTGGTTCCATGATCGATAGTTTCGGATAAAACATTATCAACCAATTGCATACTACCTTTTGGAAGATTATATTCCTGAAGAGTTGAGTCGGAATCAAGTTTGGTCATAATATCAACCAGGGCGTTTCCCATCCCTAAAATTGTTGCATTTTTATTATTCATACTATCAATGAGTTAAAGAATAAATATCCTGAAAGACAAAAAAATTTTTGCAAAGGTATTGCTATTTTGGAAACTCTTATTAATTTTGCAGCCGTAATCAGCAATATCAATTGTTGGTACAACAAATAAAATTCTCTTTCTTAATTCAGTTGGTTAGAGTCCCGATTTCGGGGTTAATCAAAGGGAATAAAAGAAAAAGAAAAACTTAATCCTCCTTAGCTCAGTCGGTTAGAGCATCTGACTGTTAATCAGAGGGTCCTAGGTTCAAGTCCTAGAGGGGGAGCAAAAGGTCGTCATGTGGCGACCTTTTTCGTTTTTATTTCATATTATAAATTCGCTCAATGTATTTCCTCTATATTCTTTATAGTTCTAATTCCGACAAATACTATGTTGGAGTAACTGAGAATCCGGAACGAAGGCTATCGGAACACAACACTTCTGAAAGAACAACATACACTTCAAAACATCGGCCATGGATAATGGTCGCTTTATTTGAAGTTAAGGGAAACTGGGGTGTTGCTTTGAAAATCGAAAAATTTATCAAAAAACAAAAATCAAGAACATTTATTGAAGCTTTGGTTTTGAAAAATGATATTCCTGCCGCCTTAGCTCTGTTGGTTAGAGTCCCGATCTCGGGATTAATCAGAGGGTCCTAGGTTCAAGTCCTAGAGGGGGAGCAAAAGGTCGTCATGTGGCGACCTTTTTCGTTTTTATTTCATATCATAAATTCGCTCAATGTATTTCCTCTATATTCTTTATAGTTCTAATTCCGACAAATACTATGTTGGAGTAACTGAGAATCCGGAACGAAGGCTATCGGAACACAACACTTCTGAAAGAACAACATACACTTCAAAACATCGGCCATGGATAATGGTCGCTTTATTTGAAGTTAAGGGAAACTGGGGTGTTGCTTTGAAAATCGAAAAATTTATCAAAAAACAAAAATCAAGAACATTTATTGAAGCTTTGGTTTTGAAAAATGATATTCCTGCCGCCTTAGCTCTGTTGGTTAGAGTCCCGATCTCGGGATTAATCAGAGGGTCCTAGGTTCAAGTCCTAGAGGGGGAGCAAAAGGTCGTCATGTGGCGACCTTTTTCGTTTTTATTTCATATTATAAATTCGCTCAATGTATTTCCTCTATATTCTTTATAGTTCTAATTCCGACAAATACTATGTTGGAGTAACTGAGAATCCGGAACGAAGGCTATCGGAACACAACACTTCTGAAAGAACAACATACACTTCAAAACATCGGCCATGGATAATGGTCGCTTTATTTGAAGTTAAGGGAAACTGGGGTGTTGCTTTGAAAATCGAAAAATTTATCAAAAAACAAAAATCAAGAACATTTATTGAAGCTTTGGTTTTGAAAAATGATATTCCTGCCGCCTTAGCTCTGTTGGTTAGAGTCCCGATCTCGGGATTAATCAGAACTGTTAGCCCGGCTACAGATAATCGGAAATAGGAAGCAACTCTCACTATTCTTGGTTACATACTGGTTTTTAAATAAAAAAGTCTCATTATAGGTTTGTATGTAATTAATTTTGTATCTTTGATATTCTTCTCTTATTTAGCATATTATACCTCATTTAAAAAAGCATACCGTTATATTTAGTAATTTATTTGACCAACCCTAATATTTGATACAAATGAATATTGTTAACTATAAAATATAAATACATTTTTAGCCCCCTAATTTTATATGAACAAGATAATCATTGTACTTCTTTTATGCATTATTACTTCTTCTTTATATGCCAGTAGTAAAAATAATGCAGATAAAATTACCGAAGCGAAAGCTATGGAATTTCTTAGAAATAAACCAATTGAGTTCATTGAGAACAAAGGGCAGCTAACAAAAACTGATGGAAAAGCTGCCGATGAAGTTTTGTTTAAAGCTTCCTATGGAAATTGCAATATTTATATTACTAACAGAGGTTTAAGCTATGTTTTTGTGAAGTTTACTAAAAATGAAGAAGAGGAGTTTGAAGAAAGAAAAAACAAGAACAAAGCTAAAAATTTTAAGGATTTTGAAAAAGAGGAAGAAGAAAACAGGAAGGTTTCTTACTACCGCATGGATATGAATCTGGAAGGTGCGAATATTGATAAAACAAACATTATCAAGGAAGAAGAAAGCAGACAGGGATATTACAATTACTTTTATGCCCATTGCCCCAACGGCATTTATAATGTAAAAGGTTATGGAAAAATAACCATTAAAAATATCTATAAAGGAATTGATTGGGTAATTTACACCAACCCAAACTCCAAAAAACATCCATTGAAATATGATTTTATCGTACACCCCAAAGCTGATTATAAGGATATTAAGATAAAATATGTGAATGTTAAAAGAACAACTCTGACTGATAATGATACCAAGTTAAAAATTAAAACTATCGCGGGCACTATTGAAGAAGGCAATCTTTTGTCGTATATATCAGACATCAGTCATAATATACAAAGTAAATTTACGATAGATAAAGAATCGGTAATTTCATTTGACATTGCTGACTATGATAAAACCAAGACTTTAGTTATAGATCCGTTGATTTGGGCGACATATTACGGAGGAAGTACCAGCTATGATGGTTTTACCTCAATCTGCACGGATAGTCTGGACAATATTTACGTTGTAGGTTATGCAACAACTTCTGATTTTCCTACTTTGTATATGAATGCTGCTTTCTGGCAAAGCAGTATAGTTGCTTCAAATGATATAACAATTATTAAGTTTAATAATCAAGGAGTAAGGATTTGGGCAACTTTTTACGGTGGTGGACAGGTTGATATGGCCAGCGATGCTGTGGTCGATAATCAAAATAATTTATTTGTTATAGGATATTCTTATTCATCGAACTTTCCTACTCAAAGTGCTATAAATGCATATAATCAGCAAAGTTTTGGAGGTGCATCCGATGGTTGTATTTTAAAGTTTAATTCCCAAGGCGTAAGGTTATGGGCAACGTATTATGGCGGGACTTATAATGAATTTCCCAGCTCTATTGCCTGCAACAGCCTGAATCAAATTTATATTACCGGCTACTGCAATTCAAGTAATTTGCCAGTTCTACAGCTTACAAATGCATATTGGCAGGCAAGTTCTGGCGGCGATTTTGATTCGTTTATTCTGAAGTTTTCAAATCAAGGAGTAAGGCAATGGGCAACGTATTATGGCGGGGATGATTACGATATGGGTTATTCTATTTGTGTTGACCATTTAAATAATTTATACTTTGTCGGAGGAACTTTCTCACAGAATTTTCCCACACAACAAATGTCGGGAGCTTATTGGCAAGCTGGTAATGCAGGAAACACTAATGCTTTTATCGTAAAATTTAACCCTCAGGGAGTACGACAGTGGGCAACCTATTATGGAGGAGATCCCGGCGACAATGCCAATTCTGTTGTTGCCGACAGTCAAAATAATATTTTTGTTACCGGAAGAACATTTTCGGCTAATTTCCCTATACAAACACTTACTGGGGCTTATAACCAACCCGCCAATGCCGGTGATTTTGATTTGTTTATTCTTAAATTCAACAACCAAGGAGTCAGATTGTGGGCAACTTATTATGGAGGCAGTAATAATGAAGGTGCAATGACAGTAATTTCAAATATTGATTTACAAGATAATCTTTATATTACAGGAGGAACAATGTCATCAAACTTCCCGACACAACAATTGCAAAATGAATACTGGCAACCCAATCTTGCAGGTATTATTGATAATTATATTTTAAAATTCAACAATCAGGGTGTAAGACAATGGGCAACATATTATGGAGAATTCGGAAACGACTGGGGCACCGCCATCACTGTTGATCATCAAAATGCAGTTTATTTTATCGGAGAGTGGAATGGTGCAAACAGCTATACAATAGATTACGGCAATGGAGCTTATTATGATAATTCATGGAACGGAGAAGATGATAGCTTTATTCTCAAAATAAGTCCGTGCAATACTTTAAAACCAACTACCGTACATACTGACCGAAATAACTTTTGTTCTAATGATAATGGGAATATAACATTAACAGCTATTGGCGGAATTGGAGATACTTTGCGATGGTTTTCAGGAGGATGCGGTCTAAATATGATTGGAATAAATAGTCCGTTAACGATAGCTTCTCCAACTCAAACCACAACATATTATGCTCGTTGGGAAAGTCAGTGCGATACTTCTGTTTGCGATAGCGTTGTTGTATATACGAAACCAATTTCTTTTGATACATTAAATCCTACAATTTGTCAAGGTGATACTTTTTTTATTGGCAATCATTATTATCTGAATTCTGGGGTTTATAAAGATACTTTAATTTCAAATGCAGGTTGTGACAGTATTGTTATTACATATCTAACGGTGAATCCTATAAAGACAACAACTATAAATCCTTCCATATGCCAAGGGGAAAATTATCAGTTTGGAAATCAAATTATCAATAGTTCCGGAATTTATTCCGATACTCTTTCTTCTACTTATGGATGCGACAGTATAATAATTTGCAATCTTACGGTTAATCAATATCCATATGTGAATCTGGGAAATGACACAAGTATTTGTGAAGGCACTCCGGTTTTATTAAATGCCACAGCTCCCAATGCAACCTATTATTGGCAAGACGGATCGAAAAATGCAATTTTTATGGTTTATAATTCTGGTTTATATTGGGTTAATGTAAATGTAAATAATTGTATAGAGAGTGATAGCATTATGGTAAATATTGAGAACTGTAATACTCTTTATATTCCCAATGCTTTTGTTCCTGCCGGAGTTAATAAAATTTTCAAACCAGTTGGAAACATTACTGCTTATGCCGATTATTATATGGCAATTTATAATCGTTGGGGGCAGATGATTTTCGAAACAACCAATTTTGATATAGGCTGGGATGGAACTTATAAAAATGAGATGGTTCAATCCGGTGTTTATGTTTATTATATGCGAATAACATTTGCCGGAAGTGGCAAAACTATTGAGAAAAAAGGAATAGTAACCCTTGTCAAATAAATCTCGCTGAATTTTTAAAGGCAATTTCCCTATCATTATTTGCAGGATTTTATACCTTAAAGATACTTATTCCTGCTTTTATAAACACAAAAATATTGAATTAATTTATTAACAACCAATCGATTATATTATTAACAAGAGGCAACTATATAAATTTTAAGGAGCGACTATATAAAGCCATTTAAGAGATTGGATTATTGTATAATTATTTTTATTTTTGCTTCCGATATGTAAAATTTCACATATCCATTTATTATCAAGTCATCCTAAACTTAAGTTTCAAGTATTGTATGCTATTATTAATTGATTTCTAATTAAGAATATATGATAATAATTTAATCATCTCCATAATAAATATATTTGAAGCTTATGGTTAAAGACAGAGTTGCAGAAGCATTAGAATTATTCACATCAGGTTATCACTGTTCTCAAGCAGTATTAGCAACTTTTAGTAAAGAAATGGAACTATCTCGCGAAACAGCTCTTAAGATTGCTTGTCCTTTTGGTGGGGGGTTTGGCGGATATGGGAGAACATGTGGTGCACTTACGGGTGCCATGATGGTTATTGGGCTTAAATACGGGACAACGAAAGCAACTGATTTAGAAGCTAAAAAAATGTCACGTGAGAAAACCAGAGAACTTATCCAAACATTTGAAAAAGCACATAACACAAGCATTTGCAATGAATTAGTTGGGTTTGACAGAAGCAATTTAAGTGGAGCTGACTTAATGATAAAGCTTCCTGTTTTCTACAAAACTTGTCCGAAATTTCTTGAAACAGTAGTCTCTTTTCTTGAAGAAGAATTATAATTATATAAATTTAACAACCAATAGGAGAAACATTTATGAATCTAAGAAAAATATGGCTGAATATCAATGGAGCAAACCGCATGGTTATTTGCAATCCCGAAAAGGATACTTTAGCCGATGTGGTTCGTCGTATGGGATTAACCGGAACCAAAGTAGGATGCAACAAAGGTGTATGTGGCTCTTGTTCAATTATTGTGAATGGAAAATTAATCCGTTCATGTGCTAAGAAGATTCGCTCTGTTGACGAATATAGTGAAATACTAACCATTGAAGGTATTGGTACTCCAACAAATCTTCATCCTATTCAAGTAGCATGGATGGAGCTTGGTGCTGTTCAATGTGGTTTTTGTGTGCCTGGATTCATCGTTTCAACATATGCTTTACTGTTAGAAAATACAAATCCAACTCGGGAAGAAGTACGCGATTGGTTCCAAAAGCATCGTAACGTTTGCCGTTGTACAGGTTATGTGCAGATTGTTGATGCTGTAATGGCTGCTGCAGCTGTTATGCGCGGAGAAAAAAAGTTAGATGATATTAAATTTAAAAACCCTACAGACGGCGAATATTATGGCAAACGTGTTGTTCGTCCTACTGCTCTTGCAAAAGTGTGTGGTTTAGCTGATTATGGCGATGACCAAGAGTTAAAAATGCCTGCTGAAAGCCTTAAAGTTGTGATGGTACAACCAAAACTTGCTCATCATGCTAAAATATTAAAAATAGACACCACTGAAGCCAAAAAAATGCCGGGTGTTGTAAAAGTCATTACAGCTGATGATATTAGAGCTGCTGGTGGTACAAACATCATGGCCGAAGGTCACTTCCACGAACGTACTAAAGTTATGGTTCCTAGCCGTAAAGTTCTTTGTGATGATAAAATATACAGATATGGTGACGTTGTTGCGCTTGTTTGTGCCGATACAAAAGACCATGCACGTGAAGCTGCTGCCAAAGTTAAAGTGGAAATTGAAAAACTTCCAGAATACTTGGGTTATCTTGATGCTGCAATGCCTGATGCAATGAACATTCACGCAAACACTCCGAATATTTTCGCCATGCAACCAGTGTTAAAAGGTGTTGGCCTTGATGACCCATCAAAAGTTGCTGAAGTAATTGACAATTCTGCTTTTAGTGCCGAAGGAAGCTTTTTCGCAACACGTGAGCCACACTTATCAATAGAAGGTGACACTGTTCAATCTTATTTTGATGAAGACGGAATGTTGGCAATTCAATGCAAATCACAAGGTGTATACTCTTCAATTGGCCGTATCGGAAATTCAGTTGGTATTCCTAAAGATAAGATCAGAATTATCATGAACCCAACAGGCGCTAGTTTTGGTTGGTCAACAAATGCTGGAGACCTTTGCCTTGCTGCTGCTGCTACCGTTATTACTAAAATGCCAGTTGCATTATCAATGACCTATGAAGAACATCAACATTTCAGTGGAAAACGTCGTCCTTGTCACTCCAATGGACGTGTTTCCTGCGATAAAGATGGCAAAATAACAGCTACTGAATTTGAATTTGGAATGGATCAAGGTTGCTATACATTTGGTGGTGATGATATCATTACAAAACAAGTTCGCTTTGCTTTCTTCCCATACTATGTGCCTAACGTAGCCGGTATTTCACGCATTGCAGCCACCAATCACAACTTTGGTACAGCTTACAGAAGTTACGGTTCTCCACAAGCTTTCACATTAAGTGAAGCACTAATGGATATGTTAGCTGAAAAGGCTGGTATCGACCCATTCGAATTCAGATGGAGAAACATTGCCCGTGAAGGAGAAACAAACCTTAACAGTTGTAAGTTCAGACTTTATCCGATGGAAGAAATGATGAACAAACTCAAACCATTTTACAATCAGGCAGTTAAAGAAGCTCAAGAAAAAGATACTCCCGAAGTTCGCCGTGGTGTTGGTATTGCATGGGGTGGTTTTAACGTAACCGAAGGTGCTACTGATCACGCAACAATACATCTGGAATTAAATCCTGACGGAACATTTACAAAGTATGACACTTGGCAAGAACTAGGTCAAGGTGGCGATATAGGCTCTGTAATGGTCACATTGGAAGCACTGAAACCACTCGTAATTACTCCTGGACAAATTAAACTTGTTCAAAGTGATACTAAAATTTGTCCCGATAGCGGTATGTCTGCTGGTAGCCGTTCGCATTATATGAATGGTCATGCTACCATTATTGCTGCCGAAAAATTAATGAAAGCAATGAAAAAAGATGACGGCACATACAGAACTTATGATGAAATGGTAAAAGAAGGAATTCCAACTAAATACGAAGGCAAATATATGACTATCGTAACAGAAGGATTAAGCCGTCTTGACCCAAATACTGGTATTGGTGATCCAACTCCTGCATTCACGTATGCTCTTAATATGGCTGAAGTTGCTGTGAATACAAAAACCGGAAAAACAACAGTAACCAGATTCATTTGTATTGCTGATGTTGGTAAGATTGGTAACATCGATGCCGTTAACGGACAAGCTTATGGCGGAATTTCTCACAGCATTGGCTTTGCATTATCTGAAAATTATGAAGATGTTACAAAACACACGAATATTGCAAGCAGTGGAGTCCCTTATATTAAAGATATTCCAGATGAAATTAAAGTTATCTATAATGAAACATACGATAAAACTGGCCCATTTGGTTCATCTGGAGCATCAGAAGCATTCCAAGCCTCAGGACACGTTGCGGTGTTGAATGCTATTTACAATGCTTGTGGTGTTAGGGTCTTCGAAATGCCGGCTACCAAAGAAAAAGTAAAAGAAGGTCTTGATATTTTAGCTACTGGAGGCAAAATCATGCCGCCAAAGAAATATTTCCTCGGTGCTGATTTATATGATGAACTCGAAGATATTAAAGCAAATCCGGTTCCTTACGGTGGAATCGATTTCTTCAAACCTCTTGGTGGTGCCGAAGGAGAAAGATTCTTTTAGTAGATGATCACATTTATGGAATCAAATAATGAATTTATTTCTGAATGTTTACAAAACGAACGGGCATTTTGCACAGCTGAATGCCCGTTCAGCCTTGATGTTCGTGACTTTATTGGCAAGATACAGCAAGGTCGTTTTAATGTAGCATACAAAACATATCAAAATACAGTAGGTTTTCCGGGCATTGTTTCTGCTTTGTGTAACGAGCCGTGCAAAATAGTTTGTCCTATGAAAGAGGCGGGTGGTTCGATTTCAATGATGCAACTTGAAATAGCTTCGATGAACTTTGCCCGAAATACAGAACCGGATCAATACAATATGCCACCAAAAGATAAACGAATTGCGATAATCGGTGGCGGTATCAGTGGTCTTGCATGCGCTCTTCGGTTGACCACAAAAAAATATGCGGTAACGATTTTCGAAAAATCGGATCGAATTGGGGGGCATCTTTATAACCTGCTTGACACAGGAATATTTTTGGCGGATATTGATAAGCAGTTTTCACACGAAAACTACACTCTTTTGCTCAATACTGAAGTGACAAATTTGGATGATTTAAACTTTGATGCAATTTATGTTGCCACAGGGAAAGATGGAAATGATTTTGGACTTATTCAGGGCAATGAAGGGGCATTTGCCAGCAATAAAGAGGGTGTTTTTATCGGTGGTTCCATCACTGGTGCGGATACCATGCATGCAATTGCTCAAGGCTTACAGGTTTCTGTTGCAATAGAAAGATTCCTGAAGACTAATTACATGAATCATCCTGTAGAAGTTAAAGGCACCAAATTGCTTCACGATGCCATTCGGGTAATTAAAGCCGAAACAGTAATGCCATTGGATGGAAAAACATACACAAAAGAAGAGTCGATAGCAGAAGCCAATCGTTGTCTTAAGTGTGCTTGTGATGCTTGTGTTCACTTCTCTCCGCTAATGAACTATTTTAAGAAATACCCCAAGCGTTTTGCGGATGAAGTTGAGGTAACAATACGACCCAGTACTTTAGACGGGAACGGAACTGTTTGCACAAGACTTATTTCCACCTGTAATCATTGTGGATTATGTAAAGAAGTTTGCCCTAAAGATATTGATACGGGTGAATTTTTACGGGTAAGTATGCAGGCGATGCATCAAAAAGTCGCCATGCCATGGGCATTCCATGAATTCTATATGAGAGATATGGAATTTTCGAACAATGAAGCTGCACTTGCAAAGACTGCACAAGGACATGATAAAAGTCAATATATGTTTTTTCCCGGTTGCCAACTTGGTGCTTCTGACCCTCGTTACGTAACCGAAAGTTATAAATTCCTGACAAAACACTTTCCAGACATCGCATTAATGCTGAATTGCTGTGGTGCTCCTGCTGATTGGGCCGGAGATGTGGAAAATCACAACAAAACCCTTGAAAAGATCAAGGATGATTGGATGAATCTTGGGAAACCAATAGCTATTTTCGCATGTCCTACCTGTAAACAGATGTTTCAACGGTTTTTACCCGAAATTGAAGGGCTATTTATTTATAACATCATTGAAGAAAAAGGAAGTCACCTCTTTAATAAAAGTAAAGTAGAAATAGCTTCTGTATTCGACCCCTGCTCAAGTCGTCATGAGCCTGAATTGCAAAAATCTATTCGTACATTGGCAACTAAAGCGGGGTTTAACCTTGAGTCTCTGCCAATGGAAGGAAAACTTGCCGAATGTTGCAGTTATGGTGGTCAAGTAGCTATTGCATATCCACCTTATGTAGAACATTCGGCAAAAAAAAGGGTTGAACAAAATGATAATCCATACATCACATATTGTTCAAATTGCCGTGATACCTTCGTTTCTGCAAAGAAAAGAACATGGCATATTTTTGATATTATTTTTGATTTGGATAACGAAAATAGTCCTTTGCCAACCATTTCAGAGCGAAGAGAAAATCGAATTCAGTTGAAAGCACAATTGCTTAAAGAGTTTTGGAAGGAAGAGAAAACAATGGGAAAACCTGATTTTGAAGTGGTTATTTCACAAGAGCTTAAAGAAAAGCTAAACAAGAAGTATATTTTGGAAACAGATGTCTGTGCTGTAATTAAAAATTGTGAACAAAGCGGAAGCAAACTGTTTGACCCTGAAGATGAAACATTCACAGGATATATGCAAATAGGTAACGCTACTTACTGGGTGGAATATCGGATTAAACAAAAAAATCAATTTGAACTGATAAATGCGTACAGTCACCGTATGAAAATAGAGGAGGTATAAATGTCCGAAAAAAAGAAACTCATTTGTGGCAAATGTGATAAGGAGTTAGTACTTAAAAAAACTGATTTTACTTATCTCGGTTATAGTTTCTTCACCGACTTGCCAAAGTGTCCTCAATGTGGCTTGGTTTACATCTCCGAAGAGCTTGTAAAAGGTCGCATTTCGGAAGTCGAGATGCAAATGGAGGATAAATAAGATGAAAGAACCAACAGTTCTTTTTAAGACATGGAGTGTTTGTCCTGTTTGCATGAAACGTCTGCCCGCTGAACGTGTACAGGTTGGGAAAGAAGTTTTTTTGAAAAAAACATGCGATGAACATGGTGATTTCGAAACTATTATTTGGCGCGGGTTTTCTGATATTGATGAGTGGATTAGGGATTCGGATGTAATTCCGCTCGACAATCCAAAATGCCCCGACGGATGTGGGTTATGCTCGGATCATCTTCAGAAAACATGTTGTGTGGTATTGAATATTACGAACATCTGTAATCTAAATTGCAACTTTTGTTTGGCCGACCAGTGCGACAGCAAAGAAGAGCCTTCGTTTGAAGAGATCAAGGCATCGCTTGTTCGCATCATAGAAAAAGATAAAACCCTGATTCAGCTAAGTGGTGGCGAACCAACAATCCGCGAGGATCTTCCCGAAATTATCAAAGTGGCGAAAGAAGCGGGTGCAAAATATGTGCAGCTTAATTCCAATGGAGTTCGGTTGGGTGAAGATCTACAGCTTGTGAAAAAGCTTGCTGAAGCTGGACTATCATTCGTTTTTATGCAATTTGACGGTACAGAAGATGCAATTTATAAAAGTATCCGTGGAAAATCACTCCTGAAAATAAAACAACAAGCAATTGAAAATTGCGCTGTTTATAATATTGGAGTAACCCTTGTCCCAACATTGGTTCGTGGCGTAAATATGCATAACATTGGAGACATCATCAAGTTTGCTATTTCCGAATCGCCTAAAGTTCGTGGAGTGCATTTTCAACCAGCAACATATATGGGACGTGTGCCCAAAATACCGACTGATAATGAACGTATCACCCTCGATGAATTGGTTTATGAAATCAATAAGCAATCGGGTGGGTTGATTAAAACTGAGAATTTACTTCCTTCAGCCTGTGATCATCCATTGTGTGGATTTCATGGAGATTTTATTGTAGAACAGAATAGCTTATTTCCGCTGTTAAAACGGGGAAGAATGGAGAAAAAATGCTGTTGTGATTCATCTCCGGCCGATATGAACAGGAATTTCGTTGCAAAACGATGGGAAAGACCACTGGTGGAAAATGTTGGTGAAGATCCAGGTTACGGAGATATTCATGATATGGAATATTTCCTAAAACGTTCAAAAACACACGGTTTTACCGTTACTTCAATGGCTTTTCAGGATGCTGGAAATATTGATTTTTCCCGACTTCGAAAATGCAGTCTGCATGTCTACGATAACGGGAATATTGTCACTTTTTGTTCACATTATCTTACAGGATGGGATCAGTAAATAACGTAAGTTGTATCGTAAACCGTCCCGGAGGTTTTATCATAACAGATAGAGCCCTTCGTTTCTGTTCTTTTCCAACGCATGCGAAAATTCTTGATTTGGGTTGTGGATTTGGTTCTACAATTGATCATATCGTTAAAAATTATGGTTTAGAAGCTTTGGGACTTGATCCGAATGAGGAGTCGTCGAATCCAAACATCTTAAAAGCTTCGGCTGAAAAGATACCGTTTCCTAATGTGTCTTTTAATGGGATTCTAATGGAATGCAGTTTTTCTGTAGTCAATAATCAGGAAACGGTATTGAAAGAGTGCCATCGTGTTTTGAAAACGGATGGTCATTTGATGATTTCAGATATATATGCACGTGGCGAAGCAACGCATTTAACGGGCTGTCTGGGGCGAGTTGATACAAAAGAAAATATTATCCTTCTGCTCGAAAATAAAGGTTTTACCATAGAGCTTTTTGAAGATTTTTCTACTCATCTTAAAGCAATGTGGGGGCAAATGATTTTTGATAAAGGAGCAAAATCTTTCTATTGCGAATTAGGCATAAATCCTGATGCTATGAAACGCATAAAATGTGGTTATTATCTTATCGTAGCAAAAAAGAATACACAAAACAAGTGATGACTTCACCAATAAATACTTGGGTTGCTCAACAAACAGGCCTTTTGGAAAATCTAAATCCTGAAACATTACGCGATTGGCAACTTGAAAAGCTTCAAACTTTGATTCAATACGCAAGCGAAAAATCAAGGTTTTATCAAAGAAAGCTTCATTCTACAAAAAATATAACCGAACTACCATTCACTTTCCCATCAGATATTGCAAATGATCCATTTGCTTTTCTGTCCATTCCGCAAAGTTTAGTTGCTAGAGTAACTACTCTCGCTAACTCTGGAACCACTCTTCTGAAAAAGCGTATCTTTTTTTCAAAGGCAGACCTTGAAAGAACCGTAAATTTCTTTGCAACTGGCATGAAAACAATGGTACACAAAGGAGAGCATGTACAAATTCTTATATCAAACAGAACTGAAAACAGTTTAGGCAGTCTTCTCAAAAATAGTCTTTTGAGAATAGGTGTTTCCTCAGAAATAACAGGAACTATTAAAACAGCGAATGCTGCAATTAAAGCATCTAAAGATGCTGATTGTTTAATTGGTATGCCGGCAGAAATACTCTATATGAGTCGCGTTGAGCAAAATCTACGCCCTAAAAGTGTACTCCTTACAGCTGATTATGTTCCTCAAAGTGTAATCGAAAGTATTAGAGAAACTTGGAAATGCAATGTATTCTCTCATTATGGACATACTGAGTTTGGTTTCGGCTGTGCTGTTGATTGCGAACAACACAACGGGTATCATTTGCGGGATGCTGATTTCATATTTGAAATTATTAATCCTAAAACGGGAAAACCAGTCATAGAAGGCAAAAGTGGAGAAATCGTAATAACAACACTTTCTAATGAAGCTATGCCTCTTATTCGATACCGTACGGGCAACATTTCCAGCATCATTGAAAAACCTTGCGGTTGCGGAGGTTCTCTTCACAGATTAGGAAGAGTTGAAGGGAGAATTGAAAGCAATATTCCCATTGGAGATAATACAATAAGTATTCATCAATTAGATGAAATAATTTTTGCAAACCCTATTGCTCGTGGCTTTAATGCAAAGCTTATTCAGAAAAAAGAAAAAAATACATTACTTCTAAATATTGAAGCCGATAGCTTTATTGATGAAGATTCACTCATCGCAAATTTGCCAAAAGAAATAAACGTCAAAATTCAATATTGCAATGCAGATCCTTTTACACACAGAGGAAAAAGACGAATTCATATTGAAAGTCATAAAACGGATTAAAAATCTATTGCATTGATAATTATTTTATATAATCTCGCAAAAAATACAAAATGGATCGCAATTCTATAACAATAATACTCGCATCAGGCTTTTCAGAAAGAATGGGAAAACCAAAAGCTCTTCTTAAATGGGATGATACTACAACATTTCTGGAAAAAATTATTAATGAATATACAAGTGCTGATTGCAGTAAAATTATTTGTATGGTTAATAAGAAAACAGAACCCTTATGTCGTGACTTACAAGTACAACCAAATGTAACATTTGTAATTAATGAGTATCCCGAATGGGGACGATTTTATTCAATCAGAATAGCTTCACAGGAAGCAAAAGAAAGCGATTTCTGTTTTATTCAAAACGTTGATAATCCTTTCGTAAGTATTGATGTTATTGAAAAACTTTATGCACAAAGAAATCCTTACGCGTGGTGTTCGCCTGTTTATAAAGGAAAAGGCGGGCATCCTGTTCTTTTACCACAAGTTATCATTAATAAAATATCTCAGTTAAATGATAATAACTTTACTCTACGTGATATATTAACGCCTTATCCAAAAATGGATATTGAAATAAATTCCGATACTATTTTAAGAAATATTAATACACCTGAGGAATACACAAGCTTTTTCAACAGTACATTCTAGTGCTCAAATTTTATTTTGATGCTTTTGTGTTCTTAACATCAATAAGTTTCGCAATAATACTAATGGCAATCTCGGCAGGTGTTATTGCATTAAATTTAATTCCAATAGGCATATCAACACGATTCAATTCTTCTTCAGTTAGAATTCCATCTTGTAGAAATAATTTTTTCAGTGTATCCACCTTTCTGCTACTTCCGATTAAACCCACATAAGCTGAATCTTTTTTCCCAACTGCTGCCAAAACATCTTCATCCATTTCGTGATTTGGAGTTACAATAACAATATAGGTATCAGCATCGAAATAAATATCATTTACAGCTTCCAAATAAGGCTTGTAAACCTGTGTGTAATGAATATTTTCAGGACTTACAAAATAATCTTCTCTCCAATCAACAAGGTAAGTATCAAAACCCATATCAGGTGCATATTGAGCAATATATTTTCCAATATGTCCGGATCCAAATATATAAAGCTTTGATGGCCTGGAAATAGGCTCAATATATACACTAACAACACCTCCACAAGTCATACCCAGATCTTTCTGAAGATTGAATTCTTTGAATTGGGATGTTTGTGTTTTAATTACATCAAGAGCATTTGCTATCACCATTTTCTCAATTCCACCACCACCAACAGTGCCTTCAATTTTGCCATCACTATAGACAATCATTTTTGCGCCAGCTTTACCCGGAGTAGATCCACTAACATTGGTAACTATACACAACGCCGAAGACCGGGGATCTTTGTAGCAATTTGGTATTGAAAGGAGTAAGTCAACCATTAAACATAGTTTTAATTAATTATAAATATCCATTACAGCCTGTATTTAATATCAATTACACTGATTCTCATGACTCAACGCCCTAAAACAACCAGCCTGTAAATTTCAAACGAAGCAAAAATAATAAAAAATACTATCGTTATTTTGAAGCATGACAGGAAAGATCGCTGCGATTCATCTAAAACTGCAAAAGTTAGCAATCTGGTAATGATTATATAAAATAATTTTATATAATCATACAATTCTTTATTTAAAACCAGACAACACCTATTAAGTGGTAATAATTAGGAAATATTGTATTTTATTTTTACTTTTGAAGCCGATATGAAATATTATTCATATCGTTAAGATTTTAATATTTAATTACTTATGATTTTACAGGAAACATTCCATTTATTACAAACCAAATATAGTGAATACATTGAGAATACAACAATAGAAAACGTTCAAATAGGGATATTTCTTACTGCTGTAAAATTATCAAATGGTTATTGTGGTGTTGCCAGTATTGATTTGGACACTACAGTTAATTGCTGTCACAAACAAAAACATGATTTTGGCAGCTTTACGCCTGGGAATATAAACGGGCAAAAGGTTTGGGATTTATTTAACCGTTCAGAAAGTTCAAAAATATTGGATAGCGTTAAACTTGCAGTGCTAAACGCAGTATCAACCGAAATAATTGCCAAATCAAATATCAAAATCATTGAAGATAAAGATCCGTTTGATTTGCTCGATTTGAGTGGGCAAAAAAAAATATGTATTGTAGGGGCATTTCATTCATACATTAAAAAAATATCCAAAACACCACATAAATTATTCGTTCTGGAATTGAACGAAAATGCACTTGACGAAGACGAAAAGCAATACTACGTGCCTGCTGCAAAAGCATCAGATGTTCTGCCTGTTTCTGATATTATTATAATTACAGGATTAACATTATTGAACAATACGTTGGATAATCTACTGGTGCATATTCTTGCAAACAAGCAGGTGATTATTGTTGGGCCTACTGCCGGGTTGATTCCTGACATGCTGTTCAAACGCAATATTACCATCATTGGTTCAACAAAAATTACAAATCCAGAAAAAATGTTTACTATTGTTTCTGAGGGTGGTGCAGGATTTCATTTATTTCAATATTGTGCAAAAAAAATCTGCTTGCTAAATGAAAACCAATGATAAATTAAATAATAAATGGCTTAAAGCATCTGTACTTGGCTGTCTATGGGCATCTTCTGAAATTGTCTTAGGTAGCTTTTTACATAACATGAGGATTCCATTCAGTAGTAATTTCCTTACAGCTATAGGTATTATTTTATTGATTTCTGTTAGTCATCTATGGAAAGAAAAAGGACTTATCTGGCGCTCGGGTTTGATTTGTGCTTTAATGAAATCTATTTCACCAAGTACTATGATTTTTGGACCAATGATTGCCATATTCAGCGAAGCATTACTTATTGAATTTGCGGTACGGGTATTTCGAAAAAATATGTTTGCATACCTCGTTGGTGGAATGCTTGCAATGTCGTGGAATTTACTCCATAAAATTGCAAATCTGATAATCATGTATGGGTTCAATATTGTCAACCTTTATGATAGTTTTGCAAGTTTTGCCCAAAAACAATTAAATATTCATTTTGACAACTTATGGCAACCTGTTATTTTCTTATGGGTTATTGACTTATTATTCGGATTAATTGCAGCGATAATTGGAATTTACATCGGGCGAAAAGCTATAAGAGAACCAAATAAAATAGAAGGCATTAATTTTAATAAAATAAGTGAAATTCAAACAAGGAAAATAGATTTATCTTTCAATTATTCGTTACTCTGGCTTGGTTTTAATGTTTTGGGAATGATAACTGTATTGTGTTTCATGAATTTTACCGGATGGCTTTGGTGGAGCATTTCAGGTTTAATAATTATTGCCTGCTGGACTATTCGTTATCACAGGGCATTAAAACCTTTAAAAAAGCCAAAGTTCTGGATTCTATTCATTTTAATTACAATGCTTTCAAGTTTTCTGTTTGCAAAATTTCAAAATACAACAAGTGGAATATATGAAGGTTTATTGTTAGGAATACAAATGAACTTTCGTGCAGCAATTATGATAGTTGGATTTTCAACTATTGGAACCGAACTGTATAATCCTGTTATCAGATCTTTTTTTACAAGGAGATCATTTCGTCAGATACCTTTAGCTTTGGAAGTTGCCTTTGATACTTTACCTTATGTTATTGCAAACTTGCCAAGTTTTAAAAATATTTTTTCACAACCAGTTTCAATAATTCATCAAATGGTTTCTCAGGCAGATTTTTGGCTTGAAAAACTTTCTGTAAAATTCAAAGAAAAACAACCTGTAATAATCATATCAGGAAAATCGGAGCAAGGGAAATCTGCCTTACTTAATGAGGTTATTAACTATCTGAATTATAACAACATTAAAATTGGAGGATTCATATCTCCTTCTGTTTTTGAGCACAACGTACGTACAGGAAATGATATAATTAATATTTCCACCAAAGAAAAAATAATGTTATCCAGAACCTATGATAATCCAGATTTAATACAAGTTGGAAGATTCTATTTTTCAAATACCAGTATAGAGTTTGCAAAAAACATCTTATCTCTCGAAAATAATGTTCAATCACAAATAATCCTCATTGACGAAGTTGGCCCTTGGGAATTAGAAAATCAGGGTTGGGCTTCTTGTATAAATGACCTGTTATTAAAAACAGAAATCCCTATGATTTGGATTGTTCGAATTAGCATTGTTGATAAAGTTATTGAAAACTGGAATTTGAATAATTATAAGATTTTCAATGTTAATAAATGTAATGTATCAGATATCATTCAATACATTACAAGTAATCAAATAATTCGGCAGAATAAATAAAGCTAAGAGCCGGAAACATTTATTCTCCGGCTCTTAGCTTTATCTTATGTAAAAACTACTTTATCAGTTTTTTATAACGGATACGTTTCGGACCTTCATCGCCCAAACGTTTGCGTTTGTTTTCTTCATATTCGGAATAACTTCCTTCGAAGAAATAAACCTGTGAATCACCTTCAAAAGCGAGAATATGCGTAGCTACACGATCGAGAAACCAGCGGTCATGTGAAATAATAACAGCACATCCGGCAAAGTTTTCCAAACCTTCTTCCAGTGCACGCAGGGTGTTTACATCAATATCATTGGTTGGCTCATCGAGGAGTAACACGTTGGCTTCTGATTTGAGTGTTAATGCCAAATGCAATCGATTGCGTTCTCCGCCCGATAAAACTCCGGATTTTTTACCTTGATCAACACCACTGAAATTAAAACGGGAAACGTATGCACGCGAATTAATCAGTCTTCCACCCATTTGTATCTGCTCGTTGCCTTCCGAAATCACCTCCCAAACATTCTTCTCAGGGTCAATTTCGGTGTGTTGCTGATCAACATAACCCACTTTTACGGTTTCTCCCACTTTAAACTCACCATTATCAGGTTGTTCAAGTCCCATAATCAAGCGGAACAATGTGGTTTTTCCAGCACCATTCGGGCCAATAATTCCGACAATACCGGCAGGTGGCAACATGAAATTCAGATCTTCAAACAGAATACGATCACCATACGATTTTGAAACATTGACTGCCTCAATCACATTTGTACCCAAACGAGGTCCGTTCGGGATAAAGATTTCCAGACGTTCTTCTTTCTGTTTTACATCTTCATCCATCATACGTTCATACGCATTCAAACGAGCTCTTCCTTTTGCATGACGTGCAGTGGGTGCCATACGAACCCACTCCAGTTCGCGTTCGAGCGTTTTCCGGCGCTTCGATTCGGTTTTTTCTTCCATTTGCATGCGCTGAGTCTTTTGGTCGAGCCATGAAGAGTAATTTCCTTTCCAGGGAATACCTTCGCCACGATCAAGTTCAAGTATCCAGCCAGCAACGTTATCGAGGAAGTAACGGTCGTGCGTTACAGCAATTACCGTTCCTTTATATTGTTGTAAATGAAGTTCCAACCATTCTATTGATTCAGCATCAAGATGATTCGTAGGTTCATCAAGTAACAGAATATCCGGTTCCTGAAGCAATAAACGGCACAATGCCACACGGCGACGCTCTCCTCCGGAAAGATTCGTAACAAGGGCATCTCCTTCCGGGCAACGTAGCGCATCCATCGCACGTTCAAGTTTATTATCAAGTTCCCATGCATTATGGTGATCAAGTAATTCCATTACGACTCCCTGACGTTCGATGAGCACATTCATCTCATCGTCGCTCATAGGCTCAGCAAACTTATTATTAATTTCTTCATATTCTTTCATCAGGTTTACAACCTCCTGAACTGCCTCTTCCACGACTTCTTTTACAGTTTTAGAATCGTCCAGAACAGGTTCCTGAGGAAGATAACCTACTGAATATCCAGAAGAGAAAACAACTTCGCCATTAAACGATTTATCTTCACCGGCAATAATTTTCAGAAGTGATGACTTTCCGGAACCATTCAAACCGATAATCCCGATTTTAGCACCGTAATAAAATGAAAGATAAATATTTTTTAAAACCTGTTTGCTGGGAGGGTAAATTTTACCCACACCCACCATCGAAAAAATAATTTTTTTGTCGTCAGACATATATGTGTATGATTTATAATTTGCAAAGGTACAGAAATTGAGAAAACAACTACAGAAGATATAAGTATATGTTACTTAATCAGTTCTCTCAAATCTTCCTCGAGCATGGCATCCGGTTTTTTCTTGCTGACTTTATGACGGCCAACCCAAACCAACTGACCATCAGCAGCCGAAAGGATAAACTTTGTACAAAAAGCTTCTTCGGTAATTTCGGCTTCTTCTGGCCCCATTTTATGAAGAAATACAATATTTTTAGATTGATTTACAGCTTCTTCAATTTCATCTGCCGTTACAAACTTAAACGGATAGGGATAGAGTTTTTTAAAAGCTGTTTCGGATTGAAGAGATGAAGTAAGTTGGCTTTTAATTACCCAGAGTTCCATCGTTTTTATTTTGGGTAGATTTTCAAGAGCCATTTTTTTTATGTCTGGCTCAGGATTTTCTTTGAGCTTCAAAACAATTTGTTGCATCATCTTCAAAACTCCACCAATTTTAAACAGATAGAACTCCTCTCCTGCCCCTTCCATAGCGAGCGGTACTGATCCTAAATCAGGCATATCATTCAACTTACCCGATTTCACACCCATTACTAAATTTAAAATGAGATAAGATGACTCATCTTTTCCACCTGAAAACCAACCTGCAATCGTATTAAACATATTCTTTTCCTGACTCATCCTGGCTGTTGATAAAAACAGGAACGAGCTAAGCGGATCGCGTTTCAGCTTTTCAAACTCTTTTTGCGTAACAACCTCAAAAGGAGTAATTTTCCAGTGTTTTCCAACCTGATCTTTAATGGTTGGATTATATAGCATAAAAAGATTTGCTTCAAGAACAATATAAGTTTTTGATTTAAAAAACTGCTGAATCTGGACTTTATCAGCCATCTTACTCTGAGCTAAAACACTCAATGTCAGAATAGTAAAAATAATAAACACAGGAATTTTTTTCATAATAACAGTCATTAAATATAAACAACGTAAAATTGTATAGGAATATTAATTGGTTCTTAATAGATTTGCTGAGCAAAGTTAATACCAATAAGAATTTTGACATCAATAAAAATATTATAAACATAAATGACCTCTAAAAAACAGGAACTATGGCAGATGTAATTGACTATACCATCATCGGAAATGATATGCAAATCGTTGAAATTGAACTTGATTCATCAGAAGGTGTACGCGCTGAAGTGGGCGCAATGCTTTATATGGAAAACGGTATTGAAATGCAAACATCAACCGGAGGAGGAATTTTTGCCGGATTCAAAAGAATGCTAACCGGAGACAGCTTTTTCATCAGCACATTCCTGAACACAGGCCGTCTGCGTCAGAAAGTTGCTTTTGCAGCACCTTATCCGGGCAAGGTTATACCCATCGATCTGAATAAATTTGGCAGAACTTTCCTTTGTCAGAAAGATTCGTTTTTATGCGCTGCTACTGGAATTGATATAGATATTGCGTTTACCCGTAAGCTTGGCGCTGGTTTTTTTGGTGGTGAAGGATTTATTCTTCAGCGCCTTAACGGTGATGGCCTCGTATTTATACATGCCGGAGGAACTGTTATCCGCAAAGAACTCGCCGTAGGAGAATCACTTCGCGTAGATACCGGATGCCTCGTAGGATTTGAACAATCAATAGATTATGATATTCAGTTTGTAGGAGGCTTTCGAAACGCACTGTTTGGAGGAGAAGGTCTTTTCCTGGCTAAATTAACTGGTCCCGGAATCGTTTATCTGCAAAGTTTACCTTTTTCACGATTAGCTGACCGTATTGCACAAGCTGGAAGCTGGGGTAGCAACCGCGAACAAAGCTCAGGCATAGGTGGAATTGGCGGTAATTTGCTTGGTGGATTATTTGGTGGCGACAAAAGCTATTAAACCAATAACACATAGAAACCGAAGCGAATGTATCTAAACCTCTTTAAAAAGAAGGGAAACAGCTCACTTGGAGCCATTGCTTGGAAACGTTTCAAACGAAACCATCTGGCAATGGGCTCACTATATTTTATCGGACTTCTTTCGCTGATCTCCATTTTAGGATATTTGATTACACCTGATCAAACACCTTATGCTAACGAGCAAATTTTGGAATTTACAACCAAAAAGCCTGGATTTAAAGCAACCATTCTACGCATTAAAAAAAATGAGACGGAAAAGTCGGGGAATTTTATTCGGAAAATGATGTATGGTAATAAAAATCCGTATCAAATTATTCCGGTTTACAAATGGTGTTTTGTGGGGCATGATCTTAAAATTGAAGAATATACAGGAAGTTCACCAAACAATGGCAGAATCACTTACATCTCATTAGTGGATGTTGTTTATGCACTAAAACAACAAACGGCACCCCAATACACGTTCGACTCGGTGCGATTTACAACAATAAACGATGAACAACAATCCTCATCATTACAAGACATTAAGAAAGATATTCTTCAAAACAACCTAGTCAGAAAAACGTATTTATTAGGAAGCGACAGATATGGCCGGGATGTATTAAGCCAACTCATGATTGGAAGCCGCGTAAGCTTATCTGTTGGATTTATTTCTGTTTTAATTTCTTTGGTAATCGGAATTTTTCTGGGTGCAATTGCAGGCTATTTTGGTGGAAAACTCGATGATTTCATCGTATGGTTTTTTAGCGTAATATGGTCTATACCAACTCTTTTACTTGTAATAGCCATTACATTTGCCTTAGGAAAAGGTTTTTGGCAGGTTTTTATAGCAGTTGGTTTAACCATGTGGGTTGAAGTTGCACGTGTGGTTCGCGGCCAGATACTAAGCATTCGTGAAAAAGAATATGTGGAAGCCGCACGAGCATTGGGCTTTTCAAATTTCAGAATTATCTTCAAACATATTTTACCGAATGTAATAGGCCCGGTAATTGTAATTTCTGCTGCTAACTTTTCATCAGCAGTTTTACTGGAAGCCGGACTAAGTTTTTTAGGAATTGGAGTTCAGCCCCCTATGCCTTCATGGGGCATCATGATTCGTGAAAATTATGGTTACATAATTTTGGATTATGCATACCTGGCTATCTTACCGGGTATTGCAATTATGTTGGTTGTTCTTGCTTTTATGTTAATTGGAAATGGCTTACGCGATGCCATGGATGTGCGAACAGCAGAGAGGTAGTTTATAATTTCATACAAAACGACAGTGAATCTTATAACTAATGATTATTTATTGATTTACAGAGCTCTTAATAATAGAAAACATTAGCTGTTTAATACTTTATTAACACAACCAAGATTCATATACACTATCTTTGTTTGACTTATTGTTGTTACCTATTTTTACTGCTATGACTTGCGCTACCTTTTTTAGGATTGGTATTAGGTTTTACATATACCTGATAGTCCTAATGCTATTCGGACTAAAATCATTTTCTTGCCCTGTTGATACGCTGAATGCCCACTATTCATGGACAAGAGTTTGCAATACAAATCAGGTAAACTTTACAAATCAGACAACTATATTTTCCGGTTCAATTACGTCAACAAACTGGAATTTTGGAGACGGAAACACCTCGACTATTTCAAGCCCTTCACATATATACGCTTCTACCGGGACTTACCTTGTTACACTAACTATTTATCATTCTTCAGGATGCAATGATATTTATCAGGACAGCGTTAAAGTAATTCCTGCACCTGATGCCCAGTTTACATTTTCACCTGACAGTGGATGTGCTGCAAACAATGTACATTTTTACAATTCATCTACCGGTACCGGCTTAATTTACAAATGGTATTACCGTGACAATCCATCCGCTATGGAAGGAGTCGGTGGCACTTCTCAAAACCCGCTTCATCCATTTAAAAATGCATTTGGAACCGGGTATCAGGTTAATGTTGTAAAACTGGTAGTTATTGATATTTATGGCTGTAAAGACTCTATTGAAAAACCCGTTACGTTATTGCAACAGCCTTCTACAGATTATTTTGAGACTGGAAATTTCCAACGTTGCGCCAGTGTATCAGGCACATCCAGTGATACCGCAAGAATCTATAATTTATCTAATTCCGCGCAGATAAATAGTTATCAAATTGACTGGGGTGATGGGAATGGTTATGTTCCTGCACCAACACCTTTCGATCCGTTTAATGCGGCAACACATATCTACAATGCAATTGGAAATTACCCTATCAAAATTAAAGCAAACGGAATAAACGGCTGTGCAAATATCTACCGTGACACTTTTAAAGTAGTAACCATCCCCCTGCCTGATTTCAGTTCGTTACCATATTCTGCAGGCTGTACTCCTTTTGAAATTACAACAATTAATAACACACAAGGTGTTACCCCAAATACATTAACATTCATTGATTGGGGTGATGGAGTGATTGATACACTCCCTTTGGGCACTCCTGCCGGAGACACCTTACACCATACGTATGTAACATCAACTTGTTTGAACGGAGTACAAACTCCCCACAACATTGTGCTTACTACGAAAAGCGTGTGTGGAAATCCGTTTAAAAGTTACGGTCCTATTACCGTATTTAATCCTCCTCAGGCAAATTTTGATTTGCAAAAAGATACGGTATGTATTCATTCACCTATAACGTTTAGAAATCATTCTATACCCAATTTATGTGCATCTAACCCCCGAACCTTATTTACATGGGATTTTGGAGACGGCACTCCTTTGGTTCCTGTCTTAGCCCCTTTAGGCAATCCGGTACCCAATATCGGACATATATTTGATACGACCGGAACATTTATTGTAGTTCTCAGAGCAGAAAATAATTCTCCTACTTCAACAGGACAACCAGGTTGCGGCTCAACAACAGATACTCTCAGAGTTGTTGTAGTTGACACAAAAGCAAATTATACCGCAACAAGAGTTTGCTATGGAGACACAACTTATTTTACTGATTTATCAACAGCTCCCGGAGGTACAATTATTTCACGTCTTTGGAATTTTGGGGATGCAACTACCTCTATACAAACAAATCCTAAACATAAGTATTCCAAGCCAGGAGTTTATAACGTCAAACTCACCGTTACAGGTTCGCTAGGGTGCACTGACGATACCCTGATGCAAGTTGTTGTTGATTCGCTTCCTTTTGTAAACTTCTCTTACACTGGGAAATGTTATCTTGATACAACTGTTTTTACAAATCTAAGTCTCCCAAATTCTGACTCTGTCATGAGTTACCAATGGAACTTTGGTGACGGAAATACCTCTACCTTACGAAACCCAATCCACATTTACACTAACCCCGGAATATATAATATTATTCTTACTGTATTTAATTCTAAAGGCTGTAAAAAAGACACAACTATCCAACTAAAAATAAACTCATTACCCATCGCATCATTCTATACTGACACTGTTTGCATTGGTTATCAGCGTTTATTTACAAATAACAGTATCGCACAAGGAGGCACAATTACGAATTATTTATGGAGTTTTGGAGATAATACTACTTCTATTCTTCAAAATCCCGTTCACTTATATTCAGGCACAGGAACTTATGCTGTAAATCTTTCTATAAAAGATATCAATGGATGTAAAGATGATACTACAAAAAACATATACTTAGGGCCTGTTCCTGATGCTTGGTTTAGCTTTGATACAGCCTGTTTTGGAATGCCTTCTCATTTTCTCGATTCAAGTAACACAAATGGTGTCCCTATTGGGCAATGGGAGTGGAATTTTGGAAATAACACGTCCGGAAGTGGCGCTTCTACAAATGTGACATATTCAACCCTGACCAATTACAATGTTCGTTTAATAATTACGAATGTTAACGGATGTAAAGACACTGTATATCGACAAATTACGCTTAAACCATTACCCAAGCCTACGTTTACATCAACACCTGTCTGTTTGAACGACTCTACATATTTCACCGATTTATCTCAAGGAATTGGAGCGTCTATCGTTCAATGGAATTGGAATTTCGGAGGTGGTAATAGCTCCAATATTCAGCATCCTGTTTTTAGCTTCTCCAATTCGGGTAATAATTCTGTAAATCTGGAAATTACTGATAATAAAGGATGTAAAAATGACACATCCATTCAGACAGTAGTATATCCGTTACCAGTTGCTGCATTTACATTCGACACTGCTTGTCAGGGAATCCCCTCTCATTTTACATTTCAGCAAGCAGCTTCAGCATTCACCATAAATAACTGGAATTGGAATTTTGGAGATGGTGTTGGTAGTTCTGTTTTGCAGAACCCTGACTATCTGTATCAAAACTCAGGAATATATCCAGTAAAGCTAAACGTCACCGATATCCACGGATGTAAAAATGACAGCATACGAAATGTGTTTATACCCAAACATCCTTCTGCTTTCTTCTCATTTGATACTGTTTGTAAGGGATTAGCAACCTCATTTTATGATTTATCTTTAGATTCAGGAATTGTTATTTCCAACTGGAAGTGGAGTTTTGGAGATGGGGTAACTTCTACACTGCAAAACCCACAACACACATACTTACAAGCTGGTATATATCAGGTTACACTTAAAATAACGAATTACTTCGGATGCAGTGATTCAATAATAAAAATCATTCAGGTTGACACATTACCTACTGCAAAATTTACGGTAAACACGCCCTGTTTCGGCGACAGTTCATATTTCACGGATGCCTCGATGGCTAATCCCGGAACTATTACTGGTTGGAACTGGAATTTTGGCACAGGGACATCATCTTTGCAAAATCCTGTGTATATATTTTCGAGCTCCGGAACACACCCTGTTCATCTAACTATTACTGATTCTAAAGGATGTATAAATGATACAATTATTCAGGCCAAGGTTTATCCCAATCCAGCTGCTGGATTTATCATCAATCCATCCTGTTTGGGAAACAATACTCAGTTTACGGATACATCACAGGCTATTGGAGGCGCAATTACAAACTGGAATTGGGATTTTGGCGATAATACCACAGGCCTGTCTCAAAATCCTCAGCATGTTTACAATACGGTTGCAACATACCTTATTAAATTGAAGGTAACAGACATACATGGATGTAAAGATTCAATCCAAAAAAACTTTGTTTTTGATTCACTACCGGAACCACACTTTATATTTGACACAGTGTGCCAGGAATTTATCACATCTTTCCACAACACTTCTATTAGTCACGGAAGTACAAATACCAACTATTTCTGGAAATTCGGCGACGGGCAAACAAGCTCATTAGAAAATCCTCAACATCTTTATGCGTCTTCAGGAGTATTTACTGTCACGCTAAAAGTAACAAACCTGCTTGGATGTTCTGATTCCATTACACAACAAATCGTTGTTTGGCAAAAGCCAGTAGCAAATTTTTCGGCACCTCCTGTGAGTTTCGGAGTCACATCGCAATTTGCAGATCAAACATTACCTCTAAATTCTGCAACAAATTGGAATTGGAGTTTTGGAGATGGGGGAACTTCGTTCATCCAGAATCCAATTCATTTATATTCAAGTTCGGGAAACTACTCAACAACCTTGATCGTAAGTAATATTTTTGGATGTATTGATACAGTTGTGAAAACAGTGATTGTTTACCCATTGCCTCAGCCTCAGTTTACTGTTCAAAATGGTTGTCTTGGAGATACAACTCATTTTAATAACCAAAGCGTAAGTCCGGGTGGAGCAATCATTCTCCAAACCTGGAAATTCGGAGACAATACCTCTTCGTCACAAACTAATCCAAACCACATTTACAGTAATGCTGGCACATATCAGATCTGGTTAATTGTAAAAGACATAAACGGAAGTATTGATAGTATTATGCATCCGGTAACGATATATCCACGACCAACAGCACATTTCACTTCCGACACAGTTTGTTACGGGAATATCACTCATTTAAATGATCTTTCCCAACCAGCTTTGGCTACAATTAACACATGGAATTGGATATTTGGGGATGGAGGAGTTTCTTCTCAGCAAAATCCGAATCATACTTACACTGGTGAGGGACTTTTCCAAACACAGCTAATCATCTCAGACACTAATAGTTGCAAAGACACTATTCTTTATACTGTTTGGGTTGATTCATTACCTAAGCCTAATTTTACTGCACTTACGGTTTGTTTTGGAGATTCAACCCAATTTACCAGCACTTCAACAAATGGAGGTTATCCTATTACAAGTTACAATTGGAGTTTTGGAGATGGAAATACATCAATCATTCAAAATCCGGCACACAAATACCTGATGTATAGCACATATCAGGTAATTTTACAGATTACCAACGCGAAAGGGTGCTCAAATGATACCATAAAAAATGTTTTGGTAAACAAACTTCCCAAACCTGATTTCATTGCCGACACAGCATGTATTGGGCTTCCAACTCATTTTACAGGTATTTTTAGCGGACCTTCAGCAATTCAAACCTGGGCATGGAACTTTGGAGACGGAACACCTGCTTCAAATCAACAAAGCCCAATCCATGCTTACGACTATGCATCCGGAATATTACAATACAATGTGAATCTTCACATTACCGATGTAAACGGATGTAGTTCTGACACACTAAAAACTATAAATATACATCCTCAGCCCATTGCAAACTTCACAAACGATACGGCATGCCCTGGTATTGCAACAAATTTCACAAATACATCTTCAGGATTAGCTACAATCACAAACTGGAATTGGAATTTTGGGAATGGAAGTGGTATCTCTGCTTTTCAAAACCCATCATACACATATTCTTCCGTTTCTACAATTACAACCTACTCTACCCGGCTAATCGTCAAAGATATTTATGGATGTTTTGATACAATTCAAAAACCAGTTTATGTATATCCTTCCTTAAACGCTTCGTTTATTGGAGACACAATCTGCTCGGGAGATACTGTGCATTTTACAGATAATTCCACAAGTCCTTTTGGTGCAATTACAAACTGGAACTGGGATTTTGGGAATGGAACGAATAGCTCTACAATTCAAAATCCGGTATTTAATTATTCGAATGTGCTATTTACCACAAATTTTATTTCTCAACTTATTGTAAAAGACACACATGGATGTTCCGACACTGCAACAAGCCCGGTACTAGTAAGACCAGTGCCTGTTGTTAACTTCATCAATACATCAGGATGTTATGGCGCTCAGATACAATTTGTGAGCCAGTCATACAGCAATGGAGCACCCTTAACTTCATGGAATTGGAATTTTGCCGGAACCGGCACCTCTACCCAACAAAATCCAACCCATAATTTCCCCATATTCGGTATTTTCAACACAGTTTTAACGGTAACTGATGGTAATTCCTGTAAAAGTTCTATCTCGAAACCTATTCTGGTAGATTCGCTTCCTGATGTAAACTTCTCTTTTTCGACAAATTGCAATTCGGGGATATTTACTTTCACAAACCAAACCTTACAATATGGTTCGATAGTAACAAACTGGAACTGGGATTTTGGCGATTTCAACACAAGTTCACAAGTAAATCCATCTCATTATTATGGGGTTGTAGATACATTCATTGTTAAACTTACAGCTATCAATGCTAATGGTTGTAAAGATTCTCTTGAAAAAGCGTTGATAGTGCCTCCTCCAATTGCGCCCAACTTTTTTGCAGACACTGTTTGCTCAGGAATGGTTTCCCATTTCAATGATACATTGTTATCACCAACGGCTCCGTTGTCAGCCTGGCTTTGGGATTTTGGAGACGGAGGAATTTCTCTTTTACCTAATCCATCTCATCAATATCCTAACGCCGGAAACTACACTGTTACGTTACAGGTTGTCGATACCGCAGGATGCACTGAATCTGTTACGAAAGTACTCCCGGTAAGAGCAAAACCTGTTCCTCAATTCACATCATCTGCTGCCTGCCCGGGAATTCCAACAAACTTTGCTGACACTAACTTAAATATTCCTGTCATTACATCCCGTTTTTGGACCTTTGGAGATGGTAGTAATTCTGTGATTCATAATCCAACTCATACATACCCAACTTTCGGAAACTATCCTGTAACCCTTACTCTCACGAATCAATATGGATGTAAAGATTCCCTCAATAAACTTGTTGTTATTCCGCAAAAACCAAAAGCAGCTTTTAAAATATCAAACTTCTGCCAGGGAAGCCCTGTAAGCTTAAGTGATTCATCCGTTTATTTAAGTGCAAGCGTAACTTCATGGAAATGGCATTTCGGAGATGGAGATTCATTAATGATGCTTTCTCCAACGGCCTATTTACCCGTAATTACTCACACATACAATACACCGGGAGTTTATCAGGTTAAACAAATAGTTTCCAATGGACTCTGTACTGATACACTTAAAAAAAGCATTACAATCTATCCAAAACCTTTACCACAATTTACATCCACTACTAATTGTGCAGGTGATACGGTTTCGTTTACCAACCAAACAATTCACCCTGTAACTATCACAAACTGGCAATGGAATTTGGGAAACTCTGTACAATCAACATTACAAAACCCAAAACAAACTTACGCTATCCCCGGAGCATATTATGTAAGTTTGTTTGCAACAGATTCGTTGGGTTGTACGGGAAATACCATCAATCAAATTACTGTTCACCCCCGTCCTGATGCAAACTTTGTAATCAGTTCAACCTGTTTGAACGACTCTACGCTCTTTACAAACACATCCAATGGTTCCGGTTTTTCAATTATTTCGAACAACTGGAAGTTTGATGCAACGAATATAAATAATATTACTAGTCCCAAGTTTAAGTTTAGCCAAGCCGGAAATCATCAGATTCGATTGATTATTAAAAATCAGATTGGATGTATTGATACTTCAAATCAACAGATATTTATTGATTCATTACCTGTTGCTCAGTTTGTCGTATCCAATACTTGTTTCAATAGCCAGGCATTGTTTTCACAAACATCTATCCCTCATGGAAGTGCAATTACATCATATCTCTGGAACTTTGGAGATACATCAGCAACATCTAATGCCTCCAACCCTGCCCATACATATGCAAACCCCGGAATCTACCAAGTAAAACTTATTGTAACAAATTTAAAAGGATGTATTGATACCGTGATCTCTCCTGTAATAATTGACACGCTTCCCTATGTGTATTTCACAGCAGATTCGGTATGTTTGGGTAATCAAACTATTTTCATAAATCAATCGCATACATGGAATAATCTCACATTCTCAAGTCAATGGGATTTTGGAGATGGACTATTTTCAAATCAAAACAATCCTTCTCACTTATATGTAGCAGCCGGAACTTACTATGCAGCCCTGAAAATCACAGATTCTCATGGATGCACTCAGACATATCAGCGTCAGATTAAGGTATTTGCTCCACCAACTGCACTTTTTAATGCACCACCGGTTCAATTTCCGTCAAATATGGTGTTCTCAGATTTATCCTATGGCAATCCAGATCCTGTAACTCAATGGAACTGGAATTTTGGGGATGCTACCGCCACAAGTACTGTTCAAAATCCCACTCATAATTACACATTACCGGGATTTTACAACGTCTGGTTTATCATTAAGGACAATAAAGGCTGTAGTGATACTGCAATTCAACAAGTTCAGGTTTATTCACCCATTCTCTACGCAGGTTTTACAGCAAGTGGTCAATGTCAAAATGTTGCAGTAACGTTTACAGATACATCCTATATTGGTCCCGGAAATAGTATTCAATCATGGAGCTGGGATTTTGGAGATGGCTCTACATCAACACAGCAAAACCCACAACACTCATATGCAGTACCCGGAACTTACATTGTGAGATTAATTGCAACAGCTATCTCAGTTGCAGATACCGCATTTAAAACGATTAACATCTATCATTTACCGCATGCAAACTTTATTAACTACCCTGCTTGTGTTGGAGAACCTCACACATTTACAGATTCTTCATACGTAAGTATTGGTAACATTGTGAACTGGCATTGGGATTTTGGCAATAACACTACATCCAATCAATTAATTCACACGGTTGTATATGGAAATGCCGGACATTATCCTGTAACGCTAACTGTCATTACTGACAGAGGATGTATTGATTCTGTCACCCGGAATGTAACAGTATATCCGTTGCCTCTTGTAACCTTCAATGCTTCACCTACTTTTGGTTGCGAAGGTGTTAAAATTGATTTTACCGATGATGCAACCGTCGATTCTGGATTTATTGTGACACATCAATGGATATTTGGAGATGGAACAACATCTGTAACAAACGGAAACACGATACAACATCAATACAATCAAGCCGGAAACTATTCTATTCAATTAGTTGTCACTTCAAATCGTGGTTGTGAAGCTCAAACTGCTCAGCCCAACATGATTGATGTTTATCCATATCCAACAGCCTCGTTCACGCCTTCTACAACTTATACCGATTTAAATGATCCAATTGTTCATTTTCAGGATAATTCAACAGCAGCTACACAATGGCTCTGGAATTTCGGGGATGGTTTTACGGATAATCAATCTAATCCTTATCATGCATATACAATTGCAGGAAATTTCTGGGTCACTCTGGAAGTAAAAAATCAGTGGGGTTGTGCCGATACAACCGGACGAAATATCTATATAGGTGAAAATGATGCAATTTATGTTCCCAATGCATTCACGCCAAATGGAAACGGACTAAACGATGAATTTGTGCCCATTGGTCAATTTTTGAATCGTGGAGTTTTTGAATTTGTTGTTTATAATCGCTGGGGACTTGAAGTCTTTATTTCAAATACTCCCGGACAGGGATGGAATGGACTGTACAGAAATTCTGGAGATGAATGTCAGCAAGGAGTTTATTCATGGAAGGTAACTTATACAGACGTGAATGGTTTGAAAAAATACAAATTTGGCCATGTAACATTAGTGAGATAGAAATAAGAAGCCCTTCAGTGTAAAATACTGAAGGGCTTCTTATTTCTTGTGGAAATTATATTATACTTACATGCGTTTTAAACTAAGCCAAAGTCATTCCGGTATTACAGGTTATTTGTTCTGATTCTTTGTTGTACGATTCCTGCAATCTGATGAATCGAAATACGGTCTTGTTTCATTGTGTCACGTTCGCGAATTGTAACTGTTTCGTCTTCAAAAGTTTGATTATCAATAGTAATACAATAAGGTGTTCCTATTGCATCCTGACGGCGATAGCGACGACCTATTGCATCCTTATCATCATATTGACACATAAAATCGTATTTGAGCGAATCAATAATCTCACGTGCTTTTTCCGGCATTCCATCTTTCTTCACTAAAGGGAGAACAGCAATTTTAAAAGGAGCTAATACAGGAGGAATTTTCAAAACAGTACGTTCAGAACCATCTTCAAGTTTTTCTTCGGTATAAGCAGTACTTAAAATTGCCAGAAACGTACGATCAAGCCCGATAGATGTTTCTACAACATAAGGAACATAGCTTTCATTTAATTCAGGATCAAAATATTGAAGCTTTTTCCCTGAAAAATCCTGATGCGCATTTAAGTCAAAATCTGTACGAGAGTGTATCCCTTCCAACTCTTTGAATCCAAATGGGAATTCAAATTCGATATCGCAGGCTGCATTTGCGTAATGAGCTAATTTTTCATGAGGATGGTAACGATATTTGTCAGAAGAAATGCCTAGCGAAAGATGCCATTTCAGGCGATATTCTTTCCAGTATTCATACCACTTTAGTTCTTCACCCGGACGAACAAAGAACTGCATTTCCATCTGTTCAAACTCACGCATGCGAAAGATAAACTGGCGGGCAACAATTTCATTACGGAAAGCTTTCCCAATCTGAGCAATTCCAAACGGAATCTTCATACGACCAGTTTTCATTACATTCAGAAAATTGACAAAAATACCCTGAGCTGTTTCCGGACGAAGGTAAATCTGGTTTGAATCGTCGCTTAATGAGCCCATCTGTGTACTGAACATCAAATTAAACTGACGAACTTCTGTCCAGTTTCTGCTACCAGATATTGGACAAGCTATTTCCAACTCTTCAATCAGAGCTTTCACATCAGCCAGATCATTTTCGGTTAAGGACTTGTTCAAACGAGCATTGATGGTTTCCATCTTTTGTTTATATTCAACAACGCGTTGGTTTGTTGATACAAACTGTGCTTCATCAAAAGCATCACCAAAACGCTTTGCAGCTTTTTCAATCTCTTTACGGATTTTATCCTCGATCTTGGCAATATAATCTTCTACCAAAACATCTGCACGATAGCGTTTTTTAGAATCCTTGTTATCAATCATAGGATCGTTAAACGCATCAACATGCCCCGATGCTTTCCAAATGGTCGGGTGCATAAAGATTGCAGTATCAATTCCTACAATATTTTCGTGAAATTGAACCATTGCTTTCCACCAATAGGCTTTGATGTTGTTTTTCAATTCAACTCCAAGCTGACCATAGTCATAAACAGCAGCTAAACCGTCATAAATTTCACTCGACGGAAAAATGAACCCATACTCCTTAGCATGAGATACTATCTTCTTAAATAATTCTTCGTTGTTTGCCATAGTGCAAAAGTAAAAAATTGAAAGATGTAAAAGGGTATAATCAAGAAATTAGCCTTTATTTTACGGATATTCGTTTCTGGAATTAATCTTGATGGAAATTCTCTAAAATAAGGAAGGAATGCCCATAAATACTACTCATCCCTGATATTTTATTTTTTCAATTTATAATTACAATCTTTAAGGTGTAATAAAAAATAAATCCATAATAAACTGTTTCTCAATCATAATGAAAATTTTTAAAGAAAATTAACACCTAACCACTTTTTCTTGTATTATCTTTGTGTCGGTTTTAAGGGAAACCTATTTTATGCGTTTGATTAATTCAGAGGAGAGGAGGCTCGTAAGGGTTCTCCTCTTTTCTGTTTAAAAAACATGAGGTTGTTCAAAAGTCGCACCCTTAATATACTTCGACTCCACTTGGTATGATAACTATAATTCAATAAGTTGTCATACCAAGTGGAGTCGATATATATTTTACCAAGTAAGAGACTCTTTGAACAGCCTCAGAAAAGACCTTAAAATAAGGTTACTGTTCCCGAAACATTTTTATCCGGACCGTATTTTTGAGCTACACGTATCAAATAAACATAAACACCAGTAGGAACCAAATCTCCGGTATTTTTCATTCTACCGTTCCATCCTTCTTCAATGTTAGTAGTCGAAAATATCAACTGACCCCAGCGATTATAAATATAGAATTCATAACGTTCTACATCAATCCCAATTCCTTTTGGTTTAAAAACCTGGTTTTCAAGTTGTGAACTATACGGTGAAAACGCATTGGGAACGTAGAATGAAAATGGATTTTCAATAACTACGGTTCTAAAAGTAGAATCCCGGCAGCCTTTATCACTTTCTACATAAAGCCAGATTGCGAATTCCCCTTTATGATCATATTTATGAGTAGGATTTTCTACTGTTGAGATATTTTGACCAGAGGAAATTTCACCAAAATTCCATAACCACTGCGTTGCTCCTGTTGACAGATTATTAAAGGTAATAAACGCATTTTCAATTTCAGCAGTTAAAGGATCCGGAGTAAAATCAGCATGAGGCAATGGATTAACAGCTACTTCTATTGTATCTTTCTTAAAACATCCGGAAGTATCGGTAACATTCAAAGCATACTGCGTTGTTACCAGCGGGCTAACTACCAATGGATTTCCAATATACCCATTATCCCATTCAAATGTATATGTTGTAGCTGATGCTAAAACATTTACCGTTGCATTTTTCCCAAGGCAGATTCCGGTTGACTGAACACTAAAGCTTGGCAACGGATTAACAATCAATATTGTTGTATCAGAAGAAGTGCAGTTTTGAGCAGTTGAACCAACAACTGTATATTGAGTAGTATTATTGGGGTTTACAGTAATAGAAGATGTAGTATCACCCGTATTCCAAAGATATGTATTGGCACCACTAGCAACCAACTGGGCACTGTCGCCCCTGCAAATTACTTTGTCTGTTATTGTAACAACCGGATTTACATTTACAATCATCGAAACCTGAATCGTATCTTTACATCCCTGAGTAGTTCCAATAATCGTATAATTTTGTGTTGTGGCAGGAGATGAATTCATTGTAGAACCTGTAAATCCTCCCGGTGACCAAATATAAGAAGCAGCTCCGGTAACCTGAATTGTAGCAGGTTGGCCAACACAAATTGTATCATTACTTGCCTGAAGAACCGGCTTCGGTTTAACAATTGCAGTTGTAGTATCCGTAGGACTCATTTGATAAAAAGAGCCTTGGGTCATAATTAACAAGCAATGATAATCACCAGCGTCAGCTACTGTTGCACTGGGTATATCAAGAACTCGTGTAGAGCCTGAAAAGCCATTTGGTCCATCCCACAAATATTGCGCACCCGGAACAGAATCAGCCCACAACTTTAAGACTTCTCCTTCACAAATAGG
Organism: Bacteroidales bacterium; assembly: GCA_963677395.2. Classification (GTDB taxonomy): domain Bacteria; phylum Bacteroidota; class Bacteroidia; order Bacteroidales. Next base: position 1,112,242 of record OY781965.2, on the reverse strand, counting down.
TCCATTATTATGAATAACCGGAGGCAGTACACCACAGTTTGTAGTTGCTGTACTATTAGAAGTTGATTGGAAAGTGACATTACATGCCGAATTTGAGTAATTCGTAATTAACAACAGGTAGTATTGACCTGTTTGAGCATTTGGAATATAGCACCATTCCTGAGGGCTTGCATCATAACTGCAATCAATCATACTCAAACTGGGATAATCTGGAGAAGCCCCAGGAGCATGATGGTTAGGATGTGAAGCACCTGCAATCAACCCGGCAACACAAGGTGCTGTTGGGGAAGTAAATGGCCCCCAGCAGGCAAAATCAATATCATGAGCCGGATTACTATGCATCTCTATTTCAAGAATCCCAGGTTGGAAAACTTGAAAAAAATACCATGCAGGATTAGGTGTTGACACTAAACAACCATAATCTGCCCCAGGTTGAGCCTGAGTTTGCGGATTACTTGTTCCTGCAGGGTAGGTATATGATGTTACCTCTGTGCAAAATGGAGATGCTCCACCACATAAATTATTCTGTCCCTTTGCTGAAATCAACAAAAACATAAACATTGAAAGCAATAAATATTTTCTCATGGCACTTAATTAGTATAAACTATCAAAATTCTTTTTGGGGTAACTCACAAAAATTCTTTGAGTATGTATTCATAAACTCCTCTACTTTTTCAACCATCGATTTTGGGCCGACAAAGATAGGAGAACGTTGGTGTAATTCATAGGGTTCTGTTTCTAAAATTCTTCGAAATCCGTCAGAAGCCTTTCCTCCTGCCTGTTCTGCAATAAATGCAACAGGATTGCATTCATAGAGTAATCTTAGCTTTCCGCTGGGATTTTTAATCGTACCCGGATAGAGAAAAATACCTCCACGAACTAAATTCCGATGAAAGTCAGCAACCATTGATCCTATATATCTTGTGATATAAGGTCTATATGTTGCCTGATCATCTTCATGGCAGAAATCAAGATATTTTTTTACTCCTTCGGGAAAATAGATATAATTAGATTCGTTGATTGAATATATTGTTCCTTGTTCAGGATATTTCATATTTGGATGTGACAAAATAAACAAACCAACAGAAGGATCAAGCGTAAATCCATTTACACCATGACCCGTTGTATAAACCAGCATGGTAGAAGATCCGTAAATAACATATCCGGCTGCAATTAAATTTGTTCCGGGTTGTAATAAATCATCTGTTGTTGCTTTTTGCCCTTTCGGTGATTTGCGGTGATATATTGAAAAAACAGTTCCGATTGATACATTTGATTCTATATTGGACGATCCATCTAAGGGGTCAATCGCAACTACATAACGGCCACTTTGAGAAAGCTCATTGTCAAAAGCAATCAGCTTTTCATTTTCTTCAGACGCAATTGCAGCACACTCTCCACCTGATTTTAATGCTCCAATAAACTGATCATTTGCATAAACATCCAATTTTTTTTGATCTTCACCCTGCACGTTTATAGAATCATTATAACCCAAAATATTGGTTAATCCTGCACGGTTTACTTCTCTGTTTACAAACTTAGCAGCAATCCCTATATCATTTAATAAACGAGTTAAGTTGCCTGTAGCTTCAGGGTGCAAAGATTGTTGCTCAAGAATAAATTCAGTTAATGTTTTCATGATCTAAAATAATCTACAAATTTAACAATTTCCATAATAGTAGCACTCAACCACCCATTGATTTAATCGTTTATCTTATTTCTAAAGCACTAATGGATGGATTCTTACTACTGATATGTTCATTGCAACCTTTATTGAGCAATAATGTTTACTTCAATTTTTCGTTTGTACTTCTGATTTCTGTAATTTTGACAGTTGAAACTCATTTTTGGTTGCCTATGAGAGTATTTAAATTTGGTGGAGCTTCTGTAAACAGTGCTAATGCTGTAAAGAACGTCGCATCTATTCTTCAATGTTTTACCAATGGACAGGTTATTACAATTATTTCTGCCATGGGTAAAACAACCAATGCAATGGAGGAACTCACTCAATCTTATTTTACAAATACTGATTTTACTCCTGTTTTGGAGAGAATCAAACAATATCATTTAGATATTATTCAAAATTTATATCCCGAATCCGATACCAGAAATGCAATCAATTCATTCTCAGAAATTACAGATGAATTATTATTGGTTTTAAATTCAAATCACGGCAATAATTATGACTTCGAATACGATAGAATTGTCAGTTACGGAGAATTAATTTCAACCCGGATTGTGAGTGATTATCTCAATTATTTAGGTTTTCAAAATCAATGGTTAGATGTCAGAAAAGTGGTGAAAACCAATAGCAACTGGCGCGAAGGAAAAGTTGACTGGATGGAAACTCAACAAAATATGAATGCATTTGTATCTCCATATTTTGCTGACAAATCATCCGGATTAATAATCACTCAGGGCTTTATTGCTTCCGATAAATCAAACAATACCCTTACACTCGGCAGAGAAGGATCTGACTATTCCGCTGCTATTTTTGCATACTGCATGAATGCATCTGATATGACAATCTGGAAAGATGTTCCCGGTTTGCTTAATGCAGATCCTAAGTTTTTCCCGGAGGCAAAAAAAATAGATTCCATTTCCTATAACGAAGCAATAGAACTAGCATATTATGGGGCAACCATTATTCACCCCAAAACGATTAAACCTCTGCAAAACAAAGGCATTTCACTATTTGTCAAATCATTTATAAATCCGGATACCGAAGGGACTTTGATCTGCAATAATCCGCAAAGCGAAATTAAACTACCCTGCTACATCTTTAAGCAAAAGCAAATTTTGCTTTCCATTTACCCGAAAGATTTCTCTTTTATTGCAGAAGAAAACCTCTCGCACATCTTTGCTTTATTTGCATCCAATAACATTAAAATCAACCTGATGCAAAACTCAGCAATCAGCTTTTCTGTTTGTATGGATGAGAACAAAGAACGCTTTGAAGGACTTTTACAAGCCTTGAATGAAAACTATAAAATACGATTCAACGAAAACCTCACGCTGATTACTATACGCCATTACGACCAACAAACTATTGACCAGGTGATTGGCCAAAGAAAGATCATTCTTGAACAATACAGCCGTTTAACAGCTCAAATCATCGTATCCGATTAATACAGAAGATGAAAGAAAATACCTGCATCGCTTTTTAATTTCAGAAAAAAGAGTATCTTTGCAGCCCAATTCAAAAAATATTTTTTATAACCGTTTACAAACGAAAGTTTTATGCCAACAAAAATCAGATTACAGAGACATGGTAAAAAAGGAAGACCTTTTTATCATATTGTAGTTGCGGATGGTCGTGCACCCCGAGATGGACGTTTTATTGAAAAAATTGGCACTTACAATCCAATCAATCAACCTGCAGCTATCAACATTGACTTCGATCGCGCCCTTTATTGGGTAGGCGTTGGAGCTCAACCAACCGATACTGTACGCGCTATTTTATCTTACAAAGGTATCATGATGAAATACCACTTACAACGTGGTGTTGTAAAAGGTGCGTTAACTCAGGAACAGGCTGAAGCAAAATTCAACGAATGGATCGCCGGTAAAGAAAGCCGCATTACTCAAGCTATCAAGGACAAAGAACTGAAGAAAAATCAATCAGTGAAAGAACGTCGTGAAGCTGAACTTAAAGTGAAAGAAGCAAAAGCTGCTGCAATTGCTGCAAAAAATGCTGCTGCTCAGGCTCCTGCTGCTACAGAAGAAGAAGCTCCTGCTGAAGAAGCTGCTGAAAACACTGAAGCTGCTGAATAAGACTCAATTCACACAAAATATTGGGGTAGAACTTTACAGTTTTACCCCTTTTTCATATCTCTATGAACAGAAACAACTTTTTTTATTTCGGTAAGATTTACAAAACTTTTGGGTTAAAAGGGCAGCTTCTGATAAAAGCTGATGCTGACGACTTGAAACTTTACAAAAATGTTGCCCATTTCTTTTTGATGATTGATGGAGGACTGGTTCCCTTTCTGGTTATGGAACTAACGATCCGGCAAGATTCTGTGCTTGTTTTGCTTGAAGGCATGAATGCAGATCGTGCTGTAAAGTTTACCGGAATTGAAGTTTATCTTCCTGATTCGGATATGCCTAAACGTGAAGATGTAAAATATTACTTTCACGAAATTGTGGGATATACTATCGAAGATACTAAATTAGGAATAATCGGAATTGTAAAAGGTGTTTTAGAACATACTCATCAGGAAGTACTCGAAATTGACCACAACGGAATAGAAATTCTGCTACCGTTAGTAGATGAGTTTATTGAAGATATAGACAAGAAAAAGAAAATTCTTTATGTAAATGCCCCTGAAGGCTTATTAGATCTGTACTTAAACAGATAATTCATGGAAAAGCCCTTCGTATTCAAACAATTCCGGTTAATGCATCACCTTTCGACAATGAAAGTAGGAACAGATGCCGTGTTGCTGGGAGCGTGGGCAAATGCAGAAAATACCGATACGATGCTGGATGCCGGAACAGGCTGCGGAATTCTGGCTTTAATGATGGCTCAGCGCTTTCTCGGGCAAATAGTGGCACTTGATATTGACAGTGCATCCGTAACCCAGGCTTTGGAAAATTTCCAACTCTCTCCATGGAGCAACAGATTAACGGCCATAAATCAATCATTTCAGCAATTTGCTCCCGAAAACCCCGGTTCTATCCAAAGAATTATCAGCAATCCTCCTTTTTTTGAAAACAGCTTAAAAGCTCCGGATTCGAGAAGGAGTAATGCTCGCCACAACGACACATTACCTTTTGAAGAATTTATTATTTCAGCAAAACATGTTCTTACCGAAAATGGATCTATCCAATTAATCCTTCCTTATTTATCCGTAAAGTCATTTCAGTCGATCGCTGAATTTTACGACTTTCAACTTCTCAGGCAAACTACTATCTTCCCGAAACCAAACATGAATCCTGAACGGGCGTTGTTGGAATTCAGCTTTAAGCATCAAAAATCAGAAACTTCTGATCTCACCATCCGAAATACGGACAACAATTATACTGATGAATACAAAGCTTTAACGCGTGATTTTTATCTGGCTTTTTGATATTCATCCGCTACTTCACGAACCAGTTTGAATATTTCTGAATACTTCGTAAGTGGCAATCTTTCAGCTTGATCCCAGGCATTATGATATTCTGTGAACTCGCTTCCCATTGCATAAATAAAGATTGAAGTAACCCCTTTTTGATAAAAAGGACAATGATCGCTGTTGCAGGCTTCTCCCCTTTTTGCCACCAGTTTCAAATAATTTTTTTCAGTATTAATGCGATTGAATACTTCCCAAACCTGCGGAAATTTCTCACCATTCACAACCGTTATTCCGGAACTTCCGGTTCCAACCATATCAAGATTGATCAACAGTTTTGTTTTTTGAAGTGCAAATAAAGGATGGTCGGCATTAAACTGTGAGCCTAATAATCCGGCCTCTTCACCACTAAACAGCATGAAAACCATACTATATCTGGGCTTTGCGCTGTCGCTGGCATAATATCTGGCAAGATCCAGAACCATCGATGTTCCGCTGGCATTGTCGTTAGCTCCGGGAAAAATTGCTTCGGAACCCATTCTTCCTAAATGATCGTAATGAGCCGTGAGTACAATAAATGAATCGGGTACTTCTTTCCCTTTCACGTAACCAATTACATTTTGCGATTCATAATTGTTGATTTTTATCGACTTGAAATCGACATCTGCTACCTGAGGATTTTCAGGTAACGAATCTTTATTGACGTTAAAAACCAGATAATCTGTTGTTTTTCGATTAGCAGAAACACCCCACATCAAACGGTTTTCATTTACAATGATTAATCCTTTGGTTTTAAATAGATTTTCGGTTCTTAAACGGGTGATATTCGCCTTGATTTGCTCTGCTTCTTTCTTATTTTTAGGAAAATCATAGCTTCTGCAAAGCAAAATTGTATTCTCAGGATTTTCTATTTCCAATTGTTTCTCAATATTTTTCTTCCTGAGTTTTTTTTGAGATATTTCAACAATATTCAACTTACCGGTATAAGAAAACGAATTCGATTGAATAACATACCCAAAACCCGGAGTTATCCGTTTATCGTTAATTTTCAACTCCATTGTATTTGGAAAGGTATTTACACTCATTGTATAATGTTGTAAATAGCCAGGAGTAAACGACTCTAGCCCAAACTCTTTAAACTTCGACTGAAGGAAAGCAGCCGCAATACTATCGCCACGATTTACGTAACCCCTTCCATGCAATTCCGGTGAAGCTAATTTCTGAATCCATGATTTAGCTAAATCAATGCGCTGAGCATTCACAAATAAAACCGGAATAAATATTACTCCAAGCAATAGCGAGATTTTTTTCTTCATCTTAAATCCTATAAAACATACATAAAAAGCATTTCTGGTATAATATCGATGAACAGGAATAGAAAGGTCTATCGAACTTACAAAGATTGGCCTGTTTTATTTCGTCAACCGGTATTACAGATATTTTGAGGATTTCAAAGGTAAGAAAGAAAACAGAAACAATATTTTGAAAAGAGTAATCAATAGTGCGAATTTGGTATTTTTGTAATGCTTAATACATAAAGATTTATGACAATGGAAAATATTGGCACCTATGCGGATGCATTTTTTAAAATGTTGGTTGAATTTGCTCCAAAAGTAGGTGCGGCTTTGGTTGTTTTAATTATAGGGCTTTGGCTGATAAAACGCGTAGTTACACTCGCCGGTGTGGCGTTTGAGCGTAGAAAGTTCGATCGTTCACTTATCTCATTTTTAAGAAGCATCATTAGTATTGGACTGAAAATCTTACTGATTATTACCGTTGCCGGGATGGTTGGAATACAAACTACCTCTGTTATTGCTTTGCTTGGAGCTGCCAGTTTGGCTGTTGGGCTGGCGCTGCAAGGCAGCTTATCTAATTTTGCCGGAGGCGTACTTTTACTGATTTTCAAACCTTTTAAAGTAGGTGACTGTGTGGAAATTATGGGACAAAAAGGCATCGTTTCTGAAATTCAGATTTTTCATACCATTCTTAAAGGAGAAGATAATCGCGCAATCATTATTCCAAACGGACCATTATTAAACGGAGTGATTGTAAATGTTTCGGGAAGAGAATAACGGAATATTATCAACGTTGCATACATAAACGCCCGTAATGATTCAATGCTACGAAGGTCTTCGCAAGCAGGCTCTCAGCTTACAGGCACACTGAATATGCTTACATCTTCATTATTCACTTAATTTGCCGGTATTGGCTTTCTTTTTCCGTTTATGGCTTTTGAGCAATGATTGCTGAAAAAAGGCAATTCCTTTTCCGGGATTATCAACATAATGTATTGCCAGTTGAAGAATATTGAGGTAGAGTTGACATTTCAACTTATCCATAGCTTCATCAATCTTAACACTATTTGATATTACGCTACTGACTTTAAGTCCCTGTTCTTCGTGTACCTCACGATATTTTTGATACAAACCGGTAAATTCATTCAGCATTTCATCGCCAATAACAACTTTATGAAATTCACTCGCGTTGATAATCTGAGCAAACAAACCATCGATGTTTTTCTTTCGTGCATTATTGTACGGGTCAAGCCCGCGCGGAAAAAACTCGACATATTCCGGCGTATTCTTCCCGAAACAACTCCGGATTAAACCTTCTCGTTTCGAAACCAGTTGCTTAAACATTTTTATCACTTTATGCAGCTCAAACGAGAGCGCAATTTTTTCTGCCCGTTCGCTGTTGATTGTATAAAGTAAACGGCAATACTCCTGATACAATGTTTCGGTTGCCGTTAGCATCCCCTGCAAAGGTTCGCCTCTTTTGACACTTTGGCGAATATTCGCCAGATGGTCTTCCACAAATCGTTCCCAGTTTTCACGACTTACATAATCTGTTTTGTAAGGGTTTTCAAAAAAGGTAGATATTTTTAACATGTTTTTACCTGTGTTTGTGTCTGTATGATCAGATTATAACCATTCTCCGGATGATTGTATAACTTCCGGATGCTTTCGTAACTCTGCTTTATATACCATCCAGAATTTCAGATGTAAATAAAACCGTTATACAAGCACCCTTCAATATAAAAACTCTCATCCATATTTTCAGTAATTCAATTTTAAAAATACAAAATGGTATTTATTAATCACAAATATACTATATCTATTTTCAAAATACTATATTTTGATTTATTTATTGTGTTTTAAATAGTCAAAAACAGTATATGTATATACATAATCATATTTTGTATATACATAATGCCATTACTGATTTCATTTTCTATATTTTGAATATACATAATACTATTACTGATTTCATTTTTTATATTTTGGATATACATAATACTATTACTGATTTCATTTTTTATATTTTGTATATACATAATGCCATTACTGATTTCATTTTCTATATTTTGGATATACATAATACTATTACTGATTTCATTTTCTATATTTTGAATATACATAATACTATTACTGATTTCATTTTCTATATTTTGGATATACATAATTACATTTTTGAATATAGAATACTAATTTATAAATAGATAAATAGGCTTTTGTATTTTCAGAATGATCTATGAACTTCCAACTGCATAATGCAAAATTGTTTTTATCTGTGTTGAAATTCTCAACCCTAAACAATGCAAAAAAATGGACATCTAACATCTGTTCAATGTATCGTTCTAACGAAGAAAAGCTCTTAGGGGAATTTTCTCATAAAGGGAAACAAGAATCCGAAGCACTCCTTACAGATCAACAGCAATATCCCAGGAAAAAATCAGCGAATAAAACAGAACGTAAAGGGTTCTGATAAGGATAAAAAAGAGTTTCCCGATTTTTGAAACCCGGTATCGCAATCAATTGTAATTGTATTGCCAGACTAAGTGTCAGAAATTGGGAAAAAATTTAATGGGTGCGACTTTTAAAGTAGTCTCCGAAAAAAGTATTGGGAACAATTATTCCATAGCACCAATCAAATCGGTTACTTTGGAAAATCCATGCCGGTCGCAATATTCATGAATACCGTCGATGATTTTAATTGTAATCTGAGGATCGATAAAGTTGGCAGTTCCAACCTGAATGGCGGTAGCTCCGGCCAGCATAAATTCAATTGCATCAATCGCATTCATAATGCCTCCCAATCCAACCACAGGAATTTTAACGGCATTACTAACCTGCCATACCATACGCAGGGCAACTGGTTTAACTGCAGGACCCGATAGTCCGCCGGTAATGGTTGAAAGCATCGGTTTACGTTTTTCGGCATCAATGGCCATTCCCAGGAGCGTATTGATAAGCGAAACAGAATCAGCTCCGGAATCTTCTACCGATTTTGCCAGTTCCGCAATATTGGTAACATTGGGCGAAAGTTTCACCATCAAATGTTTTTTATACACATCGCGTATAGCTTTGGTTACCATTGCTGCAGAAGTGCAACTTGTACCAAAAGCCATCCCCCCTTCTTTCACGTTAGGGCAGGAAATATTCAGTTCGATGGCAGGAATATCGTCAAGTTCGTTGATTCGTTCAGCCACAGCAATATATTCTTCAACCGTAGAGCCCGAAACATTTACGATAACAGCCGTTTGGTGATGCCGGATACGTGGATAAACATCGTTGCAAAACACATCCACCCCTTTATTTTGCAAACCCACAGCGTTCAACATCCCTGATGCCGTTTCGGCCATACGCGGATAAGCATTTCCCTGACGCGGATTGAGCGTTGTGCCTTTCACAATGTAGCCTCCAAGGCGATTCAGGTCGATAAAATCGGCGAACTCTTCGCCATACCCAAAGGTTCCTGAAGCAGTAAGAACCGGATTCTTTAATTCGAGTTGTTTTAATTTTACCCTTAAATCTGCCATGTTTATGCTGTTTTACGAATTGGATTCCACGATTTAATATCTAATGCATTGAAAACCGGACCTTGTGTGCATACGCACTCATGACCATTGTGAGTTTCTACCACACAACACAAACAAGCACCTATTCCACAAGCCATCATGTTTTCGAGTGAAACGTCGCAGGCAACATTGTGTTCGGCTCCGTAACGGGCCAATGCCTTCATCATGGCATCCGGACCACAGGTGTAGATTTTGTCAAAGGTGCGAAGTGGTTGGGTAAAAAGCGAATGTTGGGTTACCAATCCTTTTTCACCCATCGAACCATCCTGAGTTGTAACATATACATCGCCATATTTGCGATACTGATCTATTTCCAGAATCTGATCCTTTGAACGGCCTCCAATCAAAATTTTCGGACGAACACCCTGTTCATTCATCTTGCGGGCAAGATAAAGCAGCGGAGCTATTCCACAACCTCCGCCTACCAGCAGGGGTACTTCATTTTGCGAAAACTGAAACGTATTTCCCAGCGGATAAATCACATTCAGAAAATCACCGGTTTTAAGTTTCGACAGCTTTTTAGTTCCTTGTCCCTTTATCTGTATCAGCATCGAAACGGTATTGTTTACATAATCCACATCATGGATTGAAACAGGCCTTCTTAAAAAGGTAGAAGCAGAACCTTCTACGAGTACCTCGGCAAATTGACCAGGTAAAATTTCGGGGAGTGGTTCGGGTGCCTGCAATTCAACAATAAAGAAGTCGGTTGAAAGTGTTCGGTTTTCTATCACCCTAAAGTCATGGATTTTCTTTTTCATGGCTGTATCTTTTTCTCCTCATATTTACAAAAACGATGCCAGTGTTTATCGCTTTTGATTATCAATACATTATACAAAACTACATAAAAAAACCCGTTTGATAAAACGGGCTGAAAAATTATTTTTCTGATTCTGATGTTGCTTCTTCGGTCTCCTCTACAAGATCAATTAGCCCTTGGGTCTGAAGAAGATTATACCAGTTGAATACCTTTTTCATATCCGAAACATATACTCTTTCGGCATCATAATCCGGAAGTACTTCTGCAAAATAAGATTTTAGCTTATTGTTATCAGTTTTTGAATCGATTGGGCATGCACCACCGTTTTCTTTTTGATAGATCGTTTTAAAAACTTCTTTTAACGGAGTTTCTTCATCGGTAGTAAAGATGCTGATTTCTTCCAGAGAACTGATCCGATCAGTTGCAAATGCGGGAATCCTCTTTTTGTCGATTAGCGATTCTACCAAAGCACCACTTTTAGTTTGGGCTACCAGCACATAAAGGCCTGGTTTCCCAGAGATTGCCAGAATTTTTTTCAGGTCCATATATTAAATTATAGATAAAGGGGTTGTTTATTGTTTAAACGTCCCAAAATTATAAAAAATGAGGGAAGTTTGAGTAATTTTGTAATTCTTAATACTTTTATTACAACTCTTCTATTTTCAATACTTTACAATTACATCTATGTTTGTTTCGGGTTTTACCTTTGTGCGAAATGCCATCAAATTCGATTATCCGGTTGTGGAAGCTATTCTTTCGGTTCTGCCTTTATGCGACGAATTTGTGGTTGCGGTTGGCAATTCGGAAGATGCTACCCGTGAGTTGATTGAATCGATTGACTCACCCAAAATCAGAATTATTGATACCATTTGGGACGATTCATTACGTGAAGGGGGCAAGGTTTTGGCTGATGAAACCAACAAAGCTTTTCGTGAACTAAATCCTGATGCCGATTGGTGTTTCTACATACAAGGCGATGAAGTTATGCACGAAAAGTATCTCGAAACGGTAAAGCAGGCTATGATACAGCATAAAGATGACCCCAAAGCAGATGGTTTATTGTTCCATTACAAACATTTTTACGGTTCGTATGATTATGTGGGTGAATCGCCACGCTGGTATCGCCACGAAGTCCGCGTAGTCCGCCGAAATCCCGAAATTTATTCTTTTGGTGATGCCCAGGGATTCAGAAAAGGAGATAAAAAACTCCTCAGTGTAAAAAAGGTAAATGCGTTTATCTACCACTATGGATGGGTAAAACCTCCGCATGCCATGCAACTGAAACAGGAAACCTTCCATAAACTATGGCACGACGACCAATGGATGGAAAAGAATGTGGCTAAAGCTGAAGAATTTGACTATTCAAACATCTCGCTGTTAGGACAATTTACTGAAACCCACCCAGGTGTTATGCTTCAGCGTATCAAGAGGGTTAACTGGAAATTCGATTTTGATGTAAGCATCAAACGCTATACCCTGAAAGAACGTTTCAAACTCTTTTTCGAAAAGCACACCGGTTGGCGACCAGGTGAATACAAGGATTTCAGAATAATTTGAAAATTAAGCATTATCGTAAAAGTGGTACTGAGCGATAATTACAATAAAAGCCCCTGTAAAATATAAACTTTATCAGGGGCTTTTGATTTCTATGATTGATGCTTTATTACCAGCAATCAAACATCTTTTAAATCCTTATTTTGCCATTGCTTCCACTTCGGCAATGGTTTTGGGAATTGCTTTACCCAGTACACGATAGCCTGTTTCGGTAACCAATACATCATCTTCTATACGAATACCACCAAAGTCCTTGTAAGTTTCCACTTTATCGTAGTTGATATATTCGGTGAATTTATTTTCTGATCTCCAGAGATCAATCAAGGCCGGAATAAAATACAAACCAGGTTCTACGGTAAGTACAAAACCGTTTTGCAATCTACGCCCCAGACGCAGGAATGCCAGCCCAAACTGCGAAGAGCGTTTGATTTCTTCATCATAACCCACAAAGTTTTCGCCTAAGCCTTCCATGTCATGAACATCAAGTCCGAGCATGTGACCTAAGCCGTGCGGGAAGAACATTGCATGTGCACCATGACGAACGGCATCATCCACATCCCCTTTCATCAGTCCGAGATCTTTGAGACCCTGAGCAATCACTTTTGCCGAAAGTAAATGAATATCGCGGTAAGGCACTCCGGGTTTTATGGCTTCAATAGCCGCCATATTAGCATTAAGTACTATCTGGTAAATATCTTTCTGTCGTTGATCAAACATCCCTCCTACCGGGATACTACGGGTAATGTCGCTACAATAGTTCAGTTCTGTTTCACAACCGGCATCAGCAACCAACATCCGGCCAATTTTAAGTTCGTTTCCGTGGTAATGGTTGTGCAGAGTTTGCCCGTTAACGGTCAGAATAACCGGGAACGAAACCGGGCCTCCGGCTTCAAGGGCAATCCCTTCCATACGACCAGCTATTTCGCGTTCAATCACACCAGCTTTGGCCATCTTCATAGCTGTGGTGTGCATAGTATATGCTGTTTCGATGGCTTTCTCTATTTCGGCAATTTCATTCAGATCCTTGATAGAACGTTGTTTCACCATTGCTTGTGTAAGTTCCAGCGAAACGTAGTTTTTGATGTTGGTATATTTAATTCCGGTTAAATCGGCAAGTTGCATGGTGGTTTCACCACGGTAAGGAGAAACAAAATGCACTTTGCGACCTTTGCGGATTGCATCCGCAACAGTATCATACAAGGCAGCAGTAGTAGCACTGTTTTCCACCCCGACTTTCGCAGCCAGCTCATGCATGGTAGGCTGAGGTCCCATCCAGATAATATCGTCCAGATCTACATCATTTCCAAAAAGCCAGTCTTTATTGTTGTCTATATCAATAATCCCGGCAACATCGGGCATGTTTAATCCAAAGAAATAAAGAAAGTTAGAATCCTGACGAAAATGATACGTATTTGCAGGATAGTTAAATGCAACTTCTTTGTTTCCTAAAATCAGGATGATGCCTGAGTTTACGTCTTTGCGCAATTGTTCGCGACGACGGATGTATGTCTCTTTTGTGAACATGATTTATGTGTTTTGATGTACCAAAGATAGAGAAGAAAATTTGAATCCCGATTCCCGGGATAAAAAAAGAAAACGATGGAATGTAGAAAAACTAAAATCTCTTTCATCATCTTACGCTAACTTCTAATCAAATGCATTTTGTAAGCTACATTATAGATTTCTCACTAAACCATCTTAAACAACAATATAAATAAAAAAATTATTACATTTTATAATAAAATAGCCTATATTTGTATTCCAATATTAATCATAAAAACCAACGTAAAATGAAAAAGCTATATATTTTGTTGCTTGTAATATGTGTTACAGAAATTGCACGAGGGCAAAATCCACAATTGATAAGCTTTCCTAGTTGGGAAGATATCAAATGCATTGGAGAAGAAGCCAATTTTTTATGGATTGGGACCTGTCGAGGTTTAGTAAAAATGAATAAAACAAGCGGAGTAACTCTTCTTTATAATAAATATAATTCAGGATTACCTACAAACGATATAACAGCAATTTTAGTAGATGGAAATGGAGATAAGTGGATTGGAACTTACTATGGTGATATTGTTAAATTTGATGGAACTGTTTGGACCATCTATAACGCTTCAATCACTGGATTACCCATTATTAACAAAATAACTACAATTTCTATAGATGAATTTGGAAATAAATGGATTGGATCATCTACGGGAGGGGTTGTTAAATTTGATGGAACAAGTTGGACAAAATACAATGCTTCTAATTCTATGTTGCCCGATGATTATGTGTTCTCAATAGCAAATGAAGAAAATGGAAATACCTGGATTGGAACCTTTAATGGTTTGGCTAAACTTAATGGAAATAACTGGACTATTTATAATGCATCTAACTCGGGAATAGGAAACGATGTAAGATCAATAGCCATTGAAGGAAACGGAAATAAATGGATCGGAACAACAAGTGGTCTATATAAATTTGATGGATACAATTGGACGAATTGCATGACCACCACTTTCTCCATTAATACCATAAAAATTGATGCTAGTGGAAATAAATGGATTGGAGTTAATCAAGGATTAATCAAACTTGAGAATAGTAATTGGAATATCTACAACCCTGTAACCATAGGTTTAAATAGTACTATTGTAAAATCAATTTTAATTGACGCTGACGGAAATAAATGGATTGGAACAGAGGCCGGTATAGTAAAATTTGACGACGTAAACTGGACTATTTATAAACCCAATTATTTTAAGTCAATCACAGAAGATATTAACGGAAATAAGTGGGCCGGCGGTGTGGGTTTTGTGAAATTTGATTCCATCAAATGGACTACATATAACGACTCATCTAGAATCTTACATTTAGATTATATAAATGTAGTTATAAGTGATAGTGTTGGGAATATTTGGATTGGAACAGATGGCTTTGGCATCTCTAAATTCGACGGAACGAATTGGGTAAAATATAATTCTTCAAACTCAGGATTAATAAATAACCATGTAAATTCAATCGTTATTGATGGAAACGGAAATAAATGGATTGGGACTGATAGCCATGGGATTTCTAAATTCGATGGAACAAATTGGACTACTTATGATGTATCCAATTCAGGATTAACCTATAATGAGATAAATAATATCATTATTGATGGAAGTGGAAATCCTTGGATAGGAACAACACACGGTATTTCCAAATTTGATGGAACGAATTGGACATCCTATAACACATCCAATTCAGGATTAATAAATAACAACATACTTTCAACCGCCGTAGAAGGAGGTAATATTATCTGGATCGGAACATCAAATGGCATCTCTAAATTCGACGGAACAAATTGGACAACCTACACACCCTCCAATTCAGGTTTGCCCTCTAACAATACAGGATTAATATTTATTGATAGAAGTGGAAATAAATTGATCAGTACAAATAATGGGTTTGTAGAGTTCAATGGGGCAATTTGGACGATCTATAATTTTTCAAGCTTGGGAATGCCAATCTCTTATTTAAAACCATTAATGATAGATCAAAATAACAACAAGTGGTTTATGCATAATGATGGGCTGGCTGTTTTCAATGAAAATGGGGTGTTACAAGGAAATAATAACTTAATCACCTCTCAACCAACAAATCAAAATGTAACACTTGGTCATAATGCATCATTCATTGTTGATAACCAAAATCAAAATATTTCATATCAATGGCAATCAAATAGTGGAGGCAATTTTGTAAACTTAAGCAATACAGGGCAATATAGTGGTACAGCAAGTAATACATTATCAATTGCAGGAACTACTCAACAAAACAGTGGCCAAAAATTCAGATGTATTGTCATTTCCGGAACTTATGCTGACACAAGTAACTTTGCAATACTAACAGTTTGTCCTGCTATTATAAATCAACCTGTTAGTATAAATAAAAATATTGGTGAAAATGCTCAATTTATAACCCAATCGTCTGATACTACTGCTATTTATCAGTGGCAATCAGATATTGGATTGGGATTTACGAACCTTGCTGACTCAGGACTATATAACGGTACTACAAATGATACATTGACAGTATCAGGAATTATACAAATGAACAACGGACAAAAATTTAGATGTATTGTCTCTTCCGGTAATTGTATTAGTACAAGCGATATTGCAGTATTAACAATTTGTCCTGCTATCTTAACTCAGCCCATCAATTTAAATAAAAATATTGGTGAGAATGCTCAATTTACATATGAATCTTCTGATATGAATGCTGATTATCAATGGCAATCAGATATTGGATTGGGGTTTATAAATCTTGCTAATGCAGGTCAATACAGTGGAGTAAATACGAAGACATTACATATTTCATCTTTATCTCAAGCAAATAACAATCAGTCATTTCGTTGCCTAATGAACCTTGGAGTATGTAACGACACTTCAAATATTGCTACTTTAACTGTAAGTAGCGGTGCTGGATTTAATGAAAATAATATTGATATAGTGTTTTCTGTTAAGTCAAATCCCGTGGAAAAGAAATTAATTGTTATCATTCGGGGGAAAAAAGAATTTGGTAGCTTTAATACAGATATCTTAAATCTTAATGGGCAAATACTCTTACAACAAACAATAAATCAATTTCAAACCGAAATAGATATTCACAGCTTATCAAACGGCATTTACTTCCTGAAGCTTAACACAAACAAAGGTATAATTATGAAAAAGTTTGTAGTAAGCAGATAAAAAGATTAAAGAATAGATTGTCAGGATCAGGCAGCCTGTTCTTTTTATACGTTTCTAAAACGAACTTTTACCCAAAGCAATACAGCCATTATCAATCCGCCCAGGGTAGCCAGAGCCATATCTTTTTGTGCATCCCACATATCACCTTGTTGCCCGTTGTAGGCATCGGCATCACCAGGGAAAATCAGTATGGTTAATGAACTCTTTGAGTGTTCATTAACCATACTTGAAGACATAATGATAAGCCGTAAAAGCTGCGAAGCCAGTGAAAAGATTACTTTGTATCTCCGCTGGTATGCACCTTTCTCATTCAACAAATTTAGTTCTTAATCTTTTACACAACGGACAGACAAGCCTGAATCTTTATAACCAATTGCATCTGAAAAAGATGCGTAATTACAACTTAACCCATATGAAATGGCATGTAAATAGTCTGAATTTGTAGAACTCCAAAAATAAGCGTAATAGAAAACATCTGTAAAATAACTAAATTGACGTTTTCCGGCCGGAATAGCAGTAAAACCAGTGCTATTGGTAGCTGCAGAATTTGGAGAATTCCATAAGCCGTCTCCTTGTTGTAAAGTTCCTATAGCTTTTAATTTGCCACCTGCAATAGAAGCACCACCAAGATAATTTTTTAAAATAGCCCATTCGTCTATATTTGGCACATGCCAACCATTGGGACATAAACTATCGGAACTTACTGTAAACCAATTGTATAACCTACCATAAGTTGTGCTATACATAGGGTAATTATCTATGTCGCAATAGGCTCCGGTTGTTAATGTTGACCAGATGTAGGAGTTTGTAATATTGGGTATTGGAGCTCCATTTTTATAATGAGTGGTATTTAAATTTTGTTTCATCCAAATCTGGGTGCCAATTTGGACAGTATCATATATATTTCCATCATAATCAACAACAACTGACAATGGTGCAGAAGTAGTTGTAAAACTAATTTCATTACCATAAGCAGTTCCAACACTATTGGTTGCATATGCTCTAAGATAATATGTAGTATTTGGTGACAAACCAGCAATAATGCTTGTAAAACTGCCAATACCGGAACCTTCAATTGTTTTTGTAGTTAATTGCACAGTTGGATTGTTAATTGTACTCCAGCATACACCTCTAAAATTTATACTATTTCCACCATCAGAAACAATGATTCCACTTGAAACGGCAGTTGTATCTGTTGTAGAAATTGCCGTAATAGTTTTTATAATTGGCAATATGGCTTGTGTAGCCGAATCTCTTAAACAACGTACACTAAAGCCTGATTTCACATCCCCTGTACTTCTTACTATGTAGCTATTTAATGAAGAAATATTCCTCATAATAGCATATGAACTTCCGCTTTGTGACCCGTTATATGTTGAAGACCACCAATAACCGTCAAACCCTATATTGGTATATGAAAGAAAATTGGGATGGCAATTACTTCCAGGTAAAGCTGTAAAACCACTGCTGTTGTTTGCTCCAATGTTAGGACTATTCCATAAGCCATTACCATTTTGTATTGTTCCTACTGACTTTAATTTACCACTAGCAAATATATTACCACCAAGGTAATTTGCTAATGTTTCCCATTCAGCATCAGATGGCACATGCCAGCCTAAAGGACAAAGATTGCCAGTATTAACAGCATGCCAATTATATAAGGCACCATATGTGTTTTTGTAAATTGCTTCATTATTAGTAAACCATGTATAAGCTCCCGTGTTATTATTTTGCCAAATAGTATTGTTAGTTCCAGGATAAACTATAGCGGTTCCATCTTTGTAATGAGTGGTTTTTAGGTTTTGTTTTAACCAAACCTGAGTACCAATTTGTATAGTATCATATCCATTACCATCGTAATCAAAAACTGTAGTTGAAGGTATTATTTTAGTTGTAAAACTTAATTCATTGCCATATGCCGTTCCTAAACTGTTAGTAGCATAAGCCCTAACATAATAAGTTGCATTTGGAATTAAATTATAAATAATACTTGAGAAAGTGCCAAAACTAATACCAGATCCATTAGATGTCTTTGTTGATAAATTCACTGTTGGATTAGGAGTAGTACTCCAGCAAATACCACTATTAACAATAGCAACACCTCCATTTGACATGATATTTCCTCCTGATATGGCTGTAGTATCTGTAGTAGATAATGCTGTTGTTGTATTAATTATTGGTACACTTGCTTGAATATCAGAATACCTTAGACAACGGACTGAATATCCATAATTTTTTTGAGGGTTTAATTTATTAATGTAGTTAGCGTTGTAACAGACGCTCCTGTTAAATGCGGTGAAAGAAGATTCATCAGTAGAGCACCACCAATAACCTTGAATATTTATACCACTATAGGAATTATTGGAATAGCAACCTCCTGGAAGTGCTGAAAAGCCTGTTTCATTCGTTGCTTCGAAGTTTGGAGCATTCCATATACCGTTTCCTGTTTGAATTGTTCCTGTTGATTTTATTTTTCCACCGGCAATATTATAACCTCCAAGATAATTTTCTAAAATAGTCCATTCTTCATCACTTGGCACGTGCCAACCTATAGGACATAGGTTGCCGGTATTAACAGCATACCAGTTATACAAGGCTCCATATGTACTCTTATTACTAACCGAATCATTATCATACCATGCGTAAGCTCCGGTAGTATTGTTCTGCCAATCTGTAATATTTGATCCAGGAAAAACAATTGCAACCCCATTGTTATAATGAGTTGTTTTTAAATTTTGCTTCATCCAGATTTGTGAACCGATTTGTACGGTATCATATACATTACCATCATAATCTGTAACTATTGCAGATGGTGTTGATGTTGTATTAAAGCTATATTCATCTCCATAAACAGTACCAATGCTATTGGTAGCATACGCTCTAACATAATAGGTTGTATTGGGCGCTAAACCTGTAATATTGCTTACAAAAATACCATCACCCGTACCATTGGCTGTTTTTGTATTTAATGCAATACTCGGATTGGGTAATGTATCCCAGCAAACACCACGGGCAATTATAGTATCACCTCCATTATAGCTAATATT
Organism: Bacteroidales bacterium; assembly: GCA_963677395.2. GTDB lineage: Bacteria > Bacteroidota > Bacteroidia > Bacteroidales. The sequence continues at coordinate 1,092,260 of OY781965.2, read as the reverse complement.
TCCACCAGAAGTTGCAGTAGTAGATGCAATTAATGAAGTATTAGTTGTAATAATACTTGGTAACACAATAGTAGTAGTTGCAAAACTAATTTCGTTTCCATAAACTGTACCTATAGCATTGGTTGCATAAGCTCTTACATAATAAGTTGTACTTGGTATTAAACCTGTAATATTGCTTGTAAAACTGCCCGAACCTGTACCTTCTGTCATTTTTGTATTTAATGTAATATCAGGGTTAGCAGCTGTACTCCAACAAATACCTCGGGCAATTACGGGAGCTCCCCCATTTGAACTTATATTTCCTACTGAAATAGCTGTAGTTGCTGTAATTGAAGAAACTGAAGTCGTTAAAATTGGCAATGTAGCTGGTGTAGTTGTAAAATTTATTTCATTACCATAAAATGTACCTACACCATTTGTAGCAAAGGCTCTAAGATAATAGGTTGTATTTGGAGTTAAGCCTGTAATATTGCTAACAAAACTTCCTATTCCCAAACCTATGTCAATTTTTGAGTCTGTAGTGATAGGGGAGCCTAAGGTATTCCAACAAATGCCACGGGCAATTATAGGAGTCCCACTATTTGAACTAATATTGCCTCCGGAAGTGGCTGTAGTCGATGTGAATGATGAAACCGTAGTTGTTAAAGATGGCAATGTGGGTGATGTAGTTATAAAACTTACTTCGTTTCCATATGCTGTTCCAAGTATATTAGTAGCATAAGCTCTTACATAATAGGTTGTATTTGGAGTTAATCCTGTAATATTGCTTACAAAACTTCCTATTCCCATGCCTATATCAGTTTTTGAGTCTGCGGTGGTAGGGCTACCTAAAGTATTCCAGCAAACGCCACGGGCAATTACAAGTATTCCACCATCTGAAATGATATTTCCACCTGATACGGAAGTAGTATCAGTAATAAATGTTGCTGATGCTGTATTTATTGTTGGCAGCATGTCTTTTAGGCAGCGTACAGAAAACCCACAAGTTTTATCATAAGCTGAGCTCCCAATATTGCTTAAATCGAATCGTATAAATCTGGATGGTATGGTTGAATTAGTGAACTCAGTAGAACTCCACCAATTTCCAAAGCTGCCTATACTACCATATGAACCATCATAGAATCGGAAGCCACCTGGAAGAGCAGTAAATCCACTTGAATTAGTTGCACCAGTATTTGGACTTACCCAGTGTGCTAGTCCAGCCTCCTTTAGTTTACCTCCTGCAATAGTATCTCCTCCTAAATAATTTTCTAAGATTGTCCATTCGGCATCACTTGGCACATGCCAATTTAAAGGACATAAGTTGCCGGTATTTACTGAGTACCAGTTGTATAATTTTCCATAAGTAGCACTATTAGAAAGTGTATTATTATTATAGCAATAGGCTCCGGTTGTTAATACTGCCCAGTTTGCATTGTCAGATATATTGGGTATTGGAGTACCATTATTATAATGTATAGTTTTCAGGTTTTGTTTCATCCAGATTTGTGTGCCTATATGAATAGTATCGTATATATTGCCATCATAATCAGTAACTGTTGTTATAGGTATTGTGGTTGTTGTAAAGCTTATTTCATTACCATAAGCAGTACCCACACTATTGGTAGCATAAGCTCTTACATAATAAGTTGTGTTTGGGGTTAATCCTGTTAAGTTTGTAGTAAATAAGCCTGTGCCACTTCCACCTGTAACTATGGTGTTTGCAATTGTAGGATTAGTGGCTGTGGCATAACAAATGCCTCTGGCTGTTACAACTTCACCACCGTCAGAGGTTACGTTTCCTCCGCATATTGATGAATTAGTAGTGATTGAAATTACTGCATCAGTTGTAACACCGGGTATTGAAGCAATAAAATTGAATATAATTGTTATATCTGATGTAGGTGAATTAGTAACAACAGCCGTTAGATTAGCTGCATAACCTGTATATTGTAAAATATCACCACTTACAAAATTGAAATTTATACTTGAATTGATAGTTTTGTATTTATTTATCATAGCTTCCTGAATAACTCCATTATATCTCAGATTAATATCGTTTGAAAAGGAATTGTAACTGATTAGCTTAGAGCTGTAAAAATATCCATTGCCTCTTATATTAATAAAATAAGCACCTTGTTTTAAGCCTGTTAATTGAAACTGATGATTGCCTTGTGAAAGATTTTCATCTAAATGAATAATTTCTTTACCTGTAATTTCGTAAATATTAATGCTTGCAATACCAGCTTGTTTTACATTAAACATTATTTCAGCCTTACCTTGCATAGGATTAGGGAAAATTAGCAGATTTTCTTTATTAGCTTCTAAATCATTAATTGCATTATTAAGTTGCAGTTGAAAAACATCACCCGAATGCCACATTGCAGTATCGGGATGTGTAAGGTTTATAATTCTTACACTGTCCAAGGTATTAGTTATTCCGCTTGCATCAAAACTGATAGTGTAATTTTGAGAATAAACACTTGCTGCGGCAAATATTATAAGCAATAAAAATGTAATTTTCTTTTTCATAGTTTGATTTTTATTGATGCATAATTTTGTATTGTCAAAATATTTTTTAATATTTACTTTAAAAAAATCAATAAGTTTGCCTGCTTTCTTTGAAACTCAATATTGTTTCTTAGATTATATTTTCCCTTTGAAAAAAATTTTAATTAATGAAACAATCTTCATGTTTGTGCAAATTTATAAAAACTAAGTTTATAAAGGCAAAAATCACACAAAATATAATAAAAAAGCCGGAGGTTGATTCCGGCTTTTATTATGTTTTCAAAAATATTCTTTTTAATCTTTAATACAACGGACGGAATTGCCGCATGACTTGTATGAGTATGAGGAATATGCATTGCTTGCATCGTTGAAAATGTACCTGTACCAGGCTATAGTAAGGTATTCTTCTGTAGAACTCCACCAACAGCCACCGGAGCCAATAGAATTGTATAATCCAAAGTCGGTACGGCCGCCTCCCGGAAGGGCTGTAAAGCCGCTGCTATTGGTAGCTCCGTTATTAGGGTAATTCCATAATAGTGAAGTTGATTTTAGTTTGCCTCCGGCTATGCTTTCGCCTCCCAGATAGGTGATTAAGGTTGTCCATTCAGCATCTGTAGGAACATGCCAGCCTGTAGGGCATAAATTGCCGGTATTTACAGCGTACCAGTTGTATAAGACACCATAAGTGTTTTTATATGCGGCTGAATCATTGTTATACCAGGCATAAGCTCCATTTGTATTATTTTGCCATGCAGTATTATCTGTACCCGGATAAGTTATGGCTGTCCCATTTTTATAATGAGTGGTTTTCAGATTCTGTTTCATCCATACCTGTGTGCCTATATAAATGGTATCATATACATTGCCATCATAGTCGGTTACTGGTGCTGTAGTTGTAAAACTAAACTCATTTCCATAGGCTGTACCAGCAATGTTTATGGCATAAGCTCTTACATAATAAGTTGTACCTGGTGTTAAACCGCTAATATTGCTGGTAAAGCTACCTGTACCATTACCATCAGAAGTTTTGGTGCCTAGAGCTACTGTAGGATTAGATGAAGTACTCCAGCATACGCCACGTGAGGTTATTGCAGCTCCACCATCAAATATAATGTTTCCACCTGAATTGGCAGTGGTTGTTGTTATGGAGGTTGTATTGGAGGTTGTAACAGATGGTAAACTTGCCTGATTACCCAAATCGCTTAGGCAACGTACAGAAAATCCGAGCACCTTATAGTTGCCGTTACTGTATACAATGCTATCATTGTTATGCATGTTCCTGATCCAGGCTTCAGTAGCACTGTGCTCGGTAGAACTCCACCACTCGCCACATTGACCAATTACGTAGTATCCTCCATTGTCCTGACGCACACCTCCAGGAAAGGCTGTGAAGCCGGTTTCGTTGGTGGCTATGGTATGAGGGCTTTCCCATAATGTGGTTGCTTTTAGTTTGGTTCCGGCTATGAATTCACCTCCCAGATAAGTGGTTAGGGTTGTCCACTCAGCATCAGTGGGTACATGCCAGCCTGTTGGGCAAAGCATACCGGTATTTACTGCGTACCAGTTGTATAATGCACCATAAGTGTTTTTATATGTGGCTTCGTTATTATTGTACCATGCATAAGCTCCGTTAGTATTATTTTGCCATGCTGTATTATTTGCACCCGGATAAGTTATCGCTGTTCCGTTTTTGTAATGAGTGGTTTTCAGATTCTGTTTCATCCATATCTGTGTACCTATATGAATGGTATCATATACATTGCCATCGTAATCAGTAACTGTTGTAACAGGAGCAGTAGTTGTTGTAAAACTCACTTCACTGCCATAAGCTGTACCAACGCTGTTAGTGGCATAAGCTCTTACAAAGTAAGTTGTACCTGCTGTTAAACCACTAATATTGCTGGTAAAACTACCTGTACCATTACCATCAGAAGTTTTGGTGCCTAGAGCTACTGTAGGATTAGATGAAGTACTCCAGCACACGCCACGTGAGGTTATTGCAGCTCCACCATCAAATATAATGTTTCCACCTGAATTGGCAGTGGTTGTTGTTATGGAGGTTGTATTGGAGGTTGTAACAGATGGTAAACCTGCCTGATTACCCAAATCGCTTAGGCAACGTACAGAAAGCCCGAGTACCTTATAGTTGCCGTTACTGTATACAATGCTATCATTGTTATACATGGACCTGATACAGGCTTCAGTAGCACTGTACTCGGTAGAACTCCACCACTCGCCATTTTGACCAATTACGTAGTATCCTCCAGTGCCATGACGTCTACCTCCAGGAAAGGCTGTGAAGCCGGTTTCGTTGGTGGCTATGGTATGAGGGCTTTCCCATAATGTGGTTGCTTTTAGTTTGGTTCCGGCTATGAATTCACCTCCCAGATAAGTGGTTAGGGTTGTCCACTCAGCATCAGTGGGTACATGCCAGCCTGTTGGGCAAAGCATACCGGTATTTACTGCGTACCAGTTGTATAATGCACCATAAGTGTTTTTATATGTGGCTTCGTTATTATTGTACCATGCATAAGCTCCGTTAGTATTATTTTGCCATGCTGTATTATTTGCACCCGGATAAGTTATCGCTGTTCCGTTTTTGTAATGAGTGGTTTTCAGATTCTGTTTCATCCATATCTGTGTACCTATATGAATGGTATCATATACATTGCCATCGTAATCAGTAACTGTTGTAACAGGAGCAGTAGTTGTTGTAAAACTCACTTCACTGCCATAAGCTGTACCAACGCTGTTAGTGGCATAAGCTCTGACATAATAAGTTGTACCTGGGATTAATCCAGTAATATTACTTGTAAAACTGCCTGTATCTGCGCCATTTGTTGTTTTGGTACTTAATGCTATGGTAGGAATTGGAGATGTACTCCAACAAACACCACGTGCAGTAACATTATCTCCGCCATCAGAACTGATATTCCCACCTGAGGTAGCTGTAGTATTTGTAATTGAAGAAACAATGGTTGTTGTTATAACTGGTAAACTTGCAGGTATTGTTATAAAAATCTCCTCATTACCATAAGCCGTTCCTACGCTGTTTGTTGCATAAGCTCTTACATAATATGTTGTACCTGGAGTTAGTCCTGTTAGGCTTGCTGTAAATAAACCTGTTCCGCTTCCGCTTGAAGCTATATTGTTTGCAATTGTTGGATTAGCAGTTGTGGCATAACAAATGCCTCTGGCTGTTACAACTTCACCACCGTCAGAGGTTACGTTTCCTCCGCATATTGATGAATTAGTAGTGATTGAAATTACTGCATCAGTTGTAACACCGGGTATTGAAGCAATAAAATTGAATATAATTGTTATATCTGATGTAGGTGAATTAGTAACAACAGCCGTTAGATTAGCTGCATAACCTGTATATTGTAAAATATCACCACTTACAAAATTGAAATTTATACTTGAATTGATAGTTTTGTATTTATTTATCATAGCTTCCTGAATAACTCCATTATATCTCAGATTAATATCGTTTGAAAAGGAATTGTAACTGATTAGCTTAGAGCTGTAAAAATATCCATTGCCTCTTATATTAATAAAATAAGCACCTTGTTTTAAGCCTGTTAATTGAAACTGATGATTGCCTTGTGAAAGATTTTCATCTAAATGAATAATTTCTTTACCTGTAATTTCGTAAATATTAATGCTTGCAATACCAGCTTGTTTTACATTAAACATTATTTCAGCCTTACCTTGCATAGGATTAGGGAAAATTAGCAGATTTTCTTTATTAGCTTCTAAATCATTAATTGCATTATTAAGTTGCAGTTGAAAAACATCACCCGAATGCCACATTGCAGTATCGGGATGTGTAAGGTTTATAATTCTTACACTGTCCAAGGTATTAGTTGTTCCGCTTGCATCAAAACTGATAGTGTAATTTTGAGAATAAACACTTGCTGCGGCAAATATTATAAGCAATAAAAATGTAATTTTCTTTTTCATAGTTTGATTTTTATTGATGCTGTAAAATTAGTAAAATTTTCACTTATAAAAATCAACAAGTCCAGGGCAAACGCATCTAATTTTTTAGAACATCCAAAAGGAAGTCATTATCCCACCCGCACATCTTGCGCCTGCTTTTTATTCCAATTTTCAGATTGCTCTTTCTGAGCAGATTAAGGGCTATTCTGGTCAAACTTGAGAAATTCTGAGCGGCATTACCCTCTCTTTTACGACTCATGTCTTCATTAAAAGCAACGTCCAGTACCCAATGCACTTTGTTTTCAATACCCCAATGTTTTCTAATACCATTTTCAATAATTTTTGCTTCGTATAAAGTGCTGATATAATACTGGATTTCATTTTCAATCTTGCCTGTAGCTTTAAAGCATCTTTCTCGTTCTATCTTAACAATCGATCTGAGACCCATCCATTTATTACTACAAAAAACCAGACTCAAGTCGGTAATTATGGAACACTTTCTGGTCTCTATTCTTCCATGATCGTAATCCACATACTCATAATAATCATTAGCCTGAAGAATGCTAAAACTGTCTTTAATATCTTCCAATAACTCTTGCTGGTTGTCTTTAACTGAAAGAACATAATCGGCTTGCTTTTTGACAATCTGTTTGGCAATGTTTTTTTGACATCCCATAGCATCAATGGTAACAATACTTCCCTTTAATAATAATACTTCCAGTAACCTCGGTATTGCTGTAATCTCGTTTGATTTATCCTCAACCTTGACTTGCCCGAGTATGAGTTCATTCTTTTCTGCCCAGGCACTAACAATGTGGGTGACTGTTTTGCAACCTTGTCCCCTAGAACCTCGTATTGTTTTCCCATCAATACTAATTATCTCTTCTTCTGTACTTTGGTAAAGAGATTTGACCCATTTAAGAAAACGATTTTCAAATTCATTAGCATCCAATGCTGCGAAAAAGCGATTAAAAGTGTCGTGCGATGGGATACCATTAGGCAACTCCAGGATTGTTTCCAGCCATGCTCGCTTCTTTTTTCCATATTCTTCCATCTCATCCCATGATTCAACACCACTTAGTACTGCTGCAATTGAGATAAAAAGGATATCATCCATAAGATGTCGCTTTGTTCTTTCTACTCTGGGATCTTTCATATCCGCAAAATACGCTAATAATTTCTTTTCTTTCATTTATTTATACCTATCTGATTGCCAGGCAAATATAAATATTTTTATCCACAAAAACAAATCAAAATACTGATTACCAATTATTTATCTAAATAAATTATTTAGATGCGTTTGCCCTGGCAACAAGTCCACTAGTTTATTTAAAGCTGTCGGGCTTATTTTAAGTTCACAGGGTTTAGAAGGCTGGTCTCTATACTAACTGAGAGTAGGTTAGTTTTATTTTATTAGGTAAAAAACCTTACATGTTTTTCAGCACGTGTATGGTCACCTCTCAACGCAAATGAGGCTGTCTGAAAAAACCATCCCGATTCTCGGGATAGTTTTTTCAGACAGCCTCTTCGGATATATTTATCAGGTTTTTCGCCTAGAGATTTAGCTCTTTACCGTGACATTGTTTGTATTTTTTACCACTTCCGCAAGGACAGGGTTCATTGCGTCCGATTTGTTTTTCAACCTTAATGGGTTGTGTTTTCTGAGGTTCGGATGTACGATTTGCAACAGCAGCCGGAGCATCATCGCGACCAGTTTTGAGTTTACTCATGTCGGTATGCTGTACTTTCGCTTCATGAACATCCTGTGGTTCCTGCATCGGGAGTTTTCCAAGGTTTAGGAAAGAACTGATATCTTTATTCACCTTCTGAACCAGCTTTTTAAACAAATCGAACGATTCGAATTTATAGATCAGCAACGGATCTTTCTGTTCGTAAGCAGCATTCTGAACGGAATTTTTCAGCTCGTCCATTTCACGTAAGTGTTCTTTCCAGGCATCATCAATAATAGCCAGTGTAATCCCTTTTTCGAAAGCTATCGGAACTTCACGTCCTTTGGTTTCGTAGCACTTTTTGAGCGGTGCTACAACGTTAAGGCTCTTAATCCCATCCGTAATCGGAATGGCAATGTTTTCGTAACGATGCCCACTGGTTTCATATACTTCTTTAATCACAGGATATGCCTGCTCTGCAAGCTTTTGAGTCTTTTCTTTATAGGAAAGATACACTGTTTCATAAAGCTTTTCGACTATACTATCGTGTTTTCCATCCAGAAATTCATGTTCAGAAATGGGTGATTCAATCCCAAAAGTCTTGATAATTTCATAATTCAGGCTTTCGAATTCGCGACTGTTTAGACTTTCTGTTACAATATCTTCGCAAGTATCATAAAGCATATTGGAAATATCAATTGACAGACGGTCACCAAACAAAGCATTGCGACGTTTGCGATAGATTACTTCACGTTGTGAATTCATTACGTCGTCATATTCGAGCAAACGTTTACGAACGCCAAAGTTATTTTCTTCAACCTTGCGTTGAGCACGTTCGATGGATTTGGTAATCATAGAGTGCTGAATTACTTCGCCTTCTTTGATTCCAAGACGGTCCATGATGCGGGCAATACGTTCCGAACCAAATAAACGCATCAAATCATCTTCCAGACATACAAAGAACTGTGAAGAACCCGGGTCACCCTGGCGTCCTGAACGACCACGTAGCTGACGGTCAACACGACGTGATTCATGACGTTCGGTACCAATAATAGCCAAACCACCTGCTTCTTTTACTCCGGTACCCAGTTTAATATCGGTACCACGGCCTGCCATATTGGTTGCAATGGTTACTTTTCCGGCCTGACCTGCTTCCAATACAATATCAGCTTCTTTTTTATGCAATTTTGCATTCAATACATTGTGAGGAATACCACGTTGTTTCAACATACGGCTTAGCAACTCTGATGTTTCAACCGAAGTAGTCCCTACCAGCACCGGACGGCCTGCATTTACCAGATTATTAACCTCATCAATAACAGCATTAAACTTTTCACGTTTGGTTTTGTAAACCATATCTTCCATATCCTTACGAACAACCGGGCGATTGGTTGGTATAACTACAACATCCAGTTTATAGATATCCCAAAGTTCACCTGCTTCCGTTTCGGCAGTACCGGTCATACCTGCAAGCTTGCTGTACATACGGAAGTAATTCTGAAGGGTAATGGTTGCGTACGTTTGAGTGGCAGCTTCAATCTTCACGTTTTCTTTGGCTTCAATAGCCTGATGTAATCCATCTGAATAGCGACGACCATCAAGAATACGCCCGGTTTGTTCATCAACAATTTTAATCTTGTTGTCCATCACCACATATTCCACATCCTTCTCAAAAAGAGTATATGCTTTCAAAAGCTGATTGATAGTATGAACGCGTTCTGATTGAATTGCAAACGTGCGATAAATTTCGTTTTTGCGTTCCATCTTTTCCGTTGAAGAGAGTCCGAGTTTTTCGAGTTCGGCAATTTCGGCTCCTACGTCAGGAAGGATATAGAATTTTGCATCTTCGGCATACGAAGAGAGATAATCGATCCCTTTTTCGGAAAGTTCGATGGTATTATTTTTTTCGTCAATCACAAAATAAAGCTCATCATCGATGAGATGCATATTTTTAGATTGCTCCTGCATATAAAAGTTTTCGGTTTTCAGAAGCAATTGCCTCATTCCCTGCTCACTCAAAAACTTAATAAGAGCTTTGTTTTTGGGTAACCCACGATGGCAACGAAGTAAAAGTTCGCCACCTTTCTTTTCATTTTCGCTGGTTGGGTCACCTGCAAGAAGTTTCTTTGCTTCGGCTAGAACCTGAGTAACCAGTGTACGTTGAACGTTGTAAATACGTTCGATATTCGGGCGAAGGCGATCAAATTCCTGATTTTCGCCTTTGGGTGTTGGCCCCGAGATAATCAAGGGTGTACGGGCATCGTCAATCAAAACAGAGTCAACCTCATCCACGATAGCATAATTATGTTTGCGCTGAACAAGTTCTTCCGGATTTCGGGTCATATTATCACGCAGGTAGTCGAACCCAAATTCGTTATTTGTACCGTAAGTGATATCGGCGAGGTAAGCATTTCGGCGGGAATCTGAGTTTGGTTCATGACGATCTATACAGTCAACTTTCAATCCGTGGAATTCGAAAAGCATCCCCATCCACTCCGAGTCACGTTTTGCCAGATAGTCGTTCACAGTAACAAGGTGAACCCCACGACCTGCCAAAGCATTAAGATATACCGGAAGTGTTGCAACCAAGGTTTTACCTTCCCCGGTAGCCATTTCGGAAATTTTCCCCTGATGAAGAACAATCCCACCAATTAGCTGAACATCATAATGAATCATATCCCAGGTAATCATGTTACCTCCGGCCATCCATTTATTGTCATAATAGGCTTTATCCCCAACGATATTGATACTGTCACGACGGGCTGCCAAATCACGATCCCAATCCATTACAGAAACTTCCACCTTTTCGTTTTGAGTAAAACGACGGGCAGTTTCTTTCATCACCGCAAAAGCTTCAGGCAGTATGTTATTGAGAGCTTCCTGAATTTTTTCATATTCTACTTTTTCGAGTTTATCTAACTCTATATAAAGCGATTCTTTCTCTTCTACATCAATATCTAGATCGTTTTCTAAACGATTGCGCAATTCAGCAATTTCGTTTGTTTCAGCTTCCGCAAATTCGCGAATATAATTTTTAAATTCAGCAGTTTTTGCACGTAACTCATCGTTACTGAGCAATTTAATTTCTTCGTAAACGGCTATAATTTGGTTTACAATAGGTGTAATGTCTTTGATATCGCGTTGCGATTTCGAACCAAAAAATTTATTAAACAGGCTTAACATGTTAGTGTTTATATAATTAGGTAATATTCTATTTTTGATTATCTCTACAAAAGTACTTTTTTTTGATGAATTTCAAGACAGAAGATAGGAACGTAAAACAGAGGAATATGTTTTATAATTTTGCCGCATGATTCCAATAGACAATTGCATTATATCAGACGAGCTCTTGCAGGTTTGTTTTGCCTGCGATTTAAAAAAATGTAAAGGAGCTTGTTGTGTTGAGGGCGATGCCGGAGCACCCCTCGAAGAAGACGAAATCTCAGTTTTGGAAGACTGTCTCGAAAAAATCAAGCCATATATGATTCCGGAAGGAGTTGAAGTAGTGGAAAGCATGGGTGTTTTTGATTATGACATGGATGGCAATTATGCCACACCTTTAATCAATAATCGCGAATGTGCTTTTATTTGCTTTGATGGCGATATTGCTTTTTGTGCAATTGAAAAAGCCTGGCTCGATAAAAAAATAAAATTCCAAAAACCAATTTCATGTCATCTTTACCCAATCAGAATTCAGAAATATGACGGATTTGAAGCTGTAAATTACCACAGATGGTCAATTTGTGACAAGGCTTTGGTAAATGGAAAACGGAACAATATCCCTGTTTACAAGTTTCTGAGAGAACCTTTGATCCGTAAATATGGCAAAAAATGGTATCAGCAATTGGAAGCAGAATTTAAGGGTAAAGAAGAGTAAGCAGAATTGCCAGAACCTCATTTACAACATCTTACGCCTTAACATTCAGAACATTTAACATTTATTAAGAACTAAGGGGGGGATTTTGGGTTACTTTTGCCGCACTTTGGGAAAAAGTTGTGTTATTAAATAGCATCATATGTCAATTAAGCAAAAATCCCTCGAATTAAGAAAGAGGATGCAGGATGCTCTGCAGGGCGGTGGCGCAAAAGCCATTGAAAAGCAGAAAGCAACCGGTAAAATGACGGCTCGCGAGCGTATCATTTCGCTGCTCGACCCTAACTCATTTCATGAATATGATTTGTTTGTTGAGCACTCAGGAAAAGACTTTGACATGGACAAGAAGTATCTTCCTGGTGATGGTGTACTTACAGGTACCGGTACCTTAAACGGACATCCGGTTTGTATTTATGCTCAGGACTTTACCGTTGCCGGTGGTTCTTTGGGTTATATGCACGCAAAGAAAATCACTAAAATCATGGACCATGCCATGAAGTTAAAAATCCCCATCATTGGTATTAACGACTCCGGTGGAGCACGTATTCAGGAAGGGGTAAATTCATTAGCTGGTTATGGCGAAATTTTTTACCGTAATACCTTAGCTTCAGGAGTAATTCCACAAATTTCGGTTATCCTAGGTCCTTGTGCCGGTGGTGCTGTGTATTCACCTGCTCTTACCGACTATGTTTTCGTGGTAGATAAAATCTCAAAGATGTTTATCACCGGTCCGGAAGTTATTAAAACTGTCCTGGGAGAAGAAATCTCAATGGAAGACTTAGGTGGAGCACGTGTTCATGCTGAAATATCAGGGAATGCTCATTTCTTTGCAGAAAGTGAAGCTGAATGTTTCGAACAAATCAAAAAGCTTGTTAGCTACATTCCGTGGAACAACGAAAAGAAAGCTGAAGCATTTCCAAAAAAAGCTCCGAAAGTTCGTCAGTTCAAAATCGATAATATATTCCCAACCGATCCAAAACAACCGTATGATGTGAAAGACATCATTCGTTCGTTGGTTGATGATTCGGAATTTCTCGAAATTCAAGAGCTCTTTGCTCCGAATATTGTAATCGGTTTTGCTCGATTAAATGGCGATACTGTTGGCTTTGTTGCCAATCAGCCTTTAGTTCTGGCGGGGGTTTTGGATTGTGATTCTTCAGATAAAGCAGCTCGTTTTATCCGTTTTTGCGATTCATTCAATATTCCTTTAGTTACTTTGGTTGACCTGCCAGGCTACCTGCCGGGTATTGATCAGGAACACGCTGGCGTTATCCGTCACGGCGCAAAAGTATTATATGCTTATTCAGAAGCTACAGTTCCTAAAATCACTGTTATTCTTCGTAAAGCATATGGCGGAGGCTACATTGCAATGTGTTCTAACCACTTACGTGCTGATTTCGTTTTGGCTTGGCCAACTGCTGAAATTGCAGTTATGGGACCGGAAGGTGCTGCAAACATTATTTTCCGTAGCGAAATTATGAGTGCTGAAAACCCGGAAGAAATGCGCCAAAAGAAAATTGAAGAATACAAAGAGAAGTTTGCAAATCCCTATGTAGCTGCGGCTTATGGTTATGTTGACGCAGTGGTTGACCCAACCGAAACCCGCAACTTCCTTATCCATGCAATTGAAATTTCCAAGAATAAAGCTGAGATCAGACCATACAAAAAGCATGGAATTCCTCCATTTTAATCTGCCGGGGGTAATATATTCCCCTGCGATATCATGTGAATTTCAATCCTCACTTAATCTGAGAAACAATGGCAGATAAGCATAAAACAAAAACAAAAATAGAACCTGAAATCAAAAACATGGAATTTGTTCAACTGAAAGTTGAATCAGGAAGTTATAAAACAACGTTACCTAAAAAATTTAAGCAACGTCATGCATACACTCCTGTAAATCCATGTGAAATTTACGCTTTTATTCCAGGTACAATTCTGAAAATAAACGTTAAAGCTGGTGATGAAGTGAAAAAAGGCGATTTAATCATGGTATTCAATGCCATGAAAATGAATAACGAAATCTTTTCACCTGTTAACGGAATCGTGAAAGCCGTAAATGCAAATGAAGGCGACAGAGTTCCGAAAAGCCAGTTAATTATTGAGCTTGAAGAACATAAAGCTTAAGCTTACAAAAAAGTCAGGTTCGAAAGACCTGACTTTTTTTATTCAGGGATCTCTGTAAAGTTCATTACGTTTTCTTCTATAAAACCAAGTATTTCGTTTTTGCCCTTTAGATGCTTTGCAGATGTGGCAAAAATCCGGGGTAACTCCTCCCATTCTTCCTTCAGTTTCTTCTTATACTTTTCAATTTGACGAGGCAATTCACTCCCTGACAGTTTATCAATCTTTGTAAACACTAACACAAACGGCACTCCATTAGTTCCCAACCAATGAATAAAGTCTAAATCATTATGTTGTGGATCGATCCTACTGTCAATTAACACAAAAGTACAAATCAGGTTTTTACGATTTAACAAGTATCCATCAATCATATCAGCCCATTTTGCTCTGCTTGATTTCGATACTCTTGCATATCCATAACCTGGCAAATCAACCAGATACCACAACTTATTATTTATCGAAAAATGATTGATTAACTGTGTTTTTCCTGGTCGTGATGAAGTTTTGGCAAGCCCTGGTTTATTTACAAGCGTATTAATCAAAGATGATTTTCCAACATTTGAGCGACCGATAAATGCAAATTCAGGCACTTCCGGTTTTGGACACTTTTTGTATTGTGTATTACTTACAATAAATTCTGCATTGGTTATTTCCATCACTATTTACCAGTTTTAGGTTGATAGGTAGAAATATGCCGATGTTTCTTCGTTTCGTAAATATCATCAATGTTAACCAAAATTCCGGTTTCTTCTACTTCGCCAAATGTACGATTAATCGCTGTTCCAAACATCTTCATAGTGGAAGAAAGATTCATATACGCATTTACCAATGGAGGAATCGATTCACCCAACTGACGTACTGTTTTTACCAGAATTTTATAATCTTCATCATAGCTATTTCCTGTAAATATGGCATTCAACTCCTCTGTTGAAGTAACAACATGTACTGCTTCATGAGGATATACCATTTTTTTCTCATCAGGGAAATACTTTTGCATGAAGAAAAGAATGCAGTCGCGGGCTGTTACATTGAAACTAGGATACATCGTTATTTTGCCAAAAAAATACTTAATACTCGGGTAATCAATAGTTAAAGCTCCTAAGCCATCCCACAAATTATCTAACGAAAACATTCCTTTACGAATATTAAATGTGGGTTGATATTTGGGTTGAACAAAGCTTCTGCCTAATTCTATGGTAATCGGAAGATATTTTTCTACAAATTCCTCTCCAAAATGGAATAGTTTTGCTGTGGCACTTGCAGGAGTCCCATCATCATCTTTTCCTATATTACACCCATCTATAAAACGATAACCACCCACAATTTCCTGTTCAGTCGGATCCCAAACTATGAGCTGTTTATATGGTTTTTCAGAAATATCATATTTATCTAAGTCACAATCTAGCCCAGAGCCTCCGCCCGCGTCACGAAAGCTTATTTCACGTAAACGACCAATTTCGCGCATTGTATTTGACGAATCTTGAGCAGTTACAATATAGATTTCTTTATTTCCATAGTTGGTTTTACGAAGAAATCTATCCTGATTTAGTTCGTTTACAATAAGTTCTCGATCAATGGGGGCAATTATGTTTTCCATTACTCAGATTATTAATAGTTAAAAGAAACGTTTGGATTTTCTGCAAGCTGATACACATATTCTTTCACCTTTCCTGCCCATTCGCTGTCAGAAAACCGCTTATCAAAGGTACTAAATGGGATAGGTTTGCCAAAGGTAATTGTGATCTTTTTATCGCACTGTTTATACATCTCATCTACAAGATATAGCATTTCTATATTGGCTTTAATGCCAAGTTTTTTTCGCAGATTTGCCAAATTATAAAAAAAACCAGAGTTATATCCATCAATATGAACCGGAATAATATCCCGTTGATGTTTTTTAGCTTTTGCAATAAATGTTTTTTTCCAATCAAGATCTTTAATAATTCCTTTTTGCTTTCTGGAAACCAACCCAGCAGGAAAGTAAAGGATCATATTTTCTGAAGCAAATGCTTGATCAAACAAGCGAACATTCGAACTGTTGCTTCCATGTTTATTTACAGGGATAAACAATGGTTTTAAATTTGGCAGATAAAGCAATATGTCATTTACAGGAAACAAAATATCATTCCGAACCTTTCCAACTTCACTTATCAATGCCATTCCATCAGGACCGCCTAACGGGTGATTTGAAGCAATTAAAAAACGCCCGGTTTTAGGCACCAATTCCAGATTGACAGAATGAACGGTTGCTCCAAAATCGTTCAAAATAGCCTTTACAAAATCTATCCCAACTTTATGACGGTTTTCGTATATCGCTTTATTTACCTGATCTATGTGTGTAATCCTTTTCAGATAACGAATGATAAAACCAGGAATAATTTTAAGAAGATGAGGGTTTTTAGAAGAAATTACCTTTTCAAGGTCAATAAATTTTTCTCCTATTTCCGGTAATTGATAGTTATCAGATCTATTTTCAATCATTTTGTCCCAAGTTTCCATTACAAAAATAGGGTAAAATGACTTATGTGTATATCTATAACTGCTCAGACATGTAAGAATAATCCATTTTTATCATTCAGCTAAGGTTTTTTTAACGATACGTTAGGAGAATGAGCAGATGCACGAAATACTATTTTCGTACCTTTGGTCACTTTTACCCATTAAAAAACAAGAAAACTATGAACGACCAGGTTAGATTAAACCCAAATCCCCTGATCCGTTACCTGAACAAACCCGCTATTGAATTTACAAAGGCTGATTTGATCAAATATATCGAAGAAAACGGAATCGAAATGATTAATCTCCGATATGCCGGAGGAGACGGGCGTTTAAAAACCTTAAATTTTATTATCAACAGCAAAGAGCATCTTGATACCATATTAAGTTCTGGCGAACGAGTAGATGGTTCAAGTCTTTTTCCTCATATTGAAGCTGGATCTAGCGACCTATATATAATTCCACGTTATCGCACAGCTTTTATTAATCCGTTCAGCGATATTCCTACGATGGATATCCTTTGTTCGTATTATGATAAAGATGGAAATCCGCTCGAAACAGCCCCGGATTACACTCTTCGCAAAGCTCACAAAGCCCTGAAAGAAGTTACTGGTTTTGACTTTGAAGTAATGGGAGAGCTTGAATATTATATCATCAGCGAAGAAGAAGAACTTTTTAAAGCTACCGATCAAAAAGGTTATCACGAATCAACTCCTTTCAATAAATGGGAAATGTACCGTGTAGAAGCAATGCAAATGATTGCCCAAACCGGAGGCTTAATCAAATACGGACATTCAGAGGTTGGAAACTTTGTTCATGATGGCATACTGTATGAGCAAAACGAAATAGAATTTCTTCCAACGAATCTTGAAGATGCTGCTGACCAGTTGATGATTGCAAAATGGATTATGCGCACATTGGCTCATCGCTATGATGTAAGCGTAACTTTTGCACCAAAAATCACTGCAGGCAAGGCAGGAAGTGGCATGCACGTTCATACTCGTTTAATGAGAGATGGGAAAAATGCATACGTCAACAATGGCAAACTGAACGAAAATGCTCATAAAGCTATTGCCGGATTCTTAACATTAGCACCTTCATTAACAGCATTTGGCAACACTAATCCTACCTCATATTTCCGCCTTGTACCGCATCAGGAAGCACCAACCAACATTTGCTGGGGCGATCGTAATCGTTCCGTTCTGGTACGCGTTCCACTGGGATGGAGCGGCAATAAAAACATGCTCCATGATGCAAATCCTCTCGAAGGGACTGTTGAAACTGATTTTTCATACAAACAAACTGTTGAATTCCGTTGTCCGGATGGCTCTGCCGATATTTATCTGTTGCTTGCTGGACTAACGGTTGCAGCTCGTCATGGTTTCGAAATGGAAAACGCTCTCGAGTTTGCCAAAAAAACTTATGTGGATGTAAATATCTTCCACGAAGAACATAAATCTATAACGGAAAATCTGGAGCATTTGCCCGCTTCTTGCTGGGATTCTGCCGAACAGTTGACCCGCCAGCGCGAAATCTACGAAAAGTACGGTGTGTTCCACCCTGCAACTATCGATGGATTTATTAAAAAACTAAAAGCTTATAACGATCAAAGTTTACGTGAAGAAATACATTGCAATAAAGAAAAAATCATGCAGCTGGTTCGCAATTACTTCCACTGCGGTTAATCACGTTTTTTCTCACGAAATAAAAAAGGGGCTGTATTGAACAGCCCCTTTTTATTCTCTTAATTTCAATTATTAGAATCTGTCTGAAACAGCATTCCAATCAACCAAGCTCCAAAAGGCAGATATGTAATCACCACGACGATTTTGTTGATCAAGATAGTAAGCGTGTTCCCAAACATCAAGCGTCAACAGTGGAGTTAAACCATTACGAAGTGGATTTCCGGCATTGCTTTCCTGAATAATTTGTAGTTTACCTTCTTCATTCTTAACCAGCCATGCCCAACCTGATCCAAACAAAGTCAATCCAGCATTGGTGAATTTTTGCTTGAACTCTTCATAAGAGCCAAACTCTTTTTTGATAGCATCACCAAGATTCCCTTTCGGATCTCCACCACCTTTAGGATTCAGGCATTTCCAGTAAAAGGTGTGATTCCATACCTGAGCACCATTGTTAAAAATTCCGCCATCAGCTTTTTTGATTATATCCTCAAGACTTGCGCCTTCAAAAGCAGTTCCCGGTACTAATTTATTCAGATTGTCAACATACGCTTGATGATGTTTACCATAGTGATATTCAAGTGTTTTCACAGAAATATATGGTTGCAATCCATCCATTGCATACGGCAGTTTTGGTAATTCAAATGACATATTGTTTTATTTTTTGATGAATACTTTTGTTTTGTTATTAATCAAACAACCCGGAATAGAGTTTGTTCAAGAAAAATTCCTCCGGCATGCTTTCAGGATTACTTCTGATTCGTCAGAATATTCACCCGTGGTTTCCAACTATATTTTTTCAACCACCCGGGAGTATTCTATCGCCAAATTATTTTTCATAAGCTAAATAATGTTAGCAACAATTTTGCTTCCCAAAAACATTACAATATACAAAATAATTCTCAATCAACATGTTACAAATAAAAAATGTCTTAAGTCACAACTTGACCCAACTAAATATATCCAAGAAATTCTATCAAGATATAGTTTTCTACTTCGAGATTTATCTTCAGAAAGGCTTAAATTTATCATTCGCAAAAAAGGCCATTTCTTCCCCGAAAAAGGCATGAAGCAACTACAAATCTTATTTCCGACAGATTAATTCTTATGAACTACATAAAGATACTCTTCGGCTGAAATTGCATCATAGGATAATAAACCATAACGGGCAATTTTTTCATTTCCAATTTCTTCCACAAGTTTTTCAATACTTACGAGAAAGCCACATTCACCCAATCGTTCGGCATAATCCAATCCAAATTCACGAACATGGTCATATTGGCCAAAAGCTTTAATCCGTTCCTCGTGTGTTACGATGGATTTATCTTCAAACGTGGCCTCTCGCTTTACATTAATCGGTGACTGAATAATTCCCCAGCCTCCCGGTTTCATAACACGATATATTTCACGTAGTGCCAACTGATAATCGTCCACATGTTCCAAAATATGATTGCAGAAAATAACATCAAAACTGTTTTCCGGAAACGGAATTTTCTGAATATCCATCTTTACTTTAGCCAAAGGTGATTCAAGATCAGCAGTGATATAATCAAGATTTGAAAACTTTTCAAATCGTTTCAGAAAAGCATATTCCGGTGCTACATGCAATACTTTATGATTGGCAGTAAAAAAATCGCTCTTTTCTTTTAGCCAGAGCCACATTAAACGATGACGCTCCAACGATAAGCAATGTGGACACAATGCATTTTCCCGTTGACTTACATATCCATACGGTAAAAACTTTTTATAGCGATGACCGCATACTGGGCATTCAACTTTATTTCCCATGTATAGCAAACCTAATACTCTGGCTCCAAAATGGCTGAACAGCTGTAGATATTTTCGGGGTATATGGTTTAAAAAAAAACGAATCAATCCTTTCATAATCAATATATTTTAATGATTTCTGCATTACAGAAATGCGATTTGAAAATTAGCTTGCAAATTTACGGAACCAAAGTTCAAGAGCCATCACCTGCCATAAAAGTGATGCATTTTTATCGTTTCCAGCCTGATATTCATTCCATTTCTCCAAAATAAGCTTTTGATTAAAGATGCTTCTGTTTTTGAATTCGGCAGAATGAAACAAACTATCAATCATCGGTTTCATCTCTCCACGCATCCAGAAACGTTCACCGGGAGCCAAAAACCCAATTTTATCTTTCCTCTCCATAATTTCTTTGGGAACTACTGTTTTCAACGCTTCTCGATGAATGTATTTTCCAAAATTCTTATGGATTTTATAATGAGAGGGTAGCGAAAAAGCAAATTCTACAAAACGATAATCGAGAAACGGCACGCGGCTTTCCACTGAATGAGCCATCGAATTACGATCCTCAAAATGCAGTAATGTTTGAATAGAAGTGGACATCATTTGATTATAGAGAAAATTCGATAGTTTACCCACTGGTAAATCTTTGATATTATCAAATATCGAATAATCATTGTAAATCAAAGTTGTAGGATTTATCAGATTGCGTTTTGCTTCTACCTTATACAGACGTGACTCGCTTAAAAGTGAAACAGCCATGAGTTTTACCAATTTGGCAAATAATCCACCTTTGGGGTTATATTTCACATAATCAGGATACTCCTTAGCAAAGCGACCCCATTTACACTGGCGAAGTAAATCAGCATAATACCGATAAAACGCATGATTATATCCACCCGTAATTTCATCGCTTCCCTGTCCATCCAGCATTACCGTAACATTTTCTTTACGAGCAAGCTGCATCACATAATACTGGGCAATCGGACTTGAACCTAATACCGGATAGTCATGATGCCACGTAATAGTTTCCAAATCGTGCAAAACTTGTTCTGCACCTGCTGAAACATAATGATCCTCCACACCGGTTTTCTCAGCTACCAGATGAATCCATTTGCGTTCATCATATTGTGGTTCAACATTATAATATGACGAAAAGGTTTTGAATTTCTGAGAAGTATAACCCGACGCCAGCGAAACAATTGCAGAAGAATCAAGACCTCCACTCAAAGCACTTCCTACCTCAACATCGCTGCGCATTCTAAGTTTCACAGCGTCGGCAAAAAGTTCCCTATAGGCTTCGCATGCCTCTCCAAAGCTAAGTTTTGAAGTTTCAAAACTTGTAAAATCCAAATCGTAATAAGGTTTTATTTCGATACCCGTTTCATCAGCAATAAGGTAATGTGAATGAGGTAGAATTTTTACAGATTTAAAGTAACTGTTATTACTGTTTATCAAATACGATCCTATCTTCAAGCTTTTAAAAATCACCTCTTCATTCACTTCACGGCTTAGTCCGATTTCGAGCAATTGTTTTACTTCCGACCCCCAGGCAAACGTTTTACCATCAAATGAATAGAAAAAAGGCTTTACACCGAAACGGTCGCGAGCACAGAAAAGACGTTGTTTCTGCTGATCCCAAAGTGAAAACGACCACATTCCGTTAAACCACGACAAACAAGCTTCACCCCAAAAACGATATGCTTTCAAAATTACTTCAGTATCCGTTCCGCTTCTAAATTGGAACCCATTCTTTTTCAACTCTTCACGAATTTCGATATAATTGAAGATTTCACCATTGAATACAATCCAGTTTCCCGAATCTTCATCACACATAGGTTGATGACCTTTGGGTGATAAATCGAGGATTGACAAGCGGCGAAAACCAAAGCATAGGTATCCCGGTTCGGTTTGCTCCAGTTGAGGTGTTACCGCTTTTATCTTGGTAATGGTTTCATCATGATGAGCGTGTTGAAAAAGATTTTTCTGGGGATTTGCCACCAGAAAACCCTCATCATCTGGTCCACGATGCCGGATTACCCGTGTCATCGCCAGTAACTTTTCAACGGAAACAGGCTCTTTGTCTATATTATATATTCCGGCTATTCCACACATGGCTAGAGGTTGGTTTTATACCATTCAATGGTTTGTTCAATCCCTTCACCAAACTGATAAAGAGGCATATATCCTAATACACGTTGAGCTTTCGAAATATTAGCCAAAGAATGCTTTATATCTCCGGCACGTTCATTTGTATAATTAGGTTTAATACCCTTTCCCAATAACTGACTTATTTTAAAATACATTTGATTCAAGGTTACTCTTTGGCCACAAGCAATATTAAATACCTGACCAGCAGCTTCTTTAGGAGCCATGCAAGCTAATAAATTTGCATGGATCACATTTTCCACATACGAAAAATCTCTGCTTGTCTCCCCATCTCCAAAAATAGTAATTGGCTCATCCTTAAGTAATTTACTTACAAATAATGGAATTACTGCTGCATATTGCGAATAAGGATTTTGACGACGACCAAAAACATTAAAATATCTCAACACTACTGTTTCTAATCCATATATTGAATAAAATCTACGCGCATATAACTCCATTGCAAACTTTGTAATAGCATATGGAGACAAAGGGCCTTCTCTCATATCCTCATTTCTAGGAGTATCTGGTGAAATATCCGAAGGGTTACCATAAACTGAAGAAGAACTGGCACATACAAATCGTTTAATTTTCGCATCTTTTGCAGCAACAAGCATATTTAATGTTCCGTCTACATTATTTGCATTTGAGTTAATTGGCTCTGCAATTGAACGAGGAACAGAACCCAATGCAGCTTCATGTAGTACATAATCAATATCTTTACAAGCCGTTTGGCAATAATGTAGATCACGTATATCACCCTCAAGCAACTCGAACTTATGATTATTGGAAAATTGAAGTAAATTTTCTCTTTTCCCTGTTGAAAAATTATCTAAAACACGCACATAATGACCTTCGTCTAAAAGTCTTTCAACAAGATTTGAGCCTATAAAACCAGCTCCTCCAGTTACTAAATAGTTTGGCATACAATTAATTATTTAATCATCGGACATAAAACAGAAATTAACTCCTGTTCTCTTCTTTCGATTGTAAAATTATTTAAAATTCTCTCACGAGCTTTCTCTTCTGCATCTTTCGTTAGTTTCAGTGCACTTGAAATGGCTTCGGCTAGTATTGATATATCTTTCTTTCCTACAACAATTCCAGTATCTCCAATTATTTCCGGAATCGCATTTACATTTGAACCAACAGGAATACAACCACATAGCATTGCTTCACATAACACATTTGGCATGCCTTCAGTTAATGAAAATAATGCAAAAACTTTAGCATGGTTATATAATAGCTTAAGTTCATCCGCTGACGTTTGAGGAATCAACCTAACATTTATCGGCACATTCAATTTCATTTTATGTACTAAATTAAAATTCAAACCTACCATTTCAAAAGGGATGTCAGGCATTTTCTCAGCAACTTTAAAAAAGAGGTCAATTCCTTTTAGGTAAAATGTTTTTTTATCATTAATAAATGCAACAGTTAAGACCTTATTTCTGTCTGTAAAATGAAAATTTTCCCAGAAATTAGCTTTAAAACCATTGTAAACAACATGTATTGGAGCTTTTATATCTGGAACAAAGTGTTTTACGCCTTCTTTTCTTGGATAATCATTTGAAAAAGTATTTATATTTTCAACTAAAGTAGGATTATTGGGAAGTATCAAATTTGCTTGTTTAAACGTATATCTGGCACAAAACCCTCTGATTTTACTATGATAAACTCCATAGCCATACTCTGGTATATGTACCGCATCATAACCACCAACAACAACAATTAGTTTTTTATGAAAAACCTTACAAAATAAAGCGGGCAAAAACGAATAATGATCTGCAAATCTAATATATAATGCTTTTGAAAAAGGAAGATTAACGATAAGAAAGTAACTTAAACGTACGATACTCCATATGAACGCTACTATACCCCTATTGTTCATAAGAAAACTTTTCGTACGAAAATGGCGACTTAATATTTCCTCATCTAATTTTATAAATGATGAATTTGAAATTTTAATATAAAGAAAATCAATCATTAATATTTTTTTAAATTTGACTATTCTATAATTATTATCCTCAAATATAATCCTACATAAATATTTTAGCATGAATATACTTAGAAACAGAAGTTGCATATACATATTCTAATTCACTTTTTTCTTCAACAAAATCGAATTTATCATTTCTCAACACCCAATAAAAACTTGAATATGTAAGTGTAAAACTACCAAAATATAAACATTGGTATTCTATAACAAAGAACTCCGACCCATCAAAAGCAACATCAATGCTTGCATTAGGCGTATTCAATGTTTTATAAAAGTTATAAGTAAACTCCAAAATTCCATCCGGAATATCTTTTACAAAATTCCTTATTCCACTCCCACTCGCCTTAAAATCCCCCTTTTTAACTCCTCTTTTTAAAATATAAATTTTATCAAAAAAAACGAGTACTTTATAATCTCCATCTAAGTTAGGAATAAATTTCTGGACAATAAATTTATTCCTATATTTACTTTCCATAACATAGTTCTTAAATTTTATGCTTCGCCAATATTCCCATATCTCTTTAAATATGAACCTTGTACGAGATATTTTCTTTATTCTTTTCAGTTCGTTTTTATTTCTAATTAACCCAACCCCAGTACTCATTGCTCCCGAAGCCGGTTTATAAACTAAGGGAAAACTTAGTTCACTACTAATTTTTTCTATTTCCTCATAACAACCAAATACTTTGGATTCAACATTATTTTCTTTAATAGTTAAAAAACGCAATAGCTCCATAAAAACCTTATTGTTATTAGCTTTTAGATATTTAAACGAAGGAATTGGTATTGCATTTGATAATTCTAAAAAGTAAATTACATCTTCAAAAAAGGTTTTATAAATAAATCCAAAATCCTCGGATGAGGTATAGAGAACTATTTTCTTTTCCCAAAAGGAAGCAGGATAGTTCATAATTTCCGAAACCCGAATAAAGATAATATCAAATCCTAATTCTGAAAAACGTTGTTTTAATAAATTCCGATCCACTCCCGAATTAAAAGGAACTGAATTATATTTTGATTCAAAATATCCTTTATAATCGACTAAAGCATAAATAGTTATATTCTTCATATTGAAAAAACATTTAATTACCTTCAATATTACCGACCCACCCTTTTGAAGGAATTGTTTTTATTGCATATTTTTTAATTATATTTTCGTTTATTTTATTTCCGTCATAAATAATCTGATATTCAAAATCGTCTAATCTATTTTTAAAAGTTTTTAAAAGAGGAATCTTATTGCTATCAAAACCCATAAATTGAGCCATTACATAATCAAGAAATAAATCATTGTCTGCTATTGCAACCATCCCCATCCCTAATGGGTCTGGCTTAAGAGGGCCATTACCCTGTCCCGCTATTATTGCATCAGATATTGTAATTATCTTTCTTTGTGTAACTTTTTCAATTTCACCATTTAAATTCCCAAACGAAATTATTTTATTAATATCCATAACCATTCTCCAAACAGTATCATTTCCGTACCAGGCTCCATTCAGGCCTGCATAGTTTGACTTTGGGGCAAAAGTCCAAATAAGTGCAGACAAATAAACAAGAGGATAATATAAAATTGTATTTTTATAAGCATAAGACAATTCGCTAAAATACTCTGCTCTTCTTCTGAAAAAATTATTGCCTGGATAGCAATCTCCTCCGTTTTTTGATAAGTTACTGGAATGATGTGCAAGATAAGACTTTTCTCCTATCGTTCCTACGTAATTCTTTAGGCCATTAGTAATTCCAGCTTTTTGATGTGTTTTTAATTTAGGCAAATTAATAACTACGTTTGCATCAATTACTTCTCTAGCTATTAAATATTTATGAACACCTTTATTATGATTTTTATTGGTTTCTTTCGGATTATAATCTCCAACCCTAAATAGTTTACCCTGAGCTGATAAAGGTTCCAATAAACTATCAGAAGCTAAATCAAATAAAACATATTCATTTTTTCCACGACAATTTTTTTGCAAAACCTTTTTTTCTTCCCATTTTTCATTTCTGAAATCTATAATATGAATTGATATATTATTTATTTCCTGCAACTTTTTAACTTTATCCTTAAAATCTGGCGAATGAAGACTATCCCATTTGCACGACTGAATCGGCGAATCTCCAATTATAATTGAAGCTGGTTTTAATTGAAGGACAAATTCCAAAACAGCAAGTATAAAATTCGGATGAGTTGTTAAACAAATTTCATCAGATTCATTGATATTATGATAAACCCAATTAGGCTTCAGAAGTATTTTTTTATTTTTTTCAATCTCATTTAAAACACCTGTATTATTAAAAATATTAAATATAAAATTCTTTAGACGATCGTAATCATTATAAAAAAGACATAATTCTGTTAAGTTTTTATCACAAGGGACATTATTTACCCAAACTTTCTGTATCATTTCATATTATATTTTCAAGGACTAGATTCAAGTAATAAATCCAACATTCACATTAGACAAATATAATGATAAAAATTCATTTGGAGCTAAGAATGCTATTTTTTTACGAAGTGTGTACACTCATATTACAAAAATTAAGCATCATTACCTCCTTCCTATTCAAAAGGCTAATAATTATCCATTTTGAATAACGATTAGATAAATATTTATTTTCTCCGAAGAGAGGCAAAAAGAATAGAATTTCTCTTCCATTTAAAAAAACTTCACCTAGATTTTTCAATAATAATTATTGGTATTTTTTATCTTTTTTTTTAAATGCAAATATAACTATAATTAATATAAACATATTAGCGATCTGATATACAATATTAGTATCAACAAGATTTCCTTTTAATACATCAAGATTGATAAATATATATTTAAATAAATAATATACTAATTTACTAAGTAATATTGATATTAATAAACAAATATATTTATTTATTTGCTTATTAATAAGAGTGTTTAAAAATATAATATTCACAAACAAATCAATCGCAACTAGAGGAAATTTAAAAAAGACAGGATGACCAACAATAAGGAAAGAAATTAGTGGTAAGGCTATTGCCAAAAAATACGCATTTTTACTTCTTGTTAATAAAAAGTAAGGTATTATTAAAATTCTCATAGGTTCAAATACATAAAAAGGGAACCCTGATAAATGAGAAACTACAGGTATAAAAACAACAAAAGTTATTGATATTATATCAAAAATTATTGTTTTGAATAGATTCTTTTGATAAGAGATATTTAATATCATAATCCAAATATAAATTAATTATTATATAAACTATAAATTATAATCAACAATTAAAAAAAACACATATTGCTTTTTTTAAAAAAAAAGGATTTATAAATAAATATTTATAATTTTTCCAAAAAAATACAAATATCTCATATCTATCCTTCTTGCATTTTCTTACTTTAACTTCATGAACAAAAATTCCTGTCAATTCAAGCTTCGCTATTTTCTCTTTCCATTTTCTCCACATTAAATAATTATTGGTTCGACTAGAAGCAAATTCGCTAACATTCTCAATCCATATTAAATTACTCATCAGTTTTTCAAACCCTGATGTAGATGAAGCATTTGTACCATGTTGAAGCCACTTTCCAATAGGTTTTTTCAATAAAATAACATTCCCTGTAACTGACAATCTTAATAACGACTCCATATCTGTTGACAGTATATCAGCAGTATAAAAATTGAGTTTCAAAGCTTTTTCTCTGTTATAAAGACTTGCCAAATGTGAAAAATGATTAATTTTTGCAAATTTATGCAAATACTCTACTCCTGTAAAAACCTGATGTTTTTTTTTTATATTTGGAATTTTAATTAATTCCTCATCTTTATTTTCAAAGCTTAAAAAATGACCTGCCTGTAAAAAAACAAGTTCATCATCCTTCTGTTGGTTAATAATTTCTATACATGTACTTATAAATGATTTATCAGTAAAAAAGTCATCCCCATCAAGATTTACAACCCATTTTCCCTGTGCTATTTCATACAGCAAATTATGATAATTTTTAACTCTTCCTAGCCTTATATTATTTCTGAAGTATTTTATTTTAGGGTTATCGAGGTACGATCTTATTATTGATTCAGTATTATCATCTGAGCAATCATCTCCAATAACAATCTCCACATTCTCATAATCCTGATCCAATGCGCTTTGAATAGCTTTTGCTATATACTTCTCCTGATCAAAAACAGGAACCATGATACTTACCAAAGGACGTTCCATTACAATATTTTTACTAATTCAAATTCTATTTCATATGCAGGAATCATTCCTGTAAGGTTTCCTTCATAAAACTCTTGCATAAATCTACAAGAATTAAAAAGCTTAGTCCAAAATATCCGAATGGTATTCCGTATAAAAAAAGGAGACTTAAATATTAATCGTACAAAACAAACCTTTAAATCTATTTCTGAATAGAAAGCCGGTACCTTTCTTTTAAATGGCTGATTTTTAGAAAAGTAACAAAATGTATATAAGCCAAAAAAACTTTTGTGTGTATAATCACTATAAAAATAAGGATTTGAGAAGTGCGGAACTATACCAATAATTTTTCCATTAGGCTTTAGTATTCTTAATGATTCTCTCATAAAAAATTCTAAATCAGGTAGATGCTCCATAAAATGAAATGAATAAATTTCATCTACGCAATTATCAGGAATAAACGGAAAGCCTTTGCTCAAGTCCGCTACAATATCTACTTCCGGAATATTAAGAATATCAATAGAAATTGCTTCGGCTATACGCTTAGAAGGGCCACAACCTAGTTCAAGTATAATCTTGGATCTTTTGCTAAATTCAGAAATTATGTTTTTTCTATCAATTATTTCCATTTGAATTTATTTTAATCAACCTTTTAAAAGTAGTCAGAATAAACGTATTAACCTGATAATTTATCTTAAACACAAAATTCAGACCTAAATAAACCGATAAATATAAAAATGTTACTAGCGACATTCTCTCAAATGATGAGAATTGAGCTAAGTAAGGTAATATTATATAAAACAAAAGTAATAACACTAAATTCAGTAATCCAAGTCCAATAAAATATTTAATGAGCCTATAATATTGTATAAAAGGCAGCAAATGATATAAAAATAACCAAATAACTAAAATATTAATAATATATTGTATCAATAATGCTAAAGGAAATCCTACAATATCGAATTGTTTAATAAAAAACCAAAGCAATGCTATCTGTAGAATATTTGCAATTATCTGGTACCAAAAAGAGTACTTCATCAATTGAGCAGCCATATAAAGCCTTGAAGCGATTCCACTTATAGCATAAAAAGGCAATAAGAATACAAGATATTTTAAAAACAATGCTGAATTGCAGACTGATTCAGCATCAAACTTTCCTCTCTGGTAA
The DNA here is from genome assembly GCA_963677395.2 of Bacteroidales bacterium. Lineage (GTDB taxonomy): Bacteria > Bacteroidota > Bacteroidia > Bacteroidales. The sequence goes on along the minus strand of OY781965.2, from coordinate 1,062,734 downwards.
AAAAAACTGATAATTTCCTCAGATAACAAAAACATCAACATACTTATAGGAATCAGGACAAACAACAAAAGTTTTCCTGTTTCCAAAAACACCAAATTTAACTGTTTATAATTCTTTTGCGCATACAGCTCATTAAACCGGATTCCAGACACTGAAACAAATTGATTTGTAACAAGCTCCGAAGGCATATTTGCTGTTTTCTGTCCATAATTTAGAGCTGTGATAATACCAGACAAACTGCTAAATATATAAGCTGGAGCGAAATTACTAAGCATTGATGTTAGATTACCAGACTGAACGTAAATAATATCTTTCCATATTTTTTTATTAATTTTTATAAATCTAAATGAAAACACCCAGTTTAACCTCCTTTTTATCAATAAAATTAGAACAAGTAAATTGACAAAATAAGCACTATTCAATCCTACCAAGATGCTTATAATACCAAGATATTTATGAAAAACCACAATAAAAATAAGGGCAAAAAGATTATTAACCAATGCAGCTATCATTGGCATTGAAAAGAATTTATAGGAAGTTAGTATGTCCGTTAAAAAAGACGTTAATAATATTAATCCAAACAAAGGTAAAGCCCAATAAATAATTCCAATGTTTTCAGTAAGAGACGACCTCTCAATCTTTGAAAATAGTATAAATGTATCAATTGGGTAACAGTATAATACAAGACTCATTATGGCTCCAAAGAATAAATAACCATACAAAAAGAAATTTAAAAACCTCATTGATTGTTTTTCACCATCTTGTTCTTTAATTCTCATCGACTCTGGTATCAAAACAGCAATGTTTAAACTGGACATAAGATTTGCAGCAGCAGCAATAGTCATAAAAACAAAAAAGTAAATATCTGTTCTAAGCTGGGTTCCAAAATAATAAGCTATAACTATACTATTTGCAAATAGTAAAATTTTAGCAATCACATTAAATAATGTGGAGTAAATAATCCCCTTCTGATAGGATTCAAAATGCAATAATGACATAAGTTTCTGCTTATGGCAAAGTTAAAATAATTTCTTTACTTAAAATGTTAAGAACATCGTAATACTATAAACTCCAGTAATAACATCTGTGCACCTTTAATTTATATTTAATATTTCACTACTATATTTTATAATTTATATCTATATAATATTATTCATGTAATATAATTGAAGACCATAAATTATTCTATTAAAATTTACTTAATAAAACAATTCAATATACATAATCTGTATTATATTTGCATAAAACTTATGCAAATGAGTCTATTCATAGAAAAACAGACCAAGATTATCAGCGTAATCGTATTTATGTTATTAACAGCGAATTTAAACGCTCAGATTTTAGCTGATATTAATGATACTATATTTTTACCATGGAATAATGGCTCATTATCCCTTTGATAACAGCCCAAATGACATAAGTGGTAATAATCATCATGGTGTTCTTTCTGGACCAGTTCCTACAACAAATAGATTTAACAATTCTAACCAAGCATACAGTTTTAGTGGCAATAATCAATATATATCTGTTGCAGATGATATTTGGAGTGATGAACTTACATTAACAGCTTGGGCATACCCTACCGATCTTGGGGTTACACCTTACGGACAAACTGGTAAATGTATATTTTTTAAAGCTCCAAATACAGGTTACAATCAGGATTATGATTTAAATATCTCTTGGCTAAACGGAGTACCTCGTTTTGTTTTCATCTTTGGACAAGGGACTTCTTCATACTTTGTATTAAGCAGCAATACCATAGTAAATACAAATCAATGGTACTTTGTTGCAGTCACTCGCAAGAACGGAATAGCAAAGATATATATAAATGGAGTCTATGAAAAGAGCCTTCCGTATCCTTTTTCACCTTACAATCAACACTATAACATATTACTTGGCATGTCAAATAATGCAGATCAATCCTTTGATGGCAAACTTGATGATTTAAGAATTTATAAACGTGCTCTTTGTGATCGTGAAATAAAAATTCTGTACAACAATCCTTATACCTTAAAAGTAAAAATTCAGGATACCCTACTTTGTCAATCCGGTTCTACATTTATTCATCTGATTAACCCCGAACCAGGTGTGTCTTATCAGCTTTATACATATCCGGGACATATTCCAGTTGGCTCTCCACAAATAACTTATTGTGACTCAATTTTATCTATTTCTACTGGACTAATTCAAAATACATCTTATTTTACTATAACTGGGATCGATAGTGTAACTGGTTGCAATAATCAGTTGGATTCTGTTTTTAAAATCTCAACCTATAACATTTCAAATCTTAATCTAGGTAACGATACTTCATTATGTATCGGTCAATCTATCACCTTAAATGCAGGAAATGGAGCAAGTACTTATTTATGGAATACTGGTGTTACAACTCAAACAATATCTGTTAACCAGATTGGAAGCTATTGGGTAACCATAACAAATGGTTTGTGTTCGGCTTCTGATACTATTTCAATTATTAGCATTGATGCTCCTCCCATCATTGATCTTGGAAGTGACACTTTGCTTTGCCAGGGCACAACGTTAACCTTATCTCCTGGTATTGGGTTTTCCAAGTACTTATGGTCAACTGGCAGTACATTGCCCCAAATATCAGTTACTCAACCCGGGAACTATTCGGTTACCGTCTGGAATGGGAACTGTTCATCCTCTGACAATATCCTTCTGAAAGAATGTGAATCTGAAATATGGGTACCTAACGTATTTACGCCCAATGGAGATGGCGTAAATGATGAATTTTACCCGGTTTATTCAAACATTGAAGAAATTACCCTTTATGTATTTAACCGTTGGGGAAATCAAATTTTTGAAGGCAGTGGTGCTAATGCACGTTGGAATGGAAAATACAAAGAAAACTTGTGTCCTGATGGAGTCTATACTTATCTGATTACCTATGTTAAAAAAGGCACCCATGCTGGTCCAAAGGAAAAACATGGGTGCATTACATTATTAAAATAGATGAATTCACACTGCTTTCAAGCTCAAATCAAGGCTTTTAATCTGATGAGTCAGTGCTCCTACAGATATAAAGTCAACGCCCGTTTTGGCATAGGAACGGATGGTATCTTCAGTTATTCCTCCTGAAGCCTCTGTTTCGTAACGATGATCTATTATTTTCACTGCTTTGGACAGATTTTCAGGGGTAAAATTATCGAGCATTATCCGATGAACCTTTCCATAATTAAGTACTTGCTGGAGTTCTTCAAAGTTCCGGACTTCTATTTCAATTTTCAGGTCTTTGTTTTTTGATTTAAGATAATAGCATGTAGCTTCAATCGCCGGGACTATTCCTCCTGCAAAATCAACATGATTATCTTTGATCATAATCATATCAAACAAGCCAAACCGATGATTTTCGCCACCACCAATTTTTACGGCAAGTTTTTCAAGTAGCCGCATGTTCGGAGTGGTTTTTCGGGTATCGAGTAATCGAGTTGAAGTGCCTTCTATTAAACCGACAAGCTTACTTGTGTAAGTAGCAATCCCACTCATGCGTTGCATAAAATTCAACGACAATCGTTCCGAAGAGAGTAAAGAGATGGAAGAACCTTCTACTTCAAAAGCGATATCTCCTTTCTTTACTTTATCACCATCCTTCAAAAATGCTGTAAACCTAACCGCAGGATCCACTTTTCCAAAAACCTTGCAGGCAACATCAATTCCGGCAATTACTCCAGGCTCTTTCACCAATAAGTGTGCTTTTCCTTTTGCATCAGATGGTATACACGACAATGAAGTATGATCGCCATCTCCAATATCTTCCTGAAGGGCGAAATCAATAATCTGATCTAATGTTAACATATTTTAATCCAGTTCGAATTGAAGTTGTAAAAGATAAAATTTACCTGATACATTTTTTATCAGAAAATAACTTCGGTAGGCACTTTTTGCTGTAATATAAGTACCTACACTATACTGAGATCCATCATTAGAGGATCCATTATGCTTAATTGTAAATGATTTAGGTGGATTTTGTGTAAAAAAATCTTTCACAATTTGCTCTGCCTGAGCCTTACTGAATGAACCTTCTTTACCAGGAACCGTTAAATCAATTGTTGATGCAAAATAGCTGCTCAGTTCGCTCGAATTTCCCTTTCGAATTGCTTCAGTAATCTTCTTTGAAAACTCAGCAGATGCCTGATCAGGCGTTGGTTCCAATGTTCTGAATGGTGCTATAATTACAGCTAACCATAAAAAAACCAAGGTTTTCATCTATTTTTATATTTTATTTCCTCAATCAATAATTTCACTATCAACTCTAACTTAGCACAAACTAAATCAGAGCCTTTATAATATGCAAATTACCTGCCAAACATATTTTAAATTGACAGACCTTTGCAAATTTAGAAAAATAAAACTGCCTTCTTCATTTTTTGCAAATAAATATTGACAATAAAATTTTAATCGATGAATATCAAGATTTTACAAATAGGCAAAACGGAAGAAAAATTTCTTCAGACTGGAATTGAAGAGTATGAGAATCGGTTACGTAAATATATCAATGTTGATGTTATCACCCTTCCCAACTTAAAAAACAGCAAAAATCTAAAGCCTGAACAGGTAAAGCAAGGAGAAGCAAAGTTGATTCTTGAGCAAATGGCAAAAGTGGATTATGTTATTTTACTGGATGAACATGGAAAAAAATTCCGGTCAGTAGCTTTTGCGGATTATTTACAAAAGCAGTTTAACAGTGGAAAAAAGACTCTGATGTTTATCATTGGTGGCGCATTTGGATTTAGTGATGAAATTTATGAAAAAGCTCATTTTAAAATTGCTCTCTCGGATATGACATTTTCACACCAAATGATTCGTTTACTTTTTATAGAACAACTTTATCGAGCCATGACAATTCTTCGAAATGAGCCTTACCACAACGAATAAATTACTTTTTTGGAAACTATGAAAAAACACAAGTGTTCTTTGCAAATACCCAAGAAAATCTAGATAAGTTTCATATATTCCCTCATGTATTGAACACCAAAAATACAACAAAGCAATAATGTTATTGCCAGTGGACTAAATAAAACAAATACGTTTTGCATGTTGTCAAAAATATAAGCACCTGAATATCCGAATAATCTAACTAAATCAAATACGTCACTGATCGTTCTGAAAAAACAGCAAATTATTCGCCACAAAACTGAGTATCTGAATAATAAAACCGATACCTAAGCTATATCCACAATAAAATTACCTTCGAAAAATCAGATTTATGTATAAAAATACAAAAAATGTTGATTCAGGAATAACCGCTGTCAACGTTTATTGTATTTGATACGAAACAGCAACTGTTCCAATTCCTGCATTCACTCCTAAAACAGGGGTAATTGGAGAAATGTACAGAGGGGCTTTCCCGCAAATTTTCTCCATTTCTATAGCTACGGCTATTGCATTTTTCTCTTCTTCAATATTTGAATAAGAAACGCAATAACTATGTATGCCATTTTTCCGAAAATCGGCCTTAAAGAGATTTAATATTTTTTTTATATTTGATTTCCTACTGAATGCTTTTCCAAAAATAATTCCGTTTCCATCTTCCATTGAAACGATAGGCTTTAGGTTTATCAATTTAGCGATCAGTCCTTTAAGAGGGCTTATGCGTCCACCTTTCACAAAATATTTCAAAGTTCTTACCCCAACATATATTTTACTTTTTGGCTTCCACTCTTCTATTTTCTTTAAGATTTCATCATACGACATACCCTGTTCAATTGCATCTGAAATTCTCAAAACCAGCAATCCAAATGAACCAGCACAGGCTTTACTATCAACTACAGTGATTGGTTTCACAACATTTTGTGAAACCTGTTTTGCAGCATCAAAACTATTTTTATACGTTCCACTTAACCCTGATGAAATACTTACAGAAATTACAGAATCATAATGACTTGCCAGATAAGAGTATCTGGCAACAAACTCACGGTAAGAAGGCTGTGATGTTGTTGGATACTCATCTCCTTCAAGATACTTATAAAATACAGAAGGGTTAATCGTTATTTGATCTAAAAACTGACGTTTCCCAACATTCAAAACCAAAGGAATCATCATAATCTGGCGTTCATCTCGTATAGCTCGTGGAATATCAGAACATGAGTCTACAATCAACCCTATTTTATTTTTTCTAAAATGGCTAATATCATATTGAAGCTGCATATCATCCACTTTGGGCAATGAAAAGTTTCCTACTTCCCCCAACATTTCAAATACCTGATCAGGATGATCGGTATGAACATGAACTCTCATACGTTTTGAGGATCCTGCTACTACAATAGAATCGCCAAAGCGTTTAAGTTTATCAAGCATTTCCTGACGATTAAGATCCTTCCCATCAAGCAATGCTTCAGTACAATAACGATAGGTTATTTCCTCGTGCATATCTGAAGTTTCTAACTCCGAAACAACTTTCTGACGCGTACCGGCAAGGGTTTTAAGTTTTAAATCCTTGAAAAAAGAAATCATTCCTTCAAGGAAATAAACAAAACCCTGAGCACCAGCATCTACAACATTCTTTCTGGTTAATATCTCAAGCCTTTCACGAGTTGATGAAAGAGATTCTAATGCCTTATTATATGATTGATTCATCAAGTCGATGAAATCTTCCGTCTTATCTTTAAGATTAAAGATAAACTCCGCCCATTCTCGCAAAACAGTAAGGATTGTTCCTTCAACCGGATTTGCAACAGACTGATACATATAATCAACTGCTTTCATGAGTGCCTGGGCAAATTGTTTTATCGTTATTAACGATTCATTCGCTAACTCATTTGAAAAACCATAAAGGAACTGAGCCATAATAATTCCCGAATTACCACGTGCTCCAATCAAAGCTGCATCAGCCATTGCGGTTGAAGTAAGCTTAATATTATGTTCCGGAATTACATTATCAATTACTGCTTGCAATGTTGAAGCTAAATTAGTTCCAGTATCTGCATCAGGAACAGGAAATACATTTAAATCATTGATTTCTTTCTGATTTTCAAGTAAACGTTTGAAACCGGCCAGAAAGGTATAATACAAATTTTTCCCATTTAAATGGGTAATTGGAGTTTCGTAATTCATTTTGAAAATTAAGTCTTTACCTTGTATAAACATTCATTTTTTACAAGGTTAAAATTCGGCACAAAGATAGGCAATTATAGAAGAAGCAATAGTAAATTAACCATTTTTAAGCTTATCTATCATGCACAAAAGAATCTCTTCTACATACTTTCTATCATTAGATAAACGCGGCACCTTATTTTGCCCACCCAGCTTATTTCTCTTTTTCATCCAGTTATAAAAAGTCATTGGTAGCGCAAAGTGAACAATCGGTTCTTTGAGTAAGATATTTTTATATCGTTTAGCCTCATAATCAGAGTTAAGTGACTTTAATGCATTATCCAGTGTTTCAATAAAAAAACCTCGATTTTCAGGCATTTTTTCGAATTCAACGATCCATTCGTGGCACGCCTGTTTTCCATTTTCAATAAATACCGGAGCAGCCGTATATTCATTTACAATTGCTCCCGTTTTTTCACATGCAACAGCGAGTGCCTGCCTTGCATTTTCTTCAATCAGTTCTTCTCCAAAGGCATTAATAAAAGTTTTGGTTCTGCCGGTAATTTGAATTCGATAAGGAGAGATACACGTAAATCGCACTGTATCACCAATTAAATAGCGCCATAATCCGCCATTGGTAGAAATAACCAATGCATAATTTTTATCCAGTTCTACCTGCTCAAGAGTTAGTGTTGCAGGATGCTCATCATCAATATATTCCATTGGAAGAAATTCATAGTAAATTCCATAGTCGAGCATCAACAACATATCATTTCTTTCGGGAGAATCCTGAATACCAAAAAAACCTTCCGTAGCATTATAGGTTTCTACATAATTCATCTTAGGAGAATGAATTATGCTTTTGAATTGCTCACGATAAGGCGTAAAGCTTACCCCGCCGTGAAAATATAATTCAAGATTGGGCCAAACTTCAGAAATATCTGTTTTTTCGGTTATTTCCAAAATACGTTTTAACAAAAGCAATGTCCACGATGGCACACCCGAAATACTTGTAACATCATCTTCAATGGTTGCGCGAGCCATTTGCTCAATCTTGGTTTCCCACTCATCTAATAAAGCTATTTTACGGGTTGGAACTCGTGAAAACTCAGCCCAAAATGGTAAGTTTTGTATAATAATTGCAGATAAATCGCCATAATATGAATCGTTATTAAATTCACTAATTCTATGGCTTCCTCCCAAGGCCAGACCTTTCCCATCAAACAATTGACTATCAGGGTTATTATGCAAATATATCGATAATAAATCTTTTCCACCTTTAAAATGACATTCTTCCAATGCTTCCTGACTTACAGGAATGAACTTGCTTTTATCATTGGTTGTGCCTGATGATTTAGCAAACCATTTTATTTCCGAATTCCACAACAAATTTTGTTCACCATGACGTAGTCGTTCAATGTATGGTTTCAGTGAGTTGTAATCATTAACAGGAACTCGCTCTTTAAATTGCTCAGGAGTTAAAATAGAGCCATAGCCATATTTGAGTCCCCATTCTGTATCGGATGCCGAGCTCATCAACTTTCGAAACCATTCAAGTTGTACTTCATGTGGGTACTTCATAAAAAGTTCAATCTGATGAATTCGTTTTTTCATCAGCCAGGAAATAAAGGAGTTGATGAGTGCCATTGATTACTAATTTCAGGCAAAGTTAACAATAAATCATATCGCCGATGTTTTCAATTCCATGAAAGAAAACCAGCCATTTTGTCAGTTCCCATCTATGGCATACGCTTTGATATGCAGCGAATGTCAAACTAAAAATCAAAATCAAAAAATACTATGCAAAAAGGCAACATCAACGTTAAAACAGAGAACATTTTCCCAATTATTAAAAAGTTTCTCTATTCTGACCATGAAATCTTTCTCCGCGAATTAGTTTCAAATGCTGTTGATGCAACTCAGAAACTCAAAATGTTATCATCCATGGGTCAGTATCAAGGCGAATTGGGTGATGTAACTATCGAAATCAACCTAGATAAAAAGAAAAAAACACTTACTATTAGTGATAAAGGTGTGGGCATGACTGCTGAAGAGATTGATAAGTACATCAATCAGATTGCGTTTTCCGGGGCTGAAGAATTTCTTTCAACTTACAAAGGCAAAAGTGATACTGATATCAATGCTTTGATCGGACATTTTGGCCTGGGATTCTATTCCGCGTTTATGGTTTCTAAAAAAGTTGATATTATCACCAAATCTCATCAAGCAGAATCAAAAGCAATTAAATGGAGCTGCGACGGAAGCCCGGAATTTGAACTTTCAGGTGCGAAACGCGATAGCCGTGGAACCGATATCGTGCTTCACATTGCAGAAGATTCGGAAGAATTTTTAGAAGAATCACGTATTTTAGATCTTCTGAAAAAATATTGTAAGTTTCTTCCGGTTCCTATTCGTTTTGGTAACGAAAAGACATGGGAAACTGTTGAAGGTGAAAAAGACCAGGATGGCAACGAAAAAAGAGTTGAAGTTGAACATCCCAGAATTATAAATAATACAGATCCTCTTTGGAAACAAAAACCAGCCGAACTCAGCGATGAAGATTACAAAAACTTCTACCGAGAACTCTATCCGATGAATTTTGACGAACCTTTGTTCTACATTCATCTCAACGTTGACTATCCATTTAACCTCACCGGAATTCTTTATTTTCCAAAAGTAAAACGTAATTTTGAAGTTACCCGCGACAAAATTCAGCTTTACTGCAATCAGGTATTCGTCACCGATTCGGTTGAAGGTATTGTTCCTGACTTTTTGACACTTCTGCATGGCGTAATTGATTCTCCAGACATTCCGTTGAACGTTTCGCGCAGTTATTTACAAAGTGATGGAAATGTAAAGAAAATCTCAGGTCACATTACCAAAAAAGTCGCTGATAAGCTTGAAGATATTTTCAAAAACAACCGCGATGAGTTTGAAAAGAAATGGGATGATATCAAGATTTTCATCCAGTATGGAATGATCAGCGATGAAAAATTTTACGAACGTGCCGAGAAATTTTGCTTGCTGAAAAACACGTCTGGCAAATATTTCACCTTCGAAGAGTACAAAAATCATATCGAAGCCATTCATACCGATAAAAATAAAAAACTGGTTTATCTTTATGCAAACAACAACGAAGAGCAACACAGCTACATCAGCAATGCCATTGAAAAAGGATATGATGTTTTGTTGATGGACAGTGTACTCGACAGTCATTTCATCAATATGCTTGAACGTAAACTCGAAAACTCATCGTTTGTACGTGTTGATGCAGATGTAGTTGATAAGCTAATCGAAAAAGAAGAAATGTTGCCATCTAAACTTTCTGATGATGAAAAAAAACAGGTAAAAGAAATCATAGAAAAAACAATTGATGGTAAGCGCTATTCTGTGATTTTTGAAAATCTCAGCGAAACCGATCAACCATTTCTTATTACTCAACCAGAATTTATGCGTCGTATGAAAGAAATGTCAGCAATGGGTGGGGGAATGAGCTGGATGGGCGAAATGCCTGAACAATACAATCTGGTAATCAATACAAACCATAAGCTTACCTCAGAAATCCTGCTTGAAAAAGAAGAAGTAAAGCAAAATCAACTGGTTAAACAACTTACCGACCTTGCTCTGCTTTCACAAAATTTACTGAAAGGGGAAGCACTCACCGATTTTATCCGTCGCAGTGTAACCATTATCAAAGGATAAGTGTATCTTTGTAAAAACCATCTAATTAAACAAATAGAAACATGAACAAAAAACTGATTATTTGGGGAATCGTAGGAGTTGTAGTTTTAATTCTTATCTTCTCTCCATTCAGAATGTATAACGGTCTGGTTAGTGCTGAAGAAGGCGTTAACAGCCAGTGGGCAAATGTTGAAACAGCTTATCAGCGTCGTGCAGATCTCATTCCTAACCTTGTAAGCACAGTAAAGGGTGTTGCCAATTTCGAACAACAAACTCTTACCGCTGTCGTAGAAGCCCGTGCACAGGCTACACAGGTTAAAGTTGACCCAGCAAAACTTGATGAAGCTTCAATGCAAAAATTTCAGCAAGCTCAGGATAAATTAGGTTCTTCACTGTCGAAGCTTTTATTGGTAGTCGAAAAATATCCGGAACTCAAAGCAACTCAAAATTTTCTCGAACTTCAGTCACAAATTGAAGGAAGTGAAAACAGAATTTCTGTTGAACGTAACAAATTCAATGAAGTAGCTAAGACGTATAACACCAATATCCGCAAATTTCCCCGCAATATAGTTGCAGGAATGTTTGGATTTGAGAAAAAAGCTTACTTCAAATCCAGTGAAGGCAGCGAAAAAGCTCCTGAAGTAAAATTCTAAACAAAAACTATCGTTAATACGAAAAACAGAAAGACTGTCGGCAGAAAGTTCTCCGACAGTCTTTTTTACAAAAAAAAGAATGCTATGAATGTAAATGCAGCAGATTTCTTTACTCAACAAGAGAAAGAAGACATCAAACTTGCAATAAAAAATGCCGAACTTGATACTTCGGGAGAAATCAGAGTTCACATAGAAAATATATGCTCTGGTGAAGTTTTAGACCGTGCAGCTTACATTTTTGATAAACTTGGGATGATAAACACACAGGAACGTAACGGAGTTTTGTTTTATCTTGCCATCAGAAATCGTAAATTTGCAGTAATTGGCGACACAGAAATCAACAAAAACGTCCCCGAAGATTTTTGGGAACGATTAAAAATGGGAATGTTAGCACATTTTCGCGAAAATAGATTTTCACAAGGATTATGCGAAGCTATCGAAGAAACTGGCGCATATCTGAAAAAATATTTTCCACACCAACAAAATGATGTAAACGAGCTATCTGATGAAATTTCATTTGGCAAAGGAAAATAAGATATGAAAAACAGAATAATCCATAAGCTGACTTTGATTCTTACGTTTTTCCTGATGTTGGGAAACATGAATCTTTCTGCACAAGAAATACCGGATGCACCTAATCCTCCTCGTTTAGTGAACGATTTTGCCGGAATTCTGAATCCCGAGGAAATTAGAATGCTTGAACAAAAACTTGTTCGTTTTAGCGATACCACATCAAATCAGATAACAATAGTTACAGTTAAAGATTTGGGAGGATATGCTATAAGTGACTTTGCTATTCAACTGGGAGAAAAATGGAAAGTTGGTCAGGCCAAACTCAACAACGGAGTGGTTGTAGTTGTAAAACCGAAAGTTGGAAATGAACGGGGACAGGCATTTATTGCTCCGGGGTATGGTCTCGAGCCGGTAATTACAGATGCAGTTTCAAAGCGAATGATCGAAAATGTGTTAATTCCTGAATTCAGAAAGAAAAATTACTACGCAGGTTTAGACAAAGCTACTGACGATTTAATGAAACTTGCTTCCGGAGAAATATCAAGCAAAGAATACGCAAAGCAAAAATCTTTACCAGCACAAGCAACCATTGTTGTTTTATTTGTCATTATAATGATCATCTTCACAATGCTTAGATCAGCCAGAAAGTATTCACAAAGTGTGGGACACGGAACTTCATTTTGGACAGCTTTATGGTTAATGAGTACAATGAATAACTCACATAATGGAAGTTGGAGTAATTTTTCAGGAGGAAGTGGTAGTGGAGGCGGTTTTGGAGGCTTCGGAGGCGGTAGTTTCGGAGGCGGTGGTGCCGGTGGTAGCTGGTAATTTCAAATGGAATTATCATTGATAACTAAAATAATGTATTTTTGTAATTGAGAAATCAAAGTGATTGTATAACCTAAATTAAACACGAGACATGAAAAAAACATTTGTACTGTTTTTATCATTAGCTTTCGGATTTCAGGCTTTCAGCCAGATTCGTAGCTCTTCAGAACGTCCTAGTTCTGTAATGCCATCCATGAGTTCATCTCAGGAAGCAATTTCAAAAAGTCAACCTTCTTATATTCCTAGCTCAAGTAAAGCTGTAATTTTCAGCGAAACTTTTGGAGGAGGATTCCCTGCAACCTGGACAAAAACAAACCAAGGTGGTGCATTAAATGCTGGTTGGAAATGGTCAAGCACATCTCCTTTTGGAACCTATACTAACGGACCAGGTTCTACAGTGCATTTGGATTCAATTAAATCTCCATCAGCTGGTAATGGATTTATGCTTTTAAACATGGATTCAATCAATTCAAACTGGGCAAACCCAGCTGTACCTGTTATGGCAACAAATCTTTCTAAAATTGATGCTTCAATAACAACTCCTACGATTGACCTATCCGCTCATCCGAGTGTACACTTAACATTTTATCATTTTTTCAGATGCTATACTGGTTATAAATTAATGGTTTATTTCAGTAAAGATAATGGTACTACATGGACAGACTCTGTAGATGTAGGTCATAATGTTGCCGTTAACGCTTCTTCACAAAATGCTTTATTTGAACGCATTAGCATTTCAAACTATGTAGGAGGTCAGGCTAACGTAAAAATCAAATTCCGTGCTTATGGTACAAGCCATTATTTCTGGATGATTGACGACGTAACGGTTGAAGATGCTGCTAATAATTTTGTAGAATGGGGTCGTATGTGGTTCTTTAATGGATATTCAAGAATTCCAAGTGGACATACATTCATTACAACTGCTTATGCCGACCTTTATAACAGAGGCGGAAATGTACAACACAATGTAAAATTACACGCAAGAGAATTAAACTCAAATACTGATTTTGCTGGCACTAATAAAGACTCTCTCGTTATAAGTGGAAATGACACCTTAGCTGCAACAGACTTTTTTAATATAAATGCAAATGGTACTTACAAATTCAACTTCTATGTTAACTCTGATGAAATTGTAAAAAATCAACGCCTTGATACATTAAAAACTGTTGTTGGAGATACTGTTTTTGCAAAAGATAATGATTACTTCTCAAGCAAAAATATTTGGGCAGGTTCCGGTTCTTCAGGAATGCAAGCATTTGAACTTGGGAGTGAATATGTTATGGGCGATACTTGCAGTGCAACTGGTATTCAATTCCGCATTTTTACTACTAGCTTGGGTGCCACTTTGAAAGTTAAGCTTTACAAAAACATGACAACATTAATTGCTGAATCAAATTATTATCAGACAACAGCAAATGATGCGCCTACATCATATGGTTACAACAAACCTACAATTTACTTACCGTTTACAACTCATCCAATGTTAGATAAAGACACAACTTATCTTGCTGTTGTTGAATGCTATGGTGGCACAGATACTGTTGCTTTCGCATTAGGTGGAAATTTTCCACAACCAGATGCAAATTGGTTTTTAAGAGAAGCTGGAGAAACTATTTGGACATGGTACACAAACGATGTAAGCAATGTCCCTCAGATTCGCTTAATTGTTGATGAAACTTTCTCAATCGGAGTTCAGGAAAATACTGAAAACAACTTTATTTTAAATCCGGCATTCCCAAATCCGGCATCAACTGAAACTGCTATTAATTATGAACTAAAAAAATCTGCTAAAGTTAACTTCAAGATTACCGATTTAACTGGTCGCGTTGTAATGACTTTGAATAAAGGAACCCAGGAAGCTGGACAACATAACATGAAACTTGATATTAGTCAATTAGCTGCTGGAACTTATTTCTACACATTAACTGCTGGCGAAAATCAAAAAACCTTAAAATTAATTGTTCGCTAATTAGTTTATATCTAAAATAAAAAACAGGCAGACACGAATTTCGTCTGCCTGTTTTTTTGTCCTGAAAAAACCGCTCATCATCTCCAAAAGTCACGAGTTGGTCGAAAAGTAACACCCTTTCTCGATTTCACTAAATAAATTTAGTATATTTGCCACTCGAATAAATGTGTAAAATACATAAGTAGCAACTTAACCTAAAATAAATTTATCATGTCTTACTACTTTGTGAAAGAATATAGCTTCTTGACAATTACAATCAGAACTATAAGCTCAAATTAAACAATTGTATTATACAATCACGCTTCTCAGACTATAATACTCAAATAATTGTTAATTAAGAAGAAGCAATAAGTTCTGAATAACTAGAATTAATTACTTTTGCACAAAACCATAAAATTCATTTTAAAATACATAGCAATGAAAAAATCGATTACTTTCTTTTTGGCTATGGCTTTAGGATTCGCATCATTTGCTCAATTAAAGCAAGTTTCGTCGAATGCCCCTCAAGCTAATGTAATGAGAAGCCAGAATTGTGTTGTAAAAAACAACAAATCATTTAAACCAGTACCAAACCAAAGCAAAGCTATTGTTTGGTCAAATAATTTTTCAAACCCCTCAGATTGGACATCCAATGATATTGGAAATCCAGGCAATTCTACTTGGATTGTTGATACAACTTCACCAAAAGGACAATATTCATCAGGAATGGGAGCTATTCAATCGACAACAGCTTCAAATAAATTTGCTTTGTATGACTCAGACCGTCAAGGGGAGTTACATGCTGGTGTTGTTACTCAAAAAGTATACTTAACCTACACCGGAACTATTAATACTACCGGACACTCTTATATCCGTTTAAAATTCCAACAATATTACCGTAAATATCACAGTAAAACATATGTTGAAATTTCTAACAACAATGGAGCTGCGTGGACTCAGATTGAAATCAATTCAAGCGTTAGCACAAATAGCTCAACAACAAATCCTAACAATATTGACCTGAATATTTCTGCAGTAGCTGGAAATCAAGCCAATGTAAAACTTCGTTTCTTCTATGATGGAGAATGGGATTATGCATGGATGATTGATGATATCACAATCGAAGATGCTCCAAGCAACTTTGTTGAATGGGGTAGAGTATGGTTCTTTAATGGTTTATCACAAATACCACATGGACATACATTAAAAACTTCTGTTTTTGCTGATGTTAGAAATCAAGGTACAGCAACTCAACATAATGTAGCTTTACATGCTCAGGAAGTTGTATCTTCTACTTCTTTAGCTGGTACTCCAACAGATTCTATCGCTTTTGGAACTAATGATACTATTGGTGTTGACGATTTCTTTACATTTGGAAACACAAACGGTGTTAATGGGTTTACATTCTATGCAAGTTCTACTGAAAACCCAAAATTCAGTTGGGGTGACACTTTAGTTACAAAAATTGGCGACACTGTATTTGCAAAAGATAATAATATTTTAACTTCAGATAATATTTGGGCTGGATCTGGTTCGTCTGGCATGCAAGCTTACGAACTTGGAAATGAATATATTATGGGCAAAAATTGCACGGCTACTGGTGTGCAATTCAGAGTTTTTAGTGCTAGTGCAAATGCTACTGTAAAAGTTAAACTATATAAAGGCATGTCAACCTTAATTGCTGAATCAAATTATTATCAACTTCAGGCATCCGATATCCCTACCGCATTAGGAGCAAATCAACCAACTGTTTATATACGTTTTACAAGCAATCCTACTTTAACTAAAGACACTACCTATTTGGCGGTTATTGAAACTTATGGTGGCACTGATAGTGTTTCATTTGCTACAGGTGGAGATTTTCCACAACCTGATGCAACCTGGTTTTTAAGAGAAGCTGGTGAAACTTTATGGACATGGTACACCAACGATGTTAGTAACGTTCCTCACATCCGTTTAATTGTTGATGGTACTCCAATCGGAGTTCAGGAAAATGTAGCAAATAACTTCATTTTGAATCCTGCATTCCCAAATCCTGCTTCAGAAGACACTAAAATCAGTTACGAACTGAAAAATGCAGCTAAGGTTAGCTTCAAGTTAACTGACTTAACTGGTCGTGTTGTAATGACTATGAATAAAGGAATCCAGGAAGCTGGTCAACACAACTTCTCACTTGATGTTAGCAAATTAGCTGCTGGAACTTACTTCTATACACTGACTGCTGGTGAAGCTCAGAAAACCTTAAAAATGATTGTTCGTTAAGCGATCAAATCTAAATAATGAAAAAGCTCAGGTGTTACCTGAGCTTTTTTTATGTACCCTAATGAACATTTTAATTCGGTATTGTGTTATCAAAATAACAATTTAATAACTCACGCATTCTCCTATTTCATGAAAGCATTTTTAAGAAAAGCTTTTTACTTGTATTATGACGGTTTCCGAAATATGAAACTCGGAAAAACACTTTGGTTAATTATCCTTATCAAACTTTTTATAATGTTTGCTATTCTAAAAGTTTTCTTTTTCCCTAACCAACTTAAAAAGGACTTTGAAGATGACCAGCAGCGTAGTAATCATGTCTTAGAACAACTCACCAACACAAAATAAATATGTTAGAAAATGTTGATTTATCTGTAGTTGACTGGTCTAGGGCGCAATTTGCCCTAACCGCTATTTATCACTGGTTTTTCGTCCCACTTACACTCGGGCTTGCATTTATTGTAGCCATTATGGAATCCATTTACGTAAAAACCGGTAAAGAAGAATGGAAACGAATTACAAAATTCTGGATGACATTATTTGGTATCAACTTTGCAATTGGAGTTGCTACCGGAATCATCCTTGAATTTGAATTTGGCACAAACTGGTCCAATTATTCATGGTTTGTAGGAGACATTTTTGGAGCACCTCTGGCTATTGAAGGAATTATGGCTTTCTTCCTCGAATCTACCTTTATTGCAGTAATGTTCTTTGGCTGGAATAAGGTAAGTAAGAAATTTCACCTTACATCAAGCTGGCTGGTTGCTTTTGGAGCAAATCTTTCGGCTCTATGGATTTTGGTTGCCAACGGTTGGATGCAATATCCGGCAGGAATGCATTTTAATCCTGACACCGCACGTAATGAAATGAATAGTTTCTGGGATGTTCTTTTCTCTCCAATGGCTATTCATAAGTTTTTACACACGATAACATCGGGCTACGTACTAGCATCTGTTTTTGTACTAGGAGTAAGTTCTTGGTTCTTATTAAAAAAACGCAACATCGTTTTTGCAAAAAAGAGTATGATTATAGCCGGGGCTTTTGGATTACTCTCTGCTGTTTTTCTGGCAGTTACAGGCGATGGTTCTGCATATACCGTGGCTCAAAAGCAGCCTATGAAACTAGCCTCAATGGAAGGACTTTATCAAGGTAAAGAAGGTGTAGGGCTTATTGTAATTGGAATGACTACTCCGGGTAAAAAATACAATGACAACAAAGATGAGTATGTCTTCAAAATTGAAATCCCAAAAATGTTATCATTGCTTGGATATCGCGATGCGAATGCTTTTGTTCCCGGTGTAAAAGATTTAGTAGATGGGAATTCTCAATATGGAATTCTTTCTGCAAACGAAAAAATCAAAAGAGGTAAAATCGCCATCAATACTTTACGTGAATATAAAGAAGCAAAAATGGCCAATGATACTGTGAAAATGGCTGCATTAGGACGCAACTTTGATGAAAAAACGCCCGAAGGTAAAGTATTTCTTGAAAATAATTTCCGCTATTTTGGCTATGGTTATTTAAATAATCCTGAACAAGTTATTCCAAACATTCCGTTAACTTTCTATAGCTTTCACATTATGGTAACACTTGGATTCTTCTTTATCGCGTTGTTTGCAATGGTATTATTCTTCATCTATAAAAAGAATATCGAAAATACAAAGTGGATTCTATGGACTGCACTATTATCAATTCCATTAGCTTATCTTGCATCACAGGCTGGCTGGATTGTAGCAGAAATTGGGCGTCAACCCTGGGTAATTCAGGATATTATGCCAACTGTTGCAGCTGTATCGCGTATTGATTCATCTTCAGTTCAGATTACCTTCTGGCTGTTTGCTGTGATCTTTACCACATTGCTTATTGCAGAAATCAAGATTATGTTACGTCAGATTAAAATAGGACCTAAAGAAGGAGGAAACAACTAATGTTTGAATCATTATCACTTTTGACATTACAGCAATACTGGTGGATAATTGTATCTTTACTGGGAAGTTTGCTTGTTTTTCTGATGTTTGTACAGGGTGGGCAAACATTAATCTATACATTGGGCAAAACAGAGATTCAAAGAACTATGCTGGTAAACGCATTGGGGCGTAAGTGGGAATTTACGTTTACCACATTAGTTACTTTTGGTGGTGCATTCTTCGCATCCTTTCCCCTCTTCTACTCTACCAGCTTTGGAGGAGCATATTGGGTATGGATGGCCATTTTACTTTGTTTCGTAATTCAGGCTATTGCTTATGAATTCCGTTCAAAACCTAATAATTTTTTAGGTCATAAAACGTATGAAGTATTTCTGTTTATCAATGGAGCTTTAGGTACAATTTTGGTTGGAACAGCCGTTGGAACATTTTTCACCGGTTCAATGTTTTCGGTAAACAAAATGAATCTGACTGATATTACTTCTGGAAAACTTCCTGTAATTTCTGCATGGGAAGGCCCTGCACATGGATTGGAAGCTGTATTAAATTTTCAGAATGTTGCACTTGGACTTGCAGTCTTCTTTTTGGCCCGAATCTTAGGTATTCTTTACTTTATGAATACAGTTGAACAAAATGAGATCTTTACAAGAGCAAAAAAACAACTTCTCATCAACACCATTCCTTTCCTTGTATTCTTTCTTTATTTTATTGGAGCTCTTTTGTTATCTGATGGCTTTGCAGTAAATCCTACAACAAAAACTGTATCGATGGAAGCGTTCAAATATCTCCATAATCTTCTGGAAATGCCCGTTATTCTGATCTTATTCCTGGTTGGAGTTGTTTTGGTATTGTTTGGCGTTCTGAAATCCATTTTCAAAACTGCAACTAATGGAATTTGGTTTGCAGGTATAGGTACTGTTTTTACAGTATTAGCATTGTTGTTAATTGCCGGGTTCAACAATACGGCCTATTACCCTTCAACCTTTGATTTGCAGCATTCTTTAACCATCGAAAACAGCTCTTCGAGTATGTTTACACTTACAGTAATGAGCTATGTTTCATTATTGGTTCCTTTTGTGCTAGCATACATATTTTATGCCTGGAAATCAATAAACAACAAGAAGATTACCGAAGATGAAATGAACGAAGATATTCATGTTTACTAATCTAAAAAAACACAAAAGTCATGTTAACAGAAATTTTATGGTTCATTAGTTGGCCGGTATTTATTTATATAACATACCGTATTACAGTTTGCGCAATAACTAAATTTGAGAAAAAAGAAGCTTAGCCTTTTAAATAGTAATTACACAGATAAAAGGAGCTGTTCAAAATGTCTCCTCATCTGGAAAAAAATACTTTCCCGACTTTAGAAACTCTGTCTGACAGCTATAATTCAGCAAGTTGTCATATTGAGTCCCTAAAGTCTGGGAAAGTATATTAAGGTTGCAACTTTTTAAACAGCCTCCTTTTGATTTTAAAAAAAACAGAAGATACTCTTTTTCGAAAGTCTTTTGCTTAGTACCGATAGCTTTTGAGTACTACCTTTGCCACCTAAACACTCAAAATGAAATCGAGTTACTTTCCTCATCTGCTATTGCTTTGTGTGAGCGTCATTTTTGGAGCAAATTATTGGATTTCGAAAAGTCTAATGCCTGAGTTTATGACACCAGCTCAGGTAATTGTGTTGAGAGCCGCAGGTGCATTATTGCTTATTTGGCCTTATCACTACTTTTTTGCCGGAAACGAAAAAGTTGATCGTAAAGACTTATGGAAGCTGGCTTATTGCAGCTTTTTTGGTGTAGCTGTAAATCAGATATTATTTTACGAAGGATTGAATCTTACATCACCCATAGATGCATCTATTATCCACGCTCTGAACCCAATGATGGTTATGTTGTTTGCTGCGATATTACTAAAAGAAAAAATAAGCATTTTGAAGGCAGCTGGTATTGGCATGGGGTTTAGCGGAGCCATGATTATCATCCTTCAAGGAAAAGAAATGAACTTGTTTCAGGGATTTTGGGGAAATCTGCTTATCTTTTTGAATGGTGCAGGATATGCATTGTATTTAGTGCTTGTAAAACCATTGATGGCTAAATACCGTTCGGAAACAGTAGTAAAATGGATATTCTTTTTTGGGTTACTTTACACAATACCATATGGTTTTAGTTCTTTGAAGAGTATTCATTGGGGTTCTCTCAATAATTCTGCCTGGTTGGCATTTATCTACATTATCCTGATAAACAGCTTTGTTGCTTATTTACTAATGGTTAGAGCATTGCGACAGGTAAATGCTACCGTTGCCGGGTTCTACACTTATTTACAACCTGTTTTTGCAACTCTTATTGGAATTATTTTTCTAACAGAAACACCATCTATTCTGAAAATTGGAGCTGCCTTGCTCATTTTTTCAGGAGCTTACATGGTTAGCCGAAAATCAAAAAAATGACCTTTTCGTGATTACATTGAAGAATTAATTTTATTTCTCTTTTTGCTGATTCATGATTTTCAGAGCTTCTGTAGGTGGAATTCTCTCATTGTTTAAAAATGCAATAACGAAGGCATCTTTAAATCCCTTATCCTGTAACATATAAAGCAGGTCGTTTGCCTTTTTCAGACTTTTTTCTTCACCAACGGTATATTTGTACAATCCATTATGGTAATATTGCTTAACGTCTTTTAAACCCTTAAATACAGGATCATTTAGTTGCTTGTTTACAGATGATGACGCAATCTGAATGCGGAAAATAATAACCTGCTCGGTACTATCTGAAACCTTATTTTGAGTTGCGACAGATTTTACTTCGGTACTAACTGACTTTGAAATGGTATCGATAATGTTTTTCTTATCGTGAGTTACATCCTGATTTTGTGGATTATTTTTGTCTTTTACAGGCTCTGCTACTTTATCCGTTTCTTTATCTTTATCCTGCTTCGAATGTTGTGTAATCACTGCCTGATTGTTAAAGCCTTCAACCTGAAATTTATAATCTCGAAATGCATTGAAAATAGACGTAGAAATATTATTTTGACCCTTTTCCGAATTAAGAACCTCTTCTTCCTCCTTGTTTGTAATAAATCCTGTTTCAACTAATACACCGGGCATATAGGTTTTATAAAGAACCAAAAGACCAGCCTGCTTTACACCACGATCAATCGTATTAAGCTTATCAGTGAAATTCTGCTGAACTTTTCCGGCTAAATCAAGACTTTGATCGAGATATGCGTTTTGAAAGAGCGAAAAAATAATGTTTGCTTCAGGCGAATTAGGATCAAAACCATCATATTTACGGGTATAATCTGTTTCGAGTAAAACGGCAGAATTCTCTTTCTTGGCAACTTCAAGATTTGCCTGCGATTTATGCAATCCCATTACAAAGGTTTCTGTTCCATAAGCATTTTTGTTTTTATTGGCATTGCAATGTATAGATATAAAGAGGTCTGCATGATTTTCATTGGCAACTTTTGCGCGATTGTATAGTTCTACAAAAACATCTGTTTTACGGGTATAAATTACTTTTACATCGCTAAAATTATCTTCGATGAGCTTGCCCACTTTAAGTGCAATGCTTAGTGCAACATCTTTTTCTTTGGAATTGCCGCCAATTGCACCAGGGTCTTTCCCTCCGTGTCCGGCATCAATCACCACTTTCGTAAGCTTTCCTGGCTTGTTTGAAAACGCTGATTCTGTGATTATTCCAAGTAAAATAATCAAGGCAGTGAGGATGAGTTTCGTTTTCACAATTTTTATATTTTAAGTTACGTAAGATTGGGTTAATTTTGCCCTTGAAAATACTCAATACAAAAATAATACAAAGCTTTCTTTGAAACCTCATTCATTTCATTTTTTTAACCAAAGCTTTAAATATTGTCTCAGGCTTATTTGCATCTGGGCGTTATTTTCATTTTCCAATACCTCTCTTTTTTCTCAGAATCAAATTATTAACGACACTTCAAAACTTAGTCTTAAAACAGACACAACATCAGCAGACTCTCTGAACTTAAAGAAAAACAGCAAAGTGATTGAAAGCAGAATTGATTACAGTGCTACTGATTCTGTACGTTTTGATATGATTGCCAAAAAAGTGTACCTCTATCGGAAAGGTGAAATCAAATATCAAAAGATTGATTTAAAATCGGGACAAATTGAAGTTGAGTTTGACAAACGTGAGCTTCGCGCCTGTGGTATAAAGGATACCAATGGACGGATTGTCGAAAAACCCGAATTTAACGATGACGGAACAACCTTTAAATCGGAAGAACTTTACTATAATTTTGACACCAAAAAAGGAGTTATCACTACCTTAAAAACGCAGGAAGGAGAGGCTTATATACATGGTGAACGTGTTAAAAAAATGGAGAATGATGTAACATATATCAGACATGGGAAATTTACAACCTGTGATGATGATCACCCCCATTTTGACATTCGCTTTAACCGTGCCAAGATGATTCCAAATGACAAAATTGTCACCGGACCTGCTATGATCTACATTGCAGATGTTCCAACCCCATTATTTATCCCCTTTGGATTTTTTCCCAATAAAAAAGGGCAATCATCCGGTATAATTATTCCCAATCCGGGTAGTGCTCCCCGTCGTGGGTTTTTCTTCAAAGAGGGAGGGTATTTTTTTGCATTCAGCGACAAACTAAATCTGAAACTTACCGGAGATATTTATTCCAGAGGAAGTTGGGCAATAAGGGGTCTTTCAAATTATGCAAAACGATACAAATATAACGGATCAATAAACCTTTCATATTCACTTAACAGATATGGGGAACAGGGAGATCCTGATTTCGAAAAAAGTCGCGATTTCACAATCCAATGGGTACACATTCAAGATCCAAAAGCACACCCTAATCATCGATTATCAGCCAATGTTAATCTGGTGAGCTCAAATTCATACAAGTATTCGCTCAATGCGAATAGTTACTTTACCAACACCACACAATCGAGTATTAATTATACTGCAAATTTGTGGGATCGATTTAGTATGAGTATGGATTTCAGTCAAACTTACAACATTAATACTGGTGACATGAATATCAATTTGCCGAGTATTACCTTGAATTCAACACAGCGTTATTATCCATTGAAGCATAAAAAACAAGTCGGAAAGACAAAATGGTATGAAAATATAAACTTAAATTACTCTTTAAGAGCAGATAATCAATTAAATACAAATGACTCAGCATTATTGGATAGAAAAACGTTCAAAAATATGAAAAATGGCATGGTTCACTCCATTCCAATTAACAGCTCCTTTAACATCTTCAAATTCATTAACATTTCGAATTCAATAAATTATACAGAACGGTGGTACACGCAAACCGTTGAAAAGAAATGGATTTCAGATACAACATACCAAGGTACTGATACAATTTTGCCATATCTGGAAGTTACAAAATCAAACCGTTTTGTAGCAGCACGCGATTTCTCGTTCAATGCTTCAGCTTCAACCCGCATGTACGGAATAGTTCAATTTAAGAGAGGACCAATTGTAGCCATACGCCATGTATTAAATCCATCTGTTTCATTTAGTTACAGGCCTGACTTTTCTAAAAAATTCTGGGGATATTATAAAACCTATACCGATAAGTACGGAAAAGAGGTTCCTTATTCGATTTTTGAAGAAGGGATCTATGGGTCACCACCTTCGCAAAAATATGGCTCGATTGGATTTTCCTTAGGCAATAATCTGGAAATGAAAGTTCGTTCGAAAAAAGACACAGTAACCGGAACTACCAAAATTGTGTTGATTGAAAGTTTTTCTCTTTCAACAGCTTATAATTTGGCAGCAGATTCACTTAACTGGTCTCCTATTTCGTTATATGCAAGAACTACATTATTTAAGAAAATTGCAGTTTCTTACAGCAGTATTTGGGATCCGTATGTGATTTTACCCAACGGACAAAGGATCAACCAATTTGAGTGGACTAAAAACAAACGTTTCTTACGCTTGGACAATACAACATGGACATTTGATATAAGCTGGAGTTTAAATTCAAAGGGAAAAACAACGTCAAACCCATTATCATTGCCTTCAGGATATGATTATTATGGAATTAATGAAGTACTCGGACAACAGGTAGATTTTTCGATTCCCTGGAATTTCTCTGTAAATTACAACTATCGTTACACAAGTAGTCGTATTGCAAGCCTGTTCAACTATAAGAAAACTTACGTTCAATCCCTTGGAATGTCATTTGATATGAATGTAACACCCAAATGGAAAGTTGGTGTTCGTTCAGGTTACGATTTTGAAACAGGAGAATTTACATATACTTCTTTAGATATTTACCGTGATTTACATTGCTGGGAAATGCTGTTTAACTGGATTCCTTTTGGTTATAGATCCAGTTGGAATTTTACGATCAGAGTTAAAGCAAATATGCTGAGAGAAAGTTTGAAATATGAAAAGAAAAATGACTACAGAGACAGAAGATAGTAAAATGAAAAAGCCGGCAAACACCGGCTTTTTTCATGAATGAAGAGTATTAATAGATTAGTCCCTGGTTTCTATATCCTGATAGATTTTTATACCAGTCCGGGAATGAGCTCCCTCCTGATTGCGCCCAAGCTGCAAATTTCAAATATGCCTGAGTAATATCTTTAAATTCAATTGGGTATTCAAACGTTTCGTTAATATTGATAGCCCATGGCAAGTTATCAGACGTTTTGTAATACTTACCCTGTGCAACAATCGAACCATCATCCATTGTGCCAAATAAGCTTAATTCTGCTTTTGAAGTAGGAATATAATTTGGAAGGTGAACTTCATGTCCTCTTTCATTCGTTCTGAAGATAAAAGGATTGAACGGAGCGGAACCAAGTGTGGATGTGGCAAGAGGATTAGAGAATATTATACGCATCTTAACCGTATCAGAAGTCCCTACTGGATTGCCTTTTAAAGTATTAAAGTAAGCAGACCCTCCAACTCTGTGAATAACCTGATCAGCTTTATCAAATGCAATGATTACTGCTTTGTTGGTTCCTGATTCTGTGCCATTTCCATTAGCTGCAATTGAGCTTAAATTTCCAGTTACAGAAGCAATGTCTGAGATAAGCAAATTGTCAAATTGGAATGCAAATCCACTTTGAATTGTAGCTCCTACTGCTTTTACGACCAATCGTGGCTGGATTTCTACAACTTTATTTTGAGCATTGGTAACCGTTTTAACATTGTAACGAATTACCATATCATTGAAGTCGTAATCACCTTTTTTCGGCCATAAGTCTTCGTAAGCCAAGGTTCCCCATGTATTTTGTGACGGGAAATAGTTATTATAGGCCCTTGCAGGGTCATTCGGGTACTCATCAAGATTGTTAGGAACGCCATCACCATCTGTATCACCAATTGTTTGAGTACTTCCAATTCCTTCAGGATTACATGAGCTGGTTGAAATTACATTTGATGCATTGGCAAAACTTTTGAATGTTGCACCATTAATAAAGTTAGATGAACTTCCATTATCTAATACACCATTATTATCAGCCCATTCTATTGTTCCATTGACATTTACAAGGCCGTTTATTCTGGCTTCACGAGATGATTTTAATGTATTTGTTGATCCCTGACCAAGAATCCCTGCATTAAGAATTACATCTTTGGATGAAATCATTGAGCCATTCTTGATAATTGTAGTTGTATTTCCATTAAACTGAGCTTTTTCCCCAGCATAAATATACCCATTGTCCACGATAAGTGTTGAGTTATTTTGTTCGAAATCATTTGTACAAGACATTTTACAATAATTAAGAACATTGGCCTGACTATTTAAGTGTATGTTGCCTGTAACAATGATAGATCCACTGTTTTCAAGTTTGTTGTTTATTTCCAGATTGTCAGAAGAAGTAAATGTCCCATAATTGTACAAACTTCCATTATTGCCATTAAAATGAGCAAAGCCATTTACTGCCATAGTACCATAATTATTTACAGTACCACCAACATTTATTCCGTTGCCAATGGCAATATGTAAACTATAGTTGTCAAGTTTCGTATCAGCTTGGTTCATGTTGAGACTAGAAATGCTTACATGTGCATTGTCATAGAATATGAGTTTAGCATTCCCATTCATTTGAATACTTTGTGCATTTAATGTAGCTCCGGAAGCAACTTCTAGCGTAGAGTTATTTCCCATGTCAATACTTGTGAATGTTGCATTGCCACAAATTCTTAATTTTCCACCATTATTCCAATGTTCAAACTGAACAGAACCATTAAAGTTTGTGGATGAAATACAATAGGTTTTATTTCCATTAATTGAGAAATAGCCATTATTAGAAACCGTTACATCGCAACCTGTATTACAATCAGGACTTGTTGGTCCGCTTGCTACACTTTTTGCCGATTTAGCTTTTGTTTCAAAGGTATATGATAGAGTATTTCCGTTAACATCTAACGCAACAAGCTCTTTCATTCCTTTCGGTGTTTCATTTAATACATAAATCTTATTCAGATAGGAAGGAATTCTCAAAGTTCCGGTATAACCTTGACTGACACTAACAGAGCCAGCCTGGATTAATTGGCCGTCTGTAAAAGGATTCCCATTATAGATGGAAACTTTATGTGTTGCACCTTGATAGGCATCGTAAGCTATCTTTAAATTAAAGCTTACATCTTTTTCAGTTTTCCAGTTGAATGATTGAGGTACTTTCAACTCATTCATACTTTTGACATTGTTGGTTTCCGGCTCACTCAAATCGTCTTTTTGACATGAAGCCAGAAAAGTTATTAACAATATCACTCCGAGGTTGATGAATTTTTTCATATTGAGTATTTTTTCTTACACTCGCAACTATAACGCCAAACTAACTTTGATAATAGAAAAGCATTACCCACATACAGTATTATCACTCATAACAATCACAATATCTGCACTTAGCAGTATATTTGAAAATATTTAATCACCAAAATAAATTCATCTGAATAATATCAAAATGTCCCATAATGGAATTCATACTCGCCAGTAATACGCTAAAGAGGACTAAAGATCCAGACTTCTCTTCGTTAAGAAACTGAAACTAATAAATTCTGGATGAATTTCTATATCCCGGAATATTCTTATACCAGTCTGAGGCATTTACACCATCTGACTGAGCCCAGTCATCAAAATTAAAATAACACTTAATTATGTCATTTCTTTCTGCAGGATAATCAAACTGATCCACAATATTTAATGCCCAAGGCAGGTTATTAATGGTCTTATAATATTTTCCCTGAGAAATGTTTGACGCATCCTGATGTGTATTAAACAAGGATAAATTGACCTTGGACGTTGGTTGATAATTGGGCAAGTGAACCTCGTGCCCTCTTTCATTTGATCTGAAAATAAATGGATTATAAGGAGCCTGACCCAATGTAGCGGATGCAAGCGGATTTGCAAATACAATTGAAAGAGAAACGGTGTCAGAAGTACCTTTCGGTTCGCCTGATAATGTATTAAAAAACGGGGATGAACTAACTCTGTTTATGGACGTTTCCGGTGAATCAAAAACGATTGCAACAGCCTTTGAATTTCCAATTTCCGTGCCATTTGCAGCAAGATTTATTGTGCTTCCACTTATCTGGTATCCATTTATCGAAGAAATATCTGATGGATTTAAATTATCGAATTGTATTCCAAATCCGCTTTGAATTGTTGCACCAATTGCCTTGATATAAAATCGGGGCTGTAATTCAACTACTTTATTTTGTGCATTCGTTATTATTTTAACCTTATAGGCAATTACCATATCATTAAAGTCAAAGTCTCCTTTTGTAGGCCACAAATCTTCATATGCCAGAGTTCCCCATGCGTTTTGTGATGGATACCAGTTATTGTAGGCTCTTGTTGCATCAGTGGGATACATGTCAATATTATCAGCTATTCCATCTCCATCACTATCAATAATCTGTGGAGTTCCTATTCCCTCAGGATTACATGCACTTGTAGGGATCACGTTTGTTGCATTCGTAAAACTTTTGAATGTTGCACCATTGATAAAGTTTGAAAGAGAACCATTGTTCAACACTCCATTATTATCTGCCCATTCTATTGAGCCATTTACATATTTTCCGGTGCCATTTATTCGGGCATATCCCGATGACTTCAATGTATTTCGGCTTCCCTGCCCAAGTATTGTTGCATTCAATACAATATCACTTGCGGATATCATAGAACTGTTTTTCAGAGTTGTTGAAGTATTTCCATTCACTTGAAATGTTTGTCCACAATACAGATATCCATTGTTAAGTATAAGAGTGGAATTATTTTGCGAAAAATCTTCGCCACAAGTAATCTTACATTCATTGGTAAATAGCGATTGGCTATTCAACGCAATATTTCCGGCCACGTTGAGTGACCCATAATTCCCAAATTCTTCATTAACATCCAGAGTTGATGAAACATCCGTTTCATTGAAGTTTGTGAATATTCCGTTTACATTTACAGAACCATTAATTTTCATAACACCATAATTATCAACAGAACCCCGAAATATTGTTCCTGTGTTTATCGTAAAAAGCGTTGAATAATTAATGATGCTTGTACCAGATTGATCCATTTTTAGAGTAGAAACAGTGATTTCTGAATTTTCATAAAAAATTACTGTGGCATCACCTTTCATTTGGAGGTTTTGAACATTTAATTTTGCACCTGAAGAAACCTCCAACATAGATTTTGAGCCCATTGATATACTTGTAAACTGAGCAACACCACAAATACGAAGTTTTCCTCCACTACTACTGTATGTTGCTGATCCCGTAAAGTTTCCCGGAACGCAATAGGTTTTATTACTTGATACCGTGATGACTCCATTCGTAGTAATTGTTTGATCACAACCTGATGTACAGTCCGGACTTTTAGGGCTCGATTTTGTTTTTACTGAAGAAACATCAAACACATGCGAAATTCCATTGGGTAAAACATCAAGAGCAATTAATTCCTTAACTCCACTAGGTGCTTCATTTATTACATATAACTTCTTTACCCAAGAGGGTATTTGTAAACTTCCTTTAAAGGGCTGGACGCTTGATAGCGATCCTGATACAAGAAGCTGTCCATCAATAAAGGGATTGCCATTGTATATGGATATTTTATGCATCATTCCCTGATAAGCAGCTGCGGTAATTGAAAAATAAAATCCAATAGATACTTCCGTTTTCCAATTAAATGATGACGAAACCCTTAATGCTTCCATATTATTTACATTAATAGGAAACGGCTCATAAAACTCCTCTTGCTGACAAGCGTTAAAAATAAGGGTCATCAGCAAAAGTGAAAAAACAAAAACTCTTCTCTTGGTAATTATCTTCATATTTATTTTTGGCATAAATAGCCTTATGCGAATATACAACAAATTTAACGGTAATTATTAGTTATTTAACCATTTATATCTTTATTAACGTATAACGAGGCTGTTCAAAAGATCTCTCATCTGGCAAAAAGACTTTCCCAACTTTTTAGACAGCCTCATTATTTTATATCCTCACCCAGTTCTGAATCATTAAACATCCTTGTGGCGTCATAATAGATTCTGGATGAAACTGAACTCCTCTTATCGGATACTTTTTATGTTTCAAAGCCATAATATGGTTTTCTGAATCTAATGCGGTCACCAGAAGGTCTTCAGGAAAATGAAAAGAAGAAACGCTCCATGAATGATACCGACCAGCCATAAATGGATTGTCAACACCTTTAAACAACTCACAATCATTTTGATTATACTGCACTGCGTATGCTTCACCATGTATTATTTTATCCAACATGTAAAGCTTTGCCCCATATACTTCGGCAATTGCCTGATGTCCCAAACATATCCCCAGGATTGGAATCCCGGAGCCTAAATGCTGGATAATCGGCATTATATTTCCGGCTTCATGAGGCAAACCAGGCCCTGGCGAAAGTACTATTTTGTCATAACCGGATGCTTCTTCAATACTCACCTTGTCATTTAATTTTACGGCAACCCTACACAATCCTGTTTCTTCCAGTACCTGAACCAGATTGTATGTAAATGAATCGTAATTATCGATCAGAAGAACGTTTTGCATTTGAATTTTAATAGGCTGCAAAGCTAATACTTTTCATCCCAGTAAGAAATGAATTACTTTTGCAAATTATGAATTTGACAGACTCCGTACGTTTAAAACTCAACGACTATGGACGAAACCAAACTCCTTTTTTGTTTGTTTTCGACTTCTTGATGCAGAAACCATTGGTGTTTTTGCTGGATGAACCAATTCTGGTTTATTATGACTTTAGGGGAAAATCCAATCTTTACCCTAAATCAGAGTTTACCGCAAATAGCATATTTAATCGAATTCCTGTTTCAAGCGAGCATTATAAAACAGGATTTGATTGCGTAATGAATCACTTACGCTATGGCAATTCATTTCTTACAAACTATACACAGCCTACCCAAATCAGTACAAATCTGACATTGGAAGAAATTTATTGCCAGTCAACAGCTCGTTATAAGCTATTGGTTCCGGATGAATTTGTTTTTTTCTCTCCAGAAACCTTTATTACCATCGATGAAGCAGGTATTATCCGTTCGTTTCCAATGAAAGGCACAATTGATGCTTCCATTCCTGATGCTGAACATAAAATTCTTGCCGATTCAAAAGAGATGGCAGAACATAATACTATTGTTGACCTGATTCGGAACGATTTGAGTAAGGTTGCGAAACAAGTAAGGGTAGGTCGTTTTCGTTATATTGATTATCTGAAAACCCGAAATAAAGATTTACTACAGGTGAGTTCCGAAATTTCGGGTGTTCTTGGATTAGACTATCATCAACATATTGGAGATATTTTACTTTCATTACTTCCGGCAGGTTCGGTAAGTGGTGCTCCTAAAAAGAAAACAGTGGAAATCATTCTCGAATCGGAACGGTACGAAAGAGGATATTACACAGGGGTTGCAGGCTTGTACGACGGAAATTCTTTTGACAGTACTGTAATGATTCGGTTTATAGAAAAATCCGGTAATAACCTCATCTACAAAAGTGGCGGTGGCATAACCGTTAACAGTAATGCCGAAAAAGAATACCAGGAATTAATTGACAAAGTTTATGTGCCATTTGATTGAGACCATAGCTATTGAAAACGGGCAGTTTCGAAATATTGAATATCATAATCAACGTTTTAATAAAACCAGATCTGATTTATTCAATGAACATAACGTGTTAGATATTGCTCAATGTACAAACGTAAAGTCTCAATTCGATACGTTCAGAAGTTCTGCTTATAATCTGAATCATTTATGGAAGTGCAGGGTGATTTATGGAAAATCTGAAGATGGAAATCCCATTCTCAAAGTGTCCTTTCAACCTTATCAAACCCGGAAAATCTCCCAATTAAAAGCTATTACCTCAAACGAAATAAACTATATGTACAAGTATGAAGATCGTGATAGACTCAATGATCTTTATGCGTTAAAAGGTGATGCTGATGATATTTTGATCATTCAAAATGGATTGTTTGCCGATGGCTCTATTTACAACATTGTATTTCAGAGAGAAAACAAACTTTTCACACCAGCCAACCCACTTCTAAAAGGCACTAAACGTCAGGAATTACTCGATTCAGGATTGATTCAGGAAGAGAAAATAGGACTTAACGACCTGAAATATTTTGAAGGAGTTTGGCTAATTAACGCGATGAACAATTTAGGTGATATTCCTTTTATTAAAAGTGCACAAATTCTATGCGATTAAGGCAAATCTGCATTAAATAATCCAGTAATTCTCAAGCAAAAAAATTAGCTTTGCAAACAAAAACAAAGTAATGAAAAAAGTAATTACCAGCGCAAATGCTCCTAAAGCTATTGGCCCTTACAGTCAGGCAATTGAAGCAAACGGAATGTTATTTATCAGCGGTCAGATTCCTATTGACCCGGCTATCGGGAAAGTGGTAGAAGGAGGAATTAAAGAACAAACCATTCAGGTAATGAAAAATATTGAAGCTATTCTAAAAGAAGCAGGTTATAGTTTCGAAAACGTTGTAAAATCGACCTGTTTATTGAGTGATATGGAAAATTTTGCGGCCATGAATGAAATTTATGGAAGCTATTATACCGTTGATGCTCCTGCCCGTGCTGCTTATGCTGTTACCAAACTCCCGTTAGGTGTTCTGGTTGAAATTGAAACAATTGCAGTTAAATAGTGACAAAATGACGTGACCTTCAACCCGTCACCTTTATCTGTCATCTTTAACCTTTAATACACATATTTTCATGGAATTCATAAAACTCATTCGCGAAAACGCGAAGAAACACAACAAATGTATTGTGTTGCCCGAAGGCACCGAAGAGCGTACCCTCAAAGCTGCCGACATTATCATTGAAGAAGGTCTGGCTCGCATTATTCTTCTTGGTAACGAAGCTGAAATTAAAAATCTGGCAACTCAGTTTGGACTGAAAAACATCAACAAAGCCCAGATTATTGATCCTAAAACTCATGCAAAGAAAGAGTATTATGCAAATATGCTCTTCGAAATCCGCAAAAGCAAAGGGTTAAGCATGGAACAAGCAATTGCTTTGACCGAAGATCCTTTATATCTGGCAACGCTTCTGATTAAAAATGGCGATGCTGATGGCGAAGTTGCCGGAGCTCAAAATGCAACCGGAAACGTTCTCCGCCCCGCATTTCAGGTAGTAAAAACACTACCCGGAATCAGCGTTGTATCAGGTGCATTTATTATGCTTTTTGAAGACAAAAAATGGGGTGACAATGGCATCATGGTTTTCGCCGATTGTGCAGTTCATCCAAATCCAACAGATAAAGAACTGGCCGAAATTGCAGTTGTAACTGCCAAAACAGCAAAAGCTATTGCCGGATTAGATCCGCGTGTGGCGATGCTCAGTTTTTCAACTAAAGGAAGTGCAAAACACGAAATGGTTGATAAAGTAGTAAGTGCTACCCGCATAGCAAAAGAGATGGATCCATCTTTGAAAATTGATGGTGAACTTCAGGCTGATGCAGCTATCATTCCTTCGGTAGGAAATAGCAAAGCCCCGGGCAGTGAAATTGCAGGAAAAGCGAACGTATTGGTTTTCCCGACTCTGGAAGTTGGAAACATTTCCTACAAACTGGTTCAACGTATGGCTGGAGCCGAAGCTGTTGGCCCTGTACTTCAGGGTATGGCTGCTCCAATTAACGACCTTTCACGTGGTTGCTCTGTTGACGACATCGTGAATCTGGTTGCTATCACTGCTAATCAAGCGGCTGGAATGTAAGATTCTAAATGCTTTTATAATATGAAAGCGGCTGTTTGAAAAGCTGCAACCTTAAAATATTTCGACTCCGCTAAGTCTGACAACTTATTGAATTAAAGTTGTCAGACTTAGCGGAGTCGATGTTTTTTTACCAGATAAGAGGCTTTTCAAACAGCCGCTTTTTGTTTTCGATTGATTTACACAAACACTTTTATTGAATTCTACAACCAACCTTTTTGTTATAAGAAATCTCTTTAATCAAAATCTGAGTCTATTTACAAAAAACGCAGACACAATAAAAAACAGTAGCTAATTGTGTATCAGACAAAAAATAAAAAAAGGAAGAAAAAATTCATTTAGTTTAGCTGGAATGCCAGTATAAATCTCTTAAATAAAAAAATTATGAAAAAATCAGTCGTACTTTTTACAATGCTTCTTGCAATGCTTTTCTCAAAGGCAAATGCACAGAATCCTGTCTTGAAAATAACAACCTTTGCTGACTCCTCTTACAGTTATCCCTGTATTACAGCACCTTATACCTCAAGACCAATGTTTTGGGGAACAGCAACAAATGTTTCGTTTGTACACGACACATTAGATTATAAAATCTTTTGGGGAGATGGCGATAGTCTGGTTTCTTTTATTCCTATTCAAGCCAACCAGGGAACAGCTTATTTTGGTTGTTATAATGACACTCATCTTTACCAGTTTCCTGGAATTTACGCTTTGATAATGAGTGGTAAATTAAGAGTTTCAGGACTTATTGATACCATTAAGATAGACTATTATAAAATCATCGGTACTCATTGCGATTCTATATATGGGCAAGGTTATGCAGATCAAAACAATAATTGTATTAAAGACGCAGGAGAATTGGGCATCGGTGGACAAATATCAATCTACTACAACAACCATTTGATAAACAACACAATGATTTACAACTATCCTGGTTACAATCGCTGGTTTAGCTATATTCCTGCAGGATTTAATGGCACGGATTTATGGAAAATTAAGTATTTCTGGAATAATTCATTTATTACACATTGTCCCGCTTCCGGGGAATATTCTTTTGCAGATGTAACAACATCAACCAACCCTATGGATTTTGGGATTACCTGCAATGCCAATAATATTGATAATTCTATTGATTTTAACTATGCTGTCGCAGCTTCTATTAATAGCAGAAGCAATATTAGCTTTGTGTTGAATGGGTTGAGTTGCTCCCCCAATAATGGGATAATTAAGCTTGCATATCCTCATGGGGCAACATGCAATTGGGGTTATCACGGAATTTCTCCGATAAGTATCTCACAAACGCCTGCTTTTGACACAATAACCTTTGGATATTCTAACTTACAACCTTTTATAAGCAAAACCTATTACCTTGAGTTTACTCATTCGCCTCAATTAGTATTAAATGATACTGTTCGTTTTTTCGTGAAAGTGATTTCCGATTCACCAGAAATAGTTTTAAATAATAACGTTGACTCAATCAAAGTGGCTGTTCGTTCGTCCTTTGACCCGAATGATATTCAGGTTAATCCTATGGGATCTATTTTGAATATGACCAAATTGAACTATTATGTTCGTTTTCAGAATACAGGAAATGCTCCGGCATATAAAGTAGTGGTTATTGATACTCTGGATGCGAATCTCGACATCAACACCGTTGAATTTAAAGGAAGCAAGCATCAGGTAGATATTGAAAAACTTCCGGGAAATATCCTAAAATTCAATTTCGATCCAATTTACCTGCCTGATTCAGGTGATAATATGCAGGGAAGTCAGGGATATTTTGCTTTCGCAGTAAAACCTGTTGGTTATTTGCCGGTAGGTACTCAAATTTCGAACAGAGCATTTATCTATTTCGATAATAATCCGTATGTTGAAACAAATACAGTTGTAAATACGATTGATTCTGTTAAAAGCACCGTTGGAATTGAAGATTCAGAAAACTCTATTCCCGTTGGAAGAGCCTATTTTGATTCTCAAACCAACAGACTTATCCTCAATTTAAATGAAAAACCTCAACAGGCTTGGGTTCGTATTTATGATTCTAAAGGAGCATTAATCCAAAACAGCGCATTAAATAATCAATACAATAGTATTGTGATGAGCAAAATCCAGACAGGTATTTATTTTGTTGAGCTTAAAAACAACCAGAAAATAATTATGCAAAAGATTTATGTAATAAAGCAATAAATTCTTGATTTACAAAAGATTCTGTAAAAAAGGAAAAGTCATCATAAAGACGGCTTTTCCTTTTTCTGTTTACAGATTTATAAATTTAGTTTCTGCCAATGCAGTTAAGGTCTTCAAAGGCAATTTTCAAGCGTTCTACCACTGTCTTTTCGCCTTCGCGTAACCACGCACGTGGATCATAGTATTTCTTATTGGGTTTATCTTCCCCTTCCGGGTTTCCAATCTGAGCTTGCAAATAGGCTTCTTTTGCCTTGTAATAACCCATTACACCTTCCCAATATGCCCATTGCGTATCGGTATCAATATTCATTTTAATCACACCATACTCAATCGCTTCGCGAATTTTAGCCTGTTCGGAACCTGAACCTCCATGAAAAACAAAGTTTACCGGATTTGCTTCTGTATTGTGTTTTTTCTGAATGTATTCTTGCGAATTGTGCAGGATAATCGGTTCCAGACGAACATTGCCTGGTTTATACACTCCA
Source organism: Bacteroidales bacterium (assembly GCA_963677395.2). Taxonomy (GTDB): domain Bacteria; phylum Bacteroidota; class Bacteroidia; order Bacteroidales. Next base: position 1,025,976 of record OY781965.2, on the reverse strand, counting down.
TGAACATTTCCAAAAGAAGCCGCGATGGTAAAACGATGGCTGATTTTACTCAGTTCTTCATAAGCATAGGCAACGTCTTCCGGTTGCGTATATAAACGGGCATTGTCAACGTGTGTATTATCAACGCCATCTTCTTCACCACCGGTAATACCCAGTTCTACTTCAAGGGTCATTCCCATTTTACTCATACGTTCGAAGTATTTTTTGCAGGTTGCAATATTTTCTTCGAGTGATTCTTCTGATAAATCGAGCATGTGCGAGCTGAACAATGGTTTCCCGTGTTCTTTAAAGAATTTTTCGCCGGCATCTAACAACCCATCAATCCAGGGAAGAAGTTTCCGTGCAGCATGATCTGTGTGAATAATTACAGGTACGCCATAAAATTCAGCCATCTGATGAATATGCATTGCGCCAGAAACAGTACCCGCAATTGCAGCTTTTTCATTTTCATTCTTAAGTGCTTTACCACCATAGAAAATGCCTCCACCATTCGAAAACTGAACAATTACGGGTGAATTCACCACTTTTGCTGCTTCCATTACAGCATTAACCGAATTGGTTCCAACAACATTTACAGCAGGAATCGCAAATTTGTTTTTTCGCGCAATTGCAAAAATCTTTTGTACATCATCACCAGTTGCTACACCTGGTTTTACATGATCAAGAATTTTTTCTGACATGAGTATTCTATTTAAAATTGTTTAACCATCAATATTTATTCGATGCAACAGGTCTTTCAAACTGATTATGCATCAGATAAGCAAACAAAACTGTTCAAGCAAAGTTAGCTATTTTTATTTATTGAAGATGGTAAATCTTGTAGAAATACATACCCTCTCTTTCATGCTTTATACGTACATTTGCACGTTTGGGAAAACACAACAGGAATGTAGAAGCTCGATTAAAAATCTAACAACTTAAAGGAGGCTGATTATGATTGATACCATCACCTTCGGGTCATTGAAATGGCACCATATTTTAAATCCTTCGGAAGAAGACCTTATTCACTTACGCGACCATTTTCAATTCCACCCGCTTGATATTGAAGACTGTAGAAGTATAAATCAGCGCCCAAAGATTGATATTTACGACGACTATTATTTTTTAATTCTGCACTTTCCATACTTTGACAAAGCCAATAAGTTTCTACGAACCAAAGAGGTAAAGATTTTCTGGGGAAAAGATTATATTATTACCATCGGAAAGTCACACTGGGTTATCAAAAATCTGTTTAATTCCTACAAAGAAACACCTAACCGTTCCGAAGAGCTTTTTGAAGAAACCAGCGATGCTCTTCTTTACACAATTCTTGATCGCTTAATGGTTGAAACCTACTCACTACTTTTACGCATAGGCGGCGAAGTTGAGCTCATCAATCAGCAATTATTCAGTAAAAAAGCCGAAAAGACCATCGAACAGATTTCGGTTACCCGTAAAAACATTATTCTTATCAACACTATCTTTAAACCTCAGCTCCGCTTATTCCATAAGTTTGAATCGGGCGAAATCAAAGGCTATGCTGACGATATGGAAGAATACTGGGGCAATATTCTGGACTATTACCAAAAGATGTGGGACATGGTGGAAGACTATGCTGAATTGATTGAAGGATTAAGCAAAACCTTTGACTCATTGCAGACTAACCGTATCAACGAAATCATGAAGGTACTTACCTTTATTTCTACACTTTTACTACCACTTACCTTTATTACAGGATTTTACGGGATGAACATCCGTCTTCCCTTTGCGGAACATCCTCTTTCTTTTTGGTTCCTGATAGGACTGATGTTTTTTGTAGCTATATTCTTTATCGTTTACTTTAAACGAAAAAGATGGTTATAGAATCCAGGAGTAGAAGTTAAGCACTCTATAAATCTATGCAATACTCTGCATATCACAAAGTTTACGGTAAATTCCATTGGCTTCGTATAAGAATTTGTGGGCACCGCGTTCCACAATTTCTCCTTTATCCATCACGATAATCTCGTCCATATTGCGGATGGTAGTAAGACGATGAGCGATTGCAATAGTTGTGCGATTTTCCATAATCTTCTCCAATGCATCCTGTACCAGTCGTTCCGATTCAGTATCCAGGGCTGAAGTAGCTTCATCAAGAATCAGAATAGGTGGATTTCTTAAAACAGCACGGGCAATACTCAACCGTTGACGCTGACCACCCGAAAGTTTGTTCCCACGATCCCCTATCATGGTTTGATAGCCCTCTTTCAGATTTACAATAAACTCATGGGCATTTGCAATACGTGCAGCTTCTATAATTTCAGCTTCCGAAACGTTTTCCAGTCCAAACGCAATATTGTTGAAAACCGTATCATTAAACAAAATCGTATCCTGCGAAACAAAACCTGTAAGAGCTCTTACGTCCGAAATCACATACTCTTTTACCGAAACTGAATCAATACAGAGTTCACCTTCGGTACAATCGTAGAAACGGGGAATCAGATCTACCATCGTTGACTTTCCGGCACCAGACGCCCCTACAATTGCAACAGATTTTCCTTTCGGAATTTCCAGATTAATATTCCTCAACACCGATTCATGTTCATACGAGAAACTTAAATTTCTGAACTCAATAGAATGGTCAAATGAATATTTTCGAAGTGCATTTTCTTTTTCTGTAATTACTTCTTCTGCAGTGAGTAGCTGTTTAATCCTTCCACTGGATGCTTTCCCTTTTTGAATGCTGGAATAGGCTGATGCCAGATTTTTTACAGGATTAATGGCTTGCACAAACAATACCAGAAACGCAATAAAGAGTTCTGGTGTTAAGTTTGAATTGTGTTTTAAGATTAAATTTCCCCCAAAAACCAATATTATTGCCACAACAATCGTTCCCAGAAATTCGCTTAAAGGAGAAGCAAGGTCAGTCCGGCGATAAACTCCATTTTTAATCCATGTAAACAAGTTGTTACTTTTTTCGTACCGTTCACGCGAAAAGTCAATCGCGTTAAACGCTTTAATAATTCTGATTCCGGAAAGAGTTTCTTCAGTTTGTGAAATCAAATCGCCCATACGTTGCTGCATTTTGGGAGCAGAACGTTTTAGCTTTCGGGTAACTTGTGAAATAATAGTCCCTGAAATGGGTAAAAGTATCATCACGAACAGCGTAAGTTTTATGCTAATGAAAAACAAAGCCACAAACGTTACTGTAAACATAAACAGGTCTATTACAATCTGTTGTATTGGCTTCATTATTCCTTCATCTACTTCCTGCACATCGCTGCTGATTCGGGAAATAATATCTCCCTTTTTATGATGGTTATAAAAAGACAGCGGTAGTATCAATATCTTATGATACAAATCATTGCGGATATTTTTCACAGCACCATTACGAGCAGGAGCCATAAACCAGGTGGCCAGATAGAGGAAAATATTTTTCAGTAGAAAGAACAAAATCATGCTTGCAGCCAAAATAATCAAAGCTGCACCTTTCCCCTGAGTTGCTATAATTTCTTTCAAATAAAGTGTAATATTCTCCATCAGTCCTGAAATCAATGAAGCGGAACCTGAAGACTTTGTAAATGCCTCATCTTTAAACAGCAAACTCAAAAACGGAGCAAACGAAACCAGTGAAAAAACAGAAAACAAAGCCGAAAGTATGCTAAAAAGCATATTCAGAATCAAAAAGCCTGAAAATGGCTTCAGATATCGGAAAATAAACGAACGGCTCCGCATAATAAGGTTTTATTCTGTTTTTTTACCATAAACACCTGTATAAGTGAACGGTGTAATGGCTCTTAATTCTGCTTTTATCGTTTCGTTCACATCGAGTTCATCTATAAATGTACGAATACTTTCTGCAGTTATTTTTGAATTTGTACGAGTAAGTGCTTTAAGCGTTTCATAAGGATTGGGGAATGCTTCTCTGCGAAGAATGGTTTGAATTGCTTCGGCAACTACAGCCCAGTTGTTTTCTAAATCACGCACAATGGCATCATTATTCAGCAAGAGTTTTCCCAAGCCTTTTTCAATTGATTTTAATGCAATTAAAGTATGAGACATTGGCACTCCAATATTACGGGTAACGGTAGAATCGGTCAAATCTCTTTGCAAACGTGATATAGGAAGCTTTTCAGCTAAATGAGTGAAGATTGCATTAGCCAGACCTAGATTCCCTTCTGCATTTTCAAAATCAATCGGATTTACTTTATGAGGCATGGCCGAAGAGCCTACTTCTCCTTCTTTAATCTTTTGTTTAAAGTAATCCATTGAAACATAGGTCCATATATCACGGCAAAAATCAATCAGAATAGTATTCATGCGGCGGAAAACATCAAACAAAGCTGCGAGATTATCATAATGCTCAATTTGAGTTGTCGTTTGCTGGCGGATTAAATCGAGTTTTGAAGAAACAAAAAGGTTTCCAAAGTTTACCCAGTCTATTTCAGGATAAGCAACCATGTGTGCATTAAAATTCCCGGTTGCCCCTCCGAATTTTGCCATAAACGGAATTTGATAAACCACAGATAATTGATTGATTAATCGTTCCGAAAACACTGCTATCTCTTTTCCTAAAATGGTAGGAGAAGCTGGCTGACCATGAGTCCGGGCAAGCAAAGGTGTTGATGCCCACTCTTCGGCCATACCATTGAGCAACGTAATTATCTGACGAATTTGAGGGATCATTATCTCCTTAACCGCATCGCGAGTAAGCATGGGTGTTGATGTATTGTTAATATCCTGAGAAGTTAGCCCGAAATGAATAAATTCTTTATACCCGGTAAGATTCAGACGATCAAATGCTTCCTTGATAAAATACTCAACAGCTTTCACATCATGATTGGTCGTTTTTTCAATCTCTTTGATTCGGAGAGCATCCACTTCCGAAAAGTCAAGGTAGATTTTCCGGAGAGAATCAAACAACGCAGAATCAAAACTTTCAAGCTGAGGCAATGGAATTTCACATAGTGCAATAAAATACTCTATTTCAACATGTACGCGATATTTTATCAAAGCTGCTTCCGAAAAATATGCTGAAAGTGGTTCCGTAGCTTTTTGGTATCTGCCATCAATAGGCGAAATTGCATGGAGAGGTGCATTCATTCCTGTAAATCTTTTCCGTTATTTTGCAAAAGTACGCTTTTTAGCCGACTTTTGTACCCTGAAAATCCCGAACTGTAACCACGTTATGAAGGCTCTCTTTTCCACAGCATTTCTGGCTCCCATCTCCTATTTTTCTATTTTACAAATGGCCGACGAGGTGTTTCTCGAGAAATTTGAGACCTACTCAAAACAAAGTTATCGTAACCGTGCAGTAATTTATTCAGCAAACGGATCATTGGACATTACAATTCCGGTGGAAAAGATTCATGGAAATCATACCTTAAGCAGCGAAATGATTGTTTGCAACAAAACAGACTGGAATAAAAAGTGCTGGAGAGCTATTGAGTCCGCTTATCGTTCTACCCCTTTTTTCATCTACTACAGTGATGAATATCAGGCTATTTTCGACAATCCACCCAAAACCTTATGGGAGTTAAACCAAAAACTACTTAAACTCAACCTCAAGCATCTGCAACTTAAAAAGACAGTTTCTGAAACTGATTCTTTTGAAAAAAAAACTTTGGAATTGCTTGATTTCAGGAACTCTATTCACCCAAAAGCCAAACCTGATTTCGGAATGGTTTTTCCGGAATACTTTCAGGTATTTTCACCACGATTAGGATTTAAACCCAACATGAGTATTCTGGATTTGATTTTTCATTTGGGGCCTGATGCAAATGGATATTTGCAGGAAGTAGTATTACCGATTGAAAAAAATACAATCCAGAAAGCATAAATAAATAGACCAACCTTCTCAAACCTGGTTGGTTTAATATTTCGATTCATCGGCATTATCGAAATGATTCTGGAATATTTTTTTATGGCAATACTAATTTTCTTCCTTAAAACACATCGACGTAAACGACCTTACGGCTTCCAGTGTTTCCAGATAGGCTTCCAGATATCCCATGTGACCGACATCAAGAATATGAATAACAGAATACGTTGGAAGTAAGGTTTGTGGCAATATTTTATCGAGAGACGTTCTGCTATCCTGTTTCCCAAAAATAAACAATACCGGAACCTTTGAACCAGCTAAAACAGCAACTTTTGAATCACGGGATCTCATACCCAACTGCGATGCAATGATGGCTTCGGCACTCATTTCCGAAACCCCTTCCTGTAAAAGGTTTATTTCATCCTTCAAACGTTCCCGGTTTTCAGGAGCAAACAGATCAGGGATAAAGTTTGAAATAAATACGGTTCTATTTTTCCGAACTATTTCAATGGCTCTCAATCGGTTTTGCTTTGCCTCGTCGCTATCAGCCAGTGCATGCGAATGAAACAACCCAAAACCTTTTAGCATAGAGCCATAACTTTCGGCAAAATGTAAGGTAACGTAACCGCCCATCGAATGGCCAATCATCACACATTCTAAGATATTTAGTTCATCAAGAACTTGCTTTATGGCTTGCGACTGGAGTTCCATCGTATGTTCCTCTGCAACGCATTCACTTTCACCATGACCAGGCAAGTCAATCAGCGTAACTTTATAGTTTTCCGAAAGTTCAGCCTGAAAATTATTCCAGATTTCTTTGCGCTCCATAAATCCATGAAGCAATACCAAATCGTTGCCGAAACCTGATTGCTGGTAAGCTATTTTTTTGCCACGAAACAAAATATATTCTGACATTTTATTATCAATCAATTAATTAAAGAAGAAAAAGAAAAACGCTGCTGCGTGAAAAGGCTTTATCTGATCAACATAACCAATGGTTTGATAGTTTTGATTTTGTACGCGGCCATCTTTATTTACATAGCCAATGGTTTGATAATTTGCGTTCTGAACACGACCATCCTTATCGATGTAGCCTAAGGTCTGATAGTTTTGATTTTGTACTCTACCATCATTATTGATATAACCGATCGTTTGATAATTTGCATTCTGAACTCGGCCATCATTGTTGATATACCCAATTGTCTGATAATTTTGATTTTGCACCTTACCATCGCTGTTGATATACCCAACAGTTTGGTAATTCTGGTTCTGCACTCGTTGAGCGAAACCTGCACAAACTGATATTGAAATCAGAAACAGAAGTATCGCTAATTTTCTCATCGTTATATTTCAATTACAGGTACAAAAAACATGAAGCTGCCTAAAAAATCTATCATCTGGCAAAAAGACTTTCCCGACTTTCGGAACTCAGTCTGACAGCTATAATCCAATAAGTTGTCATATTGAGTTCCGAAAGTCGGGAAAATTTATTTAGGTTATTGCTTTCTAAACAGTCATAATATCTTTTTCTTTCAAATCGAACAGTTTGTCCACCTTGTCAATAAACTTATTGGTAACATCCTGAATTTCTTTTTCCAGAAGTTTGATTTCATCTTCAGGAACGCCATCTTTCTCAAACTTTTTAGCTTCTTCATTTGCATTACGACGAATGTTACGAACAGCTACTTTAGCAGCTTCAACTTCAACTTTTGCCCTTTTAACCAACTCTTTACGTCTTTCTTCCGTTAATGGAGGAACGTTAATACGAATGAGTTCACCGTTATTTTGAGGATTAAATCCAAGATTTGCAGCCATAATTGCTTTTTCAATTGGGACTAGCTGATTTTTTTCCCATGGTTGAATGGTAATTTGTCTTGGATCAGGAGTGTTGATGTTCGAAATCTGATCAATAGGAGTTAAAGTACCATAGTAGTCAACTCTAACACCTTCGAGCATCTGAGGATTAGCTTTTCCTGCACGAATTTTATGAAATTCTTTTTCAAGGTGAGCGAGAGCATGTTCCATGCTTTCACTTGCTTCATCAAGGCATAAACGGCATTCGTCGGTCATTGGATTTCAGTTTTTATGTATTATGCAAATTTAATGATTTCTATTAAACAGTTACTAATGTTCCAACATTTTCTCCTTCAACTACTTTTTTCAGATTACCCGATCTATTCATGTCGAACACAATAATCGGAAGTTTATTTTCCTTACAAAGAGTAAATGCAGTTAAATCCATGATATTCAATCCTTTTTCGTACACTTCTTCAAATGTAACAGTTTGGTATCTAACAGCATCGGGATATTTCTCCGGATCTGCAGTATAAATGCCATCCACACGGGTTCCTTTGAGAATTACATCAGCTTTAATTTCAACTGCACGTAATGCAGAGGCCGTATCAGTAGTAAAGAATGGATTTCCGGTTCCTCCGGCAATAATCACCACCTTCCCTTCTTCGAGCGATTCAATTGCTCTACGACGGCTCATGTGGTCGCAAATCGGGTCAATTTCCAACCCAGACAATAGCGTTGTGGCAAGACTCATTTTTTCGAGTTCTGCCTGAAGTGCCATGCTATTGATTACAGTTGCCAGCATCCCCATGTAATCGCCTTGTACACGATCCATCCCTTTGGCTGCTCCTTGCAGTCCACGAAAGATATTTCCGCCTCCGATAACAATAGCAATTTGTGCTCCGGCATTAATTGCATCTTTTATATCGTTTGCATAGCGAGTAAGCATTGCAGGATCTATTCCGTAGCTTTGATCTCCCATGAGTGATTCTCCACTGAGTTTCAAGAGTACTCGATTGTATTTCATAGTATCAATATTTCAATTGTATAATGCTTTTATGATTTACAAAAATAAAAAAAGCAGGTTAAAAAAACCTGCTTTTTTATATTTACGAATAAGAATAGCTAATTATGCACCTAACATCAAACGTTTGAAACCTGTAACAACGAGGTCTTTATCATTATCGGTTAAGTATTGGCTAACAGTTTTCTTATTATCTTTAATAAACTCCTGGTTTACCAAAGTACTTTCTTTAAAGAACTTAGCAAGTTTACCCTGAGCAATTTTTTCAACCATTTCTTCTGGTTTTCCTTCCTGACGGATAACATCGCGAGCAATTTCTAATTCGCGTTCGATAACCTCAGCAGAAACTGATTCTTGATTTAACGCAACAGGAGCCATTGCTGCAACTTGCATAGCTACGTCAGCGTAAACATCGTTATTAATCCCGGCTTTGTTGAATCCAACAAGGGTAGCTAAACGGTTTCCGTGGTGATTGTAAGCAGTTACATGAGCATCGCTGATGAATTCGTAATGAGCTAAATCTATTTTTTCGCCAATTTTACCAATCATATCGGTGATATGATCTTCGATTGAACGACCATCAATTGATAAAGCTTTTAGTTCTTCTTCACTTTGTGGTTTATTTTGCAGAGCAACTTCTACAACACTTTTTGTAAAGTGGGTGAAGTCGTCGTTTTTGGCAACGAAATCTGTTTCACAGTTAATCATTACAACAACGCCAAAGGTAGCGTCAGCAGTGGTTTTTGCATAAACCATACCCTCATTTGCATCGCGATCAGCGCGCTTGCTGGCCACTTTTTGGCCTTTTTTACGGAGAATATCAATAGCTACTTCAAAATCGCCATCAGCTTCAACTAAAGCTTTTTTGCAATCCATCATACCAGCTCCAGTCATTTGACGGAGTTTATTAACGTCGGCTGCAGTAATATTTGCCATGTTATTTTTGTATTATGGTTAATGTATCAATTATTTTTTACCAGGTTTTTTCTTAGCAGTAGTAGCTGCTTTTACACCTGTTTTACGAGGACGTTTTGAATCTTCTTCTTCTTCACCAGCTTTTTTAGGAACTTTTTTCCCGTCAACCAGATCAACATCTTCGTCAATCAGAAGTTCAAAATCTTCACCTCCATCAACATCTTCAGCACCTTCTTCTTCTTTTTCGTCAGCTGCTTTACGATCTTTATCGAATTTGCGTTCTGCTAAACCTTCTTCAATGGCATTAGCCATTGCTTCAATAATGACAGAAATTGATTTTGAAGCATCATCATTTGCAGGGATTGGGAAATCAACAACATCAGGATTGGTGTTGGTGTCAACCATTGCAAAAATTGGGATATTTAAGCGACGAGCTTCAGCCACCGCAATGTGTTCTTTGTTTATGTCAACTATAAAAATAGCGGAAGGAAGACGGGTAAGATCGGCAATACTACCTAAGTTCTTTTCCAGTTTTGCTCTTTCACGGCTAATTTGCAGACGTTCCCTTTTTGAGATACTTTCGAACGCCTTATCATTCATTAATTTATCGATAGAAGTCATTTTCTTAACAGCTTTGCGAATAGTTGCAAAGTTGGTAAGCATTCCACCAGGCCAACGTTCAACAACGTAAGGCATATTTACGCGTTTTACTTGTTCAGCAACGATTTCTTTTGCCTGTTTTTTGGTGGCTACAAATAATATTTTTTTACCAGATTTAGCAACTTGTTTCATTGCAGAAGCTGCTTCTTCAACCTTTGCTACAGTTTTGTGAAGGTCGATAATGTGGATTCCATTTTTCTCCATGAAAATATAAGGAGCCATTTTAGGATTCCATTTGCGTTTGAGGTGACCAAAGTGTACACCTGCATCCAGTAATTGATCAAAAGATACTCTACTCATTGGTAATAATTTCTTAAATTGTTTACTTTCTTTAATTTAGCAACTAATAAGTAGCTCCACATAAAAGGGAAGTCTTACCAGTTTAGATACTAAACAAATGATTCCATTAACGTTTACTGAACTGGAATCTTTTACGTGCTTTTGGACGACCTGGTTTTTTACGTTCAACCATACGTGGGTCTCTACGCATAAGGCCTTTTGCTTTTAAAGCAGGACGGTTTTCTTCGTCAATTTCTACTAAAGCGCGAGAAATTGCTAAGCGTAATGCTTCTGCTTGTCCGGTGATACCACCACCGTCGAGGTTTGCTTTGATGTCGTATTGGCCAGCAACATTAACTATTTCAAGAGACTGAGTAACGATATACTGCAGTGTTCCTGTCGGAAAATATTCTTTGTAATCGCGACCGTTTACGATAATTGTACCATTACCTGGCTTCATATAGATGCGGGCAACGGCTGTTTTCCTTCTACCTGTTGTATTGAGGACTTCCATGTTATCTTAATGAATTGATATTAATTTGTTTTGGCTGTTGTGCTTCGTGCGGATGCGTTGAACCAGCATAAACATGCAGGTTTTTAAATAAAGCATCCCCCAGACGATTTTTTGGCAACATCCCTCTAACTGCTTTTTCGATAATAGCATAAGGCTTCTTTGCCAAAAATTCTTTTGGAGTTGTAAAGCGCTGTCCTCCAGGATAACCTGTATGACGAGTATACACTTTGTCAGTCAGTTTTTTTCCTGTGAGTCTTACTTTTTCACAATTAATAATAATAACATTGTCGCCGCAATCAACGTGTGGAGTGTAGTTGGTTTTGTACTTACCTCTCAAAATGCTGGCAACTTCAGACGCTAAGCGGCCTAAAGTCATGTTTTCAGCATCAATGAGCACCCACTCTTTATTCACGGTTGCTTTGTTTGCCGATACGGTTTTGTAACTTAAGGTGTTCATTTTAAATTTGTGTTTCTTTATAAAACATACCTTTCTCAAAAAGGGAGTGCAAAAGTAGGACTAATTTCTGGTTCATACAAGTTTTACCAACATTATTTTGTTGATAATTTCATAGTTGCGCTTTACATTCGTTCTTTGGCTGCAAATTTAACTTTATTTACCAAATATATGTTCAACAACATCAATCTTAACGCATTATATTTATCAACATCCATTTTCAGGTTTTCTATATAAGAATCAGGTTTGATGTTTTTTTTGATTGCAAATCAAAAAATATCGTCAAACTCTTATTCATTCAAAATGAAAGGTTGGGCAATTCAGCTATTCGTTGTAATTTTACACCCACATTTAAAGCTTACATCATGTCAGTAGAAGTGAATAATATAACCAAGCTTTTTGGCGAACAAAAAGCACTCGATCAGGTATCTTTTTCAGTAAAAACGGGAGAAATTGTTGGTCTTTTAGGTCCGAATGGGGCTGGCAAATCAACCCTGATGAAAATCCTCACTTGCTTTATTCCGCAATCATCCGGAACCGCTTCTGTATGCGGATATGATGTTGTTGATCAATCTATTAATGTACGCAAAAACATTGGATATCTTCCTGAAAACAATCCACTATATCCGGATATGTATGTTCAGGAATTTCTCGAATTTGCTGCAGGAATTTACAACCTCGGTAATAAAACGACTGAACGTGTTGAAGAAATGATTAAGATTACAGGGCTTCAGGCCGAACGTAATAAAAAGATAGGACAACTATCCAAAGGTTACCGTCAACGTGTCGGTTTAGCTCAGGCATTAATTCATAATCCGGAAGTATTAATCCTGGACGAACCAACATCCGGTCTGGATCCAAACCAGCTTTTAGACATTCGCAACCTGATTAAATCAATCAGTAAAGAAAAAACCATTATTCTTTCCACTCATATTATGCAGGAAGTAGAAGCTATCTGCGATCGTGTAATTATTATCAATCAGGGAAAAATTGTTGCAGATGATACTACAAAAGAAATTTCGAATGTTTCGTTGAACAAAACAATTATCACCGTTGAATTTGATAAAGTGATTGATTCTGAGCTGTTAAAAGCAATTAACGGAGTAAAAGCAGTGAAATTGATCGGTGAAAACACATGGGAAATTGAAACCGGTGTTAAAGTTGATATTCGGCAAGATATATTTAAATTTGCTGTTGATCACAAACTTGCTGTTCTTACCATTCACAAAGAAGAAGAGCGTTTAGAAAAGGTATTCCAGAAGCTTACCCGCAAAACAAAATAAAAATAAGCTTGTTTTCTATATTGAGCTTAATAAGCATCTGGCAAAATTTTTGTTTATTTTAACAATCCGGTATAAACTTTAAGAACCTGAAAAATAATTACTTTTGCTAATAAATTTACGCTCTCCTGATTACAGGAACATTTAATAAACAAATATAGTACAACAATAAATTAATACACTTTATTATGAGTTTTCTTTTCACTTCAGAATCTGTTTCAGAAGGCCATCCTGATAAAGTAGCAGATCAAATATCCGACTCACTATTGGATGAATTTTTACGTTTTGATCCAAGTTCAAAAGTTGCTTGCGAAACAATGGTTACTACTGGCCTGGTAGTTTGCGCAGGCGAAGTTAAAACAACTGGTTACGTTGAAATTCAAAATATTGTCCGTAAAGCTATCAAAGAGATTGGATACACTAAAGCAGAATATCAGTTCGACTTTAATTCTTGTGGCATTTTATCTGCAATTCATGAGCAATCGCAAGATATTAACCAAGGTGTTGAACGTATAAAAGAAGAAGAGCAAGGTGCTGGTGACCAAGGGATGATGTTCGGATACGCATGTACCGAAATGGACAATTACATGCCTATGCCTATTGAGCTATCACACATTTTATTACAAGAACTTGCCGCAATTCGCAAGGAAGGTAAAAAGATGAAGTACCTCCGTCCTGATGCCAAATCGCAGGTTACCGTAGAATACGCTGATAATGGCAAACCTCTCAAAATTGATACTATCGTTATATCTACACAACATGACGATTTTGACACAGAAGAAAAAATGCAGGAAGTTATCCGCAAAGATATTGAAACCATTTTGCTCCCACGTGTAAAAAAGACCCTACCAGATCGCGTAAAGCGTTTATTTAAGGGCGATTATCGTTTATTTGTAAATCCAACAGGCAAGTTTGTTATTGGAGGTCCTCATGGTGACTCCGGATTAACCGGTCGTAAAATCATTGTAGATACTTACGGTGGACGCGGTGCTCATGGCGGTGGTGCATTTTCGGGAAAAGATTCTTCGAAAGTTGACCGCTCTGCAGCATATGCAATGCGTCATATAGCAAAAAATCTTGTTGCAGCAGGAGTAACCGACGAAGTCTTAGTTCAGGTTGCTTACGCAATTGGTGTTGCAGAACCTGTTGGTTTATTTGTTAATACATACGGAAAAGCAAAAGTTAAGGATGCTAACGGAAAGAAACTTTCTGATGGGGAAATTGCAAATCGCCTGAAAGAAATTTTTGATCTTCGTCCTTTTGCAATTGTAAAACGTTTTGGATTACAAAATCCAATTTTTGTACCTACAGCAACGTATGGACACTTTGGACGTGACTACTTCACAAAAGAAGTTGAAGTATTCTACAAAGACAAAACAACCAAAGAAAAAACAATTAATGGAGTTAAAAAGAACTTCAAAGAAATGGAATTCTTTGCTTGGGAAAAACTTGATTATGTTGATCAGATTAAAAAAGCTTTTGGACTTTAATCTATAGCTTTCCCAAAATAAAAAAAACCTTTCCCAAAACGGGAAAGGTTTTTTGTTTTCACTTCAACAGGACTATTTCTTAATGATAAGTTTACGAGTCTGACAAATTTTATTATCAGCCAATACAGAGTAAAAATAAATCCCATCTTTCAGATCTTCAATATTGATTTGTTTTTTTCCGATTGATTTATCCCCCAAATCAATAGTTTTTACTATAGCACCCAACATATTACGAATAATTATTTTCTGAGATTCCACCTGAGAAGGAACAGAATAAACAAAGCTCACATTATTTGATGCTGGATTTGGAAATGCATCAATTTTTACTACTGCTGAAATATCCTCAATCCCTACAGTTCCCTGAAAATTAACATTTACCCAAGATGAATCACTTGGATTTCCTACATTAAAAAACACATATTGAACGGTTGTTACCCCTGTAACACCGCCTGCATTATAATCTGCCTCAAAAGTGGTATCCTTTTGACTAGGTGCCAGTACCGATGAACTTGAAGAAACAAAAACAAACGGTGGATAACAATAATTTGCAAAACAAAAATTATTTTCAGTATTGGGCAAGATCGTGATGTGATTCTTCTTAGCCTTAACCTCCATCTGTGCTGCAGAAATATTTTTTACATGAAGTCCGGCTTTAATAATCTGATTTGCATCACCTTGAATATTAATAGTTGCTCCATTTGACTGCACATTATCGTGGTAAGAAATTTGCAGACTTTGAGCAACTGAAATTGCTGCAATTCCTAAAAGTGCGAACGCAACTAATACTATTTTTTTCATGGTTATTGTTTATTATAACTCTTACAAATATCATGCAAAAATAACGCTTCTTGAAGACAAATGATTTTTAAAGAGCTCTTCCGATGTTAAATTCAAGTTAATTAATAAAATTGAGCGAAAAAGGAGTTTTTTTGCTCCTTTTTCGCTCAATTTTATTACTGAATAGATAACCGATGTGATACGTAAGCATCACCTATCTTCATTTTTACAATATACATTCCTGAAGACAATTTGTCAGTTGGAATTGATTTTGAATAAATTCCATCTTCTTGTTGACCCATATTCTCAACGTAAACAAGTTTACCAACCATATTGTAAACTTCAACTGATACATTTCTACTGCCCTTAACCTGATATTGAATAGTAGCGTTATCAACTGCAGGATTTGGGTATAAAGCAATTATTCCGCCATTATCAATTATATCATTAACTCCTGCAATTTTGGTTCCATATGCTGCCTGATGAACTTCTTTGGTTGTCATATCCTGAACCCATACAACAAGTGTTAAATTATTAAAGTTTTCAACAGAATGCTCAGTAGCATGATTTATAGGAGACGATGCATTTGCAGGCAATCTATAGTTCCCAACAAATTCCCATTCCAGATGCTTTGTCACAGAGGTACCAGAAGTAAGCGCCGACAAAGCCGTTCCATTTGCATCTGGCATCATTTTCTTCATCACCCACTTAAATTCTGTTTCGCCATTGGTTCCGACATTGTTATGCGTAACCGTTTCAACAATTGCGGCAAAAAGCTTTAGGTTGGTTGTATTGAAATTTGCGATCGGGTCAATTGTTATATCCGAAATTATTTTTTTTCCTGCAAGTGAAAATGTAGCATTTAAATTCATAAAAGCAGGAATAGCGTATGCTGTATTAAGCATTGCCGAAGTAAAACCAGAAGTATTCATTCCTGCACCACCATCAACATGAAGTTCCGGTACTGAAGATATATTATAAAGAGTTCTTCTTACACCACCTTCGGCAGTATAATAAGGGTCTCCGTTTCCTGGCCAGCTCATTTGATATTTAATTAAAACCCATTTATTGGGATTTGCTGTTGTTGCTGCTAATAATGCTTGATTTCCAGCCACACATGGACCGCATGTTGAACTTGTAAATGATTCCAGCAACGGTAATCTTTGAACAATATTCTGATGTACTTGGACGACCTTTGTTATTGTATCATTTAGATGATTTAAATCCTGATTACCATTGATATTATCAATCCAAATTTTAATTGTATAGTTACCGGAAACTGATGGCAGCCAATTTGTCGGATGTGTAAAATTAGAGCTTCCCATTACTGCAATATTTAATCCTGACAAAGCACCTGCTACAGGTGGATTCCCATTGATGCTATAATTAATAGTTGCCGAAGTAATCGTTTCTGAACCATAATTGATATATGATCCTTTTATAGCAAATGGAGCTTGTGTGAGACTTAAATTTGGATTAATATCAAAAGATGTCGTTCTAACATCATACATAGGACGTGTTCCTTGAATAAATTCATAATATGTATTATCATCTGCATTAGGACTTGCCCCTGCATTATTAACAACATTGGGAGATGTTGGCAGCTGATAGGCCGTAGTAGAATTCACCTGAACACCTACAGTTAAAGAACTTGTACCATTTGCTGTTCTTTGATCTACAACATAAATTTTATTACTAGTCTCTTCAAGAACAATGCTCCAATATGTCCAAAATGAAGCAGTTGCACCTCCTTCAGAATATGAAGAGAAGAAAAGCCATAATTGGCGATTCGGAGCTGTTCCAAATACTTTCATCATTACTTTATCATTGCTTCCTGTACCAGCCAATCCCCAAACACAAATTGAACTGTCAGGAATTGCAACATTTGGCAAAGCAGAGTTTGTATATGAAGGTACAGCTCCCACTACAGAAGCAAAAGTCAATACACCTGAAGAAGATACTTTATAACTACTTACCGGACTCCCATTGAAATTAAAATTAAATGGAAGAGTTTGAGATGTGCTCCATGTTGGAGCTGCATTACTTGCTCCAAGTACTTGTGTCCAGCCAGCTGGCAAGCCTCCTTGATCAGGATATTCAGCATCACTATTTAATCCACCCGGATTAAATCCTGCATTGACGTAGGAATTGTAATAATACTGTCCAAATATAACATTTGAACAAATCAGCATCATAACAAATAAAAAAGTAATTTTTTTCATAGGCGTAATTTTTTATTCCTTTTTTAATACTGCCCACCTATTAATAATCGGAACATTCGACACTCAATGATTACGGACAGAGTAATATAAATCGATTAAGGTGCAAATATAGAATTTATTGAATATCATACTCGAAGGCACTGATGCTTAACAAAACATTAACCATGAAAAAGGGAAAGAGCTCTCTTGCTTAGCTTTCTCCCTTTTTCATGGTTAATGTTACTTTTTCAGATCTATATCATAGAGTTTATCAGATTGTCATCCGCAAAATTTGGCAATGTTACTTTTAGATTAGGCTCAACTTCCATTGCTCGCTTTATTGCAAAGATTGCTTCATGATTACGAGCCCAACTACGACGGGAAATACCGTTATTTACATCCCAGAAAAGCATGTTTTTTAATCTCCGGTTAGCATCAGCACTTCCATCGAGAAGCATTCCAAAACCTCCATTAATAACTTCTCCCCAGCCTACGCCACCTCCATTATGGATAGACACCCAGGTAGCTCCACGAAATGAATCTCCGATAACATTGTGAATGGCCATATCGGCTGTAAATCTCGATCCATCATAAATATTTGAAGTTTCACGATAAGGAGAGTCAGTCCCCGATACATCATGATGATCTCTACCCAGAACTACAGGACCCGACAGTTCTCCATATGCAATGGCTTTATTGAATGCTTCAGCTATTTTAATTCGTCCTTCTGCGTCAGCATAGAGAATTCGTGCTTGCGAACCAACTACAAGCTTATTTTTCTTGGCTTCCCGAATCCAACGGATGTTATCTTTCATCTGTTGCTGGATTTCAATCGGTGATGTTTTGGCAATCTCTTCCAGCACATTCATTGCAATCATATCGGTTTTATCCAGATCATCAGGATTTCCCGAGGCACAAACCCAACGGAATGGTCCAAATCCATAATCAAAGCACATTGGCCCCATGATATCCTGAACATAGGATGGATAAATAAATGTACCGTCTTCATTCATAACATCTGCACCTGCACGACTTGATTCAAGCAAAAAAGCATTCCCATAATCGAAGAAATACATTCCCTTTTGTGTAAGTTTATTGATTGCAGCAACATGACGACGCAGGGTTTCCTGTACTTTTTCTTTAAACAACTCAGGGTTTTCAGCCATCATATTATTTGATTCTTCAAACGACAATCCTACAGGATAGTACCCACCTGCCCATGGATTGTGTAATGATGTTTGATCAGATCCTAAATCGACATGAATATTTTCCGTCACCAGTCGTTCCCATAAATCAACAATATTTCCCTGATATGCAATGGAGACTACTTCTTTTTGAGCTACAGCTTCACGAATTCTTGGAATCAGTTCATCCAATGATTTATAAACTTCGTCAACCCAACCTTGTG
Source organism: Bacteroidales bacterium (assembly GCA_963677395.2). GTDB lineage: Bacteria > Bacteroidota > Bacteroidia > Bacteroidales. The sequence continues at coordinate 1,007,401 of OY781965.2, read as the reverse complement.
AATGACGAGTATGAGTTGCTTTCGGATTAACTTCTGCTACAACACCTACTACACCCGCTATTACTGCAGCTTTAGGTTGAGCTCCTGACATTCCGCCTAATCCGGAAGTTACAAAAAGTTTTCCAGCTAAATCGCCACTTTCATCAATTTTACGTCCGGCATTTAATACAGTAATTGTTGTTCCATGTACAATTCCCTGTGGCCCTATATACATGTAAGATCCGGCTGTCATTTGTCCATATTGAGAAACACCAAGCGCATTAAATTTTTCCCAATCATCGGGTTTTGAGTAATTTGGAATTACCATGCCATTGGTAACCACAACACGAGGAGCATCTTTATGACTTGGATACAAACCCATTGGATGCCCTGAGTACATTACCAGAGTTTGTTCTTCATTCATTTCTGCCAAATATTTCATGGTAAGGCGATACTGTGCCCAATTTTGAAATACGGCACCATTTCCTCCATATGTAATCAGTTCATAGGGATGCTGAGCCACAGCAGGATCCAGATTATTTTGGATCATCAGCATAATTGCAGCGGCTTGTTTTGATTTTGCAGGATACTCTTCTACCGGACGAGCATACATTGCGTATTGTGGACGCAATCTATACATGTAAATTCTGCCGTAACGTTCAAGTTCTTCGAGAAATTCAGGAGCTAAAACAGCATGATGTTTCGGTTCGAAATAGCGTAAAGCATTACGTAAAGCAAGTTTTTTTTCTTCCTTGCTTAAGATCTCTTTACGTTTGGGCGCATGATTTACATTTGGATCATACGGCATTGCTTCCGGTAAAACATTCGGAATTCCGGCCAAAATATCTTTTTGAAATTCTGACAATTGCATGGTTGGTTGGTTTATATTTACGTAATGATTTTATTTTACTATAACGATTTAATCGTTTGCAAAAGTAAAACAGAATAGCGAATTGGATAATTAAAAAAGAGTCTTAATCTTTTTTTCTTCCAAATATCGAAATACTCAGATAACGATAGGGGCGTAAACGTATATCTTCCACCAATTTATCGAGATTTTTTGATGCGGATTCAAGTTTAATATAGAGAGAATCGTTATTGACCAATTGTCCCAAAGTGCCTTGTCCCTTGTTTATTTTTTCAGAAATATCTGCAATACTGGTTAATGCGTCGTTAGCCTTTTGAATTGTAGTTGCAATGTTTACACGGGCTAACGTATCACTGATCGTCGAAAAATTCGTCAAAATATGAGTAATCTTGTCGTTATTCTGACGTATATTGTATGTAATTGATTCTACATTGCTTATTATGGAAGCCATTCTGTTACGTTGCGTTGATACGAGAGTATCAACGTTAAAGGTTGTATGTTTCAGATTATCAAGGGTAAGTTTGATGTTTTCAAAACTTGCAGCAAGATTTCTCCGGGTTGTTTCGTTAAAAACGAGTTTAAATGCAATTAAAACAGTGTCAATAGAACTGATCATTCCTTCTGCTTTCATTTTTAACGGAAGAACCTGTTTATTGATTTCTTCCTTAAGGTCTCCTTCTATTTCCGATCGCAATGTATCGCCAGGCTTTATTAATTCTTTTGAATTACCATAAACTATCTGTAACGCTCTGGAACCCATAATATCAGAGCTATAGATACGTGCAATTGAATTCTTAGGAATTTCCAAATCTGAGTTCAGTGTAAATGCTACAAGGATTCGAGGATCCTGCGGACTTATAAACTCAACATTTCTTATCAGGCCAACTTTTAAACCATTGATAAAAACAGGATTCGACGACACAAGCCCATCAACTTTTGAATAAATTGCATAATATTTACTTTCTGCAAACAGTAAGTTTTTTCCTTTCAGAAAATTAAAGCCCCATATAAACAGTGTCAGTATAACAATTACAAATAAACCTGTTTTTATTTCCTTGTTGTACTTTGGCATTTTTATTTTTTTATGTAAAGGTACAAAATTATTTTATTTGAGTCGGAATTGTAAAATAAAAGCTACTTCCTTTGCCAGATTCAGATTCTACCCACATCTCGCCACCCAATCGTTCAACATAGGCTTTTGAGATAGATAAACCAAGACCATTTCCTCCATATTCACGATTTAACCCACTGTCTGCCTGACGGAAACGATCAAAAATAATCTCCTGGTCTTCGAGTCTCACTCCTATTCCAGTATCACGAACAAAGAATTTATAAAGTCCTGTTTCGCGACTATAGCCAAACTTCACATGCCCTTGTTTGGTAAATTTTGATGCATTATTTAACAGATTTCCAAATACTTGCCACAACTTTGTATTATCAGTTAGCAAAACATCATCTTCTGAAAATGCCGGCAACTCTACTATAAAATCAATATTTTTATTGTGAAAAGTTGGATGATAGAACATATAGAGATCATTCATTAACAACCTCAGTTTTGTATTAACAAGATTTAGTTCAATTTGCCCGGTTTCAATAGTTGAAATATCCAGAATATCGCTTACAATGTTGAGTAATTGTTTACAACTGTCGTTAATTACTTCAATATATACTGAACGATCCTCGTAGTTCAGGTCGTTGGATTGCAGCATTTCGGCAAAGCCAATTATTCCATTCATCGGAGTACGAATTTCGTGGCTTAGATTGGTCAGGAATGCAGACTTTAACCGATCGCTCTCTTTTGATTTTTCTATTGCTTGTTCCAGACTTATGTTTTTCTCCTCCAGTTCTTTGTTCTTTTCAAGAATTTCGGCATTCTGTTGTTCTATCTGGAGTTGGTATTCCATGAGGCGTGTAACATCACGGGCAAATACTACATACCCGATTGCAACATTATCTCCTCTAACGAATGGAGATATGCTTAATGAAACCTTGTACTCCTGCCCTTTTGCAAACAAAGATGCAAGATTTACATTTTTCTTTTTCGAAATTTCCTCTTTAAATCCGCCTTCTTTTCCTAATAACTTATCCAAATGTGTAATTCTGAAATCACTTTCTTCTATAAAAAGCTTCTGTTGAGCAGTTTTATTAACGGATACAATCATTCCATTTTCATCGGTCACCAAAAGAATATCTTCAATAGAATTGAAAACATCGTTTAGATAATGCGTTGTAACTGTAGAATAATTTAATTCTTCACCCAACATATTAATTGCAGTTGCCAAACTATTAAAAGCATCATCCTCATAATTTTCAACAACCACTTCTTTTGTATAGTCATGTCTGGCATAATGAAGTAAAACGTTTATAAACTCATCCACTTTATTAGCAAATTGAAGGTTATTTATCTTGTTATAAACATTAAGATGTGTAATAGCAATAATTTTTTGATAAATTTCTTCATCAAATTCCAATGTGTTATCGTTCTCTTCTTTGTTTTGAAGAGAATAGATAATATAATCCAGCGCTTTATTTATTTGGTTAGCATCCATGGATTTTTCTCTTAAAACTCAATAGCCATTGGCGTGCCTTTTCTTTGTCGCGAAACATCTTTGTTGGCACTTGCGGTTTATATATTGAAGTAGTAAAATTAAACAGAACTTCCTGGGTTTTTGTTTTTACAATAGCAGCAACAGCGACACAACCTGTTGCTGTATCTTTTTGAAACAGGCGTTGACGAGCCCTTAATGAAAAAGATTTTATTTTGCTTATATCGGAAAGCATTAAAACTTTTTTATCTTTTGTGATTTCGAGACGTTTTTTGATTGTTGCATCCAGCATTTCATAGTTATAGTGTTCCTGAATAAAATCCACAACCAATATTTCATCTTCATACCACATTTTGAAATATCCATTTTGTAATAAGTCATCCATAAGTTTATACGGTAGTATATTTAACAGATTTTTGCCTGAGTTTCAACAAACTCTCTTTTGAGCTTTTGTCGCTCAAAAAATAGTTTGTTGGTCTCTTAGGCTTGTAAACGGTTGTGGAAATTTTAAACAGAATCATTTGTATTCTTAGTTTTATTATAGCCGAAACTGCTTTATAATCTACAGACGTATCAGGTTGAAATAAACGCTGACGAGATTCTCGAATTGCTGAACTTACCTTTGTTGAATATGTTAAACGTAAAACCTCATGTCCTTTTATATGATCAATCTTGTTTTCAACACACTGATTTATCATTTTGTAAGTATAATATCTTGGGGGATATAGGGTTCTGTATATTTTCCCTTCAAACCAATAGCACAACATTCCTTTATCAAAAACGTCCATTCTTGCAGGTTTCTCTTTGAGTTACACTTTATGCTTCAATAACCAGATCTTGGCTTTTTCTATGTCCGTAAAAAGTTTTGTAGGGGAAGGCTCTTTATAGATGGAAGAGAAGAAGTTAAATATAGTTTCCTGCACCTTTGATCTCACTAAAACGGCTACAGCAATACAACCTTCTGCCGAATCTGGCAAAGATACTCGTTGACGAGCTTCGCGAGTTGCTGATTTAACATTTCTCATATCCGAAAGCATCAAAATTTTTCTCTCTCCCGTAAACTCTCTTCTATCTTTAATACATTGATCTGCCATATCAAAATCATAATGTTCTTTTAAAAATTCAACACGTAGAATATCGTCCTCAAACCATATTTTAGCAAACCCATTATTAATCACATTCATATCCATCACATTTAGAAGTTACAAATATACAGAAAGTTTTCTTTACTTTGCTATCAGGACCGAATACATTTTTATACTCACAAAAAAACCAATAAAGCTATGGCAAAAACATCCAGTATGACTTCGTTAATAAAGACTATTCAGGAGCTTTCCGCAAAAGTTGCAAACAAAGGGATTATCTTTCTCTCTACAGAAGACGACACCCTAAACGGGCGCTTTATCACGATTAAAGGCAAACAACATGTAAATTTCGGCTCATGTAGTTATCTGGGGCTTGAGATGGATCCCCGCCTGAAAGAAGGAGCTATTAATGCCATTAAACGTTATGGTTCTCAATATTCGAGCTCCCGCTCATACGTTTCGTATGGTTTATATCAAGAATACGAAGATTTGGTAAGCAAGATTTTTGATTCAAAAACCTTGATTTCCACCTGTACGACAATGGGGCATCTTTCAGTTATGCCTACTATTATCAGTGAAAATGATGCTTTAATCTACGACCAGCAGGCTCACGTAAGTATGCATGAAACTGCTTACAAGATCAGTCATAATGGCACTAACGTTTCTCTGCTTCGCCATAACAGACTGGATGAGCTTGAAGCTAAAGTAGCTCAACTACGTTCGCAACACGAGCGGATTTGGTATGCTATTGATGGCGTTTACTCAATGTTTGGAGATTATGCTCCACTTGACAAAATTGTTGAACTTGCTGACAAATATAAACAACTCTGGCTTTACATTGACGATGCTCACGGCATGAGTTGGTGCGGCCCCAATGGTTCTGGATACACACGCAGTCAATACCCGAAACATCCCAAAATGGTTATCGGAACTTCGCTCTCAAAAAGTTTTGCTGCCGGAGGCGGAGCTTTTTCGTTCCCAAATGAAGAGCTATATACCCGGGTTAAACAATGGGGTGGGCCGCTAACATATTCAGGTCCTATGCAACCAGGCTCTGTTGGCGCCGGAGTGGCCTCTGCAAAAATTCACTTATCAGGAGAAATCTATGAATTTCAAAAGAAACTTCAGGAAAAGATTGCCTACTGTAACCATGTCTTCGAAAATCGCAAAATCCCTTTGATTGCCAATAACGCCTCCCCTATTTTCTTTGTGGGTCTGGGTACGCCGTTGATGGGCTTTAACATGATTCGCAGGATGATGGATGAAGGATTATATACCAACCTGGGAATCTTTCCTGCGGTACCTGAAACCTGTACCGGTATGCGTTTCACGATAACTAATCATATTGAATTTGAAGACATTGACAAACTTGCCGATAAAATTGAATACCATCTTCCAAAAGCATTAAAGGAAGAAGGACGCACATACAGCGATATTGTTCGGGCATTCAGAAAGTTTGCAAATCTGGAAGATAAAATTGGTGATAAAAACATTCCGGTTGAAAAAACTCACTCTTTCACACTTGAAAAACACAATTCTATTTCAGAAATTGATGCAGCGGAATGGGATGCAATGATGGCTGACAGAGGAATATTTGATGCTGAAAACCTGCTTATTCAGGAAGAAACTTTTACAAAAGAAAAAGACATTGAAAATCATTGGGATTTTAAATATTACATTATCAGGGATGAAGCAAAAAAACCTGTAATTGCAACCTTTTTCACTAAAGTATTTCTGAAAGATGATATGCTCTCTGATGCTGAAACATCTAAGATTGTACAGAACAAAAGAGCAGATGATGCTCACTATTTGTGTTCGCACTATTTTACAATGGGTTCAATGCTGACCAACGGAAACCATCTCTATATAGACAAATCCAATTCAGAATGGAAAAAAGCGCTGATGTTACTGATTGAAGAAATTTGGAGCGAGTATGATAAGAACGGCACAAATACGCTTTATTTGCGTGAATTTGACGAATCAGACAATGAAGTGAGTGAGTTTTTCACCAGCCATGGTTTTATAAAAATTCATCTCCCGCTGAACCATATTATCTCAAACATTGACGGTTTAACAATGGAAGAGTTCCTTTCTGTTAAATTAAATAAAAAAAGGAGAAAATACCTGAAAGTACATGTTCTGGACAAAGAGAATCTCATTACTTCAGAAACAGTCCCTTTAAATGAGGTTGACCCTGAATTATGCCATAAATTATACCTGAATGTCCAAAAAGACAATCTGAGTTTGAATTCATTCCCATTTACAAAAGAGTTATTTAAAAATCTGAGCACAGGTTCTCATTGGGAAATTTTAAAAGTTTCAGAAAAAGCAACCGGAAAACTTTTATCTATTACAATCAGCTCTACCAAGGAAGGAAACTATTGCCCAGTACTCTATGGCCGTCAAAGTGAAGTTCCGGCTCACCTGAGTCTTTATAAACAAACTCTTTTCCAGATTTTAAAACGCGCTCTGGCACTAAAATCAAAAAATGTATATCTGGGACTTACTGCTGATGATACCAAAAGTAACGTTGGTGCAAAAGGCATCCCTCAGGTTGGCTTTGCTCAGGTTAAAGAAACCTTTAATCTACAGATGATTGAAAGTTTGAAACTGAACGATTAAAAGAGAAGAAAAATGAGTAACAGGTAAAAAGCGACTGTTCGAAAGATCGCAACCTTAATATATTTTGACTCCGTTTAACCCGGCAACTTATTGAAATTACTTTGTGATAAGCTGCTGACTGAACGGAGTCAATTTTTGTTTATAAAAGATTTTTCCAACCTGTATCTTACTGTTATATATTTATATTAGTCACCAAATTCTATCCCAATACCTTTAGCGGTTTTTACCAAATCGCTGTGGGCATTTACAAAATTAGGATTGGCAATGGCTTCGGCAAATGGTACGGATATTACATTAGGATGCCGATAGGCTACCATTTCGCCAAATTTCCCTTCCAGAATAAGTTCAAAGGCTTTTACTCCAAATTCGGTTGCCAATACTCGGTCGTAAGCCATCGGAACACCTCCGCGCTGAAGATGCCCCAGCACGGTAACGCGTACGTCTGCTTCCACACCTGCATTCTTAATATCACTTCTGAGCTTTTCGCCAATACCACCCAGTTTGATATGCTGATTGCCTACTTCATGGGTTTCTTCACCAACGCTGCTCCCGCCATAAGGCATCGCTCCTTCGGCAACCACTATGTTACAGAATCCTCTGCCTTTATGATAGCGGGATTCTATCTTCTCAATAATATTTTCGAGTTTATAAGGAATTTCAGGAATCAGGCATACATCTGCGCCTCCGGCAACTGCCGTATGTAAAGCAATCCAACCTGCATCACGTCCCATTACTTCGAGAATAAATACACGATTATGACTGGCGGCTGTTGTTACCAGCTTATCTACTGCTTCGGTAGCTATTTGAACTGCAGTTTGAAAACCGAATGTAAAATCGGTAGCCGACAAATCATTGTCGATGGTTTTGGGTACACCTATAATGTTCAGTCCTTTTTCGCAGAGTTTTTGCGAAATACGTTGCGAACCATCACCACCAATGTTAATCACGGCATCCACTCCCATGTATTGCAGTTTTCGAATCATCTCATCCGAACGATCGACAGTGGTCCAGCTACCATCATTATTTTTTACAGGCCATGCAAACGGGCCTCCTTTGTTTACTGTGCCAATAATTGTACCACCCTGAACATGAATTCCGGCAACTTTTGCCTCATCAAGTACCACTATTTCGGTTGGTTCACGAAGTATTCCATTAAAGGATTCAATGCTGCCCAACACTTCCCAGTCTTTTTCCTGTGCAGCACGTTTCACAATTGCACGTATCACTGCATTCAATCCCGGACAATCGCCACCACCTGTGGCTACTAATACACGTTTCATACTCAAACTTTTTCTTCGACCGCAAATTTATAAAATCATAACGTGTTTGGGATGATTGTTTTTTAATTATTCTGCAAACTGATGACAAAGGGATGTAATGTGAAAAGAAGTTAGAAGTTAGAAGACAGAAGCGTGAAAACGTGAATTTGAAGAGATATAAAACATGTTGGATGACATGCAACGAGCGTTGGACGCAGTTTATAATGCATTGGAAGCACTGAAAAGAGTATTGGAAGCAGTATAATGTTCGTTGGGAGCGCTGAAAAGAGTATTGGAAGCAGTATAATGTTCGTTGGGAGCGCCGGAAAGAGCGTTGGAAGGGGTGTAATGTTCGTTGGAAGCAGTGTAACATGTGTTGGAACCGATTGAAGTGTTGTTGATAGATATTGTTGTTGCATTGGAATAAAGTACAACTAAGTTGTTATCATTCCGACTTATGTTGATCGCTATTGCATATTGATTGATAGGCTTATGTTTATTGATTTTACTGCCTGAAATCTTGTTTTTATCATGAAATAAGTGGTTTGATGCGATTTAAGAAGTTTTTATATGTATTTATTCATTGATTTAAAGATTGTATTGTGAATGATTATTATTGATATTGGATCATGTATTGGAAAATATTTTTTTAGCAAAATGTAATTTTACTGTTTCGTGTGTATATATTTGTAGTAGTATTTTGAATTATTCACATAAAACAAAAACACAATGAATCGTTTTAAAGAAAATAAAAGAAGTGCATACGTGTTGGTGAATAAATGTCTTGAACTAAACCAACAGGAAGTGGCACAGCTCCCGATGGGAGGTGATTTAGCTTTAAAACTGAAGGATGTTATCGGGAAAATTGATGATATCCGCAAAGAGCAAGAAATGCAATTAACAGGGGTCGCCCGTGATAAGCGTGAAGTAAGGGCACTGCTCGAAAAGAAAACCATGCAGGTTGTGGTACGTTTGATTGCATACGCAGCTCATAAAAACGACACCTTGCTTGAAGATAAAATAGGATTCACAATGTCGGATTTACGCAATGCTGCCGATTCAATTGTAAAAGACAAGTGTGATGCGGTTTTTACAAAGGCAAAAGAATTGCTGGCTGATTTAGCCGGATATGGCATAACGCTACAAGCGCTGGATGATTTGCGCAAACTGATTGATCAGTATTATGATTTGATCCCGATGCCCCGGCAGCGAATCATGGAACGTAAAAAACAGAAAGAAACACTGGATATGCTGTTTCGTGAAGCTGACAAAATACTGGTATTGCTTGACAAAACCATTGGAATGGTCCGCTGGGACGACAATAGTTTGTATGATGATTATATGAATGCCCGTGCCATTATTGATTTAAAGGGTCGTAAGAAAAATGCAACGATCACTACCGGAATAGAAGGAGTTGTAAGTGATCTGGAAACAGAACAGCCATTGGTGGGAGCCGAAGTAAAAACGGATACAGGCGATGTTGTGGTAAAAACAGATGAAGATGGTTATTACCGGATTGCAAGCAAAACCGGCAAAATTAAGCTTACCGTAAACTCGACAGGCTATACTCCTCACGAAGAAATACTGGAAGTTGAGGAGGGCTTTATCACCGAAAACGACGTTGAACTGGAGATGTTAGAAGCCGGAAGTTAGAAGGCGGAAGACAGAATTTCTGGTTAGCCCGATATTATCCTTCTTTTTAAAGAAACTGAAGATAAATACCTAGGCTGTACTGGCTTCTCTCCTTTTAGGAGAGGCGGGAGTGAGGTGAAAGGTGGGAAGGGCTCGTACAGAGTATAGTCGAAGGCGGACTCAGCCTGTCAGACTTCGACTTCGCTCAGTCTGACAGGCTGATACTCAAAATATAGTAAAGTTGCGATTTTTCGAACAGCCCCATCGTATTTTAAACAGAGTATAAACTCATGTTTACACTACAATGTTGATAATCTTTTTCGGTACAACAATGATTTTTTTCGGTTGTTTTCCTTCGAGCCATTTCTGTGAATCAGGAGCATTGATGGCGGCCTGTTCTATATCGGCTACAGTCATATCAGCAGGCAACTCAAGCTGAAAACGCATCTTACCGTTAAACGATACCGGATATTTGAATGAGTTTTCCACCAGATATTTTTCTTCCAGTTTCGGAAATTTCACATTCGAAATACCGCCTTCATGACCCAGTAAACTCCATAACTCTTCGGCAATATGAGGGGCATACGAAGCAATCAGTATGCACAAAGGTTCAAGAATTTCACGTTTGTTGCATTTCAGATCGCCCAATTCGTTCACACAAATCATAAACGAACTTACGGCAGTGTTAAATGAGAATCGTTCGGTATCTTCCTGAATCTTTTTGATGGTTTTGTGCAAAACTTTCAATTCTTCAGGAGTTGCATTTTCGTTGCTCACGGCAAATTGATTCTGATCGTCATGATACAAACGCCAGAATTTACGCATAAAGCGGAATACTCCTTCTATCCCCTTGGTATCCCAAGGTTTAGATTGTTCAAGTGGCCCAAGAAACATTTCGTACAAACGCAGAGTATCGGCACCATATTTCTCAACAATATCATCCGGATTTTGAACATTGTGCATGGATTTCGACATCTTTTCTACTTCCCAACCACAATGATATTTACCGTCTTCCAATACAAATTCAGCATTGGCAAAGTCGGGCAGCCAGTTTTTGAACTTTTCGGTATCCAGAATATCATTTTCCACAATATTCACATCCACATGGATAGCCTGAACATCGTAATTATCGCGTAAGCCGAATGATACAAAGGTATTTGACCCCTTCACACGATACACAAAGCTAGAACGTCCCTGAATCATTCCCTGATTAATCAACTTCTGGAAAGGTTCCTCTTTTACACAGAGGCCCAGATCAAACAAGAACTTATTCCAGAAACGGGCGTAAATAAGGTGACCTGTAGCATGTTCGGCACCACCCATGTATAAATCTACATTTTGCCAGTAAGCATTCGCCTCTTTTGAAAAATACTCCTGATTATTACGTGGATCCATATAACGCAGATAATATGCACTTGATCCGGCAAAACCGGGCATAGTGTTCGTTTCGAGCGGATACCCTTCGGGGGTAATCCAGTTTTTGGCACGAGCCAGTGGAGGTTCACCACTCTCGGTGGGGAGATATTTATCAACTTCGGGGAGCTCTACCGGAAGCATTTCTACCGGAACCGGATAAGGAATCCCTTCTTTGTAATAGATCGGGAATGGTTCACCCCAGTAGCGTTGACGGCTAAAAATAGCATCGCGTAAGCGGAAATTAATCATGCGAACACCCAGCTTTTTCTCTTCAATCCAGTCAATAACCTTCGCAATGGATTCTTTTACAGGCAAACCTGTAATAAAACCTGAATTAATGCTAAATCCCTCTTTAGAATCTTTCGATTCAGTCCAGATTGCAGGATCAGTAGCTTCTTCACCTTCGGGTAAAACAACCTGTATTACCGGAAGATTAAAATGGCGGGCAAAAGCAAAGTCACGACTATCATGACCCGGAACAGCCATAATGGCACCCGTGCCATAACCAGCCAGCACATATTCTGAAACCCAAACCGGAATTTTTTCTTCGGTTAACGGATTGATGGCGTAAGCTCCGGTAAATACTCCGGTAACTTTGTTAACCTCAGCCTGACGTTCGCGTTCCGAACGATTCTTTGTCCAGTTAAGATAAGCTTCCACTTCTTCCTTATGTTCAGAAGTCGTTATTTGTGATATTACCTCATGCTCGGGACATAAAACCATGAACGTTACCCCAAAAATGGTATCAGGACGAGTTGTAAATACGCGCAAATTTTCACCGCTTTCGAGGAAGAAATCTACTTCGGCTCCCTGTGAACGGCCAATCCAGTTTCGCTGTATTTCTTTCAAAGAATCGGTCCATTCAATGGTATCCAATCCATCGAGTAAGCGTTGAGCATAAGCTGTAATACGCAGCGACCACTGCTTCATCGACTTCCGCTCAACAGGATGTCCGCCACGAACCGAAAGTCCGCCGGCAACTTCGTCGTTCGCCAAAACTGTACCCAAAGCAGGACACCAGTTTACCATCGCTTCCGAAAGATACGCCAGACGGTAATTCATCAGAATATCCTGTTGCTCTTTTTCGGTCATTGTATTCCACTGTACTGCAGTAAACGGTTCAACTACACTGCATGCAGCCATAATTCCTGCTGAACCATTGGTCGAAAACAGCTTTATGAGATCAGCGATGGGTTCTGCTTTTTCGGTTTTCCGGTTATACCAGTGTTCAAAAAGTTGAATGAATGTCCATTGAGTCCATTTGTAATATGATGGATCGCAGGTTCTCACTTCACGACTCCAGTCAAATGAGAATCCGATTTTATCGAGTTGTTCGCGATAGCGTGCAATATTTTTTTCGGTAGTGATAGCCGGATGCTGCCCGGTTTGGATGGCATACTGCTCAGCAGGCAACCCATAGGCATCATAACCCATTGGGTGTAACACATTAAACCCTGAAAGACGTTTATATCTCGCATAAATATCTGATGCTATATAACCCAGCGGATGGCCTACATGTAATCCTGCACCCGAAGGGTATGGAAACATATCCAATACGTAGAACTTTGGTTTATCTGATATATTTTCAGCTTTAAACGTCTGGTTTTCGCGCCAGAAATCCTGCCATTTCTTTTCAATCTCTCTAAAATTGTATTCCATCGTAAAAATTCTTTTTCAGTAAAACATCTCTTTTTTTATGAAATCTATAAAGCAAACAAAAAAACAACAATTCAATTTTTCCTGTTCATTGAAAATAATTTGCTCAATATGAAGTTTTTACAAACAAAATGATTTCACAAAAACGTTTGCGAAGTTAGCAAATCCCTGAAAATTAGCGAAACCCAAAAGTGTATTTATTCCAAATCGAAATTCGAAAAGCCAATGCAGATTTTTATTAATTTAGCAGCCAAGAACTATTACTATGCAAAATCCTGAAGAAAAATATAACCGACGCAGGCTCAAAAGCTCCTACATCACTACAACTCTGAGCATTTCACTGGTTCTTTTTATGCTGGGCTTACTTGGATTAATCCTGCTAAATGCGAATCGTTGGTCAGAAAATATGAAAGAAGACTTAGGACTTTCTGTAATCATCAATGACCAAGTTTCTACTCAGGAAATCTTGCAATATCAAAAAAAACTCGAAGCCTACCCCTTTGTAAAATCAACAGATTTTGTAACAAAAGAAAAAGCTGCAAAAAACTTTAAAGAAGAAATTGGAGAAGATTTTGTTGACTTTTTAGCATACAATCCACTCTATGCACATATCGACATCAAAGTGTATGCACCTTATGCCAACAATGACAGCTTGCAAAATATTAAACGGATCATTTCAGCTAATCCCATTGTAAACGATGTGGACTATCAAAAAAACATGGTTCAGCAGGTAAATGATAATATCCAGAAAATCACCATCTTTTTATTATCCTTCAGTACAATTCTCATCCTTATTGCTATTGCACTGATCAACAACACCATTCGGCTTTCCGTTTATTCGAAACGCTTTTTAATACGTACCATGATGCTGGTAGGTGCTACTCAGCGGTTCATCCGCAAACCATTCCTTCTGGTGAGTGTTTATTACGGATTCATCGGTGCAATTATTTCAATATTTTTCATCACAGGAGTATTATACCTGATACAAACATGGATTCCGGGACTTGTAGATTTTCAGCAGTTAGATATTTTTCTGGCACTTTTAGGCATTTTAATTCTCTTTGGCATCGTTTTCTCATGGATTTCTACTTACTTTGCAGTTGGAAAATATATCCATTTAAAAGAAGATAAATTATATCGATAAAATAACAACTATGGCTCAGGACATTAAGAAAAAAACAGCAACCGTTAGCGCATCTGCAAAAAGCACTCCTTCCGCCACAAAAGCAAAAAGCAGTGTACAGCATAATCTTGATTTTGCATTTGGTCGCGAAAACTATATTCTGTTATTCGTTGGCTTAGCATTCTTATTGGTAGGTTATTTACTGATGATTGGAGGCGGTTCGGAAGATCCAAATGTTTTCAACGATAAAATTTTTGATTTTCAACGCCTTACACTTTCGCCAATACTTTTAATCATTGGTTTCGTAATTGAAATATTTGCAATTATGAAAAAACCAAAAAACTAATCTCACACATATCACATGACTGTTTTTCAAGCAATTATTATAGCCATCGTAGAAGGGCTTACGGAGTTTTTGCCTATCTCATCTACGGGACACATGGTTTATACTGCTTCTATTTTTGGCATTGAAAAAGAAGCTTTTACCAAACTTTTCATCGAGTCAATTCAGTTTGGTGCTATTCTATCGGTAGTTGTTCTGTACTGGAAAAAGTTTTTCGATTTCAAAAAGCTTAATTTCTATCTAAAACTTCTGGTTGCCTTTATCCCTGCTGTAATTGTTGGTGTTTTACTAAAAGACTATATTGACCGAATACTTGAGAAACCAATCTTTATTGCTGTAGTTACATTATTAGGAGGTATTTTACTTCTGTTTGTCGATAAATGGTTTAAAAATAACAATATCGACAATGTAGATGATGTCAATTACAAAAAGTCATTTAATGTAGGTCTTTTTCAAATACTTGCCATTTTACTTCCTGGATTTAGCCGTAGTGCAGCCACAATTCTCGGCGGGATGATTCAGAAAATGAACCGAAAAACCGCTGCTGAATTTTCATTTTTTCTGGCCGTACCTACTCTTGCCGGAGCATTTGTAAAGAGCACATGGGACACATACAAAGAAACCCCGGAATTACTTTCCGGCAATAACATCCAGCTATTGGCAATTGGTAACGTTGTTGCATTCATCGTAGCTATGTTAGCAATTAAAACCTTCATCAATTTCCTTACCAAGTACGGATTTAAAGCATTTGGTTATTACCGTATTGTGATCGGTTTGGCAATTATCATTCTTTCACTGTTGGGTATTCCTCTATCAATTGTTTAAATTTATGTCATATCATTTTGAACAAGGAGAAGTCCTTTTAATCGACAAGCCCCTTGGATGGACATCATTTGATGTAGTGGGAAAAATCCGTGCGTTGCTGAAATATAAAGTTGGATTAAAAAAGCTGAAAGTAGGTCATGCCGGAACGCTTGATCCTCTAGCATCGGGGCTATTGATTCTTTGTACCGGGAAATATACCAAGCGCATAGATGAATTCCAAGCTCAGGTAAAAGAATATACAGGCACTTTCACCATAGGATCAACAACTCCAAGCTATGATTTAGAAACTGAAATCAATTCAAACTCAGATTATTCGTACGTAACTGAAGAATTAATTCAAAATACAACCCACAAATTTATCGGAACCATTCACCAGTTACCACCTATCTATTCAGCTATAAAAATAGAAGGAAAGCGTGCATACGAATTTGCCCGTCAACAACAAGACGTAGAACTCAAAACCAGAGAGATCACAATTGATGAATTTGAAATAACCAACATCAATCTTCCAGAAGTAGAATTCAGAGTTGTTTGCTCAAAAGGCACGTATATCCGTTCATTGGCTAATGATTTCGGGAAAGCATTAGGCTGCGGAGCGCACTTATCGGCACTACGTCGTACACGCATCGGAAAGTTCTCCGTATCACAGGCAAAAGACCCCGAAACACTCAAGAATGAGATTCTAAAAACATTGGAAATTTTAGATTCTGAAAAATAAGTTTATTAAATACTTGACTTTAGGCTTCGAAAGAACTATCTTTGCACTCCTTTTTCCAGCGGAGTTTACAATATTTTAAAACAAGATGCGTTTTCTCAATCGAAAATAGCGTCTTATAACAACGTTAAAACCTTAGAAATGAAGCTTTCGCAGTTCCGTTACATTTTACCAAAAGATTTGGTTGCTGATCGCCCAAGCAGCGAACGAGATGAATCACGCTTAATGGTTTTACATCGTGAAACTCAGACCATTGAACATAAGGTTTTTAAAGACATCATCAACTACTTTGATGAAGGGGATGTAATGATTCTCAATAACACCAAAGTATTTCCGGCTCTTCTCTACGGAGAAAAAGAAAAGACTGGTGCCAAAATTACCGTATTCCTCCTTAGAGAGTTAAATGCCGAAAGTCGGCTATGGGACGTATTGGTTGATCCTGCACGTAAAATCCGTATTGGTAATAAATTATATTTTGGCGATGATGATTCATTGGTTGCCGAAGTAATCGACAATACTACTTCTCGTGGTCGTACTTTACGATTTTTATTCGACGGTTCGTACGAAGAATTTCGTGCAGCTTTGAAACGTTTGGGACATACTCCTTTACCGGAAGAGTTACAACGCCTTCGTAAAATTGAACCGGAAGACAAAGAACGGTATCAAACAATTTATGCAAAATCAGAAGGAGCCGTAGTTGCTCCAACTGCTGGTTTCCATTTTAGTAAAACACTATTAAAACGACTGGAAATCAAAGGAATTGACTTTGCAGAAATCACACTTCATGCTGGTTTAGGCAACTTCCGCAGTATTGATGTGGAAGATCTTACCAAACACAAAATGGATTCTGAAGAACTGATTATAGAAGATTATACTTCGGAAACCGTTAACTGTGCTAAAGAAAACAAAAGACGTGTTTGTGCAGTAGGAACTACAACGATGAAGGCGATAGAGTCATCTGTTTCTATCAATGGTCACTTAAAACCATTTAATGGATGGACAAACAAATTTATCTTTCCACCTTACGATTTTCAGGTTGCAGATTGTATGGTTACAAACTTCCATCAACCACTATCTTCAATGCTGATGATGGTTTGCGCTTTTGGAGGTTATGAATTTGTAATGAAAGCCTATAAGGAAGCAATTGACAAAAAATATAATTTTCTTACTTATGGTGATGCAATGCTCATCATTTAAGTTTTCTTGAAAAAAATTTACCCGGTTTTTGTTCATCTACAATAAACCGGGTTTTTTATTTATATTTGATCTATTGACAACTCCAAAATCCAGTCAACACATGATAAAGAAAACCGCAATAATTGTCGCTGGCGGCAATGGACAACGCATGCAAGCCGAAACGCCAAAACAGTTCTTACATATTCAGAATAAACCTATTATCATACATACTCTTGAGGCCTTTATCAAGGCCATAAATGACATCGAACTCATCCTGGTACTCCCAAAAGATTCGTTTGAAACGTGGGAAAAAATTAAAGTTGATTTCAATTTTCAATATCCCGTTAAAGTAGTAAAAGGGGGTAAAACCAGAACAGATTCTGTAATTAACGGACTAAATGCAGTTGTAAATCACAATTCTGTAATTGCAATTCATGACGGAGTTCGTCCATTGGTTAGCACTGACTTAATAAAACAAGGGTTTGATATTGCCGAAGAGAGTGGAAACGCTATTCCTGTTTTACCCATTAATGAATCACTTCGATTTATCGATAATCAGGAAAGCCATCCTGTTTCCAGAATTGGAATATATTCTGTTCAAACGCCACAATGTTTTCAATATCAAATTATTGCTGACAGTTATGAAGGCTGTAAAAATACTTCTTTTACGGATGATGCCACTGTTGCTGAATCTGCAGGATACTCATTAAACTTTTATTCTGGCGAAACAGCTAACATTAAAATTACTTTCCCAAATGATTTAAAAACGGCCGAATTTTATCTGAAAATGAAATCATAAGCAGTTATTTATTTTACAGATCTTCCCTTCCAACTTTTTTTGAGGAACATCCCAATAATTATTATTCCACAAAAATACCATGGATATACCAAAGCATATATAATCAATGCTTTAAGATTAATTTTTTGATTTAATCGCGTTGAGCAAAAATATCCAAAAACAATATCTGTAATACTTTTCATCAATCCCAGAATACCTAAAGTTCCCCAGTTTAATAATTGAAACCAACCCAGAATTGGGATAAAAACAACAAACAGGTTTATAAACGAAACCAACAATCCATAAAGAAGCGTAGGGACATCTTTATAATAGACAGATTTTGAAGCCCATCTGACCTTTTGCTGTAAAATAGCATTAAATGATTGTTCAACTTCCGTATAAACAACAGACTTCAATGCACTTCCAATATTTTTAGACCCATAGTTTTTAATTACCGATTGAAGTAAAAAGAGGTCATCCCCAGATGCAATTTTAAAATTAAGGCTTTCTTTTAAATCATTATCAATAACACTCCTGTTATAACAAAGGTTCGCACCATTACACATCAACGGAAATCCTGATCTTAAGGAACCTAATGTCAAACCCATTAATACAACCCATTCAACCTGTTGAATTTTCTCAATCAAATGATTTACGTTGGCTGCAAAAACCGGGGATATTATTAATTTGTAATTTGAATTATGTATTATTTCAGCCTTTGCAACTAACCAATCAGACTCCATTTTACAATCGGCATCTGTAGTAATTATCCATGGAAACAGTGCATTTTCAATTCCTTTTGCGATAGCACTTTTTTTACCTGTATCATTTTCTCCAAGTGCGACTAATTTAAGACTGAAATCAGGATAAACGTTCTTATATCTTCTGGTTATCAATGCTGTATCATCTTCGCTATGATCATCAACTATAATCACTTCAAACGCAGAAGCCGGATATTTCTGCGCTCTTAAAAAATCTAAAATAGGACAAATATTTGCTTCTTCATTACGCGCTGCAATAATGATTGAAAATTCCGGAAAATAACTTATCTTACTTCTGTCGCCATTTTCTTCCTGCTTAAGTTTGTAAAGAATCAGCAACAGAGAAGCACCGTAAAGAAATAATAAAACAAGAGTTATCACTGATAAGATCATTCCTTTACAATTTTTGCATGAATCAAAAACATACCACCCACGATTGCAGGAATCACAAGATTTAATATCCAAACCATACTGGAAGCTGCTAAAGCAGCAGAGGTCATCTCCGAAATTCTATCAGGAGCCGATCTGAAATAAAATTCCACCACAGCCATTGAAACACTTCCTCTTAGCCCAAGTTCAGCAAGAGTTATTGTTGGAATTGCTGACATCAAAAAATAAATCAATGAAATAATAAACATTCCTTCCCAATATGAAATTTCGATTCCCATTATTCTCAGAAGGAGATAAAACTGAAATGAAAATACAGCGTATCTTATAAAACTATATATCAGAATATTAAGCAATTCTAAAGTACTATAGTAAGACAATACTGAAACATAAACCTCAGCCTTTCTAAACCACCTTGCAGGTAATAGTCCCAATAGATACCGAATCTTACTCATTTTCAAATAGATCAGCAATAAAGCCATGATTAACAAGACATTTACAACATATAATAAGATATTCGCTACCGGATGAATTTTAAAAAATGTCATATAGTATTGATTTACAAACATCGTAAAGCTTATCAATCCTAGCATTAGGGTTACAATTAACTGACTGAAACTGCTCATAATAGAAATCAATCCAGCTTTCACCCGATTACTTTTTTCAAGATAAAATAATCTACCGAAAAATTCACCAACTCTGTTAGGAGACACAGTACTTACAGTTAATCCGGTTAAAACGCCTTTTATCGCTTTCCAAAAACTAATATTTTCAAGTTTCGAAATCGCATACTTCCATTTTAAGGCCTCTAGGCTCCAATTTGCCGGGACTAGTAGAATTACTACCACAAGCAAATAAAATATCAAATCATCATGCTTAATTCGATCTAAACCGGCAATTAAATTCCAAAACTTTCCCATTACAACTAACTGGTAGTAAATGTATCCGTAAGATGCAATAATAATCAGCAGTCGTAAAAACCAATTAAGATATTTTGATAACTTTGTATGATTCATATGGAAGCACAGAAAACAGAACGAATTATTCTTGGGATTGACCCTGGTACAACAATTATGGGTTATGGTTTGATTCTCCAAAGAGGAAAACAAATTGAGTTTCTTTCAATGGGGGTAATAAAATTAGACAAAATAAAGGATAGTGCATTAAAGCTGAAAAAAATTTTTGAAAGCACTCTGGCGTTGATCGACGAATATCATCCTGATTTTCTATCGATTGAAGCTCCATTTTATGGAAAAAATGTACAATCAATGTTAAAACTTGGCAGGGCACAAGGTGTTGCTATTGCTGCAGCATTATTTAGAACTATTCCTATTCATGAATATTCTCCCAAAGAAATTAAACAATCTATAACTGGAAACGGAAATGCATCCAAAGAGCAGGTAGCGGCTATGCTGGTTCGATTATTAATGATCAAGGATGAATTCGAATATCTTGATGCGACTGACGGCCTGGCAGCTGCTGTATGCCACTATTTCAAGGGCAACAGCATCATTGATTCGAAAAGCACTTCAGGTGGCTGGAAAGCCTTTATTTCACAAAATCCAAGCCGGATAAAAAAATAAAGCCGGAATCAACCGGCTTTTCTTTTATACGTTTTTTGCAATCTTATCCGCAATTTCCTGCATTTTATCTTTTGATAACGATAGTTTCTCACGTTTAAAATCCATGTCATAAATAGAATTAATCGGAATCAGATGGATATGTGCATGAGCTACTTCCAGCCCAATAACAGTTACACCTACTTTCGTGCAAGGAATGGTTTTACGGATTGCTTGGGCTACTTTTTTTGCAAACAAAAAAAGGTTTTGATATTCATTATCCTCAATATCAAAGATATTATCCGTTTGTTTTTTGGGAATAACTAAAGTATGACCTTCTGCCAGAGGTGAAATATCCAGAAAGGCTAAATAATGATCATTTTCTGCAACTTTATAAGCAGGAATTTCACCATTTACAATTTTTGTAAAGATTGTTGCCATATCGCTATGAATTATCGTGTTATATCAATAATTTCAAAAGGTATAGTACCTGCTGGAACGATAACATCTACTTTTTCACCAACGCTTTTTCCAAGTAACCCTTTAGAGATAGGTGAACTAACTGAAATTTTACCATTTTTTAAATCAGCTTCACTTTCTGGAACAATGGTATATTTCATAGAAGTACCATTCTTCAGATTTTTAATAGTTACTGTATTGAATAGAAGAACTTTATCCGAATCAAGTTTCGATTCATCTACCAATCTTGAATTACTGATCAGCTCTTGTAGTTTGGAAATTTTGAGTTCAAGAATTCCCTGAGCCTCTTTTGCGGCATCATATTCAGCATTTTCGGATAAATCACCTTTATCGCGAGCTTCAGCTATTTGACCTGAAATAAAAGGGCGATCTACAGTTATCAAATGATGTAAATCATCCTTAAGCTTTTGTAATCCTTCTTTTGTATAGTACTTTACATTCGACATATGAATACCTCCATATAGTTTCTAGACAATGAAATACAAAGACCCTCACGAAAAGGGTCTTTGTATTTTATGAATGTATAAAATTAAGCTTAATTGCTTGCCAAAACAAGCATCTTACAAATTAATTCTGGCTCCAATTGTATGACATCCATCAAATGGATCAGTAGCACGGTAAGAATAGTCTATTGAAATAGTTGATCCTTTTTCTTTATTCAGGGGAGCTTGAATACTGATACCAGCACAAGCACCTGTCAAAGCAGTTGTACGTTTTGCTTTATCGAAAATATCTTTTTCGAATACGTAACCACCACGAAGCATCAGATAATTCATAAAGTTATATTCCATTCCGAAGATATACTGATCTTTTGTAAATGAGTTAGATGTAAAATTAGCTGCTGCTGTTAATTTATGATCTTTACTTAAATTAAAATCATAAGCTGCACCAATATTAATCAATGAAGGGAGTTCAAACGGAACCGATCTTTCAGAAATTGTATGTGTAACATCATTTCCAGTCATCGTTCCTCTAAAGGTAAATCCATCTCCTGAAAAATTAAGGTTTGGACCTACATTTTTCATAGAAATACCAAAATGAACATTATCCGTTGGACCTGTAACATACTGAATACCTGCATCAATTGCGATACCTGTTGCTCCAATATCCGCTACAGATTCAGAGATAATCTTAATATTGATACCTCCATAAATTGCAGCAGAAAAAGCTTTTGCATAAGAGAGATTAATATTCATTAGATTTGGAGAGAAAGTACCAATACCGCCTTCTGGTTGATCAACAGTTCTAATCATTATATCGCCCAAAGACATTGACATTACGCTCAAACCTAAAACTCCTGTTTCACCAATTTTTTGGGTAAAACCAAAAGATGCAATATTAATTCCTGTACCTTTTAGCCACTGAGTATGAGAAAATATTACTTCCGTACGTTCAGTAAAAGCAAGGCCAGCAACATTTGTATAAAGAGCATCTAATCCTTTACCATTCGCTGTATTTACGCCTCCCCAACCTGAACTTCTTGCCCAGGGATTAACCAAGAGTTCAGCAGCACCAGCCTGACCGGCACGGTCTTCATTTCCGGCCATGCTCTTCTTAACAGGCACCAGTAAGGCACCTGTTAAGAGAACTGAAATTGCTATGTGATATATCGATTTTTTCATAAATCGTGCTTGTTTTTGAATTAAATCTTTAATTAACCTTAGAATGAATTGAGGTCAGTAGGACGTAAAGCTCCGAACCATTTCACAACTTTTTCTCCAATACCATCCGCTTGTATGTGAATTAAGTACACACCTCCTGATATAGGAATATTTGCAAAATTCTTCAGATCCCAGTCAATCGATGTTAATGCCTCTCCCTTACCAGGTAGTAATCCTTTTTTATCAACTTTAAATTGACGGATAAGAACTCCATTAACTGTATAAATTGTAACTGTACATCTTTGTGGAAGATTGATTATTCGAACACGATTATCAAGCTGACTAGTTTCATATTTTGAAAAAGCATAGTATGGATTAGGAACTACACCTATCAAATCTAAAGCATCCTTAGCTACAGTATTTTGATTCGTTTTCGAAACTAACCCGGTTGTTGAAAATTCATAAGCAGGATAATTGTTGTTAACAACAGAAGTTGGTTGAACCGACCCTGACGCTGAATAACGAGCAAAAGGCTTTTTAACGCGAATCTTTATTTTAGCTTCACATGGCATATTTGCAGGATCTTTGAATACAAACTTGCTATTTACCATTGGCATACCTACCCACATAATGTTTGCAAAAATAAATTGCTTTTCCTGTGAGATGAAAGTATTTAACGCATTATAAGCCCATTTACCTTCGTCATACGCAGGTGATTGGTATTTAGCCTGAAGCGTTAAGCCGTCTTTGATGTTATCATTATGGCCG
The DNA here is from genome assembly GCA_963677395.2 of Bacteroidales bacterium. Lineage (GTDB taxonomy): Bacteria > Bacteroidota > Bacteroidia > Bacteroidales. Next base: position 983,822 of record OY781965.2, on the reverse strand, counting down.
AAAACATATACAAAATGTTTACCACCCCATACAATATCTCCGTTTGTTGAAGAATATAAAGATGAAGGGTTCCACCTCATATCCTGACCATTATTACCAATCAACCATGAATCTTCACCAAACATCATGTTTAGGCGCTCTCCGGTTTCCAGATTAATAGCATAGCCTGGGAACCAACCCATACCAGTTATTGCTTTTGTATTATCCTCGAAAGTGCAAACTTCTTTAACACCTTCTTTATTTACGGATGAATCTCTCCTTAATTCAAATTTACGAGCATTTCCTGAAGTTAACAGATGATCTTCACCCATTTCAATCACCGGACATCTGGTCCATTTCGATTTATCAGGGGTAAAAACAATATTTACACTTGCAAGATTACTCATGTTATTAATTCTTATCGAAGTTGGAGATGTTACAGAATATGCTGGACCATTTGTATAGAAAGAAGACATACGATAAGCCGTCCAGGTTCCATCAATAATTTTCTCCATTTGTTCTTTTTCATCAAGGAAAACATAATCATTTAAATCTTTGTAATAATAGTCTTCTGTTGATGCTTCTTCTGGAGTAGGATCCTCACCAACTTTTACAGTACCTGACCTGATCCAGTTATATTGAGGATTTGCATCAACATCAGGAACTCCGGTTAACCATAATTTATTTGGATCGGTAAAAGTTAAAGAAGATTCTAATACACCGCCTTCACTCAATTTATTACCAGCTTTGTTGGTTGCATTCAGTTCTGTTGCTAATGGCTCTGGTTGGTGAACAGTAATTGACAATCCTAAAGAAGGTATAATTTGTTCATTATCCATATTGATTGTCATATCTGAAAGGCCATTATCTGCTAAAATAGTACTATTATCATCCAGATTTACCAAACTCCATCTGGCAGTATCAATAGTTCCAGAAACATTAAATGCAAGTCTGAAATTACCAGATTTAACATTCAACGGATCTACTACTTTAATTGTAACAGGGCCTTTTCCGCTTTCATAAACTGGTTTTTCTACAAACCATTTACCATTTGGACGAGTCATAATTTCATCAATGCTCTTTTGTGTCATTTCCAAAACATAACCACCATTTCCAAAACCTTCAACACGCGTAATTTGAGGTGAAGATCCATACGCAGAGTTTAGTACAGTTCCATTTTCCATTGGAGCCGGAATATGAGGAATTGCTGTTACACTCTTTATTTCACCTGTTGCGCTTTTACGCCCTGCCAAATATGGTTCTTTTTGACCATCCTGACTACTTACATCATTTACACTGAATTGTTTAAATCCATTATAGGCATACGCAACTGCCATAAAGTAATATTTCTTGTGATTTACAAGACGTTTATCGCCTTCGGCAAATTGATCTTCAAGAATTTTGAATGAATGTTTAACTCCTAGATTTCCTCCATTAACTTCTTCAGTTGGAACCAATGCACCATTCAAACTACTATTTGCATAATAGTTAATCAACTGCCCTACTGCATTTCCATTTTTATCAAAGTTCTTAATATCACACTGGGCTACTAAACGTGCTTTCGCAGCATCTTTCAAATCAGCAACTGAAATATTCTTATCTCTTAACTGATAAATTTTATATCCTTCAAATTTGTAATATCTATCATAAATTGTAGAATCTTTAACTTTTTGATTAGGATAAATTTTATCGTTTGGATCATTTGGATTTATATACCAAACGGAAGAGTCCGTTACTAAATTTTGTTTCAATTTAGGAATTCTTACATCCAGCTCACTATATGATTCTTTAAAGTTATTAGATGTCTTACGATTCGTAACATACAGAATAATTTCTCTGTCAAGTTCCTGAATTACGAGATCCGGAGCATCCGGACCATCTAATACCTTAAAGCAGTTATCAAACAATGCCTGACATTTATCATCTACATGGCGTAATAATTCAACAGAAGCCATTGGACCACCTGAAGCAGCCTGAGCAAATGGAATACCAACCGTAATGTAATTTACAGCACCTGGAGTCAAAGTAAATGGACCAGCAGAGTGCATAAAACGACGGTCACCCGGAGGATTAGCATTGCCCGAACCAGGAGTTTCTTCTGTCCAGTTTTTATTCGAAGGAGAAGCACCACAACCTGTTCCCCAGTTCCACTCATCTGTTAAAGCAGGGAACATAAAGTCAGCAATAACTGATGGTTGAGCACCTGGAGATGTTGGATAACCTGTACCACCATAAACCATGCGGGTATTGTCTTTCCATATTCCTCTAAGCATTCGGTAATACTCAAGATAATTATCCGGATCCGAAGTTGGACCCGATTGAGCATTTACGTGATATACAAAACGACGCATACCAAAACGTTCATCATCAACTATACCATTTCCAAAGTTAACACCATTGATACTTTCATCGCAAATTTGATTACCAGCACCATCTACTTTAGGATTATCTTCGTTATCTACATCCATATATGGCCCTTGAAAGAAGTCAACACCTGCAGCCGGAGGATTTCCTTCATATGCATAAAACTGACCACTACCATCCTGTGATTTTCCATTATAGGTATAACCTAATCCGCGGGGAACGTCACAACCTACATAGTCGTCAAAAGCATATCCGATATCAGTATCACACCATTGGCTAAAATAGGTTTCTGTTAAAGTATAGGTTGAACGATTAATAATTTCATAAGTGTAAAACGTCATGTTATTGATTTCGTCATTTGTCGCAAATGCAAAAGCCTGAGCACGAATTTCCAATCCAATTGGATCACCTTTTGATTCTGTATGAGTATTTCCTTTATCATTAAATACCCACCATAAAGTCTGGTCTCCTTTTAAAACCTGGTCAACCAAAATACCACCCTTAACGGCAGGATTACCATTACCATGTAATGTTTCCATGTTTTTTCCATTGGTTTGTAAGTGCCATCGGGATTTTTACGATCAGGATTCGTAGGACATAACGAGTTATTAAAATCGTAATATGGATAATCGCCCTGAGCCGGATCATATTTTAAATCACCATCAAAATCAAAAAACGGAGCTAAATAGTTTGTAGCACCAGTTACTTTAGATTCAGCAGGCCATTGTTCAATAATCTGGGGAAGAGTATATCCAGGTTGAGGATCACTAAAGTTTGCCATAAATTCCAAAACTTCAGCTTTTGTAATTTTGTAATGCTTATCCCACGCATCACAGGTAGAGGCTGTAATTGCAGCCGTACCATCAACCGAAAGAGGACCTGTCCAATAGTCAACGCCATTTGAACGATAGCGTTGAGCTGCTAATTTAATATTACCGGTAACATCTTTACCGCCAATCCAAAGAGCAGCTGAGAACATAGCAGTTTTGCGTGATCCTTTAGGAATTTCATATTTAGATTCTGTAAAATCCCACCACATATCACCACCAGTGTTGATACGGGCACGAACATTATTAATGTCGAGATCCATTGAACCGGTAGCTGGACGACAAAGATCAGCTGATTTCGACGGTTTGATGTCCACATATCGTTTGCCCTTCATTCGCACATCTTCTTCAGCAAACATACTTTTTGCTAGAAGTACGCAAATGAGCAAAAGTGTTAAGATACGAAACTTGTTTTTCATATTTTTATTTTATTTATTGCTTTTCAAACACTTAGAAATTAAGCACAACACCTACACGAATTCTACGTGGTAATGAATAATTGGAAGGATTGGCAACGAGAGTCGAATACAAATCTCTGTAAGATTGTGGATCCGTTTGGACTTCAATCACTTTTTGGTTTTGTGCTGAAGATAAATATCCGTCATCATCAGGATTCCCTGTTGCAGAGTAAACACCAATAATATTACGTGTATCAAGTAAATTCAGAACTTCAACATATACATTCAAGTATGCGTATTTTTTGTTTTTTTCATCACCTTTTCCAAATTTGAGGAAAATATCACGGTCAATCGTTGCATCTAACCAAAATTGCCATGGTAAACGTGAACCAAATTGTGATCCTTGAATATTTCCTGATACAATATCAGTTTTGGTATATGGAGTACCGGAACCGCCATTGAAAGACAAATGGAAACCAGTATTTTCGAGTAACGGTATCGTCCTTACTTTATCTGTTCCTTTGATTTTCTTTGTAATGGTTGGTCCATTGTATTTTTTCCCCATATCATAACGGAAATCTAAATCAACTTTTACAGCATGACGTTGGTCATAAGCCAATGGGCTCATTGTACGCAAGTTTGGCTGACCAGCAGAAACCAAATTTAACTGTGATGTAGCAGATGAACCAGTTCCATCAGCAAACTGCATTGTATATGATGCACGAATACGAACATTTGAAGTTCTTCGTAAATCATAAGACATTGTCATACCTTTTACGGTACCAAAGTCAACGTTGGTATAAGATACATAATTTGGGTTTGGATCTGCACCAGTGAATTTATGAGCTTGTACCAAATTTCTGATTTCACGATAATAAGCAGAAAACTTCAATGAGGATGCATTTGAAAGTTTTTGCTGGAAACCAAGTTCGTAATCTGTGGTTTTTTCTGGTTTCAAATCAGGATTGTTAATAATATTGGTTCCTTGTTCAGTAATGAATAAGTAAGCAATAGGATCCATACGTAAACCAGTGGTTGGGCGTTTAGTGATAATGTCGTAATGTGCAAAGAATAATGCTTCATCCGAAATCGGGAAAGAGAAAGAAATACGAGGCATAAATGTAGTCTGTGGCTCATAATCTTTAAAAGCATTAATATTCAATTCTTTTTGATCTTTATTAACTCTCCATGGTGTTGGTTTTCCTGAGCTACCTTTAATTAAATATGGGTCTTCAATATATGTTCCTGAAGCTGTGTACCATTTTTCACCTGAACGATATCCTAAAATTGTAGGATCGCTTTTCTTATAGTCATCAACATAAACGGTATAATCAGAACCTATATTTGACGGATGTACTTTATTTGCAACATCAGCAACAGTTTTTGACTCATAGAATAAATAAGGATCTTTCAATACCATTTGATTTGCATCAAAACGGTCAATACGTAAACCAACATTAAAAATAAGATCATTAAATGCAAATTTATCCTGAATATAACCAGCCATGTAAACAGGTTGGAAAGCTCCTACTGTACGTTTGTAGTTTCCATTTGCATCACGGTTGTTAAAGAAATCCTGAAAACTTGGTTTTCCGGAAACTTTATTTCCTGTATGATCATATCCATAGTAAGAAACATAGCTATTTCCGTTGTTAAAAAGCTCATCTGGAGAAAACATATTAACATTAAACATGTCTGGATTATATTTGTCAATATTTATCCAATCGGTTCCGTTAACAGGTAAACCCAATGCTTTACGAACATTGATATCAAAAAATGCTTGTTCACTTGCAGAATATTTACGGTTATAAAGAATCAAATCAGTTGTGCCTGCACCACCCGGAACTAAAATTGGATTATCCATATCTAACTCACGAATATGACGGTTGGTAAGATCTCTTGCCAATGTCCATAAACCTGCCGGTGAATATCCATAACTTCTTTCGATAAGTTGTTCAAACTGCAAGCCAAATTCCAATGCATGGTTTCCAATATCAGCAGATCCATTTGCATTAAACCCAATTTGTTCCTGATCATAAACAGAATAACTATTATAATTTGATCCGGTATTGCTAATTAGCCCATATACAGAAGCCGGACGATCTCCATTTAGTAATCCTTTGTAGAAGCTAATTGTTGAAAAATTAGGAATAGTACCTGGGTACATCCCAAATAATTGAGAAGTATAATTTGATAATGTTGGATTTAACTCCGAACGTTCAAACGTAACCAAAGTATCATAATAAGCTGCTAAAACCATAACATCATTGTAAGCAATACCATTAACAGTATCACTTCCTACTTGATAATATGGAGCTTTATATGTTGTAAATTTCCCAACATATCCGTAACGGAATAAATTGTCCTTATGATTTCTGTCTTGATCAACTACATGAACCTTGGTATAGTCAGCCTGAATTTGATAAAAAATATTCTTTATCAATGACTTACTATCCTTATCTGTTGGAAATCTTTGTGTAAACTTACCGTAAACACGCATGGTAGAACTAATTTCCTGACCATTATTTACTGAATTCAGAAATTCATTAGATCTTGACCATAAACGTCCATCATTATAATCAAATGAACCTCCAAATGTTAAGTTGGTGTTTTTTGTAGTACGCACGTCAACTTTACCAGCTACATTGAAGCTTTTTGATTCACCATTTTGTTTGGTATAATATTTTTCTAAGTCTGTTCTTCTTAAATAATCAGCATTATAGAAAATTGCGAAATCATTACCCTGCGTTTTGAAAAGCAATGGATTTTTTTCAAGAAATTCTCTTTTTTCATCATTCACTTTGTAGTCGCCTCCTGAAAATGGGCGAGTATCACGAATATACTGGAATTCACCAGAAATAAAGAATCCAAGCAATGAAGTTGTTTGCTTAGGATCTCTACTTTTCAACAATGGACCATTTAAACTGAAAGAAGCTACATTGTAGCCAAATTTATCAGTTAATTCAGAAGTTGCAAATTCAAGGCTTCCTCCAAACTCACGCGAAGGACCTTTGGTTACAATGTTTAAGATACCCCCTGTTGCTTCGCCAAACTTAGCGGGAGTACCTCCTAAGATTACACCAACCTCTTCAATCGCAGATTTTGGAAGTCCTGATGATCCTCGTACACGTACACCATCAATGTAAGTCACGGTACCATCTGTACGCTGACCACGAACACTTCCCATACTTCCATCCTGAGAGAAAACGCCACCTACGGTTGCTGCAACTGCCTGAGCTGAACGACCCGGCATTTTTGCAATATCGTCGGCTGTAACCGTTTCCCCTGATTGGGTCTGGTCTTTCGAAATCAATGGAACTTTGTAATCTACTACTTCGAAGGTTTCGATTGTAGTTACGGTTGATTCCATAGAAATATCCGAAAATGTAATTGTGTTTGATGTGATCACAACCCCTTTAGTTAAAAGTGGTTTGTATCCAACATAAGTTGCTTTTACATCAAACTTTCCGGCCGGTAATGGGCGGATTGTATAATTACCATCAATATCTGACGTAGTTCCACCGAATTGTTTTCCTCCTTGCTCAACAATTACGTTGGCAAAAGGAATCGGTTCCTTCGTCGCTTTATCAATGATCTTCCCTTTTAGGGTTCCGTTTTGGGAGAACACTAACACGCTCGTGCACAGTATAATCCCTACTGAAATGAATAACTTTCTCAACATACACCTGTGATTTGTTATCGTTTAGTTTGCGCTATATTTTGGGGCGTAAAAGTAATTAATTAATTAATACCGCCTTCCTCATTCCTAAAAAAACACTCTGTTTTTTACATTTGCTTGAAACGTGGAGTATCTAAAATCTGGGAATAGACAAAAGCTAATCTTGGGTCAAATTCTTCAAGAAAAATATTCACACCGAAGTATTCTTCTTGATGATTTCTTTTTTGTTCATTTTCTGATTTCTTTTTTTGCAATGCGAATGCTTCTTCGCTTTGCTTTTCGTAGGTAAAAATCTCTTTCTCCATTTTTTTTACTTCAGGATCTATGTTTTCATAGTACAGATCCTCCATGTTCTTTCGTGTTTCATTAATTGTGGTTTTTTCTGGTTTTATATTTGTTTGTGGTTCTACATCAAGAAACGATTCCAAAAATTCCTCTAATGTGTTATTTTTTGCCTTACTAATAGCACCTTCAACAGTTTTTCCTGTTGATTCCCGAATTTGCTCACTGTTGGTTTTCTTTTTAAATAAAGCCTTCGACAAAACCGGAAAAAGTATTAATCCCAACAAAATCAATATATTAATTACTATATTATCCATAATCTCTGTCTATCAGTTTATGACGTAAATTTATAATCTATTAAGATGTAAATTTTACTCAATCAGTTTTCGGTAATCCCTAATAAGTTATCGGCAAATTTAATCTATTCTATAATACAGAAATACACCGTTTTGTACATTATGATTTTATTAAAGGATTTCTGCATTTTATATTCAGGATATCTGCTTGTCGAAAGATTACAATTTTACTAAAAATTCCGAAATCATTTCTCGCTTTCGACGTGCAACAGGTATTTTTGTTCCATCTGTAAGCAAAATGTATCCACCGTCTGTTTTTACATACTGGCTTATATAATTTATATTAATAAGGTGTGATTTATGTGGTCGAATAAACTGCTGATTGCCTAATAATTCTTCATTTTGCTTTAATGTTTTTGAAATCAACAATGGCCGACGGTTCGAAAAAAAGAAACGGGTATAATAATCATCTGATTCGCACCTGATAATATCATCTATTTTAAAAACAAACATTCCTTCCGATGTTGAAAGAACAATTTTGTTAGATTCATTATTTACTGAATTCAAATTTTCAAGTAATGCATGGACTGATTCGTTCGTTTGTCCGGAATTAATTTTCTTTTGTGCTTTTTTCACAGAATCAATAAGCTCATCAGGTATAACTGGCTTTAATAAATAATCCAGTGCACTATATCGAATTGCTTTTATTGCATATTGATCATAGGCTGTTGTGAAAATTACTTCAAAATTAACTGGTCTTAATTGTTCAAGAATTTGGAATCCATTTCCGTCATTTAATTGAATATCAAGAAAAACAAGTTGAGGTTTTTGAGTTCGAATGAGGACAAGACTACTTTCATAATTATCGGCAAATCCAATAACATCAATCTCCGGACAAAATTTATTGATTAGTCCGTTCAATGTATCTCTTGACCTTTTTTCGTCGTCAATGATAACAGTTTTAATGGTTTTCGTACTCATAATTCAACATAAATTATTTTCAACGTAACCTTTGTTCCCGTAGATTTACTTGATTCATCAAACAAATCTGTTATATAGACGGACAAATTGCTGTTTAGTTGCTTGTTCAAAAGATCCAATCTTTCTTTTGTAATTAACATTCCTTTTGGTTTATGCCTTAAACCAGTCTTAGCACGCAATAAACCAGAGGCTTCTCTTCCTATTCCATCATCAATGATATTACATATCAAATATTTTTCTTCCATAGAAAGATTAATCTGGATATTTCCTTTCCCTTTTTTATTAATCATTCCATGAATTACAGCATTTTCTATATAAGGCTGTATAAGCATTGGTGGAATTCCAATAAAATCAGTATCAATCCGTTCATCAATATTGATTCTAAAATCGAATTTAAAATCGAATCGGAGTTGCTCTAATTCAATATAATACGATATAGCCTTGAGTTCGTCTCGTAATGGAATAAATGATTCTTTTGAGTTATTAAGAATCAGACGCATTAAATGTGAAAATTTAGAAAGGTAAACGATCGCACCATCCGTATCATTTTCAAGTACAAATCCCTGAATAGAGTTTAATGAATTAAATATGAAGTGAGGATTCATTTGAAGTCTCAGCGAATGTTGTTCAACCTCAAACATCTGTTTTTCAATCTCCAGCATTTTACGTTCTACTTCATGTTCTTTTTTTAGTTTTCTTATTCTCAAATAAACCAAGATCCAAATCAAAGAGGTGATTAATACAATTACAATACCTTTGAAGAATAATGTATTATACCACGCCGGCTTAATAATTAAAGTTATTACGATCCCTTCTTTATTCCATACTCCATCGCTATTTGTGCCTTTTACAACAAAATGATAGGTACCAGCAGGAACTTTTGTATATTCGGCAAAACGATGTTGAGCATCAGCATAATTCCATTTCTTTTCGTATCCTGACAGAGTATAGGTATATTTATTCTTAGCCGGATTTGTAAAATCAAGTGCCGAAAATTCAAAAGAGAATGAGTTCTCATTATAGTTTAACGTTAAAGTATCTCCTCTTTTAATCTCATAGGGATAGGCTTGATTGAACAGTTTAAAATTTACGATTGCAATTTGAGGTGGACGGTTATTTATATCTATAACCTCTGGATTGAACCGGTTAAAACCATTCATTCCACCAAAATAGATATACCCATCACTACTCTTTAAAGCAGCATTATAATTGAATTCGCTACTTTGTATTCCATCTTTTACATCAAAATTAAGGAATGCTTTACTTTTAGGATCAAAGCAACTTATTCCAAAATTGGTACTCATCCAAAACCTGTTCCGTTTATCCGAAATGATTGAATAAACTACATTATTGGGTAAACCTTCTTTTTCTGAATACGATATAGATTCACCCGTATACTTATTGTATTTTATGAGCCCTCCTCCCATTGTACCGAGCCAAAGAAAGCCATCATGTGACTCAAAAATATCAAATATATAATCACTTGGCAATGATTTGGAATCAAGCGGTATGTTCAAAATAGATTTAAACTTCCCTGTGAAGCGGTTGTATTTGTTTAATCCTTTTTGTGTACCGATCCACATGATGCCTTCCCGGTCTTCATACAAAGCATAGATATTATCCTGGCTTAATCCTCCATGTTTATAATCTGCAAAATACCTGTAGAATTTTCTTGTTTTATCATCAAATCTATTTAATCCATTTTGAGTTCCCACCCATAAGACACCATGTAAATCACGTTTTATAAGGTTAATAGAATTTGTACTTAGTGAAAATGGATTTGATAGTTCATGTTGATAATGATGATATTGACCTGTTTTTAAGTTGTATCGCGTAATTCCAGAGGATAGATAACCGATCCATAAAATATCTGGATCGAACTTATCAAAATACAATACTCTTACACTATTACTTGACAAACATGATGGTTTATTATATTCATATCGAATAAATTTAAAATCACCCGTTTGGGGGTTAAAAATATTAATTCCATTTTCTGTTCCTATCCAAATATTTTCTTTCAAATCCTCTGAAATTGCCCAAACCAGATTACTGTTTATGCTTCGTGTATCATTAGAAGTATGACAGTAATGCTCAAACTTTCGGTTTTTTCTATCAATTTTATTTACACCTTTCCAAGCCGTTCCAATCCAAAGCACACCATTATTATCTTCAAATATCTCCTGAATATAATCATCACTAAGTGAGCTATTATTTTTCGTATCGTAGGTATAACTATGATACTTACCTGACCTTTCATCCAACACGTAAAGACCAGCTCCATAAGATCCTATCCACAGTATTTTTTTTGTATCCCGATAAATTGCACGAATATCTTTGAATCCATTTGATCCATTTTTATTCGTAAAACCAAAATGCTTGATATTGCCACTAGCTAAATAAATACAATCTAATCCGTTATCTGTTCCAACCCACAATAATCCATTTTCGAAATACGTAATATTCACATTATCACTGGATATTGACTTTTTATTATCATCATGAAACCAATGACTGAACCTATTAGTTTTGATATTCAGTGAATTAAGTCCTTTTTGTGTTGAAATCCATAAGCGATTATATGGATCAATTGTAAGATGTTTTACACTATCACTACTTAATGAGTTTGCACTTAACGAGTTTAAATGATAGTTCTTAAACCGTCCAATTGGGGGATTATAACAACTTAATCCGTTTGCAGTAGCGATCCAAACCAAGCCATTCCGATCCGATACTATATGATTTATATAATTATCTGCCAATGAATTATCATCATTTTCATCATGATAAAAATGAGTAACTTTTCGTTTGCTTCTATCATAGCAGTTCAAGCCATTTTCTGTTCCTATCCAGATTAATCCATTAACATCTTCATTAAGTGCCCGGATGCTCGGGTTTGTAAGAATAATCCCATTTTGTTCTTTTCCGGAACGAAAAACCGTGAAATTATATCCATCATAACGATTTAACCCATCCCACGTTCCAAACCAGAGAAAACCATATCTATCCTGAATAATAGTACGTACTGAATTTTGTGAAAGACCTCGGTCTAAGCGAATATATTCTGATGCAATACGTTCAAATTTAATATTTTGATTCTGAGAAAACAAACTCAGATTCAACATCATGAAAAGGAGGAAAACTATTTTATTTTGTGCACTCATTGATTTGATTATCTACAGGATTTATCACGTTTCCCCCACAATCGTTGCCACCAAGTCGTTTTTTTTGAATACCCCAGGTTGGCTGATTTTTTTTTACTCGACTCCATTCGCTGTCGAGTTTTTTTTGTCTGCTTTGCTTTATGATTTTCGACTCCTTTTTCGTACATATCAACTGCTTCCTGCTTACGTTCTTCCTGCATCTCAGTTACCTGTTTTTGTCGAGCCGATGAGGAATTGCTTTTACAAGCAGCAAATGATGTAAATACGTAAACAATGAAAATCAGGAATATATATCTAAATAATCGTTTCATGAATGGATGATTAGAGATTAAGTCACAATAATTATTTTCAGTTTTTAAAAATAGGAATAATTTAATCCTGAACACAATAACAGTTCATATAATTTGTTTCTATTTTTGCAGAAAACATTATTGAAGTGAAATATAGCATAAACGGATATAAAATATCTCTGGTATTTCTAATAATATTCTTCTTTTTTTCAGGTTGCAAAAAAGAAGATCAATCTATTCCAAATACCTACGTAAACTTCACAATTCAGCCAAATTCAACACTTTATCAAAAGCTAAATACGGTTGGTGGGTATGAATATTTTACCGGTGGATATAGTGGTATTGTAATTTACAGAGATGCTCAAGAGCATTTTGTTGCATTTGACAGAGCATGTCCATATGATTTTAAAAATGGGTGCAGAGTTCAGGTAGAAAGTTCATTTACAACTGCGATAGATTCCTGCTGTATGTCACAATTTATCCTTAACGATGGATCTCCTTTTAAAGGACCCGCCAAGGTATCGCTAAAACAATATCGAACGTATTACGACGGAGTAAATCTAAGTGTATATAACTAAAAAAGGCCGGAAAACCGGCCTTTTTACAATATTTTTAATACCTATAATGTTCTGGTTTGTATGGACCATCTTTCGAAACTCCGATATAAGCGGCTTGCTCATCAGTTAATCGGGTTAATCTAACTCCAATTTGCTCAAGGTGTAAGCGTGCTACTTCTTCGTCAAGTTTCTTTGAAAGGCGATAAACACCAACTTCATGCTTAACTTGCCATAAATCTAACTGAGCTAATGTTTGGTTCGTAAATGAGTTACTCATCACAAAAGATGGATGACCAGTAGCACAACCTAAGTTAACCAAACGACCTTCTGCCAATAAGAAAATAGCATGACCATCCGGGTAGATATATTTGTCAACCTGAGGCTTAATGGTTACCATTTTAATTCCCGCCCATTCGTTTAAGCGATCAACCTGAATTTCGTTGTCAAAGTGTCCAATGTTGCAAACGATAGCCTGATCTTTCATCTTTGCCATGTATTCTGCTGTAATAACATCTTTATTTCCGGTAGTGGTAACATAGATATTTCCTTCAGCCAAAGCATCTTCGATAGTTGTAACTTCAAATCCTTCCATTGCAGCCTGTAACGCACAAATCGGATCAATTTCGGTTACAATCACGCGAGCACCATATCCACGCATTGATTTTGCACAGCCTTTTCCAACATCACCATAGCCTAAAACAACTACGCATTTTCCAGCAATCATAACATCAGTAGCGCGCTTAATACCATCCGCTAATGATTCACGACATCCGTAAAGATTATCGAACTTAGATTTTGTAACGGAATCATTCACATTGATAGCGGGGATAAGCAGTTCGCCTTTTTCCATCATCTGATATAAACGATGAACTCCAGTAGTGGTTTCTTCCGAAACACCACGAAGCTCGCCCAGTGTACGATGCCATTTTTGTGAATCTTCTTTCAAAATATTTTTCAACGTGCTTAATACAATACTTTCTTCACGGCTACCTGGTGTTGCATTTAGAATATCTGCATTATTTTCAGCCTGGTATCCTTTATGGATCAACAAAGTAGCATCACCGCCATCATCTACAATCAAGTTTGGACCTTTGCCTTCAGGAAATGATAATGCCATATTTGTGCACCACCAGTATTCTTCCAGGCTCTCCCCTTTCCATGCAAATACAGGAATTCCAGCGGCAGCGATAGCAGCGGCAGCATGATCCTGAGTTGAAAAAATATTGCAACTTGCCCAGCGAACATCTGCGCCCAATTCAACCAGTGTTTCAATCAATACTGCAGTTTGAATTGTCATGTGGAGAGATCCTGTTATTCTGGCTCCATTTAAAGGTTTTTGTGCACCATATTTTGCACGTAATGCCATTAAACCCGGCATCTCTTTTTCAGCAATTTCAATTTCTTTACGACCCCAATCTGCAAGCTTAATATCAGCTACTTTGTAAGGTAAAGTGTAATCTGTCATCATTTTATAATGTATTATCTATCTTACTAAAATTTGAACTTGCAAAATTACATATAGTTTTCTATCTGAAAGTTGTTTTTCAAGTACTTTTACGTCGATTTAACGCATTTTCAGATGAAAAAACAACAAAAGGCTTACTTATTTGCACTGGCAGCTGTACTCCTATGGTCCACTGTTGCAACTGCTTTTAAGTTTGCGTTGAAAGAAGTTCATTTCCTTATACTTCTTTTCTGGTCATCATTCATCTCATTTTTAGCTCTTTCTGCGATTCTGTTTTTCAGCAAATCAAAACTGAAAATCAAATATCTGGATAAAAAAGAGTGTTTGAAAAATCTTTTAGCAGGATTGCTTAATCCGTTCTTATATTATCTGGTTCTCTTTAAGGCATATTCTGTTTTACCAGCACAGGAAGCAATGACACTTAATTACACATGGCCTGTTATGCTGATTTTATTGTCATGGCCATTTCTTGGCCAAAAAATCACAGCAAAAGGATGGGTTGGCATTACTTTATGCTTTGCAGGTATTATTACAATATCGACACACGGGGACGTATTATCCTTCAGATTTTCAAATCCTACAGGCGATTTCCTAGCACTTGGCAGTTCATTAATCTGGGCGTTATTTTGGATATGGAACATAAAAAGTAAAACCGATGATCTGATCAAGCTTTGGCTTAATTTTTTAACAGGGAGTATTGCTTCCTTTATTGCATTATGTATTACTCCGGTTTCAGGAATAATGAATACAAACACTATCATTCCATTGATCTATATTGGCTTATTTGAAATGAGTATTACCTTTTTTCTTTGGCTTTTAGCATTACGAAATTCAAAATCAACCGATAAGGTAAGTCTGTTGATTTTTATTTCACCATTTTTATCATTGATTTTTATTTCACTTATCCTTCAAGAGAGATTACTTCCCTCAACAGTTCCGGGGATAATACTGATTATCATTGGCATAAGCTTTCGAAATATTTCATTTTCTAAAAAGAAGATTAATTCATAAATCCTAATTGGTTAATTTTTATAGAAATATTTCACATAACATCCCTATTTATCGACAAAAATTGCTATACTTGCTTTTCGAAATTCTTCTGGTATGATTTATTCAAAAATGCTTGCTGCCAAAGCCGAAAAAAGGAAACAGATTTCTGTTTTGATTGATCCTGACAAACCGACAATCAGAGAGTTAGAATCTCTTGCTCAATTAGCTGAACGTGTTAAAGCTGACTATTTTTTTGTGGGCGGAAGCTTACTTACCAATGACCATTTGGGAATTTGTATTGATACATTAAAATCAAATAGCTCAATTCCGGTTGTGCTATTTCCGGGAAACAACTTACAAATCAGCGCAAAGGCAGACGCTCTTTTGTTTTTATCCTTAATTTCAGGAAGAAATGCAGACATGTTAATCGGACGCCATGTTATTGCAGCACCATACCTCAAACACAGCAAACTAGAAGTAATTCCAACAGGTTATATGCTTATCGAAAGTGGAAAAACCACATCTGTAGAATATATGAGCAACTCATTACCAATCCCTTCCGATAAAAACGATATTGCTATTTGTACAGCAATGGCAGGGGAAATGCTGGGGATGAAGTTAATTTATATGGATGCCGGAAGTGGTGCTTTAAACCCTGTTCAAACGAGCATGATTCAAGGCGTAAATAACAATGTTCGTATTCCTGTAATTGTAGGAGGCGGGATAAAAACACCTGAAAAAGCAATCGAAAACTGTAACGTAGGAGCTGATATTATTGTAGTTGGAAATTCATTTGAAAAACATCCGGAACTGCTTTCTGAAATGACAGCAGCAATTCATTCTGTCTAACTATGCCTTTTTTAAGGTAAATCCAAACGTAGTACCGAAACCTAGTGTACTTCGAACAGTAATTTTTTGATCGTGAGCCTCAATTATGTGCTTTACTATAGATAAACCTAATCCTGTGCCTCCGTCGCTACGAGAACGAGCTTTGTCGGTGCGGAAAAATCTCTCGAAAATGCGATGCAAATCCGTTTCGGCTACACCAATTCCATTATCAGCAACCTCAATCAAAAAGTTCTCATCCATATCATAAAAGCTGACTTTGGTATAGCTGTTGTCGGTTTCTTTACCATATTTAATCGAGTTATCTATCAGATTTGTAAGCACCTGGCGAATTCTTTTTTTGTCGGCATAAACCATTACAACTCTATTTTCGTTGGGTGCAATAATGAGCTTAACTTTTCGCTTTTTAGCCTTGATTTCGAGAAATTCCACAATTTCTCTACATAATGCAAGTATGTCAAAACGTGTGTAATCCAACTTTAGTTCACCTGATTCGAGCTGTGAAATTGCTTCCAAATCCTGAACAATGGCAATCATACGATTTATGCTGCTTTCGGTTCTAAGCAAATACTCCTTATTAATGGACGTGTCTTCCAAGCCTCCATCAAGCAAGGTTAAAATATATCCCTGAATATTAAAAATGGGCGTTTTAAGCTCATGAGAAACATTCCCGATATATTCTCTTCGATAAGCCTCAAGTTTTTTTAAACTCTCAATTTCCGAGCTTTTATCCGTAGCCCATTGCATAACATCCCTGTTCACACTTTCCAGAATGTCGGGCTCATTTTTGTGTTTTTCCCAAAAACTCTTTCGGGTACCTTTTAAATTATTAATATTCTTATAGATAATCTTTACTTTCTCATAAATAAACCGATCCGAAGTAGTAAAAACTAAACTATAGGTAAATCCAAAAATTAATAAAAGGTAACTTATAAAAGGCAATATGCTGAATTGAAAAAAAACAAACTGGAACAACGCAAAAATTACTCCTGCAAATAGTGTGAGATAACTGGCATTCAGCAATGCAAATTTATGTGGATTAGCATTTTTCATGAAAAGCTACTGTTCTTCATATTTATATCCTACTCCTTTTATTGTTTTGATATTCTCGATATTAAGTTTTTCCCGGATTTTTCTTACATGAACATCTATTGTCCGGTCTCCTACAATTACATCATCACCCCAAACGTTTGAAAATATTTCGGTCCGGGTAAAAACTTTGTTTGGTTTTGAAGCCAGAAACATCAACAATTCAAATTCTTTTTTGGGAAGAATAATTTCATTTCCATCCTTAAAAACAACATAACGATCACGATCGATCGTAACATCCTTCAATACGATCTTATCCGATTTCACATTCTCTTCCTTAAACCTGCGGAGTATCGCTTTTATTCTACTAACCAGCAATTTAGGCTTAATTGGTTTTGTAATATAATCATCTGCACCAGCATCAAAACCAGCTATCTGAGAGTAATCCTCACCACGGGCAGTTAGAAAAACCACAAGGACATTTACCAATTTGGGTATTTTCTTTATCTCAACACAAGTTTCGATTCCATCCATTTTGGGCATCATCACATCCAGAATGATGAGATGAGGTTCTGTTTCCACGGCTTTTTCAATGGCTTCTTTCCCGTTATTGGCGGTATGCACAATAAAGCCTTCTCTTCGGAGATTATAGCTCAGAAACTCAAGTATATCCTGTTCGTCATCAACTAATAAAATGGTGAACTCTTCAGTTTTCATTGATTTTGTATTGATTGCAACAAATTTACACAGTTATAACAAGATAGAATTCTTCCTGTTTATTTCTTAACGCAAACTTAATGTAAAATCAATCTGTTTGGTAAAAAAACGGGATTAAAACTGGAAATAAATAAATGGCTGAATTCCTGATGATTTTGCCTGATAAAGAATTACTACAATGATTACAATCCCAGCTAATTTCACAAACTGAGGAAGTTTGTAAAATATTTCCTGATACCCGGATTTCCATTTTGAAGGCAAAATATGAATCAAAAAAGCAGCAAACAGTAGCAAAAACGCAATTCTGTACGATGCAAAAATGGTTGGTATTAGCTCAAGGTGGAAAGCTGTAAAAATCTGTTTCAACATATCTCCAACCAATTGCATACTTTCTGCTCTGAAAAAAATCCATGTAAAGCAGACAAAATGAAATGTAACAAACACTGTAATAAATCGATGCCAAACTTTTTTCTTTACGGGTTTATTCTTTCTCAATGATTTAAAATACTTATGAACAGCCAAAGCTGCACCATGTAAACTCCCCCAAATAATAAAACGAACGGAAGCACCATGCCATAATCCACCTAAAAACATTGTAATCAATAAATTAATATACTGACGAACTTTCCCTTTTCGATTTCCGCCCAACGGTATGTAAAGATAATCTTTCAACCAGCTCGACAACGAAATATGCCATCTGCGCCAAAAATCAGTAATATTCTCGGCTTTATATGGTGAAAGAAAATTTAGAGGCAGGTGATATCCCAATAGAGTCGCTACTCCAATTGCAATATCCGTATAACCTGAAAAATCACAATAAATCTGCATTGCATAACCATAAACAGCCATCAGATTTTCGAAACCCGTATAGGATAAAGGTGTATCAAATACTCTGTCCACAAAGTTCATCGAAATATAATCTGATATCAATATTTTCTTTATCAATCCATTTACAATCAGGAATAAAGCCCAATTAAACTGCTCTTTTGTAAGCTTAAACTTCTGATAAATTTGCGGTACAAAATCAGCAGCACGAACTATAGGACCGGCAACCAGTTGAGGAAAAAAAGTTACATAGAAACCAAAATCAATAATATTATTTACCGGTTTTACTCTGTCACGATAAACATCTACAGAATAACTGATCGTCTGAAATGTATAAAATGAAATTCCAACAGGTAAAATAATATTTGTAGCATCAAACTTACTCCCGGTAAGTTGATTTGTTATCATTCCAAGATAATTGATTACATGATATTTTGTATGAAATAATTGATTAATAATATCTGTCACAAAATATGCATATTTAAAATAAAGCAAAATAGACAGATTAATAAATATACTCCAGAACAGATACCACTTTTTCCCTCTCTGGGTTTTCGCCCGATAAATTTTCCATCCCAGTGTGTAATCAACAAAGGTTGAAAACAGCAAAAGCGTAAAGAAGTAACCACCTGATTTATAATAAAAATAGACACTTATAATAAAGAGAAACAGAATCTTGCTATTCTGTTTTTTGTATAGAAAAGAAAATATAGCCATTACAAAGGCGAAGAAAAGCCAAAAATACGTCTGGGTAAAGAGTAGTGGCGAATTTTCTGAATAGGAAAATATATTTTGCAAAATATCCATATATCTCTATTTACTATCTAGGTATTTATCGTACGTATTAAAAAAAGCGTCAAATAACAAATTGCCCTGAAGGTGATATCCTTGTACTGAAAAATGCACCC
Source organism: Bacteroidales bacterium (assembly GCA_963677395.2). Lineage (GTDB taxonomy): Bacteria > Bacteroidota > Bacteroidia > Bacteroidales. The sequence goes on along the minus strand of OY781965.2, from coordinate 964,225 downwards.
TGTCATAAGCGGCTAAACCTGATTTCAGCCATTTTGACATTGAGCCTTTTCCTCCCATCACCAGATACAAATCCCATACAGCACAGTTTTTCTCTTCAGCCAACTCTTTGATTGCCTGTCCAGCAATTACCATATTAGGATTGTTTACCTTTTTGCGATATGAATCAGGAGGAGTTGTCAGCAAAATAGGCACGTTGGGTAAGGCCTCCCTAATTCTGTCAATCAACAGGCCGTAATTTCGTTTGAAATCGCCGGGGACAAATCCTTTTCCAAAAGCATCATTGGTACCCAACGACAAAATAATCCAATCTGGAGAAAGCACTTTGAGTTGCTGTTGGATTAAATTGCATTTCAAAAACGAAATCACTTCGGCACCATTCACCCCTAACGAACTGTAAATCACACCTGGATCTTCATTTTCAAAACTTAATCCATAAACCGAAACACTCTTATGCGACTCTTTCAGAGCTTTAAATCCGATTGTAATTTCTTCTGCATATTGATTCAAATGAAATTCCGTATAGCCTGATTTTGGAAATCTCTTCACTTCTGAAACAACATTTTCGGGCTGAATATCAGGCACAAACGAAGTATCGCCAAAACTATGAAAAACCTTTACAATATTAAAATCAAAAAAATCGTTTTCACTGTTTTTCAATTGGATACGAATTTTTGAATTTGGGTCAAACGTTGTGATTGTGATTCCGGAAAGTCCCATATCGCAATTCACTTGTTGAATGTTTCTACACGAGCTCCAGTTACCTTCCGACTCGACCCTATAATTATCAGGATTATTTGTCTTTGCTGCACGATACGGAAATACAAAGCCACGACTTCCGGCTATTCCCGGCATAAACTGCCGGATACGATGACGCATTTGACCCGAAAAATGGTCGGCTTGTATGTGCGAATCTCCTATTTGCATTATATGAACAACACCTTGACCTTTCAATATCAATTCATTGAACTTTTGAAAAAGCAATGCATATTCTTTTGAAGCTTGACTGTTACAAATAAATGTATTGCACTCATTACACAGAAACGAATACGATAAAGCAACAGGTTCGGGTTGCGCTATTGCTTCATAAAGCAATAGCAGGCAACAGAAGACGAATCCGATTAGCTTTTTTGTGATCATGAATAACTATCTGTCAGCCAATGCAGGAACGACTTTCTTAACAGCCTGATATTCCATAAAGTCCTTCATAATTGCTTTATAGAACATCTCACCAATAAACCGGGCTCCTTTATCATTGAAATGTGTAAAATCTTTATTTGCCAACGGAGGCTTCGCCATTACCCAGCTAGGCATTGAGTTTTCCCCACCCATTGCTTCAAACATATCCCAATACATGCATCCTGCACGGAATGCCGCATTTCGTTGTGCTAATCTTATTTTCAGAACATTAGGGTTTGTTTCATACGATTCTCCATTCTTTCTTGACCTATCGGAAATTCCAATTACAATTATGGAGAGATCAGGGTCAAGACTTTTCAAAAACCTGAGATTCTGATAAAATGCTCGTTCATAAAATGCATAATTGGGTACAATCACCTTTTCATCCTGAGGAACTGCATTTACACCAAATTGAGCAAATAAAAGCTTCACATTCAGCTTCTTGTAAAATTCGCGCAAAAATTCGGTATTATTCCAGTTAAAACCATAGCCCGAGCTTCCACGTAACGGAACATTATCCACTGCAATACCTTCATCTCCCTCCAGGCTCAAACCATATACATCAGGGGAATATTTTCCCGCAAAACGAATAGTGAAGTTCTTAGGCGTTTCCGCAAATTTCCATTCAATCATCAATACTCCCGAGGCCAGTTCTTCTATTTTAGAATCTACCGTTTTCCCATTTGTAACAAGTTTAAAACGCGATGCTTGTCCACTTTTAGAAGTAAACATACGTACTTTTTTAAACTGCTGATTTTTGGCAAAGGTTTTAGGAACAATGTTAACTTTTATCCAACCATTGATAATCCCTGTAGTATCAGGATTTAAGGAGTCCTTTTGCACATGTACTAAGCGAGCAAAGCTCATCATCGGACCAAAATAGTGCTGACGTTTTGATGATTTCAGATTGTCGTTAATTGCAACTTTCATCCAGTTATCAGAAGCAGCCCAATTCAATGATGAAGAAGGAGTTACAGACACAACAGGAAACATTCCGATGCCCAAACCTCCAAACTGTGATTGAAACTTAAACCGCAAATAGGAGGTGATTCTATCTCCTTCTATTTGAGAATCGCCATAGTGCATAATACGAAAAACCTCAGAACTTGTTGCTGCATTTTGAAGTTTTTCAAAAAATGGATAAAGTAACGATTTATCATTCCCCGGATATTCAATTTGTTGTACATGTTCTTTATCCAGCGAAGCGTAAGATGCCGTATCAGAAAACTTACTCAAATCTTCGGATTCGGTAGCAGTACTGTCTGCTTTTTGATTTTCCTGAATGATAGACGTAATATCTGCATAATTTTTCTTTTCCGGGCTTAGAATATCTTTAAGCTTTGGAAATTGCAGGATAATATCTTTTGAGAGCTGAAGTCCGTTTTCCGGAAAGAAGTAGGCCGTAAGCCCCAGCATTAACAGAACGATGCTCAGATAGAGCAATACTTTGGAAGGTTTCATCGAGATACGGAAACAGTAATTTTAGTTTTGAGGTACTTTAAGCGTCTGACCTGCATTAATTTTCTTCTTGTTTTTGATGTTATTAAACTTTGCAAGTTCATCTTCTGTAACACCGTACTTCTGGGCAATTGAATAGAGAGACTCCCCAGGTTTTATTTTGTGCGTTTTTGTTTTAACCTTGGAGGATTCCGTCGCTTTAGATTTTTTACTCTCCTTTACCTCTTTTTGAGTAGTTTTATTCTTTTCTTTCCCTTTTGGTGTATCAATTTTTTCAGATTGATTTGTGTTTTCAGAATCAGATTTTTCTGTTTCTTTCAACTTTTCGGATTTAGATTCAGGTTTTCCTGACTCAATGGCTTTCTCCTCCTTTGCTGAATAATAAATCACCAGTAGTTTTCCTTTTTTCAGTGTAGTACTTCGGAGATGATTCCATTTTTTAATCTGACCTACAGTAACACCATATTTCGTGGCAATTTGAGAAATTGTTTCATTTTTCCCAACTACGTGGCTTATTTTCTGCTTGAATTCGCTGCTTTTCCCATAGCGTGAAGCCACCGGAACAAATTTCCCTTTGGTCATCCCTTTAAAGAAAGCAGAATCCTGACTGTAAATAGAATCCTGATATTCAATAAATGATGTAATCATATTTACGGGTAACTTGAGTGAATACGCCTCACTCTTACCGGGAATAATATCATTTTTATACTGAGGATTTAGTTCACGAAGTTGTTTTATCGGGATATTCAATACACTGGAGACCTGCTCAAGATGCAAATCTTCATTCACCATTACGGTATCGGTTAAAACCGGAAATGCATCACCGGAAGGGAACAGGTTATGCTCTTTGTAATAGTTCATCATGTAATTGGCTGCAATGAATGCAGGAACATACCCGCGGGTTTCCTGAGGCAAATAAGGGTAAATTTCCCAGAAATCGTTTTTCCCGCCTGAGCGCTTTATTGCTTTATTCACATTTCCGGGACCACAATTATACGCTGCAATAGCCAAAGTCCAGTCTTTGTAAATAGTGTAAAGATCTTTTAGGTAACGAGCCGCAGCATAACTCGATTTTATCGGATCGCGGCGTTCATCAACCAACGAATTGATTTTCAAATCATACATTTTCCCGGTAGTGTACATAAACTGCCACAAACCTGTTGCGCCAACTCCTGAAACTGCTTTTGGATTTAAAGCAGATTCAATAACTGCCAGATACTTTAATTCCTGAGGAATTCCGGTTTTATCCAATATTTCTTCAAAAATCGGGAAATAATACTGAGCCAGACCCAACATTACTTTTACGCTTTTCCGCTTCTTGTTTACATAAAGCTCTATAAACGATTTAACTTGTTCATTATAAGGAAGATCGATTACATTTGGCAAATTCCCCAAACGTTGCATATATACTGAGTCAGGATATACCGGAATATCATTTCTGTCTTCCTCTTCGGTTGACATCAAAAAGCTTTGCTGGTGTATTTTCAGATATTTACTTGCAAAAAAGCTGTTTAAAACGCTATCGAGATTTGCCTCAAATTCCTTTTCGTAAATCGTTTCGGGTTTTTTAAACAAGGACGAATCTTTGACCTGAGCAAAAGATGATGCACTCAAAATCATTAGTCCGGTAAACGCGAATACGAATTTCTTTATTCCCTTCATTACTTACTATTTTCGGCTGAAATACCTTCAGTCTGTGATCCTTTATTCAGAACTTGCAAATAAACGAAAAAAAGCCCAGTGAACCGATTTGATTTCCATAAAAAATGTTAAGCTAAGAGCTCTCATCCAAAAGAAAAACAAGTTGTTACTCACTGATATTGTTACAGTTTGCTGCCTAAAACTGTTGTTTTTTTGTATGTTTTACGATCGCCATTTAAATTATACACTTCAAATAACAAAACATAGATTCCTATTTTACATTTGCGCAACTGATCATTCGTTCCATCCCAGGTTAAACATCCTTTAACTCCAAGCAAATCATTATTTACCAGTTTCTTCACCAAATTACCTCTTTCATCATAAATGGTTACAGTTGCCATAGTTCCAGGTTGAGAGAAAGAATAGGTTATGGTGAGAAAGTCATTAAAACCATCGTCATCGGGTGAAAAGATATCCGGCGACAATGTAAACGGGTCTTCATTGTAAAGAAACTCTGTAAACTGTGAGTTTTTATACCCCGGAGTTCCCCAATGAGTGCTTTTGGAAGCAGAATGCCAATTATCGCGCTGATTAGTTTTTGCATCCGGATTTATTCGTTCCAGCGAAACTCCTTCTACCGAAGTCAACAATGCAAATTGCATTTTTTCATCATAATCCAATCTATCGAGTACTGTACTGTCCTGTAAACAGATTATCACAATTCCATCTTCATTACTAAATACAGGAAAATCAAGCATCTGAACCCATCTCCCTTTTTCAATTGGCTGATATTGACTCTGAACCAGCAATGTATCTGTTGTAAGTAAAAGATACTCATCGGGAAACAGCAATGCACACCCGGAAGAAGCGGTATTCATTTGATAAAGCGTCTGGGTTTCTGTCTTATAACTACTCAACCTTAATGCTTTCAGGTCAATATTATGATGTGAACGATTAAAGATTTCAACATAATCAACTCCATTTCCTTTCGGGTTAAACAATACTTCATTGATAATCAACTCTTCCGCTACTGGTTGATGCGGAAATGCAAATTTTACTGCGGAGGATGTGTTAAACTGATTTCCAACACAATCGGTAAATGGCAGATTCATTTGAAGCGTATAAACAGTATCAGGATGAACGGTATCAGTTAAAATCAGATTTACGCTTCGTTGAGTAGCATCATTCCACAAAAAAGCGGAAACTCCCAACAGAGGTTGTATTGAAATCTGATTCAAATTGATTGCTCCATTAATGTAAACACCTTCATTAAATACAACATTAAGCATTTGATTACCAATAAGACACGCCTTTTCAATATATGGTGCTTTGATATCAGGATTTAACCCGGTTACTGAATTTCTTCTTCCGGGAGTTCCTCCGGCAAGAGAAACCGATGCTTTCCAATTTAAAGCTTCTCCACAAGGATTTTGAGCATCAATCTGTTCCAGCGACCATCCTCCCTCTCTTTTTAAATCATTCTGATACCAATCATCCGTAAAATCGATCCGATGAATTAAGGTGGAAAAATTATCATAGAGATTCAAAGCCGATTCATTATTGATGATTAATGAAGTCAAGCCCGTCGGGACAATACCTGTAGAAATCTGAAAACTATCCAAATAAGCATTGTTGACAAAATAGGCAAATGAATCGGGTAAGAGAGTAACCGCACTTAACACAATGGGAGAACCATCATCTTTAATTCTCAAGCTCCAGCCTTTCAATGAAACCGGATATTGTGTGCGATTATAAATCTCTACAAAATCGGAGGCGGGTAAACCAGCCGGACGTGGAGATTCATCGGTCATTACTTCGTTAAATACAATATCAAATGGTTTCGGCAAATAAATGGTTGTTTGAAAAGGCATGCAGCTATTTCCTGCAAGATCTTTTACATTCACAAGCTGAAAGTCATAAGGAAATCCTTTCGAAACGGAATTTTGAAACATGACAATCACTTTTTCGGGAGAAGCTGTAGAAAATTGAACATCCATAACCTGACCTAAGCTTTGATCAATCAGATAATTCTGTGCATTTACAGCGGACGCAGAATCAATTGCTTCATTAAAGCGAACCTCAACCGAATTGAGGGATAAAATACTCACACTGTTAACTTTCGGCTTAACCGTATCCACAAAAACCGGAGCAACGGAAACATCATCCAGATAATACATATTGTAGCGCGAATCGGTTTTATACTGACAATAGAAACCGAACCATTGTGTTGCATTAAAACTATTGTCAGTAAATGAATTACCTTCAGAAATATAGTTTATTCCCCCGGTTTTATCGGAATAAATCTGCCAGATACCATTATTATCCCGCTTTACTTTAATTCTGACTTTCAGGTTTGAGGAGGAAGAAAAAGAGGTTTTCCCTGTAAACAAAAGCTGGCGGTTATTTCCGGTTTGTTTATAAAAATTGATGGAATCGTTACCTGATTGACCCAGTTGAATATAGTATCCATTTAATGGCTGTGTAAGATTCTGATTATCTGAAACAAGATAAATCCGAAGAAAATTATCAGCAATGGGATTAAACTTAAGGTCAACCAAAAATGACCATTCTGCACTATCAATCAAAGAATTATGAGTTGCAAGCCAAAGAGTATCCGGCTGAGTATCTCCATTTGTATTGGAACCGTTTGATCGAAGAGTTTGGGCAACAACTACAAAATAATTGTCTGTTCCAATCCATGCTGGGTTTTGTGTAAAATCATTGTCGCTAAAATTATCCGAAACCTGTGAAAAACCTGATAACGCAAAAGATAGCAACAGCAATACAAACAAACGTCTCATCGCAATATGATTTTAATAAAGTGTAAATATACAAAAAAATAATTAAAAGTCAATTCCACCTGAAAGAAATTCATGGAAGTAAAAGCATGCATCATGAATTCTTTATACTTTTGCAACCTCAAAATAATATTTAAAATATTGTAATCCATGAAAATAGCAGTAATTGGAGCAACAGGTTTAGTAGGCGGTGTAATGCTTAAAGTTCTGGAAGAAAGAGGATTTCAGGAATATGAACTTTTGGTAGCTGCATCATCAAAATCAGTAGGTAAGTCAGTAATTTTTGCCGGCAAGCCTTATATTATGCAATCTGTAGAAGAGATTATTGTTCAAAAGCCTGCAATTGCAATATTTTCGGCCGGATCAACAGCATCCTTAAAATATGCGCCTCTGTTTGCAGAGGCCGAGACAACGGTTATCGACAACTCATCAGCCTGGCGTATGAGAGAGGATATCCCATTGGTAGTTCCCGAAATAAATGCTCATCTTTTAACCAAGGATCATAAAATTATTGCCAATCCTAACTGTTCAACTATTCAGATGGTAGTTGCGTTAGCTCCGCTTCACACAAAATACACCATCGACAGAATCATTGTTTCAACGTATCAATCTGTAACCGGAACTGGTATTAAAGCAGTTACACAAATGGAGCATGAACGTCGCGGTATTCGTTCTATGAGAGCTTATCCACATCAGATTCATCGTAATTTATTTCCTCATGGTGGCGATTTTCTTGAAAATGGTTATACCTCTGAAGAGATGAAACTGGTATATGAAACCCGTAAAATAATCGGTGATAATTCACTTCGAATCACCTCTACTGTTGTTCGCGTGCCTGTAACCGGAGGCCATTCTGAAGCCGTAAATCTTGAATTTAAGCATGATTTTGACTTAACTGAAGTAAAAGAACTTCTGGCAAACAGTCCCGGTATTAAAGTGTTGGATAATCCTGCAAACAATGAATATCCTATGCCTCTTTTTGCAGAAGGGAAAGACGATGTTTTTGTTGGGCGAATTCGTCGCGATGAGTCTAACGAACGCTCTTTAAACCTTTGGATCGTATCGGATAATCTTCGCAAAGGAGCAGCTACCAATGCTGTGCAGATTGCACAATATCTGATTGCACAAAAACTGGTAAAATAAAGGGTGTTTTACACTCTAACACAGAATTTTATACCACTGCCAATTCTGTTTGAAAATTTATCAACAAGTCCGGTTGATAACTTTCTGAATCACCACATAATTGCACTAAAATCCAGCTATTGCAGAAATACTAACAAGGCTATGTTAATAAGATTTTAAGGCAGGTTTTTATGCTTGTAGTAAATTAGCGTCTGTTTTTCGCTTTACCCCCAAAAATGTAAAGTGAGGTGAAAATCAATCAAAAACAACCTAAACCACATCGCATGGAACCAACATTGTTTTCAGAGCTGGATCAGGAACAGCAAAGCACTACTCGAAGTAATTATTACGACGACATGTTGGGGAAGAGACAGAGACCAAATATTTTAGAGAGTTTATTTGAAGAAGAAAGTCAGGAAATCACTACAATGAAGAAAGAATTAGAAACAGAGCTGAAAGCTTACACACATGAAGAAGTAATGAAAAGTTCAACCCTTTATTTTAAGGGGGACACTCTTGCTGCAAGTGTGTGGATGAATAAGTATGCATTAAAAGACAGTCACGGAAACATTTATGAACGTACTCCGGACGATATGCATCACAGAATAGCTCGTGAACTCGCCAGAATAGAACAACGATATCTGAATCCAATTTCAGAAGAGGAAATTTATGCGCTGCTGAAAGATTTCAAATATGTAATCCCTCAAGGCAGTCCTATGGCAGGTATCGGAAATAACTTTCAAATTGTTTCCCTTTCAAACTGTTTTGTAATCGGACACAACGGCTCTTCTGATTCATACGGTGGAATCATGAAAGTAGATCAGGAGCAAGTTCAGCTTATGAAACGTCGCGGTGGTGTTGGTCATGATTTATCACATATTCGCCCTACGGGAAGCCCCGTAAAAAACAGTGCACTCAGTTCTACCGGTATTGTTCCCTTTATGGAACGTTATTCTAATTCAACCCGCGAAGTAGCTCAGGATGGGCGTCGTGGAGCATTGATGCTCAGCGTTTCTATCAAACATCCGGATGCTGAAAACTTCATCAATGCAAAAATGGAAGAAGGGAAAGTTACCGGTGCAAATGTTTCTGTAAAAATTGATGATGAATTTATGCGTGCTGTAGTTGCTGACAAAACGTATATCCAAAAGTATCCTATCGACTCTGAAGAACCTATATATACCCAAGAAATTAATGCTCGTCAGCTTTGGAATAAAATCATTCACAATGCATGGAAATCAGCCGAACCCGGCATTCTGTTCTGGGATACCATTCTTCGCGAAGCAGTTCCCGACTGCTATGCCGATTTAGGATTCCGCACTGTTTCCACCAATCCATGCGGAGAAATTCCTTTATGTCCATATGATAGTTGCCGTTTATTAGCTCTTAACCTGTATAGTTATGTTGAAAATCCGTTTACCGAAAAAGCAAGTTTCGATATGACCAAATTCAAAAGTCATGTTCGTGTTGCACAACGGTTTATGGACGACCTGATTGATCTGGAACTCGAAAAAATTGATAAGATTATCGAAAAAATTGAATCAGATCCTGAAGATGATGAAATTAAGAGAACTGAAAAAAACCTCTGGTTAAATATCAAGTTCAAAACCATGGAAGGCCGCCGTACCGGCTTGGGTATTACTGCCGAAGGCGATATGCTTGCAGCATTAAATCTTCGTTATGGTTCTGAAGAAGCAATCGAATTTTCTGTAAATGTTCAGCAAAACCTGGCATTGAATGCGTATGCATCCTCTGTTGAAATGGCTCAGCAACGCGGTGCGTTTCCGGTTTATGATACCGAACGTGAAAAAAACAATCCATTCATCAATCGTATAAAAGAAGCGGATCCTGAACTCTATTCCCACATGACTAAACACGGTCGCCGTAATATTGCGCTTTTAACCATCGCACCAACCGGAAGTGTAAGTATTTGTACACAAACCACTTCAGGTATCGAACCTGTGTTTATGGTTTCTTACCGTCGTCGTCGAAAAGTAAATCCGAACGACAAAAACGTAAAGGTAACCTTTATTGATGAGGTGGGCGATTCATGGGAAGAATTCAATGTATTCCATCCAAAATTTGTTAAATGGCTAAAAGTCAACAATTACAATGTGGATGAAGTAAAGTCATACAACGATAAACAGCTGGATGAAATCATTGCAAAATCGCCCTATTACAAAGCTACCTCCAACGATATTGACTGGTTAAGTAAGGTGAAGATGCAGGGAGCAATCCAAAAATGGGTTGACCATTCCATCAGCGTTACGGTAAATATTCCGAACGAAACTCCTGAAGAACTGGTAAGCCGGATTTACCAAACTGCATGGGAAAGCGGATGCAAGGGTATGACCATCTATCGTGATGGCTCACGCTCAGGAGTACTTGTTTCGAGCAAAGATAAAGACAATCCGAACGATTTCAACGAAACCAGAGCTCCACAACGTCCCAAACGTATGGAAGCAGATGTTGTTCGTTTCCAGAATGATTATGAAAAATGGATTGCAGTTATCGGTTTATACCAAGGCAAACCTTACGAAGTATTTACAGGTAAAGCCGAAGACTTTTATGTTGCACCCTGGGTTACCAAAGGATGGGTAATACGTCATAAAGATCCCGGACAACCTTCTCGTTACGACTTCCAATATGAAGATAAACAAGGATATAAAGTTACACTGGAAGCTCTTTCACGTTCATTCTCCGAAGAATTCTGGAATTATGCAAAGCTTATCTCCGGTATTCTCCGTCACGGGATGCCTATCCATTCATGTGTTGAATTAATTGCCGACTTAAGTTTAAGTTCCGACAATATCAATACATGGAAAAACGGGGTAGTTCGTGCACTCAAACGCTATATTCCTGACGGGACTGAAGCCAAAGGTGCTGCCTGCCCTGATTGCGGCAGCGATAGCCTGGTTTACAAAGAAGGATGCTTAAGTTGCCAGCAGTGTGGTTATTCGAAGTGTGGTTAAAATAAATAGATTTTTATGAAAAGGAAGAAGGCTGCCAATTATGGCAGCCTTCTTCCTTTTATTTCTAAATAATCACTTATTTGCTTTTCGCTCGTTCTTCTGCAACCTCATATTCCGCTTGTAAATCGGCAAATATACCTCCTACTGTTTCTATTTTTTCTGCTCTGTAGGCATTACTGCCAGCAAACGCAAAACCACCCTCCATTTTGCCGTTATAAGCATTGTAGAGAGCCATAAAGATACAGTAAGGACTCGTTTCTATTTCGCAGGTTTTAATACAATGGAACGGACAATTAAGCGGCTGCTTTTTCCCCTCTCGAACCTTCTCAATAAAACTATTTTTTATGGCACGCCCGGGCATTCCTACAGGACTAATAATTATCTCAATATTCTCTTGTGTAGCGTTAATGTAGGTTTCTTTAAATTCCTGAGCGGCATCACACTCTTCAGTGGTTACAAAGCGTGTACCCATTTGAACTGCGCTTGCTCCATGCTGCATAATATTATAAACATCTTCTCCGGTATAAATTCCTCCGCCAGCAATCACAGGGATTTTTCGGTCGTACTTTTTTTCATACGGCTCTACGGCCCTACAAACATCTTCTACGAGCGTTTCCAGCTTGAAATTTTCATCAAAAATCTGATTTGGTTTAAATCCGAGATGACCTCCGGCCTTAGGGCCTTCCACAACAATAGCATCCGGGAGATAATCATAATGAGAAGTCCATTTTTCACAAATAACCTTAGCAGCTCTGCCCGAAGAAACAATCGGAACCAAACGTGTATGATTATCTTCATCTACAAACGAAGGCAAATCCATAGGCAGTCCTGCTCCTGAGAAAATAATGTCTATCTTTTCCTGAATGGCAGTTTTCACCGTATCAGCAAAATTAGTCATAGCACACATGATGTTTACCCCTAAGATTCCTTTGGTTTTGGCTCTGGCTTTTGCAATTTCTTCTTTCAATCCATGAATACATGCAAACTCATAATCGGTTGAAAAGCCTCTGTACAACAAGCCCAGTCCGGCACTGGAAATAACTCCTACACCGCCCTGATTTGCAACAGCAATTGCTAAACCATGTAATGAAACACCAACACCCATTCCTCCCTGAATTATCGGAACCTGAATGGTAAAATTACCTATACGAAATGAATTCATTTTGTCCCCTAAATTTGTACTGACCAGTAAAGTAGTGTTAACTAACAGGGGAAATGCCTGATTTTCTACTGTACTGACCAATGGATTAATATCTAACGTTGATTATTATCATTCATCAGCAATTACTTTTATTCAAACAACTACTCAGGAATAATATGCTGTAACAGCAGAAAACTTACGATAGATTTAAAGCTTCAAAGGTACGAAAGAATAACTCAGTGAATGCTTTATCTTTAGAATTTGCCTGAAACTTCTCATCAAGCATGTTCCATATTGTAACAAAACTAACATTATTTACTTGAATATCAATATTATAATCAATATGTTAAAAAACCTTGGATAATAAAAAATTCGTCAAAACCAGTCTTATGTTGAAACGATTTAGGAAACACTATACAAACACTCATTATTGACATAAAAATCTATATATCAATATTCTAAACTCGTCCCCAACGAAAAAAAGCACCTTCTACCTCTGCCAATTGCAAAATTCGCTGTACAACAGTATCCACAATCTCCTCTTTTGTAGAAGGACTGCTATAAAATGAAGGAGACGCAGGACAAATAATGCCACCTGCAAGGGTGATTGTTTCCATGTTCCGAATGTGAATCAGATTATAGGGCGTTTCACGTAAAGCGAGAATAAGTCTTTTCCGCTCTTTCAGCATCACATCGGCTGCACGACAAATTAAATCATCGGCTGTTCCGGCTGCAATCCTGCCCATTGTTCCGGCTGTACACGGACACACAATCAAGGTATCAAATCCGGCAGATCCCGATGCAAACGGAGCCCAGAAATCACTATTTTCCCACACCCTGAATGGCAATTTTTGATAACTATCTCCTTTTAGCTCAAACTTCCAAACTTTCTTCGCTGTATCAGAAAGCACTACTTCAATCTGATATTTTTCTTTTGGAAGCTTTTCCAGATGATGAAATAGGCGCTGAGCGTACACAGAACCGCTTGCTCCTGTTACGGCAACAGCTATTTTTCTATTCTCCTGCATGGTGAAATGTGTAGTTTACTGTAAAAACAAACGCATTACTAAATTGTCCCCACTGAAACAAAATATTCCGGTCACCAATTGTGGCTTTTTCACGTAATGGCATCAATGAGTAGGCAAATCGCAAGTTTATGCCAATGCTTTTGGTAAGATGATAGTTAAATCCGGCTGCTCCATTCAGATTAAAACTTCGAAAAGAATTACCCGTCAGTTCATACCCATAAGCCTCTTCATAGCTCGAAATCAATACTGCCGGGATCAACCCCAACTCGAAGTCGAATTTAGCATTCAGCTTCATTCTGTACATAACGGGAAGTTCCATGTAATGAATTCGCATCAGATATTGCTCAAGGTCATTCTTTTCATAATTTGGATTATGGCGACTGCCTTTTTGTGCAAAATTGAGTTCAAATTGAAGAGCTGTATGATCGCTCAATGTATAGTTTACAAATAAACCTGCAGAAATTCCGGCCTTATTGTATCCGCCAAATCTATCGCCATCCACTTGAGAACCAACAATTCCAGCAGAAACACCTGCATTAAAATGCTGAGCATTTAAACTTATCACAGCCATAAATATCAAAAACGTAAAAAGTAACCGCATTGTAATTCATTTTTCACAAAATTAAAAAAACAAACAAGCGGATTTATAAAATACATTATGGATAGACGGAAAAAGATATTTTGCTCCGTGGTTCAAAAACAAAAAAGTCGATCGTAAATCAGTGATTTATAATCGACTTTACCTTGAGGTCTCGAGCGGATTCGAACCGCTGTAAACGGTTTTGCAGACCGGTGCCTAGCCACTCGGCCACGAGACCTTATTGGGACTGCAAAAATAGGAAGAAAATTGAAACCACCAAAAAAAATATCATTTCCATCTTTTCTATACAAACACCTCATTCATAAAACACTGATTAACTGCGTGCTAGGAAATAATGTTGAAAATTATCATTCCAAAACGCAAGTTTTTTATCTTTAACTTGTCAAATTATAAATCACTTATTTAAAAATTAGATATTATGAAAAAATTAATCTTAGCCTTAACTTTTGCATTAGCTGGTTTAATTGCTACAAATGCTATTGCACAAACCCCTGCAAAAACTGAAGCGAAACCAAAAACCGAAGCGAAAGCTGAAAAGAAAGACGCTTGTTGCAAAAAAGATGCAAAAGCTGGTGAACATAAATGTAAAGCCGACGGAAAAACCGGTGAACATAAATGTAAAGGTGATGGCACATGCAAAGGAAAAGCTGATGGAAAAGGTTGCTGCAAAGACAAAAAAGGCGAACACAAATGCAAAAAAGAAGAAACTAAGCCTGCTCAAACTAACTAATTTTTGCGCTATAAAAACAGTGAAAGCCTCGATTTTATCGAGGCTTTTTCATTGTAAAGATATTTCTGATTTTTGTTTTACGAGAACGCAAGTTTTTGTTTTCAGATGTGTCAAAAAGACGTCTAACATTTAAAAAATCATTACAATGAAAAAGTATTTCGTAGCAGTAAGCATTGCTGTAGCTGCTTTAATTGCAGGAAACGCAGTAGCACAAACTCCAGCAAAAACTGAAGCTAAACCAAAAACCGAAGTAAAAGCTGAAAAGAAAGAAGCTAAAACTGAAAAGAAAGCTGCTAAAGCCGAAAAGAAAGCTGCTAAAACTGAAAAGAAAGCCGAAAAGAAAGCTGGTAAATAATAAAACTCCCTTTTTTTCGCTATGATAAAGGCCTTGGTTATTCCAAGGCCTTTATTTATTTTTGGCGTTGATGGAAGATTCACTCTTAGCTCAGGAAATCAGGAACAAAAATCAGGCAGTGTTTTGCCAGTTGGTTGAAAAATACCAGCAAAAAATTGTTCATACCTGCTATGGCATTATTGGCAATATGGACGATGCCCGGGATATTGCTCAGGATGTTTTTGTGGATATCTGGCAAAAAATTGACTCTTTCAGAGGTGATTCTTCTCTTTCTACCTGGATTTACAGGATTGCCATCAACAAATCTCTTAACTTCAAAAAACACATTCATCATCAACAACTCATTGACAGAATTGAGCTTTGGATGGGATTCAAAGAAGATGAAAATGTAGATGAAAAACATGCTATGCATACTTGCTTTGAGATTGAATCATCCGAAATGGCAGATGTTTTCCGCAAAGCATTAAACACCCTCCCCGAAAACCAAAAAACTGCATTTACACTATGCAAATTCGAGGAACTCTCCTATCAGGAAATTTCTGAAATTATGAAGCTATCGCTCTCCTCCATTGAATCACTCATTCACAGAGCAAAGGAAAATAT
The DNA here is from genome assembly GCA_963677395.2 of Bacteroidales bacterium. GTDB lineage: Bacteria > Bacteroidota > Bacteroidia > Bacteroidales. The sequence goes on along the minus strand of OY781965.2, from coordinate 948,599 downwards.
GCAGAAAAAGCTGAAAGCCTACGTAAAAAATCAATACTAATCGCAAGTTTTTTGAGAGTTAATTGTCAAATACTTATACGAACATGAAAGAGTGTAATAACATAGAACAACAACTTTGGTCTTATCTTGAAAACCAGCTTGATAACACCGAAAAAGCATTGGTTGAACTCCATCTTCAGGAGTGTGAATCATGCAAAGAGTTATTTCATGTTCTTTCTGAAGGATTACAACAGTCAAAGCCAGACTATATTGCCGCAAATGATCCTTTCTTCCTTACCGGAATTTTACAGAAAATAGAAAATAAACACACCACCACACATATTCAGAAAAGCTGGCTTCATGTGTTGCGCCCAATCACTGTATCAGCTTTTATCATTTCCGGCTGTCTTCTGGGAATCGGAATTGGAAACACAATTTCGGTGAATATTGCCAGCAAAAAACAAAAGCAGGAAATAATCAAAAAGTATGTACAGGAAAACTATTACGATGAATTTAACAGCACAGACGTAGAACAAGTTTTAACCCTGAAATAAAATGTCAAGAATACACCATCCTTTTTTCTTCTGGTTTAATGTTGTATTTCTGGTTGTGAATATTGCAATCGTAGTAACAGTTATGGCATACCAACCGAAACCAGAAAATCCTTGTAGTTCAGGAAATTGCCCCAATTCAAAAAAGGCAATGGCAAAAGAATTAGCCCTCAGCAAAACTCAACAGGACAGCTTTTATTCTATCAAAGCAAAATATCACACTCAATCGGAACCTGTAGTAAAAGAGCTTCGCCTTGAAAAAGACCTGCTGCTTCAAACACTGGAAGAAAACCCTTCCGATACAACTAAAATCAAAAAACTGGTACAAAAAATATCAGCTTCACAGGCTAAATTGATGGAACACACAACACATCAGTATATTGACATTCATAATATTTTAACGCCTGTACAACGTGAAAAGCATCGTCATATTTATCGTGATATATTCGGTTGTAAAAGTGAAAAAAAACATCATTCTAAATATCACAGCGACAGCTCTTTCAAAAAGGAAACAAACTAGCCAGATAATAGCTTCAAACCATTATTTTTCCACATATCCAAAATGCAAAAACATATCGCATTCGGTTTGCTTTTGTACTTTTGCAAAAAATTAGAGCATGAATGTTGCAGCATTAGTTTCAGGTGGAGTGGACAGCTCTGTGACAGTTTTTCGTCTGAAAGAGATGGGAATAGATCCTACTATCTTTTACATCAAAATAGGGATGGAAGATGAAGAAGGATACATTGATTGCCCTTCGGAAGAAGATATCGAAATCACTACTTATATTGCAAAAAAATACGGTTGCAAATTCGAAATAGTATCGTTGCATGAAGAGTATTGGGAAAAGGTGGTTCACTACACCATCGAAACTGTTCGGCGTGGACAAACTCCCAACCCCGACATGATGTGCAATAAGCTCATCAAATTTGGCAGCTTTGAAGAAAAATATGGTCACCAGTTTGATAAAATCTCTACCGGACATTATGCTACCATTACCGAAAAAGATGGAAAATCATGGCTTTCAACCGCAAAAGATTCGTTCAAAGACCAAACCTATTTTTTAGGTCAGATAAATTACATTCAGGCTTCGCGATTGATGTTCCCCATTGGAGATCTGCTTAAAAAAGAAGTTCGTAAAATTGCTGAAATTCAGAAACTTCCAAGTGCATTCCGAAAAGACAGCCAGGGGATTTGCTTCCTTGGGAAAATCAATTACAATGACTTTCTAAAACGATACCTCGGGGAAAAGAAAGGAAAAATTATTGATATTGAAACCGGGAAAACAGTTGGCACACACAAAGGATACTGGTTTCACACCATTGGTCAGCGAAAAGGATTGGGACTTAGTGGAGGACCATGGTTTGTTGTAAAAAAAGATCTGGAAAGTAATACCGTTTTTGTAGCCAAAGGGTACAATCCCGACGAAGTTTACGGAAATTCAATCCTTCTCCAGGGTTTTGATTTCATCACCGGGAACCCATGGGACTCTCCCTCTTTAGCACAAAATGTAAAATTTAAAATACGTCACACACCCGATTTCACATCCGGAATATTAAAACCGGAAGGTATCGGTTACAGGATTATATCAGAAGACAAAATCCACGGAATTGCACCGGGACAATTCGGTGTTATTTATGATGAAGATGCTCACATCTGTATCGGAAGCGGAATCATCTCCTGATAATTCTTTTGGTTATCTAATCAGAAATTTTACCTTTGCAATAGTCATTCACGGATTACCCATGCGTTATTATCATTTAACCCATATCGGAGCGTTACTCGTTGAGAAGAAACTTCTCGAGAACAGGTTAAATATTGCCTGTATTACCGAAAAAAGGGTACGGAATTATCTGAATGATCTATATCAATTGGGCATTGCCGAATGGAAGGAAACGCTGAGTCAATCATTTATTGAAAAACTCACAGAACTCAGAATTCTAAATTATCTTGATCTTCCTGAGCCTGTAACAAATGAAATTACAGCATATTACAAAAATAATTATCATAACAATCCTTTAAAGCATCTTGAACAAATTCATTTCGAAATTACCTATCATTGTAATTCGAAATGTCCGCATTGTGTATTAAAATCGGTTCGAAATCACTTTTTGAATCAACAACTCGATTTCAAAGAAATTAAGCAAACAATTTCTGATGCTTATTTTGCCGGAATTATCGATGAAGGCATCGCATTCACAGGAGGAGAAGCTCTTTTAGCCAAAACGGATATTTTTGAACTTCTCCGCTTTGCCTCTTCATTTGGAATTCATACAAAGCTGTTTACCAATACATTCTGGGGAAACAAATGGTTTTTTAAAGCTGCCGGAAAAGTATTTCTTCAACCGGATCAACTGGTTAAAAATCTGAAACGTGCCGGCTTAAAGGTGCTTGCAATTACATTCGACAGCCGTGTTGATAAAGACAAGGTTGGTATTAAACAACTCGAAAACGTGATTCTTGCCTGTGAAGAGCAAAAACTCAGGTATGAGCTCTATTTCTCTAATGAACACAAATCAGCACTTGAGTCATTTATTGCTGATCTGAAGAAAAAAAATCCGGAACAAAGCTTCCGTTATTATCAGGCAACCAACATGCAGTTAGTAGATATGGGTGGTGCAAATACTCTGTACAATCCTGAATCAAAAAAGGTTAACTTTTCTGAGCTGATCCAAAGAAGCAATTGTGTTACAAAATCATTTGTAAAGCCAAGTATTTTAACCATCTCCCCCGAAGGAGGCATCCGAATGTGTATGTTTGGATTAGGTTTGAATCATGCAGGAAATATTCGTGAAAATGACTTTTTCCGCATTTTGAATGTAATAGAGCAAAACCCTGTTTGCGAAGTATTTGCAAAAAGCCAAACGGAAGAGTATATCGAAAAGCTTTACGAACCCTTTAAGCATGTTTACAAACCTTTTGCTCATCCCTGCACCGCTACGGTCATCCTTGCACGACTGATTCAGGATTACCATCTTAATGGAAAAGATGACACCGTTGAAGGTTTGCTCGCGTTAAACCAAAACGTAGCAAAGGATCTTAACTTACTGGCTTAATTCAATCGTATCTTTTATGACCAAACATATTACTTCCGAAGAAATCAATCTTCCTTATTTGCCATATATATCCAGAGAAGTTTCAATTGGAAATATTTTACTGGGTGGAACGCAAGAAGTTAGAATTCAGTCAATGACCAATACGGATACACTGGATACCAAAAAAACAGTTGAACAAACAATCCGGATGATAGAAGCCGGAGCTGAACTGGTGAGAATTACAGCTCAAAATATTCAGGCTGCTGAAAATCTTGAAAATATCAAAAATGAACTTATTCTCCGAGGTTATTCCAATCCGGTAATTGCTGACATCCATTACAATCCGCAAGCTGCTGAAATTGCCGCGAAACTTATTGATAAAGTGAGAATTAATCCTGGAAATTACGTAGATCGAAATACCGGGAATATAACATACAGTGATCGGGAATATCGCGAGGAGCTTCTCCGAATTGAAGAACGGCTCTATCCTTTACTCGAAATATGCAAACAAAATGGTACAGCCATTCGAATCGGCACAAATCATGGTTCTCTCTCTCAACGAATTGTAAACCGTTATGGTGACACACCACTTGGAATGGCCGAATCAGCAATGGAATTTGTGAGAATTTGCCATGCTCAGAATTTTCACAAGTTAGTATTATCGATGAAAGCCAGTTCGATACGTGCCATGATCTATGCAACCCGTTTGCTGGTGGCCAAGATGAAACAGGAAAGCTTTGATTACCCGATACATCTGGGAGTTACCGAGGCTGGCGACGGTGAAGATGGTCGCTTAAAATCAGCAGCCGGAATCGGAACATTATTGATGGAAGGAATTGGCGACACAATCCGTGTTTCTCTTACCGAAGACCCGGAAAAAGAACTTCCGGTGGCACGCAGTATCGCAAACATTTGTAAAGAGGCCAGAAATCCCGTCCACAAACAGGAAGAAGCACTTCATCCTTACACATTCTATAAAAACGAAAAATACCACTTTCCCCCTCTGACCTTAAGTGAAGAAAAAAATCAATATGCAGATTTTATTCTTAAAGATAAAATACTTACCATAAATACAGATAAAATAAACGCTCCTGTTTCTTCTGAAAATTTCAAAATCCAAACCAATCCGAACCAGATTAACAAAGGCGAATGGAATATAATTCCTATCGGAAATCAATCGGTTTCAGAACTCAGAACTACTCTTAAAAATCTTAATTATATAAATGAAGAAAATCCTTTGGGTTTTATTTTTGAAACTGAAAACATATCCATTGAAGAGTACAAGCTCAAGGCCGCAATTTATACAGGAGTGCTGCAATCGGACGGAATTGGACAAGCTTTTTTACTGAAATACAAAAACTTAACAGCAGAAGAGTGTTCAAAGCTAACGCTGGATATTTTGCAAGCCTGCGGAACCCGGATTCATAAAACAGAATTCATCTCCTGCCCTTCTTGTGGCAGAACTCAATACAAAATCCAGGAAGTTTTACAGGAAATTAAAGCTCGTTTATCACACCTGAAAGGATTAAAAATTGGAGTGATGGGATGTGTGGTAAATGGTCCCGGAGAAATGGCTGATGCAAATTATGGGTATGTTGGCTCCGGTTTTGGAAAAGTGAATCTTTACAAAGGTAAAGCGCTGATTCAAAAAAACATAGATGAATCAAAAGCTATTGACAGGTTGATAGAAATCATCCGGGAAAACGGGGACTGGAAAGAGTAAAACTGCTTAAAACACGACTTCAGTCAAATCGTAATCAATACACATTCAGCACATTAATAAAAAAATGCTTTTCAGAGCTCCATTTTTCTGAAAAGCATTTTCCTTAAATTTTATGTCACATTCCTAAAGTATCATAAAACACTTATTATCAACAACCTAAACAAAAAATAATTGAATTTGATTTTTTTATAAAATATTCAATTTCCAAATTTAACAGTTTCAGTCTTCAATTTTCAGCTTATATCTTCTTCAAACAGAAGACTGACACGTTAAATAATTATTAAAATTGGCTTTTGATAATACAAGCAATAAAAATATTCTCTACTTTTGCACCGTCAAAAACAGAGAATGGGGGTTCTCCTTTTTGATTTAGGTTTAGTTAATAAATTTAGGGGCCCTTTTCAAATCACTTCAGAGTGAAGGCGCTACTCTCAGGAAACACTCTTGAGAGTAGCATGAAAAGGGAATTTTTATTTTACCATCTTCCCGGTTTACGGTTACGATCTCCACCACTTTTTCGTTCACCTTTAGATTCAGCTCTTTGTTTATCGGGAGCAAAGCTCTTTGATTCAGAACGTTTTTTGGGATAACCTGCGGAACTACTACTACTTTTTTCACGTTTTTCGCTACCGAAACTACTCCGGTCGCTTTTAAATCCACCACGGCTACCTGATCGGTCACCACGATCTTTCCGATCGCCCCTGTCGCTACGATATGAACGTTCACGTTTTGGTTCAGAGCCATCGTCATCTTTATCGAGCTTGTAACCGCGTTCTCTCACGTTTCCTTTGCGTTTTGAAGCTATTTCAACAAACACTTTCCGTTCATTGTAATTCACTTTATTCAAAGCAATAATCAAATCGTCAGCTATATCTGTTTCTACCTCAAAAAAGGAACAAGTACGAGTGATTTCAATACGACCAACTTTCATACGTTTAGTATGTAAATGATCATTCATTAAGCCCATTAACGATTGAGGCTTAATATTATCCAGGTATCCTAAATTGATAAATAAGCGGGTAAAATTACGATCGTCTTCATACGAGTTATGCGATGCTTTGATCTTTTCATTCAAATCAGGAGCATTACGATAAACATCTAAAAACCAATTAAATTCAACAGCAACGAATCGTTTAATCAGTTCGTCACGATCAAACTGAGCCAGTTTTTTATTGATTTGCGGAAGATAATTATCAATTTCAGAATCATTGATGTCAAGATGAATCATCTTGTCAATCATGTGAAAGAGCTGCTTTTCGCAAATATCAGAACCTGTAGGAATTTTTATCAGTTCGAAAGGACGATTGATGCTTTTTTCGAGATACTGGATGCGTTTCTTTTCACGATCGGTTACAAAGCTAACACTGATTCCCATTTTATCGGCACGACCTGTACGGCCACTGCGATGCGTATATGCAGAAGGATCGTCCGGAAGGTTATAATTTAAAACATGTGATAAGTTATCAACGTCCAAACCGCGAGCAGCTACATCGGTAGCCACCAGAATCTGAATATTCTTTAAGCGGAAGCGCTTCATTACATTATCACGCTGTAATTGTGAGAGATCGCCATGCAGAGAATCGGCATTATAGCCATCTTTAATCAATAAATCGGCAATTTCCTGTGTTTCACGACGGGTTCGGCAAAAAACAAGGGCATACATCCCCGGATAGAAATCGATTACACGGCGCATAGCAGTGTACCGATCACTGGTACGTACCACAAAGTACTGGTGGCTCACATTTTCGGAGCCTGTATTTCGTTTGCCCACAACGATACGATGCGGGTTATTCATAAATTCTTTCGAAATATGTTCTACTTCCTGAGGCATAGTTGCCGAAAACAACAACACATGTTTTGTGTCGGGAGTAGTTTCTAATATTCCGGTTAATTCATCGCGAAAGCCCATATCAAGCATTTCGTCTGCTTCATCAAAAATCACATATTTGATTTCGGAAAGGTCTATAATTCCCCGACGGATGATATCGAGCATACGTCCCGGAGTTGCTACAACAACGGAAACCCCTTTTTCAATCAGTTCTATCTGTTTGTCGATACTCACGCCACCATAAACAGCTACAGTTTTCACCTCCTGGCGAAAACGGGTAAAATCGCGCATATCGGCAGCTATTTGCACACACAATTCGCGAGTAGGGCTAAGTATCAATACTTGCGGGTGTTTTGAACTGGCATTAATTTGCTGAATAACAGGCAAGCCAAATGCGGCAGTCTTCCCTGTTCCGGTTTGGGCTAAAGCAATTAAATCACGTTTTTCTTGTAAGATGTAAGGGATAACTTCCTGCTGTACGGGTGTGGGTTTTTCAAATCCAAGTTCAGAAATAGCCTGAACCAAATCCTCGGCTACTCCGAGGTTGATAAATTCATTCATTGGTAATATTTTGCGTTTGCAAAGGTAATGATTGTTTTTGTGAATTTAACAGAATGCTTTTTCATGGAGCGATCCCAATTGGAATTAACCGAAAAACGGGCACTTTCGAACCGAAAGTACCCGTTTTTATATTTGATAATCGAATTTTTTAGTGAGATGCTTCTCCCTGGAATTTCAATTTATCACCACTATCTTCTGCAATTTTCTTTAACCACCATTCCGGATAACCGGGTTGGTCAGGGTAAGCAGGTTGGGTATAACCGTTTTTCATAAACTTACCGTCTTTTTCTTTCTTAATATTGCCATCATGGTATTTAACCAACAGATATTCATAAAGTTGTTTCCAGCGATTAAAAGTCATACTTCCTTGTTGTACAGAATAATCGGTAATCATCTGGATTGCTTTTTCAGGATTTGCTTTGTAGAGTTCTGCTGCTTGTTTATCAATTGCAGCGGTTGACATTACAAAACCATTTTCAAGATCTGACTGAACTTTTTTCACATCCACCATGATATCACTGTAACGGGTATATGCAAAATTTGAAACCTGAGTAAATACCCAGAATGCAGCAGTTGGAGAATATTCAAGCATACTTCCATTCCCTTGTCTGTAATTTTCAGGAAGTGATTTCATTCCGCAATACATTGGAACGTAAACTGTACTTGCAGCATCGTCAACGCCGAACCAGAAAATTCCTCCTACCGGATCGGGCAACCAACTACGCGACTGAGCGATGAATGAAAATCCGGTTTGCTGAGTAGCTATAGCTCTTTCGTTAAGGTAGGTATGACCATCCACTTTCCAGGTTAAAGGACGCCAGCGATAAGGAAGTGAATATGGACCTGCTCCGAGATCTTTGGTCATATCCATTGGAGTTCCGTCATAATGATCACGCATTACATGCATCAGATCCTGAGCAGAAATAGGATTGCGTGGTTTTACCCAAAGCGGCATACGGTTTTTCAGATTCTTACCCATTGCATAGTCGAGATATTTATCCATACCATCGCAAAGCATATTGAATCCGGCCCAAACGCGAGCTTCTGAAAAACGGGCGCCACTAAAATCCAGTGGTGCATACGTATCTGAAAAGCTGAATTCTTCATCTTTTCCTTTGAAGTACCCTTTTTTGCGGGCAAATTCAATTACATCTTTTGCATACAGTGTATTCGGATCTTTTAAAGGAACATCTGTAATACGTGCATGGTTAGCATGGCCTGAAATGTATCCGTCAGGAATGCGACGCGCTACCCATACTGCCCCACGGCTATATTTTTTCTTATCGATTTTTCCGTTTTTATCGTACACAGGAGAACCTTTTCCGATAATTTCGAAAATCCATGCTTCGTTCGGATCTGAAATCGACATGGATTCACCTGTGCTGTAATAACCATATTCAGCAACTAACTGACCCATAATCTGTACTGCTTCACGAGCAGTTTTTGCACGCTGAAGCGTGAGATAAATCAAACTACCATAATCAATAATTCCGGTAGTATCCTGTAATTCTTCACGTCCGGTATAGGTTGTTTCGCCAATGGCAAGCTGATGCTCGTTCATATTTCCGATAACCGCATAGGTGTGGCGAACTTGTTTTATTTTTCCGAGATATTTTCCGGTATCCCATTCATAAATATCCATCATGGCTCCTTCCGGATAATCCATAGCCGGACGATAATACAATTCACCATAAAGAGTGTGTGAATCAGCAGCGTAGGTTATCATGGTTGAACCATCACGCGATGCACCTTTGGTAACAATAAAGTTGGTACATGCACTCACAGTGGTATAAACACCACCAGCCAGCAAAAGTGCTGCAACCGCAAGTAGTTTAAATCTGTTTCTCATATTCTCCGAGGGTTTAATTTCTGATTATGAACCGACAAATGTAAAAATAAGAATCCACACAAGTGTAAATGGATTGTTAACAAAATACAAAGGTAAAGCTTCGAAGTATCAAGATAAAGCTTCTAAGTATCAAGGTGAAGCTTCTATGTGTTTCAGGGTAAAATTTTGATAGACAAAATGAAAATGGCTGTTCGGTACTGTCCAAAAAACGGTTCTCGCCCTCCTTGACACTTTTATCGCTAAAGAGAAAATTCAAAATATCCTTAAATTGTAAACGTCCTCCGAATGCTAAGACGCACTAAAAACGGCAATCGCTGGATGAACTGCCGTTTTTACTATGTCTTTAGGGTGTCTGGGTCTTTAGGGTGTCTGGGAGATTTCTATGTAAACTGCTTTACATGCTAAAATCAACTACTCACAATATGATATTTTAAATTCATTCATATTTTTATCAAGCAAGTTAAGTGTTTTTTTCTGCTCATCATCTAACTCATAAATCTTTAATATTCTATATAATATCATAAACTCATTATAAACATCTATATTTAATCTTTCACAACAAGGTTTTTCAATTATTTCATTATTTTCATTTTCAACATAATATAATGTATTATAATAATGCAATACTTCTCCCTCAAAATTAAAAGCAATATAAATAATGGTATCATTATTTATTCTTTTATATATCGCTGAACTTTTTACGATACTAAAGCCGTGAGTGTTAATGCTTTTATTTTTATAAGAAGTTAAATCTATATTTGTGTTCGAGTCTAAATCCAAATGATCATACACAATATTACTATCAAGAGAGAGTCTTAGGTTATTGTTTTTTCTTAATATTTTTGAGTTTTTTGATTTATTATCGAAGAAATAATATTTTTTATTACCAAATATTAAATATGATTTCACCTCACAATAACTACTCCCATTATCTTTATATTCATACACTAATACGGCTTTTACATTTTCTTTTTTGACTGACGAAATTTTATTATTATCTTTAATATCCACAACTTTGCATGAACTTAAAAAAATAAATATAAATAAATATAAATAAATTGCTTTCATTTTATCTATTTTAGAATGACTGGATTTACTTTTGAGGATCCTTTTATGTGAATCTTTACAATATTTTCTTTTACTGTTTTAGATAAGTCAATTGCCTTAATTACAGACATTCGAACTTCATAAGTTTGAATACTTCTGTTTTTTGCATAACTCATCATCTCTCCTTGTTCTTGGCTACCTGCATTATGATCTGATGATTCAGGACAATTCCAACCATTATATTGGCTATCTGGCATTTCATATGCATGAGGCAAACTTAATCCATGTCCTATTTCATGAATAGTGGTAGATCCATCACCATCCATGCGACGACCTGGACCTATACTAAGTGTTCTGCTTCCAGATTGCCACAAACCAGCAGAACTTAAATCTTGGTCATATTGGAATTTATTTGCCGTTTTTTCTTCTTTAAGCTTTTTATCTACTTCTTCTTTGCTATCTAAAGGTATAAAATTAATTTCATAATTAACAGTCCATTTTTCACCATTAACATCAATATCCCAGCTTTTAGAATCCCATCCATTACTTTTAATTTTATCTATCTCTGCGGTAAACGTTGTACCATCCATAGGTCCCCCAACAAGAGTTCTATCCTGTGTTATAGCTTTTTGCGCAAAATTAGGGTCACTTTTATCATAATAGAAATTCATTTTTACTGTAACTTTTTTATTTTCTTTATCCACTGTGGCTTCGGCATCAGCACCAGAAGGATCTATATAATAAACAGCATTATTACCATAGCACACATACGGGCTAAGAGCTTCTTTTAATACAGGATCAACATTCCACCTTCTCCCAATCCTGGAATCGTACTCCCAGAACAAAGCAGTAGTAGCATTTCCATCCCCGTAAATCTCATTATCCTTTTCCTGTCCATTAAACCCAAAGCGATATTGAGTGCTTCCCGAAATAGCATTTGTACCCCGGCTATCCATCTGCATACCAAACGGATAGTAGTCCTGACTGACAATCAGTACTGCATTATATCCGGTTATCGTGTTTGTTACCCCATTGGTACCTGCTGTTTTACGGTCGGTAAAGATAGTTAAAACGTTAAGCCCAGGTGCTAAGTACTCACAGTAAAAAACGGTAATTGCTGGATGAACTGCCGTTTTTGCTATGTTTCCGGATATCCGGAAGTTTTCTATGGAAACTCCATTACATGCTAAGTGGAGCTCTTCGGTTGTAATAACTATTTAGCTTGAATTCTTATTTTTCCATAATAAACAACTTTCACACTAGCGAGAATCTTGCTTATTTTCGTTTTCTTTATTGGAAAATACGCTGTTCCAAAACACTCCTTTTCTAATTCGCTCCATTCTAATGGTTCTACATTTACAAATTCACCCTTCTTTAACATCGTTTTTAATTCCTTATCCAATACAATAACTGTATCTTGTTCTGTGGTTTGAATTATTGTAAAAGCAGGATACCATGTCAAATCAAATCCAAAAGGTTCTCTAAATAATAGTACCTTCCCCTTTATTTCAGTTGTTAATTCTTTATAAATCCATCTGCTTCTTATTTCTGAAATTCTTTTTTGTTCTATTTTCCAATATTTATCAGAACGCAATATTCCACAACTCATTAATGATAATCCCCAAAAAAACATCAGGGAATAAAATATTATCCTTATACTATTGCAGTGGTTGAACAGGTTTGTTGACAGGTTATGTTCTTTCTTTATATTTTTCATATTCTGGCATTGTTTTTATTATATCAATCGTGATGTCTTTACTATTCTCAACTCTGAAAGGCATCATGTTTTCCCCTCCATAAAAATACTGTGTGTTATACACATTCTTTTCATCAGTCAAATCATAATATCTCATCTTTTTCCCTTTTACAAATTCAACTTCTCCCCTAAGGTGTTGTCCTCTATGTGTAACCTCATGAGATAGATTGCTTTCTGTTGAAATCTGCACTTTTTGTTAGAGCATTCCCTTTTTGCTCAGACTTCTTATCACCCCATTTATCTCCAAGTATATTACTGTGTTGAATCGGATTACCCCCCATTACAGCATAATAGCTTTCCCAAGTATTTACTTTCGGGTCTAAATTCAAAACGATAGGGCGTGTTCAAAGAATTATCACCCCGACTATCCATCTGCATACCAAATGAATAGTAGTCCTGACTGGCAATCAGCACAGGCTGGTAACTGGTAATCGTGCTATTTAACGTCCCTTGTGACATCTTACGGTCGGTAAAAATAGTGAAAACATTAAGCTCAGATGCTAAGTACATACAGTAAAAACGGCAATTCTGATCTGCCGTTTTTGCTATATTTCCGGATATCCAGAAGTTTTCTATAGAAACGCCCTTACACGCTAAGCAGTAGTAATCCATCTTCTATCTAAAATTTGCATATTACTTAAAAAAAACGGTTGGATAGAAAAATTCCATCCAACCGTCTGTAGCCCCACCAGGAATCGAACCTGGATTTAAAGTTTAGGAAACTTCCGTTCTATCCGTTGAACTATAGGGCCAACGAGGCAACAAAGGTAGCACTTTTTTTCAAAACGCCGGATTTTGCTTTTGGAAAGAGAAAGGTTTTCGGGCTGAATCTATCTTAGGCACGCAGAATTCTGTACCTTTGCTCTTCCGAAATTAATACACATGAAAAAGCATGTAGATTTTCTGGTCATTGGATCTGGTATTGCTGGTTTAAGTTTTGCGTTGAAAGTTGCTGATTACGGTAAAGTATGTATCGTAACTAAATCAAAAGCAGAAGAATCGTCCACAAAATATGCGCAGGGTGGCATTGCTGCCGTGATGTACACTCCGGATACTTACCAAAAACATATTCAGGATACCTTAATTGCCGGAGATGGTTTATCTGACGAAAAAATTGTTCGAATTACCATTACCGAGTCAACAGAACGCGTAAAAGAGCTCATAAGCTGGGGTACTCGTTTCGATAAAAATGATTCCGGCCAGTATGACCTGGCAAAGGAAGGCGGACATTCTGAGTACAGAGTTCTGCACCACAAAGACAACACTGGTGACGAGATTGAGCGAACATTGCTGGAAAACGCCCGTAAGCACCCAAACATAGAAATACTGGAAAATCATTTCACGGTCGATTTAATCACCCAACACCATTTAGGAATCGAAGTTAATCGTCGCACCAAAGATATTCGTTGTTATGGTGCATACGTTTTAAATCCTTTCTACAATAAAATAGACACTTACCTTGCCAAATTTACCATGCTTGCATCAGGGGGAAATGGCAATGTTTACAATACAACTACAAATCCGATAGTTGCGACAGGCGACGGGATTGCTATGGTTTACAGAGCAAAAGGAAGAATTGATAATATGGAATTTATTCAATTTCACCCAACCTCGCTCTACAATCCTGGCGAAAAACCTTCATTTTTGATTACCGAAGCCATGCGGGGTTTTGGAGCACGGCTGAAAAACAGTAAAGGTGAGCTGTTCATGGAAAAATACGACAAACGTCTCGAACTGGCTCCCCGTGATGTTGTAGCACGAGCTATCGACAGCGAAATGAAGATTTCAGGGGATGATCATGTTTATCTGGATTGCCGTCATCTGGAAAAAAACGAACTTCTGAAACACTTTCCTACCATCTATGCAAAATGCCTTTCTATTGGCATTGACATTACCAAAGATATGATACCGGTAGTTCCGGCAGCACATTACAATTGTGGAGGCATCAAAACTGACGAATTTGGCAGAAGTTCTGTACAAAATCTTTATGCTGCCGGCGAATGTGCCTGCACAGGGCTTCATGGCGCAAACAGACTGGCTTCCAATTCCTTGCTTGAAGCATTGGTTTTTTCACACAGAGCAAGTATTGATGCACTTGCAAACCTGAAACAAGTTGACTTTTGCAACGATATTCCCGAATGGAATGATGAAGGAATGGTGCTGAACGAAGAAATGGTTTTGATTACCCAAAGCCTGAAAGAACTTCAGCAAATCATGTCGAGCTATGTAGGTATCGTTCGTTCAAATTTACGTTTAAAACGTGCTTTAGACCGATTAGAAATACTCTACAGAGAAACAGAAGATCTCTATGACAAATCGGTTTTAACCGTTAAAATTTGTGAACTTCGTAATCTGATCAATAACGGTTATCTTATCATAAAAGGAGCGATGGTTCGAAATGAAAGTCGTGGATTGCATTATTCGCTCGATTTTCCACGCGAATCAGAAAATTATAGTCATACAGGTGGAGGTGATTACTAAAATATAACAAAATGAAAATCTATAAATTTATACCTATCACAATTCTGGCCGCTCTCATTATGAGCTCATGTGCTGTGAAACAAAAAGGAAGCAGCGATCATTTACTGATGGCTGTTTTATATCAGCAACGTGCTGCTGAATTAAAAGCTTTGTATATTCAGTCTTATAACACAGCCACCTTCCGACTGGATCAAATACTTCAAAATCCAGCCATTGAGAACGGAAAGCCGAAAGCTGTTGTTGTAGATATTGACGAAACCGTACTTGATAACAGTCCTTATGAAGCAATGCTGATTCTCAGCAAGAAACAATGGGATTCGACATCGTGGAGCGTATGGACAGAAAAGGCTCAGGCGGAAGCACTTCCGGGAGCACAAGAATTTCTAAGTTATGCAGCTTCAAAAGGGGTTGAAGTATTCTATATTTCTAATCGCGACAAAGTGAACGAAGCCGCCACTCTCAAAAACCTGAAAGATAAAAACTTCCCGATGGTTGATAAAAAACATTTGATTTTGAAAGAAAAAACAAGCAGTAAAGAGCTACGCCGGCAGATGCTGATGAAAGAGTACAATATCATTATGCTTGCAGGTGACAATCTTACTGATTTCATTGGAACCTATGATAAAGCTACTCCTGAAAACAGGGACAAGTTAACCGAACAGTACAAAAAAGAATTTGGCAATCGTTTTATTGTTTTGCCCAACGCAATGTATGGTGATTGGGAAAATGCACTTTTTAACTACAATTACAAAATGAGTGAAGCGCAAAAAGACTCTATCCGCAAATCCATGCTTATCCCTTTCGGGAACTAGAGAGCCAGGTGCCTTTCATTGTTTCACCATTTAACGCATCCGATAAAAGCCGGAGATATTCTTCCCGGCTTATTTCTTTTGCTCCCAGCGACAATAAATGCTCCGTGGTTACCTGAGCATCAATAAATTTAAAATCATAGCGTTGGCAAAACCGCACTAATGCCCAGGTTGCAACTTTGGATGCATTGCTTACTTTGTGAAACATTGATTCTCCAAAAAAAGCTTTTCCGAGCGAAATTCCATACAAACCTCCGGATAAAACCCCATCTTTCCACACTTCGAAAGAATGTGCATACCCTTCGTTATGTAGTTGAATATACGCATTTTTCATCGAATCGGTAATCCACGTTCCATCCTGATCCTTCCGGGGTACAGAAGAACATGCTTCTATAACCTCGGCAAAAGCTGTATCGGTCGTTATTTCAAATTCTCCCGATTTTATAACACGCAATAAACTTTCGGAGAGTTTAAATTCTTCCGGAACTAGTACCAGACGCGGATCAGGCGACCACCACATAATCGGACTTCCGTCCGAAAACCAGGGAAAAATACCAGATGAATAGGCTAAAACCAGACGTTGAACGCTTAAATCTCCTCCAAAGGCAAGCAATCCATCTTCATCAGCCAGATTGGGCGAAGGGAATTCAAGCCGTTTTTTACTCAGCATGTACAGCGACATTTTCTCTCCTATTTATGATTTTGCATCCTGATACGGGAACTTAAAATATCAATTGCTATCTGATTTTTTCCACCCATCGGGACAATAATATCAGCATATCGCTTGCTGGGCTCAATAAACTGTTGATGCATCGGTTTTACGTAATGTTCGTAATGTTCCAGAACCTGTTGAAAATTACGGCCACGTTCCTCAATATCGCGCCAGATGATACGCATTAAACGATCATCACCATCTGCATCTACAAATACCTTGATATCCATACGATCACGCATACGCGGATTAGACAGAATTAGAATTCCTTCTACAATCACAACATCTTTCGGTGCTATCGGAATGGTTTCTTTTGCTCTTGCGCAGGTAAGATAGGAGTAAATAGGCATATCAATAGCCTTTCCTTCTTTCAGCATATCCAGATGCTTTACCAGAAGACTAAATTCAATGGATGAAGGATGGTCAAAGTTTATTTTTGATTTTTCTTCCTGTGAAAGATGTCCGTTATCTTTATAGTATGCATCTTGTGAAATTACAACAACTGAATCTTTCGGAAGACTCTTTATCACCTTTTTTACAACCGTAGTTTTACCGGAACCAGAGCCTCCGGCTATCCCTATAATCAACATATCCTAATGATTTTCAATTCGACTTAAGAATGAATTTAGAAACAAATCTTTGCTTTTCGCTTTGTAAAAGTAAGAAATAAACCCCATCATTCAATCCTTCCACTTTAAATAGCTTCCGGGCATTCATTTTCCCTCGTCTAAGCTCTTTTCCCTCCATATTCATAAGGGAATAGCAGACTTCCTTCTCGCGTGAAACGAAAGGCAATTGTACATAAAATTGCCCATTATTTGGATTAGGATATATTCTATACGAAGTTAACAAAGAAAAAAGATCTTCATTTCCATTCAAACAACTTTCATAAGCACCTGCATCAAACCCGTTTCCACATGGACGTGGATTATTTTCGAAATCGCGATTGATGCCAAGAAAATTAAGATTTAATCCGGCATTTAAGGCTGGAGATAAAGAGGTGAGTTGATAATTATCGTAAATAGTATCCGTAAAATAAAGAGAGTCCAGACTTAGTTTCTTCACATTATTTTTCACAAATACACTTAGCAGAGTGGTATCTGCATCAATAAAAGCCTTAAGATCAGCCTTGCTTTTTAATCCCCAATATGCTCCGGGTGCAATAATAATATTATTTGCAATATAGCTTGAGTCGCTAAGACTACTATAAAATCTTATACCACAACCTCTTGGACGAATAATGGTATTATTACAGATATGAAAGGGTTCTCCGGGTATAGTGGAACGATCGTCACAAAAAATGCCGTGACTCCTGATAACTGCTGTATTTGGAGGATATGTGATCCCGGGTTCAATTATTACATTATTAAAAACAAGATTTCCACCCAAACCCAAAATAATAATTCCATTTCCCGAACCTTTTTTTACGAGGTTATTATAACATTTTCCACCTGTTCCCCCTCCTATTTGAATTCCATTACATTGCGCATATGTTCCGTCAACTCCGAAGTCATAAATTGAGTTATTATAGATCTCACAATCTTTTGTAGCACAACCCACCTGAATTGCATCCCAATGGGTTTGTTCCAATATATTGTTGTAAATCTTCAAACCATGTACTTCGTGAGGATAAAGCGTATCAGGCTGTCCATTACAAGTAGTTGCGTATCCGGTATAAAACGAATGTCCCGCATAAATCCCTTCTCCCCCTGTATCGTGAATATAGTTATCATGAATTTTGATGTCACGCTGAACAAAGTGTCCATAGTTAGATAATAAATCGCAACGGGGATCTGTCTTCGACATTATCCCTGCAAAACCGGTATTGGAAATTTCACAAAATTCAATTTCACAATTGGTACTCAAATCATCGACAGAAATCCCATTCATTCCTGAAGCAGTTTTATCAACTTTAATCCCATACAAATAACTGGCATCTCCTCTTCCGGTGATTTTTACATACTTACAACTTGTAAGTTTTAACCCATACGAAGAATCGCTGTAAAAAACAGATTGTCCTCCGCAATTGATTATTACAATTGGATTTAGAGAATCTCCCTGAAAGTTGATCAATCGTAAGTTTGTTCTCAATCCGGCACTTAAACAAATTGTATCTCCCGGCTGAATATTTCCACAGGTATCAGCCAGCACATAATGATGATACGGTTGTATAAGCAGCTTACAATTACAGTTTTGCGAATACAACTGTATTGAGACTAAACATACAAAACATAGAAAGAGTTGTTTTTTCAATGTCCTTTTCTTCTTTTGGGTAAAATTACACAATCCTGAGAGTACATAAAAAAAACTGACTATATAAAGGTCAGTTTTTTATGCAAGTAACTTCGGTGTTTTTACGAAGCTTTTATTTTATCTCTAAAAGCGTATCTCCTTCAAGCACCGCGCTCCCTTTTTGAACATGAATAACTGAAACAACTCCTTCAACGCTTGACTTGATAGAATTTTCCATTTTCATAGCTTCCAAAACAATAATATCTTGTCCTGCTGACACTTTATCTCCAACCTTTATCAAAACATCAGCTATTGTTCCAGGCAATGGAGATTTGATTACGCCTGCACCTTTCGGCAAATTAGGATTTGCTGTTTTTGCCGTTGATGGAGATGAATCTGTTGATGGAATAGCAGGTGTTCTGACCAATGTTGGAGTTTTTGTCATTTTTAGCTGACGGTCAACTTCAACTGTATATAATTTTCCATTAACATATACTTTTGCAATATTATCATCGATAGAACCTACTTCAACCTCATATTGCTTTGAATCTATATTGAATTTAAAATTTTTCATGATTCCGAATGTTTTTATTTTTTCACAATGGTTCTTAATCCAGGTATACGCAACGGTGTTTGCCTTAAGCCATATATTTTTGAGCTCCATGGAGAATAAGGCCTCATTACCTTTTGAATGGTAAGAATAGTCCTTTCATAATCATGAATATCCTGAATATACAGACTTAACGCAAGTGCAATTGCTGCAACTTCGGCATCGTTATCACCCACAGGTGCAACAATTTCTACGGATTCTTCCTTAGAAACCACCTTTATCTCTTCTGATTTTTTATTTTTACGAAACCACATAAGATTTATAAAATTAAAGTGGAATGTTTGTATGTTTCTTTGGAGGATTGGTGTCCTTTTTTGTTGCGAGAGCCTGAAGAGCACGAATAATGCGAAAACGGGTATTCCGAGGTTCGATTACATCATCAATAAATCCGTATTTAGCTGCATTATATGGATTTGCAAATTTTTCACGGTATTCGTTTTCTTTTTCTGCAATAAACTTCTTTTTTTCTTCCGGATCGGCTATATCTTTTAACTGACGACCGTATAAAACTTCGGTAGCACCACTTGCACCCATTACTGCAATTTCAGCTGATGGCCAAGCATAGTTAATATCACCGCGTAATTGTTTACAACTCATCACATCATGAGCTCCACCGTATGATTTACGTAAAGTGATCGTAACTTTCGGAACAGTAGCTTCACCGTACGCAAATAAGAATTTTGCTCCATGAATAATAATTCCGCCGTATTCCTGAGAGGTACCGGGTAAGAATCCTGGAACATCAACCAATGTTACAATAGGAATATTAAACGCATCGCAAAAACGAACAAAACGAGCACCTTTGCGTGAAGCATTAATATCGAGTACTCCGGCAAGGTAGTTTGGCTGGTTTGCAACAATTCCTACAGATGTTCCATTAAAGCGAGCAAAACCAATTACCAGGTTTGGTGCGTAATGGCGATGTACTTCTAAAAATTCACTGTCATCAACCAAAGAGTGAATTACATCTTTTATATCATACGGTTTATTTGGATTATCAGGAATAATATAATTTAAGTTATCATCCAAACGGTCAATCGGATCATCGCAGGGCATTAGCGGAGCTTCTTCCAGATTATTTTGAGGCAAATAGCTTAATAATTTGCGAAGCAACATAATCCCTTCTTCCTCTGTATCAGCTACAAAATGGGTAACCCCTGATTTGGTTGCATGAACCATTGCACCACCAAGTTCCTCATCTGTTACAACTTCACCCGTAACAGTTTTAACAACCTTAGGACCAGTTACAAACATATAGCTGTTTTCCTTCGACATCATGATAAAGTCCGTTAATGCAGGTGAATATACTGCACCACCGGCACATGGACCAAAAATTGCAGAAAGTTGTGGAATAACCCCTGAAGCGAGAATATTACGTTCAAAAATTTCGGCATAACCGGCCAAGCTCTGAACACCTTCCTGAATACGAGCGCCACCCGAATCATTCAACCCAATAACAGGTGCGCCTGCTTTCATAGCCATATCCATCACCTTGCAGATTTTCTTTGCAAAGCTTTCGGATAGCGAACCTCCAAATACAGTAAAATCTTGAGAGAAAACATAAACCAGACGTCCATCAATGGTACCGTAACCAGTAACAACACCATCGGACATATATTGCTCATTTTCCAAACCGAAGTCGGTACAACGGTGGGTAACAAACATATCAAATTCTTCGAAGCTGCCTTCGTCTAATAAAAGATCAATTCTTTCACGTGCGGTTAGTTTTCCTTTTGCATGCTGTGAATCAATGCGTTTTTGACCGCCGCCAAGCTTTGCCTGTTCACGTTTGGCTAACAGTTCCTTGATTTTATCTTCAATGGCCATAAATTGGATATTATGTGGGTTCTTTTATTCTTTTCCGCAAAATTCGGTTAACACGCTAAATGTCGATTTTGGATGCAGGAAGCCTATTTTCAGTCCTTCAGCACCTTTACGAGGAGTTTTGTCAATTAACTCAACTCCGTTTTCTGAAGCATCATTTAATGCCTGTTCAACATTATCCATCGCAAATGCCATGTGGTGAATTCCGGGACCTTTCTTTTCAAGAAACTTTCCAATAGGTCCTTCCGGATCTGTTGATTCTAAAAGTTCAATCTTCGTTTGCCCAACCATAAAAAATGCAGTTTTCACTTTTTGGTCTTTTACTTCTTCTACGGCATAACATTCCAGCCCTAGTACCTTTTCATACCATGCAATTGCTTCATCAAGATTTCTAACTGCAATCCCGATGTGTTCTATGTGTGTGGGTTTCATATAATTATATATTTAGTTGTTTTTTATGGAACAATGTGAATCGGTTCACAAAAGTAGCCTAATATTTTGTAACCCCAAAATCAATTTGATAAAATATCTTATCAAATATCAAAGGGTTACATATTTCAAAACTGTTAAGATTTCTACTGAATTCAGAGGTTTTTCGCTTTTCGCCCTACTCTATATGCCAACTTTCATCCAAATCCCAATTTGCCCTGATTGTCAGCTTACCAGAATAGATCATTGTCTTTTCCGGTTGTCTTTTCTTGCTTAATACTCCCGAATCCCAACGCTTGTTTCTGTTTTTATCAAAAATACATTTTAACAAATACTCTCCCGGTAACAAATATTTAAAACTGATTTTTTGTGGTTTATCAACATAAACCGTTTCAACAGACGTTCCCTTGTCTGTTTGCAACTCAATCAAAAAAGGAAAGTTAAGACTATCGGAAACAATATTCATTCTGAGGGCTCCGTAATCTTCACTTTTAGTTGTGCGGAACTGGAAATAAGCTGAATCATTTTTATATCCGTAAATATCCGTTGCAACCGAATCTGCAATCTTTATAACATAGGTACTGTTTTCGGACAGAGGATAATTCAGAACAGCCCTGAGTTTTAATGAATCAAAAAACACAAGTGAGCTTTTTACGGTATCTTTTTCACCAAGGAGTAATACACACAAGGTGTCAAGCTTTTGCACCGGACGACTAAACCTGATTACAGGTTTCAAATAATAGGGAAATGAAGAACTAAGATTAGAACCAACACCTAATGGTCGCAAAGGTTTGCTTTTCTGATTTTTACCAACATTAGAGACATACGAAAACGAAGTAGTATCATTCAGCTTCCGGTTTTCGGTAAATTTTATTTTTGCCTTGAATAAAGTATCGCTTTTCATCCAGAATGTAAGCGAATCGCGGGTTGGATTTAACTCTGTAATGTAATCCGATTTTTTTATTTTGGGTGAGATAAACTCCCAGCTAAGGTTTTCTACCGGAAACGCAAAACTTACTACAATTTTCCCGGGTTCGGGCATAGCAGTTGACCGTAATTGCTGAACTGAATCGATCTCAGTAAAAAGCTTTAAATGGTAATAATCATTTCCTGATTTACGGCTGGTATCAGGCCTGGTATCCGAAGGTGTTATTTCTTTGTCATAAAAAGCAACCTCTTCACCTTGCCCATCATATAAATAATTAGAATTCACATCTTTTAAGCCAAACATCAAAAACTTACGTTGAGGCAAATGGCTGAATAAAAACGAGCCGTCTTCTCTCGATTTTGTAACAAAATAAGGCTTTTGCTTAACCAAAGGAGAATCCACAGATGTTTCATATAAAAATACCCAGGCATTTTTTTCTTCAATACTGGTAAATGCGTTGATTATTTTCCCCTGGATTACAGCAGAATCGAGGGTTGAACCTGTTGAAAATACGTATTCAAAGTTAGAAACGGGGTTTCCTTCATTCAAATCGGTGATTGCACTGCCAAAATAAAGAGTATAGGTTGTATTTGGCAGAAGATTTTCATTAAACTTAACCAGAACCTTTTTGCCTTTTACCTTTACTTCCGGTTTTTCCAATCCAGGAGGTGATATAACCATCTGTCGGTCAATATCTTTCAGCTCCAGAAATTCATCAAACTCTATCTCAACCTCTTTTCCTTTGAAATTAAGCGATTTATTTAAGGGTTTCCCTCCAAGCATTTTGGGAGGAGTAACATCTTTATCACCACCACTAATCCCACCAATATTGGCGCATCCGAATAATATAAATCCGGAAAAAAAGGTAAGTACAATATGTATTTTAATCTTGTTCAATGTTTAATCCTCATCATCTACAACAACTTCTCGAGCAGTTGCCGGACTCCATCCTGACGGAATTCCGTATGCATAAACTATTTCAATTTTATTTGAATACGAGATACTTCCCGGACTATTTCCTAACTCTCCTTCCGGAATAGGTTGCTTCAGATCTCTGAAATAGTAATACCACACATCAAATGTTTGATTTGTTTTAGGATCTTTAAATGTCATGGGATACGTGATAAATACAGCTTTCCCGTTATTTGCCCGTTTATACACCTCGTGAATAAGTTCGGAGCAGTAATAAGCATCATTACCAAGCTTAAAAACAACATCATACGGTTTCCCAACTAAAGAAAATGCTTCTTTAACTGCAGGTACTATAAGATGTTCGTATTTTTCGATCATACGACCTACAATAACTTTCGGATTTCCCTTTCTGTCAGAACTTCGATGTAAAAAGGTATCAAGCGGAGTAATTGAAACTCCTTTTGAAACAGCTTCAATTACAGCCATTTTCCCGTTTTCATCTTTTACAACCAAGGCTACATGCGAAAAGCGGGCACCTTTCACCCCTTTGGTTACAGTTTCTACTGCATCACAAAAATCACCACAATCCAAGTCCTGAAATAGAATATCGCCTTCCTGCAAAACAAAAGTTTTGACTTTTTTCAAATTTGACTTCACTGTATCTTGTGCAAGCAAGTATAGTGGAAGTATTGCTATCAGAAATATTATTACTTTTTTCATGTCGTTAAATTTTATTTTGCAAAAATAAACATTCACTCAAATTATAGAATCTGAAATTTAAAAAACACTATCAACTCACAACCATTAAATTACAGCCACGAGCGTCACTATCGTCAAACCTTCCCAAAATTTCAAACTCATTTTGAGCATATAATCTTCCCAAATCCTGAGTAGATATAAACGGACAGGAATAGGCATTCGCTAAGTCTATTACGTTTACACCACCCGTTTTACCGTAAGAAACGTAGCTCAACGGATCATTGGTATCCCGAATCAAAATTTTCATCCAAGGCGGCATTTGAAAATGGCCGTTTTTGAGCAACCATCCTTGCGAAAACAGTTCTGACATTCCATATTCCGATAAAATATGATCAGCTTTAAATGACTGTTTTAACAATCGGTGAAGCTCTTCACGAGTCATTTCAGCTCTTCTACCCTTCATTCCTCCTGTTTCGATAATTCGTACCGACTCCAGCTTCATCGGGAATTTCTCAGCAAAATCAAGCAACGCGAACGTTACACCAAATAAAAGCGTTTTCTTTCCCTCTTTCTCAAGAGCAGAAAGAGTTTCGGCTAAATCCTGATGATTATACAAATAGAAACCACTTCGTTTATCGTCGCTGAGTTCTACCAATCTTTTCACCATATATACTAATGATGAATAATTCTGTTCCAAATAATTAGGAAGCAATGCCAAAATGCAATACGCTTGGGGATTTCCAAAAAACTGACAAAAACCTTGCGTGAAACTTGTTTCATATAGTTTATAGTCAGCAATCCAGTGTGTACTTCTCGCCATTCCCGTTGTTCCACTACTTTGAAAATAGCCAACAGGTTCGAAACCATCAAGAATAACTTTATGATTTTTAAAAAACTCTATGGGCAAAAAGGGAATCTGGCTGTAATGTTTCAAATTAGAAAAATCGCGGTTCAGATAATTCACAAAACTGCGGTAAACTGGATTATGAAGCAAGTGTTCATAAAACAAATCGAGGCTTATTTCGTTAAATATCTGTTCGTAAGAAGCCGGATCAGTTATTTTTCCTGACCAGAATTCTTCGAAAATGCGATTTTTTATTTGGGTTAAACGGTTCATTACAATACCTTTGCCAGAGATTAAAACAAACAAGATGTTCGGGCGTTCAAAGATAGTGCTTCTGTTGCTTGCTTTTGCAGGTTTTCTTTCCTGTTCAAAGGAGAAGGATTACCCTGTTATTCCTGAATTGCAGTATGAAGGATTTGAAAAAGAGGCTAATAACAGCGGATATCTTATTTTTTCTTTTACAGATGGTGACGGTGATATCGGGCTTGGTTCTGCCGACACCTTCCCTCCATATAACCCTGGCAGTCAATATTATTACAATATTTATCTCCCTGTTTTAAAAATGGAACACGACTCCGTGAAACCTCTGTTAATTCTGAATTCTCAAACCCAACAATATGATACTGTTTATCTTTCGTACAGAATTAAACCAATTGATGCGGTAAATTCAAACGGATCGTTGAAAGGAAAAATGATTGTAAATATTGATTTAAGCATTATAAAACCCTTTCTGCCAAACGATTCTATTGCTTTTGATGCTTATATTTTCGATCGAAATCTTCACAAAAGCAACATTATCAGAACACCTGTTATAAAACTTTAAAAAGGCTCAATTCATAGTCTTTCACTTGTTCAGAGGTTTACGATATTTTATTACTTTTGCAAACTCATTTTAAAAACGCCGAATTAACACACTGTCAGGTTAATAAAAACAGGTATTTATGACAGAAAACAGCACTGTTTATGGAAAAGAAATACAACGAGTACAAACATCTTAATCTTCCAAAAGTAGGAAACGAAATTCTTACCTGGTGGCTCGATAACAAAGTATTTGAGCAAAGTCTGAAAAACCGCGAAAACCATAAGCCGTTTATTTTTTACGAAGGACCTCCTTCAGCAAACGGTCAACCTGGGATTCACCACGTTATGGCTCGTACCATTAAAGATATTTTCTGTCGTTATAAAACTCTGAAAGGCTACTACGTTAAACGCAAAGCCGGTTGGGATACACATGGGTTACCCATTGAACTTGCCGTTGAAAAAACACTGGGTATCACCAAAGAAGACATCGGAAAAAGTATCTCTATTGATGATTATAATATCCAATGTCGTAAAGAAGTAATGAAATACAAAGATTTATGGGACGACCTCACCGTAAAAATCGGGTACTGGGTTGACCTGGATGATCCGTACATTACCTTCGACAATCGTTATATCGAAACTATCTGGCATTTGCTGAGCAAACTTTACGAAAAAGGAATGCTCTACAAAGGGTACACCATTCAGCCTTATTCTCCGGCTGCCGGAACAGGTTTGAGTACGCACGAACTAAACCAGCCCGGATGCTATAAAATGGTAAAAGACAATACCATGGTAGCTCAGTTTAGGATTTCATGGGTCAATCATATTGTAGATGAACTCGGCGGCAATAGATTTGAGTATGATATTATTGTTGGAAATAATTGGGGTGAAGCCTTTATTTTAGCTTGGACAACTACTCCGTGGACATTACCATCAAATACTGCACTTGCTGTTGGATCTTCCATTAATTACGTTGTAATTGAAACTTATAATCAATACACTTTCAAGCCTATTACTTTAATTTTAGCAGAGCAACTCGTTGACAAATATTTTAAAAAGGAGAATGAAAACACAAATCTTTCAGAATACAATCCTGGAGATAAAAACATTCCATGGAGAAGAACTAATTTTAAAATAAATATAACACACGATACTCTTCTTTCTTCTGCTGCTGATCCCAAAATAATTGCTATCAAGAAAGTTCTCCTCATTAATAATGGAGAATATAGTAGCCTCAAAGGATCTCAGCTATATAATATGCGTTATGAGCAACTTCTGCCTTATGCACAGCCTGAAGAAGGCGATGCTTTCCGTGTAATTGTGGGTGATTTTGTAACTACCGAAGATGGCACCGGTATCGTTCATATTGCACCCAGTTTTGGCGCGGATGACTTCCGCGTTGCCAAACAAAACGGGATCGGTACTCTTACGCTGGTTGATAAGCAAGGGCGTTTTACCGAAGCAATGGGCGAATTTGCCGGTAAATATGTAAAAGCTGAATACGACGCAAATTTTGATTCCAAAACAGATCAGCCTGTTGATGTGGAAATCATCATTAAACTCAAAAAAGAAAACCGCTGCTTTAAAGCAGAAAAATACGAACACTCTTATCCGCATTGCTGGCGTACCGATAAACCAATCCTGTACTATCCGTTAGATTCATGGTTTATCCGCACAACTGCTGTGAAAGATCGTTTAATTGAGCTGAATAAAACCATTAACTGGAAACCTGAATCAACCGGAACCGGCCGCTTTGGAAACTGGCTCGAAAACTTGGTGGACTGGAATCTTTCCCGCTCTCGTTACTGGGGAACTCCGCTTCCAATCTGGCGTAGCGAAGACAACAGCGAAGAGTTGTGTATTGGCTCGGTTGAGCAGTTACGTTCCGAAATCGAAAAATCGATTGCGGCAGGCTTTATGACTTCGAATCCGCTTGCAAATACTGATTATGAATCATTTGATCTCCATCGTCCGTATGTTGACAACATCGTACTTGTTTCTGCATCTGGTAAAAAGATGTTCCGCGAACCCGACCTGATTGATGTTTGGTTCGATTCGGGGGCGATGCCTTACGCTCAATACCACTACCCGTTCGAAAACAAGGATACGATCGAAAACTACTTTCCTTCTGATTTCATTGCCGAAGGTGTGGATCAAACCCGTGGATGGTTCTTTACGCTGCATGCTATTGCAACCATGCTTTTTGATTCTGTTGCGTTCAAGGCGGTTGTTTCCAACGGGCTCGTTCTCGATAAGAACGGAAACAAGATGTCGAAACGTCTCGGAAATGCAGTGGATCCTTTTTCAACACTCGAAAAATATGGTCCGGATGCACTGCGCTGGTACATGATTACCAACGCCCAGCCCTGGGATAACCTTAAATTTGATCTTGACGGAATCTCCGAAGTTCAACGCAAATTCTTCGGAACCCTCTATAACACCTACGGTTTCTTTGCATTGTATGCAAACATCGATGGATTTACCTATTCGGAAGCTGAAATTCCATTGGAAAAACGTCCTGAAATCGACCGATGGATATTATCGGAACTCAACACATTAATCCATTTAGTGGATGAATGTTATGCTGATTTTGAACCTACCAAAGCAGGTCGTGCTATTCAGGATTTCGTTGACGAATATCTAAGCAACTGGTATGTACGTCTTTGTCGTCGTCGTTTCTGGAAAGGAGACTATACCGAAGATAAGATTTCGGCTTATCAAACACTTTATACCTGTCTTGAAACACTTGCAAAACTTGGTTCTCCTATTGCTCCATTCTACATGGATCGCCTCTATCAGGATTTGAATTCTATTTCTGGTAAAAACGAAGCAGCATCTGTTCATCTCACTGATTTCCCTGTTGCTGACGACACGATGATTGATAAACTACTGGAAGAACGTATGCAAATGGCTCAAAAATTCTCTTCCATGATTCTTTCATTGCGCAAACGTACAAATTTACGTGTACGTCAGCCACTTAACAGAATCATGATCCCGGTAAGTAATACTGAAATGCGTGCTCAGATTGAGGCAGTGAAAAATCTCATCCTCTCCGAAGTAAATGTAAAAGAGCTCGAATTTATCGAAGAAGGAACCGGAATGCTTGTGAAGAAAATCAAGGCAAACTTTAAAACACTCGGTCCACGTTTTGGCAAACTGATGAAAAGTATCAGTAACGAAATTGCAGCTTTTAGCCAGGCTCAAATCACCGAAATTGAAAAAAATGGGAAAATTGCAGTTACCGTTGAAAATCAACCAATCGAACTCGAAATAACTGATGTTGAAATTATCACCGAGGATATTCCGGGTTGGGTTGTGGCAAATCAGGGAAATTTAACAGTTGCCCTTGATGTAATGCTTACCACCGAATTAATTCAGGAAGGTATTGCCAGAGAGCTGATTAACCGCATTCAAAACATCCGAAAAGAAAAAGGTTTTGAAGTAACTGATAAAATATCCGTTCAATTACAAAAAAACGATACTATTATTGTGTCGGTACAAAATAATTATACCTATATTTGCTCGGAAACACTGGCTTCAAAATTTGATCTGGTTGACTCCTTGTCGAGCGAAGATAAAGTTAGTATAGAACTCACTGATGAAATCAATACTTTTATCAGTGTTAGTAAATTTGAAGAGTAATAACGTATTCTAACCCTGTAATCCTTTGTAATTATGGCAAAGAAAGAAAAAGAAATAATTAAGCAAAGATACTCCGATGAGGAATTGCAGGAGTTTAAGGATATAATCCTTAAAAAACTCGAAAAAGCCCGCGAAGATCTGACAATCCTCATGGAAGCCTACACCAATGGCGAAAATGATATCAGCGATACATCTCCAACTTTCAAAGTGCTGGAAGAAGGCTATCAGGTAATGTCAAAAGAGGAAAACTCTCGTCTGGCTGCGCGTCAGCAAAAGTTTATTAAATCACTCGAAGCTGCCTTGGTACGTATTGAAAATAAATCTTATGGTATTTGTCGTGAAACCGGCAAACTTATATCTAAAGAGCGCCTTCGGATCGTTCCTCACGCAACACTAAGCATTGATGCTAAATTGCAACAAAAAAAATAATCCAAACGTAAATGTTTGTATATGAATTCAATTGCAGTTTGTGGTTTTTGAACTACCAACTGCAATTGTTTGTTTAAAATCGTTTCAAAATGAAGCTTAAATTGTCACGCCTCCAGATTTCAATTTTTATAATTTTCATGGTCTTACTTGTTGACCAATGTGTAAAAATCTGGATTAAAACACATTTCTATATTGGTCAGGAAGTCAATGTATTTGGCAACTGGTTTATCATCCATTTTACCGAAAATGAAGGAATGGCTTTTGGCATGAAATTCGGTGGAGAATTCGGCAAGCTTGCTCTCAGCCTTTTACGTATAATCGCCGTGAGTTTTATTGGGTATTACCTCGTTAAGCTCATCAAAGAAAATGCTCCCAAACTTCTTACATTCGGGCTTACGATGATTTTTGCCGGGGCACTGGGTAATATTATCGACAGCGCATTTTACGGGCTGATATTCAACGAAAGCTATTTCCACGTAGCACAACTCTTCCCCGATGGAGGCGGATACGGCACATTCCTCCACGGAAAAGTGGTGGACATGCTCTATTTCCCTATACTTCAGGGCACTTACCCCGACTGGGTTCCACTTTGGGGTGGACAAGAGTTTCTATTCTTCCGTCCGGTATTTAATATTGCTGATTCTGCAATTACGCTTGGAGTTGTTCTCCTGATTATCAGCCAGAGAGAGTCTATCTTTGGCAGAAAGAAAAAAACAGATTTTCAGGAATCCCCCATTGAGGACGCAATGAATACAACGTCTTCAGAAGAGGCTGTTTAAGCAGTTCTTACAACATAATACTGAGCTTGTGAACCAATTTATTGAGCTTCTGGCACCTGCGAAAAATTGCGAAAGCGGCAAAATCGCGATAAACTATGGAGCTGATGCAGTGTATATTGGTGCACCTAAATTCGGAGCCAGAGTAGCTGCCGGAAATTCAGTGACTGATATTGCAGAGTTGATACAATATGCTCATTTGTTCCGTGCAAAGGTATATGTTGTTGTAAATACAATCATCTACGACCATGAGTTTCCCGATGTACTTGATATTATACGTCAGATCCATGATGCAGAGGCAGATGCATTAATCATTCAGGATATGGGACTGCTACGATGTGAGCTGCCTCCTATTCCGCTTTTTGCCAGCACTCAGACAAATAATATTGATGCTGATTATATTAAGTTTCTTGAGGATGTTGGAATACGACGCGCAATACTGGCTCGGGAATTGTCGATTCGGGAAATACAAATTATCCGTTCCAAAACAACATTGGAACTCGAAAGTTTCATTCATGGTGCTTTATGCGTTTCACATAGTGGCCGTTGTTACATGAGCCGGGTTTTAAGCGGCAGAAGTGCTAATCGGGGAAAATGTGCTCAAGCCTGTCGTTTGCCCTGGAATCTTTACTCATCCGACAATCAGCTTATTGAAAAAAACAAACATCTTCTATCACCTAAAGATTTAAATCTTACTCATTATATTGAGAACATGATAGATGCCGGAATTTCTTCCTTCAAAATTGAAGGCCGTCTGAAAGATGAATCCTACGTAAAAAACATCGTAGCACATTATCGTTCAGAGATTGATAAAATTCTGGAACGAAAAAATGGCTATCGCAAAGTATCTTCAGGTTCAACAGTCTTTCACTTTATTCCCAATCCCGAAAAATCATTTAACCGGGGTTTTACAAATTATTTTATTGAAGGCCGAAAGGAAACTGTAATCCAAACTGTTTCGCCAAAATCGATGGGAGAATTTATTGGAGAAATCGTTCGTAAATCAGAAAAAAGGTTTATTGTTGATACAACGAAAGCTTTTCACAATGGTGATGGAATTTGTTTTGTAAACCAATCCGGCGAATTCACCGGAACATCTGTTCTAATCGCTGATAATAATCAAATTACCGTAAAAGACCCGGAAGGTATTGTTCCCGGAACCAAAGTTTACCGCAATTTTGACATTGACTTCGAGCAAACGCTTAAAAACGACAAGTCAACCCGTAAAATATTTGTAAATCTGAAATTTGAGCAACTTCAGGATCATTCTGTTTTGATTGCCGAAGATGAAAATGGCATTTCAGTTCAGGTTAAAACAGAAGAGCCGTTTCAAGCAGCAAACAACAAAGAAAAAGCAATTGAAATTTTCGAAACACAGCTTCGAAAAACCGGAAACACTCATTTCACGATTAATTCTGTTACGATAAATGCAAATATCTTTCCTTTTCTGCCAATAAACAAAATCAATGATTTACGAAGAAATATTCTCTCTTTACTCGAAGAAGAAAGAGTTCGGTCTTATCATCCACTTCGAATTGCAAGAGTAGAAAAAGATGTTGATTTTCCGAATCAAAAATTAAGCTACGAATTCAATGTGGCTAATCAAAAAGCTGTTGATTTTTATCAGAGTCACGGAGTAACTGAAATAGAACCTGCACTGGAACTACAGGAAAAATTTGCCGGGAAAACAGTAATGACCACCCACCACTGTCTGAAATTTCATTTGGGTTTGTGTTCTAAGGATACGGATAATAAGGATATTGAAATACTACAAATCCCCGAAATTATTGAAAATGGAAAACGAAGATTCAAACTCGTTTTCGACTGTAAAAACTGTTTGATGAAGATTGAAACAGAAAGCAGAGGTCTGTAACCAGCTTACAGTTGCCTAATTATGCCATAGTATTCACAGACAATCTCTTGCGTAAAAAATATAATTTATTGATGTTTTATACTGATTGGAGAAATAAATATTTCAATCTTCGCACACTCGATTGGACGTAATATTTCTATCCATCAGCATTACATCAGAATAGCTTCAGTTTATTTTAGAATTCACTTTGGAGAAACATCTGCAGGGGCAGCCTCCGACGTTACGATAGCCGGAAAATAGATTTCGTCTTTGGAAACAAACGCATCCGGAAAATCGATTTTTATCTTTTCCAGAAAGCCTCGCGCTTCAACACGTGTACGAAAATCTCCAACTTTTACCTTAAAATTAGGTTCTTCAAAAACAATATATGCAGGAATATCCGGGTATTTTTCAGCAAACTTAGCCCGAATCTGATTTGCCATATTCTTAGAATTATTTCCTGATTGAAAAAAGATATTCACTCTGAAACCGGAAATAGTATTTACTACTTCATTAAATTGAATATGCTTTTCCTGTAGTTCATTTACCCGGCTATCCTGAATTACATCCAAGCTTCCTTCATTATTTTGTGCTGATAATAAATTAAATGCAGCAAAAAAAATTGTAACAAAAAATCCTAAAACTGGCCTTTTCATATTCGAATGCATTATAAATGACAAGCGGCAAAATTACAATTTTGCCGCTTGCCAAAGTTCTTTTTAAGAAAAGTTATTAACGGGCTGCATCGTTAATTTCTTTCGGTTGGATACTTAATACAGGAATTGGACAATTATTTACCATTTGCTGTGCGTAAGGCCCAAGTAGGAAATTTGCAGCTGTTTTTTCTTGTTCGGTCATGATTGCAATTAAATCGGCATTGCTTTGCTCTGCGTATTTAATTGTTTCATTTGTAATATTATCTGCTTCAAGCGTAACAGTTGTAAATTTAACACCTTCCTGTGTGAGATATTTTTCAACCTGAGTAAGGTAATTGTCAACTTTACGACGTACGGCTTTTACAGTAGTAGTGTACAGCCCCACAATGTGAATTTCAGCACCAAAGATTTTTGCAATTTTTGCAGTGAAAGGTACTTTTTGGCGTGTATCCATCGTGCTGTCAATTGGAAGTACAATACGTTCTAGCTTTTTATTAAAATCAAAGCCATAACGAATTGTAATTACCGGACATGGCGAATATGTTACAATACGAAATGCATTGCTTCCCATCCACTTATCAAATCCAGAGGCACCATGTGTTCCTGCAATAATTAAATCGGCATCATCATACTTTGCCTGATTTGCAATTTCGCTGTAAACACGTCCATGACGGATTTTATAATCAATTTTACTTTTGAGAAGCTTGCTTTGATACTCTTTTTTCAAATTTTCGAGAGAAACAGATGCTTCTTTCTTAATTTCAATTTGAGAACCAGCTGATAGGTTATCGTCCGGGCTTTGATTTTCAACCCAAACCA
This sequence comes from Bacteroidales bacterium, assembly GCA_963677395.2. Lineage (GTDB taxonomy): Bacteria > Bacteroidota > Bacteroidia > Bacteroidales. Next base: position 914,817 of record OY781965.2, on the reverse strand, counting down.
TCAGGATGTCAGCTCCTGTCTTGTTAGCAATATCAAGTGATAAATCAAGCGCATAGAGCGACCCCTTGGAAAAGTCAATAGCAACAATTATTTCTTTCATAGCTCTTAGGTTTTTGGAGGGGTAAATTTGTTAGCTAATATACGATAATTTTTATTTAAGTAAGCACATTTATGTTTTTTTTTGTACTCTTGCTTTTTCTAGCAAATCAAGAACTTGAAATTATGAATAAATATTTGGATGCCAGCGGACAACAAATGAATGAGGGAGAACAGGAAGTAGAAAAAGCTTTGCGTCCATCTCAGTTCGATACGTTTGAAGGACAGCTTCAGGTTGTAGAAAACCTGAAAATTTTTGTAAAAGCAGCGAAACAACGTGAAGAAGCACTTGACCATGTACTGCTTCACGGACCTCCTGGTCTTGGAAAAACAACACTTTCTCATATTATCGCCAACGAACTTGGCGTAAATCTGAAACTAACGTCAGGACCTGTATTGGACAAGCCCGGTGAACTTGCCGGCTTGCTCACAAATCTCGAGCCCAATGATGTGTTATTTATCGATGAAATTCACCGTTTGAGCCCTGTTGTTGAAGAATATTTGTATTCTGCAATGGAAGATTACCGGATTGATATCATGATAGAAAGCGGTCCAAATGCTCGTAGTGTTCAAATTAGCATTAATCCTTTTACCCTAATAGGCGCAACTACCCGCTCAGGATTGCTTACAGCACCTCTTCGCTCCCGGTTTGGCATTACTTCCCGTTTAAACTATTACGATGCAGCAACGTTGATGAAAATCATTCGCCGGTCAGCAGGAATTCTAAACGTTCCTATCTACGAAGACGCGGCTTTCGAAATTGCACGCAGAAGCCGGGGAACTCCACGTATTGCAAATCTTTTGCTTCGAAGAGTTCGCGACTTTGCCCAAATCAAAGGAAATGGAACCATTGATATGGAAATATCTCAGTTTTCTCTTTCGGCTTTAAATGTTGACAAAAATGGACTTGATGAAATGGATAATCGTATTTTGTCAACCATCATTGATAAATTTAAAGGAGGCCCGGTCGGAATTAGCACAATAGCAACTGCTGTAGGCGAAGATTCCGGAACGATTGAAGAAGTTTACGAACCCTTTCTGATTCAGGAAGGATATCTGATGCGGACGCCACGCGGACGTGAAGCCACCGCATTGGCATACAGCCATCTGGGAAAAATAAATCTCAATGACCAAGGCACTCTGTTCAGTTAATTATGGAGAAATCTGAACTTTCAGTACTTATCAAAAATCTCGCTCTCGATCTTGGATTTGATGATTGCGGATTTGCCTCATTAGAACCTTTTGAAGAAGAAAGTAGGTTCCTTTCTCAATGGATTTCGGAAGGAAGTAATGCCGACATGAGTTATCTTTCAAATTATCAGGAGATTCGACGTAATCCTCAATTACTTATGCCTGGTTCAAAATCAGCAATTATGGTTATTTTGAACTATTATCCTTCTTCTTTACAAAACGAAGATTGCAAATACAGAGTTTCTAAATATGCTTATAGTATTGATTATCATATAATATTCAAAGAGAAGCTCAAAAAACTTATTCTTCACTTAAAAGAAAAAGTATCTGAAATTCAATGCAGACCCTTCACGGATACTGCGCCCGTATTTGAAAAAGCACTTGCTCAACGAGCCGGTTTAGGATGGATTGGAAAAAATAGTTGCCTGATTCATCCCCACTTTGGATCATTCGTTTTTATTGGAGGCGTATTAATTGATCAGGAACTGGAATATGGATCTCCATTCAAAAACAATTGTGAAAACTGCAATCAATGTTTAAAAAGTTGTCCCAACAATGCCCTATCCGGAAAAGGCTCTCTGAATGCTCAGAAATGTATTTCATATCTAACCATTGAACACAAGGGCGATTTTCATTTCCAGAAAAAGGAATTAACCCTTAACAATTGTGTGTTTGGCTGCGATCGCTGCCAGGATGCCTGCCCGTGGAACCATAAGCTGGCAAGTCCTCGCACAGATGATTTATTCAGGATAAAATCATTTATTCAGGAAAGCACCGAAAATCAATGGAATAACATTACCGAGCAAGATTTTAGTATACAGTTCTCCGATTCTCCATTCAAAAGAACCGGATATCAGGGAATAAAGCGAAATATTAAGCATTCTACTCTTTAATACCGATTGAAGAAATGACTTGGGACTATATTTTACAGTCTTATTGGCATCGAAGAATGTTCTAGAACCTGTATCTCAAGCCAAGCTGAACTGAAAATGAGTTAAATTTTTGATCTAATGGATAATCATCTTCAAAAATTGAATTCAGGTTTCTTCGGTAGGCCGGTCCAAAAATAAAACCCATGTGATTATTAAAATTATAGATTGCCGTCATTCGCAAACTCAGGTTCAATATCGTTTTTCTGATTGGAAAACTTTTCCCTTCTGTTTGCAGAAATCCCTTCTTCGGATCATAATACCACAAATTGGAACCTGATAAAAACCCTATAGAAACACCACCAAGTATCTCAATATCAAGATTTTTAAATTTCTGACTCCATCCTATCAACAATGGAATTTCGTAATAATGATACTGGTTTAACGCATTCAGAGATTGGTATCTTGGAAATGAATCAATTGCATAAAGCAATAGTGTATCAACTTTCAAAATTAACGGTTCTCCAGGAATTGGATTAGGAATCCAGTTTGAATCAATAAATAAATAATAGAGAGTATCAGACCCTTTATACATGAAATTAATATCCTGTTTATCAGCATAGGTACTATAATTAATCCCTGTTTTAAAAACGAGACCCGGACTAGTTTTGTAAGTTAATTCAAGTCCAAAATCGTTAGATATCGCATTTGATTCTTTGTTCTGGAAATTGTAGTAATTCTGAAAAACGGGCACACTCCACTCCGATTTTTTTGAATTAAAATTAAAGGATGTAAAAACATCTACTGCCCAATGACGGTAATCATAGGTTACAGAAGCTGTTGTTTTCTTTTTGGGAAAAATACCTTCTTCCTTAGGAGATCTTATTGTAGAATCTATTGATAATGAATTACTTTTACGTAACTCATTTCCCATTTTAGCATTTTGTTCTTTCTGAACATCTGGATGTATCACAATTGTTTCGACCAAAGATTTTTCACCTTTTTCCACAACTTTTTGTTCTTGAACTACTTCCGTTTTCTGTATTGCAGGTTGTAGTTTTTCAACAATATTCGCACTTTTCTCCTGTGCGTCAATTTTCTGTTTTACAACCTGTTTAGCATTCTCATTGGCTAGAGTTGCTTTCTGAGCTACCTCAAAAGATTTTACTTTTTCAGCAGCCGGCAAACTGGCTTTCGTAGGTTCTGTAGCAACAATCTGTTTTAATGTTGAATGCTCAACTTTTTTTGTTGAATTTAATCCTTTGTTTACAATTGCATTATTCTCAGACACTTCGTGTATTTCAGGAGTTGCTGTTCTTAAACTTATTGCAGTAATTTTTTCTTCTGAAGCGGAATCAAAAGGCTGAGTAATACTTTGATTTTTTTGAGGAGCTATTTTATTTTCGGAAACAGTTTTTTCATCTTGATTAGAGAAAAGAATTACAGCAGTAACCAAAGCAGCAGCAGCAACTCCGGAAACAGCAGTCCATGCATTTATTTTGAATATACCCAATTTGGCAAAATTCTGCAAAAGGAGTTTTTTCGAAATAATGCTCCACACATGATTAGACGGCTCTTCCTGAGTGTAATTCTCAAGAGCCCGCTTAAAGAGGTCGTCAATCGGTAATTTATCGTTGTTCATTTATCAACGGTTTGGGGTTATCAACTGAAATGAGTTCTTCCAGACGCTTGCGAAGATACTTCCGGGCACGTGAAAGTTGCGATTTAGAAGTGTTTTCAGAAATATTGAGCATTTCACCAATTTCTTTGTGGGAATAATCTTCAATTGCATAAAGGTTAAAAACCACTTTATAACCATCAGGAAGTGCTGCAATTTGTTTCATTAAAATCTGAGGAGAAATTTCCCCGTAAAGCTTCATCAAATCGTTCTCATTTTCGGTTTCATCAGGCACAACATATGTACTTTCATTGAGTTCACTGAACAGAAATGCTTTAGCATTTTTTCGCAGCATATTAAGCGCATTGTTAACCATGATACGCTTCATCCATCCTTCAAAGGAACCTTGCCCCCGGAATGAACTCATACTCGAATAAATTTTTATAAAACCTTCCTGTAACATATCTTCAGCATCATCACGATTTCGGGCATATCGAAGGCAAATACCAAACATCCGGCTCGCATATAGATCATATAGAGCTTTTTGCGCCGAGCGTTTTCCTTTGATACATCCAGAAATCAGTTCTTCTTCTGAATACATTAATCTCAGTGATTATTTAGACATCAATATTTCATAAGCGTTGCATCATACAACATTAAAAAATATGTGTTGTTGCCCCGTGAAGTTTTGTTTTGCAAAGAAAAGCGTATTTTTGGGATTTACAACACTTTGTTTTAAAAATGGAGAATAATACTTTTCCTCAACTCAGGGTATCAAAAAATCAAGCAATTTTGAATATCCAGAAGATGCAATACAAGGCTAATCAAAATAATGCAGTCTTCAGACCTCATTTTAAGACACATCAGTCAAAAGATATTGCCCAATGGTTCAAAAATGAACAAATAGGATATTGTACTGCTTCAAATTTAGAAATGGCGGAATATTTTGCTGAACATCATTGGAATGATATCACCATTGCATTCCCTTTTATCCCTTCGTATTTATCTAAAATAGAATCTCTTGCTACAAAAATAACATTGAATATTATTGTAAGTAACTATGAATCTGCACTGTACTTAGCAACCTATTTATCTGTTCCCTTAAAGGTTTGGATGGAAATTGATGTTGGTTATCATCGTACAGGATTTGATTACCAAAATAGGGAGCCGATAATTAATTCTGTTAAATCATTAAATAACAATGCGTTTATTCATTTTGAAGGTTTTCTTTCTCACTTTGGAAACACATACAACGCTGGAAATAAGGATGAGATTCTGCGTTTAGGCAGAGAATCTGTTGCAAAACTTCTGTCTCTAAGAGATAATATTTCCTCAGGCGCAAAAGTCTCAATAGGTGACACTCCTTATTTATCCATTGAAACAGAACCAATTAAAGTTGACGAAATTCGCCCGGGAAACTTTGTGTTTTACGATTTAATGCAACTCCATGCCGGGTGCTGTAAAGAAGAAGAAATAGCTGCATGGATGGCTTGTAAAGTTGCTGCAACTTATCCCGAACGCAATGAAATAGTAATTCACGGAGGGGCTGTTCACTTTTCTAAAGAGCATTTGGTAAAGGATGGTGCAAAAATTTACGGTCAGATAGCAAAACTTCAACATGGAAAAATACAGATTATTGAAGGAGCATATCTAACATCTCTCTCTCAGGAACATGGAATAATACACAATTACAAAGCATGGGATTGCAATCCGGAAATCGGGAACGAGTTGATTGTAATTCCTGTTCACTCTTGTTTAACTGCTGATTTACAAAATTTTTACATCCAATTTCCAGAGTTTAATCTGCTTGATACAAAGCGTTCATATACTATTCAAAAAAACCTGAAATCGTATAAAGAACAATAATTCCATTCTTTTTTGATACCTTTGTACAACGAAGAGAACATGAATATGCCTGAATTATCGGTAGTTATCATTACTTTTAACGAAGAACGCAATATTGCACAATGTCTGGAATCTGTGAAAGGTATTGCAGATGAAATTGTTATTGTTGACTCTTTTTCAACCGATAAGACCAAAGAAATTGCTTTATCATACGGTGTTCAATTTATAGAACATGCTTTTGAAGGTCATATTCAGCAGAAAAACTGGGCTGCAGCCCAATCAACCTTTCCACATGTGCTCTCACTGGATGCCGATGAAGTATTGTCTGAAGAATTAACACAATCTATTATTGAAGTAAAAAACTGCTGGGATGCTGATGGTTATTCATTCAACCGATTGACAAACTATTGCGGAAGCTGGATTAGACACGGTAGTTGGTATCCGGACGTTAAATTAAGATTGTGGGACAGGAGAAAAGGAAAATGGGGTGGAATGAATCCTCATGATTGTTACGAAATGGAAAATGGAAGTAAAATCCGGCATTTGAAAGGAGATCTTTTTCATTATTCATATTATGCCATTAGCGATCATACTAAACAGGTTGAAAAATTTACCGAAATCACCGCGAAAGTTCTGTTCGATAAAGGCAAAAAAGCATCGCTTTCCAAGCTTGTTTTTGGCTCAACAATTAAATTTTTTCGGGATTATTTTTTGAAAGCAGGATTTTTAGATGGTTATGCTGGTTACCAAATTGCGAAAATTTCGGCTTATGCCACCTTTCTGAAATACGCACGACTTCGTGATTTACACAGAAACGCTCAAGGAAAGTGAAAAACCCAAAGCGTATATTAATTTGCAGAACAGACAGCATTGGAGATGTTGTTCTCACTCTCCCTGTGGCTGCTATTTTGAAAAAACATTATCCTGAAAGTGAAATATACTTTCTTGGGCGAAACTACACGAAACCCGTAATTGAATCATGCAATTACATCAATTATTTCTTATCCTGGGATGATTTCTTAAAACAGGATAAGTCCTCCCGTGTATTAAAACTGAAAGAACTCAACCTTGATGCTGTACTTCACGTTTTCCCGCGAAAAGAGATCGTGATGCTGTGTAAAAAAGCCTTAATCCCTTTGCGCATAGGCACTACAGGCCGTATTTACAACTGGTTAGGATGTAACAAAAGAATCGCGTTAAGCCGAAAAAATTCTGATTTACACGAAGCACAACTTAATATCAAACTTCTAAAAGGATTCGGGATTGAGGAAAATATACCACTTAACAAAATTCCGGACTATTATGGGCTAAATGTACCAAAAATATATCCATCTGAACTTACGCAATACTTCCTTTCTTCTAAATTTCGGGTTATTTTACATCCAAAATCGAAGGGGAGCGCTCGGGAATGGGGCTTACCAAATTTTCTTGAACTTGCCCGAATATTATCTTCTCACAATATTGAAATTCTTTTGTGCGGAACCTCTGACGAAGGAATTCTGATAAAACAGGAATGCCCTGAAATACTTACATATACAACCGATTTAACCGGGAAACTATCCTTACAGGAATACATGTCATTAATTTCACAAAGTGATGCATTGGTTGCAGCAAGTACAGGTCCTTTACATCTGGCGGCAGCACTAAGCAAACACGCAATTGGAATTTATCCTCCGATTAGGCCAATGCATCCAGGGCGCTGGGCTGCGCTGGGTCGTAATGTAAAAATATTCGTATTAAACAAAGAGTGCGAAGATTGCCGAAAAGGAGGAAAATGCCACTGCATGGAAAAAATTGCTCCAAATGATGTAGCTTTGTATTTAATTTCCAAAACGCAATAAATATTATGAACAGAAAGATCCTGCGTATATCAGCTATAATCCTGGTTTTTATTGTTTTATCAGCATTATTTTCACCACGTTGGATTATTAAAGCCTTAATTTATCAGTATGTTGGAATTTACGACCATGTCCTTTTCAAAACAAGGACTATCGAAACCGCTGATTCTCAACCCTGGCCAATTTCAAAAGGCTACAATAAAGTAAGTATTTCTCAATCTGATCTTTCGAAATTCAATCAGTATAAAACTGTCGCTTTTGTTGTAATTCAAAATGACTCGTTAAAACACGAATCTTATTTTGACAATCATACAGATACATCTATTTCGAATGCTTTTTCCGCTACAAAAAGTATTGTTTCTCTGCTTTGTGGAATCGCTATTGATGAAGGAAAAATTAAAAGTCTTGATCAGTCAATTACTGATTACTATCCGGAATTTTTAAAAACCCGTTTTCGGCTAATCACAATTCGGGATTTGCTTACCATGAGTTCCGGGCTTGATTGGGACGAAAGTTATGGTTCCCTCTTTTCAACTACAACCAAAGCATATTATGGAGATGACATCCGAAAGATGGTACTGAAATTAACTGTATGCTGCCCTCCCGGAAAAGATTATCGTTATAAAAGTGGAGATACAGAATTGCTTGCAATGATTATTGAGAAAGCAACTGGTAAACATTTGGCAGATTATGCCTCGGAAAAGCTTTGGAAACCAATGGGAGCCGAAGACAACGCACTTTGGTATCTCGACCATAAAGATGGAATGGAAAAAGCTTATTGCTGTTTTACAGCAACTGCCCGTGATTTTGCCCGTATTGGTCAATTAGTTCTCGACAGCGGCTCATGGAAAGGGAAACAACTGGTTTCAAAACAATATATTGCTGAAATGCTTAAGCCTGCATCATACCTCACCGACGAGAAATACAGCAACGTTAATTATTATGGATTTCAATGGTGGATGCTCAATTTTCACGGAGAAATTATTCCTTATGCGCGTGGAATTTTAGGACAATACATATTTGTAATTCCTTCAAAAAATGCAGTAGTTGTTCGCTTGGGTCATAAACGTGATAAAGAATATGCCGGGGCACATCCTCTGGATGTTTTTGAATATCTAGATGTTGCGTATAAAATTCTGGAATAGGATTTACTGAACTACAATAAGCTTACGCACTGTTGCATCTGGTTCAAGGCGAATTGTTCCTTTTCCATAGGTTGGGGGAGTTTGTGTTTCGTCCCAAGCCTCTACATCCAGAATTGCTTCAAGTTTAAACGTGTGACGGAATTCACCCTTTGCATTTGTCACACCTTCGATGTTAACATCCATCTTTGAGATTTTTACCTTAGCGTTAGGCACTACGATCGTGGTATCAGAAGCCTGTTTCACAACAATCAACGCTTCACAATCCGTGTTATCCTTACAGGAAGGAAGAATAATAAAAGATACAATTGCCAAAAGCCCAATCATATTTAAGGAATTGATAAAAAATCTACGCATAAGGCTGAAATTTTGTAATATTGCACTGGTTAATCAAAAACCAGACAAATTTATATCTTTTTAGCTATGAGAAAAATTTTTTTTACCCTAATTGCCTTATTCTTACTTTTGGGAGTAGAAGCTCAGACGACAACTCCTCAGGCAAAAGGCACTGTGAAAGTGCAAATTGAAACTAAATTCGGCATTATGAAGATTCTGCTTTATGATGCAACACCTTTACACCGAGACAATTTCATCAAGCTTGTGAACCAGGGTTATTATGATAGCACCTCGTTTCACAGAGTGATCAATACATTTATGATTCAGGGTGGAGATCCTGATTCAAAAAATGCTGCTCCCGGTCAACGTTTAGGGAATGGTGGTCCAGGATATACAATTCCTGCAGAACTTAACGATAGCCTGATTCATCGCAAAGGTGTATTGGCTGCCGCACGTGAAGGTGATAATGTAAATCCTGCAAAAGCATCATCCGGCTCGCAATTTTATATTGTTCAGGGCACCGTTTACAATACGGAAGCACTGGATCGTATGGTAATGAAAACCGGGAAACCCTTAACGCCAAAACAATTACAAGCTTATACTACCGTAGGTGGCTCTCCTTGGTTGGACGGAAATTATACTATATTTGGCGAAGTAATTGAAGGAATGGACGTTATTGACAAAATTGCTACTGTAAAAACTGATAATGTGAATCGTCCTCTCGAAGACATTCACATGAAAATCAGTATCATTAAATAACTGTTTTTTTAGTGGAATGAAGGAAAGAATAGAGGCGCTGTTGCGCGAAACAACCAACTTTAATGCAGAGAATGCGGAACAACTTGAACAATTCCGTATTCGTTTTCTTGGAAAAAAAGGTGAACTAAACGACCTTTTCGAATTATTTAAAACGACCCCTAATGACCAGAAAAGGGAAACGGGTAAGATAATCAATGATTTGAAAATTGCCGTTCAGCAAAAAATAGACGAACTTAAAGAAAGACTCGAAGAGAGTCAAGATCAGTCTATTGTCAAAGAAGATTTAACCCGTCCAAGCAGTTTTTCCGAGCTTGGTGCACGCCATCCACTTTCGGTTGTACGAAACGAAATTATCTCCATTTTTTCACACATGGGATTTGTAGTTTCTGAAGGACCAGAAATTGAAGATGACTGGCATAATTTTACCGCGTTAAATTTTCCTCCTGAACATCCGGCTCGCGATATGCAGGATACTTTCTTTATCGAAAAATCGCCGGAAGTTGGAAAAGATATTGCATTAAGAACACATACTTCATCTGCTCAAATCAGAGCAATGGAGCGCAACAAACCACCTATTCGCCATCTTTATCCGGGCAGAGTGTATCGTAACGAAGCTATTTCGGCGCGTGCACATTGTCAATTTCACCAGATTGAAGGTCTGTATGTTGATAAAAATGTCTCTTTTGCCGATCTGAAGCAAACATTGCTCTATTTTGCAAAAGAAATGTTTGGTGCCGATACTAAAATCCGCTTACGTCCTTCTTACTTCCCTTTTACTGAGCCATCGGCCGAACTTGATGTTTCGTGTAACATCTGCAAAGGAAAAGGATGTAACGTATGTAAATATACCGGTTGGTTAGAAATTCTCGGCTGCGGGATGGTTGACCCCAATGTTTTGGATAACTGCGGAATCGACAGCACTGTTTATTCAGGGTATGCATTCGGAATGGGAATTGAACGCATTGCAATGCTAAAGTACGAAATCAAGGATTTACGCCTCTACTTTGAAAATGACCTCCGATTCCTGAATCAGTTCACAGGAGTATATTGATAACTAAAATATTAGATTTAAAATCCGGTTAGAACTAATTGCTGACCGGATTTTTTTACGTTTTGCGTTTTTTAAGTTAGAAATACATAACTTTGTGTTAGAATTATATAACACATTGGATTATGAAAAAAGCAATTTTACCAATCATCATTCCCTTAATTGTATTAGGATCTGTGTCTATTTTAGTCCTGAATTCCGACAAATTGAATTCAGGAGAAGTAATACAGTATTTTATAATCACTGCTATTGTAGCATTTGGTGTTTACATGGGAGTGAGTCGCATTACGAGTCAAAAAAGAGGTCAACCAACAGAAGATGAACTAAGTAAAAAAATAATTCTTAAGGCCTCGTCATTATCTTACTTTCTATCAATTTATTTATGGTTGGTTATTATGTATCTTACAGACAAGTTAAAAATCGAAACCGATATAATGTTTGGCTGGGGCATTTTGGGGATGGCTATATCCTTTGCATTATCATGGATCTATTTTCGATTTAAAGGAGTTAAAGATGAATAATCGTATAAAAGAACTCAGGGCTAAATACAATTTAACGCAGGATGAGCTTGCAAGAAACGTGAATGTCCGGCGTGAAACAATCGTTTTTCTTGAACAGGGTAAATATAACCCATCATTAAAGCTGGCGCATGATATAGCGAAGACCTTCGAATCAAAAATTGAGGAAGTGTTTTTATTTGAGGAGTAAACTTTCTTTCTTGTCGAAAAAGCACTGTAAGCTATGATTTTTCACAAGTATTACTTGTTCTGTTTTTACAGAACCAAATATATTTTTATATTTACACCCGAATTAACCATCCAGATTTATGAATGAAGAAAGAGCTCATTATATTCAGAAAATAGGAGTTACCTTTGAAAAAATGGGGTTACCTCCTCTTCCGGGTCGTATTATTGGACTTCTTTTAGTATCTGAGCCTCCCCATCTTACATTTGAAGAAATTATTTCAGAATTACAAGTGAGTAAAAGTGCTGTGAGTAATGCATTGAAATATCTGGAGATGTCGAGCATTGTTGAATATATCACCTTTACCGGTGGGCGGAAACGTTATTTCAGACTTAGCACTCAAAAATGGAGCAAGTTTCTGGAACGCGACAGGGAAAATATATCTTCATTCTACAAGATATTGCTGGATGTAATAAAAATGAGAAGTAACGATTTCCCCGAATTCAATCAAAGTTTGATAAACATGTGCAAATTCTATGAGATGCTGGAGGAATATTATCCCATGCTTATTCAAAAATGGCATGAAATAATTAACGAACCTAATGCCCAAAACAAAATACAATCATCAAATCCATAATTATATGGAACAGAAACCATTTCAATCATTCTTACTCAAACATGGTTTATTGCTACTTATCCTGATTTTTATTAATGCAGGAAAAGCTTTTTCGCAATCAACATTGGAAAACAGAACAAGTTTGAAGCAATGTCTGGATCTTGCTTTAACTCATCATGCAAGTATTAAAACTGCAAACTTTAATCTGGAGAAAGCAAAAGAAGATTCACGCCAAAACTTTTCAAGCGGTCTTCCTCAGGTAAGTGCCAGTGGTTCTTATGAAAACTACTTTAAAATTCCTACTCAACTCATTCCCGGAGAATTCTTTGGCTATCCGGCAGGCACTTTGGTTCCTGTTCAGTTTGGCACAAAACATAATATAACCGGAAGCTTGGATGCTACTCAGCTTATTTTCAATAAAACATGGTTTGAATCGCTGAAACTTTACAAGCAAATGATCGAAGAGGCTACAATTTCGCAGCAAAAAAGTCGCGAAGAAGTGATTTATGAGATCTCAAAGCTCTATTATTCGCTTCAGGTTATGGCCGAACAGATTGAAACTATGAAAGGAAGCAAGCTAAAACTGGATACTGTTTCGGATATTGTTACAGCTCAGGTAAAACAAGGTTTTGCCAAACAAACGGATGCTGACAGGGTAAAAATATCATCATTAAATCTGCTTACTCAGATTGAATCTCTTCAAAACTTATATGAAGCCCAGTTATCGCTTCTGAAATATCGCATGGGGATGAATGAAACACAACCGCTGGAACTTGAAAAGGTAAACGAAACAATTGAAACAGAAACATCTGCAACCCCTGATCTGAAACAAAACAGCGATTTGATGCTTATCCGGATGAAAGGAAGCATGGCCAAACAGAATATTAATTTGCAAAGGGCTTCATTCTTTCCTACGTTGGCTGCCTTCGGAAAATATAGCTTCCAGAGTCAGAGCAATGATTTTAAACCATTCGATTCATCAAACGAATGGTATAAGATTGCATTCGTTGGTGTACAACTTAATGTCCCGATTTTTACCGGATTCAGAAACAGTGCCGCTATTCAGAAAGCAAAATTGGATTTAAAAATCAGTGAACTGGTATTAAACGATAGCGAACAACAGTTGAAAATTCAGTATAAAAATGCGTTGAATAATCTTTACACTGCTCGTTTTGTTGCGGAACGTCAGCAATTGAATTTCAAGCTTGCAGATGATGTTTATAAACAAAGTCTGGTTCAATACAAGCAAGGTGTTACTTCGCTGACTGATTTACTGAACGCTGAAACATTGCGGCTTGAAGCCCGGGCAAATTATCTGAAAGCAATCAATGATATCCGGCTTGCCCGAATAGAAATATTCAAACTAAATGGTACAACAGAACAATTAACACGATAAATATAGAAAAATATGAAAAAGCTGAAATGGATTGGGCTGACCATCGTTATCCTGGCAGCCATCATTTTACGATTATATTACAACAAGCAGAAAATTAACGAAAATGCTCAGATGAGCATCGAAAAGCATACTGAAATCCCGGTTGTAGTTGTAAAACCGATTCAAATTCAATCAACAGACACTCTTTTTTACACCGGAACACTGGAGGCTGATAAATCGGTTACGATTTTGTGCGAAGGACAAGGAGAAGTAAAAGAATTAAAGTTTGACATTGGAAGCACGGTTAAAACTGGACAGGTTCTTGTGAAACTGGAAGATAAAGTTTTACGTTCACAACTCGAGCTTGCAAAAACGGCATACGATAAAGCATTGAAAGATCGTCAGCGTTTCGAAAATTTGATTGCTTCAAACGCAGCAACACCCAATGATCTGGAAAGTGCAAATCTGGCATTTTACAATGCGAAAGCCACATTGCAATCTATTCAAAAACAGCTCGATAATACGGAAATTATTGCCCCGTTTGCCGGAACGATTACCAAGAAACAAACCGAAAAAGGATCTGTTTTGATGCCAGGCTCTCCCATTGCCGAAATCTCCAACGTAAACCTGCTCAAAACCAAAGTAATGCTTACCGAATTCGACATAAACAAAGTTAAAACCGGACAAACGGTTAACATAAAAGTTGATGCAGAACAAGATGTTGCTTTACAGGGAAAGATCACTGCAATTTCGCCAAAAGCAGATGATTCAAAACGATATGAGGTAGAGGTTACCGTGGTTTCGAAACCCAATTCAATCATTAAAGCGGGAATGTTTGCCCGGATTATACTTCAGGATAAAACACAAAGAACTGTTTGGAGTTTGCCTCGAAAAGCATTGGTAGGAAGCATCAAAGATCCGAAGGTTTATTTGATTCGTGACAAAAAAGCGCATCTGATTCCGATACAATTGTACCGTGCAACACATAATACAATTGAGATACTGGAGGGTATTACTGCGGATGAACAAATTGTAATCTCAGGACAAATAAATCTGGAAGAAGGTGTTCAGGTTGAAATCGTTAAATAACCTTTTGAAATAATTACACGTATGAACATAGCTGAAATATCTATCAAACGATCCAGTTTGGTTGTGGTTATTTTCACGGTTCTCACATTTTTGGGAGTAATAAGCTATAAATCGCTCAAATATGAGTTGCTTCCGAAATATGATGAACCTGTTTTAACGATCGTTACGCTCTATCCGGGTGCGTCGCCCTCGGAAGTTGAAAATTCTGTTACCCGTAAAATTGAAGATGCGGTGGCCTCGGTTCAAAACATCGACAACATCCAGTCGAAATCTTACGAAGGCTCTTCGCTCATTATTGTAATTCTGAAAAACAGTAAAAACATCGATAAAATTGTACGCGATTGCGAGCAAAAGGTAAACAACATAAAATACCTGCTTCCAAAAGATGTAATGAACCCGATTGTATCGAAGTTCGCGATGACCGATTTACCTGTAATGCGAATTTCGGTAACGTCCAATAAATCGTCAACAGAATTATATGATCTGATTAAAGAAAAAATTGAGCCTTATTTTGCCCGTGTTCAGGGTGTAGCTCAAATTCAGATTCTTGGCGGACAAGAACGCGAAATTAAAGTCAACATTGATCCTGCACGGATCGAAAGTTACGGATTATCCATTTTGCAGGTTACCGAAGCCATCCAGGCTTCAAATATGGAGTTTCCAACAGGAAAATTGAAAGATGAAAACCATCAAATGATTATCCGTCTTAGCGGGAAATATAAAACCATTGAAGACCTGAAAAAGGTGATTATCTCCCAAACGGAAGATGGAAGTTTGGTTCATTTATCAGATGTGGCAGATATTGAAGATTCACAAAAAGATATTACAGAAATAACCCGACTGAATGGTCAGAATTCAGTAGGATTGTGGGTTATGAAACAGGAAGATGCAAACGAAGTTGAAATAAGCCAGGGGGTTAAACAACAGATGTCGATGCTGGAAAAAACATACAAACAGGATAATCTGAAGTTTTTAATTGCAAATGACTCTTCCGACTTCACGTTAACATCAGCCAATGCTGTCCGCCATGATTTACTTCTGGCCATCATCCTGGTATCATTGGTTATGCTGGTATTTCTGCATAGTATCCGGAATTCGTTTATCGTTTTGGTAGCCATTCCGGCTTCGTTGATTTCGGTGTTTACAGCGATGTCGGTCTTAAACTTTTCGCTCAACATTGTATCAATGGTTGCGCTATCACTGGTTATCGGTATCCTGGTAGATGACTCTATCGTGGTATTGGAAAATATTTACCGGCATCTGGAAAAAGGAGAAAAACGCCAGATAGCGGCATTGAACGGACGAAATGAAATAACCTATACGGCACTCTCTATCACCTTGGTGGATGTTGTGGTTTTTTTACCAATCGGGGTTATCGAAAGTATGATTTCCGGACTCTTACGACAATTTGCGCTGGTTGTAGTGGTTTCTACCCTCTTAAGTTTGTTTGTTTCGTTTACGGTAACACCCTTACTGGCTTCGCGGGTAGCAAAACTGGAACATTACCGTAAAGGATCTTTATTGCAGCGCTTGGTTGACTGGTTCGAAAATATGCTTTCGGGACTGAATGTTAAATATGCGCATATATTGGTTTGGAGTTTACGGCATAAGTTTATCATTCTGGGCGGAGCTACTGCATTGTTCTTTGCATCGCTGATGCTGGTAGCCACAGGATTTATCGGAAGCGAATTCGTGAGCATGGGCGACCGTGGTGAGCTAATCATTCAGCTTGAACTTTCGAAAGATGCAACCATCGAACAAACAAATCATGCTACACTTAAAGCCGAGCAAATCATCAGCAAACAAACCGGGGTCATCAATGTATTTTCGACAGTAGGTGCTGCATCCGACTTTTTATCGGGAGGAACCAATGCTTACCGATCGGAAATTAATGTAAAACTTGTGCCGAAAGAAGATCGAGATATTAGCGCTGATCACTTTGCATTAAATCTAAAGCACATGCTTCGTGATTCGCTGCCCGGTGTTAAGGTTCGTACTTCGATTGTTTCTATCGTTGGCACTTCTGATATGGCTCCTATCCAGTTGGTTGTAACCGGATCTAACTATGATTCTATTTATTATTACGCCAGTAAAATCATGGAGTCGGCACGTAAAGTTCCGGGGACAAGCGATGTAAAACTTTCTGTTGAAACAGGAAATCCGGAAATTGAAGTTAAGCTCGACAAAGAAAAGATGGCATCACTGGGATTAACTACCGCGATGGTGGGATCAACCATGCAAATTGCCTATAGCGGAAATACAGATGCAAAATTCAGAGGAGAACAAAAAGAGTACGACATCAACATCAAGGTTGACCAGTTTAACCGGAGAAACCTCGACGACATTGCAAACCTGACCTTTACAACTCTTAACGGTAAGGTTGTGAAACTGAAACAATTTGCACAAATCAACTATTCGAGCGGAACCACCTTACTCGAACGTTACGATCGTGTTCCTTCTATTGCAGTACAAGCCTCTGTATTTGGAAGACCAACCGGATCGGTTGGCGAGGATGTATTGAAAGAAATAGAAAAGATTCACATTCCTTCCGACATCAACATCATTAAAGAAGGCGACCTGAAATATCAATCGGAAGCATTCAACAGCTTGTTTATTGCACTTCTGGCCTCTATCCTGTTTGTTTACCTGATTATGGTTGCCTTGTACGATTCGTATATCTACCCGTTTGTCGTTTTGTTTTCTATTCCGCTTGCAATTATCGGAGCATTACTGGCATTGGCACTTACAATGCAATCCATGAATATTTTCTCAATCCTGGGAATTATCATGCTCATTGGGTTGGTTGGGAAAAATGCAATTTTGCTGGTCGATTTTACCAATCAGCTGAAAGCAAAAGGACACAATACGGTGCACGCGTTAATTACTTCCGGAAAAGTCCGCTTACGTCCTATCCTGATGACTACATTATCGATGATAGCCGGGATGCTTCCTATCGCGCTGGCAACGGGAGCCGGTTCCGAATGGAAAAACGGTATGGCCTGGGCTTTGGTAGGCGGCTTAACCAGTTCGCTCCTGCTAACCCTGGTTGTAGTGCCTATTATCTATCTGTTTATGGATACCCTCAAAAATCGCTTAACGCGAAAAAAAAGCGGATAATCAAAATGACGGAACCTCCTAAAATCTGAAATGTTTTTTAGGCAGTTAAAAAATAAAATGCAAAAGCCCGATTCTTTCTTCTAAAATCGGGCTTTTTACGTAAGGTTTTGGGGCTATTGCTTTTGTGTAACCCTATTTTAGGACAAGACAAAAAACGCTTATCCTCATTTTCTTACAATAAATCATCAAAAACTGACACTAAGAGCATAGCAACAGAAATGATTGTACTGAAATTGAAAATATTTAGTTCAACCTGGAATAATCGCTGGGTGCTGCGTACCGCTCATATTCCTATTTATTGGCACTAGGTTTTTTCAATATATTCCTATTTCTAAAATTCTCATTATGATTATCGTCCCAATAAAAATCCCAATAATGATATAATTTAACTTTTTTGAAATGTTTGTCAAACCGTTCAACATTAACATCAACGCCGTAAATACCGAAAATAGCTTTAGTCGAACTCTATACAATTCTCGATTATGATAAAATTCGTCTGTTGTCATTAACGAATTCTCATATAAATTAATGCCTCTTACAGTAATATCTTCTTTCCCGACAGAAAGCTTTTCCAAGTCTGATGTTGTAATGAACAAATCGACTATTTGTCCACCTTTTAAATTAGCTATTGACTCGTGTTTCCCTCTAGTTATACTTCCATTCAAAATATTAAATTGGTTTTTATACTCCTTTGTCCAAAATTTATAATCAACAGAGCTTCTTCGTCCTTTCACATTAGTAATGTCTTTGTAAAGTTCCACCGTTATTTTCTGTAATTCTGATTGCTTAGTTGATTGATTGTTAGATAATCCAAAATACAAGATTAATATTCCTGCTATTAGAAAATACCAATTAAATTTTGATTTCTGTTTCGTCACTTTGTCTGTCGCTAAAATTGCCGCCAACGCCTGTATACCCAAAAAGTCGTGAATATATCGGCATTATGAAATGCAAACTTCCTAAATAATTTTATGGTTTTTCGCATATTTAACCAAGCAACTATTGGCTAATTTGCATCTGTTATTTTTTAGTCAGTAAAAATAATAAAGTTTTAAACTACCTGCAACGGTATGAAAAAAATAACAAATCTCTTTACTTCCCAACCACTCTTTGATTGAGGGGATTGAAGAGATTGAAAAGGTACTTTTCAGTCTTTTCAATCTCCTCAGTCTTTTCAATCTCTTCAGTCTTTTCAGTCTTAATTGAAAAAGTACTTTGTGTGGGTTTAATTACGGATTACACAAACAGAATTTCTACTTCGGCTTCGGTTAGCACGCTCTTATTCATCATCAGGATAAAGCGGTTTGCCGGAGCTCCCAGTTGGGTAGCGGTAATTTCTTTTTCTTCGCCCGATAGTAATTCAATGGCTGTCGGACTTAGCGGAGCGTCAACAGTTGCAGCACCATATACCAAAACTGCCTCGGAACCTACATTGCTGAAAAGCATGGTTTTGTCAACCGAAAAGGCAAATCCGGCTTCTTTGGTTGCATTTACAGGAATTATTATAGTGTAGGTATTGGATGTAACGCCAGTTTGCTTTGATTTCGATTTTTTACGGAGTAAACTATTGGTAAAGAATGTTTTTGCATAGTCTGGATTGTCAATATAAAGAATTGCAAGCTTATGAACATTAATAGCAAGTTGGCGTGCTAGCTTGGTTAAGATTGTTTCAATATCTTTTACCGAAATATCAATATCTCCTTTTTTACCTTCCTGACTATCAAGGGCTACTTTATATGTATGGTAACAATCGGTAAATTCTTGTTCCAACTCCGGACCAAGCTCTGGCTTATAGGTATTACTTCCTTTAATTACCTGATCAAAAAGCTCATCAATGTTTTTCTTGGTAACTGACGAAAACTGACTCAAACCTTTTGGAAAAAACTCAAGATAAGCCTCCGAGCTTTTCCCGAACTTATTACGAATTAATCCTTCGCGCTGGGCTACAAGTTTTTTAAACTTTTCTATGCATTGATCTACAGTAAAAGTACGGGCGGTGCGCGTAGCTTTCCCCGAATGAATCTGCTTTACTGCAAGAGTATATTCCTCCAGCAGGGGTTTGGTGTCATCAATAATATCGCCAACAGGTTCTCCTTTGGCTTTTGCCTGCTGAAGTATGTAAAGATGATTATCAACATACTTTCTGAAACTTTCCCTACTGAAATTTCTATTTTCATAAGGGTTTTCGAAATAATAACTTTCGTTTCTCATAAATGGGGATTTTTAAAATTCTACAATTCAAATTGATTAATGCAAATATAGAATATTATAATGCAAAAAACGCATATACTATATTATTATTTCGCAGTAGCACTATTTTTATATCATAATTAAGTAATTATCTTTTATTACACTATACATATAAATCATTGATAGAAAACTTTTTTTACTGTATATGTTTCTGCGAAAGACAAGGCAAATTTTTTTATATATATACTGCTCTGCGAAAGATAGGGCAAAAACTTTTTTTATATATACCGCTCTGCGAAAGATAGGGTAAAAACTTTTTTTATATATACCGTTCTGCGGAAGATAAGGCAAAAACTTTTTTTTATATATACCGCTCTGCGGAAGATAAGGTAAAAACTTTTTTTTATATATACCGTTCTGCGGAAGATAAGGCAAAAACTTTTTTTTATATATACCGTTCTGCGGAAGATAAGGCAAAAACTTTTTTTTATATATACCGCTCTGCGAAAGATAGGGTAAAAACTTTTTTTTATATATACCGTTCTGCGGAAGATAAGGCAAAAACTTTTTTTCCTATATACCGTTCTGCAAAAGATAAGGCAAAAACTTTTTTTTATATATACCGCTCTGCAAAAGATAAGGCAAAAACTTTTTTTTATATATACTGCTCTGCAAAAGATAAGGCAAAAACTTTTTTTTATATATACCTCTCTGCGAAAGATAGGGTAAAAACTTTTTTTCCTGTATATGCCACTGCGAAACATACGAGGAAAACTTTTTTTCCCTCTATGTCAAAAAAAACATTGAAGGAAAACTTTATTTCCCTTATGTAAAAAATAGGCATTGCCAAAAAACTGTGTAAACTCTATTCCAGGACAGTACCTAGGAAAATACAAACTCCTTGGTAAAGCTTTGGCTTAATCATTGGCTTTCAAATGTACTTACTACCGTGGGATAACTAGATGTATTTACCACGTTGAACTCCACCAAGATTAATATCATTGTTCCGAATATGATTTCTAATATTTTGTTCAGTTTCATCAGAACATCGTTCTAATTCGAATGCAACTCTTTGTTTATCTTCGGTAACTGAAATGATATTTAATAGCTTAAAGCAACCCTTAATTTGTCCTTTTTCAACTCCGATAACATAATCATGCTCTTTACACTTTTCAATGTCTAAATCCCAAGCTCTTTCTGTAGCTTCAAGCACAGTTTTTCCTTCTGCTAAAGCTTTGCTAATATTTACAGCTATTATCATTGTATCTTTTTTTTAAATAGACGGCAACCCCAATTCTTTTAAAAACTGATTATGTGTCTCTCTTGCTTTTGCAATGTCTTTGTCAAGGTTGACCAACTTTTCATTTACATTATGCAAGTCAATAATTTCCTCGTCCAACGAAGTGCTGACATAGCGTGAAATATTCAGGTTGAATTCGTTTTGCACAATTTCGTCCATGGATACTCTGCGGGAGTAACGAATTTCTTCTTTGCGTTCTCTGTAAGTATCAACTATCTTTTCGATGTTCTCAGGTAACAAGTTGTTTTGTCGTTTTCCTTTTTCAAAATGGTCAACGGCATTGATGAACAATACATCGTCAAATTTCTTGCACTTCTTTAAAACCAATATACAAACGGGAATACCTGTTGAGAAGAACAAATTTGCAGGAAGTCCAATCACCGTGTCTATATTTCCGTCCTTTAGCAATTTTGTTCTGATGCGTTCTTCTGAACCTCCTCTAAACAGAACACCGTGAGGCAAAATAATTGCCATTGTTCCCTCTTTGCTCAGGAAATGGAAACCATGTAAAAGAAATGAAAAATCGGCTGCTGATTTAGGTGCAAGACCATAACTCTTAAAACGGAAATCTTCTCCCATTGCTTCCGTTGGCTCCCAACGATAGCTGAAAGGTGGATTAGCAACAACGGCATCAAATTCTAATTTCTTTGCAGGATTCATTTCGTTTAAAATATCCCAATCATTAACAAGGGTGTCGCCGTGATGGATTTCAAACTCTGTGTCCTTAACTCCATGCAAAAGCATATTCATACGAGCTAAGTTGTATGTTGTGATGTTCTTTTCCTGACCGAATATTTTGCCTATTGTACCCCCTGCATCTGTCATTTTTTTGCGAACATTGAGCAACAAAGAGCCCGAACCACAGGCAAAGTCCAACACTCTTTCAATCTTTTTCTTTTCGCCTTTACTTGGGTCTTGGCTGTCGAGCGTTACAATACCAGAAAGTATATCGGATATTCTTTGTGGTGTATAAAATTCACCTGCTTTTTGTCCTGAACCTGCGGCAAATTTTCCAATAAGAAATTCATAAGCATCGCCCAAATAGTCTATGTTTTTATCGAAGCTATTGATGCCTTCTGCAATTTTCTGAATAATATTGCAGAGCTTTTTATTGCGTTCTTCGTAGTTCTTACCAAGTTTATCCGAATCCAAATTGATTTCAGAAAACAAGCCCTGAAAGGTACTTTCAAACGATTGGTTTTCGATGTATTTAAAACCTTGTTGCAAAGTACTTAGTAACTCCTTGCTTTGTACTTTAGCTAAGTGAGCTATACTGTTCCATAGATGAGACGGTTCAATAACATAATGAACCTTTCTACGCATCTGCTTTTCAAACTCTACTATATCCTTTTGATTCTGTTCATACCAAATGGATAAAGATGTTTTACCTCCATTGCCATTTAATACGGGATAATCTTTTCCTAATTCCTTTTTTGCTGCTGCTTCGTAATTGTCGCTTAAATAGCGCAAGAAAAGAAACGATAGCATATAATCTCGGAATTGGTCAGCATTCATTGCTCCACGCAATTCGTCTGCAATTTTCCAAAGGGTGTTACCTAATTGAGTTTGGTTATTTTCTGTCATGTTGTTGTTGCTGGAGTTGGTTCGTTAAATAATTCTGGTAAATGAAATTTGTATTTTTTGAGAAATCCATAAACAATTTTTTTAAACAACTCTTTATTGTCAGAAACCATCTCTCTTGGTTCATAAACTGAATATGCTCCATGGCTATATATATTTAATACTCTTGCAAAAAGGTCTGCATCAATTATGTCCTTAATACAATCGGAAAAATCATTAAAACCAAAAAAAGAAGATGTTTTTTCTAAAATTGTTCTGAGTATATTGAAATGATAAGTTTTTATTATATCTGAATCTGCTACTTCTTTTAATTCACAAAGCAATGCAACGTGATGAAAAAAAGGTGTATCATCGGTTTTTTGTAGTACATAACCATTGGACTTGTTTTTGTGTAAAAAATACCTTTTGGAATCAACTGCTTTTAATTCATTGCACATAACATTAAAAAACAATGTATGATGGGAAGAGATAATGGTTTTTATTTTGTTTTCTCCTTGTCGTTTTTTTAGAATTTGAGCCAAATCACTAGCAACTGTAATAACATTGTTTTCGTCAAGAGAAGAAATAGGGTCATCAATATAAATATATTTTACCCATTTATAGGCGTCTGCTTTTTCGATGGATAATTCGCAAATAGCAAGGAATACACACCAAATAAAAATATTTTCTTCACCGCGAGAAATTTTAATGTTGAATTCAGTTTCCAATTTATCTAACAATTCTCCCTGCTCATTCCTCTCTTTCTTTAGAATTTCTCTTTTAAATGTTACCGCAGAAATCTCATAATTTATATCAAAACTAAAATCTGCATATCGTTTTAAATGATTTGATATTCGTTCATCCATAGATAGTTGTTGGAATCCTTTGAAAAAATTAGACTTAGAATTGAACTCCAAAAATCGTTCAGAATCATTTTCTATATCATTATCCCAGTTAAATAAATCTTCAGTAAAAGCATTGAAATACAATGTTTCTGCATCAGGGTTCTTTTTTCTTTTTTTACTATAATCTTTAAACTCCATAGAAAGGCGAGTTTTCCCTGTTCCATTAAACGCATAAAGTAAAATGTAATCACTTTCCGACAGCTCATCACGGAATCGAGTAACTAACTTTTTCAAGTCTGAGAATTTGTGAATTTTTGGCTTATTGCTCATAAATTATCATTATTCAAATTTGGAAATAATCCCTGCAATAAACCTTTTTTATGGAGTTTCAAGGATTCTACTTTTTGTGTTTGGGCAGAAATAATTTCATCTAAAGAAGAAAGGACGGAAGCGATTTTTTGTTGTTCTTTTATTGATATATGAGGCAGAATTGTATTATAAACTATATCGCTACTAATATTTTGAACAATCCCACCTGCTGACAATTTTTTATACTGGTTTTGCATATAGTCTGAGTTAAGCAATTGCAGAAGAAATTGTTTGTCAAAGTGTCTTTCATATTCACGAAGAACAAACCAACCGTCATAGATATATCCTTCAATTGCTAATTGATATGTTTTGCCAAAACTCATTGAGTTGGCTAAAATTAATTCGCCTACATTTACCTTTCTTGATTTTTCTGCACCTTCTGGTGTTATTCTTTCTTCAACCTGTTTGATTATGAAGTTGTCAGCGTTTTTTGTATCTCCAATCTTTATCCAGTTTACACCTAACTCATCTGTTGTAAAGAAGTTCTGAATTGGTCGGGGAGAGCTACCTCTGTATAGTGTAATGTATTCAGAAAATGCATCAAATACCCATTCTCCACTATTATGAAACTCCTTAAACCGAAATTTAGGAACTGTTTCACCTTCTTGTGGCAACAGGTTTTGCAGTAAACCTTTTTTGTGGACTTGAAGAATATCTAACTTTTGGCTCTCGGCTGTGATTACTTTATCTAATGCCGAAAGGCAGGAAGCAATTTTTTGTTGTTCTTTTTTCTCCTTGTCAGGTGGTAATAGAATTTTAGTTCTTCGAAGCTCATCCATATTAATTTTACATGGAACAGCATTTAAAAGAGATTTGCTTTGTATTTCTTTTTGATATCTACTTGATTGAAAATAACTATGTAAATAGTGTGAATCAAAAATTGGCGACTGCTTTACAATGGCAAGTGTCACATAAATACTAAATTCATAAACCCAATCAATGACTTTTGATGTTCCTATATTACCAATTCGAGTAATTATAATGTCTCCTTTTTCAGGTTTGTTTTTTGAAGTTGCTAATAGGTAGTCCTCCCTTGAAATAAATTTATTTTTATTTCCACTTATTATATTTTCAACACTGAAAAAAGGAATACCATTATCAGTGTATGTCGGTGTTTGATGTGTTCCATCAAAGATTGCAGGAGATACTTCATTTAGCAAACTTTCTTGCCATTCTCCATTGTTTTTGAATTCAGGAAACCTCAGTTTCGGCACCAATTTATTTTCGTTGTTGTTACTCATACGCTTTCAGTCCTGATATTTCACGCCCTTCGGCTTGTTTCTGTAATGTGCTGCCTTCGACTACGCTCAGGCAGCGAGCCGGCTCCGGTAATTGAGTAGTTTCGTTCTCCGGTGGTTGAGCGTAGCCGAAACCACCATTTGCGGAACTTCGGCTACGCTCAGTTTCCGCTTTATTATTTGTATTTCGCTCAGTTTCCGCTTTATTATTTGTATTTCGCTCAGTTTCCGCTTTATTATTTGTATTTCGCTCAATGTCCGCATTATAATTTTTGCAATGTGTTTCATTCATGCATTCGGACAATTCATGAAGTTTTTGGGGCATATCGTTTATTAATGCCTCTTTCTTTTTACGACTCCAACCCTGCACTTGCTTCTCGCGATTAAATGCTTGGTCAATTCTTTCATATTCTTCAAAATATACCAATTTAACCGGTAAATGCTTTTTGGTATGATTAGCCCCTTCGCCGGCTTGATGTTGTGCTAACCTCAGATCCAAATTATTGGTACTCCCGGTGTAGTAACTTCCATCGGCACATTCCAATATGTACATCCAACCTTTACTCATACGCTTTCAATCCGCTAATTTCCCGTCCTTCGGCTTGTTTTTTTAATAGTGGAGTTAAGTCTTCCATCAATGTTAATTCTCTTTTGGTGCGTTCTTTCCAGCCCAAGTCTAAGGGGGCAAAGAGTTCACTTAATTTGTCTGCATCAAAAATCATTCGGTTGATTATGCTTTCCGTAAATTGTTGCAATGCTGAAAGTTCCAAGCCATTTTTCTGTGCAATGTGGGCTAACTCTTTGGCAATTTTTTCTGATTTAAATTGTTGGTAACCGTCTTTTATTTCATCTTCATTCAAGGCTTTCCCAACTTCTAATGTCTTGATGTATTCAATCATATCTTCCCGTTCGTCCATCAGGTTGGCACTTGAACTCAATGCGCCAATCAATTGGTCACGGGTCATTTTCTGCTTTTTCGGTGTGCCTTGTGTGAATTTGGCAATCAGGTTCATGATGTAATCATAATCTACTAAAGCAGAAGCAAACAAAACAAATTCAAAATCGAGTTGCTGAATATTTTCTGGTATTTTGTCGCCTTCTTTTTGTTGAACTTCTTTGAGTTGCTTTGCAATTTCCAAATACGAACTTCGGAACGAACGCAATTGTTCTTCAGGGATTAGCTCCTCAATCTTTGCTTTTTGCTCTTCGTTCAGGTCGGTGTATTGGTCAAGCTGAGTTTTCAGCCTTTGCACTTCTTTAAAACGATTGATAAACTCTGCACGGGCAGCATCGCCTTTAATGTTGTATACTTCTTGCGGTTCTGCCACGATGTTTTTTGATTCCATCCATTTTTCCATGGCTTTTACTGCCTCCTGATATTTCTCAATTACTTCCGAAGCACGGTCAACCAACCAAATTTCTTTGGCTCGTTCGGTATCTTCTCCGCTGAATAAGGCAATGGCTTTGTCCACTTCGGCTTGTTGTTGCCTGAAATCAAGAATATTTCCGTACGGTTTGGTGTCGTTTAAAATACGATTGGTGCGGCTGAATGCCTGAATCAGTCCGTGGTATTTCAGGTTCTTGTCCACATACAATGTATTCAGGTATTTTGAATCAAAACCTGTAAGCAGCATATCCACCACAATCACAATGTCAATTTTATTTTTGTGCGGATAGTCGGCATTGCTGTACTTTTGAAATTTAATGCGTTGCTGCACATCCTGATAATACAGGTCAAATTCGTTGATGCTGTGATTGCTTCCGTAATATCTATTGTAATCGACAACAATAGCTTGCAGGGCTCTCTTCTTTTCTTCGGGTGCTACTTTGTTGTCCTCTTTTTCTTGTTGCAAATCTTCCTGCATTTGCCTTATATCGGCTGCATTTTTTTGGCTTTGTTGGTCTCCCTCTTTGGCAATAAGTTGTGCAGGTGGTGAAAATACACAAGCAACATTTAAAGGAATGAAGTTTTCATCTTCCTTGATTTTCTTCGCCTGAATGTCTTTGAATAGGTCGTAGTATTCAATCGCATCATTGATAGAAGCCGTTGCAAGCAAAGCGTTAAAACGTTTGCTGTGTGTGGCGGCATCGTGTTTTTTGATGATGGCATTGACAACCGCCTTTTTATGTTCTGTGCTGCCTATGGGTATACTTTTTTCGGGTTTGAAATAATCAATATGGAAACGCAAAACATTTCTATCTTCTATAGCATGAGTAATAGTATACGCATGCAATTGACTTTGAAAAATGTCTTTTGTGGTTTTATATGAGCCTACATTGCCTTCAATTTGCTTATATATTGCATTATTATCAAAAATTGGAGTCCCTGTAAATCCAAATAGTTGTGCATTTGGGAAAAATTCTTTTATAGCTTCGTGATTATCCCCAAACTGCGAACGGTGGCACTCGTCAAAGATGAAAACAATGCGTTTATATTTTAGAGGTTCCAGTCGTTCTTTAAAAGTTAGAATACCTTTATCAGCCTTTTGTTTATTTCGTTTACTATTCTCATCTAAAATTATACCGAGTTTCTGAATTGTAGTAACAATTACTTTGTTAGCCTTATCGTCAGATAGCATACGCCTTACCAGGGTTTCTGTGTTGGTGTTTTCTTCGACGCAACCTTCCTGAAATTTATTGAATTCCTCACGGGTTTGCCGATCGAGGTCTTTGCGGTCAACCACAAACAAACATTTTTCAATGTCGGGATTGTTTTTGAGTAAAGTTGATGCTTTGAATGATGTAAGCGTTTTACCACTTCCAGTAGTGTGCCAAATGTAACCATTGCCTCTGTTTTGGTGAATGCAGTCAACAATAGCTTTTACCGCATAAATTTGGTAAGGTCGCATTACCAATAATTTTTGTTCGCTTGCAACCAAAACCATGTATTTGCTTATCATTTCGCCCAAGGTGCATTTACTCAAAAATTTATCAGAGAAGTCGTCTAAATGTGTTATTTTTTTATTGTCTTCACTTGCTAATTGATAAATTGGCAGAAACTGTTCGTCAGCATTAAAACTGAAATGTGCATTATTGTTATTGGCAAAGTAGTACGTATTGCTCCGGTTACTCACAATAAACAACTGCATGAAGCAAAGCAACGAATTGGTGTAGCCATTGCCTGGATCGCTCTTATAGTCCACAATTTGCTGCATTGCCTTGCGTGGACTAACTTCCAAACTCTTTAATTCGATTTGTACTACAGGAAGTCCGTTAATCAATAAAATCACATCATAGCGATGATGACTATTTTGGGTATTTATCCTGAATTGATTAATGACTTCAAAATCATTTTTACACCAGTCCTTTATGTTAACCAGTGTATAATGAAGTGGTGTTCCATCTTCACGCATAAAGGTATTGATTTCCCGTAAGCGTTTTGAGGAAGCAAAAATGTCAGCATTTATAATTTCGTCCCTTAAACGTGCAAATTCAGAATCAGTTAAATTGACACGATTGAGTAATTGAAACTTTTCACGGAAATTCTTTTCAAGGGAATCCCTGTCCCGTATATCCTCGCGATAAGTATATTTAAGGTCGGTTAGTTTCCCGATTAATCCTTGCTCTATTTCTAATTCTTTTGTCATTCTATATTTAAATCTTGCAAATTACAAAAATTGCCTTTCCGTTTTTATCTTTCAAACTTGCAAAAAAGTCTTTCAGTGGAAATAAATTTCTTTTGTTTGACCGATATTTGCAGAATCTCTGCCAAAGCTAAGAATCTTTCGGATATCAGGTACGAAAAACAAACAAAATACTCCAAAACACGAAGAGGCTGCCTTGTACGGGCAGCCTCTTTATATTTTTCAGTTTCGGGTTTATGGCAATAATTTACGATTCCCTTTGTTCAACCCTCTGCTTTTTATTTTTTATCCGGTTAAAAAAGTTTTTCCGGCATCAGGTAGTTTTGAACATAATCGGTAACGCCTTCTTCGAGGGTATGGAATTCTTTCTCATATCCTGCCCGGCGTAGTTTCGCCATATTTGCTTCGGTAAAGTATTGATATTTGTCGCGGATATCCTTCGGAGTATCCACAAACTCAATATTTTCGTCCTTATCCATTGCTTTAAATGTTGCCTGCGCGAGATGCAGAAATGCACGGGCTTTCCCGGTGCCAAGGTTGTAAATGCCATCCTCGGGGCGTGTCCGGAACATAAACATCAGCACATCCACCACATCTTTCACATATACAAAGTCACGCAACTGCATCCCGTCTTCAAAATCGGGACGGTGCGAACGGAAAAGTTTCATTCCGTTGGTTTTATTTATCTGGTGAAACGCGTGAAATACCACCGAAGCCATGCGCGACTTATGATTTTCGTTTGGGCCATACACATTAAAGAATTTCATGCCTGCCCAAAACGGAGGACGTTCTTCCTGTTTCAATGCCCATTTATCAAATTCATTTTTGGAAACTCCATAAGGATTGAGTGGCTGAAGCTTACTCACAACTTCATGATTATCGTCGTAGCCATATTCGCCCAAACCATACGTTGCAGCCGAGGAAGCATACACCATCGGAATCTGGTAACGGGCACAGGCTTTCCACATCTTTTTGGTGTATCCAAGGTTCAGATCATCGAAAACCGACATATTAAACTCGGCAGTATCGGTGCGTGCTCCAATGTGGAAAATAAAGGTTACTTCATGGCTGTTTTCATCGAGCCATTCAAAAAAATCTTTACGGTCAACCTTTTCCGAAAACACTTTTCCGGCTACATTGATGTTTTTATCCTCGCGAGAGAAGTCATCAACCAACAAAAGGTCAGTATAATTTTCGCGGTTTAGTTTGCTCACAAGGCAACTCCCGATAAAGCCTACGGCTCCTGTAATTACAATCATGTTCGTGTTTATTGTGCAATAACTTTAACACTGCAAAAATACATCATTTCGATCTACCTGCCCAATCATTCCTTTCGAATGCGCTATTTCAAACATCCGGAATACGGCTTCAGTCCCCGTATCTCCAAGGTTTTCAGAATAGTTATTTACATAAAGACGGATATGTTTTTGCATCACATCCTCATCCATCTCCTGTGCATACTGTTTTACAAAAGGCATTGTTTTTTCGGGATGTGCAAATGCCCATTGAATGCTGCGTTTCAACGTGCGGGCAAAAGCCTGAGCCGTTTCAGCATCAATATCTTTGCGTACGGCAATCCCACCCAGCGGAACCGGGAGTCCGGTTCGCGATTCCCACAACAAGCCCAAATCGGCCATGCAGTACAACCCTTTCTGAGCGTAGGTAAAACGGTTTTCGTGAATGATTACGCCGCAATCGGCTTTATGATTCAGCACACAATTCTCGATATCGGAAAAAACCATTTCATGCACCCTTTCCGGTTCAGGAAGCAGCAGCTTCCGGAGCAGGTTGGCTGTGGTAAACTGTCCGGGTACGGCCATCGTTAAATCGGGAAGCTGAGCGGTGTCATGCTTTATTTTTGAAATCAGCAACGGACCCGTTCCAAAGCCCAGCGCACTGCCCGACTGCAACATGCAATATTTTTCTGTCAGATACAAATACGCGTGATAGCTGATCTTCGAAACCGGATAAACACCCTCCATTGCCCTTTGGTTGAGGGTTTCCACATCGTCGGTCACAAAGCTGAAGTCAAGACCTTCACAATCTACCTTCTGATGCAAAAGTGCATAAAACATAAACGTATCATTCGGACAAGGTGAAAACGCAAGGGTTAACATGGATGCAGATTTTTAGTTACACATTTCAAATGGCTCGGGATTATCCTTCCCAAAGAATTTAAGATTACGGATAAAAAATGACTCTGTTTTCCGTACATCACCGTTCTCATCGATGCAATTAAAGTGAAAAACTAATTCATTATTCTGTTCATGATTAAAATCGAAAACAACGATATTAATATCCTGATCCGCATAATAGTATCGGTTATTAAATTCAATCTTATTTGGCAGATAAGTTATTAAAGGCAAATAACTTTCATATAAAGATGAATCTTTCATAAACACTTTCATTTCCGTTAAAACTTTATGTTCATCAGCTATAATCCATTTACCCAAATAAGGATAATTCATTGCAGAATCTGTTTTAAACCCCAGGTAATAACATTTTCCATAATCCCAAATTTTGAAAATAACCGATTCACATTGCATAAGTAAAGTCTTTTTTGCTGGATTATAGATTCTATACGTGTTTGGATCGGCACAACAACCTTTGATTTTGCCAATAATTACATTGTCATCATAAATAACTTCATCCGCCTCAATAGCAAGTTTTTGAGAAGATAAAATTTTTTCATTATCATTTACAGGAAACATTTCCAGCGTGAAAATACTCTCTTCATTTCCTTCCGAATTAAAATACCGGCGAAGTTTTCGTTGTTCTTTAA
The DNA here is from genome assembly GCA_963677395.2 of Bacteroidales bacterium. Lineage (GTDB taxonomy): Bacteria > Bacteroidota > Bacteroidia > Bacteroidales. The sequence goes on along the minus strand of OY781965.2, from coordinate 883,326 downwards.
TAATTGTACGATAACTTTCAGGAACTAACGAAACAAAACGTTCCACAATTCTGGTTTCAGTTGATATATAATACGCTCCACCATCATCACTATAAACCTTAAAATCGGAAATATCATTATTTTGCCAATAAAGTTTTGCATTATCAGGTAAATTAACGTTTCTGATGTTGTTACGAAATGTATATCCACTCAAGCTGATATTTGCAAAACCGTCTCGAATCCTCCCTTTAAAAATATAATTCATCGGCGAAAGGACTTCGCCAACCTTTTTATTTTGAACATTATATAGCTCTGTTTTCACAGGCACTTGTTTTATCAATGCCAGATTTACAGGAATTTTTACCCACCCCTCCCAATTGCAATGATACCAGCCTGAATTAGAATCCAATACATGTACCTTTACATCATTGTTAAGTTTAAACAGAATTGACCCATTTGGTTTCACCCTCAAATTGGCAGGTCCATCGATAGTCTGTCCATTTACAACACTAAAAAACAAGCTAAATGCCAGCAAAAAATAAACTTTTCGAAAAATACAATACATAAACACCGAGATTAAAGTTTATTGATATGAATAACTATTGAAATGATTTTTAGTTACACTTCGCAAAGTTAAGGGGATTGTAAGAATCATATAGGAAACAGGGAAATATATTTACGCTCCTGAATTTCCTTATCTACAATCTTTATTCATCCAGCACTTTCCATAAAACCTCGTTCAGGTTTTTTATGGCTAATCCTATATTCCAGTTTTCGCGGTTACGTTTTTCCACATAGTTTGAAATTGCCCGGATTTGTATAAACCGGATACCCGAAAGCAGACAGGCATACATAAACGCGGCTCCTTCCATGCTTTCCGAAACAGGATTATACTGTTCTCTGATTTTATGAATATTTTCTTCGTTTCCATGAATCGTATTCACCGTTATCCCGTTTGCCTGAGGCAGTTCATTCAGTACAGGGCTTTGAAATATTGAAGAATTAACCAGTTCCAGATTCTGAAACGGAAACGAATCCTCTTCCAGAAGCTGCAAGTCAACCAGCGAAAGAAAATACTCCCCGTTTTCGGCGCCCATTTCCGGAAAACGGTCATGGGTTACATTCAACACGGCTCCCAAGGGTAAATTATAATCGAAACTGCCCGAGATTCCTGCATTTATAGCCACATCATAGCATGTTGCCTGAAGCGTTTTTCCCATACAAAAAGCAGTGGCAACCATTCCAATCCCGGCAATCAGAACATCTACTTCAAAATCGCGATAGCGGTATGAGTAGAGATTCTTGTTTTTCTGTTCAATAAAACTGAAATTCGAAATCAAAGGCTCAATTTCGAGATGCGTGGCAGATACAATCAATAGTTTCATGGCAATTAGAGTTTAGCGTTTCCAGCAAATATACTGCTGAAATCTCTAAAATCCGAAAGCTTTTTTCATTTTCAGAAATATATCGGTATTTTGCATGATGCCTGTGAATTCTTCGGCTCCCGGTCCGTAAGCAAATACCGGAACCATTACACCCGTATGATCACTCCAGGCAAAAGAAGCTTTGATTTTATACGAACGAATATCGCCTCCCACCAACGATAAACCTCCGGTTTCATGATCGGCAGTTACAATCACCAATGTATTGCCATCTCTTTCGGCAAAATCGAGGGCTGCTCCTATGGCTTTATCAAAATCAATTACTTCGTTCACCACATAAGTCGAATTGGTATCATGTCCACCCCAGTCAATCTGCGAGCCTTCCACCATCATAAAGAAACCTTTTTTATTCTGCGAAAGTAGTTCAACTGCTTTCCGTACTCCGGTGCGGAGCATGTCCCCACGGCCTTCCGAAATTTTGGGAGGATGATTCGGATAAAGTAGTCCGGCAAGTTTTCCTTTACGGATAAATTGAAGACTATCCAGTTTATACACCATCTGGTAGTTTCTCTTTTTCAAGCTATCAACCAAATTCAGCTTATCTTCACGTTTGTTGAAACGGTTCAATCCTCCGCCTATAAACACATCTATATCTGTTTTCAAAAAGTCGAGTGCAATGTCGTCCATCTGCTTACGACTGCTTACATGAGCAATAAAAGATGCCGGCGTAGCATGTGTAATGTCGCAGGTGGTAACCATTCCGGTTGAAAGACCATTTTTTTCGGCCATTTCGAGAATGGTTTCCTGCTTTTTACCTTCCGGATCAACACCGATATAGCTGTTTTTCGTCTTTTTTCCGGTAGAAAGTGCGGTTCCTCCCGCTGCTGAATCTGTGATAAAATCATCAGCCGAATACGTTTTGCTGAATCCCACAAATTTAAAACGATTGAAATTCAACTGATCCTGTGCCATTACAATGGCTGCATAAATTTGAGCTGTTCCCATTCCGTCCCCTATCATCAAAATGATATTCTTCGGTTTTTTAGGCTTATTCTCAGGCTTTGGCGATTGTGCGTAAAGAGAAGAAACACCAAAAGACAATACGAAAAGAGAAATTATCAGTGCTAATTTTTTCATGACAACTACATTAAATAATACGTCCGGCAAAATAACAGTTTATTTGGCTTAATTCCGAAAAATCTGAGAAACTTAACGTTTAGTAAATCATAACAAAGAATTTTCTACCTTTACATTTGCGAATATAAAAATCATCACAATATGACCCAGACAAAAACCTCACTCCATTACCTGAAAGGATTCTTACGGGAAGATGAAATACATGCGATGCAGTCAAAAGCCGATATTGCTTATCACCAATTGGTAAATAAAACCGGAAAAGGAAACGATTTTCTGGGTTGGGTTGACTGGACAGAAACCTTCGACATGGAAATTGTCAGTCGTATTGAGCATCAGGCTGCCATTTTACGTAAAAAATCGCAGGTATTTGTGGTTATCGGCATCGGCGGTTCTTATCTGGGAACACGTGCTGTAATAGAAGCACTGGCGAATCCTTTTCAACTGGGAAATGCCAGCCTCGGTAATCCACAAATAATCTATGCCGGACATCAACTCAGCGAAGATTATCACGCACAACTGCTCAATTATCTCGAAGACAAAGAATATTCACTGGCAGTGATTTCAAAATCGGGTACTACCACCGAGCCAGCCGTAGCGTTCCGGATGCTCAAGACCCATCTGGAACAAAAATATGGCAAAGCCGAAGCTCAAACCCGTATCGTTGCCATCACCGATGCCCGCAAAGGAGCCCTTAAAAAACTTGCCGACGACGAAGGATATGCGACTTACATTGTTCCCGATGATGTAGGTGGACGTTATTCTGTGCTTACTCCCGTAGGATTGTTTCCCATTGCCATGGCAGGATTCAACATCCGTAAGCTTCTCGAAGGGGCAAAAAATATGCGTACACAACTGCTTAAAAGTAGTGTTGTAACCGAAAACCCCGCCATTGAGTATGCCATCATCCGCAACCTGCTCTATCAAAAAGGCAAAACCACCGAAATACTGGTAAACTACGAACCCCGTTTGTATTACCTTACCGAATGGTGGAAACAGCTCTACGGCGAAAGCGAAGGCAAGGAAAACAAAGGTATTTTCCCGGCAGGTATCAGCCTTACCACCGATCTTCATTCCATGGGGCAATACGTTCAGGAAGGCCTGCGAAACCTCTTCGAAACCGTACTTTCTGTTGAACAACCCGCCCAAACACTCAGCATTCCTAACGATCCCGACAACCTCGACGGTTTGAACTTCCTCACTGGAAAACGATTGAGCGAGGTGAACAAGATGGCCGAACTCGGAACCATTCTGGCTCATACCGATGGCGGCGTACCCAATTTCCGCATCACGATTCCGCAAATCAACGAAACAACCCTTGGCGAGTTAATCTATTTCTTTGAATTTGCCTGCGGACTAAGTGGGTACATTCTCGGAGTAAATCCATTCGATCAGCCCGGTGTAGAAGCTTACAAAAAGAATATGTTCGCCCTGCTGGGCAAACCCGGATTCGAAAAAGAGACCGAAGAGATACGCAAACGTATTTAACCCCGCACGATAAAAAATACTGATTCTGATTACACATACAACCTTTCAGAATCAGTATTTTATATTTACAATCGCCCTTAAAACTTATGAACAATGAAACTTAATTTCTACCTACTGCTGACCATTGTCGCTGTTCTGATAACAGCATGTAATAACGCATCCAAAGAAGATCAATTAATACAAAAAGAGGTTCTTTCCCCCGCAACAAATACACCGACCAGAGAAATAACGATTGAAAATAAAGCCGATTATTCCACACGGTTTATAAGCCAGCTTTACAATACTGCATTCACTGAGTATCCTGTACATCTAATCAAACGCAAGATAGTCATCGGAAATACAACTGTATATTTCCCTCACGATTTAAACCTCAATCAAACCTATCAATATAAAGCCTTAAAAAACGATACCACCTTTCAATTAGAGTTGAAAAGAATCAACGAAAGTACCCTTACCTATACGTTCAAAATCAGTTTTTCTGATCAACCAATTATCCAGGAGAACGGAGAAGCCGATATAATGCCTTATTTTTATTTGGCTCCTGAAGGTACTAATGATCTTGCTACAGGAGAATCACTTACTTCAAACGAATATATTGACGAATCTGATAATTCGGTTATCTCCATCGGAGTAGAATCTTGTTTTGAAAACGCACCCTGTTTAAACCGCGTACTTATTTCATATTACAACCAATCTCACACACGGTTGAATTACACTAACGACAATTCACTTGTTCTAAGAAGAATGGAATTTACTAAAGAGTAGATAATAAATAAAAATCAGTATATCATTACTTTTCGGAGTTTCAACAATTCTGCTATCTCTTATTTCTTTGGAGTTGTGTAAAAAAGGATAAAGCTATTTTTCCGGACTAATCAAGAAAAAATTGCCTTCTTAAAACGTTACTAACACTTCCCTGAATACCACTTTGAAGCTACAAGCATGGATTGAATGCAGAAATCAAAAAATACCAGTTTCCCTGCAAACCATAACCCTATATCTCTCAAAACTCCACCTTGCAATTGCTGCAATAATGAGTACATTTTACATTTCCAAACGGGATCGGGATTAGTAGAGAAAGTAATATCAGCACAACCTTTTTAATCTTATTCCTGCCAAGTCCCATGCTAATATTGGTCGAATGACAGCTTGGACAAACCAGCGGAGCATCTGCTTCAATTTCCGGCTCTATGATTTTTCTGGCTCTTTCCAAATCACATTCATCAATCATAATCTGAATACCGGCACCCATCATACCATTGTAGCCGGGCAACAAATTCGAAAAGTTCTCATTAATCAGATAGCATTCTATCTCGTTATCTTCCAGAAGACTCTTTTTAATATGAGCTTCAATACTGCTGTTACAAGTTGTTAAAATTACTGAATGCATTGTTTCTTTATACATTTTTTACACTGCGAAACTACATATTCATTCTGTATTTCTTTCCGTAAATTTTCTCTTAAAACAAGAAAATACAATTTTATCACCAGACAACTATGTTTTTAAATCTGGATTATAAATCCTATCAAATCATTCTCAATTAACAAGTTCCCTCCTTCGAAGATCTTTTCCGTAAAAGAGTTTAACAATGGGAGTAATCCCTAAAAAAACCGTAAAATTGAAAAGGCATCCGTCAAAATCAGGATGCCTTTTCAATTTATGCTTTTTTATTCGTTGGCTCATCACCTTCTGTCATCGAATCTTCAATCGCCAGAACCTCGGTTTCAATCTCGTCTTCATAATAAATGTCGAATACCGGTTCTTTAAACTTTTTGGTAGTACTCCACTTATCCAGCGTAAGCAGTAAACTGGGTAATACAAACAGATTACAGAACATAGCCGTCAGCATTGTGAACGAAATCAAAAAGCCCATTGCCTGTGTTCCGCCAAAGGTTGAAAGGGTAAACATCGAAAAGCCCAGCACCAGAATCGTGGATGAATACAAGATACTGTACCCGGTTTCGCCCAGCGCAAACACTACCGATTCCCGGATGTTTCCGTTGTTCAGCTTCAGTTCCAGACGGTAGCGCGACAAAAACTGTATGGTATTATCCACCGTAATTCCCAGTGCAATACTAAAAATAAGGATTGTAGATGGTTTTAGCGGAATCCCCAGATAGCCCATCATTGCTGCCGTTACCAATTGCGGAATCAAATTTGGAATCATCGAGAGCATAATCATACGTATCGAAGCAAACAGAAATGCCATGAGCAAGGCAATGATGATAATTGCGAAAATCAAACTCTCAATCAGGTTTGTAATCAGGTAATTGGTTCCTTTCAGAAATACAACGCTTGTACCTGTTACATCCACTTTATATTTCGCAGGATTGAAGATAGAATCAATCTTTGGTTTCAACTCATTTTGTATCCGTTCAATATCTTTTGAACCAATATTTGCCATCTGCACCGAAATACGGGTCTTCCGAAGGTTTGTATCCACAAAAGAGTTAAGCAACGTTCGTTTTTTACTTTTCATCTCCGGAAGATACGAAGCCATAAACGCCATTTCGTTGTTGTCGGGCAGCGCATAATACTCCGGATTTCCATTGTAGAAGGCCTGCTTCGCGAATTTCACCACTTCAACTACCGAAAGTGGCCGCGACAATTCCTTGTAATTAGACAGCTCATTCTGAAGCTTATCAATCTTTTTCAAAAACGAAAGCTTCAATATTCCTTTATCTTTTCCGGAATCAATTACAATCTCAAAAGGCATAATACCGTTGAAATGTTTTTCGAAAAACATCATATCCTGATACAAGCGATCTTTCTTCGGTATATCATCCACAATGTTTCCGGTTGTTTTTAGCAATCCCACGCCCAAAGCACCAAACAATACTACGCCAAGTACCGTGAAATAGATGAACTTACGGTGATATAGCACAGCCCTTTCGTTAAAGCCCAGAAGCTTGCCGGTTGTACGGTTATCAAGATATTTTATCTGACTTGCATGAGGCGGTTTCAGATAACTGAAGAAAATCGGAATCAGAATTAATGAAAGAAGAAACGATACAAATACATTTATCGAAGCAATTACCCCGAATTCTATCAATGCTTTATTTCCGGTGATGATAAAGGTTGCAAAACCTACAGCAGTAGTGGCATTGGTCAGTACATTGGCTCTCCCGATACGCAGAATCGTACGGGTAAGAGCCTTTACCTTATTGCCATGAAGACGGTATTCGTAATGATATTTATTGAGAAGGAAAATGCAGTTTTCAACTCCGATAATGATGAGTAACGGAGGAATCATCCCTGTGAGAATCGTAATCTTATACCCGAACAAACCAACCGTTCCTATGGTCCATATTACGCTCATCACCACAATAATCATCGGGAAAATTACCGCTTTAAACGAACGGAAGAAAAAATAAAGCGCCAGTGAAGCCACCAACATCGCCAGTAAAACAAAGAGTTGTAACTCATTCTGAACCTTTTTAGAAGTCACCGTTCGGATGTACGGTAATCCCGAATAATGAATTTCAACCTTGGTCTTTTCCTGAAACTTCTGTGATACAGAGCAAATATCCTCTATCAAAGCCACGCGGCTTTTGGTATTGAGCTTCTTCTTATCCAGCGTAACCATCATCAGCGTTGCTCCGCTTTTCTGATTAATCAGCAAACCATTGTAAAGCGGCAACGAGTAAATCAACTGCTTTACGGTATCAAGCTCGCCCTGTGTGCGGGGCTTGTAAGGTACTACCGGAAGAAAAGCAAATTTCGATTTTACAGTATCTTTCGATAAATGAAACAACCTCGAAATACTTACAACCTCCTCAACTCCATCAATTTCTTTAATCTCGCCCGTTAAATCATACCACTCATTAAATACATCGAGTTGAAAAAGGTTGTCGGATTGAATTCCCATAAAAAGCACACTTCCATCCTGACCAAACTGTTTTTTAAAATTATCGTAAACAATACTGGTAGAATCAGTAGCTGGCAACATCTGTGTCATTTCGTACGACATGTGTACACGCGTTGCCATGAAAGCCATGAAAATTGTCAAAAGAGTAAGAATACTAAGATTCCAAAAACGGTTACGAAGGATAGTTCGTGCAATCCAAATCCACATGATTGTTTGGGTTTTAAAAAAGAGACGCAAAGGTAAGTTTTTCAAATTTGGCAAGACCATACTTTTAACATATTTTAGCACGGAATTTGCTCTAAGAATAAACATATAACAATTCATTATGAAACCATACGTAAACCTTCTGATTCTTGGAATGATAATTCTGGTTTCGGCATGTACATCTTCTCAAAAACTTCTGGAAAAAGGGCAATATGATGCTGCAATTAGCCATGCCGTGAAAAAGCTGATGAAAAACCCCGACAACAACGAAGAAATTTATGTTTTGCAAAGAGCCTATTCGGTGGCAAATCAGCAGGACAATGAACGGATAAACCAGCTACGTATAAGCGGTCAACCCGGCATTTGGAGCGATATCAATGCCCGGTATGAAGCTATGCGCAGCCGTCAGAACAAGGTTAAGGTATTGCCACAATCTGCTTTAAATGCAATCAATTATCAATATGTAAACTACGATCAGGAAATTGCTACTTCCAAGCAAAAAGCTGCTGAATACTTTTATTCCCACGCTATAAACCTTTTACAAAAGGAAGACAAACAATCTGCCCGGCAGGCTTATGACGAACTTCAACGGGTAAAAAGCTATTTTGCGACCTTCAAAGATGTTGACGAACAACTTAAAAAAGCCCGTTTTCTGGGAACTACGTTCGTAAACTATCTGGTAGTCAACAATACACAAATGGTAATTCCCAAAGATTTTGAAGAAGATTTATACAAACTTCCTTTCAACGAACTCAATACGGGTTGGATTCAGTACGATCCGGTACGCGACAAAAATATCCGTTATGAATACGATGTGGTACTAAATTTACGTTCCATCAATGTTTCCGGTGATCAGGTAAAAGAAGAACGCTACACCGAGAACAAAGAGATACCGGATGGGTTCAACTACCTCTTCGATAAAAACGGAAACGTGATGAAAGATTCACTGGGTAACGATATCAAAATACCCAAAACCAAAATCATCTCCTGTCAGGTAACCGAAACGTTTCTCTTTAAATCATCAATGGTAACGGCTGATTTGGAATACTATAAAAACGCAACCAGTCAACTGGTGAAATCGGTTCCGATAAAATCGGAATGGGTTTTCCGCTATTTTATGGCGTATGCACAGGGAGATATGAGTGCGTTGCGCGATGAAACACGTGCCAAGCTAAATTCAGCGCCGGTTCCATTCCCTACACAAAACGAAATGTTGTACAAAAATGCTGTTGTATTAAAGGACCAGATAAAATATGCCCTGAAAAACAACAACACAGTAATAAACTGATGATGAAAGTATTATTTATTGATTCGGCACATCCCGTGCTTCGCGAAGATTTCGAAAAAGCCGGACTGGATTGTATTTCTTTTAAAGATTATACCCGTGATGATTACAAAAAAATCATCGCAGAATATGACGGAATCATAATCCGAAGCGGCATTCAGATGGATAAAGAGATGCTCGATCTTGCCACCAACCTGAAATTCATCGGGCGCGTGGGTGCGGGCATGGAAAGTATTGACGTAGAATATGCTGAATGTAAAAACATCCGCTGTTTTAACTCTCCTGAAGGCAACCGTGACGCAGTGGGAGAACATGCCCTTTCGATGTTGCTGATGTTATTCAACAACCTGAAACGCGCCGATAGTCAGGTTCGTAAGGGAATATGGAGCCGAGAAGAAAACCGTGGACTGGAAGTAAAAGGAAAGACGGTAGGAATTATTGGTTACGGTAATATGGGCAGTGCCTTTGCCCAACGCCTCAGAGGCTTTGAATGTACTGTTCTGGCATATGATAAATACAAAACCGGCTTCGAAAATGAGTTTGTGAAAGAGTCAACACTGGAAGAACTTTTCAATCAGTGTGAAATTCTTTCATTCCATGTTCCGCTTACCGATGAAACACGATACATGTTTGATGAAACCTTTATCTCCAAATTCTGCCACCCTTTTTATCTTATCAATACAGCCCGCGGACCTGTTGTAAAAACATCTGCACTGGCAGATGCTCTTAAAAGCGGAAAAGTTAAAGGAGCCTGTTTGGATGTGCTGGAATATGAAAAATTCTCTTTCGAAAATCTTGGTCTCGAAAACCTCCCTCCCGATTTACATTATCTTTTTGAAGCAGAGAATGTAATTCTGACCCCTCACATCGCTGGCTGGACTGTTGAGTCTAAGTATAAGCTTGCCAAGGTTTTGGGAGAAAAAATTCTTACTCATCTGCAAAACTAAAATCTGCAAAAAACAATTGTAACCCAAAGCATTCCGAATGTTGTTTTTCAGGTTTGTATCAAAAAACAACATTCGGAATATTTTTGCTGTAACTTTACGGGTGCATAATTCGTCCTAAAGGAAATAACCCGATTCTATAGCTTTAAAAACGATGACAGTCGCAGAGTACAATCAATGTGTTGACCAATACTCAGATAACGTTTACCGCTTCATCCTCAAGAATGTACGCGACGATGAAATGGCAAATGATATTGTGCAGGATTCGTTTTTAAAGTTGTGGGATAAAAAAGAAGATATCAGCAAGGATAAAGTTCGTTCTTACCTTTTCACCACAGCCTATCATACGATGATTGATGCTATCCGGAAAAGTAAGAAAACTGTTTCACTCAATGAAAAATCTTCGCAAAATTTCAGTTGCGACAACGACTACTCTGATCTGAAAGAAGTATTGAATGAAGCAGTGGAGCGATTACCCGAAATTCAGCGTACTGTTGTACTTTTGCGTGACTATGAAGGGTACAGCTACGAAGAAATCGGAGAAATCACCAGACTGAACGAATCGCAGGTAAAGGTTTACATCTACCGTGCGAGGCTGTTCCTGAAAGAGTATATCGGCAAATTGGAAAATGTGATTTAACCATGAATATTAACCGCAATAATTATGAAATCTTCTTCCTCGATTATTTCGAGGGTCGTCTCAGCAGCAAAGACTGTACGCTGTTGATGGCATTTCTGGAAGATTGTCCTGATTTGAAAGAAGAATTCAATCAGTTTGAAATGGTTGTGCTTGAGCCGGAACCAGTGGTTCATTTTCATGGAAAAGCCTCACTTAAAAAAAATGACACTCCCAACGTGAACGAATCCAATTGCAGTCAATGGATTATTGCTCAAATGGAAGGAGAACTCACCTCTTCTCAGCAAACTGAATTAGAACATTTTCTTCGGCAAAATCCAAAGTTTCAGGCTGAAAAAGAACTTTATGTAAAAACCCGACTTCAACCCGACTTAACGATTACCTTTCCAAATAAAGCAGAACTTTACAGAACAGCAGTTATTCCTTTGTTCCGTCGTAAAGCTGTTCAAATTGCCTCTGTTGCAGCCTCTGTAGCATTGATTGCCGGTATTTATTTTACCTCCCTGAATCAGATAGATTCCCGAAATGAATTTGTGCATTCAGGGAATCATACCCAGACTGAAACAGAACAAAATCCTGCTAAAGCCCTACAAATCATCCCCTCAGCAAATCACGCCGAACAAAAACTGGCTGATAATAACTCTGCTCAACACAACACAGTATCACAATCAGTTATCGTTTCTTATCCAAAATTACATTCAGTTCGTACCGAAGCTCCCAAACGAATGGAGGCAATTGCACTGAATGAGGTTACAGAAGAGCGCAATTCCTATTACTCTCCCAGCAAGCGTTTCGAGGCAATATCGTTGAATGAGATGGCATTAATGGCTTATGAGGAAACTGTTCCGAACATTCAGAATCAGATGGCTCAGGCAAATCCACAATCAACCACTACCGGCATGGGTAGAATTTTAAATAAAAATGGAGAAGTCAGCGATCTGGGAAACGCAGTGGGTAAAGTAGCGTATGAAAATTTATATAAAGCAAATAATTTTAAAGAAACTGTAGTTCAGAGTTATCTGAAACTTGAAAATACTGTAGTAGCTTTCTTCGGGAAATAAATCATTTTGTCATGCAAGGGAAAAAGGGTCAATCTGTATTTTGATTGACCCTTAATTTTTTCGTTTAACACCCATTATACCGATTGGATAAATATAACTTTGGTATAAATCATTAGGTATTAGCTCTTCAGAGCTGCTTCCATCAGTGCTTTTACAGGAGCTAAGCCACTGGTTGTGCCGTTTTCGATGGCTTTCAATACTGCTCCGCCGCCCGTAAAGATGTAGTATTTAGGGCTATCGAGTGCTACAATATATAAACCAGGAAGTAATCGTTTTAGTTCCTGCAAAGTATCACCCCCACCATATAGTTTAATGGCTTCAGCATTTTCATCAATCAGACGGTCGAGCGCAATCGTTCCTTCATTAAAATGAGGAGTGAAGCCCATTACCGCGTTTACAAAGATGGTTTGTGCCTTCATAAACACATCATGAACCTCGTCCGTTAAAAATGATTCAGGAGCAATATCGAGTACATAATTTAGTCTGCTCCCGTTTTTCAGTGTACGAATATCATGAACCCGGTAACTTCCTTCCTGTTTATGATCAGCGAGATCTGACTCTATAATAAACGGAAGTTCAATCAATTTGCCAGGATAATTCTTGGCAAACTCAACAAATTGTTTTGCGTGTTCCAGATCGTCATCCTCAATTCCCTGTATCGAAATTCCGTATTTTGCAGAAAGATATGCATTGTAAATTACACCTCCTAAAACCAGATAATCCGCTTTTTGCAAAAGTGCAAAAAGAGAATCTATTTTTGTATCGAACTTTGCACCGGCAACCACTGCAACAAACGGATTGTGGGGCTGAAAAATCCGATCGAGGTTTGAAATTTCTTTCTGGAGCAGAAAACCAGCATAACCCGGCAAGTATTTGGTTACCCCTACCGTAGAAGCATGAGCCTGCCATGATCCAAAAGCATCATTCACAAAAATATCAGCTAATCCGGCCAACTGATTCGCAAAACGGTCAGCATCTTCACCTTTGGCTTCTTCACCACTGAACCAGCGCGTATTAGGAAGATAAATTGCATCAATATCGCCTTGACGCAACTCTTTAATCAGATGATTCACCGATGTTTCAACGCCCATATACCCTGTTTTTTCATGGATATAGAATTCTGGAACTTTTATCGTGATATGAAGTTTTGACTGGATGTAATCTACAATTGGCTGCACAGAAGTTTTCGGACTGATATTTATTTCTCCTGTCTTTTTATCTTTCGGGCGCCCAACATGAGTCATGATTATGGGTTTCCCTCCTTTCGAAATAATATGAAAGAGAGTTCCGATGGTAGCGTCAATACGGTAAGGATCGTGTATCACTCCGCTTTTCACCACATTATGATCCACGCGTACAAGTACAATTTTCCCTTTTAGATTCGCATCCTGAATCAACGGCAAATTCAATAGTTCCATGATATATCTTTATTATAAGTACACAAAAACAGTTGGAAAAACAATTTTTCCAAATACAAATATACGCATCCCCCAAAGGAAATGCTGTGTTCTAAACGAGATTAACGAAAGGAGATTTTACAAATGGGAGAATATTTTTTTCTTCAGTTCTTCATATTCTTCTTCAGAAAGAATCCCTTTATCTTTAAAAGTCTTGATTTTTGCAATCTTATGAAGGTTTACTTCCAGCTCCATTAATGATTTTTGTGCTTCCGACAGTTCCGCATCATCCATCATCGCGTTTTTTCCGCTTTGCTGAATACTGCTGAAAAACGATTCGTCAGCAATGGAATTTTTCCCGTTTGCTGTTACAGATTGTAAAATACGTTGCGCTGCTTCGACTACTGTTTCTTTTGATTCAACGGGTTGTGGTGCTGGAGGAGGAACCGCTTGTGGAGTTTGAACCGGAGGCGGTACAACTGCTACGGGTTCCTGAATAACAGTTTGCACTACAGGCTGTTGTATTTGCTGAACAAGCGGAGTGTTAAGCAACGTTTCTTTATCTTTTCGCAATGTAATTACCTGTTGACTGAGTGCCTGATTTTCGGTACTGAGTTTTTCAACAACCATTTTGGAAGCCTGGATTTCGCGATCCAGATCTTCAATTTTGGTAAGCAATACCGAACGGTTTTTTTCTATTTCAATCGCTTTATCGCGCAAGCTAACACTTTCATTTTTACTATTTTTCAATTGAGTTTCATAGTACTCAATTCTTTTTCGGATCTCCAAAACTTCGTTTTTCAGGGCTTCTTCGCGTTCGCTTTTTTCATTGGTTAAACGGGAGAAGTTCCGGTTGGTTTCGTCGATATCGGTTTTGAGAAAAATTAAACGGTTTTTAGCTTCCATCCATGAAAAGAAGAAGTAAATTCCAAGCCCAAGCAATACAATTGAAAGGCCAATAAATATCCAGAGAGTAGTTTTTACTTTCTGTTTTTCAGTTTCAAAGTTGGCATTTACCGATTGGAGAAGTTCCAGTTTTTGACGGTTAGTTTCCACCAGTGAATCTACTATTTTGATCTCAGCAGCAATAGATTGATCATATTCAGCTATTTGATTTAATATACCGGGAATTGATGTATCGCGAAAAGCGCGTTCATCTAAACGCATAAGCATCGTTCCATAGAGTTTCTGCCTGTCTTTGAGCAGTAATTCTACTCTTTGTTGTGAAAATGCAGGAACACACAACACCATAAACAACAGACTGAAAATAAAATATCTGAAAGCCTTTTTCATATTCTGGTTTTTGCCACTGTAAATTTACGTTAAAAAAATGATAAGGTTACATATCTGTAACAATTTATGATAGTTGTGGTTCAAAAAAAAAGCTACTCCAACAGAAGTAGCTTTTTTTGATCTATCGTTTTTTGACTAGAATTCAACGATGGTATTCCAACCGAATTTATCAGCTTCGTCACCATATTGAATAGCTCGCAAACGATTGTAAAGCTTGGTACTTATTGGACCTGCGTTACCATCTTTGCAATATTCAAAGTTTGTTCCGAGTTCGCGATCAGATATGCACTTAATCGGAGAGATAACAGCAGCAGTACCGCAATATCCGGTTTCATCAAAAGTGCCTAATTCATCTACGGCAACGTGGCGGCATTCAACTTCCATTCCCATATCAACAGCCAGTGTTTTTAAACTCATGTTGGTAATTGAAGGAAGAATAGAACCTGAGTCAGGAGTGATGTATTTATTCCCCTTGATTGCAAAGAAATTTGCAGGACCAGCTTCGTCGATAAATTTCTTTTCTTTTGCATCAAGAAATAGTACGGATGAAAAACCTTCATCGTGTGCACGTTCACCTGGGCGAAGACTGGCAGCATAGTTGCCTCCCACTTTGTAACGACCTGTTCCCAGAGGAGCAGCGCGGTCGAAATCGCGGGAAATCTGAATACTTACCGGAGTAAATCCTTCTTTAAAATATGGGCCAACAGGACCTGCAAATACCATAAAAAGATACTCAGTAGCCGGCTTAACGCCAACCTGTGCTCCGCTACCAATCAGTAATGGTCTCAGATAGAGAGACGCACCTGATTCGTAAGGAGGGATGAATTTCTCGTTTAGTTTAACTACTTCGAGAACTGCCTCGCGGAATAGTTCATCAGACACATGTGCCATCATGATTCCGTAGGCAGAATTTTGCATACGCTTTGCGTTTTCTTCAAGACGGAAAACTCTTACTTTTCCATCTTTTCCACGGAATGCTTTTAATCCTTCGAATGCTTCCTGACCGTAATGCAAAGCAGTAGCAGCCATGTGGATGTTAATGTATTCTGACGAAGAAATTTCCAGTTTACCCCATTTTCCGTCGCGATAGTAGCAACGTACATTGTAATCGGTTTTGAAATAACCGAAGGGTAAATTTTTCCAATCAATCGTATTCATGATATGTTTTAATTTAAGTTTTGTAGGTGCTTTTTTACCGTGCTAAAGTATATATTTTCTCCAACATGGAGATGTTTTCCGTTATTTATTCCTTTCCTTTGTAAAATGTTTGACGTAACCCTTTTGAACTCTTGAAAATGGGAAATTATCTTGCCATTGATGCCGGAGTAAAAACCGGATTTGCTCTTTTTTCGGACAAGGGAATACTCCTGAAGTTTTCTTCGCACAACTATGGTTCCATGGGCTGTTTGAAACGGGATATGAAACGTTATTTCATCCTCTGTGATCCGCTGGATGCTATTATCATTGAAGGGGGTGGCAACATTGCACAAGCATGGCGAAAAGAAGCTGAATGCCGAAATATTGATGTGATTGCATTTCACGCTGAAACCTGGCGCAAGGAAATGTTTAAAATCAGTGATCCGACTAAAACAAAAGCTGTAAAAGAACTGGCAATTCAAACTGCACGTAAAATAATTGCAGATGCAGGGCTTCCCCTGCCTAAAACATTAATGGCGGATGCTGCAGAAGCTATCCTTGCCGGATACTGGGCAATAAAAAAGAAAAATTCGGAAGCAGCAGAATAAACACAGATGTAATAAACCTAAATTAAAGGCGATTAAAAGTAGTTTCAATTTTTCAAATCATTCTCATTTTCAAGCTGTTTTATCCCTCTTACAAAAAATTTAATAGCCGAAAGTGTTAACGGAACACCCATCGTGAGATAAATAACAGCAAGTACAGGATGTGAAATCATCCCGGCTTTACGCAATATTATGCCCAGCGAAATCATCAGGCTCATCATCAGATAACTTTTTATGCTGAAAAAAGAAAACAAGCAGGGATGTTCGCTCTTTAGACGGAAGATTCTACGGATATGTTTTTCTGAAATTTTGGTAAAGAGAAAACAGTAAAACAAAACACCTCCAACCGCACTGAATATTAGCTTCAAAGTAAGGTTCCGCGAGTCCTCCAGTAAAAAAACAGCTCCTTTCGTCAAAAGCATCCCGCCTGCAAAAATCCAGACTATTGCAGCAATAAAAACAAGATAACGACGGGGAATACCAGGTTTGAGATTCATAATGGTTGAAAGAAGAAGGGGAAATGCAGCCCCATGTAATTAGTAAAAAAAAGTTAAAAATAAGCATTATAAGCGATATATGATATATTGGAAGTAGTATATAAAATATTAAAGGCAGTGAAAATGATATTGGAAGTGGAGGAAAGAGCGTTGGACGCAGTATAATGTTCGTTGGAAGCACTGAAAAGAGTATTGGAAAGGGTATAATATTCGTTGGAAGCAGTGTAACGAGCGTTGGAATAGATATAATATTCGTTGGGAGCGCTGGAGAGAGCGTTGGAAGTAGTGTAACATGTGTTGGAACTAATATAATGTTTGCTGGACATGATGTAAAGAGCATTGGACATAGTATATAATGTGTTGGAAGCAATGTAAGTAGCGTTGGAATGGATGTAATGTTTATTGGAAACAATATGAAGAGTGTTGGAAGCGGTATATTTAGATAATTTGTGGGTGATTTTTTGAGATTTTTTACTTGAACTGTGATTTTGCTGCTTTTTGTATGTATATTTGTGATTGTATTTTCGGAATTATTCACTTAAAACAAAAATGCGATGAATCGTTTTAAAGAAAATAAGAGAAGTGCATACGTGTTGGTAAATAAATGTCTTGAATTAAACCAACAGGAAGTGGCACAGCTCCCGATGGGAGGTGACTTAGCTTTAGAGCTGAAGAATGTTATCGGGAAAATTGATGATATCCGCAAAGAACAAGAAATGCAATTAACAGGAGTTGCCCGTGATAAGCGTGAAGTAAGGGCACTGCTCGAAAAGAAAACCATGCAGGTTGTGGTACGTTTGATTGCATACGCAGCTCATAAAAAAGACACCTTGCTTGAAGATAAAATAGGATTCACAATGTCGGATTTACGCAATGCTGCCGATACTATTGTAAAAGACAGGTGTGATGCGGTTTTTACAAAGGCAAAAGAATTGCTGGCTGATTTAGCCGGATATGGCATAACGCTACAAGTACTGGATGATTTGCGTAAGCTGATTGATCAATATCATGATTTGATCCCGATGCCCCGGCAACGAATCATAGAACGTAAAAAACAGAAAGAAACACTGGATATGCTGTTTCGTGAAGCTGACAAAACACTGGCTTTGCTTGATAAAACCATTGGAATGGTTCGCTGGGACGACAATAGTTTGTATGATGATTATATGAATGCCCGTGCTATTATTGATTTAAAGGGTCGTAAGAAAAATGCAACGATCACTACCGGAATTGAAGGAGTTGTAAGTGATCTGGAAACAGAACAACCATTGGTGGGAGCCGAAGTAAAAACGGATACAGGCGATGTTGTGGTAAAAACAGATGAAGATGGTTATTACCGGATTGCAAGCAAAACCGGCAAAATTAAGCTTACCGTAAACTCGACAGGCTATACTCCTCATGAAGAAATACTGGAAGTTGAGGAGGGCTTTATCACTGAAAACGACGTTGAACTGGAAAAGCCTGAACTGGTGGCAATGTAGATTTGTATTACAAAAAAAATAGCTGCATCTAAAGCTTTCTGAAACTTTATACTATACATTTTGCAATGTAATAGTCCTTTTTAAATAAAAACTACTATATTTACACCCCAAACATCAAAAAACTGCCTATGGAGCAATAAAAATCAAAAAATAAATACATAAGATAGCGTTTGCTATTATTCTTGCTTCTAAAAACCGCCAATTTTTAATCCATGCTTGAATAATAAGTAAAAACGCTCACGCTACGGCGTGAGGGCTTTACTTATTTGCATGGAGGGTGCTTGGCGGTACCTAAGAAGCGGATATAGTATGGGTCACACGCCTTTTTTATTGGCGGGTGGCAGGCTGAATCAGAAAATTTAAAAGCTGGAAATAAGAATATCTTTTTCACTTTTTGCCCTTTATATACCCTTATTGCCATGAAACATATTATTGAACACGGAAAATACTTTTTTAAAGAGACTCTGCGGCTGCATAGTGTTATTTGTAAGGATATTTTACAACTTTCAAGGATAAAATACAACAGAATAATTTTTGCCTTGAATTTATTTATCGCGAAGTTCACACGTTGGTTTTGGTTGAATCATTCAAAAACAGCTTGTTGTATTATGGATGAGAATTTCGATACTGATATAAGGCAAAGAAAAAATGTCAATTATATAAAACCAAGTAATTATATAAGCTTTTTAGGTTTGTAATAATTATTAAAAAATGAAGTTAATGAAATATTAAGGAAACTTAATGTGAATAATGAAGGATGTAACACATGAAAACAAAAGCGATGAAAACGCTCGAATAAAAAAGCCGCTGCAACGTATCTCCTTTAAAGGTTGCAGCGGCGTAAAAGACACTTAAATGTAGCCGACACGCACATATTTAAGTAAAATAAAGGAGATTGTTGCAAAATTACGTGAATTTTGTATAACCTGCTACCTTAATAGTAAATGAGGATTTCTTTAGTCACTTAAATTTCCGGTGAAAACAAAATTTTAAGTGATGATTTTTGCGGCAAGCTACTACAAAAACTTGACCGCGTAAGTAGAAATAATTACATAGTATAAATATTATTTACAATGAAAACAAAAATAATTATATTAGCAATGGCAACCCTGGCATTATTTAGCTGCCAGGATGATAAAACTGTTCAGAATTTGAACGAAAAACAGGAATCCAATAATAATGGAAGTAAGAATAATGAAGCAAGTTTTGTAGAAGGTAAAATTTATAGATATTATACAATTTCTGATAAGCCAGAGTTTGCATATATGACTTCAATTTTACTTGAAAATGAGACCTTGAAGATATCTGAAAATAAAATTAAAACCACAGATATACCTGAAGGAATCAATTCTGAACCTCAATTAACAATTAATAAAATACCTGTTGAGGATATTTATTATAATGGTAAATGGGTTGAGCTTTCAACTGCTCATTATTCTATTTGTCAAATTCCTGTAGGTTTTTCTGATGGTACTTCAAAAGCAAAACCTAGTTTCCCTTCAATATTATCTCAAAGTAATAATCAAAAAATAAAACATTACTGTGCTTGTTTTGAAGATGTTGGACAATGTAATATTTCAGCTATGTGGGGAGGTGGTGATATCACAACTTATCGTTGTGATAAAATATCTTGCTCTGTGTGTAAATTACATGCTGACAAAACAGGGAAAGCTCAAAAAATTGAAATTCCATACGGGGTTATTTATGTTAAAGCAAACAAATTTGAAATTGTTGATAAGCTATAAAATGTAAAGAGCTATTTTAAAGCCTAAAAACTGATTAAAAATTTCAACTTCACTCAATACAACAATATTTTAAAAATAAATATTTGATTGAGTGAAGTTGATATAAATATATAGATATGAAAAAAATAATGACATTTGTAATATTATTTCATTTAATCACGCTTTCTGTTTTATGCCAGAATCCACATGAGGTAATTAATAACATGATTTTAAAATTGGGGAAAGCAAAATTCGCTCAATGTGAAATAATTAATACTTATACATCTGGTAACGACACATCTGTCTCGAAAATAAGTGCCAGAATTATTTATTATGCCGATAAAAAATCTTCGTTAAAGCCTCGATATTTTAAAATGACACAAACCAATTTAAAAGATTCAAACGAGATTACACATGAAATTATTCAAAATCGCAAACTTTACACAATTAAAGAAAAAACAAGGGAAGTAATAATTGATTCTCTCCATCAAAAAGAATATATAGATTACTGGTTTAATTTATCGGATAATTTAGGATCGTTTTTTTATGGTGAAAGCCTGAAATACCTCGATTCAATATTTCAAAAAAAATACACTCGGAAAAAAGAGAATTTAAAATATATGATAACAATTGACAGTAATTGCATTAGTAGAGATTGTTATCATATAAACTATTCATATCTTTCTGATATAGGTGGAGTAGGAGTTGAAGGGTCTCCTGATTCAATAATTGAGTTTAAAGAAATGGTTTTCAATTACTGGATAAACAAAAATACGTACCTTCCAGAACGATTTTCGTACGCTTTTACCATGAACAATGATATCCCATATATTATTCATGATTTACAATACACAAAACTGGAATTAAATCCCCTATTATTGCCTTCCGATTTGACGTTTAATCAACTAGATTATAAAAATTACCGTATAGAAAAATTAACTCCGAAAGGATATAGGACTGTACAAGAAGCTTTTTTTAGGGCTCCAGATTTTAAGGGAATTACGCAAAATGGAGATAGTATCCAATTGTATAACAGTTATGCAAGGCTTTATTTAGTTGATTTCTGGTTTGCAAATTGCTACCCATGCATGCAACTTAAGAATTTTATTGAAAAAAACATTATGACACAATATGATCAGAATACAATAATGATTATAGGTGTTAACCCCATTGATAAATCATTTTCAGATGTAAATAATACTCTTAAACAAAAAGCCCCCAAATATCCTTATATTCTTAGCAAAGAAACCGCCAAGGAATATCACTTATCAATTTATCCCGGGCTTTATTTACTAAACAGTAAATTTGAAGTAATACGATCGTGGAATAACTTTGAACCGAAACATGAAAAGGAAATTCTTGATTTAATCAAGAAAAATTTAAAGTAATGAAAAATAGCAGGATATTACTTGCACTATTCATGATTTTTCCCATTACAGCATATTTGCAAAATGGGAAAGGCGAATTATTGGCAACATTGAAATCATATGAACAGTATAAATCAATCTATTTGACTTATACATACCGTTCGCTGGATGCAAACCGCGATACATTCAGTATTTATTCAAAGGAAGAGATTTTGTTTACCCGATTTAAAAGCAGTTTTTACTACCGTATAGGAAGTTTAAAAGCAGATATAATATTCAACAGTAAATTTTTGACTAACAAACATTACTTGATAAATACAGGATCGAAGCGAATAAGCGTTCATGATCCGGAAAACTCAAACACGCATCATTATGAAAAAATGAATAACTTACTTACATGTACCCGATTTAACGTAAAATCATTAATTCTTCCTTTGTTTTTGAGTGATAGTTCCGGCTTATATAACAATCGTTTCTGGCAAAAAATACTGGAATCATTAAATCTAAGAACAGATGATTCATTGTTACTTAACTTAAAATTGAATGATAATTACAAAGAGAAATATTATCGATTCGATATACAGTTTCCAAAGTTTAACCGTGGAAAAGCTTATGAAAAGTGGGATAAATTCTTTTCTCATGATTTTATTGATTCGTTGCAGGATTTGAAGTTCACGATCATTTATGACAAAATGAGCCGTATTCCGGCAGAATATTCAGTTTGCGGGAAATACTACGGACTTGATGAGTATAAAATAGCAACAATGGGAAATCTGACTGAAAAAATGTCGATTTATTTTACGTCGGCAATGTTTAATACCAACCCTAAAATAGAATTATTTAGCAGTAGAGAAAGAGGAAATTTTTCACTTGGAACCGTTGTTATTCCTCCACGATCTGCCTATTTTTTTATTGAAAAAGACTATTTAAACAATCAGCTTATAAAACTGGAAACGATAAAATCGGAATATATTCTGTTATATCTCTGGAATAGTCAGGAAACAGATACAACAGTATATTTTAAGCAATTATGCAAAATTGCAGAAAGAAATCCTGCCAAACTAACTATCATTGGAGCAAACAGCATTAATGAATCCAAAGAATATATAGAGAGGGTATATCAGAAAACGAAATGGAAGTTTCCTACTATCAAAGGTAGGGATATTGCGAAGTATTACAATCTGGCAGATAGCCCTGTATTAATTTTAATTTATTATAAAGAAGGGAAACATGTTGTTGATAATCTCTATCAAATATTTGGTTCAAAATCTTGTCTCAGCCAAATAAATGGCAGTAATGAAACAGAACCTTAAATTCATCCCAAAATGAAAAAATGTATTTTATTTTGTATGATTACACTAGGTATTACACAAAGCAACGCCCAAGATGCCCATAAATTGATCCGTAAAATGAGTGAACAATTGCGTAAGCTAAAATCATTGAAATGTGAATTAAGCTATACCTGTATATCGGATTACGACACAACCTATGCTAAAGTTTATGGAAGTTTTGTATTTAATCAACAATCAAAACTAAAACCTTTGCCTGCAAAACATAGATATTCATTTGTTTATACCAAAGATACAACCTATCAAAATCATGATATAATAGCAGGTAATCAGATTACAAAAATAAAAGACTATACTAAGGAAATCCTAAATGGCTCATTGTCAAAATCTAGCCTCTATGACTATTGGAATAGATTGGACGATTATTTTGGACCTTTTTATTTTGATACCAAATTAAGATATCTAGATTCAATGTTTCAGAAACAATATACCAGCAGAGATACTTTTTATAACCAGATAAAATACTCAGTAAGCAGGGATACAGATTGCCTGAGTGGCGATTGCTATAAAATAGTTTATTCTTTCCCTTCAGAAATGGGTACTTGTCCAATAGCTTATCCTGATTCAACAATTTGGTTTAAAGATGAAGTTTCTGAAATATGGATGAATGTTAAAAATTATTACCCTGAAAAATATAAAGTGTATCGTACACTTGAGAATGGAAGAAATTTTATGTACACCGAATATAATTATATCCGATTTGAAGTAAATAAGCCCATACCAGACTCGGAGTATTTATTTGATATAAAAAAATACCCGACATACCGAGTTGAAAAACGAGTAAACGATACTGCCTATAAAACTATACAAGAAGCATTTAAAAAAGCACCCGATTTTAAAGGAATAACACAATTTGGCGATAGTTTGCGCCTATTTGTAAATAAATCTAAACTTTATTTGCTCGACTTCTGGTTTGCAAACTGCCCTCCCTGTCTTGATGCAGCAAAGTTTATTGAAAGTGAAATTTATGCAAAGTATAGCCAAGAAGAAGTAATGGCAATAGGAATCAATCCAAAAGATAAAAGTATAGCAGAAATTAAAAAAATACTCGGTGAAAACATTCCTAAATACCCGTTTATCTTTAACAAACAAGCTGCAAAGGATTATCATCTTTCCGCTTATCCAGGTATTTACCTGTTAAATAGTAAATTTGAAGTAATACAATCATGGAATTGTTACGGTGAATATGTAAAAAAGCAAATTATTGATTTAATCAAGAAAAATTTAAAGTAGATACATCGTTAATATACGGAGTATTTATCTATATCGGGTTTATTCATCCCTATTTTGGAAGCAGTATGAAATAAAAAGATGGAGGGTGGTTTAAAAAGGTCTGCGACCACTTTTGAGGTTGCCTTTTCATCTTTTTATATTTATTTTACTTCGCTTCCGTTTTTGAAATCGCTAACCGGAGCTACGAAGCAGAGCTTTCCATCTGCATTTTCGGCCATCAGAACCATTCCTGCAGAGTCAATGCCTTTTAGATTGCGGGGAGCAAGGTTAACCAATACACACACTTTTTGTCCGATAATGTTTTCGGGTTCGTAATGTTCGGCAATGCCCGAAACAATAGTGCGGGTATCAATTCCTGTATCAATGGTGAGTTTGAGCAGTTTTTTAGTTTTTGCAACTTTTTCAGCAGCCAGAATGGTTCCTGTACGGATATCCATCTTTGCAAAATCATCAAAGGCTACAGATTCTTTCACCGGACTTGCAGTATAATTAGAAAGTTCGTTCGCCTTTTTCGTTTCATGAAGTTTGTTTATTTGTTGCTCAATCACAGCATCTTCAACCTTCTCAAAAAGGAGTTCGGCCGGATTTAGCTGTACGCCATTTGCCAGTAAATTCGTATTGCACGCATCATTCCAAACCAGTTTCGGCAAACAAAGCATACTCGCAATCTTTTCGGAAGTAAACGGCAGAAATGGTTCAGCAAGTACCGAAAGGTTTGCGCATATCTGTAACGAAATATTAAGGATGGTGGCAACACGTTCCGGATCGGTTTTCCACACCTTCCAGGGTTCGGTATCAGTAAGATATTTATTACCGAGCCGTGCCAGATTCATCAATTCCGATAATGCTTCACGAAAGCGGTAAAGCTCAATGCTTTTCGCAATGATATTGGGGTATTTCGCCATTTCGTCCAATACCTGTCTGTCTGCTTCGGTCAGTTCATTTTGTGCAGGTACTTTTCCTTCAAAATATTTGTGAGTGAGAACCATCGTACGGTTCACAAAGTTTCCGAGAATTGCCAGAAGCTCATTATTGTTGCGTGCCTGATAATCTTTCCATGTAAAGTCATTATCCTTGGTTTCGGGAGCATTTGCGGTAAGCACATAACGCAATACATCCTGTTTACCAGGCATTTCTTCCAGATATTCATGCAACCAGACAGCCCAATTACGAGAGGTGGAAATTTTATCTCCTTCAAGATTCAAAAACTCATTTGCCGGAACATTCTCGGGCAAAATATAGCTTCCTTCAGCCTTCAACATAGCCGGAAAGATGATACAGTGGAACACAATATTATCTTTTCCGATAAAATGAACCAGCTTGGTATCTTCGTCTTTCCAGTATTTTTCCCATTCAGGAGTAAGTTCTTTGGTAGCCGAAATATAGCCAATAGGCGCATCAAACCAAACATAAAGCACTTTTCCTTCGGCTTCGGCCAACGGAACTTTTACACCCCAGTCTAAATCGCGGGTTACAGCACGAGGATGTAATCCTTGGTCAATCCATGATTTACACTGACCGTAAACATTTGTTTTCCAGTCTTCTTTATGATCTTCGAGTATCCATTTACGAAGCCAGCTTTCATGTTTTTCGAGTGGAAGAAACCAGTGTTTGGTCTCTTTCATCACCGGAGCATTTCCGCTGAGCGCAGAACGGGGATTAATCAAATCGGTTGCATTAAGCGAAGTTCCGCACTTTTCACACTGATCACCATAGGCACGCTCGTTGCCGCAATGCGGGCAAGTTCCGGTAATGTAACGGTCAGCAAGAAACTGCTTATTCTCTTCGTCATAATATTGCTCTGATAATTTTTCTACAAAGCCTCCCTTTTCGTGGATGGTTGTAAAAAATCCGGCAGCAGTTTTATGATGCATTTCATTGGAAGTGCGTGAGTAAATATCAAAACTGATTCCCAGATCTTCGAAAGATTTCTTAATGATCCCGTGATATTTATCTACAATTTCCTGTGGAGTAACACCTTGCTGACGAGCTTTGATGGTAATGGGAACACCATGTTCGTCGGAACCTCCAATGAAAACAACATCTTTCCCAATAGAACGCAGATAACGAACATAAATATCTGCCGGAACATAAACTCCGGCCAAATGTCCGATGTGAACCGGGCCATTGGCATACGGAAGTGCAGATGTAATTGTATATCGTTTATAGTTTCTAACAACGTTTTGTTGAGAATTAACTTTTTCTTGTGCCATAGTTTCTTCTGGAACTTTTATTTTTGGCAAAAGTAATCATTTTCCTACCATCTCTGTATTTTGTAAACAATGAGACGTATGCTTAAACACAAACGAATCAATCTTTACTTGCTGATTAGCACAATCTTATTGTCTGCTCTTTTCATGGGTGCACGTCATATTTCCACTGCACTTCCTATTTTTGGAAACAATATAAAAGATAGCACTGATATTATTCATAATTACAATTCTGTTGATTTAAACTGTCGTCTCTACTCTGTTGATGATTCGTTGAAAAATATCTGGATTGACAGCTTGCTGCGTGCTTCCTATAAAGCCGGACGCTTTAATGGTACGGTTTTATTTGCCGAACACGGTCGCATCATCTACAAAGGATACTTTGGATACTCAAACATCAGCACAAAAGATACGCTTACAAATCATGTTTCGTTGCAGTTAGCATCGGTTAGCAAACCATTTACGGCAATGGCCGTATTACTGCTTCGTTACGATGGAAAAGTGGATATTGATAAAGATGTCAAAACATATATTCCTGATTTTCCGTGGGATGGTGTTACAGTACGCCATCTTCTCAATCAGCGCTCAGGGCTTCCAAACTATATTTATGCCGCCGAAAACTTCATGAAAGATAAGAGTCTTTTATCTAACGACAGCTTATCCAAACTCTTTATCCAACAAAACATACGATTGGCTTATACGCCCGGACTTCGTTTCCAATATTGTAATACCAACTATGCTTACCTGGCATTACTGGTAGAAAGAGTTTCGGGAATGAAGTTTGCTGAATTTATGCATAAACGTATTTTCGAACCACTGAAAATGAATAACTCGTTTGTGTATGATTACGCTGAACAACAAGATTCTCTGCCAATTAAAGGTTATACCGGATTTAAAAAAGGGTTGATGGAAAAGAAACCCGATTATCTGGATGGAGTTGTGGGTGATAAAGGATTGTATTCTACGGTAGAAGATATGTTTAAGTTCGATCGCGCCATGTACGAAGAGCGATTAATTCCCCGCCCGATGCTCGAAGAAGCATTCAGCCCGGTAGATATGATTGACGAAACAAACAGTCGCGATTATGGCTTTGGGTGGCGGTTAAAATGGGAAATAGACCACAAAGTAGTTTATCACAATGGATGGTGGAAAGGATATCGAACCTATTACATCCACGATGAACAGACCGGGAAAACATTAATCTGGCTCAATAACCGAAGCAATATCCGCATCGGCGATTTAATCGCAAAAATCATGAACTATCCCAAATACGGAGGGTACAACATGGTGGAAAATGAAACAGGAGAATTCTGAAAAATACAATCATGAAAACGCCCCCTTTTCTTGAACCCGGAGACAAAATTGGTCTCGTTGCTACTGCCCGAAAAATCAGTTACGAAGAAATAAAACCTGCCATAAACAAACTCTCTGAATGGGGATTCAACCCGGTAACTTCTCCTAATCTGTTTGCAGAAGACAATCAATATGCAGGAAATGACAAAACCCGCATTCACAGTTTTCAAACCCTGCTCGACGACCCCGAAATCAAAGCAATACTCTGTGTACGGGGCGGATATGGAACGGTTCGCATTATTGATTCATTGAACTTCTCCCAGTTTATTCAAAACCCGAAATGGATTATCGGTTATAGTGATGTAACGGTTCTCCATGCGCATATTCATTGTAATTTCGGAATTGAAACCCTGCACGCAACTATGCCTCTGAACTTTCCGGCCGACGGTAGCAACAATGATTCATTACTGAGCATGTATGCAGCCATAAGCGGTCATCCGCTGGAATATACTGTTCCGTCATTCAAACTCAACAGAAACGGGGAAGCAGAAGGAGTACTTATTGGAGGAAATCTTTCGATACTATACAGCTTACTTGGAAGTAATTCGCTACCCGACTCTACCGGAAAAATTCTCTTTATCGAAGATCTGGATGAATATCTGTATCATATTGACCGCATGATGATGGCTCTGAAACGTGCCGGAATGCTCAAAAATCTGTCTGGTTTGATTGTGGGCGGAATGAGTGAAATGAAAGACAACACCATTCCTTTTGGGAAAACGGCCGAAGAGATTATTGCTGAACATGTATCTGAATATAATTATCCTGTATGTTTCCAATTTCCTGCCGGTCATCAACCCGACAATTATGCTCTGATTTTGGGTCAGAAAATCCGGTTACAAATTGGAAATGATGTAACTTTACAGTTCTTAACCGAATCGCAACCTGAATAAAACCTCAGGTTGCGATTGGAAAAACTACGATCATGGCCGAACATAACGAGCTGGGGCAAAAGGGCGAAGAACTTGCCCGTGAATATCTTGAAAAAAATGGCTATACAATTGAGGCTGTCAACTGGCGTTTTGGGCAGGATGAACTGGATATCGTTGCCAAAACCAAAGGTTTTATCGTATTTGCAGAAGTAAAAAGCCGCAAATCTCTTTTTGCAGGAGATCCGGAAACTGCCGTTACCCTCCAGAAACAACGCTTTATGATCAGAGCAGCAAATGCTTATATCGAAAAAAACAACATCTCGCTTGAGGCACGTTTCGACATCATTGCGATTATTTTTACACAAAATGATGTAAGAATCAACCATATTCAAGATGCTTTTTATCCGCTTTTGCGAAAATAATCTCACCCTATAAATCAACAAATATGTCACAAAATCTTGAAGTTTCGGCTAAGCTGATTAATGACAAAGTTCAGTTTACCGGAAGCACCCGTAACAATCAACCTATTCAGGCTGACTATTTTCCACCTGTAGGCGATGGGGATGGATATACAGGACTGGAGCTCTTGCTCATGAGCCTTGCCGTTTGCAGTAGTACTGCAATTGTATTTCTATTCCGTCAACATAAAAAAGAGGTAAAGAGCTTTGCCGTTCACGCAAGCGGAATACGTACTGAAGAGTTGCCCAAGGCCTTTTCAAAAATCAATCTGAAATTCAGTATGGAGGTTCCAGAAGCAGATAATGCACTGATTGAAAAGATTCTCAAAATGACCGAAACCAACATGTGTCCGGTATGGGCTATGATCCGCAACAATGTTGAATTGGAAGTAAGTTTTGAAAATAAAGGCTAAGAATCTTTTTTGATAAAAAGCCCCTGAAATTATACATTTCAGGGGCTTTTATTTATCTGTATGTAATTACTTCAGTTTTGCCAGCCAGATTTTAATGCGTTTTGCTGCTTCAATCAAATTTTCATTAGAAGTAGCATACGAAAAACGGATACAGTTCGGATCGCCAAATGCTGACCCGCCTACTAATGCTACGTGTGCACAATTCAATAGCCACATTGCAAGATCGCTATCATTCTGAATAACCGTTTCTCCATAAGATTTTCCAAAATAATAACTGATATCCGGAAAAAGATAGAATGCTCCCTGCGGACGATTGCATTTAAAGCCCGGTATTTCGGAAAGCAGGTTCAGCAATAGTTCACGACGACTGCGAAAAGCTTCAAGCATGGCTGTCATATCGTCACACTCTTTTGGATCCTGATCCATGGCTATAATTGTTGCGCGTTGAGCTATTGAAGAAGGAGCCGAAGTTATCTGCCCCTGAATTTTATTGCAAGCCTTTGCAATTTCTTTTGGAGCAGCTACATAACCGATTCTCCATCCGGTCATTGCAAATCCTTTCGAAACGCCATTTACGGTAATTACGCGTTCACGGATACTTTCAAACTGCGCCATACTCTGGTGCCCTCCGTCAAAATTGATCAGTTCGTAAATTTCATCGGCAAGAATAAACACATGAGGATGACGTTCAAATACTTCTGCCAGTTTTTTCAGTTCTTCCTGAGTATAAACACTTCCGGTAGGATTGCAAGGACTGCTGAACATGAAAAGCTTGGTCTTGGGTGTAATTGCCGCTTCAAGTTGCTGAGGCGTAATTTTAAAGTCCTGTTCAATGGGTGCCGGAATATATACGGCTTTCCCTTCGGCCAGCTTGATAATTTCGCGGTACGAAACCCAATAAGGAGTAGGAACAATCACTTCATCACCAGGATTTATAAGGCTCAATACTACGTTGGTAAGAGATTGTTTTGCTCCGTTTGAAACAACAATCTGATCAGGCGTGAATGTAAGGTTGTTATCGCGTTTCAGTTTACGGCAAATAGCTTCACGTAAATCCTGATAACCCGGAACAGGCGTATAATGTGAATAGTTGTCATCAATTGCCTTTTTTGCATATTCCTTGATATATTCAGGAGTGTCAAAATCAGGTTCTCCGATACTTAAATTGATAACACTGAATCCTTGTGCTGCAAGTTCACGACTTTTCTGGGTCATGGCCAGCGTTTCAGATTCGGCAAGATTGTGAATGCGGTCGGATAAAATGCTCATATTGAAGGTTTTTTTATTTTCAGGGAAAAAGCAAAATTAGAAATTATTTCACAGACAGAAAGCGATTTTGTTACTTAATTAACAATAGAACATAACCTATTGCTTATTAAGCAGATACCAAGTTTAAGTGTTTAGATTTGGGGAGAAACGGGATTTTAGTTTCGTCTTGCCAAACAATGAATGAGGGTTTCAAAAGAGGATTTTTCGGATATTTGCAAAAAAACAGCTCATGGAAAGTATTCTGGAAATCTTAAAGTACGTTTTACCGTCGTTAGTCGTTTTCGCGACAGCTTATTATATCATAAGACAGTTTACCGATGTTGAAAACAAACGTCGGATGCTCGAACTTAAAAATCAGCAACAAGCCGTTGCTAAAAACGTAATTATACCAATTCAGATGCAAGCTTATGAGCGTCTGGTGCTTTATCTGGAACGTATTTCGCCATCACAACTGGTATTGCGAAACATTCATCCTGCTATGAATGTAAAACAGTTGCAAACCAAGCTCATCTCTAGCATTCGTGAAGAGTTTGAACACAATCTGGCTCAGCAAATGTATGTTTCGTCAGAAGCATGGGAGTTAATTAAAAAAGGGAAAGATGACGTTATCAGTGTCATTGGTCAGTGTGCCACGAAACTTGATGCCAACGACAATGCAAATGCTCTGGCACAGGAGTTTATTAAAACAACTCTTGAAATCGAAAATCCGCTGTATGCCGTTGCATTGGAATTTCTTAAACGAGAATTCAGAGATACCTTTTAAGGATTTAAGCTTCTGATACAGATAAAAATAAAGGCCTGATAAAAATTTATCAGGCCTTTATTTTTATACTTCACTTTTATTTTCCCGGCTTTTTTCAAGCGTATCGAGAGAGCTTTTTAATTCAATCAAAAACGATTTTGCCTTTTTCAGCGTAAATAAAATCTGAGTTTGAGGATCAACACCTTGCTCCTCCAGCTTCAGTGTTTTCAGTTTTTCTTTCGCACCATCAAGCGTATAACCACGCTCTTTCACCAGATGATAAATCTGATGGAAAAGATCTACATCATGCTGGGTAAACAGCCGGTTCCCTTTTTTATTGCGATGGGGTTTGATCACCGTGAACTCTTTTTCCCAAAACCGAATCAGCGAAATATTCACATTAAACATCTTCGCTACCTCACCAATTGTATAATAGAGCTTCTCCATCTGAATTTCATTTTCATACAAAGATAGAAATTCAATTTAATAATGGAGCTAATTTTCAAATGCCTTACGACAGACACTGATTTTCTTCATTGGCCTTGTCGATAACGTTTTCGTATTCGTCAGGACTGAGGTCGTTGTAGAAGAAGAATACCGGATTTACTTTATTGCCGTTCAGGATAACTTCATAATGAACGTGTGGTGCTTTCGACAATCCCGTGGAACCTACATATCCGATTACTTCACCACGTTTTACTTTTTGTCCTTCACGAACTCTGATGCTGCTCATGTGCCCATAAAGGGTTTGATAACCAAATCCGTGGTTAATAATACAGGTTAAGCCATAGCCACTTTCGCGCCCTGATTTTGCAATCACACCATCGCCGGTTGCATAAATGGGTGTTCCTTTGGGTGCTGCAATATCAATTCCGGTATGCATACGACGATATTTCAAAATAGGGTGAAAGCGCAAACCAAAACCGGAAATAATCTGACCTTTGTTTTTGGGCAATGGTAATATAGCTGGCAGATTGAGCATCAACTTTTCCTTGCTTTTGGCCATTTTAAAAACCTCATCAAACGACTTAGACTGCACATAAAGCATACGTGAAATCTTATCCATTTTTTTGGTAGTTTCGATAATCAAATCAGAATTATCATATCCTTTGAGCTTTTCATAGCGGTCTGCACCACCAATTCCGGCATTGCGTACTTCATTCGGAATAGGTTCTGCTTCAAAAATTACGCGGTAAATATTGTCGTCACGATTTTCAACATCTTTCAATACAGCCTGAACATTATCAAGATGTGAGTTGAGAATCTCATATTCCAGCTTATACTGCTCTACTTCGCGACGCAGTTGCTTTTCTTTCGGAGAATCAAAGAAATTATAGGCTACTAACATTACTGCTGCCGAAAAAACAGCACCCATAGCAACAACACTTAAAATTTTCCTCAATCTGTCGCGAAAGGTTGTTCTTACCTTTTCTATCGATAATGAATGGACGTTAAAATGGTATCTTATCTTTCGTGGCATCGTAAAACAACTATGAATTCTCTGGCTTTAGAATAACATCAATCATTAGAAAAACAGGCTTTGACTCCTCGCCGCCCCACAGCCATTCTTCGACTTCGCTCAGAATGACAATTCGTAAATGTTGTGAAATTTTTCTTAATGTAATAAGACATTACCCCTTAGTGATGGCAAAAGTACGGATAAAACGCTATTTTTGCAGTCAAATTGCATCTTAAAAAAACTTAAAATCACCATAATACGATTTTTCAATGATGAAATCAGTTGATATTCGCAAAACTTTTCTGGAGTTTTTTACTTCTAAAGAACACCTTATTGTTCCATCAGCTCCCATGGTTATCAAAAACGACCCTACCCTGATGTTTACCAATGCAGGTATGAATCAGTTCAAAGATGTTTTTCTCGGAAACTCTCCGGCGAAAAGTCCGCGAATTGCTGATACTCAGAAATGTTTACGCGTATCCGGAAAACATAACGACCTCGAAGAAGTTGGTCACGATACCTACCACCATACCATGTTCGAAATGCTCGGAAACTGGTCGTTCGGAAATTATTTCAAGAAAGAAGCCATTGCCTGGGCTTGGGAATTGCTGACCGAAGTTCTGAAAATTGACAAAGAAAAACTCTATGTAACTGTTTTTGGTGGCGACGAAACTGACAACATGCCCAAGGATATGGAAGCTTATGATTTCTGGAAAAAAATTATTTCGGAAGACCGTATTCTCTTTGGCTCGAAGAAAGATAACTTCTGGGAAATGGGCGATACGGGTCCATGTGGTCCATGTTCCGAAATTCATGTGGATATTCGTTCGGAAGAAGAAAAGAAACTTATTCCCGGCAAAGATCTGGTGAACAAAGATCATCCACAGGTTATCGAAATCTGGAATCTGGTGTTTATCGAATTCAACCGTCTGGCTTCAGGACAACTGGTACAACTTCCTGCAAAACATGTGGATACCGGTATGGGTTTCGAACGCTTGTGCATGGTACTTCAGAATAAAAAATCGAATTACGATACCGACGTTTTCCAGCCACTGATTCAGGAAATTGCGCAACTGAGCGGCAGACCTTATGGCGTGGACAACAAACAGGATATTGCTATGCGCGTAATTGCCGACCACCTTCGTGCCGTAAGTTTCGCTATTGCAGATGGTCAGCTACCTTCAAACAACAAAGCAGGTTACGTTATCCGCCGCATTTTGCGCCGCGCAGTACGTTATGGCTATACGTTCCTCGGTTTCGAAACTCCGTTTATGTACAAAATTTTACCTGTACTGGTGAACCAGATGGGCGATCAGTTTACTGAACTTAAATCGCAACAGGAACTGATTAAGCGTGTGATTGCTGAAGAAGAAGCTTCGTTTCTGCGTACGCTCGAAACCGGAATCAAACTTCTGGAACAATTGTCTGAAAAAGCAAAAGCCGAAGGTCGCGCTGAAATTTCGGGAAAAGACGCATTCACGCTGAACGACACCTATGGTTTTCCGCTCGACTTGACCGAACTTATTGCCCGTGAACAGGGCTTGGGTGTAGATCGTGCCGGATTTGACGTAGAAATGCAGCAACAAAAAGAACGTTCGCGACAAGCAGCCGCCGTTGATACCGACGATTGGGTGATCATTCGTGAAGGTGAAGAAGTTCAGTTTATCGGTTACGATTTTCTGGAGGCAGAAGTGGAAATTTTGCGCTATCGTAAAATTACCCAGAAGAACAAAACACTCTATCAGCTCGTGTTTGACCGCACTCCGTTCTATGCCGAAAGTGGCGGACAGGCCGGCGATTCCGGTTTCATTGAAGCCAACGGCGAAAAGATCAGCATCATCGATACCCGCAAAGAAAATAATCTCATCATCCATCTTACGGAAAAGCTTCCAGCACAACCTGAAGAAAACTTCCGGGCTGTGGTTGAATCGGGCATTCGCCAAATGTCGGCATGCAATCACTCTGCAACACACCTTCTCCATTATGCTTTGCGCCAGGTGCTTGGAACACACGTTGAACAAAAAGGATCACTGGTTAATGCCGAAAATCTTCGTTTTGATTTTTCTCATTTCCAGAAAATGACCGATGAAGAGATTGCAAAGGTTGAGCAAATGGTGAACAGACTGGTTCGTGCCAACATTCAATTGGATGAACATCGCGAAATGCCAATTGCGGAAGCCCAGAAGCTGGGGGCAATGGCTCTCTTTGGCGAAAAATATGGCGACAGTGTGCGCGTAATCCGTTTTGGTGAATCGGTAGAGCTTTGCGGAGGTACGCACGTAAGTGCAACCGGAAATATCGGCTTGTTCAAAATTGTTTCGGAAGGTGCTATTGCAGCAGGGGTTCGTCGTATCGAAGCTATTACCACTGAAAAAGCAGAAGAAATGGCTCTGAGTAATTTCAAAACCGTAGGCGGATTCAAAGCTGTGTTCAAAAGTTCGGCAGATATGGTAGCATCATTGCACGATTTAGTGGAACAAAATGCGAAACTTCAGAAAACTATTGATGCACTGAAGCGCGAAAAGGCTTTGGGGCTGAAAGATACTTTGCTGGCTTCGGCACGCGAAATTAAGGGTGTGAAGTTCATTGCACAACGTGCCGAACTTGACGCTGCAGCTGCCAAAGATCTTTCGTTTGCATTGAAAGACACCTCTGATAACCTCTTTGTTTTGCTGGCTTTTGTAAACGATGGCAAACCAGGCATTAGTCTGATGATTTCGGAAAAACTGGCTACAGAACGCAAACTCAACGCCGGACAAATTGTTCGCGAACTGGCAAAAGAAATCCGTGGCGGTGGTGGCGGACAGACTTACTTTGCTACTGCCGGCGGCAGCTATCCCGAAGGGATTGATGCGATACTGGCAAAAGCCGAAAATATGATTGAATAATCATTAAGACACTATATTTTACATTCAGCTCTGGCAGGTTTTAAAACTTGTCAGGGCTTTTTTTATGTGGAGGAGAGTGACGAGTAGTTAGAAAGTATTGATTGACAATCTCTAAATAACATTGGAAGGAATGCAACAAGCGTTGGAAAGAGTTTATAATGCATTGGAAGCAGTGTAACGAGCATTGGAAGCACTGAAAAGAGTGTTGGACGCAGTATAATGTTTGTTGGGAGCGCCGGAAAGGGCGTTGGAAGGGGTGTAATGTTCGTTGGAAGCAGTGTAACATGTGTTGGAACCGATAGAAGTGTTGTTGATAGATATTGTTGTTGCATTGGAATAAAGTACAACTAAGTTGTTATCATTCCGACTTATGTTGATTGCTATTGCATATTGATTGATAAGCTTATGTTTATTGATTTTACTGCCTGAAATTTTGTTTTTATCATGAAATAAGTGGTTTGATGCGGTTTAAAAAGTTTTTATATGTATTTATTCATTGATTTAAAGATTGTATTGTGAATGATTATTATTGATATTGGATCATGTATTGGAAAGTATTTTTTTAGCAAAATGTAATTTTACTGTTTCGTGTGTATATATTTGCAGTAGTATTTCGAATTATTCACTTAAAACAAAAATGCGATGAATCGTTTTAAAGAAAATAAGAGAAGTGCATACGTGTTGGTAAATAAATGTCTTGAATTAAACCAACAGGAAGTGGCACAGCTCCCGATGGGAGGTGACTTAGCTTTAGAGCTGAAGAATGTTATCGGGAAAATTGATGATATCCGCAAAGAACAAGAAATGCAATTAACAGGGGTTGCCCGTGATAAGCGTGAAGTAAGGGCACTGCTCGAAAAGAAAACCATGCAGGTTGTGGTACGTTTGATTGCATACGCAGCTCATAAAAACGACACCTTGCTTGAAGATAAAATAGGATTCACAATGTCGGATTTACGCAATGCTGCCGATACTATTGTAAAAGACAGGTGTGATGCGGTTTTTACAAAGGCAAAAGAATTGCTGGCTGATTTAGCCGGATATGGCATAACGCTACAAGTGCTGGATGATTTGCGTAAGCTGATTGATCAATATCATGATTTGATCCCGATGCCCCGGCAGCGAATCATGGAACGTAAAAAACAAAAAGAAACACTGGATATGCTGTTTCGCGAAGCTGACAAAATACTGGTATTGCTTGACAAAACCATTGGAATGGTCCGCTGGGACGACAATAGCTTGTATGATGATTATATGAATGCCCGTGCCATTATTGATTTAAAGGGTCGTAAGAAAAATGCAACGATCACTACCGGAATTGAAGGAGTTGTAAGTGATCTGGAAACAGAACAACCATTGGTGGGAGCCGAAGTAAAAACGGATACAGGCGATGTTGTGGTAAAAACAGATGAAGATGGTTATTACCGGATTGCAAGCAAAACCGGCAAAATTAAGCTTACCGTAAACTCGACAGGCTATACTCCTCACGAAGAAATACTGGAAGTTGAGGAGGGCTTTATTACCGAAAACGACGTTGAACTGGAGATGTTAGAAGCCGGAAGTTAGAAGGCGGAAGACAGAAGACAGAAGACAGAAGACAGAAGACAGAAGACAGAAGTTAGAAGTTAGAAAAGAAAAAAGAAACCGTCCAGCTTTTTGGGGGCAGATCATTGTTGTTATTTTTTAGTACTTAATATTTATCATCTGGAAAGGCTGGCGGTTTTCTTTTACAAACAAAATTCTGTTTGTACCAGTCTTTAAAAACTACTACATTTACACCCCAAACATAAAACCCTGCCTATGAAGCAATAAACAACACGAACATAAATACATAAGATAGCGTTTGCTATTATTCTTACCTCTTTGAAATCTGGAAAATTTTTACGTAATGCAAGAATAATAAGTAAAAACGCTCACGCTACGGCGTGGGCTTTACTTATTTGCATTACGGGCTTTCCAGAGCCTCAAGGGTAGATACAGTATGAGTCACACGCCTTTTTTATTGGGCAGGTGGCAATAATATTCAGGAACATTTACAACCCCCATTGCCATGAAACCGACCTTCAAATACAAAAAACATTTTTTAAACGAAACTTTGCCAACAATTACAAAACACAACTCGTGGATGTATTTTGCAACCGTGAGTTGTATTTTACAACTAATAGTTCTTTGCTTATAATTCATTTATCACGAACTTTGCGTGTTGACTTTGGCTTAATCATTCAAAAACAGATTATTGCATTATGAACAAGATTATCAACACCAGTACAAGGCAAAGAAAAAACATCAATTATGTAAAACCAAGTAAACCATATAACCTCTTTAGGTTTACAATAATTCTAAAAAAATGAAGTTAATAAAATATTAAGGAAGCTTTATGTGAATAATGAAATATGTAACACATGAAAACAAAGCGATGAAAATGCTCGAATAAAAAAGCCGCTGCAATGTACCTGCCTCCTTTAAAGGTTGCAGCGGCGTAAAAGACACTTAAATAGAAGCATGGAAGGCCATAATTTAAGTAAAATAAAGGAGGCAGAACAAAAATAAACTATTTACGTAATATCAGGTCACTTAAAAATGCCTGTACAAAATTTTGAACGACGGGTTCTTGCAGCAATGCGCTGCAATTGTTTGACAGCGAAGTGGAAAACATATTAATAACTTAATTTTACGAAAATGAAAACATTTAAATCTTTAAACAGTGTAATTCAATTAAACTCTAATGAAATGAGAATGTTAGTTGGTGGTGAAAAAATTCCTGTTGGAACTAAGCGCACTAGAGAAACTAACGCAACAATAAATCCACTCGGAGTGGATTGTTGCGGAGATGTTGTTTATGAAGAATGGTGTGGAGAATGTTGGGTGGACAAAGGCATGAGGTACAATAGATGTGACTGGCAACTGACGGCACCAAAATAACAGTAATCTGTTATTCTGCTCTGAATAGTTATTAGCTGTTTACTAAACGTACTGCTAATAACTATTCAACTATTACATTCTGGAACAGAGATTAATTAGATTAAGAAACTGTATGAAAATTACGACTAATTTAGAATAACAAAAAAATCATTAAACTTAAGGGCAGGTTACTATAACAACTGCCTTTAGGTTTTAATAAAAATTAAAGGCAATGATTAAAAGTGTAATTAAGTATATTCTATTGTTTTATTTTCTTAATTTTCGTGTATTGATGGCACAAAATTTAATCCCCAATCCAGGATTTGAGGAGAAAGAAATAAAAAGCTATGATAAAACGGGAGGATATTTTAGGGCAAAGGATTGGGAATGGATACAGCCAAGAGGAGAATATGCCCCATGGATGGGTATGCACGTTGACAGCACGATGACCCCTTCTATTGAAAAACGATTAAATCATAATAAAATATACAACTTTACGCCTATATACCCGTATCAGGGAAGTTGTTATTTTAGAAGCATCGGGTGTAAATTTAAGAATGTTATCCAAGCAAAATTGACAAAACCTCTTTCAAAAGGTGTGGTTTATTATTTTGAGATGTATTATAGGATAGGTGCTGAAAAAGTTGATAAATATATAGCGGATCCTTTTCTAATAAATCATGCAGATTTTGGTGCATTTTTTACTAACAAAAACTTTTTTAATATAGTTTCAATGGCAGACTTGTACCATGATAAAATTAAAATAAAACCGTTGATACCTGTTAAATCAAATGACTCTACTCCTTTGATACAATGGACTAAATTTACAGCATATTTTATACCTCAAGTTGATTACAATTACATCTTATTAGGAAATTTTACAGCTTTGGGGCAACACAATCCCAAAGTATGGCAAGGTATTGCCGAATTTTATATAGACAACTTAATTCTAACTCCATACGAAAATATATTTCTAAATGAATTACAAAACATGAACAAGCCACTTGTACTGCAAGGTATTTATTTTACTAATGATCAGTCAACATTAACTAATCAATCATTTTATACACTGAACATCTTATATAATTACATGAAATGTAATCCAAATACCGAAATTGAAATTGATTGTTACATGATTAAAAAAAATGATAATAATTTACTTTCAAAACAAAGAGCAGGTGAAGTAGCGAAATATCTGATTAATCGTGGTATTTCACCACAACGCTTACACAATGTTGGTTATCAAGATAGTATAGCAAACAATCCCAATCCAAGTTTAATCGAGCAATCGAAAATAAATCGAGTAGAAATCATAATAAAACAGAAAAAATGAAAAAATTAACACTTAGTATTTTTATTTTATTTATAGGAATACTTATTCTACAATCGCAAAATATAAGTCCCGAAACGTTGTATTTAGAGGGGCTTCAATTTAACTCCAATGTAAAGTTGTATTATAAAAACATAAACAAAGCCGAACTACAAATAATAAGAGGTAATTATAAAAAAGCATCTCATTACTACAAAAAAGCGTTCAAGTATAAAGAACCATTTCCCATTGATTTACATCGGGCTATTGTATCGGAATGTTTAACAAGCAAAGACTCGGCAACAATTGTTAATTATCTGATATTAAAGTTAAAAACAAGGCATACAATTACAAATGTGGAAGAAAAAATAGAGGAATATAAAAATATTTACCCAGAACTTGCAACATTGCAATATTGGAAAAGCCTTTCTAAAATACTTGATACCGTTAAAATTGATTGTTTGAGAAATGAAAGCTTAATCGTAGCATTAGATAGCTTGGGAGAAAACGACCAAAAAGTAAGAAATGAAGGAATAGCAAAATATTCACACCAAAATATTTACAAGCCGCCTTATTCAGATACAATACGAGTAGTTGATTCTATAAATATGAGTAAATTAATTGCTTTATGGGAACTAAACGGTGAAATTTCACCAAGAAACGCTCCTCCTAATGCAGAGTCAGTGTTAAGATTGTTAATTCAACATTCCACAATGTGGCATGATTTACGTTGGTTGAAATATTTAAAAGCAGAAGTAAACAACGGCACAATAGACAATAAAATATTTTCACATTTGGTTGATAGAAGTTTTGGAGTTGAATATGAAAAAGAAATGAAAATTAATAAAGCTACGTTTTTGGGAAACACAATGGGTTTTGCACTTTATGATAAATATTTAATTTTCAAAATATCAAAAAAGGAAAATAAAAAAATAAACAAAAGAAGAAAGAAGTTATATTTGTGTACACTTCAGGAAGAACATGAGAAAAGATTATGGCAGTTT
Source organism: Bacteroidales bacterium (assembly GCA_963677395.2). GTDB lineage: Bacteria > Bacteroidota > Bacteroidia > Bacteroidales. The sequence continues at coordinate 842,382 of OY781965.2, read as the reverse complement.
CGTCAAAAATATCCAAATCTCAATTCAAGAATTTTATTTTCCATTGACAGCTATATTTACATAGACGAAGGAAATATAATAACAGATGAAATGAAAAATGAGTATTTAAAAGAGCAAGATAATATAATTAATAGCTATAATAAAGACAGTATAATATTATACAATAAATGATTCTAATATTAAGTGAGTTACATGATATTTCAACAGATAAGGTAACTGATTGGCTAAATTATTATAATGTTCCTTATTTAAGGTTAGACAAAGAACATTGTACTAATAACATTGAACACGTATTAATATCAAATAATAATATAGAAATAATATTCAAATACAAAGATCAATTATATAGTTTAAATGATTTTAATGTAATATGGTGCAGAAGAGGTTTTTTCAGCATTATACCACCCAACCCTACTATCTATTTCAATAAAAAAATACCAATCAAGGTCAAATATTTGTTTCAGCGACAATTAACAGAAGAAGGGAAAACTATTCTCGATTTTATTGAATATGTCATCTTAAGTAAGAATAATATAAATAATATTAGTAATTATAATATAAATAAATTAATAGTCTTAGAAAATGCAATTAAAGTTGGCTTTAAAATTCCTGAATCTTATATTTGTAAAAATGGGAAGAACATGCCTCTTAAAAAGGAGATCATTACAAAAGCTATTAGTAATGGATTCATCTTTAAAAATGAAAAATTTTCACTCGATCTAAGTGTTAAAAACATAACAACCGAAGTAATTGAAAATAAAGAATTTTATTTTTCGCTGTTTCAGAATAAAATAAAAAGAGAAATAGAAATCAGGGTTTTTATATTTCAAAAAGAAGTTTTTTCAATGGCAATTATTCCGAAAGATAAAAATATATCTGATATTCGAAATTCAAACGAAGATACAGCAAGAATGACACCATTTAATATTCCTAATAATACAAAGTATAAATTGATAAAGTTAATGAAATTATGTAACTTAGAAAGTGCATCAATTGATTTAATATACGATGGGGAAGATTTTGTTTTTTTAGAACTTAATCCAGCAGGTCAATTTGACTATTTGAGTATTAATTGTAATTATTACATTGAAAAAATAATTGCATTTAAATTAAAAAATATATCAATAATATAAAATAATAATAATGTAAAATGAAATTATTTAGCAAGGATAAATTAAAATATTTACCATTCAATTATCAATATTTTGAAATTGAAAGTCAAAAAGCAATCCATTATAAAAAGATTGAAAATCAGCAAATAATAACAATTAAACGCCTGTTATACAAGCAAATATGCAAAATGAAAAAATGGTAGTATTGAACCAGAAATACTTACACATGTATTCAACATGTTTTTTTGTAAAGGGTTACAAAAACGGAATATTGATTGATTTACAAAGAAGCAATATGATCAATGTGCCTAATTCATTAATTGAATTTGTTAAAGAATGCCAAAGATTAACAATTAATGAAGTACTTATTAAATATGAAAACTACACAAATGTAATACATGAATATATTGATTTCTTAATATCAAGGCAATATGCAATATTTATTACAAAAACCGAAAAAAAATATTTTCCTACAATGTCATCTTATTGGGATTTTCCTAGTGAAATCTCAAATTCTATTATAGAATGCACAGATAATACAAATTATTTATTAAAATATTATATTGCTCAAATATGCTCATTGAATTGCTATCATTTACTTATTAAATTATTTGATAGTATTACAAAAGATGATTTATTAGAACTTGTTGAAACAATAGATAATACAAATATTAAATCAGCATGCATATACATTAATAATAACACTATTGATTTCAACAGTACAGAAGTTATTCAAGCAATAGATAAGAAAGGTAATTTAAAGGAAATTATACTTTATAAATCGATACATAATTTAATTAAAGGTGTATATAAAAATATTTTAATTGAAGATGTTGATTATTTGATGAGCAAGGAAATTTGTGGAGTAATTGACCAACTATATTTTTCAGTCTATTTCCCTCATTTTACCGAATCTCAAAAACACAATACCTGTTTAAATCGCAAAATCTGTATAGATGCAGATGGTGAAATCAGGAATTGCCCGGCAATGAAAAAAAGCTACGGAAATATTAAAGACACTACTTTAAAAGAAGCGATGGAAAAGCCTGGGTTTAAAGATTTATGGTTTATCTGTAAGGATCAGATTGATGTTTGCAAAGACTGTGAATTTCGCCACATGTGCACCGATTGCCGTGCATTTATCAAAGACCCCGATAATATATATTCTCAGCCTGCAAAATGTACATACAACCCCTACATAGCCAAATGGCAGGGCGAAGAAGGCTATGTCCCCGTGGAAGAATGCGGTACTTACACGAAAGAAAAAGGTTTCGTGGTTAATAAACGTAAAGTAAATAAGTTAAACAAAATACTCTGGGGGGAATAACTAACTATGCCGTTAAATGAACGGGTAAGAATTTGAAAAATTAGCCTACCATAAAAATACCTATGAACAGAAAATAGTATGTACGCCAAAATAATTAAGCAAATAAAAACCAGAACCCTATAAAAAATTTAAACAATGAAATACATACTTGTGTTATCAATATATGCCATCATATACTTACCATGCTTAGGAGGTAATTATATTGAATATTATAAAAAAGTTAACGAAGCCAAATACAGGCTATATACTAAAGATATTGAATCGGCCAAAAAGCTTTACCGGGAAGCATTTGCAATGGTAGAAAAACCCCTGGGGAAAGATTTATACTTAATGGCCCGATGCTTTGCTTTTGAAAACAAGCTCGATTCTGCATCCTATTACCTGACAAAGGCATCTTTATATCCATTTGTGTTTTTTAAACCAGACGTATTGCATGATACAACATGGACAGCTTTATTTAAATTTTACCCAGATCTTAAAAAAACAATAATAATAAACGATTCATTGTATATGGATAACATAGAAAGTAATGAATCATCCTTAAAAGCGTATAAATATATGGAGGAATGCCTAAAAAAAGACCAAACTCTTAGAAATTATATGTCATATGTTAGAGAAGCTCATGACACATCTGATGCTATATACAAGGATGCAGTAAAAATTGCAATAGAAACGGATGATAAAATACAAAAAGAACTCAATAAGTATATATTTAAAAAGGGATTTCCCGGGATGAAAAAATGCCATTCCGACCTGGTTGGAGCAATTTTAATTCATTATTTACCCGAAAATTACAATGATTTAAAGCCCTTTCTTATGGAAGGATTGAAAAAGGGAGAAATATTTCCGTTTGAGGTATTACAGATGATGGATAGAGTTGAATTTTCAAATGATGATAAATGCGGATATTACTTTTACAATACACGTAGCTGTAAAGAATGTGACTGGGCTAATATTATAAAAAGAAGGCTTGAAATAGGTGTAAGTATCTATTTTAATGAGTATGGTCGTGGAATTTTTGAAACGTACGAAGTAGCTCCGTGGGTAGGAACATTAATTAAATAAAACATGGTTCTTCTGATCACAAATAATGATGATTACTCTGTAAAAGAAGTTCAGGAATGGCTTACTTATTATGGAATTGACTTTATTCGATTTAATTACGAAACAGATGTAATTGATATCTGCCATGTAGATATATCTGAAAATATATTTAGCCTTATCATTAATAACAATATCATAGTTGATAGTAGAAAAATTGATTCAATATGGTATCGGGGAGGATCTGTATCTGTACATAATTTTATTACTAAATGCAATATTGCTCAAAAAAGCTTTAAAGTATCCTTAAACAACTATTTAGCAGCATATTCGCTATCAAAAAGAGAGCTTATTGTAGAACATTTATCCAATATTAAGTTATTAGGTTTTAATGACTTTGGTCGATGTAATAAAGCAAATATGCTTGTTTTTGCCCATAACTGTAACATTAGAATACCAAAAACAATTATCACAACGAAAAAGAATGAAGTTATTGCGTTTCAAAAAAAGCATAAATTAATAATTACCAAAAGTCTTGATATCAATTTTGATTTCGCAGATATTGATAACAATTTATGGCATCATACATACACAAATATATTACCTGATTTGGAAAAACAGGAAGATTTCCCCGATACGTTTCCTCCAAGCATATTTCAAGAGTATATAAATAAAAAATATGAGGTTAGAGTATTCTATATAAATGGGGAATTATATAGCGCCGCCATCATTTCACAAAACAATGATAATACTCAAATTGATTATAGAAGATATAATCATAGTAATATGAACAGGGTTTTGCCATATAAACTGCCAAATGAAATAAGTAGAAAAATAATCAGATTTATGAATATGGCAAAACTTAATACAGGTTCTATAGATTTAATTAAAACAGATCACGACTATGTTTTTCTGGAAATTAACCCGATAGGACAATATGGATATGTTTTCTTTAATTGTAACTATTATATCGACAAAGTAATATCAGAATTTTTAATCAATAATTAGCTATGAATAATTTTTTTGATCTCATTAATCAATACAATATAGAAAAAGGCATTTTACCCATAGATATTTATTTTACCGATTCAACCAAAGTAGATAAAAATGAAGTGTCTGATTTATATATACACATTAAAAAACATAATGTAAAACTTCACATGCAAGGAATATCACATAAACAAATATCAAGAATGTTTAACCCGGAATATATACTTAAAAAATGATTGCTTCTAATTGCATTTTTACGAAAGGATATAATCATATATTACTTCAAGACTTACAAAAGACTAAATTATATTGGATTACAAAATATGATTATTCCTGTATCGTAAATAACAAATATTGTGATATTGTAGATACATTATACAAAAACGATGTTATACTAGATATTGACAATGCTCCATTTATTCAAATGCCTCTGAACTATTATTCGAAATCGAAGATTCACAACTCCATTATTGAAATCAATTTAAGCATCAATGTAAATTTTTACAAGTCATTGCTTCAAGAAATTCAGAATCTTGGATGTAAATTTATAGAGTTGCATTTTTATTCATCATTCAATATGAGTATATTACGGAAAATATTAAATTTTATAGATGACAGCATTATAGAGTCTGTCGATATATTAATTCCTTATAATAATGAAATTAATAATTTATCAAAATTGAGATTGAAATATCCCAGGCTACACTGGATATATGTTCATTCTACTCCTTTAAATATTGATATTAGCAATACATTTTCTATTCTATATTCAAGTGAGTCTGTAAGTAACGAATCTTGCGGGTTTATATCTCCTTTTTATTTTTTAAATAATAACAACATACCTCATTTTACCGAATCTCAAAAACACAATACCTGTTTAAATCGCAAAATCTGTATAGATGCAGATGGTGAAATCAGGAATTGTCCGGCAATGAAAAAAAGCTACGGAAATATTAAAGACACTACTTTAAAAGAAGCGATGGAAAAGCCTGGGTTTAAAGATTTATGGTTTATCTGTAAGGATCAGATTGATGTTTGCAAAGACTGTGAATTCCGCCACATGTGCACCGATTGCCGTGCATTTATCAAAGACCCCGATAATATATATTCTCAGCCTGCAAAATGCACATACAACCCCTACATAGCCAAATGGCAGGGCGAAGAAGGCTATGTTCCCGTGGAAGAATGCGGTATTTACACGAAAGAAAAGGGTTTCGTGGTTAATAAACGTAAAGTAAATAAGTTAAACAAAATACTCTGGGGGGAATAACTAACTATGCCGTTAAATGAAGTAGAATCTCCAAATATTGTTGAAGCCGGTAATCTTGACGAGTTGCTTGGCAAAGCTCCTCCGCATATTTTACGCTGGGGGATTATGCTGTTTCTGGGAATCCTGCTTTTGGTTCTGGGTGTATGCTGGTTTATCAAATATCCCGATAAACTCAGTGCGGAGATAAATCTTTACGAGCAAAATATGCCGGTAACCATCATCGCCAAAACCGGAGGTAAAATTATCCGGATTTTTACAGATACCGGAAATATTATTCAGGCGAATGAACCAGTCCTTCTGCTCGAAAACAGTGCCAATTACAACGATATTATTCAACTACAAGAAACATTAGACAGCCTAAAGCCATATTACGAGCAAAACAAGCTCAATACGATTCCAACATCTCTGGTCAGAAACAAACAACTTATACTGGGAGATTTACAACCCGTCTGGGCTCAATTCGATAAAACCTTTTCTGACTATACCCGGGCAAGGCAACTGGCTCTGCTTGATAAAAAAATCAGTGCATTACGCAGGCAACTTTACCTTACCCGAAACTACTTCGGACGGATAAGTAAGCAGGACAAACTAATGGCTAAAGATTTAACCCTATCTGAAAATGAATATAAACGTGATTCAACCTTAAATGCAGGAAGGCTTATCTCTGCATCGGAATATGAGCGCACCCAAAGCCAGTTTATTCAAAAACAATACTCAGTGGAAGGATCAAAAATAAGTATTACAAATACCGAAATACAGCTTGCTCAGCTTGAACAACAAATTATTGATTTGCAACTTCAAAAAGAAGAGCAGGAGCAACAGTTCCTGCTTACAATTCGTCAGAATTATGAAAACCTCTGTAATCAGTTACGAAACTGGAAACAAATGTACCTGATATATTCTCCTATTGCCGGCAAAGTGATGTTTACAAAGTTCTGGAGCATAAACCAACAGGTGAATGCAAACGACAAGGTAGTAACAATAATTCCGGTTCAAAAGAGTCGTATTTATGGACGGATTCAACTCCCGGTACAAGGAGCAGGCAAGGTAAAACCAAACCAAAAAGTATTGATAAAGCTCAACGATTATCCTTCAACAGAATATGGAGTAATCGAAGGCAAAATTGCCTCCGTTTCCCCAATTCCGGAGGATAAAGCCTGGACATTAGAAATCAAACTTCCCTCCGACCTGAAAACAACCTATAACAAAAAACTTCCCCTTAAAAACGGAATGATTGGTCAGGCTGAAATTATTACTCAGGAAATGAGGCTTATTGAACGATTCTTTAATCCTTTAAAAGATATATTTCATAATTAATATTTATATAATCTAAAAACAATGTATTATGAAACATGCCTGTTTAATTGTCATTGCAATAGTTTTTTTTGCTTCCTGTTCTGAAAACAAAAGCGAAGGGAAAATTGATTTCAGGCTTAAACGCAAAGAATTTAACATCCTTATGCATGAGGCTGCAAAAAAACATCCTTCAATTGCACCGCCGGGTATTAAAGATGGTGACTACAACAAATACTATAAATCTTATACGTCCAATATCCTTCAGAGTATGTGTAAATGTAGCGGAAATAGCGAAGATCTCTATATTAAACTATATCGTTATAAAAACCCGGATACACATAAAATACAAAAAGTGCTATACGTTTTTAATGATGCCAAAGGATATGTTATACCTATGATTGACAAGTACTTATACCCGGGAATGCAAAGTACGGATACTTTACAAAGTCAGTCTGATACAAGTAGCTTTGAAGATGAACTAAATTTGATGCTCAACACGTTTAATCCGGAAAATAAAATTGTTGCCTCATTGTTTATTGAAGGATTTTTTTTAACAATACCGGGATATACAAAAGTAACATCTGTTGATCTTTTCAAATGCTATTCATCTGTTTGCCGGCTAAACGATTCTCTTTACAAAAACAACATCCTGAAAAAGATAGACTATATAAAAACAAAAACAGAAAAAAACGAGAAACTGGCATTCACAAACCTGCGTACAACCTTTTTTATTTCTACTTACATTGCTCCAAATGGCAGGGCAAAAGTTAAGCTTGAAACAGTTCTGTTTTAGATATTTACAAAAGAAAACAATGATCGATTGTTTTCTTTTAGTATCACATACATCCAGGCATCCATCAGTACGCCAGATTTAACCACTGATTTTTCGAGGGTGGCTTCACGTTTATATCCAGCTTTTTCCAGTACACGAGCCGATGCCGGATTTTGCTGAAACACTATCCCCAAAAAAAGAACAAAACAAGATTGAGAATTAAAATAACACCTATGAAGTCATCCAAAAAATTTCCATTCTACAAGCAACTGGATGCGATGGATTGCGGACCATCCTGCTTGCGCATGGTTGCAAAATACTATGGGAAAAACTATAGCCTGCAATTTCTGCGTACCCGATGTTTTATTACAAATACAGGAGTATCATTGCAAGGCATCAGCGATGCAGCTGAAAGCATCGGGTTTCGTACAATTGGTGTTAAAATCACATTTAAGCAATTAAAAGAAGATGTTCCCCTGCCCTGCATTGTTCACTGGAATCAGAATCATTTTGTAGTAGTTTATAAAATTACAAAAGAACGTGTTTTTGTGGCAGATCCTGCGCATGGCTTGGTTATCTACTCAACAGATGAGTTTCTAAAATCATGGATTAGCACCCGGAATTATGATGATAAAGATGGCATAGCTCTTGCATTGGAAACAAGCCCTGATTTTTACAATACCAAAGATGAAGTTCACGACAAAACGAAGCTGAGTTTTTTTATCCGCTACATTACGCCCTACCGCAGGTATATTATCCAACTTATCCTGGGTATGATCGTGGGAACCTTGTTGCAACTAATCTTTCCCTTTTTAACACAAGCCGTTGTTGATACTGGAATTTCAAACCGCAACTTAAGCTTTGTAACCTTGGTACTCATTGCGCAACTTACGCTCATGCTAGGTCGTGTATTTGTAGAATTTCTCCGAAGCTGGATACTGCTTCATATAAGTACCCGGATTAATATTTCGCTAATATCTGACTTCCTGATTAAACTCATGAAATTACCTGTTGGATTTTTTGATTCAAAAAAAATAGGCGATATCATGCAACGCATCGGCGATCACAGCCGGATAGAGTCTTTTCTTACCGGATCATCGCTCAGTACCATGTTTTCATTGGTTAACCTTGTGATTTTTGGAGCAATTCTGGCCTATTACAATCTTACAATTCTTCTTGTTTTTCTGGCAGGTAATCTCCTTTACATTAGTTGGATTTTATCATTTATGAAACGAAGACGTGAGCTGGATTTTAAACGGTTTCAAACTGCATCTGACAACCAGAGCAACCTGTTTCAGCTTATAACCGGAATGCAGGAAATAAAGTTGAATAATTGCGAAAAACAAAAACGCTGGAAATGGGAACGAATTCAGGCTCGTTTGTTTCGCATAAGCATAAAAGGTCTTGCATTAGGGCAGTGGCAACAAGTAGGATCTCTCGCTTTTTCGCAAACTACAAATATCCTGATCACATTCCTTTCGGCACGGTTAGTTATCGAGGGTAAATTAACCTTGGGAATGATGATGTCCGTTCAGTATATCATTGGGCAGATTTCATCACCTATTGAGCAATTGATCGGGTTTATGCAGGCATTTCAGGATGCTAAAATCAGCCTTGAACGTTTAGGGGAAATTCATCAACAAAAAGAAGAAGAACCGGATGAATTCGAACGCTTAACTCAAATTCCTGAAAAACATTCCATAACCATTGAAAATCTGAAATTCAGGTACGGAAGCCCGCAATCTCCCTTGGTGCTGGATAGTCTGAATCTTGTAATTCCACAAGGAAAAATCACAGCGATTGTTGGAACCAGTGGAAGTGGAAAAACTACTCTTGTCAAGCTTTTGCTTGGTTTTTATCCACCCGTTGAAGGAGAAATTAAAATTGGGGAAACAAGTTTAAAAAATCTCAACGGCAAAGCATGGCGACAAATCTGCGGAGCCGTAATGCAGGATGGGTTCATCTTTTCGGAAAGTATTGCAGAAAACATTGCGGTAGGGGAAGACCATATTAATCATCAAAAGCTGCTCCATGCCGTTAAAGTTGCGAATATTCAGGATTTTATCGAATCTCTTCCTCTCTCTTACAACACGAAAATCGGGCAGGAAGGAAGTGGAATTAGTCAGGGACAAAAGCAACGATTACTTATTGCAAGGGCGGTATATAAAAACCCTGAATTCCTTTTTTTTGATGAAGCTACCAATGCCCTCGATGCAAACAATGAACGCACAATTATGGAAAACCTAAACGACTTTTTTAAAGGAAAAACCGTAATAATTGTAGCTCACAGGCTAAGTACCGTGAAAAATGCCGACCAAATTATTGTGCTGGAAAAAGGGAAAATTGTAGAACAGGGATCTCATACTGAATTAACACAGCTAAAAGGAAAGTATTATGAACTGGTTAAAAATCAACTGGAATTAGGGGGTTGATAAAAAAATAATACAGAAGCAGGTAATATTATTGTAAATAGTGTTGAATATGAAACTATTGAATGAAAAAGAAAGAATAGAATACCTTGACCAGCTAATCCGGCTAAATGCAACTGGCAATGCACATACATTAGCTGTTAAACTTAATGTCACGGACAGAACAGTGTTTAGGATGCTTAACCAGCTTAAAAAGTTAGGTTGTCCAATCTATTTTAATAGAGCAAAAAACAGTTATTGTTATGAATACGAAGGGCATATTGTGATTAAATTTGAAAAAACTAAAATAAACAATATTGATTTACAGAAAATTAGCGGAGGTAATGCTAAAATTACTAAAAATTATTTTCCCACTGACTTTTTTTGTCAGTGGTCTGATTTAGATTTGCTACGTTGAAAACAATGAATTTAATTGATCAGTCTCATACTCTAAAGTATATAATTATATGATATTAATTTTAAGTGAAGAAGAAGATATAAGCACAGATAAAGTTTGTGAATGGCTAAATAAATATAATTGCGAATATCTAAGAGTAAATACAAATATAAATATCTTGTACGAGATAAATATCTCCTCCTACTATAAATCTAATATTATATTATTTATTAATAATAAAAAATATGATTTAAATAACTTTACTTGTATTTGGTGTAGAAGAGGTAATTTGGGCTTTAGTATTACAAATAATAAATTAGCTGAGCTTAACAATCATCAGTTTTCTCAAATAAAAACATTAGAGGAGTATATATATTATAAATTCAAACAAATAAAATCAATTAATAATCCTTCATGTTATAACATTAATAAATTATTGGTGTTAGATGTTGCAAAACAAATTGGATTTAAAATACCAAATACTCTCATTTGTAGATATAAAGATCAAATTCTAAACTTTCTACATCGTAATAATAATAATATTATAACCAAAAATATTCAGGATACAATTTTTATCAATAGCCCTGAATATGGTGTAAGTTCAAATATTCCGTTCAAGGTAAAAACGAAGCAATTGTCATCTGATCTTTATAATTATTCACTGTTCCAAGAGAATATATCTTATAAATATGAACTCAGGTTATTTGTTTTTTTAGACCTATATTATGGGGGGATAAAACGCAACAATACAAGCAATATCTTAGAACCTTTTAAAATTTCAAACAGACTCAAGCAATTAGTTTTAAAACTAATGAATCGACTTAATTTAAACAGTGGATCTCTTGATATATTAATTGATAAAAACAATAATTACATATTGTTAGAGATTAATCCAGTAGGTCAATTTGACTTTTTAAGTGTACTCTGTAATTATAATTTTGAAAATGAAATTGCAATAAAATTGATAGAATATGCCAATGGGAACTATAATTAAAAAAGGAGAGCACAAGCATTACCCATTTAATTACATTGTGCTCGATAAATTTAAAAAAATTAACTATCCAAATAGATTTAAGTCTCTATATATAGAATACAAAGATATATATAATGATAAATCATTAATCCGAACCATATATAAATGTATATCAAGACTCTAAATACATGTATAAAATATACGATCACATAAAGCCAGTAAAAGGTTATTTAAGAACAATGTTATTAGATGTAAATAATCATAAATATGTATTTATACCTAATAATATATTAAATAAGAATAATATATATATTAATGATAACAACTATATTACATATAAAAAGGCAACAGGAATATCTCTTGACCCTGATTATATAGTATTAATAGATCCTAAAGATGAGGTTAATTTTATCAAAAGTAATTACAAATGGAATAACCCGTTTGATATTACAAACGCAATTATCGATATTGGTGATAAAAAAATAGACGACAACATTTATAGAGATAAGTTAAATAATATATCAGTTATGCATATTCAATTAAGATTTATTTCTAATTGTGATATGGATTATTTGCTTTATTTAGTTAATTTTTTTAATAATATAGCAATCAGATCTATACAAATTGTATTAAATTATGAAATAAAAGAAAATATTGATAATTATTATAAATTGATAAATATCGATAAGGTGACTAAAATAGAAATATTCAATTACAATGAAGATAAAATAGATAGATACGTCAATCCATATAAAATAATCTACTTCTACAAGAGAGGTCTTGATATTAACGAGTGCGGAAAAATAGGAATTGAATATTTTACCTTATGCCAAAATCACTACTACGAGTCTTTAGAATACAATACCTGTTTAAATAGAAAATTATCAATAAATCAAGACGGCTATGTATGTAATTGCCCTTCAGCAAGTATAACGTATGATCATATTAGCAAATGCAACATAAGATCTTTAATAAACAAGAATAGCTTCAATAATTGTTGGTACTTATCAAAAGATAAAATTTTTGTATGTAAAGATTGTGAGTTTAGGCACATTTGCACTGATTGCAGAGTGTTTATTGCCGAGAAATCGATCATATATTCACATCCAACTAAATGTACTTACAACCCTTATATTGCAAAATGGAAAGATGAAGATGGATATATAAGTGTTTGTGAAATAGGCGAGTACGTAAATGGGAAGTTTATATTAAACAAACATAAAATCAATAATATAAATGCATTAAACTGGAAGGAGGAAGTATGAGCGATATTGAATAATGCCATCAAAAAGATTTTTCTCCTACTTTTTGATGGCATAATAAATTTGCTTAGGGGTATTCAATTAATTAATTTACAAATAAAAAATAAAATATCATGAATGCAAAATTGTTTCAAACATTAACATCCAATGAAATGTCGAAACTTGTCGGTGGTGAAGAACCTTCTTGTAAAACTTCTGGTGGTGGAACCATTCCAAGTGAAATTCCAGAATTACAAGTTCACTATTCAGCGGATACTACGGGTGAGGGTGGATCTCCAGTATATCATACAGGGGAAGATTCAACTTATACAAAGTTGCCTGATTGTCCCAAAGCTGAACCCGGAAAAACTAAATAGCAAATGTTAAGAGAGGTGAACTATTTCACCTCTCTTTGCGTTTTAAAATTATACTAACAATATTGAATTATGCAAACAAGAAATATTAATAAAATAATATTATCAGTAATAATATTATTGATTAATCCATTTTCAAGTTTATTTAGCCAGATAACTGATTTCCGAAACTACCAAAGAATTGTTAATGAGGCAGAGCTTTGTATTGTTGATGACAAAAAAGAAGATGCTTTAAATTTATATTATAATCTTTTACTCAAATCCGACGGAAATTTTGCCAAGGATATTTATAACTCCATGTTATTAGCGCAGGAGCTAAATCGGGTGGATACTTTTTTTGTATTGATGGAACTTGCAAAAAAGAAAAATTTCGAGAACGAATATATTAACGGGCTAAAGGTTTTTGAACCTATGCACAAACATCCTAGGTGGAAAAGGTTTATGGAAACCAATAACCAAATAATTTATGTTGATACTGCTTTAAGAACTAAAATCAGTATGTTAGATAAAAATGATCAGTATTTTCGCCAAAAAAAAGGAAGTTACACAATGTATGGAGATACAATCAAAAAAATCGATAGTACTAATATGGCGTTTTTACTCAACATGATGTTAACAAGTGGGTTGCCTGGTGAAAAAGAGATTGGGGCTGATAATTTTTATGGAGCTCAAGGTTATGATATCGTTCTGCATCATTATGCACAATCCTTATCCTTAAAAAAAGACTCTATGTTAAACATCACTCCTTTGTTAATTTTACAAGTAAATGAAGGAAGAATACTGCCGAACAAGTGCGGTTTATATTTAGATTATCAAACTTTAGAATTTAAATCCTCAGTGTTCTCTGTTTTAAAATTTCGCATTCAAGACAAAGATTCTGGAATTTTTGTGCCTGAATATAGCCATTATAGAAAAATCTTTATTGAAAATAATCGTAAATTAATATGTGCTGAACCTTTATTTGAGTACTATAAAAAAGTGTTGTATAAAGAAAATACTCGTGAACATATATTTTATTTTGATGCTTATATCAATATTTTAGATACCGATATGGATACGTATTTGAAATTTAAAAAATATTATATTGAATTGAAATAATAAAACTGTAAATTCAAGACAGGAGTACTTAGCGTATGGAAAGCAAAATATGATACGATTATATCTGGTTTATTTGTTCCCAATTATCAACCGATAAAACGAAACGGCGTAGAGATCACACGAAAGTCTATCTATGCTGAATCATTAGATGATTACTATAAAAAAATCTTGTTTATAGAAAATTCTAATATCAAATATTACTTTGATAAGATGATAAATATACTCGATGGAGATAAAGAGGTATATCTTAAACTTAAAAAAACTTTTAAGGAACTTAAGCAGAGTATTTAAAACAATAAGATTACATATAAATGAAGTTATACAATTTAAACAGTATATAAAAACCCTGAATTCCTTTTTTTTGATGAAGCTACCAATGCCCTCGATGCAAACAATGAACGCACAATTATGGAAAACCTAAACGACTTTTTTAAAGGAAAAACCGTAATAATTGTAGCTCACAGGCTAAGTACCGTGAAAAATGCCGACCAAATTATTGTGCTGGAAAAAGGGAAAATTGTAGAACAGGGATCTCACACTGAATTAACACAGCTAAAAGGAAAGTATTATGAACTGGTTAAAAATCAACTGGAATTAGGGGGTTGAGCTTATTATGTTAAGCCAAGCCTACTTATTATGTTTAGTGAAAAATAGTAGTTAAAAAGTTAATTTAGAAAATATTGACTATTATTTTGTATGTATATTTAATTGAAATTTACGTAAATTTATGGTTTCGAATTTATAAAATCAAATATCATATCATGAAACAATTCATTCAAAAGCTATTTGGATTCATATTCTTCTTATGCCTTACCATAATTAGTTTTAATTCAAATTCAATTGTTCCGTTAACTTGTTTTTCAATTTTGTTAGGAATAAGTATTAATATCCTGTTTTCGGATAAACTACTTAAACCTCCATCTACCTATTCTAAATTTTGGAAATTGTTTTCTAAGAAAAAACAAGTCAGACCACAAAGCTAAGTTTATTGAAAACCAGGGGGCTATCCAAAAAATAAAACTTTCTGAATAGCCCCTTTTAAAATTTATTAATTTCCAAAAAACTGGAATTGAATATTTCATTTGCTACATTTTTATATACAGAGGATTAATCTATATCGGGTTTATTCAGCCGTATTTTGGAAGCAGTATAAAATAAACAGATGAAGGGTGGTTTAAAAGTGTCTTCGGCCGCTTTTGGGATTCTTTTCACGTTTTACTTAATCCATTCCGGTGCAACAAAGCTAACTTCTGTATTCTCTATATACTTCCTCTTGCTTTCAGTTCGAGGTATTTATTGATTACTCCAACCGTGATATTTTCGGGCTGAGCCAATACTGTTTGAATGCCATATTTACTAAGTTCTTTAACAATCAGTCGTTTCCCGGTCATAAACTTTTCGGCAATCGTTTTTACGTAGATATCTTCCACATTTTTCGGGGTAGAATCAATCACCCGGCTTATTTCGCTATTTTCGAAAAATACGTATCCAGTTGTTTACTATACTGCGATGAATTCCAAGTTTATTGCCTATAGTACTGCTACCAAAGCCTGAATGATACAATTCTACTACTTTTAATTTCTCTGAAAGGCTATGCTTTCGATTTTTCCTTGTTGTTGACATAAAAATACCCCAAAAGTTTTTTGTCTAACTTTTGGGGTGCAGTTCAACCAGGCTACGTTGGTTTATTTTATGTTTAAGCGTGGAATAGAGCAGTTCGAAATCGCTCTCTTTGTAAAGTGTTTTCTGATTATAGAGTATTTCCTGAATTTTACGAATGTGCGTAAGTTTACGGTCGGCAGGTAAGATGTTACCAATCTGGTTCGAAAAAGTAATAATTCCAGCCTTATCACCTTTAAGCAAAGCCGTATTGGAAATTACCAGCGAGGCATTGATGGCGTAATCTAAAAGACTCATTCCGTTGAATGGCATCTGCATTACACGACCTTTATCAATAAGGCAGTAAACCTGTTGTGAGCGTTCATCCTGAAAATTATTTATCATCAGCTCATTACGGCGTGCAGTTGCACTCCAGTTTACTTTCCGGGGGTCATCACCCTGTACGTACGGACGAATTTGTTCAAATTCGCTGCTCATCCCTAGTTTGCGGAGTTTCTTTACCCCAATTTCGGTCAATCGGTTCGAAATAGCCATTAGTTCATATTGCCTCATCTGTAAAAAAGAAGGATATACCGGCACCATGTCTCCTTCAGAAAATTTATACCTACGGCTTATGAGTCCTAATATACCCATTACAAAAATATTCACTGCACCAAAATGATATTCCCCACGTTTCACGGGACGAAGCTGGTAGTTGATTGTGCGGGTTTCTCCACGTGGAATAGAAAGAGTAATCACCTGATCGCGAATCTGAAACTGTTCGGGATATTCTTCGAGAACCTCAATATTGGCTGTAAACGGATATTGGTTTTCGAGAACAATTTTTACAGGATTTTCATCGCCATTTGAAAATCGTTCAGGCACGTTTCGTTCGCCTACAATCCCATTTTTCTGTTTCCAGAGTATGGCTACTTCGGCAAATACGCATACCCAGATGCTCAGTGCTCCGAGCTTTGCCGGAAGCAAAAGCCAGGGAAGAGGCAGCGAAAGTAAGAAGAGCACCACGCTTCCCCAGATAAGGTAGTAAAACCTTTGTGTAAAAAAGAAATTCCTGAAATTTTTCACTATCTGGGTACTTCTATTTTTCGGATAATCTGACGGATAACTTCATCATTGGACAATCCTTCCATTTCTTTTTCGGGAGAAAGAATAATACGGTGACGCAGTACAGGCAAAGCCAGCTCCTGAATCTCTTCGGGAACCACAAAATCTTTTCCACGCAATGCAGCCAGAGCTTTGGATGCATTGAGCAGGGCAATGGATGCGCGAGGAGAAGCTCCGAGGTAAAGGAACGGATGATTACGGGTGGCTGAAACAATGTTTACAATATATTCCTTGATTTTTTCTTCTACGTGTATCTGACTGATGAGTGAACGATAGCTTGCAATCTGTTCGGGAGTGAGGGCTGGGTTTACATTTGAAACCGGGTCAAAGGTATCGCTGTTATGAATATCAAGAATTTTCACTTCTTCGGTAGCAGAAGGATAACCCACTTCGAGTTTGAACATAAAACGGTCGAGCTGAGCTTCGGGCAAACGGTAAGTACCTTCATGATCTACCGGATTTTGGGTTGCCATCACCACAAAAGGGAAGCGCATAGGGTAGGTAATACCGTCGTAACTAACCTGACGTTCTTCCATAACTTCGAATAATGCCGACTGAGTTTTTGCCGGAGCACGGTTTATTTCGTCAATCAGAATGATGTTCGAGAATACAGGTCCCTGCTTAAACTCAAATTTACCCGCAGCCGGATGAAAGATGGAGGTTCCCAGCACATCCGAAGGCATTAAATCGGGAGTAAACTGTATTCTGGAAAAATCAGCAGAGATTGTTTTGGCCAGCATTTTGGCAGTAAGCGTTTTGGCAATGCCGGGAACGCCTTCAATCAGCACATGACCATCAGCCAATAAGGCTGTAAGCAATAATTCAATGGTTAGTTCCTGTCCGATGATACCTTTGGCAAGCTCGGTCTTCACTGCATTGATATTTTGTTGCATATCGCCAAAATCTAATCTTGATTCAAATTCTGGAGAGGAGTCGTTTGTTATCATATTATCAGAGTTTAAGCTTTGTTTTTGAATAAAATTCTTCGATGGTGCGGTTAACACGTATCATAAATGTTTCAGAATTGGGGGGATTTTCGAGAGCTTCGGAAGTTATCGCCACAAGCTTTTCAATCTCTTCGGGTGGTATTCCCGATTTTTCGGAAAGAGCTTTGCAGAATCCCGCGTTTCTGTTATGAGTGGAAAGGTAATAGTTGCTACGAATACGTTCGTAGAAGTAGGTGGCTTTTTTTCGTGAAATGTCGGCATAATTCTTTTGTTGCTGATGCAGTAAGGCCACTACACGAATAAAGTCGAGCGAACTGTTTTTCAAAGGAGTGATTAACTTTTGCATACGAACTTTTCTTCGGGTTCCAACCACAAAAATAGTTAGCAGAGCTAATAATGCAGTAAAAAGAGCCAGCCGGAGCGGTGCTTTGTTATGAAATACCCTGAGTATATTGTCTTCCTGAAGCGATCCCTGTGTTTGATATTCGTCCCATACAACCGGAAATTCAGCAGGCAGATAGGATAATGCTTTAAAGGCAGCTGCTTTTCTTCCATTTTCAAGTATTTCCAGATTGGTGAACATATACGGAAGCGAACAGAGATAAAGAGACCCTCTGCCAACTTTAACACAGATAAGAACAGGCTTTCCAGCTCTGTTTTCCATTATGCTATGAATCTGTTTGGCAGAATCTTCTACTACAAAATAACCCCGTCCGAACGAGTGAATAGGGTATAGTTGATTTTTTAGAGCCGGATGGGTAAACCGGTAAACAGTATCCGCTTTTATTACATCCGAAAAGAGAGAATTCAGGTCAAAGCCTACCGAATCAGCCAGTATATTACTAAAGTGCTCGGCAGCAATAAACGCACAGTTTCCATAGTTCAGAAACAATTTTAATCGTTTCCAGTCAGCATTATCCATGCTGTATTCATTGCAAATGGATATATAATTGTAAGCTTCAGAAGTTTTTCCTTCAAGACTATTATAAATAGGTTTACGGACAACCTCTTTCTTCTGATCCGGAAAAATGCTTTCCAGATTTTCGTACACAATATAAGTTCCATAAGGGTTTTTATCGATGTTGACAAAGGTAGGATTCCAGTTCAGAGGTTGCGGACGCAAAACTTCAACAACAATCCAGATCACAACCACAAAACTCAGAAACAAGATCGGAAGTTTGTATTTTTTCATGCGTTCAGATTGTTTTGAAATGATTGAAAATCATTACGTATCCGTTGATATTGAGTGGCATCAGGAGCAAACCCGCCATACCAAACATATTCGAAACGGTTCAGAAGTGTCGAAAAATCGGAGCGCATATTTTCGCTAGTGAGTTCAAACAGATATTGCCTGTTTAGTTTTTCATCCTTCAGTTCCAAAATACCGGCAATAGCGAGTTGTTTGAGCGTATGTAAATAGTTGTACCGGATTGCCAGACGGTAATTTTTGTTTGTTTCTGCCTCTTCAATCAATGATGGCAAATCCATCACGGCAAGATTTTCACCCTCGACGATATAATCAGTAGTAATTGATTTTGGGGTTGCCGAAAAGAGCGTATTTAAATTCAAACCGCTCATCTTTAGGATTAAAAACACAATTGTAAGTGTAATTACAAGTAGAATTACAAGTTCAATCCAACCTGCATTGCCTACAAATTGAAACAATCCAGCCAGTTTTTCTGCCAGCCAGAACTTAAAACGATCCCATACTGAGAAATTTACCCTTTTACGAGTGTAACGAAAATTGCTGTCGTGCCGGTATTCTTCAATTTTGCGTTCCTGCGGTGCGCGTAGTTTCAGTGGTGTATTGTCGCGGGGCAATACACGTTCGTTTCCCTGTAAAACCAGCGAAGCAAGTATTAAAAAGAGAGAGAGTAAAAGATATTTTCTAATATTCTCCTTCATTGCCTTTGTTTTCTGAAGATTGACGTTCTATTAAAGAATCTATTTCCAATTTTAAGCCAGTGCTTTCATGACCTTCAACAAGGTTAAAATATTGAAATGAAAGAATAATATAGAAGACCGGATAAATATATGTAATACCAATTTGACTCAGCAATGATGCTATTATGTAACCTATTGTAACCTCATTTACAACTGAGTATTTCATTTCCTGATTGTAAATCATAAGGGGTAATGAAAAAACAAGTAACATAATAAAAATTATTAAAATAGAGACAGTGATATATCCAAATGTTTTAAAAAACTTATCCTTAAGGAGTAAAAATCCTCGTGAAAAAGATTCCCAAACAGATAATTGATCAAAAATTAGAACTGGGTTTACCATACTAAAGAATGTAAAAAACAGTAAAAAGATAAAAATAAGCGTTAGAACAAATAGTATTATTCCAATAATGGATTTTATGAATACTGAAAAAATAAAGGAAATTATAATAACGGAGATAACATAACCCAATATGATAAACAAAAAGGAAAAAAAGTTAGTGGCCAATATAGCTAAGAACTTCTTAATAGAATGCTTAAAAATGGATTCTAAGGTAAAGGGTATGTTTTGAGAGTAATTATGAATAAACGTATAAACAATCAGGTTTAGCCAGCTATACGACACCAATATCAATAAAATCATAACAAAAAAATATAAAAACAAGAACTGAGTATCCTTATTTACCATCATTTCTCTTAAAGAATTGCTGTAGGATAGAGAGATTATGCCATTTAAAAGCATTACAGGAAGCCCCATAAGGCTAAGCATTATTAATAAATTTTTATAATTCTGGCGAATAAACGTAAACGTTGCATTAAATTTTTCGCCAAAGTCGCGCTCCTGGCGCAGGTTAATCCAGTTTTCCATATTCTTTATTTTTTTATTATTTGGTTGTTTAATCTTCCGGAAAGTTCACGTGGCAGCATGATAAAGTAAAAGATGACAATTGCCAGTGAAATTAAGATGATTGAAATGCTGATTGCCGGATTCATATCCGTATGGCGGGTAACAAAACTTTCCAGAAAACCGGCAATAATAAATATCGGAACAAGTGAGGTTATAATTTTTATTCCGTCCACTGCTCCTTTTTTAAGGGAATGCATTCGAGGATAGGATTTTGGAAATAAAATGCTGTTTCCCAATATTATCCCAGCGCCTCCGGCTATAATAATGGATGTAATTTCAAAGGTTCCATGTATCCATATTGAAAGAATGGAAATAGCCAATAAGCCTTTTTGAAAGAAAAAGTACTGAAATGCACCCAGCATCACTCCATTGAAAAACATAATCCAGGATGATCCGATCGAAAAAAGGAGACCCAACACAAACGCGGAAATGGCAACCTTGATGTTATTGAGGGTAATCGCCAGAAAAAAATAGGACGCACTACCACCCTTGTATATTGCCATTGGATCTCCCTTCTCAATATTTTCAATGGTTTGATTTACATACGAATCAGTCAGGATGAGTCTTACATAGGTATCATCAAATATTGCTGAAATAACTCCGACAAACATTCCTACCAGAAAAACAAGTAGTGCAAGCCGTATTTTATTCTTGTGTTCCGAAATGAGCAAGGGAATTTCCATCCCCCAGAACTTTAAAAAACGGTTGCGATTAAGCTTACGGTTTTTGTAAAGTTTCATAAACTTATGCGACGCCAATTGATTCAGGTATGATTCTGTTTTCGAACCTGAATAGAATGTTCGGGCATAGGATAAATCATCGGTAAGTTCAATAAGCTGGGAAGCAAGCTCATCAGGATTTTTTTTTACCGAACTCTCCATCTCTTTCCACTTGTCAACATTTTTACGCGTAAAAGCTGCTTCTTTCATCCGTACAGAATATATATAGTTTTGATTATAAGTGTTTTATTGAATTTATGTTGTGTCTTTAAATTTTGTGGATGAAACACTCCTATTCTATACATTCGTGTTTATATACGCTATTATTATATGGGTGTTTCATTTACAATAGTTTATGAGAAGGTTTACTGATAATAATGTGAATACTTTTGGGACTTTTTGTTTTTCTAAGCAAATATATTTATTTTTGCCTATATACATCAATCCTCAAAGAATTTTTAATTATTCTTTCTGTTTTGATTATTAATATACTTGAAAACTTGATCTAATAGACTTATTTTCAGAAAAATAAATATTCGTTTTATGTCTAATCTCGATATATTAACCAGTCAAAATGTTTCGGTACAGTATGAAGTGGCCGGTGTAGGAAACAGAATATTAGCCTTTTTAATTGATTTTGCGTTATTCGTTGTATGGGCTTTAGTGATTTTGGCTGTTCTATCATCCATAAATGATGATATTTCCAAATCTATTGTTTACATATTGATGTATCTGCCGGTAATTTTTTATTATCTGATCTTTGAGATATTTTTCAATGGTCAGAGTATTGGAAAGATTGCTTTGAAAATCAGGGTAATGAAACTTGATGGCACAACTCCTTCCGTTTCAGCCTATTTATTACGCTGGGCATTTATTCTGGTCGATTTTATGATTGGGTTTGGTTGTTTGGCCGTAATTTTGATTTCATTTACAAAGAATTCACAGCGACTGGGCGATATTGTAGCCGGAACAACTGTTGTAAAACTGAAAAAAAGAACCTCGCTTACCGAACTGGTTCCGGTTCAGCAAAATACAGAGTATGTGCCTGTTTTCAGTGAGGTTGTAGCTTTAAACGATCAGGATATTCAACTGCTTAAAAAAGTTTTGTACAAGCGAATGAGTACCTATGATCCTGAACTTACGTTGAAAATGGCAGATTATATCAAACAAAAAACCGGTATTCAGACAAAACTTTCTGATTTTGATCTTTTGCATACCGTACTGAAAGATTACGAATACTATGCATTGATGCAGGAAGCTTAGTAATCCTTACTTATTTTTAATAAAACGGAATGAACGAAGAAAATCAGATTTCTACTCCGGCTCAACTGGCCCGGGAATATATTCAGCATACATCCTGTAATATTTTTCTTACAGGTAAGGCCGGAACGGGAAAGACTACCTTTTTGCGAAATATCGTTAAGCAAACATATAAAAATGTGGTGATTACAGCACCTACAGGGATCGCTGCAATCAATGCAGGAGGAGTTACTCTGCATTCGTTTTTCCAACTTCCGTTCGGAAGTTTTGTACCGGAAGTGCGCACCCCTGATCCAACTCTTGCATTCAAACTCAACGATCCGGTTTCGTTAATCCGAAACATTCAGATCAGAGATGCCAAACGTAAAACTATTCGTAGTCTGGAATTGTTGATTATTGATGAAGTAAGTATGCTTCGCGCTGATTTACTGGATGCTATAGATGTAATCATGCGCCATATCCGCCGAAATCGTACGCAACCTTTTGGCGGTGTTCAGGTTCTGTTTATTGGTGATATGTATCAGTTGCCTCCAGTTGTGAAAGAAGACGAATGGAGAGTATTGCGCGAATATTATCCCAGTCAGTTTTTCTTCGATGCTAAAGTATTACGCGAAAACAGACCCATTTACATAGAACTGGATAAAATCTATCGACAGGAGGATCCTGTTTTTATTCGATTGCTCAATAACCTTAGAAACAATACATTAGAATCATCTGATTCGGAATTATTGCAGAAGTTTTATCACCCCGGCTTTCGTCCTGATCCGAAAGATAAGTTTATCAATCTCACTACTCACAACGCAAAAGCCAGTCAACGCAATAGCGAAGAACTAAATCTTTTATCCGGAAAATCGTACCGTTATCAAGCACTTGTAACTGGCGATTTTCCTGAATATCTCTTCCCAATTGAGTTTGAAATGGAGCTCAAAGTGGGAGCTCAGGTAATGTTTATCAAAAATGACCCAACAGGTGAACGCCGTTTTTTCAATGGAAAAATCGGTGAAATAGCTTCCTTAACGGATGAAGAAATTGAAGTAAGCACTGGCGAATATGAGAAAGTAATTGTAGAACGATACATCTGGGAAAATGTCCGGTATGAACTGAATGAAGAAACTCAACTGATAGAAGAAAATGTGATCGGAACATTTTCGCAGTATCCCCTGCGACTTGCCTGGGCTATCACTGTTCATAAAAGTCAGGGATTAACTTTCGACAGAGCAACCATTGACGTGAACGAAGCATTTGCTCCCGGTCAGATTTATGTTGCATTATCAAGGTTGAGAAGTCTTGACGGACTTGTGTTAACCTCTTCTATACAGAAACACAAGTTACAGGTTGATAACCAGATATGTGCATATAGCCAAAGTAAAAAGGAGGTTGATGAACTGCAACAAATTCTTAAAGCAGAGAAGGATCAATATTCGTTGCGAATGATTTGTGATAGCTTTTCATTTACAGATTTGATTAAGCATACGCAGGATTTTACTTACAATTCCGAAGATGAAGAAGCAAAAACGGCAAAACTGAAATATCGTCAGTGGGCTTTAGATATTATTAATCAGCTCAAAGAGTTGGAAACAGTTGGTTCTAAATTCCAGAACCAGATTACATATATTTTCTGCCAGAACAGTGAAGATTCGCGCAAATTACTGACAGAACGACTAAAAGCTGCACAGAGATATTTCGATGAAAAGATTCTGGAAACGGATAATGAAATATTTCGCCATCTGGCAAGAGTATTAGCGGATAAACGCGTAAAAACTTATCAGAAAGAAGTTCAGGATTTTGAAACACTGCTTTATTCTTTTCTGGTAAAACTTCGCCGGAATGTGATGTTGGCGGTAGCGAACTTCAACAATGAGGAAATTTCGAAAGACAAGCTTATTTTTGCTGCTCAGGTAGAAGGCCGTCATGAAAAAATCAGGGAACTGATAATCCTTGAAAAACAATTTGAAAAGCTCGAAAAAGGGAACAAAAAGAAAAAAAACCGGAAAAAACCGGATGACGACGAAGCTGATTATATTGATATTTCAACTCCTTCGCATAAACCCAAAAAAGAAAAAGGGCCTTCAACATCCGAAATCTCATACTCGATGTTTCAGCAAGGGAAATCAGTTGCAGAGGTCGCTCAGGAAAGAGCCCTTACGCAGGAAACAATCATAAAACACTTGGTTCCTTATCTTCAAAAGGGAGAAATAAACATTGATCAACTTATTGATCCTAAGAAAATTAATATCATAAAATCTACGGTCAACGAAACAGAATTTACCGGACTAAAAGATTTAAAAACCATACTTCCGGAAGATTTTAGTTATGATGAAATCCGGTTGGTGATGATTTCCATGAAAAACGAATAACAATTATCTTTTTACCTCAATTCGAAATTCTTCCCCAGATAAACTTTACGAACCTGTTCGTCATCAGCCAGTTCCTGAGCTGTGCCTGATTTCAGGATAGAGCCGGCAAACAAAAGGTAAGCACGGTCAGTAATAGTAAGTGTTTCATGAACATTATGGTCGGTAATTAAAACACCAATATTCTTTTCTTTTAATTTACGTACAATTGCCTGGATATCTTCTACTGCAATCGGATCAACACCTGCAAATGGCTCATCCAAAAGAATAAATTTTGGATCAACGGCCAACGCACGTGCAATTTCGGTACGACGACGTTCTCCTCCCGAAAGCTGAATTCCTTTGCTTTTACGAATATGACTCAATCCAAATTCTGCAATCAGTGACTCAAGTTTTTCTTCCTGTTCTTTTTTCGACAGTTTCGTGAATTCAAGCACTGCACGAATATTATCTTCCACACTTAATGTACGGAAAACCGAAGCTTCCTGAGCGAGATAACCTACCCCGAGCTGAGCACGTTTGTACATCGGCATTTCGGTAATATCAATCTGATCGAGATAAATTTTACCTGTAAGAGGTTTTATCAGGCCAACCATCATATAAAAAGAGGTGGTTTTTCCGGCACCATTCGGCCCCAAAAGTCCAACAATCTCACCTTGTTCCACTTGAATCGAAACCCCTTTTACAACGGTACGGTTCTTGTATTTTTTTATAATATTTTCTGTTCGTAGAATCATTTTGCTTCCTCATTGGTAAGTTCATCCCAGAATTCAACTGCTCTGCGTGTATGTGGAATTACAATTGTTCCGCCCACCAGATTGGCAATGGCCAGTGTTTCAAAAAGTTCTTCGCCTGTAACTCCGTTCTCGAAACATTTAATCAGATGGTAACGAACACAATCATCACAACGTAATACCAATGAAGACACCAGTCCCAGTAACTCTTTCGTTTTAACATCCAGAGCGCCGGGCATATATGCATTTGTATCGGCATTGAATATTCGTTTGATCGTTTTATTATTAGCCGCCAAAATGCGTTCATTCATTTTAGTTCTGTATTCGTTAAAATCCTGAATTTTGCTCATAATCAAAACTATATAATTCCTTCACGTAAAATGTCGTGCATGTGAATAACGCCCGTATAACGGTTTTTCTTATCCACTACCAGCAATTGCGTAATTTTATTTTGTCGCATCAGGTTCAGTGCATTTACGGCAAGCTCATCTTTTTGAATGGTTTTCGGATTTGCCGACATTGCATCTTTTGCAAGCAGATTTTCAATGTTTTCAGTTCGCATTAGTAAACGGCGTAAATCACCATCGGTAATTATACCCAATAATGTTTCGTTTTCAACTACAGCAGCAACTCCTAGACGTTTGGAGCTGATTTCGAGAATTGCATCACGCAGTGTATCTGTGGGTTTCACTTTCGGAAGCTCATTACTTGCCGATAAATCACCAACTTTCAGATAAAGTTTTTTGCCCAAAGCTCCACCAGGATGGTAACGAGCAAAGTCCTGAGCTGTGAATTCACGACATTCGAGTAATGCTACAGCCAAAGCATCGCCCATTACTAACTGAGCTGTAGTACTCGAAGTGGGAGCCAGATTGTTCGGGCAAGCTTCTGATTCTACCGTGCAATTTATTCGTAAATCGGCTTGGCCTGCCAAAAAAGAATTCATGTTTCCAACCATGGCTATTAATGTACTTCCCATAGCTTTCAGGAGAGGAACCAGAACTTTAATTTCCGGAGTATCTCCACTTTTCGAAATGCAAATGATTACATCTTCTTTTTGAATAATCCCTAAATCACCATGTATTGCATCTGCTGCATGCATGAAAATAGCAGGAGTACCTGTTGAATTCAGGGTGGAAACTATCTTTAGAGCTATGTTTGCGCTTTTCCCAATTCCGGTAATAACAACCCTCCCCTGTGAAGAAAAAATTTTTTCTACACACATTGCAAACTCATTGTCGATGAAATGAATTAAATTTGCAATGGCAGTTGACTCTTGAATAACTGCTCTAAGGGCAATACTTTTAATTTCTTCTAAGGATTTCAATGTGAAAAAATTATTTGGTTAAATTTGCGGCCTTTTGAATTTCTATGACTACATTTACAGTACAAAAATAGAGCATTTTTAAATAGGGGACAGATATGGCGAGAACGGACAGTGAAATTCTGCATCAGCATCTAAAAAAAATCTTTGGATTTGATAAATTCAAAGGAAATCAGGAAGCCGTAATCCGTGCGGTTTTAGAAGGAAACGATGCATTTGTGATTATGCCAACCGGCGGAGGAAAATCCTTGTGCTATCAATTACCTGCAATTATTAGCGAAGGGACTGCGATCATTATATCGCCACTGATTTCGCTAATGAAAAATCAGGTTGACGCAGTCAGAAACTTCGGTTCTGAGCTGGGATTAGCTCACTTTCTCAATTCTTCACTCAACAAGAATGAGATTAAACAGGTAAAAGACGACCTTGTTTCGGGCAAAACCAAACTGCTTTATGTAGCACCGGAATCCTTGACAAAGGAAGAGAACATAGAGTTTCTCAAAGAGATAAATATATCTTTTTACGCGATTGATGAAGCACATTGTATTTCTGAATGGGGGCATGACTTCCGTCCGGAGTATCGCAGATTGCGTCCAATCATTGAAGCAATTGGGAAAAAAGTTCCGGCAATTGCTTTAACGGCAACGGCAACGCCGAAAGTACAACAGGATATCCAAAAGAATCTTGGAATGATGAATGCTCAGGTTTTCGTCGCGTCGTTTAATCGTCCAAACCTCTATTATGAAGTAAGGCCTAAAACGAAAGATGTTAATCGCGAAATCATCAAGTTTGTAAAATCTCACATGGGAAAATCGGGAATCATCTATTGCATGAGCCGTAAAAAAGTGGAAGAGATTGCAGAACTTCTTCAGGTTAATGGGATCCGTGCATTGCCTTATCATGCGGGTATGGATGCAAATACACGTTCCGAAAATCAAGATAAATTCCTGATGGAAGAAGTGGATGTTATTGTAGCAACCATTGCATTTGGCATGGGCATTGATAAGCCGGATGTTCGCTTTGTAATTCACTATGATATGCCCAAGAGCCTCGAAGGCTACTATCAGGAAACGGGTCGCGGCGGTCGCGATGGCGGGGAAGGACGTTGCGTAGCATTTTATAGTGAAGATGATATACTGAAACTCGAAAAGTTTAACAAAGACAAACCCGTTGCAGAGCAGGAAATAGCACTACAGTTGATGAACGAAACGGTTTCCTATGCCGAGTCATCACTCTGTCGTCGTATTGTATTACTTCATTATTTTGGAGAACATTACGAATCAGATGCTTGTGGAAATTGCGATAACTGCTTGCATCCGAAAGAAAAAGTTCAGGCAACCGATCAAATGGTTCTCGTTTTGGAAACCGTTTTAGCAGCCAAGCAACAATTCAAATCAAATCATATTGCAAATATTATAACCGGCAAAAATTCAACTCAGCTCAAATCGTTGAAACTAAATAAACTGCCTCAATATGGTGTAGGTGCAGATTTGGATGAACGATTCTGGAACGCGGTAATACGTCAGGCTGTAATAGAAGGATTATTGGTGAAAGATATCGAAAACTATGGTGTTTTAAAAATCACCAATGATGGTCATAAATTTCTGAAAAATCCTGAAAAGATTCTTGTTCCGAAAGATCATGACTTTATTCATGACGATGAAGAAGATTTAATGGCAGCAATGGGAGGTGGCCGTACCAATGCCGTTGACAAAACGCTCTTCTCTCTCCTAAAAGATTTACGCAAAGACATTTCACGCAAAGAAGATATTCCTCCGTTTGTAATTTTCCAGGATCCATCACTCGAAGATATGACAATTCAGTATCCAATCACCATGGAAGAACTGAAACAAATCACCGGTGTTGGTTCGGGAAAAGCACTAAAATATGGTCAGCCTTTTATTGATTTGATTAAACTGTATGTGGACGAAAATGAAATTGAACGTCCTCAGGATCTGGTTGTTAAATCGGTTGTGAATAAGTCAGGCTTAAAGGTTTATATTATTCAGAATATCGACCGTAAACTCTCTCTGGAAGACATTTCTGTTGCAAAAAACCTTGAGTACAGTGAACTGCTTCAGGAAATTGAACGTATTGTTGCCTCCGGAACCAAGCTCGATTTGAGCTATTATATTGATGAATTTGTGGATCAGTATCATCAGGAAGAAATATTTGATTATTTCCGTGAAGCAGAATCAGATTCCATCGAAGATGCTTTGAAAGAACTTGGTGAAAATGAATATACAGAAGACGAAATCAGACTCATGCGAATCAGATTTATGTCAGAACTTGGAAATTAAACACTCTGAATATGACCGAAAACGAAGAAATCCAGCAAACTCCTGAAATGGAAGAGGTAAAAGTAGAACAAACTCCTGTTTTTCAACCTGAAAAAAGACCATTTCCCCTGAATACAATTCTGAATGTTGTATTATTAATTGCAGTAGGTGTACTCTTTTTTCTCCATTTTTCCGGTGGAAAAGGCTCTGTACCAGAAACAAAAAAGCCGGTTGCAATTAAAGGAATTGGAGCAATTGCATTTATTGACAGTGACTCATTGATGGAAAAGTATGATTATTATAAAGATACAAAAACAGCACTTGATAAATTCGAGGAAAATCTTAAGAATGAATACCAAACTAAGACCTTGTTGTTTAAAAGTGAATATGAAAACTATCTGAAAATTGGAGCATCACTTTCGTTAGCCGAACAAAAACGTCGTGAAGAAGGGCTCAAAGCAAAACAAAACAGCTTAATACAGCTCGAAAGTGAATTAGCAAATAAACTTGCTGCTCGCAAAGAAGAGAAAAACAATGAATTACTTAATAATATTCAAAACTACATTAAAAAGTTCAACGAAAGCAAAGGATATACGCTTATTTTAGCCAAATCGAGAATAAGCAGTAGCATTTTGTTTGCCGATGAAAGCATGGACATTACAAATGCTGTAATTGAAGGCTTAAACAATGATTACAAAGAAAAGAAAGAGAAAAAATAAATGACTTTCTATAAACAAAAAGAGGCTGTTCAGAACAGCCTCTTTTTTGTTTATACGAGCCTTTGAATAGATTAATCTTCAATTTTGTCAGGAGTAAGGAAGCTATTTTCTATTTGCAGTACAAGATTATATTGCAAGGTATCAATCCGTATAATAAAGAGTTCTTTATGCTTTTCAGAAACCACTTCTCCTTTTAATCCCTGAAATACACCTTCAATTACTTTAACCTTTTGCCCGGGTTTAAATTTGTTTGGCGTAACGATAAACGAAGCGTTTAACTTTATTAGTTTTTTCAACATCTCAATCTGCTCTTCGCGAATGGGAGCTGGCTTTTTTTCAAAATGGACAAAACAAACAGCACCCGGAATCCCGGTAACCTGATAGAACAGATGTGGCATCGTTTTCACAAATACGTATGAACGAAAAACAGGCTCATCAATAATTTTTTTACGATCACTCCACTGACGTTCTACTTTTTTTAAAGGGAGAAATGTTTCAAATCCCTCTTTTACAAGTCGTTCGTACACTTTTATTTCAGCTCTGGCGGCTGTATATAAGGCATACCATTGTAGCTCAGGCATAACTGGATTTAATTTTATGCAAAAATAGTATTTCTAAGGATGGTAAAAAGGATGATTATTGTCAATATCAAATAAATTGCTTTTACTCCATAAAGTTTCTTTCGAAGAGATGCATATTTTTCTCTGTATTTTGGAACATCCAGAAACCAGCCAAATAAAATATAAGGCAGAAAGATTAATACTAATGGATTGTCAATCAATGATTCTCTGATTTCAAAATGAAGAAGATGATGAATAGCTCGCTGTGAGCCACATCCGGGACATTTTACATGAAGATATTTATACACAGGACACTTAGGAAACAAAGGATTGTTGTCGGGACTGAAATAGAAATAAACAAGCACAGCAACAATCCCTGAAAATATTACAGCGGGAAGAAAGTACTCCCTTCTATCTGAATCCATTTAAACTAACAGCAAACGCAATAAATAGTACATAGAAAATAATAACAAGTACAGATGCACTTAATCCTACCCAAAAGCCGATTTTTGTCCATTTTCCTGCTTCTTGTGATGCTCTCATCGAACCAGCATAGTCGCCGGCATAAAATCTTGATTCTACGTTTGATGCATTTACAATTCCGGCAATACCAAAAGGCAGGCAACATAATATTGTTACCAAAATCGATTCAACCAACCATGTTTTTGGTGGAACCTGATTAGGATTGGGTTGTTGATATTGAGGTTGCGGGGGCTGTTGATAACCGGGCTGTTGCTGGTTATTTGCAAAGTTTTGATTTTGTTCTTCCATTGTTATAGAGTATAAAGATTTCTTTATGCAAACATAATAAAATGATTGTTAAAATGCAAATAAACTGACTGTCAATTTATAGGGTGTAATACAATTCAAAAAACTCAACACGCTGTTATAGATTAACATTTTTTTTAATACCTTAGCGCAGAAATTAACGATTAACCTAAAAATCAGTATTATGGAAAATGAAAATGTACCCACTTCAAGGCCAGGAATGCTAACGGCATTATGTATTTTAACCTTTATTGGAAGTGGTTTAAATCTTTTATTTAGTTTGCTCTTGCTTGTGTTATCAGGAACTATTTCAGCATTACTTGCTGAGATTCCGGGATTTGGTGAAGCAATGACAGAGCTTCCAGTGTGGAAATTAATCCTCTTAGTTTTACTTGCAGCAGCTTCTCTTTATGGAGCAATCACAATGTGGAAACTCAAAAAAATGGGTTTTTATATTTATGCTGGTGCACAGGTCGTTATGCTCGCTTTATCATTCGGTATTCTGGGCTTAATATTCACGGCATTATTTATTGTTCTCTATTATCTGAACGTGAAACACATGTCATAATTTATTGATTTTAATCAATAAAAGCCGGACACCCCAATCCGGCTTTTTTATTGCTCTTGACGTTGTTTTCAGCGTTATCTCTCGTTCTATTGCAAATCATTTCTTATTTTCGCAATCCAAAACATTAAATCGTTCAAATCATGAAAAAAACCTTTGGTATTGCACTGTTAACTATTACAGTTGCATTTTTCGCTGGTTGCAATGGTAACAAAAAAGGTACAGAATCAAACACAGATTCAACCAAAACCGTTAGCCCTATGCAGGAAAAAATCAATGAATATGCTGTAGTAAAACTTACTACCGATATGAGCAAACTCACTGAAAATGAAAAGAAAATGATTGGCATTTTCATTGATATTGCGCAAATTATGGATGACTTATACTGGGAACAAACCATTGGCAACAAAGATGAGTTTCTGAACACGATTAAAGATCCGGATGCGAAAAAGTTTGCAATGATGCAGTATGGTCCATGGGATCGTTTAGGAGAAAATAAATCATTCATTGATGGTTATACTGAAAAGCCAAAAGGATCAAATTTTTATCCAAAGGATATGACCGAAGCGGAATTCAAAGCATTGAAAGATCCGAATAAAACCAGCCAGTACACCGTTATTCGTCGCAATGAAGATGGTAGTTTAAAAGTAGTTTGGTATCATGAAGAATGGAAAGAAAAGATTCAGAAAGTATCTGATTTATTGAAACAAGCTGCCGGATTAGCAGAAGATCCGGGTTTGAAGAAATATCTGGAACTTCGGTCAGAAGCTGTTTTAACGGATGATTACTTTTCAAGCGATATGGCCTGGATGGATATGAAAAAGAATGGGATTGACTTTGTTGTAGGCCCAATCGAAAATTATGAAGATGAACTTAATGGTTACAAAACAGCATTTGAAGGTGCTGTTTTAGTGAAAGACAAAGAATGGAGTGCAAAACTCGAAAAATTTCTCAAAGAACTTCCTGAACTTCAAAAGCAACTTCCGGTTGACGCAAAATACAAGAAAGAAAAACCAGGTTCAAACTCTGATTTGAATGCGTATGATATTGTTTATTACGCTGGTCATGCAAACTGCGGAGGTAAAACCATTGCAATCAATCTGCCAAACGACGAAAAAGTACAGCTTAAAAAAGGTTCACGTCGCTTACAGCTTAAAAATGCAATGCAGGCAAAATTTGACAACATCCTGAAACCTATTTCGGATATGTTGATTGACAAGGATCAACGTGCGAACATTAAATTTGATGCATTCTTCAGTAATGTAATGTTCCATGAAGTAGCTCATGGTCTGGGGATTAAAAACACCATTACCGGAAAAGGCAATATTCGTGAAGCATTAAAATCACAATATTCAACATGGGAAGAAGCGAAAGCCGATGTTTTAGGTTTATTCATGGTTCAAAAACTGATTGAAAAAGGTGAATTAACCGGAATTACTGTTGAAGATGCATACGTAACCTATATGGCTGGCTTAATTCGTTCAGTACGTTTTGGCGCTGCCGAAGCTCACGGACAAGCCAATATGATGTGTTTCAATTTCTTTGAAGACAATGGTGCATTTACCCGTACAGCAGAAGGAACTTACAAGGTTGACTTTGCAAAAATGAAAACTGCAATTGATGGATGGTCAGCTAA
The DNA here is from genome assembly GCA_963677395.2 of Bacteroidales bacterium. Classification (GTDB taxonomy): domain Bacteria; phylum Bacteroidota; class Bacteroidia; order Bacteroidales. The sequence goes on along the minus strand of OY781965.2, from coordinate 808,643 downwards.
AGTGCTGAAAACAGAAGGCGATGGCGACTTTGAAGGAGCACAGAAATATGCTGCAGAACAAGGAAAAATCCGTCCGGAACTGCAAAAAGACTTAGACAAGTTGAAATCTGCAAAAATCCCGAAAGATGTTGTTTTTGAACAAGGGAAACAAACTTTAGGGTTGTAATTGAATTGTTTACATAAACTGAAAGCGGCCAACTTTTTTAAAGTTGGCCGCTTTCAGTTTATGTAAGAGAGAAAAGTTAAAGACATAAAAAAAAGAGAAGTTCAATGAACTTCTCTTTCTGTAGGTAGCGGGGACAGGGATCGAACCTATGACCTTTGGGTTATGAGCCCAACGAGCTACCACTGCTCCACCCCGCACTCTGTTTTCGAATTGGACTGCAAAGATACACTTTAAATCATTCCAATTACGTTTTGATAAAATAATAATTAAAATAATTTACATCATGTTGACATACAAGATGAAAGCTGCTTTATAAAACTCATAAGGCAGCTTTTTCTTACAAAACAACAAACAACATTAAAATAATCCGCTAATATTTCCTTCGTTATCAATGTCAATCAGTTCGGCGGAGGGTGTTTCGGGCAATCCCGGCATACGCATGATGGTTCCTGCAATCGGAATGATGAATCCTGCTCCGGCAGCCAGCTCTACTTCTCTGATTTTCACAATAAAGCCTTGCGGACGACCCTTTAAATTTGGATTATCAGAAATTGATTTTTGCGTTTTTGCAATACAGATTGGAAGTTTATCTAATCCTAACTCTTTGATTCTTTTTATGCTGGCTTTGGCCTGAAGTGAGTATTCAACTTTTCCGGCTCCATACATCTTTGTAGCAATGATTTCTATCTTGTCTTCTATTTCCTGTTCAAAATCATACAAAGGCTTAAAGCAGGAAATACATTTATCAGCTGACTCAGCTACCATTTTCGCAAGTTCAATAGCTCCTTCACCACCTTTTTCCCAACTTTCATTCAGTGCAATTTTTAAACCGTTCTTTTGAGCATGTTCTGTCAGAATATCAATTTCTTCCTGCGAATCAGTAGAAAATTTATTTATTCCGATAACCGGAGAAATGCCATAGAAACGAATGTTTTCCACGTGTTTATCAAGGTTTGCCAACCCAACTCTTAATGCTTCAGGATTTGATTGGCTGAGCTCTTTTAATTTAGCACCTCCGTGATATTTCAATGCACGTATTGTTGCAACCAAAACCACTGCATTGGTTGATAAACCACCATACTGACTTTTAATATTGAAAAACTTTTCAGCTCCGAGTTCAGAGGCAAACCCTGCTTCTGTAACCACATAATCAGAAAAAGTTAATCCCATTTTTGTTGCCAGAATCGTATTTGTTCCCTGAGCAATATTTGCAAATGGACCGCCATGAATAATGGCCGGAGTTCCTTCAAGAGTTTGTACTAAATTTGGTTTGATTGCATCTTTCAGCAGAGCAGTCATTGCTCCCTGTGCTTTCAAATCGCGGGCAAAAATAGGATCTCCTTTGTATGTGTCACCAATGTAAATATTTCCAAGTCTATTTTTTAAGTCGTTCAAATCTTTTGACAAACAAAGAGTTGCCATTACTTCGGACGCTGCAGTAATATCGAATCCTGTTTCACGGGGAACGCCCTGTGTAGTACCGCCAAGACCTATGACAATCTGACGTAAAGAACGTTCATTCATATCCATTACACGTTTCCAGCGAATCGTTCTTGGGTCAAGACCGAGGTTGTTTTCTTTATTTTGAATATTATTATCAATTAAGGCAGAAAGCAGGTTGTGAGCTTTTTCTACTGCGGCAAGGTCGCCAGTAAAGTGAAGGTTGATGTCTTCCATTGGAAGAACCTGGGAATAACCACCTCCAGTTGCACCACCTTTTATTCCAAAAACCGGACCTAAAGATGGTTCGCGCAATACTACAGTTGCTTTTTTACCAATTTTATTTAACCCTTGCGTTAAACCAATGGATGTTGTAGTTTTCCCTTCCCCGGCTGGAGTTGGAGTGATTGCAGTAACCAAAATAAGTTTTGCCTTTCGCATCTTTTCCTCATCAATTAGATGAATTGGAAGTTTTGCTTTATATTTTCCGTAAAGCTCGAGATCCTCTTCTTTAATTCCTAGTTGGGAAGCAATTTCGGCAATATGTTTTAGCTTAATTTCATGTGCAATTTCTATGTCCGACTTCATATAGGTACGTATTGATTTTCAGTAAATTCAGAATTGAATAAAAAACAAGATTCTCTGCAAAATGTTCAAGTACTCATCGTGGATATATGGTATTCTATTTTCCGGAAGAGAAGTAAAACGGAAAAGAATTCATAATTCGTGAATATTTGTATCTTTGTAGCATGAGTTGGCCCGGTAGTTCAGCTGAATAGAACGTCAGATTCCGGTTCTGAAGGTCGGGGGTTTGAATCCCTTCCGGGTCACATGAAAAAGCCTCTGAATCAAAATTATCAGAGGCTTTTTGTTACATAAAATGGATACTCAATATTTACTTATTTGCATCTGTTCCGCTTAATATCACGATTACCTGATCATAAATAAGTCCCATCTCATCCTGATTTTCGGAATAATATTTCATACTTGCTTCAAACTGCTTACGATTTGTATGATGTTTTTTAAAAACAACACTGTAATAGGTTGCAGTATAGTATTTAAAATCTTTATCCGTTAATTGCTGTTGCGATAATGCCGATTCTGCAAGATGAATATCAGCCAGCAAATTTGCCATTTTTTTATGAGGGATTATTCCTTCGGGAGGTGTGCGAAAATTGTTTTTTCCGGAGCAACCTGCTAAGATTATCAACCCTGAGAGTAAGATGGCTAAAAAGATATCTGTTTTTTTCATCGGTTAAAGGTAAGGCGCATTCCACGAGCTTGTTCATCAACTTTTTCGTTATGATAAACGAGATTTCCGTTTACAAAAGTATGTGTAATCTTTGAATGAAACATATCTCCTTCAAATGGAGACCATTTACACTTGTATAAAATATTTTCTTGAGAGACTGTCCATTCATTCTGAGTATCAATAAGCACCAAATCAGCAAAATAACCTTCACGGATAAAACCACGTTTTTCTATCTGGAACAATATTGCCGGAAGATGGCACATTTTTTCAACCAGTTGATTTATCGATAGCCTGCCATTGCGTACGCATTCAAGCATTACAGGCAATGAATGCTGTATTAAAGGGCCGCCGGAAGGAGCCTTAAAGTATGTCTGATTTTTTTCATCCCGGGTATGAGGTGCATGATCGGTTGCAACAATGTCAAGTTTTCCGTTGAGCAATCCTTCCCAAAGTGCTTCTCGGTCAGAAATTTCTTTAACTGCCGGGTTCCACTTCAGAAATGTTCCTTTGCGCTTGTAATCTTCACGGCTGAACCAAAGATGATGAACGCAAACCTCTGAAGTTATTTGCTTTTCTTCAACAGGTCTGGAATTATCAAGCAAGCTTAGCTCGTCCGAAGTTGAGAGATGAAGCAAATGCAAACGACTGTTGTATTTAGTAGCCAACTCTACAGCCAGTGAACTTGACTTTAAACATGCTTCACGAGTTCTGATATCAGGATGAAACTCAACAGGAACATCTTCTCCATATTTTTCGCGATAAAGTGCACTGTTTTGTTTGATAATCGATTCATCTTCACAATGTGTTGCAATCAGAACTGGAGCTTCTTTAAACAATGTAGTTAACGAATCACGATTATCGACCAGCATATTTCCCGTAGAAGCCCCCATGAATACTTTGATTCCACAAACATTTTTTGGATCGGTTTTCAGTACTTCGGAAATATTTTCATTGGAAACCCCCATATAGAATGAATAGTTTGCAAGCGAAACGTCTGAAGCCCTGTTGTATTTTTGTTGGAGAAGTTCTTGTGTTAGTGTTTGAGGATTTGTATTGGGCATTTCCATAAAAGAAGTTACACCTCCGGCAACGGCGGCTCTGCTTTCGGAAGCGATGTCGCCTTTATGCGTTAACCCGGGTTCACGGAAATGAACCTGATCATCAATCACTCCAGGTATCAGAAACTTTCCCCTTGCATCAATTTGCTCATAACCAGCGTAAGAAATCCCGGTGTTTTCTGCTCTTAGAATCTTTACAATAATTCCATTTTCAAGAAAAACTTCTCCTGCAAAAACGTCTCCCTCGTTGACAATCTGTGTGTTATAAATTCTGTAAGCAGCCATTTTTTTCTTTCAAAATTACGTAAACGAAGCCAAAGTAATGGAATTTGATCCAAATATCTGAATTTTTTTATCTTTGCATGTTTTTGGGTATTTTCCCGAAATCTTATGACAGAAACAGATGTACGCTTACATAGACGGAAAACTTACAGTGAAGAACCCTGCTTATGTTGTGGTAGATTGCCATGGTGTAGGCTATATGCTTCATATTTCTCTTTATACGTTTGAGAAAATAAAAGAATTACAACAGGCAAAGCTGTTTACACAACTTATTGTAAGAGAAGATGCTCATGTTCTTTTTGGTTTTTATGACGAAGTGGAACAAAAGTTGTTCCGCCTTTTAATAGGAGTTTCGGGTGTAGGAGCAAATACGGCCCGAATGATTTTATCTTCCTTACCTCCTGATGATTTAGCACTGGCAATTATTAATGAAAATGTGAAGCTTTTGCAAACAATCAAAGGTATTGGAAATAAATCAGCTCAGCGATTAGTAATTGAATTGAAAGATAAGCTGAAAAAAGAGTCATTTTCAGGGGATAATTCTTCGCAATCATACAATACCAACCGCGAAGAAGCGTTATCTGCTTTGGTCATGTTAGGCTTTGTACGATTACAGGCAGAAAAGGCATTGGACAAGATTCTTGCTTCAACCCCTGAATTAAGCGTGGAAAATTTGATCAAGCAAGCATTAAAAATACTCTAGTTTACTGGTAGTTAACTGTAGATAATGGATTTACGTAAGTTAAAAAAGCTCCGACTATTGAAGCAATCAATCAATATACTGCTTAAGCTGACTTTTCTCAGCTCATTTGTTGCCATATTATTTCTTGCTCCTGAACTGTCAGGGAAGCCACAGAACCCTTTTGCTCATTCAAATGAATCAGGAGCAACTCCGGGAACAACGCCTCCCGATTCTTTGCGTTTTCCAATTCCTCAAAACAATAATCTTTCCAATGGCTTTCCTACAAATAGTCCCCTTTATTTAAATGACCCTTCAAATGTTACAAACACAGTTGTTTATGATTCTGCAAACAACCAATATCTCTTAACCAGTAAAATCGGAAGCCTGGATTATCGCACTCCTTATCCGATGACGATGGATGAATATGGTGATCTTCAGGAACAAATTTCGATTCGTAACTATTGGCGTGAACGTTCTAAAGCCTCAGGGATTGGAAGCAGAGGCGGGGTTATTCCTCAACTTAAAATCGGAGGAGAAGTCTTTGACCGTATTTTCGGAAGTAACACCATCGATATTCGCCCTCAAGGTTCCGCAGAGCTTATTTTTGGAGTCATTTCAAATCGTCGCGATGATCCTTCTCTCGATGTAAGTCAAAGACGTACAACTAATTTTGATTTTCAGGAAAAGATCCAGATGAGTGTAATTGCCAAAATTGGGGATAAAATTGAATTCAAAACTAATTACAATACTGAGTCAACTTTTGCTTTTGAAAATAAGTTGAAACTACGTTACGAAGGGAAAGAAGATGAAATTCTTCAATTGCTTGAAGCAGGCGATGTTAACCTTCCACTCAATGGTACATTAATTCAGGGAAGTCAAAGCTTGTTTGGTATAAAAGCCAAGCTAAAATTTGGCAGAACAACTATCACGGGTGTATTTTCGGAACAAAAGTCAGAGTCAAGAAATATTTCCGTACAAGGCGGAGCACAAACATCTACATTCAATTTCAAGGCTGATCAGTATGAAGACAACAAGCACTTCTTCATCGGTCATCATTTTAGAAATGAGTATAATAAAGCTCTTTCAACACTTCCAATTGTAAGTTCAAACATTAATATTACCAAAATTGAAGTTTGGGTTACAAACATAGGAGCACCCACAACCAATAACCGTAATATTGTGGCTTTTACCGACCTGGGTGAAGTAAAACCAAATTCAAGTGCACTTATCGGCAATCCTGCATATAGTATGCCTTCCAATGAGTCAAATAATCTGACAAAACTTATTGATACAGGACAAGTTCGAAACATCAATAGTGTAAGTAGTTATTTACAAAGTTCCCTTGGCTTTTTTGGGGGTCAGGATTTTGAAAAGGTCGAAAGTGCACGTAAGTTGAATCCGTCTGAATTTACCTATAACAGCAAGTTAGGTTTTATCTCTATTAACACAACACTCAATTCCGATCAGGTATTAGCGGTTGCATATCAGTACAATATTATCGGTCAGGACTCTGTCATTTATCAGGTTGGGGAATTTTCCGATCAGGGAATAAACGATCCTAAAGCATTAATTGTTAAATTGTTAAAAAGCACCACCCTGAATACCCGAGGTCCACTGTGGAAACTTATGATGAAAAATGTTTATTCATTGGGTGCTTATCAGGTTAATCCTCAGGATTTTCGTTTAAATATTCTTTATGCAGGTGACGAGAATGGAGTGCCGACTGGCTATTTTAATGATGGTCCGAAAAAAGGGATTCCATTGATTCGACTATTTCACTTAGATACGCTTGATTCTCAAATGAACCCTAACCCAGATGGAGTTTTTGATTTTCTGGATCAGGCAGCTACTCAGGGCGGTTTAATTCAAGCCACCAATGGTAGAATATATTTTCCATTGGTTGAACCATTTGGAAAAGATTTACGAGCTATTTTGGGGGACGATCAATTTGCCAACAAATATTGTTTTGATTCGCTTTATACACTTACAAAAACTGAAGCTCAACAATATCCTGACAAGGATAAATATTATTTAGAGGGTGTTTACAAATCAGCTACCGGTTCCGAAATTAATCTGGGTGGATTCAATATTCCTCAAGGTTCTGTAAAAGTTTCTGCCGGAGGTATTCTACTTACTGAAAATGTTGACTATACTGTTGATTATACATTAGGTAGGGTTAGAATTATCAATCAGGGAATCTTAAATTCAGGTGCTCCGGTAAACATTTCGATGGAAAGTAACAGTATGTTTAACATCATGACAAAGCGAATGATGGGCTTCCATGCAAATTACGAAGTGAATAAAAATTTCAATATTGGAGCAACTTTGATAAACCTTCATCAAAGCCCGTTAACGCAAAAAGTTAACTATGGAGACGAACCAATTTCAAATACTATCTGGGGAATTGATCTGGCTTATCAAACAGAATCGCGTTGGTTGACAAAAATGCTCGATAAACTACCATTTTATGCAACAAAAATACCTTCACGTATTGATGTTTATGGTGAATTTGCTCACTTTATTCCGGGTCATTCCAGTGCTATTGGAGATGCAGGAACAACATATATTGATGATTTTGAAGGTAGTAAATCTGGGATTGACTTAAAAACACAGGGAGCATGGTCATTAGCCAGTACACCTCAGGGGCAGACCGAGTTTGGAATGTTTCCAGAAGCATCAATTGGAACAAAGTTGAAATATGGTTACAACCGTGCGTTACTTGCCTGGTATATTATTGATCCATTATTCTATCGGAACGAATATACTCCTTCAAATATTGATAAGAACGATCAATCACTCCCTTATGTACGTGAAGTTCTTGAAACAGAAGTATTTCCAAACAAAGAACTTCCAAATGGCCAGCCCTCAAATCTGCCTACATTCAACCTTGCATTTTACCCTGACGAAAGAGGTTCATATAATTATGACGTATCCGGTGAACCTGGTTTTTCAGCAGGTTTAAAACCAGATGGAAAACTAAAAAATCCTGAAACACGCTGGGGCGGTGTCCAACGCAAAATAGAATCTTCCGATTTTGATGCAACCAACATAGAATACCTTGAATTCTGGGTAATGGATCCTTTTATTGGGAAAGATGGACAAAATGGAAATCCATTATCCTCTGGAGGAAAATTCTATATCAATCTTGGAGATATTTCCGAAGACATTTTACGCGATGGAAGAAAAAGCTTTGAAAATGGGCTTCCAACTACTGCAACTATAGCAAATGTTGATACCACAGAATGGGGTCGTGTGCCTAAATTGCAGTCACTCGTGTTTGCTTTTGACAATAATGTTTCTTCCCGCCAATATCAGGATGTTGGTTATGATGGATTATCAACCAACGACGAACGTTCATTTTTTGATACAACATATATAAAACGAATTGCATTAGATCCTACTCTTGGTGCATCGTCTGTTGCATACCAAAAAGCCGATAATGACCCTTCTGCTGATAATTACCACTATTTTCGTGGACCTGACTATGATAATAACAATGTAAAAATTGCAGAACGTTACAAATATTTCAATAACCCGGAAGGAAATTCGCCTGCTTCGGAACAGGTTTCGGGTGTGAGTTACCAAACTCAATCAACACCCCTTCCAAATACTGAAGATATTAATAAAGATAACACTTTAAGTGAAGCCGAGAATTATTATCAGTATATAATTGATTTGAAACCACAAAAAATGGTGGTTGGTCAAAATTATATTACAGACGTTCGCGAAGCAGTAGGCGTTAAGCTTCAAAATGGGGGTACAACCACTGTAAAATGGTACCAATTTAAAGTGCCAATCCGAACTCCGGATAAGGTAGTTGGAAAAATTCAGAATTTCCAGTCAATTCGCTTTATGCGTATGTTCCTTAAAGGTTTTGAAGAAAACATTGCCCTTCGTTTTGCAACGCTTGAACTGGTAAGAGGTGAATGGAGAAAATACAACAGCGATCTTTTAATGCCGGGCGATTATGTCCCCGGAAATCCTGCAGGGCAAACATCATTTGATGTTTCTGCTGTAAATATTGAAGAAAATGGCAAACGTACTCCTGTTCCGTATGTTATTCCAAGCGGAATAGAACGTGAAGTAAATCAGGCAAGTACAAACTTGCAGAAACTCAATGAGCAATCATTAAGCTTAAGACTTATAAATCTGGCTGATGGCGATGCTCGTGCAATTTACAAAACTACCGACTTCGATTTCCGTCAGTTTAAATATTTAAAACTGTATGCTCATGCTGAAAAAGCAAATGCAAACGATAATCCTAAAGCCGGAGAATTACACTTATTCGTCAGAGTTGGCTCTGATTTTAAACAAAACTTTTATGAATATGATATTCCTCTCTCATATACCGATTGGTACACCAGTGCTTTAAATCCTGATGCAATTTGGCCGGAAGCAAATAATGTGAATATTGATCTCGAAAAACTTGTTTCTATCAAGGAACATCGCAACGAAAAGATGAGAGGAGGAAATGCCAATATCAGTTTGAATACTCCGTATTACGAATACATTGGTAATGCGAAGGTTACTATTATGGGATCGCCAAGTATCAGCAGTGTGAAAACCATTTTAATCGGGGTGCGAAATCCAAAAAAACAACTGGTTAGCGATGATGACGATATGATGCCAAAATCTGCCGAAGTCTGGATTAATGAGTTGCGATTAACCGATTTCAACGACAAAACCGGCTGGGCTGCAACTGCAAGAGTAAGAGCACAGCTTGCCGATCTTGGAGATGTTCAGCTTTCGGGAACTTACAGTACTGCTGGTTTTGGAAGTATTGAAAAGAAAATCAACGAAACTCAAAAAGAAAATATTACCTCTTTTGATATTGCCACAAATCTTGAACTTGGTAAATTCCTGCCAGAAAAACTAGGTATTCGTATTCCGTTGCATTATGATTACTCAAGTCAGGTAAGTAACCCGGAATACAATCCAATGGATCCAGATGTTAAACTTGCGAACGATCTCAATACATACAAAACCGATCGTCAGAAAGATTCCGTTTTAAACGTAGTTCAGGATGTTGTTACTCGTAAAAATATCAACTTGATTAATGTTCGCAAAGACCGAACAGGTGTTTCGGATAAAAACAGAGTGTATGATATTGAAAATTTCAATGTATCATACTCTTATTCAGAAATATATAAACGCAATATTGATATTGAATACGACTCAAAGAAAACATATAGGGGTGGATTTGGATATAATTTTTCCAATCAACCTAAAAACTATAAACCACTTTCAAAAATTAAATTTCTGAATAAAAAGTACTTGGCTTTGATTAAAGATTTCAATTTCCATCTAACACCTAAGCTGTTGTCATTCAGGACTGAAATGTTGCGTGAATTCAATGAAAGTAAGCTTAGAAACAAAAGTCAGGGTTTAATTATCATCGAACCAACTTACTACAAGAAATTTGAATGGCAACGTATTTATTCGTTGCGTTATGATCCGGCCACATCGGTACAATTGGAATATGATGCTAATGCAAATGCTGCCATTGATGAACCTCAGGGAAGGATAGATACTCGTGAAAAACGCGATTCTGTCTGGACAAACATATTGAATATGGGACGTATGCAGATGTTTACTCAAACCTTTGCAGCTAACTATACCATTCCTATTAATAAGATTCCAATCTTCGACTGGGTTTCTGCTTCGGCTCGTTACAGCAGTGAATATCGCTGGACCGGATCACCCATCACCTTGAAAAGACTTGGAAACACTATCGAAAACTCTAACAATAAACAGTTAAACGGATCCCTGAACCTTACAAATCTCTACAACAAAGTTCCATTCCTGAAAAAGATAAATCAGGTACAATCATCAGGTTCGTCAAAAGACAGAGAACGAGGTGCAAGTAACGAAAGGGGCAGAACCCAGATAAAAAAGTCGACTCTGAAAACGGATGAGGGGCTTGATGCAAAACAGGATTCGGTTAAAAAAACCGACTATTTCAAACAGATTTACTCAGGTTTGTTCCGCTTTGTTATGGGCTTTAAAACAGCTCAGATCACCTTCACCGAAGGCAATGGTACTGTTTTACCCGGATTCTTTCCTGAACCGGACGTGATTGGAAATAATTTTACACAAAACGCACCCGGTCTTGGATTTGTATTTGGATCACAGGAAGATATTCGCGAAAAAGCAACACGAAACGGATGGCTGTCGAAAGACACCTTGCTGAATACTCCTTATGCCACGAAGTACACCACAACCATTAACTTCAGAACTACCTTTGAACCATTCCGCGATTTCAAAATTGATCTTACGGCAAACAGAAACTATACCGAAAATCATAATGAATACTACAAAGCCAATGCTAACGGAGAATTCAAAGCATATTCACCAACCACTACCGGTAGTTTCAGTATGACTTATATGACAATTGCAACTGCATTTGTCGGCGATAATGAAGATAATTCGAACAAGGTTTTCCAAACATTTCTCGATAACCGAATTGTTGTTGCACAACGTTTGGCTAATGGAAATCCAAATTTTACGAATAACCCGGAATACGAGTTGGATACAATATCAGGCTTGAAATATCCAAAAGGATACGGCCCTACTTCACAACAAGTTTTGATTCCGGCATTTCTTGCAGCCTACAGTGGTCGGAATGCAGGAAGCATTGGTTTAAATCCCTTCCCGAAAATTCCAATTCCAAACTGGCAAATTACCTACAACGGCTTGACTAAAATAAAGGCTATCCAAAAGATTTTCAGAACAGTAACAATTTCAAATGCGTATCGTTCAACGTATTCTGTTGGAAGCTATGCAACGAATATCAACTACAAAACCGATGAAAACGGATATCAGATTATAAAAAACCTAATCGGAAACTATATTCCTGAAAAACAGATAGATCAGGTAATGATTACAGAGCAGTTCAGCCCGTTGATTAAGATTGATTTAGGCTGGCAAAATAGTTTGCTTACAAATTTCGAAATCAAGAAATCACGTACCCTTTCGCTCAGTTTTGTAAATAACCAAATGACCGAGGTAATCAGCAATGAACTGATTATTGGGATTGGTTATCGCTTTAAAGATGTATCATTTAATATAATTTCAGGTAGAAGTAATAAGAAAATCAAGAGTGATCTTAATTTGAAGTGTGACTTTTCCATACGATCAAATAAGACAATTTTGAGAAGAGTAGATCAGAATGTGAATCAGATATCAGCCGGGCAAAGTGTGATATCACTCAATACTTCAGCCGATTATCAGGTTAGTGATCGATTTACTTTACGAGCATTTTTCGATAAAGTAATCAATAATCCATACATATCAAATTCATTTCCCAACTCAACCACCAATGCGGGAATCAGTGTACGATTCTCTTTGGCTCCATAAGAAATCCAGAGAAAAGATATGATACCGGAGAGAAAAATCTGAAATCGTAAATTGGAATCCAAAAAATTGTAATTTTGAAAACCGAAAACATCATTATCAATAGATATTATCCATGAAAATACCAGAAAATTTAAAGTACACCAAGGACCATGAATGGTTAAAGGTAGAAGGCGAATTTGCTTTTGTAGGAATTACCGAATATGCTCAAAAAGAGTTAGGTGATATCGTATTTGTTGAAGTTGAAACTGAAGGAGAAACTCTTGACAAAGAAGAATCATTTGGTACTATTGAAGCTGTAAAAACAGTTTCTGATATGTTTATGCCAGTTGCAGGTGAAGTTATTGAATTCAATCCAGGTCTTGAATCATCACCAGAACTGATCAACAAAGATCCTTACGGAGAAGGTTGGATCATCAAAGTAAAAATAAGCGATCCTTCACAAGTTGGAGAACTTTTAAGCGCAGAAGAATATATAGCTCACATTGGCGAATAAGTATTCATGCTTATAGAGAGGCTGTTTAAGAAGCATTAGAATCGTGATTCTGCTTTTTAAACAGCTTTTTTCATCCCCGTAAGAATAAATTGTTTCTAAGGCTGGTTTTTTAAACCTTGAATATAATTTCATTGTTGAAGTACCGTTAATTATCCTGTATTTCATGCTCATTTTTATAGTTATGATTGTAGAGTTTCTTAGCCTTACTATCTAATATTGAATAACATTTCTTTTATCCAAATACAATCAGTTTAAGAAGCACTGGTTATGGAACAAAAAAAATCGCCTAAAGCAGATTTAGAAAACAAAGTGTTTTTGTTTTTCGAAATAGGACTGGTAATATCATTATCCATTGTACTTACGGTGTTAAATTATGAAACAACGGTATCGGATGATCTTATTTTCCCGGAATATAAAGGGGATATCCCTTTCCCCGAAGAAGCAGACCTTAAGATTGAAAGGATGCAGGCACCTGCAGATGTTCCGGTGGAAGTGCAGAAAGCGAATATAATTAAAATCATTGATAACAAAGAAAATGGAGGTAAACTGGATTTATCTTCTGAAACTGATATTGAGGAAACTGAAACATATGGAAATCCTGAAATAACGAGTGAACAGGAGGTGAACGATAATGAAATCTATACAGTTATAGAAGAGATTCCAAGCTTTCCGGGTGGAGATATGGAAAGAATAAATTACGTCAGATCAAGGCTGGTTTATCCCAATGCAGCTAAAATTAACTCAGTACAAGGAAGTGTGGTGGTTGTTTTCATTATAGAAAAAAACGGAAGCATTTCGAATATCAAAATTGAAAAAGGAATTGGAAGTGGTTGCGATGAAGAAGCTATTCGGGTGGTTCAAAATATGCCTAACTGGACACCTGGGAAACAAAGAGGAAAACCAGTACGTGTTCTGCTAAAAATGCCCATCAGATTTTCATTGGCCAGCTAGTTGGTAATCATTTAAAAAGCAGATATTTATCAGGATCAAAAATTTCATAAACTCTCTGGAAAAGGCAATATTTTTTTTAAAGCCGCGTTTACTTAAGGCTATTTGTTCAGGATATCCCGGTTGAGATGTTAGGATATTAATGACAAACCATAATAAATCTGTTTTCTATTGTAAAGTAATTATAATTGATTTATTGTGAGTTATGAATAGTGTATTCAAAAAAAATAACATATAAAGCTAAGGTAAGTGAATTTCTTTGTAACTTAGCACCCAAAACACACTTGAACACTTTGAAAGAAATTATTATTAAATTGATTAACAATGGAACAGAAAAAGTCTGAAAAAGCGGATCTTGAAAAGAAGAGTCCCGTTTTTTTTCAAATGGGTTTAGTAATTACCCTCGGTTTCGTATTGTTTGCCTTCGAATATAAGAGCTATGACACAAAAATCATTGACATAGGAGCAAGGCAGCAATCTGAAGTAATGGAGGAAACGGTTTTGAATACCCAGCAAAATACACCACCACCTCCACCTCCACCTCAGCAACAGGTTACCACAGTACTCGAAATTGTGGACAATAAGACTGAAGTTGAAACGAATCTAAGTATTGATGCGGAAGCAGATGAAAACACACAAATAGAAACATACGTTGCTCCTACACAGGTTGAAGAAACGGAAGCTCAGGAAACAGAAATCTTCACTGTTGTTGAGGATCAGCCGGGCTATCCGGGTGGTGAAGAAGCACGTTTAAAATACCTTAGCGAAAATACAAAATATCCTCAAATGGCTCGCGAAAGTCAAATTCAGGGAACTGTTTATGTTACCTTTGTTGTTGAAAAAGACGGACGTGTAAGAGATGTACGTGTATTACGTGGTATAGGCGGCGGTTGCGATGAAGAAGCAATTCGCGTTATTCAGAATATGCCTCGTTGGAATCCTGGTAAACAACGAGGAAAACCGGTTCGCGTTCAGTTTAATCTGCCTATTAAATTTACTTTGGCTGGTTAATCAAAAAATAAATTACAAAAAAACAGGCTGTCAAATTCATTTTGATAGCCTGTTTTTTTTGTAAGCTTTTTCTCAATTGCTAATATCCAGTCCTTAGTAGTGCAATGGAAACTAGACATAAGGATGAAAAAACAAAAAGAGCTGAATGAGGTTAATCATACAGCTCTTTCGGATATTTTGAGTATGTGTTTTATTCTTTAATTACCTTTCAGTGCTTCGGCACCACTTACAATTTCGAGAATTTCGTTGGTGATAGCAGCCTGACGGGCTTTGTTATAAGACAGACGCAGATTTTTGAGTAATTCCTGAGCGTTATCCGTAGCTTTATGCATTGCAGTCATACGTGCACCATGTTCTGCTGCGAAAGAGTCCAAAAGGGCTTTATAGAGCTGGATTTTGAGTGTTTTGGGCAAGAGTTCTCCTACAATCTCTTCTTTACCCGGCTCAAAAATATAATCGGTTTCAGGTACTGTAGTTACGGTTGCTTCGGAAGCCACTACCGGAAGATATTGCTCCGTAGTTACATACTGCGAAGCAGCGTTTTTAAATTGATTGTAGATTACTTCGATATGATCGTAACGCTTTTGGGCAAAGTCGCTGATTAAACGTTCTGCCAAAGGTGATACCTGTTCAAAACTAAGGTGATCGAAAATATGGTCGAGACGTTCCAGAACTTTGTAATTGCGACGGCTAAAAAATTCGGAACCTTTTTTTCCGATACAGATAAGTTCAAGTGTGCCGTTCTTCTGATTTTCAGCATACTTTTCCTGAATCAGGCGAACAGTAGTTTTGATAATATTTGCATTAAAAGCTCCGCAAAGTCCTTTGTTTGATGTAATCACAATCAACAATACTTTGTCAGTACGGCGTTTTTCAGCAAAAACGGCTGCTGACGAATTTTCAATGCTACCGCTCAGATTTCCCAATATTTCTTGCAATTTACGTGCATAGGGTCTGAGGGTAAGAATTGCGTTTTGCGCACGACGCAACTTGGATGCACTTACCATTTTCATGGCACTTGTGATCTGCTGTGTGGATTGCACCGAGGCAATACGTATTCTGACTTCTTTTAAGTTTGGCATAGTAGCTGAGTTTTTATCCTGCTTCTAAAGCAACGCTAAACTTGTTTTTGAATGCCCTGCCAGGCAATGAATTGCAAGCAGAGCATTCATATTCCTGTTTGGTTTATTTACGTTCGTATTGAGCAGCAAGTTCTTTTGCTGTATCTTCCAGAATTTTACAAATCTCGTCTGACAGATTACCTGCTTTGATAGAGGTAAATACTTCAGGATGTTTTATTTCAAGTTCATGAAGGAAAGAATTTTCAAAGTCAACAACTTTGTTTATCGGAACTTTCTGTAAAAGACCTTTCGTACCGCAGTAGATGATAGCAATCTGATTTTCAACCTTCATAGGAGTATATTGAGGTTGTTTCAGAATTTCAACGTTACGGGCACCTTTATCGAGTACGGCTTTGGTGGCTGCATCGAGGTCGGAACCAAATTTTGAGAAAGCTTCCAACTCGCGGAACTGTGCCTGGTCAATCTTCAGTGTACCTGCAACTTTTTTCATCGATTTGATTTGTGCTTTACCTCCAACACGTGATACCGAAATACCTACGTTGATAGCCGGACGAATACCACTGTTGAACAGGTTGGTTTCGAGGAAGATCTGACCGTCGGTAATTGAAATTACGTTAGTTGGAATGTAAGCGGATACGTCTCCGGCCTGTGTTTCGATAATCGGAAGGGCTGTTAACGAACCGCCCCCTTTTACCAGCGGACGGATAGATTCCGGAAGATCGTTCATCATGGCTGCAATTTCATCGGAACGGATGATTTTTGCCGCACGTTCAAGTAAACGTGAGTGCAGATAGAAAACATCACCAGGATACGCTTCACGTCCCGGTGGACGACGGAGCAACAATGAAACTTCGCGGTATGATACGGCCTGTTTTGATAAATCGTCATATACTACCAATGCAGCACGGCCTGAATCGCGGAAAAACTCGCCGATAGCAGCACCTGCAAACGGAGCATAGAACTGCATTGCCGCCGGAGATGAAGCAGTTGCAGCAACAACAATAGTGTATTGCATTGCGCCATGTTCTTCCAGTGTTTTTACAATATTTGCGATGGTAGAACCTTTCTGACCGATGGCTACATAGATACAGTAAACAGGTTCTCCTTTTTCGAAAAATTCTTTTTGATTGATGATGGTATCAATTGCAATTGCAGTTTTACCGGTTTGGCGGTCGCCAATGATTAATTCACGCTGTCCACGGCCAATGGGAATCATAGAGTCAATAGCCTTAATACCGGTTTGAAGAGGCTCTTCAACAGGTTGCCGGAAGATAACGCCCGGAGCTTTTCGTTCCAAGGGCATTTCGTAGAGCTGACCCGAAACAGGGCCTTTGCCGTCAATTGGCTCTCCAATGGTATTGATAACGCGGCCTAGCATACCTTCGCCCACCATCAGTGATGCGATACGGCGGGTACGTTTTACAGTATCACCTTCCTTAATGGTTTTTGATTCTCCTAAAAGCACAACCCCAACGTTATCTTCTTCGAGGTTAAGAACGATTCCCTGTACTCCGGTTTGAACAAATTCAATTAACTCACCCGATTGGGCGTTGTTCAGGCCGTAAACGCGGGCAATACCATCGCCCACCTGCAACACAGTGCCTACTTCTTCCATCTCGGTTTCGAGCTGGAGGCCGGCTAATTGTTGACGTAAGATTGCCGATACTTCAGCAGGTTTTATTTCAGCCATATCGCTTATTCTTATTTTTTAGTGTAATTCGTGCTTAGAAACTTTTGTCGTAAATATTGATATTATACTCTTTTTGCAACTTCTGAATTTTGTTTTTCAGACTGTTGTCAATTTGTTTATCATCAATCTGAACAATAAAACCACCCAATAAACCTGCATTAACGGATGTATGGAGTTCTATCTGATGTCCGGTTTGCTGTTGCAAAAGATTGGTAACAGTAAGTTTTAGATCCTCGCTTACCAAATCAGAAGTAATCATACATGCGGTTTTGATCCCTTTGAATTCTTTATATTGTTCAATGTATTGAGCTGCAATTTCTCCCAGTTTAACTTCGCGGCGTTTTTTGATGATTAAAAGCATGAAGGAGAGTGTAAGAGCATCTGTATTATCCTTGAAAATCTCTTTCATCACGCTTTGCTTTTTATCGGGACGAATCACCGGACTTGCGAGCATGAGCATCAAGTCGCGGTTTGTCATACAAAGCTGCGAAACCTGAAGCATATCCCTGTAAACAGCTTCTGAAGAACCGCGTTCAAGAGCTAAGTCCAACAGCGCTTTAGCGTATCGGGTATTTATTTTACTGTTTTCCATCGAAGTTTCGTTGCGTATTCCGCCGATACTTAGTTAAACTTTATTTCGTTAATGTGTTTGCGGATATATTCTTCGTGTTTTGCTTTATCCGAAAGCTCTTCGCGCAGAAGTTTTTCAGCAAACTGAAGTGATAATGAAGCAACTTCATTTTTCAGTTCGGTGATGGCAGCCATTTTTTCGAACTGTATATTTTCGCGGGCAGAATCGAGAATACGGTTGTATTCAGCGTTTGCTTTTTGTTTTGCTTCTTCAATAATGTTATCACGCAATTGGCGCGTTTCTTTCAACATTGCATCGCGTTCTTCACGTGCTTCGCGCAGAAGTTGTTCGTTATTAGCCTGAAGCTGAGTCATCTCTTCACGGGCTTTATCGGCCATGTGAAGTGCATTTTCGATAGAATCTTCACGTTCTTTTAACGCACCCATGATTGGTTTCCAGGCAAATTTCCGCAAAATAAACACCAGTAACAGAAAAGCCAGCGTCATCCAGAAAATAAGACCTATTCCAACATTTACTAATTCCATACTTTATATTTTTAAGTAATTCAAATCTTTAAAGAACCGATACACTGCAACCAACCGTCGAAGTGTATCGGTAATACTTGTTTGTAAAAAGCCTATAAGAATACAATAAGCAAACAAACAACGATTGCAAAGAAAGCAACACCTTCGATAAGAGCTGCAGAAATAATCATGTTTGAGCGGATATCACCTACTGCTTCAGGTTGACGAGCAATAGATTCCAATGCGCTTTTACCGATGTTTCCGATACCCATACCGGCACCAATAGCTGCAATACCAGCTCCAATACCAGCTCCCATTTTTGCAATTGGGGCCAAATTAGCGGCTGCTTCCTGTAATAATACTGATAATGTTGACATAGTGATTGTTTATTTAGGTTAGCAATCTGTTTATAATGAATTGAATTAATGTTCCTTATGATGTTTTTCCATCGCCATCCCAAAGTAAAGCGAGGTGAGTAATGTAAATACGTAAGCTTGGATAAATGCTACCAATAGCTCAAGTAAACCCATGAATATTGCAAAGAAAACGGATACCACGGATACCCCGTAACCCAATCCTACATTCATGTTCCCGAAAATAAAGATTAAGCTCATAAATCCTAATGCAATGATATGACCTGCAGTAATATTCGCAAAAAGACGAACCATCAATACAAAGGGTTTTGTAAAAACACCGATGAGTTCAACAACAGGCATCAATGGAACAGGGAGTTTCAGCCAAGTTGGAACCGGTGGATTCACAATGTGCAACCAGTAATCTTTAGAAGCTCCTACGGATGTAATAATAAAGGTAAGAACCGCCAGAACTCCTGTTACCGCAAGATTTCCGGTAACATTTGCTCCACCTGGAAAAAACGGCACCAATCCTAACAGGTTATTGATAAAGATAAAGAAAAATACAGTGAGTAAGTAAGGTGTGTATTTTTCATATTTTTCTCCTAATGACGATTTTGCAATATCATCGCGAACAAAAATAATCAGTGGTTCAAGTAAGGATTGTAACCCTTTGGGAGCCATTCCACGACGTTTTTTATATGAACGTGCTACGGAAATAAATATCAAACAGATAAGTACAATGCTGAACAAGAGTGCAAAAACGACTTTTGTGATAGAAAAATCAAGCGGAAGCTTTGCATCTGCTATTTCATTTCCGTTTGCATCCTTTGAAACATGAACAATTTTTCCTTTATTTGAGCCTTTATCGTGACAGATTTTAAATCCCTGATAGGCTTTTTGTCCGTGATGAAATTTTGAAGAGCAGAAGGAGTACAATTTCCCTTCCCAAACCAGAATTACCGGAAATGGAATCGTAACGTGAGTTTCTCCAATAGTAGCAATATGCCATTCGTAAGCGTCGGTAATATGTTCGATAATCATTTCTCCGGCGTTAAACGACTCTTTTTCACCTTTTTTCTGGGATGATGTATCCTGAGAAGCTTCTCCTGTTGCATTTGCAACGGTTAAAGCCTGCACTGCAAAGGGATTTCCCGCTAAAAATGCCATGAAAATCAGGCAGGTGAGAATGGTTTTTGTTTTGATTATCAATTGCATAGCTGCAGATTTCTATATTAGTTTTGGCGATGCCAAATTAGATAATATTTTGGGATGTATGCACTTACCGGCGTTAAAAATATTCAAACCGTAAAAATTATTCATTTAAACATCGAAAAATGATTATAAATCAACACGTTTCAGTAACACGAACTATCTATTTTAACGAAAGAATAACGCTCCTTTTCAAATGAGCGTTTGATTATTCTAAAAGAGTCAGGGGAACTAACAGACAGGAAATATGCCTTTTTCCGGGTAATATCAAAACTTCCACTTATACCAAAAGGTATTTTCTTTGGACTGAAGCTTGAGAATTTTATTCACTTTTTCGGCAAGCATGATGAAAACCAGCAGGTTATTTGCTTTCAACCAATAAATTGCATCGGTATTACCACGGCTGGCTGCTGCAAAATTGTTCAGTACCGGATCCTTATGTTTTCGAAGCCATTCCACCGCGTTGGGCTCATTATCCATGGCATTACTCAGTACTCCCAGTTCTGCAAAACCGTTATTCAGCAGCCAGTGAACGGCGTTTTCGTCACCCAGAATTGCATTTGATAAAGCTGCAAGCTCAGGATAACCGTTTTCGAGCAACCACTTAAAAAACTCTTTATCACCATCCAGCACCTTTCCAAATGCCAACAGAATTTTTACATCATACTGTTGTAACATAGTTTTCTTTCTTTTTGATTTCCACTTCTTCTTTTGCAAAAACTCCTGACAATAAGGATGCTGATACAATTTCAGACAGATCTTTCACGGGAATTTCTGATTCACCTGCAAAGGTTTTTTTGCATAACGGACAAGAGGTTACCAATATTTCAGCTTTGGTGCTATAAAATTGATTGAGCACTGATTGTGTTACTTTTTTCCGGTCGTGAGACGAAAGTCCGATAGACCCCAGGCTTCCGCCACAACAAAGAGTCTGATTCCGGTTTTCACGTACTTCGGAAAGTGTTCCTGTTTTTTGGAGAATCTCGCGGGCTTCTTCGGTAATATTACATCCTCTCGAAAGCTCACAGGGATCATGATATGTTAAGGTCTGTTCAGTTTTCGATAATTCGATTTTCCGGTCTTCAATTAATTGAGCAATGTATTGAGAGTGATGAATTATATTGATATTCAGTTGGTATTCGTCACGGAAAATTTTCAGGCAGATTGGGCAGGATGTTACCAGTGTTTTAGCCCCTGACGATTCTATTTCATGTTTGTTCCGAAGCATTAGTTCTTTGGCTTCTTCCGGTTTTCCGGACAACATTAGAGGTCGTCCGCAACAGATGGTACCATCTGCATCCATAAAACGATAATTATCACCTGATTGATCCAGGATTTTTACCATCGCCTTTTTGATGGAGGGCGTAAGATGAGTCATACATCCGGCAAAGTACAAAACATCGGTTTGAGTAATCTTTTTATGAGGCAGGTAGCTGAAATTATGTGAAGAGTGTGTGATTTCGGCATTTCGTTGTGCAGTTCTTACGGCATTGATTCCGATCCCAACGGGGCAAACCTCCTGACATCTTCCGCAAATCAGACAATCAAAAGCAGCCTTTGTATCAGACTGTTTTATGCGAAGTGAACGCAGGAAATTCAGGGGCATTACACCACTGTTACCGGTTTCGGAATTGAGCTGGCACTGATCAATACAAACCCCGCAACGAGGACAAGAATTGATTTCTATTTCGGAAAAAGAGTTTAGCTCTTTGGGTGTTGAAATGCCATAGTTTCGCAGGAAAATCAAAAGAACCTCAGCGGGGATATGCATATAACGAGAAAAAGGAAGCGTTACAAAAAAAATTCCAAGAGACAATGAATAGAGCCACCAGAAAATATAAGATAAAGGTGCTTCCGGAAGAAAATCTCCCAGAAAATAACCCATGGTATTTGTAAGAAAACTTCCAGAATGCCAGATTGCAGCCGTAAAGCTTTCGGCCAGAAAACGCAATGGAAAGATGAACCAGAGGGTTGTTAAGGCAATACGATCGAGAGGTAGTTGTACAGTTGTTTTCTTTAGCCCGAACCATTTGCTGCGAACACGTTTGAAAAGAGCTAAAACCAGTCCCGATAAAACCAGTAACAGGAATAAATCCATTGTAAACCGGAAAAAGCCCGGTATCAAAATCTGTTCAAAAGGTAATACGCGCTGATCATGAAAGAAAAAACGCATGAAAATAGGATAATAAGGTGGGTTTATGTGAGCACCACTGATAACCCTCGACTCTACATTTCCGATCAAAATGAGCATAAACCATCCAAATGCAAAACTCATGTGCATGAATCCCAGCATCTTGTTTCGTCGAAACATGGAGCGGTGAAGCAGACTTTCCAGAAAAACCTCTTCCAGTGCTTTGAGTGATTTCCGTGTAAAGAGTGACTGTGAAGCACGTTTACGGTCTTCGGCAGGCAATGCTTTTATCCAGCGCACAAACTTAATTCCCAGCATGATAAGTAATGCCAGTAAGCCAATGCTAAAAGGAAGAACAAAAGGGTCGAAGGTCATATTATCTCAATTGAAGTCCGTCATGAATTTTACGAATCAGGTTGCGGGTATCCACTCCTCTGGGGCAAACCAGTATGCACTTTCCACAAAACATACATTTGGCTATTTCCGGCTTCAATTCCGAAAGCTCTCCACGTTGGATGAGAGTATGCACTTTCCGGAAACTGAAAGGGGTAAAGTTGGCGGCACTACAGCTTGCTGTACAGCTTCCGCAAGCCATACAAGCTTTCCATGAAGGAACTTCTTTCTCAAGATATTCAGCCAGTTGATGGTTGTTTTTATCCCAGTCAATCTGTAAATCCTTGTGTATGGTATAGCCGAACTTTTTCACAGTAGTTAAGCGTTAATATTAAGATATTGAGTTATTTCCAAGGCTGCAGCTCGTGCATCGGCCAGCGTTTCGGGAATAGATTTAGATCCGGTACAGCTTCCGGCAACAAAGATACCTTCTTTTCCGGTTCTGTTCGTTTGCAGATGTTCGTCTTCCGTTGTGATAAATCCGTCATTTCCGCTGTTCAGATCAAGAAGCTGGACAATAGATTTTGTTCCTTCCGAAGGTAAAAATCCTACCAGTAGTACCAGCAGATCAACCGAAATCTTCATTGGTCGTCCGGCCAAGGTATCTTCAACTTTTATCAAGATTGAGCCATCCATATTTTCACAAGCTTCGGACAGGCGTCCACGGATAAATTTCACGCCCCATTCTTCCTGCGATTCGCGATAAAGCTCTTCGTAATGACGACCAAACATGCGTAAATCCATATAAAAGCAAAATACTTCACTATCAGGAAGCATTTCTCTAACTTCGATAGCCTGTTTTACACCAGTAACACAGCACACTTTCGAGCAGTGGTTGTTTCCGGCTTTTTCATCGCGGGAACCCACACAATGTACAAAGCCCACACGTTTAGGCTTTTCGCCGCGGGCATTAAGAACAGTACCTTTTTCGCGAAACATCTTTTCGAGGTCAACCGAAGTGATTACATTGTCATAGATACCATAACCGTATTCTTCTTTTTTGGTTGCATCAAAATTTCGAAAACCAGTAGTAATCAGTATTGCATCAGCTATTTCCGTTGAACCTGAATCTAAGTTTACTGTAAACTGGCGGTTGTATTTTTCGATGGATTTCACTCCGGCATTGTACGAAACTTTTACTGCAGGATGTATTTCATCTCTTAGTTTTCGCAACACATCTTCACCTGGACGACGGTCAGGAAAAAGCTGATACCAGTTATTAACGTTGCCTCCGATTTTGGATTGCTGCTCAAACAGATGAATCTCCGTGCCCATAGATGCAAGCTTGTTGGCTGCTTCCAGTCCGGCAATTCCTCCGCCAATTATGATTACTTTTTTCGCCATATAGAATTTCTACAGTTTTTTTAGAATTTCTTCGTCCCGGGGTTCCCATGCTCCCGTTGAATCGGTAACAATGAACTGACGTTTTACATCTTTATCGTCGATAACCTTCATGCCACTTAAAGGCGGTGCATAAAAATGGAGAGTCGCCGAATATTCTTCAGTTGGGTTTTCGATGCGGTGATAAATTCCTTTGGGAACTTCCACATGCTCTCCTTTGCAAAGCGGAGTAGTTGCCAGGTAATTATAACAGGTATCATAGGCTACGTTGTTGCCTCCATCAGTGAGTACATATACCACTCCGAAAGAACTTCCGTGATTGTGAATATAACTGCTTTTACCTGGTTTCCAGTTCATCAGGATAGCTTCAAAGTTTTCTGAATGAAAAATTACATTTCTGCCATAAGGTAAATCTTCAGGATAGAGCAAGTCTTCGCGAAGTTCGTCAAGTGTGAAATGAAAGTTTTTCAAAATCGAAATAAACGCAGCCGGATGAATGATTTCTTCTTTCTGCTCCGAAAAACGTTTGTCGATTTCGAGGAATTTATCGTGTTTGTTCATTATTGCTAAATTTATTGATTAACAGCACTTCAGGTTAAAAGGCAACTCGGGTTTACCTATTTTTTTCCCGTAAGGACCATCGTATTTTTTTTCAGGATCGTATTCAATCCCGATTTTGTCGAGTACTGGTTCGCAGGAAACCTGATGAACCTGTAATCCTAAATCCCAGGGATCGTAGCCCAATACCAAACCGGCAACTTCTTCATACGTGAATACCGGAATTCCCATACCGTTTTCACCGTAAGTAACCCCTTCCATTTCGGCAATGGCATATTGCCAACGATCAAGAAACATAGGGCAGCCCGGACAATTGGTAATAATCAGGTCTGGTTTATACGGCTTCATCGATTCGAATTTTTTTTGCGAACAGGCAATGGAATATCCACGATTTGCCTGAACAAGATACTGACGGAAGCCGAATCCACAACAGTGGCGACGTTCGGGATAATCAATCACTTCGCCACCCCACTCTTCCACCATTCCGGCAAGAACGTAAGGATATTCGGCGCCGCCAACTCCTTTGTCGGGGAACATTTTGGCATAATGACAACCAATATGTTCGACTACTTTTAAGGGTTCTCCGGTTTGCTGATTGATGAGTTTATGCTTTGCTTTGGAGGCAATCTCTTTTCGAAACTTAAAGATAACATCGCTGGCATGAGCCAGATTTTCGGGTTTTTCAAATTCACGGCCTGTGGCTTTACGCAGATAGTTGCGTACTTTTTCCTCCTCTTGAGGAAAATGTTTCCATGTTTCGAGAATTTCGGTATAAAGGCCAAAAGAGGTAATGCATGAAGGAACCAGATTTTTATAGCCAGCTTCGGTCATCAGCGAAAACTGTCGGGCTACAATAGTCATAGTTGTATCAAATGGGACGATGTCGCCATGGTAACCAATCCCTGAACAGGTAGTGTGATGTGGATGTTCGTAAATATCTTTTTCCAATTCCTGTTGCATAATGCGAAGAAAAGCGGTTTCGGAACCCGGGAAAAAGTTCTGACGCACACAACTGCGAACGTAAAAGTAACGGTCGTCAGCGATCTCTTTTTGGTAGTCGCTCCAGATTTGTTTTTTGCCTTCGAGAATCATGCTTTGTTATGAGATTGGTTGTTAGTAGTATAAATATATCCGATATATTCAGATTCGATACCTTTTTCCTTGAGTTCCAAGCCCAATTCCTGTGCTTTTACGCTGGAATATTTTTCAATAGTTTCATAAAAATCAGTTCCTCCGGTTGTATCGAATATTGCCTTGAGTTCATCGAGTGATTCCTGAGGTATTTTCCGCAGAATTCCGGGTCCATCTCCTTTGTAGTTTGCGCCCAGGCGATTGAAAACATCAGGCAAATGTTTTGATTCCCATTCCCAAACGGGGCCTTGTTCGGGATGCATTTCAGGCAGGATTTTTTCAGCATACAAACAATAACCATATTCTAAAATCCACTCGCCAACAGTCCTTTTCAATGCTAATTGCTGTCGTCCTTTTTCTGATTCTACAAAATATCCTTCTCTTTGAGAAAGAGTTCGTAAAGCAGCAATAATTAATCCGGGAGTATTTCCTCGTGGACAACGGGTTTTACAAGACATACATTCTCCACAATACCAAATGGTTTCGCTTTTCAGCAAGGCTTCAATTTGTGCATCATCATTCCATTGAACCGTATCGGCAATCTGACGGGGGTCATAATTGTAGAATGTAGCCGCAGGGCAGATGGCAGTACAGGTTCCACAGTTAATACATGCTTTCAGACCTTCGCGAAAGCGTACATCGGTCATAAGCTTATCATATAATTTTCCCATTTTCAGAAAGATAGATTATCCACGTGATGTTAAGCAAAAGTAAAAAAAATCATGCAGATAGCAATGATTTTAAAATCTTCTTTTACAAATGAATAATTATTTAAATGTCAATGATATGATTAATTGAAAGATACAAATAACTTTCAAATATTGTATCTTTGAGAAAGTTTTTGTGAGGATATCTTATTTATTAAATTTTGAAATCATGAAAACAAAGCTATTCCTTTTTATTGTTGCACTTTTCCCTTTAATTTCATCTGCTCAGTGGCAACAGACACAAGGGCCTTTCGGAGGGCAAATAAACTGCTTGGCAATTACCGGATCAACTATTTTTGCAGGTAGTGATGGTGGTAATATTTACAAAACCGTAAATAATGGTACAGACTGGACTTATGCTGGCAATGGGATTACAAATGCCTATATTCATACAATAGTTACAAGAAATGATACCCTTTTTACCAGTTCTGGTAGAACTATTTACCGTTCAGTTAATAATGGAAATAGTTGGCAAATAATATGTAACGGACTTGGAGCTCCTGTGTATAGTTATGGAGCAAATACGTTATTATTAAAAGATGATAAAGTATTAGCCGGAACGAATGATGGTGTTTTTTTATCAACAGATCAGGGTGCAAGTTGGACATGGGTGAATAATGGATTGCCAACCTTTATATGTGTGATTTCGTCATTGGCATCAAACGGAAATTATGTTTTTGCCGGTGGAAATGGTGTTTACCGCACATCTGATTATGGGGCAAACTGGATTGATTCATATAACGGAATGGGGTATCAGAATGTGAACGCTCTTGCAGTTTGTAACAATTACATTTTTGCTGCAACGGATACAGGTGGTGTTTATGTTTCAAATAACAACGGAACAAGCTGGACTGTTGCAAATAATGGACTAACTGCGGGTGGGTTGGGTATGCAGTGCTATTCTCTTCATGTAAATGGTAATAATGTTTATGTTGGAACAAATAGTGGTTTATATGTAACTGTAAATCATGGACTAAATTGGACTTTGATTAGTAATTCTACTTGTCAGGGCCAGTTCCTCTCTATCTTACATCATAATAATCAAATTTTTGCGGGAGTTGGCAAAGAAGGAATATACCGGACTTCTGATTATGGTTTAAATTGGATGGCTGTAAATAATGGCTTAAAATGTTCGAAAGTTTACTCTTTAGCTACTTCTAACAATCATACTTATGCTGGCACATGGAGTTTGGGTATTTTTAAAACAAATTATCTTGATTCTGTTTGGAGAGCCGTAAATACAGGAATAAATTATCATGGAGATATAATTAATACATTGGTTATAAATGAAGGGGATGTTTTGGCCGGAACTAATTTTAATGGTATTATCAAAAAAAATTTAAACGATACTATTTGGAACTCATTGAATAACGGGCTTATTTACCCACAAGTTCATTCAATTATACTCAATAACAGTTTAATATTTTTGGGGGCAGGAAATGTTTACAAATCAGATAATAATGGATTAAGCTGGGCAACAGCCAACAATGGATTTGCTTCTGTTTATCCTGATGTTCGCTCTTTGTATATCAATAGATGGGGAACTCTCTTTGCTTCAACATACGGGGGGGATGGTTTTTATATGTCTGCCAATAATGGTGCAAGCTGGACTTCCATCAATAACACTGTTGAATATTCATATTCAATAGCTGCGACAGATAGTTTTGTTTTTTGGGGAACAGTGAATAAAATATATCGTTGTGATAATAATGGTGCGAACTGGGCAATTTGTAACAATGGTTTTCCTACAACTCAACCACCTGCTGCTTTCTCTTTAAAATCAGTTGGAAACAATCTCTTTGCAGGAACCAATCATGGAATTTACCTGACAACAGATAATGGTTTAAACTGGATATCAGTAGATACCGGGATGATTAAAACTTATTACTGCTGGGATCTTTCCATTCGTGATAATTATTTACTAGCTGCAACTGACGGTGCAGGAGTGTGGAAAAGGCTTCTGTCAGAAATGGTCAGTTCAATTGGAATTGAAGAACAGAATCTGTCGGGTGTTCGTATTTATCCTAATCCGACCACAGAGTATCTTCAAATTGATATGGTGCCTTCAAATACATTCATTACACTTTTTGATTTTAAAGGACAAAAGCTTTTGAGCAGGAAAGTTTCAGAAAGTGCAACCCTTGATATTACAAATCTTACTCAAGGTATTTATTTATTAAAAATACAAAATACTAACGATTGTCAGGTTCTAAAGTTTCTAAAGCAATAAAAAACATCATCTGGAAAAGATTTTCCCGAAAGCCGGAAAATTACATCATAAGGTGCAGCTTTTCAGACAGCCTTTTAGCTTGCATCTGAATTGATAAAAATGGATTTCAATATTTGTTATTCAGCATTTTACAAACTATTGTTTAGCCGTAAATCTTTGTTTCAATTCCCAACGCGTTTACTTTAGCTGCAATGGCAGCAAGTTCTTCCTGAGAAACTTTTTCGAGATTTTTAGCCGGAGTAGCACGATCAATCGGGTAGAGCATCACATATTTGGGCTGGATACGTTCAATGTGTTGCAACCACAGTTTTACTTCTTTTTCGGTAGTATTATCAAACTTCTCACCCAGATATTCTCCTCTGAGAAAAAGTGTTTGTATGATTAGTTTTCCTTCAAATTTACAGAGGTTTTCAACGGTTTTCATCAGACTTACATCGACTAATGAACGATTGATAATCTGGTATATTTCTTCGCTTCCTGCATCAAGTTTCATAACCGGATTGTCGGTTTGAAGCAACGCTTCTATGATTCCTGGTTTTGACAGAGTGGTTGAATTGGACAACACGGTAACTATCGCATCGGGGTAAAATTCGTTGCGCAGTGTAGTAACATCTTCCACAATTCCGATAAAATCAGGGTGAATAGTAGGCTCTCCGTTTCCGGCAAAAGTGATTGAATCAAGCGGAAAATTTTTAACTTTCAGATCAATCAATGCAAGCCGAAGTTCAGTTTTTAGATGATTTCGTTCGGTAAGTTTACCGCTTACTTTCGGCTCAGTCCAGCCACATTCGCAATAAATGCAATTGAAATTACAAATCTTGCAATCGGTAGGTAAAAGATTTATTCCCAACGAGTTCCCCAGTCTTCTGCTTTTTATGGGACCAAACACGGCTTTGTCAAAGATAATTCCACTCATAAAAATCTCTATTTCAAGACTGCAAAAGTCTTCAAATTTTCGAACCAAGCACAATTTTTATGGTTTAATAAACAAATTCATTACTTTTGAACTAAGATTCATTGTATGATTACACTCGACGAAATAAGCCAGCCGATTGCCTCGCACCTCAAAAATTTTGACGGTACCTTTCGTAAATCCATGCAAAGCCGTGTCCCGCTGCTTGATATCATCACCCGTTATATTATTAAGCGCAAGGGAAAGCAGATGCGGCCCATGTTTGTTTTTCTTTCGGCCGGAGTTTGCGGAAATATTTCTCAATCAAGTTATCATGCAGCTTCATTGATAGAATTGCTGCACACTGCAACGTTGGTTCACGACGATGTGGTGGACGAATCGCATGAACGCCGTGGTTTCTTTTCCATCAACGCCTTGTGGAAAAATAAAATTGCAGTGCTGGTTGGTGATTATCTGCTTTCGAAAGGACTTTTACTTTCGCTGGACAACAATGAATTTGAGCTGTTAAAGATTGTTTCGAATGCAGTGCGTCAAATGAGTGAAGGAGAGCTTCTTCAGATTGAAAAAGCCCGCAAACTCGACATTAACGAAAGTGTTTATTACGATATTATCGAAAAGAAAACAGCGTCCCTTATCGCTTCCTGTTGTGCCTGTGGCGCATCTTCAGCCGGTTCTGATCCCGAAGCTATCGAAAAAATGCGTTTCTTCGGGCTTAATGTAGGAATGGCTTTTCAGATTAAAGATGACCTTTTCGACTTTCAACAAAGCAATAAAACCGGGAAACCCAGTGGTATCGACATCAAAGAACAGAAAATGACGCTTCCGCTCATTTATATGCTTAATAACTCAGGACATTCCGAAAAACGAAGAGTCATCAATACCATCAAAAATCATCACAACAATCCTGAAAAGGTTAATCAGGTGGTGAAAATGGTAAATCAGAGTGGTGGAATTGAATATGCTCAGCAAAAAATGCTGGAGTTTCAAAACAAAGCCATTGATATACTGAGTACCTTTCCCGAAAGTGATTACCGCACATCTTTGGAAAAATTGGTTATTTTTACAACCGAAAGAAATAAGTAAGCTATGCAACGAATTTTTCTTATCCTGATTTCGGCTATCTTGCTGAATACAACCACTTTGTTTGCCCAGAAAGTTTTTACGGAGTATTGGGATAACAATCAGAAAGCCACTGAAGGTGCACGTATCGACTCCATCAAAGTTGGAAAATGGACATGGTGGTATAAAAACGGTCAGGTGATGCAGGAGGGCTCGTACAACAATCAGGGTCAGAAAATAGAAACATGGACTTACTGGTATGTAAATGGTAAGAAATGGAAAAACGAACCCTTTAGCAATGGCGTGTACAACGTTTGGTTTGAAGATGGTCAGAAAAAGACAGAGGTAAAGATTGTAAACGGTAAGCGCGACGGATTGTATCAGGAATGGTATGTAAATGGCAATTTGAAAGAACGTTATACTTACGTGAAAGGCTCACGTGAAGGACTGACCGAAAGTTGGTTCGAAGACGGAAGCCTTCAGTTTTCATGCTCTTTCATTGGCGACAAACTCAATGGCTACGGAATCTGGAAACGCAAAAACGGAAATAAGGAGATGGAAGGCAAACTGAAGGACGACCTTCAGGATAGTGTTTGGACATTCTATTATGAAAATGGCAAACGTGGCAGCAAAGGTCTCTTTACATCCGGTCAGCAGGAAGGAAAATGGGTTTACTGGTACGAAACCGGTGAAAAATGGAAAGAAGGCAGCTACAAAAAAGGAGAACGCACCGGAGAATGGACGGCCTGGTACGAAAACAAAAACGTTCAGCGTAAAGGTTCATTTGTAAATGATAAAGAAGATGGCGAATGGACAAGCTGGTATCCAAACGAACAAATGCAGGATAAAGGGAACTTCAGTCTTGGCAAGATGAACGGGAGCTGGGAAGGCTGGTATATAAACGGAAAACAGAAATACCAAACCAGTTATACGGATGGATTGAAAGATGGTCATGATATTTTCTGGTTCGAAAATGGCCGTAAGAAAAGCGAAGGCAACATGCGTAAAGGACTGCCCGATAGCGAATGGACACAATGGTCGGATCGTGGTGTTATCCTTGAAAACGGCAAGTATAAAAACGGTGAAAAAACCGGAATATGGTCGTTTTATGATACTTACGGAAGTAAATACAAAGAACAAAATTTCACCAACGGTAAGCCTGATGGTAAATGGGTAGAATATCATGCCAACGGTAAAAAATCAGGAGAAGGTCAGTATATAGGCATGTTACGCACCGGAACCTGGCAATACTGGGACAAAGCCGGAAACCTGATTTACAAGATTATTTACGATAAAGGCAAAAAAATCAAAGAAGAAAAACCGATGGAACGCCCTAAAGGCGGCGGAGCTAAAATACCGGAATAGATTGAAGGGATTGATAAGACTGAAGAAGATTGAATGATACTTGCCATATTCTGACCTCGTTTCACGCTTCACGTTTTCTCCCTAAGGAATGGCAACACTCTCCTTAACTAAGGCTTTCGGACTATCGCTCTATATGTTATGGCCAGTGGTTATTCTAATTTAAAATTTACTAATTTGTAGTTAGCGTTTCGCCCCCTTTCGTCTGTTTGTTGCAAAATGCCTTTTTCTACCAGATCTTTTATGTCCCGTAAAGCGGTATCGGTAGAGGTTTTGGCAATTTTAGCCCATTTTGAGGTTTGTAGCTTCCCTTCAAAATCGTCAAAGAGTTTGTTGAGTATTAAGCGTTGGCGTTCATTGATGGGGATATGTTCGTGTAGTTTCCAAAACTCAGCTTTACGCAATATTTTTTGTGTAGTGTTTTCAGTGGCGAGCATCGCATTTTTGAGGCACTGCAAAAACCAGTCGAGCCATTCGGTAATGTCTCTTGAACTATGTTGCACTTTTTGTAACACTTCGTAATAGCGTTTGCGTTCGGCTAATATCTGGCTCGACATACTATAAAAACGTTCGCCACTGCCTTCGGCACGGGCAAGTAACATATCGGTTATAGCTCTTGCAATTTTGCCATTCCCTAAAACTGTTTTGCAGCAAATATACGAAACAAGTTGTCAAAACCTGTCATTTTACATGGGGTCAAAATGACTACCAACGTTACATATAAGTTTTGTTGGGGTGTCTCGTCCCGAAAAAAGTTTACACTTTTTGATTAATAATCTTGTTTCAAATTTACACTTCAACTTGTCCCAAAGCTGTCATTGCCAAAAAACAAAACATGAATGTCAATGCTCGCGTCATAATTAATATGGTTGGTAACGTTTCGCAAATATACGGAGGGCGGGAGTTTCCCGATGAACTTCCTATGAAGAATTGCATTTCAATTTATTAATTTTCTTTCAACGAAGCTGAAAACCCCGACTTGTGGGTGTTTTGCTATTATGGGCTGTTATTTCTTTATTAATCCTTTTTTAAGTGTCACAATTACTGCTTTTGCACTATCCTTTTCAAAACTTATTTTTGAATTGTCTAAAGGAAATGGAACGGCATTTTCACCATCTTTTGAATTGTCAATATATAGCCAGTTTCCAAATTGAGGACTACTCTTTATAACGTGATTCCATCTTAACCAAGAATTTATTGGTCTAACTCTCACCTGTCGATGCGAATAAATTGAACCACTTATTTCCAAACTTTGAAATATGTATTGTTCTGATTTGTCTGTCGGATTAATTAGCATAGAAATGTCTGTCCAATTTTTGCATCTCAAGCCACTTCTTTCAGGTATAGGAATATTGAAAATTACAAGGAATGAAAAAATAATAACAGTCAAAATATTTGAAACATGAACAATTTTCTTGTATCTGCCGACAGTTTTGATAAAATGAAAATTCAAAATACATAAGCCCAGTCCGACAATTGAAATGATAAAAGGTATCAAATATGCCAGTAAATTGTCAGTAATTTCCAAAGGCAAGTCAACAAAAGCATAAGTCAATAAGAATACAATAATAATTGTCGGTTTCATTCGCGATTTTGCTTTTTATTCTAACTTTTAATTTCGGGGATCAGATAAATTTCTTTATCAATCTGGTTTTCGCTATCGATGTTGAACTTAAAAATATAGGGTTTATATCCTGCAAAGTTTATTTCGAGAACATAACTTCCGAATAGCAGGGCATCAAACAAAAACTCCCCGTTTTCGTCGGAAGTAAGTATAAAATCGGTGCCAGTGAGTGTAATGGTCGCGTTTTCGATGGGTTGTTCATTTGTACTACAGTAAATAGTTCCATAAAACATCCCGTATTTTTGTTCCTTATTTTTTTCGGAACGATGTGAGCTGCTATTCAGAGTATATTTCTTTAACATCACGGGTTTATTGCTGTAGATAATCCGTGCTGCACGATTAATCAGGTTAAGTTTTTCATACAACACGTTCAAAATCCGGGTTCGTTCAACAGTATTTTTAGCCCGCTGGTTTTTCAACGAGTCGAATTCGGTTTTGCAGGCACTCAAACCGGTAAGCAAACCTTTTAACGTGTCAACCAATGCCGGATTGCATCCTGCTTCAATCAGTTTATCATGGTAAATATCAAATTTCTGTACTGCATACGTGAGCTGGTTTATTACATACTGATGCAATGTTTCATTACCGCGTTTTCGGTTTATGGCAAAATCTTTCTGAATATCTTCTCTGCCGTCAAATGCTTTGAGTACGAAATATTTTAAAATTTTAAGCTCATCGACAGCTTTTGCCTCCAGAGTAACAAACTCGGTAAATTTAAGGGATATTTTAATTCTGAAATCGGCATGATTGCCCATTTGCTGAGCTTTTAGGTAAACATCTTTTAACTCAGTTAAAAATGCCAAATTAAGATTCTCATCCAGATGACTGAATTCGGGAAGATCTGCTTCAAATTCAGTAATGATAATCCCGGCTGCATTCATAAATTCGCTGATAGTTTGCGAATAAAGGTGTGTTTTTTCCATGATCAATTAACTAATTTATGTTCAGAAATAATGTTATTCTCTTATTTGCAAACACTTGCCTTTATACTAAATAATAGTTCCTATTACAACAAATCTTTTAATAGCATAAATAGCAAAGGCAATGCAAATACACTTCAAATTTAATATACTTAATAGCTAAATATAAAATTGTGAAATAAAAAATCAATATTTAACATATCTAATTTATGATATTTATATATGTATTTGATATTGCTATGTTTACAACTGCATTTAACTATTTATTGAATAGATTGCCGAAATATCAAAGGTCTAACATGTTTTCAAAAAACCATCAGGTCTTCTCACTACTTTATATTTACACTATTTTAAGCCAGGGTAATATTAAAGCTGATAATTTATGCTTTATTTAAATTGTATATTAAATAGCAAGTGAATAATATAAATAAACAGGTTGTAACCGTAAGATTTATAGTTTATTCTCATGTATTTTCTCCTGTGCAAACAAATTTTATTATTCAATTTAATCATTCAAGACTATGTATGACCAATATTGTTGTGTTGATTACTGTATTGTATATGCTTATTTTGAATGTCAAATACAGAATAACAATTTTAAATATTTGAATAACCGATTTTAAAACCCGGATGATGGATTTTAAGAGCCGGATGATGGATTTCATTTTTAAATTTAACATATTGTTCCTGAAATCGGTCATCTGTGTTAATAAATCCTTAATCTGTAAGTTGAAATCCATTATCAGAACTCTGAAATCTTATTTACATAACCATAAATTTATCTGCGGAACATGAAATCGGTCATCTGTACTAATAAATCCTTAATCCGTATGTTGAAATCCATTGTCAGAACTCTGAAATCTTATTTACATAACTATAAATTTATCTATGGAACATGAAATCGGTCATCTGTGTTAATAAATCCTTAATCTATAAATTGAAATCCATTGTCAGAACTCTGAAATTCATTGTTTGTACTCTGAAATTCTATTTACACAACCATAAATTTATCTATGGAACATGAAATCGGTCATCTGTGCTGATAAATCCATAATCCGTATGTTGAAATCCATTGTCAGAACTCTGAAATTGATGATTGGAATCTAAATATTATAGAAGTAACGGTGAAAATCAGAAATATGATCGTTCAAATTCATTTTACAAGAACCGGAAATGGTATAATAAACTTTGTTTTGGGTATAATCTCTCCTTAATTTAATCCTGAAAGAGAAAAATATAATTACAATACTAATCTTGTTAATTTTAAACGAATTAATTTATTTTAATTGAAATTGATATATCTTTGATGTGAACTTAATTCTTCTCCCCATGAAAACAACCTCAATGTATCGTATCGTAATAAAATTGCTGGCAACTTATTTGCTTATTACTTCCTTAGCAACCAGTATGTCGATAATTCCCAGCTTGTTTATGCAGGAAAGTATAGGTCAGGAATTTTGGTATTATTATTTGATCATCCTTTTACCTCCTATTGTATTTCTCTTCGTGATTTTCAATACCAATCTGGTAATGCGGTGGCTTAACCTGCATAAAATGCAGGAAGATGAGCTATACATCCTGAAAGATGCAGATACGTTTTCCTTGCTGAAACTTGCCATTGTAATTGTTGGGCTTTACTTTTTTGTGGATAATATTTCTACCGCATTTATCAATATCTATTACATGGTAAAGCGAAGCGTCACCTCACAACCCGACATTCTGGCACAAGAACTCAAAGGAATCACTTCCCTATATTATTGGTTGCCTCAAACTCTGAAAACAATTCTGGGATATCTGATGGTTAGTAATGTAAATTACCTGTCCAGCTTCCTGATGAAAAAATTTGACCCCGATTTTCAGCAGAAAACTGTTGCAGAACCGGAAAATGAAAGTGAAGAACAACAATAGCCTCTTCTTACCGATTTTAAAATCAGCCGGGATCGGAATGTTTGTTATTACATATTTATAAATCAATACATAAACGAATCATGAACATCAAAACATTTTTTCGGATCGCGTTAAAGCTTATAGGACTACTTCTATTAATTATAGGGGTAATTGTTGCAGTACCTATTTTGTTTATAACATTTAGTATTAATCCTCATTATGAACATATCATTGTTGGAATTTTAATTGCAGGGATATTCTTACTGATTTATGGATCAATGATATTCAAAACCAATTGGTTTATCAATACTTTCAAACTCGATCAAAACTTCGAAGAGGAACGTCTTGATTTTACCAATTTCAAACTTGATAGCCTGGTGACCCTGATGCTTTTAGTATTGGGTGGATATTTTATTCTATCCAATATTATACCATTATTAACAACACTATATTTCGCATTTTCGCATGATAGCCTGAATGATCAAGGCTTTACCATAAGCAATGCTAAGCATATTTTATGGATTTCAACTTTACTGAAAATGCTTCTGGGGTACGTCCTGATTGCAAAAGTAAAATGCGTTACACGCTTTTTTATGAAGTTGATTGAGAAGAATGAACAAAAATCTGAGGAAAATATTGAGGAATAATAGAATCCGTCTTTAGTCTCTTATATGATAACACTATAAAATAGAAGCATAATTCACCGATGAGACTAATCATAATCATTGCAACCATTTTTTTATACCTCAACGGTTATACTCAGGGTATTGCTATTGAATCTGAGCATAATAGTTCAATAACAGAGATCCTTCGTAAATATGAATCTAAAGGAAGCACCTTGCTCGTTGACCATGTCAATAATAATATTTTATTTATTGGGAGAGTTTCAGAAAATCCTGTAGGAATCTTTATACACTCTGACTCATTGTTAACTATTTACCAACAGTTCAATAATCAATGGCAGGCAACAGAAACTGTTTCATTTGACAGTGACTACAGTTTTACGGCTTTTAAAGATATTAATGGAGACGGCTTTAAAGATGTAGTGGTGGCAGGTTTCGAGGGTCCTGCCGCTAATACAAAGAATATAGTTTTTCTGTATCATGCCACAGAGCATAAATTTATCCATAATGAATACTATGATTTACCAAATGTAGAGTATGATAGTATTGGAAATTTTGTAAGATCATCATGGTATGCAGGAGTAATATTTCCACAGGAGAAAATGAAATACAGAATTATTGGCGACAGTTTAGTATTTGAGCAAGGAGTAAGATATATTCCAGACGAATATTTTGCTTCAAAAACAGCGACAATCGAATACTATACTTATAAAGGGGAAAAGGAAGTCATCCTCAGACGCAAAAAAGACAAGAAAGAAAAACTATGGAAAGAATTTACTAAAGCCTTTTGGAACAAGGATAAAACAATACAAGAAGACCTAAAAGAAACCCCGGTAAACATGATTATTATTGACAAATCCGAAATCAAATAATGAGGCTGCTTCAAAAGCCCCATCTAAACAAAAAACGGCTGTTCAAAAAAGCATCTCCTCTGGTGAAAAGATTTTTTGAACAGCCGCTTTAATCTATATTGTTACAATCTTCAAGACTACCTCATTGTCATCGATTGTGTTTCGTAGCGGGTATAATAGTTGTTCAGCAATTCTGTAGCTTGTTTTTCCTGTTTTGTAAGCTTATAGAGTTGTGCTGTTTGTGCTATACGTTGTAAAATCACCAGCGATTCACGTACATCATAATCGAGAAGTTTGAATTCACGACCTTTGAACATAAAGTAGTAAGCAAGATTCTGGTCGGTGATTTTAATCATCCGTTCCATAATCTTAACCCCTTTATCCAAAGCTCCCGCTTTTAAGTATGATTCGATAATCGGAGTGATATATATATTGTAAGGAACGCGCTTTTCGGGCATCAGTTCCATGCAACGGTCAAGCACTTTCAATGCAGAATCTTTCTTTCCTTCCACAACTAACTGATCAGCCAAACGTGCAAAATTATTGCGTAAATTCATAATC
Organism: Bacteroidales bacterium; assembly: GCA_963677395.2. Taxonomy (GTDB): domain Bacteria; phylum Bacteroidota; class Bacteroidia; order Bacteroidales. The sequence goes on along the minus strand of OY781965.2, from coordinate 770,232 downwards.
ATGCGCAGGTTGGTTTCGTCAAGATAAACACCTTCCTTATCCATGTTTCCCCATTTGAATTTATTCATCAGGTTGTTATACATGATGGAGGTATTCACAAATCCGGTTTGACCGTCGGAACTTGGGATTTTTGCCGGAATCAAGCGATAGGTAAGCCCTTCAAGCTGGAAGTAATCGGTTAAGCCAATATACGCATCGTTTCCAGTAGTAATTGCAAAATAAACCGGACGTTTCCAGTCGAAATTTGCCAGCAGATCAAGGATCATCAGGCTGTTTTTCTGAACACCCATTGCATCAATCTGCCAGTCAACGCTCTTCAACATCTTACCTTTTAACGAAGGCGATAGTGTGCCGTTTTTCAACACCAGTGTTGTATCAACCGGAATACTGAATCGGTTTGTAGGAAAAAAATTGATACTCTGACCATTCGATATCATACGAACATGATTATCGTTTTTCACAAAATCCATCGCTTCTTTAATATTTACATACTGACCTCCCGGATTCATGCTCGGATCAAATGCAACAAAGTCGCGGACTCCCTGAATATATTGCTCTTTGGTAAGTGAGAATTCAACCGGAGCCGATTCGTATGCACGACGCTTCATCTGATCAACATACCAGTCTGTATTCAGCAGGCTAAGGTTTACCACGCGTACATCGCGACGAATACCCTCAACTTCCTGCACATACCACAAGGGGAATGTGTCATTATCGCCATTGGTAAACAATATTGCATTTGGAGCGCATGATTCCAGATAATTGATTGCAAAATCGCGTGCAGTGTAACGGTTCGCGCGATTATGATCGTCCCAACCCTCTTTAGCCATAATTCCTGGAACCAAAATCAACGATAGTCCTATCGAAAGCATCAATGCCATATTTCCCTGCATTTTTGCCCGTAACCAGTCAACCAATGCTATCACACCTAATCCAATCCATATAGCAAAAGCATAGAATGAGGCTGCATAAGCATAATCTCGTTCACGGGGTTGATAGGCGTACTGATTCAGGTAAATCACAATGGCAAAACCAGTCATGATAAAGAGAAGACCTACAACATAGCTATCTCTTCCACTTTTCTTAAACTGATAAAACAATCCTAGTAAACCCAGGATAAATGGTAGAAAATAAAATTTGTTGGTTCCGGCATTCTTCATAGCATCAGGCTTGTCTTGCGGACCAAGACGGATCTCATCAATAAATGAAATACCGGAAATCCAGTTACCATTGTTAATATCACCGCGTCCTTGCGAATCATTTTGTTTCCCGGCAAAATTCCACATAAAATAGCGCCAGTACATATAGTTAAGCTGATAGAAAAAGAAATAGCGCATATTTTCGAGGAAAGTTGGCTTATATACCGTTTCCTGTTCACCACGTGCATTGGTAATAGAGATAGGTGTTCCTTTTACATGTCCCCAATCCTTGTAACCATCAATATGCATTTGCTCCTGACTGCTGTACATACGCGGAAAGAAAGTGGTAAATCTTGGATCGTATTCCGCATCAACATTTTTGCGGGCATCCGAAATAACGTATGTGCCCTTAATTTTTAAATCGGAACCCAGTGATTTTGCATTGTCAGCAATAAATTTTTCTGCAATTTGCTTGTTGTAGTAGCTTGCAAGTACCCGGTCATTCTGAGTAACCTGATACGCTTTGGTATAAACCGGATTTCCATCTTTATATCCAACAACCGGAGCATTGTAATACGGACCAGAAAAGAGCGGAGTGCTTCCATACTGTTCGCGAGCCAGATATGCCTGCAATGAAGTAGCATCTTCCGGATTATTTTCATCCAGAGGTGTATTTGCATTCGAACGGATAACCAGAATAAAGAACGTTGAATATCCGATAAGGATAAAGATTAAACCAAGCAACGCTGTATTAAGAATAACTTTATGTTTACGGATTGAGTAACGAATTCCCCAAACAATTCCTCCAATAAAAAGAGCAAAGTAAAAGATGGTTCCAACATTGAATGGCAACCCAAAGGTATTCACGAACATTCTTTCAAACAGTCCCGAAAAAATTACAATATAAGGTACGATGATATAGAGTACTACAAATACCAGTACAAATGAAAATAAGGTTACATAAATTGTTTTTTTCAGGGTAACTTCCGATTTTTTAAAATAGTAAACCATCACTACCGCCGGAATAGCCAATAAGTTCAGTAAGTGAACTCCGATAGACAAGCCAATAAGGTAGGCAATCAGGACAAGCCAGCGCAAATGATGTTTTTCATCCGCAACAGATTCCCATTTCAGAATTGCCCAGAATGTTACGGCTGTAAAAAATGATGACGAAGCGTAAACCTCACCTTCCACAGCAGAAAACCAGAATGAATCGCTGAATGTATAGGCTAAAGCTCCTACCAGACCGCTTCCCAATACAGCCCACATGCTTGTAGAGGTAAATTCGCCCCAGCGAGCCACAAGTTTTCTTCCCAAAAGTGTGATACTCCAGAATAAAAACAAAATTGTAAAGCCACTCATCAATGCCGACATGGTATTGATCATTCGGGCAACCAGTGTAACGTCATTAAACGCAAACAAAGAGAAAAATCGTCCCAAAAGCTGGAAAAATGGAGCTCCCGGAGGGTGACCAACCATTAATTTATACGATGTGGCAATATATTCCCCACAATCCCAAAAGCTGGCTGTGGGCTCAGAAGTAGCAATATAAACCATTGATGTAATGGCAAATACAAACCAACCTAAGGCGTTGTTTAGTCGTTGAAATGATTTCATTCTTTCTCCATTTTAAGAAGTTGCGAATGTAAGAAAAAAAGAAATTCAGTGGTCAGTGTATTAATAGTCAGTTAAAAGAACAGGACGACACAATCCTTTTCCTTTATTCTCAGCTGTTCTTTTTAGCGTTAATCTACAGAAAAAATTGAATTTGCGATTTTTGATAACCGAATTACGATACTTCCTTTTCGCACTTTACACTACCCTGCCCTTATATGCCATTCATCTTATTTCCAGAAATATCGGAATATACTTTCAAATCTCCAACCCGAATTTTGTACTTTACAAAACCTTCAATAAAATCCTTTTCCCTTTCTTTTTGATACCCAATGAATATTTATACCTTTGCACATCATTACAAAACACAAATTTTAAAATATTAGCCATATGTACAGTAAATTTCAGGCTCATCTTCAAAAAGAAATAGCCGATATCAAAGAAGCTGGATTATTTAAAAACGAACGCGTTATTGTTACTCCTCAGGGAGCTCCGATCAAAGTTAGTGGTGGCAACGAAGTATTAAACTTCTGTGCAAATAACTATTTAGGTCTTTCAAACAATTCACAATTGATTGAAGCTGCAAAAAAAGCTCTCGACCAACGTGGCTATGGAATGTCCTCAGTTCGTTTTATTTGCGGAACTCAGGATCTTCACAAGGAACTTGAAAAAAAGATTGCTGATTTCTTTGGTACCGAAGATACCATTCTTTATGCAGCATGTTTTGATGCAAACGGTGGTGTTTTTGAACCACTGTTGGGCGAAGAAGATGCAATCATTTCCGATTCACTAAACCATGCATCTATTATTGATGGTGTACGTTTATGTAAAGCAAAACGCTATCGTTATGCCAATGCAGACATGGCAGATTTGGAACAACAACTAATTGCTGCTCAAAACGATCGCTTCCGTTTAATCGTTACTGATGGTGTTTTCTCAATGGATGGAAATGTTGCCCCATTAGATAAAATCCTTGTATTAGCTGAAAAATATGATGCAATGGTAATGGTTGACGAAAGTCACTCTGCAGGCGTTGTTGGAAATACGGGTCGTGGAGTTACTGAACTTTACAACTGTAAAGGAAAAGTTGAAATCATCACTGGTACACTTGGAAAAGCATTTGGTGGTGCTATCGGCGGATTTACAACCGGTAAAAAAGAGGTTATCGATATGCTACGTCAACGTTCACGTCCATACTTGTTCTCAAACTCAATTCCTCCAATGGTAGCTGCTGCAGGTATCCGTATGTTCGAAATGATGGATGAAACCAACGAGTTACAAGATAAATTACATTCAAATACTGCTTATTTTGTTAAAAAAATGAAAGCAGCAGGTTTTGACATCAAACCAACACAATCTGCAATTTGTGCAGTAATGCTGTATGATGCAAAATTATCACAACAGGTAGCTGCAAAATTACTCGAAGAAGGTATTTATGTTATTGGATTCTACTATCCGGTTGTTCCGAAAGATCAAGCACGTATCCGTGTACAGCTTTCTGCAGCACACGAAACAGAACACCTCGACAAATGTGTTGCTGCCTTTACAAAAGTTGGTAAAGAATTAGGAGTTATCAAGTAGATTTGTTAACTTAAATATAAAAAGGAGACCTGAATTGTTTTAGGTCTCCTTTTTATATTTTACGGAAATTGAGATACTTACATTTCAAATGTGATTTTTCAGTTAATTTTTTATTGCCAATGTATTTGGCCATGTCAATTTAGTTCTTATTTTTGATGCCTTACAATTATGCTCTTTCACTCTGTAAAAATATAGGGCATTAACTAAACCGATCTGATAAGGCTTTCCACCCCACTTGAGAGCCTTATTTTTTTATGTTTAAGACAGATTTATCCGATATTTTTTAGCCCGGTTATTTCTATAACGCAATATTTTTCTAACTTTGCATAATTAATTTTTTAGCAGCCACTTTAGCTCAGTTGGTAGAGCAACGCACTCGTAATGCGTAGGTCGTGGGTTCGAGTCCCATGAGTGGCTCAATCTTGTTATTAACTCCGGCTATTTCTTTTCATTCATTTTTACGGGTTCTCATACTCCCCAAATATAGCATTCTCTTCTCTGCTTAGCAATTTATCATTGCATTTCCTTATTTCGTTTTATATATTTGCAGAATTAACCAAAATAATTCATTATTTATGAAAAAAGTAGTATGTAGTTTTGTATTGCTGTGCCTGGTATTTACAGTCTTTTCGCAAAGTGGTATTTATTCAGCTAAAATAATTACCTATGAAGGAGATACACTAAAAGGAGTTATAGATGTTGTAAAAGGATTACATTTTAATCCGAGAAAGCTAAAATTTAAACAAGAAAACTCACAGGAGTACAAAACATTTACTCCCAACAATATTGAATCAGTCGAATTTGAAGGCCGTATATACGCCAGTGCTATTGTGGGTATTGATACATCCCTGTTTTACGTCATCAACCGTAATCCTATAGGATATAAACCCGATTTAATTCCGGATACAGTCTTTCTTTTAAAGCTTATCGGGGGCGAAAAAAGCCTTTATTCTCTTTATTATCAATACGACAAAAGAACTTATGAATGTTTTTTTGTCAAAGATCAAAATGGGCCACTTGTAATGCTTGAATTTCAATTTAAAGCAAACATAATCAATGCTGAATTAAACTTAATGGCAGATCAAACCTATAAATTTCAGCTGTTAACATTTTTTCTGAATATTACCGAACTGGAGCGCAGGATTATAAATACCAGCTACACTAAGAGTTCATTAATGCGGTTATTCAAACGCTATTATACAATTACCCAAAAGCAACCCGATTATTTATTCAAACAGATCCCTGTCACTGTTTATCTGGGATTAACGGCAGGATACACAAACTCCTCAATAAATTTCACAACAGACAAGAAAAATGATTATTTGTCCGCAGGAGCATTAAATTACACGTCTAATCCGTTAACTTTTGGATTTTGCTCCGAAATAATGGTTCCCGGATTAAAAAATCACCTGAGTTTTTCGCTTGATGGCTTGTGGAATACATTCAAATTCGATGGAAATTATACATATACTGACATTTACGATCTCGACACCCGATACAAATATAATTTTGAGACATCTCATTTCCATATTGCTTTAATGCCCCGCTATAACATAAATTTAAAAAAAATAAGAATCTTTCTAGGTGCGGGCATATCAACCGGATTTGAACTTACTACGAGCCAGTACATGAGAAAAGAACAGGAATATCAGTTTGCTCCACCACGAGTATTTGAATCAAAACCTATTACAAACACCAAATCAATAAACCTGGGTTTCCAATTAGGAATGGGCTGCATCTATAATCGGCATAGTGTTGAACTTCGATATTCAACTACAAACGGAGTTTCAAATGTAGGATCAATTCTATCAACAGTAAACTATATAAACCTGCTTTATTCTTACAAACTCTTCAGGGTTTTGATAAAATAGTTACGCGCTAAATCAGAAAGAACTTTATACCGATACCCAGTATAAAGCTCTTCTCCTTTAAAATAAATGTATTGTTAATTATTCCTCCCTTAAAAACGGATACTTAAAGTCGGTTGGCGGGAGTAGGGTTTCTTTAATGGTTCGCGGGTTAGTCCAACGAATCAAATTAAGATGACTTCCGGCTTTATCATTTGTACCTGATGCACGAGCACCCCCAAATGGTTGCTGGCCAACAACTGCTCCGGTTGGTTTATCGTTAAAATAAATATTCCCGGCAGCATATCTGAGTTTACGGCAAGCATGATTCAATGCTTCACGGTCAGAAGAGAAAATGGCTCCTGTTAATGCATAAGGCGAAGTTTGATCACATATATCAAGCGTTTTGTCAAAATCATCATCCTCATATAGGTAAATCGTCATTACCGGACCAAAAATCTCTTCTTCCATGGTTTTAAAATGAGGATTTGATGTTAAAATAACAGTTGGCTGAATAAAATATCCTTTCGACTTATCCCCTGTTCCTCCCCATATTACCTCAGCATCAGAAGCATCTTTTGTTTTTTGGATATAAGTCATAATACTATCAAAAGAATTTTCATCAATTACCGCATTCATAAAGTTTGAAAAATCCTTCACATCTCCAACCTTAATCTGTGCCAACATTTCTTTCATCTCTTCCCAAATTTGTGACCAGAGTGATTTAGGGATATAGCTACGCGAAGCCGCCGAGCATTTTTGTCCCTGATATTCAAATGCGCCACGTATAATTGCTGTAGAAACTTCTTTGGTATGAGCAGATGGATGAACAAAAATAAAATCTTTCCCTCCGGTTTCCCCCACCATCTTGGGATATGAACGATAATTTGCCAGATTGCTACCTACGGTTCTCCAGATATGGTTAAATGTCCCGGTTGAACCTGTAAAGTGCAAGCCGGCAAATTCTTTATGATTCAAACAAACATTTCCGATTACAGAACCTGAACCCGGAATAAAATTGATAATTCCATCAGGAATTCCCGCTTCTTTAAATACCTGCATCAGGTAATAATTAGAAAGTATCGAAGTTGTAGAAGGTTTCCAAACTACTGCATTTCCCATCAAAATCGGGGACATATTCAGGTTTGAGGCAATTGCTGTAAAATTAAACGGCGTAATTGCAAGCACAAATCCTTCCAAAGGACGATATTCTGTACGATTGATAATTCCTTCTTCGGATAAAGGTTGATCATTATAAATTTCAGTTGCAAAATAGTTGTTGAAACGTAAAAAATCGATGGTTTCACAAGCTGAATCTATTTCAGCCTGATATGCATTTTTGCTCTGCCCGAGCATTGTAGCCGCATTAAGAATATATCGATATTTCTTTGAAATCAGCTCTGCTGCTTTTTGTGCAATGGACGTCCGCTCAACCCATGATACAGATTCCCAGTACTTACGAGCTTTAAGAGCTGCTTCTATTGCCATTTGGACTTCATTCTCTCCAGCCATATGATAAGTTGCCAATACATGTCCGTGGTCATGTGGCATCACTATATTTCCGGTTTTCCCGGTTCTAATCTCTTTTCCTCCAATAATTAATGGAATATCCAAAACCTGAGCAGATTGTCGTTCAAGTTCGGTATTGAGCAGTTTCCGTTCTTCTGAGCCTGGTGCATACGCTTTTACAGATTCATTCTTCGGACGCTCAAATGAAAAAATTGCATTATTCATATATCTTTTGTTTTACTGATTTTACAAACAAAATTTTACATTGATAGTTTGTATAACCTCTTGATATTTCGATATGCAAAGATAAACATATCGTGTAAATAAACAAATAGTGATTAGATTTGCCAAAAATTAATTAAATCATGGCTGATCCTCTAAAGTTTCTGTTAGACAAGTTTTCATTCAATGCGTCTTCTATTTCCCGCTGGTGTTTTGGAGAACGTTCATTTATACTGGAACTCACAAACGGAAACATTGGGGTATGTTCCCATTTTAATAATGAGAATCAACATTTTAAAGAATTTCCTGCAAAAATTGATTTACTGAATAATTCGCATCGGGTTTTGTTGAATGCCTATTTTAATGCAAGTTTTAATCACAAAACAGAAGATGGTGAAGGCGATATTTTTGATGTGATTGACTTTTCGCAATTCAAAAATATTGTACTGATTGGATTTTTCCCATCACTGGTACGTAAGTTTCGCAATATCGGCATCGATCTTTCCATATTTGACCCATTATCAGATGATCCGGAAATAATTCCGGAAAGTAAAAAGGAAGAATATCTTGCAAATGCTGATGCGCTTATTTTCACAGCTACTACAGTATATAACCAAACATTCAATAGTTTACTAAATCCAACCCGAAGCGATTGTAAGAAATTTCTTTTGGGTCCATCAGCAATACAATGCAGACAACTTCTTGATTATTATAATCTTGACTATATTTTTGGTTCAAAATTCAAACAATCGGACGACGAATTGTTTCGTATAATTGAAAACGGAGGGGGAACCCGTGATTTTACAGATCGAATCAGAAAGGTTTATATTTGCAAAAGCAACAGGAATTGATTCTAACTCATTAAATTATAACCATAAAAACACATACAACATGTTTAACGTAAATGAATATTTTGGCGGTAAAGTAAAATCAATCGCTTTCGAAACCGGTGAAGGTCGTGCAACTATTGGAGTAATGGCTCCTGGCGAATATGAATTCGGAACAAATACAGTAGAATACATGACCGTAACATCAGGAATTCTTCATGTGCAGCTTCCTGGAGAAACCGAATGGAAGGCCTACAAAGAATTTGAAACCTTTATAGTGGCCAAAGATGTAAAGTTTAAGGTAAAATGCGATGGCGATACCTCTTATCGTTGTCTTTATAAATAATTCCAGATTATGAAACCCAAACATGAGGCTCAACGGAGCAGAGTTTTACTCAACTACAAAATCTGGCTGTCCAACATCGCAGGAGAAGGTATTTTGGGGGAAGGAAAATATAAGTTGTTGCGAACCATTGAGGAGAAAGGCTCGCTTGCTGCTGCTGCCGATGTATTGGGTTTAAGTTATCGCAAAGCCTGGGGAGACATCAAAAAAGCCGAGGAATTACTTGGCTACGAACTTACTGACAAGCACCGGGGAGGAAAAGATGGAGGGCAATCCACTCTCACTCCTCGCGCCAAACAACTGCTGGAAGCCTATGAAGCATTACACAAACGTCTTGATGATGAAGTAGAAAATGCCTTCGAAGAGTTCCGCTCTAAACTTCCCAAAAGAGACGATGATGAGTAATGCCTGTCTGATCGGAATTGACGATACAGATAATCTTCAAAGCCGCGGAACAGGGTATCTGGTTCGCAGATTAGGTCACCTGCTGATGGAAAAAAGTATTGCCGAAATGGTGAGTATTACCCGCCATCAGCTTTTGGTTCATCCAGATATTCCTTATACTTCACATAATAGTTCTGCATGCTTGGAAGTGCTCTGTGAAAATCCGGATGAAGTACGTCTTTTTTGTCGTGAATTTCTAAGTCGCGAAGGAGCTGATGGTTCTGATGTTGGCTTATGTTTTGCACCTAAAAAAGATATTCAAAGCATTATCGATTGGGGACTATCAGCTAAAAAGCTGGTTCTTAAAATGGATGATGCTCTTAATTTAGCCAAGCAAGAAACTATTTACCTCGAAGGCTTATTGGGAACAAAGTGCGGAGTTATCGGAGCTTTAGCCGCAGTGGGTTTGAAAATGTGGGGATCTGATGGCCGTTTGCTATGGCTGAAAAACCTTCGAGATACTGAAGGAATCTGGAAAATATCTGAACTGAAAAAGACTGTGCCAATCGAATTGGTATGGAATCTCTCAGAAACAGAAGTTCCGGATAACGATTTTTTAACCCTGAACGATTGGTTCAGGCCTGTGATGAGAAATAAAAAAATAACTTTGTACGTGGAGGAAAATCAAGATGAAAACATACGATGGAAATCAGCTGGTAAAGAATACGTCAAGTCTATATCTTCTTAAAAGTATTCCATATAGTTTAGAATTCTTACTTCTGTTTTTTACAGGAGCATTGGCAATACTGTTTCATGCCAAATTTAAAGCCGGAATAAGTATGCCCGGTCATCATGGCTTAGTATTCATGGCTTTGCTGTTTTCAGGAAAATACAATTCCCGGTTTTCCTATGCCGGAAGTATTCTGTCAATGGGCATGGGCTTTGCTTTACTGATGCCGTTTTTAGGATTTAAAGATCCTTTAGCTTCTCTTGTTTATACAATTCCAGGATTTACATTCGATTTAATGCGGACTCAGAAGATTAAAAACGCTTTTCTGCTTATCATTTTAGGTGGATTATCTTACGCTCTCATTCCCTTTGTACGTATGATTCTCGGACTGTTATCCATCATTCCGCTGAAAGGTGCATTTCTGAAATTTGGATTTGTATATCCTCATATCAGCTTCTTTTTATTCGGCTTAGCAGGAGTTTGTATCGCATTTTTTGGTACAAAATTAATTCGCAAGTATTTATAATTCTGATTATTACCATGAAGCATGGGATTGCCTTTCTGTTTTTATTCGTTACGAAATGTAAATATATTCATATCGGAATAATTCTATTGTTTTTCCTGATAACAGGCTGCAAAGAGAATGAAAACAACGAACCACCTCTAATTCATTTGATTTCAGAATCAGGATATCTTTCAAACGATACGATTCTCAAACCCGGAGAAAGTTTTAGAGTAAAGCTGAGTGCTGAAAAAGGCTCTGCAGATCTGACAAATTTCGTGATTATCGTAAATAACGGAACGGAAGTGCGTTACCTTGATTCAGCCATGCATTCCTCCTCTTTTTCATGGAATGGAATTCTTAATAAAACTGCAGCAAAGGAAGAAAGCTGGACTTTTCTGATTCGCGACAGAAACGGAGCAAATTCGATTAGGACTATCCATTTAAAGAGTGATACTATTTCGGCATTCAATCCATTGACTACAGTAAAAACCATTCAATTAGGGGCACAGCAAAATACGGTTTACGGAGGATTCTGTGCGTTCGGAAATGATTCTGTTTACAATATTGAAGCGGCTTCTCTCAATCAGAATCTGATTGATATCTGCTATTATTTTGGTCCTGAAGGAAATACACTGGCTTCACCTGGGGCAAATATTGAAACAGGAATTTATCCGGATCCCTTTTCACCCTTAAGCTGGAGTACAAAACGCGAAACCAGATTCATCTACGCATCCTTAGCCTCCGGAGTATTTGACTCTATGCAAAATGATAGTCTTTTGCTTGCAAACTATGTACCTTCTCTCGCGAAACGCAAAGCAAAATTTCTGACTGCCAACGATTGTTACTACTTTAAAACGGCTTCGAATAAACTGGGTATCTTTAAAGTAAAGCAGGTGACCGGACAACAAGCCGGAAATATTATTTTCGAAATAAAATACCAACAATAACGATGCGCAGAATTTCTTTAGCATTGATATTACTTTTTTCGTTAAGCATTCTGAAAGCGCAACAGGATTCAGTTGCATGGAAGCTGAAGCTGAAAGAGTTTGTGGTTACTTCTTCAAGATTTCCTGCAAGCATGGATAAAACCCCATCACAGCTTGAATCGAGAAACAAATCAGATTTAGAAGCAATGCCACTTTTTAATGTTGATGATGCATTACGCCTGATTCCCGGGGTATTTGTAAACCGAAGCTGGGGAATCTTTTCCCGGAATTCTGCCGTAACGATGCGAGGTCTGAATGGAAGTTCCCGTGTTTTGGTAATGCTCAATGGAGTTCCACTCAACCAATCTTCAGGAGGTTCTGTTAACTGGCATTTATTATTTCCTGATGAGCTGGAAAAAGTAGAAGTTTTGAAAGGCCCGGCTTCTTCTGTTTATGGCAACAATGCGATGGGAGGTGTTATCAATCTTTTAACCAAAACAGATACAGCAAAACTCATTTCTGTGAATCTGGGTCTGGGCTCTATGGGCATGTACTCCGGTCGGTTCCGCTTTCAGGGGAATCAACTTAAAAAAGGGAAAGGATTGTTTTACAATTTAACTGCATTTTATCGCAAAGGTGATGGCTATATTCTTGAATCTGAAACAACACGAGATTCAACCAGTACAAAAGCCTTTCTGAAAGAGTACGCTGTTGAAGGAAGTCTGGGCTACAGATTTTCGGAAAAACATAAATTGATTGTATCGTACCGGTATTTTGACGATCGCAGAGGAGAAGGTGTTAAAGTTTATGAAGATGACGGCACATACAATCGTTTTGAAACTCACTTTTTGAATGTCTCCTACCAGAATGATTTATCCTTGGGAATGATTGATTTAAAGGCCTTTCTGAACCGTGAAAATTTCTTTAAACAAAATGAAAGCGTAAATCAAAGTGGTGTTTATCGTTTATATGACACTCACACAATCAGCTCCGATATGGGCATCTGGTTCTCATTCAAGCCCCATTTACTGAAAAATATTTTCACAGTAGGATTTGATGTCAAATCAGGGTCACAGGATTCTTACGACCAATACTTTACTTCTACCGATCTTATTTCCAACAAAGGGACTTTGCTTTTCTATTCTGGTTTTATTCATGCTGATTATCCGTTGGTTAAAAACAAGCTTTTTGCATCCGGAGGGCTACGAATTGATTATGCAAGATTCAAAAATGGGCAATTTTTTATCGAAAATGCTTCCGTAATTAGTTCAGCAAGCATTCCTTTCCAGGGATATTTTCCAGAAAATTCATGGTCTCAGTTCAGTCCAAAATTTGGATTAAGATACAGGTTATCTGAAAATCACAGTGTATTTGCTTCGGCAGCAACCGGATTTATGCCTCCCCGATTGGATGACATGGTTCGCACAGGAAAAATAAGGAAAGGCATGAAACTGGCTAATCCATCTTTAAAACCTGAATCGATCACTACATTTGAGTTAGGTTCTGCTTCATTCATTGGTGAAAAAATTATGTTAAAACCCTCATTCTACATCTCCTATGGCAAAGATTTTCAATATCAGGTTTCCACAGGCGATTCTGCAGATATTGGTGAAAACACATTGAAACCCGTGCTAAAAAGACAAAACATATCTAACGTAAGAATCCTGGGTTTTGAAATGGGTGCTCAATATCATATACTAAAACAGCTTCAGCTAAATTTATCTTACAACTTCAATACTTCTAAAATTACCGAATATAAAAGAGGACCATCTGATTCTCTTGATATTTCTGGCAAAAAACTTATGGAAGTCCCCGATCATCAGTTTACGGCAGAACTTGTTTTCAGCAAAGGAAAACTAAATGGATCTGTGAGTTATCAATATATTGGAAAGCAATGGTTTGACGATGGAAACACGATAGAACTGGAAGCAATTTCGTTGTTGAACGCAAATCTCAGATACAAAATAAATCCATTTTTCTCTGCATCTTTCTCTGCAGAAAACATCTTTGATAAAAAATATATCGACCGGAAAGGATATCCCTCACCCGGACGATTTTTTCAATTTTCACTCAATTGGTCAATGCCATACTAAACGGCAAAAAACTTCCTTAAATGCAATAACCTAAAAATATTTCGATCCACTCATCTGACAACTATTATTCAATATGTTGTCAGATGAGTGGATCGAACGTCTTTTTAGCAGATGAGGAACTTTTCAGGCTGCCTCTTCTTTTAGGTTCTACAAATCAAAATTAAAGTTTTGCTTGTACCCGTTTGCTCTAAGTCGTTTGTACAGAAGAATGCTTTCCACTGATTCGTCGATCATTTCTTCAACAGTAGTCGTTTTAGGGTCATATTCTTCTGATTCAACAAGATCAATCCCTGAAATCAGTTCATATTTTGACTTATCTGAAGGAATCAATCCCGTGTAAGCAAATCCGTATTTTGTTTCATCTTCATAATCTTTATAACGGTAAGTGTAGAAATATACATAACCTTCTCCCCCTTTTACCTTCACAAACTTACTGGAAATAAATTGAATACTGTCTATTTTGTTTCCGGTGAGTTTTTCACTTCCAGTTGGATTATAGAGTGATGCCATTGCAAATGAAGCCTGATTTTTATAGGTAGAATCTATCTTATTTTGCATTTTCATCTTCTTCAGCTCTGTATAAAGAACTCCTCTGAAATTATCTTTTTTAGCCAGATATTTCCAGTTGGTATCTGGTACTGCAATTTTATTTTTTGCATACAACAGACTCAGGAAGAGTTTCAACTGGTCATCTTTTACTTTTTCAAGCTTATCAAAATAATATTTTACAGCCGGATCTTTATACATTGGAATCAAAATTCTGCAAAAAGCATTAATAAGCTGATGTGATTCAGAAGAGCCGTAAAGCGATTTCAGGTTGTCATCTTTTTCTTCATCATAATTTGAATAACCAGCGTATTTGGCATCATCTTCTTTGGCTTCTATATTGTTTAACAGACGCTTATATTCATCATTTGCATCTTTTAAAATTCTGGTCTTATACGGAAGAATTTTATCCTGAGTAATGAGTTTTTTATCGGTTACACCTGCTAAGATCCAGTAAACATTGCTTTTGTACTCATTATACTTTATGATTTCCAAAAGCCCAGGAAATAGATATTGTGCAAGTTCTACTGTATCATTATACGGGTAAAATATTGATATTTCATCACTTGACAAAGGTGTTTCTTTGGTTATAAGCTCCAGAAAAGCAATAGTTGCTTCTTTGGTTCTGTTACTTGCAAGTGCATCTAATATTGCAATCTGAATTGTGGATGTATCACTATTTTTATGGTAAAGTTCTTTCAGAAATGGAATCATAGAAGGATGATGAATCAAACCGGCATTTGAGATAAGTAATGAACGCTTTTCGAGACCCACATTGAAGTATTCAGGGCTTCTGATGAATGCTATCATCTGGGCGGCATCTTTATCTTTCGGGCTAAACTCATCAAAGGATTCTTCCGCCTGTTTATTCAAGGTTGTATCGCTACTTTTGAGTGCTTCAATAAAGAGTTTGGTTTTGTCGGAAAAGAGGTCTGTTCCTGTTATTGAATCAATCGGTTGAAAGGTTTCGAAGAACGATTTTACCCATGGGGTTATCGTTTCCATAGTATCGGTGACAACCCTTATCGTGTAAAGCGAACCATTTTCCTGAATCATCTTTACTTTGATGGCTCTTGAACTTGTTGAATCACAAATCAAAGCCTCATATATATTCTGATCACCATGCTGCTTGATGCTTTTCTTCGTAAATTTCATCTCCTTTGAGAACTGGAAGCTCTTTTCCTGTTGTTCCCAAAATTTATCTTTATCCTTTGGTGAGTCGAACTTGTGGAATTTCTCGTAATCAAGCTTTATTGCTTCGGTTGACTCATCAGGTGCAAGTACATAAGCTGCATTCTGATATTTGTATTTATCTTCGGCTTTAGGCTTTTCAATTCCAATAATGCTAGGGTTGTAAAGTTCAATGATTGTTTGATACTTCTCTCGTTTGTCAATCTCTTTACGCGGAAACAATCCAACAAAACGAAGGTTGGTATCGGCGTAAGGTGCTAATCCTGAAATATAAATAGGGTTCGTGAATTCGAGAGAATTGAAGTACTTTTCAGGCACTGAAGATTCCGCAGTCTTTGCTGCCAGCAGGTAAAAATAGGGGCCACGGATTACAATTTTCAGATACAGGTAGCTTTCTTCGTTGGTGAGTTTGTACTTTAAATCGGCACAAGGGTACTTTTTATATATACCATAGCTTTTAGATAACTCATTGATAGCAAAGTTCTTTATAAACTGCGATGTAATTTGTCCAAGCTCAAAAGTATCTTCTTCTATGTATTTGTAATCGTGATATGCTGTTGACTGGAACAAATACGCACCTTTATCATCTACTGCCTGATACGTTACGATTGACTCTTTTTTATCAACTTTAAAGGTTGATGGAAATAAGACAGACGCACTTGCAAAATTTGAATTGAGTGTAGTCCAGTTATTATCATTTAATGATTTGAATTTAATAGAGTTAAAAAACTCCTGTGGCTCTTTTCCCAATGCAAATTCATCCTGACCATTCATCTTGAAAATAATAAATTCCATTGGAGTTGAGAAAATTTTGAAACGCAGAAGTTCTCCTCTTTTGGTTTTTGATAAAATATCATACCCAGGAAGACCAGTATTACTATGAATCAATTCTTTTTTAAATATTTGACCGGGTATTTTCTCGTAAAGCAGGCTGTCAACCTGTTTTAAAACATACTCCTCGGTTTTGCCCATTAATTTTCCAAATGTGGATATGCGGATAATCCAATAAGCTGCACCATTCGCCATATCAGGAAACGTTAAAGCATGTACACCGTTTACAAACGGTATTTCAAGTTGCTTTCCGGGTACATTAACCGTAAATAAGCCATCTGGAGCTGTATATTGATGAAGTTCAAGCGGAAGAATAGTTTGATCAATCTCTTTTTTGAGTTTTTTGGCCACTTTCCCCTCCGAATGAACTATCGCACGAACAGAGTAACCTCTTTCGCGAAGTAAATTTAGAACACCATGGTTTCCGGGAAGATGCGATGCTCCGATACCTGCAAATACAGCACCCATTTTCATAAGCGAATCCATTCGGCGAGCCATATTTTTATTACGTTCCTGAATAAAATATTTAAAGTACGAAGGTGCATACATCAGGTTATTTATCGAATCGAGTTTGGTCAGGTCTCCTTTCCGGTAGATATCTTCAAGATATTCTCCTAAGTCTTTTTCTTCTTTGTTTAGCTTTTCGAAAAACTTGGCTCCCCAGTTTTCTTCTTTATTTTCGCGGGTAGCATCAATTGCTCTCAACATCAAACCCATTGATTCTCTTTCTGTTTCGAGCTGAGAGATGTTTTTATGTAATTTTTTTCCGTACTGATAAATAAACATGTCGAGATACGTATTTTCCTCATAGTTATCATTTCCGGCTTCAAATCGATAAAGCAAGCCATTGAGCATTTCTGGATTATGATCAAAAGATGACTGAAATACAACGGGTTCGGGAAAACTGACCGGGAAAATCTTTTTGTAGAAGTCTCTTGAATCGTTACTCCAGTAAGAAGGCATAACCATTTGCATAAATTCAGGATTCAAAAAATAATCCAGCCAAGTGTCGGGATCTGTTTCAAGACAGATATAATCGGAATTACGAATGGCAAGGTGAAAAGTATCAGAAAGGTTAAATGCTAGTTTTTTACTAACATGCATTGTACCATAAAGATAGGAAGGTTTTTTCATTCCGTTACCGGAGATTTCCCACAATAGACCCTTGTACTCTTTGTTTTGGGCAGTGAGCTGGGTAAAAGCAATCAATACAAAAATCGCTCCCAGAAAACTTTGTTTCAGAAGGTTTGTCATTATTTTAAATTTGGGTTATGCAAATATAGTTTTTTTCATCTAATCTCATCTATCGGTTATTCATTCATCCGATTCTTTTGTTTCTAAACTTATTTTATTATAAATCAACATTGTGCGCTTTATTTTCGAAACGTCTTGTGTTAAAAACCTATACTCTGATTTTATTTCAAAATCAAATTTTATAAGAAACGTAAAATTAATTATTTCATATTTTACCTAAGTGAATTCTAAATTAATCCGGAGTCATTCTGGATTAGTCATATCTCTAATTCGGCCTTGTATTCTCGCATATCTCTTAGTTATAAATAACGATCTTTTATTTCAAATTAATATGCTACATGTGGTAATTTAATGATTAAAACCCAATCCTGAAACCCAAAATATCATCAAAATATATAACCAACTGAAAAACTGATTCTTAAAAATAAAATTACAATTTTCATTTGCATTTAAAAAATCCTATTTTTGCAATTCGATATGTAAAATCAAACACATCCAATGCATTCACTCAGATATTGTTTCATATTTCTTGCATTTGCAGGAATTATACTCAGCTCCTGCAAAAAGGATGAAGAAGAAAATCCACCTGTATTGACTTTAAAAAGTGAAATTACTTATACTACCGATGGCGTGTATCTGCAAAACCATATAGCAAAATTCGGAATTATTGCAGAAGGGAAAAGTGCAAACATTACCAATCTTACAATCAAGTGTAAAAGTAAACAAGGTGAGAAAACGATCCTCGACGAGGGGCATAATATTCAACAACTTAATATCACCAAAGTAATTCAGAATGCTTGGGGCGATTCTCTTATCTGGACTATTTCCGTAATGGATAAAAACAGACACCGGGTTTCACTAAGTTTAAAAACTTATGATACTACCGTTTCCTATAGTCCAATTCACTCTTTCGAGAATATCGTTCTGGGAATGCAGTCAAATACGCAATATGGTTCGTTTTTAAATCCTTTTATCCCCACTGTTTACACAACAACAAATGCAGCATTAAACCAGGCAAACGTTGATATTTTAATGTACTACTATGTAACCAGTGGAACTCCTTCTTATACTTTTTCATCGGCAGGTGACTATGATGCCCCAATCTATTTCCCTTCACTAACAAGCTGGACTACCAAAAATTATACTGATTGGGATTATGCAACTCAGGTTCCGGTTTCGGCTTTTGACCAGGCGATAAACGATAGTTTATTGTCGGCTGCATTTCATAGTGGATCCGGAATCAGTAGCCGGAAATATAAGTATGCCGCCGCCGGACAAGTAATCCCATTCAAGACAAGCTCAGGAAAAAAAGGCTTAATTAAAGTGAAAGAAGTAAATGCTCAACAGGAAAACGGTTGGGTGAAATTTGATTTAAAAATTCAACAATAACCCATAAATACACACACTTATGAAAAAAAATCTATTTTTTGCATTCTTTATTTTTATCGGATTGAGTTTAAGTGCTCAGGACAACATTGTTGCATGGACATTTCCAACAGGTACTGCTGCTGATACTTTAGCAAATTTTTACAGTACTGGAAACAATTCGCGTTCTATCAGAGCTGAAGATTCAACAGGAAATATTCGTGTTCTTACCTATACTAATGGAGTTTCAACCGGCGATTATGCTGCTACAGCTACAGGCTGGGACAATGGTCAGAATTTAAAATACTGGTCAATTAAATTTAAAACCCAAGGTTTTACAAGTCTGACTCTTTCTTCCAAACAACGTTCGGGAAACAACCCTGTAGGTCCGAAAGATTTCAAAGTTCAATGGAAAATGAGCGGTGGTCAATGGACTGACTTAACGAATGGAACTGTAACTCTAGGAAACGATTGGACCACAGGTGTTTTAGCAAGCATAGCACTCCCTGTTCAAATGGAAAATTCTACTTCTTCAGCTTATATCCGTTGGATTATGGCTTCGAACAACAATTTGAATGGTACCGCTGTGGATGCTGCTGCTGTTTCGAAAATTGATGACATTTATATTAAAGGAATTGCTGTTTCAGGTATTGAACAACTTCTTTATACCAATGTAGCAAGTGTTTATCCAAATCCAAGCAACGGAAAGCTTACACTTTCTGTTACAGAAGAAGTAAAGGGATTACACATATTTAATACTCAAGGCATTGAAGTTGCAACGTTCGAGAATGGTTTTCTACCATCTTCACTGGATATGAACCAATATGGTTCAGGTATCTATTTCTTCCGCTTTATGTTGGAAGATGACTCTTATACTCAAAAAGTAATCGTTCGATAATATTTATCTCAAAAGGGAGCGTTAGTTTCTGGAAACAAAGCAAATGCTCCCTTTTTGTATATTCTGAATCAGCATTCTGAAACAAATGCTGTATATTGTTATTCCAGAACATAAATCTTTCAAAAACAGTTAAAGATGTTACAGTCTAAATATTATTTATCGGCTTTGATGCTTTTTTGTATCCTGGTTTCTTCTTCTCTTTTTGCTCAAACTGTTGTGAAAGGAGTCGTAAAAAATAATCAGCATCAATCGCTGGAAGGAGTTAAAGTGCAATTGATTTTCACCGAAAGACAAACGATTACTGATTCATTGGGACAGTTTAAACTTGAGATTCCGCAAAACATTCAAAAGCCCGAGCTTTTAGTACAGGGCGATGGTTTTTTGCTCAAAAGGTATCAAATTTCAAAAAAAGAGTTGAAAGGCATAATCGAGATTGAAATGCAACCCAATGTGATTGAAATTAATCCGGTTGTGATTACTGCAACCCGCACCGATTCGCGCATTGACAGAATTCCAACCCGTGTTACCGTGATAAATCAAACTCAGATAGAAGCCACTCCGGGGCAAACGCCGGATCAATCTTTACTCTTATCCGGAATAAACGTGAACAGACCTTTCGGGATTTTTTCCAATAAGGCCACCGTTACATTGCGAGGATTAAGTGGCAAAGACCAAGCTCGTACACTGGTACTTGTAGATGGAGTTCCGGTAAACAAAACGGATGGCGGTACTGTAAACTGGAATCTTTTCGACAAAGATATGATTGACCGTATGGAAGTAATAAAAGGTCCTGTTTCATCGCTGTATGGAGGAAATGCTATGGGTGGAGTTATCAATATTATTACCCGTAAACCTTATAAACCTTTTGGAATGAAAGCCTGGAGTGAGTTCGGAACGTATAATACATGGAGAAACGGCTTAAATCTTTCAGGACGTAAACCACTTTCGGAAACCAAACAATTTTACTGGACACTCAACGGATTCCGAACAAAGAGTGACGGATATGTTTCAACTTCCGAAGCATTTAAAACACCTTATACTGTTGCTAACTACTTGAAAGAATATGGTATTGGTGGAAAAATAGGTTTAATCCTGCACGAAAAACAAACCATTGAGCTCGACATATTACGCTATGATGATGAACGCGGAGGTGGCGAAACTGTATATGAAAAGCTTGGAAACTATACCGAGCACGACACGTGGCAACTAAAAGCCCTCTATCGCAATCAACTGAAAAAGGGAGAACTAAATGTAAGTACATTTTACATCCAGGAAGATTACAAGGCTCAAAACGAATATATCAAAGACAATGCTTACACATTGTATGACGTTACTTCAACCCGTGTTGATATGGGAATTTTGGCTAATCTGAATCTTAAAATTACAGATAAAACAACACTAGTGGCAGGTTTTGATGCGAAACAAGGAAGTGTAGATGCTTCCGATATTTATCTCACCTCATCGGATGTTATCCATAACAAAGGAAAACTCTTCTCGGGGGGGATTTTTCTTCAGGGGGAATTTGTACCGTTTACGCCAAAATTGAAATTTATTGCCGGAATACGTACGGATATTGCATCATACAGAGAGGGTCAGTTCTTTGTTGAAACACCTTCTGTTTCATCAGAATATATGAAACTATATGAAAATGTGAATATTACCGAAAAGAACTGGACTGCGTTCAGCCCGAAGTTATCTGTACAATACACGTTTAAACCTTCTTTACGAACTTTTGTATCACTGGCCGGAGGTTTTCGTCCGCCGATTCTGGATGATATGTGTCGCTCCGGAAAGGTAAAAGGTGGCTTTAAGGTTATAAATCCAGAACTAAAGCCTGAATATCTCTACAACATTGAATGGGGCTGGGACTACAAACCAAATGATAAGCTCTCAATTCAGCCATCCGTGTACTACTCATTGGGTAAGGATTTTATGTATTATATTACTACAGGCGATTCAGTAAATATGGGGTTTAAAACAAGTCCAATATTCAAACGAGTAAACATTACCGAAGTTGAAATTTATGGATTTGAACTTGATACACGATATACTCTATCCAAAAATATTTCATTTTCAATATCATACGCTTACACTCATCCCAAAATTAAAACATTTACGCCTGATCAGAAAAATGGGAATAGTGATTTAAGTGGTAAATATCTCACCGATGTTTCTGACCATTCAATTACGTGTGCTGCTTACTGGAATACTAAAATTGTGAACTCCGGTCTTGTGATCCGGTATATTGGAAAACAATGGTTAAACGACGCAAACACGCTGGACGACAAATACTTTATGCCTGCACAATATCCCGATTATACAGTGGTTGACCTTCGTTTCCAGAAAGATATTATCTGCAACTTTTCGGCTGCCCTCGAAATTCAAAATCTGTTTAACAAAAAATATTACGACAGCAAGAATAGTGTTTGTCCGGGACGTATGATTTTTGCAAAGCTCATTTACCAAATAAAATAGATCATGAAAAAGACATTTTTACTTATTGCACTAACGGCATTACTGTTATCGTGCAACCAAAAACAGCATAATCAGGCAGGGAATATGCGCACAGCAGCCGACACTACTGATGCCACCAACAATTTTTATGATAATACCGAAACCAAACTTTTGGGCGAACCTGTGATTGAAGTTGCAGGCGAAATCTCCAATCCGGGAACAGTTGATTTAAAAAAATTACCGCTTCGCAGTGTTATTGTAAAGGAAGCGTTGCTTTCGGGCGATACAAATCGCTTTGTGGGAGCATATCGTTATGACGGATATTCTTTATTCGACATTATGAACAGCTTCAAACTCGATAAGAAAAACAAAAAAGAGTTCAACCCTATCATCGATCTTTATGTTGAAATCGAAAACAAAAAAGGTGAGAAAGCTATTTTCAGCTGGGGCGAACTATACTATCCGGCAAAGCTTCATCAATTAATTATTGCCACCGAAGTATCACGAATTGTTCCTACCAAAACCAAAGAGTTGTGGCCTTTGCCTCAATCATTCAAACTCGTAAATGCCAATGATCTTCTTACCGAACGAAACATTGACGAACCTGTTAAGATTACCGTAAAATCGTTTCCACGTTCATTCAAAACCATGAAGGGAATGAATCCGATGTATGCTCCCAAGCTTGCTGTTTGGGTAGGTAACGAAAAAAAGGAAGAACTTACTGCATTGCCCCGCGAATTTGCTCAACACACTTACGAAACTATCTTTTACGGTCGCGGAAAAGGAATACACAGTACAACTCCTTTCACAGGTATTTATCTAAAAGATCTGGTGTTGAAACACATAAAACACACTCCACAAAACCTTCGCAACGGATTGGTAGCCGTAGTTGGACTGGATGGGTACAGAACTATTTATACATTTGGCGAATTAATTAACCGCAACGACCAGCAAGAGGTTATCCTCATGTGCGATCCCGAAAACAAAACCGATGGAATCTTTAAAGCATTTCCTGCCGGTGACTTTTTCTCGGATCGTGCTGTAAAAGCAATAACCGATATTTATATCCTTGAGCAATAATCTTAACGATGAAAACTATTTTCAGATATACGCTCCTTTTGCTTAGTGTTGCATTTCTTTTTTCCTGTAATCATGCACCAGAGAGCAATCATAGCAACAGCGAAAAATTAAGTGGCAACCTCACCATTTTTCATGCGGGTAGTCTTTCGGTACCCATGAAAATAATTGCCGATTCCTTTATGTACATCCATCCCAATGTTAAAGTACTACTCGAAGCCGATGGCAGTGTAAAATGTGCACGAAAAATCATCGATTTGCAAAAACCTTGTGATATCATGGCATCATCAGATTACAGTGTAATCGATAGTATGCTGATTCCCGGCTATGCAAACTGGAATGCACTCTTTGCCGGAAACGAAATATGTTTGGTTTACACCGACAAATCAAGATATGCTAACGAAATTAATCGAGACAACTGGTTTGAAATCCTTCAAAAAAAGGAGGTAAGCTATGGCCGCAGCGATCCTGATTCAGACCCCTGTGGCTATCGCTCGGTGCTGACCATGAAGCTTTCTGAATTATTCTATAAGCAGAAAGGATTAACACCTAAGCTTACACGTAAAAACAAAGAGTACATCCGTCCAAAAGAAGTAGATCTGCTTTCGTTACTCGAATCTCAAAGCGTTGACTTTATTTTTCTCTATCGTTCGGTTGCAGAGCAACACCATTTAAAATATCTCATACTTCCTGATTCTATAAACCTGAAAAAACAAGAACTTGCTGGCTTTTACAAACAAGCATCCATAGAAATACGTGGAGATAAGCCCGGTAAAACAAAAACCATGAAGGGAGAACCTATGATTTACGGCACTACGATGCTCAAAAATGCACCCAATAAGAAAGTTGCAATTGCATTTCTGCACTATATGCTCAGCCGTGATAAAGGATTAGAAATTATGAAACAGAACGGGCAAACCATTATTTCACCTGCTATCATAAAAGGCTATAATAATCTCCCGGATGAATTAAAAGCTATTACAAAATAAGAGAATGTCAAAAATGAGAATGAAAAAGCTAAAATCTAAAGGAAAACATGATATTTCTATGCTTATGGTATCTGATTTATCTTTAGCTTTGCTGGTTCGTCAAAAAATTTAACTAAAACAAATAGAGAAAAGTTATGACTGAAAAAATTCAACAATCTTTAAGAGACTCAAAAACTGCGAGATGGATTGCGTTGGCACTTATTTCATCTACTATGTTTTTTGCCTATTTCTTTGTGGATGTAGCTTCACCACTCAAAACAATGTTCGAGACACAATACCATTGGAATTCAGATGCATTTGGATTCTATGGTGGGCAAGAATTCTTCTTTAACGTATTCTTTGGATTCTTAATTATTTCAGGGATTATCCTTGACAAGATGGGCATCCGTTTTACATTGATTACTGCCGGTTTAACCATGGTAGCAGGAGCATTAATTAAAATCTATGCACTTAAATTTGTTGCTATCGATGCAGAAACAACCTTCATTTGGATGAAATTTCCAACTACCGTATGGATTGCATGTTTAGGCTTTGCTGTATTTGGCGTTGGGGTTGAAATGGCTGGTATCACCGTATCAAAAACTATCGTTAAATGGTTCCAGGGCAAAGAATTAGCTTTAGCAATGGGTCTTGAAATGGCATTGGCACGTTTAGGCGTTTTTGCAGTAATGTGGTTATCTCCAATTTTCGCATCTAACGGTGCTGGTCCGGCTAATGCATTTATCTGGGGCGGTGCTTTCTTATGCATTGGATTCCTTACATTCTTTATTTACACTTTCATGGATTCTAAACTGGACAAACAGGAAAGTTTAAATGCTACGTCAGATCCTGAAGAAGAATTTAAAATCAGTGATATTGGTAAAATCTTTACAAATCCCGGTTTCCTTGCTATTGCAGGTCTTTGTGTATTATTCTATTCAGCAATCTTTCCATTTCAGCGTTTTGCGCCTCAAATGTTGGCCAGCAAATTAGGAATTGCCGAAGGTGTTGCTTCACGTTATGTATCTATGTTCCCAATCGGTGCAATGATTCTGACTCCTTTTATTGGTTTCTTCCTAGACAAAAAAGGCTTAGGCGCAAAAATGATGCTTTATGGAGCAATCTTGCTAACCATTTCTCATTTAATTTTTGCCTTCGTTCCTGCTGAATCATTCAACTCTGCAATTGCTATATTTACAATCATAATCTTAGGTATTGCATTCTCATTAGTACCTGCTTCAATGTGGCCATCACTGCCTAAAATTGTAGAGAACAGATATTTAGGCTCTGCATACGGTTTGATCTTCTGGATTCAAAACTGGGGATTATGGGGTGTACCTATGTTAATTGGTTATGCGCTTACAGCTTCAAACCCTGGCGTTTCTGAACAAATTGCTGCTGGTGTTAAAGGCGCCACTTACAATTATACCGTTCCGGAACTTATTTTTGCAGGTTTTGGTATCGCTGCCATCATTTTAAGTGTCATCTTACGCGTTGTTGACCGCAAAAAAGGTTACGGTCTCGACCTTCCTAACAAAAAATAATCTTCAAAACAGAGGGAACTTTCTCAAGAGCTCCCTCATTTGATAAAAAAACTTTCCCGACTTTCGGGACTCAATATGATAACTTATTGAGTCCCGAAAGTCGGGAAAAATATATTATGATTGCAGCTTTTTGATACAGCCTCATTCATTTGCTTCTAATGCGTATGAGAAAATTGTGTTTGATTATCTGTCTGTTTTTTACTTCGGGAATAGGGATTTACGCCCAAAACGATTCATTAAATGCCTTAAAATATGAGTATTACCGCCAGCGTCTGGTTTATTTTGTGAAACCCGGATTTGAGCAGGGAAACAGTCAGATTGCCGGAATCCGTAACCGCTGGGACTATGGTTACAGTGACCTCAACTTTGGTCAGCATGGTATTTATATGGGATATTATCTGGCAATGCTTGCCTCTGAATATAAAGTATTGATGCTCGAAGAGAAATCAGCTGTGGCTCGCAAAACCCAAATCGAAATTAAACAGGCTCTCTATCAATATATCAATTATCTCGACAGATCACATAGCCGGACAATCGTGCAAAAAGACTCTTTTGATGGTTTTTTTGTTCGCGAAAATGTTCCCTGCAATTTTCTCTACCAGAAAAACAACTTCGAATATTTTAATCAGAAATTGACCAATAACGACCGTATTAATCTTCAAACCGGACGTTTCGGCAACCTTCCTCCTGGTCATCCCGGCTGGGTTGATCAAATTTCGGAATGCGATTCTATTCCTAACGTAATGAGCCAGGATGAAGTAATTGGAGTACTGATGGGTTTAGCAATGGTGTATAAATGCCTTCCCGAAAATAGTGAAGAGCATCTTATTGCAAAGGAAATTGCGTTGAAAATGATTCAGTATGTTCGGAATTCATCCCGAAAATACGGACATACATTATCGATGCGTTGGCGAATTTTTTCGCCTGAAGGACAGAAACTCAGGCTGAGTCAGGGTGGAATAGCATGGTTTTTTGCGCAAGGTTTTGTGAAATCAGCCAAGTTTTTTGGCGATACAACTGATAACTTTCTGCGTAAACTGAGCCGTTATCCACAGGATTTATTTTTTCAGTTCGGGCAATTTATGCCTAGTCCTAATCCTGATAATATTCACATGATGACTACACTGGCTGCTATTGGCGATGTATGGCGTGTACCCATTCCGGTAGTTGGTTTTATATTGAAAATTCCTGCCACCCGGTTCGGGATTAATAGCAAAACCAGTACTCACGACTGGGAAGGCTTTTATCAGCTTTATTATAACCAATTGCATGACCGAACTCTTCGGAAAAAATCAGTATTAAAACTGATTGAAACACAATTGAATCAGGCACCAATGGAAGGTCCGTACAATTACGGTCATGGCTTTAATCCCAAAGGCAGTGGATGGTCTGCCTCCTATAAATTTCATTTAAAGAAAAGCATTCAGCAAGGTGAAAAAGATGGAATCCCGGGCAATTACAATGGTGTAGATTATTTGCTTTATTACAACCTCTACAAGCTGGAGCTCTATCGGGAGAAAAGGGAATTAGGTGATTGAAAGGACTGAGATGACTGAAGAGATCGAGGAGATTGAATTACCAATCCATTCAATCTCCTCAATCTCTTTCAATCCTAAATTCCTCCGCCTATATTCATATCAGAACCTTCAACAGCGGTTTTCTGACGTTTGTAGTTATTGAAACGATATGAAAACGTGAGCATTACTATAGGCCATTCCGGTTTAAGATTTACATCTGCTTTGAAACGCGGGTCACGCATATACAATTTGTATCGGTTGTAATCACCTAAGAAATCGCTTACAGTCAACACCAGTGAAGCTTTTTGTTTTAGAATATCCTGACGAACCGCAGCACTTATATTTATCATCCAATCGGTTTTACGTTGAGCTTCCTGAGTTGGTCCTGTGTAAGTGAAATTTGTTTGAAAACGGGTAGTTTTGGTAATCATCACCGTGTTATTCCAGCGAATATTGTAATCCCAACTGGTGCTTTCCCATGGTCCGCTTACAAGTTGGGTTCTTACTTTATTATGATAATAACTTCCGGAAATATTCATCGACCATTTATTAGACAAATCGGCATTTACAGACGCTTCTGCGCCACTTTGCCAGGTTTTACCTGTATTTGTGCTGGTTTGGTAATAAGTCCCTTTCTCATCCATCGAAATATTCTGGTCGAAACCATCATTGGTTATCCGGTGGAACATCTCGAGTGAGATATAAAACTTCTTGATCATCTTCAGGTAGTTTAATTCCCATGAGTCGGTAAACTCTGGTTTCAGATATGGATTTCCCTTACTGATGGTATATGCATCGCTGTAGTCGGGAGATGGGAAGAGCATATTGCTGCTTGGGCGATTGGTTCTGCGACTGTAGCTTAGTTGAAACTGATGTTCTTTTTTTGTTTTATAGGATAAATGTACAGATGGGAATAAATCAAATTGCGACATCGAAATTTTTTCATCATGTTCGCGAAGCCATGTATAGCGATAGTAATACTCACCGCGTAAGCCTACTTTATATTCAAGTTCTGAAATTTTCCCGGCCCAGGTAACATAAGCAGCCTGAACATCATGACGGAACTTCAGGTCATGTGAATAGAGCGTGTCTTTCAACCATGTTTGTCCCGGAATATCATACAATGTATAATCCGTAATTGCAAATACGGGGCGGGTTCCTAACTGAATTCCGGTTTCTAACATCGAATTTGCGCCAAAAGGACGAGTGTAGTCCAGCTTGAAACGCCAGTCAGTTTGATGAAAATCTTCATCTGTATTTCTTTTTCCAAGCAGATTTTTAATTTCTCCTGATGAAAATGTGTAAAATTCATCAGTATTTGTATTTATGCTACCAACCACATGGCTTATCGTAAAAACAGAGGACAACTGATGCTTTTTAGAATCAAACGTCTTTTTCCAGCTCAACGCTCCGGAATACCAGTTTCCTTTTTGTTCCATGCGGTCGCGGTTATACGTGTATGTATGGTTGGTTGAAGCATTTGAATAAAGATCATATCGGGTATCAAAATCGCGCTTAAAGCTCCAGCCTCCATAATTAAACGATGTTGAGAATGTGCTTTTCGGGTTATAATCCCAGTCGAAACCAAAACTAAGCCCGGCATTACGACTATCCATTCCTCTGTCCATATCCTGATTCATGAAAACAGTTGAATCTGCCAGATAATTTTCACGGGTTGCCGTCATCGTTTGTGGCATATTCCGATGATTATACCGAACTCCACCTGTGAAATTGAATTTATTTACCTGACGGCTAAAAGATGCATCTGCCGATTCTTTTCCACGTGTTCCAACGGAAAGATTTACAATACCTCCAATGCCAATTCTCTTTTCTTTTTTGAGGATGATATTGATGATTCCGGCATTCCCCTGTGCTTCCTGATTTGCTGACGGATTTGTTACTATTTCAATATTGTCAATACTCGATGCCGGAAGTTGTCGCAAAGCATCAGTAGTTTGTAATACAGTTGGTTTACCATCAATCAGAAGTGTAAAACCCTGATTTCCGCGAAGACTCACATTGTCGTTCATATCAACGGTGATTGAAGGAGTATTGCGAAGCAAATCCAGTGCATTTCCACCTGCCGAAGTTATTTGCTGACTGGCATTGATTACCTTTTTATCAATACGATATTCTATATTACGTTTTTCAGCAGTGATTTCGGCTCCCTGAAGCTGAGCAATAGTTGGTTTCAGCGATATGCTGGGTAATTCCAGATTTCGTTTACCTGCTTCAAGAGTTAAGGGGGAGATCCGTTTCTTTTCGAATCCCATAAAATTTATGAGCAGATAGTAATTTCCATCCGGAATAGCGTTGATTTCAAATCTTCCGGATGCATTGGAAATAGTTCCGGTAACGAGTGCCGAATCCGGCAATCTGTACAGCGCAATGCTGGCATATTCAATCGGAATTTTTGCCAGCGAATCTGCTATTATTCCTTTAATCGTACCTTTCGGAGCAGACCCTTCCGGCCCGATGGCTGACGCAGTCAGGGTAAGAATTGTCATCGCAGTCACAAAAAATGTTGTGCGAATTACATTTTTCAGAGTCATCATACATTGTTTGGTTTTCATCATTTCTCTTCTTAAAAATCAGAAATCAAAAGTAAATGTGGTATTTATCGAAAAGAAATTATTTCTATCTGATGCCTTTACTGCCTGTTATACCTCTTTTTTCACCCGCTGAAATCAAAAGGAGAATATTCCTGTAACGATAAAAGATTGATTTTGGACGATAAAAGGCAGATGTTTTACTGCACAAAAAAAGCCCCGACAAAACGTCAGAGCTTTTTCTTCTTTAAAGTATGTATTGCATTGATTAATACATTCCGTCCATACCACCTGGCATTGGAGGCATGGCCGGTTTATCTTCTTTTATATCGGCTAAAACGCATTCGGTTGTCAAAAGCATTCCTGCAATAGAGGCAGCGTTTTCAAGAGCAACACGTGCAACTTTTGTTGGGTCGATTACACCTGCAGCGTAGAGGTTTTCGTAAGTTTCGGTACGGGCATTGAAACCGAAGTCTGCTTTCCCTTCTTTTACTTTGTTTACAACGATAGAACCTTCGATTCCGGCGTTTTCAACAATCATACGAAGTGGTTCTTCTAAAGCGCGACGAACAATTGCAATCCCTGTTGTTTCATCTTCGTTATCACCTTTGAGATCATTGAGTGCATCAATTGCGCGGATGTAGCCAATGCCACCTCCCGGAATAATTCCTTCTTCGATAGCTGCACGGGTTGCGTGGAGTGCATCGTCAAAGCGGTCTTTCTTTTCTTTCATTTCTACCTCACTGGCTGCGCCTACATAAATTACAGCTACACCACCTGCCATCTTAGCCAGACGTTCCTGTAATTTTTCACGATCGTAATCAGAAGTAGTTTTTTCAATTTGTGATTTGATCATACCGATACGGCCTTCAATAGAAGCTTTTTCGCCACGACCATTTACGATAGTAGTATTGTCTTTATCAATCGTAATTTTTTCAGCCTGACCTAAGTACGTTAATTCAGCATCTTCAAGTTTGAAACCTTTTTCTTCTGAAATAACGGTACCGCCGGTTAAAATTGCGATATCTTCGAGCATTTCTTTACGACGGTCACCAAAACCAGGAGCTTTTACAGCTGCAATTTTTAACGAACCACGTAAACGGTTTACAACCAACGTTGCCAATGCTTCGCCTTCAAGATCTTCAGCAATAATCAATAATGGACGACCTGTTTGAACTGCTTTTTCCAGAATTGGAAGAAAATCTTTCATCATGCTGATTTTCTTGTCGTAAATCAGGATGAAAGGATTATCGAGAACCGCTTCCATTTTTTCGGTATCGGTAACAAAGTAAGGAGAGATATAACCACGGTCGAACTGCATCCCTTCAACCACTTTTACGTGAGTTTCAGTACCTTTTGCTTCTTCGATCGTGATAACACCTTCTTTTTTCACTTTTTCCATAGCTTCAGCAATCATTTTACCGATAAAATTATCGTTGTTTGCTGAAATCGTTGCTACCTGTTGTATTTTTTCGTTGCTGTCGCCAACTTCTATTGATTGTTTTTTCAGGTCGTTTACAATAACTTCTACAGCTTTGTCGATACCACGTTTCAAATCCATCGGATTAGCACCTGCGGTAACGTTTTTCAAGCCAGTGGTGATGATAGCCTGAGCCAAAACAGTTGCAGTGGTAGTTCCGTCACCAGCTACGTCAGCAGTTTTAGAAGCTACTTCTTTCACCATTTGAGCGCCCATATTTTCGATAGCATCTTTTAATTCGATTTCTTTCGCAACCGAAACACCATCTTTGGTAATATGAGGAGCTCCAAATTTTTTATCAACGATAACATTACGACCTTTAGGTCCTAAGGTTACTTTTACTGCATTTGATAATGCGTCAACACCTTTTTTTAAGCGATCTCTTGCTTCTGTATTAAATATAATTTCTTTTGCCATTGTTGTGTATTTTTAAAATTATTGAACTTAACCCACTAGATTATAGCGTAAATATCGCTTTCCTTCATGATAAGATAATCAGCTCCGTCGATATTTATTTCAGTACCTGCATATTTTCCATAAAGCACTATATCACCAACTTTCACAGTCATAGGCTCATCTTTTTTTCCACAACCTACAGCAACTACAGTTCCTCTTTGTGGTTTTTCTTTTGCAGTATCAGGGATAATGATTCCACCTGAAGTTTTTTGTTCGGCTTGTGCTGGTTCTACAACCACACGGTCAGCTAATGGTTTAATGTTGACATTTGCCATAATTGTACGAATTTAAGTTTGACAATATCTATTGTTATTTTTTATGAATTCTGCCCTGTGCTTGCACAAAATGTGCCAAAAAAGCTTGTGTCAGTTCATTTATTTTGGCTTTCACGCACCTCAAAATATAATTAAATAGCTTATTATCTATCATTTAACGCACAGGTTTCTTTGTTTTTACATAAATGAAACCTGGAAAACAAAACTGACGACCTGACAGGATAAAAAAAATATGTCAGAATGGACTGCCATTCTGACATATTTTCATGACTATCTTTTCAAACCACTTATTGTTGTGGTTGTGTTTGCTGCGGTTGCTGTTGTTGTTGTGGCTGAGCAGTTTGTTTCATCGGACTATTGTTTGCAGGAGCAGTTTGTTCAGTTTTGAGGCTTTCGCTGGCTTCTGTATTACCACCGCGTGGAATTGAGAATACAGAAACAAAACTTAATACCAATAATGCAATTGCAAGTGTCCAGGTTGCTTTTTCTAAAAAATCTGCGGTACGACGAACGCCCATTACCTGGTTTGATCCGGCAAAAGTTGAGGATAATCCGCCTCCTTTTGGATTTTGAACTAATACAATTAAAGCCAGCAAAATGCAGACAATAATAATCAACGCGAGAATAATTCCGTAGAAGCTCATTTATTTATCAATTTTAAAGTTTATCATTCAGTTTTTCAAGCTCTTCAATTTGGCTTGCAAAGTAACTACTTTTTTCGGGAAATTTCAAACATAATTTCTTGTATATGCTAATTGCCAGCGAATAATGCTTTTGATTTACATAAATAATTGCTAATGTTTCACTTACAAGTGTATCGTCTGATTGAATATTTTCTTCCGGTTCTGGAATCTGATGCAGGTCTTTCGTTGGATCGGGTCGTGAAACCTGTGGATTTATCTCAATAAAACGATCAATAAGCTGCTTTTTCCAATCAACCTGAGTATCAGAGGAAGGATTGTGCGCAGGCTCAGTCGTTTCTAATTCCGACAATAGGATATCTTCATCCGGGAGTTTGCTTTTGATCTCTTCCGGAATCTCATAAAACGGAAGGGCTGATTTAACTTCCAAGGCAGATTCTTCTTCTGTTGTTTCCTGAATAGCTTCTTTCCGTTCTGCAAAAAACGGCGAACCCAAAACAGATTCTCCCCGTGCCGTATTTTCGTCAATTGAAACTGGTTCGTTCAATGCTGTATCTGATGGAATTACAGTTGTTTCAACCACCGGCAGCGTAGGTTCATTAACCGGAATTGATTTCTGTTCTAACTCAATATTTTCGACCAGAAATTTAAGGTATGCTCTGTTTGTTGAGTAAATTGCTGTTTTAAACACCTGGCTTTCATACCCTAAACTATCTTCCTGCTTATAGAGAAGCAATAATGCAAGTTTTGGCAGGAAAAAGAAAGGATAATTACCGGAAATACGTTCCAGTTCCTCCTTGCGTTTTTCAACAGGGGTATCTTCCAGATTTAATAAGCGGAATAAATCGTTTAAAGAGAACACTGCTTGCGGGTTTTACTGTACAAAAGTAATATTTTAGAATTGAACTACAAAGAGTTATAATAACAAGCTGGTTTACTACCAGTTAACAACCGTACGGTTAAAGATATCTTCTACCAGTTCTGTATTTATTTGCTTGATTAACTGATCTTCCACCTCTTTTAAATTCCGGCTACTTTCATATTGTGCAAAGCGGGATAAAGGTATTTCAAAGTTTTGTTTTGGATCTTTCTGATTGATAAACTTTACTTTCACCGTAATAGTTAACCTGTTTAAAGCCGCAGCGTCATTTCCCTGAATTGCCACAGATTGAGTAGAATACGAAGCAATTTCGCCGCTAATATCCAAATCGCCATCATCAGCTACCAGATCAAGACGGGTTTGTGACATGAATTTGTCACGTAAAGCCTCTGTAAACGATTGACTAAGCGATGGTTGCACGATACTTGCCCTGTTTGGAAAATAATGAATGGAGATCGTTTTTGTATCGGGAGAAATAGACGCCCCGCTAAAAGAATAAATGCCACAACCGCTAAAGGTTGTGGCAATAATTATCAGTAATATGCTTGAAAGTATCTTCTGTTTCATAGTTTAAATTTCTCGAATTCAGCAGAATAATTTTCAAAATTTGAATTATTCATTTACTACAACTTTAAATGTACGTTTAGCTCCTTCGGAATGCAAGGTTACAAAGTAAAATCCTTTATCGAGTATTTTAAGGTTAACTTTTTCACCACTCAGCACTTTCCCTTTACTCATTACTTTCACTCCCAATGCATTAAACATTTCCAACCGGAACTCACGCGAATCTGATGAATTTATACGCATATATTCTTTTACGGGATTGGGTGAAACACTCCATGAAGTAGTATTCAAATCTGTCTGAGCAATTCCAACAGCAAAATCGAAGGCAAGGTCATCAACAAATAATACACTTCCCGCCTGTGGAGTTTCTGAGGCGGCTGATGAAAGTATAATATCCACGGTATCAGGCATAACCCCAGGGGTATAATAATCTATTGGAAATTCAAAGTAGAGATAGCCGTTTTGGGTTCCCGCTACCTGAATACCCCCAAATCCGACTTCGTCCGATGAGCTGGTTAATGAGTTGTATTTCTTACAGAATACGCCAATTCCAACGCTGTCGGTTCCCACGGTTGAGTATTTAAACCAGCCTTTCAGTTTTGTAGGCTTTTGTCCATTGACCGGAACTCCGCCATAGAATTCCTTATTGGTTAAACTAAATCCACCAAGATTTGCAAAACCTGGAATTGTTTGATTCACAACAGGAATTGTTTCGGTGCGAAACTTTGCGGCAAAGGATCCACTGTGTGCATCCGTAGTGCGTTTGATGCTCGAAAAGGTGATAATTCCAAAATTTTGTTTTAGAGAATTCCAACCAGGAGCTGTCATGCTGTCAGTCCAGTTTTCGAAACCACTATTCGGAATTATTTGTCCGAAAACAGTTGCTGATGCAAACATTAGCATCATTACTATTCCCAAAAGGATATTTTTCATTTTCATAATCCAGAACATTTAAGGTTTACAAATTTATTTCAATTTCATATTCTTTAATCTTCCGATAAAGAGTTCGTTCAGAAATGCCCAGTTCAAGAGCCGCATTTTTACGACGGCCTTTGTGTTTTTCGAGTGCTTTCTGAATGATCTCTTTCTCACGCTTTTCGAGCGAAAGGATATCATCTACAACTTCCGAGTCAGAAAAAGATTCGTCTTCTTCCTGATCCGCTACATGTTCCGGTGCATGTATTTTAAACGCAGCCTTTTCAGCCATTGGATTAAATTCAGGATAGAGCGGGCTCAATGCCGTGCTTGTAACTGACGGCTGAATTATATCGGAGGTTGTTGTTCCTGTATGGATTACCTCTGCAAGAGCCTTTTTCAAATCACTGATATCTTTCCGCATATCAAAGAGAATTTTGTAAAGAATCTCCCTTTCTGACATACTTTGGTTTTCGGATAGATTTTTATCATACAATACAGGAAGCTCACGTACATAAGTATCAGGCAAATACCGTTGAAGCGTTTCGAGAGTAATGGTTCGCTCATTTTCTATAATCGAGATCTGCTCTGTAATATTTTTCAACTGGCGAATATTCCCTTTCCACGAGTATTTAGCCAGCAATTGACGGGCATCATCCGTAAGCTGAAGCGCCGGCATACGATACTTTTCTGCAAAATCGACAGCAAATTTTCTGAAAAGCAGCTCAATATCGTCTTTACGATCGCGCAAAGCCGGAATACGAATTGGCACTGTATTTAAACGATAATAAAGATCTTCGCGAAACTTTCCTTTGTTGATTGCATCAGGGATATCCACATTGGTAGCTGCCACCACACGAACATTGGCTTTCTGAACCTTGGAAGAGCCTACTTTCATAAATTCACCACTTTCAAGAACACGAAGCAGGCGAACCTGAGTTGAAAGAGGAAGTTCCGCTACTTCATCCAGAAAAATAGTTCCCCCTTCAACCACTTCAAAATATCCTTTCCGGGTTTCGTGCGCCCCGGTAAACGAGCCTTTTTCGTGACCAAAAAGCTCCGAATCAATGGTTCCTTCAGGAATTGCACCACAATTCACTGCAATGTAGGGTCCATGTTTACGAACACTTAACTGGTGGATAATTTTGGGAAAGAATTCTTTTCCGGTACCACTTTCGCCCGTGATTAAAACAGAAATATCTGTAGGAGCCACCTGGCGGGCAATATCAATTGCCCGATCAAGGAGCGGAGAGTTACCGATTATTCCAAATCGTAGTTTTATTGACTGGATATCCATCATAGGTGAGTAAGACGATAATTAAACAGCAAAGTTACACAATCGACTGCCATTTCGACAAAATATATGCCAAAATGTCCTGTTTGGGCGTTAAAAAAAATTAATGTACGGTAAAAAGCTTCTGAAAATGTGTATTAACTTAAAATACATCGTCTCGAACGGGATTGTCCTTTTAGAGACAATGACTTGTTTCACATGAATTTATATGTTTTGATTTGCAAAATACACTGTAAAAAAACAAAGGAGACAAACCACAATTCAGGAATAGTACAAAAAAAAGGATTGTTAACCCAGTACTTAATTGCAATAGACAAATTAAACCTTCAGCTACCCTGATGTTTATGATTTAACAACCAAAAGCCATATACTTTCTAAACAGTACAGGATTTTAGAGACTTTTTGTGCTATGTACCTTGGTCAAGTACTTGTCTTTTAATTATTTAATTATCAATCAACACATTATTAATTGAAATACTTTTGTATTAATGCCAATAATTCATCTTTTTTAATGGGTTTTGTAATATAATTGTTGCATCCTGCCTCTATTGCCTTTTCACGGTCGCCAGATAATCCAAATGCTGTCTGTGCTATTATGACAACGTCATTGTTAAATTGACGGATTTGACGGGTTGCCTCATATCCATTCATCTCTGGCATTTTGATATCCATCAGAATCAAGTCAAGGTCAGGATTATTTCTACACGTTTCAATGGCATCAACTCCGGTTTTTGAATGTAAAACCCGATGGCTTGTCTTTTTGAGCAAATTTAAAATGAGCAAATCAGAAATTTTATCGTCTTCTACAATTAATACTTTCAGTCCCAAAACTTCGGGATCAATTTGACACTTTTCTCCTTCGTCCGATACAAAAGTTGTAATGTCGTTTTTTGTATGTGATTTGGATTTGTATGGAATGGTAAAATAAAATATTGAGCCTTTTCCTTTTTCGCTGCTTACCCAGATTTTTCCGCCCAGTAACTCCACAAATGCTTTAGAAATCGACAAACCCAAACCAGCTCCCTGTCGCGCCATTTTATCAGTAATATCAGCCTGAATAAACCGTTCAAATATGGCTTCCTGTCGGTCTTTTGAAATCCCAATACCTGTGTCTTTAATAAAAAATTCCAATACACTAGATTGATTCTCCGTTTTTAGGTTATACCCAAATTCGATTGATCCTTCATCAGTATATTTAATGGCATTTTTAACAAGATTGGTAAGAATTGCATATATTTTTTCACGGTCGGTATTAATAAAAGCGTCTTTCTCAGGTAAAGCTTTTTTGGAGAAAAACTGGATTCTCTTTCTATCCATCTCAGGTTTGAAGAAGGTATAAATATAATCTATTTGCTCGTTTATATTCGATTCCTTCAAATTGACTTCCATCAGACCCGATTCTATTTTAGAAATATCGACTATATCGTTGATAATATTGAGCATACGGACACCGCTTCTTTCGATAATTTTAATATATTCCTGTTGCTCTTTACCAATAAAATCAACCTCTTTTAATAAGCTGGCAAAACCTAAAATGCCATTCATAGGAGTTCGGATTTCATGCGACATATTGGCCAAAAAAGCAGATTTTAAACGGTCGCTTTGTTCTGCATGTTCTTTGGAAATGATCAACTCTGCTGCACGTTTTTCTTTTTCATCATTTTGAAAGGCCAGTTCTTTGTTGGCAATAGCCAGTTCAGCCGCACGTTTCTCTTTCTCTTCGTTCTGAAAGACAAGTTCATTATTGGCAAGGATTAATTCAGCCGCACGTTTCTCTTTCTCTTCATTTTGAAAAGCCAGTTCTTTGTTGGCAATAGCCAGTTCAACCGCACGCTTCTCTTTCTCTTCGTTCTGAAAGACAAGTTCTTTATTGGCAAGGATTAATTCAGCCGCACGTTTCTCTTTCTCTTCATTTTGAAAAGCCAGTTCTTTGTTGGCAATAACAAACTCTAATTCCTCTTTTTCTTTTAAAGCCTTTAAAAAATTATTCTCTTGAAATAATTCCTGCAACTCGCTTATGAGTTTTTCCTTGGTTTTGCCCTGAATGTCCATAACAAAGTTTGTTTTTAATGATAAACTTTCTGCTACCGCATCTTTTAGCATTAGCCCTAACATTTGTATAATCACCCATTGGTGGTTATTTCGTACTTAGTTTTAGGTTGTTGATATTGCTTTTATCTATCCGGTAAATAATTTTACATTATCTGAATTTTAATTTATTTTCCTATTGATTCTTACTTTATGATTTGTATTTATTATTTTAGGAGTAACAAATATAATCATTTTTTTAATCTACAAATCAATAAATACTCCTTTCCCCCCTGTTAAAAAAATATTACAGCAAAATTATAATTAGGGAACGTTAAGAATAATCAATCGTTCAGCCTTGTTTCATCTTCCCAATATTTTCCCCATCTATCCTTAAATTTTTCTTTTCCAACCAATTCTCTTTCTTACAAAACATTACGTTATTCTTTTCGTTATCTGTTTTCGGTGATTTACGTTTAGGTTTCTCCTGCGTTTTCTAACACAACTTGAAATTTACGTAATTTAGCATCTTCAATCTCTGCTATGTTAGTTCATTTTCAAAACATAATCGTCAAGCTCAGCAATGTCAGATTTATCCTGACTATTTTACTTGCATGGATTACGTTTGGTTCTGAAGCTCAGTTTTATAACGGATCTCAACTTACGTTTGGAAAGAGCAGGGTGCAGTATGCCAACTATTTTTGGACCTATTACCGTTACGATAAATTTGACGTTTATTTCTATACCGGAGGAAAAAATTACGCCAATTACACCGCAGGCTATGTGCTTAAAAACCTTAAAGAGATTGAAAACAAGTTTGAAGTTGAACTGGAAGATAAACTTCAGTTTGTGGTATTTAACAGCCTGAACGACTTCAAGCAAAGTAATATTGGCTACGTTAGTGATGAAAACTATAACACCGGCGGGATCACCCGGATAAACGGCAATAAAGTATTTCTCTATTTTCAGGGTAGTTACAGCGATTTCGAAAAACAGATTCGTGGCGGAATTGCAAGCGTGGTTTACAACCAGATGACATACGGGACAACACTTCCGTCACAAATAAAAAATACCGCACTCTTCAACCTTCCACCCTGGTATCAGGAAGGATTAATCTCCTATATATCCGAAGACTGGAGCAGTGATATCGACAACAAAGTTCGCGATGGAATTCTCTCGGGTCGTTACAAAGATTTCTATCGTTTAAGTGGCGAAGATGCAATTTACGCAGGGCACTCTTTCTGGAAATTTATTGAGGAAGAATACGGTGCGTCTATGGTTTCAAATATCGTATATATGTCGCGTATGAGCCGAAGTATCGAAAACGGCTTTGTATATGTATTGGGGATGAATTACAAAGAAGTAATTGCCCGTTGGCTTGAATTTTACCAAAACAAATACATCGACGACGAAGCCAACCGCCAGAAACAGGAAACAAAACCACTGATCCGAAAGATTAAAAACCAACGGATTTACCAGCGTTTGCGATTAAGTTCGGATGGAAAACATGCAGCATGGATTTCGAATGAATCGGGACAGGTGAAAATATGGCTCTATGATTCCGAACGAAACAAAACCCGCCGAATCATGAAATTCGGACACAGGTTGGATGACAAAACCGATTATTCCTATCCGGTAATTGCATGGCACCCAATGGGTGAAATCCTTGCAATTATTACGGAAGAAAAAGGAGTACTCTACCTGCTTCTGTATAATATCAACGAGCGGAAATTTGATAAAATCCTTTTACAGTATGTAAATAAAGTACTGGATATCTCCTACTCGCACAATGG
Organism: Bacteroidales bacterium; assembly: GCA_963677395.2. Taxonomy (GTDB): domain Bacteria; phylum Bacteroidota; class Bacteroidia; order Bacteroidales. The sequence goes on along the minus strand of OY781965.2, from coordinate 729,992 downwards.
TTTGCTTATGGCAATGTCGGCAGTACAGAACGGACAATCCGATATTTATATTTACAATCTATCTTCCCGAACATTCCAACAAATTACAAAAGATATGTTTGATGATGCAAATCCACGCTTCATCAATCAGTCGCGACAATTGATTTTCAGTTCAAACCGCATTACAGACACTATTCAGTTTGCGGATGAAGTTGAAGCACGAAAGCTGAACAAAAATCACGACATCTTTATTTATGACCTTGCAAAGAAGAGCAACATACTGCAACGCGTTACAAATACCGAAAAGGTTGACGAACGTTACCCTTCCGAATATCAAAAGAATTATCTGAGCTTCCTGAGCGATGAAAACGGAATCAGTAATCGTTATCTGGCACGTATTGATAGTACCATTGCATTTATCGACACCGCTGTACACTATCGATACTTCACCACTTCATATCCGGTAACCAATTACAACAGAGGAATATCCGAACAAGACATCAGCTCAAGAGCCGGAAAAATTGGGGAAATATTTTATTCGAAAGGCGGATATCAGATGGTTTTAACTGAATTCTTGCAAGCCAATGAACTAAAAAAACTCACGTTAAAGAATACGGCTTACCGTGATAGTCTCATGAAAATGATTCCACCGCCAATACCTCAGAAACCTTCGGAAATCATCAAACCTCTTGAAAAAGACTCCACAGGAAATGCTCCCCAGCGGAAACTTTACAACTTACACTGGAAAGACATAATTGTTGTAAAGGACTCAACCAAGGGTAATAAGGAAGATATAACAGTTCTTTCGCATAAGCAATCGATCATCAAAATCGGGGATTTTGACAAAGAGGAAGCTGAAAAATTAAAAGATACGGTTTTCAAACCTGTGAAAGCCCGAAACTACGATGTTGAATATTATTTGGATGAAGTTACTTCCCAGGTTGATTTCAGCTTCCTGAATGCAAATTATCAGCAGTTTTCGGGAGGAGGAACACCTATTTACCTTAACCCGGGCTTCAATGCATTGATAAAATTCGGATTAACAGACTTATTAGAAGATTATCGCATCGTGGGTGGAATCCGTTTTTCTTTCAATTTCGATAACACAGAATATCTGGTCAGTTTTGAAAACCTGAAGAAACGATTAGATCATCAGATCATTCTTCATCGTCAAAGCATTGATAATTACAGCTATTACTACACATCAAAGCAGCTTACGCATCAGGCAATCTACATATTACGCTATCCTTTTTCACCGGTATTCAGCAGCCGGTTAACCGGAACATTCCGTTACGACCGCGAAATATTCCAGTCAACCGATTTAATTACGCTCAAAGAACCTGATATTCAGAATTACTGGGCAAGTATGAAAGGTGAGCTGGTGTATGATAATACCCGTTCACTGGGATTGAACCTCTTTTTAGGAACCCGTTCCAAAGTTTGGGGCGAATATTATCAGAAGTTGAATGATCATCAAGGAAATCTGGTTGTTGTTGGGTTTGACTATCGCAATTATCAACGAATACACCGTAGTTTTATCTGGGCTAATCGCTTTGCAGCCAGTAGTTCTTTCGGAAAAAACAAATTAATCTACTATCTGGGAGGTGTTGACACATGGCTTTTCCCGAAATTCAACAACGATATCGGCATCGATTATTCACAAAACTATGCTTTCCAAACGCTTGCAACGAATATGCGCGGATTTACCCAGAATATTCGCAACGGAAATAATTTTGCAGTAATTAACAGCGAATTACGTTTTCCTGTATTCAAATACTTTTCTCGCCGTCCTATCCGTTCCGATTTTCTGAACAACTTCCAGGTTGTAGGCTTCGGAGATCTTGGAACAGCGTGGAATGGATGGGATCCATGGTCAAAAGATAATGCGTTTTACCGCAAGATAATTTATGGAAATCCGGTTACAATTATTCTGGAAAAAGAACTGAATCCAATTGTAGCAGGTTACGGTTTTGGATTACGTTCACGTTTACTGGGTTATTTTATGCGCGCCGACTGGGCATGGGGTGTCGAAAATGGCAAAATTGGTGACTCAGTGTTTTATTTCTCTCTTTGTCTTGATTTTTAGAACATGAAAAATATGGATACAACAACGATTTTCATTCTGATCCTTATTGGATTGGGTGCCGGAATATTTGGCGGTATGGTTGGGTTAGGAGGTGGAGTAATTATGATTCCGGCTATGGTTTATTTCCTGGGAATGACCCAACAACAAGCTCAGGGAGCCAGTTTAGCAGTAATGCTTCCTCCGGTAGGATTGCTTGCCGTATATAACTACTACAAAGCTGGACAGGTAAACATGAAATATGCCATGGTTATTGCAGCAGCTTTTTTCATTGGCGGATATTTCGGTTCGAAAATATCGCTTAACATCTCGCAGAAAACTATGAAACAGATATTTTCTATTTCACTGATGCTCATAGCCTTAAATATGTTTTTTCGTAGCCGGTAAATTATGAATCCTATCGATCCCCGAATTCTGAAATTCGTTTCCAAGCATCATGTGCTCACGTTGGCTACCTGCCACAATAACGAACCTTATACAGCCAGTTGTTTTTACACGTGGAGTGATGATCTACAGATGTTTATATTTACGTCTGATCGGGAAACACGTCATGCATCGTATCTTAAAGTTCAGAAAAGAGCTGCCGGGACTATTGCTTTAGAGACCAAAATCATTGGAAAAATCAGAGGAATACAGTTTACGGGAGATGTTTTTGAATTGGAAAACAACGAATTAGAAATTGGCAGAAAAGCATACCTGAAACACTTTCCATACGCCATTGTAATGAAGACCCATTTCTGGGGATTTTCTCCTGACTTTATAAAAATGACCGATAACAGGCTTGGTTTCGGAAAGAAAATTATCTGGGAAAAGGCTGGTTTTTAAGTATTTCGAAGCTATATCCCTGAATTAAAAGCTCCTTTAAGCAAGCGTCTAATGCGGGTAACATGTTTTTTTGAGCTTTAATGCTGTCATGAAATACAATAATATGACCAGGCTTTACATTTTTCAATACATTTTGGAGACATTGTTCCGGGCTGATTTCTTGTTGAAAGTCGCAGGAAAGGATGCCCCACATTACAATTTTATATCCGGCCTTCCGGATTTTTAGAATTTGAAAAGGAGTAATCTGTCCGTGTGGCGGGCGAAACAATACACTATTAACCTGCATATTACATAAGGCTACTTCACGCAAATACTCATCTGTACTTGTTTTCCAGCCTTTTACATGGTGAAATGTGTGATTTCCAACGCCATGCCCATGTTCTTTAAGCTGCTGAAAAAGTTCCGGATGTTTCTGAACATTCTCTCCAACACAAAAAAATGTTGCTTTTACATTATACTTTCCCAAAATTTCGAGAACCTTGGGAGTCACTTCCGGCACAGGACCATCATCAAAGGTAAGATAGAGTTTCTTTTCGGAAACAGGAACATTCCAAAGTAACCATCGTTTTGAGAAAAATTGAATGAGATGCGGAACTTTAACAGGCTTCACTGTCAGATTTTTGGACAAAGGTACAGCATTTCAAAATTTGAATCCACAAAAAAGCAGACCCTATTGATTACTCAATAAGGTCTGCTTTTTTGGAAAAAATAAAAAGGGCTTTTGAAATGCTTAAGAATCATATATATATCAGAAATAACCCCAAATCTGCAAAGATGATTCTCAGGACACTTACATTAAAACTTTCTTAAAGCTATGGATGCCTTTTAAAAGTCTGTTGATAAGACAAACGACCAATTAAAAGGTTGCTTATTTTGATTTATTTTCTGTTGTAAATTGCTGTATAATATTTAATGTCTGCACCATCGTTTACAGAGTAACTCCAGGTAATTAGGTTGCTGTTCTGATACTTACCAGTTCCTTCTATTTCGTTTCCGTTGATTGATTGTGCAGGAATAGTGAGGTTCATCCCGCTTACAATTATCAAGGCATTTCCAGCCAGATTAGCAAATTTTGAGACTTTGATTTTATTACTACTTGCTGCATCAACGGTTATTACACTTTCCCAGGTTTGTTTTGCAACAGGCGTTTCACTTGCTGCCCAGGTTCCTACATATTTATCGCGGGTAATTTCTTCCGTTGGATTTGCATCCTCTTTTTGGCATGCCGCAAAACTTATACTGATGATGAATGCTGCTATTAACCGGAATGCTATTTTTCGTTTCATGGTGATTATTTTTTATTTACTCTTTTTATTACAATTTCGATGCCAGTATAAAACACAATCATTACACGCTTACTCATCTGTAAATAAACAATATAAACTCATTCTGCTTAAAACAACATCTTTACAAAATTAATCAATCTTTAGATTCCGAGTCAATTTTGTTGGTTTAAGTATTGGATCTGCATACTTTTGCAGCTAAAGGAATTTAAGCAATGAACAGAATACTACTCTCCGGAAAAAATCCACTTTACAGATTATTTGCATTGATTTTGATTATAATTATCTCCGTATTAATATTCGGTTTTTTGGGATATCTGGGTGGTTATCTGATCTTTGGCGAAAAAATAAATATTGTTGTAAATCAAAATGCCAGTCTCGGTTACAAGGATGTGCTCGTATTGAAATACTTCCAGTTAGTTTCACATATGAGTATGTTTTTTATTCCTGCCTTTATTTTCATGTGGCTGTTTTACCGTCGTCCGGTATCTGTAGTACGTTCATCTTCGTTTCCTTCCCTAAAACAAATCGCACTGGGATTACTCATCATTATTCTTGTTCAACCCCTTGTATCACTGGTTTCTGAGTGGAATTCGAATCTGCATCTTCCCGATTCTATGCAAAATCTGGAAAATTCAATCCGTAGTACAGAAGAGAGTATAAGTCGTTTAACAACTGCATTCCTGAAAACAAACAGTTTTATCGGTTTTCTGTATAATATTTTACTCATTGCTGTGATTCCTGCTATTGGTGAAGAGTGGTTGTTCAGAGGTGTAATACAAAAAGAACTAAAACGATGGTTTAAGAATCCTCATGCTGCAATATGGCTTACAGGTATCTTATTCAGCTTGATCCATTTTCAGTTCTACGGATTCTTTCCTCGTATAATTTTAGGCGTTTTACTGGGTTATCTTTTTGTCTATTCCGGTAACTTATGGGTTCCTATCGCGGCACATTTTCTGAACAACGCCATGAGTGTATGTGCTGTTTATTTTTTCGGTACAGATATTACAGATACAAGCCAGTCAATCACAGAAAATCAATTATTAAACATTTCGTTAGCAATATTCAGTACTGGATTTATGTTGATTGGACTTCGTTTGCTTATCAAAAAGAAAAGTGAACGGTTTGCGCGGTTCAAATCTGTATAAAATCCGGGGAAAGAACATTCGTCATTCCAAAGTGAATGAACCTTTACAGTCATCTTCCTGTTATCTTCTGAAACTTAGAATATTTAAAAATCTATGAATTCAGAAATCTATAATCATCCGGAAATATTATCACGATTAGGAATCGAAAAAATTAATTCAGGAGTATCAACCGGAGCTTTCTGGTTAAAAGGCAATGGAGCTATAACCAATTCTTTATCTCCTGTTGATTTATCGAATATTGCAGAGATTCGTAATGCCGACATTGAAGAATATGAAACGGTGATAAATAAAGCTTCCGAAGCTTTTAAACTCTGGAGAGAAGTTCCGGCACCTCAGCGTGGAGAAGTTGTTCGCCAGATTGGTGAAGTATTACGTGCAAGCAAAGAAGATCTGGCCTATCTGGTTTCGCTCGAAATGGGAAAAATTTATCAGGAAGGCTTGGGCGAAGTACAGGAAATGATTGACATTTGTGATTTTGCCGTAGGTCAGTCGCGACTGTTAAACGGGTTTACGCTTCATTCCGAACGCAGAAATCATCGTATGATGGATCAGTACCTGCCCTTAGGAGTTGTTGGGATTATTACTTCATTTAATTTCCCGGTTGCCGTATGGGCATGGAATTCTATGCTTGCCGCGATTGCCGGGGATGTTGTAATCTGGAAACCAAGCTCAAAAACTCCGGTTAGTGCGATTGCTGTTCAAAAGATAATCGCAAACGTTTTGCGTAAAAACAACGTTCCCGAAGGAGTATTCAATCTGATAATTGCCAAATCAACGGTGATTGGCGATAATTTTCTGGAAGACAAACGGATACCCCTGATTTCGGTAACAGGTTCATCGCAGGTTGGAAAACGGGTAGCAGCCATTGTTGGAAAACGATTAGGCAAAACCATTCTTGAGTTGGGCGGAAACAATGCAGTAATTATTACCGAAAGCGCCGATTTGTCAATGGCAATACCGTCCATCGTTTTTGGAGCAGTGGGGACAGCCGGACAGCGTTGCACTTCTACCCGGCGTTTAATTATTCACGAAAGCATCTATGAAATAGTAAAAGACAAACTGATCAATGCATATCAACAGGTTTCCGAACACATTGGAAATCCATTAAAACCGGGCACATTAGTTGGCCCATTGATTGATAAAATTTCGGTGAATAACTTTGTGTATGCCCTTGAAATGGTGAAAAAAGAAGGAGGGAACATATTGTTTGGTGGTGAAATATTATCCGGAGAAGGGCATGAATCGGGCAATTACGTGGTTCCTGCTATCTGTGAAGCCGAAAATCATTTTACAATCGTTCAGGAAGAAACCTTTGCTCCTATTGTTTATCTGATAAAATACAAAACAATTGACGAAGCCATTGCCCTCAACAATGGTGTGCCACAAGGGTTATCCTCTGCTATTTTCACCCTTAATATGCGTGAAGCAGAACTGTTTATCTCGGATGTTGGTTCTGATTGCGGAATAGCCAACGTAAATACCGGAACTTCCGGAGCAGAAATCGGCGGAGCATTTGGTGGGGAAAAAGATACCGGAGGCGGACGTGAATCAGGTTCTGACGCATGGAAAGTGTATATGCGTCGCCAAACAAATAACATCAACTTTGGAACAGAACTACCGCTCGCGCAGGGAATAAAGTTTGATTTGTGAGTTTCTGTACAAATATTCTGGTAATCTTACCCTCGTTTTATAACGAGTGGCACTACCGTTTTAAAATAATCTTGCAGGTTTTTACATTGAATTCTGTTATCCGTTTACGCGAGTATCTGAGAATTTTGATGAACGTTTACACGTTAATTTTTATTTCTGTTTTTCTCTGGAAACCATACGTATTCCTTCTTCCTTCTAATCATTCTTTTTCAACAACGCAATATTAATGGAAGAAAACGGTTATTTTTACACTCTTTTTTAACATTGAAAACACTATGGATACTCCTAAAAATAAGCGAATTATTGTTTACCTGCCCGTAATTTTGGCATTTGTATTGATAGCAGGTATCTTTCTTGGACAAAATCTGAATTCAAAATCAGGTTTTGGGAACAGAGGAAGTATAAACGCTGATTCGAAACTCAATGATCTGATTTACTTATTAAAAGAGTATTACGTTGATACCGTTAACGGAAAACAGCTTTATGAAAGTGCTATCAGTAGTATGCTGCAAAAGCTCGATCCTCACTCTGCCTATATTCCGGCTGAAGATCTGAAGGATGTAAATGCAGAACTTCAGGGTAATTTTGAAGGAATCGGAGTTCAATTTGCCATCGAAAAAGATACGATTGTAGTCATAAATCCTGTAAGCGGAGGTCCTTCTGAAAAAGTTGGCATCCGTGCCGGCGATCGCATTGTGATGGTAAATGATACACTTGTCGCTGGCAGAGACATCACTGAACAACAGGTATTTAAAAAACTTCGTGGAGAAAAAGGAACCAAAGTACGGGTAAAGATCTATCGTTCAGGGGTAAGAAACCTTCTTCCCTTTACCATAACCCGTGATGTAATCCCTGATTACAGCGTTGATGCCAAGTTCATGGTAAACAACAATACCGGATACATAAAGCTCAACAAATTCTCTGAAACAACAGCCAGCGAATTCAATACAGCTCTTGAAGAGCTGAACGGGAAAGGAATGAACAAGCTTATTCTTGATTTGCGTGGAAATGGAGGCGGCCTACTCGGAGCCGCAACAGCTCTTGCCGACCACTTTCTGCCAAAAGGGAAACTGATCGTTTATACCGAAGGTGTTCATCAGCGTAAGGAAAAGGTTTATGCAACTTCCGATGGTCTGTTTGAAGGAAAGCCCGTAGTTGTAATCATTGACGAATGGTCTGCTTCTGCCAGCGAAATTCTGGCTGGTGCGTTACAGGATAATGATATCGGAACTATTGTTGGCCGTCGTTCGTTTGGAAAAGGATTAGTTCAGCAGCAGTTTGATTTACCCGATGGTTCGGCCGCCAGAATTACCATAGCACGTTATCATACACCTACCGGCAGATGTATTCAGCGCCCTTACGGAAACGATCCTCAGGCTTATTATGACGATTATACTAAACGCTTACTCTCTGGCGAATTGGAAGGAACCGACTCTGTTTCGTTTGCAGATTCCCTGAAATACCATACTCCCCAAGGAAAAACCGTGTATGGTGGTGGTGGAATCATGCCCGATGTTTTTGTGCCTTACAAACGAAACAAAGACAATGTTTTTTACAATAATTTATCAGGCAAAGGCTTAATCTACCAGTTTGCATTTAATTATACCGACACCCATCGTAAAGAACTTACGCAATTCAAGAACTTCAATGAATTTAATAAAGGATTTAATATTGATGATAATATGTATAATCAACTGATTAAATATGCTTTAGAACAAGGTGTTGAACGGAATGACCAGGGAGCAAAGGCGAATAAAAAGCGTATTTCGGGTATGCTCAAAGCATACATTGCCCGAAACCTTTACCGGGAAAACGGTTTTTACGAACTATATCTCTCAATGGATGACGACTTTAAGAAAGCATTAGAGGTATTAAAGCTAAAATACTAACCAAGTTGCCGGGTAAAAGGCAAAGAATCTTATAAAAGAACTTTCCTTTATGATATACGATTTTCTATGCCGAAAATCGTATATTTGTACATTATCCCGGGATATTATGAGAATACTACTGCTAATTGCACTTGCATTATTTCTTTCTATTCCTCTGAAAACAAGAGCTAGCACTGATTTTATCCGAGAGTGTGAGAAAAGATTGGAAAGTTCTTCGCTAAGTAACCAAAACAGAATTCTACTCCTCAATGATTTAAGCATTGCCTATCTGAATGTTGATCTTGCTAAATCAGAAAACTACAATAAAAGATGTTTCAGACTATTAAAAGGAGAAAAAAGTGAGGATCTCCATAAACTTATTGAATTTCAAAAAGCTGAGATTTTAAAAGTAAAAGGCATCTTAAGTGAAGCTTTGTTTATTTATTTATCCGTACTTGATTACTGGATAGCAAAAGGTGAGGGATTACGCATTGTACAATGCCTGCGTTCTATCGGTGAAAATTACAGGGCTTATGGAGAATTTAAAAAGGCGAAAACATACCTCGACAAAGCTTTGTATTTTGCAAAAACACTTAACGAAGAAAATGAGATCGCGAAAATATATGATCGCAAGGCAGCAGTGGTGTATGAAGAAAAAAACTATACTTATGCCTTACAATTAATAGATTCTGCATTTAAGTATATCGGGCAAACTGATAATTATTCCCTTCGCTATAGTCTCGAAAATATAAAAGCCTGTAGCTACTCTTCATTCAATCATTTTGATCTGGGTGTAAAACATTTGCTAATCGCACTGAAATACAACGAATTATCCGGAGAAATAATTCACAAACCAAACATTTTAAACAATCTTGCAGCTATGTATATCTTTACGAATCGTGAAGATATTGGAGTGAAATATTGCCTTGAAAGCTATGAATTATCCTCCAAATCAGGGATAATCCCTTACCAAAGAGAAGCATTACTAAATTTAGTACTTGCATATAAAAATAAAGGCGATTTAAAAAAAACCGCCTCCTATCTTGAAAAATATAATGCGGTAAGTGTTAATTTTTACTACGAACTCAGCCAAAAAGCTGTTGCCGAACTTGAAGCCAAATACAAACTGGAAAAAGAAACCTTACTTAATCAGAGCCTTACAAAAGAAAACCAGTTGCAAAACCGGGTAATCAAAAGTCATAGGCTGATATTCTTTCTTTTGATCGCGTTTATTATTTCCTTTATTGCCTGGGCATTGGTTTTTCTTAAACGTCGCAGAAAACTCAAACAATCCTTCCTGCAAATCAGTCAGCAAAAGGCTGAAATTGAGCAAAAAACCAAAGAGTTGGGAGAAATTAACCTGATGAAAGACCGCCTATTCTCAATTATTGCTCATGATATAAAAAACCCGTTAAACACCATTATCGGATTTTCAGATGTTTTAAAAACTGAGATAAATCTTATTCAGAACCATCTGCTTGAACAAGTTGCTAATCATATTCATGAATCATCCCTGAAACTTCATTTTTTACTCGATAATCTTTTGCAATGGTCTAGATCTCAACTCAATATAATAAGTACAAAAACAGAATTTTGCCAGACAAAGCAGTTGGTGGATGAGTCTGTTGAGTTTCTTCACGCAGAAATTCAATCCAAAAGCATAAGCATCAACAATACTGTAAATAAGAATGATCAGGTTTGTTTTGACAATATGATGCTGCAGGTTGTTCTTCGAAATCTAATTTCAAATGCCGTTAAGTTTACCAATCCCGGAGGCATTATTTCTATTTGGATGAAAACAGACAATGAGCATAAAATTTTAATGATCTCGGATAACGGAATTGGAATGACTCCGGATCAGCTTGCAAAAGCCTTTTCAATTGATAAAGAACCGGGCTACGGAACCTGTAACGAGAGAGGAAGCGGTGTTGGGCTCAGTCTTTGCAAAGAATTTGTTGAGCGTAATAATGGACAGTTGACAATAGAAAGTATCAAAAATCAGGGAACAACCGTTTCCATTCACATCAGAAACATCAAGGACGAAAATCCGAATTAATCCAGATTTAAAAGTACAGAATCATCGTTTAAGGTATATAATTCAGGGGGTTCACGGCTTTTTATTTTTTTATTCCGAATGCTCCCGGGCATCTTTTTCTACATTCGAAGCACTTTTTTATCGTATATCCTTTCTGCGTCTTAAACGTTGAAATCAGCCTACATTCCTTTTGAATCACGGTATCACCCGTCAAGGCATTTTGAGGACAAATATCCAGACAAATCCTGCAATTTGGAGGACAAACTTCATAATCAGCCAAGGGATCTGATTTATATTTCACAGAAGTCAGCAATGCTCCAATCTGAATCATATTTCCAAAATCCTTATTTATCAATAAGTTATTTTTTCCAAGATTCCCTAATCCGGCTAAATATCCAACGTGCCTGAGTGATAATATCGCACGACCTTCTTGTTTATCATTGTCCCAGTATAAATATGGGTCATCAGTGGGTATCAATACATTTTTTAATCCCAGTCGGTCAAGTTCCGAAGATATATCATACGTTATCGAGTCCATTTTCTGCATTGCCAATGTATTCATGTGAGAAAAAGGAACAGGATTTTCCGCGTATAGAGATTCTGTCGGAAGTTTAATTGCAAATGCAATGACCGTTTCAGCTTTTGAATAAATATCTTTTGGATGGAATCCTTTAGGTGCATTCTCAAATCTGTCAACCGAGGCAATCCCAAATAAATCAACTCCATTTCTAAATGCAATTTCTTTTATTTTGTCCTTTGGAATCATGTTTCCGTTTTATCGTATGATCTATTATCATGTGAATCAATGCTGTACACTGATTATAAATTTTCTATCAATCCGGTAATTAATAAAATCCAAAAAATCGTACCAATTACTATTAATGCAATTTGTCGCGTATTAAAAGATTCTTGTTCTTCAACAATAAACTCAGATGAATTTCTTTTTGCATAATTAAGTGCATTAAATGCAGGAATCAAAAATACAAAGGACGAAATAGGCACAAACCAATAAAAATCAGGTAAATATACAGATAGCTTTACAATAATAAAAGCAATGTAAAGTAATACCGGAGAATATCTTTTGTCATAGCCTTTTATTTGAGCAAACTTCTGAATTCTATTTAATAACGGAATTAAAAAGATAATACTAAGAAGTGCTCTTAATGCCGGTAGCATATCCACTTTTTCTTTCTGCTGAAAGAATCGCCAGGATTTATAAATCCACCATAATTCATAAAGTCCTAATGAAATGATTGTTAGTATTATAAACTTATTAAGACTAATGATTTTCTGAGGTTCAATCTCATCATCTGTAATACTGTTTTCTTTTTCTAGGCTTTCGGTTTGGTTTTCCATCGTCAACGCTGGTTTCTTGTCAATATAATACATGACACACAAATATACACAACATTTCTAATTTCTGTCAATCTGAGATAAAACGTACATTCCCAATTATTAATCAATTATATAACAGGTGTATATACTTATTTTGCAATTGTATAATTTAAATTATCTTGCATACAATACACTCTCCTTTTTGCCCATTTTACCGATCCGAAAAACAAAAGCTCCCGGAATGAATTTAATACCTTTCCGGGAGCTTTTTTACATATTGAGTGTCGGGGCTTTTTAGTTTTCCCGTTTTGTTTCTTTCAATATTACATCATGCGCTCCCCCCTCAATAATGCTCGTTGAGGAAACCATGGTTATTTTTGCAATCTGTTTAAGTTCAGGTATTGAAAAAGCTCCACAACTGCACATTGTCGATTTTATCTTCCCTAACGTTACGTCAAGATTATCTTTCAATTTTCCGGCATACGGAACATAGCTGTCAACCCCTTCCTCAAATTTCAGAGATGTGGCTCCTCCCATATCATATCGTTGCCAGTTTCTTGCACGATTAGAGCCTTCGCCCCAATATTCTTTTACATAGCTTCCTCCTACGATCAGTTTTTTAGTCGGGCTTTCATCAAATCTTGCAAAATATCTCCCCATCATAATGAAGTCAGCCCCCATGGCTAATGCAAGTACCATGTGATAATCCTGCACAATGCCGCCATCTGAGCAAATCGGAATATATATCCCGTTTTTCGCAAAATACTCATCACGTGCTTTCGCAACTTCGATTAACGCGGTAGCCTGCCCTCTTCCAATACCCTTTTGCTCCCTTGTTATGCAAATAGAACCTCCTCCGATACCTACTTTCACAAAATCAGCTCCGGCATCTGCTAAATAATTAAAGCCATCCTGATCAACAACATTTCCGGCTCCAATTTTCACCCTTTCGCCATAATTATCACGAACAAACTTAATGGTTTCCTTTTGCCATTCCGAGAATCCGTCGGATGAATCAATACAAAGAATATCAACACCCGCTTCTACCAATTCCGGAATACGTTCTGCATAATCTCTTGTATTTATACCCGCTCCAACCCGCAATCTTTTTTGTGGATCAAGTAATTCATCCGGATTATTTTTATGATTGTCGTAATCTTTTCTGAAAACGAAATATCTTAAGCATTGGTTTTCATCAATTATCGGAAGCGTGTTTATTTTATTATCCCAAATGATATCGTTTGCTTCTTCCAGACTGATACCATACTTACCTGTTACCAGTTTTGAGAACGGAGTCATAAAATCCTGAATTTTTTTATCAAGACTATCTCTGCTTGGGCGATAATCTCTGCTTGCGATCATTCCCAGTAATTTGCCGCCCGATGTTCCGTCATGTGTTACACCAATCGTCGAAAATCCCGTTCTGTTTTTTAAATCTATTACATCTCTTAATGTTTGATCTGGTTTTAGGTTCGCATCGCTCACAACAAAACCAGCCTTAAACTTCTTTACTCTCCTCACCATTTCAACCTGGTCTTCAATTGATTGAGACCCGAAAACAAATGACAAACCACCATTTCTTGCCAGAGCAATAGCCATATTAGCGTCTGAAACAGATTGCATGATTGCCGAGACAAACGGAACATTCAAAACTATATCAGAATCATTTCCTTTTGAATACTTTACCAAAGGAGTCTTCAGGTGAATCCTGTCCGGAACACAATCTTTTGTGGTAAGACCCGGAACCAGTAAATATTCATTAAATGTTCTTGAAATATCATTGATGATTTGTGCCATAAGAGGGTATTTTGAAAATTTTGCAAATCTACAGAAAACAAGGCGAAAAGAACTATTTTAACCTGAGTTATTTTTTTGCATGGTAGTATTTCTGCACATTCAAACACAAATACAAAATAATCAACCACTTACACAATCACATCATACAAGATCCGGTTCACTCAATCGAATGTGGGAATACAATCAAAGCTTCCATAATCAACATTTTTGCTTTTGGAGGAATTTTTTACGTGAAAAAAACTGCAATTAAGGGCTGTGACATTTGTGTTCCGTTGTTTTTCTACCATTCTCACACTATCGAATTTCCGGTGTTTTACCCAGATATTTACCATATAAATTTGCCGCTACGATTATTTCCTGATTATTCTCCAATTGTTTAAATGGCTTTATCTCAACAACAACAGTATCTTTTTTAATGATTCGCTTCCAAGTTCCAACTACCTCTCCGTTTACAACAATTATTGGGTTAAAAATACCGTTTTTCGTGAATGCTTTGGGTTGATTATCCAGTGAGATTGAAGCTGTTCTGTCTTTGTAACTAATTATAAACTCGTCGAATGCAGGTAATAAATGAATGCTGTCCGAATTCTTTCTCTTGTGCAAAATTGTATCACTAAACCAATATGTTTGATTCTCAATTTGTATTGTTTGAAGTTCGGATTTGATTAGCTCCAAAGCTGTTTTTGCATTTGAAACTGTAAATCCCGACCACCAGATGAAGTCTTGTAAAGTTGCAGGTCCGTGACTGGTGAAATATTTTTTTGCCAATGCTGCTAATGCTTCTTCTTTCGTAAATGTATTTGTTTTGGGGATTCTTTCATCAAGCAACGCATACGTAATTTGTTTCCCACGCATTATCCCATTGCAAACAAGCCCCTCAAGTTCGGCACACATCATGATTAAGGATGACCGGATATTCTGTGCAGAATGATCATTTTTTAAGTCCCGTATTATCTCGTCTCTTGTAAGGTGCTTATTACCAGCCAAAGATTTTTCAATTATCGAATAATACTTTATTAAAGCTTTATCATCCAGATCATACTTCCGGCACATGGACGATGTTATTTTTTTTACGTGAGGCGCAGTAAGTTCAAGCATCCAGCGAATATCGTCTGCAGCAACAAGATGCCAGGTAGGTCGCAAAATATGGGTTCTGATAATCTCAGCATTATTTATGGCCTCTTCAACAAGCTGTTCCGAAGAATCGAGCCGTAATCCAACCGCCCATTTTGTCATTGCATAATCCTGAGCCTGCATTGCGCCGAAACAACGAACAACTTCCTGTGGTGTTTTACATACAGTGCCGGCAAGCTGTTGAGCAGCCAGTCGTAATTTTATCATATCGGTACTGTTCATCGTCAATTTTCCAGTTGTTATTTTTTCAATTTAACAGGCTTGTCAGGTGTATTTTTATGTGCGGTAACTTCATTAAATGACTATGGGATTGAAGGTTCATTGTGTATTTTACAATTGAATGGTTTCTAACGCCGAATAAACCCAGCATAGTCAAATCCTTGCAAATAATTAATTTTATAGGATTCACCAACCTTACTAACCATTACTTTATACATAAAATTATTACCCCATGTCCATGCAAAAGATACTTTATCATTTGCAATTTTAATATCCATAATCATAATATTCTTCCAATATTCATCTGGACTATCCTGACAATTGCACCATGGATTTGTCCCATTTCCGTAAGGAGCTAATTCTCCAACAGGATAAACAATTGAACCATCTTTTAATCTCTTATCTATCGAATGTGCTATCTTTTCGTAAGTATCAATAAATTCTGATGAGAAAAAATTCGTTGATTTAAGTTCTTCCAGCCTTTTAGTATGCTTAACCCAATCAATTCCTATGTAATTTCTATCCTGACCATTACCAGTGATAACATCAAAATCAATCTTTGAGCCTTTCGTTTCTATCCATTCATATACATTCCTTATAAACACGGTCAGATCTGAATTATATCTGGAAATATCTGATAAACTTTTATTTGTCTTGCTATAATGAACACAATTTGTCATAGCAAATCCAAAACTAACGATCATAAACACTTTACAAAGTCTGCTTTTCATATCAAGATAGGACTATTTATTAATACGAACAGGAATGGATGATTGAACTGTTACATTTCTCCAATAGGTATCACACATTCAAAAGTAAGAAAAAGCACCATCCGCCAAACATCACCCTGAATATATTGTTTGTGATGTTCATCATCGGGATTCAGATACCTGCAAGGCTGGGAAATCCTATCCTCATTATTTTCTCGGCTAAAGCGACTAATCCCGAGCATACTCATCATTTTTTCTCCGAAATGAAGATTCAGCTCACTTTATACTTCTGAAAAATAGATACTTTGTATCTCTTTTACCACTTCTGCAGCCCGTGTGGAGACTTGTGGAATTGAATATCCGATAAACAAAGGGGATGTAACAAACCGTGGCAGAATCTTCGCTAATATCTGATCATCAATCTGGTAAAAGAACAAATTATAACTTTTACAGTTCTTATGAAAATGGTGCAATAAATAATGGGTCATTATTTGTATGTAGTCAGCCATTTGATTCAAGTATTTCAAATCAGAGAGCAGAACATTAAATTCAAAAAATCCATTTCGCGGTTCGTGAGAAAGATTTAATTCAACGCCATTATTTTGATGAATAATCGTGCCCTGAAAACTTTCAACATCTATGTTTTTTGTATAATCCACCTCTTTTAAACCCACAATTTGCATATGAGGATGCCTGATTGTTCCTCCAGAATACGGACCATGGTTTTTATAAAAAATAACAGACGTAAATTCTCCGCTTTGTGTCATTTCCTGCCATTTTTCCACCCCAAATTTAATGACCCTATATAAATGATCTTTTGAGTACAAGGACAGGTCTGTATTACATTCATCTGTTTCTATGAGAACTGTTTGAAAGGTATCTATTAAAACCGGATACTTATTTTTTATTAATAATATTGGTCCATCACTTGCTAAGATGTCTGTCAGATGTTCTCTATCGCAAAATGGACATCCGGCATCCGCGTTAACAATGTTCTCCGGCTTGTTTTTGCCAATATTTGTATTAAAGATTAAATATTTCTTTCCTGCTGTCATCATTAATCTCCTGTTTATAGTCGATTTTTTTACTCAAGACAAACCTTTTTCATTTCTGATTAAAGCCTTCATTTTTCACCATCTACTCTTGTATTATCACTGAATCAAATGGTTATAAATAATACAGGCTAATTTTTTCAGAAACACACCTTCTCTTTGCTGATTACAAAATCATAAAAAGCAGATCGGCTCTTTTCGCTCTTTATAGAGTTTATTTAGTCGTATTGCAGCGTCTTTGACCAAACCGGGCTTCATCGTTCTGGCGTTTTGCGGACAGTTTTTGATGCAGGCGCAACAGGTGATGCACTTTCCCTGATCAATCAAGTGACTATTTTCCGAACCGACAGCACCAACAGGACACCTTTCTGCACAAATTCCACAATGGATACATGCATCACTAATCGCAATAAAATCAACACTCCATAACTTACCATCCCACCGGTAAGGATGACAGCCGGGCATATTTACATCAGAGATCTGGTCAACGGATGGAATCGCGTTGAGTTTTTCCTGTATTTCCCGTCCAAATGACTCTGCATGGTGCAAGTCACTTGCATCCGGGCGACCTTTGGCTGTTGGAGTTTCATCATTGGAAAAAGAATGTTCACCGATATAGGCCGCACCGGCAATCGGTTTACATCCACACCGGATCAGAATATCTTTCAGTTCCAGCATTGCATCGTCATACTCACGATTTCCATAAACAGCAACACATACCACAGGCGTATTTTGAGCTTTAATCGCATGCAGCCATTCTGTTATGAGCGCCGGCACCCTTCCCATATACACAGGCACCGCAACAATCAGTAATTCATTTTCCGATGTTTGTAATGGATGTTTTCTTGCATCAGGTTTTGTAATATCTATGAGCTCCGCAGTGTATTGATTCATTCCGCGCGCAATCCCTTGAACAATCGCTTTTGTTGTCCCCGTAGGTGAAAAACAAACCAGTTTCAGTGACTGTATTTTCATTCGATGTTCTCCTGTAATCGTTTAATTTCGTAAATAATGTTTAATCTTAAGCCTCTTTTGAATACTTACTCATGAACGCTTTTTGCAACTTGCCAACGCTTTCCAGAATTTGGAGAAGTTCTTCGGCGTTAAACTGATCCAGCCGTTCCTTTTTCCATTCATCAAAAACAGCCCGGCACTCACAAATAAGCTTTTGTCCTTTTTCTGTTGACGATAACAAAGCAGAGCGTTTATCGTCCGGCAATGGAATAACATCTATCAATCCCATGATTTGCAGCTTTTTTACCACTTTTGAAACATGAGCCTTCTCAAGAAGCAAACGGTTCACCATGTTCTTTTGCTGTACTTCTTTGGCTTTGGCTATTTCAAATAAAATTGAAAACTGCTGTTGATTTAGCTGATAAGGCAACAGTAACCTGTTGCTTTCACGCTGAAGAATACCGCTGATATTCATTAGTTTCCCAATAATTATTGAGAAAAATTCCTTTTCGTTAAATGCATTATCATTTTTTGTTTCCATGGATACAAAAGTAGGAGAATTTTTGTTTCCATGGATACAATGTCTAATATTTTTCAGCTATTGCTTAACTACAGCACATTAATAATCTGTACTACTGTAACTTAGAAAAAAATATTTTGTGTGTAATTCTGCTTTACGTCAACGGCAAAACTAAAAAAGAAAGTATCAGCAACTTACACAACTCTTCTAAACCGAGTAGTAAGATAAATCGAAGCTACGAATCCAGCCAAAGTTCACACTGGACATCTTGTCTTTGCCTATAATACTATGGGCCTGAAATCCT
Organism: Bacteroidales bacterium; assembly: GCA_963677395.2. Classification (GTDB taxonomy): domain Bacteria; phylum Bacteroidota; class Bacteroidia; order Bacteroidales. Next base: position 711,093 of record OY781965.2, on the reverse strand, counting down.
CAAATACAAAGCATCCTGTTTTACAAATACTCATAAAAACTCCGGCAATAATTATGTTCTCATTGCCGGAGTTTTTTGCTGCCGAAACCGCATTTAAGTGCAATAATACTAGAAATTCAGCTTTTTACATTTTGCCTATTAACTTCAACGTCTTTAAGTCGTAAATCAAAATTTCATCCTTATCCGTTTTGTCGTATTTATTATTATTGTTCGTATCGTAATATCCTGTAATTACAATAGATCCAGTTTGCTTATTAACTACCCATGTTTCTGTAAAAAACTTATTATCAGTTAATTGTATTTTCTCCTGACCATCAGTTGATAAGATAATAATTTGTTGTGGATCCTGCCAGTCAATTCCATTTTTGCCGTCAAGGTCAACTGTTTGTGCAGAAACTACTATTTTGTTTATACCTAAACTGTCAATTTTAACCTGTTCTATTTCTCCAATATAGCCATCATTTGGGAAGTCAACTTGTTTGCGCTGTCCTGTTTTTGTATTCAGGAAAAGTAGATACTTGCTTTTTGTGCTAAGCATTTTACCCCTATTTTCAATTGAGGCAATTACATATTCTGTTCCTTCGACTTCTGTCAGTTTATTAAAGTGTACATAATTGTATTTGTCTTGTCCAAATGCAGTTATGGAAATTGTTGCTAAGATAATAATTAGAATCTGTTTCATTTTCTACTGTTTTTTTATTTGTTGATTGTCTTTTCAAATACTTTCCGGTGCTAAGTTCGGATAAAATCTTGAATTTAAACCCTGTGCTATAACATCGTGTTACCATGTCATTTTTATACATATCTGCTTCTTTTTGTGTAGATATTTTCAGGAAGACTCAAAATGCCACATAACCGTATGTTGCAGGTCGTTATTTTTTCATTAGGTATGTAAGAATTCCTTTTCTATATTCAGGATCCTTCTCATTAAAGTAAATCTGACCATTTGAAAAATCAAAATCTACGAATAGCTCTGAATTATCTTCCTCAGATTCCATGAATATTTTGAATTTGTATTCTCCAACGTTATAATTTATATCCTTATCATTTAAGTTAGCACATGTAAAAGTCAATAATTCATTACACATAGAATTGTTAATCGAGTCAATCTGATACAATTCTGTCATTGCATTCAAAAGTCTGTCGCTTTTTGAGCCAATAGAGTTAAATGAAATTATCGCTTGTGCAAAAACATTCTTCATTTCTCCATTTACAATTCCTGCTTTTAATCCTTTTTTCAATGATATCTGAATCCCTACGGTATCAGACTTATAAAGTCCTTCAGCTTTATAAATAAAAGTTGAATCCGTTTCTTTCTTGTCAGTAATTACAAGCGTAAGGTCTATGAACCCAGAAGATTTATCAATTCTGGAAGTAATATCAGTAAGATCCTTCATGTTATTTTGTTGGCTGCATGATGTTATGCCAAACAAAGTAACAAGGCCTAATGCAATTTTTTGTATTAAACGTTGTTTTATCATAATCCTGATTAATATTTTCTACTTTATAAATATACTACTAATTACGCATCATCATTCCCCATCTTATTTTCGTTTCTAAAATACCCCTATTCAAGTATAATCCTCCGCTTCCTCTCGAGTGATCGCGAAGATTCAAATTTATGGTTAAAACCATGATTTACACACAAAGACTCATTATATCATTGAAAATTTACTTTCAGATTCAATTGAGACTCTGTTGTTCCCCACAACTCCATGAAAAACTGTTGCTTTTTCCCCTAAGAATGGCTACTCTCGTTAATCAGGCTTGTGCTGAACAGGTAATTATTCTTTTATAAATTTCTTTACTGTAGCACCTCTGTCTGTTATTACTTTTATAACATAAACTCCGCTTGATAATTTTATTAAATCAATTGTTGTTTTTGTACTTGATGTATTCAATGTTTTTACGAGTTGTCCTTGTATATCAATTATCTCAATTGTTCCATTATCTAATCCTGTGATTTCAATTTTGTCATTTGCAGGATTTGGATATATTTGGAGATTATTTTCTACAAAATAGTTGTTTTGAACAGAGGAAAAATAGTCATTGCAATAATAAACGCCAGTATCAGTACACGCAAAAATGACAATACTGCTAAATAACGGACTTACTTTAAACTGGTGAATATTTTTGTTGGGGAGTCCTATATTTAAAAAAGTAAAATTATTCGCAGTAGTATCGTAAATGGCAACTCCTTCCTGAGGTGCAGAAGCCCCATGAAAGCCTGTGAATATTTTTCCTAAAACATCAAATCCAACTGTGTTTATATTGTCAATAAAAGATTCCATATTCCATGTATGACCAAAATCGTGTGAAAGATACAAACCGGATGAATTTGATATTCCGGTAAATACGCCATATAATATTCCGTTCATATCAAACGCAATGTCGTGAAAGGGAATATTTGAAGAAGACTGATTCCATGTGATGCCCCCATCGTCTGAACAATAGGTAGCGAATATATTATTTTCCTGAGTTACTACAATATGTTGGCCGTAGAAATCCATGGCAGCACATCCTTTACCCTGAAAGTAAGGAATCGTATTCCATGTTATCCCATCGGCAGAACTCAGCATACCATTGTATCTTGTACCGGCATAATATGTATTATTGATAGTACAGTACTTGACGAATGTTGGGTTAATGCACCATTCTATCACATTATATGTATTGGTAGATAAATTGAATTTATATATACCGTCAGAATTACTTCCGTTTCCCATAACAAGAAGAACATTGCTTGTATCATACGGAATCGCTTCCCATACTGGCAGACTGCTAGTGTAAGTGTTCCATGAATAACCTACGCCGTTGTTTACACAAATTCCGTTATTCGTGCAAATCACATCATAACCGTGACTTCCTGTGGAAAAGAGGATGCTGTTGGCATGAATTCCCGTGGGACCGTATAGTGTCCAGTTAAAACCGAATACAGTTACATACATGGTCATAAATAATAGCATGAAAATTGTTTTCATAATTTTTAATTTTTACAAATATGACTTTTTAGTGTCGTCTTGTTTTTAAGTGGTTTCTGATCTCCACTTCTTTTTAATATAACTTTGATTGACACATTAGGTGGTCAGCCTTTATTAGACCGCTGTGTTATTTACGCCTTGTGCTAACGATTTGGCGGTATGTTTTTGTTGCCAATATCGAAAAATTACACAAAAACTTATTCGTTTCAGAAACGCTGAAACCCGCATTATCCCGGCAATAAAATATACCGCCTGTTCAGGCATAACCCTCCGTTTCACTTCGGACAATACCGAATATCAAATTTACGGTTAAAATCATGATTTACAAACAAAAACTCGTTAAATCATGGAAAATTTATATTCAGTTTCGATTGAAGCCCTGTTATTTCCTGCAATACCGCCATCAAAAACTATTGCTTTTTCCCCTAAGAAATGTTTACTCTCATTAACCAAAGTTGTGCTGAACAGGTGATAAACGTAAAAGCCCGATAATTTTCTGTACGATCGGGCTTTTTCACACAGGCTTTTTGGCTAATTCAAGATTCAGTAGAATTATTTTATCTGCAACAAATTTAATGATATCCAAAACTATCCAATCGTACTTTCATACCGATTGAAGAGAACAAAAACTTAATTATCGTGTTTCTGTCAATATTTTCCCGAAGCCGAGACTCAGCATAATCATTACACTGTTAATCAGAAAGATAAATCAGAAATAGTCTTTAAATTTCTTTCCGGATGGTATAAAAGCGTTTGAACAACTCCCAGATTACAATCCCGGCACTTACCGAAATATTCAGTGAATGCTTGGTACCATATTGCGGTATCTCGATAGAACCATCTACAAGTTCCATCACCTCTTCATCCACACCATTCACTTCGTTTCCAAACACAACCGCAAGTGGTGCAGTATAATCGTACTGAAAATCATCCACCAGAATGCTTCCTTCGGCCTGTTCAATGGCAAAAATCGTATAACCCTCCTCTTTCAACTGATGAATCAAGATGCCTGTATTTTCAATATACTGCCAATCAACCGATTCTGTTGCTCCCAGCGCTGCTTTATGAATTTCGCGATGCGGCGGAGTAGCCGTAATTCCACAGAGGTAAATTTTCTCAATCCGGAATGCATCACTGGTTCTGAAAACCGAACCAATATTATGCTGACTGCGTATATTGTCGAGAATAATAACCAGCGGTATCTTCTTCGATTTCTTAAACTCGTTTACACTGAGACGGTTAAGCTCGCTGTTTTCAATTTTTCGCATAGTGGAATTAATCTTTGTGCAAAGGTCGGAAATTCTAAATTATCCAATGATGCAAAATTGCAAAAGCGTATTTAGCCAAAAACCCTTATTTTTGTTTCTTTCCTTTTAATCTGATAAGCTTTGGCAAAAAATACCGATCCATCCGAAACTCCTTTGATGAAACAATATTACAGCATCAAGGTAAAATACCCTGACGCAATGTTATTGTTTCGTGTTGGCGATTTTTATGAAACTTTTGGCGAAGATGCAGTAAAAGCCTCCGCCATTCTGGGTATTGTGCTTACCCGCAGGGCAAACGGCTCCGCTTCGTATATTGAGCTGGCCGGGTTCCCCTACCATTCTCTCGATACATATCTGCCCAGGCTCGTACGAGCCGGTTTGCGTGTGGCTATCTGCGAACAACTGGAAGATCCAAAGCTCACCAAAAAAATTGTAAAACGCGGAATTACTGAACTGGTAACACCAGGTGTTTCGTACAACGATAAAGTGTTGGAACACAAGGAAAATAATTTTCTTGCCAGTATTCATATCGATGCAAAAACCAGCGGGATTGCTTTTCTGGATGTTTCTACCGGTGAATTTTATCTTGCTCAGGGAAGTAACGAATACATTGACAAACTTTTACAGAGTTTTAAGCCCAGTGAGGTTATCGTTCAAAAGAATAAGATTCCGCAATTCAAAGAGTTACATGGAGAAAAATTCTATACCAACACCTTTGAAGACTGGGTCTTTACCCGCGATTTCGCGCTCGAAACCTTGCTAAAACAGTTTCAAACCACATCCCTCAAAGGGTTTGGGGTAGAAGATCTCTCCGCCGGGATTATTGCAGCGGGTGCAGCAATTCATTATCTGGCCGAAACTCAACATGACCGCACCGGACATATCTGTAAACTAAGTCGCATCGAAGAAGATCATTACGTTTGGCTCGATAAGTTTACTATCCGCAATCTGGAACTTCTGTACTCAAATAACGAAAATGCACGCACACTGGTCGATGTGCTGGATCATACCATCTCCCCGATGGGTTCACGTATGTTGAAACGCTGGATTATCCTGCCGTTGAAAGATAAACAACCCATTGAAGAACGTCTTGGTATTGTTGAATTTCTGCTCAGTCATGCGGATGTTGAAGAGTTGATTCACCAGCAACTGAAGCTTGTCGGTGATCTGGAACGATTGATTTCGAAAGTGGCTGTAAGCAGAGTTTCTCCCCGTGAGCTCATTCAGATAAAACGGGCACTTTATGCCATCGAAATCCTCAAAAAACAATGTGAAGATTCCGGAGATTCGTCCTTGCGAAAAATCGGGGATCAGCTTAATGTTTGTGCTATCATCCGCGATAAGCTTGAAAAAGAGCTGATGCAGGATCCTCCGGCCATGGTAAACAAAGGCAATGTAATTGCCGAAGGTGTTTCGGAAGAGTTGGACGAACTTCGCAAACTCGCCTTTTCCGGGAAAGATTATCTGCTGCAGATTCAGCAGCGGGAAGTAGAACGAACCGGAATTTCTTCGCTGAAAATCAGTTTCAACAATGTATTTGGATATTACATTGAAGTAACCAATACACATAAAGATAAAGTTCCCGATGACTGGACCCGGAAACAAACACTGGCCAATGCCGAACGCTATATTACCGAAGAACTGAAGGTGTATGAATCGAAAATTCTGGGTGCTGAAGAAAAAATTCTTGAGCTTGAAAGCAAGCTTTTCAGCGATTTGGTGTTAACGGTTTCCGATTACGTTCAGCCTGTTCAGCTCAATGCTCAGTTACTGGCAAGACTCGACTGCCTGATGAGCTTTGCATCCGTTTCCAAAGAAAATAATTACATTCGTCCCGAAATAGATACAAGCTATCAGTTAGAGATTGTAAACGGTCGCCATCCGGTTATTGAAAAGCAACTGCCTGTTGGCGAAAAATATATAGCCAACGATGTTTCGCTCGACGATCAGATGCAACAAATCATCATCATTACCGGTCCTAATATGTCGGGTAAATCGGCATTATTACGTCAAACCGGGCTGATAGTGCTGATGGCTCAAATCGGATGTTTTGTACCTGCTGAAAAAGCCAGAATAGGCTTGGTTGATAAAATTTTTACCCGCGTGGGCGCATCGGATAATATTTCATCGGGAGAATCAACCTTTATGGTTGAGATGAACGAAACGGCCAGCATCCTGAACAATGTTTCGAGCCGAAGCCTCATATTGCTGGATGAAATTGGTCGTGGAACCAGTACCTACGACGGAATCTCGATTGCATGGGCCATCGCCGAATATCTGCACGAGCATCCGCTCTATCGTCCAAAAGTCTTGTTCGCCACTCATTATCACGAACTTAATGAAATGGCCGGGGGAATGCACCGTATTAAAAACTACCATATCTCGGTAAAGGAAATAGGCAATAAAGTAATCTTCCTCCGAAAACTGGTACCAGGAGGCAGCGAACATAGCTTTGGGATTCATGTTGCGAAAATGGCAGGAATGCCCGGACGGGTTATCGATCGTGCCAATGATCTTTTAGAAAAGCTGGAACAATCGCATAGCAATGAAGAGCTTACACGCAAAACCAAAGGAAAGTCAGCAAAATCAAAGCCTAAAGATGATTTTCAACTAAGCTTTATTCAGCTTGACGACCCCGTTTTACTGCAAATAAAAGAGGATATTTTAAATATTGATATCGACATACTTACACCCGTAGAAGCACTGATGAAGCTAAATGAGATTAAAAAAGTAATTGGAAAGTGATAAAAAAATTTGGTTGGAATATTTCTTTTTACATATCTTTGCACCACAAAAGCGGAAGTAGCTCAGTTGGTAGAGCATAACCTTGCCAAGGTTAGGGTCGCGAGTTCGAGTCTCGTCTTCCGCTCAAGACCTCTTCTAAAGAGGTTTTTTTATAGAAGAGTAAGTTTTACGAAATAGTATCGTAGCTCAAATTTCTCTTTATTGTTAAGTCCGAATGCCCGAGTGGTGGAATTGGTAGACACGCCGGACTTAAAATCCTGTGATCTTTACGGTCGTGCGGGTTCAAGTCCCGCCTCGGGTACAAAAGCTTTCTGAATATATTCGGAGAGCTTTTGTTGTTTTAGAGCGTTTTCGTTTAATCGCAGAATGACTTTGGGTTATTTCTATATTCTCTTTGGGATATAGGACTGGGCTTAACATTTCCTCAATCGGTATAAAAGACTTTGCTGTTTGAGTTTCGCCGCAAAGTTCAGATGCAAGTTTCTGATTTTCCGCTTATTCAAAAATATCGGAAAACAAAAAGAGAACCGCAACGCGATTCTCTTTTTGTTTGGTGGGAGCAACAGGATTCGAACCTGTGACCCCCTGCTTGTAAGGCAGGTGCTCTGAACCAGCTGAGCTATGCTCCCCTTTTGCTGATTGGGCTGCAAAGATACATCAATTTTTTATTCTACCAAATCTCACATAAAAATTTCTCTACGTATGATTTATCGGAAAACAAAAAAGAGAACCGCAACGCGATTCTCTTTTGTTTGGTGGGAGCAACAGGATTCGAACCTGTGACCCCCTGCTTGTAAGGCAGGTGCTCTGAACCAGCTGAGCTATGCTCCCTTTTGCTGATTGCGTTGCAAAAGTAGTGCTTTTTTTCATACCTCCAAATATTTTCTCCATTTTCAAATAACTTAGAACTATTCTAAATTACAAATCTTTTTTCAACGTCGTTACGTTAAGGATATACGAAAAACAAATGCACTTTATAATCGGCATTTCCCAAATTTTCGGGACTCCGTGTAACTGTCAGACTGAGTTCCGAACCCAGGAAAGCCTGTTTTCTTAACTTAACGGGATTGAATTCTTTTATATTCTCTTTTTTTGATTGTTTGCGTTCAGCTTCTATACATTGATTATTTTTGTTGATAGATCCGTTCACTATGAAGCTCGTACACTATTTTATCATATTTACACTTGCATTCATTGCGTTAACATCCTGCAATACAACCAAAAAAGTTCCGGATGGGCGCTATCTGCTTCAGGGCAATTCTATTGAAATCAGTAAGAATTCTGTTTCCAAAGAAGAAATAGATATGATTTTACGTCAGCATCCAAACCGAAAATTCCTGTTTATGAAGGTAAAACTGTTCTTTTATAATCGGTCGAACGATAAAAAAGACAGTAGCTGGGTACATCGATGGCTTCGTAAAATTGGAGAACCGCCCGTAGTTCTGGATACTAATCTGACAATTCAAGGCGTGCAGAAAATAAAGCAATATCTGGCTTCAAAGGGTTATTTTGATGCAAAAGTTGAGCACTCTTTCAATTTTAAGAAAAATAAGAAAGCGAGAGTTTATCTAAAAATCACCACACCTGAACCTTATACATTCCGTCGAATTAATTTTTACACCACCGATGACAGTCTGGAAAACAGGATACAATCTCAATGGCAATATTCATTGCTGAAATCTGGAAATCAATATGACGAGGATGTGTTGGATAAAGAACGTGAGCGTATTGCAGGTTATCTTAAAAATCAGGGATATTTCCGTTTTTCGAAAGAATTTATCAACTATCAGATCGACAGTTCTTTACTATCAAACCAAATGGATGTACGATTGGTAATTCGCGATTTCTTAAAGAAAAAAGCAGGAACCGACTCAGTTATTGAAGTTCCTCATGCCCGATATCAGCTTCGGAATATCATTGTTAATCAGGAATATAATCCATTAAAAGATGACAATGAAAAGATAGACACTGTTCATTTGGTGTTGAATTCAACAAACCCCTCCGACACGTCAAATTCTTACTATTTCACCTACACTCAGCCATTCCGCATCAAACCTAAAACAATTGCTCAGTCGCTCTTTATTTCATCGGGAAACTTTTTCAACCTAAAAGATGTTGACCTCTCATTCAATCGCCTTTCCGACTTACGAAATTTTCGTTTCGTCAATATTACCTTTAATGATGTAACAGAGAACGATTCCGCTCTTTACTTACGAAAACTGGACTGCAAAGTTGATTTAACACGCTCAAAAGCAATATCATACACTTTTGAGATCGAAGGCACCAACTCCAGTGGAAACTATGGAATTGCCGGTAATTTCGTAGCCCAACATAAAAATCTCTTCGGAGGAGCTGAAATTCTGAACCTAAGACTCAGAGGAGCTGCTGAAATTCAAAAAGTGTTTGGAGAAAGTAAATCTATTGACTTACCACTTTTTAATACGCTGGAAACAGGCTTTGACGCAAGCCTCGAATTTCCTAAATTTCTCATTCCGGTTTCTCAGGAAAGATTCTCGAAATACTTTAAGCCTAAGACCACCATCAATTACGGATATAATTTTCAGAAAAGACCCGATTTCAGGCGTGTCATTAACAACATATCATTCGGATATACCTGGGATTTAAACAAATACGTAAAACACATTCTGGTACCAATCGAAGTAAATGCCGTGAAAATTGTTACCGATTCTGCATTTCAGCAACGTATTTTACAATTAAAAGATAAACGTTTACAAAATCAATATACCGACCACTTTATTTTGAATTTGCGGTATAGCTATATCTTTAGTGACCAGGAATTTGGCCGCAACAAAGACTTCACTTACTTTCGTTTTAACTTTGAATCGGCCGGTAATTTATTACAGACTGCAAATAAGATTCTGGGGACAAAGGCCGGCTCAGAGGGTCAGTATGAAATTTTTAAACTACGGTTTGCTCAATATCTAAGAATAGACTTTGATGTAAAGCGATATCTGTACCTGAATAACCAAAACACCTTTGTTTTGCGCTTTTTAGGAGGAATAGGAACGCCATACGGGAATTCGAAAGTATTACCTTATGAAAAGGGATTTTTTGCCGGAGGGACTAATAATATCCGGGCCTGGACAATTCGTTCATTAGGACCCGGGAGTTATAATGACCCGTCTGCATACAATTTCGACCGTGTAGGAGATCTTACAATGGTATTCAGTGCTGAGAATCGTTTCCCGATTTATCGAATGCTTAAGGGTGCGTTGTTTGTTGATGCAGGGAATGTATGGCTTAACAGTCCAAATGAAAGCTTTTCGGGAGGATATTTCAGTATAAAGAACTTCTACAAGGAAATTGCAATCGGAGCTGGTTTTGGGGCTCGTTTCGATTTTTCGTACTTTGTAATCCGTGTTGATGCAGCAGTGCCTGTACGAGATCCTGCAAAACCAGAATCAGAAAGATGGGTAATTGGAAAACAGAAACTCTCAAACTTTGTACTTAATTTCGGAATCGGGTATCCGTTCTAATTGAATGAAATAAAAATGGGCTGTTTAAACAGCCCATTTTCAATACGATAAATCAGTTTATTTGATTTTTAGCTCATTTGCCTGAAATACTTCTTTGTTTTGATCGTCATACACAAACGCGATAATATAACAATCGCCATCTTTCCAGTTCGCAGGAAGTGTGTAGGTGAAGTTATTGTTTTTCACTGTTCCTTTAGGTACTGCAACCGATGTATTGGCTATTAATGTTCCCCAGGTTGAATTAACGGTTCCTCTGAGCATGTGACGATGTACATAATTCTGAATAACCCCAACCGTTCCAATATTCGGATCATTATTTTGCTGAGGAGAAACAATGCTGTCTTCTGTAATCCAAACTAATAGCTTAAGATTTTTCTGAAGAGTAGTTTTAAAGGTAGTTTTAACATCTATCGAGAGGTTTCGGGTTGTAGTGGTATAGTCTTTTGCAATTTCTACTTCAACTTGCGGAGCCTTGTTCATTTCAGAAACTATTTTTGAGGTCCACGCATTTGGTGAAAGGATATGACTTCCTTTCCATCCCGTACGGTTGACCATACCGTTTGGATTTCCCACCAATCCTATTCCGAAATAATCGTCATATTCTGTCCCTGCTACCGTTCTGTAATCGGTAGTAAACGGAGGATTGTTATCCGGTTTGGCAAAGTATCCTGCATGAATACTTACTACAATGAGTTTTTCGCCATAAAGATCTTTTAAATCTTTTGCAATTTTTGCGCCGGCCGGACAATTCGGGCATTTTTGCCCTGTATAATCTTCGAGCAGAACTCTTCGTCCGGTCCATTCACTTTGTTTAAACGGTGTAAGATACCGGCCATCCATTTTATCGCAGGAAGTGTTCAGAAAACCGGAAACTACTACCAGTATTATAATGAGTGATATATGCTTTATTCTCTTCATAAACATTCAATTAAGCATTAAAAACTTGAAGTAATTGATAACGAAAAACCATTGGAAGCAGGAACCTGACGACAAACACCTCCAACACAGATTATCCCTTCACGTTGTTTACCATACGAAAGCTGAATCCTGTTTGTTCCACGAGAATATCCCGCTGCAATATTCATATAATGAATTTGCTTGTCTTTTACATCATTCCCGTAATTATACATATCGGAAACAGAGAAGAACCAAGCCGGAGCTATGGAATATTCCATCAGACCCATTACCCAGTTTTTGTCATCTTCTTTTGTCCAAAGATGCTGAATTTCTGTACGTAATGCTTTCTTATCTGTAAATTTCCAGGTTACATCTGCAATAGCAATGTTTGCTTTTACATCCGGCTCATTTGGATGGCCTTCAATAACTGACTGATTGTAAATCAAATTAATGTATGTAAATGTAGCTTTCAGTTTCCTGCTGAATTTTTTGGCAATTTCAACATTGATATCCTGAAAATAAAGCTCGTCTCCTGGTTTGAAAAATGATGATTCATAGCCAGTTGTATCATTCAGATTTGTTTTGTCAATCGAATTTGCTCTTGAAAAATTTAATTTCACTTCTGTACCATATTTACCACCTAATAATTTTCCTTTAGGAATGGTATATACAATTTCACCCTGTAAAGCCATTTCGCCATTGGGTTGGGTTGCATAAGGATAAATTGCAGCCAGACTATAGGTATGTTGTTTTGTTAATGCCGGAAGATAGTTGATATTCAACATATTTCCTTTTTCAGTACGTTTGCTTTTAAACGCCATATTATCAATTCTTTTTGCCGAAAGATAAATACCCAGTCCTTTTTTGGAATACGTTGCCGTAAGCAATAAAGCCTGTCCATCACGATAGATAAAACTATTATCGGCATTCGGGTCTTTCGACTTACGGGCATATTCTACATTCAATCCAAAGTTACCATGGTTTAACCCGATTCGTCCGGCAAAGGCCGCTACATTTTCAGGTAATACATATTTATAACCCACAGTATCAATATATCCGAATATAATATCTTCGGTAGCCTGATATTTACTTACCATGCTGGCACCAAGGCTGATTCTGGTTTTAGACTCTTCCATAGCACCAATCAAATCATTCAATTGAAATTCTGCATCTGCACCGCGAACGATTCCCGGTCCTTTTTCCCAGAAATAACGTTGTTCGCCAATCAATCCTTTTACGGTTACACCCTGAAAAGGATTATATCTTACACGAATACCGTCAAATGCATTATCAAGACCCAGATTACGTTCTTCATAACTTCTGAGAATCAATCCACTTCCAAATTGTTCATAAAAATTCCCAACCGTTATTTCAAACTGATCGTTGGTATAGGACGCAAAACGATAAGCAAAACCGCTTCCTTTGTAGCGTTTATCAAAACCAAGCATTGGATTCTGATAGCTTTCATATCTTACGCCCGCGCTGAAGTTTCCTTGTGTATAGAGAATATTCGCGAAGCCGTTCAATAACATTTTTTCAGGAACATCCGGTGCTCCGATTAATGAATCTTTGTTATAATATTGCGCATCGAGCTGAAAGTTACCTGTAACTTTTCCTCCTTCCAGAAAGCCCTGAGCAAACAAGCAACCCGGAAAAAGTGCAATAATCAGAATCAGTATTTTTCTGTTCATAGGTAAAAAATAGGACGTTAAAAGATTGATTAATTCTTTGAAGAAGCCAGAACCTTACGAACTTCTTCGATTACTTCAAGCTCGCCACCATCTGCAAAAGAAGTATGCTGCCAAACAATTTCGCCCTTTCCGTTTACGATAAACATATGAGGAATCTGATTTACATTCATTGCACGTTTAAATTCGCTGTTTGCATCAAGCAACACATCGTAGGTCCAGTTATTTCCATCCACAGTTGGTTTAACCCGTGAGGAAGAGCGTGCATCATCAATAGAAACTGCGTAAATTTTTACCCCTGTTTCTTTTTGCCATTCTTCATAAACTTCGGCAATAGCTGTTAACTCCTTTACGCAAGGCTTGCACCATAAAGCCCAGAAACTGATGATGAAAGGTTTGCCGTCATTACTTAATTCAGCGGTATTAATAGTTTTCCCATCCAGCGTTTTTACTTTCACGGAAGGTAGTTTACTAAGTTTTTTTTCAGGGGTTTGTGTAAAAGTTACAAAGCCTGATAAAAGCAGGATTGTAAGCGTAAACATAATTTTTTTCATGGCAAAAATGTATTGATTTGTTAAAACGGTTTAGGGGTGTAAAAATAAGCAACATTTGGTTAATTGCCTTTGATTAACATATCTTTAAACAAATCTTATGCCGTAAAATAAAAGTGGCAGTCTAAAAAGCCGCCACCTTAATAAATTTTCCCGATCCTCGAGCCTCAATATGACAACTTATTTACTAAGAATTGTCAGACTGAGTATCAAAAATCGGGAAAGCCTTTTTACCAGATAAGGGGCTTTTCAGACAGCCCCTTTCCAAGTATCATTTAATAAAATAAGATTACTTGAGATTCAATTTTTTCTTCACTAAAGGCATAATATCTTCGCTGTCTTCACTGTAGAGAAGTACGCCTACGCTACTGTCGAAAACATACGTATATTTATTTTCTTTTGCAACTTCTTCAATTGCTTTTTTAAGCTTATTGATTAATGGCTCATACATTTCAGAGCGTTTTTGCTGAAACTCTTTCTGAGCATTTTGCTGAAATTCTTCGTAGCGGCTCTGCATATCCTGTAATTCCTGAGCTTTGGTTTGTTTTATCAGTTCAGACATTTGAGCTGATTTTTCAGTAAAATCCTTATAGCGATTTTCAAACTCAGTTTGCATGCTCTTTAACGTAACTTCCAGTTCTTTGTAATACTTTGCAAGTTTTGCTTCAACGGTATCCTTCTCTGGTAATTTTTTGAGGAGTTCATCAGAGTTGATGTGTCCAAGTTTGATTGGTTTCTGAGCAAATCCTGCTACGCTAAAAGAAAGAAAGATAAAAAGAATGGTGATTTTTGTGATACTTTTCATTGTATAAGTTGTTTTTAATTTTTTTTGAGGTGTCAAAGTTACAATTATTTATGAAATTAACAACTTACCTGCGAACAGGAGGTGATCCGGGTGAGTTTCCTTGTTTTTTCTCCTGAGTTTCGGTTGGTTGTGCAGATTTTGCACCTGAGCCCGTAGTACCTGTACCTGTCGGTTTTTTATTGAGTTTGTAACCCATATCATCCAGAATTTCATCACTGATATCATACTTAGGATCAGCATAAATAATTGTTACAGTGCCGGATGCTTTATCGAACACAAATACATAGGCTTTTTCCTGAGCACGTTTTTCAATCGCATTGTAAACCTTATCCTGTATAGGTTTGATAAGTTCCTGACGTTTTTTAAATAAATCGCCATCTTTCCCAAAACGTTTACGTTGAAGATCTTTTGCTTCTTTTTCAGCAGCTACAATATCTTCTTCACGTTTTTTCTTCAAATCTTCAGGAAGCAAAACAGACTCAGCCTGATAATCTTTATACATTTTATCAATGGCTTTAAATTTTTGTTCAATTTCTTTTTGCCATTGTAGTGAGAGTTCATCAATTTGTTCCTGTGCATCTTTATATTCGGGAATATTGCTCAGAATATATTCCGTGTCAACGTATGCATATTTTTGTGCGTATCCAAATGAGGTCCACACAATAATCAATAAGCCGAAGAGAATCTTTTTCATGGTTATATGATCTTTAATTTCTATAATCTTACCAAATCCTGTGCCAAAGCTTTATTACTGATCAATTGACTGATTGATAGAGAAGTGGAATTGACCTTTGTTTGCTCCGGGAATGCCGGGAACGTTGTCGAAACCATAACCCCAGTCTAACCCAAGTACTCCAAACATTGGAAGGAAGACGCGAACGCCAACACCTACCGACTTAAACATATCAAACGGATTAAACTGACCGAGTCCTTCCCATGCATTTCCTCCTTCCATAAATGCCAAACCATAAATAGTTGCGCTTGGATTCAGTGAAAACGGGTATCTTAGTTCAACAGTATATTTGTCATAAACAGTACCGCCAACATAGCTTTCAGAACTTGAACTACGTGTATTTAATGGCGTTAATGTATTGTTTCCATAGCCACGTAATGCAATTAATTCACGACCATCTAATGCATAACCTGATAATCCATCACCCCCTACGTAGAATCTTTCAAATGGAGGATATCCGGTTTTTGAGTCATAATAACTTAAAAATCCAAAACGGGCACGTGTGTTAAGTACAAACTTTCCTGCCAAATTGAAGTACCAGGAAGATTTAAAGCTCCATTTGTGGTATTCCATCCATTCGTAACGTTCTTTATCACTGATTGTATTGTAATCTTTCTTGTTAAACATGGAAAACGGAGGAGTCAATTGAACTGTTAATGAAAGTTCAGAGCCGTAACGCGGGTAAATAGGTGCATCAATGGAGTTTCGGGCAATGGTGAAGCTATAATTGATATTATTTGAATTCCCATCGCTGAATGAAAAGAGTGAAGAGTAATTCTTCAAGGAATATCGTTGCAAGTTAATTGCGTGATATATTGTAAAATAATCATCAGGCCATTTCAAACGCTTCCCTAATCCAACGGTTATTCCATTAATTACAAGAGAAGCATATTGGCTACTTTCGCTGTCATAACCATTTGTTTGAACAGAATGGTAAACAGAAACGCTTAATGACTGAGGTTTTTTGCCACCAAGCCATGGTTCTGTAAATGAGGCACTTACCGAATAGTAATATTTTCCGTTGGTTTGACCACGTAGGCTGAGTTTTTGTCCGTCGCCCGATGGCAATGGTCTCCATGCTGACTTTTTAAAGAAGTTTCGTGCAGAAAAGTTATTGAAGGATAATCCTAATGTTCCCACAACATAACCGCCTCCCCAACCTCCGGAGAGTTCAAGCTGATCGGAAGAAGTCTCTTCTACCTGATACTCAATATCAACTGTACCATTTTCGGGATTTGGAATTGGAACAGGCTTAATTGTTTCCTGGTTAAAGTATCTCAACTGGGCAAGTTCATTTCTGGTACGAATAATATCTGAACGGCTGAAAAGCTGACCTGGTTGAGTTCTGATTTCACGGAGAATAACGTGGTCGTTTGTTTTAGAATTTCCTTTGATCGTTACTTTGTTGATACGAGCCTGTTTTCCTTCACGGATACGGATTTCAATATCAATTGAATCGTTATCTACCTGAACTTCAACCGGAACTGCCTGAAAAAACAAATAACCATCGTCCATGTAGAGCGAACTAACATCAACGCTCTGAGGGTTAAATGAAAGATTTTGTTCGAGCTTTTGCTGATTATAAGTATCTCCCTTTCTGATTTTCAATATATTGCCCAATTGCTCAGAGGAGTACTTTGTGTTTCCGACCCAATTAATATTTCTGAAATAATATTTTCTGCCTTCGTTTACATAAACATCAATATTGATTGTTTTATTATTATTTCTATACACAGAATCACGCTCTATTTTAGCATCTCTGTAACCCAGTTCATTGTAATATGCCACTACTTTTGTTAAATCGTCATCAAAGTCTTCACGGATATATTTTGAGGATTTAAAAAGCCTCCAAAAGCGTTTTTCCTTTGTATTTTTGAGTTTTCTGCGGCCACTTTCATCCGAAAAGATAGAATTCCCGATAAAATTGATTTTATTAACTTTAATACGCTTATTCTTTTTGATATCGAAGTAGAGAATGGTTCCATTTGCCGAAGACGTATCAACTACCTGACGCACATTAACATCTACATCCAGGTAACCTTTATCAATAAAATGTTTTCTGATTTTATTTTTAGAGCGAATTGCAAGATTTTCGGTAACAACATCTCCACTGGAAATATTAATTGCTTCTTTCACTTTATCAGCTTCACCTTTTCGAATACCAACAAACGAAAATTTAGTCAATCGGGGACGTTCCTGAAGGTAAATATCCAGAAATACAACACTTCCCTGCATCTTTGTAATCGAAACCTTAATATTTTCAAAGAGCCCCTGCTCCCAGAGTTTGTCAATTGCCTGAGTAATTTTGTCTCCCGGAATCACAATTTTTTCGCCAACATTGAGATTTGTAATCATTAAGATGGCATTGTTATCTAAAAACTGAACGCCGGAAACAGTAATTCCTCCGATCTCATACTCCTTTGGGTTTCCATAATCTACAGAATTTACATCATCGCCAATGGTGATTTGAGTAATACCCGAAATTGGGAAAAACAAAGCAAAAAACAGAACGAAAAATAATGAAAGACGTAAGTGTGTTTGAGGATTATGATACATGGAAGAGGTTGCTTTTATTAATATTAAAGGACAGTGTTTAAGTTGCTGATCTGGTCGCCGGTCATTCCAAAACGGCGTTCTCTGTTTTGGAAATGAACAAGGGCTTCGTAAAGATCTTCTTTGCGAAAATCGGGCCAAAGTTTGGGTGTAAAATAGAGTTCCGCATAAGCAAGCTGCCAAAGCAGAAAGTTGCTGATACGTTGTTCTCCACTGGTTCGGATCATCAGTTCCGGATCTGGCTTTCCGGCTGTACATAAATGGGTTGATATAGTTTCGGCAGTAATATCTGAGGGATTAATTTCTCCGGATTGCACTTTTAGGGCAATTTTTTTTACCGCTTCGGTGATTTCCCAGCGTGAACTGTAGCTAAGTGCCAGTGTTAAAGTCATTCGGGTATTTGAAGATGTGTCATCAATTGCCTGCATCAAAACGTCGTAAGTTTCTTTTTCAAGGCTTTGAAGATCGCCAATAGCTTCAAGTTTTATGCTGTTATCGTTCAGAGTTTTGGTTTCTATCTGTATTGATTTCACCAAAAGACTCATCAATGCATTTACTTCTTCTTTGGGTCTGTTCCAATTTTCGGTTGAAAACGCGTAAAGCGTAAGATGCTGAATACCAATTTCAGCAGCAGCTTCAACAGTTTCTCTTACTGCTGTTACGCCATGTTCATGACCAAATGTTCTTTCTTTTTGGCGCTGTTTTGCCCAACGACCATTACCATCCATGATAATTGCCACATGAAGGGGTAAACGGTTGAAATCTATTTGTTCCTTAAAACTCATCTAAAGTTACTACAATAAAATTTATGTGTACTAAAACGTTGATTTTCGATAAATGATATGTTTAACGATAAATATTCTCTCTGTAATTACCGGAACCACCATACGCATCGCAACGACTATGGCCTCTCATGTTAAGTTTAAAGGTAAGGGAAATGCCCACAAATGAGTACCAGTCTTTGGTATTTGAATTTCCGCGTTGAGCTCCGGCCACGTTAGGAGAATACGGCGCTAATGTATTGGGATCAAGCAACTCAGGTGTTCTGTCGGCAACTGCAACTGCTTTTTCGCCACGTTCTGCTCCAAGGCTTACACGGTCAACATATTTTCCGCTGATATCATCCAGATAATCTGTAAAAGTCATTCTGTAGCTCCATTCAAAACCAAGGCAAACAATTTTAGATAAACTAATCTTACAGCCAAGTCCGAAAGGGATTGCAAGCTGAGTTAACGAATATGTATCAACATTCGGATTTGCAATAGTGCCCTGACCTTCGGTACTCAATGTCTGAAGGTCAACAGTTTGAGTTTCTTTTGTTAAAGGATCTACATAGTCTGTTTGAGGATTAAAGCTAAAAAGAGCCAGCCCTGTAAAGATATAAGGAGCAACGCGGGCTTTTTTACTTCCGGTAAAATACGGAAGAAAATTTAATTCAATCTGAGCGGATAAATCCACAATTCTTGATCTGAAATTCAGGTTACGAATATTTCCAAAATCTTTATCGTCTCCTTCTATTTTCCCATATATTGCATTCATTTTAAAGGCCCAGCGAGGATTGAAATTGTAACGATATACAATTCCACCCATAAAGTTGGGTTTGTAAAATAGCTTACTGGTATTGATATCTCCCATATAATAAGAGATGCCGCCCATTACTCCGATTTCTGAACGTTGAGCAAAAATACCTGTCGAAAAAAGTAATGCTAACAGAATGAATGCCGCCTTTTTCATTGCTTTTGAATGTTTTGTTATGTAAAACTACTTTTGGTACTACTTTCGTATGTGCAATTTGCAGAAAATACAAAGCGAGCAAAAGTAGTTTATTTTTTTGTTTTACGCAAATGCTTCTGATTCAAAGCATCTTTACTTTCGTGCATCTATTCCCCACATTAGTTTTTCACGAATTGTGTTGAAAAAGTGATGATTATTCATACGAACAAGCTGAATGGAAAACGGAGCTTTTCTCAAAGTAAGCTCTGTATTAGCTTCTATGGCATGTGCCCGTGAATCAAGGCTTACTAAATATTCAATAGAACGAAGTTCTGTATAAATTTTCAAAACAGAACTGTCAGGAATAACCAGAGGCCTTACCGTTAGTGTATGAGGAGCAACCGGAGTAAGAATAAAATTACCCGAATCAGGAGTCATAATTGGTCCTCCACAACTTAATGAATACGCCGTAGAACCTGTCGGGGTTGCAATAATAAGTCCATCTCCCCAGTATGTATTCAAGAACTCATCATTCACAGATACATTTACTTTCAGCATTGAATTAGGGTCTTTTTTGTAAACCGTGACATCGTTTAATGCAAAATTTAATTCTCCAAAGTGGTTGTTGGTAGTCTCTATTTGTAATAGTGCCCGCTCTTCCAAACAAAAATCATTTTGCTTAATTGATAATAACGCAAAATCAATCTGCTCTTTGTTAACAGATGCCAAAAATCCGAGACGACCCAGATTCACACCCAAAATCGGGATCTTTGAATCGCGCACTAACGTAATTGTATCAAGCAAAGTTCCGTCACCACCCACTGTCAATAGTAAATCGCACCCACTCTGAATCAATGTTTCATCAGTGAAAAATTCCGGCGTACGCATAAATTGCACTTTCTTTCGGATTATCTCGTAAAAGCTTCGGTGAATGGCGGGTTGAAAACCATACGCTTCAAGCCTTGACACCAATAGTTGGACATAGAAATATCCATCGTCAGCAAGCATTTTTCCTATTAAGGCAATTTTCATAAACGGGATTTTAGAGTGAACTCATAAAGTGTATAAAAATACCACTTTCTGCTTTTCGGTTTACAGAAAATTCAAATCGAATAACCTTGTCATAATATGTTACCCAGTCCAAGCCTACACCACATCCTGATAACCATTTATTTGACAATTCATTATCATATTTAAGATAAGAATCACTCACATAGCCTGCATCAACAAATGCAGTTATATAGAATGCCACCGGAACCGGATTAAACTTTTCGCTTTGAACATAGGGAGTTCGTATCAATTTGGTAGAAAGTAAGTTATATTTCAAATTCGTACGAATCAGCCCGTAAGCATTTCCTTTAATAAGATAATATTCATAACCTCTCACATAGTCACGCTTATAGCCAAGACCATTTTCGAGAAACCATGGATAACTTTTTTGAGATAAAACCATACCAGAAATTCCTGCTGCAAAGTACCATTTAGACGAAAGTTTCAGATATTTTCGATATGTGGCTTTTCCCATCAAAATTGCCAATCCGTCATCTTTCTCAAAATGAATTCCTGTTTGCAAAAGCTCTATATCCCAATATGTTCCTGATAAAGGATAAGGTCTGTAATCACGATAATCGTGTTTGTATTTGTAATAGAGCGTTATTAAGGGTGCATTGTTTTGACGAAATCCATCAAAATAATCGGGGTTCAGCAACCGAACAGAATCAGAGACTGTTCTGTTTTGAAATCCAATCTGAAGCTGATGATGATTATGAATATCAGGACGGTAGAATATTTCCGAATAGAAGCTAAGCTGTTTATCGGGATATTCTGACTCGCTTTTGAAGAAAAGTTCTTTGTTTGATTTTGCATTGATCGCCAGTTCATGACTTCGTTGGTAAAACAAACCAAAACCTACTCCGATTGTCTGCTTTTTATTCATGGCCGGAATCTGATATGCCAAACCAAACCGTTCATCATATCCATAACTGGCAATAATTTGCAAAGTTTGGTTTCTTCCTCTGAAATTATACATTGTCAAATCTACTCCATAGTTCAAACGACTAAAATCACGAGTTTTCCACCAAACATTAAAATTACGGTCAGCAAAATCAAAAATCGGAATCGGCCAGATATACCAACGTTCCGTAACTTTTATCAGAATACTTGTATTTTGAAGAGAATCAGTATTTTTATCGATCTCCACAAAATTAAACAACGAAATATTCATCAGGTTTTTTTGGCTTTGAGCCATTTTTTCAGATAATATTGAAAGCGATAAAGTATCGCCGACTGAAAAAGCCAGCTCTCTGAGAATTACACTTCGTTTTGTTTTGTAATTTCCTGATATATCAATACTTGAAACTACTCTCATCGTATCGCATTGAGAATACGAAGTATTCAATCCAATAAAAATCAGACAGAGAAGTATAATTGGGCGGTTAAAACAAAGCATCATCAAATGTCGAGAAATTTCATGAGCAAATCATAGCGTTCATGAAGATAATCCATATACTCTTCTTCTGCATAAATTGCTTTAATAATATAGTTATAACGATTAAACGTCTGGAGAATAGATCCTAAATCATTTCTATTCAGTTTTAATGTTACATCCAGTTTTGTGGAATCTGAATGAGGGTTGACAAACATACTGAGGATTTTCGCATCATTCGATTCAATAATCTGCGAGATTTCGCTCATCGAATAATCATTTATGTTGATTTCCAACACAATCAAGCCGCCAGGATTTTCTATTGCCGACATACGCGAAAAAGCATACACCAGTTTTTCGAGTGTTATTACTCCCAGATATTGCTCTTTTTTATTTACTACCGGAATTACAGTAAGTTTCAGCTCTGCAGCCAGTTTTACAGCTTCAAATATATGACGGTGTTCCTCAATATAGGGTCGGTTTAACGATAGCTTTAAACTGCCTACCGGCTCATCAAATGCACTTTCCGCAAAAATATCATTTTCAGAAATAAGTCCCAGATAATCAATACCATTAACAATTGGAAGATGATTCAATCTATATTCATCCATCATACCCATCGCAAAAGAGGCAGGATCAGATGTGCGAAGCGGAGCTATATCGCGGTTGATAATTTCTTCTACAAACATAAAACAAGATATTTAGCAATTAACAAAAATAGTTCTTTTTGTCGTTGAATATTGTTTTTGTATGAATTCAGGGCTTTGCAAAATAGAGACAATTTATTTTCATCTTTTTTATGGTAATACCGATTGGAGAAATATTAAGGCTAATCTTCTCAAGCTCGATTATCCTTGAATATTTTTATCCATCGGCATTATGCAGGTACGACTTCTGATTAATTTATAATTCATTTTGGGTTAACTTTGTAACCGTAAAATCTATCTTACCTATGCAAACGAAATTAAGTGTAAATATCAACAAAATAGCCACGATCCGCAATGCCCGCGGAGGCAATAACCCTGATGTGGTAAAAACAGCGATAGATTGTCAGCGTTTTGGTGCTGAAGGCATTACAGTTCACCCTCGTCCGGACGAACGTCACATTCGGTATCAGGATGTATTTGACATCAACCCTGTTATCACTACCGAATTCAACATCGAAGGTTATCCTTCCGAGTCATTTATCGAAATGGTTTTAAAGGCAAAACCCAATCAGGTAACTCTGGTTCCTGACCCACCGGGAGCGCTAACATCCAATGCAGGCTGGGATACATTGAAACATATTGATTTTCTGAAAGAAGTTGTAGCTGTTTTCAAGAGAGAAGGTATCCGTACCTCCATCTTCATAGAAACCGACCCCAAACTAATCTACAAAGCTGTAGAAACAGGAACTGACAGAATTGAGCTCTATACAGAACCTTATGCCGATCTTTTTCCGAAAAATCCAGTTACGGCTATTACTCCATTTGCAAATGCTGCAAAGATAGCTATGGAAGTAGGGCTGGGCATCAATGCCGGTCATGATCTGAGCCTTGTTAATCTGAAATATTTCGCACAAAATATTCCCGGATTACTTGAGGTTTCAATTGGCCATGCATTGATTTGCGATGCTCTCTACTATGGCCTGGAAAACACCATTGGAATGTATAAGCGTGAACTGAAATTTTAATTTTCGCGGAGTCTGAACATTAAATTGACGTGAAATTGCGTTGTAATGTTTATTTTTACACCTACGAATTACGTTTAAACGAAACTTACAGAATATGAAAACTATCCTGATTACCGGAGGAGCTGGTTTTATTGGCTCGCATGTAGTACGCCTTTTTGTAAATAAATACCCTGATTATAAAATCATTAACCTCGACAAGCTTACGTATGCCGGTAATCTGGCAAATTTGAAAGATATCGAAACCAAATCCAATTATGAGTTTGTAAAGGCAGATATTGTAAATGCAGATGAGATTAATGCTGTTTTTGAAAAATATCAATTTGACGGTGTAATTCACCTTGCTGCCGAATCGCATGTTGACCGTTCCATAGCCAACCCAATGGAATTTATCTTCACAAACATTGTTGGAACGGTAAATCTACTCAATGCAGCCCGTAAAATCTGGACTGGCAACATGGAAGGCAAACGTTTCTATCATATTTCTACCGATGAAGTTTATGGTTCGCTGGGAAGCGACGGTTTCTTCTATGAAACAACTGCATACGATCCTCGTAGTCCTTATTCTTCATCCAAAGCTAGCAGCGACCATCTCGTAAGAGCCTATCATCATACTTACAATCTCCCGATTGTTGTGTCAAACTGCTCCAATAACTACGGTCAATTTCAGTTTCCTGAAAAACTTATTCCATTATCAATCAATAATATAAAAAACAACAAGCCGATTCCTATTTATGGAAAAGGTGAAAATATCCGTGATTGGCTCTATGTTGTAGATCATGCCAGAGCTATTGATCTGATTTTTCATCAGGGTAAAAATGGGGATACATATAACATTGGAGGACACAATGAATGGACAAACATTAATCTGATACATTTACTGTGCAAAATCATGGATCGTAAGTTAAACCGTCCGGAGGGAACTTCTAAAAAATTAATCACCTTTGTAAAAGATCGCGCAGGTCACGATTTGCGTTATGCTATTGACTCATCCAAACTTCAACGAGAGCTAGGCTGGGTTCCTTCATTACAATTTGAAGAAGGACTTGAAATTACCGTTGATTGGTATCTTGCCAACGAAGAATGGCTAAACGAAGTAACTTCCGGTAATTATCAACACTATTACGAACAACAATATCAAAAACGATAAAACAACAAGGCTTTAACGCTGTTGAATATCTTATCCTAATACAACAGAATGGGTTTATTCTCAAAAATATTTGCAACCGACAAACTATCGCAGCCTGTTTATCTGGCTGCGATAGGTGTTGATATGCACTCGCATTTAATTCCGGGTATTGACGATGGTTGCAAAACGATCGAACAATCTGTTGAGTTAATCCGCCAAATGAGTGAACTGGGTTATTCAAAATTGATAACCACACCTCACGTTCAGGGCGAAGTATATGTCAATACTCCCGAAATAATTTTGGCCGGGCTCGATAATCTCAGGCTAGAAGTTGAAAAAGCCGGAATAAAAATAAAGCTGGATGCTGCCGCTGAATATTTACTCGACGATCGCTTTGAAGAAAAACTGAAAGCCGGAAATTTGCTCACCTTTGGGAAAAAATTTATTCTGGTAGAACTCTCTTATTTTTCGCCACATCCACGTATGAAAGAATTTATCTTCAATCTGCAACTGGAAGGTTATCAGGTTGTTCTTGCTCATCCGGAACGTTATTCATACTGGTTTACAAAATTCAATAAGTTTGAAGAACTTAAAGACAGAGGCATTTTCTTTCAGTTAAATACAAACTCTTTGAGTGGGTACTATGATCAGGCTGTTAAAAAAACTGCCGAAAAGTTTATTGATGCCCAGATGTATGATTTTATTGGTACCGACTTACACAATGAAAGCTATATGCAGGGTTTGATAAAAGCTCAGTATGAGAAATCTCTTGACAAGGTTCTTTCATCCGGAAAAATTAAAAATCAGTCACTTATGTAAGATTTCAACTCGATATAAAACAGAAAAGGCTACTCTTGGAGTAGCCTTTTCTGTTTTATATCGAATATCAAAATGATTAAACAGCTGCGCTTAAACATTCAACTTCGTTACTTACTTTTTTAATAAGACCTTGTAAAACTGTACCGGGGCCAACCTCTACAAATACCTTACCACCGTCAGCAACCATATTTTGAGCAATTTGAGTCCAGCGAACCGGGGCTGTAAGTTGCGCAATCAGGTTTTGTTTGATGGTTTCAGGATTGGTAACAGCCTGCGCATTTACGTTTTGGTAAACAGGACAAACGGGAGTTTTGAATGGCGTATTATGAATTGCTTCAGCAAGTTCTACGCGGGCAGGTTCCATCAACGGGGAATGGAATGCACCCCCAACTTTCAGGGGTAACGCGCGTTTTGCACCAGCAGCTTTCAATCTTTCGCACGCAATTTCAATACCCTTCATCGAACCGGAAATAACCAGCTGACCAGGACTATTATAGTTAGCGGGAACAACTACTTCTTCGGTAATCGCAGCGCAAACATCTTCCACAACTTTATCATCCAATCCAAGGATAGCTGCCATGGTTGAAGGATTCTGTTCACATGCTTTCTGCATTGCATTTGCACGTTTAGAAACCAATACCAGACCATCTTCAAATGAGAGCGCTCCATTGGCAACCAAAGCAGAAAATTCGCCTAATGAGTGACCCGCAACCATTTCCGGTTTAAAATCATCTCCCAGCATTTTTGCAAGAATTACTGAATGCAAAAAGATAGCAGGTTGCGTTACATTGGTTTGTTTTAAATCCTCGTCAGTACCTGCAAACATCAGATCTGTAATACGAAATCCGAGAATTTCGTTGGCCTTTTCAAACATTTCACGAGCTTCGGGGAAACGATCGTAGAGGTCTTTACCCATGCCTACAAATTGTGCTCCCTGTCCGGGAAAAACGTATGCCTTCATACTATTTGTTTTGGTGAATAGATTTTCTTGAAAATTAAAAGGGCAAAGATACATAATCCTGTAAATACAGCATTTGAATCTTTGCCCTAAGTATATTTTACAGATACTCTGATACTTACTTTCTACTTCCCATAAAGCGTAACAAGAATAAAAAGAGGTTGATAAAATCAAGATACAGCGTCAATGCAGCCATTATGGTAAGTTTATTGGCTGATTCGGTACCCTGCTCTACCTGTGCCGACATATTTTTGATTTTCTGCACATCATACGCTGTTAATCCTGTAAAGATAATCACTCCGGCAATATTGATAATCCAGGCTAACTGACTGCTATGCATAAAATAGTTTACTAGAGAAGCTATAATAATTCCAATCAGAGCCATAAGTAAAATAGACCCCATTTTGGTTAGGTCAGTCTTTGTAGTATAACCTAATAAGGCCATAAATCCAAAAACTGCTGCGGTAGTACCAAAGGTTACATAAACTGACTCTGCTGTATATTCCAAAAGAATGAAACTCAAACTTATCCCCATAATTACTGCATAAAGAGCATAAATAACCGACAATGCAAATGCAGAAAGGCGTTGATAACCTAAACTCATCAGAAATATTAAGCCCAGCGGAGCAAACATTACAATCATTCCTAATCCGGAAGGTTTACCCCCTTCACGAATCAAATATTGAAACAATGAAGGAGAGTTTGCAAATACCCAGGCAGTAAGAGCAGAAACGCTCAATGCCATAAACATCCATAAAAACACATTCGCAACGAATGAACGTGATGCTGTTTGAACTTGTTCAACCTGAATGTAGTTGTTTCTGTTGTCTAAATCTTGCATGATAAATTATTTTTTTGACAAAGATAATGAAGATTAACGTATAGACTCCGTCAAAAGTATATTCGTAATGCGAAATAAAACACCTGTTAATGTTCAGGAATGAAACTAGTTGAAAGATAAAAAGATGCACTTTTTACGGAGTTTCAATGCCGGAGAAAAAAATTTTTCACAAAATGACGGAATTGATTATAAATCATGTATTTTTGATGCGTGATAAAACATAATGTTCCGGAGTTAAAATTTCGAGCTGTATTTTTTAAGGTTTTGCGTTTTAAGCTGACTTATGGATTTATCGAGCGTATCACAATTTATTTAAATTAATTTTTTTAAACATGAACATTTTCGTAGCGAATCTTAATTTCAAGATTCAGAGTGAACATCTTCAAGAGATTTTCGAAGAGTATGGTGAAGTAACCAGTGCTAAAGTTATTATGGATCGTGAAACCGGTCGTTCAAAAGGATTCGGATTTGTTGAAATGGCAAATGACGAAGAAGCTAAAAAAGCAATCGAAACTTTAAACGGAGCAGAACTCGAAGGCAAAACCATTGCAGTTAAAGAAGCAGAACCACGCGGATCTTATCAACCAAAACGCAGCTTCGGCGGCGGTGGTGGTGGTAACCGTGGTGGCGGTGGCTACAACAAATCATTCAAACCACGCGGAGATTACAACTCAAATCGCGACAACAGATACTAGTCAATATACTAAGTCTGAAAAAAGAGAGGCTCTTTCAAAATGAAAGAGCCTCTCTTTTTTATAGGAGCCTTAATTCAATCTCTTTATATTAAAATCGCACTTGAACTCCGGGCTAGTTTAGAATTTATTTTGAGTTTACTTCATCAAATCAGCACTTATCAGATGCATAAACTCCTGACGGGTTTTATCACTTAAAAATGCTCCCGTGAAATCGGATGTAGTTGTTACCGAATTTTGTTTTTGAACTCCACGCATCGACATACACATGTGTTTTGCCTCAATAACTACGGCTACACCCATGGGTTTCAATGTATCGTGAATACAATCTTTAATATCCTTCGTCAAACGCTCCTGAACCTGTAACCGACGGGCAAAGGCATCTACAACGCGTGCTATTTTACTCAACCCCACAATATAACCATTCGGAATATATGCCACATGAGCTTTCCCTACAAACGGAAGCATGTGGTGCTCGCACATTGAGTAAATCTCAATGTCTTTCACAATCACCATCTGTTTGTAATCTTCTTTAAACATAGCTGATTGTAGAATTTCTGCCGGATTGGCATCATAACCATGAGTCATGAATTGCATTGCTTTTGCAACGCGTACAGGCGTATCGAGTAAACCTTCACGTTCCGGATCTTCACCTATGAGTCGCAAGATTTCTTTATAGTGAACAGCTAATTTTTTGATTGTTTGAGGATTATATAAATCCAATTTTTCATATCCATCCAGGTGGTGTTCTTCAAAGATGGCCTTCGTTAATTTTTTATCCATCGTAATATGATGATTGATTAGTTACCGTAATATTCTGCAAAGTTATTCTCTGTTTCAATAAGTTTTACACAATGCATCTGAGCACCGAGTGTTTCCACTTCAGGCTGAAGCTGCTCCCAAATGGCAACTGCCAGATTTTCAGTGGATGCAAGCTTCCCTACCATAAAATCAACCTCCAGATTAATATTTTTATGATCGAGTTTATCCAAAACTTTCCGTTCAATGATATTGCTTAAGGTTTTCAGATTAATCAAAAAACCTGTTTCAGGATTTATTTCACCTTTAACCGTAACAAAAAGCTCGTAATTATGCCCGTGCCAGTTTGGGTTAGAGCACTTTCCAAAAACTTCGAGATTCTGTTCATCCGAAAAATCTGACCTGAATAAACGGTGAGCAGCATTAAAATGCTCCCGGCGGGTAATCTGTATCATGGCAGTTTATTTGATCTCTTTCCACTCAAGAAAAGCTTTTTCATAGCTAAACATGCACAAAATAGAAAAGTTTATTTCATTAGCTTTGTATGATGAAAAATACGCTATTGATTCTGCTTTTCGCTCTGAATCTATCGCTTTGTTCGGGGCAAAGCAAGTGGAAGCTTTTCTGGAAACAAACCCCTCCCGAACGTTGCTGGGCAATAACTCATCCTTTTGTAGCCATGAAAGCCTGGCGCATTAGTGTGGAAGTACGTAAAGTGAGCGATAGTCTGGTAAAAGCAGGATTCCTGGATGGTGATGGCAACGGAGGTCAACTGGATGCGTTCCGGCATTCGTATTGGATGGCTCGTTTATGTAGTGTAATGAAAGCTTCAAAAGCCTATAAACTTGGGAAGGCTCATGAAAAATGGAATTTTCTCCAATACAAAAAGCATCAGAATGAAGACGGTTCTCTACCCAATGAAGCAGCCTGTTCCATGGATATGTGGAATAATTGCATGGGTATAGAAATTGCAAAACAATATCCACAAATAACCAAAGATTCACTCCAACTCATCGTTATCCAATGGGTACTATCCGGAAAAATGAAAATCATCAAAAAAAACAAAGCCGGAATATCGCTTAACGTCGATAACAAACCCATTACAAACGATACTATTCCTCAACTCTGGCATACCTCAGAAATTTTAGTTCCCTCCAATACTGCAAGAGAACGATAATCCATTACGCTCAGAATAAATCTTTCATTACTTTCCATTTAAGCATCAGGATCAAGTACATTTGTAAGGTACAATTGCCAACAAAATATTTAATTTACACAAATGGGAACCTTTATCAGCGACATTTCAAAGCAGGAATTTCCTATAACTGAAAGAATATCAGGAACTACATTACGACATTCATTGTTAGAATACATTCAAAAAGAGCATCCTGATTTTAAACATGAAGACTCTCTTTCCGGAAGTGAACTCAATTACTTTCTTGAGCGGTACATCTCTGATTACTTGGCAAATGAAGTAGGTGAACTTTCCGAATTAGAAAATACCGTTCTTGCCTCCTTAAAAGAACAAACTATTTTAGCTGATAAACTTAATGATGAGCAAGCTCAAAGCTTAACTTTCGGGCAACGCATTGCCGATAAAGTTGCCAGCTTTGGAGGAAGCTGGACATTTATTATTTCGTTCATGATCTTTCTGGTCATCTGGATAGCACTCAATGTTTTCTGGCTCGCAAATAAAGGATTCGACCCCTATCCTTTTATTCTCCTCAACCTTATACTGTCGAGCATTGCAGCCTTACAAGCTCCCGTTATCATGATGAGTCAGAACCGTCAGGAAGAAAAAGACAGAGAGCGTGGAAAAAAAGATTACATGATTAATCTTAAATCCGAACTCGAAATACGCATGTTACACGAAAAAATTGATCATCTCATTCTGCATCAGGCTCAGGAATTAATGGAGTTGCAAGCAAAACAGCTTGAAAAGATAAATGATATTTTGAAACGTATTGAAAAACGAACTTAAACCTGGTTTAATTATTGCCTTCGATTATTAAAGGCTGTTGAGAACAAAGCTGCTCTTCTGCTCACTTCTGTTCCAGCACAACAGGATTTGTTTCCACCCTTACCTTAAAGTTTACTTTGGGAAAATCAGGTGTGCGAAGTTTCTCAGTGATAAAGTTCTTGTGAATATATACTGCACAATTGGTATTTCGGACATGATACAAATGCTTATGCTCTTCTTTAGGTAACGAATCGAGGATAGCCTGATAAACCTCCCAGCGTACAGTATCGGGATAAAACGTATAATCATGCCATATCACAATCGAATCAGATTTCATCAAATAGCTGAAAACATTGCGGGTATCGCTGCATATACTGCTATAATGGTGATCCCCATCAACAAATATTAAATCAAATTTATGTCCATAACTGGCAAAATCAAACTCAAGAGAATTCACCCTCAATTGTGTAACCTTCGGATTCCCCAACACATAAACGCCTATCTGACCAATCATATCATACGAAAATCCGAGGTTTTGCAATGATTTATCATCCAGATTCATCGTGGTACAATGCTTCGCAACTTCAGCCACATTCACAGCCGATTCACCTCTCCATGTTCCTATTTCAAAATAATCACAATCTGCTTTCTGAGCCGCCATCGCCTTTAGCAATCCATAATCCAATGCAGAAGAACCTCCATCGAGTAACGAACAATAATTCAACTCAACTTCCGATGAGCCTGTTATTTCATGAAAGTCAACCACGGGCAAACCTGAAGTATATTCCGGATACTTTTTAATGAAACGCTCTTTCCAACTATCGTCGTCATCAATAATTTTGTTGATATAATATGGCTTGGCAATCAAGGTTTTGATACCCGCAATAAGCTTTTGAATCTTGTTCATTTCAATGTTAAATCGATTGTTCAAACTTAAACATTTTTGCGTAATCTAAAATCAGATTCAATCCCAAACATTAAGATCAGCATTTGTTTTCCTTACGGTTTTGCAGATTTAACATAAAAATCACCTCACATATACATCTGATAATAAAATATGTCGTATGTTTGCGACATTAAACATTCTAAAATGAATAAATCCGAAAAATTTGAATCAGAACTGCGTGAACTGGCTGAATTTGCCAAAGCCATATCGCACCCTGCACGATTGGCAATCCTGAAATATCTTGCCCAAACCCAAAGTTGTATTTCCGGAGATATTACCGAATATATTCCGTTAAGTCGTTCCACCGTTTCGCAGCACCTGAAAGCCCTTCGTGATGCAGGTTTGATTCATGGTGAAATTGATGGTTTGAAAATCAATTACTGCATAAATGGCCATGTTATAACCAAATACAAGGCTCTTTTTAATACATTTTTCATGGATATGGATTCAATTAATCTCAGTTGTAACGAATGCTAATCAATAAAAATGAAGATACTCATCCTTTGTACCGGAAATAGTTGCCGAAGCCAGATGGCTCAAGGCTTTCTACAATCTTTTGACCCCAGCCTTACTGTTTGCTCTGCCGGAACTGAAGCTTCGGGAAAGCTAAACCCCAAAGCAGTAGAAGTAATGAAAGAGGTCGGAATTAATATCAGTCATCACACTTCCGATTCGGTAAATCTTTACATAAATGAAGAGTGGGACTATGTAATCACGGTGTGTGGCGGAGCCAACGAAAGTTGTCCTACATTTACCGGTAAAGTAAAACATCGCATTCACATTGGCTTCGATGATCCCTCTCTTGCTATGGGAAGTGAAGAGTTCATCCAAAGTGAGTTCCGTCGCGTACGTGATGAAATCAAGGAATCTTTCGGACAGTTTTATCAATCATTAAACCTGAAATAAATGAATACAACTTCAGAAGAGCTGAAAAAGCTTGTAAAAGAAAAATACGGTGAGATCGCCATGCAAACTTCCGCTACAAATTGTTGTGGAACAAATAGTTGTTGTGGAACTGACTATACCCAGTTCAGCGATGATTATTCTCATCTGGAAGGATATAATCCTGATGCAGATTTAAGTCTGGGTTGTGGAATCCCTACTGAATTTGCCCGGATTAAATCGGGTAATACCGTTATTGACCTTGGCTCCGGTGCCGGAAACGATTGTTTTGTGGCACGAGCTTTGGTTGGTGATACCGGAAAAGTAATCGGCATCGACATGACGGATGCGATGATTCAGAAAGCACGTGAAAATGTTGCAAAATTAGGATACCTAAATGTTGAATTCCGGTTGGGAGATATAGAAAAGATGCCCGTAACAGCAAACAAAGCAGACGTAATTATCAGCAATTGTGTATTAAATCTGGTTCCGGATAAAGAAAAAGCATTTCAGGAAATATTTCGTGTTCTGAAGCCGGGAGGACATTTCTCCGTTTCAGATATAGTTCTTGACGGCGAACTTCCTCTGAATCTGAAATCGGCTGCCGAAATGTACGCTGGCTGTGTTTCAGGTGCAATTCAGATGGAAGATTACCTTCATATTATTGAAAAAGCTGGCTTTAAAAATATCGATATTCAAAAAATGAAAGTCATCAAAATCCCTGATGAAATTCTTCAAAATTATCTTTCTTCAACAGATATAGAAAATTTCAGACAATCGGAAATCGGTATTATGAGCATTACCGTATTTGCTCAAAAGCCCGCCGAAATGTGCTGTAGCGGAAATTGCAATTGTTAATAATCTAAATATCAAAAATATGTCCTCAAAAGCAAGACTTAAATTTTTGGACAAATATCTCACTTTGTGGATATTTCTGGCCATGCTTACAGGAGTAATGTCGGGTTATCTGTTTCCCGAAATTGCAAAATTCTGGGAATCCATGAAATCTTCGCCCGAAAGTACGACCAATATTCCCATCGCTATTGGGTTAATCCTGATGATGTATCCACCTTTGGCCAAAGTCAAATATGAAGAGCTGGGCGACGTTTTCCGAAACTGGAAAGTATTATCACTTTCACTGGTTCAAAACTGGATCATCGGTCCGGTTTTGATGTTTGCACTGGCAGTAATTCTCTTCAAACTCTTTCCGGGCGAAAACAACGCAAATCTCCCCTATGTTTACGGTATCATCATGATCGGTCTTGCACGATGTATCGCAATGGTAATCGTTTGGAACGACCTTGCCAAAGGCGACACTCAATACGCTGCCGGGTTAGTTGCGTTTAACTCCATCTTTCAAGTGCTTTTTTTCTCGGTATATGCGTATTTGTTTATCGCAATTTTACCCGGGTGGTTTGGCATTCCAACGAATGATTCGGTAGCCCGAATCACCATTGGACAGATCGCCAAAAGTGTATTTATTTATCTTGGTATTCCGTTTATTACGGGGTTCTTAACCCGGTTTATTCTGATTCGACTAAAAAGTAAAGAGTGGTATCACACCCGATTTATTCCTAAAATCAGCCCAATAACTCTGATTGCATTGTTATTCACCATAGTGGTAATGTTTTCGCTCAAAGGCGAATACATTGTAAAAATTCCGCTCGATGTAATTTTGATTGCGATTCCTTTACTTATCTATTTTGTGATCATGTTTTCGCTCTCCTTTTTTATGAGTAAAAAAATAGGAGCAACCTATGAACAATCCACTACCCTTTCGTTTACAGCGGCCAGTAATAACTTTGAATTGGCCATTGCTGTTGCCATTGCCATTTTCGGAATGAATTCTGGCGAAGCCTTTGCCGCGGTTATTGGTCCGTTGGTAGAAGTTCCGGTAATGATTGCATTGGTGAATGTGGCATTCTGGTTTAAAAAACGATATTTCAGCATCTAAAGGAGTTTTCTTCCACTATAATCAACAAAAAGAGGTGGTTCAAAAAGTCTCTAATTTTTGAACCACCTCTTTTTTGTTCTGTCAACGATAATTTAAACCGTTATCTGTACAAAAACCACCGGATACTGATTTGATTTTGAATGGCGATGCTACGGCATTAGTTTTATTTCATGAAACTTTAAACAGAATAGATGAAGCAAAATTTACGAGTGTTATGGTAGAAAAACTACCCCAATTTATCAATCTTTAAATCCCAATTATCATGGAAACAAAAAAAACAAAAAAGGCAGATCTCGAAAATAAGAGAAACCTTTTCGGACAAATTGGACTCGTAATAGTATTAGGATTAACTCTTATGGCTTTTGAATGGAAATTCTACGGCGAGAGTGGAATTGATCTGGGTTGTAACAATACTTCAATTGTAGATGATGATGTAATATTCAATAAACCTGTAGATATTCCCAAACCGGAACCACCCAAAATTGCACAAAGTCAAATTCTTAAAATTGTAACAAACAATGTTATAACAAACGAAATGCCTTTATTTAATCCGGAAGATACTCCTGACGACATTGCGGATACTTATGCAATTCCAGCTATTATAAAAGAAGACGAGCCTGTAGATAAAGACGAGCCTTTTGTTTGGGTAGAATCCTTCCCAGAGTTTTCTGGAGGAGATCTCGCTCGTTTAAGCTATTTGAAAAACAATCTGGTTTATCCTGAGTTAGCCCGTAGCGTAGGAATTCAGGGCACTGTACACCTTTCATTTATCATAGAAAAAGATGGTAGTATTACGCATATTAAGGTTGAACGAGGAATTGGAGGTGGCTGTGATGAAGAAGCCATCAGGGTTTTGGACAATATGCCTCGTTGGATTCCCGGTAAACAACGCGATGTGCCAGTTCGCGTAAAAATGTCGATTGCTATTAAATTTACACTGGCAAATTAACCCCTAATCAAACGCAAGAAAAAAGGCCTGAAATTCAGGCCTTTTTCTATTTTATCGTTCTTGTTTAAAGTTCAATATCAACATTATGAAGTTCAATCCATGGTAAGCCATGTTTGTTGAGTTGTTCCATAAACGGATCGGGATTAAATTCTTCTACATTGAATACTCCCGGTTTTTTCCATAACCCTTTCAGATACATCATTGCACCAATCATTGCAGGTACACCGGTAGTGTAACTAACACCCTGTGTTCCGGTTTCTTTATATGCAGCTTCATGACTACAGTTATTGTACACGTAATAGGTTTTTTCCTGACCGTCTTTCAAACCCTTGATACGGCAACCTATTGAAGTCCAGCCTTTGTAATTTTCACCCAGATCACCAGGATTTGGAAGAACAGCTTTTAAAAACTGTATTGGAACGATTTCCATTCCCTGGAATATAACCGGGTCAATACCTGCCATTCCAATATTCTGAATTACACGTAAATGCGTAAGATATTCCTGACCAAAAGTCATCCAGAAACGGGCACGTTTCAGCGTTGGATAGTTTTTAACCAACGATTCAAGTTCTTCGTGATAAATCACATACGATTCTTTTGGACCGATTTCAGGATAGTTCAATGGTCTATGTATTTCGTGTGGTTCGGTTTCTATCCATTTGCCGCTTTCCCAATATTTACCCCTTTGAGTTACCTCGCGAATATTGATTTCAGGATTAAAGTTGGTCGCAAATGGTTTACCATGGTCACCAGCATTACAGTCAACGATATCCAGATACTGGATTTCATCGAAATGGTGTTTGGCTGCATAGGCAGTATAGATACTGGTAACGCCCGGATCGAAACCACAACCTAAAATTGCGGTTAAACCGGCTTCACGAAATTTATCCTGATAAGCCCATTGCCATTTATATTCGAACTTAGCTTCATCTTTCGGTTCATAATTAGCGGTATCCAGATAGCTTACACCTGCTTCCAGACACGCATCCATAATTGGAAGATCCTGGTAAGGCAAGGCTACATTGATGACTAAATCAGGTTTATATGAGCGAATCAACGCCACCAGTTCCGGTACGTTTTCGGCATCAACCTGAGCAGTTTGAATGCGGTTTCCGCCCACTGCTTTCGCAATTTCATCGCATTTTGATTTGGTTCTGCTTGCCAACATAATATCGGTAAACACATCCGGATTTTGGGCTACTTTATGAGCCACAACGGTGCCAACTCCACCGGCACCAATAATCAATACTCTACCCATGGTATAATGGTTTTTGCTTGTTTTTGTTAGCGAATGCAAAGATAATGAAGAATATGACAGGGAAAATAAAAAGATTGTGGAATTGAATACAGAAGAAAATTCGTCCTTGTTTTTTACGAAGAGTTATTCACGAAATCTGTCTCATGCCATAAGAATGCCCAAGTCATTTTTTCAATGACATTACTTAACTAAGGGCATATATTTATCCACAACTGTTTTAAAACGCGCCTTATCTTGTTCATTAATTGGTTTTGCAGGAGGCGAAACTACTTTCAACGGATCAATCGGCGTTGAACCTTTATACATTCTAAAGTCGAGATGCGGGCCAGTAGATAAACCCGTACTTCCCACAAATGCAATCAGTTCTCCTTGTCGAACCCGAGTTCCCTGACGTATGCCGGGCGCATAGCCCCGTAGGTGCATATAGCTTGATGTAAAACCTCCGCCATGTTTGATTTTCAGCGAATTTCCACCGCCACCCATATATCCTTTATATACAATAGTACCATCACCGATGGTAAATACAGGAGAACCCGAAGGTGCAGAATAATCTACGCCAAAGTGTGGTCGGCGAATTTTTAATATCGGATGCAATCTGCTTCTGGAAAAACGGGACGTTATTCTCGAAAACTTTAAGGGTGCTTTCAGAAAAGCTTTCTTCAGACTTTCCCCTTTTTCATTGTAATACTTTCCAAAACTGTCAGTTACAAAGAAAAATGCGAAATAATCCTGCCCGTAATGATTAAAACAGGCTGCATGTATTTTATCGATCCCTACTGACTTCCCATCAACCGAAAGCTCATCGTAAATCACCTTAAAATGATCTCCATTCTGCAAACCAAAGAAATCGATACTCCACTGATAAACATCTTCCAGGCCTAACGCCAATTCGCGACTTAACCCTCTTTCCTCGATAGCCTGCCAGAGGCTCGATTTAATTTCGCCGGTAGATGTAATCGTTTTTCGCTGTATCTCTTTTTCTCCCTTATGCACATGAACTGAATCTTTCAACACAAACACCACATATTCCGTAGTATTTTGCTCATAAATAAGGTATTGCAGTGCTTGAGAAGTGTCATTTTTCAACAGTACTGTGTAATTATTTCCGGCTCTGATTTTCCGGACATCAAAAACCGTGTCACATTTTCGAACCAGACTATCAGCCATTTGAGCTGATACACCATAACTCATCAACAATTGTGTAATATTCTGATTTTCTTCTACTTGGTCATGAATCATTACCATTGAATCTATCTGAATGCCAAATTCAGTACGTGATTTGGTTTTGATTTCAACAACAGGATTTTTGTCTTTAATGATTTCATGCGAGGTTTTATACACAAACCAGCCTGCAATAAATAATGCAAACAATAGAAACAAAATGAGCCACCGTTTCTTCCGCAGAAATCGTACAAGAGTCTTCACGAAGTTGAATTTATGAAAAGATAAAAAAATATGAATTGGTTATAAAAACGGAAACCCTGCCGAACTATTGCCGCAGGGTTTCCTGTTTTTTTCTGAAAGAACGATTCAGAATTATTTATTGTTCTCAGCAAATTCGCGGCCTGCGCGTAATGCTTTGAGATTCATAGCTACTACATCTTCGCCTTTACGACCAAAGATTCCACGGATAGCAACTTCGAATTTTTCGAAAGCAATTCCTAAGAAAACGGAAGCGGCACCTAAAATAACTACGTTCGCAGCTTTTGCCGAACCCAGGTCTTTTGCTATTTGTTCTGCATCAAGCATTACATGACGAGGAGTCTTTTTGATTTCGGCATAAACGTTTTCGATTTCCGGATAATTTGGAATATTTACGAAAGGTTTTGAATTGGTAATTAACCAACCTTCTCCCGAAAGCATCGGTAAGTAACGAAGGCTTTCCATAGGCTCAACCGAAATAATCAAATCTGCTTTTCCGCAAGGAATAAGGTCAGAAGCAATCGGGTTATCCGAAATACGAAGGTTCGAAGAAACATCACCGCCACGTTGGCTCATTCCGTGAACTTCTGCTTGTTTCAGATACATCCCCATATCAAGGGCTGCTTGTCCGATAATGGCTGCAATTGAAAGAATTCCTTGTCCTCCAACACCTGCCAGAATGATATCTTTTTTCATTTTGTTACGGTTTTTGTCTTGATTATTCGTTACTTCCTTCTTTTTTAGATTTTTCCTTAGCACGCATACGTTTGTCGATTGCAACAATACATTCGCGACGTGGAATAATTACAGAAACGCCTTGATATGCAAGTTCTTCTTTGATAATCTGTACGTTTTCTTCGTGATTTTTACGAAGTGGTTTCAAGATACGAATGTGTTCCTCTGCAACGCCTAAACCTTTACAGATATCTTCCAATTTACCAGTTGCAGCAGAATCTTGACCGCCAGTCATCGCAGTTGTTGCATTGTCAAGAATGAAGATGGTAACGGGTGAATTGTCGTTGATACAATCCAAAAGGCCAGTCATACCTGAGTGAGTAAAGGTTGAGTCACCAATCACCGCAACTGCCGGATTTAAACCAGCGTCAGCGGCACCTTTTGCCATAGTGATAGAAGCACCCATGTCCACGCACGTGTTGATAGCTTCAAATGGTTTCAATGCACCCAGTGTGTAGCATCCGATGTCAGCAAAAACGCGACCTGGCTCCATTTGAGCAATTGCCTCATTCAATGCAAGATATGAATCAATATGAGGACAGCCTGCACAAAGTGCCGGAGGACGTGAAGTTACCACAGAAGGAACTGCTTCACCTTCGGTTATATTTATGCCCAGAGCTACAGCTACAAGATTTGGGTTTAATTCACCATCACGTGGTAAAGTTCCGTCTAAACGACCATGAACTTTGATTCCACGATTTAAAATTCCTCTTAAACTATCTTCAACCAATGGATAGCCTTCTTCCAGAACCAGAATTTCTTCGCATTCGTCAACTAATCTGGAAATCATATCGGTTGGAACCGGATACTGACTAATTTTTAATACCGGGAATGGGATATTGCGATCTTCAAAGTTTTCAAGAAGGTAGTTGTAGGTAATACCCGTTGCGATAATCCCTTTTGATTTATTTTCACCTTCGGTATAGGTGCAGAAACCAGCTTCGGTTGATTCTTTTTCGAATAATCTCTGATTGTTTAACAGTCCTTTATAGCGATTGCGGGCAATGGCAGGTAATAATACAAACTGACGTAAATCTGAAGGTAATCTCAATGTATTTTGTTCGCGGCTGGAT
Source organism: Bacteroidales bacterium (assembly GCA_963677395.2). GTDB lineage: Bacteria > Bacteroidota > Bacteroidia > Bacteroidales. Next base: position 671,191 of record OY781965.2, on the reverse strand, counting down.
GCTTTACGGATAACGCCTGAACGTGAATGAGCCATACGGGTAGTAATGCGCATCAAAACAGGAATATGCAGTTTTTCAGAAAGATCAAAACCATAATGAACCATATCATACGCTTCCTGTTGATTACTTGGCTCAAGAATCGGGATCAATGCAAATTTTCCAAAATAGCGTGAATCCTGCTCATTTTGTGAAGAGTGCATAGATGGGTCATCGGCCGAAACAATAATCATACCGCCATTTGCACCGGTAATTGCAGAATTCATGAATGGGTCAGCTGCTACATTTAACCCTACGTGCTTCATACACACCATTGTACGTTTTCCAGCATACGACATACCAATTGCAGTTTCCATCGCAGTTTTTTCATTGGCAGACCAATTGCTACGGATTCCTTTTTCTTTCGCTTCGCGCGAATGCTGTACATACTCTGTAATTTCGGTGGATGGTGTGCCCGGATAGGCATAAATACCTGACAAGCCTGCATCGATTGCAGCTTGTGCTATTGCTTCATCACCCAATAAAAGTAATTTTTGCATTGTATATTATTTTTGAAGGATTTCTGGTTGGCAAAGCTAATACTTTTTACCAAAATAGAAAGCCTCCGGAACATTCATTCCCAAAATCGATTTAGCCAGTATTATAATATTGCTAATTTATTGATTTTATCATATTTAAAGCAGCTAACGCTGTTCTGTTTTTTGAATATTTATTTGTTAGAAATACTTCTTTTGAGGAAACTATAACAGAAGTTGAAATAGAGTATATTTGTACTATGATTCTCGTAACAGGTGCAACAGGTTTTATAGGCTCGCATGTTTTGCTTGAGCTGCTCAGAAAGGATTATTCGGTTAAAGCATTAATCCGAAATAATTCCAAAAAGGAATTTGTTCGGAAAATATTCTCTTACTATGCTGATAATGTGGATGAATTGCTTTCTAAAATCCAATGGCAAACAGGAGATTTACTCGACTTTCATTCATTGGAAGAAGCCATGCAGGATGTTGATACCATCATTCATTGCGGAGCAGTAGTTTCGTTTCATCCTTCCCTAAAAGAGGATATGTACACCACCAACATAACCGGAACGGCTAATCTGGTTAATCTTGCGCTCGAAAAAGGGATCCATAAATTTTGCCATGTTAGTTCAATCGCCGCACTTGGCCGCACTGACGATGGTGCTATAATAACCGAAGAAACTCACTGGAAATCATCTGACCGGAATTCACAGTACGCTATTACCAAATATGGTGCAGAGCTCGAAGTCTGGCGAGCCAGCGAAGAGGGACTCCCGGTTGTGATTGTAAATCCGTCGGTAGTTCTTGGCCCCGGCAACTGGGAAGACGGAAGTGCAAAAATCTTTTCACAGATGTACAAGCAATCAAATTTCTATACGCAGGGAGTAAACGGTTTTGTGGATGTTCGCGATGTTGCCAAAGCCCTTGTGCTACTCATGGAAAGCGATAAGGTTAACGAACGTTACATCGTTTCATCCGAAAATCTTAGCTATAAAAAGCTTTTTACACTGATCGCTCAAAATTACGGGAAAAAGGCCCCTCGTATCGAAGCAAAACCATGGATATTAAGTATTTATCGCATCATGCAGCAATTTCAATTTCTGCTGGGAAGAAAAGCTCCGCTGATTACACGTGAAACCATTAAAACTTCTCAAAATCCTTACTATTACTCAAATGAAAAGATTTGTAAAGCTGTAGATATAGAGTTTATTCCGGTATCAAAAACAGTGGAAGATGGATGCAAATTCTTTTTAAACGATTTAAAGTTACCAAAATGAAAATATTAGCCATTGAAGAAGATGTTGAAAGTGTAAAAGCTGAAGATTTTACAATCGAAATTCTGAAGCGTGAAGCAGTAAAAGCCTGGGAATTACAGCAAAAAGGCATCATCCGTGAACTTTCGTTTGATGATGAGCACAATGCCATTCTGATACTTGAAGCTGAAAGTATTGAAACTGCCAAAGCAGCTTTAGACAAATTGCCATTGGTTCAGGAAAAATTAGTTCGGTTTGAACTTCGGGCAATGCATCCGTACAATGGCTATGAACGGTTATTTGAGAAAGAGTAAACTTATTTTTCTAATGAAATCCATTGTTTATCTGTAATATACACTCAGAAATTGCTTTGCCGATCTCAGGCGTATAGACTTGTGATACTTTAATGAGGAGTAGTTCCCCTAAAATTTCTATTTCGAAGAATTTCTGTTTTGCAATTGCCTGTAAAAAAGAGGGTGTTACATTTTTGCGAAAACACACTTCGTCTGAAGCAAATACATAATATTTTTTACTAAAATCGGGTTCTTCGGAGAAGTCGATATCGGTATGATCAAACAATTCAACAATCTTGTCTTCAATTGTTTCTGGCCGTATTAACACCTTTCCGTAATTCTTTTTCAACCTTGCAAACCCAACTATTTCTTGTTCTACCTCAGTTCGAATTGCTTGCGGACTTTTGGCTCCTTTGTACGTAAACGTAATGTTTATTAATGCGAGATATGATTTGTTCTGATTTCGAGTTAAAGTCAGAGATTGATCCATCACAACCATATCATATCTTTTAATTGCCTCAAAATCAGATAATGATTTACGAATAAACTCTTCTTCGGACGGAGATGTATTTTGTGCTTCACAATTCAAAAAATCGGATTTAAATAGCTGCATTTTTGTATGGTGACTCATTTATTAATAACTGTTCAATCTTAAATACATTTTCCCGACTTTCGGGACTCATCCTGACAGCTATAATTCAATAAGTTGTCATATTGAGTCCCGAAAGTCGGGAAAATCTTTTTTACCAGTTGAGAGACGTTTTGAATAGCCTCTTGATATTCAAAAAATTACCTTAATCAACAAACTGTTTGGCGTAATATTTTGCAGAGAGTTTTTCACCGGTAGCACGTTCAATCATGGTATTCCATGGATACAAAGCACCGGGTTTAAATACATTCTCCATCAGAAATTTACCAATTTCTTTGTTGTTTACGTAGCTTGCATTTTTGTAATCGTCTGATTTCAAAATATTTTTCACAATATAGAAATGGAGTTGTGAAGCAAGCATTTCGCCCAGTAGATAGTTGTGGTAATAACAGGGTGAAGTTGCAATATGAATTTTGGTAGCCCAATCAGGTTCATTACGGTCAGCCGGGCGTTTTACCATTTGATATTTTTCAACCAGATCCCACCAGAGTTTATTCAAATCCTGATCAGGATTTTCATACATCGATTTTTCGAAACGATACATAACCTGAGCCCAACGGCTAAATACCAATTGTTCAAGGCGTAACGTTTTGAAACAATCTTCTGCAATTTTTGCTTTTTCTTCTTCTGAAATACCAATCATATCTTTCATCCATTGTGGATTAGATGCTAATCTTCCCATAAGCATCGCAATAGCTTCTGTGGTGAACGTATGAGCTGGTTCACGCAGACAACGTGGTAGTTCTCTATTGATGAATTTATCATATACACCATGGCCATATTCGTGAAGCATGGTATTCATCCACTGCTGAGTAGGTTTCACATTGCAAAGGATACGAACATCTCCTTCATTATCAATATCAATACAATATGCATGTTGATTTTTCTTTTCACGTTCGAAAAGATCACTTTTTTTCAGGAGATCATCGATTGGCAGGCCTATTCCATCGTAGAATTTACGAGTTGTTTCAACCAGATCTTTGCTTGCATAAAGTTTGTCAAGGTTTACCGGATAGAGCTCAGGAGCTTCCTGAAAGTAGCGGTTTTGATAATGCCATGGCATTAGTTCTTCTTTCTTGATTTTGTAACGTTTTGCAAAGTTTTCATCTATTTCGCCTTTCAACTTTGCAAACGATTCGCGGGTTAACTGATCCAGTTCGTCAAATATTTTGCTGATTTCTGCAGGATCCTGATCGCTCAGTTTCAAGCTCATTTCATGATAGTTATTAAAACCAAGTTCTTTCGCGATTTCGTTACGCATTTTTACCAGTTTACGGATATCATCAGCCACAACCGGACCAATTTTTTTGTGAGCCATCCAGGTATCTTTCAGTTCCTGACTGTTTACTGACGTCTTTAATACTTGTTCTATATCATTGTCTGAAAGCTTTTTACCCTTAATGTCTGCACGAAAGTTTGAATATTTCTGTTCAATTTCGGTTGAAAGATGAATAACCGCATTCAGTTTAGCAGTGTCAACCTGAGCACTTTGATATCCACGATACAGCACATCAAGCTGGCGCATTAACAGCGAATCTTTCACTGCATTGGATTCTTTGATCGTTTTCAGTTTTGCAAAGGCTTCTTTATTGGCATAGACTTCGGTAAGCTTCATCGAATATTCATCCACTTTGGCATATTCGTTGGTATCGCCAGTGTTGGATGCATTCCAGTAAGCCAGACTTGCAGCTTTTGAAAGCGGTGTTGTTAACGAATCATGATGAGCAATAAATGCCTTGAGTTCATTTTCCATTTTTTCGGTTTCTTTTTTTGACGAATTGCAGCTTGTTGCAATAACAAGTGCTACAATCCCTAACGACGTAAATTTCAGGTACTTCATAAATCCAGGTTTTTCAAATTAAAGGAAACAAACCTACATTAAAAAGCCGGATTCACAAAGCTTTGCATCCGTATCTTTTGGATTTTTTTGACAAACAGGTTATTATACCCGTTGAATATCCATTTTTCCGGTTTAAAACAACTTACTTTTATTTCCAAACTTTCCTTCGAACACAAAATCAGAAGCAGGATTACGCTGACGCGGAGCATTTTCCATCTTCTGAATATTTTCGTGTAATCGTTCAGGATTTCCATAATAGCCAACAGTATTGTTAAAAAACACATAAGTCTTACTTATTTTTTATTTTATATATAAATTCCGATGGCTTTTTTTGTTATAATATTGTTATTATTATATTTTACACTTTTTACTTTATCTTATATATTACATTTGCTATTCTAAAAAGAATACATAAATTATGTAGCATTATGAAAAAACAATTATTAGTTTGTTTTATTTTGATAAATTCAGTTTTAACAATTTATGCACAATGGATTGGTACAAACCCTATTTACACAAACAGCCAAGTTGGAATTAATACGAGTACAACCAAAGGCTTAGGCCTTACCATTGGGAATGGAGATAGCCAGGCATTTATTAGTCCCGGTGGTGAAAACACCCATTTAACATTATCGACAATAGGCCCCAATGGGGCTATCCGTTTTTATACGCAAGGAGGTATTACAGATTCAAGAGCCACAACCGAAAGCATGCGTATAAGCCCGTTAGGAAATGTTGGGATAGGAACCATTTCCCCCGGTGAAAAGCTGGATGTAATGGGAAATATACGGTTCAGTGGTGGTCATTTAGTCTATAATTCACTGCACGGAGTCATCGATTGGGGAAACAGTGGAACAGGTGATTTATATTTCAGAACATTAAATACAATTGGAAATATAAATACCTATAACGACAAAATGGTTATAAAAGGTAATGGGAATATTGGGATAGGGACAAACAATCCAATATCAAAGCTTCATATATTTAATTCCGATTATAATGGAGGAATTCAAATTGATGCGCCTGATGCCCTAATTATTAATCGGACAGGATGGGTCGGCGCTTGCAAAATTGGTATAAATAGCCAATATGGATATTCAAGAGGATTAAGATTTTTAATGTCTCCTGATAACACATTTACTAATTTTAGTGATGCGTTATATTTAGAATCAACTGGAAATGTTTCTATGGGAATTACAGATCCTTCTGGACACTCCTTAAAAATATACAGAGAACAATCCCCCTCTGTAGCCATTTCAAATTCAATATCAAAATTAGAGATCGATGTGGCATTTAATAATGGGGATTTTGCAATTAATTCAAAACCCGGAGATATTATCTTTAAACCTATAAAGCTTAACCAAACTGCTAATGATGGAATTATATTTTATATTCCCAACAGTAATAATGATGGTAATAGTTATATAAAATTTGGAGACGATGCAAATAATTTATGGATGGGTATTTTTAATAACCGTACAGTAAGAATAGATGGCACATTATATGCAAAAAAAATAATGGTTAGAACTGATGTTTGGAGCGACTATGTTTTTAATAATGACTATAATTTAATGCAACTTAATGATGTTGAAGAATATATTTTAAAGAATAAACATTTACCTAATGTACCTTCAGAATCGGAAGTCATTGAAAGTGGAATAAATGTGTCTGAAATGAATGCAATTCTTTTAAGTAAAATAGAAGAATTAACTCTATATATTATCAAGCTAAATAAAGAAATTGATTCTCTTAAAAATAAATAAATATAGGTTATGAAGAATATACTAACTTTAATTCTTTTATTAATAGGAATTAACATTTATTCTCAAACTGCTTGTAAGGTTAAAAAAATAATGTCAATTGAAACATTTAACCAATGTAATTATAATCCTTGGGTATTGGTATTTGAAGATAATTTTGATAATAATTACTTGGATTTGTCGAAATGGAATACAACAGGTTGCCGAATTAGATATTGTAATAATGAACAACAATATTATACCACAAATGGAAATTATGAAATTAGTAATGGAATATTTAAAATAATTGCAAAACGAGAACACATCTATGCTAAATGTGTAGATTGGTTACCTGAAAATGAAAATTTATATTGTAACAATGGAAATGATTACCGAGGAGTAAATGGAAGAGATTTTTATTATACTTCTGCTAATATTGAAACAAATAAAAAATTTACGTTTGGAAAGTTTGAAGCTAGAATAAAAATTCCAAAAGGAAGAGGTCTTTGGCCTGCTTTTTGGATGTATGGAGGTAATCCTGTTTATAATGAACTGGATATATTTGAATTCATGAATGATGATAATGATCCTTCAAATTTATCAAGAGTCCATACTATGACAACACATTATGACGATGATGGAAACGGTGATAGAGATCAATGTGCTACGAGTTACACAGGAGTTGATTTTTCACAAGATTTTCATATTTTTACGGTTACATGGGAGAAAAATAAAATTGAGTGGTTTGTTGATGGAGTACTCAAAAGGACAGATCATAGATATTATACTTTTTTAGGTCAAGCGTACGATAATTGTGTTATTAATGCTATGGATTTTCTATTATTGAATATTGTATATCCTAAAGATCCTATGCACATTATACTTAACCTAGCGGTTCAAAGTGAAATTAATTCTCCTTATGTTTGGGATTACTTCCCAAAACAAATGGAAATTGATTGGGTAAGGTATTATCAGAAAAATCCATGCACAGATATAAATGTAACAAATCCAAGTCAATACCCATTAAGTGATATTGTTTTTAATGATATTGTTGGTAAAAATATTAATATTAATTGCGACTATTATATACCGAATAATTATCAACTTGATTTGGTATTCAAAGAATCAATTACATTAAACCCAGGTTTTGTAGCAGAATCAGGTTCTACTTTTACAACAAGAATAGAACCAACCGTATGTGGTACTTCTTTGAATAAAAGCTATGAAGAAGAAGCAAATCCTCAGGACTCAACCTTAAATATTAATCAAAGCCTTCTTGTATCAAATGAAAAATCTAATTTTAATGATTTTAACATATACCCTAACCCCAATAATGGAAGTTTTAAATTAGATTTTTGTAGTTTAGATTACTCCGACTATTCTATTAATATTGTTAACACAAGTGGTAATATTGTATTTTTTATTAAAAATATTAATTCAAAAATTATCGATATAAACTTAAATGACAAAGACAAAGGAGTATATACTCTAGTATTGCTCAATAAGAAAACAAAATATTCTATTACACATAAATTAATTCTTTTATAATATGTCGAAGGTAATATGTTATATATATTTGATTTTATCGTGGTTTAATATTCATGCACAAAAATCAAATACGATTTCATTGGAATTGAATATGTTCAACGTATATTGTTTAAGTGATAATGATGATTTTCATCATGGTACGAGTTTTTTAATATCTAATCACTCCAAAAATTTTAAAATCAGTTCTGGAATTAAATATTTTAGTACGTCTTTTCATTCTGGATCAGATTTGTTTTATAGCTTAAATAAAAAGGTATATGACTTCTCGTTTTTCAGTATACCGTTTATTATTGATAAAAAAATTAATTTATGTAAACATTTTGATATATTTATTGGCATTGGGTATGAGGTTATGAAAATAAACAAAGTGTATGTTACATCTTACTATTCAAACAACACGCTTAGTCATGAAACTCTTAATAATTACAAACTAAAATCAAGTTTTCTTTTACACGCAACTTTATCTAAGAAACTTAGTACTCATTTTGCCTTAAATATATCATCATCTATCAACTATTTGATGATATCGGATGTGAATGATTATGGATCGTATGGTAAAAATATATCTGATAAATTTACATTAAATAATAGTATTGGGATAGAATATCTTTTTTAGTATAACTATTATTTATTTTGTAATAACAATAATCGGATAATCACCTATTCTTGCCCAAATTTTTGAGTGTTTTTTTTCACTCTTCATTAGGCTATTTAGCAACCATCTGCCTGCAAGCCATTTATGAATATAAAGATTTAAAAAATATTTATTTGTACTTCTCCAGCAATAAAAATCAGGGGTGCTCTTTCGAGAGAAGTTCTTGGTAAACCAAGACAAAGGATGTGGGTAAAAATAAAGTCGGGGTTTACTATTGAATAATCTCACATAGAGTTTTCCTGCAAAATGTCGACTAATTCTGTAAATCTGAATAGGAAATAATGTAATATTCATAAACCAGCTATGGTAAAATAAACTATAAACAATAACAAGTTTAGAATCTGGCTTTAAAACTCTTAGCATTTCATCTACAGCCGTTTTTTGATCATTTTTAGGAATATGATATAATGTATGCTGACATAAAACAGCGTCACAAATATTATCCATAATTGGAATATTTGTAATATCAGCACATACAAAAATCGCCTTTCTATCACCCATGTTATGCTTTGCTTCTATTAGTGCTTTTATTGAAATATCTGCGCATATTCTTATTTCATATTTTTCGGACAATTCTATAAACTCCTCAAATCCAACACTTCCAGAAGCAATATCAAGCAAATACTTCCCCGAATCTCCTAAAAAAAATTTTGCACGAGTAAAGCAGTCTCGTATATAATCTCTCGAAACTTCACGATAGTCAACCCACTTATTAGAGTCATTAAATATTTTCAAACTATTTTTAACTTCAAATTCAATATTATTATAATAATTAAAAACTCTTTCTCTATCTAATTTCATATTTGAACGAACATCAACATCTTTTCCGATATATATTGCATAAATAGGCAATAAAATAATAATATCCTCGATTATTGGATATAAGTATGTTCTGTCTTTATTTACCAACCCCAGATTTATGTTCCCGATGTTTTGTAATTCTGGTTGATTATTTTCAAATAATTCAATAACATAATCTTTTTCAACAAGATAAAGCTCACTTTGAGTTATTGGGCATCTAAATATCGAAAAATCTACTTCTGCCATTTTTATTGCAAAGTTAAGGATTTATTTAATCAACTATATCAATTTGAGCTTATTATTACCGCTAGAAGATTAATATTCTTCCAGATTCACCGGAAATGATTAATTTTGATGCGGATAAACAAAGCGCGATGCCACAAACTATAAATTACGCTAAGACATTTGAATCTTTTAAAAAGCTCAACATCCTTGTAGTTGGAGATGTGATGATTGACTCATACCTTTTCGGTAAAGTAGAACGTATTTCTCCCGAAGCACCCGTTCCGGTGGTATCGGTTGAAAATCGTGAAAACCGCCTGGGTGGAGCAGCAAATGTGGCATTAAACATACGCGCTATGGGTGCAAACCCTGTTCTTTGCTCTGTAATAGGCAATGATATCCGTGGGGAAGAATTCATTAATTTACTGAACGACACTGCAATACATACTCATGGACTTTATCGTTCAGAAGAGCGTGTAACCACTACCAAATATCGTATCATTGGGAACAATACCCAAATGTTACGTGTTGATGAAGAAGTTACACATCCGCTTTCGCAAAATGAATCAGACGCTTTTTCACAACTTGTACTGAATATTCTGGAGACTGAAAAAATTCATTGCGTAATTTTTCAGGACTACGACAAAGGAGTTCTTACTCCCGAAATCATCAAAGCTATTACTGCCAAAGCAAACGAACTTAATATTCCAACTACAGTAGATCCTAAAAAACGCAACTTCAATGCTTACAAGAATGTAACCTTGTTTAAGCCCAATCTGAAAGAATTGCGCGAAGGCTTAAAGCTGGACGTAGATTTCTCAAAGATTGAAAATTTGGAAAATGCAATAAGTCAGCTACAGGAAAAACAAAATCTGCGCATGGTTTTAGCAACATTATCCGAACATGGTGTGTTTATCAGCTATCAAACCATGGAAAATGGTCGCAAATCAGAACTAATCCCTGCATTTAAACGCAGCATAGCAGACGTTTCAGGTGCCGGTGATACAGTTATTAGTGTTGCATCACTCTGTCTGGCAATGAACTTACCAGTTGTTGATGTCGCCCGAATATCAAATCTGGCAGGAGGACTTGTTTGCGAATATGTAGGAGTTGTTCCGGTTGACCCTGCAAAATTGCTAAATGAACTTAATTCTATTAATCTATAATCATGGACAATCAATCAGAACCCCCTCTTGGGAGCCTGAAGAAAAAGGAAGAAGTGAGGCAAATGTTTAATGACATTGCCTTTCGTTATGATTTTCTTAATCACGTACTTTCTTTCCAGATAGATAAACGCTGGAGAAAAAAACTTATCCGTATTTTATCGGAACACAAACCACACAATCTTCTTGATGTAGCTACCGGAACTGGTGATTTGGCAATTACTGCATCATCACATCTTGATGTTCAGGAAATTGTAGGAATTGACATTTCGGAAGAGATGCTCAAGTTTGCACAAAAGAAAATTTACGACCGTGGTTTGCAAGAAATCATTCATGTTCGCGTGGCAGATTCAGAAAACATGCCTTTTGAAAAAGAAAGTTTTGATGCCTGCATGGTAGCATTCGGCGTTCGCAACTTTGAAAACCTACAACAAGGCGTTGACGAGATGTTTCGGGTGCTGAACCCAGGTGGGATTGCATTAATTCTTGAATTTTCAAATCCCCAGAAAGCACCGTTCAAACAGTTATATACCTTCTATTTCCGGTTTATTTTACCCGCAATTGGTCGTTGGATTTCAAAGCATAATAAGGCATACAGTTATTTACCCGATTCTGTTGTAAACTTTCCGCAAGGTGAAAAATTTCTGGATGTAATGCAAAATGCCGGTTTCGAAAGCAGAAGCTTTAAATCGCTAACCTTTGGCATTGCAACTATTTACCAGGGAATCAAACCACACTAGAAAAAAGCTTTATTTAATCTTGTTAACAGGGTTCTCAAATATTGAAGAGCCCTTTTGCTATTTGTCTGATTTTTCACATGAATCATAATATGAATCTATACCGATAACAATAAAATTGCCGAAAATCAGTTAATTTTGAATTGTGAACTTATTTTATTCCCTTCCGATTATGACATTTTATAAGCCAGTATTCTCTTTTCTTTTTTTAATAATCATCTCATTGCAAGTATTTTGCCAACAAGTTGGAATAGGGCAATGGCGAGATCATCTCCCTTATCATAAAACCATCGCTACTGCGAAAGGAAATAACATTGTATTTGCGGCAACACCAAACAATGTTTTCAGCTATGAGATCAATGATGGAAATCTGACCCGGTATTCAAAAGTCAACGGTCTTTCGGATGTAAGTGTCAGCACTTTAAACTATGATAACAGCCTTGAAATATTGATGATTGGTTATAAAAACGGTAATATTGATTTACTAAAAAATGGACGAATCATAAACATTCCGGACATCAAAAGAAAATCTATTTCAGGGTTAAAATCAATCAACAAAATCTATTTCCGAAATAAACTTGCTTATCTGGCATGTGGGTTCGGAATAGTTGTTTTAGACCCTGTAAAAGAAGAAGTTAAAGAAAGTTATCTCATTGGAAATAACAGCAGTACACTAAATGTATATGACTTTACGGCAAATGACACCAGCTATTTTGCTGCAACTGAAAAAGGTATTTTTTATGCAGATATCAACAATCCGAATTTAATCAACTACCAGAATTGGAATACGCTACAAACATACGACAATCCGAATAATGCATATTCCATCGTAAAGGTTTTCAACAATTATCTGATCGTAAGTAAAGTTCGTGAAAATAATCAACCTTCTGTAAATTATTATTCAGACGGAACAAGCTGGCAAATTTTAGACACAAACGGTGTTTTCAAATATGAAGCAGATGGAAATAAACTGATTTCAGCACATTGGGGTTTTTTAACAATCCGAAATGCTCAACTCCAAGCTGAAAGCTGGGTTGTAAACCCGGGAGGCAAAGTAATTATTCCTCTCGATATTATAGCTGATAATCAAGGATACTGGATTGCAGATGAGCGTTTAGGATTGGTAAATATCAATAAAACAGGAACAGCGTATAATTCATACTTTCCAAATGGACCAACATCAACCAGTGGATTTAAAGTTTCAGCAGGTTCTGGAAATGTTTTCTTTGTTCAGGGAGGACGTGATGATGCATTAACCCGTATATGGTCATTCGGGGTTGTAAACAGGATGGTTAATGATAACTGGATCTCTTATTTATCACCTGCAATACCCGGCTTAGATACAATTTTTGATTTTGTAAATGTACAACCTCATCCTTCGGATCCTGCTCATTTTTATGCATCAAGTTGGGGGCATGGATTAGCCGAATTCAAAGATAATAAACTTGTTAATTTCTTTAATGAAACAAACAGTTCGCTACAACCAGCACGTGATGCCCAAGGGAACAGATTAACACTCCGCACAGATGGCTTAGCCTTTGACGAAGGAGGAAATCTTTGGGTTGTAAACTCGCTGTCGGCAAAAGCACTTTCTGTAAGGTACACTAACGGAAACTGGGAATCATTTGATCTTAGCACTGTTACCACCGGAGATATTACTTCAATAGTTATCGATCAGAATAATTATAAATGGATTTTATGCAGAGGAAATAAAATTGCAGTTTTCAACCAAAAAAACAACCAACAGCAGTTGGTATGGGTCAACCCAAACAAGGGAAGTGATATGCAAACAGGTGAAGTTCATTCTATTGCTGTTGATCACGAAGGAGAAATCTGGCTTGGTACTGATAAAGGCATCAAAGTAATTTATAGTCCCGGAAGTGCTTTTAAAAATGGAAATAGTGGAGAATCATCCATTCAGACACAAACGATTTTGGTTGTGCAGGGTGGATACGTCCAACATCTACTTGAATCAGAATTAATTAACAGCATTGCTATTGACGGAGCTAATCGTAAATGGTTTGGAACTCAGAAAGGTGGAGCATTTTTGATGTCGGCAGATGGCACCAAAGAAATCCTTCATTTTACCACAGAAAATAGTCCATTACCAACAAATGCCATCAACAGTATTGCTATTGAACCTACTACCGGCGAAGTATTTTTCGGTACTGATTATGGAGTTTATTCATATCGCGGAACGGCCACCGAAGGTTTTGAAACTCACGAAAATGTAGTTGCTTACCCAAATCCGGTGGAACCGGGCTATAATGGTTCCATTGCCATTAAAGGACTGGTATCCAATGCTCAGGTTAAAATTACCGATGCTTACGGAAATTTGGTTTACCAGCTTAAAGCAGACGGCGGACAGGCTGTATGGAATGGAAAAAACCACGCCGGAAAACGGGTTTCAACCGGAGTTTATCTGGTTTTTAGCATGAATGAAACGGGTGAAGAAACATTTGTAACTAAAATATTGTTTATAAACTAAAATATCATTGATTTTTGAGATTTGTTAACCATCTGAAATACTTGTTTTCGCTCGAAAAATATCTGAAATTAGCAATCTCTCAAAATGTTAATATTTAACTACTTGCAAATTTAAACTTGGTTTTCAATCAGGTTTAGATTACTTTTGTGAAGTATGAAGCAGAAAACAACCATTTTCTACCTCCTATTTATTGTACTTTTTCACCTGTTGTTCATTTCTGGAATTCGGGCAAACAGACCTGTACCCGGTAAAGTTTATTATGGAAAAGCTACCTTCTATTCTAATCGTTTTATTGGCAAGCGAACAATTAGCGGAGAGCGTTATGATGTAAATAAATATACTGCGGCTCATCGTTCATTTCCAATGAATACACTGATCCGGGTTACCAATATTTCAAATAATAAGTTTGTGATTGTCAAAATCAATGATCGGTGCAGAAACCGAAAACTTATTGATTTATCAAGAGTTGCAGCTGACAAAATTGACATATTGGGAAAAGGAGTTGTGAAAGTTTCGATGGAAATTTTACACGACACGTTATATCCTATCTGGGAAAATCAAGAGTTATTGGCCGAAGCGTTGTTAGATCCGGAAATTAAAGAGGATTCGACTTTGTTTGCAAATTCAGAATTTGACAATGCACGTTTTTCTATTCGGGTAACTACTACCAAAACGAAGAAAGAGGCTCAAAAAGTTCTGCGCCAGCTACCTTCTGCATATAAGCAAATGGCTAAAATTCTGCCATTTAAATACAAAAAAAAGCTATTCTATAAAATTACTGTTGGCCCGTTTGGAGGAAAACAATCTGTAAAAATTGCCCAAAAAGCAATCCGCAGAAAATTTAGAGAAGCAAAAATTTACAGGCAATAATATAATCAAGGCTTTATTATTACCCTTGAATACTAGCCAAACCTCCTTCAGAAGTTTCTTTGTACAAGCTGGGCAAATCTTTTCCAGTTTGTTTCATTACCATTACAACTCTGTCAAAACTAACCCGATGTTTTCCATCTGACAACATTGAATAAATGTTTGCATCCAATGCCCGAGCCGCTGCAAAAGCATTTCTCTCAATGCATGGAATCTGTACCAATCCGCAAACCGGATCACAGGTTAAACCAAGGTGGTGTTCCAATCCCATCTCCGCAGCATATTCAATCTGAGCCGGACTTCCTCCAAACAACTGGCTGGCTGCCGCTGCTGCCATTGCACAGGCTGTACCTATTTCACCCTGGCATCCTACTTCTGCCCCGGAAACAGAAGCATTTTTTTTCACAATATTTGCGATCAACCCTGCTGTAGCTAATGCACGAGCAATTTTTTTATCTGAAAAATCATAGCTTGTAGCCAAATGATACAAAACAGCCGGCAGAACCCCTGAAGAACCGCAAGTTGGTGCTGTAGCAATAATTCCGCCTGACGCATTTTCTTCGGCTACAGCCAATGCATAAGCAAATACTAAACTCCTGCTTTTCAACGAGGCTTTATATCCCGAAGCTTTGATAAAATATGAAGGAGCTTTTCTCTGTAAACCCAATCCTCCTGGCAACGATCCTTCCTTATCAATTCCTCGTTGAACAGCCTCTTTCATCACCTTCCATACTTCCTGTAGATAATCCCATGTAGTGCTATCCTCGTGTGCATCTACAAATTCCCAGATTGCTTTACCTCCTTTATCACACCATTGTAAAACTTCATTCATCTTACTTAAAGTGTAGATTGGTTTTCGGGAAGGTTTTTCATTTTCGGTAACAATATCTCCTCCCCCAATGCTGAATACAATTTTTTCAGAAATTATTTGATGTTGAGAATTCAGTGCTTCAAATTTCATTGCATTCGGATGATAGGCAAGAAAAGTCTTGGGCTCCCAAATCAGTTCTGTTTCAATAGGGTTCAAAGCATGAAGAATAGCTACATCCGTAAGGTGACCTTTCCCGGTAGCAGCTAAGCTTCCGTAAAGTGTTACTTTGTATTTTGAAGCATCCGGATATTGTGCTTTAAAGTTTTCGGCAGCCTTTTTAGGTCCCATGGTGTGACTACTCGAAGGGCCATTCCCTATTTTAAAAATCTTACAAACTGATTCCATTTCCAATTTATTAAGATGCAAAAGTACATTGTGAATGTTGATTCTGACTAATTTCGTAGCGGATTAACCAAAAAATAAAACCGGATGGGCATTATCCCCGAAATGGTTTTGGACTATATTACATATTCTTATGGTATTAGATTATAGTGATGAAAGTTTTATGCGTGAAGCACTGAAAGAGGCAAAAAAAGCTTTTGAAGCAGACGAAGTTCCGGTTGGAGCTGTAATTGTGTGTAAAAATCAGATTATTGCCCGTGCTTATAATTATACCGAGCATTTAAACGATATAACAGCTCATGCCGAAATGCAGGCTTTTACATCGGCAAGTGCTTATCTGGGTGGAAAATACCTTCCGGAATGTACGCTTTATGTTACCCTTGAACCTTGTGTAATGTGTGCGGGGGCATCATTCTGGACACAAATCGGGAAAATTGTTTACGGTGCTAAAGATGAAAAACGAGGATACTCACTGATAAACAACACTTTGCTTCATCCCAAAACGAAAGTAATTTCAGGTATTCTTGAAAAAGAGTGCAGTGAGCTGATAAAAGATTTTTTTAAACAAAAAAGAAGCTGATCGCCTCTAAAAAAACTCCACTCATTCTCCTTCTTGTTGATTTGCAGAAGCAGATATGAGTGGAATCAAAACTTTTTAGAGTTCAGAGGATAAATCAGTATCCTCTTTTTATTCAGTTTTCATTGGGCAGGTAGTTATCCCGAACAGCTTATATAAGCCACAAAAACCAAACAAGCTGGTGATTACCATTGCAAAAGCAATTACCCCGGCTATGGTTGCCCATACTCCGGTAATTATTCCGGCAATAATCAAAATGGCTAATACTGCAGCAATTACCAGACGAATCATCTTATCAATGCTGCCCACATTTTTTTTCATAACAAAGCTTTTTACAAAAACGGATTGTTTACTTTTTCGTATCCGATAGAGGTTTCTGCACCATGTCCCGGATATACAGTATAAACATCATCTAATGTAAAAAGTTCGTTTTGAATACTTTTATTCAAAACATCGAAACTCCCACCAGGCAAATCAGTACGTCCAACACTATCACGGAAAAGTACATCGCCACTAAAAACTATTTTGTGCTCATGATTAACCAGGCAGATACTCCCATCAGCATGACCAGGAGTATAACGAACTTCAAGCTCGGTAGAACCAACCTTTATGATATCACCATGTTTTACATAGTTTATAAATGCCGGAACCCTGTCAAGTTCAAACCCATACAGAGAAGCTTGTTCCATAGCTCTGTTCAATAAATTTGTCCCATCTGCATGAATTGTAAACGGCAAATTGAGTTGTTCACATAAATCGGCAGCACCCAGTAAGTGATCAACGTGACAATGAGTATTTACAATGTATTTAGGCCTTAATTCATGTTGTTGAATAAAGTCGATCAGAGTTTCCTGTTCTCCGTTATTATAGCAGGGAACATCAATGATTATACACTCTTTTGACTCATCGGCCACTAGGTAGCAATTTACCTGAAAATCATTAAATACAAAGCGTTTTAGATTTAACATGTGTATCTGTTTTTGATGTCAGAATTTAGTTGTTGTGTAATTGGGCTCCATCTTTTTAGCTTCTTCCCAATAAACATCCATTTCGGCTAAAGTCATTTCGTGCAGGCTTTTTCCAATTTTGGATGTTTGTTCTTCCAGATATTGAAAACGCTGTTTGAATTTCTTGTTTGTTCTTTCAAGAGCATCTTCAGGATTTACATCTATAAAACGGGCATAATTAATCAATGCAAAGAGTAAATCACCAAATTCCTGTTCTATTTTTTCTTTTGACTGTTTTGATTCAACTTCATGACGAAGTTCCTGAAGTTCTTCCTGAACTTTATCCCAAACCTGCTCAGGATGCTCCCAGTCAAAACCAACTCCACGAACTTTTTCCTGAATTCTGTATGCTTTTACCATCGCTGGTAACGATGAAGGAACTCCTGCAAGAACAGAACGATGGCCTTCCTGAAGCTTAATTTTTTCCCAGTTATTTTTAACTGTTTCGGCATCATTGGCTTCTACATCAGCATAAATATGGGGATGCCGACGAATCAGCTTCTCACAGATCCCGTCGAGTACATCTTTTATGGTAAAATCATTGGTTTCTGAGCCAATTTTGGAATAAAACACCAGATGAAGCATTAGATCGCCCAACTCTTTTTTGATCTCATCCATATCCTTTTCCAGAATAGCATCTGAAAGCTCATACATCTCTTCAATGGTAAGATAACGCAGAGAATCAAGAGTTTGCTTTTTATCCCATGGACACTTTTCGCGAAGATCGTCCATAATTGTTAACAGGCGTTCAAATGACTGACCGTTTTCGTTCATGAGTTTAAATATTGATTGGCTAGCAGTACAATAGCTTGTAAATCCTGCTGATTCATACAGTTAAAATGTTTTTTCGGGCATGTTGGATATCCAAGCTTACTGCATGGACGACAGTTTAAACCCTTAACTTCAAAAATATGTGCAATTGTCTTCAGATTATCAGGCATGTATGGATACATACCCAATTGAGGAACCGTATTTCCCCATATCGAAATTATCGGTTTTTTCAATGCCGACGCAATATGCATTAATCCGGTATCAGGCGTAATTACTACAGACGACTGATTTATGATTGACGCTGACTGGTTAATATTAAATACCCCACAGGCATTATAGACGTAATGCCCAAGGATATTTTCAATTTCGATGGCTTTTTTGCGATCATTGATATCTCCCAGAAGAACCACTGGCTTATCCAGTTGCTTACATAATTCCACAATTTTTTCTGTAGGGAGTTGCTTTGTAGCATGTTTGCTCCCCACAACCATAGAAGCATAACCTTCGTGAAAATTCATCGGAAGATCCATAATACTGATCTGATCTTCTTCCGGAATAAAAAAGTCGAGACCTAAACCATCATTTTTAATATTTAAGGCATCCGTCGCCTTAAAATATCGATCAACAACGTGAATATCAGGCATTAGATCACACTTTGTTTTCACCAACATCCATTTTTTGACATTTAATTTTGGAAATATTGAAGATGGTACCCGAAGGTGTTTTTTCACCTGCCACGAACGGATATTTCCGTGCAAATCAACAATGCGATCAAACTTCTCTGCTTTAAGTTCCGGAAGTACTTCTTTCAGGTTCTCTTTAAAACAATGAACTTTGTGAACATAAGGATTGTTGTTAATTAAGGAGAAATTCATACATTTGGTCAAAAAATGAATTTCAACCTCTTTCTGTTGAAGCTTAAGGCATCTCAAAATTGGGGTTGTGAGAACAATATCGCCAATTGAACTAAAACGTATGACTAATATCTTATCCAATGGATATTTTTCTGCAAAAGTAAACAAATCACACGTAAAATAATTTACCTTACATTTGTGCCATGATACTCGTAGATACTCACGCTCATTTATACCTGAACGAATTCAGTGCTGATCTCGACCAAGTAATTGAAAACGCGAAAGCTAACAATGTGAAATATATGCTTTTGCCTAATATCGACAGTTCTACAATTCCTGCAATGAATCAGGTTGTTTCAATGCATCCGGAAATTTGCTTTCCAATGATCGGGCTTCATCCAACTTCTGTTAAAGAAAACTATAAGAATGAGTTAGCCATTGTTCACCATTACGTTGAACAAGGAGGTTATTTAGCTATTGGCGAAATTGGAATTGACCTTTACTGGGATAAATCGTTCGAAAAAGAACAACTCTACACTTTTCGTTATCAGGTTGACCTCGCCAAAGAGTATCATCTGCCACTGGCCATACATACCCGAAGTTCAATGGATGTAACTCTTGATTTAATTGAAGAAATGAATGATGGCTCACTGTCTGGCGTATTCCATTGCTTCTGTGGAACATATGAAGAAGCTGTACGAATTATTGATAACGGTTTCAAGCTTGGAATAGGAGGTGTAATCACTTTTAAAAATTCTGGTCTTGATAAAGTTATTGAACATATTGCCCTCGATGATTTATTACTTGAAACCGATTCGCCTTACTTAACCCCTTCCCCCAACAGAGGTTTACGTAACGAATGTGCTTATATTCTGAATATTGCACAAAAGGTAGCAGAAGTCAAGAAAACAACACTTGAACATGTTGCTGAGGTTACAACAGAAAACGCTCTGAAAATATTTCAGTTTGTAAACAGCGTATCAGGAAAATAATAACATGAGTTCAAAATCTTCAATCCTTTTGATTTACACAGGAGGAACAATTGGGATGGTTCGCGACAACCAGACAGGTGCATTACAACCATTTAATTTCGGTCAGATTTACGAAACAATTCCTATTCTGAGGAATTTCAATTATCAAATTGACTCTTTTACATTCGATCCAATTATCGATTCATCCAACATGAAACCAGCATTCTGGATAAAACTGGCAGAAGTGATTAAGGATAAATATGAGCTTTATGATGGCTTTGTTGTTTTGCATGGCACTGATACAATGTCATATACAGCCTCCATTCTAAGTTTCATGCTCGAAAATCTGAACAAGCCTGTTGTATTAACCGGTTCGCAATTACCACTTGGGGTTGTCCGCACTGATGGTCGTGACAATATTATCAACGCTATTGAAATTGCAGCAGCCAAAGAAGATGATACACCTCTGGTGCCGGAAGTATCTATCTGCTTCGAAAACAAGCTATATCGAGGAAACCGGACTACTAAATTCAATGCAGAAAATTTCAATGCTTTTCTTTCAGGAAACTATCCTCCACTTGCAGAAGTTGGAGTACATATACGATATAATAAGCATCTGATTCTCAACCCAAATTTTAAAAAACTAAAGGTTCACACAAATCTTGATGGAAATATTGCCGTGTTAAAACTCTATCCAGGAATTACCGAAAATGCTGTAAATAGCATGCTGAACATCGGCGGTTTAAAAGGCTTAATTCTTGAAACTTACGGTGCCGGAAATGCCCCTACTGATGAATGGTTTATTACTTGCCTGAAAAAAGCCATCGACAAAGGAATTATTATTTACAATGTTACTCAGTGTAAAGCAGGTACTGTTGAAATCGGGAAATATGAAACCAGTTTCGATCTCGGCAGAATAGGAATTATAGGTGGATATGATATTACAACAGAATCTGCTGTAGCAAAGCTGATGTTTTTACTAGGCGGAAATTATTCACAGGAAGCTCTACGTAGTATGCTGCAAACCAGCCTAAGAGGAGAATTAACGATAAACTAAACAAAATCAGTTTACGTTATTAAAGTTTGGAGAACATTTGACATTCCCCAAATAAAATCCCTTATCACTGATTGTTACAAAGAAGAGAAAAATCAGATCATATCGAAAAAAAATGGAAGACATATTTAAGTGACTAGATTTTTTGTAATTTAGCACGCTGATTCGGGAGAAAGACTTTAACCGATTCAAAAAAACAACTTAACGGAGAGATGGCCGAGTGGTCGAAGGCGCACGCCTGGAAAGTGTGTAATCGCCAAAAGCGGTTCATGGGTTCGAATCCCATTCTCTCCGCTTTTTTTTATAGACAAAACAATAAACACAACACTTGAAAAGTTAATTATTTAATTTAATCAATCAGTAATCCTATGAAAAAATTCATTGCATTAGTTTCATTGGCAGGTTTGCTGGTATTCGGTACAGCGAATACTTATGCTCAGGGTGCAGATAAAAAAGATGCAGCCAAAACCGAACAGGTAACCGACACCACAAAAAAAGCAGATACCACTGCAGCAGCTGTAGCAACTACAGACACTGCAGCAATGGCCGCTGTTGAAGAAGATCAATCATTCCACCAGGTGATGAAAGAAAAATTCATCGAAGGAGGTGCTGGATGGATGGCTCCTATTCTTCTCTGTTTAATTCTTGGCTTAGCATTAGTTATTGAACGTATTATTTACCTGAATATGGCTACTACTAACACTGACAAGTTGCTCAATAAAGTGGAATCAGCTTTGGCAACCGGAGGTGTAACAGCTGCTAAAGAAGTTTGTAAAAACACCCGCGGTCCTGTTGCTGGTATTTATTATCAGGGACTTGACAGAGCTGAAGAAGGAATCGATATGATCGAAAAAACTATTGTTTCTTATGGTGGTGTATTGATGGCTCGTCTTGAAAAGAACCTTT
This sequence comes from Bacteroidales bacterium, assembly GCA_963677395.2. Classification (GTDB taxonomy): domain Bacteria; phylum Bacteroidota; class Bacteroidia; order Bacteroidales. The sequence continues at coordinate 649,068 of OY781965.2, read as the reverse complement.
CGTGGATTTCATTGTTCATCGCATTAGGACCTATGCTTGGGTTCTTGGGAACAGTAGTAGGGATGGTTCAGGCTTTTGACTCTATCGAAAAAGCGGGTGATATTTCCCCAACTGTTGTTGCTGCAGGTATGAAAGTGGCTCTTTTAACAACCGTATTCGGTCTGATCGTAGCAATTATCTTACAAGTATTCTATAACTATTTGGTTAACAAAGTGGAAAACCTTGTTAATTCAATGGAAGATGCATCTATCTCTTTCATGGATATCATGGTGAAATACGAACGTAAAAATAAATAATCCACTACCCAAAAAAGTTTCAGGATATGGAAAATACATTAATTAACATAGGCATATATGTTACTTACGTCCTGATCTTTGTTTCTTTGCTTGCTCTTTTGTTTTTCTCTTTGAAATTCATTTTGACCAATATAAAGAAATCAAAGGCAGCATTAGTAGGCGTTGTAGCATTGGTTATCATATTTGCAATTTCTTACCTCATTTCCCCTGTTGATGACGTTCGCGCCGAAATCTGGGAAAAAACCGCAACAGACCCTGGTCTCTCAAAAATGATAGGAAGTGGACTTTATATTACTTACTTTTGTTTTATAGGAGTAATTGGTGTCACTATATATGCAGCTATTTCTAAGTTTGTTAAATAAAGAAAATAGCTATGGGTAAAAAGATTCCGGAGATTAACAGTGGATCAATGGCTGACATCTCCTTTCTGTTGCTTACCTTCTTCTTGTTGACCTCTTCGATCGACACAGATTTGGGAATCACCAGAAAGCTTCCGCCACCACCGCCACCTGTTATTGAAAAAATAGAAATCAAAGAAAGAAACGTCTTTACAGTCCTTGTTAACTCTAACAATCAATTGATGGTTCAAGGAAAAGGAATGGACATTTCTCAATTGAAAGATGAAGCGAAAAAATTCCTCGAAAACCCTTATGATGATCCAAACTTACCAGAAAAGCAAGAACTAAATATTGATTTGATTGGTAATTACAAAGTCTCAAAAGGAGTGATCTCGTTGCAAAACGACCGTGGAACTACTTACGAAATGTACATCAAGGTTCAGAATGAATTAACAGCTGCGGTAAATGAACTTCGTAATGAGCTGTCTAAAAAGAAATTCGGAGTAAAATTTGAAGATCTGAAAGATGAAGCTCAAACAAAGGCAATTCAGAAAGCAATCCCTGTATCAATTTCAGAAGCGGAACCTAAAAACGTAGGAGGACAAAAATAATGGCACGGTTTAAAAAAGCAGGATCCAGATCTGTTCCGGCAATTAATACCGGTTCAATGTCTGATATTATTTTTATGTTCTTGTTCTTCTTTATGGTTATTACTACTATGCGCGAAAGCACATTGTATGTAAAAATTAAGCCACCAGCAGCTACAGAAGTTCAAAAACTTGAAAAGAAATCTCTCGTTAGCTTTATATATGTAGGATTTCCTCAAAACGCTGCAGTGTATGGAAAAGAACCACGTATCCAGCTCAATGATCAAATTTCTGAAGTATCAGACATCAAAGAGTTTATAGAAAAGGAAAAAGCTGCCCGCGACGAAATTGACCGTCAGCTTTTAACTACCTCCCTTAAAGTTGATAAAGAAGCTAAAATGGGTATTGTTACTGACATAAAACAGGAACTCCGCCAAGTTAGCGCATTCAAAATCAATTACTCTACTGCTAAAGGTATAAAGAAAAACGCAAAATAAGCGTTTTCAAAATAACGCAAGAGAGGCTGCCCAAAAATGGACAGCCTCTCTTGTTTTATAAATTCTTTAATGTATAAAAAACCATTGAAACATCTCAACCACAAGAACTCTCGTAAATTTATTCCTGTTTACAAAAAAAGTCAAAGATTTCTTTTTATTGTCAAAACAATAATAGCTGTTAACAAACTGAAAAAGCTTATAACGGTAATGTATAATGAAACAACTACAGGTAAAGGCTTATATTTGAAAACAACTTTATGACTCCCTTTTTCAAGAAACACACCCATAATTCCTTTATTGATCGTTAGTATTTGCACCTCCCTTCCATCGACAAATACCTTCCAGCCTTTAAATTCATTTTGCAATAATGCCAGAATACCCGGATTTTCCATCGTGTTCTGCAGAATAAATCCATTGGGAAAAAACTTCACAAAATTATATTTTCCGGCATTTTGTCTATGATCCAGCTTGTCCTTTAATCTTACATAGTCCTTAGCCGTAAGATATACAACTGCTGAATCAGAATAAGCACGTTTTTGATGAGCAATCATGGAATCTTCCGGAAAAACAGAATTTGAAATATAGGCCGGATAATTTTTCAGCATAGCATTGAAAGGAACAGGAACTGTATCATACCAATAATCAGAGCTATGAAACGTAAAAGGAGTAAAGCCATCCGAAGAAATCTGTTTATTGAACGTACTCAGATTTCGCCAGAAAGTTCCCTCTTTGAATGCAGTACTCTCCGTTGTGATTACTGACTTTTGTGCAGGTAATGGAAACCCTTTCGGTATTTTATCAAAAAACTGATTACTCACTTCGTTTCGTGCATTTGACTCAAAAACAGTGCCCGACGAACAAACCTGAGCTGAAATAACGATTTCTGTTACAATCAGAAATGTCAGCCATTTAATCTTCGGAGCATTATTAATCTTCCTGATAAGGATTAAACAGAAAGCACCTAATAAAACAAACAGTATAACTACTTGGAATATAAGTTGTTGTGCAATAATCAGCGTTTTATTATACTGTATAAAATCATTCCGGAATACAGCCTTTATATTTACATCCTGAGTAGCGTTCAAGTATAATACAATTGCAAAAATTAAACCCATCAGAAAAATTACAAATCCTAAAAATGCTTTCTTATTGAGTTTTTCTTCATTAAACTTTTGTAACCCAACACCCGCTAAAAGAATCATAAAAAAGATGAAAAAGATCCTAAATACAGACGGGTACTTAAACAAATTCATAAATGGAACATGATAGTAAAGAAACTCTCGTAAAGGAGTTTCGCTTCCAAAGGAAACAAGCAATGAGAAGATTGCAAAGAGTACAAATAGCCAAAACTGAGTACCTTTTCTTGAAAAAATAGCTATCAGTGCAAAAAGGAGCACAATAAATCCAAAATAGCCATTACTCATCGATAAATCAGTACCATAAATATCGCAAGAATCAGCTTGAATAGTCGAAAACGGTGAAACTAATGAAATAAGGCACCGGGTTGAAAACGGCAAAGCATTCATTAGGTCGGGCGAAACTCCACTTGCCCTTGATAAATATGGCATAACATAATAATATCCCGTAAGTATCAAGGATGATGTTATAAGCAGAAATACAACTGATAATGAAAGGACAGAAAGTAATTTTCGCAAACCAACCCATCCATTTTCTTTTTTTTCCTGATACAGAAACCAAATCTGAAGTATCAACAAAAAATAGAATAAAATAAACACAATTGCAGGATATCCATTCAGGAAAAGAAAACCAAATAATGCAAGTTTTAGAGCATTTAAAACAGTCTTCTCTTTTTGTATTTGAAGAAAAGAATTAAACACAAACGGAAGCCATGCTCCGGCAATAATCCATGACAAATGCTGAGCATTTCCTACAAACAAGCCACAAAGCATATAAGATACTGCGAGTATAAAAGCCACAGATTTATCGAACTTCAGTGTTTTTCCTAAAGCAAACATTCCACAACCTGCAATACAAATATGCAATACAAACTCAAAAGCCAGAGTATTTAAATTGTACCCCCATAACAATCCAATCAACCATGTAAACGGATAAGCAACTCCCGACTGAGGATCAGCAAAAATCGGATATCCTAAAGTTTGATAGGGACTCCAGAAAGGCAATACTTTATGTTGCATCATCTCACCAATTATGTACTTCGAAGGAAGGAAGTAGTCAATCATATCCCACTTTAAAGCGTACTGAAACAACGCAACCTGCCAAAAAGCCAATACGGAAATCAGGGCGAGAAGAAAATAATATATAATATTTAGAGAAATTAGACGAGAACGCAATTTTTTCATTGTAAAATAGAATCAAAATTTACACAAAAATAACCCATCGAAATCAATCTGAACTAAATATCAGTATCAAAACTGTATTAAATAACAAACCTCAAATTATCAGGAACAATAAGCATTTCTCAAATTATCCTAAATGCTTAAATATTCTTATGTTTGCAGTATGAATACAAAATACCTGAAAAATCCATTCAAACTACTGGAATTACGTTTTATCCGATATCTTTTTGTAGGGGCACTCAATACACTTTTTTCACTTTGTGTTTACTGGATTCTGGTCTTTTTAGGAGTTCATTACTCTCTGGCTGTTTTTATCTCAAATACCCTTGGAGTATTGTTTAATTTTAAAACCACAGGGAAGCTGGTTTTTAGCAATAGTAACAATAATCTTATATTTAAGTTTTTCCTGGTATATGTCGTGATTTATCTTCTCAGCGTCGCTGGTATCAAATTACTTCTATACATTGGAACTGATAAATATTCAAGTGCAGTTATTGTAGCTTTACCTATGGCAGTAATAAGCTTCTTTTTACATAAACATTTTGTCTTTAAGTTACATGAACATGAAAACAGATAGCCTCGAATACAAAGAACATCTTGAAAACAAGTACCTTCCGGGAAGAAGTACTTATTTGAAGCATTTTTTCTATCCAAAAATCTTTAAAACGTTTCATAACCAGGGAAAAATTTATGATTTAGGTTGTGGGATGGGTGAGTTTCTCTCATTTTGCAAATCGAAAAACAGAGAGGCAATAGGTATTGATTCTAACGTACATCTGGTTGATATTTGTAAAAATAAAGGTTTAAATGCTGTTGTTGACAATGTTATATCTCCTGCTTCAATAAATGAACAAATCCAAAATGTACTTATTGACAATGTTTTAGAACATCTTAATAATGATGCATTAAATATCTTTTTCGAAAATTCCACAAAGTATATTCAAAAGGGAGGTTTCTTAATTGTAATTATCCCTGACAAAAAAGGATTTAAAAAAGATCCGACTCATATCACCTTTGTAAACTACAACATCCTTAAAGAGAAATGCGATATGTTTAACTTGAAAATCAAATCACAGTTTTCTCACCCCTTTAATGTGAAATCTGTTGGAAATTTCTTATATTTAAACATGCAAGTATTTGTTATTCAATATTAATACAACGTTATGTCATTGAATACCCCCCTAGTAAGTATTTGTATCCCAACATACAATAGCAGTATTTTTTTACAACATACTCTCAACTCTGTATTATCCCAATCTTATGAAAATATTGAAGTAATTTTATGTGATGATGCTTCTACTGATAATACAATCGAAATTATTGAGAGTTATCAGGATTACAGAATTAAGTTATTCAGAAATCCAAAAAACCTGGGGGTTGCTGAAAACTGGAACCGTTGTATTTCTCTTGCAAATGGAGATTTTATCAAGATGATGGGTGCGGACGACACGTTATATCCAGACTGTATGAAAGAACAAGCAGCAATATTCCAAAAAGACATTCATCAGGAAATTTCATTGGTTATTTCTTCAAGAGATATTATTTCCCCTGAGAACAAGGTAATTATGAATCGGAAATTTCCTTTTTTCACAGGAAAAATTTCTTCAAAAAGAGCAATCCGCATTAACTTCTGGTTTGGTACAAATGTAATAGGTGAACCTGTTTCCGGCTTGTTTCGTTCCGATTTTGTAAAAAACGGAGGCAGATACAGTAGCGATAATTTATATCTAATCGACCTCGATTTTTGGTGCAAAATACTGCAATCAGGAAACCTATATGTAATCAACAAACCACTGTCAGCATTTCGGATTTCGAGTAATTCGTTGAGTTCCAGTCTAAGATTTGAACAAGCTGGATTATACCATAAATTTGCCAGAAAACTGTATCAAAGAGAATCATCCCTCATAAAACGTCACCACGTATGGATTGGATATTCGATGGCTCTGATGATGCAACTTGCCCGTAAAGTATTGTATTGTATTTATTTCAGAAAATAATTATTTAAGTATCGTTACACATCCATGTAGTTCTTTTGTTTCTGAAGCAAATCTTTTCTGACTATAAACAATCAAATATGTATATACTCCGTCAGGGCATAATTTCCCTTTGTATCTTCCATCCCATTTTGAGTTGATCCCCTTTCCTTCATACAATTGATTTCCCCAACGGTTAAAAATATAAAGTGTGATATTATCAATATTTGAATATACCGGATAAAACTCATCGTTTAAACCATCACCATTGGGAGTGAATACATTGGGAACCCATATTTCAGAATCACATTCACCAATTTTTATTTCATCATGGCTTTTGCAGGTACCATTTGTTACTACTATTGAATATATTCCAGGAATATCAACTGTTAAATATGGCAATGTACTTCCATTTGACCATAAATAGTTCGAGAAACCATTTCCGGGAGACAAAATTATACTCTCCCCATTACAAAGCGAAGTGTCATTTCCAAGATTAACCGGGAGTATGTTCATCACTTGTACATGGATACTTTGAGGGATTGAAGCGCAAGCTCCATACGTAACAAAACAGCTATAATCACCTATATTATTACTATTTACATCAGGTATCACTATATTTGAGTTTGTTGACGAAAACCCATTGGGTCCGATCCAATTATAAGACACCCCGGTTAAAGAACTGGCTGCTAACCGAATTGAATCTCCGTCACAATAAATTGAATCTCCTGAAACAAAAACATCTGGACCATTGATTACAACTATCTGTTTGCAAAAATTCGATTGAGTTGGCAATCCCTCGTTCACAACCAGACTTATATTATATACTCCTGTGCTTGAATATGATATCGAAGGTGGAGTTTGTAACGTTGAGGAGGGTATAGATGAATTAGTACAGTTGGAAAAAAATATTCTGGATAATGTATGGTTTGTCACATTAGGAATAAATGCATAAAGAGTATCTCCAACCCTAAATGGAGTAATATCATGCGGAAAAGAAAATGGCTGTAAGTTTGTATATATTATTGTATTGGGTTGATTTTGTATGCCATTTACAAAATCCAAACATACTAAATCATTCGATAATTCATTTGTTATTAAGCATTTTAGTTGATTACATGTTTTAATTAATGTAATCCCCCTCGGAGTATTGAATGATGAATTCACGCCAAGATTTACACCTAATGGAACATTTGATAATGAATTTCCGAAACTCAATCTTGTCAATGTATTATTTCCTGCGTTTGTAATTAATCCAAACCAGCTATTGTTATCATTAATCAATGCAAAACCATCTGGATTTGACAACAATCCAATATTACCAAGATTTACCCCTATTGGAATATTATTAATACTATTTCCAAATATAAACTTAGTAATCGTATTCCCATTTCTATTTACAGTCAACCCATACCATACTCCAGCTTCTTTTTCAATATTAAGAGTGTGAGGATAACTCAAACTGCCAATATTTCCCATATTTATAGCCGTAGGTATATTTTGCAATGAATTTCCAAAATTCAATCGGGCAATCCTGCTATTTGAGCCAGTACCCCCTACTGCAATTCCATACCATGTTCCATTTTCATTTATTAACTGGAAATCTTCTATACTGGTAGGGATAACACCTCCCAAATTTCCAAGATTTATTGATACAGGAATATTTAGCAAACTATTACCAAAATCCAGTCTGGTTATTGTTCCACCCCAATTATTTGTTATAAAAACATAGTAATTAGCACCATCCTTAGCAATTGTTGTATAAACAGGCCCATACAAATTACCAGGATTTCCAAGATTAAGTGCCTGCGGATTTGTGTTAATATTTCCACTGCAAAAATTCCAATAATAAGTACTTCCTCCTGTTGAGGTATTTTGAATTGTGAATGACTGGTTTACGCAGACAGTATCAGGGCAAATAAAAGATGCAATAGTTTGAGAATTACAGTTTCCAGTCTCTAGACAAATTATTATTATGAACCGTAATATTGATTTCATATTTAAGATAAATATTGAAAAATATAATAAGCAAATATACCTAAATAAACTACATACTAAATATAACCTATATTAACCTTGTGATTTTTTATGAGGTTATAACTGTTTATCGTATTTCAAGAATTTAAATTACTTTTATCATGGTAAATTATTATCACCAATAAACAGTTAAATAATATATATACCATTCATTATCACTCCAATATGCTTCTATCCGTTATTATTCCCTGTTTTAATGAAGAAGGTGTAATTGCTGAAAGTTACCGTAGATTAGATGCGGTTATGAAATCGTTAGGCAATTACGACTATGAATTAATCTTTATCAACGATGGAAGTCGTGATAAAACACTCGCCCTTCTTCGCGATTTAGCCCGGAAAGATACCCATGTAAAAGTATTGAATTTTTCCCGAAATTTCGGACATCAGGCAGCAGTAACTGCCGGCATGAAAGAATGTAATGGAGATTTAGCAGTAATTATTGACGCAGACTTACAGGATCCTCCCGAAGTAATTGTGGAGATGCTGGATGTCTATCATAAAGAAGAATGTAATGTTGTATATGGCGTTCGCAAAAAGCGTAAAGGTGAAACATTCTTCAAAGTGTTGACAGCGAAACTATTCTATCGTTTACTAAATTCATTATCAGACATTTCATTCCCGGTTGACACAGGCGATTTTCGTTTGGTTGACCGGAAAATCATTGATACATTCAACAGCTTGCACGAAAAAAATAAATATATCCGTGGATTAATCAGCTGGATTGGCTACAAGCAATGTCCGGTTTACTATGAACGTGATGCACGTTTTGCTGGTGAAACAAAATATCCCTTCCGAAAAATGCTGAAATTTGCATCAATTGCGTTGTTTTACTTTTCCAAAAAACCTTTAAAACTGGCTACTTCGATAGGATTTACCAGTATTTTGGTTGGACTTGCCCTTGCAATCTATATTATTGCTGGAAAAGTATTTGGATTTGCTCATGTAGTAAGTGGTTGGACATCTACGATCATCGTTATCATCTTCTTTGGTGGAGTTCAATTGTTAACAATCGGTGTATTAGGCCAATATATCGGAAGCTTATTTGACGAAGTAAAAAACAGACCTGAATATATTATTGAAAGTAAAGAAAATCTTTAATCCCTGAATTTATGAAAAAGACAATACAATATAAAAACACAAATCCGGGAAAATCAGTTGTAAAACAAGACATTACAACTATGAAGCAGAAAACATCCATGATTCAGGGAATATCTGTTGTTATTCCTGTATCTTCAAAATGCAATCTTACCATTTTGGAAGATACTCTCCGAAAAGTAAAACCTGAAAATTTTCAGTCTAATAAGTTTGTAATTATCGGGAAATCACTACCTTCCTTTATTGAAAAAGATGAAACATTGAAAAATGGAATCTCTTTTCATTCTCTCACGTCAGGAAAACTTCAGGATGCTGTTGAAGATGCAATTCGTGCGTCAGAAAAAGAAAATGTATTACTATACAATCCTGAAAATCAAATCAAACCATTTAATTTGAATGAGATTTTCATACTCAAAGCCGAGCTTGAATCAACCACTAAGCTTACTCGGTTTGTGTACAAAGAAAGCATTCAGGGTAAGAAAGATAAAATCAGGAAAACATCATTATTGCTAGGAAACAAAGATATATTGGCATATCTCTATAAAAGTCAACTTCTTTGTGCTACAAACAGTTCTTTTGAAGTAGATTACAGATGTAAAAAACTGGAATTGCATATAGACGAAGTAACGCTGAATCAATCCATTCTATATAAAAAAAACTCACCGATCATTTCAGTTATTCTTAGTTGGATTACATGGTTTAATTGGTATTTTCTCATTTCGGCAAAAGAAACGTTTTGCAAGAAATCCGTACCTGAATATATCCAGATAAAAGCAGGTGGAAAACCTGTTTTTAGATTTCTTTTTTCCACGGTAGCTTTGTTAATGTTTATTCTAATGCCAATTTTAAGCCTTGATTCAGGAAACTCAGGTGATGAAGACAAATATCAGGTACCTCAGGCTGAACGACTTTATAAGTATTACACAAGTTTTGGAGAAGACAAATCATACCGAGAAGTTGAAGGCATGGAAAGTTATGGTATGTCTTTCGATACTTTTACCATATTCATTATCAAAACATTTAATATTGAAAATGTATATGAAGCACGCCATATTATGAATGTGCTTGTAGGCTGGTTTTTAATGTTGTTTGTAGGTTTATTTGCATACAGAGTTGCTGGATGGAGAGCCGGGCTTATAGCATTGCTTCTGGCATTTTTCTCGCCGCATTTGCTTGGACAATCATTTAACAATCCAAAGGATATTCCATTTGCAATGACTTACATGTTTTCATTGTATTACATGTTAAGATATTTCCAACAATTTCCAAATCCGACAAAGAAGACACTGTTTATGAATGCATTGGCAATAGGTTTGGCAATTAGTGTTCGTGTGGGTGGGTTATTATTGCTTGCATATCTGGTAATGTTCAGTGGGTTATTTTTCTTGTACAGAGTTAAGCCAAAGCAATGGTTTTCATCTGAGAACATGAAATCTTTCCGCAAATTTCTCACCTTAGGAATCATCATTTCATTAATTGGTTATGTAATTGCAATCTTTTTATGGCCTTATGCACTGGAAGCACCAATCTCCAATGTAAAAAAAGCATTTGGGTTCATGGCTAATTTCAATGCAAGTTTGCATCAGATATTTGAGGGAGATATGATCTGGTCTGACAAAGTACCTTGGTACTATACATTCAAATACATCGGAATAACCGCACCATTATCTGTTTTGGTTGGTTCATTGATATACTTTTTCCTTGTTAGAAAAAAGAATCACGAATCGTTCTGGGCATTTATGCTTTACTTCTCATTTGCATTCCCAATTCTTTATATAATCTACAAACATTCAAACATTTACGGTGGATGGCGTCATGCACTGTTCACATATCCTCCTTTAGTTGCTGTTGCAGGCCTTGGCTTTGATGCGCTTATTCGTTTAATGAAAAACAAATATGTTCAAATTGGAATTGCAGTTGTGCTTTTTGTTCTGACTTTAAAACCCATCATCCATACGTTTAAAAATCATCCTTATCAATACGTATTTTTCAATGAACTAGTTGGGGGTGTTAAAGGAGCATACGGAAAATATGAACTTGATTATTATTTCCATAGCTTGAAAGAAGGTTCAGAATGGGTAATAAAAAATGCAAAAGTTGAAAATCAAAAACCAGGGCAAAAAATTAAAGTTGCAGCTTGGTTAATTAATCCGTTAATATATTATTTCCGTCATGATACCGCGCGTTTTGAGCTTGTATTTAGTCGCTATTACGAAAGAGGAAATAATGATTGGGATTATGCCATTTTTGTAAACACCGGAGTTAATCCAATTCGCTTACAAAACGGAACCTGGCCTCCTGTAAATACGGTCCATACCATCAATGTTGACGGGAAACCCATTTGCACAATCCTAAAACGTAATGATAAGAATGATCTGCTGGCATACCAGGCATCACAAAAAAATGACATACCTGATGCTATTGAACTTTACAAAAGGGCAATTGGGGCTGATGGGAAAAATGAAACAGCATTATTAAGCCTTTCTGAAATCTATCTACGTACAAATAAGATAGATAGTGCAAGTATATATTTGAATCAATTACTCAAATTTGATCCGGATCTGGATAATGCTCTTAACTTTGAAGCATTCATTCATTTGTCTAAAAATGAATTTGATAAGACAATTGAAGTGGCAAACAAGATCATTAAAAACAACTACAAATACTATTTCGCATATTGGTGGGCTGCCAATGCGAAAATCCGCCAGAATGATGCAAATGGAGCCATTAAATACCTTGAACAACTTCTGGAGCAAAACCAAGGTTTTAAGCCTGCATATCAAATGCTCGCTCAAATTTACCAACAAATGGGAGATATGAGTAGTGCCGAGAAATACATGTCAATGGCTCAGCAATTACCTTAATTCTATTTCAAAATCTGAAAAAATAAGAATTTGAGGCTGTTACAAAAATACTATAACAGCCTCTTCTTTTTGTATCTTTGCAAAGCAAGAGGATGAATACGGTCGGGTACTATAAGTACTATTTTTACCGTTTATTAATTAATACAATCAAGTCATGAAGAAAGTTTTCTTTTTAACAGTTTGCCTGTTAGTTGGTTATGCAGCTTCTGCCCAGAACCTTCAGGCTTATTTATCGTATGCAGCCTTCTTATCCCCAAAGGATGGTCCTTATGTTGAAACCTACATTACGTTTAATGGCTCATCCGTTAAATATGTATCTACCAGTAATGGAATCGCTGCTCAAGTTGAAGTAGTTATGCTTTTCAAACAAAATGACACTATTAGACAATACAAGAAATACATCGTTAACAGTCCTGCTTCTAAAGATTCTATTCATCCTAATTTTCTTGATTTACAAAGATTTACGCTGCCTAATGGAAAATACAATTTTGAAATTCAGCTTACCGATCTAAATAATCCAGATAAAAAACCATTTAAAGGAGGGCAGGAAATTACAATCGATTTTTTCAATAATGAATTATCCATTTCCGGTATCCAATTGATCGGAAACTGGAAGAAAACAACCACTCCCAACGAATTTTCGAAAAGCGGCCTTGATTTAGTTCCTTATAATGGAGATTATTATCCCGCTAACATTGAAAAAATATCATACTATGCTGAAATTTATAATGTTGCATCTATATTGGGCAGAGATTCTGCATTTGTAATTACGCAATATATAGAGTCGTTCGAAACTGGACGAAAAATTGTAAGCCTGATAAAAAGTAAGCGTGAAATAGCGAAAGATGTAAACATCATTTTCAACGAATTTGATTTAAAGAAACTTCCTTCAGGAAATTACAATCTTGTAGTTGAGGTCCGTGACAAAAATAATGCTCTAAAAGCTTATAATTCAACATTTTTTCAACGAAACAATCCTTCTGTAACATTTGAAATTAAAGATATTGATGCTATAAATATTGAAGGAACATTTGCGAGCCAATTCAAAAGTGCTGATACTCTGAAAGATTATATCTGCTCATTGGCGCCTATTTCCTCCGATCTTGAAAAAGAGTTTGCCCAGAACATGATTAAGAAAGGGGAAGTTCAAATTATGCAACAATATTTCTACAATTTCTGGACTCAACGGAATGCTATGAATCCAGACAAAGCATGGGCAGAGTATCTTGAACAGGTAAAGATTGTTAATAAGCAATTTGGCACCAAGATTAAAAAAGGATACGATACCGATCGTGGTCGTGTGTACCTGCAATACGGAGAGCCAAATACAATTGTTGACAAACAATTCGAGGCTAGTGTAGGACTATCTGACGAAGGATGGGGCAATGTCCCTTACCAAATTTGGCATTATTACAAACTTAAAAATCAAGGAAATAAAAAATTCGTTTTCACAAATCCACATTTAGCATTAAATGATTATGAACTGATTCATAGTGATGCAAGAGGTGAAATATATAATCCAAACTGGGCAAATACTTTATCCAGAAGTCAGGATATTATGCAAAACAATGGTATGACCAAACCATCAGGCCGTGCAGGAGATTTGTACAATAATCCCAGATAATCTTATAATATAGAAACGAGGTAATGAGGCGTTTAGCATTCTTTTTTTTCCAATTTCTGAATTTCACCATATTCAGGTTACCGCTTTCGCTTCTATATTCGTTTGCAGATTTTATTTATCTGTTTCTCACCTACATAGTAGGATACAGAAAAGAAATTATTCAAGAAAACTTTAAGCGTTCGTTTCCCGAGCTTAGCAATACTGAGATTGTTAAGCTCAGGAAACAATATTTGCATTATATGTCTGATCTGATTATTGAAACTATCAAAGCCGGACACTTTACGCCTAAGCAAATTCAAAAAAGAATCTACTGTACAAATCCTGAGGTTTTAAATACGTATTATGAAGAAAAAAAAAGTGTATTAGTAATGCTTGGCCATACAGGAAACTGGGAATGGGCCGGGCTGGTTGCGTCATTTTTATTCAAGCACAACATTCGTTCTGTTTATCAGATTCAGTCCAATCCATATTTTGATGCATTTATCCGAAAAAATAGACAACGATTTGGTGCTGAACTAATTCCATCAAAACAGGCTTTGCGAAAAATAATTAGTCATAAAGATGATGCAAGTGTCTTCTTTCTTTTAGCAGACCAGTCACCTGCTCAACATGAAACCGGAATATGGACTAACTTCCTTAATCAAAACAGTGCCTTTTCTACAAGTATTGAGAAAATAGCGATGCAGTTAGATATTCCCGTTATCTTTGCCAAACTAGTTTTTGTGAAACGAGGATATTATCGTGTCGAATTCGAAGAAATAGCTTCAACACCCAAAGAAACCCAACCCGGTGAAATCACCTTGCGTTTTGCCGAACTTCTTGAAAATCAAATTAAAACTCAGCCCGTTTTCTGGTTATGGTCACATAGAAGATGGAAACGAAAACCTCCTGTTGCATGATAAAAGTTGCCGTTGTAATCCTTAACTGGAATGGGGAAAAATTTCTCAAAACATTCTTACCCTCTGTAATTGAGTACAGTAAAAACATAGCTGAGGTTATCGTAGCTGATAATTGTTCCAGCGATGGCTCTGTATCTTTTCTACAAACTCATTTCCCTGGGATTCGAATAATTACCAATAGCAAAAACGGAGGCTTTTCAAAGGGATATAATGATGCTTTAAAACAAGTTGAGGCAGAGTATTATGTATTGTTGAATTCTGATATTGAAGTTACACAAAACTGGATTGAGCCAATTATCGAATTAATGGATTCTGACAAATCCATTGCCGTTTGCCAGCCCAAACTCAGAGCCTATCATCAGCAAACTCATTTTGAATATGCAGGAGCAGCCGGAGGCTTTATCGACAAGTTTGGTTATCCTTTTTGCAGGGGAAGAATTTTTCAGCACCTGGAAGATGATCACGAGCAATTTAATGATGCTTGTGAGGTTTTTTGGGCAACCGGTGCAGCCATGTTTGTGCGTTCGGAACTTTATCATAAATACGGAGGTTTGGATGAGGATTTTTTCGCACACATGGAAGAGATTGACTTTTGCTGGAGAATGAAAAATGAAGGGTATAAAATTATGTATTGCCCACAATCTACTGTATTTCATGTTGGTGGAGGAACTCTTCCCAAAAGCTCATCCAGAAAGACCTATCTCAATTTCAGAAATAATTTCTCTTTGCTTTTGAAAAATCTGCCTGCGCACCAGATTATACCTGTTTTTGCATTTCGTCTGGCATTTGATGCAATTGCCGGAATCAAATTCATGATTGATGGAGGAGTTGATGATTTATTCGCTGTAATTAAAGGACATTTTGCATTTTACAGACTAATTCCCACGATGTGGAAGAAAAGAAGAGCTATCCATCACCGAAAAGTAAGCTGTATTTATCAAAAAAGCATTGTTTTGGAGCATTACGTTGGGAAAAAGAAGTCGTTTCTAGAGCTTCAAAAAGAAGCGTTTACAAGAGATCAAGCGTAGATTCTACTCAACTTTTTGCTGAAGTATTTGCAATTTAGAAAATTGTTGTATCTTTGCAACGGAGAGTTGGCAGAGTGGTCGATTGCGGCGGTCTTGAAAACCGTTGACCTTCACGGGTCCGGGGGTTCGAATCCCTCATTCTCCGCCAAACAGAAAAGCCTTGAAAAATTCAAGGCTTTTCTAATTTTTGTCTATCGCGTGTTTAATTTTCGTAATCCTCCATATAAACACGTATATTCAGTACTCCGTCAGTAAGGATGTCCTTTTCAGTCATATACAATGATTCATTCAGAATACACTTTTTAATCTTCACCAAAAGAGTGAGATATATTCTTCCATAAAGAGTTTCCAGAGTTGCAGATTTAACATCAAAGCTAACATCCGGATCTGTAGCTGATTCATCATTTATCGTATATGAACAACAACGAGGCAATGTATCAGGTAAATTTAATTCTAAAGATGTTCCCTGAAGAAAATCTTTGTTCATCGCACTCGCTTCAACCTTAAACAACTCCGAGAATAACTCCTTTATTAAAGGCTGTTCTTTTTTTAATGTTATGATTCCTTTTGTAAACCTGAAACTTACGTTACTTGCAATTCCAGAGCCTTTCATCCCAAATTCATAATAATAATTATAGATTGAATCTAATCCGTCCTTTTCAGCAATGTGATTTTGTATCGAAAATGGAATAAACGTTACTCCACTTACTTCATTTGTAGAAAATGTAAAGGGCTTCCCATTTAGTTTACCAGTAAATGAGGCAACAAAAGGACGTGGCTCAGCAAGGTCTTTTCCACAAGAAATAAAGAATACTGCTATTGCCAGTAAACATAATACAGATACAGCTTTTTTCATTTTGTCGATTGAGTTTTATGGTTTATTGCTAAAAGCACATTTCCCTAATTTACAGATTTCAATACCGATTTGAGAAATACAATAGTCCAATCTTTACTCACTCGATTGACCTTAACATTTCAATCCATCGGCATTACAACAGAATGGCCTTGAATTAATACAGAACTCACTCTGGTATAATTTAAAGCTCTATAAAATGAGATGAACAAATGTAACAATAATATTTTTACAAACACAAATATATACTTTTGAGAATCAAACTCTCACAAAACATGGAATCAGAATATAATTTCAGCTTCACGCGGTATAATGTATAGAATTTTGAAAAAGAAGATACTAGAAATGGTTAACTTAAATATTTTCATATCTGATATCTGATTATCATAAATATTATTTTACAATAATATTTTTATTAAAAATCTAATTTATAAATATATGTATGCTTTAAAACAACTTACTTACATCACTATATACCAAGTAAATAATTACACTTCTTAATGTATTTCATATATTTAAATACATTTTTAGGCTTAACCAGTTATGTGCTTTATGATTTTTATCGCTCTTAACTAATATAAATTTAATTCAAAAAACAATAAATAGTTGTTAATTATGATTTATTAACACTTTTTTTGTTCCACACTAGTCTTTTATGTTGTATATTTGTATCGGGAAATGGAAAGTTGTTTGATTCAGTTCCCAAAAGCAATACAATACATACTTTTTTACAACCGTCAGTTTCTGTTTTTGGTTTACAGATATCCTTATTGGACTGACGGTTGTTTTTTTTTGCCCAATCAGCTATACCTTTTAATTTTCTTAACATTATAGGCAATTTTAGTCGCCTTTCGTTAATCGTTCGTTATTTTTTCATAAATTTGATGCCTTTTGTAATTGCAAATTAGCAAATAATATATTTATGAAAAAGTATTTAGTACTATTTTTAGTATTGGCTCTTTCTTTCACTGCCTTTAGTCAACAGATTACGATAACTTCCCCAAATGGAGGTGAAGTTTGGGCAGGATGTACAAACCATAATATTACATGGACATCTTCCAGTACTTCAAACAATTACACTATTGACTATAGCACAGACGGAGGTGCAACATGGATTTCTGTAACCAGTGGCTTGTATATAACAACTGGCACTTACTCGTGGACCATTCCAAATATAAATTCTACGAATTGTAAAATTCGTATTATTGACTCAAATACACCTTCTATCAGTGATTTGAGTGACAACAGTTTCTCCATCACGGCTCCTTTACTATTAATTTCTCCGAATGGAAGTGAAAGTTGGCAAGCAGGAACAACTAAAAATATTAACTGGGTTGCTAACGGAACAACCAATTATTATGATATTTACTATTCAACCAATGCCGGATCATCATGGACTTCAATTGTTAACAACCAATATATTTCCGGACAAACCTACAGTTGGAGTGTACCCAATTCTCCCTCTTCACAATGTTTGGTAAAAATCGCAGATCATAGTAATACCAGTTGTATGATAGATATGAGTAATTCATTGTTTACAATAACGCCGCCTACTCCCTCTATCACAGTAAATTATCCAAATGGAAGTAATACTTTGTATTCAAGTAATCAATATACAATTACCTGGTCAAGCTCGTATGTAAATTCTAATCTTGTAAAAATAGAATATTCGATTGATAATGGTTCAACATGGATTCCTATCGTCACATCAACCACAAATACAGGATCTTACAACTGGATTACTCCTACAACATATTCATCCAACTGTCTTGTAAAAGTTACAGATCTCTCCAACCCGAATACTTTTGACCAAAGTAATGCTCCGTTTACCATTGCACCTCCGTTTATTAGTGTTACAACACCTAACGGAAGCGAAAGCTGGATAGGTTGTAGCTCTCAAAATATCAGTTGGTCGTCCGGCGGTACATCCGGAACATTTGGATTGTATTATTCAATCAATGGAGGTAATAGCTGGAACTACATAAGTAACACATCCAGCAATAGTTTCACATGGAACCCTATCCCAAACATTACATCTTCAAATTGTCTTATCAAGGTTCAGGATTACAATAATGCGAATTTAAAAGATTCGAGCGATTTGAATTTTACCATCAATCAAAATAATGACATAATTATTACATCTCCAAATGGAGGAGAACAATGGGAAGCAGGGACGTATAAAAATATAACCTGGGTTTCAGCTCCCTCTGTAAGCAATTACTCCGTGAGCTACTCCTTAAACAATGGAAGTAGCTGGAATACAATTACTTCAAATACAGGTTCTAAGTATATTAACTGGTCTGTACCCAACAATCCTACAGCTAATGCATTAATTAAAGTACAGGATTATTCAAACAGCTGTAAATTTGATATCAGTAATGCAAATTTCACCATTACACCGCCAACTCCTGTAATCACAATAACTTATCCAAATTCGAACATTACCACATATTTTGGAAATCAGATTTCACTTCAGTGGACAAATGCATACGTTACTGATAATTATGTAAAGATTGAGTTTTCAAGTGATAACGGTGTAAGTTGGATTACAGTTGCTGCCGTTACCGAAAATGATGGTGCGGAAAATATTATACTTGGATCTACACCATCACAATTATGCAAATTCAGAGTGAGTGCATTGTCAAATCCAGTCATAAATGATGAGTGTGATGTTCCATTTAAGCTTATTGCACCTTACATCACCGTTACCACACCAAATGGTGGAGAGGTTTGGAAAGGATGTTCATCCAAGACTATTTCATGGAATTCCGGAGGAACTTCAGGAAATTTTGCGATTTATTATTCTACAAATAATGGTCAAAACTGGAACTACATATCTTACACATCTTCATCAAGTTACACATGGAGTCCAGTAATTGACATTCCTTCAACTTCAAATTGTCTGATCAAAGTTCAGGATTACAATAATGCCAGTATCAAGGACTCTTCTGATGCAACTTTAACTTTACAAAAGAACAATGACATCATTGTACTTTCTCCAAATGGAGGTGAAAGCTGGGAAGTTGGCACAACAAAAACAATCACCTGGGTTTCCGAACCAACTACAAATCAATATCGGGTATATTACTCCACAAACAACGGAAATAGCTGGAATACAATATCATCAAGCACTTCTTCAACATCATTAAACTGGACTATTCCTAATAACCCCAACACAACCAGTCTCGTAAAAGTTCAGGATTATAGCAACAGCTGCATTCAGGATATTAGTAATGCTGTATTTACAATTGCACCTCCTCAGCCTTATATTACAATAACTTATCCAAATTCGAACATTACCACATATTTTGGAAATCAGATTTCACTTCAGTGGACAAGTGCCTATTTAAGCTCAAGTTTTGTAAAGATTGAATTCACATCAGACAATGGTCTTACATGGCAAACGGTAGCAGAGCCCACTGAAAATGATGGATCACACGTATGGATTTTGCCGAATATCAACTCCTTACAATGCAAATTCCGTATCAGCGAGTATAATAACCCTGCGGTTTTTGATATCAGTGATGTAGCCTTCAAAATTGTTTCGCCATTTATTACAGTTACCTCACCTAATGGAGGCGAACAATGGAAAGGCTGTACTTCTAAATCTATCACATGGACATCGGGAGGTACTTCCGGAAGTTTTGCACTGTATTATTCTACAAATAACGGAAATACATGGAGTTATATATCTAGTACGTCTTCTAATTCATACACATGGTCGCAGGTTACAGATGTGGCTACTTCAAACAATTGCCTCATAAAAGTGCAAGACAATAGCAATGCTAACATCAAAGATTCCAGCGATTTAGTATTTACCTTAATTAAAAACAACGACATTATCGTTACTTCGCCCAATGGTGGTGAAAGCTGGGAAGTTGGCACTAGCAAAACTATCAGTTGGGTATCAGAACCCACTTCTTCCAGATTTTACACCTATTATTCAACAAACGGAGGAAGCAGTTGGAACTCTATCAATTCTTATACCTATTCAACTAATGTAAACTGGACTGTTCCGAACGCTCCAAGCACAAACAGTCTTGTAAAAGTTATCGATTACGACAATTCCTGTATCCAGGACATCAGCAATGCTGTTTTTACTATTGCACCTCCTCAACCCTATATCACAGTTACTTCCCCCAATAGCAACATAACAGCATATGCAGGAAATTCAATCACAATACAATGGAGCAGTCAATATCTTACCTCCAGCTTTGTAAAAATTGAATTTACACAAAACGGCGGAACTACCTGGAATACAGTTGTAGAACCAACCGAAAATGATGGTTCATATACCTGGACTTTGCCAAATATCAATTCACAACTTTGTAAATTCCGTATTAGTGAATACAACAATCCTGTTGTAAACGATGAAAGTGACGTCGTTTTCAAAGTTATCCCTCCATTTATTACAGTTACCTCACCTAATGGCGGGGAACAGTGGAAAGGTTGTTCGTCCAAAACTATAAGTTGGAACTCAGGTGGAACTTCTGGCAATTTCTACTTATACTATTCAACAAACAACGGGCAAAGCTGGAACTACATATCAAACACATCTTCAAACTCTTACACATGGAGTCAACTTGCAGATGTACAAACATCAGCAAGTTGTTTGATCAAGGTTGTTGATTATAATAATCAACAGACCAGAGATTCGAGTGATGCACCCTTTACTCTGATTAAAAACAACGATATCATTATTTTATCACCAAACGGTGGAGAAAGCTGGGAAGTAGGCACTACTAAAAATATTACATGGATATCGGAACCAACTACAACGCAATACCGGGTTTACTATTCCACTAACGGAGGAAGCAGTTGGAATTCTCTCTCATCAAGCACTTACTCAACATATTACACATGGAGCATTCCAAATAATCCAAATACAACCAGCCTTATCAAAGTACAGGACTATAATAACACTTGTATTCAGGATATCAGCAATGCTAATTTTACTATTGCACCTCCTCAACCTTATATTACTGTTACGTATCCTAATTCCAACACAACATTGTATGCAAACAATTCAACTACAATACAATGGAGCAGCCAATACCTTACTTCAAGCTTTGTAAAGATCGAATTCACACAAGACAATGGAGTAAGCTGGACAACCGTTACTGAGCCAACAGAGAATGATGGTTCTTACTCCTGGATTTTACCGAATATCAATTCTTTACTCTGTAAATTCAGGATAAGTGAATATAATAATCCTGTTGTTTACGATGAAAGTGATGTCACATTTAAAGTTCTTCCACAATTTATCACGGTAACATCACCTAACGGGGGAGAAAACTGGGAAGGATGTACCTCCAAAAATATTACATGGACCCAGGGAGGAACTTCAGGTTCTTACGGAATTTACGTTTCTACAAACAACGGGACAAGCTGGAATTATATAACCAACACAAGTTCTACATCCTACACATGGAATCCGGTAACAGATTATCCAACTTCAACAAATTGCCTGATTAAAGTTCAGGACTACAATAATCCTTTGGTCAAAGACTCAAGTGATGCTATCTTTACTTTAAAACAAAATGATGACATCATTATAAATTCTCCGAATGGAGGAGAGCAATGGCAAGCAGGTACAACTCAAAATATTAATTGGGTATCTGCAACCAGTTCAACACATTATTCTGTTTATTATTCAATTAATAATGGATCGAGCTGGAATACCATAAGTAGTTCTGTTTACAGCCAAAATTTAAGCTGGTCAATCCCCAATACTCCATCAACAAGCTGTCTAATTAAAGTTATTGATTACGACAACTCCTGTGTTAAAGACTTCAGTAATTCGAACTTTTCCATTATTCCGGGGACACCACGCTTAACATCTCCAAACGGAGGAGAATCAGCCTATTATGGATCAGTCTATACGATTACCTGGACAAATGATTATTTTTACACTAGCTATGTAAGTCTTAATTATTCCACAGATAGCGGTGCTACATGGTTACCAATTGCATCTGTTGCGAACAACAATGGAAGTTACTCATGGAATGTTCCCGCCAACTTCTCAACAAAATGTTTGGTAAAAGTAAATGAATATAATAATCCTTCAAACTTTGATATCAGCGATGCGGTATTCAGCATTAAACCCGGGCTTGTATTAACTTCACCCAATGGGGATAGCGGTCTGGAAGAATGGAGAGTTTGTACACAAACCACAATCAAATGGAACAGTGGTGGCGGATCGGGAAGTTACAAAATTGAATACTCCACTAATAACGGAATCACCTGGAACACAATTGTTAGCAGCTATAGTTCTTCCGGATCCAACAACACTTACGACTGGACCATTCCGAATGTTCCTTCCACACAATGTCTTATCCGTGTAAGCGATAACAGTTACGCTTTAAAAACAGATGTCAGCGATGCTGTTTTCACGATCAAACCGGCAATTATTGTTAATACCCCCAACGGCGGAGAAAGTCTGCAACCCGGTTCTAATTATACCATCAGTTGGGCAGCATTAGGATCTTCGAGCTATTATAGCATTGATTATTCTATAAATGGAGGAAGCACCTGGACAAATATTGCCTACAATCAGAATTTACCATCAAACAGTTATTCGTGGCTGGTACCAGCCGTTTCGTCGAGTAACTGCTTAATCAGGGTAACTGATTTTATCAGCAGTTGCAAACTGGATAAAAGTGACAACTCTTTTGCCATTGGACTCCCTACTCCTACTATCACAATTACAAGTCCGAACGGTGGAGAGATATTTAGCGGATGTACTACTCAAAACATCAACTGGACATCAAGCGGAACATCAAATAATTTCACGCTGGAATACACTATTGACAGTGGAATTACCTGGAATACAATCATCAGTAATTATAGCACCCTAAGCGGAACATACGCATGGAGTGTTCCCAATATCAATTCCACAAAATGCAAAATCAGGGTTAAGGATGTAAATAATTTCAGTACCAACGATTTAAGTAATAACAATTTCAATATCAATCAAAGCATAACGGCAAGTATTTCTGCAACCGGAGCAACCGCATTCTGTGCGGGAGGCAGTGTTACCCTGACTTCATCGAGTACAAGCGGAAACGTTTGGTACCCGGGAGGTCAAACATCACAATCTATTGTGGTGGCTAGTTCGGGCGTTTACTATGTAACTGTAACAAATACAGGATGCTCAGCTATTTCGAACAATATTGGAGTGACTGTAAATCCGATACCAACAGCGCCTGTCGCCGGATCAAACTCACCTGTTTCACAAAACGGCACATTGCAATTAACAGCAAGTACTATTCCGAATGCAAGTTACAACTGGACAGGACCAAATTCATTTTCATCCGTTTTGCAAAACCCAACCATAAACTCGGCAAACAACACACATTCCGGAACTTACAATGTAAGAGCCACCGTAAATGGTTGTCAAAGCCAACCAGCTAATGTTTCGGTTGTGATAAACAATACCCAATCGAATGTTTTAGTATCCGGAAATGTTCATAGTGAACAGGGTTATGCCATCAATAATGTAAAATTAAATCTATCAGGAGCCTCAACAGATTCGGTAATAACCGGAAACAATGGAAATTATGCATTTTCATTATTGCAGGGAAACAACTATACTGTTACACCCACCAATGGAGCCAATGTAACGGCATCCAGTGGTTTGTCAACTCTCGACTTAATTCTGATTCAGCGACACATTTTGAATGTTCAGCCATTATCATCGGCATACAAGGTTATTGCTGCAGATGTTAATCTTTCGGGTAGCGTTACAAACATGGATATTATCCTGATAAAATCGCTGATTCTTCAAGCTACCAGTGCTTATCCTCACAATCAGGTGTGGAAGTATGTAAATTCCGATTATCAATTTCCGAATTATCAACAACCTTTCCCTTATGAAAACAGCAGATCCTATAGTAGTGTCTCAACACTTAATAATCAGGATTTTATTGCTATAAAACTTGGTGACGTAAATAATAGCTGGAACCCAAACTATTCGAAATCAGTTTCGGCAAATAGCTTAGGAATTCAACTTGACGGAGCGAATGCTCAAACAGGTAATATTATTTCTATTCCTGTTAGAGTAAAGAATTTTAGCAATATAAGTGGTTTCCAATTCACATTACAATGGGACGAAAACCAATTTGAATACATTGGAACACAAGATATTTCGCTATCCGGAACGTTTGGAACTCACTTTATTTCGGCAGGAAAGCTGGCTGTTTTATGGAGTACCGAAAGTCTTTCAGGACAAACTTTAGCAGATGGTTCCGTAGTGTTTATTTTGAAACTAAAAGTGATTGGCAACAGTAGTCAAAATGAAACAATTAGAGTTTCGTCTGCAATAACGAATGCGATAGCTTTTGACAACCAACTAAATGAACTACCGATAGATGCTACCGATGCTTCTATAGCAATAAACAGTTCAACCGGGCTGGATCCGATAAACAATTCGGAAGGAATTAGCCTGAAAACATGGCCAAACCCATTCAGCGAGGAAACAAATATACAATTCAACTTATCGCAAGAAGAAACTGTTGAAATTTCAATTTTGAATATACTGGGGGAAATTGTTTACACTGAAGGAAAAATATATCCGAAAGGTAACAACACCCTGGTTTGGAAAGGAATTGATAATAAAGGAATGACCATAAAAACAGGAACGTATCTAATTCGAATCAGGAATAGCAAAACAACTGTTTATCAGAAAGTAATACGAATGTAAATAAAAGGCATGGATGTAAATATTAAATGCAATCTGTTACATCCATGCACATATTAATACCCCTGAAAATATAATAGCCATGAAAAGATTATTATTTGCCTTTTTTATACTCGTTATCACAACGATTACTGTGAATGCGCAATCTATCACTATTACATCTCCCAATGGGAGTGAGATATGGGCTGGTTGTGTTGTGAAAAACATCACATGGACTGCTTCCGGAACTTCAAATTATTATTCGATAGACTACTCTACAAATGGAGGAACAAACTGGACTTCTATCGCCAGTTATTACAATACAACACAAGGAAATTATTCCTGGACTGTCCCCAACATCTCTTCTACAAACTTCATTATCAGAGTATATGATGCAAACAATCCCGGAATTAGTGACCAAAGTAATGCAGTATTTACGGTAATTGGCCCTTTGGTTTTAAATTCTCCAAACGGAGGAGAAAGCTGGCAGGGATTAACTCAAAAAACGATTACCTGGACTGCTTCCGGAACCTCCAACTATTACAATTTGGAATATTCGCTCAATGCAGGTTCAACCTGGACGACCATTACCACCAATTATAATACAACTTCCGGAACCTATACGTGGAGTGTTCCAAATTCACCATCAGCCAGTGCATTGGTAAAGGTCACCGATTACAGCAATGCCTGTATGACAGATAAAAGCAATAACCTTTTCGCTATCAGTCCTGCTCAACCAACTGTAACATCTCCCAATGGCGGAGAGAGTTGGATAGCCGGAACTTCGCATAGCATTACATGGAACAATGCAACATTTACCAGTACGAACGTAGCCATAGATTATTCAATAGACTCAGGTGCAACCTGGATCTCCTTTCTGACTTCGACACCTAACGATGGCTCCCAAACATGGATTATACCAAATTCTCCTTCAACTA
The DNA here is from genome assembly GCA_963677395.2 of Bacteroidales bacterium. Lineage (GTDB taxonomy): Bacteria > Bacteroidota > Bacteroidia > Bacteroidales. The sequence continues at coordinate 623,044 of OY781965.2, read as the reverse complement.
ATTGCTTTGTTAGAGTATCAGAAGTTGGAAATCCAACAGCAAAAGATAACAGTGATGCGGTATTTACAATTGCACCCTTTATTACCTTAACCTCGCCCAATGGTGGTGAAAACTATCTGGGTTGTGAAGTAAAAACCATCGCATGGACTGCAGGAAATACCTCGGGGCAATATACCATTCAATACTCAACAGATAATGGACTGACTTGGAGCACTATAATTCAGAATTACCAAACGTCTGCAACAAATTGTACCTATAGCTGGACTGTAAACAATGTAACCTCTTCCAACTGTATGATTCGGGTATTCGACTTGTTTGATGTCTCTAAATCAGACCAAAGTAATGGTTCGTTTACAATAACAGGAACCAATAATGTTGTTCTGTATTCCCCGAACGGAGCTGAGAACTGGAAAGTCGGATACAGTTATCCCATACAGTATGCTCTAAGCGGGCCAACAACAGCAGCAAAAATCTCATACTCAACAGATAACGGATTAAACTGGACTGTAATAACTTCTAGTACTTCGGGTGGCACTTATAACTGGAGCGTTCCGAATACACCTTCTGCTACAGCATTAATCAAAGTTGAAGACAAAACCAACTCCTGTAATTATGATCAAAGTAATGCCGTTTTTACAGTTGTTCCTCACATTACCATTACTTCTCCAAACGGGGGAGAATACTTGTATGGATGCGGTTCTCAAACAATTTCATGGATTGCAGGAGGAACTAGTGGAAATTATAAGATAGAATATTCTTCCAATAATGGAACAAGTTGGAATACAATTATTAACAACTACAGTTCTTCCTCTATTTCAAGTTCCTATACATGGAATGTACTTCCAAATATCTCATCATCAAACTGTTTGATACGTATAACCGATGTAAACAATACAAGCAGAACGGATGAAAGTGATGCAAATTTCACCTTAGCAGCATCCAGTAGCATTGTAATTATGTCGCCTAATGGTGGCGAAAACTGGAAGGCGATCACCGCCACATCATCCGGAAGTTCTTACTTAATGTCAAATACACCCGTAACAACCTCATCCGGATATTTTTACGATGCAGGTGGTTCTTCCGGAAACTATAGCTCATATGAAAGCTATACCAAAACGTTTACTCCGGTTATTCCAGGAACTATGCTTCGTTTCGATTTCAGCACTTTTAGCACCTACAACTCCAATGACAGGTTATATATCTATAACGGACCAAATACCAGTGCTCCACTCATTGGAACATATTACAGTAGTTATAGCCCGGGAACGGTTATTGCTTCAAATCCAACAGGACAATTAACTTTTGTATGGAGTTCAAGTAGTTATTCCTACACAGGCTGGGCTGCAAGCATTTCTATTGTTAATCCGACGCCTACAAACATAACCTGGGCATCGAACAATGTTTCAGGATATTACAATATCTACTATTCGTTAAATAACGGAACAAGCTGGAATACAATTGCATCTTACACCAGTATTTCCAACAACACCTATACATGGAACGTTCCTAACACTCCTTCAACAAATTGTCTTATAAAAGTTGAAGATGGTGATAACACCTGTAAATTCGATATAAGTAATGCGAACTTCACCATCGTTGCTGCAACCCCGTATTTGTTAACACCCAATGGTGGTGAATCTATTTTTGCCGGAACCTCGCGAACCATTACATGGTCAAATGCCTCATATTTAACCTCTAATGTTTCCATAGATTACTCCATCAACAACGGTCAAAGCTGGAATACAATCATTGCTTCAACACCGAACAATGGATCCTACACATGGGCAGTACCAAATTCACCTTCAACACAATGCCTGGTTAGAGTGAGCGAGTTAGGAAATCCTGTACAAAAAGACTCTTCGGATGCTGTTTTCTCAATACTTCCCTACATCACCGTAACAGCACCCAACGGAGGAAACATTCTGGAAGGATGTAACAATTACACCATTCGCTGGACAACTGGTGGAACCTCAGGAACTTTTGCTATTGAATATACTTCCGATAATGGAATTACCTGGAATGCGATAAACTCATCTTATGCAACAAGCTCAACCAATGCAACATATACATGGTCAACCATGCCAAATGTTTCGTTGCCAAATTGCAAAGTCCGGGTTCGTGATGTTTCAGATATAACAAAATCAGACATCAGTGACTCAAGCTTTGCATTAACCCAAACATCAAATATCCAAGTATTAACACCTAATGGCGGGGAAATATGGCAAGGATGGGGAACATATAATATTCTCTACTCAACCAGTGGTACTACCTCTTCGGTAAAAATTGACTACTCACTGAACAATGGAACAACATGGAACAACATTACAACGAGTACATCCGGAGGAAGTTACGCATGGACTGTTCCAAATACTCCAGCCACTAGCTGTTTGATAAAAGTTGAGGATTACAGCAATAGTTGTAAAACTGACCAAAGTAATGCTATATTCACCATTATACCCGCTGCACGCCAACTTACTGCTCCTAACGGTGGAGAAACATGGTTAGCCGGAAAAACCCAATCAATTACATGGACAGCCGGTAGTTTCTTATCATCTTATGTAAAGATTGACTATTCAATAGACTCTGGAGCCAACTGGCTACCTATAACCTCATCAACCTCAAATAGTGGAAGTTACAATTGGATACTCCCAAACAATCCTACTGTAAAAGCATTGGTCAGGGTATCAGAAACGAATAACCCCGCAAATTACGATATCAGCGATAATGTGTTTACGCTTGCGCCTTTCATTACATTAACGTCACCAAACGGTGGAGAAAATTATTTAGGTTGTGAAATTAAAACAGTATCATGGACAGCAGGAGCTACTTCCGGACAATATACCATTCAATACTCAACCGATAACGGAACCAGTTGGAATACAATTATCCAGAGTTATAGTACCTCTGCTACAAATTGCACCTATAGCTGGACTGTAAACAATGTAACTTCTGTAACATGTCTTCTGCGTGTTTTCGACTTGTTTGATGCCTCCAAAACTGACCAAAGTAATGGCTCATTTACCATTACCGGAACCAATAATGTAATATTGAATTCACCAAATGGTAGTGAAAACTGGAAAGTAGGAAACACCTATCCTATTCAATATGTACTGAGTGGCCCGACAACCACTGCTAAAATATCATACTCAACCGATAACGGATTAAACTGGACTGCAATTACTTCGAGTACTTCGGGAGGAAATTACAACTGGAGTATTCCCAATACCATATCAACAACTGCTTTAGTCAAAGTTGAAGACAAAACAAATGCATGTAATTTCGACCAGAGCAATGCAGTATTCACCATTGTTCCGCATATCACCATTACTTCACCTAATGGAGGTGAATATCTCTACGGATGTAATTCACAATCTATTACATGGACAGCTGGAGGAACCAGTGGTATCTATAAAATTGAGTATTCTACCAACAATGGACAAAGCTGGAATACAATTATAAACAGTTATAGTTCAAGCAGTATTAATTCAAGCTATAACTGGGGTGTTTTACCTAATGTATCGTCATCCAATTGTTTAATCAGAATCACAGATGTAAGCAATCCTGCACGTACCGATGTAAGTGATGTCAATTTCACAATGGTCGCTTCCAGTAACATTGTTTTGATGACACCAAATGGTGGCGAAAACTGGAAAGCAATCACATCTACATCATCCGGTGGTTCTTATTTGATGTCAAATACACCTGTAACAACTTCATCTGGTTACTTTTACGATGCGGGAGGTTCCTCAGGCAACTATAGCACATACGAAAGCTATACCAAAACGTTCACCCCAGCTATTCCCGGAGCTATGCTTCGCTTCGACTTTAGCACTTTTAACACCTATACGTCCAATGACAGACTATACATTTACAACGGCCCCAGCACAAGTTCTCCTTTAATTGGCTCATATTACAGCAGTTATAGCCCTGGAACGGTTATTGCATCAAATCCAACCGGACAATTAACTTTTGTATGGAATTCAAATAGTTATACTTATACAGGTTGGGCAGCAACAATTTCTGTAGTTAATCCTGTTCCTACAAATATCACCTGGGCATCAAACAATGTTTCAGGATATTACAATATTTACTATTCCATAAATAATGGTACAACCTGGAACACTATCGCCGATTATGTCAGTATTTCTAACAACACCTACAACTGGAACGTTCCTAATACGCCTTCAACTAATTGCCTTATTAAGGTAGAAGATGGTGATAATACCTGTAAATTTGACATCAGCAATGCGAACTTTACCATTGTAGCAGCTACACCTTACATGTTAACACCCAATGGTGGCGAATCTATTTTTGCCGGAACATCACGAACCATCACATGGTCGAATGCTTCGTATTTAACTTCCAATGTTTCCATAGATTACTCCATCAACAACGGACAAAGCTGGAATACAATCATTGCTTCAACCCCGAACAATGGATCCTACACATGGGCAGTACCCAATACTCCTTCAAATCAGTGTCTTGTGCGGGTAAGCGAAGTTGGTAATCCGGTACAGAAAGATTCTTCGGATGCCGTTTTTTCGATACTTCCATACATCACTGTCACAGCTCCGAATGGCGGAAATATACTTGAAGGATGCAACAACTACATGGTTCGCTGGACTACCGGAGGAACTTCCGGTGTATTCAATATTGATTATACTTCCAACAACGGAACATCTTGGAATACAATTATTTCAAATTATTCAACAAGTTCAACTAATGCAACATATACCTGGGCAACTATGCCAAATATTTCACTTCCGAACTGTAAAATCAGAGTTCGGGATGCAGGTGATGCTACTAAATCAGACATCAGTGATTCAACATTCAGCCTTACACAAACATCTAATGTTCAGGTATTAGCTCCAAATGGTGGCGAAATCATACAAGGATGGAATACCTATGATATTCTTTATGCAACCAGTGGTTCTACTTCTTCTGTAAAAATTGATTATTCACTGAATGGGGGCTCTACCTGGACTAATATTGTAAGTTCAACATCAGGAGGCACTTACTCATGGAACTTACCAAACTCACCTTCAGCAACCTGCCTGATAAAGGTAGAAGATTATAGCAATAGCTGTAAAACCGACCAGAGCAATGCTGTATTCACTATTACTCCGGCACCACGCCAATTAACCGCTCCAAACGGTGGAGAAACATGGTTAGCTGGAAAAACACAATCTATCACATGGACTTCTGGTAGTTTCTTGTCATCTTATGTAAAAATTGATTATTCTATCGACTCTGGTGCAAACTGGTTACCAGTTGTTGCATCAACTTCAAACAGCGGAAGTTATAGCTGGACAATCCCGAACACACCTTCAATCAAAGCATTGGTAAAAGTAGCCGAGGCAAATAATCCGGCAAATTTCGATCTCAGCGATAATGTGTTTACACTTGCTCCGTTTATTACCATTACTTCGCCCAACGGAGGAGAAAACTTCCTGGGTTGTGAAAGTAAAACCATAGCATGGACAGCTGGTGCAACAAATAACCACTATTTAATTCAATATTCAACTGATGGAGGAAATAACTGGAATACAATCATAAGCGATTATAGTACTACCGCTGTAAATTGTACTTATACATGGGTTGTGCCAAACACGGTTTCTTCAACCAACTGCCGGATTAAAGTTTCTGATTTATTTACCCCTTCAAAAACCGATATCAGTGATGCCTCTTTTAGTATTTCACAGGTAACCAATGCATTACTACTTACTCCCAATGGAGGCGAAAGCTGGAAAGTAGGAACTACTCAACAAATCAAATATACAACAAGCGGACCAACAACAGCCGTAAAACTATATTATTCAACAGATAATGGAATAAACTGGACTGCAATTACCACGAGTACTTCGGGCGGCACGTATAACTGGAGCGTTCCCAATGCCCCTTCTAATACTGCGTTAATCAAGGTAGAAGATAAAAATATTTCCTGCAACGCAGATCAAAGTGATGCTGTTTTTGTAATAGAACCCCATGTTACCATAACTGCTCCAAATGGTGGAGAAGTTTTGTATGGATGTCGTTCATACGATATTACGTGGTTTGCCGGTGGCACCTCCAATTATTACAAAATTGAATATTCAACCAATAATGGAACTACCTGGAACAGTATTGTAAACAACTATTACTCAACATCTATCACAAATACTTATTCATGGAGTGTTATTCCAAATCTGAATTCATCAAATTGTCTTATTCGCGTATCGGATGCAAATAATTCATCAAAATTTGATCTGAGCGATGCTTATTTCACTATTACGAATACGAATGACATTATCTTATTTACACCTAACGGTGGAGAACAGTGGCAATCGACAGTAGGAGCCAATGCGAATGCAGGTTCCTACAACATGTCGAATGTAGCAGTAACAACTTCATCTGGATATTTTTATGATGCAGGTGGCTCTTCAGGAAATTATAGTTACAACGAATATTATGTAAAAACCTTTACTCCGGAAATTCCGGGTAATATGCTAAAATTTGAGTTTACCAGCTTTAGCACATATAATTCAAACGATGTATTATATATTTACAATGGTCCCAGCACTTCTTCTTCTCTGATAGGAACATATTACAGCAGTTACTCTCCGGGCACTATAATTGCATCCAATCCAACCGGACAACTGACCTTCCGCTGGTCGTCGGACGGAAGCTCTATAAGTTCAGGATGGGCTGCAACTATTTCATCGGTGAGTTCAACTCCAAATACAATAAACTGGGCTGCTTCCAATACTTCCAATTACTATAATCTCTACTATTCAACCAATTCAGGAAATACCTGGAATACAATTGTTACAGATTATTACACAACCGGAACATCCTATCAGTGGGCAGTTCCAAACACACCTTCTGCTACATGTCTGGTAAAAATAGAAGATGCCGACAATACCTGTAAAAACGATCTGAGTAACAATACTTTCCGCATTATCGCAGCAAATCCAACAGTGATCAGTCCGAATGGAACTGAAACATGGTACGAATTCGAAAGCCACGATATTACATGGTCCAGTGCCACTTTCCTTACAACCAATGTTGTAATCGAATATTCTGCGGACAGTGGACAAAGTTGGAATATGATTGCTTCGGTAACGCCGAATGATGGTTCCTACACCTGGACAATCCCTCAAACTGACAACCCATTAACCAAATGTTTGGTTCGCGTCAGCGAATTCGGGAATACCGCTGTAAACGATATGAGCAATGTTGTTTTTAAACTTTCGCCCACTATCCGCATCACATCACCCAATGGCGATAATGGTGCTGCAAGCTGGAGAGGATGTACTCAATCAACGATAACCTGGGCTGCTGGAACTTCTTCGAGATATAATATTGATTACTCTATCAATAACGGGGCAAGCTGGACTTCAATCACAAGCAATTACACAAACAGCAATGCTAACGTAACCTATTCATGGTCTATCCCGAATACACCTTCTAATCAATGTTTGGTGAGAGTAACAGACTATGATAACTCTATAAAAGTTGATGTAAGTGATAGTACATTTACGATCTCACCTACAATCACTCTATTACAACCAAACTTTGGAGGAAGTATTCAGGCCGGAACTACCTATAACATAAAATGGACAGCTGATGGAACTTCCAACTATTATGACATCGATTACTCAACCAACGGAGGAAATACATGGACAAATATTGCATTTAATTACTACACAACCAATGGAACTTATGCATGGACTGTTCCTTCAACCCTTTCCTCAAACTGCATGGTTCGGGTTACAGATAACGTAAGTTACTGTAAAACAGATAAGAGTGATTATGTTTTCACCATTACATCTGCACAGCAGGTCATCACACTTACTAATCCTAATGGTGGTGAAGTAATTTCGGGTTGTGCTCCTTATACCATCAACTGGACCAACAGCGGAACATCTCAAAACTATGTCCTCGAATATTCGGTAAATGGCGGAACTAGCTGGAATACTATTGCCTCAAACTATACAACCACTTCAAACAGTTACAATTGGAATGTCCCGAATATAAGTTCAAATAATTGTATCATCCGTGTAAAAGATGGAGTGAATAATGCAATTTACGATTTAAGTGATGCTTCATTCTCCATTACTCAAGCTGTTTCCGCTACAATTACGGCAAATAAACCGCTTACATTCTGTATGGGAGATTCTATTATGCTGACATCAAACAGCAACAGTGGTAATCTCTGGTCGAATGGAATGACCACACAATCAATTACGGTGTACAATTCAGGAAGTTACACTGTTTCTGTAAACAATGGTAGTGGTTGTTCTTCTACATCTGCACCTAAAGTTGTAACGGTAAATCCTTTACCAACAGCTCCGGTAATTACGGCAAACGGTTCAACGCAAATTTGTTCCGGAAACAGTGTTCAGCTTTCTTCGAGCTATGCAAGCGGAAATAAATGGCTGCCGAACGGGCAAACTACTCAGCACATCAACGCGGGCAACACTGGTTCATATACTGCAACTTACACGGATGCTAACGGATGCTCTTCCACTTCAAATCCGGTAAATGTAACCGTTACGCCATTATCTGCTGCACCAGCCGTAACTACCAGTGGATCAACAACATTCTGTGCAGGTGACAGCGTTATTCTTACCTCCAGTATTTTCACCGGAAACATCTGGAATCCGGGCAATTTAACCACACCATCCATTACCATAAAAAATAGCGGTTCTTACTCTGTTACAATAGGGAACGGCTGTTCCGCTTCTTCAACACCTGTTGTGGTAACAGTGTTGCCTTCACCGGCAAATCCGTTGGTAACAGCTAATGGACCAACTACATTCTGTGCAGGTGGCAACGTTACACTTACATCAAGTTATCAATCAGGAAATCAATGGATACCAAATGATGAAATCTCTAAATCAATCACTGTAAATACTTCCGGAAGCTATGCTGTAAGAGTTTTAGGAGGCAACGGTTGTCCGGCATATTCAACACCTGTAAATGTTGTTGTAAACCAAATACCGGCGGTACCAACTGCCGGAAGCAATTCTCCGGTACCGCTTAATGGCTCGCTATTACTCACAGCCTCAACTATTCCAAACGCAACCTATGCATGGACCAGCACCACCGGATTTACATCTTCTATACAAAATCCTGTTATTGCAAATGCAACTTCTGCGTTAGATGGTACTTATTTTGTAAAAGCGACCGTTTTCGGATGTGAAAGCCCTTCTGCCAGCGTAACCGTAAGTGTTGCAAATGCTACCTCAATGGCAACAATCTCAGGACAAGTAAAATCAGAAGATAATCAGGCAATTAAAGGTGTGGCATTAACGCTTTCAGGAGCTACCGGAAACCAGAATATGGTAACAACATCAAACGGATTATACTCTTTCGATGTAACAGCTTCAAACAGTTATACTATTTCTCCTTCTAAAAACAACGATAGTGTACCGGATAACGGTATTTCAACCCTCGATATCATCCTGATGCAACGCCATATACTGAACGTTGCTCCGTTTAATTCTCCGTACAAAGTTATTGCGGCCGACGTAAATCAAAGCGGTTCTGTTACCACCATGGATATCATCTTAACGCGCAGAATGATCTTGCACACCAGCAATTTCTTCCCCGGAAATAAACTTTGGGCATTTGCAGGCTCTGATTTGAGTTTTCCGAATCCGGGAAATCCATTTCCGTTCAGCGAAAGCAGAATCATCAACAATGCTTTTACAAGCGGAAATCTTGATTTTATTGGAATGAAACTCGGTGACGTCAATAATAGCTGGAGTAATACTATTTCAAAATCTTCTTCGGGTATATTGAATTTCTACACTGACGGGATGAATGTTTCAACCGGAAGCACAATCGTTATCCCGATCAAAGTAAAAGATTTCAATCAGATAAGTGGATATCAGTACACTTTAAACTGGAATCCCGCAGTTCTTGAGCTTCAAAATATGAATAACGTTGCTTTGGAAAACTATTTCGGAAATCAACAAGCCAATGCAGGGAAACTTGCTGTAATGTGGAGTACTGAGCTTGCTTCTGGTATTACGCTGAATGATGGAACAACCCTTTTTGAACTTGTTTTTAAAGTAATTGGAATTCAAGGAGATTTGGCCAACATCAAACTAAACTCAAGCTTAACGCGTTCCGAAGGATTTAACTGGCAGTTGAATTCACTTAATCCCGAATTTGAGCTAACTTCACCGCTGGTAATAAATTCTGCTATTGGAATTGAAGAACAAGAAAATCAGGGTTACTGCCTCGATCAAAACTATCCAAATCCATTTACACTCTCTACCGAAATTAGCTTCAGAATTCCGACAGAACAAAAAGTTGAATTTGCTATTTATAACACTATCGGAGAAGAAATATATTCAACATCAACTATTTATCCTGCAGGAAGAAATAAGCTCATTTGGAATGGAACCAACGTTCAGCAAAAACAATTGAGCAACGGAACCTATTTTATCCGAATGAAAGCCGGTAATTTTCAAAGTATGAGAAAGCTCACAATTACAAGATAAATTATTGATTAAATGCTCAATACAAAATTTATGAAACAAAAATTTGCCAATATAGTTGCCAGTTTAATTCTGTTACTTCTCACATCTTTTTGTGGAATAGAATCAGCAAACGGCAGTGTAATTGTGAAGATTGACTCTGTAACAGCCATTGCTCCCGGAACCCAAATTGTGGTTCCGGTCAGGGTAAAAAACTTTCAGAATATTGTTTCGGCACAGGGAACAATAGAATACAATCCGGCAATCGTAAGTTTTTCATCTATAACAACCTATGGATTACCCGGGATGAATAGTGGTAATTTCGGATTATCGATGGTAAACAATGGTAAACTAACCTTTACCTGGTACGATGCAAACCTGACTGCACAAAGTCTGGCTGATTCATCCATACTCTTTGCTCTGAAATTTGATGTTATTGGTTCTGCAGGACAGCAATCAGCAATTTCTTTTACCAGCAATCCTACACCCATTGAATTTATTGACGCATCTTACAATACAGTGAGTGTAACTTCGGTAAGCGGAAAAGTTTTTATTCCCGGTACAAATCCGGTAACCTCACTAAAGTTATTTGCAGATACAGCCTCAGGATTAAGTGGATCCCAGATTATCTTACCTGTTCGTGTAAAGCAATTTTCACAGATGGTTTCCGCTCAGGGGACTGTAACATTTAACCCTGCCGTTATAAGCTTTAATTCTATTGAAAATATCGGTCTTCCCGGTATGCTTTCGAGTGATTTTGGATTAAGTCAGACATCTTCCGGAAAAGTAATGTTTTCATGGTCGGATGCAACACTAAATGGCGTTACACTAGCCGATTCATCCGTACTTTTTGCTATAAAATTTACATTAATGGGGAATTCGGGAGATTACTCAACCGTTGGTTTTTCCGGAAGCCCGGTAGCTCTTGAATTTATTAATACTTCCTTAGCTACAGTCCCTGTTACAACCCAATCCGGTAAGATCATAATCACATCAACGCCAGTACCTGCAAATCTGACATTACGAATTGACAGCGTAAACGGGGTAAACGGAGGTCAGGTTGAAATTCCGGTTCGGGTTAAAAATTTCATCAGTATGATCTCTGCTCAGGGAACCATTCAGTTTGACCCAACAATTGCTTCTTTCATTTCAGTTCAACAATTTGGAGTAAATGGAATGGATGCCAACAGCTTTGGAACATCTCAGGTTGCATCAGGCAAACTCAGCTTTTCATGGTACGATCAGGCATTGCTAGGACAATCTTTGGCTGATTCTGCCATATTGTTTACAATCAAATTCAATCTGATTGGAACCCCCGGTAGTCAAACCAACTTAAGTTTTGCAAATTCTCCGGTAGCTCTTGAATTTATCCACAGCAGCTATGCAAACATCAGTGCAAACCTGATTTCTGGGAATATTAAGCTTTTTGGACTGATTACCTTATCTACAGGAACAATTTCAGGCAGCCCATTTTGCTCAGGACAAAATCTGAATGTCCCTTATGTAACTTCCGGAACAATGGCTGCAGGAAATCTGTTTACTGCACAACTGTCTGATACGTCAGGTTTATTTTCAAATCCGATAACAATCGGATCTTTAACTGCAACAACATCCGGTTCAATCTCTGCTACTCTTCCTGGAAATTTAACCCCCGGAACACATTATAAAATCAGAGTTATCAGTTCAAACCCTGCAATAATTGGCTCTGACAATGGTTCAAACCTTACAATCAGTACATTACCAACTAAACCTATAACTCCGGTTGGGTCATCGTTACTCTGTCAAAACAATGCGAATACTGATTATTCAACAAGTGGATGCCAGTATGCTACCTCTTATATATGGACTATTTTGCCTGTATCAGCAGGAACAATCAATGGTAATTCAAACTCCGCAACAGTTGACTGGAACAATACGTTTACAGGAACAGCGAAAATATGTGTAAAAGGAGTAAATAATTGCGGTACAGGAACGCCCTCCGACACATTAAGTATTACACTCAACCCACTGCCACTTAAACCTGCAACTCCTGCCGGAACAACTACTTTATGCCAAAATGCCTCAAATACAAACTATTCAAGTGCCGGCAGCTTATATTCATCTACCTATGAATGGAGCATCAATCCGGCAACTGCAGGGGTAATTTCGGGCAGTGGAATGACAATAAGTGTTGACTGGAATGATTTATTTTCAGGAACTGCAAAAATTTCCGTAAAAGGAACAAATAACTGTGGAAGTAGTATTGCTTCGGATTCGCTTACAATTACGATCAGCCCTTTACCCGCAAAACCCGGAACCCCAACTGGTTCAACGGTTTTGTGCGAAAATAATGCAAACACTTCCTATTCAACTACCGGAAGTACATTTGCTTCCTCTTACATTTGGAGTATTACTCCGGCTTCGGCTGGTTCTGTTTCTGGTACCGGAACTACTGTCTCTATCGACTGGAACAATACGTTCAGCGGTATTGTGAAGATTTCGGTAAAAGGAACAAATACCTGTGGTACCGGAATGTCTTCGGATTCTTTATCCGTTACGCTGAATCCATTGCCTTTAAAGCCTGCTACTCCTGCCGGAACTTCTCCTGTTTGTCAGGGTACTGCCATTTCTGGTGTTAGCACTACAGGCAGCACAAATGCCTCTGCTTTTGTTTGGAGCATTTACCCTTCAACGGCCGGAACAATCTCTGGAACGACGGCTTCTGCTACCATCAACTGGAATGCAGCTTTCTCAGGTTCTGCTAAAATTGCGGTGAAAGGTCAGAATAGTTGCGGTATGAGTGTTGCTTCCGATTCTCTTTCGATTGTCATCACGCCTCTTCCTCTGAAGCCTGCTACTCCTGCCGGTTCTGCTGTTTTATGTGAAAACAGTTCCAATACTTCCTATTCAACGGCGGGAAGTTCGAATGCTTCCTCTTATATCTGGAGTATCTATCCGGCTTCAGCCGGGACTATCTCTGGAACTGCCTCTTCTGCTATCGTGGACTGGAATAACTCCTTTACCGGTGTGGTGAAAATTTCTGTAATCGGAATGAACTCTTGCGGTAACAGTATCTCGTCCGATTCTTTAACCGTAAACATCAATGCTTTACCTGCAAAACCCGGAATCCCAACTGGTTCAACGGTTTTGTGCGAAAATAATACAAACACTTCCTATTCAACTACCGGAAGTACATTTGCCTCCTCTTACATTTGGAGCATTACTCCGGCTTCGGCTGGTTCTGTTTCTGGTTCAGGAACTACTGTCTCTATCGACTGGAACAATACGTTCAGCGGTATTGTGAAGATTTCGGTAAAAGGTACAAATACCTGTGGTACGGGTCTGTCTTCGGATTCTTTATCCGTTACGCTGAATCCATTGCCTTTAAAACCTGCTACTCCTGCCGGTACGTCTCCTGTTTGTCAGGGCACTGCTTCATCAATGGTTACTACAAGTGGAAGTACCAATGCTACTGCTTTTGTCTGGAGCATCTATCCTTCAACTGCCGGAACGATCTCTGGAACGACGGCTTCTGCTACCATCAACTGGAATGCAGCTTTCTCAGGTTCTGCTAAAATTGCGGTGAAAGGTCAGAATAGTTGCGGTATGAGTGTTGCTTCCGATTCTCTTTCGATTGTCATCACGCCTCTTCCTCTGAAGCCTGCTACTCCTGCCGGTTCTGCTGTTTTATGTGAAAACAGCTCCAATACTTCCTATTCAACGGCGGGAAGTACGAATGCTTCCTCTTATATCTGGAGTATCTATCCAACTTCAGCCGGGACTATCTCTGGAACTGCCTCTTCTGCTATCGTGGACTGGAATAACTCCTTTACCGGAATAGTTAAAATCTCGGTTATCGGAATGAACTCTTGCGGTAACAGTATCTCGTCCGATTCTTTAACCGTAAACATCAATGCTTTACCCGCAAAACCCGGAACCCCAACTGGTTCAACGGTTTTGTGCGAAAATAATACAAACACTTCCTATTCAACTACCGGAAGTACATTTGCCTCCTCTTACATTTGGAGCATTACTCCGGCTTCGGCTGGTTCTGTTTCTGGTTCAGGAACTACTGCCTCTATCGACTGGAACAATACGTTCAGCGGTATTGTGAAGATCTCGGTAAAAGGAACAAATACCTGTGGTACGGGTCTGTCTTCGGATTCTTTATCCGTTACGCTGAATCCATTGCCTTTAAAACCTGCTACTCCTGCCGGTACTTCTCCTGTTTGTCAGGGTACTGCCACTTCTGGTGTTAGCACTACAGGCAGCACAAATGCCTCTGCTTTTGTTTGGAGCATTTATCCTTCAACGGCCGGAACAATCTCTGGAACGACGGCTTCTGCTACCATCAACTGGAATGCAGCTTTCTCAGGTTCTGCTAAAATTGCGGTGAAAGGGCAGAATAGTTGCGGTATGAGTGTTGTTTCCGATTCTCTTTCGATTGCAATCAGTCCGTTACCACTGAAACCTTCTACTCCTGCCGGTTCTGCTGTTTTATGCGAAAACAGTTCCAACACTTCCTATTCAACGGCGGGAAGTACGAATGCTTCCTCTTATATCTGGAGTATCTATCCGGCTTCAGCAGGAACTATCTCCGGTTCTGCCACTTCGGCTATTGTTGACTGGAATAACTCCTTTACCGGAATAGTTAAAATCTCGGTTATCGGAATGAACTCTTGCGGTAACAGTATCTCGTCCGATTCTTTAACCGTAAACATCAATGCTTTACCCGCAAAACCCGGAATCCCAACTGGTTCAACGGTTTTGTGCGAAAATAATGCAAACACTTCCTATTCAACTACCGGAAGTACATTTGCCTCCTCTTACATTTGGAGCATTACTCCGGCTTCGGCTGGTTCTGTTTCTGGTTCAGGAACTACTGCCTCTATCGACTGGAACAATACGTTCAGCGGTATTGTGAAGATTTCGGTAAAAGGAACAAATACCTGTGGTACGGGTCTGTCTTCGGATTCTTTATCCGTTACGCTGAATCCATTGCCTTTAAAACCTGCTACTCCTGCCGGTACGTCTCCTGTTTGTCAGGGTACTGCTTCATCAATGGTTACTACAAGTGGAAGTACCAATGCTACTGCTTTTGTCTGGAGCATCTATCCTTCAACTGCCGGAACGATCTCTGGAACGACGGCTTCTGCTACCATCAACTGGAATGCGGCTTTCTCAGGTACTGCTAAAATTGCGGTGAAAGGGCAGAATAGTTGCGGTATGAGTGTTGCTTCCGATTCTCTTTCGATTGTTATCACGCCTCTTCCTCTGAAGCCTGCTACTCCTACCGGTTCTACCGTTTTATGCGAAAACAGCTCCAATACTTCCTATTCAACGGCGGGAAGTACGAATGCTTCCTCTTACACTTGGAGTATCTATCCAACTTCAGCAGGAACTATCTCCGGTTCTGCCACTTCGGCTATTGTTGACTGGAATAACTCCTTTACCGGAATAGTTAAAATCTCGGTTATCGGAATGAACTCTTGCGGTAACAGTATCTCGTCCGATTCTTTAACTGTAAACATCAATGCTTTACCTGCAAAACCCGGAATTCCAACTGGTTCAACGGTTTTGTGCGAAAATAATGCAAACACTTCCTATTCAACTACCGGAAGTACATTTGCCTCCTCTTACATTTGGAGCATTACTCCGGCTTCAGCTGGTTCTGTTTCTGGTTCCGGAACCACTGTCTCTATCGACTGGAACAATACGTTCAGCGGTATTGTGAAGATCTCGGTAAAAGGAACAAATACCTGCGGTACGGGTGTGTCTTCGGATTCTTTATCCGTTACACTGAATCCATTGCCTTTAAAACCTGCTACTCCTGCCGGAACTTCTCCTGTTTGTCAGGGTACTGCCACTTCTGGTGTTAGCACTACAGGCAGCACAAATGCCTCTGCTTTTGTTTGGAGCATCTATCCTTCAACTGCCGGAACAATCTCTGGAACAACTGCTTCTGCTACCATCAACTGGAATGCGGCTTTCTCAGGTACTGCTAAAATTGCGGTGAAAGGTCAGAATAGTTGTGGTACTGGAATATCATCAGACTCTCTTGATATTGTAATCAGTCCTATGCCATTAATGCCGGCAACACCCACTGGAGTAACTACTTTGTGTGAAAACAGCCCAAGTACAACGTATACAACATCAGGTGGATTGTATGCTACTTCCTATAATTGGAGTATTTATCCTGCTTCGGCCGGGACTATTACAGGAAATTCATCATCAGTAACTGTTGACTGGGACAACGCTTTCACCGGAATTGTAAAAATTTCTGTAATCGGAAGTAACAGTTGTGGAACAAGCATCTCTTCTGACTCTTTAGTTGTTACTATTCAGGCTCTTCCGGGGCAACCAACAATACCAACCGGTCCTGCCAGCCTTAGCCAAAACAGTCCAAATTCAAATTACACAACTACAGGAACTAATGCAACATTTTACACATGGAACATCACACCTTTAGCAGCAGGAACTGTTTCAGGAAATACTACCTCCGCAATTGTAGACTGGACAAACAATTTTACAGGAATTGTAAAAATAAGTGTAATTGCTCAGAATTCATGTGGTAGCAGTAGCTCTTCCGACTCTTTAACTGTAACGATTACTCCTCTTCCAATTGCAGAATTTCTCAATACCCTCGACTCAATTTGTCCAGGCGTAAATGATACACTGAAAATTCAACTCACAGGTACGGCTCCATGGAGTGTAAGCTACAACAATGGTGTTACCAATCTGAACATCAACAATATTACAACTTCACCTTATTCCCTGATCGTAAGCCCTGTAACAACTACTACGTATAGGCTTATTTCTGTTAGTGATGCAAGCTGGACAAGTGTAGCAAACGATAGTGTAAAGGTTGTGGTTCGACCATTACCTGTAGCATATTTCACGAATACGACAAACGGTATGAATGTAAGCTTTATCAATAGTTCTACGAATGCAAGTACTTACAATTGGGTATTTGGAGATAATTCTACCAACTCAACCCAGATAAATCCAAACCATACCTATTCTGTAACAGGAACCTACACCGTTATTTTAACAGCAACAAATCAATGTGGTTCTGATGATTTTCAGGATACTGTTCATGTATCAAATATTGGAATAAAAGAGGCTGAAATAGTTGAAAATCTGAAAGTTTATCCAAATCCTGCACACCAGAACTTTACGATTGTATTTAAATCCAGCATGAAAATATTCACGGTACAGATTTTGAATGAAATCGGACAAGTGATGATTGAACAAAAGGTTTACCAATCAAATGATGGTGAATACATCAACGCATTTGATGTTTCACAACTCCCAACAGGAATTTATCTCATCCGTTTACAAAATGGAATTCAATCTAAAACCACAAAGGTTCTGATACAGTAATACTTCATTTCTTAAAACACTAAAGAGAAGACTGTTTTTTACTTAAAACAGTCTTCTCTTTTATTTCTTCCTGACTAAGAAAAATTATTTCATTCATATATTCCGAAATCAGACTTCATCCAAACCCAGCTTCGAACCAGATATTCTTTCGGTTAACAGGTGTTGAAGAAAGTGTAGAACTTGAATTATTTGATGGTCTTGGCAACAAACTATATGAAGAAATTGTTAATCCTGTAAATGGCATTGCAGAGAAATCTATATCTTTACAACGGCTTGAAAAGGGGATCTATATTTTAAAAGTAAAAACAGCAAAAGGGATATTAAGCCAAAAGATTATTAAAAACTAAAGCACTATGGTTGAGATCATTTCATTCAAAGGAAGTGACAAGGAAAATTTAGCTCTTGCACACAGCGTTCGTACGGAAGTATTTGTAAACGAGCAACATGTTGACTCTACCCTTGAACTGGATGAGTTTGACGAAGTTGCGCAACATTACCTGTTATTTATCGATAATAAAGCAGTCGGTACCGCACGCTGGCGCGAAACAGAAGAGGGTCTTCGACTGGAACGTTTTGCTGTAATAGCCTCAGAACGTCGTAATTATTACGGACAATTGATTCTGGACCATATACTTGCCGATCTTTTACCTATGGAAAAAGAGATATATCTACATGCACAGATCTACGTGGTGGACTGGTATAAAGACAACGGCTTCGAAACAGTGGGCGAACACTTTCTCGAAGCCGGTGTTGAGCATGTTAAGATGACTCTTACTGCTTAATCCTTTTATCTAACGGTATAGTATCGTAGTTTATCTCTTTCACTAACGTTCCTTTTTCATCCCAGAACTTCCACAGGCCAACTTCTATCCCAAGTTTATACTTTCCTTCGTAGCGTTTTGCACCACTCTCATACCAAACAGTACGAGTGCTGTCGTTGATGTCGTTTACAAAAAATCCTTCACTCCATTTATTTCCATTTTCATAAAAATAGACCCATCGTCCTGTACGTTTTCCATTTTCACTGGCTCCATCCATCTGCGATTTAAAATTTGGATAAAAGAATATGTTAGTAGCAGCTCTTCCTTCTCCTTTGAAAAAAACAGCCTGACTTGGAGTAAGATCCGGATAAAATCCCTGAACAGTAACGGTATAGGAATCGTCTAAAATACGGCCACCGTTTTCGTTCCAAAATTTCCAGCTTTGCTTATCAATTTTTTGATCGTATTTTGCTTCAGCAAAAGTTTTACCGTTTTCAAACCAGAATTCCCACTCTCCTGCTGGTTTTCCATTTTCAAAACCTCCTTTAAACCGTTCTTCTCCACTTTGATAATATCCTGTCTGACGCTTCTTCACCTTTACCCCCTCTACATCTTTGTACCATGTAACCAATTTAGGCTTCCCATCAGGATACGTTTCCGTAACTTCCTTTATTTCCCTGCTGCATGATGCCAGTAATGCTATCACGCTTAGAAAGAAAAATAGCTTTCTCATATTCAAATTGCTCTTAAAATGTTTAGAATGCAGGCGCAAAGGTAGGTAAATTCAATTTGAATCCAGATGCATTGGGATGAATTTTTGAAAAAGAGAAAACATCTAAAAATGCGCATATAACTGGTCGGCAATTGTTTTTGCCACCGGGGGATTCTCACACTAAAGTATCAAAAGAAATGATCTGAAGAAATTTGTATTCATCTCAATAGCGATAGAACGGGAAAACAACCGATTACCGAACTAAATATCCGATAATCAAATTATTACATAATTACCTCCCAAAACCAGTTCACGCAATCAAAACGAAGAGAAATACTCATCTTCATGTGATCAACAGCCATGCAAGACAGGCCTGGAATCATTATCTGCCTGGCTTGCCATAAGTAGTCGTTCCTTATTAACATTATAAACAGCTGAATGTTAATAAGGAACGACTATTTATTGGGATAGTCTTTTTAATCGGAGATATAAATCTTGATTGTACACCAACAACGCAACTATCATTTACATAAATTCTATCGAAGTAATAAATTGTCCGATTATTCTTGTCTCCATAGGTAAACCAAATCTCAATTGAGGGGCTGTTAATCAATTCAAATGGATTTCCTTTTTTATCAACACACTTAATTATCTGTAACGGATTTGCTAAATAACTGTAAGTTTCTCCAATTGGTCCAATTACGTTTACAAGTTTAAGTCTTGTTGAATCTATTCCAGCGAATTGTTTTTTAAAACTATCGACTGGTATTAGATAAGTCGTGCATGATGTTATAAAAATCAAACCTAAAGCACAGATTGGAATTCCTAATTTTTAATCATACTATTTTTAATTTTATTTTCCATATTTCCCCTTGTCTTGCTGCCAACAGTTTGCATAAACCCAAAAAATCGATACTTTTCTCGTATAATCGGGTTTCTTTAAGCGAACTTTAGGGCTATCGCTCTATATGTTTTAGCAACGGCCATTTTTGCATAATATTAAAAATCAACCTGGTACAGCAGGCATTTCTATTCTCAAATTACCTGTCCCTTTTGAAAATGTCACATTTAGAAAAACAGTGCACTCCTTTTTTGAATCTGTATTTAGGGTTTCAAAATCATTCATATTCATATAATTTTTCAAATCACTGAATAATGAATCAACTTTAGATTCTTCAATCTCAATAATCATACTTATAGAAATGTCTGAAAACATTTTAAAATCAAGAATAAATCCATATTTACTAATAATTTTTTCAATATCACTTATTCCTATGATTCTCTCGTTCTTGCAATATCCTGATAAATAAAGTCTAGCCATAATTTAACCTGAATTAATAAAATACATCAATAAAAACAACAACTCTTATTTTTTGATATTTTAATTATAATATCAAATTGTAGTGTTTCGCCAGCTGGGCTAAGTCTTTCTTTATCAGCAGTTTTTTAAGTTGTTCTATCTCTTTCTGAAGCTCTTTAAGCCTAGTGATCTCGCCTTTGTTTTCTATCACAATCTGCATGTTCATTTTTATACATATCTACTTCTTTTTGTGGAGGCATTTTTAGGACGACTCAAACGGTTACATAACGTTCCTTCGCTTCACTTCGGGTAATACCGAAGATTCAAATTTACGGTTAAAACCATTATTTACAAATAAAAACTCATTAAATCTGGGATAATTTACATTCAGACTTGGTTGAGACCCTATTGTTTCTCGAAAAAATGCCATGAAAAACTGTTACTTTTTCCCCTTAAGGAATGGCAACTATTGTTAGCCAGACTTGTGCTGAACAGGTAATAGACCAAAAAATTTGTAAAAAAAGGATGGATGGATTTCTTATATATTAGTAGGAAACAGTACGTTGATTGTGTGAAACCAATAAAAAAGAACCTCTCCCTCTGCCACTAATTTTAATCGCTTCTTTGAGAAATTGTATTCAGATTTTTCTGTTAAATAGTCCACTAATAAAATTTCCTTGTTTTTTACGAGTCATATCTCTGAGTAATTCATGAATCATTTCTATTGTCCCATCATTTTTCCATTTGGTAAAATAGTAATAAACGAGCATCCTCTCTGGAAAATCTAATGGTCACATTCACTACTGACAGCCTGTTTTAAGTAAATAGAAGATCACATCAAATATTTCTCTTAAAGAAGTAATTACGTTTTCTTTTGTCTTTCCTATATGCTCTGTTCAATTATTTCTGATTCTTTGAAAAAAAAATCGGAGAAGAAATAAATATGAGAAAATAATGGATATTTACTATTTTTGCATAATAACTTTAATATTATGTTGAATAGTAACGATAAGAAGCAAATCTGCAAGGAAGCAACCCAACTTTCCAAACAAGGAATGAGCAGACAGGAAATGTATGATAAGTTAGTTGAGGAGTATCATGAACGTATAACAATTGCTGAAATAGTTGAAAACACCCCTACTTTAAAAGCAAAGCAAAAATGGGGTGGACTAAATACAATTCTATTAACAATTTTAATTGCAACTGCAATTATTGATCTTTTTGCATTGAGTTTTGTAGGTTTGGGAATTGATGCCCTCTTTATTTACGGGGTGTTTAATTATAAAACGAAATACTACTCATGGATTGCCGTAAGAGCTTTTGTTTCCGTTTTATCAGGCACAATCCTTATTTTAAATTTAAATACAGAGGAAACGGGAGTGTTTAATCTCATTTTAATGGGAATAGTTTTACTAATGGTACTGATTTCGTTTTTACTGGGGATTTACCTCAATAACAAAATTTGTCCGGATGCAGAAATAATCAAGGAACCGTATGTAAACGAAAACGGTGAAAACCGTTTAAGAGTTATTCACCGTTTTAAAGACTAAATATTATAAAATCAGCTTGTTGATTACCAAAGCTCATCATATTTCGTAAACAGAAAGTCACCAAATTCCCAAGCTTTTTCTACTGCTTTGGAGCCTTCGTTCATCGTATATTTTGTAAGAAAAGAGACAGTTTTCTGCGGCTTTTGGGGGTCGTAAAGCTTTAATGCTTCTGTTTCGATACGTTTTTGATCTTCAAAAAGTTTCGTTTGCCAGGGATTCCATACTTTTTCCACATCTTTACGCATATCGCCCCAACGTTGCATTGCAAGTGTTCCCTGGTAATTAAATGCCCACCATGCCGATTTGCGACTAAATCCTGTACGGCGTCCGTCTGTTTTGTAAGATTCGGGTAAATCTGTTACCGAGCAGTATATAGGTACATATACCGAAGTTTGAACATTATCCATAGCCATCCAAACCACTCCTCCGATCGGGTTCGGAAGCCAGTCGCGGCACTGAATAATGGTTGCATACATGGTGTACCAACGGGCAATGGTGCGTTCGCCACGCCAGCCCCAGCCTCCGTTAATTTTATGCAGCAGGTTTGCATCGTAAGGCATCTGGGGGTTGGCTAAAGGTGAGATGATTGTTTTTCCGTTTTTATCGGTAACGGTCATATTTTTGGTCATATCAAAATCGGTTCCTTCATAATAATCTTTGAAGATATCTGCCATTTTCTGAAGAGTTATCGGCTTTTCCGGTTTTACCGAAAATGGGTAGTTTTCGGAATTCGGATCAAGTTTTAGAGAAGGGGCAACTAAATCGAAAACACGCCATTCACGACGACGTGAACCAACAGCAGCACGGCTTTCGGGTGCATAGGCATAGCAAAAACGGAACGCACCATTTTCGGGCTTCCACCAGTTGTTTTTCTGGGCTACTGAAAAAATATTATTGGAAGCCATAAAGAAATCTTTGTTGTTGAGGTCTATCTCTTTGATGGTACTGGCATTGGCATTAACACTAATATGCTCATCCGGAACTCTTTGCGCTACCCATATTGCGCCACGTTTCCCTTTTCCGGGCCCTACAATTTCGAGATGCCACACCTCTTTTGTGTCGGCAATGGTCAGGCATTCACCAGCATCGTTCCATCCATATTTTCCCATAAGTTCACCGGCAAGCGTAATTGCTTCTCGAGCTGTTTTGCAACGTTCGAGTATTAGGATACATAAACGCTGACAATCAATAATTCCTGAGTCTGATTGCAATATTTCTCTTCCGCCAAAGGTTGATTCTCCTATGGCCAGTTGGTACTCATTCAGGCAGGCGTAGGCCGAATTGATGTAAGCGTAAGTATGTGCAACTTGCGGAATTTCACCCACTTTTATATCCATATATGAAGGCATAACTGAAGTATCGCAGGCTACACGTTTATACATCGGCATCATGGTGCCGGGTTTATAATCTTTGGCTGGTGAAAGCAGTATGTTTGAGCGTGTACGGTGACTGTCGTCAGTATGTGAAGTTCGTACAGAGCCATCATCCGAAGCTTTCTTTCCGACTGTGACAGAGGTACAACCATCAGGATAATTAGCTTCCCAGTCAGATTTATCAACCTGAGCTTGTAGCGTAAATACGCTAAAAAAGGCTGGTAATATTAGCCAGCCAATTCGGGTTTTTAACAATGATATTTTCATAGAGAACAGGATTATTCAAATATTGGTTGGAGAATTGTTTCCATTTCCTGATTTGCTTCTCTCATCACTACAGAAGCCTCTTGAGGAAACATGGAAAGCATAGGGTTTAAGCTCATTCGTGAGATATATACATTCCCATTTTCTTTTTCAAAAACAGAAAGCCGGCAAGGCATCATTACTGAAACTTCACGAATTTCGTTATTTCCAAGAATCTGAACGGCAAGATTGGGTCTGCAAACTTCAAATACAATTACAGGTAACACATCATATTCATTTTTACGCATGGTTTCCTGCAGATTGTGGGCTGTAATTACACGCCATCCGGCAGAAGTAACTATCTCCTGAAGTTTACTGCATGTTTCCTGAAAGTTATACCGGCTTTCATTAACCAGAAAGAGATCCATTGTTTCCATATACTATTAGATTAGAATCTCAAAGATAAACAAAAATTGCTGGAAGGACTGGTTTTAGATGTGTAATTCTAAATATTTGATTCTGGTAAGGTTGGATGATTTTTACAGCATAATATGAAATAGTACTATAATCACAAAAGAAAATGTGGCAAACAATCGGAACTAGAAAAAACGGCAGTCTTCCGTACAGAAGAGCTACCGTTTTTGAATAACCCCTAATGACTATGAAAAAAATAAAAGAAGCCATCTGTGATGTGTTTCATCAGTTAAAAACTTTCCCAAAAACCGGGAAAATATATTACGAATGCGACATTGTTAAATGGCCACAGTTTTTTAATGATTTATATATTGCAAAAAGTCTTGATATGTAGTTTGTTATATCGTGGTTTTCACGGATATACTGAAAAGCATTTTCACGGATCTTCTTCATTTTTGCCGGGTTTTGAATCAGGTTCAGCACTCCTAAAGCTATAGCCTGGCTATCTTTGGGTTTTACCAGAATTCCGGTTTTATTATGTTTTGCAATTTCGGGAACGCCTCCACTATTTGATGCAACCACAGGCACACCCATTGCCATAGCTTCCAGTACCACATTTCCCAAAGACTCTTCATGTGATGGAAATACAAGAATATCAAGCATTGCAAGATGACGGGCTATTTCGGAAGAATGTCCGGTAAATATAATTTTTACGTCATTTGCATGAGCAAGAGCGTATTCTTTAATCTCTTCATAAAAAGCATTTTCACTATAACTTGCACCGCCGATTACAATGAAAGTATGTTTTTGAGGAATAATATCGTGGATGATTTTGGCCGCATCGATAAATTCCTTATGTCCTTTTAAAGGAGAAATTCTTCCGGCTACACCAATAAGCAAAGCATCTGATTCTATTCCAAGCCTTTTTCTTTCAGCATTTTTTGAGTAGAGCTCAGGGTTGAAGATGTTAAAATCGACACCGTTGTACAACACTTCTATGCTGTTTTTCTTTACCGGAGTTGTTTTAATCAGATTCTCCC
The DNA here is from genome assembly GCA_963677395.2 of Bacteroidales bacterium. GTDB lineage: Bacteria > Bacteroidota > Bacteroidia > Bacteroidales. The sequence goes on along the minus strand of OY781965.2, from coordinate 597,820 downwards.
GTACATAATTTGAAATAGCAAACACCTTATTGATACGGTTATAGAGGTAGTAGTGAAAAATGTCATTTTTATGAATATTGCTGGCCATACGTTTCGTAAAAACCAAAGGAATTTGGGGCAAAATGTGCCGTATTGCCGGAACAACAAATTGCAGATCTTTTGACAACTGACAATGAATTACATCCGGGACGAATTGTATAAAGATTCGTTTAAATTCTTTAACAACACGAATGAAATTCTGGCAGTAATCCAATGACGTAATGGTAAGGTTTTCAACAAGAGCGGTAGTTGCAAGAATACTGTCTGTTGGGCAGATCAGAACTACTTTATTACCTTGATTTGCCAATCCTTTAGAAATGATATAGCTCTGCATTTCGAGCCCTCCCCACGCATAAGATCCACAAATCTGAATTATTTTCATGTCAGCGATCTATTAAGTTAATCTTGTTTATGGAGTATTTCTTTTCTACTAACTCGAATAAAGAATATTTTGAGATCAGCTCAGTTACGGCTTCCTCTATATTCCCATTATACTTTTCTAAAAGTTCTGCTTCATCCATCAGATTTCCGGTGTTGAAAACAACGGTAATTTCTGCTTTCACAGAAGCATGTTCTGAATTAGGTTCTGTATTCATGATTTGGGGTTTTATGTTATTAATTAGGAATTGAATATGTTCCGGTTGCCTGTAAGTATTTAGCAAGCTTAATTTGATACGTGCACTTTGAATCGATGAGGTTATCCTTAGCACTTTGAAAAAGTGCCTGAGCCTCCAATAAATCTGACATTCCAATAATACCTGCCTTGTAGTTGTCTTCAGAAATCTTCAGGTTTTCACGAGCCTGTTCAACTGATTTTTCTGATATATCAATCTGTTGAATACTTTCGTTAAGTTCGTTTTTAGCCTGTTCTATCTCGAGTTCAAGTAATTCGGTTGTTTCTGCCAACGTGTTTTTCGATTTGTCAATTTTAATTTGTTGTTGTTTTATTTTGTGAGATCCTCCCCACCAGTCGCTGATGGGGATACTTAAATTAAGTAAGGCAAGGGCATTTGTAGAAGAGTTATTCATTACATCTGCATAATATCCGATTGCGCTCACCGAAAGCTGTGGCATGTGATTTCCAAACTCCATTTTTTTCTGAAGCTTCTCAACTTCAATAGATTTATTGAGTAATTTGTATTCAATCCTGTTCTCAATCATTGATTTAGTATTTCCGTTGTTCAGAAATGAGGGAACTGAGGGTTGTGTAGTAATTTCGATTGAGGAAGAATATGAAATACCTATATGCTGACATAATGCACGGGTTGTGATGGAAATGCCATTTTCAAGTTTGAGCTTATTTGCCTGGGTTTCATTTTGTTTCAGTTGAACTTTTAAAAGATCATTGCGCTGAACTATTCCGGCTGCATTCAGGTTGCGTACATCCCGAATTAAAGAATCAAGCAATAATTGATAGGCTTTGAGGGTATTCAACTTTTCTTTCAAAGAAAAAATTGTCCAGTATAGATTCTCCGTTTTGCTAACTACTTCAATACTGGTTAATGACTTTTGATCACGGTAAATCTCTTCTCCCAAATTTGCTAATTTATTTCCATTTCTGATTTTTCCGCCGAAATACAAAGGCATTGCAGCCGAAACCATTCCGGTGTTTATATAGTCCAACGCGTTTATCGTAAGCGAAGGAACATAGGCAAATTGCGTGGCAGAACCAATATTTGCAGGATTTCCATCATAAACCGGAAGGTTCATTGCTGGCGTTTTCCCTTTAATAAGATAATCCTGAGAACGCATTGCTGTTGCACTTGCACTTATGATTGGAAAGTAGTTTGTAAAAGCATCTTTTCGTTGCTCAGTTGAGTATTTAACATCTAATTCGGCTTGCTTGAGCTTATTATTATTCCTGATTGCAAGTTGTTTACACGTATCCAGACTTAAAGTTTGTGCATGGCTTGTGGTTGCAAACAACGGGAGTAAAAAAACCATTGCTGTTGCAATTATTTTAACAGGAGTAGATTTTTTTTTCTTTTTATCGTTGCTATATACCAGAGAATACATTATTGGCAGGATATAAAGCGTTAATACCATGGAGATTAATAGTCCAAAGCAGATTACAGTTCCCAAAGGACCCCAAAGTGGCGACCGGCTAAGAATCATGGGTATTACCCCTACTGCTGCTGCAGCTGAGGTTAAGAAAATTGGACGCATTCTTCGTTTTCCGGCAGCTAATGCAGCATCTTTTACGGTGTAGTGATGTTTTTCATGAAGTTCTCTTGCATAGTCTATCAGAATAATTCCATTACGAACAACCATACCACATAAGCTTGTAATTCCAATAAAAGCAGTTAAACTGAAAGGATATCCCATTAATAGTAAGCCAATTACAGCACCTGGCAAAGCCAAAAGCATGGTAGATAAAATTAACAATGAGAGTTTTTCCTTTTTAAACTGAAATAATAAAATGAAGGATATCAGTACAATACTAAGACCCAAGGCAATTGTCATAGGGATAAATACTTCAACTTGTCCTTCATAATCGCCACCATAATTAATGAATGTTCCTTCCGGTAATTTCAGATTGTCAATCTGAGGTTTAATTTCATTAAAGATTGCAGATGCTCTTTTTTCGGAAGTATTGTCGATTTGTATTGTAAGCGTACGGGTCCCGTTTCTGTGAGCAATAGTGCCTTCAGTCCATTCGGGAGTGAAATTTGCAAACGAACGTAATGGCAATGCCGTAAAACTGGATAATGATGTGATGTATTGATTTCCGAGTGTTTTAATGCTTTTTGTACCTTTTTCTTCCTGTGTCAGGCGAACTTCTACCGGGTAATCATTTTCCCAAATTGTGGTTAATGGAACACCATCAAGACCTACCATTAATGAAGTTGAAACAAAACCTTTGGAGTATCCCAACCGATTTGCTTTATCTCTGTCCAGATTAACCTTTATGTTTTGCTGCATTTGATCCCAATCGGTTCTTACCCATGCCAGATTTTTAGTTTTGTGTAGAATATTATAGATTTGAGCTTCAGTATTACGTATATCCTTTATAGAATCGGAAGAAATCCGAATTTCAATGGGTGCTTTATTGAGCTGCATGGCCAGAATTTTCCATTTCACATGGGCATTCGCGAAGTTTGCAGAATATTTTTTGTTGTAGTCATCCACAATTTTTCGTGTGGCTTTATCAGAAACTGTATTTACAAGAAGCTGTCCATAATTGGAAGAAGGCATATTAGGTGCGTACATTGTATGAAAACGAGGAGAACTGGTTCCGATGAAACTTGTTACGTTTGTTACTCTTTGATCTTTCACCAGTACTTTTTCCAGACTGTCCACTATTTTTGCTGTACTTTCAAGTGATGCACCCGTTGGAAGATAAACTTCTACCGCAAACTGATTCCGTTCTAGTTGTGGAAAAAGCTCCTGATCAAGGCCTTTGAATAAGCCAAAGGTTATAATTAAGATCACAATTCCGGCGGAAAGTACTACTTTCGGATGTTTAAAAGTTTTTGTAAGAGAATTGTCAAAAACATTCTGTAAGCGGTCAAGGAAACTTTTTCGGTTATTTTTTTCCGTATCTTTTTTCAACCCCTTTTTAATCAGCGTGAAATTCAGAAAAGGAACCAGAAGAATTGCCACAATTATTGATACAAACAATGCAATTCCAACTACTATTGGCAATGTATTCACAAATTCACCTGAAGTACCCGGCAGAAATATCATTAATGGAATATAGGCTGCAATGATGGCTAGCGTAGCTGTAACTATTGGGACAAACAGTTCGTTTGCACTTTTTATTGCCGCATGCCATCGTGAATACCCATGATCCAGTTTCTCAACATAGTTGTCAATAACTACGATGGAGTTATCCACAATCATCCCCAAAACAATAATAAGAGCGGCCAGTGAAACTGTATGTAATTCTACTCCAAAGAAGTATAGAAATCCCAGTGTAATCATTACCGATATAGGAACTGTGATACCTGCTACTGACGCAACCCTCAACGGAAGCAACAACATCGTAACCAATATAACTGCAACAATTGCAATTATAAACTCATGCATAAAGTTGCTTACGGAATCATCAACATATTTTGGAAGTTCGGAGATTTTGGCTACTTTAATATCTTTTGAACAACTTTTTTGGAATACAGAAAGAGCATTATCAACATCTTTTCCAAACTTCACAATGTTATTTCCCGGGAGCATTTCCAGTGATAACAATATGGTTTTCTGCCCATTCTGTTTAATGTAATTGTCGGGTTCGTCATATCTGCGTTCAATAGTTGCAATGTCTTTAAGTCTGACAACATTTCCTCTTGGGTCAGAATAGACAATCTGCTCTGTCAAATCTTTTTCCGATTCGAAATTGGGTGGCAAATGAACTGCCAGATTATATGAACCATCCTTTAAAACACCCGCATAATTAACCATTCCATTTGTTTGATAAGAACCTAGTAATGAAATGGTTTTGATATTATATTCATTTAGTTTTTCCGGTTTTACATTTACGAAGATCTTTTCTTTTTGCAATCCGTAATGTTTGATTTTAGACGTTGCCGGTATTTTTCTGCATTCGGCTTCAAGCTTTTTCAACGCCATTTCAAGATCTTTATAGCTCTTGGTCTCTGATGACAAGGTAATGAGTAAAGCAGATGTATCTCCAAAATCGGAATTAGCAATCAGAGCCAGAACTCCTGTTGGTAAACTTGGTTTCAATTCACTCAACCCATGTTTTAGTTTTGACCAGAATTGGTCGGCATTTTTCACATCGTCGTTCAATTCCACAAAAATGTACATCATCCCTTCTCTGGAATAAGAGTAGGTTTTTGACTTTTTAACTTCCTTATATCCAAATATATAATTCTCAACAGCACGTGTTAATTGATCTTCAACTTCGGCAGAAGTTGCTCCCGGATATACCCCTACAATTACCCCCTGGCGAATTGTGAATTGAGGAAATTCGTTACGTGGCATTTTGATTAAAGCTACCACACCGATAATCATAAAAACTGCTGTAAGAATGATTACGATGTTGCGGTTACGCATCGCGGCTCCAATGATATCTGTTTTTTTATGCTTTATCATCATATTACAAGCTGATTTCACTGTTGTCCGACAATTTTTCTTTTCCCTCGTTCACAATGGTTTCTCCCGGTTTCAACCCTGACAATACAACAAGATTCTCTCCCAGATATTCTCCCGTTTCTATGAGTTGTTTCTTTGCTCTTTTGTTTGCAATATCCACAATATACACATAGGTTTTCCCATTTTTATCTTTGCTCACGCACTGGTAAGGAATGGTAATCAGATCTTTTTCGCTTTTCAAATCCATGACAACATCACAAACCATACCGGGCCTTAGTTCTGAATTCGGATTCATTGCAGAAATTTTAACTTCGTATGTACGTGAAAACATATCTGCTACCACTCCAATATTAGAAACTATTCCTTCGAACGTTTTTCCTTCAAGTGCGGAAATCGAAAATGTGGCTTTTGTCCCTTTTTTAATTTTCCCAATTTCATTTTCGGGAACAGAAATCTTTACGTTGATGGTTCCGATTTTTATTAATTCGAGAGGGGACGTAGCTGCTGTAGATAATGCAGATTGCCCCGGCTCTATATTACGTTTCCCAATGACTCCGTTGTCGGGTGCCCGCATAATACATTTGTCGAGATTTGATTGAGCCAGCGTAAGTTGTGATTCAGCTTGCTTGAAATTACTTTCCATTTCAACCCATTTAATCTCTGTTAAACTTCCTTTTTCATAGAGTGATTTCATTCTGTCATAAGCATCTTTAGCCCGGTTATAGGACGCCAGAGATGCATCATACATGCTTTTACTATCTGCTTGGTTTACGATTGCCAGTACTTGCCCTTTATGAACAATATCTCCTTCTTCAACCAAAACTTTTTCGATAGTACCATAGCTTTGAAATGACAAAGAGATAGTTTGGGATGGTTCGATAGTTCCGCTATAGCGAAGAGATGTTTCTCCTTTGGTAAGTTGAACCATTTCTGTTTTCACGGCAATCGCCGAAACAGAGCCTGAGTCTTTTGTTTCCGTACGACTGCAATTTGAAAAAAATAGGATCGTTATTACCGATAACCCGGTAAAAATCATTCTGTTTATCATATTTACGAATTTGTTATTTTTCATCGGTATCTCTTAATTTGTGGATGATTTTATTGTGGATGATTTCACATATATTACGGATTGTTTCATTATAAAACGTGTCTGGATAATTAACAGCAACATCAATTTTAAATACTTTTTCCATTTCCAGTATTATTTCAACCTGATCAAGATAGTTCGCATTTAACTCGCACAAAGTAGATCCCGGATTGATATAATCTATGTCGATTTGTAAAACTTGTTTTGTTTTATCGATGAGCGTTAGGTAAATAGTGTTATATAAGTACATGATAATTAATTTTGTATATTATTATGACTGCTATTACGTATCACAATACTAAACGACCGGTATGTTGTTTTGACATAAACACTATTAATGCGTCTTCTAAATTTTTAATAAATTATATAACTGATCGAATTGGTTCTCCAATAACCTCAGCGAATCTTCAATAGAGTCATTTTTAAGAATTCTGCCTGCAACTCCCATTCCTATTGATAAATGCATTAAAGCTATTGTTTTAACATCAATAGTATCTGTAATTTCTTTATTAATGATTGCATTATCCAGAATTTTCCTGATAATTGCCAATTCATGATCCATAATGGAATTGGTTTTGTTTGCAAACCCGTCATAATGCCTGTAACTATCAATAAGCAGGGAGAAGTAATTAATTGGAATAAATTCTGTTTCATGCTTGAAGATGCTGTTAATCATCTTTTTCGTATGGTTAAGTGTAAGAAAATTATATTCTTTAAGGGTGATTTTGTCAATATCTTTACACTCTATTCCGATAATTACAAGATACTTATCGATAACCGCCTGAAAAAGCTCATCTTTATTTTTGAAATGATAATATAATGCGCCTTTGGTGAGTCCAATTGCATTACAGATATCGCTGATAGAAACAGCATCATAGCTATGATTTAAAAACAGCTTGTATGCTTCATCAATAATAATTTCTTTTGTTGGGTTCATTTTTAAATACTGAACGGTTGGTATGCAAAAATACATACAAAATTAAATGAAACAACAAAAATTGAAAGTATTTTTCAACTGCTTTATTATAAGCATTTTACACATGCACTATGATTGTATAAACGTAATATATAATGACCTCTTTCTAACTTTTCTGCAAAAAAAGAGGCTGTCTTGCGATAAGACAACCTCTTGGAGAACTCTTTCGTCGGGATGAGAAGACTCGAACTTCCGACCCCCACGTCCCGAACGTGGTACGCTACCAACTGCGCTACATCCCGAATTTGTCTCCCCGGCAGGATTCGAACCTGCGACCCAGTGATTAAGAGTCACTTGCTCTACCAACTGAGCTACGGAGAGAACTTGGTCATGCAAAATTACTACTTTTTCTTTGTGCGACAAGGAAAAACCTGATTATTTTCATCCGGAATATGATAACATGCTAGTAGTGAATACATCAACAACCAATATCCCAAACATTTACTAATGAGCAGATAATTAATTTGCAGATTAAGGGATTATACATACTTTTGCGTACTTTAACAGTTGTTGCAGAATCAATTACATTCTACTGAAAATGAGCGAACTGATAAAGCATGAGTGTGGCATTGCCCTCATTAGATTATTGAAGCCGTTAGAGTATTATCTCGCAAAATATGGCACAACCCTTTACGGATTGAATAAGCTTTACCTTTTGATGGAAAAGCAGCACAATCGTGGTCAGGATGGTGCCGGTATGGCAAATATTAAGTTCGATCTCAACCCCGGACAACAATATATTAATATAGCCCGTTCAAACCAGCCAACACCCATAAAAGAAATTTTTGAGCAGGTTTACGCTCCAATTCGTAAGGTTAAAAAGGAGCATCCTGAACGATTAAATGACGTTAACTGGATTAAAGAAAATCTGGATTTTACCGGAGAACTCTTTCTTGGACATTTACGTTATGGTACATTTGGCAAAAATACTATCGAAAACATTCATCCCTTTGTACGCGAAAACAACTGGTTAGCACGAAATCTGGTAGTTGCCGGAAATTTCAACCTTACCAATGTTGATGAACTTTTTTCGAAGCTGGTGAGCTTAGGACAGCACCCATTCAAAACAAATGATACAGTTACCATTCTTGAAAAGATTGGAAAGTTTCTGGATGATGAAAACGAGCATCTTTTCAAGCGGTTTAAACAGGAAGGACATTCCAATCGCGAAATATCAAACCTGATTGCTAAGAATCTGGATATTGCCCAGGTATTAACCCGTTCGGCAAAATATTGGGATGGTGGCTATGCAATTGCCGGATTAATGGGGCATGGCGATGCCTTTGTAATGCGTGACCCTTCCGGAATTCGTCCTGCATTTTATTATCAGGATGAGGAAGTTGCCGTTGTTGCTTCAGAGCGTCCTGTGATTCAAACAACATTCAATGTTCCTTTCGATAGCATTAAGCCTATTAAGCCGGGACATGCGTTGATTATTCGCCGTAATGGAGAAGTTACGATGGAGCAATTCCGCGAACCTGCTGCTGAACGTAAATCATGTTCATTTGAACGGATTTACTTTTCACGAGGTACTGATGCAAAAATCTATCGCGAACGTAAAGCATTAGGAAAACTTTTGATTCCAAGAGTTTTAAAATCAGTTGATTTCGACATAGAAAATACCGTTTTTTCATACATTCCGAATACCGCATCGGTTGCTTTTCAGGGTATGATTGAAGGACTGACCGATTTCTGTACCAAAGTGAAAAAAGAAAAAATTCTGGAACTTGGCGATAATGTTTCCTCTGAGAAGCTTGATGATATTCTGGCTCTTCATCCTCGTACAGAGGCAATTGCAGTAAAGGATGTTAAACTACGCACATTTATCACTCAGGACAAAGATCGTGACGATTTGGTTGCACATGTGTATGATGTTACGTATGGTGCTATTCGTCATGGAGTAGACAATCTGGTTGTTGTTGATGATTCAATTGTACGTGGAACAACATTGAAACAGAGTATTATAAAAATTCTTGATCGCCTGGGTCCTAAGAAAATAGTAATTGCATCCTCAGCCCCACAAATTCGCTATCCGGATTGCTATGGTATTGATATGGCTAAAATTAACGATTTTATTGCGTTTCAGGCTGCCATCGAATTACTGAAAGAAACCAAACAACAGCATGTTCTGAATGAGGTTTATAAGAAATGTAAAGCTCAGGAAAATTATCAGAAAGAAGACATTATAAATTATGTACGTGAGATTTATAAACCGTTTACGATCGATCAGATTACCGAAAAAATTGGGGTAATGTTAACACCAAAAGGTATTAATGCGAAGGTTGAAGTTGTATATCAAACCATTGAAGATCTGCATGAAGCTTGTCCTGAGGATAAAGGTGACTGGTATTTTACCGGTAAATATCCAACTCCTGGAGGCAATAAGGTTGTGAATAAGGCTTTTATCAATTATATGGAAGGTAAAAACGAAAGAGCTTACTAACCTCGTTTCAAAAATCAAAGAGGCTTTTTTGAACAGCCTCTTTGATTTTTTGAACCGAAGAAATATTCCTATTTTTTCCGATCCATCAACTTTTGAGCAAGCTCAATCAATTCAGCTTTGTGTGATTCCTGTGCATTTATTTTCGAAAGTAATTCAAGAGCATCTTCCAGATACTGGTTCATCAATGTACGGGTAACCCCTGAAATATCAAGCTGATCATATATGGATTTTACTGCATGATATTTTCCATTCTGATCGAAATCAAGCGAAGAGTACCATTTGATAAGTTCTGCTTTTTGCTCAGAATTTGCAATTTCCAAGGCTTTCAGGTAAAGGAATGTTTTCTTATTTGTAGTAATATCTCCGCCGTTAATTTTTCCAAAAGTAGCTTCATCGCTATACACATCAAGCAAATCATCCTGGAGCTGGAATGCCAACCCAATTTTGATTCCGAAATCGTACAACCGTTGAGCATCTACAGGGTTTGCATGGGCTGTTATTGCTCCAATTTTCAGTGAAGCGGCAAGCAAAACAGCAGTTTTAAGCCGAATCATCTCCAAATACTCTTCAAGCGTTACATTTTCACGTTGTTCAAATTCCATGTCGTATTGCTGGCCTTCACAAACTTCCAGTCCGGTTTGATTAAATACAGGAAGAATTTCTGCGAGAAGCTCCGGAGGAGTTTTTACAACAAAAGTATAGGCCAGAGCATACATTGCATCACCAGAAAGTATAGCTGCAGCAGTATTCCATTTTTTGTAAACCGTTTCCATTCCTCTACGAATAGGAGCTTGATCCATAATATCATCGTGAATCAGGGTAAAGTTGTGAAAAACTTCCAACCCAATTGCCGGATAGATAATATTTTCCTGTTTGCCTTCAAAAAGTGCATTTGCCATCAGTGCAAGAACAGGGCGAAGACGTTTTCCTTTTTGTAAAAGCGTGTAACGGATTGGTTCATACAAAGTTTGTGGATTTCGTCCAATTGATTCGTTTTCAATAAAGTTATTTACGAGGGTAGAGTATTCTTTAAATGTGAGCATGATTATGTGATAATTTATTACAGAAGGAGTTTCATGAGGTAGTCGCCATAACCGCTTTTTAAAAGAGGTTTTGCCAGTTCAACCAGTTGAGCCTGATTGATAAATCCAAGTCTGTATGCAATTTCTTCAATGCAACCAACTTTTAGCCCTTGGCGTGATTCGATAACTTCTACAAACTGGCTTGCCTGAAGCAAAGAGGTAAACGTTCCTGTGTCTAACCATGCCGTTCCACGGCTTAACACTTTAACTTTTAGTTTTCCACGTTCCAGATAAATGCGATTAATATCAGTAATCTCATATTCACCACGTTTGGATGGTTCAAGTTTTTTTGCAATTTCAACTACTTCGTTGTCATAAAAATATAACCCAGGAACCGCATAATTTGACTTTGGATGATGTGGTTTTTCTTCAATGGAAAGAGCATTGAAATTTTTATCAAACTCGACAACTCCATATCGCTGAGGATCAGCAACATGATAGGCAAAAACAACGCCACCATCAGGATCGATGGACTCATGAAGCAGATTTTGAAGCCCTGAACTATAAAAAATATTATCCCCTAAAATCAAAGAAACAGAATCTTTGCCAATAAAATCTTCTCCGATTACAAATGCTTGTGCAAGTCCGTTCGGAACAGCTTGTTCGGCATAGTTAAATTCACACCCTAACTGTTTTCCATCTCCCAATAAACGTTTGAAAATAGGTAAATCATGGGGGGTGGAAATAATTAAAATTTCGCGAATACCAGCCATCATTAATACTGATAATGGATAGTAAATCATGGGTTTGTCGTAAATTGGCATGAGTTGTTTGCTCACGGCAATAGTTAATGGATGAAGGCGAGTACCTGATCCACCGGCAAGTATAATTCCTTTCATGGGATATGAATTTTATTGATTAGATAACCTTCAAAAATAAACATTTTTTTGTATTCGGGTTAATTGATCCTGGTTTTAAAGAAATAATATTGGTTGGAGAAATGTTAAGCCTAATCTTCGCACGCTCTATAGACATTGACATTTCTAACAATTAACATTATGGCAGAATGACTTTGGATTAATTTATAATTCATGCTGACATAAGGCAGCCAGAAGATCAAGTGCAAATCCGTCAAGTAAAATTGATGAGGCAGAATTCAAATGCTAGGCCTTAATATATTGATCCAGAGTTTGTCCTTTCATATAGTCTTTAAACTCGTTTGTGAGTTTTGTAACCAGTCCCCCCATTAAGCATTTATCAAAAGGGCATACCGGGCGATCAAGCGGACACGTTGTTTCTAAAACTATTCCCTCTATTGACTCATATATTCCCAAAAAATTAATATCCTTCGCTTTTCTATTTAAAACAAAACCACCCAGTGGGCCTCGTGTCGATTTTAAATAGCCATCTTTTACGAGACGTTGCATAACTTTTGCAAGATGATTTCGCGAAGCTCCGGTGTGATCCGCAATTACGTTTACATTGATTTGGTTCTCAGCTCTTGCAATGAGTACCATTGCATGGATAGCAAGTGATGCAGCTTCGGAAATCTGAATAATTTTAGCCATTGGGAGAAATATCAATGTGGTATTGGAATGCAAAATTACATAAAATGATGGAATAAAAGCGTTTGTATAAAATTAATTCATGTAAAAAGCGTTTGCATTCTTGAATATAAAAAGGTATATTTGCCATTAATATTGCAGCGCTATGAAAGAAGAAGTAATCCGTCTCGATAAGATTGTAAAAAACTACAGGGTAGGTGCCGAAACAGTTCGTGCATTACGTTCTGTTGATCTCACAATTTACAAAAATGAATATGTTGCATTGATGGGTCCGTCGGGATCTGGAAAGTCAACATTAATGAATATTCTGGGTTGTTTGGATACTCCCAGTGATGGTGCGTATTATCTGAGCGGAAAAGATGTAAGTAAGATGGATGACAATGCTTTAGCTGAGATTCGTAACCGGGAAATCGGCTTTGTATTTCAAACCTTTAATCTTTTACCTCGTTCCTCTGCACTGGAAAATGTAATGTTACCATTGATTTACGCAGGTTACAATAAACAGGAAAGAATTGTCAGAGGAGAGGAAGTTCTTAAGAATGTAAAGCTTGATGATCGTGGTCTCCATAAGCCAAATGAACTTTCGGGAGGTCAGCGCCAGCGTGTGGCAGTTGCCAGGGCATTGGTAAACAATCCTGCAATTATTCTGGCCGATGAACCTACAGGAAACCTTGATTCAAAAACTTCCGTAGAAATTATGGGGTTATTTGAAGAAATTCACAAAAGCGGTAATACAATTATTGTAGTAACCCACGAAGAAGACATTGCCCGTCATGCACACAGAATTATACGTTTAATTGATGGTCAGATTGCTTCGGATGAAATAAATCCACATATTATCAGTATAGCCGAAAGAATGGCTGAACAAAACCGATAGTCTGCTGTTTGGACAATACAACAAGCCTATGAGTCAGGACTGGAAAATATATACCAAAACCGGAGATAAAGGAGAAACATCTTTGATTGGTGGTACGCGAGTGGCAAAAGATCATGATCGCATAGAAGCTTACGGAACTCTCGATGAATTAAACTCTTACATAGGATTAATCCGTGATTTGGTAAGTGATGAAGAGTTGTGCTCAAAGCTTACCCTTATACAGGATCGGCTGTTCATTGCTGAATCAGAGTTGGCAACAGACCCTGAATATAATGCCCGGACACTTCCCCAGTTATCTGAAGAAGATATTGCTGTATTAGAAAGAGATATCGATGCTATGAATGTTACAATTCCTGAATTGAACTCGTTTATTCTTCCCGGTGGCCATCCGTATGTTTCTCACTGCCATATTGCCCGTTGTATATGCAGAAGAGCTGAACGAATAACCATTCGATTGAACAGAAACTATCCGGTTGATCCGGTTGTAATGCGATATTTAAACCGGCTTTCGGACTATCTTTTTGTTTTAGCCCGTAAACTAAGTTATGAACTTGGTGTGCCTGAAATAAAGTGGATTCCAAAAGTGTAATATTAATTCATTAAAACAGAGTGAATTAATAAATTTTATACTTAGGTATAAAATGCTTGGATTTCTTATGAAATAAATTACTTTTGCAAAAAATTAACCCATAAACCTCAGCCTATGTACTGGACACTGGAATTGGCTTCAAAACTTGAAGATGCGCCCTGGCCTGCAACCAAGGAGGAATTGATCGACTATTCCCTTCGTACCGGATTGCCTCAGGAGGTAATCGAAAATTTGCGTGAAATTGAAGACGAGGGAGAAATATACGAAAGCATTGAAGATCTCTGGCCAGATTACCCCACGAAAGATGATTTCTTCTTTCACGAAGACGAGTACTAACAAGAAATTGCAAAAGGCTGCCAAAAGGTAGCCTTTTATTTTTCAAAATCTAATATTTTTGACCTCCTGATTTTTACCTTGAAGTATTACTCATGAAACAAATAATTTGGAATAGATGTTTTTTAACGATGAGTCTGATTTACATGATTTTATTTCAGTCAGGCATTGGGATAAAAGAGAATAGATTTGAGTATAAATTAAATGTGCCCGTACAAACATTGATTCTTCCAGACACATTGCGCGAAATATCAGGATTAACCAATATTGACTCAACAACTTTTGCCTGTATTCAGGATGAAAACGGGATACTTTTTATCTTTGATGTTACTAAGAATAAAATAATAAAGCAGTACACTTTTACTATCGATGGTGATTATGAAGGCATTGCACGTGTTGAAGATTCAATATATGTTTTACGTAGTGATGGCATTTTGTACGAAATTCCGGATTATAAATCGCCGCATTGCAAAATAAAAACCTACAATACAGAGATTCCCGCCCTGAATAATGAAGGATTATGCTACGATCGTGTTCAAAACCGACTACTAATTGGATGTAAAAGTCGGGTCAGGCACGAAGGCTTTGATAAATATGAACGGTTAATATATGCCTTTGATCTGCATACAAAAAAGTTGAATCCCAAACCCGTAATAATTCTTAATGTATCAGAACTCAAGGATTTTGCTTTAAAGGAAAAAATTCCACTTCCTTCCCGAATTAATAAAAGAGGAAAACGAATAGATCAGGTTTTGAAACTTAAAACTTCAGCTATTTGTGTACACCCACTTACGCAAAAGCTTTATTTACTTTCAGCCTGCGATTATATGCTCTTTGTATTTGATAAAAGAGGAAAAATTGAGCATCTAGAAAAGTTAAATCCGGAAATCTTTAATAAGTCAGAAGGTATAAGTTTTTTCGAAAATGGAGATCTGCTAATCTCTAACGAGGCACAGGGTAAGCAAGCCACGGTTTTAAGATTTGAATATGATCATGTGAAGTAATGGAATTCAGATTGTAAATTACGGAACGTTTATAATTGCCCCTTTTAAAGATTCGGATAATTCTATTATATTTCTCTAATCGGCACAACTGTTGTCGTAAAATGGCAGTAACCACTTAAGTTAAGACTGAGTAGTTACATACGTAACATGTAATGAGGTGTATATCTGACTGTCTAAATTACACATCTGATAAGCTGAAAATTTAGATTTAAGACTTGGTTTCAAATATACGTTGCATAGCGAAATAAGCTATTTATTAGGAATTATAGGAAGCCCGTGTCTTTTATGAGTGATAATACAATCTAAAAGTCTATATATAAAGTGTGAATGTTGTTTGCAAGCATGTTTAGGCTGTATTTTATTTATTAAAATACATATAATGCACATTACTAGACGTGTTAGTGTTTTGAGATGTATTTTAGTTCAGAAAAAATACATATAAATATTCAAATTATTTAGTTAACATGAATGAAGATACGTCATGTATTAATGTATTGTTAACAAAAAAAGTTGTCTAAATGCTAAATGGGTTTAGCAAATTATTACTTTTGTAAAGTTTAGTTAACCACCCCAGTACGCAAAGAGAGAAAATGGAAGCAAATTATTCAAGCCGCTTTAAGCGCGGCAAAAAGATCACGCTGGCAGACATTGCCGAGTCGTTGAATGTTTCAAAAACGCTGGTTTCACTTGTGTTGAATAACAAAGGAGACCAAAACGGAATCAGTAAGGAAACACAAAGACGTGTAATAGAGATAGCCCAGAAATTTGATTATAAACCGAATCAGCTGGCAAGAGGATTACGCTTAGGAAAGACCAATACTGTTGGTTTTATTGTTGCCGATATTTCCAATATTTTTTATTCCAAGCTTGCCCGATTGATTGAAGATGAACTCAATAAATTTGGGTATAACCTTATTATTTGCAGTTCAGACGAAAAACTCGATAAAGAGGCAAAGATGATTCAGTTTTTACGCGATAAGCATGTGGATGGACTTATTGTTTCATCGACACTAAACGACAGTAAAATTTTTAATTCATTAGCAGAAGAACATTATCCATTTGTTTTGATTGACAGGCATTTCCCTAATTTACAAGCCAATTACGTAGGCGTAGATAACTATTCAGGATCCTTTCAGGCTGTAAACAAACTCATCTCTCTCGGACACAAAAAAATCGCGATTCTGTCAATCTCACCAAGTCATATCTCTTCTGTAAATGAACGAAACGAAGGATATTTTGATGCCTTAAAAAAAGCCGGCATTGGTACCGATAACTTTTTATACTGCCAAATTCCTTTTGATAATATTAAAGGAGGTGTTGATTGGGCAATTAAAGAATTGCTGCGTTCAGACCAGGAAATCAGTGCAATTTACACTGTTAATAATAACCTTGCACTGCATTGTTTGGAAACCTTACGTGATTTACAAATTCCCGTTCCGGATCAAATTTCATTAATTAGCTTTGATGATATAGAATTTTTTAATTTTGTATCGCCCAGCATCAGTGCAATATCTCAACCATTGGACGAAATAGCCAATCAGGCGGTTCGTATTTTGATGAAAGAAATTAACCACCGCGATGATGATGTTAGCAAAGAAAGAGTAATTCTTCCTGCAAAACTCGTTATTCGTGAGTCGGTTCGTTCGCTAACAAAATGATGGTTGCCTACAAAGGCAAAACCGGAAAATATAAAACAATGGGGTGAAGTGTACTTTTATTTTGGGGTTATTTTGGAAGACCTTCACTCTTGTTGTTTTTTAACCATAAATGCTAATCACCATGAGAAAATTCTGGATTCCGATTTTATTATTCAGCGGAGTGCTGCTAACATCATCCGTGCAACCTTCACTTACACCTGCCGACTATGTTAATCCTATGATAGGAACGGATGGACACGGACATACCTTTCCCGGTGCAACAGTTCCTTTTGGAATGGTTCAACTAAGTCCTGATACCCGCCTCGAAGGCTGGGATGGATGCTCGGGTTATCACAACAGCGATTCAAAAATCTATGGATTTTCACATACCCATTTAAGCGGTACTGGCTGTTCTGATTATGGTGACATTCTTTTTCAACCATTTACCGGTGAAATTCAATGGAAAAACAGTGATTATGCGTCTTCTTTCCGCAAAGAAACAGAAGTTGCAAAAACAGGATATTATTCTGTTGTACTGGATAAACACAATATTAAAGCAGAGCTTACGGCAACAAAACGTGTGGGAGTTCACCGTTACTCATTTCCAGCAAATGAAGCTGCACACATATTGATAGATTTGGTTCATCGTGACAAAGTTTTGGATTCAAAAATTGAAGTTACCGGAGTGGATGAGGTTGTGGGGATGCGTCGCTCTCAAGCTTGGGCTTCGGATCAACAGATTTTTTTTATTGCCCGTTTTTCTAAACCGATTAAGGCAATTTCTCTATCTGAAAATGACACAGTTAGGCTTTTGAAAAAAAGTGCAACGGGTACAGCTTTAAAGCTTGCGCTTGAATTTGGAAATATAACAGAACCTTTAGTTATTGAAGTTGCAATTTCTGGGGTTAGCATAGAGAGTGCACGTAAAAATCTTATGGCTGAAACCAAATCGTTCGATTTTGATGCAGTTCGTAAATCAGCTTTTGAAGCATGGAACAAAGAACTTTCTAAAATTACGATTAACGGAGGAAGTGAACGAAATAAGACCATTTTTTACACAGCTTTGTATCATGCTACAATACAGCCAAATCTTTATTCGGATGTGAACGGTCAATATCGTGGCCGGGATTTGAAAGTCCATCAGGGAACAGGCGATTACTATACCGTATTTTCTTTATGGGATACTTACCGTGCATGTCATCCTCTGCAAACTATTCTGAATCAGAAACGTACTGCCGATTTTATCAATACGTTTATTTTGCAGCAACAACAAGGTGGTTTATTGCCGGTTTGGGAACTCTCGTCCAATGAAACCAATTGTATGATAGGCTACCATGCAATTCCTGTAATTGCGGATGCAATTATGAAAAACATAAAAGGCTTCAATTATGAAGCAGCATATAAGGCAATGATGGCCAGTGCTATGCAAAATAAAACAGAATTGAACCTGTATCGAAAACTTGGTTTTATTCCTGCTGAGGAAGAAGGCGAAAGTGTTTCCAAAACACTTGAATATGCTTATGATGACTGGTGTATTGCACGTGTTGCAGAAAAACTGGGAAAAAAGGAGGATGCAAAATTATTTTATACTCGTGCCCAGAATTACAAAAACCTCTTTGATCCTGAAACAAAGTTTTTCCGTGGCAAGTTTCATAACCAGTTTGTGAAACCATTTCACCCTGCTGAAGTTAACTTTCATTATACCGAAGCAAATGCTTGGCAATATGGATTTTATGTACCACACGATATCAACGGATTTATCGATCTTTTAGGTGGTTGTGACGAATTGGCTCAACATCTCGACAATCTTTTTACTTCTGAATCAAAAACATTGGGCCGTGACCAGGCTGATATTACCGGGTTGATTGGACAGTATGCTCATGGCAATGAACCGAGTCATCACATGGCTTATCTCTACTCCTTTGTTCAGGAATCATGGAAAACTCAGCAAAGAGCTCACCAGATTCTTAGTTCGCAATACACCGAAAAAGCAGATGGATTGTGCGGAAACGAAGATTGTGGACAAATGTCGGCATGGTACGTTTTGAGTGCAATGGGTTTCTATCCCGTAACTCCGGCTACCGATGTTTATGTTTTCGGAACACCTCTCTTCCCTGAAGTAACAATACATCTTGAAAATGGAAAAACATTTATTATTAGGGCTAAAAACCTATCAGACAATAACTTTTATATAAAGTCAGCAAAATTAAACGGAAAGCCTTATACCAAAAGCTTTTTTACCCATCAGGATATTTTAAAGGGTGGTATTTTAGAATTCGAAATGAGTGATTCTCCCGAAAAAAGCTTCGGAACAGGTAAAGGAAACTATCCTGTAACAGCAATAACATATCAGAAATTATTACCAGTTCCTTCATTCTCATCTAACGAAACAAATTTCTTTCAGGAAACGGAGATAAGCATCAAACATCCAAATCAGAATGTTGTGATTCGTTATACCTTGAACGACAAACCGGTGGACACCTTATCTCCTGTCTATAATTCACCAATAAAAATTTCAAAATCAACAACTTTGCGTGCAAGAGCATTTCTCAAAGGAATGAAACCCAGTGCCGAAATTCAATCCTATTTCCGTAAAATACCAAAAGAACGGAGTATAAGCCTTATTTCGCAATATGCTCCACAATACGCTGCAGGAGGAAATAATGCGCTGATAGATTTTGTAAGAGGCTCACTCAATTTCCATACCGGAACATGGCAGGGTTTTGAAGGGAAAGATTTTGAAGCCATTATTGATTTGGGAAGTATTCAGGATGTAAGTCATTTTGCATTCAGTACTATTCAACATCAGGGTGCATGGATATTTTTCCCGAGCGAAGTAATATTCTATGCTTCAGAAGATAAAGATAATTTTCAGAGCATTGGAAGCGTGAAAAACAATTTTCCTGAACGGGATGATAACATTACGAAACACGAGTTTACACTCAACAAATCAACACGTGCACGTTACATTAAAGTTATCGCAAAAAACAGAGGGTTGTGTCCTCCCTGGCACTTAGGTGCTGGAGGAAAAACATGGATATTTGCTGATGAAATCATAATTGACTAATATCATGCAATCCCGAAGCCTGAAAGCCGACAGTTTGCTTTTACTTACTTCACTCATTTGGGGTTTTGCTTTTGTGGCACAACGCGAAGGGATGAAGAGTATGGAGCCATTCGTGTTCAATGGAATACGCTTTTTATTGGGCTCGCTGGTGCTTGTCGGGTTTATCCTTATCCGATTCGGGAGAAATGCATTTATCGACTTAAAAAATAATTCCCTCTTAAAAGCAGGCCTGATTCTGGGCTTGCTTTTATTTACAGGGGCATCGCTGCAACAGCTTGGAATAGTTCATACTACTGCAGGTAAAGCGGGATTCATTACAGGGTTATACGTTGTATTTGTTCCTTTACTAGGATTGATTGTTCGGCAAAAAACAGGAATATTTACCTGGATAGGAGCAGCTTTGGCTGTTGCCGGATTATATTTGCTTAGTATAAAAGGTTTATTTACAGTTGAATATGGAGATTTTCTGGTTTTCTTAGGCGCGATAGTCTGGGCCGTTCATGTGCTGGCTATCGGGAAACTGGCACCAGCACATCAGCCTTATCTACTGGCTTTGATGCAATATTTTATTTGTGGACTTTTTAGCCTGATAATCGGATTTTCAACAGAAACTGTGACCCTGAGCGGGATACAAAATGCAGCCTTACCCATTGCCTATGGAGGATTCCTTTCCGTGGGTATTGCATACACTCTACAGATTTATGCTCAAAAAATTGCGAAACCATCCCATGCCGCAATTTTATTAAGCCTTGAAGCTGTTTTTGCAGCATTTGGAGGCTGGTTGATTTTACACGAAATACTTACAACAAAAGAATTGTCAGGTTGTTTGCTGATGATTTGTGGAATGTTAATAGCCCAATTAAAACATTGATTATGAGGAAAATTTACGTTCTTTGTGTATTCATATTCATACAAACTTTGCTTTGGGCTCAGCCAAAAACAGACACCCGCTGGTTTGAACAAGCCCGTTTCGGAATTTTTATTCACTGGGGGCTTTATTCACAAATTGGGTATACCGAGTGGTGTCAAAATCATTTTGAGTTTGAAGCTGCTGATTACGAAAAACTGAAAAACAGCTTCAATCCTGTGAACTTTAATTCGGAAGTCTGGGCAAAGCTCATTAAGGAGTCCGGTGCAAAGTATGTGGTGATGACATCAAAGCATCATGAAGGGTTTTGCATGTATCCTTCCGCATTTACAGACTATGACATTGAAAATACGCTCTACAAAAAAGATATCATCGGGCAACTGAAAGCCTCGCTTGACAAACAAAAAATTCCATTTGGACTGTATTATTCGGTGATGGACTGGCATCATCCGGATTATCTTCCACGCAGATATTTTGAAAAACGAACCGGATCAGGAGCTGATCTGAAAAATTACAAACTCTATTTCAAGAATCAGGTAAGCGAAATCATCCGTAAATACAAGCCGGTAGTACTTTGGTTTGATGGTGAATGGGAAAATACACACGATAGCCTCGAAACCGTTGAACTTGTTCAGATGATGCATCAGCTTAAACCTGATATTCTTTTCAACAACCGGTTGAGCCGTTGGGGATATGGTGATTTCCGAACTCCTGAAAATACAGTACCGGCTACTGGAATCAAAGATGAAAACGGAAAACCTGTAGTGTGGGAAACCTGTCACACCATCAATGACAGCTGGGGTTACGACCCGTTTAGCCGTGAATTTATGAGCAGTCGTGATTTAATTCGTATTTTGATAGACATTGCTTCAAAAGGAGGAAATCTGTTACTCAATATTGGTCCTAAACCTGATGGAAGCATTCAGCCAGAGTTTATCTCACGTTTGCAGGATCTTGGTAAATGGTTAAATGTAAACGGAGAATCAATTTACGGAACACAAGCTTCTATTTTTCCCTCACTTCCATTTTATGGACGATCAACCACCGGGAACAACAAAGTTTATCTGCATCTTTTTATGAAACCTGAGAATGGGATTTTGGAAGTTCCAATGCTGAAAAACAAGATACTTGCGATTAAGACTTTATCGAATCATCGGGATTTGACATATACGCTGAAAGGAAATCAGATTAAGATTGACTTAAAAAATGTAATTACGGATATTGATGCAACCGTTATTGTGATTGAAACAGAAGACACTCCCAAAATTGATAATCGCTTACCCATTGTTGAATCTGCTTCTGAAATAATCCTGACACCTGAAAAAGCAGAAATGCTTCCTCTTGGCAAACAGAGCCTTGAGTTACGTCAGTATTTTGATAAAATGCGCATCTATAAATGGAATTTCGACAATCAGAACGCATATCTGGACTGGAATTTCGAAACACTGAATAATTCGAAACTCAATATTTGTCTTCACGCTGCATCCACAAAGGAAACCACCGATTCTATTCCGGTAAAACTTATTGTGGATAATGATACAATTCCTGGTTTCCTGCCCGGACGTCGTCCATGGTCGTTCATGAACGAATATATTTACAATGGGGTTAAACTGGGCACCCTGCAATTGAATGCCGGGAGACATCATATCCGGCTAATTATTCTTGCTCCTGCTTTTCGGGAAGCAGTTTTTGAGAAGCTTCGCTTTTTTGAACAACGCTAAACATTGAATCATGAGAAAAATTGTTTTACTGCTTATCTTAATGACTACTGTAGCTCAGGCTCAAATTAATATTATTCCCAAACCAACGCGTGTTGAAATGGGAAAAGGTGTTTTTTTCTGGGATGCTCAAACCCGAATCAAAATTAAAGGTTTGAAAAAAACTGCGTTTCAACAGTCTCTCAGCGAGTTTGAAAAAAACATTCACAAAGAAGGCGTTTCAACAAACAACAAAGAAAGTAAGCTTACTAAAATTGTTTTGTTTTTACTTGATAAAAAGGCAGATACGCTCGGAGATGAAGGCTATTTATTAAAAATTGATGAAAACGCAATCAAGGTGACTGCATATCGCGAAGCAGGTTTGTTTTATGCGCTACAGTCAATTCGTCAGATGATGGAAGATGCCTATCGTACAAAAGTTGGCTCTTATTCATTACAGTCATGCACAATTTATGATAAGCCCCGTTTTGTATGGCGTGGATTCTTGTTTGATTGTTGCCGTCACTTTTTCGATAAAGCTACCGTAAAGAAGTACATTGATTTGCTTGCATATTACAAAATGAATCGCCTGCATTGGCATTTAACAGAAGATCAGGGCTGGCGTATCGAAATAAAGAAATATCCAAAGCTTACATCCGTAGGGGCATGGCGAACCGAAGCCGATGGAACGGTTTATGGTGGTTTTTACACACAGGACGACATTCGCGAGATTGTACAATATGCAAAACAGCGACATGTGGAGGTGATTCCTGAAATTGAACTCCCGGGACATTCATTGGCCGCGTTGGCTGCATATCCTGAGCTTTCGTGTACAGGAGGACCTCATAAAGTGGAAACGAACTGGGGCGTTTTCAAAGATATTTATTGTGCCGGGAATGATCAAACCATTCTGTTTATGAAAGATGTAATGGATGAGGTATGCCAGCTTTTCCCGTCAACCTATATTCACATTGGGGGTGATGAAGCTCCGAAGTATCGTTGGGAACACTGCAATAAATGTCAGGAAAGGATCAAAAAGGAAGGATTAAAGAATACCGAAGCATTACAAGGCTGGTTTATCCGTCAGATGGAAGATTATCTGTCTAAAAAAGGGCGCCGATTGATAGGCTGGGACGAAATCATTGAAGGAGGATTGTCACCCATGGCTACCATTCAATCATGGCGTGGTATGGAAGGTGCGATTCATGCAGCTCAAACAGGGCACGATGCAATTGTTTCGCCTACCAGTCATGCTTATCTGGACTATGATATCAAAACACATAATCTTGAAAGAGTTTACAGCTTTGAGCCTGTGCCGGAAGGACTTTCTCCTGAATTATCAAAGCATATCCTGGGTGGTGAATGTAATATCTGGACAGAACGAGTTACGTATGAAAATCTTGATAGCCGGGTCTTCCCGCGTTTTATCGCGATGGCCGAAGTATTATGGTCATCAGGACAGCAAAAAAACTTTGCTGAATTTCGTCGTCGTATTCAAACACATTACCCGATTCTGGCAGAGAAGGGTGTGAAATTTGGTTTTGAAAGTGAACCTCTCGATATTACCTCTGTATATGATACAATAAACAGAAAGCTTTCGGTTACACTCCATCCGTCAGTTGCAAAGCTTAAAGTTGAGATTATCCAAAATGGATCCGCTTCACAATCATTAGAGTTAAAAGAATCATATACCATAACTGTTACAGATTCACTAAATTTGGTTGTAAAAACCCAACCCTTGACGGGAGGTGCCGTAAATGTATATAAACGAAAATATCTTATTCATAAAGCATCCGGCTTGCTCCCTAAAACCGAAGAAAAGTATAGCCAAAACTATACCGGAGGAGGCGATTATGCACTAACCGATTGTCGCAAAGGCTCTGAGACGTTTCGCGATGGAATATGGCAGGCAATTCAGGGCACTGATTTGATTACAGTTGTCGATTTGCAAAGTGAACAGAGCATTCACCGGTTCAGTTGTGGATTTCTGCAAAGCACTCCCTCGTGGATTTTTTATCCCCGTCGTGTAGAATTTTATACTTCGGTGGATGGAGTCAACTACTCGCTGGCAGGAAGTGTTGAAAACAAAGGAAGCGATAAAGATGAAAGTATGACTACCTCCGACTTTATTCTTGATTTTGTTCCATTGAAAGCCAGATATGTAAAAATGAAAGCTGTTTCGATGGGAAAATGTCCTGAATGGCATGACGCTGCAGGTTCGGATTCCTGGCTTTTTTATGATGAATTTACTGTAGAATAAACATAAACCTAAATCGATGAATACACTCAACACAGAAAACAATCGTTCGTATGCTTCTGCATTTGTAGTAGTTACAGGTCTTTTTTTTATGTGGGGATTTATAACCTGCATGAATGACATCCTGATTCCATACCTTAAAGGTGTGTTTTCACTAACCCACACTCAGGCAATGCTGGTACAATTAGCCTTTTTTGGAGCGTACTTTTTTGGTTCGGTACTCTATTTTATTATTTCGGTTACTTCCGGAGACCCGATTAACCGTATTGGGTATAAAAATGGGATAATCATCGGGCTTATCATGGCTGCAATCGGAACCGCATTATTTTATCCTGCTGCACAAATGGTTTCCTACGGTTTCTTTTTAGCGGCACTCTTTGTGTTGGGATTAGGGTTTACGCTTCTGCAAATTGCTGCAAATCCGTATGTTGCCATATTAGGGAAACCCGAAACTGCTTCGAGTCGCTTAAACCTGGCTCAGGGTTTTAACTCTTTTGGAACCACAATTGCTCCCCTGATTGGTGGTTTTCTGATTTTCAAGTATTTTGCTTCGGTGGGCACTGGAGCTGATTCTGTAAAAATTCCTTATCTGGTTTTTTCGGGACTTTTTTTAGTGCTTGCATTGATCATATTGGCTTTCCCGCTTCCTCGTTTTGCAAATAACGAAGTGGCTGAAAAGGGATTTGGTTCGTTGAAATTCCGCCAGTTGCGTTTTGGAATCATTGCTATCTTTCTTTATGTAGGTGCCGAAGTAAGTATTGGCAGCATGATGATTAGCTTTATCGGATCACCTGAAATTGCAGGTATTGCCAAAGAAAATGCCGGTCAATACGTTGCAATTTACTGGGGAGGACTGATGATCGGAAGATTCCTGGGTGCCATTTCACTCAGCAATATAAAACGCATGATCAAGATTCCGATAATGGCAGTCATTTTGCTCGTAGCCTTTGGTATTATTGCGTACACGCAGGAAATAAATCATGCTTTGACTTACGGTATCTTTATGTTACTGAGTTTTGCCGGGTTTATGATCGGCAAATCTCTTCCGGCTCGTACACTGATGATCTTTTCTCTCTTTTCCGTTTTACTTCTTACAACTGCACTGTTTACGACGGGCTCCGTTGCTATGTGGACCGTAATCGCTGTGGGTTTATTCAACTCCATCATGTGGTCGAACATCTTTACGCTGGCAATTGATGGTTTAGGAAAACACACAAGCCAGGGTTCATCATTACTTGTGATGGCAATTGTGGGTGGTGCTATTCTTCCGGTTTTAATGGGTGCAATCGCGGATGCTTTCAATGTTCATGTTTCATTGATCGTACCTTTGCTTGCCTATTTCTATCTTGCATTTTATGGCTGGAATGGCTATAAACCTGGTAAATCAATTTAAAGAGATCTTGCAAATCCGGATAAAGACTATTTTGAACTCATAAATCGTTAAATATATCGCTGAATTACAGCTTTGTAAAATATAATATCAGTCGTCATGAAAAAGCTAGTTTTCATTTTTGCCATATTTATTACATCCCTTGGTATTGCCCAAATTCCGGATGCTTTTCAGCAAAAGATGATGAAAGACTTTCAGCTTCGGAAAAAAAAGTATGAACTCCGCAATCCTTCCTTGTTTTCGCTGTTCAATATGAAATTGCCTGAAAATGAGCGAAAGTATCTTGTTTTTCTCTACGCGTATATGCCGCTGAATGATTTGGCCGATTATCCGGCAACGTTCCATCGGCTTCAGGTTCAATATGCTTTAAAAGCTCGTGAAACCTTTCGTTGGGGAAAACAGATTCCCGAAGACATCTTTCGCCATTTTGTACTTCCTTATCGAATAAATAACGAAAACCTGGATACTGCCCGTATAGTCTTTTTTAATGAGCTGAAAGACAGAATTAAAAACATGAGCATGAAAGAGGCTGTGTTGGAGGTAAATCACTGGTGCCACGAAAAAGTGGCATACCATCCTACTGATGCCAGAACAATTTCGCCCCTCAATGCATGCAAAACGGCGTATGGTCGTTGTGGCGAAGAATCAACTTTTACCACTACTGCTTTGCGTGCAGTGGGAATTCCGGCCCGACAGTGCTACACTCCCCGCTGGGCACATTGTGACGACAATCATGCATGGGTTGAAGTTTGGGTTGACGGGAAATGGTACTTTCTGGGTGCCTGTGAGCCCGAATCAGACTTGAATCTTGCCTGGTTTTCCGAACCGGCAAAACGTACAATGCTTGTGAATTCTACCGTTATAGGTCCTTACAATGGTGCGGAAGAAGTTTTGGAAAGCCGCCCGCTTTACACCCGCGTAAACATGATTTCCAATTATGCTCCTACCAAAAAGCTTTTCGCAAAAGTGATGGATAAAGATGGAAAACCATTGTCAAATATTAGTGTTGAGTATCAGCTCTATAACTATGCTGAATTTTATCCGCTTGCGCGAAAAACTACCGATAAAAACGGGCTCACTTCACTCACTACCGGTTATGGCGATTTAGTGGTTTGGGCTTCAAACGGTAAATTTTTGGGTTTCGAAAAGGTAACAGTAGCAAATACGGATACTGTACAACTCAGACTTGTTTATACCAATCCCGAAAATATAAGTTTCAACTGGGAGATTGTTCCTCCTGTAAAACGAGCGGTTGATGTAAACGTAAGTGCCGAAGCCCATGCTGTAAATGAAAAGCGTCTGAAGTACGAAGACAGCCTTCGTGCTGCCTACGAGGCTACATTTGCCGATTCTGTCTCTGTTCGCGAATGGTGTGTAATCAATAACATGCGTTACCGCGACGTATGGCCAATAATGGCAGATGCTCGCGGAAACTGGAAAAGTCTTCTCCATTTTCTGGAAAATACACCTGTTTCGATGCAGAAACTTGCAGTAGAAATGCTGAAGATAATGGAAGTGAAAGATTTACATGATGTTGAAATTGAAACGTTGAGCGATCATCTGGCAAACAGCAATAATCCGTTGAAACTTGACGAAAATACCTTCATGAGCTATATCCTCAATCCACGCGTTGAATCAGAGAAACTAACTCCATACAAACATTATCTGCAACAAAATATCCCACAAGCACTGGCTAATCAGGCACTCAGTAATCCTTCTGCACTTGTAAGCTGGATAAAGGAACGAATACTAAACGAACCCGAAGAAAACTATTCACGTTGTCCGCTTACTCCTTTTGGTGTAATGAACAGCAAAACAGCCGACGAACGTTCACGCAATATCTTCTTTGTTTCGGCATGTCGTGCGCTGGGGATTGCTGCACGTCTTGAACCAGCTACCAAACGCCCTCAGTATTATTTCCAAAACCAATGGATGGATGCTGGTTTCGAAAGTATTCCGCAGTCTGCAACGCCACTGGCAACCATTTATCTCTCCGCCGATGCCGGTTTGAAAATTAAGCCTGAATACAGCATTCACTATACTCTTGAGAAACTTTCGGGAGGTTACTATCGTACACTCGATTACGAAATGGATGAACGTTTTAAAAACCTTCCATTTTCCTTGCCTTCGGATACCGGTTATTATCTGATGATTACCGGGAACAGAATGCCAGATGGAACAGTATTGGCCAAATTAAACTTTTTCCGGCTCAATGTTGGAGAAACCCATAAGTTGACCATTTCACTGGCAAAAAGAAACAGTAATGCAACGCAAATTGGCAAAATAGAGAAACTTCCGGTTTTTAAAGATTTTAAAACCCGCAAAGTTCTCCATAATTCAACCCTTTATGGGAAACAGCTTATCTACATCTGGATTGACCCCGACAAAGAACCAACCAAACACGCCTTAGGTGATTTATCGAAGCTGAAAACTGAATTCGAAAAAACCGGGCTTACCGTGTTGTTGATTTTTGATGAAAAACGGCTGATAGAAGGTTTTCAACCCGAAAAATTTGCAGCTTTACCCTCCAACGTGAAATTTGTAACCTCTGATCCGGCATATCTTACCGATCTGGAACAAAAAACCGGTAAGAAGTTTACTTCATTACCCGTATTTTTGATTACTGACACCGAAAACAACATCCTCTTTCTCGAAAACGGCTACAAAATAGGAGTAGGCGAGCAGATGCTCAAAGAGGTAGAAAAAGAATAGAGCCACGATTAAAAAAAACAGAGTTTACACAGATTTTTGGACAGTACTACAAATGGGTTAAAACGGACACTCCGGGCATAGCGTAAAAGATGCAATGCTCGGAGCTTACCAAAGTTTAGTGTAACGGTCGCTGCTATGAAACGTTTGGTATTTCAAAGAGATTTCCTATCAACCCGTTTCAAAGTTTATTAAATGTACTAACCTTAAAATTAATACTTTCCGTCAAATATTTTTATATATAGTGTTGTACACTGACCTTGATTCATTTCGTTATGTAACCGTCTCTTAATCTTTACGTTGGAGCGATTTTGGTATTTTTGGATTGAGGGCAAGCTTAGTGGGAATGCCAAATGTGCCTGAGAGCGTAGGGGTGACTGTCACTGTTTTATTACTATTAACTGAAATATTTGACATATATTTTTAATAACTCATTGTTTTGTTGGCTTACTAAATATTCCTTTAGTTTACTTTTAATGTTTAAGTTCTTGCCAAGTCGTGATAGTACAATATCTGTTTGATTTTCCAGCACCCATTGTACATTGAATTCTAAATCGGAATCTAAACTTACCTGATTAAACATAAATTTGTAATAAGGATAAGTATTAGCAATTTCTGTAATAATAGAATTATTAACCAATTCTTTACTATCTAATATGAAAAGAACTTCGACTAACCTATTTAGATTACTTCTTAGAGGTTCATTTATTCCTGTGAATGGGCTACGTGTATTAAAAAAACTTGGAATATTGTTTTCCTTACTAATAGAATCAAACAATCCAATATACCGCGTAAAATATTTGCCTGCAAGTGTACAATTTCCTGAAACTATGGAAGAGTAATATAGTTCATAGTTGAAATTATCCTTAAGGCTGTCTTCAATTGAAGATTTAAGAACTAATATCCATTTTTTATTTAGCACTTTAGGCAGAACATTAAGCAGACCATACCTCGGGCTACTGATAGATTTCTTTATCAAAGTACTTGCCATTTCATCGTGGTTATCGGCAATAGTGTATCCCTTATCTACAAGTGTATATAAACAATTAGTAACTAAATAACTTTCTGATGTTTCTTCTTTTGACTCTATAGTTTGAATCAATTTTAGAATTCTATCGGTAGAAAATAGATGCGATTTACTTAATAAAGGATTAGCAAGTAAAGCAATATCATACTCATTAAAATCCAGTTTACTGATGAAATAAATCACATTATCTAGCAATCTATCTATTTCAAAATCAAATTCTAAATATGAAAGTAGAATACAAATGTTACTAAAAATACGCCTTACCTTTCTGCCTAAACCAGGATTCTTTGTCCGATTATCAAAATAACAAATTTCATCATATAGAAAATCAACATTTTCTTTAGAAAAGAAGTTGTCTAATGCTATTTTGAAATAATTATTATCGGATTTGTATGGTAAATTTCGAACATTGTTTCGCTGAAAGAAACTTAACAGTTTATTTGAATCACAATGATGTATGGCTAATTCTACCATAGCATCATTAAATGAGTCCAGATGATAAGAATATTCCGATTTCATTGAAAATGAAATGACAAAACACTCAATCACCTTTTCAAAAATAGTATCCGTCTCTTGAGATTCATTTAAAACCAGCCAGTTGCCTGTTGTAAAATTTATATACTCAAATATTTTTGGGTATAGTTTATTAATTAGATCAGCTGTATCATTAATTGTCCTTCGTTGTTTATAGTCTTTAATCTTTAGGTATATATCATCAATGGATTTTGCATAAGAGTTAAATAAGGTATTTTCTGAAATTGATTTAAGAATCTCTTTTTTGTCAGGTTCAACATTTAAATTGTCCAATATAACATCCAAATCAGGGTAAGAATAATCGAAATTCTTTAATGAAGTAAGTTTATGATTATACTTAGCAAAGAAATAAATAATTTGTTCTCCTGTTTCTTCAGCCAGTTTCGCTAATTCAATATACTTTTCTTTGGCAATTTCATATTTTCCCAATTTATACCATGCATAACCATATTGCATTTTCTTCCATAAATCAAGTCCAACCTTAGTATTTGTTAGTGAGGAGTACACTTTTGAAAATGCCAGTTTGTCGTAATTACATCCGAGACAGTTACATTGCTCTTTGTCTTTTAATAGGATATTTCTATTCTCTTTATTATCCCTATTATTTAACTTAAATATCAAGTTTTCATTTAATCGTTTAATGATAAAGCTAACTTTTTCTTTACAGTCACTAGTATCATTAAACTTTGATTTATCCTTAATGATGATTTCTTCACCTAATTCAATGTTATCAAAAAAGGAATGAATCTCACTGTTATTTGTTGATAATGTAAATTGATTATAATGTGCGTAATCTTGCTGATTATCTCTAAACGCTAGCTTATTCACTAGGCACCACGATATAATTCTACGAAAATCGTTAAATTCAGATATTGCAATATATAGTTTATCTACAATTGATTTATTCTGAACTTTCTTAATTAATTCTCTATTGGAATTCTCAAATACTTGTTTTACAGGATTCTTTTGCGTCTGCTTTTTCTGCGTTATTGAACTGAAATCTGAAGCTATTTGTTGGATAAACCTTTGGTTCCTATATTCTTCTGTACCTCTTATACCAGCCTCAATTCGGTCGTTTATATCAGACTTTTTTAAAGATTTCTGGTGCTCAAATTTCCTTTTTTTTGACAAGCTAAAAACATAATAATTATCTCGTAGTTTGAAATTATCTTTAATTTCTTGAGCATCAAAAAAATAACATATTTCGTCTTCTCCCTCATTTGTATGAAGTAATGCAAAGAAATCAGTTCTTACACCTTCTTCATCTTCGACATAATCTTGTGCAATCTTTACTTCATTATTATTCTCAAAGAATTTTGCTTGTACTCTTCCTGTAACTTGAATTCGATTTCGATAATCAATAATTCTTTCATCTGGTAATAATTCAACTCCAAAATCCGCACCATCAATATCAACATTATAAACACTATACTTAAAGCGTTTACCAAGAATCTGACGGGTTCTGTCCTCGCCTTGCGTTCCGTTGAATCCTCGTTTATATGACATTATTTATTTTTAATTAATTCAACTAAAGTGCAGAAAAAATAGCTTTTATCACATTGTAATTGTGCGCTGGAAGAGAAAGCATGTGTTTGGCAGCTGAGCGATGATTGAAGGGATGGGCTGCTAACTTATGCTTTGTGCGTTGAAGTTTCTCTGTATTTCAAGTATTCTCATCATTTTAGCACTACGTTTCTGTCTTGATGGCTTGCGTACAACGGCGGTTGACAATAAGAAACATAGGATATTTTGAAGCTCCTACCTTTCAAGCGACCATGTCGTTAATTAAATATTATGTCGTTCAAATTTAGCACTTTCTACCCTGTGTTTTTTATTGCGTGTGTGCGCGCTGCTTATGCAGGGCGCACACTTGTTGTAAGCTGTTGGAAAAGTTCAAAAATACAAATAAACTTTAGTAAGCATAAAAACAACAAGTGTAATTTTCCCAGAGGGTGAAAATCCCTTATACGCGGAGTCGTGTCCGAAGTATTAGCAAGTGGCAAGCTGGTTTTCCGTGAGGAATGCAGTGAAGGAAGCCAAACGGTAAAATCCGGTACTGACAAACAGTTTTAAGAAAATCGATTACGGGATACATCTCACTAATCTATTCATCCAATCCCTTGCCTGTACTTCGTTGCATAACATACGTACTTGGTCATTAATCATACTTGCTCCAATTACAACCCTTACATCTTCAATATGAGGATGTGAATGAAGAGGATCAACGAAAAAAATAACTAGTTGGCATCCTCCGCTTAATATTTCAGCAGCGATCTCAATATCTCCCCCTTTTGGACCCGAATGATATCTTTTAATTTTGGTGCTTAATTTTGGTGAAACTTCTTCAATCAACTTTCCTGTAGTTCCTGTTGCAATAATTGATTTGAATTTAAATAATTCCATTTCATAATCTGTAACAAAATCCATCATCCTATTTTTCATTTCATCATGTGATATTAAAGCCACAACCATATCATTGATTCCACAAGCTAAACTATTTTTTGATTTGAATACTAGTGATGTTTTTATTGGCCATTTCTCTATTGAATGTTTACTTGGTTCTTTTGTTGCAATACCATAGATTAATTTCTCACCACTCCCACTGAAAGTTATTTCAATCGGAATAGGTTGTCTATTAAAATTTGAATCTTGTTCAGATTCAAAGAGAAGCCATTCTTCGACAGACCGTTTATTCATTAACTTTTTAACATGCCAATGATCAGATAGGCGTAATAAAGCAAGGTTCACAGGAAACAGCAAATGTGTTGTATTGGGCGATAAAAAGGGCCAAATAATATTAACTTTACGCTGAGTGATTAAATGTGATAACAGAATCACTCCTCCATCCTCAGTAGAAGGTAATCTTATAATACCATTATTATGAAGAGATTCTTTAATGTCTGGTTTAATTGCATAATCTGCTGGATTTCTATCTTGATGTCCGTAAATAGTTCTACCGTTAAAAAGACGTTCATATGTGCCATTTGTAAAAATAAAACGAAATTGTTTAAATAAATCCGTAAATTCTAAATTATTAAATATTTCCGCAAGCGTTTTATTTGCTTCATAGTTATCATGACTTGCGAGAACACCAATAAAAGTTTTTTTGATTTCTGTTTCTTCCATAAAATTTTCTTTAAAGTTTAATTACTGTATGTTGATTAATTGATAATACTTCTTTGCCTTTTAATCATTCTAACTAACATTTCGGAAAACATTCATTAAATGACACATATCTACAAAGTCTTTTCCTCAATATTTTCTCACCTTATCCCTTAATGTTATCCTTGGAAATTAATGGCTTCGGTATAGGGAGGATTGCCACTAAATCGGAAATAAACGTAATTACGTTTATTTCCGATTTAGTTGAAATGCAAATTTCATCAGCTAATTGAATATTTTTAGCATATTTAACCAAACTACGATTGATTCATTTGCATCTGTTATTTTTTAGCTAGTAAAAATAATAAAGTTTTAAACTACCTGCAACTTAATGAAAAAAATAACAAATTCTCTTACCTTCTCACCACTCTTTACATTGCACCCAGGATTGAAGGGATTGAAAAGGATTGAGAAAGATTGAGGGGATTGAAATTCTGACTTCTAACTCCTGATTTCTATTCACGGTTCACATCATACACAATAATCAATTAGGGAAATGGAATAGTCCAACCCGTACACACTCAATATAGACTGCTCCATTTCATCCATTCGCATTATCCCATAGTAATTCCAGGCTTAATTTGGAATTCACCCTGGTACAAGATTTAGCTGTTTCTTCCCTGATTTTTTGAAAGAATCAGATTTTTGCATTTTCAGAGCTTATCTTTGATCTATCCATTAAAACTATTTTATTATGAAAGCATTAAAAATAATCGGATTAATCATTGCAGCGATCATTGTACTGTTTTTAATTATCGGAATTTTTCTTCCTACAAAAGTACATACAGAAGGATCAATCGTAATAAAAGTTCCTGCTAAAGTGGTTTTTCATCAGGTTGAAAATTTCAGAAACTGGCAAAATTGGTCGCCATTCGAGCGTGCTGACACCACCGTGAAAAGCGTCTATGAAGGATCTGAACAAGGAGTAGGTGCAATTACACGCTGGACCAGCGTTCACAGTGGAAATGGCAGCCAAACAATTACAGAGAGTAAACCTTACACCGAAATAAGAACACAGCTCAAATTTGAAGGTCAAGGCAATGCAATCAGCATTTATTCTTTTGAGGAAGTTCCTGAAGGAACAAAAATTACCTGGGCATTAGAAGTAGAAAAACTGGGGTATCCTTTTGGAAGGTACATGGGTTTATTTATGGGAAGCATGATGCGACCAATGTTTGAATCAGGACTTAAAAACCTGAAAGATTACTGTGAATCAAATATCGTGAATCTTAATCCCGAAATTTCGGAAGTAACCCTGACACCTCATCCCTCGCTTATTATTCGTGATTCGGCAATGGTGAACGAAATCGAGAAAAAAATGGGTGAGATGTATGGTGAAATAATGGGCTATATGCAACAGAAGAAGATTGAAATGGCCGGAGCTCCTTTCTGTATTTATTACTCCTGGAATGTAGAGAAACCTTTTGTAATGGGAGCCGGTATTCCTTTAGTAAAACCGGTAAAACCTGAAGAAAACAGCAACATTAAATTTTATGAACTGCCCGCTGGAAAAGCTATGAAAGGCATTCACAAAGGCAAATACGATAAATCGGGTATTACGCATGATGCAATGCATCAGTATATAACTGAAAAGAAGATGGAAATTACCGGTTACCCATGGGAAGTTTATATTACCGACCCTTCCAAAGAACCGGATACTTCAAAGTGGATTACTGAGATTTATTATCCTGTAAAATAATCTCCGAATGATTACGGATTAATTTAGAATTTATCGTGGAATAAGCATTTTCATATTTAACAAAGCGGGCTGCCTGAAATTTCAGGCAGCCCGCTTTGTTAAAACATTATTCTATAAACAATTAGTGTGTATGGATAAGCTTGATATGCTTAACGCTGTTATTTGTTTCATAACGCAGGTAATATACTCCTGTTTGCAGATTTCCACCCGAAATAGAAAGTGTATGCTGACCCGTAGTATTGTAGGTTGAAATTAACTTACCGGTAGCATCAAAGAGTGACACTTGATTAATTTCTCCCTGCAAATTAATGGTAAGATTTTCATTAAACGGATTTGGAAAGCACTGGATTTTGGCATCTCCTTCATTTGTAATATCCTCAATTCCAATATTTCCACCACCAAAAATACCTGGAGGAAATTTAATATAGTCAACCCATGCACAATCGCTGCCACCCTGATCCTGAACATCTTTTTTGTAATTCCATGTAAATGTATGAGATCCTGCAGTTACATAATATTTGTATCGGGTCCAGGCAACTTCACCATCAACCTTTTTCTTTGAGGTATTGTCTATTTTAAATTCAAAGTAATCGTAATTTGTACCATACGGATCGTTTTCGCACGATACTTTTGCATAAAAACTAATGGTATCTGCCTGAAGAACATTCATAACAACCTCTAAAGTGGAGATTTGATTATCCGTAATTACGCCTGATTTTGCTGCATATATACTTTCATATTTTTCAGTTGTAGAAATTGTCCAGTTGCTATTCCCACTTAAGTTCCAGGGAACTTTTGTGAAAGTACCAGTTTCAAAATCTTCGGATACAATTCCAATTACCTGATTAAAAGTTTTTTGATTTGCAAACTCTCCCGATACAGCACGAAACACAAACTGAAGATTTGTTCCAACGGCAATTGATGAAGAAGCACCAACCGTAAAAGAAACCGAATTTGTGTTTCCTGCAGCTAGATCGCCTGCTAAAATTGTATCATTACTCACAATGCTTATATCCGGATTTGTACATAGCAAGATTCCTTTTACATTTGGAGCCAAGGCATGCCCGTTATTGAGAAAGCTAAACGTAAGCACAGCCGTTTCATTCTGATCGAGCTTACCGTCATTATTTCCCGAAACAGTATCTTTTACAACCCAGTTTCCAATGCTAAATGAAGGGGAATTTGCGAATACAGAAGTATTCGAGTTCCAGGTGTTTCCTGCATTATCTTTAATAGCCAGTGAGAGATTTACTGCATGCTGATCCGGAACATTGTTTGCCAGTTTTAGCTTAAATGCGTTTGCCACAAAAGAGGTATCGTTTGCATTTATATTTCCCCAATAAGCACTGTCCTGAATTATCGTTAAATATGGATCGGAAGATGTTATTTTCGCATAAACACCTGTTGCCAAACCCACACCCATGTTTTTAAGATTCAAACCCAATGCAAATTGTTCGTTATAATCTGCTTTTTGATTATTATTTCCCAACACATCATTAATCCGTGTTGAATTGAGCAAAACATACGGGCCTGATGCTACAATAATCTGGCATTGCCCCTGATAAGGAAGATAATTGTAAGAAGTAACCACAACATCAATTGTATCAATCGCGCTTAAAGCAGAAAAATTCAGCAGTGCTGTTCCATTTGAGACCTGAGCTGTAGAAATAAGCTGTCCGTTAATGGATAGTGCTACACGGGCACCTTCCGAATTACAATTCACAACCATTTGCATTGCACCCACAACCACAGTGTTTGGATGCGTAACCATCATAACTTTCGGAGTATCTGTACGAACCATTAATGATGGATCACCAAAAATATTCCAGGTATCTGTCATATCATCGCCCTGGGTTCCATAAGTATCATTCATTTTCATACATCCACTCATCGATAAACCGCCGAATGTATGTTTAATGTTTGCAGGAATGTTTTCGGTAAGAACGTCCACCATTTCATCCTGAGCATCCATTGGAGGATTCCAGCTTTGGTTGATTGTTGACATCAACGTAGCAACGGCTCCTACAGGTTGTCCATTTGCATTCGTAGCTCTTGTCCAGGCTTCGGCAAAACAAGTTTGTCCTACAAAATTTCCGTTCACGCAGGCTACTGACCAGATAAATGGCAGCATCCCAACATTATTCAATGTATTCACCTGAGTAACTGAAAATCCAGTAGTTACAAATGAATCATCACTCCCATGGCCTGTGTATAGAATAATTCCGGCACCCTGATTAACTTTATCAGAAAGAGAACCTGGTATTGGATCTCCATTAGCATCTTCTCCTCCCTGGTTTCCATCATAAAGTTCCGCGCCTTCAGCATATTGATATGCAAGCAAATCGGTTCTCATATTACGTTGATGTTGCCAATCCATTTCATTATCATCTCCAGGACCTTCCGTGGAACCGATTGAAATTGATTTATTTAGCCAGTTTGTTGTTGTAACAGGATTTTTCTCGTATTCTAAACTTCGCTTTACCATCGTTTCTACATGAGCGATGGTTTCTGCTGAAAAACGTCCAACATAAATTTCCGGATAATGATCATTTCCTGTCAGATATGAATAGGTATTGTCAGAACCACCTCCCGAAACGGTAAAGGTTGGCACCTGCGCAGCATCGCCAACCAACAACAAATAGGTTAATCCATTGGTTGTATAATAATTCTGAACATAGTTTTTAATTGCAGTATATGTTGACCCGGCAGTGGTAACACTTACCATTTCTGTTGCAATTCCACTTTTGTTTTTCCATTCAACAAAGGGTTGCATGGCACTCATAAATGGCTCATAGCAGATAATCAACATCTTTCCTTGTTCAGAAGCTGCATTGTATTTTGCACTTTGATAATTCAGAAACTGATGTGTGTAAACCTGCGCAAACTCTTCATTGGTTCGATGAGCTGAGTTTCTGATAAATGGATTTATTCCATTATCTGAAACCTTTTTCACCTTAATTGTCAGTTGTTTATATACTCTCAAAACCTTTGTTACCGGATTGTATTGAAAAGGGTATATATTCACGGCCTGACCTCTGTAATCTTTTAAAATATACGGAGATGACAATGCGGCAACTGTTCCGGGGAAAAATTCATTTGTTGAATACTGCTTCCCGTAAACGTACGGAATTTCAGAAGGCTTTTGATCGCGGGTAAAGTTCCCTTTTGAAGGAGCTAAATCTACGTTCGGATAATCTTTATAACTCGACGCAATAACTTCCGTTTCCATTTCGGCAAGATCCGGAATGATTACAGATGTAGAAAGTTTGAGAACTTCGGGCGCACCTTTAAGCAATACTTTTGAAGCACCATCCAATACAAGAGAAACAGAATTTCCTCTTGGAGTTATTACATTCCTGAATTGAAAGTCAGTCACTGTAACTGTAAAAACTGTTTCATCAGTTTTAGCCGAAACCAGTGAGATTTTTGCATTCGTTTCTTTACTACCTTGAGCAAACAATGAAATACTCATTACAGCCCAAAGCAAAAAGAATAATGGCGTTTTCGTCATGATTTAACTTCGGTATTAATGATTTAAAATAATTCTTTTCACAAGTGTTTGTTCTCCCGACTTAATCACACACACGTATGATCCGGACGATAAATTACGAATATCGAAAGAGTAATAATGCTGACCAGCATCAAGTTTCTCAGTGTTCCGAATATTTTGAATCACTTGGCCATTCATAGCTAACAAATTGATTGTCACATTATCCGATTTTTGCAAGCTGAAGCTTAAATTCAGAAAACCGGTGGTAGGGACAGGACTTAACATAAATTGACTGATATTCAGATTTTCAGATACTGAACTTCCTGATTGAAGAGCCGGAAGTACAACAAAATCTATCCAGCATGCATCAGCACCTTCAATTTGGTAACTATCTTTTTTATATCTCCACTTAAAAGTATGAGCACCCGTATTTATTGGAAAAGAAGCTCTTGTCCAGCCAATCTCTCCCGACCATTCTTGCTTCTTTACATTGTCGATATAGAACATCAGCTTATCATAGTCATATTCGCTTGAAACTTTGTAATAAAATGAAAGCGAATCAAATACAGTTGATGTAATCGCCAGTTGAAGAATTGACTCCTGCGAATCATCTATCGTGGCAGATCTTGCAGCACTGCTCCCTTCATAAATAGTATCGTGAACCAATGTCCATGGATGAGATGCAGAAGTTGTGTCCCAATTGTATCTTGTAAAGTTTCCGGTTTCAAAATCTTCTACAATCAATCCGATCGAGACTGGAAAAGCCTTTGAACCTGAATAATAACCGGCGATAGCATTAAATGTAAAATTTACCGTAGTTCCGATTGTGACCGAAGAAGAAACCTGAACAGGAATATCTATTGTTTGGGTTGCATTAACCTGCATGGTTCCTATTGTAGCTGAAGTATTTGAAAGGACAACCGTTGATAATGAACTTGTTGAATTCAGCAGAGTGCTCTGCGCAATTGAATGACCATTGTTGAGAACACCAATTTTTAAAATCGCACTCTCACCCGGATCGAGTCGATTATTGTTATTTCCTCCAGGTAACGGATCCGAAATTTCCAATAAAGTAATTTTTAACTCTGGAGCGTTTAAAACCAAAATTACCGGGTAACTCCAGCTATTCTGCTGGTTATCTTTCAGTTTCAGCATCATATTAACAACGTGCTGATCCTGAATATTATTCTTGGTAAAAAATGCAAACGCATTATTCATTGTAAAGGCGGCTCCACCTGCAATTGTTGATACTGTTTCTGTTGAATCAGTAATCATAATATTTGTATCCGCAGTTGATAAAACTGCCTGTAACGAATTACTTGCACCAATACCAAAATTTTTGATTTCAACACTCATGGTTAATGTTTCTGCAGGATCAGGCTTCTGATTGTTGTTTCCGGTTGCATCATCCAATATATTGTTAACTAACGAAACATAAGGCCCTTGAGAATATTCTACAACCATTCTTCCGAAATAAGGTTGACGGAATTGAGCTGTTACTACAACATCGGCAGTATCTACGGCAGTAAATGGAATAATATTCACATTCGCAATTCCATTCGCATTTACCTGAGCTGCTCCATGTAAAACTCCATTCATTGAAATTGCAACGTATGAATAAGGTTCGGCATAAACCTGAACTGTATTTATTCCGATTGGCAATGTTGCAGGATGATTAACAGTTTGTGTCGGTGGTATTTTCTGATAAACCATCAATGAAGGATCTCCCATTAGCTGGTAAATTTCCCAATAGTAATTAGTTCTGGTTGAGCCGGATGCTGCTACTGCCAGATTTCCTGCAAAAGTCATTTGACCCTGAGCTGCATACCATTGAGAATACGGTTCATTATGAGTATGTAAAAGGCGGTCAAATGCACCTAATCCACTGGTTGCGTAGGTTGGATTTACCATTATTGAGCTGGTTGTACCCACTGCCCAATAATAATCTTCGTCCCAGTAAGATAAATCTGAAGCACCGATATAACCTATTGCACCTTTTTTTGCTGCGCGGAGTAACGTTTCTCCCAAACATGTTTGATCAAAAGAGTTTGACAAACAGCAATTGCCGATCATTAAAGGATATTTTCCCTGATTTTGAAGCGTGCTAACATCCGTATTACTAAAAGAAGGATCACTCCAACTCGTTTCGGAACCATGCGCGGTATAATTAACAATAGAAACACCATCACTCACTTTTTGAATAATTTGAGCAGCGACTCCTGTTCCGGATGTTGCCGGATATGGAAAAGAATCAACGATATACCCACTTGCGCTATTGTAATAAGTTGAATTCAAATAATTTAATTGACCATTTCCATACGTTGGTGCATTCGCACCATCAACGCCTGCAATTAGAATTGCCCTGTTTAGAAAGCTCTTTTCTACCATTAAGTATTGTTCATACTCAAGAGTTTTCTCAATTTGAGGATTAAGTTCATTTATATTCGTTGCCGAAAAACGTCCATAATAAAGTTCGGGAATAAAGTCGTTCGTATATTCCGCATAAAATAAATCTGTTTTATGAGAGGTTGCTGTTGTTCCGGTAAAGGTCGGAATTTGAGCAACATCTCCTACAATCAGAAGAAAGGATGGAGCAGGATCAGCAGGCGTTGCTGAATTATAAAGGGTTGTAAGATAGTTCTTAATTGATGTAGTAGTAGTTCCTACCTGAGTATTATTCGTATAGGCTTCAATAACTTTAAATCCTTTTTTGGTTTTCCATTGAATAAAGGGTTGTAATGCCTGCTGAAACATAGGATCAGCAACAATCACGTATTTTACCGGAAAACGAGTCATTGTATCTTTCGGTATCGAAAATGAATTTAACAGAGCATCCTGAATAAATCCTTCATAAGGTGATGCAAATCGTTGTCTTTCAACAGTTGTTTTGGCAACATCCGAACCTGAAAAACGAACTTTTGCAACTATATTACTACGTATAATCAATTCATTTTGAACAGGATTATATGTAAATGGGAAAACTGTTAATCTATACAAATTAACGCCTCTGTATTTTCCAAGCTTTTCTACAAAAACCGGTTCTCTCCCGTAAAACTTATCCGTATTATAAAGACTTCTGTTTAAGGCAAAACCAGGTTTGTCTTTTCCACTTTTGGAAGCGGATAATTGTACCGGAATAATTTTTGAATTCCATCCCTGCTTTGATAATGAGATTTTTGATTCCTGAACAGAGTTTATTTCTAACACAATTTCTGCGCCTTCAGGTACTTGGAAAATTTTTCGATATACTGGCAAATTTGGAGTTCCCGTTTCACTCCATGGAGTTAAATCGCTTGCGGTCAGCTGTATAAAATTTCCATTCACCGTAGTTAGCGGTGCCACGGAATAATTTTCGGTTTGAATTTTCACTTCAAAGCCAGAAAAACCTGAGTCTTCAATCTTTAAAGCATTGTTTCCGGAGTTTAGCTTTTGACCAAACAAAATTCCTGAACACATTAATAATATGCCCAGAATAAAAAAACGTGAGTAATTGGGTTTCATTGATCTTGTGTATTTTACAGCTTTTTCGGTTTAATCCAATTTAAACTTGTAAAGTTATTATG
Source organism: Bacteroidales bacterium (assembly GCA_963677395.2). Classification (GTDB taxonomy): domain Bacteria; phylum Bacteroidota; class Bacteroidia; order Bacteroidales. Next base: position 555,733 of record OY781965.2, on the reverse strand, counting down.
ATGTTTAGATTTAGGATGTTAATAGCTGGTTAACGGGTAGTTATATCATTTGTCTGATTTCGGAAAGTTTATTGTTTTTTCTAATACATCTGTTGTTTACTTAAAACCATCGTAATTGCTGATTGTTTTAATGTTATACAGAAGTTATAATCAGACAAGAAAGAATCGTTTGGGTTGCATCTGCTCAATTTTTTATATCATTGCACTTTATTTCAACTATGAAAATTACAATTAAAGAAAGTTGCACATTGCTCGAAGCATTACTTCTGGAGTACAAAAACAGCAACAAAACAAGAGTCAGACAATCCATAAAATTTGGAAAAATAAGAGTTAACGGTGTGGTTATGACCAATGCTTCATATCTGCTTAAGGCCGGAGATGTTGTTGATCAAAATCTAAACAAGAGCGTTAGGAACAATGCCCCAAAAGCACCCTTTACCATTAAATACGAAGATGATTTCTTAATTGTTGTAGTAAAGCCTGCAGGTATTTTAACTTCTGGAACAACCACTGAAAAGAAAAAATCGATGTACAGAATGGCGGATGAATATCTGAAAAACGCCTATAACACAAGTGCTTATCTGGTACATCGTTTAGACAGAGAAGTAAGTGGGTTGCTAATTTTTGCAAAAAACCTAAAAACACAACAGGTTCTGAAAGACAATTGGAAATCTGTTTCCAAAATATACATTGCCCTCTGCGAAGGCTTTCCTGAAAAAGAGTCTGGCGAAGTTCACTCCTGGCTAAAAGATGGGGAGGATCAAAAGGTTTATTCAATACAAAAGCCTGACGAAACTGCAAAAGAAGCCATTACTCGCTATAAAGTAATTCAGAGATTTCCTTTTGGCTCGTTATTTGAAATTGAGCTCGTTACAGGTAGAAAAAACCAGATTCGTGTTCACCTTTCTGATATTGGCTGTCCGATTATTGGCGACAGGAAATATGGTGCAGATGATCGTTTTCATCGTCAGATCAGGTTATTTGCCAAACAAATCTCCTTTCTGCATCCAAAGACGAATGAACGCATTACCATTGAGGCCAATGTTCCGGCTAATTTCCTGAAACCTGGAGATTTTGATGAAAATTACTAAGAAGTACTGACTTCAAAAATTATAAAGCATGTGTTTCCGGGGTTAAGTTAAAGTTTTCCGGAAACTTTGCTGATTTATCAGAGTAGAATAACTCTATTTGCTTAAAATCTTCTTGATAATTTCCGGTAAGGATCATTCGGGGACCAACTCCTCCTATTTTTAGCTTATAGTCAATATACCCAAGATAAACCGGAACATCCGCTCGCATCGCGATATGATAAAATCCTCTTTTCCAATTGGTAACTTTTTTTCGTGTACCTTCTGGAGCAATTCCTAATACAATCTCATCCCGCTGCCGAAAGATTTTACATACATATTCTACTGTGCTGTTATTTCGTGATCTTTCAATCGGAATTCCGCCAAATGCTTTGATAATATATCCCAGGGGAAACCAAAAGAGTTCTTTCTTGATTAACACATTGACATTAATTCCTTTTTCATAAAACCCAATGCGACCTATCACGAAATCCCACATACTGGTATGCGGTGCAACAACAATGATGTACTTTTTTTCTACGGGTGTCTCTCCAATAATCTTCCATCCCCAAAGCCAAAGTAAAAATCGACTAAGCAGTCTCATCTGATATTTTTTTTGCAAAAATAAACTTTGCAACTGACATTTCTGAAAATATAGCTGAATGGAATAAAGGAATATATGTAAGATGCTATTTTTCTTTAATATGTAGAAGTTTATTCATATTCAATGAATTCATATTCTTTGGGGTTTTATCAAAAAAGTAGAGAATTGATTCATATTCATAAATAAACAGAGCTGCCGTACTTTTAATTCGTGTATAGCCCTTAAATTCCAAATCTTTCAATACATAATACTCCAAACGCGCCAGCTTTTCCATACAATTGGCCCCTTGTCTAATGTTAATAATGTGTAAATGTCCCTTTTATCCTGCTACAATGCAAGACTTTGCAAATGTAATAAAATGTTAATCAGGATGCAAATTTATTTCACATCCTGCTCACATTCCTATTTCAAACCTTTGGTAAAAGCTAAAGTTTATTGTCGTTGATTAATCTGTAAATGGTCGTTTTCCCAATATCGAGCTTTTTTGCAACCAAACGAACCTTATTATCATACTTTGTAAGAAAAAACCTGATTATTCTACGGTTATACTCCTCAAGGGAAGTTTCTTCAAGTAAAAAGTTATCCATTGAACCCGTAGATCCAAATGTGATATCATCACCAATTATTTCGTCATTATCAGTCATTACAGCAGCAAGCTCTATCAATGCCTTAAGCTCACGAATATTTCCCGGGAAATGATATTTCTTCAATTTCTCCTGAGCATCTTTCGAAAGTTTCAATTTTCTCAGGTTGTTTTTTCTACAAAACTCGTCGAGAAAATATTTAGAGAGAATCAAAACATCGTTTCCTCTTTCACGTAATGGAGGCAAAATGATTGGCAAACCTAAAATACGATAGTATAAATCTTCACGAAAGTTGCCTTTTTTTACCTCTTCAGCCAGATTTTTGTGCGTTGCTACAATCAAACGCGTATCGAGTTTTACTATTTGATTGCTTCCGATTCGGGTAACCTCCTCTTCTTGCAAAGCTCTTAATAACTTTGCCTGCATATTCAAATCCATATCCCCTATTTCATCCAGGAAGAGTGTTCCTCTGTGTGCTTCTTCAAATTTACCAATACGACGAGCATTCGCTCCGGTAAAAGCACCTTTTTCGTGACCAAACATTTCACTTTCGATCAAATCTTTAGGAATTGCCGAAACATTCACGGCTACAAATGGGAATTTGCTTCTTGGTGAATTATAGTGAATTGCCTTGGCAACCAGATCTTTTCCTGTTCCTGTTTCGCCAGATATTGAGACCGTAATTGTGGTTTTGGAGGCCTTTTCTATCAACTTAAAGATGCGTTCAATCTCAGGACTATTCCCTTTAATCAGATTACTGTACTCGTACTTCTTTTCGATTTCTTCTTCGAGAACTGAAATTTTTTGCTTCAACTCAGTATGTTCCCGAATGTTTTTCATAATATTCCACAAGCGGGTTTTGGTATCCTCATCTTTTAGAATATAATCATAAACTCCTCTTCTGAGAAGCTCAACTGCAGTAGAAATATCTTGCTGACCAGAAACAATCACAACAGGCAAATCCGGATTAAACTCCTTGATCTTCTTGAGCATATCCATTCCGGAAATATCCGGAAGATAGTAGTCAAGCGTAATGACCGAAGGATTCTTATAAAGATTTTCAAGGCATGTTTTCCCCTTGGTAAAAATCTCTACTTCATACTCCGAGTTTAAAGACAAGTGATGCTTTAAAATTTTGGCAAACAACTCGTCATCTTCTACAACAAATATTTTAAATGACTCCAAGGTGTTATGTTTTAGGATTTAGCTTTGCTAATTGTAATTATACTTATCTTTGGAATGTAAAAGTACCAAAATGAAACAAATTAGCAAGTAAAAAAATAAACTACTTTTTTTTATTTTTTTGCTTTGACAAGCTTTGCATTGGTTCATTTATCTCAAACACAAAGATATGGATTACTTACGATATTCATTGTTAAAAACTATTCTTCTGTTGATTTTTATTTTCGGGTGCACTCAAGTATTCTCCCAACCATCCCAGAGTGGGACAAAACCGAATAATCATCCTCTTTATATATCTATAAACTACGGAATTACTCAATATTATGGGAATATAAATCCCGGGACATCTCCTTTTAAAGATTTCTCAAAAAGGACTGCTACCGCATATGGCATATCATTAGAACAACGAATCACTCCTTGGCTAAGCATTTCGGGAGATGCTTATTGGGGGAGTTTGAAAAGCAAACGTGATACCACTGATATAACCCGGGAGTATTCGTTTGATGCTGATTATCTGGAACAATCTGTTTCGTTTAACCTAAGTCCTTTAGCATTTTTTGAAGATCGGCCCCAAAAATGGGATCTGTTTTTTAGTGTAGGACTTGGGCTTGCCCATTTTAAAGGACAAACAATTACCGTTTCATCCGGCAAAATATTCTATGAATTCGGAGATGCCGGTAAAGGTATCGGCAAGCGACAACTTGAAGGTATTTTTATTGCAGGCGGCGGTTTTAAATATCACATTAATTCCCGTTTCGATATTATTTTAAACATTAAGTATAAAGTGCTCAATATTCCTGATTTAGATGGATTTGAAAAATACAACAATCATTCGGCATACAGCTTCTTCGGATTAGGAATAGCATACAGACCTAGTTTTAAACTAAACAAACGTAAATCGAAAATTATTGATTACGAGGTGAAAGAAGTTCACAACTACGAACCTTTTATCGAAGATGATACAGCATTTGTAAATCAAAGAACCAGAGACTCTTTAAATGCTATAGCGTTACAACCTAAAGTTGAAATTAACAGAGATAGTACTGATGAGATTACCAAACAAAATACCCTGGTAAGAATGGGATTTTTTCCTGAAGCAATTTATTATAACTCAAATAGTGCTGAAATTGGAGAAAATGAAGTACTTAAGATCGATAAGCTAATGGGCATTCTAAAAAACAACTCATCTTTGCGGGTTATGGTTATGGCTTACGCCGAAACAGATGGGACAGAAGTAAATCCAACAGCTTTGTGTAAAAAAAGAGCAGAAATCGTAGCCAAAATCATGAAAGATTTCTATTTTCTTACTCCTGACAGAATTATTCTGGAATATACCAATGAACGAAATCCCGAGTTCGACAAACTGTTCAAATCATATAAACGGGTAATTTTCAAACCCATAACAAAATAAAAAAAGGTCACGAATTCGTGACCTTTTGTGGCATCGACTGGAATTGAACCAGTGACACAAGGATTTTCAGTCCTCTGCTCTACCAACTGAGCTACGACGCCATCAGTTTGGGACTGCAAAAGTAATAACACTTTTTAAATCTCCAAAGAAAAAACAATCCCCAATGCAATTTAGAATAAATCTAAACAAGATGTGTCTATTTATTATTCTGTATTTGTGCACATAAGGATTTTGTATAATTTTGCAGTTAGATGAAAAAAATTATTCTCGACATCGGAAACAGCGTTTCAAAAGTTGCAATTTATAAGGATTCGTTACTGACTGAATTGTTCAAATTTGAGACATTATCAGGAACCGATATTCAAAAAATATTGTATATTCATCCTGACATATCGCATTCTATTCTTTCATCTGTAAAAGAGTTTCCTGTAGAAATCGAAAATATACTTCGGTCAAAAACCAATTATTACAAACCCGCTACAACAGACTTCTTTCCGCTGAAAATAATCTACGACACCCCTGAAACACTTGGTTTTGATAGAGTTGCAGCTGCAATTGGAGGATTTTCAATTTTTCCGGATGAAAATATTCTGGTGATTACTGTTGGAACATGTGTTATATACGACTTTGTTGACAAAGCCGGAAACTATTTGGGTGGCGCTATTTCTCCGGGAATTGACCTACGATTAAAGGCGCTACATACTTTTACCGGAAAACTTCCGTTAGTTGAAAAACAACAAATTTTTCCTGCGTTGGGAACGAATACCAGGGACTCTATTCTTTGCGGAGTTATCAACGGTTTAAAACTGGAAATGGAAGGATTTATAAATCAAATAAATGAACAATTTCCGGGCTTAAAAGTAATTTTAAGCGGTGGGGATGCCTTTTATTTTGATAAAAACTTAAATTATAGCATCTTTGCAGTCCCAAATATCGTAACTGCCGGATTGAACGCAATACTTGACTTTCATGCGAAAAATGAATTATTTTAAACAAGCAACCGCTTTTTTCATCCTGATCATCTGTTTATTAGGAACCCTAAACGCACAGAACAGAATAAGTTCTCCTTATTCGCGATTCGGATTTGGCGACCTGATGATGAATCAGCACAGCAGTATGATGCCCATGGGTGGAATTTATAATGCATACAGTAGTAATCTGCATATAAACCCATTCAACCCGGCTTCATATATCGGACTGGATTCAATGTCATTCATTTTCGAAACCGGTGTTTCGGGAATCAGCTCAACACTCAAAACACAAAGCCTAAGTCAGGAGGCGAACTACCTATCTCTTTCCAATTTGTTGTTTGGATTTCAGATTAAAAATTGGTGGAAAGGAAGCTTTGGCCTAATCCCCTACTCCAGCGTTGGTTATAAAATTATTGACAAACAAACAGAGCCTTTTATCGGAAATGTTAATTATCAATATGAAGGGAAAGGCGGACTTAATCAACTTTATATTGGAAACGCATTTAAAATCGGAAAAAAACTTGCTGTTGGGTTTAATACCAATTTATTATTTGGATCTATTGAACGCTTCAAAAGCGTATATTTCCCTGACACATCAACATTGTTTAATACCCGGGTAACCAATACCATCACCGTTAAAAGCCTTACCTTTAATGTAGGGATGCAGTATAAAACGCACATCAACAATGATTATACCTTAATATTAGGTGCGACCGGACAATTACCAATGTCTTTAAACGCACATCGCGATCAGTTAGCATACTCCTTCTATGAATCAACCAGCGGATTGGTTTATCCAATTGATACAATCGAAAGTGTTCAAGATGAGAAGGGAACTATTAAACTTCCTGCCGGATTTGGTGTAGGTTTTGTAATTGAACGGAATCAACACTGGCTAATTGGTGCTGATTTCAATTACAAATCATGGAGTGATTATGAATCATTTGGCATCAAAGATTCATTAAAAGATAGCTGGAATATTGCAGTAGGAGGGGAAATTAAACCAAATCCATTCTCCAAAAATTATTTCGGAAGGGTTACGTATCGTACTGGCTTCCGGTATAGTACAACATATCTTCAAATCAAAAACAACCAGTTAAATGAGTTTGGCATAAGTTTTGGACTTGGATTACCACTGAGAAAGTCGAAATCGACAGTTAATCTCGGGGTAGAGTTCGGAAAAAGAGGAACAACCGACAACAATCTTATTGAAGAAAACTTTATCAGGTTCACTGTTGGCTTCTCTGCTTATGACATCTGGTTTGTAAAACGTAAATATGATTAATTAATAAACCAAAGCATGAAGTTGATTAATAAATAAACACTATGAAAACAAGGAAGTTATTATTATTGGGTATTATCATTTTCACGAGCACACTCTCGTTTGCCCAAAAGTACGGAAAAACCACAAAAGACAGTATTGAGTGCATTACAAACATTTCACTCTATAGTGAATTTTACAAACAAAATAATTTAAAAGATGCTTATAAGCCATGGCAGGTGGTAATGAGTGTTTGCCCACAGGCAAGCCAGAATACCTACATCCGTGGAATCAATATTCTGAAATATCAGATTGACAACGAAAAAAACGCACAACGCAAAGAAAAATTAATTGACTCCCTGATGTACATATGGGATCAACGTATTGTTCTTTTCGGTTCAGAAGCTAACAACCTTGGACGTAAGGCAGTTGATTTGAGATTATACAGACCAAAGGCTTATGAGGAAATCTACAACACTTTCAAAAAATCAGTAGAAGTAGGTAATTTAGCTACTGAACCTGCCGTATTATACTACTATTTTCTAAGTGCTGTTGATATGGCTAAAAGCAAAAAAGCAGATACCTCAATCATTTTCGACGTATATGATCCCGTAAGTGACCTGATTGAAAAAAACATCAACAAAAACATTGAATTTGATCAAGATTTCCAGATGAAACTTCTGGCTTCATTTGCTACCAATGCCGAATTCTATAAACAATACAATCGCGAAGTTTTAATTGATTTTCTGGATGCTGAAGCTTCAAAAAATATCTTCCAGACTATCAAAACTTACTATTCGAAAAACAAAATATTACCTTCTCAGGATACTTTACTTGGCAGAGCTAAACTGCTGAAAAATACTGAACTCAAGGCAGATATGATCGAAAAAGTAAATATCATCTTTAGTTTACATGCTGACTCTATCAGGATTTCCCCGGAAGTTGCAAAATCATACATCAATTTTTCACAATACAAAGTTGCCCGTACAAATGTTGAATCATCATTTCAGCCATTTGCAACCTGTAAAGATCTTGTTCGTATTTACTCAAAGAAATTTAAAGCTGCGCCAAATGATGTAGCTTTATTGAAAAAAATCACCAAGATTCTTGACCGTAAAAAATGTACAGATGATCCACTATTCTTCAGTGCAACTGAAAACTTACACAAAAACGCTCCAACTCCCGAATCAGCTTATCTGATGGGCAAAATGAGCTACGCTAAAAAACAGTTTGCAAAAGCTGCGGAATATTTAACGGAAGCCGTTCCTAACATCTCTGAAAAAGAAGATAAATATAAAGCATACTTACTTTTAGCTGACGTTTACAGTAACCTGAACCAATTCAGTCAGGCACGTACCTATGCTTACAAAGCACTTGAAAATAAACCGAACGAAGGCATGCCTTACATCATTATTGGGGACATGTACGTTCAAAGTTCAAAAAGCTGTGGGGATAATGAAGTCACCAACAAAGCCGGATATTGGGCTGCTGTTGACAAATATATGAAAGCTAAAAGCATTGATCCTTCTATGGCTGAAATCGCCAAGAAAAAAATCAATAGTGTATCTGCTGCATTTCCAAAGCAAGAAGACCTCTTCTTCTATAACATGAAAAAAGGTGATTCATACAAAATTGAGTGCTGGATTAACGAAACAACAACTGTAAGATCAAGATAATGAAAATCTTAAATCATTCCGAAATACTAAACGGCATGATAAATATAACAACCCGAAAGCTTTTTCCCGCTTTCGGGTTGTTATTCTTTAGCTTACTCTCCTGCACTAACGATATGGAGAAAATCAAGAGTGTTTCTAAAGAGCTGAAAACGCCTGAGCAGTACTTAAATAATACGGAAATGATCCGCAGTGATTCAGGTGTGATTCAAATGAAATTGATGACACCACGCCTTGAGCGATATAAAACCCCTGAATCAATTGAAAAATTTCCAAAAGGAATACAAATTGAATTTTACGACCTCAATTTAAAGCCCAAAGCTTTCTTACGTGCCGACTGGGCTATCAACTACGAAGACCGCAACCAAATGGAAGCCAAACAAAACGTAGTGATTGTGGATTACAGAAAAGGCGACACAATTTATACAGAACATATTATCTGGGATCAATCACGCAAAGTAATCTATTCCAACGAGTTTGTCAAACGAATTAATAAAGATGGCGTTCTTTATGGCAAGGGCTTTGAAGCAGACGAAACCTTTGAAAATCTTGTACTCTTTCAACCAAGATCCACAATGTATATTGAAGATTAAAGATTTACGACTTTATCTCGAATTCATCCCAATCTAACCCAACCGGAAATTTTTGTCGTAAATCACTTAGCACACGATAATCAAGTTCTGAATAACAGATTTCATCTTGATATGGAAACAACTGTACAATAGGTATTCCAAACGGGTTTACAATCATAGAATCACCACTGTGAGCATTCCCAAAACCATCGTTTCCAATACGATTTACACCTATTACCCAAGCCTGATTTTCAATTGCACGTGCCATCAGTAATGTTTTGAACACATGCGCTCTGCTGGCAGGCCAATTTGCAGGATACAACAACAAATCATACTCATATTCACCATTCTGAAAGCGATTTCGGCTCCAAACCGGAAAACGCAAATCATAACAAATTTGTGGACGTATTTTCCACCCTTTATAATAAATTGTAATATTCTCCCTTCCTGAAGCAGATAATTGAAACTCTTCACTCATCCGAAACAAATGGTGCTTATCGTAGGTGAAATAGTTTCCGTCTGGTTGCATCCAGATGAAACGATTATAAAAAGTATTGTTTTCAGCAATCAGTAAAGTGCCACAAATTACACTATTCTTCTCATTTGCTTTAGATTGAAGCCAGCCTACAGTATTTCCATTCATGGTTTCTGCACATGCAGCAGGATTGATAGAAAATCCTGTATTGAACATTTCGGGTAACAAAATTATATCTGTATCCAGCTTTATACTTTCAATTATCTTACTGAAATTGAGAAGATTTCCTTTAATATTTTCCCATTCCAGATTTGTTTGAATGAAGACTACTTTAAGTTTATCAGGAATCATAATCATCATGTTTTACTGACACAAGCAAGACTTTGAAAACAAAATCTTCGTATTGGGAAGCAATTCAGAAATAGCCTGTTGTTTTGCATCGTTCATTACAATTGCTCTCATATCCAACAATTTAAGGTTTCCTTTTAGATTAGAGATTGACGCAGGTAAAATATCTATTTCATTGCTCCATAAATCCAGAAGCTCCAGATTAACAAGATTTCCAATCTCATCTGGCAAGATTGAAATGTAATTTCGATTCATGATCAATTGCTTGAGATTTCTCAACTTTCCCATTTCTGATGGAACAACTGCAATTCTGTTTGCAGAAAGATCTAAAACCTCAAGATTGAAAAGTAAACCAATTTCTGAAGGAACAGACTCTATCTTGTTCCTTTTCAAAATCAACACTTTAAGATTTGGCATTTGAAAAACTTCTACCGGGAATTGTTTCAATTTTTTGTGTGATAAATCGAGTTTATACACTTCTGAGGGGCTTTTCATTGCTTCGGGAATGGAAGTAAATACATACATCGAATCGTGTTGTGAAAACAAATAATGTATTGATATTAAAACAAATATAAGCAAACAAGTAATTTTTTTCATAAGATTAATCTCTGTCGTGTTCCAGAATTTGAATAGCTTTCTCTTTATCGCGATATAACTGGGCAATCAGTTCGTTTACATTTTGAAATTTTTGTTCATTTCTGATTCTTGCAATAAACTCTATTTCTATTTGTTGACCATATAAATCGTCGTTAAAGTTAAACAAATGAGTTTCAATAGAAAATTGATTGATGTTTAACGTAGGGCGAATCCCGATATTGAGCATTCCCCCAAATATTCCGTACGGTGTTGAAGCTCTTACCGCATAAACTCCGGTAGGAGGGATTAGTTTTTGCGAATCATCTTCCGATAAATTAGCCGTAGGAAATCCAATTTTGTTTCCAATACGATTTCCACCTACCACTTCTCCTTTCAATGTATAGGGATAACCCAGATAACGTTTGGCCTCTTTTACATTACCTGTTTCAAGTGAACGGCGAATTACGGTAGAGCTGATTATTTTTTCGTCGAGAACCAGTGCCTGAGTTCTGAGTAAATCAATTTGTTGAGTGTTACAATAGGATATTAACTCATCTTCGTCACGGTTTTTGGTTCTTCCAAACTGATTGTCGTGTCCGAGTATCATCTTTTTCACACCAAACATTGGTATAAGATATCCGGAAATAAAATTTTTTGCTGAAAGAGAAACCATTTCCGAATCAAAATCCATTACCCAGATAAAATCAGGATCAAAAGCTGATAATTTTTCAATTCGTTCTTCTAAAGAACATAAAAGTTTAAAATTGCGTTCCTTACTCCCTACAATCATTCCAGGATGAGGATGAAAAGTGACAATCCCCCACGAAAAATTATTTTCAAATGCAGTTTTTTTAAGTTCGGATAACAAAAGAGCATGTCCGCAATGAACACCATCGAAAACGCCCACAGTTACAACAGATTGCGTTGCAATCTTAATTAGTTTATTTCCTCTAATAATTTTCACCAGACAAGTTTTAATTTAAAAAAGTGTTAAGAGCTGGAAGTCAAGAAAAAAGATGAATGCCAAAAGTAGAAAAATATCGGTCAATACGTATTGTAATCATGTAAATAATCGTATTTTCGCAGGCGGTTACTCATCATAGAAAATAACTGAACTAACTTATTTAAAGTAAATTATATGTCAACCCAAAGCGTCGGGAAAATATCCCAAATTATTGGAGCTGTTATAGATGTTACATTTGCCAATCAGGAAAAATTGCCTGATATTTATGATGCATTGGAAGTTCGTAAAGAAAACGGCGATGTAATTATTCTCGAATGTCAACAGGATATTGGTGAAAACACTGTACGTGCCATTGCAATGGACTCAACCGATGGTTTACGTCGCGGTATGGAAGTAATTGCTACAGGAGCACCTATCTCAATGCCTACCGGTCCTGAGGTAAACGGTCGTTTATTTAATGTAACAGGAAAAGCCATTGACGGATTGAGTGAAGTAAACTCTGCTCACAAAATGTCAATTCACCGAGATCCTCCTAAGTACGAAAACCTTTCAACCAGTAAAGAAGTACTCTATACCGGTATTAAAGTTATCGACCTTATTGAGCCTTACTCAAAAGGAGGAAAGATTGGTCTTTTTGGAGGTGCCGGTGTTGGTAAAACCGTTATCATCATGGAGCTTATCAACAACATTGCCAAGAAATACCAAGGTTTATCGGTATTTGCCGGTGTTGGAGAACGTACCCGTGAAGGAAATGACCTTCTTCGTGAAATGATAGAATCAGGTGTTATCCGTTACGGTGATAAATTTTTGGAAAGCATGGAAAGCGGTTCCTGGGACTTAAGTCTCGTTGACAAAGAAGAGCTTGCTAAATCACAGGCAACACTCGTATTTGGTCAGATGAACGAACCTCCCGGAGCTCGTGCCCGCGTTGCATTGTCGGGCTTGACTATGGCTGAATATTTCCGCGATGGTGATGAAAAATCGGGCGGTCGTGATATTTTGCTCTTCATCGACAATATTTTCCGTTTCACTCAGGCTGGCTCTGAAGTTTCAGCACTTTTGGGACGTATGCCATCAGCAGTAGGTTACCAGCCTACGCTGGCTACCGAAATGGGTTTGATGCAGGAACGTATTACATCAACAAAGCGTGGTTCAATTACTTCTGTACAGGCTGTTTATGTACCTGCAGATGACTTGACTGACCCTGCCCCGGCAACTACCTTCTCTCACCTTGATGCAACCACAGTATTAAGTCGTAAGATTTCAGAGTTAGGAATCTATCCGGCGGTCGATCCTCTGGATTCTACTTCACGTATCCTTTCTCCGGATGTTGTAGGTGACGAACATTACAACACTGCACAACGCGTTAAATTGATTTTGCAACGGTACAAAGAACTCCAGGATATCATTGCAATTTTGGGTATGGATGAACTTTCAGAAGAAGACAAACTGATTGTACACCGTGCACGCCGCGTTCAACGCTTCCTCTCACAACCATTCCACGTTGCCGAACAGTTTACCGGTATCCCGGGTAAACTCGTGAACATCGAAGATACCATCAAAGGATTCAACATGATTATGGATGGCGAAGTGGATGAATACCCAGAAGCTGCATTCAACCTTGTTGGAACCATTGAAGAAGCTATTGAAAAAGGTAAGAAAATGCTTGCTGAATCGGCAAAATAAAAGCGCAATATGAAACTCGAAATTGTAACCCCGGACCAAACCGTTTTCGAAGGAGAAGTGAAGCTTATTCAGCTTCCCGGCATCGACGGTTCTTTCGAAATTCTGAATAATCACGCACCCATGATTTCTGTACTGAAAAAGGGAAAGGTGAAAGTGCAGGAAAATTCAGGAGAAATCCGTTACTTCGAAGTAAACGGTGGTGTTATCGAGGTTAAGAAAAATAAAGTTCTGGTTCTGGCTGAATAATACAGTCTCAACCTTATGAAAAAGCCCGCAATGCGGGCTTTTTTGTTAATCACTTTCTTCCAGAATAAAAATCTCTTCAAAAGGCTTTTCAAAATATCGCGCCATTTTCAAGGCTAACACAGTAGAAGGTACATACTTATTTAATTCGATGGCATTAATGGTCTGACGGGCTACACCAACCTGTTTTGCAAGTTCTTCCTGAGTAATATTTTTTATAGCTCGCTGTACTTTTAACGTATTTTTCATGATTTTTCACTTTTAAATGATTTCCAAAGGACAAATCTGAAACGAATGATAAATACAATAAGTATTGTAAAGAAGTTATAAGCCATCACATTCAAAAAAACCAGTCCATAAACGAACATAATCGTCAAAAGCAATAATCCGTAATTGATGTACGTTGCCCAAAGTAAAGATTCTAATCTAAGTTTTGAAGTAAATTCGTCTTCATTTTTTACTTTGGAAAAAGCTATGAAAATCAATCCAACAATTAACAGAATTGAGGCTATTTCAAACTGAAGGTTATCCCGAATTACCTTAAAATATTCCGTATCCCTAAATACCTCATTATTTATCATTGCAAAGGTTTTCAGGTTGAAAAAAGGCAATTCGTTAAGGAAGAATAAAATAATGGATACAATTACTGCAATCCAGCCAATCCAAATAAACTTACGTGGAAAAAGAAATCTGGTTTTCATAATATTTACTGTTTTGAATTCATTTGCAAATGTAATGTATAAAAATCATTATGTCGTGTTTACATTACATTTTGACGTGTAATTTATACATATTCTAAATAATACCGATTGGCTTTAATATTTCTATTTATCAGCATTCTATCAAAATGCCCTCAGATTAATTTAAAATTCACCTTGACATAAGGCAAAACGATAAAGGCTGCCCTAAAAAGTTGCAGCCTTTATATATTTACCCGACTTTCGGGAAAGTTTTTTTATCAAATGAGAAGCGTTTAAACAGCCTCTTTTCTATTTATCTGATTATTTTTATTCCGGAACAACTACCGGAAAATCATAATCAAATTCGGAGAAGAGAGGTTTTTCCAGTACTTTGGAAAGGAAATGATTGTAAACATCCGTAAATTTGAAATTATTTACATCATAATAAGCTTCCGGTAATGGCATATTTCCAATTGCACCCATATCAATTGAAGAGGTATTATATTCTTCAAGTTCCATATAATCAACCATTTTATTGATAACCGGCATTTGTCCGTAAGCTTCGCGGAGCAATAAATCCACCACTTTATCAGCCAAAGTCATGGTTAAACGACGGTCGTAACGACGGCATTCTCCGGAGCGGGCAAAATATCCTGTAATTTGAGCACGTGCGTCCAGACCAAGTTTTTGTGAAATTTCAGAAGCAATAACACCACTTACCCCTCCAAAACGCGGATGACCATATTCATCAACTTCGGAACTTGCATGAACCACATCCACTTTTCCGGACTTGTCATCATACCAGCGTACACCTTCTGATGCAGCAATGATGAGGTTTTTCTTCGGGTTACGCAGATATGCTTCTCTTACATATTCCAGAAAAAACTCTTTACGTTCGCGAGTCATTTCAAATTCAGGAATTAACGCAATATTTGAACCACCAAAAGTTGCACTTCCTGTCAGCCAGCCTGCATCGCGACCCATAACCTCTAAAACCATAATACGAGAGTGTGATTCTGTAGTAGTTTTGATTTTACTTGTCAATTCGGCAACTGCCAAAGCTGCAGACGGAAATCCCGGACATAAAACGGCTTCAATTTGCTGACCGTTATAGTTATGCATTGTACGTGTACGAAGGTCATTATCAATAGTTTTCGGAAAACCAATTACTGGAATTCCTTCAGTTTCGTACAATCTCTTGGCCGCTCCATTGGTATCATCGCCACCAATGGTAACCAGTACATCAATTTTATAGCGTTTCAGATTCTGTAAAATCTGAGGAACACGGCTTTCGGGATTTTTCTTGGAAGGGAACGGATTCGTACGGCTTGAGCGTAAAGCTGTTCCACCATACCAACCATCATACGGCTGATGGGTTAGGTCAACAATATCGCCATCACCCAACAGACCTTTCCAGCCCTGACGAATTCCATATACTTTAAAGCCGAGCATCGAAGCACGGTTACGAATACATTCAATACTCGAATTGATGGCAGGGGTGTCTCCACCACCCGACAAAATCGCAAGTGTTTTCCCTTTAAAAAGCTTGTGTTCTGATTTCATAAGCCTGAATTATTGTTTTTTATACTTTATGACCTCTTTTTTTCGTTAAGCAAAAGTAATGAAAACTTTCTTAAATCCCACATAATGAATCATAAGACGAAGAAAATCAACCTCTTTGCACTTTCAATCATTGTTATAACAGCAAGTATTATAATGCTTGTATCCTCATTCACAAAATACAATCAAGCTGAATCTCAAAATACAAACATCTATCCAGAGGGAAAAACTCTGGCTTCCAGATTCAATCCTCCGGCAGAATTTCATAGAATTGAAGCATCCGAAAACTCATTTGCCTACTATTTACAAACGCTGCCGTCAAAAAAATCAGGGAGCAAAGTGAGGCTCTACAATGGCATTTTCAAATGAACTTCGGTTTAGATTTAAATACGCCTGAATGGAACTTCAAAGCAAATGATTTAATGAGATTTGGCGATTAACCTATATTGTTTCCCAATAAGTCATACTTACATTTTTCTCCTATTTCATCCAGTATTTCCAGTATTTCGGCAAGATTTACAGAAGTGACCAGCCGAATCCGGTAAGGTTTTATATCCTTGATCGCTTTAAAATAGCCCGAATAATGTTTTCGCGTTTCATAAATGGCCGTAATTTCACTTTTCCATTCTACCGATGTTAGCAGATGCTCTTTACAAACAGCAATACGTTCGGCAAGAGTAGGCGGTGGCAACAGTTCTCCTGTATGCAAATAATGTTTTACTTCTCTGAAAATCCATGGATTACCCACTGTTGCACGTCCAATCAGTATTCCATCGAGAGTTGGATATTGCTGTTTTCGTTGCAGGGCAACTTCGGCTGAAGTAATATCACCGTTTCCAAAGACTGGAATATGAATTTGCGGATGATTTTTCACCTCTCCAATCAGAGCCCAGTCAGCCTGACCGTGATACATCTGAGCCCGCGTACGCCCGTGAATACTCAATGCCTGAATACCCACATCCTGAAGCCGTAAAGCTATATCAACAATGGGTTTGTCTTTTTCTTCATAACCCAGACGAGTTTTTACAGTAACAGGTATTGAACTCGATTTTACCACAGCTTCGGTAATATGCACCATCTTTGGAATATCATTCAGGATACCTGATCCAGCACCTTTTCCGGCCACTTTACGCATAGGACAACCCCAATTTATGTCCACAAAATCAGGATTGGCTGAAGCGGCAACCTCTGCTGCGCGACGCATGGAATCAATATCTGAACCAAAAATCTGAATACCAACCGGGCGTTCTTCTTCCGAAAAATCGAGTTTTTTCAAGCTTTTTGAAGCATCGCGAATCAAACCCTCAGATGAGATGAACTCCGAAACCATCACATCGGCACCCATCCGCTTACATATCCTGCGAAACGGCGGATCCGTTACATCTTCCATTGGCGAAAGCCAGACAGAAAACTCCCCTAAATCTGCATTTCCAATTTTTGCCATAACTCGGGTGCAAAATTAATCAAAAGGAAGATTCTGAGAGAATTCAATCTCTGCTTTGAACAAAATTGAAATGACGTGTTTTATTCTTATGAAACGAGCATGATTTGTTACAATTCACAAACATGGATAAAAATTCACCTCCCAACCTTTGAATAAACCATTATTTACGAATGAAATACCTTATTTTTGAACCTTCTAAAACCTGTCAATACTATGGCTTTAATTAAGAAAGTAAACGGAATTACTCCACATTTCGGAGAAGATTGTTTTTTGGCTGAAAATTCAACCATTACGGGTGATGTTGTAATGGGTGATCATTGCAGTATTTGGTTCAATGCTGTGGTGAGGGGTGATGTACACTCCATCCGAATAGGGCATTATGTAAATATTCAGGATGGAGCTATTGTGCATTGTACTTATCAAAAAGCTTCGACCAACATCGGGAATAATGTTTCCATTGCTCATCGGGCAATTGTTCATGGTTGTACTATTCACGACAATGTACTTGTAGGAATGGGGGCTATAATCATGGATGGAGCTGTAATTGAAAGCAATTCAATAATTGCAGCCGGATCAGTAGTGCTTGAAAATACAGTGGTTGAATCCGGAACATTGTATGCAGGCATCCCGGCTCGTAAGGTTAAAGACCTTGACAAGTCTCTTTTAGAAGGTCAAATACTTCGCATTGCCAATGCATACCCGAAATATGCAAGCTGGTATGATGAGGAGGGCGAATAAGCTATTCATATAATCGGCTAATGTGTGCAATCCTGCATGGTTCGGACTAACTTTGAAGTATCAAAACCTTTTTCTCTGGCTAGTTGAACAATTGAATCATAGACCTTTTCATCCAGCACGCGTTCGCGAGCAAGAATCCAGAGATATTTACGGTTGGGCGAACCAACCAAAGCCCAACTGTAATCATTGGCCAACCCCAAAATCCAGTAATCGCCCCTAAAAGGCCAGAAAAACTGCACTTTCAGCTTCGCGTTGCCTGAATTTTTTACCACAAATGCCTTTCCAGTAATTGAAGTTTGTTTTCCTCCTCGCATACAGCGATTTGTAACCGTTACATAACCTTTTTCTGTCAAGCTGTATTCTGCAGAAGTACAGCTGCATCCTTTTTCGAAACGATTTGGAAACAACGCTATTTCATACCACGTTCCTGCATATTGGTTTAGATTAACCTCATTAACGGTTTGTGGTTTTTCGCTATTGATCATCATAACACTATAGATTAAAAGAACCAGATTAATCATTTTTTTGATGTTTTAACAAATCACGAATTTCAGTAAGAAGCTTTTCTTCATTGGAAATTTTTGGTTCTGTAGGCACAGTTTCCTCTGTTTTTTTTCTGTCAAGTTTGCTTAACGCCCGAATTATCATGAAGATAAAGAAAGCAATAATGATGAAATCCACTACATTTTGCAGAAAATTTCCATATTGTATTACCACCGGAGGTTTACCGTTTGTCCCTTCAAAAACAATCCAACTCAGTTCTTTAAAGTTGACATTTCCGGTTATTGCCCCCAAAACCGGCATAAAAAGATCGCTTACCAATGAAGTGACAATTTTTCCAAAAGCACCGCCTATAATTACGGCAATAGCCAAATCCATCACATTCCCTTTTAACGCGAAGGCTTTAAAATCTTTAAAAAGACTCATAACAAAGCTTATTTACTGTTTATTCCCATTCAACCTTAAATTTTGCCTTTTGTTTTTGGTCAGGCTTCTTTTCCTTCTGTGAAACAGTATCTTTTGGTCTCTCGTCCCACTCAATCACAAATTTACCCTGTTCCTGTTGCTTCATAATTTCAGCTTCGCGACGTTCTTCTGTTTTATCTTTAAACCAGCCAAACTCTTCATGTAAAATCTGTTTCAGGTTTTGTTTTTCCTGACGTAAATCTTGCTTTATCTTCTCTTTTACGCCTTTAATATCATATTTAAATACCGGATTATCAATTGTTCCTGTCATCATCAAAAACAAAGTAGTTTTTCCGGTACCATCCTCTTCAAACGGACCAAATTCTTCTTCTTCTTTACGGAGACGTTCTTTATATCTTTTACCACGCAAGTCGGACAAACGAATACGGAGGTAATATTCAATAACATTATTAAACTTATGGACTCCTGATATTCTGAGATTTACGGCATTTGATCTGATTTCCATTTCGGGGATGTGAATTTCTTCATTGCGGATATCGAACTGGTTTTCGAGAGTCGCAAAACGTACATCCTGCAATTCGCTGGCATCAATAAATTTCGAAAGCTTGAGCATAGGAGGATAGTTCTTCAACCTGCCGTTGTTTATTTTTGTTTGCACCTGAGCTACAATCGTTTTTGGATAAACTTTTAGTTCAGGAGAAAAGAGTGCGGCAAAATTTACCCGTGCATCAATTTTCCCTTCCAAATGTTGGTAATTCAATGATTTCTGTCCGAAATTATCAAAAACCCTGAAAGCTTCGCGAGCATCAATCTGCTTTCCGTTGGCTTCGCAACTTATTAATACATTATTTCCGGTTGATGCATCGATCATAACCACGCCCTGAACATTTCCACCCAGCGTATTCATTTTCAGATTTGTAATCTTTACCTGACTTTTTTGGATTACCACATTGGCCGAGGTTGCAGTAGATACAAATTTACGGAATCCAAGTTTTTTCACTTCAAAATCAAGATTCAAATCAAGATTTTGAGGAATATCGAATTGCACTGGCTTATTGGATTTTACATCGCTTTCTTTGATCCATTCTTCGGGATAAAGCTCATTTGCCGTAAGTTTTGCATTCAGGTGAAATGGCTCTTTTTCCACAAATAACCAAGTGAAAAACTGTTCAAGATTTCCCGAAAGGATAAAATCACTATTGCCATATAGCCCACTCAAATGATTAATTACCAGACTATTGTTTGTAAAGTTAAAATCACCGTTTAACCGGGTAAAGTTTCGGGTAAATGATGGAGTGCTAAATCCGACATTGCTGATTTTGATAAAACCCGAAGAGTTACTCTGAAGAAAATCTTTGGGCTGATATATCTTGGCTGGTGCTTTTCCAGCATACTGAACAGAAAACTCCATCTCTCCGGAAACTTTCTCTATATTTTTGATTTTAAAGAAGTTTTGAACCTCTTCAAGTTTTGCTTTCCCTGAAGTTTCAATTTCAAGATACGGATTTAAGAAATTCTTCAGCCGTAACTTTCCTGAAATCTGTCCATAGGGCAAATTTGCCGAAAAGCTTTGAAGATAAAGAACCTGTGAAACCGGAGTACGAAATTCTCCATTTGTGTACGTACCTTTAAACTGTACATTTGTCAGTTTTGTATCAGTCTCTTTGTGAATAATTTCCGCATTTCTACAATCAAAGCCAGCGGTAATCAATGGAAGATACAAACCACCGTAACGCCCATCAAGGCGAAGTTGAAAGCTAACGACCCCTTTACTTTTATATTCTTCGAGGTTAGTTCTCCATTTTTCCGGCAGTTGACAAATGAAATCGTGTAGTAAGATATCCTTGCCACTTGCCACCAAACCAAGGGTTTTGTTGGTTTCGCCGTAGCCCATTCTTCCTGAAAGCAGAAAATTCATATTGGCAATTTCAAGCTCTCCGCTTTTTATAGTAATCTCTTTCTGAAGTGTTTGCACTGACAAATCAGTCGAAAGCCAGGCCTCTTTATCCTTGAAATAAAGAACCTGATTTGACTCTATATGCCTGAGAATCAAATCTCCTTTTACATGTATCGACTGAATATTATCTGTAAAGTTTCCTGACGCTTTTAAACTTTTGGCTAAAATACTGTAATTCTGATATGTAGCATCATTTTTATAACTATAAACCACATCATTCAGTTTTATCTTCCTTAGCTGAAACTGAAATTTTTTGCCTCCTTTTCCATCTCCGGTTTTCCAAAAATGAAAATTATCAGAGCCATCTTTGTACACATGCATATTGAAATGAGCATCATTTACTTCAATATTTTTGATTTTATACTCTTCAAAATAGAGGTCTAATAAATTGAATTCCAAAAACACAGATTCTGCTTCAAGCAAATGCTCATTGTAAAGAGAATCTCTATCGTTGGTTGCTTTTACTCCGATAAACTTAACTGATGCCATCGGAAATTTCTCAATAACAGAAAATTGAATATCCTTAACCTCTATCCTTGCCTTAAGATATTTATTCAATTCGTTTACTACAATCCCTTTCACCCGCTCATGATTAAACCATGTAAGCAGAAAAGCAGCAATAGCAAGGGGAATAAAAAGCCAGATGCTGATTTTCACCAGCATCCGTATAATTTTTCGGGAAGATTTTTTGGGTTGTGATTCCATTCCGAAAGCTTAAACAGATGAATGTAAAACTCCGGATGAATCCGGTTTATTTTATCATTTTCAAGAAATTGACCTCTTTATCCGTAAGAATTCTGTACTTACCGCGTGGAAGATCTTTCTTGGTCAGGCCTGCAAAGATAACACGATCAAGCTTAACTACACGATAATCGAGATGTTCAAAAATACGGCGAACAATGCGGTTTTTCCCTGAATGCAGTTCAACACCAACCTGCTTGCGATCCATTCCATCCGTTACATATTCAATATTATCTACCTGAATAAAGCCATCTTCAAGATCGAGACCTTCCGAAATACGAAGCATATCGTTTTTTGTAAGCGGTTTATCAAGTTCTACATGATATACTTTGCGGGCACCATGAACCGGATGGGTAAGTTTTTTTGCCATTTCTCCATCGTTGGTAAAAAGCAAAAGTCCGGTTGTGTTTCTATCGAGACGACCTACAGGATAGATGCGTTCTTTACATGCATTTTGCAACAGCAACATCACGGTTTTACGATTGTGTGGATCATCGGTAGTTGTAATGTAATCTTTTGGTTTATTAAGAATTACATATACTTTTTTCTCACGACTCAGCGTTTCGCCACCATATTGAACCGAATCAGTTGGTTTTACTTTATAACCGAGTTGTGTAACAATTTCGCCATTTACCGCTATAGCTCCGGTTGAAATTAGCTGGTCTGCATCGCGGCGTGAGCAAATTCCGGCATCCGCAATAAATTTATTGAGACGAATTGTACCATCCTCAACAGGTTCCGATTTCGCTTTGGTTGTTTTTGTTGAACCATACGCCGGCTTACGGGATTTTTGGGAAATCTCGAGTTTCAGACGAGGTTTACGAGCTTGTAATGCTTCTTCTTCAAAAAGATCCTCTTCGTTTAAACTTGATTTTGAACGTGTTGATGGTTTTGGAGAATGTGATTTATAATCTTTATAGGTTCGTTTTGAGCTACCCTCAAAGGTTTTTTCTCCGGTTTTACGACCTCTGCCCGTCTTTTCTCCTTCAGATATTTCGTAAGGCTTATCTTTTTTAGGATAAGTTGATTTACGAGTTGACGCACCACTCCCCGAAGATTTTGAATACGAACGGGATTTATAATCCTTAGATTCTCCTTCTGGTTTTTCAGAATAGCTGCGTTCTTTTGGGGAATTTGCTGAAGTTCGGGTTGTTGGTTTTTTACCAAATGTTTTGGTGTAGGTACGTGGTTTATATTCGCTGTTTTCGCCTTCTGATTTTTCAGAATAAGAGCCTTCTTTTTTTGGAAAAGATGGTTTACGTGTGGAAGGTCTTGCACTTGTACGTGTTGATTTTTCACCAGTATTTCTGGTGTTTTTGCCCGAGCGGGCTTCTTTTCTGCCTTGTGATTTCATCTCACGACGATATTAAAAATGTTCATGAACTATATGTGTAAACAAAAAGAAGAGACTCGCTTTCGAATCTCTTCTGTGTTGACCGACCAGGATTCGAACCTAGACAGGCAGAACCAAAATCTGCAGTGCTACCATTACACCATCGGTCATTGCGGTTAAGCGGATGCAAAAATAGTAAGAATTTTGATACCTCCAAATTTTTCTCAAAGAAAAAATCACATTGTTAACGCATTTGTAATAATGTTAAGGAAATCCGTATCTTCGCAATTAATTAGGTTCTTAAAAAAATTCTCGCCCATGAAGCGATTTAACTTACTGAACAACATTACAGGTTGGCTTGCATTTATCATAGCTTCAACCGTTTACCTTATGACCGCTGAACCAACTGCCAGTTGGTGGGATTGCGGCGAATACATTGCAACTGCATGTAAGTTGCAGGTTGGTCACCCTCCGGGAGCACCAACTTTTCAGCTTTTCGGAAGATTCTTTTCTCTATTTGCAGGCAATGCAAGCAATATTGCCTTCACAATTAATGCAATGTCGGCCATTGCAAGTGGATTTACCGTACTTTTCTTATTCTGGAGTATTACACTGCTTGCACGTAAGCTCGTGATAAAAGATGGAGAAATCAGCCCGGTGAGTATGTTTGTAACCCTTGCTGCTGGTTTTGTGGGCTCAATGGCTTACACATTTAGTGATTCCGCTTGGTTTTCGGCTGTTGAAGGAGAAGTTTATGCAACTTCTTCATTTTTTACGGCAATTGTTTTTTGGGCAATTTTGAAATGGGAAAGCAAAGCTGATGAAAAGCATCACATGCGCTGGCTTATTCTCATTGCATACCTTGTGGGTATTTCTATCGGAGTTCACTTACTGAATCTTCTTGCTATTCCTGCAATCGTTTATGTTTATTATTACAAACGTTATACTCCAACCCGTAAAGGCCTGATCTGGTCGGGAATAATCTCCATTATACTGCTCTTTTTTATCCTCTACGGAGTCATCCCAATGATTGTAAATTTAGCTGGAAAGTTTGAATTAGTGTTTGTAAACGGCTTTGGAATGCCTTTTAACTCAGGGACTATTGTTTACTTCATTTTATTGATCGGAGGTATTGTTTGGGGCATTCGTTATTCTGCCCGTAAACAAAAATATGCACTGAATACAGCTCTTTTATCTCTTGTGTTTTTATTAATCGGATATTCAACCTTCTTTATTTTGATTATCCGTGCTAATGCAAATACTCCAATTAACGAGAATGCGCCGAAAGATGCAATCGGACTTCTTTCATACCTCAATCGTGAACAATATGGCGACCGTGCTTTAGTTTACGGGCCATACTACAATGCAAAAATGGTTAACCAGGAAGAAGGAAGTACAAAGTATGCAAAAGGCAAAGAAAAATACGACGTAGTAGGTAAAGAAGTGATCCCTGTTTGGGATCCTGCATATTGTACTCTTTTCCCACGTATGTCGAGCAACGATGAATCACGTCAGCATCCAAAATACTATAAATTCTGGGCAGGAATCAGTGGTGATCGCAAACCCACTATGACGGAAAATATGAAATTCATGTTCCGCTATCAAATCGGACATATGTACTGGCGATATTTCATGTGGAACTTTGCCGGGCGTCAAAATGATATTCAAGGACTTGGATATAACGAAGACGGAACGAAAGATATCATGCACGGAAACTGGATTTCTGGTATTCCGTTTTTCGATAAAATGCGTTTAGGGCCTCAGGATAATCTTCCGAAAAGTCTGAAAGAGAATAAGGCGCATAATCGTTTTTTCATGTTGCCATTGTTCCTTGGGTTGCTTGGATTATTCTTCCATTGGAAAAAGAATTCAAAAGACGCATTTGTGGTAATGCTTCTCTTTGTTATGACAGGATTAGCCATTGTTCTTTATCTGAATCAGCCTCCGGTTGAGCCACGTGAGCGCGATTATTCGTTTGCAGGCTCATTCTATGCCTTTGCAATCTGGATTGGTCTGGGAGTAATCGGATTGTATGATTTTCTTTCGAAAAAAGTGCCTCAATATCCAAGTGCAGTCATTGCTTTTGGCTTAACGTTGGTTCTCGTTCCGGGAATTATGGCCAAAGAAGGATGGAATGATCATGATCGTTCTCAAAAATATGCCGCTCGTGATATTGCGGTAAACCACCTGATGTCGTGCGAACCTAATTCCATTTTAATTACCAATGGCGATAATGACACATTTCCGCTATGGTATGCTCAGGAAGTAGAAGGTGTGCGTACTGACGTTCGCGTTGTAAACTTCACGCTTTCAAGTGGGGCATGGTATGTTGAGCAACTTTTTAATAAAGTATATAAATCAGATAAGCTACCATTTACATTGGCGGTAGAACAATATCGTCAGGGTACAAATGACTGGGTTCCAGTTCGTGAACTTGATGGCATAAATGGCTATGTTGAACTTCGTCAGTTGATTCAATTCGTTGCAAGCTCTGATCCTCAGACCAAAGCAACTACTCAACAAGGAGAAACCATTAGTTATGTTCCTGCACGTAGAGTAAAAATCACCGTTAACAAAGAGCAATTGCTGAAAGATAAAATTGTACCTCAGGAACTTGCAAATATGATTGTACCTGAAATTGTATGGGAAATCCAGAAATCAGGTCTTTACAAAAATGATCTGATGCTGCTTGATTTTATTGCAAGCAACAACTTTAAACGTCCACTCTACTTCGTAAGTCCTTATTCTGTCAAAGATATCGCCGATATTACCAATTACTGTCAAATGGAAGGTTTGGTTTATAAATTCTCACCCGTTGTTTCTCCAACGCGAAGTGCAGGATTCGGAGGAATCAACACTGCAAAAACATACGATTTGTTCATGAACAAGATGAAATGGGGAAATCTTGAAAAGCCGGGAGTTTATGTTGATCCGGAAAGTTACAGAAGTGTGCAGGTTATTCGTAATCAGTATGTTCGATTAGCAAACGGATTGATGATCGAAAACAAAATGGACTCTGCAAAAATGGTTCTGAAACGTGGAATAGAAATATTCCCTATGGAGAAAGTTCCGTTTGATATTTACATGTTGTCATTTGCGCAGATGTATTACATGATGGGTGATACCGTACCTGCAAACAATCTTTGTTCGAAAATTATCGACTATTACGAAGATCAGATGAGATACTTTGACACTATGTCGAATGGCTTCAAAAGCAGTGTAATGCACCCTACGCAGGAAACACTGAATTACCTGAATGGAATTCGTGATGTGTTAATGCAATTCAAGCAAACAGCCTTAGTTAACAGAATCAATAAAATAGCAAATGGGCGATTAGACGTAAGGTAAACTCTTTTCTAAAAACAGGCTGTTCAAAAAGTCGGCAAAATATTTTGCCGACTTTTTGAACAGCCTGTTTTATAACCAATCCAGCGGCTAATACCTTAATTATCTGATTACAGCAACGGCTCCAGCCTTTTTATATGACCTGTAGTCTTTCCCAACAGCTTCTATCGAATATGCATATACCCCGCTTTGAACAAGTTCTCCTTTGAAACGACCATCCCAACCTTGATTAATATCCATTGACTCATACATTAATTCGCCCCAACGATTATAAATTACAATATAAAACTTTGCTAAATCTGTTCCCTTCACCATAAAAAGATCATTCCGTCCATCATCATTCGGGGTAAATGCATTGGGTACGTATAATGTTGTGTTTAAGATTACATCTATAGGGTAACAGGTTGAATCAAGACATCCTTCTAAACTTTCTGCTACAAGGCAATATATTGTATCATTTTGTGGATATTTTATAATCTGTATTGCAGTATCTCCTGTATTCCATAGGTATCTGTAGCCTCCAGAAGCAAGAAGTACAATAGAATCTCCAATCAATACAGAAGCATTTGAAGGAACTATTTTTGCCAAAGGAGGCTGATTCACCGTAATATAAGAAGTGTCTGATGCCGTACATCCTGCAATTGAATATAGAGCAACAATAAGGCCAGAAGTCTGAGGAGTAAAACTTACAGATGATGTTTGATTATTCCCCGGAGTCCAGAGGTAAACGCCACCCGGAATGTTAGGAATTGCGTTAACTACAACAGGAACGCCCAGGCAAACAGACGGATCATTAACCATAATTTTCAATTCAACTGAATCAACCGGAACAAGCACGGTATCAATTGATATACAATCATTCGTATCCGTTACCGTTAAGCTATAGTTTCCGGAAGAAAGCTGGTTAATCATTGATGTTACATCTCCATTACTCCAATAAAAATGATACGGTTGTGCTCCGTTTGTAACGACGGCTGTTGCACTGCCGTTATTTCCTCCCAGACAACTTACAGAGGTTGAGGTTACTGTGGTATTCAGGTCAAGGTTGTCAATAAATACAGAAAGTGAAGTAGTATCATTATCTGCATCTTTAACCTTTACCGTATAAAACCCACTACAAAGACCTGTAACTGTATCATTGATTGTATTTTGCTGATCATTCCACTTATAAGTATAAGGAGACAAGCCTCCTGTTGCAACGGCTACAGCCATTCCATTACAAGTAATGTTTGGTAGTGGCGCACAAATCTGATTACAATTGCCCATAGTTGGAATTGAGGGTATTGAAACCCATCCTCCTCCATCTGGTATTCTTCGAAACGACTGTCCCAGATAAGTCGATGGGTTTAAGGTAGTAATATAGTTTTTTTTATTTGCCGGGATATTATCGTATGATGGCAATGAACCCAAATATCCGCAGGCGTACAATAAAGGATTGCACGGCTCACAACTCATACACGAATTCGTTGTATTACACCATGAAATTGCATCCTGCGGTACTCCATTCTGGTCATAAAAAGCAAACCAGCCACCATTATTTGGAAACCAAAGCCTGTTATTTCCTCCCAAACAAATATTTTGCATCAACATTCCACCCACAACGATTTCTATAGTATTTCCTCCATTTTGAATCAATAAATTCGAAGGTACCGGAGGTGCGTTTTCTCCCCGAATCAACACAAAACCTGACGGTGGAACAATCGTTCCCTGAGGCAAAATGAATCCTCCTCCAAAATCAAAACCACCCTGATCATTTGTATTATTTCCCAAAAAATAGCATGAAATATCTATCGAATTACAAATATCCGGATTATACAACTCAATCCATTCTCCTCGTCGGGTACTATCTGTATCATACATAGAACCATCGCCCACAGCAGGGCTCATCATAACTTCATTAATCAGAATTGTAGGACCATTATAATTACATGGATTCCCATTACACACTGTATTTATATTGGTTGTAACCGAAACCTGAAGTTGCGAATACAATGGCATCCAATTGAATAAGAGCAATACTAATGCGATTACTTTTTTTACCCGTTTCATGCGTTTTGGTTTTTATACAACAGGCTTGGACTAAATATAATTATAATATTCAATGTTTGAAAATATTCATATACAAACACTTTTTATTCTTATGCAAATATACATAATTAATAATCAAAATACAAGTTCTGGTAATTATTCAAAATATAATTTTATACCTAAATACTCCTCTGTATTAACTCATAAACCCCGATTATTAACATTAGAGGAATTTTCTACGCTTTCAACACAATTAAATTTGAAGTACTTTTGCATTCAAGTTTCGGATGAATGGATCATCTTGCTCTTTTACAAAATATTCATAAATACACGGAGGGTTCAATATGAATGCTTCCCAGGACTCTATTGGAAGCCTGAAACCGGAAGACTTGATTCGGTTCTATACACAATCAACTACAACAAAGCATTTAAACTCAATCCTTCTTTCCAGGAAGCCCTCAAGAGTTCATCTTAATGGCTTAAGCGGTTCTTCCAAAGCGTTGGTTGCCTCAGCTCTTTATAAATTAAACGGGCAAAATCAGCTATGGATTATTAACGACAAAGAAGACGCTGCTTACTTTTTGAATGATGTGGAAAATCTTCTGGGGCAGATCCGAATGGAAGGTCATGATAAATTTACGCTCTTTTATCCTACTTCCTACAAAAGGCCCTATCAGCCTGAAGCTATTGATAATGCAAATGTTCTGCTCCGTACCGGAGTTCTGGAATCATTGCGAAAAAAGAAAAAACCACTTATTGTCGTTTCCTATCCCGATGCGCTCTGCGAAAAGGTTGTTACCCAACAATATTTGTCAACCAAAATTCTTACACTACACGAAAATGAGCTTGTATCTCTTGATTTTGTGATAGATATATTGATGGAATATGGTTTTGAACGTGAAGATTTTGTGGTAGAACCGGGGCAGTTTGCAGTCAGAGGGGGTATCGTGGACGTATTTTCGTATGCAAGCGAATTCCCTTACCGTATTGAATTCATGGGCGAATCTGTTGATTCTATGCGAAGCTTTGATCCTTCCTCACAACTTTCTAAATTCAAACATACCGAAATTACAATTCTTCCCAATGTTCAGAATCGTATAGTTCAGGATGTAAAAGCTTCTCTTCTGGCTCACTTTCCTGATAACACATTGATATTTACAGAAGATCTGCAATATTTAACCGAACGAATTGAGCAGGAATTCGAAAAAGCAGTGAACGCTTTCGAACAACTGGATACTCCTATTGAACATACACGTCCTGAAGAACTTTTTTCGACAGGGAAAACTCTTTTTACCGAAATACAGAACTTCTCCATTACAGATTTGTCTCAAAATTCCATACTACAAAACTGTGAAATAGTACATTACAAAACGCTTCCACAACCAGCTTTCAACAAAAAGTTTGAACTTCTTTTGACCAACCTGCACGAAAACAGCGTAGCAGGATTCAACAATCTTCTGATTACCGAAAACCCTAAGCAGGTTCAACGTCTCGAAAAGATTTTGAAAGAATTAAACAGTGAAGATCTCGCTTTGCGGTATTCAACACTGATTCTTAATCTTTCGGGTGGTTTTATTGATAAAGATTTGAAAATATGCTGCTACACCGACCATCAGATTTTTGAACGCTATCACAAATTCAAACTTTACGATCAAAGCAAAAACCGTGAAACACTCACGCTCAAAGACCTTTATGAGTTAAAACCGGGCGATTTTATTACACATATCGATCACGGAGTAGGCCGTTTTGGAGGATTGGAGCATATTGAAACCAATGGCAAACAGCAGGAAGCAATCCGATTAATCTACAAAGACAACGACATACTTTACGTTAGCATTCATTCTCTGCACCGGATTTCACGTTATACCGGAAAAGATGGTACCGCTCCCTCATTGAACCGATTGGGATCTCCCGCATGGAATGCACTGAAAAACAAAACAAAACAGAAGGTTAAGGATATTGCAAAGGATTTAATTGCACTCTATGCAAAACGAAAAGCAACCAAAGGCTTCGCGTTCAGTGCAGATACCTACCTTCAAAACGAACTGGAAGCTTCATTCATCTATGAAGATACTCCTGACCAATACAAGGCTACTTACGATGCAAAACGTGATATGGAATCCATTGCACCTATGGATCGTCTGGTATGTGGCGATGTAGGGTTCGGAAAAACCGAAGTGGCTATTCGTACTGCATTTAAAGCCGTTACAGACAGCAAACAGGTTGCAGTACTGGTTCCTACCACTATTTTGGCTTTACAGCATTATAAAACCTTTCGTGACCGGTTAAAAGATTTTCCTTGTAAAATAGAGTATATCAACCGTTTTCGCTCCACCAAAGAAAAAAACCGGGTTTTAAAAGAACTGGAAGAAGGAAAAGTGGACATCCTGATCGGAACACATCGCATCGTAAGTAAAGATGTGAAATTTAAAAATTTAGGATTAATGATTATTGATGAAGAGCAAAAGTTTGGAGTCGGTATCAAAGAAAAGCTGAAAGAGATAAAAGTAAATATTGACACCCTGACTCTTACTGCCACGCCTATTCCTCGAACATTACAGTTTTCATTGATGGGAGCCCGTGACTTGTCGATCATCAGCACTCCACCACCTAATCGTTACCCTGTTCAAACAGAGCTACATCCGTTTAATGAAGAGGTAATTCGGGATGCAATCATTTATGAACTTTCACGAGGTGGGCAAGTTTATATTGTTCACAACAGAGTTCAGAATATCAATGAAATAGCCGGATTAATCCAACGAATTGTACCGGATGCCAGAGTTTGCGTTGGTCATGGACAAATGGAAGGTCACAAGCTGGAAGAGGTGATGCTGGGTTTTATTGAAGGCGAATTCGATATTCTGATTGCAACCACCATCATCGAAAACGGTCTGGACATTCCTAATGCCAACACTATCATTATCAATGAGGCACAAAATTACGGATTAAGTGATTTACATCAGCTTCGCGGTCGTGTGGGACGTAGCAACCGAAAATCATTCTGCTATTTATTGGCACCACCGCCCTATCTGCTTTCAGATGAAGCCCGCAAACGGCTTAAAGCCATCGAAGAGTTTTCTGACATTGGCAGCGGATTCAACATCGCCATGCGCGATTTGGATATACGCGGTGCCGGAAATATTTTAGGAGGAGAACAAAGCGGTTTTATTTCCGAAATAGGGTATGATATGTACCACAAAATTCTGGACGAAGCCATTCGTGAACTGAAAGAGACTGAATTTCGTGAACTTTACGCCGAAGAACTTGAAAATGAAGAGTTCGCGGTAAAAGAATGCCAGATAGAAACCGATCTCGAAATCCTGATTCCCGACTATTACATAAGCAACATCCGTGAACGTTTAAGCCTTTACAAAGAGCTGGATAATCTGGAAACCGATCGTGAACTCGAAGCATTCCAAAGTCGGTTGACTGACCGTTTTGGCGCAATTCCCGAGCAAACTATCAACCTGGTAAATACAATCCGTTTACGTCGATGTGCCAAAGAAACCGGATTGGAAAAAATCATCCTGAAGCAGGAAAAACTCATCGGATACTTTGTTCCTAACAATGAATCTCCTTATTTTCAATCAGAACGCTTTGGAAAAGTAATACAATATCTGCAACAAAACCCCAAAACCTGCCGTATGCGAGAGCAAAACAACAAGCTTTCGGTTGTATTCGACAAGGTAAAAACAGTGGATGAAGCACTGGGAATTTTACGGAATATTTTGGAATAGAACATTTGTATATTGATTTTCCCAAAATCGTTTTAGTTTTTTGCAATCAAATGAATTTGAGCTATCGAAATTCGATTATTTTTGATAATATTGCAGGAAAATAGCTTCTATGTCAAAATACGGTCAACTTAACAGCAAGAAAGAGTATCTCATGTCTATCTCTCTTGTGGGAGTATTGTTTTTTCTCTTCGGATTTGTAACATGGCTAAACGGTGCATTGATTCAATTTCTTAAAATTGCTTGTGAACTTGGAGATATCTCTGCTTATCTGGTAGCCACTGCTTTTTATATTTCATACTTAATAATGGCAATTCCATCCTCAATAATTCTCGAAAAAGTAGGATTCCGGAACGGTATGACATTAGGATTACTCGTGATGGCCTTAGGTTCGTTCCTGTTTATTCCGGCTGCTTTAACCCGCTCTTATTTTCTGTTTCTGACCGGGCTATTTGTACTGGGAACGGGTCTGGCTTTACTACAAACGGCTGTTAATCCGTACGTGACCATTATTGGACCCATCGAAAGTGCAGCCAAGCGTATCAGTATTATGGGAATCTGTAACAAAGTTGCAGGTGTTTTAGCTCCTGTTTTACTAGCTACCATCTTACTGAAAGATGCAGAACAAATAAAGGAAACACTGGCAAATCTAACCGACCTCACTCAACGCGCTACTTTACTCAATGAACTTGCCCACCGTTTAATCACGCCCTATCTCTACATGACCGGATTTCTGGCGGTGCTGGCATTGATGTTACGCTTCGCACATCTTCCCGAAATCACCCCCGAAAAGGACGAGGAAACTGCTCAAAATGCAAGTGAGCATAAAACAATATTCAGCTACCCTTACCTGATACTGGGAGTTATTGCACTTTTCTTTTACGTAGGTGTTGAAGTAATTGCCGGTGATACCATTATCCGTTACGGTGATTCATTGGGAGTTGCCATGAGTTCGGCCAAGTATTTCACCTCATTAATGCTGATATTCATGGTTATAGGCTATTTCCTGGGCGTAGCTCTGATTCCAAAAGTAATCTCGCAGAAAAATGCATTGACTATTTGTGCATCACTTGGAATTATATTTACACTGGCGGCAATATTTATTCCTGCATCTCATATCATTGAAATTCCGTTTATTGACTTGCTAACGTTCCAGCCACTTACCTTAACCATCCCTTATACTGTACTTTTTATTGCGTTGCTTGGCATTGCAAACTCATTGGTTTGGCCCGCAATATGGCCTCTTGCATTGGATGGAGTAGGTAAATTTACCAAACTTGGATCGGCTTTGCTTATCATGGCAATTGCAGGAGGTGCATTACTACCATTGGTTTACGGATGGTTATCACACTTGTTGCATAGCACTCAACAGGCATACTGGATAGCTATTCCATGTTATCTAATAATACTCTACTATGCCATTTCGGGTCATAAAGCAGGAAAAAAATAAACAGAATAAAATAATATTAAAAGTCACTTCTACGTTTAATGAAGTGACTTTTTGTTTTTCCGGATATGCGAAGCAGTTGAATGAGCCTCAAAATCCGGTACATTTGTATCATAAAATCGATTGAAAAAATATAACAGTCTAATCCTTATACATTCGATTGGCGTTAATATTTCGATTGATCGGTATTATATTACATATGACTCCCAATTAATTTAGAATTCACTTTGGCATACCTTAACCGAACGAAAATCTTTAAAAAAATGAGATTTAAAACATTACAACCTAAAACACGTCGCTGGATAATTGCAGGTTCAATACTGGCAATTCTAATCCTTGTATTATTTCTGATTCCCAGTAAAAAAAGTGAAGAAGAAAAAGTGTGGGCAAAAGTAAAATCAGGCGATTTTCTGATTGATGTAACCACAACCGGCGAACTGGAAGCCAAAAGTTCGGAATTGATTTATGGTCCGCAAGGACTTCGTTCTGTTCAAATCTGGCAGGTAAAAATCAGCGATATTATTGCTGATGGAACCGTTGTTGATTCAGGTGCCTATGTGGCGACGCTTGACCGCACCGAAATCAGTAACAAAATGAAAGACGTGGAAACAGAACTGGATAAACTTCAAACACAGATTACCAAAACAAAACTGGATACCACGCTCGAAATGCGCGGAGCCCGTGATGAACTTGTGAATTTGAAATATGCACTCGAAGAAAAAAAAATCATTCTCGATCAATCAAAATATGAACCCCCTGCAAGCATTCGTCAGGCTGAAATAGATCTCGAAAAATCAGACCGGGCATACAAGCAAGCCGAACAAAATTATAAACTCAAGCTAAGCAAAGCACGTGCAAATATGTCGGAAGTGATGGCTACTTACGAACAAGCCAAACGCCGCTATGAAAGCATGATGCAAGTGGTTCAGGAATTTACAATCAAGGCTCCTAAAGCCGGGATGGTAATTTACAAACGCGACTGGGATGGGAAAAAAGTTGGCCCTGGATCAACGTTAAGTGCATGGGAAAACGTTGTGGCAACACTGCCTAATCTCTCGAAAATGATCTCAAAAACCTATGTGAACGAAATCGATATCAGCAAAATAAAGCCAGGACAAATTGTATCAATTGGTGTGGATGCTTTTCCAGAGAAAAAATTCACCGGAAAGGTAACTGAAGTTGCCAACATTGGCGAACAGATGAGGGGAACCAATACTAAAGTGTTTGAAGTACGAATTGTAGTAAATGAATTTGATTCAATTCTTCGCCCTGCAATGACAACCAAAAACATGATCCACACGGCTAAGGTGCCCAAAGTGATGTTTGTCCCGATAGAATCAGTACATCAATCCGGGAAAATCTCTTACGTTTATAAAAAGTCTGGAAACAGTTATATTAAGCAACAGGTACTTACCGGAGTTACTAACGAAAACGAAATCATCATCAAAAAAGGATTGGAAAAAGAAGATCAGGTTTTGCTCAATCCTCCAGCTGATGCCGAAGACTATACCTTACGCAAACTCGACTAATTATGGTATCAAAAATCAGTAAATCTCAACGCTATCTTTACACTTTTGACATAGCATTAGAGGCCGTTATTGCCAATAAGTTCCGTTCTATGCTTACTGCTCTGGGGATAATTTTTGGTGTAGCCGCCGTTATTGCTATGATGGCCATAGGATCCGGGGCTCGCCAGGAAATTCTGAATCAGATTAAACTTGTTGGGGTAAACAACATTATCATTCAACCTAAATCAGAAGGGAAAAGCACAGGGAATGAGAATAACAACAATGACCAAAACCAACAGAATAGCGACGAAAATAATAAGCAAACGGAAAAATTCACACCCGGCCTTACATTAAAAGATGCCGAAAGTATTCGTGATATCATCCCGTCTATCAGCAAAGTAAGCCCTGAAATAGTTTACCAAACCACTATCTTGAAAGATGGAAAAAGTAACAAAGCAAAAGTATCAGGTGTAACGCCTGACTATTTCACACTTTTCAATATCAATTTACAATCTGGACAAACCTTTAGCCAACAGCAACTGAAAAATGGAATGCCTGTTTGTATTATTGGACCCGGGGTTAAAACCCGTTTTTTTACCAAAGATGAAGCGTTGAATAATTACATTAAATGTGGTGATGTTTGGCTAAAAGTTATCGGGGTTCTTGAGGGAAAAGCTTTCTCAAAAAACAGCTCAGAAACTCTTGGTATTGATGATTATACCAATCAAATCTTTGTTCCGATACAAACATTATTGCTCCGCTATAAGGATCGCGCTTTAATTACTGCCCGCGATATTCAGGGTGGTAGCGGAATGGTAATTTTTGATGGAGACGTAATGGTTTCGTCTTCCGGAGGAGATGCCGATGTCGGAAAAAATCAACTCGATAAAATAGTGGTTCAGGTAAAAGAGAGCAAAGACATCGATGTTACCTGCAGTATAATCAAAACCATGCTGTTACGCAAACATCAGGGGGTAGAAGATTTTGAAATCAAAGTTCCCGAAATGTTACTGAAACAGGAGCAAAAAACCAAAGACATCTTTAATATTGTACTTGGAGCTATTGCAAGTATTTCGCTCATCGTAGGTGGAATAGGAATCATGAACATCATGCTTGCTTCCGTTGTAGAACGTACCAAAGAAATTGGTGTCCGAATTGCATTGGGAGCACGAAAAAATGATGTTGTGCTTCAGTTTCTTACAGAAGCTACTCTAATCAGTCTTTCCGGGGGTATTCTTGGGATTTTTCTCGGAATAATATTGTCAAAACTGATTACTCGTTTTGCCGATATTCTTACCATAATTTCACCACTTTCAGTATTGATTTCTTTTGGAGTTTCGGCTACTGTGGGAATTCTGTTCGGATATATGCCTGCTCGTAAAGCAGCAAATCAGGATCCGGTTTCTTCATTACGTTACGAATAGCACTTGCAACAATCTGAATTCAAAATATCTATGAAAAAATACACTCTCATTATAGTATTTCTCTTCCTGAATCTGTTCTCTCTTAATGCGCAAAACCGCAGAGAAGTTTTAAACCTCGACCGGGTTCTGGAACTTGCCCGAAAACAATCAAGCGATGCATTGGTTGCTAAAAATCAGTTTCTTACAAGTTATTGGCAATACAGAACCTTCAAAGCCGGGCTGCTGCCACAACTGAAACTGGATGCAACCTTACCTTCCTTCAATCGTTCTATCTCAAAAATCACATTGCCTGATGGGAGCGAAGTCTATCAAAGTCAGAAATCTGCAAGTTTCTCGGGAGACCTTTCACTTACCCAAAAAATTGGTCTTACCGGCGGCGAAATATTCATGAACTCAACCCTTGAACGTTTGGATATTTACAGAGACTCAACTATTTCATCCTATCTTTCAAGTCCATTTACAATTGGTTTGCGTCAGCCTGTTTTCGGATACAATCAATATCGCTGGCAACGAAAAATAGAACCTATCCGATATAAAGAAGCAAAGCAGCGCTATCTGGAAGGCATGGAAGACCTTTCTTCAAAAGCAGTTAATATGTTTTTTGATTTACTCTACGCCCAGATCAGGCTTCATATTGCTGAAGTAAATCAGGCTAATAACGATACCCTGTACAAAATTGCACAGGGAAGATATAACTTGGGTAAAATTGCCGAAAATGAACTTCTTCAGCTTGAACTTGCTTTACTAAACTCTAATTTGCAGGTAGAACAATCCAAAAACGATCTTGATATTAATCTTTTCAAATTAAAATCTTTCCTGGGAATTAAAGAAACCATTGATTTTGATTTAGTTTTACCCCAAAAGCCTGTAAACATGAAAGTTGAATCGAGTGATGCTTTGGCTTATGCAAAGAATAATCGCTCGGATGCTCTGTCGTATGAGCGAAAATTGCTGGAAGCAAAAAGCAGTGTAAACCAAGCAAAAGCCGAAAGCCGATTCTCGGCAAACCTGTACGCTTTATACGGTCTTACACAGAGTTCCCCTGAGCTTGCCAGCGTTTATAAAAACGCCCAGGATCGTCAACAACTGGTTTTTGGAGTTCAGATTCCGCTGGTTGACTGGGGCTTGGGAAAAGCAAAAGTAAAGGTTGCCGAATCGAACCAAGAGGTAATTCAAAATCAGGTAGCTCAGGAAAAAACCGATTTCGAACAAGAAGTTCTGATAAAAGTTTTGCAGTATAAAATGCAGGAAAATCAGTTGATGATTGCCTCAAAAGCAGATACAATCGGTGCAAAGCGATTTGAAGTCACCAAAGCTCGTTACCTGATTGGAAAAATCGGAATTACCGATTTCAACATCGCCGTTTCGGAGAAAGACCAGGCTAAACAAGATTATATTCAGGCACTTCGTAATTACTGGCTGAAATATTTCGAAATTCGCAGGCTGACATTATTCGATTTTCTGGATCAGAAACAACTGGATGTCAACGAAAAAGAGTTAAACTAAATTCACCATTGATGAATTGGAATCAGCTTTTAAGCTCACTTCGACATGGAAAAGAAGATGTTGCTAACGAAAATACTTCGTTTGACCGCACTCAGTTTCAGCGTGATTATGACCGGTTAATCTTTTCGTCTCCTTTTCGTCGTTTGCAAAACAAAACACAGGTTTTCCCGCTTCCGGGCAGCACTTTTGTTCATAACCGACTAACACACAGTCTGGAAACAGCAAGTGTAGGTCGTAGCTTAGGAACAATTTTCAGCACAAAGTTTCGCGAAAGCAAACTTCATGAAGAAAATCCACTGATTGATGAAATCGGAACAATTGTTTCGGTGGCATGCCTGGCGCATGACTTAGGAAATCCTTCCTTTGGTCACTCCGGCGAAAAAGCTATATCTCACTATTTTATCGAAGGCCAAGGTTCTGAATATGAAAAACGTGTAAGCAAAGAAGAGTGGAAAGACTTAATATCGTTCGAAGGCAACGCCAACACTTTTCGAATTCTTACGCATCTGCCCGCAAGGCAAACTGAAAATCCTTTTTGTCTTACCTACAGCGTACTTGCTTCGCTTATAAAATACCCTTGCGAATCGACAGCTGTAGGATATAACCAATTGAAAATCACTAAAAAATACGGCACTTTTCAATCGGATAAAGCTACGTTTGAACGATTATTCCAAACATTAGGAATTCAAAAAATATCTGATAATCCGATGATTTTCAGCAGGCATCCTCTCTCCTATCTGGTTGAAGCTGCCGACGATATTTGCTACAATATTATCGATTTAGAAGATGCTCACCGGTTGAAAATTATTTCCGAAAAAGAGGCTGCCGACTATTTATTGTCGCTACTGGGCGATGAAGCCGGAAAAGCCAAAAGCCGCATGGATGGTATCCGCGATGCCAACGACCGCATCTCTTTCCTTCGGGCAAAAGCCATCAACCGACTTATTAACCACTATTCGGAAACTTTTTTCAATAAACAGAATGAAATTTTAAACGGAGAACTTTTTTCGGGACTCGATAAATATCTGGATGCTGAAATTCAGGATGCAATGAAAATTATCAGTCATGATTCGGTTGAAAAAATCTATAACGTTCAACAAGTGATTGAAAAAGAGATTGCCGGATATAAAATCATTGGCGAACTACTGGAAGAACTTGTTCCGGCAGTACTCTCGAAAAAGAAAAATCACTATCAGGATAAGCTGTTGAAACTCATTCCTAATCAATTTCATACCGAAGAAACATCTGCTTACGAGCAAATTATGTCGGTTCTCGATTTTATTTCAGGAATGACCGACCTGTTTGCTGTGGAATTATATCGGAAAACCAGAGGAATGTAACGTCAATAAGGCATACCAAACAATTTCTCAAAAACCTCATCGAAGATCTCCTGATGATCAAATGCTAATACCGGAGGTTCAAATACCGAAAACCACTGAGCTTCAGCCGCATCATCATTTGCATGGACTTCGGCATGTTCAGGAGCTTTGCCATAAAACATTACCGTGATGGTTCTGCCCCGCGGATCTCGATCCACCTTGCTGTACGTCTTAAATTGCGTCAATCCTGTTCCGGTTAGAGACGTTTCCTCTTCAAGCTCACGAGCAGCAGCCTCTTCGAGCGTTTCGTCCATATCCATAAACCCTCCCGGAAACGCCCAACAATCTTTGAATGGCTCATGCTTCCGTTTGATAAGCAGCATTTCTGAACCACCTTTACCTGAATTTCGATAAATAAAAATGTCAACCGTAACCGCCGGACGAGGATATTTATAGTTGTAGTCCATTCTTTTTTTTTGATTCAAAGATAACAATACCGAAGAGTTGTTTGAAGTTCGTAATTTTTAATTGCTACTCAAAAAGGGCTGGAAAAAAGAAGTTGGGGAACATCCGGCTGACTTGTAGATGATTTCTCCAATCTCAATTCGCAATATACTCATTAAAAAACCATTATAGCCATCTCTTCTGTAGGTTAATCCCTTCAATCGTCATTCTGAAATCGCAAATCAACACCCTCTTACCTTATCATTGCATCACTTTCTCATCCTCACATTCGGGATTTTTCCCTATTTTTGCCCTTCTCAACTTAGAATAACCATGGAACTGATTCAAATACCACCCAAGTATGACCCATCACAACTGGAAGATAAATGGTACTCTTTCTGGATGGAAAAAGGTCTTTTTAATTCTGATCCTGACGAACGTCAACCTTATTGCATTGTAATTCCTCCTCCAAATGTTACCGGAGTATTACATATGGGACACATGCTGAATAATACGATTCAGGATGTTCTGGTTCGTCGTGCTCGTATGCAGGGGAAGAATGCCTGTTGGGTTCCCGGTACCGACCATGCTTCTATTGCTACAGAGGCTAAAGTTGTGGCAAAACTTCGTGAAGAAGGTATTGATAAAAAAACACTCACCCGCGAAGAATTCCTCAAACATGCATGGGAATGGAAAGAGAAACATGGAGGAATCATCCTTGAACAGTTAAAAAAACTTGGTGCGAGTTGCGACTGGCGCCGTACCTGTTTCACTATGGACGAAGCCCTGTACCAGTCCGTAATTCAGGTATTTGTTGACTTGTATAATAAACGTCTTATTTACCGTGGTGTTCGTATGGTAAACTGGGATCCGAAGGCTCTTACGGCTCTTTCTGATGAAGAAGTTCTTTACAAAGAAGTAAACAGCAAACTATACTATCTCCGTTATTTTATCGAAGATGGAAACGGCGAATATATCACCATTGCAACCACTCGTCCCGAAACCATACTGGGTGATACAGCTGTTTGCGTACATCCGGAAGACGAACGTTATCAGCATCTCAAAGGAAAACGTGTGTTGGTTCCATTGCTTAACCGCTCTGTTCCTGTTATTTTCGACGAATACGTTGATCGCGAATTTGGTACCGGATGCTTAAAAATCACTCCGGCTCATGATATTAACGACTACAATATCGGACTCAAACACAAGCTACAATCCATTGATATCTTTAACGATAATGGAACACTCAACGAAAAAGCCCAACTCTATATTGGCAAAGATCGTTTTGATGTTCGTAAAGAAATTACCGTAGAACTTCGCGAAAAAGGTCATCTGGAAAAAGAAGAAGAGTACATGAACAAAGTGGGCTTTTCTGAACGTACAGATGCCGTTATTGAACCAAAACTTTCACTGCAATGGTTTCTCAGGATGGAAAATCTTGCAAAACCTGCGTTGGATGTGGTAATGGACGATACCATCAAATTTCACCCTGCAAAATTCAAAAATACTTATCGCCACTGGATGGAAAATGTGAAAGACTGGTGTATTTCACGTCAGCTCTGGTGGGGGCAACAGATTCCGGCATGGCATTTGCCTAATGGCGAATATGTTGTGGATATGAATGCCGAAAAAGCATTGGCATTGGCACAACAACGATTCCCGGAACTTAATCTGAAGCCCGAAGATCTGGTTCAGGATGAAGATGTTCTCGACACATGGTTCTCGTCATGGCTCTGGCCCATTTCTGTTTTCGACGGAATCCGAAATCCTGAAAATCCTGATATCAAATATTACTACCCAACCAACGAACTGATTACAGCTCCTGAAATCCTCTTTTTCTGGGTTGCCCGTATGATTATTGCCGGATTGGAATATCGTAACGAAATTCCGTTCAACAATGTATATCTCACGGGGATTGTTCGCGATAAACTGGGACGAAAGATGTCGAAATCGCTCGGAAATTCTCCCGATCCAATTCTGTTGATAAAAAAATTTGGTGCCGATGGCGTTCGTATGGGAATGTTGCTCACCTCACCTGCCGGTAACGATTTGCCTTTCGATGAATCGCTTTGCGAACAAGGGCGTAACTTCAGCAATAAAATCTGGAATGCCCTTCGTTTAATCAAAGGATTCAGCGTGGATGAAACTGCCGTTCAACCTGTTTCTGCTCATGTTTCCGTTCTTTGGTTCGAATCAAAGATGGCCGAAACCCTTACTGTTATTGAAGAGCATTTCGAAAAATACCGGCTCAGCGATGCACTGATGACTCTTTACAAACTCGTTTGGGATGATTTCTGCTCATGGTATCTCGAAATGATCAAACCTTCGTTCGGACAGGCTATAGACGGTTACACCTATAAGAGAACCATCACGATTTTCGAAAAACTAATACAGGTATTACATCCCTTCATGCCATTCATCACTGAAGAAATATGGCATCTCATCCGCGAACGTGGCACAGAAGAATCTATCATGATTTCCGAAATGCCCAAACCAGAAGAAATTGATCATATTTTGCTTAAGCGTTTCGATGTTGCCCGCGAAGTAATTATCAACCTCCGTTCTATCCGTAAAGACAAGAACATTCCTCAGAAAGAAATACTTACACTTCAGGTTATGGATCAGCGGCCTAATTCCGGTGAACTTTCTTTCGACCCGGTAATTGCAAAGCTCTGTAACCTCGACACCCTGCAGTATGTAAAAACAAAGCCCGAAAGTGCCCTTTCGTTTATGGTAGGAACCATCGAAAATTTTGTTCCTATCACTGCCAATGTAAACATCGAAGAAGAAGTTGCAAAGCTGAAAACAGAGCTCGAATATACACAGGGATTTCTGCAATCTGTACAAAAAAAGCTTGAAAACGAACGCTTTGTAAATCATGCTCCCGCACAGGTTGTAGATGTGGAACGTAAAAAACAAGCAGATGCCGAACAAAAAATAAAAGCACTTCAGGAGCAAATTGCCAGCCTAGGGGGAAAATAAAGATCCGGCTTTCGAATAAATTCATATAACCGGAGCTTGTTGAATCCCAACAGCTTCGGTTCTTTTATTTCATTAAACGTTAACCACAACAACCATGCCTATAGATTTCACCCAAATACCATCACCCTGTTATCTTCTAGAAGAAGAGCGTTTACGCAGTAATCTACAGTTAATCAAAGAGGTAAAGAAACGCAGCGGTGCCGAAATCATCCTTGCTTTTAAAGGATTTGCCATGTGGAGTGCGTTTCCTGTTCTGAATGAATTTGGTTTTACACAGGCTACAGCCAGTTCGCTCAACGAAGCACGTCTGGCAGTAGAAGAAATGGGCAGCGAAGCACATACCTATGCTCCCGTTTACACTCCTACAGAATTCGACCAGATTATCCGGCTCAGCAGCCATATTACCTTCAACTCGCTGAATCAGTATGAACGCTTTTACCCCATGGTGAAAGCATCAGGCAAAAAGGTATCACTCGGTTTACGCATAAATCCTGAGTTTTCCGAAGTGGAAACCGACCTTTACAATCCTTGTGCTCCCGGTTCAAGATTGGGAATTTTGACTGGTGAATTAGGTTCAGAACTTCCCGAAGGCATCGAAGGTCTCCATTTTCACGCACTATGTGAAAGTGATTCGCATGATCTCGAAAAAGTGCTGAACAACTTTGTGGAACGTTGCTGGCGTTATCTGCCCAATCTGAAATGGGTAAACATGGGGGGAGGTCATCTGATGACCCGAAAAGGATATGATGTGGAGTTTTTGATCAGCCTCATCCAGCGATTTAAACTTGCTTATCCTAATATTCAGGTAATTCTTGAGCCTGGTAGTGCCTTTGCTTGGGACACAGGATATCTGGTATCCACCGTGATGGATATCGTGGAAAACAACGGCATTAAAACCGCTATACTCGATGTTTCCTTTACAGCCCACATGCCCGACTGTCTGGAAATGCCTTATAAGCCGCTGGTACTCGGCTCTCTTGAACCTACCGAAGGCAAACCAACCTATCGTTTGGGAGGCAACAGTTGTCTGGCCGGCGATTATATGGAATTCTGGTCATTCGAAAATGAACTCCATATTGGCGACCGTATTGTGTTCAACGACATGATACACTACACCATGGTGAAAACCACCCTTTTCAATGGAGTACAGCACCCCAACATCGGCATCTGGAACGAAAAAGAAGGCTTTCACCTTGTGAAACATTTCGAATATCAGGATTTTAAAGGGAAGTTGTCATAAAAAGATTGCAGAAAGTTCTCTGCTATAATTTTTTTTTCGTGTCTTTTATGCACTCGTGACTTTAAAACAAAACAGAGAAATTCATTGCTGAATCTCTCTGTTTCCTTAGGTAGCGGGGACAGGGTTCGAACCTATGACCTTCGGGTTATGAGCCCGACGAGCTACCACTGCTCCACCCCGCACTAATTTTAATTTTGGAGTGCAAAGATATTATTTGTTTTTTTGCATTCCAAATAAAATATCCCGAAACATTTATGGAACACAAGGCTGGTTTTGTCAATATCATTGGAAATCCGAATGTTGGAAAGTCAACATTAATGAATTCCCTTATCGGAGAAAAGCTGTCGATCATCACAGCGAAGGCACAAACTACCCGTCATCGCATCATGGGTATTTTAAACAAGGAAGATTATCAGGTAGTATTTTCCGATACTCCTGGCATTGTAAATCCTCACTATAAGCTGCAAAACAGCATGTTAAATTCAGTTGAAGAG
The DNA here is from genome assembly GCA_963677395.2 of Bacteroidales bacterium. GTDB lineage: Bacteria > Bacteroidota > Bacteroidia > Bacteroidales. Next base: position 511,265 of record OY781965.2, on the reverse strand, counting down.
GCTATTAAAGATGCTGATATGTTTTTGCTGGTTACCGAAATAGGGGAAACACTGAAAAGTGAAAGTATATTGCAGCATATTCTGGAATCAGATGTCCCCGTTGCACTCATACTTAATAAAATAGACCTTGTTCAGCAGGAAGAGGTAGAAGCTAAGATTGCTTACTGGAAAGAAAAAGCTCCAAAGGCTGAAATTATTCCAGTATCAGCACTCCATAACTTCAACCTTGAAAAGGTGATGCAGTTTATCCTCGATCATCTGCCCGAAAGTCCGGCATACTACTCCAAAGAAGAGCTAACCGACCGTTCTATGCGTTTCTTTGTTTCGGAAATCATCCGTGAAAAAATCCTGCTTCACTATCAAAAGGAAATACCATACTCTGTAGAAGTTGTAATTGAAGCATACAAGGAAGAAGAGAACCTCGACCATATCTCGGCCCTCATTTATACTGAGCGCGAATCTCAAAAAGCCATTTTAATCGGGCATAAAGGAAGTGCCCTGAAACAGGTTGGATCAGAAGCCCGTAAAGAGATTGAAGCATTCACCGGGAAAAAAATATTTCTGGAACTCCACGTAAAGGTATTGAAAAACTGGCGAAACGATGCGAATATGTTAAAACGCCTTGGCTACGACAATAAATAAAAAATTCGGTGTTCACTACAAGATTAGGGGCTTTTTAGATACCCTCTCTTTTTATTCTTAATCATATCAACGAACCCGGTTTCGGGTATCAACTTGAAATTGAAACGCAAATTTTATCCCTGTTTTAATCCATTTCATATTGGAAAACAGGCATTTTATCAATCATAAAAGAAAATTCTTAACTGTATTTTTAACATTCCAGCCAATCTTTATAAACCGTAATTAACTAATAAACAATAGTGTATTCATCCAAAAACATGTTAAATTTTATTCTCACCTTAACAAATGATCCATTTTTGATTAAAAAAGTGTATCTTTAGCATGAAATTTGGAAGAATCATTTTGCATACTGAAGTGATTTAAACAAATAGATAATATCTTTGTTATGGATTTAAGATGCTTTATGCATTTCGTTTTTTATATCAACCAAGCAACATATAATTATGAAAACAAAAATTACACTTCTCATGTGGATTGCTCTTTTTGCTGCATCCAGCCTGAGCGCACAAGACTCTGGGAGAGAGAGCTATAAACTCCCCGACAATTGGTCAATCAATGCGAACTTTGGATCCTCTCTCTTTTGGGGAGATTTAAGGGTATATGATATTTACCCGGTTTCTAGTTATGAAAATGAACGCAAATGGGCATACGGCGTAATTATTGGAAAACGACTTAGTCCTGTTTTTGAAATCAGAGGTCAGCTTTTAAACGGCAAACTTTCTGGCACTAAACGAACTGAAAAACAATACTTTAACGCTGACATATTTGAGTACAATCTACACACAACCATTGACTTTGTTAATCTGATTTATGGGTACAACCCCGACAGAAAATTCAATTTTTATGGCTCTGTAGGGATTGGATTCGTTGATTTCCGTTCCGTAAAACGTCAATTAGGAACTAATAAATATCTTGACAGTCGTGGTTGGTCAGCAAATGGCACAGTAAAAGAAAAAAGAACTACAGAAACTGTTATTCCATTTGGTTTTGGCGCAAAATATAACTTCGACCGCAGATTCTCTGTTACAGGAGATGTAATGTGGAGAGTTGCAAATACTGATTTACTTGATGTTACAAAAGGCGATTCAAAATATGACATGTATTCATACATTTCATTAGGTGTTACTTATCGTTTTAACTTCAGAGGCGGAAATCATGATATGTATAAAGCTGACAGATCATCAAAAGCAAAAGCTGGCTATACTCCTGACCCTGCTTTATATAATAAGATTGATTCTCTCAACAACAGAGTTAAAGCTGTTGAAGATAAAGCAAATACCTTAGATGATAAATCTAAAGAACTGGAAAACAAAGTTAAAGATCTTGAAAAAGAAAATCAGGAACTGAAGAACAGACCTGTTCAGGATGTTTCAGGCCAGAAAGTTGATATCGAAAAACTGAAACGTGAAATCACGTTAGAAGTTATCGACAGTATGTCGAGAATGATGCCTAAAAACAACCAGTCTATTATTATTTCTCCATATATGCAATTCTCCATTTTCTTTGACGTGAACAAGTTTATCATCAAAGACAGCGAAAAAGATAAAGTTGCTGCAATTGCCGAATACCTGAAGAAAGATAAAAGCCTAAAGATGACACTTATCGGGCATGCAGACCAATCAGGTGCTCCAAAATACAACGAATGGCTAACTCAAAAACGCGCTGAAGCCGTAAGAGATATGCTTGTAAATGGATTTGGTATCGAAAAAGAAAGACTTACTGTTGAAAGCAGAGGTCAATCAGATCCTTTCTCAGGTAAGTATTATGATATTAACCGTCGTGTTGACTTCCTGAAACAATAATCTTACTTCAATACAAAAACTTTAATAGAAAACCCCGGTTTAGTTGAACCGGGGTTTTCTATTAATTTATAATTGCCAATTGCACAAAACTGGGGCGTAATTACAGGCTCAACAATTCCTTAATGGGATCATTTCCGGAAAACATCAGCTTTAGAGGATTTTCAAGCATCTCTTTTACTTTAACAAGAAAACCTACAGACTCACGTCCGTCAATAACCCTATGATCGTACGATAAGGCCACATACATCATGGGGTGTATCTCAACCTTTCCGTTCACAGCTACCGGGCGTTCCACTATATTGTGCATTCCCAGAATTGCGCTTTGTGGAGGATTTAATATGGGTGTAGAAAGCATTGAACCAAATACACCGCCATTGGTGATGGTAAAGGTTCCTCCACTCATTTCATCGAGTGTAATCCTGTTTTCACGGGCTTTTGAAGCCAGTTCTTTTATTTTCAACTCAATTTCGGCAAGAGAAAGTGATTCTGCATTTCGGATAATCGGAACGATCAGACCCTTGGGAGCACTTACCGCAATACCTATATCCGCATATTTATAACGAACAAATTCATCCCCGTCAATCATTGAGTTTACCTGAGGATAAAGCTTCAATGCTTCTGTTACAGCTTTGGTAAAAAACGACATAAGTCCGATGGAAACTCCGTACTTCTCTTTGTACTGTTCATTATACTGTTTCTTAATATTCAGAATTGCACTCATATTCACCTCGTTAAAGGTGGTAAGCATGGCTGTTTCATTTTTTACGGAAACTAACCGCTCCGAAAGCTTTATCCGCAACGGTGTCATCTTTTTACGCTCAGTTTCACGGGAATTATTCCATTCCGATCCGGCATCATGCTTTGTAACAAGCTCTAAATGAGTATTTTCTATTTCATTAACCTGTTTACGGCTTAAACGTACACGTTTAAATTTTTCGATCAGTTCTTTTTCCGAATACTCCTTTTCCTGAAGTACTTTCCGCGCAAGCGGTGACAGTTTCACTTCCGGGTCTTTCGATTCCAACTGAATATTTTCCTGTTTCTCAACATCTTGGGGAGTTTCTTTCTGAACGTCAGGATTAGGCTCTTTTTCTTTCTTCTCTTCTTTTGCCATGGGAGTTTCGGAAGGTTCAAGCGTACAAATAACAGTACCCACTGCAATTGTTTCTCCTTCGGGTATCAGAATTTTTATCACGCCATCAGCCTCTGCACTAATGCTAAGGGTTGCCTTTTCGGAGTCTATTTCTGCAATTTCTGCATCTTTCTCCACAAAATTACCATCCTGAACTAACCATCTTGAAAGCATCACTTGCGTAATGGATTCTCCGGGGCTGGGAACTTTTACTTCTAATGCCATAGTATTTTTCTTTATTCTTTAATTTCAACACATTGCATATCACATTCTTCGTTAGCCCACTCACAAGTACAACGTCCGAACACTTTGTCGATAATCCGCTGTTGCTGCAATTTATGAGTAATGCCTGAACCCGTTGCCGGACTTCCGCTCGCGGGGCGACAAGCAAACAACGTTAGAGGGGCAAGGGTTTTGAATTTGTCCCGCATATAAACCCATGCACCCATATTTGCCGGTTCTTCCTGTACCCATAAGAAATACTTCACATTTGGGTACTGGCTGATTATTTTTTGCAACTGGACATGAGGGAATGGATGTAATTGCTCAATCCGGATAATTGCCCGATCAATTTTTCCGGTTTTTTCACGTTCGGCCAGCAGGTCATAATAAAGTTTTCCGGCTACAAACACCAGTGATTCAACTCCGGATTTATCAACCTGAACATCATCAAATACTTCCTTAAAACCTCCTGTTGTAAAATCACTTACTGGAGACATACAGGCTGGATGACGTAATAAACTCTTGGGTGTAAACACTACAAGCGGCTTACGAATTTCACGATGTTGTTGACGACGCAACAAATGGAAAAAGTTAGCAGGAGTAGTACAATTTGCTATCTGGATATTGTTTTCGGCACAAAGTTGCAGGAAACGTTCCATACGTGCACTTGAATGCTCCGGACCCTGACCTTCAAAACCATGAGGCAATAGCATTACCATGCCATTCATTACATTCCATTTTTCTTCGGCACTGCTGATAAACTGATCTATAATAATTTGTGCACCATTAAAGAAATCGCCAAACTGTGCTTCCCAGATTACCAGATTTTCAGGAGAAGCCACTGCATAGCCATAATCAAAACCTAGCACACCGTATTCAGAAAGTAACGAATTATAAACCTCAAACCTACCTTGTTTGTCGGAAATATTTTCGAGAGGGATATATGTTTCTTCCGAATCTTCCATCATCAACACCGCATGACGATGTGAAAATGTTCCGCGACGAACATCCTGTCCGCTTAAACGAACCATCTTCCCTTCGTTAAGAATTGATCCATAAGCCAACAGTTCTCCAATAGCCCAATCAGCCATTCCCTTATCGAACCATAGTTTGCGACGCTCATCCTGAAGTTTGATTATTTTTGCAAATATCTTTTTACCAGCAGGATACGAAAAAATCACATCAGCCAGTTTATCAAGAGTTTCTTTGGGTAGAAAGGTATCTGGTGATGACTCAAAATCTTTCGGAGTTGCTCTTCTTATTCCTTTCCATTCTGCTTCAAGAAACGATGTAATCTTCGCTTTTTCTATATTTTTGGTATCATCCAGCTCTTTTTCAAGCAATTCATTGAACAACTTTTCAATCTGTTTTGCATCCGAAGCTTCTAACATTCCTTCCTGCTTTAGCTTTTCAATGTATATTTCCCGGGGATTCGGATGACGTTCTATTGTTTTATAGAGAATCGGCTGAGTAAATCGGGGTTCATCTCCCTCATTATGACCATATTTCCGATATCCAAGTAAATCAACAAAAACATCACGATGGAAAATTTCGCGAAACTCCATGGCAAGCTGAATGGTATAAACCACCGCTTCCACATCATCTGCATTTACATGAAAAATTGGTGACTGAATGGTTTTGGCAACATCTGTACAATAAGTGCTTGTACGAGCATCCAGATAGTTGGTGGTGAAGCCAAGCTGATTATTCACAATCAGGTGCACTGTTCCACCCGTTTTATAACCTGGCAAATCCGACATTTGAATCACCTCATACACAATTCCTTGTCCAGCAATAGAAGCATCTCCGTGGATGAGGATTGGAACAATTTTATTAAAGTCACCTTTGTAATGATGGTCAATTCTGTTTCGTACAATTCCCTCAACTACAGGGCTTACGGTTTCGAGGTGAGACGGATTAGGGCTAAGCGACAAACGAACATTTTTTCCATCTGAGGTTTGCGTATAAGAGGTATAACCCAGGTGGTATTTTACATCACCCAATACCGCTTCATCATCAAACTCACGACCTTGAAATTCACTAAATATTTGATTATAAGATTTATGCAGAATATTTGCCAATACATTCAATCGTCCACGATGAGGCATTCCGATAACAAATTCCTCAATTCCAACAGAGGCTCCCTTTTCTATTATGGCATCCAGAGCGGGAATGAGAGCCTCTGCCCCTTCGAGCGAAAATCGTTTTTGACCCGGAAACTTCTTATGGATAAATTTCTCGAAAAGGACAGCTTCGCTCAGCTTCTGCAAAATTTGCTTTTTGAATTCCAGCGTAAAAGCCGGGAGATTACGGGTACTTTCCATACGTGAACGTAACCAGTCCGTAATTTTTGGATTACGAATGTAGCGATATTCTACTCCGATGGTTCTGCAATAGGTTGTTTGCAAATGAGCAATAATATCTTTCAGCTTTGCGTTGCCAATCCCCAGTTTATGACCAGCGTGGAACTCTTTTTCCAAATCAGCCTGAGTCAGGTCAAAGTTTTCCAGATCAAGAGTTGGTAAATATTTTCTACGTGTCCGAACAGGATTTGTAAGTGTAAAGAGATGCCCTCGTTCACGATACGCATTGATCAGATTAACAACTTTAAATTCGTCAGGAATTGTATCTGAAGAGCTGTTTTTCAGAGAAAAATGAGTTCTGGAAAACTCAAAACCTTCAAAAAACTTACGCCAGCTTTCGTCAAGTTGCTCCGGATTTTGGAGGTATAGTTGATAGTATTGTTCAATTTGAGCCAGATCAGCAGCACTTAAATATGAATGTTTGTCCATTGAGAAGGTTCGATTTAAACGAAGGCAAACTCAGCATATGCAGTGTTTATACTTCTATTTACAAATCTACTAAACAAAAGCGAGTGTTAAAGGTTGAACAATAAAAAAATTATAGGCATAAAAAAAGCCCGCTTAAAGCGGGCTTTTTCTTTTCCTGGAGTATTTCTTATTCAGGGTGAATAGCTTCTACAGGGCAAACGTCAGCGCATGAACCGCAATCAGTACAGATATCTGCATCAATTTTATAAATTGAACCTTCTGAAATCGCTTCAACTGGACATTCGTCAATGCATGTGCCACATGCAGTGCAATCTTCTGAAATTTTGTATGCCATAGCAGTATAAATTTAAATAGGTTTTTATTGACTGCAAATATAGTAGCTTTTTCTTTTATCAACAGGTTGATTTAAAAAATTTATAATGATTCTAAATAACGGAGATGTCTGAAAAATAGTTCAAACAAAATAAAATTCCAAACTTTGTACAGGGTGCGAAAATATCAGAGTACAAATGAAATATAAGTCATTTTACCATATTCTGTTTAAAAATTGCAAAGATCAAAAAGGAGGTGTTAATTGAATGAAAAAAGGTCACAAAAATGATATTTGGTTCAAAAGAAATCCTTTACCTTTGCCCGACATTTCTAAAGCGTGTGATTTATAAAAACATACCACAATGGCAGAAAAAAAAGTGATAGAGCGGGAAGATGTAGTGGTTAAATTTGTGGGCGATTCCGGAGACGGAATGCAGCTTACAGGAACCCTCTTCTCCGATGCAGCAGCACTGGCCGGAAACGACTTAGCAACGTTTCCTGATTATCCGGCCGAAATTAGAGCGCCGCATAACACCGTCGCAGGTGTTTCTGGTTTTCAGGTACATATCGGAAAAACAAAAATTCACTCATCGGGAGATATGTGTGATGTACTGGTAGCAATGAATCCGGCGTCTCTTCGTTCAAACATGAAGTGGGCAAAACTGGGAGCTACCATTATTATTGATGTTGATTCTTTTGAAGAAGAAGCAATCAAAAAAGCTGGGTACACCAGCAATCCTCTGGAAGATGGAAGCCTAAGTCAATATAACCTTATCAAAGCTCCTATTACTTCAATTACCAGAGAAAGTATTAAAGAGTTTAGCAGTGAAGTTAAAGTTGCTGACCGCAGCCGTAATATGTTTGCGCTGGGTATTGTTAATTACCTCTTCAGCCGAAATCTGGAAGATGTTAAACACTTCATCGACAAGAAATTCAACAAAAAGCCACAGGTTGCACAAATCAACAAAGTGGTTTTGGAAGCAGGTTATAATTTTGCTGATACCATTGAAGCACTTGAGTCACAAATTACTGTTGCTCCTGCTCAAATGGAAAAAGGAAAATACCGTAGCATTACCGGTAACATTGCCACAGCTTGGGGTTTATTGGCTGCCTCTGAAAAATCAGGCCGCCCGTTATTCTTAGGTTCATACCCTATTACTCCTGCTACCGAAATTTTAATCGAATTAGCAAAACATAAATCATTAGGAGCCAAAGTATTCCAGGCTGAAGACGAAATTGCAGGTATTTGTTCTGCAATTGGAGCAAGTTTTGCCGGTTCAATGGCTTGTACTACAACTTCAGGTCCAGGACTTTCCTTGAAAAGTGAAGCGATGGGGCTTGCAGTAATTACCGAGCTTCCTTTGGTAATTGTTGACGTTCAGCGCGGAGGTCCTTCAACTGGATTACCTACAAAATCTGAACAAAGTGACTTATATCAGGCACTTTTCGGACGTAACGGTGAAGCCCCGATGATTGTTATCGCTGCTTCATCACCAGCAAACTGTTTCTATTATGCTTTCGAAACAGCAAAACTCTCGATGGAGCACATGACTCCGGCTATCTTGCTTACCGACGGTTACTTAGGAAACGGATCAGAACTTTTCCGTATCCCCAAAATGAGTGATTTGCCCGAAATACACCCTCCGGTTTGCGAACCAAACGATACTAATTTCAAACCTTATCGTCGCGACCCCGTTACGTTGGCTCGTAAATGGGCTCTCCCGGGAACAGAAGGCTTACGTCACAGAATCGGTGGTCTGGAAAAAGAAAATATCATGGGTACAGTATCAACAGATCCGCAAAACCATGAATTAATGACCCAAATACGTTCTGATAAAGTAAAACGCGTTGCCAATTACATCCCGGAGCAAAAAGTTATAGGCGAAGAATCCGGTGATTTATTGGTTATTAGTTGGGGAGGTACTGAAGGTGCTGTAAAAACTGCAGTTGAAGCTATTCAAAGTCAGGGTAAAAAAGTGAGTATGGCTCATTTTAATTATATCATGCCTCTTCCAAAAAATACTGAAAGCATCCTCAAAAACTTCAAGAAAATTGTTGTTTGCGAATTAAATGCAGGTCAGTTTGTAAATTATTTAAGAATGGAATTCCCTCAATTCAACTATAAACAGTTCAATAAAGTTCAGGGATTACCATTTGTTACCAATGAGTTGGCAGATAAGTTTAACCAAATTTTAGAGGAGAAATAAGCCATGGCAATCGAAAGATCATCTGTAGAGTTAAAGAAAGAGGATTTTGTAAGCGACCAAATGGTTAAATGGTGCCCCGGTTGTGGTGGCCATGCTATTCTTTCTTCTGTTGCAAACGTGTTTCCCAAAATCGGTTACCGCAAAGAAAATTTCGTGCTGGTATCAGGAATTGGTTGTTCTTCGCGTTTCCCTTATTATGTAAATACTTATGGATTTCATGGTATTCATGGTCGTGCAAACGCAATTGCTACTGGTGTTAAAATTGCAAACCCACGCTTAAGTGTTTGGATTGCAACCGGCGATGGCGACTCAATGGCTATCGGTGGTAATCACTTCATTCATATCATTCGTCGTAACGTGGATGTGAACATCATGTTGTTTAACAACCAGATTTACGGATTAACCAAAGGTCAGTATTCACCTACTTCACCTATGGGTGCGGTTACGAAAACATCTCCTTATGGAACAATTGAACATCCATTCAATCCCGGCGAACTGATTTTAGGTGCACAGGGAACATTCTTTGCCCGTGCGGTTGATACCAACCCTAAACTGATGACCGAAGTGATGTTTGCAGCTGCTCAGCACGACGGAACTTCTGTTGTGGAAATTTTGGAAAACTGCGTTATCTTTAACGATAAAGCTCACGTTCAGATTACTGCAAAAGATCTTCGCGAAGATCATCAGGTTTTACTCCGCAATGGAGAACCTATCCTTTTTGGAAAAGACAACAAAAAAGGAATTCGTTTGAATGGAACTCGTTTGGAAGTTGTTGAAATTGGTGTAAATGGAATAACTGTTGATGATATTTTGGTTCATGACCAATACCAACAAGATCCTGGTATCCACCTGATGCTTGCGAAAATGGCTCCGCCTCATTTCCCGGTTGCAATGGGTGTGATTCGTGCTGCTATGTACCCAACATACGACGATTTAGTTGAAGATCAGATTGATGAAATTAAAAAGACTTCAAAAATCAAATGCGTGGACGACCTGCTTAACAGTGGTGATGTTTGGGAAATTGAATAGTACTCAAAATAATTGATAAAAAAGCTTCCTCGAAAAAGGGAGCTTTTTTAGTCTTATTAAGTACCCGCAATATAAATCTTGAGATATTTTAATGTACTGTAGTAAGTTTAAAAAACGAAACAAATCTCTCTGTTTATACTTTCACACGCCTGTAATAATTCAAAAAATAACAGATATAGCATTCTCCCTTTTACAACTTAATTTATTGATAATCAGAATTTATAATTATATTACCATGTTTTCTGTCAATCATCGTGACATAATCCCAAGTATAAAAAAAGCTTTCCAAAACCAGCCAAATTCATAGGCAAACCATTACCATAAGCTCTTCTTTTCTATTTTTAATACATACTCAACACTTATTATATCTTTACACAATAGTTGTATTAGATATTCACCAAAATCCATTTCATAGGGATCTATCTCTATTTGTTGTTCCTGTATCTTAACTGTTCTAAAATAATTAAAATTTACTCCCATTACAACAACTACGCATTCCTCTATTAATTCTGTGAATATAAATTTTACAAATTCATCTTTATACGTATAATATAAGCCATTTATTAAATTCTTGGGTCTATCCTTTTCTATTAATTCTATTCTGATGCCTTTGTGCACAACTATCATATACTAATATTTTTATTATTGTATATATTAATACTTCATTTATTACTAATAATATAATTATGATAATATTCAACAATGTCATCTTCGTAATATAATATATTATTATCATGTGTATTAATACATTATATGACACTATCCATTCACTATCCATTAGTATTACACTTGCTGTTAAAACAACTATTAATATAAGTTTCTATTTATCAAGCTCCCTAATAGCTATCTGTAATTGATACTTTAACGTTTCATCAATGACCTTGGGCTCTTTATCAAATATATATATATCATTATTTTTTCTATAATACAAATAACATGATGTTACTATTCTCTTCACTAAACCCACGCTTTCAATTTCTTCATTTGAATAATATTCTTTCCCCCTCATCACTATCCTGTTTAATATTGATATTAAAACTGAGTCATCCTTAATAAGGATGACTCAGAATTCAAAATTAAGACACACATGAGAGAATAATAATCTGGAAGTTTGCAAGGCTCTTATTGTCAACCATATTTGTACTTAATATTTAATACAAATATAAGCCATAACATAATAATAAACAATGAATTACAGTTGTATTATACATCTAAATCATATGAGCCTTCGAAAATAGCATGATTTCTTTCTCTAAAATTATTAAACACATCTATAGAATAAACTGCTTTTAAAAATTCAAGCCTCCTTATAAGGGGAGGCTTGAGTTTTAAAAAATACTAATGAATGTTGTTACCAAAGACTATTTCTTGCATTTCATTAATACTCATTACAAATGTAGTAAAACAGACCCCCTCAGAGCAATAGCCATGAGTTGTATTTTACAACTCTCAGTTGTATTTTACAACTTCCGGCATTCTGTTCATGGTATTTATCTTTATTTATTATACGATCTATTTACTTCCCCCTATAAAAAAAGCCTCCTTTTTCAAGGAGGCATAGGGATGGATCGAAATACTAAAAAATAATGCATGTAGAAAATACTCTCTGAAAACTACACCATTTTTAATATTTCTTGTTACAAATATACTAATGTTCTTATTAATTAATAACAACCATCAGTTGTAATACACAACCTTTGGTTGTATTTTACAACTGGGAGTTGTTTTAAGCTATTGTTTTTAAAATATACTTCTCAAGCATTGTATTAGGGCTCCCTGAATAATTCAATTAGTCACATAATCGTTGTAAGAGGAATTGCTCTTTTGTTATTTTATTCCAAATTGCACAATAGAAATAATATATCTGATAACCAGCCCTATTTCTAATACATAGCGTTAGAAAACAATATTAATAACTTACTAATATACAATTGCATACATTACATTTTTCTTTCTATGAGCAATCCGGGTTAACCCAAGAATATATCATGATTCTTAAATATGAAAGCAAATACAATAATATCTCTTATGAATCATGAAATACGGTTTTGCGACTAATTATATCTTACTACCAGCCATCTATGGTCTTATTTTTTCAATTCTTAAGCTTACTCCGTAGGGAGCTTGCCGTATTACTGCGTTTGAAGTAGTTTTACCATACAGTCTAATAATATCATTTTGATTAAACCTCTCTATTATCTCCACCGTAATTGAGCTTGTTTTGAAATTACTTCTTTGAAGACTAAAAGACCCATTTGACCCTAAAATGCTGGATCCATTTTTATCCAGATAATAATCACACAAGTAATAGGTGTTTGAGGTAGCAATCACTGAGTCTTTCACTGTATATGAAATCCTGTATGTTCCCGCGGTTGAAAGCGTAATATTTGTATTGCCGGATATTGTATAATTTGGATCTACAATCGTTTGAATATCAAATTGCACAGTAGCATAAGTGCTATTAAGGTTACTTCGCGTATTACTATATACACTCAGAATTGATGGATTGTAGGTATTCGCGATTTTCCGAACCAATCCATTATTCATGGTGACAATACTATCGGATGCTGTACCATTGGGTAATCCTGTAATGTTCAGGTTTGTTCCCCCGGTTGCCACGGTAAGTGCATAACTGTTTTGCGTGAGTGTGGTTGCCTGTGTAAGGGTTCCTCCCATTCTTACATCATTCTCTACCACATTTAACCCGTTCGAAGCAGTTGTACTGTCTATTTTATTAAGCTGAGAGCCCGGAATCTTTTTTACAATACCGGCATTGATAACCATAATACTATCCGTATAAATACTCCCGTTTGGTAAAGTTAAAATCCGTAAGGGATTTGAACTTGAAAAAATATCTAATTTATATAAAGGTGCGTCTATTCCGAGCCCTACATTCCCGTTATTTTTAAAATAAATATCCGAGCCCGAAAGTTTCCATTTACTGGTATCTATGTCTTGTCTGGTCCCTTTCGGATTAAGTAACAACACCTGACCAAAACACTGAATACTAATGCTTATTATTAATATGTGTATTAATATTATTATCCTCATTAGTACTTTATTATAAAGATTGCTTTAACTGTTGTGTACTTTAGCTACATTAATTTTCGATATCAACCAAGACAACATAAATAGAATATGCTATTTCTACAACAGTTAAGCAACCTTATTTTTTACTTACATTTTATTTAACCAACTGAACTGCTAAAACAGCCCCTGCTAAAACAGCCCACTCTGAAGTTGGGCTAAGAGTTACCGTTCCTGCCGATGTTGTACTGAATACTAATGCTTATTATTAATATGTGTATTAATATTATTATCCTCATTAGTACTTTATTATAAAGATTGCTTTAACTGTTGTGTACTTTAGCTACATTAATTTTCGATATCAACCAAGACAACATAAATAGAATATACTATTTCTACAACAGTTAAGCAACCCTTATTTTTATTTAACCCACTGAACCTCAAAAACATCCCCTGCAATTACCGACCAATCAGAGGGGACAAGCGTTACACTGCCCGCGGTAACTGTATAATCTGTCCCGGCAATTAGCTTCGCACTATTTCGGAATACCCATACCTTGGATGCATTTGCCGGCATTCCGGTTACGGTAATTGTAGTTTGCCCGGCAGTAGCAGTTACGGTTACATTGCCACTTTGCAGAATGCTTTCGGTTGCTCTCCGTTTAAATACTCCATTGCTTGCATCTGCTACCAAGATGCTATCTGCTACAGTACCCGATTCAAGTCCTGTAATTGCAAAGGTATTTGCAGTACTTGCTCCGATTGTTGTTGCTTTTACCAAATTGCCTCCTAATTGGATTGAATCTCCGGTTTTGGTTAAACCATTGGCAACCTTCAGATTATTAAACAGTGTTGCTGTTGATACAATTTTCACCTGTCCTGTGGTTGGATTTACAACCATTACACTATCGGTATTGGAACCTCCTTGTAAGCCTGTAATTTGCAGAAAATTTGTTGCGGTTGTAGTAATCGTAGTTACTTTTGTTAATGCGCCGCCCAGTTCTACTTTCTGACCAGTTTTGGTAAGACCATTTTCAGCATTATTCAAGTATGGGTTCAGCATTGCAGAAGTATCTGCATATCGTACAAATTTTGTAAGCGTATCGCCCATCTGGTGAGGTGTTACAAACAACAACGTACTGTCTCCTTTTGTAATTACGGCTGTAGTGCTGTCTAGTACCCATTTAATAGTACCTTTGTTGTCAACAACCTTTGTTGTTACTTTCTGTGCATTTGCCACCCCGGCGGCAATTACAAACATTGCTAAAATTAATAATAGTTTTTTCATCTCTGGATTAGGTTTAGATTCATAAATATATAGCCTTCGTTGCTAGTTTTTTTGTATGATTAATATTTCGTCGTTTATAAGGCACGGCATTTCTGCTGTAATAGTGTTTCCTCCTATTACTGGTACTGTAAAGTCAATCAATACACCATTGCGATACAATTGGATATTGTCGCTACTGTAAATTGATAGTGGTGTAATAAAATTGGCTTGTCCGTTTATGTTCACAGTATAGCTCACTTTTTTGATTCCGCCGCTCATATTCGCGAGTGATATCGCCCTTATACGTCCTGTGGTTTTATCAACAGTAAGAATACTGTCGGTGATTGCTCCACTTTGGAGTGAGTCTATATAAACGCTACCGTTCACGTGCAATGTTCCCAAAGGTGTATTTGTGCCTATCCCCACTTTGCCGTTAGTGGAAGTAAAGAGCAGATTGCCACCCGTAGAATTAAAGGTGAGGTTATTGTTTTGAAGTTTCACAACACGATTGCCCAATAAGGTTCCATCCGAATTATAGATACTCGAATCAGACAGAGATCCTTGTGATGTAGCTCTTATCCATTTTATACCATCACTATAGTATAGTCCGGGAGTAACGGACGATGAACCGACACCCGAGGTAGCTGTATTGTAAATTACCATCCCGGCTGCAAAACTATTTAAAGGGGTACTTAAAACGGTGCTTCTCAAGGCTATACGAGGTATAATTAATGCTTTTGTGGTATCCTGTATATCCAGCATTGCATCGGGGTGCGGATTGTCGCCTGTTCGGTTTATTACTACCTGAGCATTTAACAAGCCCCCAAAAACCATTAAAAAACATATTACAAGTATTATTCTCATCCCTTTAAATACTTTCTGTTTCTTGTATTGCTTTGTCTTATCGTTAGCCCATATGATTTTTCTAGTTTTAAGACAAATATTATCGTCATAAAAATACGATGCTTTCAATCGCTTTAGGTATAGTTTTCAGTTGTAAAAAACAACTATAGGTTGTTTTTTACAACTCTGAGTTGTTTTTTACCCTTTTATTATCAATTGATACTGTTTTCGTTACAAACGAATTCTCCTGACAATACAAAACAAAGTGCATCCTAAACGTGTTTAATCAAATGCAGATTAATTATAATATATATTCCGATATTCAAAATACGGTGCTGCCTCTAATTTAGCAGAATGTATTATTACTGCTATATTCATATATAATACACGATCCTTTAAACATAGCGCCAGACACTACCCTGAAATTAAAGGCATCACCAACCGAACAACCAAGTTATTATTTGTAATACTGAAGGTGAATTCTAAATTAGTCCGAAACCATTCCTGGATAAAACCAGTGGATAAAAAAGTAGTGCAAATCCGATTGTGTAACCAGGTTTGCACTACCAATATTATTTTACAATTCTTTATGCACAAACATAGAAAACCTGTGCTATTTGCAACAGTCTGTCTGTCCTTTCCGGATCCACCTCTGTCCGGATTTATTGTTTTTGTTTTAGTTTCTCTATTATAACACTTGTTATATCCTGTTTGGGATCAATATATATCAATGCCATTTTCAGATGCTCCATACTATACACTGCCGACAGGTGGTTTTTTGATGCGTACTCACTGATAAGGGTACTCACCTTGTTGAGTATTGGTTGTATTTCCTGAGTATAGGTAACCTGAAGGATGCGGTCATAAGTGACTTTCATATTCTGAATCTGAACGTTTTCGTCCAGCAAAACATTCAGTCTCAATGTGTCGCCGGTACTCATCCGTTTCTTCAGTATTGCCAGACCTTCATTCTCTTTCGGGGCATACGGGTTTATCAGATTGGTGTATTGTTGCTGAAGCAACTCCTGTTTTGCTTCTATTTCTTTCTGGAAACCTTGTTTCATACTATCCAGTTTCATTACCCTGATGCCATATTCGGGGATTGCCAACATAACACTGTCGCCATAGAGATAGGCTGTTTTTTGACCATACATAAACACCGGGTACAAAATAAACATCAGTAAAATAATCTTCTTCATTTTTTTCATTTTTGTAATTACTAATTCGTTGATTGATTATTAATTGATAACTTCGGATAAATTTGTTTTGAATACTAATTTTTACACACGCCTGCAAAATAGGTTAGTACCGGAAATAGCCCTATTTCCTCCGACCATTCCTTCTCATTATTTATCTTTTCATTTAATGGCATGTTCGCATTATGAATAGTGCTGTCGTGCCCGATCGTTGTTTCCGGATCGCTTATTGTAGGATCATTACCAAGCAAATCGGCAAGTATTTCACTACTTTGTTCCATCAGCGATTTTTGTTTAAAATCGTCGTTGGCATTTGATAGTTCCGACAACGTACGTGTAAGTTCCCTGACTTTGGTAAATATTTCCACTATGGCAATAGCCGTTTGGGTAGCTTTTTCGCTTTTCAGGATGGCGGCAAGCATGTAAAAACCTTTCTCTGTAAACGCTTTAGGGCAGGCAGATGAATGCATCAAGGCGTTAAACCGGTCAAATTTTTTGATCAGTTCTGATTTTTCCTCTTTCGTTGTTTCAAGTATGTAACTGTTTGAAAATTTATCAAGGTTATTTTTCACTGCCTGATTCACTTCCTTTGTAGTAACGCCATATAAAATGGCTACATCTGAATCGATAATGATCCTGATACCTCTCAGCTTAATTACTCTTTCTTCTACCTGATTAAAATTTACTGCATTGTCCATCGTTTCGTATTTTTTATTTCCGTTTAACACCGTATTACTTTTCTTTCTGATTCACGGTATGCTTCAATTTCAGCTCAGCCAAGTCGCTATCGAGCATTACTTTACATCCACGAATAAAGTACATTTTACTCCGAATGATTTCGTCTGGTATCGCCATATTTTCGTTATTCATCTGTTACTTTTTTCTACTTCTCCGGTTACAAATCTGCACCAGCGGGGGGGCATTTAAATTATCAGGCAACAATGGTTTAAAACCTATCCTCTCCCGCGATTCAAATGCCTCCCGTGCCTTTTTGTCGTTCATTAAATAGTTCAATGCATCATATACATCGGCAAACTGACGGTTGTATTGTTGTTCCAATTCGCTTAACTTACTGGCTATTTCGCTATAGCTGAGCGCGTACAGACGGAGGACCACAAAAGCCCGCATAATGGCGATATTCACCTGGAGTGCTTTTTTACTTTTCAGCACCGAACTTAACATTACAACCCCTTGTTCTGTAAAGGCAAGGGGCAAGGCTCCACCCAAATGCTGTTTAGAAGGTATCACAAATTGTGATACCATAAGCTGCACTTCTTCCGCAGTTAGCCGAAGCATAAAATCATCCGGGAAACGATCCATGTTGCGCCTTACAGCTTGTTTTAATGCCCTTGTCTCTACTTCGTACAAGGCGGCCAAGTCATAATCAAGCATAACCCGCAACCCGCGCACCGTGAAAATCTTGCTATGAATGCTTACTAAATCCATGTTTCTTTTCTTGTTTGTACTGTCGTTGCCATGCGATCAGGTTTACTTCCGTTTCACCGTATGTTTTAATTTCAGCACGGCAAAGTTGAGTTCTAATGTTGTTTCGGTATCGCTGGTGTGCAGGTCGTCGCCAAGCAGGTCTGCCAGTATGTCTCCACTTTGCTGTATCAGCGATTTTTGCTTGCCGGCATCCTTCGTCTCCGACAGTTCCGACACAGCGCGCGACAGCTCCCGTATTTTGGCAAAGGTTTCCACGATGGCGATCGTGGTTTGGGTGGCCTTTTCGCTTTTCAGGATGGTGGCGAGCATGTACAAGCCTTTTTCGGTAAAGGCACTAGGTAACTTCACCTTTCCTCCTTTTATTGAAGTCGAAAATTTCGACTTCAATCCGAACCACTCTCCGTCAGATAAATAAAGAATATATCCTTCCGGAAATTTATTGGGATTGTTCTTCACCGCTTCGTTCACCCGCTTGGTTTCTACACCATACAGCACAGCCACATCGCTATCCATAATTACCTTTACGCCTCGCAGCGTAACGATTTTCTCTTCTACCGCATTAAATCTTAGCACATTATCCATCGGTTCGTATTTTTTATTTCCTTTTATGCTTTACTGAGCGGGTGAACCCCAGTCTCAGATCGGGTTTTTAAGTCTCCCTTTGGGGGATAGATTTAGAGGGGGTTTCTCCTTTTTCAATCTGAAAACCTATCTGTCGACGGAGTTTCGGGTTTTCATGTTTTTCAATCAACTCATCCAGATAACTGAAAACCAGTTCAATGTTTTTATCCTGATTCGACAGCTTCTTTTTTATCTCCTCTATTTCGAGCTGCACGCTTAGATTGTCGGTCAGCATTTCGCGCATCCTGGTGAAAATACGCATGATCTGAATATTGACCATTATCGCTCGTTCGCTATTCAAAATACTCGTCAACATTAAAACTCCATGTTCGGTAAATGCTAAAGGCAATTTGCGGCGTCCACCCCAACTTGATGTCGCAAATTGCGACTTCAAGATTTCAAACTCGGACTCAGTCAACCTGAACATAAAATCATCCGGAAAGCGATCTGGATTACGTCTTACCTGCTCATTTAACCTGCGTGTTTCCACTCCATAAAGCTCAGCCAAGTCGCTATCCAACATTACTTTATACCCACGGATAAAGTACACTTTACTCAGGATATCTTCATCGGGTATCGCAATATCATTCATCATATTTTATCGTTCATTATTCTTTAAAAATTTCGTCCGGTTGCAAATCCGCGTTAGCGGGGAAGAGGGGGTTTCTCCTTACTTTTCTTTCCGCTTGACCGTATGTTTCAATTTCAGCACGGCAAAGTCGAGTTCCAATGTCGTTTCGGTATCGCTGGTGTGCAGGTCGTCGCATCAGCGATTTTTGTTTACCGGCATCCTTCGTCTCCGACAATTCCGACACAGCGCGCGACAACTCCCGTATTTTGGCAAAGGTTTCCACGATGGCGATCGTGGTTTGGGTGGCCTTTTCGCTTTTCAGGATGGTGGCAAGCATGTAGAGGCCTTTTTCAGTAAATGCCTTACTATTCACACGAGACATATTTGTGGTCAAAAATTTTGACCGCAATTGTTTCATCTCCTCATTTGTTGTCTCAACTATATATCCTTCCGGAAATTTATCCGGATTGTTCCTCACCGCCTGATTTACCTCCTTGGTACCTACTCCATACAGCACAGCCACATCGCTATCCATAATTACCTTTACGCCTCGCAGCGTAACGATTTTCTCTTCTACCGCATTAAATCTTAGCACATTATCCATCGGTTCGTATTTTTTATTTCCTTTTATGCTTTACTGAGCGGGTGAACCCCAGTCTCAGATCGGGTTTTTAAGTCTCCCTTTGGGGGATAGATTTAGAGGGGGTTTCTCCTTTTTCAATCTGAAAACCTATCTGTCGGCGGGGTTTCGGGTTTTCGTGCTTTTCAATCAATTCGTCCAGATAACTGAAAACCAGTTCTATATCCTTATCCTGATTCGACAGCTTCTTTTTTATCTCCTCGATTTCGAGCTGCACGCTTAGATTGTCGGTCAGCATTTCGCGTATCCTGGTGAATATGCGCATGATTTGGATATTGACCATTATCGCCCTGTCGCTATTCAGAACGCTCGACAGCATTACAACTCCTTGCTCTGTAAATGCATAAGGAAGATATTTTGAATGTTGCCCCCTCTTTAAGGTCACAAATTGTGACCTTAAAGAGTTGTTTTCATCTTTGGTTAGTTCAAACATAAAATCATCAGGAAACCGTTTGATATTACGCTTAACAGCTTGCTTTAATACTTTGGTTTCCACTCCGTATAGACTAGCCAAATCGCTATCGGGCATTACTTTACACCCTCTGATAAAGTACACTTTACTCAGAATAACTTCATCTGGTATCGCAATATCATTCATCATATTTTATCGTTCATTATTCTTTAAAAATTTCGTCCGGTTGCAAATCCGCGTTAGCGGGGAAGAGGGGGTTTCTCCTTACTTTTCTTTCCGCTTGACCGTATGTTTCAATTTCAGCACGGCAAAGTCGAGTTCCAATGTCGTTTCGGTATCGCTGGTGTGCAGGTCGTCGCCAAGCAGGTCGTCCAATATCTCGCCGCTATATTGCATTAGCGATTTTTGCTTGCCGGCATCCTTCGTCTCCGACAATTCCGACACAGCACGCGACAACTCCCGTATTTTGGCAAAGGTTTCCACAATGGCGATCGTGGTTTGGGTGGCCTTTTCGCTTTTCAGGATGGTGGCGAGCATGTACAAGCCTTTTTCGGTAAAGGCTTTGGGGAGCGTAGGCGAAAACTTGTTTCTCGTAAGGTGGTCGAAAATTTCGACCACCTCCGCTTTTTCAACCGAAGAAAGTTCAATAATATATCCTTCCGGAAATTTATCCGTATTGTTCTTCACCGCTTCGTTCACCCGCTTGGTTTCTACACCGTACAGCACAGCCACATCGCTATCCAGAATTACCTTTATGCCTCGCAGCGTAACGATGCGTTCTTCTACCTGATTGAATTTTAGCATATTATCCATCGATTCGTATTTTTTAAATCATTTCCTTTTATGCTTTACTGAGCGGGTGAACCCAAGTCGTTGAATCAGGTTTTTAAGCCCCTCCCTGGGAGGGGTTGGGGTGGCTTCCCTGAAATCCTATCCGCCGTCGGGGTTGGGTTTTCGTGCCTTTCAATCAATTCGTCCAGATAACTGAAAACCAGTTCGATATTCTTATCCTGGTTCGACAGCTTCTTTTTTATCTCTTCGATTTCGAGCCGTACACTCAAATTGTCGGTCAGCATTTCGCGCATCCTGACAAAAACTTCTATAATTTTAATGCTCATCTGTACGGCTCTTCCACTTTTCAGAACATTTGCCAATTGCAATACTCCATATTCGGTAAAGACATAAGGGGAAAAACCACCAAGATGCTGTTTAGAAGGTATCGCATTTTGCGATACCATTCGTTCAACCTCATCGTTTGTCAACTGAAACATAAAATATTCGGGAAACTTTACGATATTACGTTTTACTTGTTCTCGCAAACGAATCGCCTTGACATCATAAAGCTCAGCCAAATCTCTATCAAACATCACCTTAAACCCACGGATAAGGAATATTTTACTCAGGATAACTTCATCGGGTATCGCAATATCATTCATCATATTTCCTGCTCATTATTCTTTAAATTTTTGGGCTTTTTACTGAGCGGGTGAACTAAAAGTCACCCGCTCAGAATCCACAAACAAAACCTCTGCCTGATGTCGGCAGGCTATTATTCACTTTTTTACGCTATCGGTATCTCTGCCGTGAAAAGTGTTTCTGTAAAAGCAATAATAGCTACAAGTAATTAGAAAGTTTCCGTCATTGAGAGTACTACTGTCATATATGATTGTGTATAATTATTCTGATTTGTTTGAAAATCAATGGTATGCGTGCCTGGCGGAACACTTAAAACGATGTCGATAGGTATATCTCTCGGATCAGTCGTGTTATTGCAGAACGACACCATTGTTTTTACTAAAGCTCCATCAATCAACACATTAATCTTCTGTTGTGCGGCAGCATTATAACCTGTGCTTTGAAGAGCCCCGGTAAAATGCACATTGGAAAAAGTATTGGTAAACGTGGTATTGTACATCGACAAATTAGGTGATGCCGTACCGTTGTTGCTCCGTGCTGTAAGGGCTGCATAGCTAGCAAGTTGTGTACTCTTTGTAGTGTAGGTTGCTGCCGTAGTGCCTATTTGCTTAATGGTTGCCGTTGAATTTGTATAAAGCACAGCACCACTGCCACCTGTCATTACCACATGCACATGGTCATCTGTCGTAGGAGTATATATAATAGTTGCGTTTGAATTTTCAGAATATCCAGTTCCAGAACTTATGGCACGAGCAGTACCTCCTATATTGGAACCTAGGTTATCACTGTACCATGAATAGTTGGCATACCCACTGTTGGTTTGTTGTAAAGTGGTACTTAGTTCATAGGTTTTCCCTGCCTTTAATGTAAACTCACCTGTGGAGGTAGAGTACGGGATGTTTCCGCTTACAATGCTATTAAACACAGCAGTTGCCCCAGTTGCAAGAGATAAAGTGCCTGTACGGATGACATTGATATACTCCACAGTCCCATACACCTGGCTCTTGGCCGCATCGGTGGGCGCATTGGCAGGCAGGTCGGTAAGGACTTCGATGTAGGCGGTAGGAAAAGCTAGATTATCGCTAAATGAAGTTGCTCCTCCAGACGTGATGCTGAGTTGTACATTTATATCGGATGTGGTAGTAATAACAGCTTCATTATTTAGTCCGCTGGCTGTGTTTGCTGAACCTGTTTCGGGTGTAATGTATGTTGCAGAACCAAAATTTACAGCATCTGTATTGTTTCGCCACTGTAACGATATTAAACTCCCAGCACCCCCAAACTTCACCCTACCAACACTACCACTCAAACGATAGGTTTTTCCGCCGGCAAGTGTAAAAACACCTGTTGTTGTATTTAAGGAAATATCGGAGCCATACGAACTGACAACATTCGTATAAAGAACAGGCGAACCCACAGCGATACCGGTAGTTTGAGCAGAAGTGCGGTTTGCCATCATAAAACTCTTCGTAGCATTAGCCACCCCTTGCCTGTTGCTGGCCACGATGCGCCAGGTGACGTCACCGTCGAAGCGGAGGGTTACGCTTTCGTTTTGGCTGTAGAGGTACATGGTGCTGCTGCCCGAAATGTTATCGCCAGTGGCGGCGGCAATCTGCATACTGTTGGTAGAGTTGTCGGTACGGGTAATCTCGATGCTCTGCCCCATGTTAGTTGCGTCAACCGTAGGCAAGGTAAGCACCTTGTTTCCGCCCGAGGCATTGATGGTATAAGCTATACCTGCGCTGTTGGTTTTTAAGGTTTGCGAGGTAGTTATGGCGTTAAATACCATTTGTTTCGAGCCTATGTATTCCCAGGCGTACGTGCCGTTGCTGTTGTTCACGGTGTAAAGCCCGATGGGGCTTCCGGTGGTGGCATTGGCTGTGGTGGCATATACCACCATCCCGTTGTTGGTTGCCGACGGGGTAATGGCAAGCATCTGGTCGTTGGTCATGCGGGGAGGCAAAAAGCCCTTGGTGGTACTGGTCACGTCCAACGCTGCGGTGGCTACAGGGGTGGTAGTGCCTATCCCTAAATTACTGCTGGTATTATTCCAAAACAAATTTGCATTGTTTTGAGACACTGCTCCCGACGCTCCTGCAAACAGTACCGATCCTGAAGTCATATCCGTAATCGAAAGCGTTCTGCCTGTAGATACCGTGGTATTACCATTGAGCGATACCGCTCCGGTACCGGTACCAAATGTACCCGTGCCTGATTGGGCAAAGTTGCCCGAAGTCTGAGTATATCCGGTTACGCCTGATAATGCTCCGGCATTGATGATAAGGTTGTTGATCGTATTGGTTGCGGTAGGTGCGGTAATGGCCGAACTAAAGGTTTTGGCTCCGGCAATGGTCTGGGTTCCGATGGAAATCAACCCGGGGTAAGTGCCGGTGGCAAAACCAAGGGTAAGCGTACTGCCTGATATTGTTGCTCCATTGGCATTCGTGGCATCAGAGGTGGTACCCAGGGTGGTGATCCCAACAGCAGGTGCTGCCCAGCTTAACACTCCGCTCCCATTGTTGGTAAGTACCGTGTTGGCTCCCCCCTGTGCCGAAGGCAGGGTAAGGATATAACTTGTAACGGCACCGTTTCCTTTAAGACCAATAGTTCCGGAAGTAGAGCCTGCGAGATACAGTGTTTTTGTGGCAGTCATTGTTGCATCGCCATTAATAGAAACGGCACCGGTAGCCGTGCTAAAAGTACCTGTACCTGATTGGGCAAAGTTGCCCGAAGTCTGAGTATATCCGGTTACGCCTGATAATGCTCCGGCATTGATGATAAGGTTGTTGATCGTATTGGTTGCGGTAGGTGCGGTAATGGCCGAACTAAAGGTTTTGGCTCCGGCAATGGTCTGGGTTCCGATGGAAACCAACCCGGGGTAAGTGCCGGTGGCAAAACCAAGGGTAAGCGTACTGCCTGATATTGTTGCTCCATTGGCATTCGTGGCATCAGAGGTGGTACCCAGGGTGGTAATCCCTCCGCTTGGTGCTGCCCAGCTTAATACTCCACTCCCATTGTTGGTAAGTACCGTGTTGGCTCCCCCCTGTGCCGAAGGCAAAGAGTAATCAACTCCCCGAAGACGCATCTCGGTTACCGTTGGTGCCAGCATAAACTGGTTGGTTTTGGTGTTGGAGATTGGTGAACCATTAGCACCACTTCCCAATAGTATCGAATTAGAAAATCCGCCCGTTTTGGTGAACGATCCGATAAGAATCGAACTCAAGAATGTGACGGTATTATTTACGTTATCATCATGCCCGGCTTCTCGTCCTATAAATATAGAGTTAGCTGCATTCACTGCTCCTGTTCCTGCCATATTTCCTATAAAAACTGAACTAGCTGCCTTGTCGGCAAAACGACCGGCATAGTATCCTAAAAACGCGCTACCGCTGGCACCTGTTGCTCCCAATCCTGCATGAGCTCCTATAAAAACACCTGCCGCTGTATTCGTAGCATCTTTTCCTGCCCACAATCCCATATAGCAGTTTTGATTCGTTGTTGATCCTATACCTGCCCCGCTTCCTAAAGATACAGCAGAAGAGGCAATACGTCCGGCTTCTTCACCATTTTGTTTAAAAACTAAATCTTTGTCATTGCTTGTTCCTATCCAGCTGTTATCTGTTGCATAATTACCCGAGGTGCTCCAGTTTTGTCCAACCAGATTTGAACCTGTAATTTCTATCCACGCTGTTCCATTGAATATATACGATTTCCCGCTATTGACAGGGTCATCTGTAATTGCAACAACATTGTTTAACGTTGGGGTTGTATATGTCCATGTAATAACCGGATAATCATCCCAAACTGTTACTGCAATATCGTTCACATGCGAAGCCCAAACACCCGTGGCTCCTGCCGGAATAATATATGAATCGTAAGCATCACCTGCCGCTGGAGGATCTAGTACCGTATTCATGTTAACATCACCTAAATTGACTATATTCGGAGACTTGCGGATGGCTCCGGTGGCGTTGTCAATCACCAATTCGGCATAGCCGTTGGTAGCCGTTTGCGTTGTTACCCCGGCTGTAAGCAGCAACGGGTCGGCAACTGCGGTGATGGATTTACTTCCGGCAAGGGTTTGCGTAGTGGTAGATACCAGCCCGGGATAAGTGTCCGTGGCTAAACCAAGCGTAAGCGTACTGCCCGAGACCGTTGCCCCTTTGCCATCTGTGGCATTGGTTGCGGTTCCCAGGGTGGTTATTCCGCCACTGCCTGTTGCCAACCTTATCCAGGATGTTCCATCATTGGAATAATATCCCGGCGTAACATCGCCAACGGTGGCCGTATTATACACAACCATACCCGCTACATGTGCCGTAAGCGGTGAGGGTGACGTGGTGGAGCTTAAACTCAACCGCGGTAACAATAAGCCTTTGTTGCTACTCTTTACCTCCAGCATGGCATTGCCATCCGGCGAACTCCCGTCGGTTGAGATTGATACCTGCGACCGCGCACTTAAGGTGGTCAGTAGGATTACTACGTATAATATAGTCTTCAGCTTTTTCATAATGCTTCTTTTTTTTATTGTTTCTCTATTTCAATAATTCATTCTCTACTATTTTTTGTATTCTTATTCTTGTTTATTCACCTGGTTCATGATCTGATACTTTTCCGAAGTTTAATAAAAGGATCCGTTAACTATAAAAAGTACCAACATAACAATGATAATCAGGAGTAGTATAAGGATTGTATTTTTAGTGCTTCTTTCCATTTTTGTTTTCTTTTTGATTTTCACTTTCTTTATTTCATCTTTTTGAAGGATAAAATTGGGTTATCAATATCGCCAAGGGTTATTTCAGGATGTTCATAAGGATAATTTCAGCACGGCGGTTTCGGGCGCGGTTTTCAGCTGTATTATTAGGACAAACCGGCGAACGATCAGCATGACCAGAAACGGTGATGCGGTTTGGATCTATTTTGGTATTGCTGAGAATAATTTTGGCAATAGCAGTAGCCCTCATCACGCTTAAATCCCAGTTGTCTTTCACCTGTCCGTTTCCATTATAGGCAAGGTTGTCGGTATGGCCTTCGACCGAAATGCAGAAATCAGGATTTTTTTCCATAACGTTTGCCACTTTTTTAAGGGCTTCGATTCCTTTTTCTGAAACAGTCCAGCTTCCAGGTTTGAAAAGCAACTTTTCTTCCAACGAAATCAGCACTTTATCATCGCGGGTTTCTACTTTAAGACCTTCAGCCTGATATTCTAATAAAGCCTTATTTAATTTTTGGCGTAAGTTCTGGTTTTCATCAACCGAAACAGGAGTAACGGTTTTAGAATTCGATGCAATCAGATTTTGCAAACTATCAACTTTCCGTTCACATTCGGCTTCCTTCATGGTACTGGCTGCTTCTTTTTGTTCAAGATTTGCTGCTTTGTTCTGAGTTTGGGCTAGCATCGTGCTGAGCGAATCAACAGATTGATTCAGCGTTGTAATTTGTTTCAGGCAGTCGTTTTTACTCATCTGCATCTGATCATTGCCTTTGCGATACATATCGCTGTGCGTTTTACTAAAATTGAAACGATAGGTAACGCCCAATGACATATAAGAATACACATCATGTTTTGACATTCCTTCGGTTAAATCAATCAAATCGGTATTGGTGTATTTCCAGATAACATCGCCCGTAATGGAAAATCTACGGTCGATATTATACCTGCCTCCCAACCCCAACGGGAAAACAAGTTCCGATTTATGGTCTTCCTTAACCGTGGCATTCGCATTCCATCCTGCTGTTGCTAATATCTTTTGCGTGCCAAGTTCCTGTTTTATGGAGCGATACCGAAACGAGCCGATACCCAGTAATGCGTAGAAATTAAATTTTCTGTCGGGATTATTCCCGTAAATTAAATTTACGAAATCGAACGTAGTATGGATGTTATACTCCAGATAATCCGCGTTGAAATACTGCTTTTCGGTTCGTTTAGTACCCGAAAGTTCTCCGAATAAAAACTGCCCTCTGATTTCGAATAACGGACTGATTCGTTTCCCTAAAAGTGCTCCATACGCCCATTTGCGTTCGTTCTGGTTATTGTCAACCGGCCACAGATCGTTCACTCTTAAATCTCCCCAAAAGAGAGAAGATCCAAAGTTTACATTGACTGACCAATTATTCAAAAACTTGTAGTTTTCTTTCTCTGAATTCTGTGCACTTAGATTGTTAACTGTAAAAAAAACAATCAACATAAAAATGTAAATTTTTGTTTTCATAATCATAGAGCTTTTATTATTAATCATTTAGCTATATTTCGTTTTTCTGCATTGAGAAACATTTGTGTTTTCAAGCTTCTCTTTTTTCTGTTAACCTCACTTAAACAAATACCATAACTCAGTTCAAAAAAAACATTACAGATTCGTTCATTGTAAGATAAATCCTTAATACATTCCTTACTTTTCTTGTTCTGTTTCTTTTTTTAAGTTTGTCTTTTGATATTTACATATTACTACATAAGCAATTCCAGCCAGTAGTAATACCGGAAGTCCCCCATTAATTGGAACCTGGCCTCCTACCGGGACATCACCATTCCCTCCCGGATCTCCGTTAGGCAAAGGCTGTGAATACGTTATTGCTGCCAGGGTGATACTTATCACGAACAGTATTGTTTTTATGTACTTTCTCATATTCTTTATTTCTTGATTATGTTTTTTAATGGGTGAAAAGTGAAGAGAGCCTGCAGTTGGCTGTTAGCTGAATTTCTGACTTCTCTTCATCTTTCACTTTTTACTTTTTTACAAGATTATCTTCTTCACATATACCTGATTTCCATAGGTCACTTTCACTATGTATATGGCACCTGCTACTGCGGATAGCTCTATCTGGTTGGTCGGGCTGCCTGTTTGACGGCTGCAAATCTGTTGCCCCGTGAGCGTATATACTTCGATATTGGCTTCCCCTTCTTTGGTTTCAAACACTTCCGGCGTGAAATTCACGTACAACTGATTATCGCTTGTATAGCACTGTACTCCGTCGGCAATTGTTCCTGTTTCATCAACACCCGTTTTCCTGTTCTTAAAATGAATGAGCATTTTAAGAACTTGTCCCTGGGTGAAATAATCAAAATTATACGTAGGTTTTAATCGCAAATCCTGAGTATAACTTCGGGATACATCCTCTAAATAAATGGAGGTTGTTGGGTCGATACTGCCCATTTCGGAGGCTTCTATCTGGTAACTGCCCCCTACTCCTGCCTCAAAATATACAGGAATTATTGTTCCTTCTTTGATATATAAAAGTGGCAGAGTGTTGAGTACCATTTTTTGTCCTTCACACACCGTATAAAGCATCGGTACCTGTGGTGTTGGTTCCATTATTTTACACATATCCAGCAACCTGTCGATACCCGTGGTTGCATCGGCGCCGAAACGAACTGCCGTTTGGGTGGTGATGTTGTTGCCGCTTACCTTGATCAATAACATCTGGTCAGCTGAGACACTTTTGTAAAACGGAGGGGTTCCGTTATGGGTACGCATTGCATCGGTGAAAGTCATGGTCCCTGAGCCCGTGGCCTGTACAAAGAAACCTTGTCCCGGAGATACATACTGTGTCGCCGTGTTGGCTGCCCCGCCTCCCATGATGTAATACTTATACGTATTGGTTATCGGATCGTACATTGATACGCCTCCATTGACTGTGGCCGGTAATGTTGGGCTTACTACATCCCAGTCTAATACCGATGGATATGGGTTACCGGAAAGGTTCCAGCCATCTGTCGTTTTTGTATAACTAAAACTCACATCTCCTGCATTAAGGGTTCCTGAGGAATATTCCTTGATAGCATAGCCTGTGCCCGTATTCCAATACAAATAGCCTTTCCCCGGGGTTAACGGGATGGTTGAAAGGTTGATTCCTACATACCCGCCTGTTGCTTCATTGTAATACTTTAAATAGTTTCCCATGAACATTCCCGATACTGCATTGGATACCGGGGAGGAGATCAAATGCCATTTACTACAGCTGAGGTAGCGTTGCATTTTCCCTTGTACCCCTGCCGTGCTGCACAAAAGGGTACCTGTCCCCGTAGCATCACTTTTTATTATCAAACCACTTGTGCCGGCATTGTTCGTTAAGGTATTCGTAACGGTAAGTTGCTTAGTGGCATTAAGCGTAAACGATGCATTGGCATTGATCTGCAAATTGGGTGTGCTTATATTATTTGCTGCCGTAAAAGCACAAGCATTTGTACCATCACCAACCACTATTTTAGAGAGTGTGCCTGATACAGTCCAGTCTGCTCCAACGGTTGGGGTGGCATTATTTCTAACATTAAAAACACTATACCCTGATATAAAGTCTGATGGTGTATTGCTCCCGGATCCATCATTATTCGTAGTCCAATTAGAGCTAATATTCAAATTACCCGTTGACTTACTATAATAATTCACAATAGGCTCATAAGATGCTGCAATTGAATTACTATAAACAACATCATCAATAAAAATATTGGCTACATTGCCCGTACTGGTTTCACCATAAAACATCCATGAATCAACATTCGCATTATTCGCCA
This sequence comes from Bacteroidales bacterium, assembly GCA_963677395.2. Taxonomy (GTDB): domain Bacteria; phylum Bacteroidota; class Bacteroidia; order Bacteroidales. Next base: position 481,179 of record OY781965.2, on the reverse strand, counting down.
ATCCTGCTTTGCCTAAATCATCACCAACTAACACTCCGTTAATCCGAATATCCTCTGTATTGGGAGCCACAGTTTGAGATAATCCATTATACGTATAGTTAATACTTGCCGTAGTATTATTTCCAAATATCTCAAAAGTATAAACATTGCCTTGTGATAGAACAATTGATAAAGGATTCGTCCACACTGTAGCAACACGACAGCTTGTTACAAGTGTTCCACTTGAAACACCAAAACGAATCCCTGTAAACATTTGAGAATTGTTAAAAGCACTGGCATCACTAAAATTAGCCCCATCACCTTGCCAAAACGAAAAAGTTCCCGAACTCACGTTCCCTCCATTTTGATCTCCCAATAACAATGAAAATTTTGTATAAAAAGATTTGCCTGCCGTGTAATTATAAACTGAGGCTTTTACAACTGATGCACTCGTAGGTGCAACTAAACGCAATCTTGTATCTGAACCAATTTTCAACGCACCGGTAGTAGAATTATCAAGATTAACTGAGCCTCCGGTAGTTCCAATTCGAACATACGAACTACCTGAAGGAGGAGTCGGTAAAAAGCTTGTACTTGCACTTGATGCTGTAGTATAAGAACCTGTGCCGGTTCCAAAATCGTACGTCCAAGGCTGCCCCCAACCCCAATAATTGAGAACAAGCGCAAATATGAGTAAAAATAATGTTCGTTTCATAAATTTTAATTTTTCTTAATTTGTGTTATGCCCAGATTTTTATTGACAAAGAATATCTTATAAAATCCTATATGAACTTGTTATTTAAAGGCTGTGAATCGCACGAGCGAACAAGCTTTCCAAAGAGAGACTGCAATTGAAATGAGTAATACGTTTCTCATATTTTCTATTTTTATACATCCAAGGATGTTTTATTCCTTTTCCTGAGATTCACTATTCCATAAGCAATTCCTGCCAGCAGTAATACCGGAAGTCCCCCATCAATTGGAACCTGGCCTCCTACCGGGACATCACCATTCCCTCCCGGATCTCCGTTAGGCAAAGGCTGTGAATACGTTATTGCTGCCAGGGTGATACTTATCACGAACAGTATTGTTTTTATGTACTTTCTCATGTTCTTTATTTCTTGATTATGTTTTTTAATGGGTGAGAAGCGAACCGTGAAAAGAGCTTGCAGTTGGCTGTTAGCTGAACTTCTGACTTCATTTCACGGTTCTCCTTTCACTTTTTTACAAGATTATCTTCTTCACATATACCTGATTTCCATAGGTCACTTTCACTATGTATATGGCACCTGCTACTGTGGATAGCTCTATCTGGTTGGCCAGACTACCTGTTTGACGACTGTAAATCTGTTGCCCCGTGAGCGTATATACTTCGATATTGGCTTTCCCTTCTTTGGTTCCAAACACTTCCGGCGTGAAGTTTACATACAACTGATTATCGCTTGTATAGCACTGTACTCCGTCGGCAATTGTTCCTGTTTCATCAACACCCGTTTTCCTGTTCTTAAAATGAATGAGTATTTTACGAGCTTGTCCCTGGGTGGAATAATCAAAATTATACGTAGGTTTTAATCGCAAATCCTGAGTATAACTTCGGGATACATCCTCTAAATAAATGGAGGTTGTTGGGTCGATACTGCCCATTTCGGAGGCTTCTATCTGGTAACTGCCCCCTACTCCTGCCTCAAAATATACAGGAATTATTGCCCCTTCTTTGATATATAAAAGTGGCAGAGTGTTGAGTACCATTTTTTGTCCTTCACACACCGTATAAAGCATCGGTACCTGTGGTGTTGGTTCCATTATTTTACACATATCCAGCAACCTGTCGATGCCCGTGGTTGCATCGGCGCCGAAACGAACTGCCGTTTGGGTGGTGATGTTGTTGCCGCTTATCTTGAGCAATAACATCTGGTCAGCTGAGGCACTTTTGTAAAACGGAGGAGTTCCGTTATGGGTACGCATTGCATCGGTGAAAGTCATGGTTCCTGAACCCGTGGCCTGTACAAAGAAACCCTGTCCCGGAGATACATACTGTGTCGCCGTGTTGGCTGCCCCGCCTCCCATGATGTAATACTTATACGTATTGGTTATCGGATCGTACATTGATACGCCTCCATTGACTGTGGCCGGTAATGTTGGGCTTACTACATCCCAGTCTAATACCGATGGATATGGGTTACCGGAAAGGTTCCAGCCATCTGCCGTTTTCGTATAACTAAAGCTTATATTTCCTGTATTAAGGGTTCCTGAGGAATATTCCTTGGTAGCATAGCCTGTGCCCGTATTCCAATACAAATAACCTTTCCCCGGAATTAAGGGAATCGTTGTGAGATTGATTCCTACATACCCGCCTGTTGCTTCATTGTAATACTTTAAATAGTTTCCCATGAACATTCCTGATACTGCATTGGATACCGGGGAGGAGATCAAATGCCATTTACTACAGCTGAGTATTCTTTGAACCTTGCCCTGTACTCCACTGCTATTGCTTATCAGTGTGCCTGTTCCTGTGCCATCACTTTTTATTACAAGCCCGCTTGTACCGGCATTGTTCGTTAAGGTATTGCTTACGGTCAGGTGGCCATTGGCTGATATGCTTAATACTGTGCCACTATTAAGAGTAAGGTCTTTTACGGTAGCCATAGTAGAAAGTTGTGGATTGTTGGGCGCAGTGCCAATTACAACACTCATATTTGTAGTGGGAATTCCGCTGCTCCAGTTGCTTACAGTATTCCAATCGGTGCTGGTTATTCCTGTCCATGTGGTGAGGATAGGCATTTCGTAAGCACCAATAGTAGGACTGGTTGCATGCCTGATAGAATCTAAAATATCGGTTGTAACTGCGGTAAGAGGAAGGGCTATTCCGATAAGAGGAGAATTCCCCTGTGGTTTTAAATTTGAACTTGAAGTAAGCTGAGGGTCTGATTCCAAAGAATGTGAATCATTAAAAGGAAGCCATGGCAACGTATTGTCATAAGTGCCACCAAAACCTCCCAGCACACCCCCTACTCCTGAAGCATAATAGCTGTTGTAATCCATGGAGAGAAATACGTGATTTGATGCAGCCTCATATATAGCTAAATGATAATTCCCTGCTGCTGATGCCGAACGGGAATTGTGAAAAACATTGTTTTTTATATCTACCGTATTGACATCAGATGCCATATAATAACAAAACGATTGTGCGTTTCCGGTAGAGGTTCCGCCAATACTAACGGTATTGTAGTAAACATTTAAGTTGTTCCCCGATGTCCCGGGATCCCATATACCATAAATTATATGATTTTGGGTGTTTTCTTTTTGGATATTTATAACATTATTCGCTACCAAAGAAACTCCCGTATAGAGTTTTATTCCATAAATATCTCCTTTACCGGAGTGGGTTCTCAGATCAATGCTGTTTTTTGATATTTCGTTTGTACCACCCGTTCCCCCCGACAAATAAATACCGATAACTATCCCATTGGTTAGATTGGTATTGACCAAATTGCTAATTGTATTTTGTTTAACTGCATGAATTCCAGCATTTGAGTTCACCATAATCCCTGCCACCGAAACGGTTTGGAGTGAGTTGGTCCTTGGATTATTTGAAGCGAGTGTACTAATTGTATTTCCAATAATAGTATAGGCAGAACTTGCAGAAGCACTTATTCCGTGGTTTGAACCCGCTACTGCAGTAGAGTAGTTACAAACGTTTTGCACCACATTATTGGTAATATTTACAGGGTATGCCGAAGACGAATTAATACCATAAGAATACTGGGCATTAGCTGTAGAAGTTGAAGCACATTTTATACTTTCGGCTACAGTGCCACCAATGGTATTGTTGCTTATGGTTGTCGAGTTGGTGAGTGTATTCGAAAGATCAATCCCATAAAAATGAGTAGCTCCGGTTGTAAGGGCATTGTTTGTGACAATACCGCCGATATTGTTCCCACTTATAGTGCTTCCGGTTACCGAGGAAATCCCAAAAAAGCCTGCTGTAATAGAAGTGATGTTGTTTTTAAATTTAATGGTTTCGGTTTCGGTAAGAGAACCAATGGTGTTTGACAAAACTGTGGCTGGGCAAGCCAAACTAATACCCGTAAAACTTACTGCGGTATTGTTAGTCCAGTCGAAACCTTTAATGGTGTTGCCCGAAATAGTGATGCCTGTACTTGTTGCAAGATTCATCCGAATTACATTGAGCTTATTACCATAAGCGTTGGAAACTTTGTTCCAAACACCAGCACATTGCGGGGCATTGCCTCCAAAATAATTAGAACTGATGCTATGATCATTGCCTATGCTAATAAAAATCATATTATACTCGACCGAGGCCAATGAATTAAAGTTGGTAGTTTCGTAAAAACTATTCGATGAAATCTCACAAGATGAGGACTGTGTGGACATAACTACACCAAACGAACTAACTGAAGGATTGAAAAAGTTGAAGAAATTATTTTCGCGTACGGCAATTGCGGAATTTGTATTTGGGGGGGCTCCTTTAAAATATACTGCACTGATTGGTCTGTTAGTTCCTGCACAAGAAATATTATTGTTGCTAAGTATAAGGTTTGAATTTGAGGCTGCTGTCGCCGAGAACATTACCACGCCACTTACTGTTGATGTTTCCGAACCTTTCACGTTGCAATATTTTACGGTATCGTAGGTTGCTCCCGACAAAAAGGTTATTGCTGAAGTGCCTGCAGTATTAGAGGTGTTAGTGTTTTCGATGGTTAAATCGGGCGTGCTGCCTGTAGCATTTACTCGTCCGTCAAAGGTTACGTTATCGGCACCGTTCAGGTTGACAATGGGTGCTGCTAAATTTCCACTCACTTTTAACCCCGAAACGCTTGGATAGATTTTGATTGAGCTATAACTTGCCGACCCTGTACCGCTTGCATTGAGCGATGCTGTTGCCGTTTCAACCGTATTATCGCCCACTTTTAACTCTAAAGCTCCGGTATAATCTCCATTGTTGATGGCATCGAAAGAAAGTTTTAAGGTTTTATAAATCTCTTTTAAAACTCCACCCGAATATAACGATACAGGTATCGAGGTATTGAATCCCTCGATAGCACCCATAACAGGGGTAGTGGCTGAACGTGTCAACCCATTGATATCGGTAGTAACATCGGCCAAAGGAGTGCCTAAAAGAGATGTTTCGATAGATTTAAAATCGTTGATAACAGAAGGATTGCCTGTAACAAAAAATGGATTTGTCAACAGGCTATTGGCATCGTTGCCATTGGGCAATGGAGGCGTTGCAAAATCTCCATTTAAGAACCTTGCAAAATAAGTAAGTGCACTGGGGTGGGCAATGTAATAACAATTATTATTTACAATGCCACTTGGAAAACTCCCTGTATTAGAATTAATATCAAAAACCAAATTCTTATCATAAATGTTATTTCGTGCCATGACGAAAATATTGTTTTTCACATTACTCAAAGGGTTATTGGAAAGTTTCGTATAGCAAGCCGAGCGATAAAGCGAGCCAAGACCGGAAGCCGGTTTTCCACCTATGTAAACCGTGTTGTGATATACGTTTATTGTACTATTAGCAAGGTTTGCGCCATCACCAATTCCTATATTACTACCTGGACTGGCTGTATTGATATTAATGATATTATTAAATACTTTTGCGTACGAAGAACCACCTTGGAAAATAATTCCTAGTAAGTTATCTCCATTTCCTGTATTGTTTATATCTAAGAAATTATTTGATACTTCACTCCAAATTCCAAGGGTAGAGTTTGCAGTACGGTCTATATTAATACCTTCTATAGAGCTGGTAGCATTATTAAAAACAAGATTTGAAATTTGATTTCCGTCAATAAAAACAGGTTGGTTTGCATTATTGTAAAAGATCGCATTTAGAAACCACCCCTTTAGATTTGAAATCACATTTTTCGAAATATAGCACTTGCTATAAGCAACCACGGCATTCGTAGTGCCTTCGTAACACTGATACCCCAGCCAATCAAAAAAAGTACCTCTATTATATAAATTGTTAATGGTGTTTGAGCTAATATAGGTTGTATTATTAACATCATTTACATAAACCCCAACTAATTTTTGAGTAGCATTGTTAATGGTAGATGAGCAATATAGGCTGTTCGCAACAGTAGTGCTTCCTATGAGATTGTTTACAACGTAATTTGTTACACCCGCAACACTGGTTGGATTGTTTAAGTAAATGGCATAGAAATCATTACTGACGGTATTTACAGGGGTAGCAACCGTAATACCCCCAATATTATTGCCATTGATTGTACTACCCGCTCCTGAATATATTCCATAGTTCGCGTTCCATGTACTTGTTATAGTTATAGAGCCTGTTGCTGTTGAAGAACCAATAATGTTGTTTTTAATGGTATCGAGACCATCAGTGTTAATTCCGTAAAAAGCATTTATGTTGTTTGCGGTTCCACCATACCAAGAAATTGATTTTATAGTATTGGCATTAATATAGTTTGTATTGGCATCGCCCATGGCATCAATACCATATAATTGGCAATCATAGCCTGTTTTTGTCCAAGTTCCGGCTCCTGCGGCATCAGTTCCTGCAATTTGATTGTTGCTAATGGTATTGTTGTGTGAATCATAGGTTCGTATTACCCTATATTTTCTTATCTCGCTGTTGCCCGGGTCAACCACCGCAAAGGCGGTGTTTTCAAAAAATTTGTTGTTGCTAATAGTTGAATTATGGGTTGTTGAACTAAAATTAATACCATTGGATGCAGCAATTGTCGAAAAGAAATTGTAAATGGAGTTGTTGCTTATGGTAATGTTGACGTTTCCAATTGCAGAACCATTGGAATAGATGGCATTAGTCGGTCGGTTGGTACCAGCACAGGTTATATTGCAATAATCAATTTTATCATTCATATTTCCAGTCGATTTTCCAACCGAAACGAATATGATACCCGATAATGCGGACGTTTCGGAACCTTGCACATTGCAATATTGAACTGTATTGTTCGACGCATCTCGTACAAATTGGATGGTAGAAGTGCTATCTACCGCCGAAGTACTTAGGTTTGTAATTGTTAAATCGATGATGCTACCGGTGGCATTTACTCGTCCATCAATGGTTACATTGTCTGCACCATTAAAGTTAATGAGGGGTTTTGCAACTGTGCCACTCAATGTTACTCCACTGGCAGTTGGATAAATTTTTAGGCTAGTCCAAGTATTCTCGTTCAAGCTATTGGCACCATCCTCGGTAGTGTTTGCCGAAATAGTGATGACAATATTGGCATTCGTTTGGGCTGCACCATTAATGGCAGCAAATGCCCCCCCTACTCCAGTAAGTGTAGTATATGTTCCGTTGCCACTTACAGCATTCGAAACGGTAACTTGTCCCCATGAATTTCCTATCCAAAGAAACAATACAATTGAAATAAATAATGCTTTTTTCATATTTTTCTGTTTTCATTTATTTTTATATATCCAAGGATGTTTTATTCCTTTTCCTAAAATTCACTATTCCATAAGCAATTCCTGCCAGCAGTAATACCGGAAGTCCCCCTTCAATTGGAGCCTGACCTCCTACCGGAATATCGCCATTACCTCCCGGATCTCCGTTAGGCAAAGGCTGTGAATACGTTATTGTTGCCAGGGTGATACTTATCACGAACAGTATTGTTTTTATGTACTTTCTCATGTCCTTTATTTCTTGATTATGTTTTTTAATGGGTGAGAAGCGAACCGTGAAAAGAGCTTGCAGTTGGCTGTTAGCTGAACTTCTGACTTCATTTCACGATTCACCTTTCACGTTTCTCTTTTTTACAGAACTATTTTCTTTACATATACTCTGTTATTATAGGTTACTTTGACCAAATAAATGGCTCTGGCTGCTGGCGTTAGCAAAATTGTATTTGTAAACTGGTTGGTTGATGTATTGTAAATCTGCTGCCCGGTTAACGTATATATTTCGATATTGGCTTTTACTCCTTTATTGCCAAATAACTCAGGAGTGAAGTTTACATGCAACTGATTCTCTATATTATAACATACAACCCCATCTCCGGAGGATTCTGTGCCATCAACACCTGTAGTATTGTTCTTGAAGTGGATGAGCATATTACGAACCTGCTCTGTGGTATCATACAGAAAGCTATATTGTGGATTTAATCGCAGATCCTGAATGTGGTTTCCGGGGATATCTTCCAGGTATATAGATATGGTGGGTTGAATGCTCTCCATTTCGGAAGCATCTATCCGATAATTTCCGTTCACTCTTGCCTCAAAATAAACAGGAATGGTTACATCCACATCGAGATATGAAAGCGGAAGAGAGTTGAGTACCATTTTTTCGCCCTGACACATTGTATAAAGTGCCGGTACCTGTGGTATTATTTCCATTATTTTACACATATCCATCAACCTGTCAATATCGGAAGTAGCATCGTTACTGAAACGAAGAGCGGTTTGGGTCGTGATGCTGTTGCCGCTTATTTTGAGGAGCAACATTGGATCGGATGAAGCGCTTTTATAAAATGACGGTGTGTTGCTATGAATACGCATCGTATTGTTAAAGAGGAGGCTTCCAGAACTGATTGCTTGTACAAAAAATCCTTGACCAGATGATATATAACGCGTTGCAGTATTAGCGACACCGCCTCCCATAATATAATACTTATAGGTATTGGTTAATGGATCGTACATCGATATGCCACCATTGATTGTAGCCGGAAGGGTCGGAGTTACTAAATCCCAATCCAATACCGAAGGGTATGGATTGCCGGCTAAATTCCAGCCATCTGTCGTTTTTGTATAATTAAAGGATATGTTCCCGGTATTTGTAACTCCGCTAAAGGTTTTTGTTACATAACCACTCCCTGTTGTGCCATACATAAATCCTTTTCCGGGAGTAAGCGGGTATGTTGACGGTATTATCACTACATAAGCACCTGTTTGTTCATTATAATACCTCAGGTAATCACCCAGAAATAAGCCGGATACAGCATTTGTTACCGGTGAAGATATATCGTGCCATTTGCCATTTAGCAGATATCGTTGTACCTTGCCAGTTCCGTTCCCATATACTACGCTTCCATAGTCAATCAACGAAGCATCCCCGGTTGCATCCGACATTATTTGCATATTTCCACTCATTACCTTAAGAGTGGTTCCCGTATTTACCGTTATATTGGTTCTAGGCAGAGCCTTAATTCCCTGACATCTAACTTCTGCTAACATGAAGAAGTTGATTTGTAGTAGTAATAATCCTATTACAACTACTTTTAATATCATTTTTCCTTTACACATTTTAATATGGGTTTTTATTGTTTTATTTTTATACAATTGCATGTTTTCAATATACTACCATACGTAAACATTTTAATATATTGTATTGTATCTATTTATTCATTTGTTCTTGTGTTTTAATATTCTTATTCATTTAAGGAAAATCAAAGTGCAAAAAGGGTATTCTTGATTTTTTATTAATTGTAACCGATTTAAATTTGATCTGTGAAAACCCACAATTACTAAATCTGGCGACTTTTGAAGATCAAGTGCATTGATAAATTGAAATGCATCATTTTGACAACTATATATTATCATCCTCCCTGTTTTTAATAATTTAACCAATATTTCACAATGGTAAAATAATAATTCAGCCTCGTCATTATCTAAAACCACATTGTGGTTTTTTCATTCAGCATAATTATTTTATTACATGTGAATATTTATCATCCAAATATACAGCCCATTACACGGAGGCATTACAACTCACAGTTGTAAATTACAACTCACGGTTGTAATTTTTCCCTCCCAGTTGCAAAACATACATTAACATATAATTCACAGTTCACACACACATACTCACCTGCCCACAAATCATATAGTATATATTTAATTGTTTTATTATTCGGTTTATTAAATATTTTTCATTACGAATTGATGTCTGTAGAATTTAATATTTCTTAAAGGCGATATAATATTACAAGGTGAAAATTGGCATTTATTTACGCTGATTCTATCAAATCGAAACAATTTTATGGGCTAATACAGAAGCATAAACAATTGCCAAAAAGTCTGTGTACTCTGTTCCAAAAAATGATTGCATCTTAAAGTTGACAAAGCCAAAATCATATCTGAGTTTTCTTGATTCTGCTTTCTGTATCACCACGTCTCCGATAAAGCAGCCAACCACTGGCTGCTGAAAAAGAATGTATTAGTGATGCATGCCAAATAACGGTACTAAAACACCCTCCAACTACAAAAACTTTTCCGGATAATCAATATATTCTTCCTGTAAAACCTGCTCTCCAGCCACAATAAACGGAATAATGCTTACAAACAAACCCGTGTTGTCTCTTCTAAACCACAGCTTCGACATCATAAACAAAAGCAATAAAGGAACTTTATACCATTATTATCTGGATTTTATTTATTAAATACCGTATTGACCTGCAACCGTTTTTCAGGATGACACCGTTCATATATATCTTATACCGGAAACTATTTTTTTCCAATATATCTTCATAAATGCTCCATTATATCGGGGCACTTCCGTATGCAAAAAATGCGTTTGCGCCTCACCTAATAGTTCGAAAAACGAAGCCGGTAAACACCCCCTTGATTCACCCTGGTTGCGGCAAATCTAAACAACTCTCAATTTGAGTGCTAATGCCACATTTTTATCCACCTTTTAAAGCAAAAACACCTTGACTCTCCATAACGTAGCCTCTTGACGGGTATAAATTATCTCGAATACCATATTACAAAACATCTATCGCTATGCGTTAGATGGAAAAATAAATATGACCGCACACATGCCGGTAAACTAGTATTATTATCTCCAATCCACCTATTGCAACGCATTGATTATCACATATATTATTTTTATTTTATGACCCTAAATTAAACCTTTTTTGTTTCACATAGTCTTATGCTACACACTTGAAAATATTGCATTATGAAACTTATTAACGTTACTGCTGTTATACTGTTTATATTTTTCACATGGAGTATTTTCGTACAAGGACAAATCCGCAGAACTCCTAAAGAAAGAGTTAAGAATCAAATCAAAGCTATCCACAAAAAACACCAGCTAGCCTCATTGAAAGAGAGCAAGATAGCACAAATTCTTCTGACATCAGAGATCGTTTTAAAATTTCCGTGTAACAAGTTAGACCTTGCCTTGATTAAAAAATCAACTACATGGATATTGTATAACCCAATCATCCTAATTGAAAGAGAACAATATATCTATTCAACCGGGGAAACTTAAAAAATGAAATATTCTTTTTATATTAACAATATTTGTATCAATACTGATTATATGTTGAGTATTATATTTTCTCATTAGCCTATTAGGGTGTGTAAATTGCACCTTTACGAAACACATAAATCATAAAAACGTTCATAACACATTAATCAACTCACATATAATCTGTAGATTAAAAAATATTTTCATTGAATACCAATTTTCAGAAAACAGACTTCAAATTTTCAGAATCTCTGATTAGCTTGTTATATAATATACATCATATTACTTACTATTATTAATACATGATACATGATAATATTGTTAATATATTTGATAAATATATAGATATTCTAAATTAGATAATTATTTTACAGGAACCTCCACAACTGAGAGTTGTAAAAAACAACTCTCAGTTGTTATACTATTTAACATTTTATTTATATTTGTAAGGATACAAAAAGCCACAACATGAAGACTATCATCTATGCAAACATTAAACGGTTCCGAGAACTAAAAGGCATTACCAGAGAATTCATGGCTGCCGAATTAGAAATCTCCTCTAGCGGTTATAGCAAGATTGAAAGAGGCGAAACAGATGTTTCGCTAAATAGGCTACTTCAAATCGCTTCACTTCTTAACATTAACGTAATTCAATTACTTGATTTCGACGCTTTTCAGGCACTAACTAAAAACATTAGTTCTGATTCAAAAGACCCTTCTCTTCAAAAAATGCAAGTAAATACATCACAAGATCTTGATAATAGACATATTCAAGATAAGTATATTGCTTTTTTAGAGAAAGAAAATGAACGATTAAATTCTATATTATATCGCTTTTTAACAAACTCTAATTATAAATAATTACTTCTTCTTATTGTTGTGATGTTGGTTATACTGGTTTTTTCTTACATAATTTACCATTAACTAACATCCAGATTAAACAAATATCATTTTAATGGTAATTTTGACATTTTATAAAATTCACAGTAAAACCAGGTATTATTATTAATATCATATTCTGGGTTTATTTTGAGTTTATAGGCATTCTTCTACTAAGAAATTTTCAATGCCTTAGCTTATCATTTTGTCGAAAAAAATACACACTATCGCTTTTTATGGTTTTTCTTTGTAGCATGAAAAAGTTAGTGATTTTAACCGGAATTTGCCTGTTGCTAACAGCAACGGTAAACAGCCAGCATATTCGCCGCAGAGCGTTTATGGGAACGGCTTTGATAAATGTAAATGATTCTATTGCGAAAGCGAATCATATGACGGAAACTTATGGAGTTCTGGTTCAGACCGTTTTGGATGGCGGAACCGGGAGAAAAGCAGGGTTGCAATGTGGTGATATCCTGATCAATATTAACAATCAAAAAATCACCAACAAAGGAACATTTCTACAATTTATTTCCCAAATAAAAGAAGGGGATGAGATTCGTTTTGAATTCTTTAGAAATGGAACTTTAATGAAAACAAAAAGCAAAGTATTAAGTCCGACCAAAGACAATTACGATTTCGCCGATGTAGTTTACGACGAAATACCATTTCAGGGAGGGTTTCTTCGCAACATCATTGTTACTCCAAAAGGGGTAAAAAAAGCGCCTGTAATCTTCTTTATTCAAGGCTATACCTGCGTTAGCATGGATAATCTTGGCCCGGATAATCCTTATGAAAAAATCATCGTTGAGTTGGTAAAAAAGGGATACGCTGTTTTTAAAACTGAAAAACCAGGTATGGGCGATTGCACAGGAACTGCTACTTGCGAAGACATTGATTTCTATACTGAATTAAATGCATTCGAAACTGCGTATCAAACTATTCCAAAATATTCATTTTTAGACACATCACAGATTTATATTTTCGGGCACTCGATGGGTGGTGTAATTGCGCCCTTGATAAAACGCATCCCCGAAGCCAAAGGGATAGCGGTTTATGGAACCGTAACCCGTTCCTGGTTCGAATATTTTATAGAACAAGCCCGCTTCCAGCAAATTTATGCTGGAGAAGATTATGTTGATAATCAGGCAAATTTTCCATCAAGACTGAAGTTTAACTACGAGTTTCTTATCGATAAAAAAAGCCTGACAGAACTTGCAAAAGATAGTTCAATGTATGCATACCTGCAACAGGAATGGCAATGGAATCCAAATGTGCCGGATAAGATGTCGGGGAGAAATTACAAGTTTTGGCAACAACTTCAGGATGTGAATTTGATTAAAAGCTGGGCAGAATATAGCGGGAAGACTCTTGCAATCTGGGGAGAAAATGATTTTGTGGCTTTCAGCAGAACAGATCATGAATGGGTTGCCGATATTATTAACCATTACCATCCCGGAAATGGCAAATTTGTTTCACTCCCCAATTCCGATCATGCTTTTACATATAATCAATCTATGAAGCAGGCTGTCGAAAACTGGTCAAACGGTGCTTATCGTAAAAAAAATTTCAATCCGGCTATTATAAAAACATTGGAAATCTGGCTGAAAGAAAACTAATACTTACTAATTGACTGTAAAATAAACTCGTGTTCGTGATGAGTGAAGCGCAAAAAGGACGAAGCCAACAATGTTTTATAGCAAGAACTTCAAATCCTCCACCATGGAGTTTTCACGATTACAAAGGAATTTTAATTCGAAATATAAAGGGGCTTTTCAGGCAGCCCCTTATTCTTCTTGATCTTTTTATTCTTTCACTAGTTTGAACTCATAGCTTTCCATGATTGGATTGTGCAAAAGTTCTTTACACGCTTTATCAACCATTTCTGATGCCTTTTTCTCGTTGGAAGCTTCTACTTCCATACTGATATGCTTCCCTATTCGCACGTTGGTGATTTCGGGCAAACCAATATTGGTCATACTGTGCGTTACAGCCTTTCCCTGTGGGTCTAACAAGGCTTTCAATGGCATTACATCAATTTCTGCTCTGAATTTCATTGTGTTATGGTATTGAGGTTTATTTATTTCTGATAGAAAGTACGGTTTGAACGATCTGTTCCGTATCGTAACCACACTCTTTATAAAGTTCGCCGGGAGTACCCTGTTCAATAAATCTGTCAGGAACACCCAAACGGGTTATATTGTTTTTATAACGATGATCATTTGCAAACTCAAGAACGGCACTGCCTAATCCTCCTTCAATTACACCATCTTCAAGAGTAATTATTTCGGAATAGTTTTTAAAAATCTGATGCAGCAATTCTGTATCAATTGGTTTCAGGAAACGCATATCTGCTATCCCTGGCTCAATACCTTGTTCTGCAAGTATTTCCGAGGCCTTAAGTGCAAAATTACCGGGATGTCCCAAACAAATTATAGCAACATCTTTCCCATTTTTCAGCATCCTCCCCTTCCCTATTTCAAGTTCTTCAAAAGGAGTTTTCCAATCGGTCATCACTCCACGCCCACGAGGATAACGAATTACGAATGAACCTTTCCCTTCCAATTGAGCGGTGTACATCATATTGCGAAGTTCCTGTTCATTGAGAGGAGATACTATGGTAAGATTTGGAATTGGCCGGAAAAAGGCAAGATCAAACACACCGTGATGTGTTGCGCCATCTTCGCCTACAATTCCGGCTCTGTCGAGACATAAAACTACGGGTAGATCTTGCAAGGCTACGTCATGGATTACCTGATCATAAGCACGTTGCATGAATGAAGAGTAGATATTGCAAAAGGGAATCATCCCCTGTGCAGCGAGTCCTGCAGAAAATGTAACAGCATGTTGTTCCGCTATTCCCACATCAAATGCACGATCAGGCATTTTTTCCATCATCAAATTCAAAGAGCAACCTGTTGGCATGGCAGGCGTTACCCCTACAATCTTCAGATTTCTTTCGGCAAGTTCAATAATAGTCCTGCCAAATACAGTCTGATATTTGGGGGCAATTTTATGTGCACATTCTTTGCGGATAATCTCTCCTGTATTCCGATCAAATGTACCTGGAGCATGATAGAGAGTGGGTTCCTGCTCTGCCTTTTCGAGACCTTTGCCTTTCTTCGTAATTACATGCAAAAGCTTGGGTCCCGGAATATGTTTTAAATGGTTCAAAATATCAATCAGATTTGAGGTATCATGGCCATCAACCGGACCAAAATATCTAAAATTCAATGATTCAAACAAATTACTTTTATGTAATAAGGATGATTTCAACGCACCGCTAATTTTTCGAACAAACGAACGCGAACGGCGACCATGACGACTTCCTCCTCCCATCAGATGCCATAGGTTATGACGAAAACGATTATACGTAAACGAAGTGGTTATTTTTGTAAGATACTCATTAAGAGCTCCTACATTTTTATCTATCGCAATTCCGTTATCATTCAGAATCACAAGAATATTGGCCTTTGAAACTCCTGCATGATTTAACGCCTCAAACGCCATTCCGGCAGTCATAGAACCGTCACCAATAATGGCAACATGCTGACGATAATTTTCGCCTTTCATCTTTGAGGCGACCGCCATCCCCAATGCTGCAGAAATAGATGTTGAGGAGTGTCCTGTACCAAATGCATCATATTTACTTTCACTCATTCGTGGAAAGCCACTGATACCGTTATACGTGCGATTTAAATAAAATAAATCACGACGCTCGGTTAAGATTTTATGGGCATACGCCTGATGTCCTACATCCCAGATTAATCGATCGTCGGGAGTATTGAACGCATAATGCAACGCAACCGTAAGTTCAACAACACCCAAACTTGCTGCAAGGTGACCAGGATTGGTTGAGGTTGCATCAATAATAAAACGCCTCACCTGCAAACAAACTTCGGTGAGTTCTGAAACAGAGAGTTTTCGTAAGTCTTCTGGTGAGTTTATTTGTCTCAGGAGATTTCCCGGTTGTGGTGTCATGCGTTACTGATACAAATTAAGTTGGCAAAAGTAGTTAAAATTGATGGTACTTGTGTGATTTGGAGGCGTAATACCGAAATGGCTCTGCATTAATTTAGAATTCACTTTGGTATAAGATTTATTCCTAATGCATCCGGCTCACATCAAGAAAAACCCCCTGCTTTGATTCTGTAGCAGAGGGTTTCACTGTTATTTTTAACGGGAAATTTATCCCATTATTTTACAAACGAGGTCAACAACGCGACTTGAATAGCCAAATTCATTGTCGTACCAAGAAACGATTTTTACCATGTTTCCACCTATTACCTGAGTAAGTTGTGAATCGAAAATCGAAGAGTGTGGATTTCCAACAATATCAATGCTCACGATTGGCTCGTCAACATATTGCAGAACGCCTTTCATCGAACCTTCTGCAGCAGTTTTCATTGCTGCATTGATTTCTTCTTTGGTTACATTGCGTGATAATTCCACCGTTAAATCAACCACTGATCCATCCGGAGTAGGAACCCGCATTGCAAAACCATCAAGTTTTCCTGCTAATTCAGGCAAAACAAGGCCTACTGCTTTCGCAGCACCAGTTTTAGTTGGAATGATCGAAACTCCTGCAGCACGTGCACGACGAAGGTCTTTGTGTGGTAAATCCAGAATCATCTGGTCGTTAGTGTATGAGTGAATTGTATTCATCAAACCACGAACAATCCCAAAGTTTTCGTGAAGTACTTTTGCTACCGGAGCCAGGCAATTGGTGGTACAGGAAGCGTTTGAGATGAACTGCATTTCAGGTTTTAACACTGAGTCATTTACGCCCAAAACGATGGTTGCATCCACATCGTCCTTGTTGTCGGAAGGAACGGTGAGAACCACTTTTTTCGCACCTGCCTGAATATGTTTTGACATTTTTTCACGGGTACGGAAAATACCGGTTGACTCAATCACTACATCAACACCTAAAGCGCCCCAAGGTAAATTTATAGGGTCTTTTTCAGCATAAATGCGAATACGCTGACCGTTAACTACCAGATGATCACCATCTACGGTGATGGTTCCATCAAACCGGCCATGAACGGAATCATACTTTAACAGATAACCCAGAGTTGCAGCATCGGTTAAGTCATTAATGGCGACAACTTCAATGTTATCACGTTTCAACAGGCTGCGGAAAGTAATACGTCCGATCCGGCCAAACCCGTTGATTGCTACTTTGGTCTTTGCCATAATATTTTATATTTAAAGATTTATAATCACTGAATGTCAACAACTTATATTTAACAATTGACATCACAAAAAGTTATTCAAAGGTATTAATTATTCTTGAGTGCACGGTTATTGAAGGTGTTTTTCACGAAATACGTGTAAGAAATAAAAAAGTCAGGCTCTTCTTTTTAAAAGAGCCTGACTTTTTTATTTCTTTAAATCATTGTTTCTCTATCTATTATATTTCAAGACTAAGAATAACTATTTTTCATTATAGACTACTGTTAACAATGTTTTCCCTACAATTTCAAGCGTTTTGGGATCTATTTTTGAAAGATTATCCTCCACTGTATGCCAGTAGGGATAAAAGTGTGATTCGGTAGTGGCATCCCAATGAATAATATCAATGGTTGGAATCTTAGACTTTTGGTTGATATACAAGTGATCATCAATAATTCCGGAAGTCTGCTGGGTAGAGAAATAGCTTTCATACCCAATTTTTGCAGCAATATCCCAAACATTTTTCATGATATCAGGAGCGTAATACATAGACGTTTGTTCCATCGTAAAATATGGATTTTTTGCGCCAACCATATCCAGCAAAATACCATATTTAGCCTGATATCCTGATTTATGGAAATTTTGAGCCCAAAATTGGGAACCCAAACACCAGTTATCACGACCTTCGGCGTCAGTACCCTGTGGTTCTCCCTGATCTTCAAGATCAAAAAGGATAATATCAACACCTATTGCAGGATTCTGCTGTTTCAGAATGCGGGCAACTTCAAGCAAAACCCCTACTCCACTGGCTCCATCATTTGCTCCGTCAATTGGTTTATTATGATTTACCGGATTAGGGTCATGATCTGCTACAAAGCGTGAATCCCAATGCGCTGATAGAAAAATACGATTGTTGCTTTCTGGATTAAAAGATGCGATGATATTTTTCCCCTTCATCATTTTGTCATTCCAGGCTTTCATCTCGAAATTCTGAACAATTACAGAGGGCGCATATTTTCTCATCGTTTTTTCGAGATAGTTTGCACACTTTTCGTGAGCGACTGTTCCCGGAACTCTGGGGCCAAAATCAAGCTGTGCTTTCGTAAACCGAAAAGCAGAATCGGCATTTAATTGTGGAAATGAAGTATTTATAGCCACTTTATTTTCTTCGGTAGAAGTTGTTTCTGATTTGTTTTTTTTGCTTTCACATGATGTTAAAAACAGTGCAGAAATGGCAAGCAGGGTGATTCCTTTCAAAATTGATTTCATCTGTTTGTTATTTTAAATTTTTATTCAAAATATGTTATGCCAGAATGAATCCGGAATAATTTATAATTCACGTTGATATTATTTACTATCC
The DNA here is from genome assembly GCA_963677395.2 of Bacteroidales bacterium. GTDB lineage: Bacteria > Bacteroidota > Bacteroidia > Bacteroidales. The sequence goes on along the minus strand of OY781965.2, from coordinate 462,580 downwards.
TTCGAAACTCCAGGTAGAACCTTCTTTACTATCTTTAACTGTGATTCCAAAAGCATTAAGAGCATCGCGCAAACGATCAGAAGCTGCATAATCCTTGTTCGCTTTAGCCTGAACACGCAGTTCAAGTACCATATTCACCAATCCGTCAATCAGTTCAGCCTGATTTCCAGAAGTTTCATCTTCTAAACCTAACACCTGGAAAATAAAAGTATTGAACACATCTTTTAATTCAGCAATATCAGCAGCCGTCAGATTTTCTTTCTTATCATTTGCAGAATTAATAATACGCACTGTATCAAACAGATGAGCGATTACCATCGGACTATTGAAGTCATCATTCAAGGCTTCATAACACAGTTTCCTGTACTGAAATACATCTACATTCGATTTTTCAGAAGCTTGAAGTGTATCAAGTGTTTTGATAGCCTGAAACATTCGTTTCATGCCTTTTTCAGCAGCCTGAAGAGCTTCATTGGAGAAATCGAGCGTACTACGATAGTGTGCCTGAAGAATAAAAAAACGGATAGTCATCGGGCTGTATGCTTTTTCGAGAGCTTCATGGTTCCCGGTGAAAATGTCATCGAGGGTAATGAAGTTGCCGAGCGATTTTCCCATTTTCTGACCATTGATGGTAATCATATTGTTGTGCATCCAGTATTTGCAAGGTTCATGACCAAAAGCAGCCTGTGTTTGCGCAATTTCCGACTCATGATGGGGAAATAACAAATCCATTCCACCACCATGAATATCAAAAGTTTCGCCAAGATATTTACGACTCATGGCAGAACATTCGAGATGCCAGCCCGGGAAACCATCGCTCCAGGGGGAAGGCCAGCGCATAATGTGTTCAGGTTGTGCCTTTTTCCACAATGCAAAGTCTGCTGAAAAATGCTTTTCATTCTGCCCGTCCAAATCACGTGTTGTTGCAAGTAAATCATCCAGAACACGCCCGGAGAGTTTTCCGTACATATAATTTTCGTTGTATTTGCGAACATCAAAATAGACCGAACCATTCACTTCATAAGCATATCCTGCTTTCAGGATTTCTTTGATCACTTCAATCTGCTCAATGATATGCCCTGACGCACGCGGTTCGATACTTGGATGCTTCACATTCAGTTTATCCATACTTGCATGGTAACGGTCGGTAAAATATTGCACAACTTCCATGGGTTCAAGTTGTTCCAATCTGGCTTTTTTTGCAATCTTATCTTCTCCTTCGTCGGCATCATTTTCGAGATGGCCTACATCTGTGATATTGCGTACATAACGAACTTTATAACCAAGATGCTGTAAATATCTGAATACCAAATCAAATGTAATTGCAGGGCGGGCATGACCCAGATGTGCATCCCCATAAACGGTGGGACCGCAAACATACAAGCCTGCAAAAGGTGCATTAAGCGGTTCGAAGAGTTCTTTTTTTCGATTTATCGTGTTATAAATCTGCAATTTTGTATCCATATCTATTGTTTGTTTTTATAATCGTTCATAAAGGTATTTTCCGGAAATTCTTCTCACAGTAAACCAAACTGAGCAAAAACCTATCAGCATAACAATACCGAAAACCACCATGAAATCAGCTCCTTGCAGCAATACCGGATATGCATCCACTACAAATGAGCCCCCATTTCCGGTATTCAGTTTTACAATTCCATAAGATTGCTGAATCCAGCAGATGATTCCACCGGAAAACAAGCCTCCCAAACCGCCACTCAACGAAAGTAACAATCCTTCATAAAGATAGATTTTGCGAATTTCGGAATTTGTAGCTCCTAAGCTTTGAAAAATGGCAATATCTTTTCGCTTATCAAATATAAGCATTGACAATGAACTCATTACATTAAACGCGGCAATAATTAAGATAAATGTAACGATGAGGTAAATGGCCATTTTTTCCGAATGCATCACCTTATACAACAGTTCTTGTTGCTGATACCGGTTTTTTACTATGAATTTTACACCTAGTAACCGACTGATTTTTTGATGAATATCATCTGTTTTCGCATTCGGTTTTAGTGCGATTTCCAATGAGGTAAGTTCGGTTGGATAGTTTAAGATTTTCTGCGCAAAGCGAAGAGGAACAATAACATAACGCGAATCAAAATCCTGCTGAACCGAAAAGCAGCCGGCCGGTAAAATAGCTTCGGAATTAAACGCGTTTTCGGGATTTACCGAAAATCCTGCATCACGATTGGGAACATAGACCCAAAGTGGTTTCGAAATATTTTTACGGTTAATCGCCAATGAACCCTCCACTCCTACCCCATAAACAGCGTAGTTGGTATTTCCGCCAGTCAAACGATATTGTCCATCCAACATCATGGTGTCGAGACGGCTTCGCTTTTTAAAATTTTCATCAACCCCTTTCAGCGTGATAATTTGCTGATTCTGACCGTATCGTACAAGTGCATTTTCCTCAATAATTTTCGAAATACAGTAAATACCGGGAATTTTTTCAATTTCGGCAAGCGGTACTTTTTGAATATCAAAAGTTTTTCCTTCGGCCGATTCAATCAACAAATCAGGATTGAATGTATTAAACAGCGTTTCCACGAGACTTTCGAACCCGTTAAACACCGATAAAATAACAATTAAGGCAGCAGTAACCACACCAATTCCAATAGCCGAAATTGCCGAAATAATATTAATGGCATGATGCGACTTTCGGGCAAAAAGATAGCGTAGGGCTATGAAAAAGGGTAAGTTCAAGGGTGTTATGATTTTAGGAGCTGGTCAATTTTCTCAATATAATCGAGACTGTCGTCGATAAAAAACTCCAAACTTGGAACTATACGCAACTGATTTTTTACGCGTGTCCCCAGATGAAATCGAATTTCGTTCTTCTTCTCTTTCAACATCTTAAGAGCTTCATCTTTATCGCCCATGGTAAAAATACTCACGTAAACTCTCGCGATGGAAAGATCCGGAGTAACTTTTACTTTGGTGAACGTAACCATATATCCTTTGAAAGTTGCCCGGAATTCGCGCTCGAATATCTCGGTCAAATCCTTTACTAACAATCGATTAATCTTGTTTTGACGTGTTGTTTCCATAGCCGGCAAAGTTACAAATTTTCCCCTATCTTTGCATAAACATTTGGAATCAGGCATTTATGTTTTCCAGACTGTTTTTTATCTTCTAACAACCTGAATAACCTACTCTTCCGGTAATTTTGAGCATCCATGAAAGAGCTTTTCCGATTATTCCGCTATATCAAACGACATTGGACGAATGTTATTTTCAACATCCTTTCCAATTTAATGTTCGTTTTTTTCTCGTTTTTTTCACTCACGCTCATTGTGCCTTTTGTAAGAAATATATTTGGCATGTCAAAGCCAGTTCCAAAGCCGGAATCCTTTGAACTTTCATCTGACTCTATCATCAACAATTTTAATTATTTTATTGGTTCTGTATCAAAAGAATACGGAGTATTCAGGGCTTTGATTGTTGTTGCGGTTGCCTTTATAATTTTCTCCTTTTTATCAAACCTGTTTCGATATCTGGGCATGTATTTTCTGGCACCAATACGTAACGGGGTAATCCGGGATATTCGCAATGATGTGTATAATAAGCTTTTAATTTTACCTCTCTCCTTTTTTTCGGAACAACGCCGGGGTGATATTCTGTCCAGAGTTACCGTTGACGTGGGCGAAATAGAATGGAGTATTGTAAGCTCATTGCAAATGATGGTAAAAGACCCGCTGAACATCCTTGTTTTCTTCACCGCTTTGATTATCCTTAGTCCACAACTTGTTCTTTTTGTGCTGATTGTTCTTCCGGTAACAGGTTTTATCATCAGCAGAGTGGGCAAAAGCCTGAAACGTAATTCGGAGAAAGGGCAGCGGAAACTGGGTCGTTTACTTTCAATGCTCGAAGAAACCATTTCTGGTTTACGCATTATTAAGGCATTCAATTTCATTAATGGAGCATACACCCGTTTCGATAAAGCCAATCAGGATTATAGCAAAGTGATGACCAAGGTTTATCGCCGTCGTGATTTGGCAAATCCGGCAACCGAAATCCTTTCCATTGTTTCGTTAGTGTTAATCATTTGGTTTGGAGGCAATTTGGTAATTGAAAAAAAATTAGAAGCCGATACACTCATTTTGTTTATTATCGTGTTTGCCCGAATGATTCCTCCGGCACAAAGCTTTGCAGGAGCATTTTACAACCTTCAGAAAGGTCGCGCAGCCTTGGGCAGAATCAATGAAATCCTGGATGCAGAAGAAGTAATTCTCGAAAAGGAAAATGCAGTGGAACTCAAAGATTTTCAACATGAAATCTGTTTCGAAAATGTTCATTTTTCCTACCGGAGTGATGAACAAAATCAGCCCATCGAAGTACTATCAAACGTAAGTTTCCCGGTTAAAAAAGGGAAAACGGTTGCATTGGTTGGCTCCTCAGGAGCTGGAAAAACCACTTTGGTTGATTTGCTTCCCCGCTTTTATGATGTTGACAAAGGAAGAATTTTGATTGACGGAATAGATATCCGTAATATAAAAATCAATGATTTACGTGGAATCATGGGGATTGTTTCACAGGAAACAATCTTGTTTAACGATACTGTTTTGAATAATATCGCGTTTGGTCAGCGAAACATTAGTGAAGAACGTGTTCGTGAAGCTGCCCGTATTGCCAATGCCGAAGAATTTATCCTGAAACTCGATCAGGGTTATCATACTCATATTGGCGACCGCGGACTAAAACTTTCCGGAGGACAGCGTCAGCGCATTAGCATTGCTCGCGCTGTGTTGAAAAATCCTCCCATCATGATTCTCGACGAGGCAACTTCCGCACTCGATACCGAATCGGAAAAACTCGTACAAGAAGCCCTTACACAACTAATGAAAAACCGGACTTCAATCGTGATTGCCCATCGTTTATCCACCATTTATCAGGCAGATGAAATTCTGGTTCTCGATAAAGGAAAAATCGTGGAACAGGGAAAGCATCAGGAGCTTATGCAGCAAAACGGCATTTATCGAAAATTAGTTGATATGCAATCATTTAGTTAAATATCTGTAGTATGAATTCGCTTAAAGATAAAATCAAAAGTCTGGCACAACAATTTAGCACCGAAGCCATCGAAATTCGTCGTCATCTGCATAAACATCCGGAATTATCGATGCTGGAAGCCAAAACATCTCTGTTTCTCTCACAAAAGCTTACCGAATATGGGATTGAACACCAAACCGGAATTGCAAAAACCGGAATTGTGGGACTCATCAAAGGTCAGAACTCTGAGAAAAAAGTTATTGCACTACGTGCCGATATGGACGCATTGCCCATTGCTGAACAAAAGAACAGCGAATATTGCTCTGTAAACCAAGGGGTAATGCATGCTTGTGGGCATGATGCGCACATGACAAATCTCTTGATGACTGCAAAGATTCTTCACTCCCTTCGCGATGAGTTTGAAGGAACCGTGAAACTCATTTTTCAACCTTCCGAAGAACAGTTCCCGGGAGGAGCCAGCATGATGATTGCCGAAGGCGTTTTAGAGAATCCAAAACCACATCATATTCTGGGACAGCATGTTTTACCGACTCTCGAAGCTGGAAAAATCGGACTAAAGTCCGGCCAGTATATGGCTTCCACCGATGAAGTTTATCTTACCGTGAAAGGCAAAGGCGGCCATGCAGCTACCCCCGAACTAAATATCGACCCGGTTGTGATTGCTTCGCATATCGTAGTTGCACTTCAACAAATTGTCAGCCGTTACGGAAAAGCAAATATTCCAACTGTTTTGTCATTTGGCAGAATGATTGCAGATGGCAGAACGAACATTATCCCCGATACCGTAAAAATTGACGGAACTCTTCGCACTTTTGATGAAACATGGCGTGCAGAAGCTCATAAACGTATTGAATCTATTGCCAAAGGCATTGCTCTTGGAATGGGTGGTGATTGTGAAGTATTTATCGACAAGGGGTATCCATTTCTGGTGAATGACGATGTGCTTACACAGCGTACGAAAGAAAATGCTATTGAATATCTTGGAAAAGAAAATGTTGTGGACTTGGATCTAAGAATGACGGCAGAAGATTTTGCCTATTTCTCACAACAAATACCTTCCTGTTTTTACCGTTTGGGAACAATGAACCCTGAAACAAAAGTTGTGACAAACCTCCACACAAATACCTTCGATATTGAGGAAACCAGCCTCACAACAGGAATGGGACTAATGGCCTGGCTGGCTGTTGAAGAATTGAAATATCAAGTTTGATTCTGGCTACAATTGAGAAAACCAAATATTACTGATTAATAATCTATCGGCATTATATTTGTTCGGCTATTTTGACGGATTTCCGGAAATCCAGACCAAACCATTCACGATAGCCGGAATTGCAGCCTGACTGTGATCTTTATCATGAATCAACTCCAAATCAATAAGCTGAGGGGCACTACCCTCATTCTTCATCTCCATCATCATCTGTTTAGAAATTTCAACAGGAATTGTTTGATCATCTTCGCTGTGATAAAATCGAACAGGAATATTTGTTTTCCAAGGAGTTATACTGTTTTCCTGCAGCAAATTTCTATATTCAGCATATTTACTATCCGATTGACAATTTATCTGGAATTGATTATTCAGCAACAATGACAAATTGGTTGTAAGCGCAGAATTTATCGCTCCGCTTTGTTTTTTCTTATCAAATAATGTCGATATTACATTGGCATAATTTGGTTGAAAGAAATCAGTTAAAGGATTCGAAATCAAGTTTTTTTGTTTGTACGTATTGAACATATATGCAAGCAGAAATGGTTCAGGATACGCCTGACAATCAATCACATATTGATTTAATACCGGAAGATTAAACGCACCTGCACCGCAAACCGATGCTTTAAGGTCAAAACCAGAGTTTGAAACGGTTTCCAGTTCTTTGTGCAAAGCAAGTGTTGCCCAACCACCAAATGAATAGCCTAACAAATACAACTTTGAAGATGGTTTTGAGTGTGTGTCCGAAACATTATTTACTTCTTTCACTGCTAAAAACATATCAATAAGACTCTGTACAATCTCTTTTTTTATAAGATACGGATGTATCTGTGATTTCGATTCACCAAACCCCGGATAATCAGGAATTACGGTTATATATCCCATTCCGGAAACCATGGATACCAGTGTAAACAATAATGATTTCGGGTCATTGGAAGGAGCCAGACTATCACAGGTTATGGTTCCGTTTTGAAAACTCAGAATAGGCAAACTATCATTCACCTGAGGAAAACAAACCAAACCCGATGCAATAATCTCTTTTCCATCAAGTTTTGTTTTATAACTAAGCTTGTAAATATCTGTTCCATATTTTATTTTTGGAGTAAGTACCCCTATCTCAGGAATATAATTCGCAGTGAACCCAAACGTTGATATGATTTCCTGTTTTGAATAACTGAACAACTTTTGTGCGGATACAAGATATTTCCCCTGTGGCATCGGAGATGTAAGTGTTTCCTCTTCTTTGTTGCATGAAATAACTAAAGTTACAGTAAATAAAAGGAATAGAAGCAATCTAATACATCTCATTCTCAGTATTTTTAACAAAAGTAGATAATTTCTTTTGATTGTTTAATTTTACCCTCAGAAAAACAGAGCGAAGAATGAAAGTAAAAGGCAAACATTATCGTACAGTATGGATGGAAGGACAATCAGTATTTATGATTGAGCAAAATAAGCTTCCATTTACATTCGAAATTATGGAATACACTGATTACAAACATGTTTGCAACGCAATCAAGACAATGGTCGTTCGGGGAGCAGGTGCTATTGGAGCTGCCGCTGGATTTGCGATGGCTCAGGCATTTCTTCAGGGGATGAATCCTGAAATTGCAAAACAAGAAATTGATATTACCCGCCCCACTGCCCGAAATCTCTTTTACGCCACCCAAAAAGTGTTTGAAGCCGGACTGCAAAGCCCAAGAAAAGCAGTCGAAATGGCTCAGTTTTTGGCTGATGAAAATGTGGAACAGGCAAGGTCTATCGGAATAATCGGTTCCGAACTTTTCAAAAGTGGGGCACGGATTCTCACACATTGCAATGCCGGATGGCTTGGCTTTGTAGATTACGGAAGTGCCCTCGCTCCTGTTTACGTAGGTCAGGAGCAGGGAAAAAGTTTTTTAGTATATGCCGACGAAACCCGCCCACGCAGTCAGGGAGCACGATTAACAGCATGGGAACTCTCTCAGGCTGAAATTCCGCATGTGATTATCCCTGACAATGCCGCAGCATATCTGATGGCAAAAGGAATGATTGATGCCGTAATTGTGGGTGCCGACCGTATTGCCTCAAACGGAGATACAGCCAATAAAATCGGAACACTGGAGAAAGCTATTGCTGCGAATTACTACAAAATTCCTTTTTACGTTGCAGCTCCCTCCTCTACCTTCGATCTAAACTGCCCTGACGGGGAATCTATTGATATTGAACAACGTACAGAAAAAGAAGTTCTTTACCAAACCGGCCCGACAAAAGATGGAAAGATGGAAACCATTCTCGTCTGTAATCCGGGCTCCGTTGCCTTAAATCCGGCTTTTGATGTAACTCCGGCTTCGCTAATTACCAGAATTATCACGGATAAAGGAATTCTCAAGCCCTGTAAAGAAGAAATTTTCAACATATTCGAAAACAATAAATAACCCATCTTCCTGTTCATCAAATTATATCATTAAAATATTAATTGCATGATTTACGCAAAAGAACGTGAAGAAGTTGCGCTTTATATGCGCAGACTTTATCAAAGGGGATTGACAACCTGCTCAGGAGGAAATATCAGCCTAAAAATCAGTGATGATTTAATTTTAATTACACCTTCCCGTCTTGATAAAGGGATGATTGAGGCTTCTCAAATCGCACTAATCGGAATGGATGGCCGTAATCACACTCCTTCGCTTACCATGAGCATGGAAACACACATGCATCTTGCCATTTATCGCTCCCGCGCCGATATAAAGGGCATCATCCATGCGCATCCGGTCTTTTCAACCTCATTTGCGGCCTCCCGGCACGAAATCAACATCAACCTGACCGGAGAATCAAGATTCATCCTCGGAAAGCTTACGCGGGCTGATTATGCATTAATGGGCAGTAGCGATTTAGCAAAATGTGTGGCAGAAGTACTGGAATGCTCTAATGTTGCGCTGATGCAGAATCACGGGGTTATTACTGTTGGAAAAACCTTGTTTGAAGCATTCGATCGTATTGAAGTATTGGAAACAGCAGCTCGTATGACTCTGATTACAAATATACTGGGAAACTCAACCCCTCTAAAAGATGACGAACTGAACCTGATTGATTCTATTTCGTAACAATTTGAAAATAAACAGGCTGGCTCAAAAGTCACAACCTTAATATATTTTTCCCGACTTTCAGGACTCAGTTTAACAGCTATAATTCAACAAGTTGTTATATTGAGTCCTGAAAGTCGGGAAAGTCTTTTAATTCTATATGGAACTTTTTAACCAGTCCTTTTTAATATACTCAAAAACAGTACTTTATTTTCCTGTAACTAATCACTTTGTCACAGTGTCACTTAGGCTTCTGAGCGTAAAAACATTCCATTCAGATCAAAAACAAGGGTTTGTTTTGCTTTCTTCTTGGTAATAACCACCTTATACTGGCGATCCATTCCTTTATCAACCAACGCAATAGAAGTTAATTTAAAACCTGCATTATTTTTCCCAACGTACTCTTTGATGGACTGAGGAGCATATTTTGTTGGAAAATTCCAATTCGTTTGCTGCCATGCATTGTTTTCATAAACAACTTCTACATTCATTTCGTCTTTCGCAAATTTTGCCACAATCTTATTTTGGTCTTTGCGCCATTTCACCGTACCAGTTTCAGAGAATCGTGTGTTAAAATCGCCTTTAATTACGGCATTAACGTCTTTTTCCTGTAGTTTTTGTGCCCATGCACATGAAGCAATAATTACTGCTAATGCAGTGATAATAAACTTTTTCATGATTGATTTATGTTTTAAAACGTTCGTTCTCAGGCTTTCAAAAGTACAATTTTTTTAATTCTGTATGCCATTGATTATATTTTTCAGAATAATTGATGATACAACTCCTTCATGTTTAAAATACCCAGCATGTGCGCAGAAGTGAGCAAAATAACTACAACCATCACCCATTTCACAAATCCAACACCTTTTGTTACAGCAAATTGCGAAGCAATGAATGCTCCAATAATATTTCCAATCGCGTGTATCAATCCGTATGTATAATTTACCTGATTGTTTAATATAAAAACAACCAGTGAAAATGGTGTATAAAGCAATACAATGAAGACCTTTAATGCATTGGCTTTCACCAAATCATAACCCGACCCCAGCACAGCTGCTACCAAAATAAAGTACCCAACACCTACATGAATAAATCCACCATAAAAGCCAATTACCAGGAAAATAAGCATTTGTAAAACCGTGGTTTTCTTCTTTTGTTTTTCGGGATTTCCCTTGAGCCAGGTTTGAGGTTTCAACAAGATGAAAAAGAGCATGATTAACATGATAATGGCTACCGAAATTTCAAAAAACTTGATATTTACATCCACCGCAACCAACGCTCCAAGAACAGATCCAATAATCGTTGGAACTCCTAATATCAATCCTTTCTTTAAATCTAAATAATTGTGTTTGTTGAAATTAAAGGAAGAAACTATATTTTGAAGCGTAACTGCTATTCTGTTTGTTCCATTCGCAATATCAATAGGCAGCCCGAGAAACATAAAAAGTGACATCGAAATAATTGTACCACCTCCGGCTAAAGTATTGATGAACCCAACCATCAACCCGGAAATTATCAACGCTGTAACTTCAATCCAGTTCATGAGTATCGTAAGTAAGGGTACAAAGGTGCAGATATTTTCGGGAACAGGTGCTTTATAGAGAAGGATTTTCCCTTACCTTCAAAAATCTTCATTTAAAACGTTTTTTATCACACTTTTTAGCGAATCATACGTAAACGGTTTGCTTAAATAGCCATCCATTCCTGCTTCGAGATAAAGCTCTTTATCGCCCTTCATCGCATTGGCTGTAAGCGCAATAATGGGAGTATGCCGGGCGGAATTACGTTCCACATCCCGTATAGTTTTGGTTGCCTGATATCCATTCATCACTGGCATCTGTATATCCATGATTATCAAGTCATAATTACGCTTACAATAGCTTTGAATTGCCTCTTCTCCATTTGAGACCACCTCTATTTCAAAACCCATTTTCTGTAAATTGTATTTGGCAATTTTTTGATTAATCGGATTATCTTCGGCAAGTAAAACCAATTTTGTATAGGAAACCTCTTCCGATTCTTCGCCTGTAATCTGACACTCGATCCCATGACTATCAGATATTATAAAGGGTAATTCAAACCAAAAAAGAGAGCCTTTACCCTGCACACTTTCAACACCGATAGTCCCATCCATCATGTCGGTAAGTTTCTTACAAATAGATAATCCCAAACCTGTTCCGGTAATCAACTTTGATTTTTCCTGTTTCACCCGCGAAAAAACCTGAAAAAGTGACGATATGGCTTTCGGAGGTATTCCAATACCTGTATCTGCAACTTCAAACCGTAAAAAGGCTTTATTATCCTCTGATCTTATATATTTTACAGCAAGAACCACCCTGCCCTTTTCCGTAAATTTAATAGCATTGTTTGTCAGATTCAAGATTATCTGGCGTAAGCGCACAGGATCTCCAATCAAAAAGTCGGGAATATTTTCGTCAGTCTGGATCAGAAATTCCAACGACTTTTCATTTGCTTTAAGCTTGGTAACCAAATTAATATCATCAAATACCTTTTTGATATTGAATGTAATAAATTCAAGTTCCATTTTACCGGCTTCAATCACTGAAAAATCAAGAACATCATTGAGCAAAACAAGCAAATTTTCGGCAGATACGGTTATACCTTTAAGTAAATCAGACTGTTCTGTTGTTAATGTTGTGTTTTGCATAATATCCGATAACCCCAGAATCCCATTCATTGGAGTTCGGAATTCATGTGAAACACTGGCTATAAATTCGTTTTTTGCAAATGTCCCTGCTTCGGCTTGTTCTTTTGCTTTGCGAAGCTCTTCTTCATTATGCTTGCGTTCGGTGATATCCCATGAAATACCTATCAATCCAATTATTTGATTTTCTGTATTAAGAATGGGTGCTATATTCGTACTTACCCATCGTTTGCTTTTTTTCCGTTCTATTTCCTCTTCAATATTGTAAACAGCATCTCCGCTTTTAATTACAAATCGTTCTTTCTCAAGATACACGTCATTGGAATATCCGTTAAAAATATCATTTACCTGCTTACCGATAATTTCATTACTTTTCAATCCCACTAGATTTTCAAAAAACTGATTAACAAGCACATATTTTAAACTTACATCTTTAAAATAGACATAGGCCGGGATGGTGGAAAGCAAGGTAGAAAGCTCTTCTGCTCTGATTTCCAGTTTTTCTGTTACTTTTTTCAAATCTATACTTGTACGCGTTAATAGCGAAGACAGGATGTTTTTTTCTTTGTTCGCTCTTTCGTATTTGAATTGAATTTTCTCAACTTCTGCTTTAACTTTGATCAGCTCATGCAAAAACTGCTGTTTGCATTCCGAAAAATCGTTGCAGGAAGTAAGCTCATTCAGCTTCACAATTAACTGTTCAATTCTGGACTGCATATACTATTTTTCTTTAATCGAAACCAATGTAAATGTCTCATTATAAAAGTCACACGTAGAATTGTAGTTATTCCCTATTTCACCATACGTGAAAAATCCGATTAATGGAATATTCCAATTTCCCCAAGCCTGATCAATCTCCTCCGAAATCATCGGACCAAGAGCATTATGACGAGCCATGCATGAGAAAAGAATGAGATAATCAGCTTGTTTATTCTTTTCATAAAACGCGATTACCTTATTTCGGGTAAATTCAACAACTTCGAAACCAGGTGAACTGGAGAATGTTACAGTAGCTCCCTGCGGAACAGTTCCGGCAAAAATAAGAGACTTTTTTTCACGATCAACATTCAGAACTGCACGTAAAACATCTTCTTTCCCCGGCTTTTTTATCAATAACGGATATTCAACGCCAATTTCCGGAAGATCTTTATCATCGACATTGAGATACTCTTTATATACATTCAAAGCAGGCTGATCATCAATCGTATATACAACATTTCCCTCCGAATGTGTAATGATTTTGTCTGCACCAATTCCAACCCAGCCACTGGTAGCAATTCCCTTTACGTCAAAATCGTTTTTATCCAAAAGCATGATTAATGCTCCATTTTTCAACAAACGCCCTTCCGAAAACACAAAGGTATCCTTGAACTTTGCATCGTCACCGGCAAGCCCTCCAAACATAGTAATATTCTCTCCTGCTGAAGATTGAATACCTTTCACAAGTTGTTCTCCATCTGTTTCCAAACCACTGGCCACAATAATAATTGCCGGATCAGCAAAGATATTTTTTGCCCAATCCCCAATTTCAGTTCCAAGTAAAAAGGATGTTTTCTGCTCTCCTTCAAAACTCTTTAATCTGAAATTTGGGCTTGTGTACTTCACTAAAAGACAAACAATTGCTTCCTCTGAGAGAATCTGACTCTGCTCATCATACAGAAATTCGCCACAAGAACTACATCCAAAAACCTGTACAGAATGGGCTTCCAAAAACTTCGATATTTCATCAAGATCTACATTTACAGATGCAAAAATGATGGCAGTACTCGCAATAAATCCCTGATTTTCTATTTGTTGAAATTCATCTTTGAATTGATTCGTTGTTTCTGCACTGAATGATTTTAATTCCATACTTTCCAGATTTAGAGTGTAAATACGGCTTTCGACCACTAAGATACATTATTTCCCGGCTATTCACAATTTATCCGCAAAATTATAATCAGTCGAAACTTCCGGTAAAAGACGAAGACTTTTTTAGCTATAGCTTTCGAGCTAATTTACTATGACTGAACCCATAAAAGAAATAAATCAGAAGCCCGATTAACAGCCATATAAAAAATCGCAGCCAGTTTATAATGCCAAGCTCTGTCATCAGATAAAAATTCGTGAGCAAACCTAACACTGGTATCAACGATAACTTTTTCTGAACAGCCCTGAATGTCAATAAAGCGGATGCGATAATAAAAATAAACATTGGAATTTTATGTTTGAAAAGCTCCCAAAAACCAGTTTCAATCCAGTTTCTCTTTTTAAAATCAAAAAAATTAATTAATCCATCTTTTTGGTAAATCAAAAGAATCGCTAACGTTATCATCCATAAAATTGGCAAAACATACCGTGAGCTTACATAAGGAATATGAAACCCCTTATCATTCGGATTTTTCTTTCCGGGTTTATCCAAAATCAGCACACCTCCCGAAACCAGGATAAAGGCAAAGAGAGTTCCTATACTCGTAAGATCGGTTACTTCCGTTAAATTTAAGAACAGGGAAGGAATTGCTACCAAAACTCCGGTAAGAATGGTTGAAAAACCGGGCGTTTTGAAGCGGGGATGCAGCTTTGAAAATCGGGGAGGAAGCAATCCATCGCGACTCATACTCATCCATATACGGGGTTGTCCAACCTGAAAAACCAGTAAAACTCCAGCCATGGCAATCACTGCGCTAATGGCTATAATTCCTGATAATCTCGATAAGCCCAATTCCTGAAATGCATAGGCGAGGGGATCTCCAACTGCCAGATTCGTATAATGAATCATTCCAGTAAGTACCAAACAAATAAGCACATACAAAACGGTTGTAATACCCAGTGAAAGAAACATTGCACGAGGCAAATCCCGTTTCGGGTTCTTACACTCCTCGGCAGTGGTAGATATTGCATCAAAGCCAATATATGCAAAGAAAACACCCGCAACACCCTTCAAAACACCCCCTATTCCATTAGGGGCAAATGGATTCCAGTTTTCAGGATTCACATAAAATGCACCCACTGTAATGACAAGAAAAAGAATCGCTAATTTCAGCAAAACCATCATATTCCCGGCAATTTTACTCTCACGGATTCCACGATAAACCAGCCACGTTATCAAAGCTACAATCATAAATGCCGGAATATCCGCAATAATTGGAATCGAACCTATTCGGGGAGCTTCGGCAAATGCATGCCAGGAGCTTTGCAGAGATGCTGATAAAGCATCAAAATGAGTGCCTTGCTTCAATAACTCCTCGGCCTGTGTATAACCTCTGAACGCAGTAACATAATCTGTTGAAAAACAATCCGGAACATGAATACCAAGCCCTTGCATTAAGCCGGTAAAATAATCGGACCAGGAAATTGCAACAGCAATATTCCCGACTGCATACTCCATGATTAAATCCCAGCCGATAATCCATGCGACCAATTCTCCAAAACTGGCATAAGCATACGTATAAGCACTTCCGCTGATGGGTATTTGTGACGCAAAACGTGCATAGCAGAGCGCAGACAAACCACAAGCCAACGCGGTGAACACAAAAAGTAACGATACCGCCGGGCCTCCAAGAGATGCGGCATTCCCAATTGTGCTGAAAATTCCGGCACCAATAATTGCGGCAATACCCAGAGAAGTTAAATCCCAAAGTCTTAAGTTGCGTTTCATCCCAAAACCTTCCGATTCCGATTTATCGAACGACTGCATAATTTCTGAAATAGATTTTCGCCGGAAGTAGGAGTGGAGCTTTGCCATGAGAGTGGGGGTAAATGATACTCAAAAGTAGTAAAAAGAGAATATGTATTTACATGTCAAATTTTATACCTGTGAAACAAAAAAGAAGTGACCAGATATCTCTCTGGTCACTTCTTATGATTTATAAATCAGCAAGATCTAACTTTTACTAGAATATATCATTCTGATCAATCACATCATTGGGATCTTCTTCGGCACTATTCATGTGCATATAATCTTCGCTGGTAAAAACAATAAACAGGTACTGCTTTTGACCATTTACAAATGTATTTTCAATTACACGAATTACATATCCATTTCCTTCATAATCTGTTAACAATGAGTTTTCCAGCTTATTTGTGTTGATACTAAGCATTCCTTCTTTCACAATCAAATCTACCAGAATCGTGTAATTCTTCGTGTTTTGAATTTGATAAACGACTCTGTTTTCAGAACCAGGATAGGAAAGAATATTCATCCAGGCTACTGCACCTCCGGTTTTTGTATCTTTACCAAACGCCCAACTATTGCGATTGTATTTTCCTACTACACCTCCCTTTTTATGACTGAATTTCCATCCTTTATTGCTCAAATATGTATCCGATTCTTTAAAATTCATACTTTGAACGGAAATTAGTTCTTTTACAGTAAAATACTGTGCTTTTGATATTTGCAAAAATAATACTGTAAAAAACAGAAGTGCAAAAACCGATTTTACGGAAGAACTCCTTCTAAAACTTTTTACATTCATATCCATCTTGTTTTGGGTTGATAATGCGATATACTGAAAGAGTTAGACAAACAAAACAAAAATTGGTTTACTTGCCCAATCAATTCATGCCCAAAGATAAGGAGAAAATAAGAAGAATTCTTTAAAACTGATTAATTATGAATAAACAGGATTCCCTGTATATTTGTACGTTAAATATCTATACCTTATGAAATTAAAAATGCTTGCCTTTGCAGTTGCATTCGCAGTTTCTTGTTCCGCTGCTTATGCACAATTTACCCTTTCGGGTGAATTTCGCCCAAAAGCTCAGGTTTTGGATGGTTATCGCCAATTATTAAATTCTTCTCAAAAACCAGCTGGAATTGTTGCTCAAAGGAGTAGATTGCTGTTTGACTACTCTTCTGCAAAAACCGAATATGGGTTTTCAATTCAGGATGTAAGACTCTGGGGGCAGGATAATCTGACCGATAATAATACAAATATTGGAGTATTTGAAGCATGGATGAAGTATAAATTCAATGTAAAAATGGCATTAAAAGCTGGTCGTCAGAAACTGAATTACGATGATGGAAGAATTCTTTCCGAAAACAACTGGAGAGACTGGGGTTCTACTCATGATATAGCTGTATTTCAATATAATAACCCTGATAAATTGCGAAAACTAGATGTGGGTTTTGCAATCAATAATCCTGGAGATTTTAAAGCAAACTCTCTTCTGGATTACACCCTGAAAAGTTATAAATACATGAGCTTTTTCTGGTTCAATCAAAAAATGATGAGTCAGAAACTAGACCTCTCTTTTACCGGAATTATGGATGTAAATCAAAAGCCTTCGCATGTAAACAATTACAATTCCCGTTTCACGTTCGGTCCAAATGCAACTTACAAAAACGGAAAATTCAGCTTCAATGGTATCTTTTATTATCAGGGAGGAAAACTTGCAGAAGGAACAACCCTGAAAGCTAATTTCTATTCTGTAAAAATTTCTTATAAAATAACAGATAATCTGGAACTTACAGCCGCTTATGACCATTACTCAGGGACAGATTTTTCCGATACAACATTGAGCAAAACCGAGTCGAAAGCATTCGACAAGCTGTTTGGTACTTCTCATACCTTTTTAGGCTATATGGACTATTTCCCTCTCGAAAAAGGCAAACCGGGCTTTGGATCCGGCATCAACGACATTTATTTCAGAGCAAAATACAGTTTCAGAAATATCCACAGCCTCGAAGCAACTGCTCATCTGTTTTCACTGGACAAAGAGTATATGCTGTTGAAATCCAGTCCTAAAATGGAAGTATCGAAGGTGAATAAAAATCTCGGTACAGAACTCGACCTCATTTATATCTGTAAACTATCTTCCGAAGTTGAAGTAAATACAGGCTATTGTGTTATGCTGCCCTCCGAAACGCTCGAAAAAGTGTACGGACTAAACAAAGGAGATAGTAAATTTTCTCATTATCTGTACTTTATGGTCACTTTTAAACCTCAATTTTTCAAATGGCAACAAACACAAAAAGAATAATTTCACAAAATGTTCTTTTTGACAAAAAGGATGCTGTTCCGAATTCCGTATATTTGCAGGAAGAAAAGGACGATAATAACGCTCTAAAACTATTCAATCATGAAACGTAACATACCGAACTTATTAACATTGAGCAATTTATTTTGCGGATGTATTGCGATAATACAAGCCTTTAACGGCAACTGGGTAAATGCCTCTCTGTTTATTTTTGCAGGTGCTGTTTTCGATTTTTTCGATGGTTTTGCTGCTCGTTTGCTTAATGTAAAATCGGATATAGGAAAACAACTCGACTCCCTTGCCGACCTGATTACATTCGGAGTAGCACCGGCAACTATCGCTTATGTAATAATGCAATATACGTTTACACAATGGGCTTTTTATCATCCGGCTCTTAAAGCTTATCCGGTTCTTTTACAATTCACTCCTTACAGTGCGTATCTGATTGCTGTTTTCTCCGCACTACGTTTAGCAAAATTCAATATCGACACTCGTCAGGAAGTCTATTTTATTGGGCTTCCAACTCCTGCTAATGCAATGTTTTGGGCTGCTTTTCCTCTTATAAACTATTCTATTAGTGAACAGTACATGTGGAAATGGTTTGAAGAAAGCCAATCCAGCATTATCTATACAAATTATGCAATGTACCCATGGTTTTACGTTATTCTTGTGATCGTAACATCATTGTTACTGGTAAGCCCATTTCGCATGTTCTCTTTCAAGTTCAAAAACGTAAGCATGAAAGAACACGGATCACTATTAGGATTCCTCATTCTCTCGGTTTTATTGCTAATTACTCTTCAGGTTATTGCAGTACCAATATTAATCTTCGGCTATATTCTGCTCTCCATTCTGACTTTAAACGGCAAGAAAACAAAACGTTAATGTAATACGACAAATTTAGAGCTATAAACAGAATCCGATGATTCTAAACGAATTGAATAAATACCGGTCATCCATTGTCCGGTATTTATTGTATATACCGATGACTCTTGCTCTCCATTTTGCTCATAAATCAAACTTCCCAATAAATCATAAATACGAATCCATTTTACCGGATTGGAAATTTTTACAATAATTTTATCACTTGCCGGATTAGGATATAATTGAGACTCAAATCCATTGGCTGTATTTATTCCACTGGAAGACTGGGATAACTGTACGTTAAGATTATTTGTTTGGTGATTCTGAACAGATACATTACTGATTGTCTTACTATTATATCCGGGAGCAGAAAATGTAACCGAATAAGTGCCTGCTAAAACAGGGCGGTGATAATCACCATTTAAAGCCGTAGAATAAACATGAGAGCTATCGCGATCATGATTATTGATAAACACCCGCACCTTAAGCGGCAGGCCTGTGACAGAATCGGTTACAACTCCATGTATTCCGAACCGGGCTTCTTCCAGATAATTGAGCAATGATTTGTAATTGTAATTCCAATGTGCAGGCAAGAGACTGGATGATAACGTTTTATCTGTGGACAACTCCATCGTAACCTCCCTGCATTTCTGCCACCAATTCATATAATCCTGACGACCACCTGTAATAACATACCAGGTTCCACCATTCGTAATTCCATTTGATTCATCGGTTAAATATCCTGTTACGCTATTTGCATGTGCCGTATCAGCATACGCTCTTGAAATCTGACTCCACCAGGAATCATCTGCATGCGTTTTTGTTGCTGCAGCCCAAGTATCAAACGGATAATTAATCAATTCTGCGCCACCATGTAAATTCGCACTCATGATAAAATTATGAAGTCCTGCAAAATTCATCATCGCGATATTCTCCGGTTGCCATTGATTTCCATCCGGATGATCGCCAGTTCTGGGATCCGGGAAATTTCGGTTCAAATCTATCGAATTTGCGTTATAACGAACTGAACCAACAATGGTTGAGTTACTTATTTTAAACGTTCCATCTGGATTTGCTAAAGGATTAATCCAAATTTCCATATTGTTTACGATAGAATTTATCCGGCTGTTTGTGCCATAATTTGAAAGCAGATAATCAGCCAATCTCAACATCAAAATGTAACCTGTTGTTTCATCTCCATGTATAGTTGCTGTATAAAAAAATTCAGGCTCAGATTGATCGTATTGAACAGAATCTGAAATCTTTAAAGCTATAATAGCACGATTATTTTTTGAGAATCCAATTGTATCCAGTTTACAAATTGCAGGATAATCCGTCGCAAACTTTTTCATCATCTGAATATACAAATCATAAACCGGATATTTATCCCAGTTTTGCATATCTGTTAACGCTGAAGCCATAACGATTGCATCAGGATTGAGCAGGGACGGAGCTGTTAAAACCTCATAGCTGCTTTTTGCTTTCAGAAATTCAGAAAATTGAGATGCCGAGGCGTATGCATACACATATCCATCTTTCACTTTATCCACAGAAACTTTATCCATTATATTATTTCCTGACGTTGAAACAGGAAATCTGAAATAAATTTCACCTCTGCTTTCCAGAATATCTTTAACGCTGGAATTATTTGTAATCACCTGAGTTTGAGCAGTAAATATATTTACCAGCAAAACAAAGGCCAGCAAAACAAGTTTTGAATTTTTCATCATTAAATCATTCTGTATGAATCTACAAACTTACAAAATGTAAGGAGAACAATCGCTAATTATTCATAAAACAAAAAGACCCCGGAATAATTCCGGCCCGGATTGAATCTTTTAGCCAGCCGTTCAGCTCATAACGAAATACCCATCCATTTTGATTATAATCCAACGCATCCGAAGCCAGTAATTGTCCATTTGAAGGGTTTACGGCCAGCGCATAGAAAACATGATTCGTTTTCGGAATAAACGGCTGAGAAGGCAAATTCAAGGCATTTGCCGCCATTTTATAAATCCCCTGACTGATGTAATAAAGCGTATCACCAGTATGATTTAGTACAAGCGAAGTAGGGGAGAGGTACCGGCTCGGAAATTCAAATTTCTGTTCTATTACACGTAATTGTGGATCAATTTTATACAATGCAGGAATCTCTTCATAATTAAAGCCACCACTGCAAAGTACCCATAATTTGTTGTATTTGTCTATCACTAAACTGTTGGGTTCTTTTGTTAAAACCAACGAATCTATAATTTTATCCTGAATAGCATCTGCTATGAGCAATGTATTATTGGGTTTTTGAATATAATGTTCTGACCAGTTTAAAATAAATACCTTATTTTCGAAGAGAGCCATTTTGTCTGTCGATTTTCCTGCATAAAATTTTCCGACAACTTTTCGTTCCTGAAGATTTAAGATAGAAATCCAAGGGGAACGTAAATCAGAAATATACGCTTTCTGGCTGTTAATCGGTAAAATAAAACGCGGATTTTCAAGATCTTTAATAGTTGTAACCGAATGAAAATCATCTAGATGAACTACTTCTATTTTTCCGGAATTATTCACAACAATGAATGCAAAATCGCCAATAATTTGCATGGAAGTTGGAATATCTCCTGTTGGTCTTTTGTTTGCCGAATAAAAAACATCCTGAATTAACTTTCCTCTCAGTTCATCGTAGAAGGAAATCGTACCATTTCCCCATGTAAAATTACCTTCGTTGAGGACAAAAAATCCTTTACTTCTCACATAGCTGGAAGCTTCAGTGTTTACCTCACCAAAAGAATCATCTTTTGTACAACTGAAAATAATCAGTGCACAAAACAACAGTAATCCATTGATAATCTTCTTATTCATTTGATTGGCTTTTTAAAAACTGATACCGTAAGGCTACTGAAAACGAGCGACCCGGCATTGGTTGCCATGCTACAGACTGGTAATCTTCATCAAAGATATTATCAATCGAAACCTGTAAGCTCCATTCTTGTTTTGCCATCTTAAAACGTTTACTTAAGCACAAATCGCTCACGAAATAATCGGGTAAGTAACGGGTATTTGACGTACTGGTGTATCGTTTTCCGACCCAATGTGTGTTAAATGTGAAATTCCAGTTTTGATAGCTGCAGGCAATATTTCCGTAAACCGAATTTCGGGGAACATAAATTAACTGTTTATCCACAGTTGGATCATTGGGGTATAACTCCTTTTTATTAAGTGAGGCCGTAAAAGTATAGCCTCCCTGCAGTATAAAAATACATTTACCCAATTCGTATTTCACGTGAAACATATACTCTAAACCACTGGAATTAACCTGTTTCAGGTTAACAGGTTTCCAATAACGCGAAACGGCATCGGGTTGCCACAATATCCAATTGTTGATGTGCGTAAAATAAGAAGTAAGCTCTGTTTCAAATTTCGGATTACTCTTTTCCGATGAACGAATTTCGAAACTTGCTTCAGCCGTTAACCCATCTTCGTGCTTTAAATCCGGATTTCCTCCCGGAACCCAATACAAATCATTCATCGAAGGTTGGTGAAGATTTCGGGCAACCATCGTTTTTACATACCAATCTTTCGTACGACTAAGCTTATATTCTATTCCCAGCGAAGGTATCAACGATTGAAATTCACCATTCAATAGTTCTTCACGCAATAGGGCAACTGTAATCCAACGTTTGCTTATTTCATATCGTGCATCAACGTAAGCTGAAAATAAGTTCCGTTTTTTGAACCCACTGTAATTTATCGAATTTACTTGAATTATTTCACCATCCAAACCGGTTCTTAACCGTAAACCTGGTTTCCCAAAAAACAATAACCCAGCCTTGAATGACCCCTGATTTACTCTGTTTTGAGAATGAATAAACGATACTCTGTTATCATAAATCATCAAATCATTCAGATAAGATACCGACAAATTTGTTTGATATTTCCGGGTTGTTTTCCTTACAAAAGCATTCATCTTTATCGATTCGCTTTCCTGAAATTCATTCCCCTTAATTGCAGTCATTACAAGTGGTTGCGGAAGCTTTCGAAAGTTTTTCTGCCACCAAAATCTGACTCCGGATTCAATATTTGAACTGTTCTTAAAATAAAATTCCTGCATTACAGCTTCTTGCCAATACGAAGCATCATTGCGTATTTCTTCCGGATAGGGAAGGGTGTAAGTATTGTTTTTGAACGAAAAATTATTTTCTGATTTCAATCCATAAATTTTGGTTTTACTCAAAAACTTTCCATTTCCAAAATTTACATTCAGACCCGAATTATATGTTTCAAAACTACCGGCTCCGATTAGCACCTGTACCTTTAATCGCTCCGAAAAATCAGGTTTATTGCCTATTTGAATTGTGCCACCCAAAGATCCACTATGCTGAAACAATGAGCTACTTCCATGTAAAAGAGACAATTCTTCATTTAAAAAAACCGGAATCAATGAAAAATCGGTTTGTCCCATCATAGGTGAATTGATATTCAGATCATTCCATAAAACCTGAGTATGCGAAGCACTCGTTCCACGAAAAGAAACTGTAGCCAGATTCCCTTGTCCGTATGATTTGATAAACACCGGAGAATGCGCTGCTAAAAGTTGTGATAAGGAAGTCGATTCATATTGCTTTACAACTATCGAATCAAAAGATGTTGTTTTCAACACCCTTGGATTATAAACAGCTTTGGATTGAATTGTGACCGATTTCAATTCTATCGTATCATATATGTGCTGAGAATATATTTTATTCGAAATAAAAATCAACACCAAAACAATACTCAAATTATATAATTCTTTTTTATTCATAATTCTTATTCCGATAGATAGACTTTTATTACAGAAGAAAATATTAATCAAGAATTATTTTTTGAGAAACGCTTTTCCCCGCTTCAGTCAGCATCCTTACAATGTAAACACCTTTTCCTGCTTCTGGAAGAAAAATTTCGAACTGTTGATCAATAGAAGAACTTTTATGCAATTCTCGACCACATATAGAATAGATTTCTACGTTATATTTATCTGTATTTGAGGTACTTATTCTTATTTTTCGAGATTCATAAACTTGAACATGAAAATCAGACTTCTGCTCATTTTTGGAAATTCCTGTGAATTGAGTGTTATGAATAACCCCAACGGCATCCAAATCGAAACCGGAACTCCAATAAGGAGTAGGATAGGGGTCGTTGATTATATTTTGTTTTGAGTCGAAAGAGCAAATGGAAGCTTGGACTGATCCAACTACATCTACAATTCTAACATGGGTAATCTGGTTAATGTTTACAGAAATACTATCAGTCAAATCAGTCAAATCAAAGGGTGTTCCATATAGCACCTTATACTTTCCGGCAAGATTGTGTAGCTTCTGAGTATTTAACTGCCCGAAACTTGAAATCTGAGAAAAGGTTGGGGTTAAAGAAACAGATGGGAAGCGTACAAAATGAACTCCATCCGAACTCACTTCGATAAAAGCAAGTTCCAGAAAAAAATCATCAAATGAATTTTCAAATACTGCAAAATCAAAGCCTGGACCATTTACTATTGGATATGAAAACGTTACAGTTGCAATGCCACCATCTCCAATGCTAATAACGCTATTATCAGCTTTCCCTAACGCATCATTTTCCGAACCGTATGAAGCTCTATTTGTACCTAAGTGGTCGGGATCAATAAAACCCGTATCTCCTTTAATGACATAACCTCTTGAAACACAACAATTTTGAGCCCAATCTATAAAAATAGCGGAGTCTTTAAATATCGCTGTTGAACCAACTTGACCCACTGCCGGAGGATATTGAGCGTAAAGTGAATGCCCGCCGGTTAAAACCAGCAGGCAAATCATCAAACCCATAAAAAAACTTCTATTCATGAAGTTTACCTTTAACGTGATTAACGTTTCACAATTCGTTGGGTGTAAACACCTGATTGTGAATTTACTTTTACAAAATAAACACCTTCGGTTAAATTAGCCAGAGAATGTTTATATTCCATGTTGTTCACTTCATTCCGAGAAACTAATTTACCATCCATGGAGTATATCTCAAGTGTATTAATTTGTTGATTATCTTTATTTTGAACTATAATAAAATCTGTTGTCGGATTTGGATAAATCTGGATAGCTGAAGCAAATACAGTTTCAATTCCTACTCCTGAACCATTGAAATTATCCATGCTGAAATATGAAGGAGTATTCATGCCATATTGACCAATATCGCTCGAACGAAGAATAAAACCAATACTGTCAACAGATCCTAATGTACTTAAATTAAACCACTTCCAATCTTTTACTATATAGTCTTCTGTATTATTGGCAAACCGGAAATCAGCCAGATAAAACGCTGCACTATCTTTCAAAGTTCCATTACTCCAACCCAAAGCAACGATTTTAAACCAATCAGCATCATTTCCGGTAGAACCACCAAATTTTTTAGCAATTCCATCTCCTAATTTCATTGAATAATAAGCATATACACTATTCGTAACATAACATCCGGTAACAGATTTGTTTCCACTCAAATTCACCACAGATGGAATTGGGTGATTATCAGTCATATAATCGGAAAGAACGGAAACCATTGCATAGTTTACTGAATTTGAATATCCTTTTCCTGCAATTGCAGCAAATTGATTAGAATAACCTTGTGTAATGGTATCAGTTACATTAGAATACGCAAAACCACCCCAGGCATAAGCGCTTCCACCAAATGAAGTATATTGGTTTTCAAATAAATAATCTCCATTTGAAAAACCACCACTTAAATCAGAACCATTCCAGAAGGCGTTTGCATTTAAACTAAAATTGTCGAACGTAGCTACTGTTTGAGCTTTTGAAACAAATGGCAACAGAATGAAAATTGCCAAACCAAAAAAATAAATTTTGTTCATAACTGCTTGTTTTAAAGTTTAATAATTGGATTAAACTTCAAAACTTCAGGGAAAAAAAATAAGCAGGAATAAGTATGTGTATGTAACTTATTCATGGCTTTTATCCCGAAAGCTTTGAATAGAATTTGAAACTGGCAGGTCTTCTGACTTGTTTCCTTTCCGTCGCCTTCCCATCCAAACCTTTAGGACAGTGGCAAGAATAACGGTAAAGTATCACTGAAACTTACAGCAGCGGGTACTGTACAGGTTTTTCACCTGTTTCCCTTTTCATCTCCGTTTAAGGAGAACCATTTCATTGGCAAAATTAGATAAAAACCTGTTCAATGACTGGTTTTTTAAAAATATTTTATATTATATTGATTTAGATAACCTTATGTCTTACATTTATTCCTCATCATCGATGGTAATATTGTCATAACGAACTTCTTTCCCATCCTGATAGTAGATTATCAGAAACAATTGACCCTCTTCTGTGAATTTTCGCCACTCTCCTTCACGCTTACCCATCACATAATCTCCTGTTTGCTTTGTGTTGCCGTTTTCCCAATACCATGTATGCTTCCCATTTGGATTATCCTCCACATAAGATCCTATGAACGAAAGTTTTCTGTCAGCAAAAAAATGTTTCCATGTTCCATTACGCTTTCCGTCGGTATAAGTACCCTCCTGGCGGGTATCATTTAATTCATAAAACCAAAATCCATTTTCCTGACCATCAATATATTCACCTTTTACAATTATTTTACCAGTATCACTATATTCAATATATTGGCCATCTCCAAGCCCATTATCCAAATTTTCTTCAATATGTATTTCACCCGATTCATAATACCATTGCCATTCACCATCATAATTTCCTTTTGCATTAAAACGTCCGGTCTGTTCTAGTTTACCACTTTTGTAGTAAAATTTCCAATTTCCTACTTTGAGATTATCCTTATAACTTCCTTCTGCTTTTAATTTTCCATCATCGTAAAACTCTTTCCAGATACCTTGCTTTAAGCCTTTTTCGTCGATAATTCCTTGACCTACAAGTATTCCATTTTTATAAACCGAACCTGTTTTTAAGGTTCCGTCAGGATTATAATCTCTTCTTATACCTTCCGGTTTTCCCTTATTGTAACTTGCCGTTGCTTTAATTTGTCCATTAGGATAGTAATCCGTTCTTACTTCAAGTTCACGAAGCTCGGGAGCATCCAATTGAAGTTCATCATTGATATATTTTTCTATAACTATAAGATTTCCATCAGGTTTATAAGATTTGAAAAAACCGTTTTTCTTATCGTTTTGATAGGTTCCTTCTAGTTTTAGGTTCCCATTATCATAAAACCATTTCCAAACTCCCTGTTTCTGACCTTTAAAATCTACTCGGTTGATTCGTTCCCGGTTAATAACAAAACCTGTTCTGTATTCAATCAAATTGATTATCAAACCTGTAGTATCATATTCACGTTCTATTCCATTTTCAAGACCATTTTCAAATGGTGTTTCTTTTTTAAGTTTTCCAGAAATATAATATATTTTAGATAAACCTTGTTTAATATCATTTATAAAATATTCATTTACAATATCTTCCTGTTGATAACTGCGACGTAATCCATTCTTTTTCCCATTTTTATAAGTAATTTCAAGTGACTTTTTTCCCTGTGAATCATAAAACTTCCATACACTATCCAGTTCAAAATCTTTACGACTTCCTTCCGATACAAGTATTCCCTTATCGTTATATGTTTTCCAATATCCATCAGGCTTTCCATTACGTAAATTTCCTTCACTGGATATTTTTCCGTTAGGATGGTAATACTGCGTAAAAATAAGAGAATCAGATTTTACTTGTGATATTGATTGATAATAAGTTACAACAATAAAAAGAATTAACAGTGTAAGTTTACTCTTCATTTTGAAAACCATTTTATTGAACTTACGAAGATAAACGAATAAGCGGAGTAATTGGTATTACTCCGCTTATTTTCATTTAATTAATCAAAATAGATACTTAATTATTAATAAATTAAATAATTCCCAATTCTTTAGACATTTCAAGCATTCTCACAATAGGTGCCTTTGCTTTATCCATAATTTCCGGATTTAAAATAATTTCCGGTTGTTCATTTTTTAAAGCTAAGTAAAGTTTATCAACAGTATTAAGCTTCATGAATTCGCAATCATTACAGGCACAAGTTTCATCTGTAGCAGCTATAATAAATTCTTTTTCAGGATTTTGTTTTTTCATTTGATGAATAATACCTGTTTCAGTAGCTACAATGTATTTTTGATGCGAATCACTATTCGCATACTTTAAAATAGCAGTTGTTGAACCAATAAAATCAGCTAATTCAAGTACAGCAGCATTACATTCAGGATGAGCAAGCATTTTAGCATCAGGATGTTGTAACTTCAAATTAATTATTTTTTCGGCTTTTAAAATATCATGTACCTGACAGGTTCCATTCCATAAAACCATATTTCTGCCTGTCATTCTGTTAATATACCCACCTAGATTTTTGTCAGGTGCAAAAATAATTTTTTGATCTTTCGGAAACGATTCAACAAGTTTCAACGCATTACTTGATGTACAAATTAAATCACTTAAAGCTTTTACTTCAGCACTACAATTAATATACGAAATTACAATATGATCAGAATATTGTTTTTTAAACTCAGCTAAATCAGGACCTTTGCATGAATCAGCTAAAGAACATCCAGCTTCGAGATCAGGTAGAACAACCTTTTTACCCGGATTTAGTAATTTTGCTGTTTCGGCCATAAAATGAACTCCTGCAAAAATAATTAAATCAGCTTTTGTTTCAGCAGCTTTTTGCGCTAAGTTCAAACTATCGCCTACAAAATCGGCGATATCCTGAATTTCAGGAATCTGATAAAAATGAGCAAGAATCACAGCATTCTTCTCTTTTCGTAATGTTTCTATAGCAGCGAGGTTATCAATATTATTCATATATGTATTTTAAAAATATAATAATGTATATAATAGGGCTGTTAATTTGTTTGTAAATTGGAGTTCTAAAATTTGCTTTTTTAGATATTAGTAGTTTATCAACAATTAACTAACATGGGTTGTTTGGTACATTTGCTTGAATTTCAAGTTTTATATAAACGATTAACATCATGTTGATAGTTTGTATTGTTGATATATTTTTACATATAAACAGCTCCAAAGCTGTTGAAAGCATGTTTAGAACTGTTGATAAATTAGCAGTGTCTAACCACAGAAGCGGCAAAATTAGACAAAAGTGTTTATAAAACAAGTGGGTTTGAACAATGTGAAGCAACGTTATTTTGTTGTTAACAACATCTTTGTTAATAAAATATATTACTGTATATCAATAATATAGTATCTATTTTTAAATAGTTTGCCCTATTTAAAAAGCTCATATTAAAGTGGATGATAAAGAATGGTTAACTTTGCTCATTAAAACTTATCAACAATGTTTGATAAACAGAATATAATTGCTATCGGTTGTGATCATGGTGGTTTTGAAATGAAAAACTACCTACTGAAAACTTTGACAAATCAAGGTTTTCAATGGTTTGATTTTGGAACTTTTAGTTCGGAAAGTGTTGATTATCCAGATATTATACATCCTCTAGCAAAAGCTGTTTCGGATGGAAAATATCAGTTTGGCATCATTTTATGCGGAAGTGGAAATGGTGTACAAATGGTAGCCAATAAATATACGAATGTAAGAGCTGCATTATGTTGGGATACTGAGCAGACTGAATTAACGCGTAAACATAACAATGCTAATGTGTTATCTTTACCGGGTAGATTTATTCCGTTTGAAAGGGCTGAAGAAATGGTAAAGCTTTTTTTGAACACTGAATTTGAAGGAGGAAGACATGCTTTGCGTGTTGATAAAATATCTAAAACTTTATAATTGCCTATGTTTCAGGATAATTGCAAGAGGTTTATTACAGATGCTGAACAAAATATATCTGATTTAAAGCAACTTTCTGTTTTGAGTCAGAATGTTGATCGTTATCAAAATAATGTAAAAGCAAATAAAGAAGTGTTTTTAAATTTTGAATTAGCGAGAAAACGTGCTGCACTTTTAAAAAACAAGGCATTTAATGAGTTTGAACATTATCTTACTGAGTTTGAGAAGAAATTCCGAAACAATGGAGGTAGAGTAATTTGGGCGGAAAATAGTCAGCAAGTTATTCTTGAAATAATTCAAATACTTGAAAAACAAGAAGTTAATACAATAAACTATACCAAATCCTTAATTTCTGAAGAAATAAATATTTCAAAATCTCTTACTGATTTTACTTCAGTAGCAACGGATATGAGCGACTTTATTCTTCATAAATTATCATCTGAAAAGAAACATTCAGATTTGACGCTTATGCGTACTTCTGAAGCTGAAATTTCTGAAATGTTTCATAAGTATTTTCAATTGCGCAAAAATGCTACTTTAGAAGAGATAACTACAACTATAAGAGATACTTTACGTAATAGTATTCTCCAATCAAAAGTTTCAGTTACCAGTGCTGATTTTCTGGTATCTGATTGTGGAGCAGTAGCTTATAGTGAAAATGAAGGAGATATCACACTTGCTTATTCTATTCCCAAAGTTCAGATAGTATTAGCGGGTATTGAAAAAATAATTCCCACATTAAATGATTTAGAATTATTGTGGGCTTTAAAAGCACATAGTAAAGAAGGAATGTTAGCAAATACTTATCAATCAGTTGTTTTTGGCCCTAAAAAAGAGACAGAAACAGATGGTTGTAATGAGATGATTTTGATTTTAGTTGATAATAACCGAACAGAATTATTAAGTCATAAACCACAAAGACTGGCTTTAAGCTGTATTGAATGTGGAGCTTGCTTACAAGTATGCCCTGTATTTAAAAAAGCGGGTTCTTCAGCCTATAATAGTGCATTTCAAGGACCTATAGGTGCAGTAAGTTCTCCTTTTTTGCTTGATTTTGAACAATATCAGCATTTGAGTTTTGCTTCTACTTTGTGCGGAAAGTGTTCGGAAGTATGCCCTGTTCACATTCCGATTCATGAACTGCTACTTTACAATAGAAAAGAAGCAGTAAGCCGAAAATCAAAACCTTTAGCAGAGAGGTTTACGTATGGACTTATTCGCAAGGCCTTGATGAGTCGAAAATTTGTTGTTACGAAAAATGTAAAAATGAAAAATTTGGCATTAAAATTGATGGCTGGTAACGTTTGGCTAAAACAGAGAGAATTTCCTGCTATTGCTGAAAAAAGCTTTAACCAACTCTGGAAAGAACAACATCCGGAACATGAAAAATAGTTTTAAGATGATAGATATTACCCATTATGCAGAAATCGATCTTGCTGAAACAGAACAAGTTTGTTTAAAGCTGATTTCTGAAAAAATCAAAAGCTATTCCAATCTCAAAGATGTTTATCGTAATATATTGGGATTTATTGATTTAACAACACTTGAAGGTGCAGATACCGAAGAAAAAGTAAATGCGTTGTGCGAAAAAGCAATTGCATTTGAAGACAAATCTCAAAACATTCCATGTACTGCTGCAGTGTGTGTATATCCAACATTTGCAAAGCAGGTTAGAACAAAATTGTGTGGAACAGGAATACACACAGCATGTGTTGCAGGAGCATTTCCTGCAGGACAATCACCTCTGTTTGTTAAACTTATAGAAGTGAAGTATGCTGTAGATGAAGGTGCTGAAGAGATTGATATGGTTGTTTCACGTGGAAAAGCTTTGCAAGGTGATTGGAAAGCAGTTCATCAGGAAATAAAGGCAATTAAACAGTTTTGTGGTGATGCACATCTGAAAGTAATTCTGGAAACAGGCGAGCTACAAACTTTAAAAAATATTAAAATTGCCAGCGATATAGCGATAGATGCAGGTGCTGATTTTATCAAAACATCAACCGGAAAAATAGCTGTTTCAGCAACAATTCCGGCAGCTTATATAATGCTGCTGTCGATAAAAGAACAGTATCAAAAAACAGGTATTAAAATAGGTTTAAAACCTGCTGGCGGAATCTCTGAACCTTCACAGGCAGTAGAATATTATGCCTTGGTAGATGCTGTTCTTGGCAAAGAGTGGCTCACGAAAGATTTATTCAGAATTGGAGCGAGCAGATTAGCAGATAAGCTGCTTGACAAAATAACAAGCAATTAATTGTAAAATTTAAACAATTGTTTTGGTTTGCAAAGAAACCAGTATCTTTGCAGGCTTCAATTATAAGATCTAACGAGAAATTGTAAACCAACAAATTCTAATTATGAGGTTTTTACAAGAAAAAATGTCCAAGTATGATCTCCCTCAACAGATGATAAGACTTGGTGTTTACCCATTTTTCAGGGTAATTGAATCTGATCAGGATACAGAAGTTCTGATAGAAGGAAAAAAAGTACTGATGTTTGGCTCTAACAGCTATTTAGGTCTTACGAACCATCCTAAAATTAAACAAGCAGCAATTGATGCTGTAAATAAATATGGAACAGGTTGTGCTGGCTCACGTTTTCTAAACGGAACATTGGATATTCATATTGAGTTGGAAGATCGTTTGGCCAAATTTGTCGGGAAAGATGCTTCATTGGTTTATGCTACTGGATTTCAGGTAAATATAGGCGTAATTTCGGCAGTAACAGGCCGTGATGATTATATTATTCTGGATGAACTTGATCATGCTTCAATTATCGAAGGAAGAAGATTGTCCTTTTCAAATGCATTGAAATTCAAGCATAATGATATGGCTTCCTTAGAGAAAGCATTGAAATCATGCAAACCGGATAAAATAAAACTCATTGTAGTAGATGGGATTTTCAGCATGGAAGGTGATATTGTAAAACTTCCTGAAATTGTTGAACTTGCAAAGAAATACAATGCTTCTATTATGGTTGATGATGCTCACTCATTGGGTGTTATCGGAAAAAAAGGAGCGGGTACTGCATCTCATTTTGGACTAACAGACGATGTGGATCTCATTATGGGAACATTTAGTAAGTCGTTGGCTACCATTGGAGGTTTTATTGCAAGCGATAAAGACACCATCAATTTCTTGAAACATAATTCACGTTCATTAATATTTAGTGCGAGTATTACACCTGCTTCAACAGCTTGTGTATTAGCTGCTTTAGATGTTATGGAAGAAGAACCCGAACGTATAAATCAGTTATGGGAAAATACCCGTTATTCTATGGATAACTTCAAGTTGATGGGATTTGATGTCGGTCATTCTGAAACACCAATTATTCCGTTATATGTTCGGGATAACTTTAAAACTTTCAAAATAACCAAGATGTTACTTGATGATGGAATCTTTGTAAATCCTGTGGTTTCACCGGCTGTAAGTTCCGACGCTTCCTTAATTCGTTTCTCTCTTATGGCTACTCATACTCGAGAACAAATTGATGAAGCACTGGAAAAAATACATAAGTACGCAAAGAAACTTCAAATCATACCGTAATTAACCTTTTAACGGAATTTAGCTATGGCTATTGAAATAGTTGAAGTTAGCAGTGAAAAACAATTGAAAGAGTTTATCCGTTTTCAGATAACACTCTACGAAAATTGCCCTCATTTTGTACCTCCAATCATACGAGATGAGTTTATCACTTTAAGTAAAAATCATAATCCATCTTTCGAAGTTTGCGATACAAAACTATGGCTGGCCTACAAAGATGGGGTTCTTTCGGGAAGAATTGCCGGCATTATACATAAACCATATATTGAAAAATGGGGAAACCGTTATGCCCGCTTTGGATGGTTTGATGTGATTGATGATGATGATGTTTCCAATGCATTATTTTCAACTGTTGAAAATTGGGCTGTTGAAAATGGGATGGAAGCACTTCATGGTCCACTAGGATTTACTGATTTTGATCCGGAAGGAATACTTATTGATGGTTTTGAAGAACTGGCAACCATTACTGAGCGTTACAACCACTCTTATTACCAAAATTTCATTGAATTGGCAGGCTTTCATAAAGATGCCGATTGGGTTGAATATGAGGTAATTGCCCCAAAAAGTGTTCCTGAAAAAGTAAAAAGAGTTGCTCAAAAAGTTTTGGATAGATATCATTTGAAAGTGATTAAAATCAATTCAATCAAGGAGTTACTGCCGTATTCTAAAGGTATTTTCCGGATTATAAATGATATTTATGGACTGATGTATGGTTTCACCCCGATTACAGAAAAACAAATTGAGTTCTACATCGGAAAATATATCAAATATCTCACACCAGATTTGATCTCTATCATTACTAATTCTGATAATCAGGTTGTTGCTTTTGGTATAACAATGCCTTCTTATTCAAAAGCATTGCAAAAGATTGGTGGAAAATACTATCCTTTCGGACAATGTACGATCAACAAAGCAAAGAAATCAAATGATACGTTGGATATGTACTTTATTGGGGTACATCCTGAGTACCAGAATAAAGGACTTGTAGCTGTGATATTTAACGATATGCTTGGCAGAGTGTTAAATAAGGGTTTTATAAAAGCTGAAACGAATATCGAATTCGAAAGCAATGATAAAGTTCGTTCCCTTTGGGATTTCTTTGAACACCGCCAACATAAACGTCGCCGAAGCTATTTTAAATATTTGGTTCAAAAATCAAGATCAGAAGACGCAAAACTTATATAATACCCATATATGGCTGTAGAAATTAGAGAAGTTCTTAATAACAGTGATTTAAAGAGGTTTATAAACTTCTACTATACGCTTTATAAAGATAATAAATATTGCTGTCCGCCTTTAAGAATGGACGAGTACAACACTTTACACTGGAAAAAAAATCCAGCTTTTGAGTTTTGTGAAGCAAGATATTGGCTGGCTTACAAAAATGGAAAAATTGTAGGTCGTATTGCTGGTATGATAAATCATAAAGCGAATGAAATATGGAATGAAAAGCATGTTCGCTTTGGTTGGATTGATTTTATCGATGATGAAGAAGTATCAACGGCACTGGTTCAAACTGTAGAAAACTGGGCAAAAAGCTTGGGCTACAAAGCCCTGCATGGTCCTCTTGGATTTACAGATATGGATAAGGAAGGTATGCTTGTGATGGGATTTGATGAGTTGGGCACATTAGCTTCTATCTACAACTATGAATATTATAACGCTCATTTAGAAAAACTTGGATATGCTAAAGACGTTGATTGGTTGCAGTTCGAATTTGAAGTTCCGGCTGAGAAGCCTGAAAAAGTAGCGAAAATTGCAGAGATTGTAAAACGTCGTTACAATGTGAAGGTGCTTCAGGCTAAAAAGGCAAAAGATTTTATACCCTATGCTCAGCAAATTTTTGATTGTATTAATGAGTCTTTCAAGCCATTATATGGATATACTGCTCTTTCCCAACGCCAGAAAGATGCCTATACTAAGCAGTATCTATCCTTTGTTGAGCCAGATTATGTTACAATAATTCTTGATAGCAACGATAAAGTTATTGGGGTGGCAATAAATTTGCCTTCTTTAACACGGGCTCTGCAAAAAACACAGGGTAAATTATTCCCATTTGGATTTATTCACATGCTTAGAGCTTTGAAAAAGCCTGAAATCATTGATATGTACCTGATTGGACTTCTGCCTGAATGGCAGGGAAAAGGGATCAATGCAATTTTCTTTGACGAACAGCTCAATGCGTTTATTAAACATAAAATTAAATATGCAGTTAATAACCAGCAACTTGAAACAAATCACAAAGGCTTGTCTCAATGGGAAGGTTATGACGGAAGAAACCATTTACGCCGCCGCTGCTATATTAAACATTTTGAATACTAGTATTTTATGAGTCGGATACTTGTTACAGGTGCTAGTGGTTTTATTGGAAGTTTTTTGGTCGAAAAAGCCATTGAACAAGGAATGCAGGTTTGGGCAGGTGTTCGCGGTTCAAGTAGCCGTGAATTTTTAATGCATCCTGATATTCAGTTTGTAAATCTGGATTATCAGAATGTAGATGTGCTCAAGCAACAGCTTCTCGAAATAAAGCCAGATTATATAATTCATGCTGCAGCTGTAACCAAGGTTTTAACCTTTGATGACTTTCTGAAAATAAACTTTCAATATACTGTAAACCTGATTGATGCAATACATCAATCAGGTATTTTGCTTTCTAAATTTGTCTTTTTCAGTTCTATGGCTGCACATGGCGGTAATGGCGAAGATTATTCAAAATTTGCAAAGGTGAATGAAACTCCTCACCCTGATACCGGATATGGTAAAAGCAAACTCAAAGCAGAACAGTATTTGAATACAAATGCAAAATTTCCATATCTAATTATAAGGCCAACAGGTGTTTATGGCCCAAGAGAAAAGGATTATTTTGTTTTTTTCAAAACTATAAAAAATGGATTGGAGCCATATATCGGGTTCAAAAAGCAAATATTAACATTCGTTTATGTATCTGATTTGGTGGAGATTGCATTTAAATGTCTGAAATCAGAACTTTCCGGTAAAACCTGGTTTGTATCTGATGGGAAAGACTATACTGCAGAAGAATTTGCTCAAATTACAAAGGATATTCTGAAAAAGAGAACATTCAAGCTTTATGTTCCCTTGGCCATAGTAAGAGCAATTGCCTTTATAAATGAGTACACTGGGAAGATAACGAAGAAGGTTTCTACTCTGAATAATGATAAATTTTTTGTGTTAAAAGAACGTAACTGGCGTTGCGAAAACACAATCTCGGAAGATTTAAACTATACTCCACAATACGATTTAAAACGTGGAGTAGCAGAAGCTATAGAATGGTATAAACAAAAGAAGTGGATATAGAAACAAACTAAATAAATGAAAAATAACCTCTTAAAAGTAATTCTCCCCTTGGTAGTTTTGTACCTTGCGGGAGTAAACTTTGTTATAGCTCAAGATAATACCATCAATGGGAAAATTACGGATGCAACTACCAATGAGCCTATCCCTTTTGCAAATGTTTATTTCAAAGGAACTACTGTTGGTACAACCACTGATTTTAATGGAAGTTATCATCTCAAGGGTTCAAATTTCAAAGATTCAATTACGGTAACCGTTGTTGGTTACATAGCCAGATCAAAAAAGATTAAGAAAAATCAGGATCAAATAATTGATTTTCAGTTAAAACCTACAAGTTTTAATTTGGGTGAAGTAGTAATTGAAGCTGGAGAAAATCCATCCTGGAGAATATTACGTGAAGTATGGAAACGTAAAAAAGAACATAATTTCACCAGCTTAAGTGCGTTACAATTCGAAACTTACGTTAATGTTGATATTAGAATTGATAAGATTTCTGAAAAATTCAGGAACAATCGGACATTCAAACCGTTTGCTGCAGTTTTTGACAGTTTAAAAACACAGGCAGGGGAAGACGGAGAAGTTGTTCTTCCTTTTTTGATATCAGAATCCGTTGCTGATGTTTATTATTTGAATGAACCTCAGCGTGATAAAGAACATATAAAAGCAAGTAAACTCAATGGATTGCTGGTTGATAGTCCGGAACTATTTGAGCAATTTTTAGGTGCTTCATTC
Organism: Bacteroidales bacterium; assembly: GCA_963677395.2. GTDB lineage: Bacteria > Bacteroidota > Bacteroidia > Bacteroidales. Next base: position 425,452 of record OY781965.2, on the reverse strand, counting down.
CAAAAATATAATTTTAACGACAACTGGCTCAAGATTTTCGACCGTAACTTTATTTCTCCTATAGCTCGTGGTGCTTTAGGTTTCTACGAAATCTATATCATGGATACAGTGATGATTGATAACATGCGCTGTTTTGAAATGAAAGTAAAGGCTAAACGTAAAGAAGATCTTGCGTTTAATGGAAAAATGTGGATTACCGACTCAACATTTGCCCTCAAACGCATTTCTGTTGAAATTGGTAAAAGTGCAAATATCAATTTTGTAGAACGTTATAGTATTCAGCAAGATTATACACCACTGCCCGAAGGTGTTTGGGTTCCTGAAAAAACCCGTGTGCTTGTGGATGTTACGGAGTTTACCGAAAACTCGGTGGGGATGATCATGAAGTTTAATGTCAATAATTCTAAATATATAGCGAACCAACCGAAAGAACTAAGGTTTTATGAACGGAATCTTGAAATTGAGGCATCTGCTCAGGATTATGATGAAAAATACTGGAAAATACAACGTATAGAGCGTGCAAAAGACTCAACTACGATGGAACTTGCCTACAAGGCAATGGATACTATCCGCCAATCACCCAGAATTAAGTTCTGGAGAACGTTTATCAATACGGCATGGGAAGGTTTCTATCCGGTGAAAAAAGTGGATGTAGGGCACTGGATTTCGCTTTACGGGCATAATAAAGTAGAGGGGAATAGGTTCCAGTTAGATTTCCGTACAAATCCAAAGTTCAGTAAGTACTGGATTTTTAAAACACATTTTGCGTATGGTACAAAAGATGAGAGATTTAAGTATAATTTGCAGGCAGAGCATTTCCTGAGTCGTAAATCATGGACAAAAATCGGGATAAAACATAGCTATGATGCCGAACGGTTGGGAATTGATCCTATTTATCTTGAAGAGCATATATTCCTTAATGTTCTGTTCTCATTGTCCTCTCAATTTGGGTATCTAGATAAAATGAGTTTAGGAACTTTAAATCGTGTATGGTTTGAAACGGATTATGGTCGGGGTATGACTCATCAATTTATTGCTCAAACAAAGGAATTTAATCCACAGGGTGATTTTACCTTTGCGTATTACAACGACAAGGGTGAGATTAAGAAAAGCTATCGGACAACAGAATTATCATACGTTTTTCGCTATGCACCAAAGCAAATTTGGCTGGTTAAAGACAATAACAGGATAGGGGTATCGGCTAAGCAGGGAAATGTTTGGACTTTCCGCTATACGTTAGGGATGAAAGATGTTCTAGGAAGTGATTTTAACTACCATAAATTCTCATTGAATGTTGGTCGTAAATGGAAACTTGGCGCTTTAGGACAACTAAATTACAGTATTACAGCAACAAAGGTGTTGGGTAAAATTCCATATCCACTGGGTGTAATATTTCAGGGAAATGAACCTGTATTTGAAAGTGAACGTAGTTACAATATGATGAATTTTATGGAATTTGCGGCTGATCAGGCTGTTGAAGGTATGTTTATGCATCATTTCCAGGGACTTTTCTTAAATAGAATTCCATTGATGAAGAAACTTAAATGGAGGGAAGTTGTAGGTGCTAATGTTATTTTTTCATCTCTCGAAAATAGAAACTACTTTTACGATAAGGATAAGAATCCGGATGGAATCTTACCTGCATCATACAATGGGAAGCCTTTGACGCATTTTAACACGATGACTTTTGACAAACCATATGTGGAAGTATTTTATGGTTTAGAGAACATTCTGAAGATTATACGTATTTCAGCTTACCATCGTTTAACCTATCTCGATGGTCCTGATGTTCAAAATTTATTTGGAATAAAAGGGTTTTATATAAAAGGTTCTTTCTTTGTTACCTTGTAGAATTTTAATGAAGTATTTTTGCAAAATATAAAATGAAACAGGTGGGTATTTCTGATAATGAAAATCCACCTGTGTAATTATAACAGAGTAAGTTGTTTAGATTAATTGTTTCACGTGAAATATGAAAACCGGAACCGAATATGATTTGTTAATCGAAAAACTCATTGAGTTTCGAAAGAAGTATTACCTCAATATACTCCTTAAAGGAAGCCTTTTGTTTGTGGCAATTATCTCTTCACTCTTTCTGTTGCTGACCTTTACCGAGTTTAATATTTATTTTAACTCTGGTGTCAGAACTATATTTTTCTTTCTGTTTTTCATAATTGTATGCTCTGTTTTTTTGTTTTGGATTGTTCGCCCTGTCCTGAAAATGTTCAATATAGGAAAGTCTCTCACTTTTGAAGAAGCTTCGTTTATCATAGGAAAATATTTTCCGGAAGTAAGCGATAAGCTAATTAACGTACTTCAACTGAAATCGAGTGAAACAGCTTTGTCTCAAAGCCTTATTGAAGCCAGTATCAATCAGAAAATCGAAAGCTTTAAAGCAGTGAGATTTGTTCAGGCAATTCCGTTTAAACGTAATCGAAAGTTTTTGAAATATGCGATTGCTCCTCTTTTCTTAATTCTGTTACTTCTCTCATTTCACCCCGAAGTTATTACTCAGTCAACTCAACGATTGGTTCAATTCAATAAAGAATTTTCAAAACCATTGCCGTATGAAATAGTAATTGAAAACAAAGAATTGAAGGCTGTGGAAAATGAGGATTTTTCGCTTCGGGTTATTGCAAAAGGGGAGGAGATACCTGCCGAGATTTTGGTTAAAACCAATGAAACAGAATACCTGATGCGGAAAGAGGCAAATAACACATTTGTTTATCAGTTTAAGAAAGTAAAACAGGATGTGAAATTTCGTTTAACAACGGATGAATATACTTCAAACGAATACAATCTGGATGTAATTTCGAAACCAGCATTGTTAAGCTACACATTGAGTTTGTTTTATCCTGCGTATATTGGTAAAATTAACGAAACCCTCGAAAATAGTGGAGATATTACGATTCCTGAAGGTACACAGGTTTCATGGTTGCTGCGTACCAAGCAAACGGAAAGCATTTTTTTCAAACTGGGAAACTCAACATATCATTTAACACCGTCTTCCAATAACCAGTCATCCTTTAAAACAACTGTAAAAACCCCAATACGTTATGGCTTTGTTTTGTCAAATGCTGATTTTAAACAAGGAGATTCTATATCGTTTTCCATACAGGTTGTGCGGGATGAATTTCCAACAATCTCTCTGAAGCAGTTTCGTGATTCCATTAATCCCTTCAAGTATTATTTCATTGGCGATATTTCTGATGATTATGGTTTTTCAAATCTTTCATTTTATGTAGCTCAAAAAAACGAAAAAGGAACTACAGATGTTAAAAAAGCTGTTCCCATTTTTATCGACAAAAAAAGAAATGCACAAAGCTTTTACTATATGTTCGATTTTTCAGAGCTTAATTATAAAGAGGATGAAAATCTCGATTATTATTTTGCGGTAAGTGATAATGATCAGGTAAATGGAGTAAAAACAACCCGTTCACAAGCATTTACTCTTGATGCCCCAACTACTGAGAAAATAGCTGAAAATCTGGATAAATCAGATGAGAAAATCGAAGACAAGCTTAAAGATAATCTGAAAGACACTCGAAAACTTCAAAAGGAAATAGATCAGCTTTCAAAAAAATTACTCGACAAAAAGGATATCAACTGGCAAGATAAAAAACAGTTGAATGATCTTATGCAAAAGCAAAAAGAGATTAAAAGTGAAGTTGAGGAAATTAAAAAGCAATTAGACATTAATCAACAATTGCGTGAAAATTTCACTGAGACAGACGAACGGATTGTTGAAAAACAAAAGCAACTCGAAAAACTTTTCGAAGAACTATTGAATGACGATATGCGTAAGCTGATGGAAGAGATTCAAAATCTCATGCAGATGAATAACAATCTCGACATGAAAAAAAATCTGGATCAACTAAAGCTTAAATCTGAAGATCTTGAAAAGACACTGGATAGAAATCTTGAACTGTTTAAACAACTTGAAGTAGAAAACAAGCTAAATCAGGCGATAAACAAACTGGATAATCTTACTCAGGAACAAAAAGAGCTTACCGAAAAAACAAAAAATAGTTCAGAAAACTCTGAAAATCTTGAGGAAAAGCAACGTAAACTTGATGATAAGTTTAATGAGCTACGGAAAGACTTAAATGAACTTCAACAGAAAAATAAAGAACTTGAAAGTCCAATGGATTTCAAGCGCGATCAGGAAAAAGAAAACAACATCTCGAAAGAGATGAAAAATGCAGCTCAGGAACTTCAGAAAAACAAAAAAGGAAGTGCCGGAAAGCACCAGCAGGAAGCTCAAAAGCAAATGGAAGAGATGCAAAATCAACTTGAACAGATGCAGGAGGATATGCAGGATGAGCAAACTGGTGAAGATATGGAGATGATTAAAAAACTTATGGGAAATTTGGTCAGAGCGTCCTTTCAACAGGAAAAGCTGATGAATCAAACTCGTGAAACTACCGTAAAAAATCCTAAATATCAGGAGATAATCAACGACCAAAAGCGCATCAAAGAAGGAATGTTGCTTTTGGAAGATTCTCTTTTCGCTATTAGTAAGCGACAAATTCAGATTCAGCCAATTATCAATAAAGAAATTAACGCGATTAATAGTAATCTTGAACAGGTTATGAATGACTTACTTGCATTAAATACTGTAAATTATTTTGGGTTAGTGCAAAATCAAACGCCGGCAAGTCGTCAGCAATATGTGATGACATCCATGAACAATCTGGCATTGTTGCTCAACGAATCGCTTAATAATATGCAACAGCAACAATCACAAAAAAAGAAGTCAGGTAAAAACAAGTCTAACTGTAAGAACCCAGGATCAAGCCAAAATAAGCAAAGTGGTCAGCCCAAGAATATGAGACAGATGCAGGAAGCTTTAAATAAACAATTGGAGCAGCTTAAAGATGGACTAAAGAAAATGAATAAACCTGGTCAGTCTTCGGGTTCAAATTTTAGCGAACAGTTTGCACGGGCAGCGGCTCAACAGGAAGCGATTCGTAAAATGATGCAGAAATATGCTGAAGAGATGAAGAAAAAGGGGATGGGCAGTCAGGGAGAGCTTAATGAAATGATGCGTGAAATGGAAAAGACAGAGCAGGAACTAGTGAATAAAATTCTTTCAACAGAAACGCTGAATCGTCAACAGAAAATACTTACGCGACTTCTCGAACATGAAAAAGCAAAGCAAAAACAGGAACAGGAAGAGCGCAGAGAGTCGCGTGAAGCCAAAGAAAAACCCTATGCAATTCCTGCAGAATTGCTTGATTTGAAGAAGAAATTTACGCGTGAAAACGAAATGATTAGGACGTACCCCCCCGGATTGTCTCCTTTCTATAAACGTAAGGTCAATAAATATTTTCAACAAATACAATAACTAGAGACAACCTAACGCCATCTGTTAGTGTCTAACTAAAAAATTATCTTCATGAATATTTTCCGGACAATCTCAAATAATCAGGATCATTTTTGGATGGTTCAAAATGATTTGGAAGAAATAAGTCAAAGCCATGATTTAAATGATACCTATTTCAGTAATATATCGGTATCTGTATTTGAAACGCTTGAGTATTTGTTTTCGGAAGAAAATACGATTAATGAAGTGCAGGTTAATTACCTTTCCACTGATTATAAATTTTCCGTGAAAATTCAGCCTGTAAAAGGAGAAATGAAACTAAATGAGCGTCTTACGGAAGTTTTAAGCTTGGTTTGTGATGGATTTCAGTTAGATAAAGATTTGCAGGCATTAAATCTTGATTTCAATATTTCAGGAATGATGCATTCAAAATCCAATGATAGAATTCGTCAGTTTATCAATTATAGCAATTCAGGTCAGGGAGTTCTCAGGAATACATTAACCAATGGCAAAAATTAATTTTTACAACCAGGAAGTAGATTTCAGATTAAAGGAAAAGGCAAAAATACGGAAATGGATTCTGCAAGTAGTTGAAAATGAATATAAAATACTTGGTGAGATTTCGTATATTTTTTGCACAGATACATACTTGCTGGATATTAACCAGCAATATTTAAAGCATAATACATATACAGATATTGTGACATTTGATTATTCTGAAGAGGGTAAGATATGTGGTGATTTATTTATCAGTATTGAGCGTGTAAATGAAAATGCACAGAAGTTTTCTGTAAATTTTGAACATGAACTCAAGCGTGTGTTGGTGCATGGTATTCTTCATTTATGCGGATATAAAGATAAATCGGAAGAAGATGAAAAGGCCATGAGAGCACGCGAAGATTATTACCTATCTTTGCAAACTATTTAATTTTCTACTTGTTTTTTTGTTTCACGTGAAACTGATACTTTAAATGCTTAAAGATTACGATATTATTGTAGTCGGAGCCGGACATGCCGGTTCTGAAGCTGCTGCTGCTGCTGCCAATATGGGTTCTAGTGTTTTATTAATAACAATGAATCTTGATACAATTGCTCAAATGTCGTGCAATCCGGCTATGGGGGGGGTTGCCAAAGGTCAAATAATTAGAGAAATTGATGCTATGGGTGGTTATTCCGGAATAGTTACGGATAAAACAATGATTCAATTTCGTATGCTAAATCGTTCAAAAGGCCCTGCAATGTGGAGCCCGAGGGCACAAAGTGACAGGATGTTGTTTTCTGCAGAATGGAGACGAATGCTAGAGAATACTCCAAATGTTGATTTCTGGCAAGATATGGTTGTTGGCCTCGATGTAAGGAATGAAACGGTTTGCGGCGTATTTACAAAACTGGGTCTTCATATTAAAACAAAATCTGTAGTTTTAACCAACGGAACATTTCTCAATGGTTTGATTCATATTGGTGAGAAAAATTTTACCGGTGGCAGAATAGGAGAAATGTCGGCGAGCGGAATTACAGAGAATCTAGTTGAACTAGGGTTTCAGACTGAACGATTAAAAACAGGTACTCCCGTTCGTATTGACGGACGTTCTATCGATTTTTCTAAACTTGAAGAGCAAAAAGGAGATGAAGAACCTGGTAAATTTTCATTCAGCGATACAAAGCCCCTCACTCATCAAAGAAGTTGCTGGTTAGCTTATACAAATGATGAGGTTCATGATATACTTAAAACTGGTTTCGAAAAATCTCCATTATTTACTGGTAGAATCAAAGGTGTAGGTCCTCGTTATTGTCCTTCAATTGAAGACAAAATAGAACGATTTTCCACAAAAAATCGTCACCAGCTTTTTGTAGAACCTCAGGGATGGATCACTCACGAGTATTATCTCAATGGTTTTTCGTCTTCACTTCCCGAAGATATTCAATATGCTGCTTTGAAAAAAATCTCTGGTTTTGAAAATTCAAAAATCATAAAACCAGGTTATGCAATTGAATATGATTATTTTTCCCCAACTCAATTAAAAAATTCGCTGGAGACAAAGTTCATCGCGAATTTATTTTTTGCTGGCCAGATTAATGGAACTACAGGCTATGAAGAAGCAGGTGCTCAAGGATTAATGGCTGGAATTAATGCACATTTGAAAATTACCGGACAAAAAGAATTTATTCTTGGACGCTCGGAAGCATACATAGGAGTTCTGATTGATGATTTGGTAACCAAAGGAGTTGATGAGCCTTATCGCATGTTTACTTCCCGAGCAGAATATCGTATTTTACTTCGACAAGATAATGCAGATATACGACTAACAGAAAAAAGCCATCAAATAGGATTGGCAACTGAATCTCAGATTTGTCGATTGAATGAAAAATTATCAGCCTTAGAGAGTATCAAAAATCAACTTTCGCAAATTCAGTTTCAACCTTCGGAAATAAATCCTTTATTACAAAGATTGGGAACGGCTGAAATAAATCAAAAGAGTAAATTCCTTACTTTGTTGCTGCGTCCTCAAATTTCAATTAAGGATTTAAGAATAGAATATAAAAATGTAGATGAAATTTTTGCTTCGTATGAGGATGATTTTGAATTAGCTCAACAATTCGAAATTGCAGTAAAATATGAAAGTTATATCCAGCGTGAAAAAGAGATTGCAGATAAAATTGGCAAATTCGAAAATATCATATTAAGTCAGGATCTTGACTATCATTCTATGCAATCGTTATCATGGGAAGCTCGGGAAAAGCTTACGAAAATAAAACCTTCTACAATTGGTCAGGCTTCTCGTATAAGTGGTGTTTCTCCTTCTGATATTTCTGTTTTAATTGTACATATGGGAAGATAGTATATATTATTTCGAATTTAACAAGCATTCAATGCTATTATTTAAATATAAATTATTATTTTCGATTTGGTGCGTTTTGAGCTGTTTTTTCACTGAAATGAATTGTGATATTCCGGATGATGCGATCGTGCGTTAAATTAAATTTATGGGGGTCTGTTTTTTTGTGATATCTTGATTTTTTTTGTTAATTTTACACGAATTAACAATGCAAAATATATATTTCCAAAAGATTTTCGTCTGATGATTGATTACACAAATAAATTCAGAGTTAATTTTATTAATTATATTTATTTATTACTATCATTTATTATCATTTATATTTTCATATTTATTATTAATAAGAAGAATGAATCTATTGGAGAACTGAAAAAAGTGATTTCTGAAAAAACAGAAGAACTTATTCAAGATCAGAAAAAAATACTCAGAGAGTTTTCCGAAATAAGTGACATAGAAAAATTACACCAATGGAATACGATTCATGAAAAAGAATTTCGGAAAAACGGATTTAATTTTTTTTTATATCAAAAAGATTCTTTGGTTTTTTGGTCGGGTACGCAAGTTCAGGTTTCCCAATATTATGATTCATTATGTTTAGCAAATGGTTTTGCTCCATTGTCAAATGGTTTTTATTGGATCGAAAAAGTTATTCAAAATAAAAACATTTGGGTTTCTATTTCATTAATAAAAGGGAATTACCCGTATCAAAATAAGTTTGTAAATAATAGTTTTTCCGACATCTATAACCTTGATGATGTGGGCGTTTTCTCGAAGAATAAGGGGAAGGATTCGTTTAGATTTGGCAATACTCAATTCTTCTTCAATGTTTTAAATCAATCATCTGTATCTGGAAAATTAGAAATACTACAATTGTTATTGTTTGTTTTTATTTGGTATTTTTTTCTTTTGAGCTTGTTTTATCTAATAAAATGGCTTCTTCCACTAGTAATAAATTGGGATTATATTCTTTTTTTGTTTTTGGCTATTTTATTGCGTTTTCTTGTTATGTTTTTTGATATGCCTATGACTATATCAGAAAATCAATACTTTAGCCCTGTTTATTATGCGTCTTCTGCGTTTATTCCTTCACTGGGAGATTTAATTCTTCATATTACAACACTTGTTGCAATAAGTTATTTGTTTTTCAAGCAAACTTCTGATTCTATAAAATGTTTAAAATGGCAGAAGTCTGTTATAAATATTTCTTTATCAATAATAATTGTTATCGTTTTGGTTGGATTCCAGCTTTTTTTGAAAAGCTTGGTTATTGATTCCAGCATTAATCTTGATTTAGCAGATATTTTTCTGATCCATACACAAACCCTTATTGCGTATTTTCTTATTGCGTTTTTCGTATTGTCTATTTTTCATTTCATTACCCAATATTTCTTTTTGATTACAAATGCGATTGTAAATAAAACAATTGGTTATATAGTTGTTGTGTGGGTATTTGTTCTGGCTTGTTTCTATTTTATACATTGGATAGATTTATTTTATTCAGTTTCCATATTAATCTTTTTACTGATTTCCATCTTCTTTTACAGCAAGATTGATTTTCGAAAGAAAGTAAAAGTTAGATGGATTATTTATGTTGTAGTAAGTTTTGCATTGTTTTCATATTTAATTATTCAAACAGAATCGAAGTATAAGGAGCTGGAAAATAGAAAGTTGATTATTCAGAAGGTTGCATCTGAAAATGATCCGATTGCAGAGTATCTTTTGAAAAATATTTCAAAAGAGATAGAGAAGGATAATATACTGAAAGGTATGCTTTCTCAGATTTTGGTGAATGAAGATAGTGTTAGGCAATATTTGCAGACAAATTATTTCAGTGGCTATTGGGATAAATACAGAGTTCAAATGACATTTTGTAAAAGTTTTGAAACACTTTTGATTGCTCCTGATAATCTGAATATTGACTGTGACGAGTATTTTCAGTCATTAAAATCTAAAATGGGAAAGTCAACTTCTGTTCGTAATTTATGGCATTTGGATTATAAAAATGGATATAATAGCTTTTTAGCTACTTTTAAAATAAACAGTAAGTATCCCACTTCTATTTATATTGAACTTGATTCCAAGTATAACTATGGGGAGTTGGGCTATCCTGAGTTATTAATAGATTCGAAGTCAGGAATAAATACAGAATTGGCAACATATTCTCAATCAGTTTATTATAATGATAATTTAATTAAGGCCAGTGGAAAGTTTTTTTATCCACTAGTTTATTTTGGCCCAGATGTACAGAATGGTCAAATTGTAGAGTATAAAGCAATTGATTATTCTCACTTGATATACAGGGTTAATAATCAGATATATGTGTTGAGCAAAAAAGAAAGTTCCTTATTTGTTGCTTCTGGATTTTCGTATATTCTGGCATTGTTTGTTTTGTTCTCACTACTATATTGGATTGTAGTAATGTTCCCTAATTTTAAATTAAAGCAAACCCGTTTCAGAAGTAAGGTTCAGATTGCAATTATTTCAATTTTGTTTCTTTCTTTTATAGTGACTGGTGTTGTTTCTTTCTTTTATATAAGATCCATTTATCAAAAGAAAAATGTTGAAATATTGCGTGAAAAAGCACAATCTATACTTACTGAATTTCAAAATAATACATCTTCAATAGATATCAGGAATCTTCAAAATAGTAGATATTTAAGTGATTTATTGAGTAAATTGTCGAATATATTTTTTACAGATATAAATCTATATGATAATTCGGGGAATTTAATTACCTCTTCCCGATCTCAAATTTTTAATGAGGGATTATTATCTGTTTTGATGGATCCTGATGCTTATTATACTCTTGGTTTTTTAAATAGTTCATTATTAATACAAAAGGAGCAGATAGGTCAGCAACAGTTTATGTCAGCGTACATTCCTGTTCGAGATCAAATGGGTACAAAATTAGGGTTTATACATCTTCCTTATTTTGCAAGGCAATCAGAACTAAACAGAGAAATATCAATATTTATATCTACTTATATAAATATTTATCTAATTCTAATAGTAATATCTATTTTACTTGCATTATCTATATCAAGTAGATTAACAAAGCCTTTGCTTTTTATTCAGCAAGGGATTAGTAAGCTTAGACTTGGTAAGAAAAATGAAAAAATAGAATGGAATAGTAATGATGAACTTGGAAATCTTATAAAAGAGTATAATCGAATGATAGATGAGCTGGATGTAAGTGCTCAGCGATTAGCATCTTCCGAACGAGAGGGAGCATGGAGAGAAATGGCTAAACAGGTAGCTCATGAAATTAAAAACCCGTTAACTCCCATTAAATTAGGAGCACAATATCTTCAAAAAGCATGGGATGATAAAGTCTCTGATTTTGATGAAAGAATGAAGAAATTCACGCAAACTTTAAGTGAACAGGTTGAAACTCTTTCTGCCATTGCTTCCGAATTTAGTGCGTTTGCTCAAATGCCACAACCTGAATTTACTCAAATAGACTTGTTTGAAACGCTTCTGTCTGTAATAACATTGTTTCAATCAACAAAAAATGTTCAGATAGAACTTTTTCCTAAAGAAAAGATTGAAGTAGAGATACTTGCGGATAAAAAACAATTACAACGGTTATTTGTAAATCTGATTCAAAATTCGATACAGGCAATTCCTGATGGTAAGCCGGGTATGATAAATATTACGCTTAAATTAAATGAAGATTATGTAACTGTTCGTATTCAGGATAATGGAAATGGTATTCCTGATGAATTGAAAGATAAGATATTCTTACCTAATTTCACAACAAAGTCAACAGGTATGGGACTTGGGCTTGCAATGGTAAAAAGCAGTATAATACAAATGGGTGGCCGAATTTCATTTGAATCGGAGGTGATGGTAGGAACAGAATTTATTATAGACTTTCCTTGGGTTTCTTAATATCCCGATGCGCATTTACGTTCGTTTTTAGAAGACTTTTGTTTTTATGTGACAAGTTCTATCTGGTAAGTATTTTTTATAGGTACCGAGAGGATTTTTTTGGCAAGGTTAAGGTGAGATTTGAATAAGATCGCGTTAGTGCATTTTGAATAAGAATGAAGTTATCTGAAAAGTCGTACTCTTAAAACATTTTGACTCCGTTTAATATGGCAAATTCTCTTAAGTTGTCATATTAAACGGAGTCAAGTTTTTTATCAGTTGAGAGGGCTTTTTAAACAGCTCCTTTTTAGTTATTTATCCGATATTGTTTTTTTTCTTGCCACTAAACATTGTTTTTTTCTTCAGCTTGTTTTCATCATCTGAATAGTACCCGTACCCATAACCATAGCCATAACCATAGCCATAACCATAGCCGTAACCATAACCATACCCGTAGCCATAGTAGCTTCCTGCCATTTTTACGTCATTGATCAGGATATTAACTTTTGCAACATCACGTTTTTCAATGTCTCCAACAATTGATCCAAACACTTTCTTGTTTGTATATCCCTGACGACAAACATATATATTAGCGTCCGTATATTTCATCAGGAGGAAAGCATCTGTTACAAGACCAACTGGGGGAGTATCAATAATGATATAATCATAGATTTCTTTCAAACGAGCAAAAAGTTCGTCGTTCTTTTCAGATGCAATCAATTCAGCAGGATTTGGCGGAACAGGACCAGCCATCACAATATCAAAGTTTTCGAGAGATGAACTTTGAATGATATCTTCAAATTTACTCTTTCCGATAAGAAAAGAGCTGATGCCTTCATTGTTGGTCAATCCAAAGTCCTGGTAAATTTTAGGTTTGCGTAAGTCAAATCCCATTAAAAGAGTCTTCTTTCCATAAAGGGCAAAAATTGAAGCTAAGTTAATAGAACAGAATGTTTTTCCTTCACTAACCATTGATGATGTTACCAGAATTGTCATTTTATCATTACCAGATTTGTTCAGGTATTGAAGATTCGTTCTAATAGACCTAAATGATTCTGATATTGAGGATTTTGGAGAGTCAGAAACTACAATTTTAGATTCCTTATCACTGTGAATAATATGCCCGATAATAGGGAAATTTGTTAAACGTTCAATATCTTTACGTTCTTCAACTTTATCGTTAAGATTATCGCGGATAAAGATATAGGCTAATGGAATAATTAAGCCAAGAATAAGAGCAATAATGTAGTTGAGTGATGTTTTTGGGTAAACTTTTTCAGCATCACGGGCTGGATCGACAATTTTATTGTCTGGTAAATTTGAAGCTTTTGCGATAGCAGCTTCTGCTCGTTTTTCAAGTAAAAATGTGTAAATCTGATCGTTGATTTTAAATTTACGTTCAATATTTACAAGGTTTCTTTCAGTTGCAGGAAGTTTGTTAATTTCTTTTTGAACTTCAGCGATTCGGCGATTAATTTCTTTTAAACTGATTTTTGAGAATCCAACAATATTACGAATGTTCTCAGCTAATGCTTCTTTTGTATTTTCAATTTTTAGGTTTACTGCACGAACAGCTGGGTTAATGGATGTTGTTGAATTTAAAAGGTTTTGTTTTTCAGTGGAAAGTTTAACCAGTTCTCCAACCAAATTAACAAGTAAAGGGTCTTCTACTCCCATTGTTGATGGAGCAATTAAATCACTTTTGACTTCTTTGTTTTTGGTAATATAATCCATCAAATAGTCATAGTACTTTGATTTGAGATTGAGATTTGCTTTGTCTATTTCAAGATTTGTAATTTGATCGCGAATAAGTTTTGCTTCCTCACTCAGATTCATAGTGTTATTAGCTGTACGGAAGTTTTGCAGTTGATTTTCAACGGAATATAGAGAGTCTGTAATACCGTCTAACTGAGCATCAATAAACCCGATTGTGCTATTTGCTGTAAGGTTCTTTTCGTCTAAGTCTCGGCGTAAGAATGATTCACAAAGTTTATTTATGAAGTCAATCGCTTTTTCTTTATTTTTATTTTTATATTTCAGCTCAAGGATAGTCGCTTCTTTATTAATAGGCTCTATTTTTAATCCCATGAATTGCTTTGTGACCTGATTTAAATCATTGATTTGAAATTGAATAGTTTGCCCATTATGCTTTTCTTTTTTATATCTTTCATTCAAATCGATTCTGAAGTGGAGATTTTTGCCACGATACCATTCTCCAAAAGCAAGAGTTTTCTTTTCTTTTGTTACCTGAGTTTTTTCTTCGAGAGCTTTATTTATTTTGTAGTCAAATACAGATACATCATTTTGCTCTGGAATTTCCAATTCATATTTATCACTTGATATGATTTTTACCAAAATAGGAATATCTGTAATTTGATTTGTTATAGTATCAAGCAGTACTGTAAAAGGAGACTGCTTATATAGTTCGTCTGTTTTGAACTTATTTTCATTATAATACGATACCTTTAGGTCAAGATCTTGTATTGCTTTGTTTGTTAGCGTGTAAGAGTTGAGAATCCCGATTTCATTTTGAAGGTTTTTATCGTTTTGAAACAAAGAAAGACTTTTCAATAAATCGGCACCTCCGGCTTTATTATCTTCCTTGATTAAAACGGTTGATTTAACTTCATAGATGGGAATAGAATATTTATTAAAAATGAAAGCAAGAAGTAGAGCAATTACAATCGATATTGCAAAATAATGCCAATGAGCCAGCATCTTAAAAACGATAGACATAATGTCTACATTTTCTTCTCTTTCCTGATTGTTAAATGGATTTTGTTCGGTAGCCATAGTTTATTCTAAATTGAATGGAAAGTAATGGTATTATTTTGTTGTTAAGGCAATTACGGCAACAACTGTTGAAATAGTTGAGAGCATCAATGACCAAGGGAATGTTGCAAAACCAAGGCTTTTTGCATTTTTGTTTGGTTCAACGTAAATAACATCATTGGGTAAGATATTGTATTCCGGCTTGTTGAGTAAATCTCGATCAAGTAGGTTTACGTAAGTTACTTTATCAATTCCATTATTTTTTCGGATGAGCATTATTTTGGTTCTGTTTCCATAAACGGTCAAATCACCTGCTGTACCAATAGCTTCAAGAATATTAACCTTATCTTGATAAAATGTATAAACACCAGGTCTTGTGACATCGCCAATGAGGGTTACATGATAATTTGCAAGTTTAACGATTACAGTTGCTTCTTTGAGGTATTTGTTTACTTCGTTTTGGACTTCTTGCTGAACTTGATTCAGGCTTTTATCTTTTGCAACGATATTTCCAACAACCGGCAAAATAATATATCCAGAATCATTTACAGTATAACTACTAAAATAAATTGCCATTGGGCTTTGAAACGAATAGACGGTATTTTGTCCATTACTATTATTGAAAAAATCATACGCTTCTTCGTTGATACTGTTGATTTTAACATATAAAATGTCATTTGTTCTGATAATATAATCTGGAGATTTGTTTTCAGATTGTTTTACATCTGCCTGCTGTGCTTGTTGTTGAAGATAAACGAGCTTTTTTTGTGGGGTGCAGGAGAAAAAAATGATTGCAATAAATGCAATCCATGAGAATTTGAAAAGAGATTTCTTGTTCATAATATCTAGTTCTCTATGTTTTCAGTCTTGTTAAAAAGATTTGAAAATTACAAGTGCATTAACAAAGAAACGCAATTTCTAAATAATTGCTTAGCGCGTACTTTGGGTAAATACCTAATATGTTTTCAATAGGCAAAAATAATCAAGAATTCCGAAAAACCAAGCATTTAATAGATATTTTATATTGTGGAAATATAGTTAATGAATAATTTCACCTTTTAAAGTGGCTGGTGTACATGAAATTATTTTAACATTTACATAACTGCCCACAGGTTGGTTATTTGAATTGAAAACAACCACCTTATTTTGACTTGTTCTTCCAAACTGCTGATCTTCAGATCGTTTTGAAATGCCTTCGATTAAAACTTCGAATATTTTTCCGATGTCTTTTTGGTTACTTTGTTTGGATAATGTTTGTTGTAATTGAATAATTTCTTCAAGTCGTTTTGATTTTATATCATCCAAAATATCATCCAAATATTTTTTGGATGCAAAGGTTCCTTCTCTTTCAGAATATTTGAACATAAAAGCATATTCATAGCCTACCCATTTCATTAAATCCAAAGTATCTTGATGTTCTTCTTCTGTTTCTCCACAAAATCCGGCAATAATATCGGTAGAAATAGAACAATCCGGAATATATGTTTTGATGGCTGTTATACGATCCTTATACCATTCGCGGGTATATTTTCGTTTCATTCGTTCTAAAACAGTATTGCTTCCTGATTGTACCGGAAGGTGAATAGATCTGCAAATATTAGGATACTTACAAATGATTTCCAATAAGTCATTGGATAAATCCTTAGGATGTGATGTAGCAAAGCGGATCCTGAGTAAAGGCGAAATTTGAGCAACAAGCTCTATAAGCCGGGAAAAATTAACATTGTTTTCAGATTCATTCCATGCATACGAATTTACATTCTGTCCCAGTAATGTTATTTCGCGATATCCTTTTTCGAAAAGATTTTTAGCTTCATTTACAATTGTTTCCGGATTTCTGCTTCGTTCTTTTCCTCTGGTATAAGGTACTACGCAATAGGCACAGAAATTTTCACATCCACGCATGATCGAAATAAATGCAGAAACGCCATTACTTCCCAGTCTCACAGGATCAATTTCTTCATAAGTTTCTTCTTCCGAAAGCAATACATTTACAGTTTTCACACCAGTTTCTACCTGATAGAGCATGTCGGGTAAGCTTCTGTAACTATCAGGCCCGGCAACTAGATCTACTGCAATATTTTGTTCAGTTAGTGCTTCCTTCAATCTTTCTGCCATGCAACCCAGAACCCCGAGCTTAATAGCATTGTTCTTTTTGCGCAAAGAACGGAATTCACGTAAGCGCTTAAATACTCTTTGTTCAGCATTATCACGAATAGAGCAAGTATTTACAAATATTATATCTGCTTCTTTTTCGGATAACACAATTTCATGACCTGCTTTTTGCAAAATAGACCCTACAATTTCGCTATCAGAAAAATTCATTTGGCAACCATAGGTTTCTATGTATATTTTTTTAATTAATTTACTCATATTCAAAATAATGTGTTCTTGTAAAATGAATTTACAAAAATACAAAAAAGCTGCTGTTTCTCCCCTGAATAATGTTAATCGGTGTTCAAAATGAAGTGTCAGTTTAATGACTCATGTATAATAATATGTGTTGCAAGTGATAAAATATGATTTACTTTGCAGGCGAAATCCGGCGCAAAATAACGTAATTTTTTGAGAGATCCGGAGATTTGGAATTTATTGATTATTGATAAATATATTGATAATCAGGATTATGTATATTAAACCGCTATTTTCTGCATGAAGAATCTGGTTATAGTTGAGTCGCCTGCCAAGGCAAAAACAATAGAAAAATTTTTAGGGAAAGATTTTACGGTGAAGTCTTGTTTCGGGCACGTTAGAGATCTTTCTAAAAAACAGTTGAGTATTGACATTGAAAAAGGTTTTGTTCCGCAATACGAAGTAACTACTGATAAAGTTAAAGTAGTAAATGAACTTAAGAAAGCATCAAACGAGGCAGAACTTGTTTGGCTTGCATCTGATGAGGATCGTGAAGGAGAGGCTATATCATGGCATTTGATGCAGGTTTTGAATCTGGATGAAACAAAAACACGTCGAATAGTTTTCAACGAAATTACGAAACCAGCAATTTTACATGCTATTGAAAATCCGCGGACAATAGATATAAATCTTGTTGATGCTCAGCAGGCTCGTCGGGTATTGGATCGTCTTGTGGGTTATGAAGTTTCTCCGGTTCTCTGGAAAAAGGTTAAGCCAGCTCTTTCTGCGGGTCGTGTTCAGTCTGTTTCTGTTCGTTTGATTGTTGAACGTGAAGAGGAAATTAAAAACTTTAAATCGGAAAGCTCATTTAAAGTTGTTGCAGTATTTAATCTCCTTCAGGAGAATAATTCAGGTAAAACTATCACTGCTGATTTAAATAAACGTTTTGAAAATGCAGATGACGCTCATAAATTTTTAAGCGATTCAATATCTGCTGTTTTCAAAATAGAAGACATTGAAACCAAACCCGGGAAAAGGAGTCCTGCACCTCCTTTTACAACGTCAACTCTTCAACAGGAAGCAAGTCGCAAACTGGGTTTTTCTGTTGCCAAAACCATGATGGTTGCTCAACAACTTTATGAATCAGGACATATTACTTATATGCGTACTGACTCTGTAAATCTTTCGAATACAGCACTATCTATGGCTAAAGAGGAAATTAAAAATCTTTATGGCGAAAAGTATTTGAAAATCAGGAAATATGCAAACAAATCGAAAGGAGCACAGGAAGCACATGAAGCAATTAGGCCAACCTATCTGAATCGTCAGGAGGTTGAGGCTGATGCATCACAGCGTCGTTTGTATGAACTGATATGGAAACGTACAATTGCATCGCAAATGAGTGATGCAGAACTCGAAAAAACAAATGTTACAATTTCCGTTTCAACTCGTTCCGAAAAGTTTAAAGCATTTGGGGAAGTGATTCGTTTTGATGGTTTCTTGAAAGTTTATTTAGAATCTACAGATGAAGAAGAAGATACAGAACAAAAAGGAATGTTGCCACCAGTTTCGGTTGGAGAAAATCTCGGAATGAATAATTGTAAAGCGACACAAACATTTACGCAACATCCACCAAGATATACTGAAGCAAGCTTGGTAAAGAAACTCGAAGAATTGGGGATTGGTCGTCCATCAACCTATGCCCCTACGATTTCAACCATTCAAAAACGCGAGTACGTTGTTAAAGAAGATCGTGATGGAATAATTCGGGAACTACAACAACTTACGTTACAAGGCGGAAAAATAAAATCTGAAACGAAGAAAGAAAAAACCGGTTTCGAAAAAGGGAAACTTTTTCCAACAGATATTGGTATTCTGGTAAATCAGTTTTTGGTTCAGCATTTTTCTGCAATTGTTGATTATCAGTTTACTGCAAAAGTTGAAGTGGAGTTTGATGAAATTGCTCAGGGCAAAAAAGTGTGGAATAAAATGCTGAGTGATTTTTACGAACCCTTTCACAAACAGGTTGAACTTACCAATAAAAATGCGGAACGATTTAGCGGAGAACGATTGTTAGGAACAGATCCGAAATCCGGGAAAAATGTGTTTGTGAAAATTGGCCGTTATGGACCAATTGTTCAAATTGGAGATACCAAATCGGAAGAAAAACCACTTTTTGCGAGTCTTAAAAAAGGTCAAAGTCTGGAGTCTGTAATGTTGGAAGATGCTCTGGATTTATTCAAACTTCCTCGTACAGTAGGTGTTTACGAAAACGAAGAGATGATTGCTGCTATAGGTCGCTTTGGTCCTTACATCAAGCATGGAAGTTCATTTTATTCAATTCCCAAAGGAGAAGATCCCCTTGAAATAGAAGTGGTACGCGCTATCGAAATTATTGAAGCGAAACGGAAATCAGATGTTCTGACAAAAGAACCAAAAGTTATTGGACAGTTTGAAGGAGAAGATATTTCGATAGCAAAAGGTCGTTTTGGTCCATACCTGAAACATAAAGAAGGATTCTATTCTATTCCCAGAGGAGAAGATTTACTAGCCGTTGGACAGGATAGAGCCATTGTAATTATCCTCGAAAAACGTGAATCAGAAAGCAAAAAAATAATTAAAGAGTTTGAACAGGATAAAGAACTCAGAGTTTTGAATGGTCGCTACGGAGCATACATTTCCTATCAAAAAGAAAATTATAAAATTCCGAAGGATAAAAATCCTGAGGCACTTTCGTTTGATGAATGTATGGCGATTGTTGGAGAAGGTCCTGCAAAATCAAAAGCTTCAAAACCCCAAAAAGCGCCTGCAAAAAAGGGAGCAACAAGAAAAAAATAAACTTTAACATAGCATTTCTGTTCATTAAGCAACAAGAGTGAAGAATATGTTTGATATAGAATTTATTCGCAGAGATTTCCCGATATTGAATCAAAAAATATATGGGAAGCCTTTGGTTTATCTGGATAATGCAGCCTCTACTCAAAAACCAAAACAAGTGTTGGAGGCATTGAATTATTACTATGAAGTTCAAAACAGTAATATTCACCGGGGAGTACATTATTTAAGTCAAAAAGCTACCATTGCTTACGAAGAGGTGCGTGAAACCATTCATAAGTTTTTAAATACCCGCTATTCACATGAGGTGATTTTTACCCGGGGAACAACAGAAAGTATTAA
Source organism: Bacteroidales bacterium (assembly GCA_963677395.2). Lineage (GTDB taxonomy): Bacteria > Bacteroidota > Bacteroidia > Bacteroidales. Next base: position 405,118 of record OY781965.2, on the reverse strand, counting down.
TCTGGTAGCCAGTTCTTTTGGTAAACGGTATGTAAATAGAGGGGATGAAATTGTTGTTTCCGCTATGGAACATCATTCCAACATTGTTCCCTGGCAAATGATGTGCGAAGAAAGAGGTGCAACACTTCGGGTGATTCCCATGGATGAACAGGGTGAATTAATTCTGGAGTCGCTGGATTCTATTCTTACAGAAAAAACGCGTTTAGTATCTGTAGCTCATGTTTCCAATGCATTAGGAACCGTAAATCCTATAAAAACGATCATTGGAAAGGCTCATCAAAAAAATATTCCTGTTTTAATTGACGGTGCTCAGAGTGTTGCTCATTATAAAATTGACGTTCAGGAGCTTGATTGTGATTTTTATGTTTTTTCAGGACATAAACTTTATGCGCCGATGGGAATTGGGGTGCTTTACGGAAAAGAAGAATTTTTAAATGAGATGCCTCCTTATCATGGTGGTGGGGAAATGATTAAAGAAGTTACGTTTGCAAAAACCACTTACAATGATCTCCCTTTTAAGTTTGAAGCAGGAACCCCGAATGTGGGAGATACTCTGGCATTACAATCTGCGATCAATTATGTAGAAAATATTGGCATAGAAGTAATTGATTCATGGGAAAATGAACTTCTTAACTATGCAACCCAAAAACTTTCAACGATTGAAGGGATACGATTTATAGGAACAGCTCAAAAGAAAGCAGCTGTGATTTCCTTCCTGATAGGCAATATTCATCCGTTTGATATGGGAACATTGCTCGATAGAATGGGAATAGCAGTCAGAACGGGTCATCATTGTGCTCAACCTGTTATGGATTTCTTTAGAATTCCCGGAACGGTAAGAGCATCCTTTGCGTTTTATAATACAAAAGAGGAGATTGATAGTCTCTGGTCTTCAATACTTAAGGCGAAATCAATGCTTGAATAATAATAACTCAACCTGATTATGAAACAATTAGTGATTTTAATAATAGGTTTTTTTTTATCAGTCGCTGCATTTGCTCAAACTAAACAATTGAAATCATTTGACGAATTAATGGACGCTTTAAAAACCGGAAAAGAAGTCAGAATGGTTGTTTATTATAGTAAGTGTAAGCAAATCAGTGATAACGAAGAAAAAGAAAAATCTCCCGATGCAATCGGGGGAATGAAAATTGATGTGTACGAGTATTTTGCACAAAATGCAGTGAAGAACAAAAAAGCATTTGTAGTGTTTTCTGAAAGCAAGCTTATCGAATATCCAAAAGGAGATGAGGGTTATGTGTATAACTATGTGAAAGTAAGGGTGTTTGAAGATAATACCGTGAAAATAACAGCTCGTTATATAGATTCAAAAACGTTTGAAGACAAAATGGATGAAAATTTTTTTGGAGATATAAATGATGGTAAAAACGACAAAGGCGTTTATTTTTACATTGATTAATAATTTTAGCTATGTCCGTAATTGATATTGAAAATCAAATTGTTGAAGAATTCAGTCTGTTTGACGACTGGATGGATAAATATAATTATCTTATTGAAATGGGTAGAACATGTCCCATGATTGACGACCGAAATAAAATAGAAAGTAACCTAATAAATGGTTGTCAGTCAAAAGTTTGGCTTAGTGCAGAGGTAATTGATGGAAAAGTTATTTTCAAAGCAGATAGCGATGCAGTGATAACAAAAGGGATTGCATCGTTGCTAATCCGTGTACTGTCTGATCAAACACCGGATGATATTCTTGATGCAAAGCTCGATTTTGTGGATGAAATTGGGTTGAAAGAACATCTTTCGCCTACTCGTTCTAATGGTTTAGTTTCCATGATTAAACAAATGAAATTGTATGCTCTTGCATTTAAATCAAAGAAAAATTAAGTAAAATGAATCCTTCAACCTTTAAACGATTGATAGAAGACTCAGTTGTAAATAAACTGAAAACAATTTACGACCCTGAAATTCCCGTAAATATCTATGATTTAGGGCTTATTTACGAAATAAGGGTAGGCGATAACAATAAAGTATTTGTCAGGATGACTCTTACTGCACCAAATTGTCCTGTAGCAGAGAGTCTGCCGGTTGATGTAAAAGAATCAATAGCCACGATAAACGGCGTTAATGGATGTGATGTAGAAGTTGTATTCGATCCTCCTTGGGATAAAGAGATGATGTCGGAAGAAGCAAAACTGGAGCTTGGATTTCTTTAATCAAACCCAACTTCAGTAAACTCTTTGTCTGTAAAGATAATATGACTTTCCATTCCAGAAGATTGGAGAGCCATTTTTGCGTCCTCCCACAATAACCCAATTTCTTCAGGTTTGTGGGCATCTGTATTTATCATCACCGGGATATTCATTTCTTTTATAAATTTCAGTTCTTTTCTACCGGGGAAAAAATCGTTGTAACGGTTTTTGTAAATGCCTCTTGTGTTGATTTCCAGTATTTTATTTTTATTTTTTATAAGAGCCAAGGTCTCCTTAAGCAAAGATTGATACCATGCATCATTTGTTAGAAAATAACGGTCTTTGTTATTCATTTTGATTTTGTCCAGATGCCCGATTATGTCTGGCTCTTCTGTTTCTATCATCTCATTTATCTGATGGTAGTATGCCTTAACACCTTTGCGAATGTCTCCTCCAAAAACTCTGGTTAGCCCTTCGTCATATTCTTCAATTTTGCCGCCATCTATAAACCATATTTTCTCCTTTGACTCTTTTCCAACCAGATGTACGGAGCCTATCGTGTAATCTAAACTGTGCATTTTTTTTAGTTCTCGAAATGAATAAGTTATGCCGGGTATAAAGTCCATTTCGAGAGAGAGATAAATTTCAAGATAATCCCGAAAGTTTTTTTGTAAAGCTTGAATTTCAAAAACATAATCAGATATTTTTTCATTAGGAATAGCATAGCCATTCTGAAAAGGTACAGGGGCATGGCCTGAAAATCCTAGTGCTTTGAAAGATTGTTTTATAGCTTCTTCAACATAGCGTAAAGGCGCTTCTTTCCCATCGCAATAGTGTGTATGAGTGTGAAAATTTGTTTTTCTGTTCATTTTTATAATAAATGATTAGGTTTAGTTTTTATGTTTATGATGACAATCTTGTAATCAGTATGTTTTGTAATTTTTGATGATGTATAAAATTTAGTGAAAAAGTTAAATAAATGTTAATATAAATAAATGTTGCAACCTTTTGATTGTCATGTTTGTCTGTATCTTTACATCCCTAAAATTTTTTTAATTATGAAAAAGCTGTTAAATTGGTTTAATGAAAAAATGCTACTGTGGGTGATTTATGTTGTGGCATTATCACTTATCATTGCTGTAATGTTTTACTTCTCAAAGACATTGAATTTGAATCTATTAGGTTAGATTAATTAGTTGCCTTCAATGATTTTATAAAGTTTATCATTCCGGCGAACAAGCGATTTTGTTGCGATAGAGCATAATACCCCTTTTTCAACTTTTTCAACAGGATTGAGGTTAAATCTTATTTCAGAAACAGTGTCTTCATAAACACCTGTACTTTCTCCAATAATAAGAATATTATCTCCTGTTGAAAGAGTTTCTGCTTCTATTTTTATTTCAGCCACATTTATTTTTGCAAAGTAATTAGTTATTTTACCTACGTAAACTTTGTGTTGAGTTGCTTGCGAACCATATTTTTCACTCCATTCTCCAAGTTTTTTCCCCAGATAATAGCCATCCCAGAATCCTCGATTGTAAACTGTTGCTAATCGGGTGTTCCAGTTTTCAATTGCTTCTTCCGATATTTGATTAGAAGCATAAGCCAGCGAAGCTTCTTTATAACATTGTGTTACAGTTTTAACGTATTCCGGTGAACGACCTCTGCCTTCAATTTTTAATACTTTTACACCTGCATCCAGAATTTTATCAATAAAGCCAATGGTCTTTAAATCCTTAGGAGACATAATGTATTTATTGTCTATAGATAATTCGGTTTTCCCATCCAGATCAGTAACCAGATAAGGACGACGACAAAGCTGAAGGCATGCGCCTCTGTTTGCAGAGTAATTATAATTATCAAGACTCAGATAACATTTTCCGGAAACAGCCATACATAAGGCTCCATGCGCAAAAACTTCTATTGAAACAAGATTTCCGGAAGGACCTTTGATTTGTTCTCGTTCAATTCCTTTCGTAATTTCAGCAACCTGATTTAAGTTTAGTTCCCGTGCTGTAACCATTACATCAGCAAATTGAGAAAAAAATCGGACAGCACTTAAGTTTGTAATATTACATTGGGTTGAAATGTGCACTTCCATTTTAATAGAATGAGCAAAGGTAATTACCGATAAATCAGAGGCAATAATTGCTGTAATTTCACTTTTTTTGGCAACCTCAATCACCGATTTCATTTCGTCAAGCTCCTGATCATAAATGATAGAATTGAGAGTAAGATATGATCGAACATTGTGTTCTTTGCAGATTTTTGCAATCTTTTCAATATCGCTAAGTGTAAAGTTTTGGCTTGATTTTGATCGCATATTGAGCTGACCTGCTCCAAAATATACTGAATCGGCTCCCCCCTGTATTGCAGCCATTAAGGATTCATAAGAACCGGCTGGTGCCATTATTTCTATCATAGAATTAGTTGATATCATGCGTAAATTCCTGTAAAATCCGTGCAAAGGTAGCTATTTTGTTATCTTTACTGCGTTCAATTAATTGTGGTAATTAGATGATAAAAAGAAATGTTAGTCTGTTCCTTTTCTGCTTAATAGTGTTAGCCGGAAAAATATTTGCGCAGGATTTACCTATTGGATACACAGCGCAGGAAAAATTGATGATGAAAGATTATTACTTTTCTCATTCAAAAGGTACAACATCTGTAACTCCTCCTTTAAGTTCGCTACGTACCCCCGGTGAATGGGAAGAAATACAGGCACTTACAATTACGTGGACAAGTTATACTTCTGTTTTGCGAGAAATTGTGCGCTATGCAGCGCAAGAGTGTATTGTTTATATAAACTGCACGGATTCAAATTCAGTAAAGTCATACTTGCAATCGGGAAGCGTGAGCCTTACAAATATAAGGTATATTATAGCTCCTAACAACAGTGTTTGGATACGTGATTATGGTGCACAAACTGTTTATACAAATGAAGTTGACTCAGTTTTATTAATAGATTGGACTTATAATCGTCCTCGTCCAAAAGATGATACAATTCCCCGTTCGTTGGCGAAAATTACCGGTTTGCCGTTATATGAACTAAATCAACAACCATGGAAAATTGTAGCAACCGGAGGTAATTTTATGGCAGATGGATTAGGAACAGCATTCTCTTCAAAGTTGATATTAGATGAAAATGCAAGTGGAGGAGGGTATAATCAGAATCTTACAGAATCAGACGTAGATACAATCTATAAGAAGTTCATGGGGATAACGCGTTATATTAAAATGAACACATTGCCTTATGATGGGATTCATCATATAGATATGCACATGAAGCTATTGGATGAAGAAACCTTGTTGGTTGGGCAATATCCTTCAGGCATAGCGGATGGCTCACAAATTGAAGCCAATATTCAATATGTATTGTCAAATTTCACCTCTGCATTTGGGAAACCATATAGAATAATACGTATTCCGATGCCTCCTGATAATACCTCAGGGAATACATATCCGGATAACGGAGGAGACTATCTTACGTTTACCAACGGGGTTTTTGTGAATAAAACATTTTTATACCCAACGTATTATACTCAGTACGATACAATTGCACAACGAATTTATGAGCAGGCATTACCTGGTTATCAAGTAGTAGGAATTAATTGTTCACAAACTATTCCTGCAAGTGGAGCAATTCATTGTATTACCAATTCTGTTGGAAGTAGTGACCCATTGTTAATTGTACATCAGCCTATTCGTGATAGCTTGTTGCCTCAAAATGAGTTTCAAACGGAGATTAAAGCGTATATAAAACACCGCACAGGCATTCAAAGTGCACAATTGCATTATAAAATTTTCTTTGGAAATATGATGTGGGATTCTGTTGTTTCTCAAATGTCTCCCGTTACAAATGAGTCTGGATATTGGAGCGGATTAATCACATATCCTATGCTGATAAAAACTGTAGCAGATACAATACGAATAGAGTATTTCATTTCAGCAACGTCTGTTTCAGGAAAAACGCAGGTTCGTCCTATTACAGCCCCTTTGGGAAGCTGGAAATATTCCAAACTTCACTCGATGAGTAAGGTTAAAGAGGTACCTCATAATGTTTTTTTGGACAAGGTCTATCCTAATCCAGCCAATTCAATTACCTGTATTCCGGTAATTTCTAACTGTAAAACCCTTGCCGAAATAATGCTTTATGATATTAGTGGAAGAGTAGTGAAAAAGATTTTCGAAGGGACACTTTATAACGGATGTCAAAATTTCTTTTTTGATGCAACCTCTCTTGCAAAAGGTGTCTATACATTACTTCTGAAGACGGAACGCAATATCTTAATACAGAAGGTAATGGTTAAATAGCATAAGTGTTTAGAAAATAGAGCTCTCCAATCTTTTCTGTTTTGTATTGAAGAGCTCTTTTTTAAAACAATTAATCTTGAATCAACCTTTGGTAGAGCAGATAACTAAATAAATCCTACTTTTGCAGCCGTTTTTAGATTAGGGACTAAAAATTAGGAATTGCATAATTATACTTAGTTACCAAAATGAGAAAATCAATTTTTTTGTTCTTTTCTGTGCTCTTTTTTGTTTTCACTATTGCAGAAGCAGAGATTGTACCTTTGGAAAAAGCCCAGAAGGTAGCCTTGAATTCGTACACTCAACAGGCTGAAATTTATTTTAAAGAAATTACAGCGTCTCCAAAAATTGAAACTGTTTCTATTGTTACCGAGGAAAATCAGCCTGTATTGTATAAATTCAACATGACAAAACCCTTTGGGTATATTATTGTTGCTGCTGAAGACAGAGTTGTTCCGGTTTTAGCATTTTCGTTTAGTATTCAGTTGTCAGATGAAAACCAAGCGCCTGCATTTAATTGGATTGTAACCTCTTATAAAAATGAAATTATTTATGCTCGTAAACAGAATAATGAAGCTACCCGAGAGATCAGTCAAATGTGGACAGATGCATTAAACGGTAATTTTAAAAGTAAAAACACCAGTGCTGTAATGCCCAAGACTGATTATATAAAATGGGATCAGGGGAAGTATTTTAATGCAATGTGTCCTGCAGACATTGCTGCCGGAAATTATATGGATAACAAAGTTCCTACAGGATGTGTTGCTACAGCAATGGCGATCGTTATGAAATATAATGCATGGCCTGTTACGGGGAATGGATCTACATCATATACTCATATGACAATAACCGGATATTCATATAATTATGGAGTATTATCTGCAAATTTCGGGGCAACAACATATAATTGGTCTTCGATGTCGGGAATAGTAAATGACTATAATAATGATATTGCGCAGTTAATGTTTCAGTGTGGCGTAGCAGTAAATATGAGTTATACACCAAATACTTCCGGTGCTTATGTAGGACTTCCGTCAACCTATCCGAATGCAACGGCAGAAAAAGCATTTAAAACCTATTTCAAGTATCCTAATGTGAAATTCTTCAAAAAGAGTAGCTATACAGATACTGAATGGAAACAAAAAATAAAAACACAACTAGATGAAAACCATGTGATTTTATATAGTGGAGACGATGGTTCTGCGGGTCATGCATTCGTGCTGGATGGTTATTTAGGGTCTAATAATGATTACTATCATTTTAACTTTGGATGGGGAGGAACCAGTAATGGCTTCTTTTATCTGACATCAATCTCTCCGGGTTCAGGGGGTACTGGTGGCGGCACCTATAGTTTTACTCAAGATCAGGAAGGATTGTTTGATCTCTACAATACAACGGCAGGCATTGAATCTCAAGTTATGGAGCAGAATCTAATGGTTTACCCGAATCCAGCTTCTGATTTAGTTAATATTGATTTAACGGGATTTAATGATGACGTTTCTGTAACTATTTTTGATTTGAATGGGAAATCAGTTCTATTTCAGAACGTAACGGACAATAGTTTATTTCAACTCAATATAAGTGATTTGAAAAACGGTATTTACCAGATCCGTGTCAGCGATAAAAACCATTCAGTTTCACAGAAATTGGTGATAGCACAATAAGCATATTCTTTTGTTAACCCCTTTGTTTTTGGCTGTTTGGAGAATGTTTTCAGGCAGCCATTTTCATTAAATAGCAAATCGCCAGATTAATTTTGCCATGATAACGGTTTCCTTCCATTTCCAATAATTTTCGGTAGTATTTACTCGTTGGTTAATTGCAATATAAAAATCACTGCCAATTTTTGGAATCCAATGAAAACGATAATTAAACATTACGTCTTCTGAGATTCCACTCCACTGACATAAAATGCTATTGTAGCATTTAGGATTAAAGGCATACTCCACTTTTGCCCCTGCTTCATCAACCTGAAATGACCCTTGCGGTAAAATAACCCAATGTCGGGAATAGTCTCCGGTAATATTGAAATGTTTATTTGCATACCAAGCTGCATCGAAAGTAAGTGTCGATTTATTTCCGTTGTAGAATTCTCCTGTATAAACGGCAATATTTCCTGTTATTTTTCTTCCCGGATAACTATTTAGATTAATACCATAAGATGAATACCAATATTCTCCGGGCATAATCATTACATCTTTGTGGATAAAAAAGGAATCTGTAATAAATTCAGCCTCACATGTATATTCCAGATTAGCATAGTTGCCATTTTTAAAACGGATTCCTAATGGAATAAGACTATAGGAAAACGATTCCAGTTTTCCAGTTTTATTTGATTGATAATAGTTTAATGCAATAGGTGTGAAGTTGAGCTGACGAATGTGTTTGAGGTTTTTAGGACGTGGATTGTAGTTAAAATCAGCATGAAATTGTGTGAAATTAGTTCTTCGCATAAATCCCGAAACAGGATTAAAATTTTCCAGAGCTCTTATGATTCCAATTTTTGAACTGATTTTATCGTTAGGGTAGTTTGCGTATAATGTAAATGATTGATTTCTATTATTATCACTGTTATTTACAAATGATTGAGCATAATTTCCTGCAATCACAAGATTTTTATCTTTGAGAAATCTTGAAGTAGAGTAAGTTCCTTCTAAACCATAAAGCATAAAACGTTCTTTCATGTTTACTTTTGATGTGATTATAGCTCCAATTGAAGATTGTGCTCCTACATCTTGCTTAAAACGTAGTAAGGAGAAATTTGAACTGGGAATATCTCCTTCTTCATCCGTTTGAATTGAAAAGAATCCAAAATTACTTTTTCTTTCTTTCCCCATCAGTTTAACACCTCCTAATATTGGAATTTCATTACCATTTGCAATGCCAATACTACGACTGTAAAAGGTTTTGATATCATCTCCTACGTTAAATTCGAACATATCTTTGCCTTCAAGAAAGAAATCCCTTTTTTCTGTCATATAAACAGAGAATCTACTCAGATTTACAGGCATTCTGTCTGATTCAACCTGTGAAAAATCAGTGTTTGCAGTTATATTTAACCGGGTAGTGGGTGTAAACGCATATTGAATATCACCTCCAATTTTGAACGTTTTTTTGTTGTTATCAGCGTTTTCCTGCAGGCCGGAAGAGATATACGGCTTTAGTTCGATTCTTCCTGATTTTTTTGGTTTTTCGGGTCCTGTCATTTTCCCTCCCTGCGAAATTTTCCATAGACTATAATTTCGTGACCAGCCCTTCCATAAAACCACTTCGTTTTTATAACGGATATTTCGTTCGAAGTTAATCGCCCAAATCTGGTTAGGTTTTAATGGATATTTTAGGGTAGAATAAGGAATAATTATTTCGGCGAACCAACCACTATCTGTAACATTAACAGCTACATCCCAAACACCGTTCCAATCTTCATTAAATCCAGTTCCTTCATCTGTAATCAAGGCATCACCTCTTTGTCCGGAAGGGGTAATTACAAAAAGATAAGAGTTACGATTATCATTATAAGGATTTAGGATCAGGCTGAAATTGTCGGAAGATCCCCATCTTCCATCACGCTTCATGTCTTTTGCCAGAATTTTTTCAGGATAAGAATCATATCCCCAAAAGCCAATATAAAGAGCTTTTTCACTTCCCAAAACTACAATTTTAGTTTTTTCAGTGCCAGATTTTCCTTCTTCCGGCTCTCGTTGAGTTAATTGAGTTATGGCCGTTGCAGATTGCCAATCTTCTTCATCTAAAACACCATTTAATTCTATTGTTTGATTTAAGAATTGAAAAGGAATTGTGTCTTGTTGAGCATAGCTATGGTTGAAAAATAGCAATAATATCGAGATAAAGCCAGCGGTGTTTAAATTTATTTTCATGCTTCAAATATAGAATTGATTTTAACATTATACGATAGGCGAAATGTTAAAATTAAATTTTTTTGTTCATTTAGTATTTGTGTAAGTGTTTCATATATAATTATATAAGAAGATTAGCTTCGGAGAAAAATAACGAGTACAAAAAATGGTTAACATGATATTAACAACAGAACAAAATTTGTTGTAATATTGTAGCAAGAATAATTGTGTGCCAGCCAATCTTCTGAGAAGTAATTAATTAGAGAAGAGGTAATGCATGATTGCTTTTGTAAGAAACATAATATCAAGGGAATATAATTACTAACTTAAATTTAATTGTATGAAAAAACTATTAATGTTTTTAATTGCGATTGTCTTCACAACAATAACGTGGGGGCAAATTGCTGTTACGGTCTCTGGAAGTATTAATACAACTCCCAATTTGGCTGCAAGTTATACCTCTTTATCTAATGCTATTACAGCATTAAACGCTATAACAGCTATGAGTGGCCCTGTTACACTAACGTTAACTTCAGGAAGCGAAACAGTACCTCCAACAGGCTTGACAATAGGAAGTTCAACTTTGAATCCGGTATTAAGTTCGACAAATACAATTACTATTGTTAAAGAAAGTGGAACAGTAACTTTGAATGCGGGGATAGGGACTGCTACTCCTTCAAGCACTACTCCAGATGGAATTTTGAAATTATTTGGAGCAGACTACATTACCATTGATGGGTTGACATTTACCGATGGAAATACTACAAATCCTGCGACAATGGAATTTGGTATTGGGTTATTCAAAAGGGTAGCAGGTGATGGTTGTAATTACAATACAATTAAAAATTGTATTTTTAATATGCAACGTATAAATAATGCCTCTGCAACTGCTCCAATGATTGATGGTTCTGTTGGGATTTTAATTATTAATTCAATACCAACAACAGCAACAACTTCTCTAACACCTACTAATGGAGGCACATTAGCAACAAATGGCACAAATTCAAATAATAAAATTTATTCGAATATAATTAATGGTGGAAATTATGGAATTGGAGCCATTGGTTATGCTGCGTCAACAGGAACAGGAGCATCTCCAGTTGCAACAACTTTTCTTGGTGATATAAATAATGATATTGGAGGGACATCTTTATCCACTGGAAATAATATTCTTAACTATGGTGGTGGTGGATCTTCTTATGCATCAGCTGGTATTAGAGTAAATAATCAATGGAGCATTAATATTTCGTATAATACAATTAATAATAATAATGGTAGTGGTACTAATCATGCAACTACACTGAGGGGTATTTATGCACAAGCAGGAGTGAGTGCAAATGCTACAATATCATACAATAATGTGACTTTAAAAGGAGGAGGGACGACTTCTTCAATTTATGCAATAGATAATGGGATAGGAAGTACACCCAGCTCTAATATTGTTAATATAAAGAATAATACAATAACAGGATCTTACACAACTGCTACAACAGGTTCTTTTTATGCTATTAATAATACTTCTACTGCCGCAACTGTAAATGTTAATAATAATAGTATATCAGGCATTTCAACGCCAGGAACAGGGACTATTTATTGTACATATAACTCTGGAGCAACATCAGCAACAACTTTAAATCAAAATGATAACAATATAAATACTATAACAAAAACGGGAATTGGTTCTATTTATAGCTTTTATGTAACAGGTGCCCCTACTGTAAATGTTTTGAACAATGTAGTTGATGGCTTATCTTGTACGGCAACTTCAAGTACATCAAGTATTTCTGGGTATTCAAATGCTTCGAACTCTGTTATTGAAAATATAAGCAATAATATTTTTAGAAATATATCGAGTACAGGTACTGCAACAATAAAAGGGATTTATATTGGAACTGCAGCAGGGAATAAGACATTAAGAAACAATCAATTCTATAATTTTACAGTAACAGGTGGAGGAACGTTGTATGGAATTCAAATGTCATATGGATCTGTTGATACAATTAGCTATAATAAAATATACGCGTTTACAAATACTGGAGGAACATCTGGATCAATTTATGGAATAAATGTTGCAGCAGGTACTACAAATAGTATTAATAATAATAAAATATATGATTTGTCAATTGGAAGTGCGACTCCAACGCTTTATGCGATGTATATTTCTAATGGAACAACAAATAATATCTACAATAATATAATTGGAGACATTAGAACTCCGGCTGCTAATGCAGCTATTCCTCTTGTTGGAATTTATATTTCTAGTGGAACAACAAATAATGTATACTATAATACAGTATATTTAAATGCGAGCAGTACAGGTGCGTTATTTGGAAGTTCGGCTATATATACGTCGACAACTCCTATTGCTAACTTTATTAATAATATATTTGTTAACACATCTACTCCTAACGGGGCTACTGGTTATACCTCCGCGTATAGAAGAAGTTCAACAACATTAACATCTTATGCTGCAACATCGAATAATAATCTTTTTTATGCAGGAAATTCAGGTTCTAACAATGTTATAATGTTTGATGGGACGAATCCGTATTCAACAATTGATAATTTTAAAACCTTAGTTGGAAGTACACGTGATGCCTTTTCAATTTCTGAAAATCCAACATGGAAGAGTACAAATGGAAATGATGCTGATTTTCTTCATTTAGACACGCATGTTCAAACCGGAACAGAAAGTGGAGGAATCGTTATAAATGGCTATACAACTGATTATGATGGAGACATTCGCTTTGGTGGTGCGGGGTATGCAGGCTCAGGATCTGTTCCGGATATTGGTGCAGATGAGTTTGAAGGTATCCCTGCATATACATGTACCTCTTCTGATCCAGGAAATACAGTTTCAACATTAAATGGTCTATGCTTAGGACAAAGCATTCAATTATCATTTTCAAATTCAGTTATTGGAACAGGTGTTACTTATAGATGGCAATCGTCAACAGATGGGAGTAATTTCTTTGATATCACAAATGCAACATCATCAACCTATACAGTGTCTCCAACTGCAGAAACGTATTATCAATGTATAGTAACATGTTTAAATGGTCCAGTAACCGGGGCATCTGCGCCTGTTCAGATTACATTTGCTAACAGAATTGATGCTACTGTTGAAGGAAATCGTTGTGGTACGGGATCTGTATCATTAGAAGCTACAGCAAATAATGGAGAGGTTAGATGGTATTCTTCTACATCTTCAAGTACTGTTTTAGGAATAGGTTCACCATGGACGACCCCGACAATCTCGACTACAACTACTTTTTATGCTGCTGCAGTATCCGCAGCCCCAGGCCAGCTAACAGTTGGTTCAGGGGCTTCTAATGGTACTTCTGCTCCCTATTCTCCTTTTGGAGGTGCATATGGAGGTCAAAAAACACAATACTTATTTACTGCAAGTGAATTACATGCAGCAGGACTTGATGCAGGAAATATTACGGCATTAACGTTTTATGTGTCAGCTATAGGCTCTACTTATAATGGCTTTTTCATTGATATGGGAACGACCTTGTTAAGTGATTTTGGTGCAACAGTTAATTTACAAGGGGGACTATCTCAAGTATATAGCGCAGCGTCGCTAACACCTGCTTTAGGGGCGAATACCTACACTTTATCAACACCGTTTAATTGGGACGGCACTTCGAACATTATTGTCTCTTTAAGTTGGAGCAATAATACAACAACAAGTACTGCTGTAGGATATTATTATGACGCAACAACAAACTATGCAAGTCAAAGTTCAAAATTTGATAGTAAAACTTCAGATTATATGCATACCTTAACAGGTGCAATTACTTCTGGATTATATACAACAGGAATGCAAAGACCTAAAATTATGTTTGATGGAATTAATGCATGTTCAAGTCCTCGAGTTGCCACATTAGCAAATGTATCAACAGCAGAGCCTTTAACTTTAACTTCCGATCAAACTGTATGTAATGATGCAGTTGCAACAATTGAAGTAACATCAAATACTGGCGATTATGATTCTTATATCTGGTCTCCTGCAACAAATTTGTTTATAGATCCAGAATGCCATAGCCCGTATGATGGTATATCCAGCGTGACAACAGTGTATGCAAAAACAGCTACGGCTGGTATATATACATATTCTTGTAGCTCTAATAATAGCTTTAGTTCTTGCTCTAATCTTGCATCTTCAAATGTCACTGTTTTACCAATACCAGTAATCACAGTTGGCCAGTCAACTATTTGTACTAGTGGTTCTACGGCCATTACTACAATGCCAACTAATAATTATGGAACAGCTACATTCCAATGGAAAAACTCAACAGATAACAGTACATTTAATGATATTTCAGGTGCTAATGCATTAACTTATACTACACCAACAATTAATGCTACAACTTATTATAAACTTGTGTTGAATTTAAATGGAAGCACTTGCACTGAATCAAATGTTGCTACAATAGTTGTTAATAGTCCCTCTGTAACAACAACAACACCTGCAACCCGATGTGGTATAGGTACTGCTACTTTAGCAGCTACAGGATCTTCCGGAACCGTTTTAAATTGGTATTCTGTCGCTACGGGAGGAACTAGTTTGGGTATTGGTAATACATTTACGACACCATCTATATCTGCAACAACATCATATTATGTCGGCGCATCAATAATTGGAAGTAATTTCAATGCAGCCATAACTACCCCTTCTGCTACTACAGGTGATTATTGGACAAACTACGGATTGGCTTTTAGTACTTTAAGTGATGTTGTGATTAATTCGGTTGTAGTTTATCCGGTAAATACAACACCTGCAAATATGACAATTAAATTGTTGAATAGTGCAGGAAACCAAGTAACAGGAACGAGTGATGTGATTTTTATGCCTGTATCAGGAACAGGAAGTACTCCTCAAACAGTTAATTTGAATTATTATGTACCTGCAGGTGTAAATTATAAACTAGTAATTTCTTCTGGAATGAGTACATCGAATGAACTAGTTCAGGAAACTGCAGGCTATACGTATCCAATAACTACAGGGCCGATTTCAATAACTTCAAATTGGAACAACGGATCTACAGGAACAGGCTATTATGATTGGTTCTATAATTGGAATGTCACACCGATATGTGCAGGGCCGAGACAAGAAGTAGTTGCAACAGTAACGCCTGCGGCTAGTTTAACATTGACACCAAATCAAACAGTTTGTAATAATAGTATAAATCAACTTGATGTAACTTCAAATACAAGCGATTTTGACTCATACATTTGGAGTCCAACTACAAATTTGTATAATGATTTTGCTTGTACAATACCATACGATGGATCTAGTAAAACAACGGTATATATGAAGAGTGCAACTGCGGGATTATATACATATACTTGCAATGCAATGAATACAACTTCATTATGTGCAAATAACACAACTACTGCCTTAACTGTTCTACCAGCAATTCCAGTAATTTCTGCTGTAACTCCAATTTTATGTAACACAGGAACGTCTGTAATAAATTCGTCCCCATCAACAGGTTATACGGGAATATCATTACAATGGCAAAATTCAACAGATGATATTACATTTAGTGATATTTCAGGATCGACGACCTTGGCCTTTACAACTCCTACATTGACCGCTACAACATATTATAAGCTGCAATTAAAAAATGGAACTTCTGTTTGTGCTGAATCAAATATTGTTGCAGTTACAGTAAATCCTATACCAACTGTTAGCGTCACCCCAAATACTGGTAGTTATTGTGGGTCTGGTTCTGTTGCTTTAATTGCATCAGGTGCTACAACATATGCATGGTCTCCTGCTATAGGTTTAGATGCCTCTATCGGAGCTAATGTAACTGCCTCGCCTTCAGTTACAACCACTTACACTGTAACAGGTACATCAGACGGTTGTTCTGCAAATGCCACGGCAACTATTACAGTTAATGCTGTTCCAACAACTATTTCTGTAACTCCATCTTCGGTGTCACTTTGTGAAGGAAGTATTCAAGTACTCTCAGCAAATGGCGGTACTGTTGCCGGAAACTTTACTTTTGGAACAGGAGCATCAACCACTTCTGCTAGTACAACAAGCAGTACATTAGGCCCTAACCCAATGCAAAACTACTATGGGGGAACCAAACAACAGATGATTTATACTGCGGCAGAATTACAAGCAGCAGGTATTTCAGCAGGTCAAATTACAGCTTTAAAGATTAATTTGCCAGTTGGGGATAATACGTATAGTTTATTAAACTATACCGTAAAAATGGGATTAACGGCTGTAAATTCTTTTGCAACAACATCTTCATGGATAACTACAGGTTTAGTTACTGTTCGAAATACGGCATCATATACTCCTCAAACAGGATTAAATACATTAACTTTTGACACTCCATTTACGTGGGATGGTACAAGTAATATTGTACTACAAATGTCATATAGTAATAATAATGGAGGAGCTTCAACTGCAAAAAATACGGCAAAATATTCTTCAACTTCATTTATAAGTACATTGTTTTATAGGGCAGATAACGTAGTGTTTAATACAATAGATGCCTATGTTAGTAGCGCAACTGCAAGTTACTCTGCAAGAACTGATGTGATTTTTGTCGCTTCACAAAATACATCGATTACATGGGCTCCAAATTCAGGTCTTTATACTGATGCTTCTGCTACAACTGCATACGATGGGGTTTCTAATTTTAATACAATTTATGCAAAACCAGGTATAGGCAGTCATAACTACATTGCAACTGCAACGTCTGCTGTAGGTTGCACAAGTGTTAGTAATACGGCTTCAGTAACTGTTAATCCTACATTCCCAGTAAGTGTGAGTATTGCTGCAAGTGCAAATCCAGTAAATGCTGGAACATCTGTTACTTTTACAGCTACACCTACTAACGGAGGAACAATTCCTGCATATCAATGGTATATTAACGGAATAGTTACAGGAACAAATTCTAATATATTTACGTATAGTCCTACAGATAATGATGTGATTACTTGTCAATTAACATCTGATCTTGTTACATGTGTTACCGGGAATCCTGCAATATCTTCAGGGATTACAATGACTGTTAATACAATTGGTGCAATTACGAGGACATGGGCTGGTTCTACAAGTGAAAACTGGACAAATCCAACTAACTGGTTAAATGGAGTTCCTGCCGCAATTGACAATGTAGTTGTTTCTGCTACAGCATTGCATTATCCAACGATAACAAGTACGGCGACCATAGCCAGTTTAACCTTGGAAAGCGGGTCATCCATCATTGGAGAAGAAAACCTGACAATCACGGGAACCACAACATATAAGAAAGACATAGATGCAAGCAAATGGCATCTGATTTCTACGCCGGTATCTACCGGAGTAACTGCAGCAAACTTCCAGCCAACAACGGGTAACGGATGGCTCAGAAACTATACAGATGGCACAGGCTGGGGTGGATATATAAATGTAACTACCACACCGATAGCAGTAGGCAAAGGATATGCACTCTATCTGGAACAACCCAAATCAGTAGTATTAACCGGAGCATTGAACAATGGGAATTACAATTTACCATTAGCTTATGGAACCAATGGCTGGAATATGTTAGGAAATCCTTATGCATCAGGAGTTGATTTTGCTCTTGCAACCAAAACCAATGTATCAAACAATACAATGTACTTGTGGGATCAAGCATTTGCAGTTGCGAATGCAGGCGGATATGTGAGCTACAATACCAATTCGAGCGTAGGAAATGCACCGGGAGTAACCAGTGTAATACCAGCCTTCCAGGGATTCTTTGTAGAAGCTACAGCAGCAGGTTCGGTACAGTTTGCTAATTCAAACCGTACTCATAATGCACCTGCATTCTACAAGAGCGGAAGTAGTACCGAAATCATCACCCGCATGAAAGTAAACAATGCACAAGGTTACACCGATTACTTTGTAGTATGCCAAAACCCATCAGCAGGCAACGGATACGAAAGCTATGACTCGAAGAAATTCCTGGCAGGCACCGAACGTCCTGAAATGTTTGCATATGCAACCACAGGTGAAAAACTGACAATTGATGCAATAGAAACCGTACCACAAATCATACCGATGAGTGTAATTGTACCACAGGCTGGTCAATTAACCTTCACCGCTTTCGAATTTGATAACAGTACAGTAAGCATTAAATTGGAAGATAACCAGACAGGATCATTCATTGATCTAAGAACACAGCCAAGTTATAGCTTCAGTGCAATTCAGGGCGAAAACAACAATCGTTTCTTCCTGCATATAGGCAATACAACCGGAATTGAAGAAAATAACAATAACGGCTTTACCAGTATCACCGCCAACGACAAACAGATTGTAGTAACCCCATTTGGAGGAGAAAAGATCAATCGTATTGACGTGGTAGATGCAACCGGAAAACTTTTAAGCAGTGTTAAAGCCAATGGTAACGAAAAAGTAACCCTTTCGGCTAACTTTGCAACCGGAGTTTACATGGTTCGCGTTTATGGCCAAGGAAAAGTGATGACTGGAAAAGTAACAATTTGGTAAACAATTAAAAAAGATACGATATGAAAAAGATGATGAAAATTGCGATAGTAGCTTTTGTAATGCTGGTAAGCAGTACCGGAGTAGCGTTGGCAGATGGCCCCGGGGGTCCCGGCAGTGGTCCTGGCGGAACAGGAACACCAACAGGCGCTCCTCCTATTGGTGGTGGTGCACCAATAGATGGTGGCTTAAGCATTTTGCTTGCTCTGGGTGCTTTCTATAGCGCAAAAACCGTGTATGGCAAATTTAAAAAAGCTTAATTTCACTCTTTAAAAAGAGAAAGGCTGCTCCAACCGGAGCAGCCTTTCTCTTTTTAAAGAGTTCGCAACAAAACGGACAGACTTGAAGTGGAAATATCAGAATTATTGCTATGTATTAGAAATAGATTGATTATCAGATATAATATTTTCTACTACTCAGTATAAGCCAGACGTTTGCATAATATAAGCGTTGATGAATTTGAACACATTATAAACATATTGCTGAAACAGAGAAACTTCTTTGGTCTTCTTAAATCCGAATTGCTATATTTATTACTATAACAACCAAAGAATCAAAGCTAAACTAAAAGGACTAAGCCCGGTTAAGTTCCGAACTCAGTCCTTGTAATTTCTATTTATTAATCCGTCCAACTTTTTTGGAGCTGTTCACTTTTTTCAGTGCCTTTATTCATTTATAGATTTTGGGAATTATTTCAGTTCAAAACTGGTTTGACCAATTTCATATCCATCGATAAACAAAGAAACATTATATTTTCCTTTCATGGCAGCTTTATTATCGTCTTTTTTGTTCCATGAGAGGGTGATATCCATTGCTTTATTCTGGTAATTGATCTCTTTTTTAATAGAGTATTGAATCTTTTGACCTTGATACATAAACGAGTAAATATCGTCATTCCCTTCCGAGACAATCACATTATCAGGACGGGCAATACGAGCATATACTGTTTTGGTACCAGAAGTTGCTACTAAGTTTTCACTTAATGTGAAGTTGATATTGATACGATCAACACGTTTTGCTTTGTCGGTTTCCGATTCTTTGGTACCGCTTGAGCGGAGTTTTACAGAAGACGCTTTAACGTTGTATGCTTTCAGCATAGAAGCTGTAGTAACTTTTGCTGTAAGATCTTGTTTTTCACGGCTTAGATTTGCATTATTTTCGCGTTCTGTACTCAAATCTCCTTTTATTTTTGTGTTCTCAGCTGTCAGTACTTTGTTTACCTGAATAAGCGAGTCCATTTGAGCAACATACCCTTGTGATACTTTACGCAAGAGCTCCAACTTACGTTTTGTACGGTTATAATCACCTTGGGTGGTAATAAGTTTTTGAATTTCAGCAGCATTTGCCATAATAACGCTATCCTGAGATGAGAGCTTGGATGCTATTTCGCTATTCTCTTCTTTTAGCTGATTGTGTACAGCCATCAACGAGTCTAACTCTTGCTGAAGTTCATTGTTTTTAGCAAGACCTTCTTCTTTCTGGATTACAATTGTACTCACTTTGTTTTTTTCAACTATGAGTAAAACTACCAGAATCACAATGATTACCGATAAAATACCGATAATGATTTTCAATTTCTTTTCGTTGTTTTCCGACATGTGACAGATTGAATTATAATTTTTTAATACTGTGCAAAAATAGTGGTAAATTAGTAACGTAAATCAATCGGTTTTATGATTTTACTTCGATGGCTTGATGATCTGTTATCTTTATTTTACCCAAAGCTTTGTCAGGCCTGCGGAAAAAGCCTGTTTTATAAGGAAGAGATAATTTGTTTGCAATGTAAGCTTCACCTTCCTAAAACGGGTTTTCATCTTGAAAAAGATAATGCTTTGGAGCAGTTTTTCTGGGGTAGAGTCCCCTTTGTAAGAGCCTCTGCATTTCTGTATTTTGTAAAAAAAGGGAATATACAGCATTTAATTCATCGACTGAAATATAAAGGAAAAGAAGAAATAGGCATTTATCTTGGTAAACTTTATGGAAAAGAGCTTATTCAATCGGAAGATTTTCGATCAATTGACTTTATCGTGCCTGTTCCGCTACATCTTTCAAAGTTAAAGCTCAGAGGGTATAATCAAAGTGAGCTATTTGCTAATGGTCTTTCTGAAAGCATGAATGTACCGGTAAATACAACAATATTGATTCGGCAAAAGGCATCCGAAACACAAACCCGAAAATCGCGTTTTAAACGATGGGAAAATGTTAAAGAGATTTTTACTATTGAAAATGGAGAGATTTTTGAAAATAAGCACCTGCTATTAGTAGATGATGTAATTACTACTGGAGCTACATTGGAGTCTTGTGCCGGAATATTGTTAAAAATTCCTGGTGTAAAAGTAAGCGTAGCGAGTATTGCTGTTGCCGGGTTGTAATTTTTTATCTTACGCTATAAATTCTCATATCTGAACATCTATATTTTGAATATACAGAGTATGTTTAATATATGTATTACGTGTGTATTTATGCTAATATGCTGAATTTATGTGTTATATGGTTTGCTATGGTTAAGTTATCTCTAAAATTCAGCACGTAAAACAGAGTAGTGTATATATTTTGTAAATATTGAAAATCAACCTCATGATTTTGGGGTATGTAACTTTGCATTCTCAATTCAGTACAAGCTGAAAAATGGGAAAATAACTCCTTATTTAAGACAATAGCTTGCAAAGCTGTTTTTTTTCATGGCATCAAGGCCACAGCTTTTTTTGTCTGTGGCCTTTTTTTAAAACAGAACATCAATGTTAAACTAAAGCAAATATGAAAAGCAGAAAATTTAATTTTTTCTTATTTTCGACATTGCTGGCAATTCTTGGATTTAATTCAGGAACCTTTGCACAGAGGTATGTTGAAATTGGCGCAGGTACTCAAAATACTTCATTGCCATTTTATTCTTCATGGAACTATTCATGGAGTTCATTAATCTACACTCAGGCAAGCTTGGGTACGGCAAAAACCATTACCAAAATCGGGTTTAATGTGATAAGCGGTGCAAAAACCTTACCAAATCAAAAGATTTATATTAAGCATACTTCAAATACTGCGTTCGGAAGCGCCGGTTATGAAGATCCTGCTAATAATGGTTATACACTTGTTTATGATGGAGTTATTGCCTTTCAGAATGGCTGGAATGAGATTGATATTACCGATTTTGCTTATAACGGAACCGACAATCTAATTGTTCATTGCGAAAATCGCTGGGGTCAAACTTATGGTCCTCAATTTGCGTCAACACCTTCATCTACCAATAACAACAAAAGCGCAGGTGCTGATAATTCATTTCCAACTACCGGAGGATATCTCAACCCTTACCCAAGTTCATTAACAAATATTCGCTTTTACTACGCTTCATCAGGCCCCACAACTCCTGCAATCCCTGTACCTGCAAGTGATGCAGTGAAAACCGGTGTATCAACTTCATTATCATTTAACTTGGGTACAAACACCACGAGTTATGATCTATATTTTGGAACAGACTCTGCTCAGGTCGCTTCATTAAATGCGGCTGTTAAAGTTGTGAATAATGCTACTGTTACCACTCCTGGTGCATTTACATATACTCCAACAGCTTTATTAACTCCTCTGACAAAATATTTTTGGAGAGTTTCTGCAAAAAACAGCACTGCTATTGAAAATTCAACACTTTGGAAATTTACAACACAACGAGTAATTACGACAATGCCTTGGAATGAAGGATTTGAAGATTCAACCGTATTTTACCCAGGTTGGTTAGGTTTATTTACAGATTGGACATATCCTTCTAGTGGAAACAACGCATTTTGGGGTGTCTCCACTCAGTTGAATGCTCACTCAGGTTCATTTGGAACTCAGGCAGTTCCATTTTCTGCATCAACAGAAGCGTCATTAATGACTCCAAGAATTTACTTACCCGTAAACTATCGTGTAACTTTTTGGTGGAGAAACGGTGTTACAAATACCAAGATTGCTGGTAGCGATACCACTTTCTTCGAAATTACAAATGACGGAGGATTAACATGGCATACACTTGACATTCTCTCTCCTGCCGGAGTCCAAACCACCTTTGTTCAAAGCGTAAATAATGTTTCAGCTTACGCCGGAAACAATGTTTACTTACGCTGGAGATATAAAAAATCAAACAGTAACTGTAAAAATACTTTTATTGATGATATCGTTGTTGAATCAATGCCAAATGGAGCAATTCTTACATTAGGAGGCTCCAATATGACATTCAACGAACTCTATACTGGTGGAAAAACAAAAAAACGTATTAGTATCAAAAATACAGGAGTTACAAATCTTACAGTTACAAGTGTAACTTCAACAGCTCCTTTTGTATGTAATTATACCGCCACTCTTGCTCCTAACCAAACAGATTCGATTACAGTATGGTATATGCCAACTTCTGCGGGATCTCATACAGGAACAATTACCGTTAACTCAAACGGAACAGGTGTAAATACGGTAAACTTAAGTGGTAATGCGTTGGCAGTACTTTCAAATTTTACCGAAACATTTGAAAGCACACCTGTAAATACAATCCCATCTCATTGGAATAAACTTAAAAGCACTGATCCGTATCAAACCGTTAATGATATTGCCATAAAGAATTCTCCATCCGATGCTCATTCTGTGCCAAATGTGATTAAATTCTACAATAATACAGATACTATTTCACCTCTGATACTGATTACTCCTGGTGTAACCGGTTTTTCTACAGATACATTAAAATTTTGGGCTTCAAAATCGTTTGGTAATTTCAACACAGTTAAACTTATTGTAGGTGTTATGGATGATCCTTATGATGGTTTAAGCTTTGTTCCAAAAGACACAATTGAACTTTCTGACACCATGACTCTCTATAAAGCTACATTTGATCCAACCAATACCAAGCCATATATTGGATTTAAACATGCTCAGTTAAAAGCAATTTCCAGTATTTGGATTGACGATATTAATTGGCAGAGCGCTGCTAATATAGTACCAAATCCAGCTGCAGCTGTTTTCCCACTCAACAACTCTGTTGATAATATTATAACTCCTACCATTAAATGGACAAACACAGGTGGTAACCCTACCGGCTATAGAATTTCTTTTGGAACAAACAATCCTCCAACCAATATGCTAAACAATGTAGATATGGGTACTGCTTTGCAATATCAGGGTACAACTCTACTTGCTTTTAACACTATATATTACTGGCAGATTGCTCCTTATAATACAAACGGTAATGCTGTAAATTGCCCGGTTTGGAACTTTAAAACCATGAATGATCCTACTATTACTTCATTCCCTTGGGACGAAGGTTTTGAAAGTATAACTCCTTCTACAGGATTTAATTATCCTTTGGGATGGACTATTGAAAACGGCAACGAACAATCTTATTGCTGGGATGTGATTACCAATAATGCAACAAATCCTAACAATGCACATACCGGTCAAAAAGCTATGCATACTGCATTTTCAATGCTGACCCCGATGAATGACTGGTTATTTACCCCACCATTACAATTAACCGGCGGTGAAAGCTATGACTTTAGTTTTTGGATTAAAGCAAACCCATTTATTCAAGCTCCAGATACTTCTTTCGAAAAATTTGAAGTTCGTTGGGGTAGCGGTCCCGATTCATTAATGATGGACGGGGGGTTGTTATATCGTAATGAACTTATAAGAATCCCGAACTACACTAAACTAAGCTATTCATTTTCACCTGCAACAAGTGGTAAGTATTATATCAGTTTCCATACATTTAGTCTCCCTTTACAGTGGATTTTATTACTTGATGACGTAAGAGTTCAGGTAAGCACTTCCGTAACTGAAAACAATAATGTTGAATTCAAAGCCTATCCAAATCCTAATAATGGTCAGTTTATGATTCAGCTTCCGGAAAATCTTTCAAATGCAAGAATTATTGTATGCGATATGATTGGACAAACTGTAATTGATAAAACAATGCAAGGTAGCTCTTCTATGATTGATCTAAGCGGAATGACAAAAGGTATTTACTTAGTAAATGTTATCAGTAATAACAAAAGCGGAGTACAAAAAATACTTGTGAAATAATAGGTTGGTTATTATTTTACTACCTACAACCCCTGGACAATTGTTCGGGGGTTTTGTTAAAGAAAACATTTCACTCTGCTCTTAACAACGAAGAAAATAGATTAGTATCCAGTATGTTTATGCCATTTCAAGCAGATAGATATCCTTTGTTTCTGTAGTAATCCGGAAGCGTTCATCAATACGATGACCAACAATCCAAACAATATCCTCTCCAGAGCATAATAACCAAGTATTTTCTTTGTCAGCAATAGAAAATTTATGGTCTGAAAAATAATCACTTACCTTTTTACGCTTGTTTAAACCAAAAGGGTAGAAAAAATCTCCACGTTTCCATTTACGAAGAGTAAGCGGAAACGTTAGTTTATCAAAATCAAGCGAAGCAATTAAAGGTGATTTTGAAATTTTAAAGATGTTTAGCTGATCAATTTTACAACATTTTAAAAGGATGGGTAAGCTTAAGTGATCATCAGATTCGTCAATCTGAACTCCGGAAAAATCTTCCTCTTTTTCTGAAATTGGGGTAATGATAAGCTCTATTCTATCTTTGATTACCCGATGTGTTGATGAAAAAAACTGTTTACCCGGAATATCATCCAACACATCAATAATATCTTCGATAGTAGAGATTTTAAATTGATAGTCGCTCAAAAATTCATAAAGATAAGTTTTGATCGGATTAAGCTTTTTTAATTCATCGATCAGGATAAGAGATTGTGTTCCTTTATGTTTTAAAAGTTGAGTTTTCTTCGAAAGGATAGTTTCTTTGTAGATTTGTTCAGCCTCTCTGAATAGTTCAATTTCTTTGGAGATTGTTTCGGCAATAGATGGATTGATTTCTTTAAGAAGAGGAATTAGCTGATGTCTGATCTTGTTACGGGTATATTTTACGGTAGCGTTTGTACTATCTTCGTGGTGGATAAGATTGTGCTTATTTGCAAACTCTTCTATCTCGTTTCGTGTGCAAAATAGTAAAGGGCGAATAATATTGTTAATCTTTAATTGTATTCCGTGCAAACCTGCAATACCGGTTCCTCTCATCAGATTAATAAAAAATGTTTCTATTTGATCGTCGAGATGATGAGCAGTGGCACAATAACTGAAATTTTGAGAATTTAGAATTTCATCAAACCATTTGTATCTAAGCTCCCGGGCAGCCATTTGTACCGAAATACCACGTTTATTAGCGTAAATTTCCGTATCAAATGTATTTTCAAATACAGGTACATTGTAATTCATTCCAAGTTCACGAACAAAGCGAGCATCTTCGTCCGACTCTTCTTTACGTAAACGAAAGTTACAATGAGCAATGGCAAACATATACCCGGCCTGATGGAATAACTCTGTCATTACTAGAGAATCAATACCTCCGCTAACTGCGAGTAGTATTTTTTCATCACGTGAAAACAGTTTTTGATCTTCGATAAACCGGATAAACCTGTTGAGCATCTTATATCAGTTTGATTGGAAAAATAGCGTGTAAAGATAGTTATTATGATACCGTGTACCAACCGAAATCAATTTAGATAGGAACTTTATTTGATTTAACGGTTATAGTTTCTAAACCAGCTTTTCATCTTCATGCTGATTACCCCATAAAACGCTTCTTTGAAAATTTTCCTACTCATTTTTGAAGTTCCTTCTGTACGGTCAGTAAAGATTATGGGTACTTCAACAATTTTAAATCCATATTTCCAAGCCGTAAACTTCATTTCAATCTGAAAAGCATATCCCATAAATCGAATTTTATCAAATGGAATTGTATCCAGAACTATTTTTCGGTAACATTTAAATCCTGCTGTTGTATCCATCACTCTCATTCGGGTAATAAGCCGTACGTAAATAGATGCGAAATATGACATTATGACCCTGCCCATAGGCCAATATACAACACTGATTCCTTTAATGTAACGTGATCCGATTGCTACATCTGCTCCTTGAGAATGACAAGCTTCATAAAGCTTTATCAAATCATCCGGGTTGTGCGAAAAATCAGCATCCATTTCAAAAATATATTCATACTCATGATCAAGAGCCCAACGAAATCCATGAATGTAGGCAGTCCCTAGCCCAAGTTTTCCTTTACGTTCTTCAATATGTAAACGCTCAGGAAATTCGGTCATCAACGATTTTACAATTTGAGCAGTTCCATCAGGAGAGTTATCTTCAACTACCAGAATATCAAATTGATGTTCAAGTAAAAATACTTTTCGGATGATTTTCTCGATATTTTCTTTTTCGTTGTATGTAGGTATGATGATGAGACTATCAGACACGGCAATATATTTTTGTGGATTTTTAAGATGCAAAAATAGAGCTTTATAATGAAAACGAAACCATTAAAATGAAATTGTAATAGTTCTTCTGAAAGTAAGTGAAATTTAGGGGATTTTTTATAGTTGCCTAAGATAATATCGTTAACATACAGTATCTTAGGCAATTATTATCTTTAATCCGAGGTGCCTATTTTTTTTCTTTTGTGAGGAAAATATAAACCGGAAAGTGATCACTGTAGCCACCCATGAAATTTGTGCCTACATAAGTTCTCCATGGATAACCGGCAAAAGACCCTTCTTTTTGTGTAAGGAATGGTTGGTTAAATACTTTGGCTTTAAAAAAATTTAATCCGGTATTATCATTTAACAAAGGATAAGAAACAATCATTTGGTCGAATAGATTCCAAGAATCGCGATAAGCTAAGGAACCTATTCCATCGCGAAATAATTTATACATCGGATTAAATAAGTCACCTGACTTTGTTTCTTCCACGCTTCCTTTTACTTTAAGAAATTTGCGGAGGCTATTGTTTACCGGGTCATCATTTAAATCACCCATAATGATGATTTTTGCGGTAGAATCAGCATTCATCAATGAATCGGCAATATGGCGCGTTAAAGAAGCTGCTGCATTTCTCATGGGAGCACTTCTCCTTTCTCCACCACGGCGTGAAGGCCAATGGTTTACAATAAAATGAACCAATTCCCCATCCAATAATCCAGAAACTAAAAGCTGATCACGGGTTAGAAAATCCGGGTTATTTGGAATAGTAAGGCGATATGGTTTGCTAAAGAGTACTTTGAAATGTGCCTGCTGATAGATAAGTGCAACATCTACGCCACGTCTGTCTGGAGAATCATAATGAACTATCCCATAATTACCTGGTAATAAAGCGGGCTGTTTTGTCAAATCTTCCACAACACTGCGGTTTTCTATTTCGGAAAAACCAATCACTATCGGGCCTCCTTTTACAAGTTCTCCACCAATTTTAGAAATAACATCCGACATGTGGTTCAATTTATAATAATAGCGTTCACTTGTCCAGTTATAGCTTCCACTTGGAAGAAATTCTGCATCATCAACCTCGGGTTGATCAATAGTATCAAATAGATTTTCAAGGTTGTAGAAAGCAACACAAGCAACTTTATATTGCTTTTCTTGTGCATTTGCCTGAATTATAAGCAGAAATGAAAGGATGATTCCTGCAAACAAAGTCTTTTTCATGAGGTTAAAAATTTATAAAGGGCAACAAAGATAGGTTGTTTTCCTTCTCGATAATTAAATTTAGGCTAAGAAAGTCTTAAATGCCTAAAAAAAGTTTACTTCGATGCCTAAAAATTGTTTTACTTTGTACCCCTTTACCCTAAAAAATTCGGTTAGGATTTAATGATAACTAAAACGATAGCGAATGAAACGAATTCTTTCTTACATTCTGATGCTGGTTTTACCTTTGGGAGTATTTGCTCAACAAGCAAAAATCAGCGGTCAGGTTGTTGATCAGGCTAATGGAAGAGCAATCGCCAAGGCATTGGTCAAAATTGGCTCCGGTGAGTATCTCACCGACTTTGATGGACGTTTTACGTCAACTCCTCTGGCTGCCGGTACTTATACTGTTACAGTTGTAGTAACCGGTTTCGATCTTCTAACTCAAACTGTGAAAGTTGAACTGAAAGATGTAATTCTGACTTTAAAAGTTGAGTCAAAATCTGCAAATGAAATTGATAACCGTGGTTTGTCTGAAGTATCGCTAAATACACTCGACAACGAAGATAACAACAGCAGCCAAAATGTCTCAGGACTGCTTCACTCTTCGGGTGATGTATTTACAAGCACTGCAGGTTATACTCTCAGCTCGGCGTACTTCCGCATGAGAGGTTATGATTCTGAAGAAAATGCTACTTACATGAGTGGAATTTTGATGAATGATGCCGAAAACGGTCGTCCTAACTGGTCAGAATGGAGTGGTTTGAATGATGCAACCCGTAATAAGGATGCCGTAAACGGATTGAACCCAACTTCTTTCTCATTTGGAGGAATAGGTGGTGCAACCAATATTATCAGCCGAGCTTCATTGCAACGTAAACAGGTAAAGGTATCGTATGCTCTTTCGAACAGAACGTACGCTAATCGACTAATGTTTACTTATTCAACAGGTTTGATGCAAAATAATTGGGCTTTTTCGTTCAGTGCTTCACGTCGCTGGGGAAATGAAGGATACATTGACGGTACATTTAATGATTCATGGGCATACTTCTTTTCAGCCGAAAAGAAAATAAATAACAACCATAGCATTAACTTTACTTTCTTAGGATCTCCAACCCGCAGAGGCCAACGTGCTGCTGCAACTCAGGAAGTTTATGATTTAATGGGTGACAACTATTACAATCCGAACTGGGGTTATCAAAATGGTGAAAAACGTAATTCTCGCGTGAAAGATTTCCATGAGCCTATGGCTATCTTAAGCCATTACTGGAAAATAAACAGTAAAACAAACTTAAATACAAATCTGGGATATAGTTTTGGATATAATGGTTCTACCGCTTTAAACTGGTATAATGCTGCAGATCCACGCCCGGATTACTACCGTAATCTTCCCAGCTATATGACTACGGATTATTCGAAACAACTGGCAACTCAGGCTTGGCAAACAAACCCGGCTGTTTCACAAGTTGACTGGGATAAGATGTACCAAATAAACTATCTATCAAATATGTCCGGAATGTCAGCACGTTATATTGTTGAAAATCGTCGCAATGACCAACAACAATTCAGCCTGACCTCCATTCTAGATCATCGTTTAAACGAAAATACCAAACTGAGTGGTGGTGTAGAATTACGCAAATATACTGGTCATCATTTTAAAGAAATCGATGACCTTCTGGGAGCTAATTACTGGTTAGATGTTGATCAGTTTGCTGAACGTGATTTTAACGGCGATACAGTTAAACTACAAAATGACTTAAACAATCCTGACCGTAAAGTAAAAGAAGGAGATAAATTTGGGTATGACTATTATACACATCTCCAAAGCGCAAGTGCATGGGCTCAGGCCGAATTCAACTACAATAAATTAGATGCATTTGTTGCAGGACAACTTTCTACAACCAGTTTCTGGCGTGAAGGTATGATGAAAAATGGCCGCTATCCTGATGAATCATTCGGTGACTCAGAAAAGAAATCATTTCTGAATGGAGGCATTAAAGTTGGTGCAACTTACAAAATTACCGGACGCCATTTCATCGTAGCAAATGCAGCTTATACAACCCGCGCTCCTTTCGCGATTAATTCATTCATTTCTCCAAGAGTAAAATCAGAATATGTAAAAGATCTTACAAGTGAAAAAATTCTGTCCGGTGAATTAAGCTACATTATTCGTACTCCAAGAGTAAAAGGCAGATTAACAGTATACCACACTTATTTCTGGGATCAAGTTGAACTTCGCAGTTTCTACCATGATGAAAAACAAACATTTGTAAATCAGGTAATGAGTGGGATTGACAAAGTTCATCAAGGCATGGAATTAGGTACAGAAGTTGCATTAACGCAAACAATTTCTGTTACAGCAGTTGCTGCGTTTGGGAACTTCCGTTATACTTCCCGTCCAACAGCAACCATTTCTCTTGAAAATGGAGCGGCTCCTGATACAACAGAAACAATCTATTGCAAAAACTTCTACGTAAGTGGAACTCCTCAAGCCGCTGGTTCGTTAGGAATTAATTACCGCAGCTCTAATTATTGGTTTTTCAATGCAAACCTCAACTATTTCGGAAAGATTTATCTTGATTTCAATCCAGAACGTCGTACTGAAGGTGCTATTACTAACTTAGGTCCCGGAGATCCTCTTATCAACACAATTACTGAACAAATAAAGATGGATGATGGATTTACCCTTGATGCATCTATTGGTAAAAACTTACGTTTCGGAAAATATTACCTCAATGTAAACTTAAGCGTTTCAAACATTCTTGACAATACAGAATTGGTTACCGGAGGTTTCGAGCAATTACGTTTCGACTTTGAGAACAAGAATATCGACAAATTTCCACCAAAATATTTCTATGGATTTGGTCGTACATACTTCTTAAATATAGGTTTCCGTTTTTAATATAATTAGCAAACAATCAATAAAATACAGAATATGAAAAGCAACGTAATAAAAATTTGGGGATTCCTGACGATTGCGGCAGGAATTATCCTTTCGAGTTGTGTAAAAGATGATTTTGACACCCCTCCGGTAATTGTACCAAAAGTTAATTTCCCTTCAAATATGACAATTGCTCAGCTTAAGGCTTTGCATTCAATGGGCACGGTAAAAAGAATTGATTCAAGTTACGTTATTCAGGGTATCGTAACTGCAAATGATGAATCAGGTAATTTCTATAAGACTATTGAAATTCAAGATGCTACTGCAGGGATTGAATTAAAACTTGATAAAACATCTCTCTACACCGAATTCAAAGTTGGACAACGTGTCTTTATTAAATGTAAAGATATGTACATGGGTGATTATAACCAACTTATCCAGTTAGGTGGACTGTATAACGGAGCAATAGGTCGTTTAACTGCTCCGGAAATCCCATTACACCTTTTCCGTGACAGTTTGCCCGGAAAGGCTCCTGTTCCTGAAATTGTTACAATTCCAACTCTTACCGATGCAAAAGTGAGTATGTTAGTTAAATTTGACAGTGTGCAGTTTGATGAAGTTGGTGAAGAATTTGCTCCTCAAACTGCTGATGCTACCGATCGTCATTTTAAAGATGATGCAGGAAACTCAATTGTAATTCGTTCAAGTAAATATGGAAATTTTGCAAGTACAAGACTTCCTTCCGGAAAAGGTTGTGTAACTGGTATTCTATCAAAATATGGTACCACATGGCAAGTAATTATTCGTGATATCAAAGATCTAAGCGGAAACTTTGTATTCAGTAATGCAAGCACAATTTTTTCAGAAGCATTTTCTTCTACATTGGGTCAGTTTACAGGCATAAGTGTAACAGGTGCACAAGTATGGACCGGATCAACTTATGGAGCGACTATGACTGGTTTCTCAGGTGGAGTAAACAACGAAAATGAAGACTGGTTAATTTCTCCTGCGATTGATCTTACACAAATATCCAAGGAAGCAAGCATTTCATTTAGCCATACTATTAACAAAGGTGATTTAGCAAATCTTCAAACAAACCATACTCTCTGGATTTCAAAAAATTATACTACCGGAGATCCTTCGACTGCAACATGGGAGCAAATTACGATCCCTGTTTATCCTGCTGGAAACAATTGGACATTTGTAGGAAGTGGTAGTGCTGTGATTCCGGCTTCTTGTTTAGGAAAAGCGAATGTGCGTTTTGCCGTTAAATATAAAAGTTCGGCAACAGAATCGGCAACATGGGAAATTAAAACCCTAAAAGTTGTTGGTGAGTAAACCCCTCTTAATATAAACCTTCAGAGGCTGCCTGTTTTGGGTAGCCTCTTTTGTTTTGTGGATAAAAATGTACCTCTAACAGAAATATGACTTAATTTTGCTAAAAAAACAGATGGTGATGAAAAAATATATATTTGTTTTAGTGTTGGGCTTACTCTTTCAATCGTGCATATTTAACCAGAAGAAGAATCCCCAACAATTAACCATACAGGGAGTTATTGAAAATGCGGCAGGACAAAAAATAGTTCTTCAGGAATTAACACCCGAAATGGTTGTTTCTCTTGATTCTGTAATCCTGAAAAAGGATGGGGTGTTTAAATTTTTCCCCGGATTAAAGCAAAAATCCATTTTACTCATTAAGGTAAATGATCATGTAATTACATTGTTTCCGGATAGTACCGAAACCATCAAAATAACTACGAAACTTCCTGATTTATTATTAAATGCAAGCGTTACAGGATCAACAGAATCTGAAGATTTTCTAAAAATGCAAAAACGACTAAAAACAGCCGCTTTGTTCGTTGATTCTTTAGGAGAAACATGGGAAAAGCAAAAATATCTTCCGGATAATCTGAAAATTAAAAAACAACTGGATAAGCAATTCAATTCAGAGTGGTTAAAACAAAGGGAGAAACAAATTATGTTTATCAACGCTCATGCTTCTGATTTGTCAGGAATGCTTGGCCTTTATCAAACAATCGGGAACCTTCCCTTATTTCGTATAGAGGACGAAACAGAACTTTTCCACTCTATTGGAGATAGTCTTATAAAAGTGATGCCTCAAAATACTCACGTTATAAAATTTAAATCAATACTTAACCGTTTTGAAAAACTAAAGCAATTACAGGAACTTGAACAAAACACTCCCGAAAATGCACATTAACCATCACATTAATCTCCCTCACAATAAAAAAGTTTTCTTTGTTTCTGATAGTCATTTAGGTGCTCCAAATGCACAGAAAAGTCTGGAACGCGAAAAGTTGTTGATCCATTGGTTGACAAAAGTTCAATCGGAGGCTCATACTATTTGTTTTTTGGGAGATATTTTTGATTTTTGGTTCGATTATAGCAAAGTTATCCCCAAGGGCTACTCACGTTTATTTGGCAAACTTGCTGAATTGTCTGATTTAGGGGTTGAAATGCACTTCTTTTATGGAAATCATGATATGTGGGCAAAGGACTATTTTACTCATGAATTTAACATGCAGATTCATAAGAGTCCGGAATTTTGGCAAATCAACAACAAAGTTGCTTATGTTGGTCATGGGGATGGATTAGGTCCCGGAGATAAAGGATATAAGTTCATGAAGAAAGTATTTGCCAGCCCTGTTTCCCGATGGCTCTATGCTTGTATGCACCCTCGATGGGGAGTAGGGATTGCCGAATATTTTTCACATCGAAGCCGTATTGCAAATAGTAATTCAGATTTATTGTATTTAGGTGAGAGTGGTGAATGGCAGATTGTTTTCGCAAAAGAAATGCTTCTTCAATATCCTGAAATTGATTTCTTTGTGTTTGGACATCGGCATATGGCACTGGAAATCCCCTTAAATGAAAAAACAACCTATACAAATCTGGGAGATTGGGTACGGCTGTTTTCCTATGGTTGTTTCGACGGAGTGCAGATGAAGATTTATCAGTATCCGGAGATGATTATTTATTCTTCATCTTTAAATCAATAAGGGTAGCCGTCATAAAAAACATAAATCCGAGAAAGAGTGAAGCAGCAGAGAAAATTGCTTCTTTAAGATCACCACGACCATACCAGTGACCGGGTAAATTCGGTTCCCATATTAGCTGAACACCTATATAGTATAACGTATAAACCCATATAATGGTTGCTAATCCTCTATTTAAAAAAAGAAGAGCATTTTTATGGGTATATTCAACATTAAAGATGGTAGTCTTCTTATTATCGTCATCGTAATAAGAGTAATGATGTTTTTTGCCTTTTTTCTTTGAAAAATCTGGAAGGTTAATTGTGAGTATATTTGATTTTTTATTATCATCGTCATAATATGAATAACGATGTTTTTTGCCTTTATGCTTCTTTCCAATTTTTGGCAGATTAGAAGTTAAAAGCTCTTTCAGCATAAATCTGGTCATTCCCATACCTGTAAAGTATTTTGTAGGTAAATGCAAATATAGTTCAATATATCTATATTTCACAATAAAAGGCCACTTTTTTTGAAGTGACCTTTTATTATTGAGAGACTTTTCTCTTTTTAAAGAGTGAAATTAAGCTTTTTTAAATTTGCCATACACGGTTTTTGCGCTATAGAAAGCACCCAGAGCAAGCAAAATGCTTAAGCCACCATCTATTGGTGCACCACCACCAATAGGAGGAGCGCCTGTTGGTGTTCCTGTTCCGCCAGGACCACTGCCGGGACCCCCGGGGCCATCTGCCAACGCTACTCCGGTACTGCTTACCAGCATTACAAAAGCTACTATCGCAATTTTCATCATCTTTTTCATATCGTATCTTTTTTAATTGTTTACCAAATTGTTACTTTTCCAGTCATCACTTTTCCTTGGCCATAAACGCGAACCATGTAAACTCCGGTTGCAAAGTTAGCCGAAAGGGTTACTTTTTCGTTACCATTGGCTTTAACACTGCTTAAAAGTTTTCCGGTTGCATCTACCACGTCAATACGATTGATCTTTTCTCCTCCAAATGGGGTTACTACAATCTGTTTGTCGTTGGCGGTGATACTGGTAAAGCCGTTATTGTTATTTTCTTCAATTCCGGTTGTATTGCCTATATGCAGGAAGAAACGATTGTTGTTTTCGCCCTGAATTGCACTGAAGCTATAACTTGGCTGTGTTCTTAGATCAATGAATGATCCTGTCTGGTTATCTTCCAATTTAATGCTTACTGTACTGTTATCAAATTCGAAAGCGGTGAAGGTTAATTGACCAGCCTGTGGTACAATTACACTCATCGGTATGATTTGTGGTACGGTTTCTATTGCATCAATTGTCAGTTTTTCACCTGTGGTTGCATATGCAAACATTTCAGGACGTTCGGTGCCTGCCAGGAATTTCTTCGAGTCATAGCTTTCGTATCCGTTGCCTGCTGATGGGTTTTGGCATACTACAAAGTAATCGGTGTAACCTTGTGCATTGTTTACTTTCATGCGGGTGATGATTTCGGTACTACTTCCGCTCTTGTAGAATGCAGGTGCATTATGAGTACGGTTTGAATTAGCAAACTGTACCGAACCTGCTGCTGTAGCTTCTACAAAGAATCCCTGGAAGGCTGGTATTACACTGGTTACTCCCGGTGCATTTCCTACGCTCGAATTGGTATTGTAGCTCACATATCCGCCTGCATTCGCAACTGCAAATGCTTGATCCCACAAGTACATTGTATTGTTTGATACATTGGTTTTGGTTGCAAGAGCAAAATCAACTCCTGATGCATAAGGATTTCCTAACATATTCCAGCCATTGGTTCCATAAGCTAATGGTAAATTGTAATTCCCATTGTTCAATGCTCCGGTTAATACTACTGATTTGGGTTGTTCCAGATAGAGTGCATATCCTTTGCCTACTGCTATCGGTGTGGTAGTTACATTTATATATCCACCCCAGCCTGTGCCATCTGTATAGTTTCTGAGCCATCCGTTACCCGTTGTTGGCTGGAAGTTTGCTGCAGTTACTCCGGTAGATACCGGCGTAGAAATCAGATGCCATTTGCTTGCATCTATGTCTTTCTTATATGTTGTGGTTCCCGTGATTGTCAGGTTTTCTTCTCCAATGATGGATGACCCGCTTTCCAAGGTTAAACTGGCTATGGTCGCCGTACTTGTTATCGTTGGATAATTACTTATGCTTCCCGGTATGGTTACATTCGTCGTTGATCCTGGAACTCCATTATCCCAATTTGAAGCAATTTCCCAATTGTTAGAAGTTGCTCCTGTAAATTGAGATGTGGCTGAAGCAAGTGTATTAACCGAAATAGCATTTGAATTGATACTTGCACCAGAAGCACCATACGCTCTAACACGGTAATAATAATTTGTATTTGGGGTTAACCCTGACACAGATTGACTTGTTCCATTTACAGTAAGGTCATTATATCCACTTAAAATAGCAGTAGCATTTTCTTGTTTAATGTTGATATTGTCCAGATAAAATCGATTGCTTGAAGCATTTTTTGCAGCAATCATTATTTTAGAATTAGCAGTTCCACCCGTAATACTTATGGTTTGTGTTGTCATTGTAGCAGGAGCGGTAATATCGGTATTTACCTGA
Source organism: Bacteroidales bacterium (assembly GCA_963677395.2). Taxonomy (GTDB): domain Bacteria; phylum Bacteroidota; class Bacteroidia; order Bacteroidales. The sequence goes on along the minus strand of OY781965.2, from coordinate 368,296 downwards.
TTAAATGTTGTACCATCTGTAGCATGAAATACTTGTACAACTGTAGCATCTGAACCATATTTTGCTAAGTCAAAAGTCAATGTGGCATTACCTGAATTTGCAGATAAATCAATGGTTTTTGTAGTTATTGAGCCTTTTGTACTTGAGGCTCCAAGTTTAATTTCACCACCAGCCTGATATATGGATGTGCCAGTCCATCCTAAGCTTTGCAAATAAGTATCTAAATTGCTTGAAATATTAGTTCCGTCTGGAGTTGCATGAGATCCTGCGATACAATTCGTAAAATTCTCACTTACATTAATAGTTAACCCAAAGTCTGATACAGAAGAAACGTCTAATCTATAACTGCTAGCTCCGGCTACTGTCCCCCAATTTGCTGTAAAGCTATTGCTTGTTACATTATCCGCTGCAGTTGCAATGGGAGCATCAATACCATTCGTTGTAGCATTTGCAGCAAAACCTGACGAATAAAAATTAGAAGCATCATAAGAAAATGCTTTATAATAATATGCTGTACTTGGAGTTAATCCTGTGTGATTAGTTAATGAGGCAGGACTTCCTTTATAGAGAATAGTACCACCTACAAAAGCATCTCCGATATTGCCAGCAGCAACTCCATTGGTTGGTGTTGTAAATGTTCCTGTGCTATTAAAAATAACTACAATATCATTTCCGTTCGAATTAGCCGTAGATGCTAGATTTATTTGTGTTGAAGAGCTTGTTGTTGCTGTAAATGTTGCTGGATTTGCAGGAGCTATACCAGTCCCGCTTACTGCAACATTAGGGTTATTTCCACCTGTTGTGGTGTGAGTAATGTTGCCTGAATAAGCCTGAACAGCAGTGGGTTTAAATCGTACATAAATAGTTGTTGAAGCAACAGTACCCCCGGATTGATTAAGGGTTATTGGATTTGTAGCAACAAAACTAACACCTGAGGTTGTAGAGATTTCAAAACCAGTAGGAGGTATGATTGAAATATTATCGGTTAAATTAACTCCGGAAACTGTGTAGCTTTTTTCTGAAGAGGTTGTGTTTACGGTTTGATTGCTAAAGGCTGTAATTGTACCAACAGTAACAGAAGGTCCAGATGATGTTCCTTGTAAAGAAATATTGTCAACTCTTACACCTTTGCTTCCACCACTGGGAGAAGACCATCTTAGTTTAAATTGAGTTGAACTAATAGTTCCAATATTCCATGTTCCAGCTGTAACGAAGGTAGATGAAGTTGGTGTTGCAGAAGTAAAAGTAGTTGCATTCCACGTTGAACCATTATCTGTAGAAAATTCTACCTTGCATGAATGATTTGTTCCGGAACCATACGTTGCAACCTGAAATGCCAATGTGAGATTAGTATATGAGGAAACATCAAATGATTGTGAGATAATAAAATCACCAACATCATCTAATAGCCAGTATCCAGATTGTTGGATTGCAACACTAGTTCCTCCATTAGTGAACGTCCAATTTGAGGTTGCAGTAGCACAATCATTTGAATGAATTGTAGCCCCCCAACTCTTCCCTCCCGAGAAAAGCAAAACAAAAAATAAGAGGATGCTAATCCCCGCCCAAAATTTAGGCTTACATGCGTAAATGTTTGTTTTCATATGTTTTAAAAATTTGTTATCTGATTATTTTTTCAGCTTTATTTGGTATGTGTATTTTGCCTGTAAAAGATTGTGTTTAAACATTTTTACAAAGGTATATTTTAGAGAAGTACAAATATATTAAGTTTGGATTAACAAATCGTAAAAAGAATGGTTTTTAACAATATTTATTGAGTGTTTTTAATATTTAACATAGTGCTTTTAGCGCGAAACAAACATTTTATGCTTTGTAGCAAGTCCTGAAATTGTTCAATGCAAGTTTATTTACCGTTCAGTAGAGAAAATAATGAATATTATGCGAAGTCTTGTCTTAGATTTTCTTATGAGTTTATGAATTAATACAAAATAACAGATCAACAGGTTAAATCAGATTTAATCTATTCGAATCTTGCTTGATAAAGATAAAGAGCAGAACAGTAAAGGACCAGAGAGACGAGCCTCCATAACTGATAAATGGTAACGGAATTCCGATAACAGGAAGTAATCCAATAGTCATTCCAATATTAATCAGGAAATGCAAAAATAAAATTAACGCTACTCCATAACCATAAATTCGTGCAAAGCGAGATCGTTGCCGTTCGGCAAGGATTATAATTCTGATCAGTAAAAAGAGGAAAAGTCCGACTACAATTGATGTGCCGATAAATCCCCATTCTTCACCAACAGTGCAAAAAATGAAGTCGGTACTTTGCTCCGGAACAAAGTTGTATTTAGTTTGAGTACCTTGTAAAAACCCTTTGCCGATAAATCCGCCGGATCCGATTGCAATTTTTGACTGGTTTACGTTATAACCAGCTCCCTTCAGATCAAGTTCTTTTCCCAGCAACACATTGATACGCGAACGTTGATGATCTTCGAGAACATTATCGAAAAGATAATCAACAGTAAGGGTAAAAGCAGAAATAGCTGCTAAAATAGAAATCAGTGTAATGATATTACGGGTATTGCGGCGCATGAAAAAGAAAAGGATGGCTAAAATTCCGGCGGCAATTCCGATCAGTACAAACTGATTTATCAACAATGCAAGTACAAACAATACCATTGCGATTAGTCCAAGAATCAAGATGTTTCCAGACAGTCCTTCGCGATACATCACAAATACAAATGCTGCGTAAACCATTGCCGAACCAGTATCGTTCTGTAAAAGAATGATGGCTGTCGGGATCAAAAAAATAAAAATTGCTGTAATGCGTGTGCTTATCTTACGCATGTCAATATCAATGGAACTCAGGTATTTAGCTATTGCAAGATTCGTGGCAAACTTGGTTATTTCTGATGGTTGTAGCTTAAAGCTTCCGATTACAAACCATGCTTTGGCTCCCGAAACTTCTTGTCCGGCAATCAAAACGGCAATCAGAAGTAAGATAGAAATGCCGTAAATACCGTACGCAAATTGAGAAAAGAACTTGGAGTCGATCAATAAAATAAAAAGTCCTATCGCAAATCCGGTAATAATCCATATAAGTTGCTTTCCATAGCTTTGACTGAAGTCGAAAATGCTTTGGTGTTGTTCGTCATATACCGCGGCATAAATATTCAACCAGCCGATAAAAACCAATGCCATATAAATGCCAATGATCCACCAGTCGATGTTCCGGAATATGTTGGTTTCGTTTCTCACTTCAGGTACAGGAGGTTTGCGTTAATCATTCGTTCTTCAAGCGGTTTGCGTTTTACATCGCGTTTGAGATATTTTTCAATCATCAAACTGGCGATAGGAGCTGCCCATATACCACCCCAACCAGCATTTTCCACGTAAACGGAAATAGCGATTTTGGGATTCTGCATTGGTGCAAATGCGATAAAAGTAGAGTGGTCTTCACCATGCGGATTTTGAACGGTTCCGGTTTTTCCACATACAATAACGCTGTCGATACGAGCCATGCGGGCAGTTCCTCCCGGTTCATTCACCACTTCGTACATCGCGTCTGCAATCACCTTGAAATACTTATCGTTAATTTTAGTTTTGTGTTTTTCCTTGAAAATACCAGGGATGATTTTTGATTGACCAATTCCACGAATCAGATGCGGAGTATAGTAATAGCCCCGGTTAGCAAAAATGGCTGCAAGATTAGCCATCTGCAAAGGAATCATTCCTACTTCACCTTGTCCGATACTGAGCGAAAAGATAGTGTAAAAGTTCCAGTGTTCTTTACCGTACCATTTGTCATAAAACTCAGGGGTAGGAATATATCCTTTTTTTACAGTAGGAAGGTCGATATCCAGTCGCTGACCTAGTCCGAAACTCTTCATATATTCATCCCATTCAGCAAGCCCCAACCGACTATCAATATTACGGTTACCCGATTTTCCCTGCATGATGATGCGACGAAAAACCTGGTAAAAATAAGGATTACATGACATTTTAATGGCACTTTTTAAATCGCCTGCTGAAGGGTGGTTATGGCAGTTAACAAGCGATTTATCGCAGGCAAATCCTGTGTTTTCAGTAATCACTCCTTCCTGCAAGGCCACCATTGCCTGAGCACTTTTAAAGATGGAACCTGGAGGATACAAGGCCATACAGGCTCGGTCGAAAAGAGGTTTTCTCGGATCTTTCAACAGGTTTGCGTAGTTCTGTCCACGAACACGCCCAACTAGCAGATTGGGATCATAGCCCGGGCTGCTGATCAATGCCAGAATTTCTCCGGTAGAAGGGTCAACAGCCACAATACTTCCTCTCTTATTCTGCATCAGTTTTTCGCCATATTCCTGTAAATCGGCATCAATGGAGCTATATAGATTTTCTCCAGAGATTGCTACTGTATCGAAGGCTCCGTTATGAAACCCTCCCTTTTCACGGTTGTGCACATCTACCATAATGATACGCATGCCTTTACGTCCGCGCAAAATAGGTTCGTAATATTTTTCCAGACCGTTCATTCCAATGTAATCGCCGGGACGGTAGTAAGGATCTTTCTCTATAACCCGGTCGTTAACTTCACCAATATATCCAAGTACGTGTGCTGCAATGGGTTTGGGATACTTGCGAAGAGTACGCGGCTGAACATAAAACCCCGGATATTGAAACAGTCTCTCCTGAAGGGTTCCGTAGGTTTCTTTTGAAATCTGTTTCACAAGAATAGATGAAGTGAAGGGAGAATAATCACGAGCTTTTTTTAAATTTTTGTCAAAATCCTCTTTGGAAATACCCAGTAGATGGCAAAATCCGAGCGTATCCATCTCTTTAACCTGACGTGGAATTACCATCACATCATATACCGATTCATTATACACAAGCAGCTTCCCATTGCGGTCATATACCAAACCGCGGGCAGGATATTGGGTAATATAGCGAAGTGTATTCCGATTAGCCTCAAGTGTATAGGAATTGTCAATCACCTGTAAATAAAATAAACGGGCAAGGTAAATAAATCCTACTGACAGGAAGATCAGTATGATGGTTATTTTACGTTCACTATACGATTTTTTCATTCTCTTGATAAAACACTACTGATAATCAATATGCTGAATTAGTGCTGTTGAACCTGCAAAAGTACGAGAGAAAAAAGGATTTCACAACTTAAATGATGAAAGAGCTTTTGTAAATATTTTAATGAATGTTTAGTACTTTCTTACAATCTCAAACTTTTCCCGATCTTTGCTGTTTATTTTAGGTAACCATACGCCTGTAAGGGACTTTAAAAATTTATGTTATATAGTACACGAATATCGAAAGAGGATTTTGAACTGCTCTGCATGATCGACAAGCTTTTGTATCTCCTTGAAAAAGGAGAGGAGCTTTGTGTTAAGCAGAATGATGAGTTCATTGTAAAGCTCTTTCTGATGAACGATTTTTTTGTCGAACTTTGGTATCAGCCTTCAACCAATAAAATTAAGTGCTTGGATGTACTTGATCCGGTTGATGTTCAGCTAGTTTATGGTAATCAAATTGATATTTCCGACATTTTTTAAGTATGAGTGAAATTCTTCATCCAACGCAAATTTCTATTTCTGACTTTGATTATTTTCTTCCTGACGAACAAATTGCTTTGTTTCCGTTGCCTCGGCGTGATCAATCGAAGCTGCTGGTGCTGAAACAGGGAACTCTTTCAGAAGATCACTTTTCAAATCTTCCGAATCATCTGGAACAAGAAGATTTACTATTGTTTAATAACACAAAGGTTATTCGTGCTCGTTTGCTTTTCACAAAGGAAACAGGCTCAACGATTGAAATATTTTGCCTTGAACCGATTTTTCCGACACCGGAAGTACAACTGGCGTTTCAAACCAAAGGAAGCTCGGTGTGGAAATGCTATATCGGAAATAACAAACGCTGGAAAGAAACTTCTCTTTCAAAAATGCTCGAAATCAATAGTCAACAAGTTGAGTTAAAAGCAGAACGCATTAAAGCTGTGGATGATACCTGGTTGATTCGTTTTTCGTGGGATGAAAACCTTACCCTTGCACAAATTATCGAAGCTGCCGGAAAAATTCCTTTACCCCATACATTCATCGTGAAACCAACGAAGCTGACAAAGAACGCTATCAAACCATTTATGCAAAGCACGATGGTTCAGTAGCGGCTCCCACTGCCGGCTTGCATTTTACGAAAAAAGTGATGGAAGAACTTAATTTGAAAGGTATTCAACGTAATTACCTTACGTTGCATGTGGGTGCCGGAACCTTTAAGCCAGTATCAACCGAAAAAATCGGTGATCATCAGATGCATGCCGAACAAATTATTGTGAAACGTTCGTTGGTTGAACAGTTGATTGATGCAAAACGTGTAATTCCGGTGGGAACTACCAGTATGCGTACACTCGAATCGCTTTTTTGGTTTGGTGCAAAACTGAAAACAGAACCGCTTTCATTTTATACCCAGCTCGAAGTAGAGCAATGGGATGCCTATTCGCTTCCCGAAGCGGCAAAGGTTGATCCCAAAGATGCGTTGATGCAATTGTTAAAATGGATGGAAGAGCAGGAAAGTGATGAAATTCATGGATATACGCGCATGATGATTGCTCCGGGCTATCGATTCCGACTGGCAAAAGGGATTGTTACCAACTTCCATCAGCCCAAAAGCACACTACTTTTACTTATTTCTGCTATGATTGGAAATCAATGGAAAGATGCCTATCAATATGCTCTGGAACATAATTTTCGTTTTTTGAGCTACGGTGATAGTTGCTTATTTCTTCCGTAAAGAAATAAGGAGTGTCATCCAGATTCACTGATTTTTCGCAATAACTCCGGATGAAGAATGCGAATAGTCTTTCCATCAATATCAATCACCTTATCTTTTCTAAATTCCGATAAAATTCGAATCACATTTTCGGTAGTCATATTGATTAGTTCTGCAACTTCTTTACGGGAAATAGGAAGCTCAAATTCTGCTTTTTTGTAGATGTTTTCTGAGAGATAGAGCAGTATGTAGGCTATTCGTCCACGAAGATTTTTGCTGTTAAGCTCAAAATGAGTAACCAGCAACTGATCTGAAATTTTACTCATACTCTCAATCACTTTTAAAGCGAATTCCCCGTTTTGACGGATAAGTTGCCTGATGCAGTCTATATCGATAGCACATACTGCCGAATCTTCAATTGCAGCAATAGAGAACGGATGCTGTTCATTGGAAAAAACCGACAGAAAACCGACAAAGTCAAAAGGTTTCGTAATTCCTAATATTTGCTCAGAACTTGACTTTTCCTGTTTGTATAATTTAAGGAGTCCTTGCTTCAGATAGATCAATCGCGAAACAACTTCTCCTTCACAAACGACAATTCCTCCTTTTTTTACGATCAATTGTTTTTTATGACTGTTCAAAAAAGCAAGCTCTTCGTTATTCAATGCACTGAATAAGATGGATTTGTTAGGACAAATCAAGCAAGAAATGCACTCTTTTTCTACAGGGTCTGGCTTCATAGTTGCTTTCAAAAGTACGAAAAATTAAAACGGGGTTACGGCTTATCAGATTCGTTTGTTTATTAACCTGTTAATGGATCAGGAAGAGTATTTGTGGAATGACTCAGGATTACTTAGAATTTACTTTGGTACAACTTGTTTTCAAGTATTGTTTTTGTTGTTAATATCTGGTAATAACTCTTTTTGTTCAGTTTCTTAGTCCGTTATAGTTTTGTTGAAAATAATCCACAATGAATAAGAAAGTAAGTGTAGCTCGACTCTCTGTTATCTCAAACACATTTTTGATTTTACTAAAATTTATTGCCGGAATTATGAGTGGTTCCGTAAGTATTATTTCTGAAGCTATTCACTCCATGATGGATTTATTGGCTGCAATTATTGCATTTTTTTCGGTGAGAGTGTCAGACAATCCTCCAGATGAGAAACACCCTTACGGTCACGGAAAGTATGAGAATATATCAGGTGTAATTGAGGCTGTTCTGATTTTTATTGCTGCCGGCTGGATTATTTATGAAGCGATTAAAAAAATGTTGGATCCATCTGGTATTGAGCAGATTGGAATAGGATTTGTAGTAATGTCTGTTTCTGCAATTGTAAATATTTTGGTATCTCGCAGATTATACAAGGTTGCTAAAGAAACAGGTTCTGTTGCATTGGAAGCAGATGCATTACATTTAAAAACAGATGTTTATACTTCAATAGGAGTTGCAATGGGGTTAGTATTAATCTATCTTACAGGTTTATATTGGCTCGATCCTATTGTTGCAATAGGTGTTGCCTTATTAATTATAAAAGAATCATATTCTTTGCTGAAAAGAGCGTACTCCCCATTACTAGATGTATCTCTTTCAGAATCAGAACAAAATGTAATTAAAGAGATAATTTCGGAATCAGGATATGAATATCATGATTTACGGACACGAAAATCGGGCAACCAACAATTTGCTGATTTCCATTTAATCATGCCTGGATATATTACGTTGGAAGAAGCACATAATCAATGTGATATATTGGAAAATAAACTACAAAACCGTATTCCGGGAATTATGATAAATATTCATACAGAGACAATTGAAAATAATTAATAGAAGCACGCTGTAAATACAAGCCTTTTTTGCATATATTTGTTAAGTATATAATCCCCTTAACAAACAACCTTAAATCAAAGAAGGAGGTATATTATGAGCCTATTATCTACCCAGTACATGGGTATTGAACTCAAAAATCCTGTAATTGTTGGTGCCAGCAATATGGTAACCGATATCGATAAGGTGAAACGAATGGAAGATGCGGGTGCTTCTGCAATCGTCTATAAAACTCTGTTTGAAGAACAAATTCAGCTCGAAAATCTTCAGCTCGAGGAAGAAATGAGCGAGTATAGTGAACGTAATGCGGAGATGCTTCGCCTGTTTCCAAACTTGGAGCATGCGGGTCCTCAGGAGCATTTATATCATCTGCAAAAAGCCCGCGAAGCAGTTAATATCCCTATTATTGCAAGTTTAAACTGTATTTATGATGAAACATGGACTGAATATGCCAAAATGATTCAGGAAACAGGCGTGCATGCACTAGAACTTAATTTCTATACAACCCCCCAGGATTATGACCGCGATGCACGTACCATCATTGCTGAACAAGTTGAAATTGTTAGTCAGGTTCGTAAAGTGGTGAATATTCCAATTAGTGTAAAATTGAGCCCATTCTATGTAAATGTATTGAATGTTTGCTCACAGATGTATGCCGAAGGTGCTGATGGTTTTGTATTGTTTAACCGTTTATTTCAACCTGATATTGATCCGGATACAGAAAAACATTTTTACAATTACAGCCTGAGCAATGCCGATGATAACAAACTGGCAATGCGTTTTGCAGGAATTTTGCATGGAAATATGCGCGGATATATTTGTAGCTCAGGTGGAATTTACACAGGTAACGATGCTATAAAAATGATACTTGCAGGGGCTGATAGTATTCAGGTAGTAAGTACTCTCTATCAAAATGGCATCGGACAAATCACAACCATCCTCAACGAAATAAAAGAGTGGATGGAAAAGAAAAATTACAAAAATATAGATGCATTCCGTGGTAAGTTGTCAAAGAAAAACACCAAAGATCCATTTACCTATAAAAGATCCCAATATGTTGATATTCTGATGAAATCAGAAGAGATTTTTAAAAAATATCCGGTAAGGTAGATTTTTAAAAATCCTTTTCGGGGAGATACAGAGCTGATTTAAAGGTCGATGTTTGCAAGAAAACACAACTCTTAAATCAGCTCTGTTTTTTAATTTTTTTTCCGGTAACGGGCTACTGCAAAGCTCATGGAGCAAAAAGCATAAATCAACAAGGCATAAAACTCTTTTGAAATTTCGGAAAAACCGGAACCTTTTAGTATAACCATGCGGATTATCTTAATGAAATAGGCAATCGGATTAATCACATTGAGGTTTTTAGCCCAGTCGGGCATACTGTCAATAGGCGTAAACAATCCGCTCATCATGATAAATACTACCATGAAAAACCATGCAATAAACATTGCTTGTTGCTGGGTGTTGGTAAGAGTGGAAATAAACAGTCCTAATCCGATAACAGCTACAACATAAATCAGCGTTACCCCGAAAATCAAAGGAATGCTTCCCAGAATATGAATATTGAAAACAAAACGGGCAACAGTGAGTCCCAATGCAAGTTCAAACAATGCTATAAAACAGAATGGCAATAATTTACCTAGTAAAAACTGGAATTTACTGATTGGAGTAACATTGATTTGTTCGATGGTTCCAATTTCTTTTTCTCTTACAACATTCATGGCAGAAAGAAACATACTGATAATGGTAACCAGTAAAACTAAGATGCCGGGAACCATGTACGTTTTATAATTTAACTCCGGATTATACCAATATGAATAATTTATGTTGAAAGGTTCGGTAATAGTAATGCCACTTTTCTGTTCCACAAAGTTTTTATTAAAGTCCATTGCAATAGAAAGCGAGTATGCCTGAATTATTCCGGCAGCGCTACTGTTGATGGCATTTACAATAAATTGGAGTGGAGCAGCATTTTCTTTAATAAGATCTTTTTCAAAATATTTCGGAATAATTAAAACAATATCTGTTTTATTAGTTCTTAATTTGTCTTCAGCTTCTTTATAAGATTCTGAATATCCGGAAATTTTGTAAAACGGAGAACTTTGATATTTCTGGATTAACTCTCGTGATACGGAGGTATGATCTTGATTCACAATATGAATCCGGATGCTTTTTATGTCAAATGTTGCAGCAAACGATAGCACAAGAAGTTGTACTACAGGCAAAACAAATATCATAGGTAACATGCTCCGGTTTCTGAAAATTTGCCGGAACTCTTTTTTTAGCATGATGATGATTATTCTCACGTCTCTATCTCCTTTTCTATGCTAAGCGAATTTTAAACTTTTTTAAACTCAGGAAAATAAACAGAATAGTAAACCCCAGTAGAATCAAGGTTTCTTTCCAGATATATTCTATTCCGCTACCTTTTAGCATTATGTCTTTAATGATGATGATGAACCAGCGCGGTGGCATCAGATTGCTGAACAACTGAAGAGGAAGCGGCATATTCTCAATTGGGAAAATAAAACCGGATAAAAGGATTGTGGGAAGCATCAGTGCAAACATGGAAAGCATCATCGCTACCTGTTGTGTTTTGCTGACGGTTGAAATAAATATCCCCAACGAAAGTGCCATAATGATAAATAAAAGACTTTCGGTTAATAACAAAGCCAGACTACCAACTATCGGCATTCCGAAAACCGTAACACCTAAAGTCAGAATAATAATCGCAATCATAAACGAGATAAACACATACGGAATGACCTTTCCGATAATGATTTGTAAAGGTTTTAGAGGCGAAGCCAAGAGTATTTCCATGGTTCCCAACTCCTTTTCCCGGGCAATAGAGATAGAAGTCATCATTGCCGAAATCAACATCAATAAAATGGTGATGATACCGGGAACGAACATATACACGCTCTTCATTTCTTCGTTATAAAGCATTTTTACTTCTGGATTCAGTTGGTATGGAAGCTTTAGTTCCCGATACATTTCTCGTTGATAATCATTGATAATATTGCTCGCATAACTGGTTAAAAGCTTGGCCGTATTTGGATCCGAAGCATCCGCTAAAAGTTGGATATTTGCTTTGTGATCCTTTTCAAGGGCAGACGCAAAATCTTTTTCAAAAATCACAACCAATTTAATGTTCCCTCGTTTGAAAATTTCAGGAATTTCATTTTCATTTTTGATTGATGATGCAAGCTTGAAATAACCCGAAGAAATAAGTTTTTGGATAATCTGGCGTGTTTCCTGATCGTGTGATTGATCAAGGATTGCGATGTTTGCATCTTTAATGTCAGTTGTAATGGCAAATCCGAAAATAAGAATCTGTACAAACGGCATTCCGAAAAGGATTGCCATGGTACGATAGTCGCGGAAAATATGGCGAAATTCTTTGATAATGAATCCAATAAATGCTTTCATGTGATTGTTTTTTGCCAGTTTTATTCGCTATTTTTTGCATTACGGGCCAGTTTAAGGAAAACGTCGTTCATGCTTTGAGCTTCGAATTGTTGTTTAAGCCCGGCTGGTGTATCCAGAGCCATAATTTTCCCGTCAACCATTATGGAAACGCGATTGCAGTATTCGGCTTCGTCCATATAATGTGTAGTTACAAAAATAGTGATGCCTTTATGAGATGCTTCATAAATTAAATCCCAGAACTGACGACGTGTAATGGGATCAACTCCTCCGGTTGGTTCATCCAGAAAAACAATGGCCGGATTATGAAAGATGGAAACCATAAATGCAAGTTTCTGTCGCCAGCCTAGTGGAATATCGCGGATAAGCTTATTTTTAGCATGATGGAGTTCAATGCGGTCAAAAAGCGATTGCATTCGTTCTTCAATCTGCTTTTTGGAAAGGCCATAGATGCCACCGTAAAACTCAATATTTTCTTTCACCGTAAGATCTTCATAAAGAGAGAATTTCTGACTCATGTATCCGATATTTCGTTTAATGAGCTCGGTTTGCGTGTATGCATCATATCCAGCTACATGTATTTCTCCGGATGTTGGTTTAGAAAGACCGCACAAAATACGTATTGCAGTGGTTTTTCCGGCTCCGTTTGCTCCTAAAAAACCGAAAATTTCGCCTTTCTTTACTTCGAAATTTAAGTGATCGTTGGCAATAAACGATCCGAATTTTTTAACCAGATTCTTTACAACAATAACATTTTCATTGCTTTGCATATTATTATCTTTTGTTTTTATTGTTGAGAATCGTTTAATACACTTTGATTCATCTGCTCCATAAAACAATCTTCAATGTTTGCCCGTGTTTGACGAATCACTATTTCTGAATGTCCTTTTTCTTTCAGAAATTCCTTTAAAGCAGTTTCTGTATTGTTAAGATCTTTTCCGGGTGTAAAATGGAGAAATTCTCCAAATGGATGTACAGAATGAGTATGTTTAAAAGTTCTCAAATCAAGTAAAAGCTGATAAAGGTTGGCTGATTTTACTTCAAAAATTGGAAGAGGAAAGGCATTTACAATCTCTTCAGGAGTATTTACACTCATTATTTTTCCGTTTTGAATTAATGCAATGCGCTCGCAAAGTGTTGCTTCATCCATATAAGGAGTAGAAACCAGAATGGTAATATTTTCTTTCTTCAATTCGCGGAGCATTTCCCAGAATTCTTTACGCGAAACAGCATCAACGCCAGTTGTAGGTTCATCCAGTATTAAAACAGAGGGCTTGTGTATTAATGCACAACTTAGAGCAAGCTTCTGTTTCATACCACCTGAAAGAGCACCAGCACGACGGGTTTTAAAAGGTTCTATCTGGCTGTAAATAGGCTTTATAAGGTCGTAATTTTCTTCGAGCGTTGTGTTGAAAATGGTGGCAAAAAAGTTTAGATTCTCTTCCACCGATAAATCCTGGTAAAGAGAAAATCTTCCCGGCATATAGCCTATGTGTTTACGGATTTCCTTGTAATCTTTCACTACATCCAGACCGTCAAGAGTGGCAGTACCCCCATCAGGCAAAAGCAATGTGGTGAGGATACGGATGAGACTGGTTTTTCCTGCTCCATCCGGCCCAATCAGTCCGAAAAGCTCTCCCCGTTTTACACTGAGATTTATATTTTGGAGAGCTTTAACAGATTGGTAGTTTTTAGATATAGAATGTGTTTCTATTGCAAAAGTGCTCACGTGTTTTATTTATTTAATTCTTGTCCAGTGAGTTGTGCGACCAAGTCCCATCCACGATTTGCCAACGTACCCTCTTACTTTTAACGTATTTCGGTTTTCGAGCTGGATGTAGCAGTTGTAAGTACTTCCTGATTTGGGATCATAAATGCTGCCATCTTCCCATTCACTTTCTCCATTGAATTTAAATTTTTTCATCACTACAAGACCAAGAATAGGGATATTCCGTAATTTGGCTTCTGGATTCTTTTTGTCAACTTTAGGTTTACCGGTTTCTTTATCATTCGGTTCTTTTAGCCAGATAATCTTTCCAAAATATTGATTTCCACTTTTATATATTTCAATACGACCTTCTTTTTCTTCGTTTAACCAAATACCAACAATGTCGTCTGTTTTATAAGATTGTGCGATTAGGTTTACAGATGAACCCAGTGAAAGCACAAAAATAAGAATGAGAGATTGTATCTTTTTCATGATTCAGGAATTTAGGGTTAATGAATAAAGTTTACTTCGGCAGGCATTCCGATTTTCAACCGACCATCGTTTTTAACGAGCACTTTCACAGCATAAACTAAATTAACGCGCTCTTGTTTGGTTTGAATGATCTTCGGAGTGAATTCGGCTTTGTCAGAAATCCAACTGATTGTTCCTGTTGTTTTCTCCATTTTATCTTTTCCTGAATCGAAAAGAATTTCTGCATTGGCTCCTATTTTAACGGATGAGAGTTGGTCTCCACTCACGTAAACTTTTAGTTCCATTTGCGATAAATCTGCAAGCTTAAAGAGAGCTTTTCCGGGTGCTGTAATTTCACCGGCTTCAGCATATTTTGTTAAAACTGTACCTTGAACGGGTGCAACGATTCTGCATTTTGAGAGAGAAGATTCTATCTGACGAAGTTGTAAATCCATCGCTTTTAACTCTTGATTTACAGCGGGAAATTGAGTTTGAGTTACATTGAGTTGACGTTTAATAACATCTACAGAACCATTGATATCGTCAAGTTGTTTTTGGGTTGCAGCTCCATCGGAGTACATTTTTTGAATGCGAGCCTGATCTTTCAGCAGATTCTCTTTTTGTTTTTCCTGAAGTGAAATTTGAGCCTGAATATTTTCGATTTTTGTAGCAGATGCGTTTCTTTGGGCAAGAAACTGATTGTATTTTAAAGAAAAATCAACAGTATCGATTATTCCTATCAAATCTGCTACATTTACCTGTTGTCCTTCATTAATATTAAAGCTTAGAATTTCACCAGCAACCTGCGAAGAAACAGTTATTTCCGTGGCTTCAAAATTTCCGTAAGCATCTGATTTTTCATTTGATTTATTGCAGGAAGCCAATAAAATTCCTGCAAACAATATGTATGTAAATGTTTTCATATCTGTTTAATTGCTTATGATTTATTTCGATTGAATTTCAGTTCCTGTATTTTGTAAGTAATCATACTTTGCTTTGAGGAGCTGTATTTTATGTGTTTCAAGCAGGATGGCAGCCTGTGTTTCAGCATTGTGATCCTGTACATAATCGGCAGATGTTATGGTTCCATTATCGAATTGTGATGAAGATGTTTGACGAATACGTTTACGAAGTGAAAGGATTTCCATATCATTTTCAATGAGTAGGTTGAATTTTTCGAATTCAGCTTTATCACGTTGTTGATTTGCTCTTATTCCTTGTTCAAACGCCTCTTTTTGTTTCTGAATCAATTGCTTCTGAAGCTGGAACGTTTTTACTTCTCCTTTGGTTTGTCCCCAGTTCCACAGAGTCCAGCTTAGTTTTGCTCCAATCAAATAGTACGTATCAAAATCGGATGAAAGCATATTCAAACCCGGACGGCCGTAACCTGCCTGACCAAAACCATATAAACGGGGATAGTTTTTGGTTTGCACCACTTTTCCTGTTAAGTCGAGCTTGTTTTGCTGAAGGTTAAAAAGCTCAAGTTCGGGACGATTTATTATTGACGATTCTGATGTTATTGGCATTGCAGGAACTGTAAGTTGAGTGTTCTCTGTAAGGTTCATCCCTGTGAGTTCGTTTAACATACCTAATTGTCCTTTTCTATTTTCATTTAATTCGCTGATATTCTGCTTAATCTTTAGTTTTTCAGCAATAAAGGCATCTAACTGACTTTGGAGCAATATTCCATTTTTTACCATCGATTGAGCTTTGGTAATTTTTTCATCCAGCACTTCCATGCTGTTTTTCATTATTTTTTGGTTTTGCTGAATCAGAAGAATGGAAAAATAGAGTTGATTTATGCGATCACGAACCTTATAAAGTTCAACTTCAACCGATTGCTTATCTGTTTCCAGAGAGGTTTTTTCTACGGTTTTTTGTCGTTGAGTAGAAAATCCGTCAAAAATCAGTTGCTGAACATCAAGTGAAGCTTTGTATTGATCTTTTGCCATTTCAGGAATGGTAATAAAGGGGAGCTTTATCGGAAGTTCTGTAACATCCGACTGATAAGTGGCCTGGGCATTCAGGGTAAGGGTTGGCAAATAATTTTTACGTAGAAGAGAGGTTCTTACCTCAGATAATTCGGTGTAAATTTCTTTCTGACCTAGGAGAGGATAGTTTTTCTCCGCAGCTTGCCAGCATGCCGGCAAAGTGAGTGAATCAGATTTTTGCCCTGACGAATGCAGGCTTAAAAGGACAAATGCAAGAATGATTATTTTTCTCATGACTTAAATAATGCATTGTGAATAAACAACTTGATATACTCTTTCCGTTCTTTCATGAATTTCAGATATTCATCTTTATTATTATTGAACAAGATGATGTTGAGAATGGGTTTTGCTGCGAATGGGAAGATGTTGAGTGAAAGAATATTCACCAATAAGTGTTGAGGAGTAATGTGTGTAATTCCTTCTTTATTCAACTCTTTTTCCAGAAAAGAGATAAAGGTAGTTGGTTGAATTCCAAATTTCTGAAACATTGTTTTCAGACATTCTGGATTTCGGTTTACTTCCTGAAGAATAAACTGTGGCAAATATGGGTTTTCAAATAGCAGTTCCTGATAGCGGTCAATGATTAAATCGAGCTTTTCAGGTAAAGTTCTTTCAGAGAGCATAACGTCATATAGTGATGGTATGAATCGTTGAAATGCCTCCTGAAAAATACTTTGAAACAGCTTTTCTTTCGACCGAAAATAATAATGAAGTAACGCTTTGTTTATTCCTGCTTCATCAGCAATTTCCTGCATACGGGCTCCTTCAAATCCTTTAACGAGAAATACTTTTCGTGCCGCCTGAATTATTTGAGCTTCGGTTGAGATATCTAATTCTGTCATTTTGTTAACTGTTTTATTTAACCGTTTGGTTAAACCGCGTGGCAAAAGTAATTCATGTTTTTTGTGAAACCAAATTTTTAAACAAAAAAATACCTGACATCTATAAAAGATATCAGGTATTGGGTGTATGCTGAAAAAAATTAACCTAGAATTTAAAACCAAGAGTCATCATGAAGTTACTACCCGTGATCGTATTTTTTACAGGATCGCCAACACCTGAATAGAGATAGTAATCTTCATTTGCTTTAGAATAAGAATAAGCACAATCTATATAATATGTTTTTTCACGATAGCCGATACCGAAGCTCATTATTGTTTTTTTGCCATCATTAATTCCTGATTTATAAGGACTTCCATAAATGCCATAGCCTGCGCGGAAGCTTATGGGATCGAGTTTCCATTCGGTACCAATTCTGATATTTGAACTGCTGGTATAGCTGTCCTGAATAGCATTATTTTCGTTGTAATAATCATAATCGTCACTACGTAACCGTGATTCTGAATTGTCAACAAATTCATAATCAACACCAATTGCACCCATTTTTCCGAAGAGGAATCCAACACTTCCCATCACTTTCATTGGAGTTGTTAGTTCATAGGTGTAATTACCAGTAGGTGATTGCGAATAAAGATTGGGCATAGAGTTGAAATTTGCATCAATTCGTTTATTCCAGGTGTCTTCCATGTTATAATATACGGTAGGGGTGTGGAATGCAAGACCCAAACGTAGAAATTCAACGGGTTTGTAAATCATCCCAATCTTGAGGTTTATCCCTGCTCCGGTTGTGCTAAGCTCTTCGCGTAAAGTATATGAGTTAAAATCATTAAATACATTATCTCTGTCTGATTCTGTGTATCTGGAAGTTTCATTGTAACGGATAAATGGGAATCCTAATGATCCCCCAACGTATAGTTTATCACTATAATTTCCGGCAAGAGAAAGTACAACTTCATTTATTGAGCCATTGGTTTGAATGGTTTTGCGTTGTAAAACGCCACCATTTGAAAGGAAGCTTACATATTGATTTGAATCAACTCCTGTAGGATCCATCAAATAAGTATCATAGGCAAGCCCTGTGCTAAAGTTGTCTAGATTTGTGTATTTAATTCCTTTAGCTTGCTCAATGTAAGATGTAATGAGAGAGTTTTTATCGTTGAAACCCTCGATGATTGCCCTGTTGTTAAAATTGGCCAGGCGGTTGATTCCAAATCCAAACTGTACATTTCTCCATCCTGGTTTTTCAACAAACTTTCCTCGTTCGAAAAAAGTGTAAACTAACCCAACGCTTGGGAAATTGAAATTGTATTTATAGTCATTTCTGGAAGGAGAATTAGAATATTCTGATTCTGTTCTTCCAATATAAAAAGCAGAGGATATTGTAAATTCGGAGGATTTGAATAATCCCATTCCTGCAGGGTTTGTACTTAATGTAGAGAAGTCTGCGCCCAGCGCTCCTAATGCACCACCCATTGCCACAAATCGTGAGGTTCCGAATGGAGTAAGTTGAGTATATCTTAATGCATCTACTTCATTCTGTGAATGAGCAAGTTGCAGGCTTGATGCAATTATTGCTGATATAACGATTAAGCGTTTCATTTTTTTTGAGATTAGAATGTTGAAAAAACTTTCTTTTTATATTGATTATCTGTGTCTTCCATTGGTTGATCCACCACCGCCAGAACTACCGCTTGAACGAGATCCGCCACCACTACTGCTGGGAGGAGTAGAAGATCCACCACCGCCAGAAGGTCTGCTTTCGTAACTTGGAGTAGTGTTTCTGCGGTTTTCATAGCTTGGTGCAGTATAAGTAGGTCTTTCCTGAGTTGGCTGAGTATATTGTGGTCGGTTATAATCTTCACGACGTGGTTCTGGAAGAGTATTTCTGTATTCCGGACGATTTCCTCTGTTATTGTTAGGTGTAGTTTGTTGGCGATTGTTCTCTTCATTTACACGATACTGAGTAGAAGGATAATCCTGATTTGACCGCGGTTGAGTATAGCTTGGCGGGGTATAGGTTTTGGGTTCATTCGTTCCTCGTTCCTGATTTGACCTGCTGTAACGCTGGTAGTTATTCGGACGATTTTCGGCTGGAGGAGCATAACGTTGATAGGTTCTGGTTCTTTCCTGTTGTGCATCATTTGTAGCTGGACGTTGTTCTGTATTAGCCGGGCGTTCAGTAGTTACTGTTCTGGCAGGAGATGTACCTGTTTCGCGGGTTCTTGTATCTTGTGGTTGTGCAGGATTTGTTCTGCGTTGATCGTTTTGTGGTGAATTTGAGCTCGGTTCACTTTTCGTTACAACTTTTCTGTTGCCATTACTGTTCCCTGTTTCAGAGGTAGAATTTCCATTATTTCGTTGTGAATTTCCATTTTGTAAAACATCGGAACGAGAGCTGTTCGTATTTGCTTTGGATGTGCCTAAATCGCGGGGGGTAGCATTATTGCCTTGTTCACGTTTGTCAATTCTGGAAGAATTTGAATTTCTGTTATCGGAATTTTTTGAAAAGGTTTGACTGTAAAGAGCTCCAATGGTTCTTGTTCCATCTGAAGTACGACCACTATTAGAGGAACCTCTGTCGTTATATGTATCTCTTGTTCGTCTGTTAGAACTGGTAATACCCGTTCTGGGTCCATAATAGTAATCAGTTCTGGCATTTTGGTCATAGCTGTTGTAATAATTGTAATAACCATCATAATATCCATTCCAGTAGCTATTGTAACCCCATGGATTCCAGTAGTCATAATATCCTATTCCGAAAGAGCCCATGCCATAGCTTATTCCAAAGCCCCATGACCAACCTGGCCTCCAGTAGAAATAAGAGCTGGGCCACAACCAGTTGTATCCAAGATAAATACTGCTTCCCCAGTAGTATGGATCCTGGTTATACCAATAGCTATTTGTGTAACAATCGTCATAATACCCAAATCCGTCATAATAGCTATGAAATCTTTTAATTCTTGAACTATACATATAATCATAATAGTCATCATAATTAAAATTATCTCCATAATAGTTATTTGTAACATAGGTATTCCCGTTGCTATATTGATCTACGGCAACAGGTTGTGGATCTGCGAGATAATATGCAGATTGAACAGAGTCAACATATTCCTGATTGTTTTGACCATCTGTAGTCTGATATTGTTCCTGGGCGTATTTAGTTCGGTTATCCTGTTCCGGATATTGTTCGGCAGGTTCATTTTTCCTATCAGGAGCCTGAACTGCCTTTACCTTCTCTACTGCTCTGGGTTGAGTTGTAGTTGTTGCATCTGCCTGAGGAGCATCTTTTGATGAATAATACATATCATCGTAACCCAGATTTGCCTGATAAGCTGTTGTACAGCTTGTTAAGGCAATCAGAAGCAATCCCCATAAGCCTGATTTCGTTTTCATGGTATTAACCTCCCGATTTTATACACATTCAATGTGTTGGTTATATTTATTAATTTTGCACTCGCTTAAGTTTCAAATGAAGCTTTTGAGCACATCGTTAATTGCAAATATCATACCAAACTAAATGCTATGGCTAAAGATTTTGTTAAAAGAGAAGAGAATTATTCAGAATGGTATAACGAATTGGTTATTAAGGCTGGTCTGGCTGAATCGTCTCCTGTTCGTGGCTGTATGGTTATTAAACCGTATGGATATGCTATCTGGGAAAAGATGCAGGCAGCGCTGGATAAAATGTTCAAGGATACAGGTCATCAAAATGCATATTTCCCGCTCTTTATTCCCAAATCATTTTTTAGCCGTGAAGCAAGTCACGTTGAAGGGTTTGCCAAGGAGTGTGCCGTTGTTACACATTACCGATTGAAAAACGATCCAAATGGGAAAGGTATTATTGTGGATGAGGATGCAAAGCTGGAAGAAGAGTTGATTGTAAGACCGACTTCTGAAACCATCATCTGGGATACCTATCGTGGTTGGATTCAGTCTTATCGCGATTTGCCAATTCTGGTAAATCAATGGGCAAATGTTGTTCGCTGGGAAATGCGAACCCGTTTATTTTTGCGTACTGCTGAATTTCTCTGGCAGGAAGGGCATACGGCACATGCTACAGAAGCCGAAGCTCTTGAGGAAACCCGTAAAATGCTGGATGTGTATGCAAATTTTGCTGAAAATTGGATGGCAATGCCTGTTATCAAGGGTATAAAAACTGCAAATGAACGCTTTGCTGGTGCAAATGAAACGTTTTGTATTGAAGCATTGATGCAGGATGGAAAAGCACTTCAGGCTGGAACTTCCCACTTTCTGGGACAAAACTTTGCAAAAGCATTTGATGTTAAGTTTTTAAGTAAAGAAAATCAGCTTGAATATGTTTGGGCTTCGTCGTGGGGGGTTTCTACCCGATTGATGGGCGCATTGGTAATGGCTCACTCTGATGATAACGGATTAGTTCTCCCTCCAAAATTGGCTCCGATTCAGGTGGCAATTGTTCCTATTTATAAAACAGAAGAACAGTTAAATACAATTTCAGAAACAGCTCTGAAAATAAAGAGTGCACTCGAAGCAAAAGGTATTTCGGTAAAATATGATGACCGCGATACATATAAACCAGGTTGGAAATTCAATGAATATGAGTTTAAAGGCGTTCCTGTTCGTATAGCAATTGGTCCACGTGATTTAGAACAGGGAACAGTAGAAGTTGCTCGTCGTGATACACTCGAAAAGGCAATTTATCAAATTACGGATATTGAGAATAAAATTGAGCATTTGCTTGAACAAATTCAATTGAATTTATACCAAAAGGCACTTACTTTCCGCGAACAAAAAACCTACAAAGCAGACACATGGGAAGAGTTTAAGGATATTATCGAAAACAAAGGAGGGTTTGTGTATGCTCATTGGGATGGAACTACAGAAACGGAAGTAAAAATTAAAGAAGAAACCAAGGCAACTATCCGTGCAATTCCGTTGAACAATCCACAAGAAGAAGGTAAGTGTATCTTCACAGGAAAAGCTTCAACACAAAGAGTGTTATTTGCAAGAGCCTATTAATCAATAGATTTTTTAATAAAATAAAGGAGAGTAAATAAAAAACTCTCCTTTTTTAATTCACTATTATTTCCATCGCACAGTTTCAATCAGGTGATCAATATCTTTTTTGATGAATTTGATTACTGGTTCCAAAGAATCGTTATTTGGCTCCTGATTAAAATATAAAGCTCCTCGCAAAAAATGTTTTGTACTGTCGGTTACAAAAAATTGGTAAGAAGAAGCTACATCGCTTCCTTTGATGTCAAAAACAACTCCATAAACTTTTGTTTCAGGGTTTTCATAAAGTTTTTCCCCGATTCCATTTGATTTAGGGATATGCTTATTTGCAAACATATTGGCATCGTCAATCAGTTGAGGCAGGTTTTTATTTACTGCTTTATAGCTGATATGAACCCGGCCATTGAATTGTGGGTAGTCAAGGTTAATCCAGAACTTCTCTCCCTCTTTGTCAGGGAAACGTAAAATATTTGCATATACCGGATATTCAAAAGAATAAGGATAGTTTAATGTGTCGAATTTTCGATACTCTGGCTTTGGGGTGTCAATCCGGAAGTAAGCTTTGGGTTTGGGCGCATAATTTCCATCTCCACATGAAGCCAGAATTACAACTAAAACGGAAAGAAGAATTATTTTGTAGTTCATTTTTTCTGGTTTTCAGAGTTATTACCTGTATAATGTGCTTTTATCTTTCGTATTCTTCGATCATCTGCAGATTCTATTCTGAATTCAAAGCCACGAATTGTAATTACATCGCTCTTTTTTGGGATTCGTCCGTAAACTTCAAGAATTAATCCTGCCAAAGTGTCTGAATCACCTTTCAGTTCTTCAAATTCACGATGCTCAATTTTGAATACTTTATAGAAGTCGTTTAATGAGATTTTTGCTTCAAAAACGTATGTATTCTCATCGATTTTTGAATAAAGTTTATCATCACTTTCAACATCAAACTCATCCGATATATCCCCTACAATTTCTTCAAGAATATCTTCCAGTGTTACAATTCCGGATGTTCCGCCATATTCATCAACAACAACAGCCAGATGGATTTTTTTTGCCTGAAATTCGCGAAGCAGATCGTCTATTTTTTTTGTTTCCGGAACAAAAAACGCAGGTCGTATTAATTGTAACCAGTTGAAGTTAGCGTCTTTATCGAAATGAGGAAGCAAATCTTTTATGTATAAAATACCGATAACCTTATCAAAACTCTCTTCATAAACAGGCATTCTTGAATATCCTGCTTCTAGTATCATATTCATCAATTCGGGAAATCCTGTCTCTTTTTCGAGTGCAATTACGTCCAGACGTGATCGCATGATCTCTTTAACTTCTATGTTGCCAAATTTAACGATCCCTTTCAGAATATTTGTCTCTTCTTCTGATGAGTTTTCGGTTTGAGTAATAACAATGACATCAGATAATTCACTGATTGTGAGATTTATGCCTTTTCGTGATGCTCTTCTGTCTATTATTTGGGTTGATTTTACCAATAGCGTATTAAACGGATAAAAAAACTTGATTAACAACGCGATAAATGGAGAAAAAGTGGATACTATTTTCGTAGGGCTATGTCCGGAATAGATTTTGGGCATAATTTCGCCAAACAAGAGGATAATAGATGTTATAAGAACAACCTGAATAACAAAAGATAAGAGAGGAAATTCCTGAAGATTAAAAATATTAACTGTTAAATAGGTTGATAAAATTACGATGCCAACATTCACAAAATTATTAGCAATCAGAATGGTTGCTAACAGGCGTTTGGGTTTCTCAAGTAATCGGAGAATTAATAGACTTCTTTGATCCTTCTGATTCCGGATTTTGTTTAGTTCGCCTGGAGTCAATGAAAAAAATGCAATTTCGGAACCGGATGCTATGGCTGATACAATTAGCAGTAAAAGAATAATAACTGCTATTGGAATCAGTTGAGGACTCAAATTTTTCTGAAAAATACCAGCAATTGTCAGTATCGACAATTGCTGGTGAATAAAAGGTATTACGAACAAATTGCTCATGTTCGATTAAATGTTTTTATCAATGTCTTAGATTGTGCAAGCAAAGATAAAAAAATCAATCGATACTTAGAATGGTAAATCATCTTCTGGTTCCGGAATAGGAGCCGGTTCGCTTACAGCATTTGAAGTTGATTGAGGTGCATAACCTCCGGCTTGTTCATCCTTAGGTTTTGATGAAAGCATTTTAAAATCAAGGCCTTCAATGTCTGTAGAATAACGTTTATTTCCGGTTTGATCTTCCCATTGACGTGTTCTGATTCTACCTTCCAGATAAATTAAAGAACCTTTCTTCAAATAGGTTTCTGCAATTTCTGCCAATCCTCTCCAAAGAACAATGTTGTGCCACTCAGTTTGGTCAACACGCTGACCTTCTTTGTTTTTGTAGCTTTCGGTGGTCGCAAGTGAAAAGGATGCTTTTTTTACACCATTGTCAAAGGTCATGATTTCTGGATCTTTTCCCAGATGACCTACCAAAATTACTTTGTTTACTCCTGCCATAATTCTTCGTTTTTATGTTTTTAAAAAGTTTATTTTTAATTCTTCAAATATAAGGTATAAAAACAGAGAAACCAAATTTTTTTAATATTATTTTCTCTAACCTGAGAGATTTGATTTTGCTAATATCTTGTTAATAAGCACTGATACGGCATAGGTGTTAAATTTATTAAAATCTATTTCGGTATACTCATTTAAAAAGTTTGGCTTTATTGTAATGATTGTAAAATTAGCATGAAGAAGCTGGTGACTCAACTGATGCTTGATTTCATGGTTTGATAAAACAACGGGTTCTTTATAATCAGAGGTAAATTTCAGGAGAAAATCGTTTAATTCTGATTGCGATGGGCTGCTTTTTGTTTCCAGCAGAGGAAATTCAAACAGGTTTTTCCATATATCTTTTTCTGTTCGTTGTTTTATCAGTGTGCAAAAATCATCATTTCTCTGATACCGGAAAATGAAATATGTAAAATAACGATGCAATATTTCTACCGTTTTTTTTGACCGTGGAATTTCCAGGACTTTTTTTTCATGGAATGCTTTGCAGGCGGCTTTGAAAGGGCACTCTGCACATTTAGTATTTGTAGGAGTACAAACTAATGCCCCCATTTCCATCAAAGCCTGATTGAAAACAGAAGGTGTTGCATGTACAATCTCCTTTTCAAGAAAAGCATAAATTTCTTTTTTTGCCTTGGGATCATCATAGGCAACTTCTAAACCGAGGTATCTGGAGATAAATCTGAATACATTGCCATCAATTACCGGAACAGCTTCTTCAAAACAAATAGAAGCAATTGCAGCGGCAGTATAACTTCCAATTCCTTTCAGCGTGATAATTTCACTATATTTATCAGGAAAGTTCCCGTTAAATTTTTCCTGAATAATTTTTGCTGTAAAATGGAGATTCCGGGCTCTGGAATAATAGCCAAGTCCTTGCCAAAGCTTTAAAACTTTTTCTTCCGGAGCCTTTGCGAGCTCATAAATTGAAATAAATTCTTCGATAAAGCGTTGATAATATGAAAGTCCCTGTTGAATGCGTGTTTGCTGAAGAATAATTTCAGAAACCCAGATTTTGTAGGGATTTTTGGTATTTCGCCAAGGTAAATCACGTTTTTTTTGGTCGTACCATACTGTTAAAATATCGGTAAAAAGGGTCTTCATCCGGAAAAACAATTTAAAGTGAATGAATTAGAGTACAAAAATGCGTTATAAATGTTTTGGTTAAGTGAAAATTTATTATTTTTGCAGCCCAAATCGAGTGATATTAAACACTTAAATAATACAGAGATATGACAAAAGCAGAAATCGTAGCAGAAATTGCTAACAAAACCGGAATCGAAAAAGTATCGATCCAAGCAACCGTTGAAGCTTTCATGGATGTTATCAAAGAATCTTTAAGCAAAGGTGACAATGTTTATCTCAGAGGCTTTGGTAGCTTTATCGTTAAAAAAAGAGCTGAAAAAACTGGTAGAAATATTTCAAAAAATACTACTATCATTATTCCTGCTCACAACATCCCAGCATTCAAACCTGCTAAAACTTTCGTTATTGACGTTAAAAGTCAAGTGAAATAATTAATTACATTTTAAACTACACATTATGCCTTGCGGTAAAAAAAGAAAGAGACATAAAATGTCAACGCACAAACGCAAAAAACGTTTGCGCAAGAATCGTCATAAAAAGAAATAATTCAGTTATTTACCAGAGGCTGTCTCTCTATTCTTTTTCTGGCATGTATAACCTATGACTTGTTCGTATGTTATTTGCTGAAAAAAGTCTATTCATGAGTCAGCCTCTTTTACTATTTTTCACGCATTATAGGCTTGATCTCCACCAATACCTAACAGGTGATAATCAGTAAATCTAAAACAACTCGTTGTGAATAAAGAACTTATAATTGATTCGCGTCCCAACGAAGTTGTTATTGCTCTTATGGAAGACAAGCTTCTGGTTGAACTTCATAAAGAAAAAAGCAATAACAGCCACTCTGTTGGCGATGTCTTTTTAGGAAGGGTTAAAAAAGTTATGCCCGGCCTTAATGCTGTTTTTGTTGATGTTGGTTACGAAAAGGACGCATTTCTGCACTATCTGGATTTGGGTCCTCAGGTAAATACATTAAATAAGTTTGTGAAGCAGGTTACTTCGGGTGCCGCAGAACATTTGCGAATGGATAACCTGGAAACGGAACCTGACATCGAAAAAACAGGAAAGATCTCTAATGTACTGAAAATAAACCAACAGGTCGTTATTCAAATTGCGAAAGAGCCGATCTCTTCAAAAGGTCCGCGTGTATCCTCCGAAATTTCATTTGCAGGAAGATATATTGTGTTAGTTCCTTTCTCGAACAGAGTTTCTATTTCGCAAAAAATTAAAAGCAGCGAAGAACGTAATCGTCTGAAAAGACTGATTATGAGCATTCGTCCAAAAAATTACGGGATCATCATCCGCACTGTTGCCGAAGGCAAAAATGTGGCTGAACTTGATGCCGATTTGAGAAATCTTATTGGTAAATGGGAAACAGCTTTAATTCGTCTTAAAGATGGAAAAGCTCCTCAGAAAATTGTGAGCGAACTCGATAAAACCTCAGTTTTACTCCGTGATTTGCTCAATAAAGATTTTAACAGTGTAGTTCTGAATGATCAGGGTCTCTATGAAGAAATAAAAAACTACATTGCTACAATTGCTCCTGACAAAGCAGATATCGTAAAATTATACAAGGGAAAGATTCCAATTTTTGAGCAATACGCTATTGAAAAGCAGATTAAAGGCTCTTTTGGAAAAATTGTTACGATTAAGAGTGGTGTTTATCTGGTAATTGAACACACGGAAGCCATGCACGTGATCGATGTTAACAGCGGTCATCGTTTAAATACGGATAAATCGCAGGAACAGAATGCTATGGAAGTTAATTTGGAAGCAGCATCTGAAATTGCGCGTCAGCTCCGTTTGAGAGATATGGGTGGAATTATCGTCATTGATTTCATTGATATGCACGAAGCAGCAAATCGCCGGGGTCTCTTTTCCCGATTACAGGAAGAAATGGCAAAAGATGGTACAAAACACACCATTTTGCCACCAAGTAAGTTCGGCTTAGTACAAATTACACGTCAAAGAGTACGTCCTCAGCTTGATGTGGATATCCTCGAAAAGTGCCCTGCTTGCGATGGCTCCGGTAAAATAAAACCCAGTATGCTTTTTGTTGACGAAATTGAGAACAACCTGAAATATCTGGTTCATGAGCAAAATGAAACAAAGCTAACACTTTCAACCAATCCATATATCTATTCATATCTTACTCGTGGAGGTCTGTTTTCCATTCGCTGGAAATGGATGTTTAAGTTCAGAGTATGGATTAAACTGAAAGCGGTTGCTTCTTTCCATTTTCTTGAATATCATTTTTATAATAAGAATAACGACGAAATAAAAATCTGACAAGGATTTAATTTTCGGTAAATCTAAACAAGCGAAGGGGTGAGTCATTTGACTCACCCCTTCGCTTGTTTAGAGAGTTATATAAACGGGCTATCTTAGTTTTGCTCCCAGTTGGGTTTCGAAGTTCTTTACCATTTTTTCCATGATTTTTTCTATCTGGTTGTCGGTAAGGGTTTTTTCTTCATCCTGTAAAATAAAACTTACAGCATACGATTTTTTACCGGCTTCCAGCTTGTCGCCTTCATATACATCGAAGAGATTCACTTTTTTCAGTAGCTTTTTCTCTGTTTGATAGGCTATCTGTGAAATTTGTGCAAAGCTTATTTCCTTATCCAGCAGCAGGGCTAAATCGCGACGAACTTCGGGATATTTACTCACTTCTTTGTAACACACATTTGTTTTCGGGAGCTTTTTCAGAATCAAATCCCAGTTTAGTTCGGCATACAAAACGTCTTGTTTGATATCAAATGCCTTAAGCAACGAAGGATGTAAAATTCCAAATTCGCCAACCACTTTATTGCCGCTCATCAATTGCAAACCTTGTACAAAATATCCGGAAGTACTCTCCTTAAAATCGTTCAGAGAGAAAGGAAAACGAATTCGGTTCAAGAGGTTTTCAATATAGGCTTTCAGATGAAAGAATGTTGGCTTTTGCTCTTTGGAGTACCAGTTTTCCGATTCGATAGTTCCAGTCATAAGCATGGCTAGATGATGCTCTTCCCGATAACGGCGGGTAACGTCAAGGCTAATATCCGTTTCGCCTGTTTTACGGTAAATTCGTCCGAATTCAAATAGTTTCTGACGGTTTACCTTGCGGTTGATGTTGTAGATCACGGTTTCCAGTGCTCCGAAAAGTAGAGTTTGACGCATAACATCCAATTCTTTACTCAATGGATTGGCAATCGGAACATTTTCTTCTGCTTTGAAATAGCTGAATTTTTGAGTGTATTCCGATTTTGTAAGTGAGTTGTTCATGATTTCGAAAAATCCGTTCGAAGCCAGATAGTCAGAAATCAGATTGCGCATTTGTTCCGGGTCAGGCTTTGGAAAATTATTCATCGATGCCTTGAGTACCGGACTTATTTCTATATTATTGTATCCATAAATACGAAGGATATCTTCAATCACATCTACATCACGGGTAACATCGGTACGGTAATGAGGAACAGAAAGGGTAAGAATTCCTTCTTTTTCGGCCTTTACATCTATTTCGAGAAGTGACAGAATATATAAAACCGTTTCTTTCGGAAGTTCTTTTCCGATAAGATTTTTCATCCTTTCCAGCGAAAGTTGTACGATTTTTTCGGGAAAAGGAATCGGGTAGATATCAACGATTTCGGAAGATATTTCTCCTCCGGCAATTTCTTTGATCAACAAAGCTGCCCGTTTGAGAGCGTATAATGTAATGTTTGGATCGGTACCGCGTTCGTAGCGGAACGAAGCATCTGTTTTTAGCCCGTGGTGCTTGGATGTTTTACGGATGTGAACCGGATCAAAACAAGCACTCTCGATGAAGATGTTGGTTGTTTCGTTCGTTACTCCCGATTTTGCGCCTCCAAAAACCCCGGCAATACACATGCCTTCTTCTGCATTGCAAATCATCAGATCATTGGCAATAAGCTTACGTTCAGCTCCATCAAGTGTGATGAAAGGAGTATTTTCGGCAAGTTTTTTCACCACTACTTTACCTCCTTTAATCTGCTTGGCATCAAAAGCATGGAGAGGTTGCCCGATTTCCATCAACACAAAATTAGTAATATCAACCACATTGTTGATGGGACGAAGTCCAATCGCTTTCAGGCGGTTTTGCAACCAGTCGGGAGAGTCCGTAACTTTAATTCCACTAATGGTAATACCGGAATAACGCGGACATGCTTTCACATCTTCCACTTCTACCGGAATTGTAAGATTTTGATTTTCTGTTTTGAATAAATCAACGGATGGATAATTCAGTTTCAGACCTTTATATTCATTTCTGAGATTCAGTGCAGCCACAATATCACGGGCAACACCAATGTGCGAAGTTGCATCGGAACGGTTGGGCGTAAGTCCTATTTCGAACACGATATCGTTTTCAATTCCGAAATATTCGCTGGCGGGAATTCCAATTACCGCGTCAGAATTGAGAACCATGATGCCGGCATGAGATTCACCTAATCCGAGTTCATCTTCGGCACAAATCATCCCTTCGGAAAGTTCTCCTCTGATTTTAGATTTCTTGATTACAAATGATTCTTCGCCACTGTAAAGAGTTGTACCAATAGTTGCAACAGCAACCTTTTGCCCGGCAGCTACATTGGGAGCACCACAAACAATATGCAGAGGTTCGGTTTGTCCAATATTAACGGTAGTGATGGATAAACGGTCAGCATCCGGATGCTTTACACAGGTTAAAACTTCGCCAATTACAACGCCTTTGAGGCCTCCGCGAATGCTTTCAACGCTTTCCCATCCCTCCACTTCGAGCCCGGTATCAGTTAAAAGTTGGTCTATTTCTTCGGGTGAAAGGTTGATATTAACATACTCTTTCAGCCATTTGTAGGATATCTTCATTTGTAGAAAAATTACTCAAGTATGCAAAATTACAGATTTTCGGGCGATTGGGAAGCGAGAGTTTTTTAGAATTTGAAAACAGGAAAGGAATAGATAGATTTTGAATGCCTGTTTTTCGGCATTATTTATGTTTTCGGGTTGCCTTCCGAAATTAAAGCTAGAAGTCATTCTTCTGAAAATTTCAACACAAACTATTCGTTAACA
The DNA here is from genome assembly GCA_963677395.2 of Bacteroidales bacterium. Classification (GTDB taxonomy): domain Bacteria; phylum Bacteroidota; class Bacteroidia; order Bacteroidales. The sequence continues at coordinate 337,606 of OY781965.2, read as the reverse complement.
TGAGGCTACATCGCGGTTTGAAATCATTTTGCAGACTCATTTCTTGATTCGGAAAGATTCTTCAGGAATATATATTTTCATGTTTTTGCGAACCTTTACCTGGCAACCTAAACGCCAATGATTAAGTTGTTGTTTGTAGGTGAAATATTCGTTTTCAACAGAGCTAATTGCGCCTCCTCCATCAATTACCTGACATTTACACATAGTACAGGTGCCTCCACCACCACAAACAGAAGGAAGAAAGATATCCTCGTTTGCCAAAGTTAAAAGCAGACTGGAGCCGGCAGTTACTTTAATTTCCTTTTTATCGTTGATTAGAATTTTCACAGGACGAGAGAATGTTCGTTTTGCTTTGATGTACAACAGAAGTTTTGCCAGCAGTAATATTACTATCAGAAAGACGAAAGAACCGATAATTATAAATCCAAAAAAGCTCATAGTAATTAATTTGTTAGCATATTCAGATTCTCTCTTTTCTGCTTCAATCAATTTTTCCGGAAAATTGAAACTGGAGTTTTTTGATTGATTAATAGCTTTTTAACTAACAGTCTTTTCCCGGGAATGTTCATGGTTGCATCAACACAAGTGTAACTGATCGGGTATTTTAGGCAACAAATACTTAATTTTTTATCAATCTTTATATTTTGTTCATTTTTACCAATTGTAATCCTGAATTTATTATTTTTGAAAAACAGAAACCTGAACCACATGAAAAAATGGATCCCTTTTGTCGCTTTAATCGTCCTGTTTACATCTTGTTTAAATGGTATTAAAACAGATGCTGAAAAAACAGAAGCCAATCCTGCTGATTTTAACGAAGTTGTGATTAACCATGAATATTCGATGATGATTCCGAAATATATGAGCAAATCAACAAAGCTCAATGATGAAGCATCGTTGCAATATCAAAACTTGTTTAAAGAAGCCTATATAGTTGTAATTGATGAGCCGAAAGAAGAGTTTATCAAAACCTTTAAAGGTCTTGATTCATATAACGATAGCATCTCTGTAATTCAAAACTATCGTACAATTCAACTGGGGATGATCAGTGAAAACGCGAAAATTGAATCTCAATCTCAGCCAATTCCCATGAAAATTGACGGCCGTGAGGCAGAACAGGTTGAGATGGTTGCTGAAATAGAAGGTGTAAATGGTAAAATATACTACCTGCTAACTTGCATTGAAGGAGTAAATAAAGTATATATGGTAATGGCCTGGACTTTGGAAAGTCGCAGAAACAAACTGCGTCCGGATTACTCTTATGCCATCAGCTCATTTAAATGCCTTGAGAAATAGTATTTTTGTACTCTGATGCGAAACACAGGATTATATTTTGGCTCGTTTAACCCGATTCATATAGGGCATCTTATCATTGCTAACCACCTGGTGAATTATAGCGAGTTAGATGAGCTTTGGTTTGTGATTTCACCACAAAATCCTTTGAAAAAGAAAAGCTCTCTTCTTGCCGATTACCATCGCCTTGAGATGGTAAAACTTGCCATTGACGACAATCCTCAATTCAAGGCAAGCGATATAGAGTTCAAACTGTTGCAACCATCTTATACCATTCATACGCTTACCTATCTGAGCGAAAAACATCCCGATCATCAGTTTTATCTGATTATGGGTGCCGACAACCTTACGGTACTCGATAAATGGAAAAACTATGAGCAAATTCTCGAACAGTACCATATTTGTGTTTATCCACGACCGGGATTTGACGGTGGCGATTTTCGGAATCATCCTAAAGTACAATGGATAAATGCCCCCCTGATAGAGATTTCGTCAAGTTTTATTCGTCAGGCTATTCATGAAGGGAAACCAGTGCGTTATTACCTCCATCCTGCCGTTTGGAAATATATGGACGAAATGAATTTTTATAAATAGACTTTACCTTTTGCTGATAATACAACGCTTTGCCTGAGGTATTTAGAAATTGTCAAAAACCCGATACTTTTCTGGTATGATTGGGCTTTTTTATGCAGGATTTTGGGATATCGCGCTATGTGTTTGGCACAGGTTTTTTCTCAATTCTATGGTCTATAATGTATAATCCCAAATTGCACATTAGAAATAAAAAGTGAATTCGAAAAGCGCTTGAAACCCTTACGTGACAATAGATTTAGAGGTTTTTTATTTAAAAATGTCTAATGCTACGCGTTGGAAAAACATACAAATAAATCAGGCGTTTGAATATTACTATTTTTCTATTGCGTAATTTAGGTTTATTAAAAGGTCAGATAACCCGTTCGCCTTCTAACTCCTGACTCCTGACTTCTTTTCACATTACATCCCTTCCTGCCAGTATGAATCAGGGTTTCAGGGAGTGCTTAAGTATTCGGAATTTTGCAGAAACTGCCAATTGGTATATTTTGCATAATATTTTTCTCCAAGTAACAAAACCAGGAGGTTATTCGTCATACACCGTGCTCATTGTTTCAGAAAAGCATAACTTTGTTAAGAACAAACTCGAACGCTTATGCACCCGGACTTCAAAAAACTCATTTATACATTCATATTTAGTGTAACGATTCTTTCTGTTTTTGCGCAATCCGGCATCAAAGGAACTATCCGGTCAACGGAAGGACAGACAATTCCATTTTCTACAATCTATATTAAAGAACTAAAAACCGGAACTGTAGCCAATGAGAATGGCTATTATGAATACAGTCTGCCAGCAGGTACGTATCATGTTGAATACCGGTGCCTTGGATTTCAGTCGTTGACAAAACAACTGAGTATTTCGGATAAATTTACCTTGCAGGACGTTAAGCTCGAAAATCAAAGCATACAGTTGAAAGCGGTCAATATTGTATCAACAACCGAAGACCCGGCTTATGCCATTATGCGAAAAGCCGTTGCTGCCAGCCGTTACTACCGGATGCTGGTCAAATCATTCGATACGGAAGTGTACATTAAAGGTGCAGGCGAAATAAAAATCCCCAAATTTGTAGCTGCAATGGCAAAATCGGAAGGGATTGATACGGTTGAAAACTTTGTTTCGGAAAGTGTGAATCAACTTCATTACGAATATCCAAGCACCTACAAACAAAAGGTAATTTCGGCCCGGACTAACGATAAAGATACCGGAAATTCTATGGTAAATAACTTTATCAATGCAAGTATTTACGAGCCACAGTTTGCAGGAATTGTTTCTCCGCTATCGCCTTCTGCATTTTCGTATTATCGGTTCAAATTAATCAACACCATAAAGGACAAAAATCAGGAAATATATCAAATTCAGGTAATTCCGAAGGGAAATGATGCTTCACTTTTTAAGGGAGATATCTACATTGCGGAAAAACTATGGTGCGTGTACAGTTTTCAGCTTTCAACCTATTTACAGGGATTTAAGGTAGCAATTAGCCAGATGTTTGCCGCGGTAAACGACCGGATGTGGTTCCCGATAAATCATCAGTATGATTTAAGTGGCCGGATTTTCGGAGTGAAAATGAAGTGGAAATATCTGGCTACGTTGAGTAACTACAAAGTGGAACTCAATGAAAGTCTGAAATATGATAAACTGGTGTTGATTGACGAAAAAACAGAGCGCGAATATGCACAGGCTTTGCAGGAAGAACGTCGTTTGCGTAAGCAAGATCAGGAAAAACAACCCGATACAACAATTCTAAAAGAAGAAGAGGATAAATTTTCACTTTCTGATTTTCGCAAGCAGATGAAAGAGTACGAAAAGCAGGCAAAAAAAGAGAAAAAAGAACCGGAGATTGTAGCAGATTACTCGATGGAAATAGATTCTCTCGCATTTCGGAAGAACACTGCGTTCTGGGATTCAATTCGTCCGGTACCTCTTACAACTTCTGAGCAAAAACGAGGATTAGGCTATAAGATGGATAGCATCAGAGAGGTGCGAAAATCGGATACTGCAAATCAAACCGGAATCTTTGGGAAAACTCTGGGCGGACTGATCTTTGGGAAAACTTTTTATTTGAGTAAGAACTGGAAACTGGTTTATCCCTCTCCATTGGTAAATCTCAACTTTAACACGGTAGAAGGCTATAATCTCGATATTCCGCTTCAGTTCCGGTATCTGAAAAAAGGGGTAAGAATAATTCAGTTTGGCCCTGAAATCCGATACGGGTTTAGTAATCGGGAATGGAATATTTCCGGAAATGTAAATTATTACTTTTCAAGAGCTTTGATGGGAAAAGGATTGGTGAAATTATCGGGAGGAAGAGAAATCAGGCAATTTAACAATGAAAACCCGATTTTCCCGATCATCAACTCAGTAACTTCCTTGTTGGGAGTAAAAAACTACATGAAAATATACCGGAACGACTTTTTAAAACTCACGTACAACACCCCGCTCAATTATCATTTACAGATAAAATCTTCGGTAGAATGGGCTTCGCGTTCTGCGTTGGAAAATCACTCGAATGAATCCTGGGTTCGCAAAAAAGGCAGAGTTTATACTCCGAATGCTCCGTACAACATAGAGGACAGTGTAACTGCGTTTCCCGAACATCAGGCTTTTGTGCTGAAAGGAAAACTGAATTATCGACCCATTGTAAAGTTTGTGAAACGAAATGGAGTAAAAATGCCGGTTACTGATTTATTTCCTTTGTTGTCACTTGAATATCAGGGTGGAATTAAAGGTGTTTTCGGAAGCGATGTGGATTATCACCGCTTGGAAGGAAGCATTCGCCATCAGTTTGAAGGTCATCGCCGGACTCTCGATTTTAAGCTCTTTGCAGGAAAAACATTTGGGGCAAACCAGCTTTATTTCATGGATTACAAGCACTTTACCGGAAACCACACCGCATTGATCCTCACAGATCCCCTGAACAGTTATCGCCTGCTCGATTATTATACTTACAGCACGAAAGATTATTACTACGGAGCTTTTTCAACCTTAACACTCAACCGCTTTCTACTTTCGCGGATATTCTGGCTTAACATTGCCGGAGTGAAGGAAAGCTTATCGTTCAATTATCTGAAAACAGCCAATTCTACGGATTATGTGGAGCTTGGTTATGGCTTGGAAAACATTCTGAAGATATTTAAAATAGAAGCTTTTACACGATTCGAAAACGGGAAATATAAAGAGTTCGGGATAAAACTCGGAATTTCGACCAGTGGAGCCATCCGGTTTGAACATGAAGATTAAAATAGAATTCAGAAGTTGCGTAAAAACAGGACTGATGCGTCATTTATCGCACAATCACCAGCTTTTGAATAAACGGCTGTTGACCGGAAAGCGTGATTTTAAGAAGATATAGTCCGTTGCCAAGCATGGAAGTGTTCAGCACAAAAGGATATTCGAGGGTCTGATTTAAACGTAAACGACTATTGCTAATTTCAAAAACAGTAACATCAATTTTTTGAAAATTAGACTGTAACAGGATGGTAATCCGGCTATTTGCAGGATTTGGATAAATAGAAATCTGAGATGATTGCTCTGTTTTCGGAATCGATAACAACTGTGGATTTACACCTTGATACCAGGTAACTCCTCCGGAGAAATTGCCTGAAATCAGGTCAGGGAAACCATCGTTATTTAAGTCGGCAATTGCGTGGGAAGAGCGTATGCCGGGTTTGATTTTGTACTTCTGATAATCGAGCAGATAAAGCAATGTATCGTTAAGCAGAAAGGTTCCGTTGAGGTTGTTGTCGATGTTGGTATAATGCAAGGCATATCCTTCGTGATTGCCACAAATCAGACGGGTTTCTCCGCCAAGTGTTCTGTAGAAACAGGGCACGCTGTATCCATAATTGGAAAAATTCCAATTGTTCACATCCACCCTTCCCAAACTGTCAGTAATCAACTGAAACTGAGGATTAGTTAAACTTCCTGTATTTCGATAATAGTTGAGATTTCCCTTTCGGGCGATGATTTGATTGTTGTTGTCTTTCCAGAGTGAAAAACGTTCGCCGATGATGATATCCTGTTTCGAATCTTTGTCCAGATCGAAGAGTTGTGGAGTGCTGAAATCACCCACATCAATTCCCTGATAATTACTTTGCGACAAATAAAACTGCGGACTTTGATTTGCAGGAGCACTATTTTCGAATAAAAAAAGTGTTCCATCGGCACAACCCACAATCATTTCATCAGAGCCATCGCCATCAATATCGCCGAAGGTTGGGTAAAGGGCTTTCTGATTTAGCGAAGAGAGGTTTGCATAGTTACGGGTCTGTAGTTTGAACTGCGGATTTGTAGTTGTTCCTGTGTTGCGGTAATAGGAAACGGATGAGGTAAACTTCGACGTAAGAAAACCGTTCTGAAGCCAGGAAGAATCACGCTTTCCCCAGTTTGCAATCAGCAAGTCTTTCTTCCCGTCCTTGTCCACATCATAAATTACGGGATAAGCTCCGCTACCCAGATCAATACTTTGGTTTTGCAGAAAACTGTTGGTTACGGGAACATATTTGTGGTCGGGAGCACTTTGGATATACCGCTTGTAGTATAAAATGCTCTCGAAACTTTCAGTGACTTCGGCATTGGGGTCGAAGGGCGAAAAAATAAGATCCTTTTCGCCATCCTGATCTATATCTACTTCCGAAATAGAAGGGAAAGAGACCATATTTACCGGAAAAGCAGGGTTTGGGAAAAGAGTGTCAACCGCTACAATATGAGCCGTATCCTTGTTTCCGCCGTTACGAAGCAATGCCAGGCGGGAGTAATCCACATCGCCAAGCACCAGATCTTTATCGCCATCGTCATCCATATCCAGCGCAAGAAGCGTGGAACCGGAATGCTTCGCACTGCTGCTTTTGGAAGAGAGCATTCCTTTTGCATTTATGCAGGTATCGAGCAGGATATGATAGGAGCTTTCACTTTCGGCAAAGCAGCCCCAGCTTTGATCAACCATCTGAAAATCGAGAGAATCGGGGATACCCCATTTTTCCATCGAAAGGTTTTTGTGGTAATTCAGAAACATTCCCAGAACCCAGAAATTGAGAATGTCCAAATCGCCATCCGCATCTATATCGGCTATCGCCGGATTGTCGTCTGTAAGACAAAAGAGCGGAGAAAAGTTTCCGAAATATTTAGATTGAATCAGATCTTCTGCAAGGGTAAACCGAACACTGGTATCGGAGGTGTTTTTGTAAACCATAATTCCGCCAAGTGTATGGGTAAAGAGGTCGTTTTTTCCGTCGTTGTTGTAATCAGCTAATTGCATCCAATCGGTGATGGGTGGAATAAAACGGATATAGTATGGTGCATAATGATAGCGAATAATCCCGGAAACAGATGAAGCGAGAAACGGAAGTATGCGGTTCCCGGTTTTGTCGAATACCAGCAGGTCGTTCAGGGTGTCGGAATTGAGTTTAAGAGAGCCTATTTGGCAAGAGTTTAGCCCTCCAAGCCAGGCATCTTCGAGGGTGTTATCAAGAGAATCTTTTACAATGGGATGCTGTCCTAACTGGAATAAAAGAGGCGGAAAAGGTTGCGCATTTCCATAACGGGATGCAGAGGCAAACAGAAAAAAAAACAGGAGTATTTTTGCCAGACGAAGCATGGCTTACATGTAATTCAGCATTGATTTCACAATATTTTCAGCACCTTCGGCAATCTGAAGAATAGTGGAATCGAGCATATAACAAGGGGTGGTGAATACCTTTTTACGCTTATCGATAATAACATCGCCGGGGTTGGTAGGGATATGTTTTGCGCCCATCTGTACTACATGGGTAGCAGTGTCTTTATCCTGACCAATGGTTAATTCAACATCACCCAGAATACGGGCAATCATTGCCGGGGCAATACAAACAGCACCGATTGGTTTCCCCAGAGCATGGGTAGCACGGACTGCATTTTCAATTTCGGGATTTACCGAACAGTTTGGACCATCAAGAGCATAAGTGCAAAGATTTTTGGATATTCCATAACCGCCAGGGAAGATAAGTGCGTCGAAATCTTCAGGTTTGAACTGACTTAAAGGCTGAATGTTTCCACGTGCAATACGAGCCGATTCTACCAATACATTCCGTTTTTCGGAAGTGACCTCGCCATTGAGATGATTGATAACATGGTGTTGGTCAATGTCAGGCGCAAAAAGTGAATAACTGGAATTGTACTTGCTTATTGCCAGCATAATTAACACTGACTCATGGATTTCGGCGCCATCATACACGCCACAACCGGAAAGTATTACTGCAAATTTCTTCATATATTAATGTTTTCGCCGGACTAAACTTTCTGAAAAAGAAGTACTTGAAAGTTTTGTTGAACAAAGAGACAACCTCCGGGCATTTTCATTTGGCTAATATACGCTTTTTTCAATTGAACGAGAGAAGCAGGAAATTTTTTTTACCTTCTCACAAGGATGGAAGGATATAAACATTCAATTTGGTATTTTGTAAAATACTTTTTTGAATTGAAAGAGATGGAATGATGCCTGTTTCATGTTATTCTCTTTTTGGAATAGAATTTTTTCATAATCTCATGTTATGTATTGAAAACAGATTGGGTTATATACACCTGATTCATTAAGCCAGAGCCCAGTGCAACCAAACGATAAATATGGTTTCTTTAATTGTATATGCTGTGAAAGGTTCTGATTTTGAACTTTTCTGATAGTGAAAAGTATATCTTTGCCGGAGTGATTTTTCGGAAAGTTTCTCGTAACTCATAAAACGCAAAAAATAATGATGAAACAATTTTACATTCTCAGCACAATTTTATTTGTCGCAATTGCCGTTAATGCTCAGGTTTTATTGCCGGGTTCTGTGGATCAGAAATGCAGTCGCGGGAAAAATAAACAGAAAATGGCTGCTGCTATGCCGGTGAATCATCCCAAAATGAGTAATTATGACGTAAAGTTTTATGGTCTGGACATAGCAGTGGAACGAACAAGTGTGGATGTTGCCGGAAAAGGTAGTATTCATGCTGTAGTGAAAAGTGCAACACTTGATACCTTTGTTTTTCAGTTAAATTCATCGTTAACCATTGATTCTGTTGTGGTAAATCAACAATTAAAGTCATTTACCCGAAATGGAGCCGATGTGTTTGTTTCTACCCCCGGGTTTATGCAGGGAATGCTTTTGAAAGCAGATATCTATTATCATGGAACACCCAATACTCCGGGAACAGGCTGGATGGATGGTATCATCAATGCAACACATTGGAATACTAATTTTCAGGTAACCTGGACTTTGGCCGAGCCGTTCTACTCCTACATCTGGTTTCCGGTTAAACAGGATTTGACCGATAAGGCTGATTCGGCATGGGTATTCATTACTACTTCTGCCGATAACAAAGCAGGTTCGAATGGTACTCTGACGGCAGTAACTCCTATGCCCAACAATAAATTGCGCTACGAATGGAAAACCCGTTATCCGATTGCGTATTATTTGATTTCTCTTTCGGTGGCTCAGTACGATGATTATTCCATTTATGCTCACCCGGCAGGCACTCAGGATTCTGTTCTGATTCAGAATTATGTGTATAACGATCCGACTATTCTGGCTTTCTACATAACAGAGATTAACCGTACACGGGATTTTCTGGAGTTATACTCTGACAAGTTTGGACTCTATCCTTTCCATAAAGAAAAATACGGACATTGTCTTGCGCCACTGGGTGGCGGTATGGAACATCAAACCATGACTACACTGGGTGACTTTAATTTCTACTTGATTTGCCATGAATTATGCCATCAGTGGTTTGGAGATAATGTTACCTGTGCTACCTGGCAGGATATCTGGATAAATGAAGGCTTTGCAACTTATGGCGAAATTATTGCAGCCGAATATTTGGCGAGTCATCAGGATGCAGTTCAACGGATTGGCAACAAACAGGACGAAGTAATGACTGAACCGGATGGAAGTGTGTATGTGCCATTTAATCAGGCAAATAATGATTCGAGAATATTTAGTGGAAGACTTTCGTATAGTAAGGGTGCTGCTATTATTCACATGATTCGTTATGAAATACAAAACGATGTTCTGTTTTTTAAGACCTTGAAAATGTTTCAGCAACAATTTAAAGATAGTGTTGCTACCGGACTTGATTTTAAATCTGTGGCAGAATTTGTCTCAGGTCAACACTTTACAGATTTCTTTAATCAATGGTACTTTGGAGAAGGATATCCTATCTATGATTTTACATGGAATCAAAGTAATGATACCTTGATTGTTAGTTCTGTTCAAACAACTTCAACCACAATAACACCTTTATTTAAGATGCCATTTCAAATCAAAGCATTTTATCCTGGTGGTGATACAACGTTTAATGTATTTCAAACCGCAAATCAAAATATATTCAAAGTTTATATTCCACATAGTGTTACCAGTTTAGATGTCAATGCTGAACGTTGGAGTTTGATGAAGATAAACAGCATTCTTTCCGTACGGAATTTATCGTTCGATTATCAGATAAAATTAAGCCCCAATCCTGCCGCTGATATTGTTACGATAACGGATATGGCTCAGCATCAGGAAGAAAGAATTGTTCAAATATACGATATTACCGGGAAGAAAGCGATGAGTTCGAAACATATCGAAGCACAGATAAAACTGGATGTTTCCGGTTTGCGTAATGGAATGTATTTGTTAGAGATTGAAACTCTTCGCGGAAAAGCAATGCAGAAATTGATAATACAGAGATAAAGGTACTTCTAAATATTAAAAAATGAGAAGGTGATAAACTAACAGAGTTTCCATTTTGGTTAGTTTTTCACCTTCTTTAAGTAAGTGTATAACATAATTTTAACGTAAATGCCACAATTACATATCTAGTTTATTGGATATATTATATACATTTGTGCGCCACGAAAATAATACACTATGAAATCATTCATTATGAAGCAAAAGGCCATTGTTATTGGACTGTTCATTCTTATGATGCCGGCGCTTTTAAATGCGCAAATTTTGAATCCGGTAAAATGGACATTTAAAACCAATACGCTTTCGTCCAGCGAATCTGAGCTTGTTTTTACTGCCAAAATTGATAAAGGATGGCATCTCTATTCTCAGTTTCTCGAACCGGGAGGCCCACTGCCTACCGAATTTATTTTCGAGAAAAGTAAAAATTACAAGCTTAACGGAAAGCCAGTCGAAACCAAGCCGAAGTTAACCTTCGACGAAACGTTTCAGATGAATGTAAAGTATTTCGATGGTAAAGCTGAGTTTAAACAGAAAATAAAAATTCTTAGTAAAACCGATTTTAAGGTTAAATGTGTATTCAATTACATGGTGTGCAACGAAGGCTCCTGCATACCGTTTAATGATAACGAAGCCGCATTTTCTGTAAAAGGTAATCCAGAAGCAGATGTTGCATTGGCAACGGTTACAAAAGAAGATACTTCTGATACGGAAGTAGATACTACTGTCAAAACAACAGTTGCAAGCAAAAAAGATACAACAAAAGCCGAAGTAAATATTTTGAGAGGGAAATCAAATAGCGGACAATCAAATTTATTACTTGTTATTTTTCTAATTTCGTTAGGAGCAGGACTTGCTGCAATCATTACTCCTTGCGTTTTCCCTATGGTGCCAATGACGGTCAGCTTTTTTATGAAGGGTAGTAAAAGTCAATCTCAAGCAATGAAACATTCTTTGTTTTTTGGCGCATCTATTATATTAATTTTTGGTGTACTAGGTCTTATTTTAACTTTGATTTTTGGTAAAGAAGCAATGTATATAATAAGTACACATTGGATTCCCAATACAATTTTCTTTGTTATTTTCCTAATATTTGCATTTTCTTTTTTTGGTCTGTTTGAAATAACATTACCAAATTGGCTTATCAATAAATCTGATGAGAAAGCGGATAAGGGGGGCTACATGGGAACTTTTTTTGTTGCTTTAACAACTGTTCTTGTTTCGTTTTCATGTACAGGTCCAATTATTAGCAGTGCTTTATTTGGTCTAACTTCTGGTTCTGAAAATAGTATTGTTTTTTTGATTTCAATGTTAGGTTTTGCGTTGGGATTCGCTATTCCATTTTCTCTATTGGCAATGTTTCCCTCTTTTTTAAAAAAGCTGAAATCGGGAAGTTGGCTCAATACTGTGAAAATTGTATTTGGGTTCCTCGAAATCGCATTAGGGTTGAAATTTCTCTCCATTGCCGATTTAGGTGCAAACTGGGGAATCCTCGACCGTGAAGTATATCTTGCACTCTGGATTGTTGTATTTGCATTACTTGGATTCTATCTTTTAGGAAAACTGAAATTTAAAGGTGATCGCGAATTAGAAGTGATTACGGTTCCACGCTTAATGCTTTCTATCGTAACTTTTTCATTTGTAGTATATATGATTCCTGGTTTATGGGGTGCACCGCTAAAAGTTCTCTCGGGTTATGTTCCACCATTAACAACTCAGGATTTCGATTTTGAAAGAATTATTGTTGAAAACGGGGGTACGGCATCTCATTCACCAACCAGTGACCTGGGATCCCGTAAATATACCGACAAGCTTCATTTTCCAACTGGATTCGAAGGTTTCTTTGATTTGAAAGAAGCAAAAGCGTATGCTAAAAAGGTAAACAAACCCATCTTTGTTGATTTTACCGGAAAAACCTGTGCAAACTGCCGTGAAATGGAAAATAACGTTTGGAACAAACCGGAAGTAAAGAAAATTCTGAATGAAAAGTTTGTAATGGTAGCCCTTTATGCAGATGCAAACTTTATTGATCTCCCTGAAAATGAATGGATAAAATCCGTCGATGGAAAAGAAATTAAAACGTTAGGGAAAAAGAATATAAATTATCAGATTTCACGTTTTAATATGAATGCTCAGCCTTACTATGTATTGATGGATTCTGATGAAACAATTCTTACCAAAGAAAATAAAGCATACGATAAGGATGTGCAAAACTTTGTAAATTTCCTGAATGAAGGTATTCAGGAATTCGAAAAGAAACACAAAAAATAAATAGATTTAAAGCTCTTTGCGAAAGAAAATAATTCCATTCACGGAGCTTTCGAACAAAGGAGTATATCTACCGAAGCCTGCTGATTCATATAAATGAATGGCAGGCTTTAGTTTTGGCACAGTATCGAGGTAAAGATGATGATAGCCCAGCGATTTTGCCAGCATTTCTGCTTCTTCCAACAGTTTTTTGCCCAAACCGAAATTACGGAATTCCGTCTTCAGATACATGCGCTTTAGTTCTGCAATGCCATCTTCCATCTTGCGTATGGCAACACATCCGATCACATCATTACCAGCCCACACGAGAATTATTCCTCCTTTGGGAGCGCCATACATTTGATTGAGAATCTTTAATTCTTCTTCGAAGTGCACAAAGCAATGTTCACACTGAATCAGAAGAGCATACTCACGAAACAGTGCTTCAGCAAGTTTGTAATCGACCTCTGTTTTGGCAAGTTTAAATTGAAAGGTGTCAGCAGACGGTGTGTTACGTTCGGGATTCATCGCTTGTATGCAATCGGAACACAAGCAATTGCTGTATTGTGAATTCAACTCTATAAGTTGATTTTCACTTAGTTTATAGGCTGTACACCAACACCATGTCGTATGTAAACAGCTGAATTCATTTCCACAAGCCGGACATACTTTCTTTTCCATAATCTATGATCTATTCTGATTTCGCGTGATTTACCTTTTGCATCCAGGGAGATTGTGCCGGAGGAACATAGGTCCATAGTGCATCCATAACGCCTTGAACTGTATTTGCGGTTAGCAGCATTTGACGGTGTGCCGGTTTCATTAGTCCGTCCTTTTCCATACGGTAGAGTTGTGAAAGCATTCCATCGTAAAAGCCGTCGGAATTTAAAATTGCAACAGGTTTACGGTGAAGGTCAAGTTGCGAAAAAGTCATCATTTCGAAAAGTTCATCCAATGTGCCGTAGCCACCCGGAAGTGCAAGAAATGCATCGGATAACTCCGCCATTTTATATTTGCGTTCTGCCATACTTTTCACAAAAATCATTTCGGTAAGATTTTGATGTGCAATTTCTCCTATTGGGAAAAAGTCAGGAAAAACGCCGATAGCCTTTCCTCCATTTTGAAGAACAGCATTGGCAGTAACATCCATCAATCCTACAGAAGCTCCGCCAAATATGAGTGAAATATTGTTTTGTGCAAGTATTTTTCCCAATTCTTTTGCCGCTTCAACGTGTGCGGGATTGTTTCCGGAAGATGAACCACAAAACAGGTTCAGCGATTTTAAGAGATACATAGATTCCTTTTCCATTCTATTTTAGCTAAATTCTCTTACAAAAACGATGAAAGGGGTTTGTTTGAAAAGTCGCAACCTTAATATATTTCGACTCCGCTTAGTACGACAACTTATTGGATTATAGGTGTCATATTAAGCGGAGTCGGAGTCTTTTAATAAATGAGAGACTTTTCAAACAGCCCCTTTCACTATTGTGCTTATTCTTATTTACTTAATAAGGAATGTAAACTTATCGAAGTTTTTGAGAGCGATTCCGGTACCACGGGCAACAGCACGAAGCGGATCTTCGGTCATGTGAACTTTTAGCTTGGTTTTGATGGATAAACGTTTATCCAAGCCACGCAGTAATGAGCCTCCACCTGCAAGATGCATACCGGTACGATGAATATCGGCGGCAAGTTCCGGAGGAGTCATTTCAAGGGCATTCAATACCGCAGCTTCAATTTTTGAAATGGATTTATCCAGAGCGTGAGCAATTTCCTGATAATTAACAGCTACTTCACGAGGTGTTCCTGTGAGAAGGTCACGTCCCTGAACCAGAAAATCTTCAGGTGGATTGTCAATTTCGGGTAAGGCTGCTCCTACTTCTATTTTGATACGTTCCGCTGTACGTTCTCCGATGAGGAGGTTGTGTGTTTTACGGATATGTTCTTCAATATCGGAGTTGAAATCGTCGCCGGCAATACGGATAGATTTATTACATACGATACCACCAAGGGCAATTACCGCAATTTCGGAAGTTCCCCCTCCGATATCAATAACCATGTTTCCGGTTGGTTCCAAAACATCAATACCAATACCAATTGCAGCAGCCATTGGTTCGTGAATCAAACGAACTTCTTTGGCTCCGGCTTGTTCGGCAGAATCGCGAACTGCACGCTCTTCTACTTCGGTAATCCCTGAAGGGATACAAATTACCATTTTCAAGGCAGGAGGAAACAGTGGCTTTTTCGGATTGATCATTTTGATCATTTCACGAATCATGTATTCGGCTGCCTGAAAGTCAGCAATAACACCATCACGTAACGGACGGATGGTTTTGATGTTTTCGTGTGTCTTGCCATGCATCATCATTGCTTTCTTTCCTACTGCAATAACTTTTGAGGTAGTGCGGTCGATTGCAATGATAGAAGGTTCGTCAACAACTACTTTATCATTATGAATAATAATAGTGTTGGCTGTACCTAAGTCAATAGCGATTTCTTTTGTCAGGAATGAAAAAAGTCCCATATTGTTGATTTCCTGTTGTTTTCTGTTTGGTTTACGTTAATTGTATTTATTTGGTTACAATTAATGTTTGAAATGACGATTTCCGGTAAATACCATGGCGATTCCATTATCATTGCAATAATTTATCGAATCTTCGTCACGAACTGAGCCTCCCGGCTGAATCACTGCTTTAATTCCGGCTTTGTGAGCTATTTCAACACAATCAGCAAACGGGAAAAAAGCATCAGATGCCATAACAGCATCGTTTAGATCGAATCCGAAGGTATGAGCCTTTTCAATGGCCTGTTTCAGGGCATCTACTCTTGACGTTTGTCCAACTCCACTGGCTAAGAGCTGTTTGTTCTTTACCAGTACAATCGCATTCGATTTGGTATGTTTAACCAGAATATTGGCAAAAGCCAAATCCTGATATTGAATTTCATCCGGAAGTACAAGCGTTACAGGAGTCATATCAGAAGGTTGTTCCACAATGGTATCACGTTCCTGCTGAATAAAACCGTTTAATACCGTTTTTATCTGCTTGCTACTCAGGTTGAATTTTTTGCGTTGCAAAATTATTCTATTTTTCTTGGATTTCAGAGTTTCCAATGCATTATTTTCAAAACCAGGCGCAATTAATACTTCAAAGAATAATTTGTTGATTTCCAAAGCGGTTTTTTCATCAATGATGCAGTTGGTAACCAAAATACCTCCATACGCAGAAACAGGATCTGCTGCAAGAGCATCAACCCAGGCTTGGGTAATATTTTCGCGGGTTGCCAACCCACAGGCATTGTTATGTTTGATAACAGCAAAGGTAGGCTTTTTAAAGTCTTCAATCAGGCAAATTGCAGCATCTATGTCGAGAAGATTATTATATGAAATCTCTTTTCCGTTTAGCTGATCAAAATAGTTGTTGATATTTCCAAAAAAGGTTCCTTTTTGATGAGGATTTTCTCCATAACGGAGTGATTTTGATTCTGTTGTGCTTTCTTTGAAATAAGGAAGAGCTGTTTCCTGATTGAAATAGTTGAAAATAGCAGTATCGTAGTGTGATGAGATATGGAATGCAAGTGTTGCAAAATGACGACGTTGTTCCAACGAGAAACTTCCGTTTTGTTTTTCAAGAATAGTGTAAACTTCCTGATAACAATCAACAGAAGGAACAATCACCACATCCTTGAAATTTTTAGCGGCGGCACGAATCAATGAAATTCCGCCGATGTCAATTTTTTCGATAATATCTGTTTCTGATGCTCCGGAAGCTACCGTTTTTTCGAAAGGATAGAGATCAACCATCACTAAATCGAAAGCCGGAATATCAAATTGTCTCATTTGTTCCAGATCCTCCGGGTTTTCCCTGCGGGCTAAGATTCCACCAAATACTTTTGGATGCAATGTTTTTACTCTGCCTCCTAAAATGGAAGGGTAAGAAGTAAGAGATTCAACAGTGTGAGCCTTAATTCCAAGATTCAACAGGAAGTCATAGGTTCCTCCGGTTGAATAAATGGAAACTCCAAGCTGGTCGAGTTTACGAACAATGGGTTCAAGACCCTCTTTTGCGTAAACCGAAATCAATGCATTCTTAATCTTTTTCAAGGAATTACAGGTTTTGAAATGTTCAACAAATGGTTGATGCAAAGTTACGAAAAAAGAGCCAATTTGCAATTTTATACTGTCAGTAAATTATTTGTTCGAAATTTACGTTGTTTGTAAAAAGAAGTTTAGCTTTGAAGATTAAAAAATTGAAGTTGTTGAACCAATATTTGTATAAGGCTTTGTAAGGCCTGAAAAAATCCTGAATAACCAGATTATGATGCTCTTTTTAAGGCTTTTTAGAGAAAGTTATTTATTTGCATTACAAGCTATTGTAGCAAATAAACTTCGCACTATCCTAACCCTGTCGGGGATTACGATTGGGATATTTGCGATTATTTCGGTTTTTACGGTATTCGATTCCCTCGAAAATAAAATCAAAACCAGCATTGAATCCTTAGGAAGTAATGTGGTATTTGTCCAGAAATGGCCCTGGGGCTTCGGCGGTGATTATCCTTGGTGGAAATACCTGAATCGCCCCCAACCGAAATATCAGGAGATGGTAGAAATTGAGAAAAGAAGTCAGGCTGTTGATGCTGTTTGTTACATGATTTTCACCAGCCGGAACGCAAAGTTCATGGGAAAAACCTACGAAGGAGTTTCTCTTGCAATGGTTTCTAAAGATTATGACAGAGCAATGTTTTTCGAGCTTGAAAATGGACGCTATTTTACGATGTCTGAATCTAATAATGGACGACCGGTAGCCATTATCGGAGCAGATGTGGCAAAAGAACTATTTGGAGATCAGGATCCCTTGGGAAATGAAATTCGGGTATCAGGCCGTAAACTGGAAGTTATTGGAGTCTTTAAAAAAGAAGGAAGTGACAAGCTTGGAGACAATAATGATTCTCAGGTGTTAATTCCGGTGAATTATGCACGAACATTTTTGGATATCGACAACGAGATGTATCAGCCAACATTGGTAGTTAGAGCAAAAAAGGGAATAAGCAATACCGAATTAAAAAGCGAATTAACAGGCATTTTACGTACAATTCGTAAGTTAAAGCCCACTGCTGATGACAATTTTGCCATTAACGAACCCAGTCTTATAACTCAAAGTTTTGAAGGACTATTTAATGCGATTAGTTTGATAGGATGGGTTATTGGTGGATTTTCACTTCTTGTTGGTGGTTTTGGAATTGCCAACATCATGTTTGTGTCTGTACGTGAACGTACCAATATTATTGGGATCCAGAAATCAATTGGCGCTAAAAATTACTTCATTCTTCTTCAGTTTTTGTTCGAAGCAATATTTCTCTCTTTATTTGGAGGGTTAATAGGGCTGTTGTTAGTTTATTTGGGAACCCTTATCGTTACTTATGGATTCGATTTTTCAATTTCTCTTACCTTTGGAAATATATTTTTAGGAATCAGCGTTTCATTATTAATTGGATTGATTTCAGGATTTATTCCTGCATGGTCAGCTTCAAGGCTCAATCCGGTTGATGCGATTCGGTATGCTGGTCAGTAATGAATATCAAACCTATCATAGTATGAAAAATTCAATCTTAAATAAATTGATTATAGCAGCACTGCTTGCATTATGTTTGCCATTTTCCTCCTGTACAACGAAGGAAAACGGCAAACCATCTTCAGGCGGTAAAACACTTGAAATGTTAGTTGTTACGGATGGTAATTTATGGTCTGGAGCTGTTGGAGATTCAATCAGAGCATACTTTCTTCAGATACAGCCCGGTTTAAATCAGCCGGAATCAATCTACAATGTAGCGTCTTTACCCGAAGAAACTTTTTTGGATGCTGATATGTTTCAGCATCATCGTAATATTTTGATTATTGACATCAAATCAAAAAATCCAAAGGATGAACTTCAGATTCGCAAGGATTTTTGGGCAGCACCACAGCATGTATTCAAATTTTCTGTTCGCTCGCAAGCTGCTTTCTTTAAGCTTTTTATCGAAAAGCGCGAACTGATTTTAAAAACCTTTTATCAAACAGAACGAGAAAGAATAACCAATGCATTCAAGCAAACTCAAAATTCAAAGCTGAAAAACGAATTCAGAAATATGTACAAACTGGATATGGTTATTCCGGAAGGATTCAATTTTGCTATAAAAAAAGACAACTTCTGCTGGCTGCGTAAAGAAGCTAAAGACTTTAGTCAGGGAATTCTTATTTACAGTTTTTCTTATTCTGATACATCAATTTTTGAAAATAAAGAAATTTTAAAGCGCAGAGATTCAATTACAAAGGCATTTATCCCTGGGCCGAGTAATGGCTCTTTTATGACTAGCGAAAAACGATTTGAACTTCCTTTTTCAAAAGCAATGAATCTGAATGGATTGTATGCAGTTGAAACCAGAGGCTTATGGAGACTTGAGCATGATTTTATGGGTGGTCCGTTTCTCAACTATGTTCTGGTAGATGAAAAGAACAAGCGTGCGTTGATGATTGATGCCTACTTATATAGTCCTCGTCACGCTAAACGTGACTTGCTGATGCAACTCGAAGCTATTGCCTATTCTTTAAATATAAGGTAGATATGCAGAAAAATAAAAATCCCCGATTATAATTTGTAATCGGGGATTTTTTTATGAAGTGAAGATTGATTTATTTCTTCATTACCTCTGCAAAGTGGTGATAGAAACGAGTAATGGTTTCTATTCCTTTGTAAAAGTGAGAAATATGGTAATTTTCGTTTGGAGAATGGATAGCATCCGATTCAAGTCCAAAACCCATTAGCAATGATTTTATACCCAGAATTTTCTCAAAGGTTGAAATGATAGGAATACTTCCACCGCTACGGGTTGGAATTGGCTTTTTGCCGAAACTATCTATATAGGCAAGTTCGGCGGCTTTGTAAGCAGGCATATCAATTGGTGCAACATAAGGACACCCTCCGTGATGCTCTTCTACCTTTACCTTTACACAATCGGGAGCAATGGTTTCAAAATGGCGTGCAAAAAGCTGTGCAATTTTATGTGGATCCTGATTCGGAACCAGCCGCATCGAAATTTTTGCATTGGCTTTTGACGGAAGAACGGTTTTTGAACCTTCGCCGATATAACCACCCCAAATACCGTTTACATCCAATGATGGGCGGATTCCGGTACGCTCAATGGTTGAGAATGTAGCTTCTCCCCACTCTTCTTTAATGTCTAACGCTTGTTTATATTCTTCGAGACTGAACGGGGCATTTGCCATTGAGGCACGCTCTTCGGCAGATATTTCCAATACATCATCGTAGAATTTCGGGATGGTAATATGGTTCTTTTCGTCGAACATTGAAGCAATCAGTTTTGCCAAAATGTTGGCAGGATTTGCCACAGCACCTCCAAACAGGCCTGAATGTAAATCATGACTTGGTCCGGTAACTTCCACTTCCATATAGGCAAGGCCTCTGAGTCCGACTGTAATTGAAGGGATATCGGATGCAATCATTCCGGTATCAGAAACTAATATTACATCAGCCTTCAGCATGTTCTTATACTGTTCACAAAATGCGGGTAAACTGGGAGAGCCAATTTCTTCTTCCCCTTCAATCATGAATTTAACGTTGCAGGGTAGCGTATTTGTTTTTACTAAAAGCTCAAAAGCTTTTGCATGCATAAAACCCTGCCCTTTGTCATCATTAGCACCCCGACACCAGATTTTGCCATCTTTGAGAACAGGTTCAAACGGATTAGTATTCCAGAGATTTATAGGGTCAACAGGCATTACATCATAATGTGCATATACCAGAACAGTTGGAAGGTTTTGGTCGATGATTTTTTCACCATAAACCACAGGATTTCCTGTAGTTGGATAAATTTCTGCTTTATCGGCACCTGCAGCAAGGATAGAATCCTTCCAATATTCAGCTGCTAAAAGCATATCTTCCTTATAATCGCTGATTGCACTGATTGAAGGTATTTTCAATAGTCCAAATAATTCATCCATAAAGCGATCTTTATGGATATCAATATAATTACGAATTTGTTCCATATCAATAGTTGATTTATATTCCTGATGACTAAAATACAACAATTCCGGATATGGGCAACTTTTTTTCATGAAATCTGTCTATTTAACAAGGTTTAAAGAATGATTTTATACCTTTAGCGAGTTTTTAACAGAAAAGGGTTGTTACCATGAAGAAATATGTATCAGTTGTATTTATTATATTAACATATTTTTGGGCTTTAAATGCAGAAGCGCAGATAACGGTTACTCAGGCAGGGGCTCAATCTCCGCAACAGTTGGTTCAGAATATCTTGGTTGGAGCAGGTGTTACGGTCAGCAATGTACAGTTTAATGGATCTCCAGCAACGTTAGGCTATACGAATCAGATTGGTTCGTTTACGACGGGAGGAACAGCAACTAATTTAGGGTTTTCAAATGGGATTTTCATGAGTACAGGGGGCGTTGGAGGCGCAACAAATAATACTATTACATCGCCGATTGTAGGCACAGATTATACAAACGTACCTGAACTACAACAATACAACCCAAACGGAATAGCTGTTCATAATGCAGCAGTATTAGAGTTCGATTTTATTCCATTAGCTGATACTGTTCGTTTTCGTTATGCTTTTGCTTCGTATGAATACGAAAGTTTTGTATGCGATGTGTTTAATGATATTTTTGGTTTCTTTATCAAAATGGCTGGATCGCCTCTTCCATACCAAAATATAGCATTAATACCAGGGACAAATTTACCAGTATCAATCAATAGCGTAAACGATGGAACTCCAAATGGTACTGTTACTCCCTGCTATACAAACTACACTCAGTTTTATCATGTTCCAACACCTAATATTACCTATTATGGAATGACTACTGTTTTTACAGCCGTTGCTCAGGTTGTCCCTTGTATTCCTTATCATATTAAACTTGAGATTACTGATCTTTTTGATGGTCTATATGATTCCGGAGTTTTTTTGGAAGCAAATAGTTTTACGAGTCAATCGGCTACTATAATAACATCGTATTCTTTACCAAGTGCCGGAAACAATGGAATAGAAGGATGCAATGATGCAATTATTAAAATTAAAATGCCGCAAATTCAGCCTCAGGGATATATTGTGCCAATTGCCCAGATATTCGGTACGGCTACTGAAGGGGTTGATTTTCCTGTATTAAATCCGAATATTTTTATTACACCAGGTACTGATACAGGCAGTATAGTTATAACACCGTTCCTCGATAATATTCCTGAAGGAACAGAAAGTATTAGTCTTGTAATCCAAACATCTCCGTGTGGTTATGACACTGTAACTGTATTTATTCAGGATTACGTAGATATGACCGCAAATGCGTGGGGAGATACAACATTTTGTAATGATCATAAATTAATGGGAATTACACCTCAGGGTGGATTACCTCCGTATTCTTACTTATGGAGTAATGGTGGAAATACTCAGACAATAACACCCACATTTACAAGCTCTTCTTTGTTTACGGTAAATGTCACGGATAAATGTCTCAAATCAGTTCAAGACTCGGTTCAGATAACTCTCGTTTGCGATTTTGCAAATGCAGGCCCGGACACCACAATATGTGAAGGGGGTACCGCAATATTACATGGCTCAGGAGGTGGAACATACTTATGGAGTAACGGAGACATAAATGCAGTTACAACTGTTTCTCCGGCTACCACAACAACATATATTTTGCAGGTTACCAATGTTTTCAATGATTGGGATACTGTAACGGTATTTGTAACACCTAATCCAATGGTAATAGCCACAATCAATCCTGCAGTAATTTGTCCAAAAGATAGTGCTTTGCTTACTGTTAGCGGAGCCACTACTTATCAGTGGAGCTCTAATCCGGTGGACGCATCGTTGCTTCCAAATCAGAATAGTGCAAGTTTGTATGTGAAACCTTTACAAAATACGAGATATGTCGTTACCGGAGCAAATGGAGCTTGTATTGCGAAAGATTCTGTAACAATAAGTATAAGTCCGATTCCGGCACCATTTATTCTTGCAACACCAAATCCTGTCTCAATTTTTGATCCTACTGTTTATTTCAGTGACGGATCAAGTGGAAACACATTTTGGAATTGGACAATCAGCGATGGGTTTACGTCGGGTCAGCAAACATTTACCCACAAGTTCAGTGATCAGGATACAGGTACTTACATTATTAATCTTACGGTAAGAAATATGGCCGGATGTACGGGTACAACAACAGCAACAGTTATTGTACAACCAGACTTTACATTCTTTGTCCCGAATTCGTTTACACCAAATGGTGATGGTTTGAATGATATTTTTAAAGCTTATGGAACAGGCTTATTGGGTTTTGAACTTATAA
The DNA here is from genome assembly GCA_963677395.2 of Bacteroidales bacterium. Taxonomy (GTDB): domain Bacteria; phylum Bacteroidota; class Bacteroidia; order Bacteroidales. The sequence goes on along the minus strand of OY781965.2, from coordinate 314,436 downwards.
TTTCAAACCGTTGGGGTGAACATGTTTTTAGTACAAAAAATATAGACGAGGGTTGGGATGGAACAGTAAACAGTGAACCTGCCCCTCCTGATGTATATGTCTATTTAATTAACTATACTGATAATATGGGTAGAACCAAGGTTAAAGCAGGAGCCGTAAGTTTAATACGTTAAAATTTTTAATATCAGAAAGCCGGAGAATACCTCCGGCTTTCTGATATTTATGATCATCCATTCTGAATTGCCTTTCAGTACCACTCATTTTCTCTTCATTATTACACCCGAATGACTTCGGATTAGCTTTGTAATACACGTTGGTATAATAATAATCTTTAAATTACAGAATAGAAATAATATCTCTGACAACCGATATATTCCTGATATATAGCGTTAGAAAAGAACAATGGCTGTTTGGTGACATATGTGCATTTACATGGGATTTTGCTTCGAATGCGTAATTTTAGAATAAATAAAGTCCGGTAGAATGTTTAAACAACATTAAGGCAAGAGAACTACCGGACTTGCAAAGACAGGATGAATACAAAGGCACTATAGCCTGCTTTAATTTTCTTTGTTTTATGATTATAGCACAAAGCTAATAGCAACCTGACATATTCAAAATCAAATCAGTTAACGGTGGTTTGTAGCCAGAAAACGGGAAAGGGGATGCTGAACTAAATCGGCATCCCCTTTCTTATAACACACGTATAGATTATTTAGAATCCAAGTTTTTTGCGAATATCTTTTGGAACAGCATCTTTATGAATCATAATATCCATCGTTTTTAAGAGAACAAATGCTTCAGATGCATAGAAATAACCCTGATATTTGTTGTCAACATCCCATGAGTTTTTCACTTTATAGAATGTATTTCCGTTTTGGTCTTTGGCAATTCCAACTATTTGCATACCGTGGTCATCAGTAGTTTGAAAGTTGTCAAATTGTTGCTGACGCATTTCCTGAGTAATCACCTTTTCTTTTACGGGTTTGTCTAATTTATAGAGTTGAGCCAGTTTTTCTTTTTCGGAGAGTTTTTCCCATTTATCACGTTCTGTTCCTTGAATTTCTGGTTTATCTTCATCCGGAACCACTGCAATACCATTGCGCCATGAGAATCCTTTTTCACTTACATCAGCACCCCAGGCAATAGAATAACCATTGTTAATAGCATTTGCTAAAATGGCTTTTATATCTTCCATTGGAACATTATAAACTTCTCCCTGAGCCCAGTTATCGGGGACTTCAAGAATGAACTTGGAGTAAAACGGATGATGTGAAAATGAAGAAATTTCAATATAATCGTCAGGATTGATTCCTAATTCTTTCGCGAAAGATTGAGGAGTATAACTTTTACCTTTGTATGTAAAATTTTCTGGAGTTTTTCCAAGATATGCATCCAGAATCCCGTTAAATCCTCTTAACCATGCAGTTGTGAGCTTTTTAACATCATCTTCAATCAATGGTTTTAAATAGCTTTTCAGAACTTTGTCAAATTCACCATGGTCGTGTTTTACTTCACCGTAGTTTAATCCGGAATATACTTCTTCAGGGACAACACCGTAATTTTTCCATAAATGAGGAATATCATGCGCTGCACCGCCACCACTAAAGTTGATTGTACCATGCATGCGAACATATTTTGCTGCTTTTTCTTCGTATGCTTTGCGAACAAACCACATATCAGAAAGGTCGTATTCTCCCTTGCCCATGCGGATTAATTCTGATTCGAAAAAAGCAACAGTTGAAAAACTCCAGCAAGTACCTGATTTGTACTGATTTTTAACAGAAGTAGCCTTTACTTCTTTTACAATTGTAAAATTGTATCCTTCATCTTTCTTTTCCTTTTCGGTATCCTGAGCTTGTGTTAGTCCTGGCAATAAAATTGCTAATCCTAAAACCAACGTGCAGAAAGGCTTAAATAATTGTTTCATTTTTATTTGTTTAACATGATTATTAGAAGAGCAAAAATAAAGTAAATAAAATGACTATCTGAAAAAAGACTGTTAAAATATATGTGATAACTTATGAACCCAAATTTTGTAAAAAATAAATAGTATTGATTTCAGATACAGTAGAGAAATTGCTTATTTGGTGTTGTTTTTCAGTTTGTTAAGTTCAACAACTTCAAACAGAGTATAAAGCAGATAGAGTATAAAAAATGTGATAATAAATACAATCGCATCTTCTTTATGAGTAAGGGCATAAACTATCACAAATGTAAAGTATATCAATAATTTAGCTGTAGCCGCTAACATGTAAGTCCGGGTAAACGAACTGAAATTCTTTTCAGCCGATTTCACGAGCATTCGATGAATAAAAAATGTTACTAAAAAGAAAAACGGAATCAGATAAGGTAACGAGGGTGTGATGTAATTTGGAGGTAATACAAAGTAGTTTACGAAGGCTAACATTGAAATTGTCAAAGTGTAAATAATGAGCTTTACAAGAAATTTTTTCAAGGTTTCTCCCATTGTTTTATTTTTTTAAGAAATCTTTAATTGCGTAATAAACAGCTAATATTACGGATATAACGGAGAACAATGCCGTAAAGACTGGTCGTTTTAATGCCAAATATTTATCAAGTTTCATCCCGCTAAAAATACCCACACCAATAATTGCCATCATCTGAAATGCAAGGGATGAATAGCGGGCATAATCATTAAGATTTTTTTTTTGGTTTGGTTTATTCATCTTTCCCCGACATATGGTTATATCCGGGAGTAACGTTATTCATTTTACAGGTTCCACTGAATGCTGCACCAGGCTCAATAGAAAGTTTATCTACAGAAATATCTCCGATTAGCTTTGCTGTACTTTTGAGTGATAAGAGCTCCATAACGGTTACATTCGCTTTTATATTTCCAGAAAATTCAGCATTTTGACAAGAAATATCACCCTCTACGCTTCCGGTTGTACCAACTACCAATTTGCCTTTTACATTCAATGTTCCGTTTACTTCTCCGTCCACGCGTAAATCGCCATTGGCAATTACTTCACCGCGGATTGTAGTTCCTGAACCCAGAATATTAATCGAACTGAAATCGACTTCGTTTGTATTTTTAGCCATACCGAAGTATTTTATAGGTTAAGACTCGCAAAGATACAATTTTTCGAATGCGTTTAACGATCGAAGTGAATTTTTAAACTTACAGCATGATTCCTTTTACTTGAGTAATTTCATATAGGTTTGCTTGAAAAACTGAAGGTACTCATCTGTGTTTTTTATACGATAGAAAGTTGGGAAATTCTCGGTTGATACCGGAAATATTTCATATGCAGAGGGTTCTATTGAACCAAAAACATAAGTATCGGTGGTGATTGCCTTGTAAAACTGCATGGCCGCCTGTGCATTGGGAAATTTTGAAACAGTAATTAAATGATTGGTTTCATCCAGTAAAATACTTGTTATCTCAAGATTATCATTTGGGTTATTTTTTCTGCAGAAATCAGAAATCTTGATCTTTAGGATGTTAATATTTGTTTTTTTTGAATTGGCAGAAATCAGCATGAATTGTTCAACATCTGACTTCCACTTGTAAATACCTGTATATTCAGCGTTCTCAGGTTCTGTTTTCTTAACTTGATCATTCTGAGTATTTTTGATATTTTCAGTGTCTTTCTTTTCCTTAGACTCTGATTTATCTGGAGTTACATTGTTCTTAGCTTGTTTTGAATCGACTTTGGTATTTGAAGATGTATTCGATTTTACAGGAGTGACTGAAGCAAAGGTATATTGCGTGTTTGAATTCTTGTTAATGAGTTCTATAAGCTGTGTAGCAAGGGCATTTGCAGCACTTTCGGGATAGCGTTTTGCCAGACGGTTAAACCCGGATAGCAGAGAATCAACACCATATACTTTCCCTAATGACAATGATTCGATGTACATAAACTTTGGCCCGGATTCGGGATTATAAAGCTTTAAGGTTTTATCTGCCTCACGTGAACGACTGATGGTTTGATTATACTCTCCTTTCTGGAAAGATTTATAAGTAGTTTCATAATACTGTTTCGATTCACTGTTTTTGGCAAGAATTTGTTTGTAATATTCCGGATCTGAAATGATTTTTGCGTAATCACTTTCTGGATATTTAGTAAGAATCAGATCTTTGTAATTTTTTTTCTTTGCGGCATCTTCCTTTTGATTATAAATTCTATACATCTGGTAATAAGTACTCAATGTATGATTGTCTTCTGGAAATCGTTTCATGAATTTTTCGAACGCTTCAATTGATTTTTCCGGATCATTTAATCCTTCAAAATAAATAAGGCCAATGTTGAACATTGCATCACTCAACTTTTTGTTAGAACGGTCGAGTTTTTCCTTGGTGATTGGAATGTCTTTGGAATAAAACAAAGGATTTTCAGGATCCATTGCGCCCTTTGGAAGAGAATCTTTTCGAACTGCACCTTCTTCAGCATCTTCAGCATCTTCTTTGTTTTCGGTGATACCGAAATCAGTAGCCTGTTTATTACTTAAACGCCAGTTGTCTTCCAGCTTTCGATTGCCCCATTTTCGGATAAATTCATTGTATCCAAAGTTAAGAGTAGCCGGATTGTAGAAATACCAGTTAGCATCTTTATTTCCAAAAACACCTCCGGATTGACTCGCTGTGTTAATAGCTGGTCCCACACCCTTTCCCATGTCTTCCTGACGTTTCTTTTCTGCTTTTTCTACCCGATATTTGTTTATTGCACCTTGGATCTTTGCAGTACGCTGAGCATCAGGTAATGATGCCATTGTTTGTAAACTGTCTTCTAATTCTGCAATTTTAATATTTTTCACCAGCTTGGTTAATACTTCGCTTTTAGACTTAATTGTTTTGTAGTTTGGATATGTGTTGGGCAGAAAAGTGAGAGATGTATCGTAGTATGCCTGCGCATTGATGTAATCGTTTCTGTCGTAATAAATATCTGCAATGGTAAGCGATGATAAGGATTTTTGGTTATTGTTTGCAACGCTTGAACTTACTGATAAGCGAAGCATTTTCACTGCCTCATCATAGTTTTTTTCTTTCAGGGCAATCTGAGCTAAAGCATAGTAAACCTGATCAAGGAATTCTTTGTTTTTTGAGTCCCTGACCATTTTGTTTAATTTTTTAAGAATATCTTTAGAGTTTCCTGTTGAGGATTCAAAGCACATTGCAAGGTTGATTTTAGCATTGAATGCCATTTCGTAGGTGGGATTCTTACGAATAACTTTTCGGTAAAGCTCAGAGGCCTGAGTCATATCTCCACCACGTTGAGCAATCTGAGCCAGAATAAAACGTAAACGGGTTCTGGTTTTTGAATTTTTATTCAAATTAATAGCCATTGAAAGATACTCTTTAGAAGCAGAGTAAGATTTCTGTTTAATCAGGCAATCGGCATATGCAAGCATAAGGTGTTTCTTATACTTTTCAGGAGCTTCCCCCGCGTCGATTTTATTTTTTACCTGATCGAGCATGGTCTCAGCAGTGGTAAATTCGCCGGTTTGTGTATAACAACGTGCCAGCCATATCATGGCATCGAATCTGATTTCGTTGTATTTGTATTGACTGATAATATAGTTAAATGTTCGAATTGAAGCCAGATAGTCTTGTTTGTAAAATTGAGCTTTCCCAATTAATAAGTATGAATCATCAATCCAACGAATGAACTCTTTCCCTTTGATGAAGATAGAGTGCATTTTAATCACTTTCGCACCTTTTTCAATAGCACGATCCATTTGAGGATTTATAGATTGTGCATCATCTTTTGTTCCATATTGAAAAACCGGAAGTACTTCGGTATAGTTATCTTTATGTGCTACAGCCAAAGCTTTAACACCTTCCTTTAAACTTTCATTTCCATTCCACCATGCATTATAATGAGCTGTCATGTTATGATATACACGACGGGTAAAAGTGTTTTTTCGTGTTGAACAGGCCTGTATTATAAACAGTACGGCCAGAAAAATCAGGATATTTTGTATTCGAATCTCTCTTTTCAAGGTAGTAAGCGCTTTGATACCTAACAATAACTGCTTTTTTGCAAAGATATTTTATTTAAGAGAGTATAGAAAGAAATTCTCTCCAAAAAGTATTTTCTAAAAGAAAAAGAGGCTGTCTTGAAAAGCCCTTTTTCTGGTAAAAAAGACTTTCCCGATTTTCGGGGATCAATATGACAATTTATTGTTATCAGACGGAGTCTCGAAAGTCGGGAAAATATATTAAGGTTGCGGCTGTTTAAACAGCCGCTTCTCTACTTATATACGTATTTCTATTTGTGTACTTTGCGAACAAACTCATCTACTTCTTTGACGCCACCCTGATAAATAAGATAGCCGTTATAAGGCTCACGAGGTGTTATTTCGTCGTTGATTGGAGTGAGCATCATGCGTTTTACTTCCTCACGGTCATCGGTTTGGCCTAAAACCCAACCCAGTTTAATATATGCCGTTTCCGGAAGCATGTTTTCTGCTGGAGTGATTCCGGCAGCCATCAGGTCTCGTCCTGTATCATACACAAACATGTGGCAATATCCCCAAAGAGTTTGAACAGACATAAACATGTGAACTCCTTTTTCATATGCGCGTTTAATTGCAGGATAAAGTGGCTTGTTGATGTGTCCTAAGCCTGTTCCGGCAATGATGATTCCCCGGTAACCATTGTCAACCAGCGAATCAATAATATCCGGCATCATATTGGGATAGTAGTAAACGATTGCTACTTTTTCCTCAAAATAAGGAAGAATAGTTACCTTGGTATCTTTTCGGCGATGATTATAGGTTTCTTTTAACGGTTTTACACCGTTACGTGTAACAGTGGCAAGAGGAGTATCTCCGATGGTTCGGAATGTTGAACGATAAGATGAGTGCATTTTACGTACGCGTGTTCCGCGATGCAGGAAACCATATTCATCAGAAGTTGGTCCAAACATACAAACCATCACTTCGGCAATGTCACCATGTCCGGCTGCGGTACAGGCATGCATCAGATTCAGTGCAGCATCAGAGCTTGGACGATCTGAAGAGCGTTGTGAGCCTACCAGAACAATGGGTACTGGTGAATTCTGAATCATAAAAGTTAAAGCTGCTGCGGTATGGCTTAATGTATCAGTTCCATGACCAATTACAATTCCTTCCACACCGTTTTCAATTTCTTTTCCAATGGTGATCGCCAGTTTTTTGTACTGTTCCGGTCCCATGTTTTCGCTGAAAACTGCGAATATTTTTTCGGTGGTAAGGTTGCAAATATCTGCCAATTCGGGTACTGCTCCATAGAGTTCTCCGGGCGAAAAAGCCGGAATAACAGCTCCGGTTCTATAATCAAGACGCGAAGCAATGGTTCCTCCGGTTCCGATTAGTTTAACTTTTGGTAATCCCTGTGTGTATGGAAACTCTTTCTCAGGAATTTTGTAGTTTGCTTTTTTATAACCGGTTTCCTTCATATCGGTAATTGTAGAAATATCAATTCCGACGTTGTAACCAGTAATAATTTTCATGACAATATGCTGATCGTCATCATTTTCTGATCGAGGGAGAATAGTACCGGTAAAAGGTCCGCGACTGGTTTCAACAACGGCTTGTCCCCAAACACGTACGTTATTTTTTTTCAACATTTCGAGGGCGGCACCCTTGTATCCCTGAAAAAAGTCTTCGCTCATAGCTGGTTTTGTTATTTAAAGGTAGGTTTGGGCAAAAGTAAGGAAAAATTTCCGGCTTCTGCTACACGAGTTTCTTATAAAATTGCCACCAACGGTCAGGCACTTCGTCTTCCAGAGCCGTTTGATAATCGGTGTAGGAGCATGGCACAATAAAATGTCGTTTTATCTTTTCATCGGCATTTCGTGCACTGGGTATTTCCATCCACCAACGATCACTTTTGGGGCTTTTGTAAAATATTATTTCGTGTGTATTGTCTTTAATCGAAACATAGTACTTCTTAAACTGGTCTTTTTCTTTGTACGGGTATTCATTTTTGCGGTTAAAGAAACCATCAATAAAGAACCAGATCATTTGAGCAATAACCATTGCTGTTTGTCCCTGACGGTCGTATTCCGGATTCATTTCATAAAAACCGATCGTACTGAGCTTTTCACTTAAGCCTGCATAACGAGCCATTTGGCAAACTTCATCTGCAAAAAAACCATTAGGAGTTGCATTTGCATTTCCACATGCATCGGAAAAACGCACAGAAGATATGTCGAAACTGATCATGTCAGCATTTCGAAGTAATGGTTCTGTTTCACTCATTTTTGTTCGGGCTACACCTAAACGGCAAACATCGAAATAGAGCTTGTCCATCAAAGCAATTGCTTCATTATCTGTAAAATAAGTTTGATATCCAATATTGGTGTAATTGAACAAATAATTGGGCTGGCTGGTAATTACTTTTCCAAGCCATGTTTCTGAATTGAGTTCGCTTTCCGTATCTCCCAGGTCGAACATATTGTCAATTGACAGGATATTGATTACCTGTCCAATCTTTTCATAGGCTTTGTAAACGGCCCAGGTAATATCCTGACTTCCACCAAGAATGATGGGGATAATTCCTTTTCTCAGAAGATAACTAACTACTTCGGTAACTGCAAACCATGTGTCTTCAACACTATTCCCTCTGCGGATATTTCCCAAATCAGCAATCATGGGTTTTGCTATTGGTGGAAATAATGAATAAAAGCTTGTTCTGATCGCGTCAGGAGCAGCAGTACAACCATTGTTTCCCATGGATTTGCGGCCTTCATGCACACCCACTAATGCCAGATTTATTCCCTCCAATGAAGGAATTCCTTTTTCGGAAGTATGAGGATAAATGAAGTGCCCTAAACGTTCACGCTTATCATGAAGAAAGAGTTCTTCTGGTGTAATTTCCGAAGGTTCAAGATAAATGTCGATATCCATGGATGTAAATGCAGTTTAAGAATTGAAGGGGTAAAGGTAAAAAAAGTTTCGGGATGATTTTCTATACAGGGCAAAATCAGATTCAGCAGTGCTTTTCTTACAAATCAAAAACCGGAAGGCTCTCTTTCCCGTTTTTCTATGATATATATCATATCTATAAATTTGCATTTGTAGATATGTTATCTATACATTTGTGCCATTCTGATTTAAGATATTATATTCTCAAATATTATAACCATGAAAAAACTTTTGATTTTAGGAGCAGGAACGGGAGGAACGATTATGGCTAACCGTATGCGTAAAGTTCTCGAGCGCGAAGAGTGGGATATTACGTTAGTGGATACCTGTAAAATTCATTATTACCAACCGGGTTTTCTTTTTGTTCCATTCGGAATGTATTCCAAAAAGGACGTAATTAAGCCGAAAATGGATTTTATTCCGGCGGGTGTAAATCTTGTTTTTCAGGAAGTAGATCGAATTGAAGCAGATAACAATCAGGTGTTTCTGAAAGATGGAACACTTTTGAAATATGATTATCTGATTGTTGCGACCGGAACACGAATAGCTCCTGAAGAAACTCCGGGAATGAAAGAATCACTCTGGCATAAACAAATATTTGACTTTTATACTATTGAGGGTGCGACTTCGCTGTCCGAATTTTTCAAAACCTGGAAAGGGGGTGATTTGGTGATGAATATTGCCGATATGCCAATTAAATGTCCGGTAGCTCCTCTGGAATTTGTGTTTTTTGCGGATGCTTATTTTACCGAACGCGGCATGCGTGATAAGGTAAATATCAAATACGTAACTCCGTTAAGTGGTGCATTTACCAAGCCAAGAGCAGCGAAAGTTTTGGGTCAGCTTTTGATTGAGAAGAATATTGAAATCATTCCTGATTTTTACATAGAACGGGTTGATAATGAAAAGAAAGCAATTGTATCCTACGACGAGCAGGAGATCCCGTTTGATGTATTAATTACCATTCCGGTTCACAAAGGTTCCGAAATGATTGAACGCAGCGGATTGGGCGACGATATGGGTTTTGTTCCTACTGATAAACATACGTTACGTTCGCAGAAATACGAAAACATTTTTGTGTTGGGAGATGCTTCCAATATTCCAACTTCGAAGGCCGGTTCGGTAGTTCACTTTGCTTCTGAAGTGATGTATGAAAATCTGCTTTGTGCAATAGAAGGTCGTCCGTTTACCGCTCAATTTGATGGTCATTCTAATTGCTACATTGAAACCGGACACGGTAAGGGTGCCTTGATTGACTTTAATTATGATACAGAACCATTGCCTGGCTCCTTTCCGTTTCCCGGAATCGGACCTTTTACACTACTTCAGGAAAGCCGTATGAATCATTACGGAAAATTAATGTTCCGATGGATTTACTGGCATGTTCTCCTCAAAGGCAAAGAAATGCCGATTGATTCGAAGATGACAATGGCCGGAAAAAAGTTGCACTAACCTAAACATACGCAACCATGGCAGAACAAGATATTCAACAACAAATTGCTGAGCTCAACCGCAAACTCGACCTTGTGCTCGAGAGCGTTGAGCAGCAACGCCGAACCCGTGAACAGTGGAAAGATCTGATCGAAGATGTTTCCATCGTGGGAAAAGATGCTTTTCAAAACACGGTGATTGCTCTCGACAAAGCCGGCGTGGAACTTGACAGCGATGCTCTGGCAAAGCTGGCAATCCGACTGGTGAAAAATGTAGGTACCTTTAACGAGCTACTCGAAACACTCGAAAGTGTAAACGACTTTGTAAAAGATGCTTCTCCCATATTCCATCAGATTGGTCTCGATGCAATCAATAAACTGGCAGAACTCGAACGCGAAGGCTACCTCGGTTATGCCCGGGAATTGATGTCGCTCATGAAAGAACTGAAAGAACGTCTTACTCTCGAAGACTTGCAAAACCTGCGTAACAACCTGGGTTCGCTGATGAATGTGGTACGTAATCTCTCTCAGCCTGAAATGATTCATTCACTCGAAAGTGCATCAATGGTGATTGCGACTACCAAAATGGACGACAAACTTGACAATAAATCAATCCTGAAGCTTTTTGGTGAGTTAAATTCGCCTGAAGTTCGTAAAACACTATTCTACTCTTTACGGGTACTAAAAGAAATATCAAAAGCTAATACTAAATAACAATTTTAAAATCAATATTTTATGGCAGTAAAAGTTTATGGAGGCATCAGCCTCGATGTAACCGACGAAGGTTATCTGAACAATCCGGATCAATGGACCAAAGAAGTTGCTTTGGACATTGCAAAAGAAGAAGGTCTTGAATTAACCGAAACACATATCAAAGTTTTGGAGTATATCCGCAGCCGTTTTAAAACAGGTGAAGCACTTACGATTCGTGGTGTTGGAAAATCAGGAATTGTCGACATCAAGGGATTTTACCAGCTATTTCCGGGTGCTCCTATGAAAAAAGCAGCCCGCATTGCAGGTGTTCCGAAACCGGCAAGTTGTGTTTAATTTTAAAAAATGAAAGAAATGGAAAATAAAGAAGAATATCCATTAAAGAAAGTATGTATCATTTGTGCCAAGGGAACCATCGAAGATGTGTACGCAACTTTGGTAATGGCAAATGGTGCGGTGATGGAAGGAATTGAAGCCAAGGTATTTTTTACCTTTTTCGGACTGGATGCGATCACGAAAAACCAGATGAAAAAACTTCATACCGGAACTGTTGGTAATCCTGCTATGCGCATGCCGGGCGGTTTACCATTCCCTTCACTGCTTGGTATGTTGCCGGGTGTTGAAGCAGGTGTTTCGGCTATGATGAAAAGCCAGATGGAAAAATTAGACATTCCTCCGGTTGACGAATTTATGGACATGATTACAGCGGGTGGTGGCGAAATTTATGCTTGTAAACTTGCAGTAGAAATGTTTAAACTGAAAAAAGAAGACCTGAGCGAACATGTGAAAGATATCATCACTGTTGGTGATTTCTATTCTATGTGTGGAGGTCAGGGCACTCAGATTATTTTTACCTAGAAAAAAATCCAAACTTGAAAAGCGCAGAGGCCAGCCCAAACGGGCTGGCCTCTGCGCATAAATTATATTTTAGTGAGCTTCCAGCCAGTTATTTCCGGTATTCATTTCAATTTCAACCGGAACATTGAGAGGCAGTGCATTTTTCATTCCTTCTTCGATGATGGATTTGATACGTTCAGTTTCAGGCTTATACACATCAAAAACCAACTCATCATGTACCTGCATGATCATTTTCGACTGAAGATTTTCTTTCTGTATCACATTCCAGATTCGGATCATCGCAATTTTAATCATATCGGCAGATGAACCCTGAATGGGTGCATTGATCGCGTTTCGTTCGGCAAAACCACGAATATTGGCATTGGACGAATGGATATCGCGCAAATATCGTCTCCGGCCTAAGATTGTTTGTACATAATCCTGGTTACGAGCCTGTTCAATGGTTGATTCCATATAGCGTTTGATTCCCGGGAAGGTTTTGAAATATTGATCTATAAAGTCTGCTGCCTGTTTTCGGGGTATGTTTAGTCGTTCTGATAATCCAAAAGCTGAAATACCATAAACAATGCCGAAGTTTACGGTTTTCGCGCTGCGACGCATTTCGGAAGTAATTTCTTCAACCGGAATGCAGAATATTTTCGACGCAGTTTGTGTGTGAATATCTTCGCCAGAGCGGAATGCTTCGCACATGGCTTCATCTCCGCTGAGCGAGGCGATGATGCGTAACTCAATTTGCGAGTAGTCGGCAGAAAGTAAGGTGAAATCATCATTCCGGGGTACAAAAGCCTCTCGGATTTTACTTCCTAAATCAGTACGAATCGGGATATTCTGAAGGTTTGGATTGTTTGAACTTAAGCGTCCGGTAGCAGCAACAGCCTGATTATAGGATGTATGAATGCGTCCGGTTTTGGCGTTAATCAACTTTGGCAATGGCTCAACATAAGTTGACTTAAGCTTGGTGAGCGAACGGTAGTCAAGAATTTTTTGTACAATTGGATGCTTGTGGATTAATTTCACCAAAACCTCTTCTCCGGTTGAGTACTGCTTGGTTTTGGTTTGTTTTGGATTGTCCACAATCCTGAGATGGTCGTACAAAATTTTTCCCAACTGCAAAGGAGATGCTATGTTGAAACTTGATCCGGCCAGTTCATAAATTTCGAGTTCGATTTTGCGGATATCTGTGGCTAGTTCGGCAGAGAATTTAGAGAGCATTTCGGGATCAATCCGAACGCCTTCGGCTTCCATGGATGCCAAAACAGGAACCAGTGGCATCTCTACTTCGTCGAAGAGTTTCCGGGTGAAATCTTCGGCAAGTTTTGGTTCAAAAGTTTCTTTCAATTGAAAAGTGATATCTGCATCTTCAGCAGCGTACTCTTTAATTTGCTCCAAATCAACCAAACGCATGCTTTGCTGGTTTTTGCCTTTTTTACCAATGAGTGTTTCGATTGAAACCGGTATATAATTGAGGTAGTTTTGAGCAAGTGCATCCATTCCGTGGCGCATATCAGGCTCGAGCAAGTAATGGGCAAGCATGGTGTCGAACAGTGATCCACGAACCGTAATACCATAATTATTCAAAACGGCAATATCGAATTTCATGTTTTGACCAATTTTGCCAATAGATTCGTCTTCGAAAAGTAACTTGAATTCATCGACAAGTTGCTGAGCCTCGGCTTGATTTTCGGGAACAGGAATGTACCAGGCTTCGTGTGCTTTAATAGAAAACGAAAGTCCGACAAGTTCACAATCGTGCGCATCTAAACCTGTAGTTTCGGTATCGTAGCAAAACTCTTTTATGGTTTTCAACTTTGATATTAAATCGGCACGTTTTTCTTTTGTGTCAGCCAGATGATATTGATGTTGAGTATTTTCAATAGTGTTAAAATTGTTTTGGACAAAAAGCTCAGGTTCTTCTGCACCGAACATATCAAATTGAGCCGATGGCGTTTTGGCAGTTGGTCTTTTTACAACATCACTTACCGATATATCTGTAAAGATTCTTTTCGCGAAAGCATTAAATTCAAGTTCTTTGAATTGTTGTTGTAATTCTTCACGGTCAGGATCTTTCAGCCGAAGCTTTTCTTCGTCAAGTTCAATAGGAACATCCAGTAAAATGGTGGCAAGGTATTTAGAATCGCGGGCTTGTTGTGCATGTGTTTTTACTTTTTCACGAAGTTTTTCATTTTCAATTTCATCTATCCGTTCGAGCATGTTTTCTACAGAGCCAAACTGCTTGATAAGTTTACGGGCTGTAACTTCTCCCACACCCGGGATTCCGGGAATATTATCCGATACATCGCCCCAAAGTCCTAGCATATCAATCACCTGCAACGGATTTTCGATGTCGAATTTCGCACAAACTTCGGCAATACCCATTACCTCGGCTTTATCGCCCATTCGGGCAGGCTTGAAAATCTTAATATTGTCAGAAACCAGTTGTCCGAAATCTTTATCGCTTGTCATCATAAATACTTCAAAGCCTTCGCTTTCTGCTTTTTTGGCGAGTGTGCCAATGATGTCATCTGCTTCATATCCTTCGCGAATCAGCACCGGAATATTAAATGCTTCAATCATCTTCACAATATAAGGTAATGCAATCGAGAGATCTTCAGGCATAGCTTCGCGATGAGCTTTATAGGTTTCAAATTCGCGATGGCGGTGAGTGGGAGTAGATGTGTCGAATGCTACTCCGATGTGAGTAGGCTTTTCATTTTTCAACACATCATACAAAGTATTGGCAAAGCCCAGAATTGCTGAAGTGTTCAATCCTTTGGAATTGATACGGGGATTTTTATTGAGCGCAAAAAATGCACGATAAATCAATGCCATTGCATCCAACAGAAACAGCTTTCCACGGTATTCTTTCATAAATAGATTTTTTGTTTAATGAAAGAACAAAGGTAGCGAAAAAGAGTCCTCAGGATTTTAAATTGTGTTAAGGATTAAAGCACACAACGCTGTGTCGGAAATGGCAGAAGAAGCAATTCTTATTAATGGATATTTATGAAAACACGAAGGCCTCCTTGTTTTACGGGAGGCCTTTATATTGTTGTTGATAAATATATTATGCTTTGTCAAGCTCCACCGTGAAGTGGCGCATGATTGGCGCTTCATAGGTAATTTTATAACCGCGGGTAATTTCATTACGACGGTCAAACACATTTTTCAACGCAGCAGCAATAACATCCATGTGGTTGTTTGTGTAAACACGACGTGGGATTGCCAGACGGAGAAGCTCCAGTTTTGGGTAACGGTTTTCGCGGGTTTCCGGATCACGGTCAGCAAGGATTGCGCCGATTTCTACGCCACGAATACCACCTTCAACATAAAGTTCTACTCCTAGAGTTTGAGCACGGAACTCTTCTTTTGGAACATTCGGCAATATTTTATTTGCATCTAAAAAGATAGCATGACCACCAGCCGGTTTTTGGAATGGAATTCCATAAGCTTCCAGCTTATTACCTAAATATTCAACCTGTTTAATGCGTGTTTCCAAATATTCAAATTCAGTGCCTTCATCTAAACCAACTGCCAGTGCATTCATATCACGTCCCGACATGCCTCCGTAGGTGATGTATCCTTCAAACATAATATTGAATACACTTGCTTTGCGGAAAAGATCTTCACTGCGCATGGCTATAAAACCACCCATGTTTACGATAGCATCTTTTTTAGAACTCATTGTCATTGCATCCGCATACGAGAACATTTCGGCTACAATTTCTTTAATGCTTTTGTTTTCATATCCTTTTTCACGGGTTTTGATAAAGTAAGCATTTTCGGCAAAACGTGCAGAATCAAAGATTACCATTTTGTTATACTTGTCGGCAATAGCACGAACTTGTTTCAGGTTTTCCATTGATACAGGCTGTCCACCAGCGGTGTTATTGGTAACTGTAATAATGATAAATGGAACCTTGTCACAATGTTCGGCCACGGCTTTTTCGAGTTTAGCCGGATCAACGTTTCCTTTGAAGGGGAGTACCAAATCGGTAATAGCTGCTTCGTCAACAGTGCAGTCAACAGCATGAGCCTTACGAAATTCAATATGGCCTTTGGTTGTATCAAAATGTGAGTTTCCGGGAATATAATCACCTTCTTTCACCAGAACTGAGAAAAGAACATTTTCAGCAGCACGACCCTGGTGTGTAGGTAAAAAGAACTCGAATCCCAGAATATTTTTGATGGCGTTTTTCATATTAAAATATGAAGATGCTCCTGCATAGCTTTCGTCACCAAGCATAAGTGCACTCCATTGGCGGTCACTCATAGCTCCGGTACCGGAGTCGGTGAGTAAATCAATAAATACCTGATCACTTTTAAGGTTGAAAAGATTATATTTTGCCTGTTTAATCCAAATTTCACGTTCTTCGCGGCTACTTCTGCGCAAAGGTTCAACCATTTTTATTTTATATGATTCTGCGAAGGGTAATTCCATGGTGTAAATGTTTTTGAGATAAATAAAATTTTGCTGAGGGAACCAACTTATATGCTGTTTGCGGAAATCAGAATATGAAAAAGACTAATTTCCAACTTAACAGTGGAATTTATCTCGTTCTTTAAGGTTTAAATACCTTTGCTTTGGCGAAAATGGAATGTGATACTTCATATTTTCCATCAGCATTGAGAGTGCAAAGTTAAAAAAAATAGACAACAACAACATTTTCGTAAAGGTTAATGTTAATTTCGCAACCAGAAATATGATTTGTACCATGAAAAAAACAATTGCAATTATTTCGTTATTTGTGTTTTTCTACCTGTCGCTTTCTGCACAGATACAATTTAATAGCCATTTTGAAGACAAAACTTTACGAATAGATTTTTTTCATTCGGGCAATTATGAGCATGAATATTTTACGCTCGATGAGTATGTTGCAGAAGGGCAGTGGGCCGGTAGCTTGATTAATCTGATTGACACATTTTACTATGGCGAATTCATGGTGAAGGTATTTGATGAAAAGAGTAATCAATTGGTTTTTTCCCGGGGATTTTCGTCTTTATTTGCAGAATGGCGAACAACAGAACCTGCACATCAGGCATGTGGAAATTTTCAGGAATCAGTATTAATTCCGTTTCCAAAAAATGAAATAAGAATTGAGTTTTACAGCCGCGATAGTCTGGACAACTTTTTTAAGGTTGAGCAAATGAAATTTAATCCTGCATCGAAGCAGTATAAGATTGTTCAAAAACCCAGATATGTTGTTGCGAAAATACAAGGGAATACTGATATTCATAAAGCTCTCGATATTCTTTTAATTCCGGATGGTTACACTGAAGCAGAAAAAGAAAAAATGCTGAAGGACTTTGCCTCAATTTCGGGTTATATTCTCAATTGTACACCCTTTGATACGTATAAACAAGCGATAAATATCAATGGTCTGATTGCATTTTCCAAAGAATCTGGTATTACAGATCCTGAGAATAAGATTGTTCGAAAAACTCTTGTTGAAACATCTTTCAATACCATTAATTCAGATAGATACCTGATGACTTTGAGTCATAAGTTGCTTCGCGAGGTTGCTGCGGGAATTCCGTATGATCAGATTATTATTGTTTGTAATACAGATAAATACGGTGGAGGTGGAATTTATAATTTTTACAGTACAGTAGCTGCCGGAAACACGAATGCCGATTTTCTGGTAATACATGAATTCGGGCATCAGCTTGCCGGACTTGGCGATGAATATTATACCTCACAAGTATCCGTGGAAAACTTTTATAAACTAACTGTAGAACCATGGGAACCAAACCTTACAACACTTATTACATTTGAAAAGAAATGGAGAAATATGCTAAAGGCAGGAATCTCTGTTCCAACGTTGGTATCTAAAGAAAACGAAACAGTTGTAGGCGTTTACGAAGGAGGTGGTTATGCTGATAAAGGAGTTTACCGCCCCATGATTGATTGCACAATGAAGTCTGTCCGTTATAATCAATTTTGTCCTGTTTGCCGTCGCTCTATTGCTCAAATGCTTGAATATTACAAATAAACGTTCATTTCGAGTAAGATGTAGTATTGCTTGTTTTTTTGTTTAGACAAATGCGTGTAACACATTTCGAATATTAGAGTCATACTCAATCTGAAAAATATTTTGGACATATTGATTATTTGAATATAAATACACAAAATGTTTTTTTGGTATTATCTTTGTAGTTTTAAATAGTAAATATAATTCGCCATGAAAACGAAATTCATATGCCTGCTCATTGCATTCTTTTTTATAATGCAGGGCGTTTTTGCAGGTAAAATATTTGTTTCAAATACGCAAAATGCTGGTACAGGGTCTCTTAGAGATGCTATTGCTCAGGCAAATGTTACGCCCGGAATAGATACTATCTGGTTTAATATCCCTGTAACTGATCCGGGATATAACTCTATCAGAGGGGTTTTTACAATCAAAATATTGTCCCCCGAATTACCTGTTATTACCAAATCCGGACTCGTAATCGACGGATCCTCACAATCTTTATTTACCGGAAATACAAATCCTGTGATGTTGGGAAGCGGAGGTGAGGTTGGCGTAGAACAATTACCTTTTTCAAGGGTTGACGGACCTGAAATAGAAATTGTGGATTATAGTGGTTTGAAATGGGGTTTTTATATCAGAGCTTCCGGAGTAATAATTAAAGGATTTTCAATTTATGGCTTTGGCGTAACAAATGCAGTTCCGATTGACCAGGGAAACATTGTAATTAATGGCGGAGGTGTAAAACAAGTATTAATTGAAAACAATGTGCTGGGAACATTTGCAGATGTTATAGCAAAACCTGATTCTGCGTTTTTAACCGGAACAGCTAACGTTGTAAGCTACTATGCTGATTCAGGTATTATTAGAAATAATATTGTTGCATGGTCGAAATCAATGGGTTTGTATCTTTATCAAGGATCTGATTATTGGTTAATTGAAGGAAATGAAGTGTTGGAAAATGCATTTAATCAGACTTTTTGTGATGGAATAGATATTGCGTATTCATCGGTAAACGCTATAGTTAAAAGAAATCTGATCTACAACAATGGTGGACAGGGTCTTGATTTATATTTAACGGGAGGAAATCACCTGGTTGTAAATAATACAATTCGCAGCAATGGATTTCAGGATAATGAAAATAGTGGTATCAGAGTATATGGTACAGGATCTCTCTTTACGAAGAATATTATGAACAATAACCGGGGTGCAGGTATTATAATTACTTCCGGCAGTTTGCAGAATACAATTTCTCAAAATTCGATATTCGAAAATGGAAGCAATTATATGATATCCGGCTTACTTCCTACCCGGCAATTAGGGATTGACTTAATAAATGCATCTCAAAATGCAAAAAGAGGAAGTTATCCATTTTATACGATTAATGATACCAGCGATTTTGATGCTGGCGGAAATGAGCTTATTAATCATCCTGTTATTGAAAAAGTTGATCTTTATCAAAATACAGTTGTAATCAAAGGGTTTGCACGGCCAGGAAGCCTGGTAGAGTTCTTTATTGGTGATACAATTACCTCTAAGCTTTATCCACAGGGGAAAACTTACCTTTTTGCAGCTACCGAAGGTTCTGTTAACGACAATGATAATTTATGGGGTAGTTATGGGCCAGCTCCGGTAAATGGCATAAGTCAGGGGAAAGATTCTACTACCCGCTTCTCGTTTCAGTTTGCCCGTCCTTCAAGCTTACAGATTGGAACAATAATTACTTCAACAGCTACTCTAAATCAAAATACATCTGAATTTAGCTCTGTTGTTTACGCAAATACACTTCCAGACAGCATAACTCCTTTTTTGGACTGCGTATATGAAAACACAAATGGAACTCTGACGGCAGTTATGGGTTATGAGAATCCTAATGCTAATTCAGTTGTAATTCCGATAGGGTTGAGCAATGAATTCGTGCCCGGTCCTGCAAGTCAGGGGCAACCTACGATATTTTTGGCAGGAATTCATCATAACGCATTTAATTACCTGCTTACAGGAAGTTCCGTAATCTGGAACTTGAACGGAAAATCAATTGCTGTAAGCATGTCTTCTCCAAGATGCCCGGTTGATGTAGGCGTTTCAAAGATTGTAGATAAACCGTCAATTAATATAAATGATACTGTAACATTTACGATCCATTCAAAGAATTTCAGCTCAGTTTATCCAACAACAAATATTTCAATTCTGGATACACTTCCTTCTGTTTTTACATACGTATCAAGCACATCTTCTATTGGAACATACAATAATTTAACCGGAATTTGGACGATACCTCAATTACTACCGATGGATAGTGCCGTATTGACAATTACTGCAATTGTTACTGCATCGGGCGATAATCAGGTAAAATTGCTTGGTCATTCACAAGTAGATGATAATTTACTTAACAATCAGGCTTTTGCAGGAGTAACAGCTACAAATTCTTCTGGCGGAAATAATGGAGGTTTAGAAAGTAATGGAAATCTTGCCAGTTTACTTGCAAAACGGAACTTTAAACGATTAACAGAAAAGCAAGTCAATTACGAAAGTAGTAACAGCCTCGTTCCATTTGTTCGTGAAGATGTATTGAATAATCTGGTGCCTATCACAAAGTCAGGTGGAGCAAAAAACACCGAACTTATCAATTTTATTCCACAAACTGGTCCTGAATCATCCTCCGCTTTTATTACAACTCCTGTTGATTTGATTGGTGTAACAAATGCGATTGAGGTTTTCTCTGTTGACTATTTTAATTCCTTAAATAATCGTAAGGCCGTAATTTTTGCTGTTGCAACTAATCCTGGCTCAGTTTATAATCATACTAAAGTGATTTGCGATCGTTTAAATGGTGCTGTTCTTGAAAAGAATGTTCATGTAATGATTCATGAAAATCCATTTATTCTCTCTCATTTAGTTCAAAATGACGGAACAGTTGATTATGCAGTTAGTTTTGTAGCATATAAAACCATAGAAGGTTATGTTATTGATAATAAATGGAATAATGAACAATATGCTCCTCTTGGAAATCAGCCGGTACTCAATTTTCAGGTGTGGTCTGTTTCTGAAGCTTATACAATAAACATGGTAAATGCGATTTTAACTTCAATTCAACAGCAATATAATGTTCAGTATATCAATAAATTTCCGGCAGCAATCCCGTTAACATATGTAAAAAGTGGATATTATAATAATGGTAAACTTCATTTCAATATCTCCAATTCAGCACAAGCTACCTCGATGTATTTATTTGGATCGAAATCAAAAATTGAAGATGGTGCAAGAATCCATTTTGATACGGTAATCAATATTACTCCGGATCCGTCATTACAGGTGGAATTAAATACCAATTACATTTTTGATGCAGGTTTTTCAATTTTAAATGATGCAAGTGGAGGAATGGATGTACTCTATTATGCAGATGGCCCATGGGGAACAGATTACGATATAACGGGTGCAACACAATCAAGTTTTGAAACATTTGAACAAACAACCTCTTCAGCGAGTAATGAACTGAATTTAGAACGTGACGCAACATTCAGCGGTACCGTTAAAACGTATGCTTCGCTTTTCAGAAGCCTCAAAGTAGCAAACATTCCGGTTAACCTTTCAGCTTACGGATCTATTGAATTTACAGCAAGCGGTACCGGAAGTTTTGATCTGGTTATCAGTAAAAAAAGTATTTATAATTGGTCGCAGCAATATCGAACAACGATAAATCTTACCAATCAACCTACCGTTTATACTATTCCGTTTAGCCAACTAACAAACTACCAGGGCTTGTATAACTTTGATCCGAGTGATGTAACTGCAGTTACATTTACAAAACGTGGTGATTATTCAACGTATCAAAACTTCTCGATTTCAGTAAAAAATGCCAAATTTATTGAATCAGGGATTGGGGTAAATCCTATTATTGATAAAGAAGCATTAACATTAGATGCATATCCTAATCCTTTTAATAACTCAACACAGATTAATTTCCAAGTCCCGGAAGAGGGTAAAGTAAGTATAAAAGTTTATGATTTAACAGGTAAAGAATTAATGACTTTAAGTGATTCTTATCTGGAAGAAGGAGATCATACAATTATGTTTACCCCGCAAAATTTGCCCAAAGGTGTTTACTTCTGTAAATTACAAACAGAGAGTAATTCATTGACAACTAAACTAATTTTAGTTAAGTAAGGGTTTAGGTAGTGTAATTAGGTCATTTTCAATAGATAGAGGCAGTTTCTGAAATGAGAGATTGCCTCTTTTTTATTCGAAAATAATAACTACCTTTGATGCCGGAAATTTAGGTATTAAAATGCTTAATCATAGCATATTAAGAGATCAGATTTAACGTCAACATAAAAAATATAATAAAAAATGGTGATCACAAAACTAGATCAAATGTTTGATGCCCTAAGGGCGAAAGAGAAAAAACGCTTAATTGCTGCATATGCAAACGATTCTCATACTCTTGATGCAGTTAGCCATGCAGTAGATATGGGAATAGTTGAAGCTACGTTGGTTGGTGACGAAGCAACAATTCGTAAGGTTTGTGCTGAAGAAAATATTGATGTAAACAAATTTCAGATTGTTCAGGAAGCAGATGAAATGAAAGCAGCATCTTTAGCAGTTAAGCTTATAAATGAGGGTAAAGGAAATCTGTTAATGAAAGGCCTTGTTAGTACTGATAAGTATATGAGAGCAATTCTGAATAAAGAAAATGGTTTAATGGAACCCAATGCTATTCTTACTCATGTTACGGTTGCTGAAAATCCAGGTTATTATAAATTATTGATTGTAGGTGATGTTGCAATTATTCCGAATCCGGATTTAAAGCAGAAGATTACCATCACCAATTATTTGATCAGAACGGCAAAAGCGTTGGGCATTGATAAACCAAAAGTTGCTCTTCTTGCAGCTACAGAGCAAATGTCAGCAAGCATGCAAGCATGTGTTGATGCAGCCATAATTTCAAAAATGGCCGATCGTGGACAGATTAAAGGTGCTTACATTGATGGTCCGTTGGCTTTAGACGTGGCAATTGATAAAGAATCGGCTGAAATCAAAAAATTGGGTGGAGAAGTTGCTGGTGATGCAGATTGTTTACTCTTTCCAAACATAGAAAGCGGTAATGTCTTTTATAAATCGCACACAAAATTATGTGGTGGTGAATTAGGTGCGATTGTAGTTGGCGCTAAAGTTCCGGCAATTTTATCTTCAAGAGGAGATAGTGCAAAAACAAAATTGTATTCAATAGCGTTAGCTGCATTGACTACAAAATAAAATTAAGAATAGTTGCAATTAGATATTTTGCAACATTTATTATTCAAAAAGTCAGAAGTTTATACTTTTGACTTTTTAAATATCGGTTTAGTTAAGCTTAAAATAATAACACAGAGATATGAAAAAGATTTTAGCGATTAATCCAGGCTCAACCTCAACAAAAATTGCGGTTTACGAAGGGTCAAAACAGATCTTCCTCAAAAACATTAAACATGCAGCAGAGGAAATTGCACAGTTTGTGAAAATTACGGATCAGTATGAATTCCGTAAAAATATTATTCTGGACGAGCTTAAAAATGCAGGAATTGAAATAGGCTCAATTGAAGCTATCGTAGGCAGAGGTGGTTTGGTTAAACCAATTCCTTCGGGAGTTTATGAAGTAAATGAGGCTTTAATTCAGGATCTGAAAGTAGGGATATTAGGTCAACATGCAAGTAATTTGGGTGGATTAATTGCACACGATCTTGCAAAAACTATTGGAACAGCAAAAGCTTTTATTGCAGACCCTGTTGTAGTAGATGAATTGGATGATATTGCGCGTATTTCAGGACATCCTTTGTTCGAGAGAGTTTCTATTTTTCATGCGTTAAATCAGAAAGCAATTGCTCGTACACATGCTAAATCACAGAATAAGACCTATGAAGAGATGAATTTGATAGTTGCTCATCTTGGGGGTGGAATTAGTGTGGGTGCACACAAAGAGGGACGCGTTATAGACGTAAACCAGGCTCTTGATGGTGAAGGCCCGTTTTCGCCAGAAAGATCAGGAACGTTACCTGTTGGTGCATTAGCAAAGCTTTGTTTCAGCGGAAAATATACTCATGACGATATCAAAAAAATGATTTGCGGTCAGGGCGGTTATGTAGCATATATGGGAACTAATGATGCGTATGTTGTTGAAAAAGCTGCCGATTCAGGTGATGATAAAGCACGCTTAATTCAGGATGCCATGGCTTATCAGGTTTCAAAAGAAATCGGAGCTATGTCAACAGTATTAAATGGGAACGTGGATGCAATTTTGCTTACAGGGGGTATTGCCTATGGAAAACCGTTTGTAAATGAGGTGATTGAAAGAGTGCAGCATCTTGCTCCTGTTCATGTTTATCCGGGTGAAGATGAAATGCAGGCTCTTGCTTTCAATGGCTTAATGGTACTAAATGGCGAGGTGGAAATTAAAATTTATAAATAAAATTAATATTTAACATATTGTTTATTGCCTTCGAAACGGTTGATTATTAGTTAAATAATGCTATTTTAGCCTTTTTTGAAGGCATTTTTGTTTCAGAAAATTGATATTTAAGTATTTTTGTTTTGTTTTTGGTGCTTCTGCGTGTACTTTCATTAGAGTTAAGAATATTTAATTCTATTCAATATTTTGTTATACAGTATTTTGTATCGATTAACGTAAAATTACAAAATATTTACACCATCATTAACTATTTTTAGTAGTCACATTTTCAGGTATTTGTATTTGGATCGTTTTTAGATCTTTAGGATGGATTCCTAAATCTCCTAATTTCGAACACAGTTAAAGAATTCGCATATAATTATTCAAGACACTGATTATCAGGCATTTTAACTAATTCGTGCATGTAAAACGATTTAGACTGTGGCAATTACATGAAAGTGTTAAGGGAAATTGAGCTATATGTGAATTCATAATTTAAATTCATGATGAATTAATATAACATATTAAATACTAATACAATACATACTTATTTATTAATTTTAAATTTAAACGTATGAGAAAACTATTCATGTTTTTAGCTGCGATTGTCTTCAGTAGTATATTATGGGGACAAGGAGCATCTACCTATTCGTTTTCTTCCAGTAACGGGGTTTATACTCCCATTACCGGAGGAACGATACTAAGAACCGGAGTTTCCGATATGGACGATTGGAGCTCATCTGCAGTCACAATCCCTTCATTCACTTTTGCCGGAACTGCTTACACAACGGCATTCGTCTCTTCTAATGGCTTTATAACACTTGGTGGAACAGCTCCGTCAACTACAGAATATACAGCAATTAGTGCTACAGCCGGTTCTGGGAAAACAATTTGTGCTTTTAGTGCTGATTTAAATAAAGCAGATACATCTTCAAAAATTTGCTGGCAGCATATTGGAGATACAATTGTATTTCAATGGTCAAATGTAAGACGGTATGGTAAAAGTGAAAGTTTTGACATTCAGATGCGACTGAATACAACTACACATCAAATCCAGTTTGTTTACAATTTAATTACAGGTCCTGGAGCAACTACTGATAAGCAACCTCAAGTAGGAATAAGATCTTCATCTTCATCTTATAAAAATTTAAAAATAGAATCAGGTAGCGAATCGTGGGGCTCTCCATTGATGGGAACTTCAAGTAGTAATACTTGCCGATTTACAAGCGATTCTCCTTCAAAAACCTTTACTTCCGGCTTAACATATACATTTGATGAGCCTCTGCCTTGTGCTTCTCCAACCAGTCAGCCGACTAATTTAACTTTTAGTACTATTACAGCAAAATCTGTTAATGGAAGTTTTGTGTTATCAGCAGCAGATAACTATCTGATAGTGAGATCAACATCAAACACACCAAGTGCATTACCTGTTGATAATGTGATTTATACATCTGGAAATACAATAGGTACAGATACAGTGGTTACTTATACTTCTTCAAATACATTTGCTTCTACAGGTTTATTGCCATTAACTCAATATTATTATTTCATATATGCAGCAAACGATATTTGTGCTGGAGGCCCTAAATACCTGACCAATAGTCCTCTGACAGCAAATGTTACAACTGTTTTTGAAGAACCAGCTACATTTACTGCACAGGGAATTGGTTTAACAGAAGTTGCATTAACGGCTACACCTAACGCTACAGGTCAAAATATTATTGTTGCGTGGGAATCAAGTAATACATTTGGAACTCCAACGGGCTCTTATGCCATTGGTGATTCAATTTCGGGAGGAGGAAAAGTGATTTACATTGGGCCTGCTTCCGGATTAACCAATCATACTGGATTAATCCAAGGAACAAAATACTATTATAAAGCTTGGTCATTTTTAGGAACAACATATTCCTCAACTGGAAAAACTGCAAATGCAAAAACATTACCACCTCCATATACTTTACCAGTTATGGAAAATTTCACTTCTACAATAGAACTCCCCGATGGATGGACAATATGGAATTCTGGAACTTCTACGGGTTCATGGACTGCATCTACAGGTGGTGTAAGTAATGGTTGTGCCTATAGTGGGTACTATGGGCCAATCTGGTTAATTTCGAACAAGATAACCGTTCCGGCAAATGGGTCAATAGATATAAAATTTTCTCAGAAAAACACATATTTAAATGATTACATTAAACATAGTCTCTACTATTCTACCACAGGTGCAAAGGATGTAAATAGCTGGATTCCTATTAATGCAAATATTGGAGTTGCGCCGACAACATGGACTACAACTCAGAAGTATATCGTTAATAACTATATAGGAACGACTATTTATTTGGCTTTTAAATACGAAGGAAATAATGCGGATGGATGGTATATTGATGATTTGCAAGTAGAAGAATCTCCCCTTTGTCAACAACCCTTAACACAAAGTGTTGACAGCATAAGCAGTACTAGTGCAAGATTAAAATGGACCTCTGTTCCTTCAATATTGGAATGGAATATTGAATATGGACCACAGGGTTTTACGCCGGGAGCAGGTACTATTGTGAATAATGTAACTACTCCAAGCTATGCTCTGGCAGGCTTGAACCAATCAACTTCATATAGTTTTTATGTCCAATCTGTATGTGCTGGAAATCAAGTGAGTGCATGGACAGGACCTTTTACATTTACAACATATCAGCAACCGCTAACTATACCAACAACTATTGACTTTGAAAGCTCAAATGGAGGATTCGTTTTAGTGAATGGTACTCAAACAAACCAATGGTATGTTGGAAGTGCTGTAGCAAATGGCGGAATGAATTCGATTTATGTTTCAAACGACAATGGCGCAACAAATTCATATTCAATTACAAATAGCTCTACAGTACATGCTTATCGTGATATTGAATTTCCTGCTGGAAACCAGGCGTTTACCTTGTCATTTGATTGGAAAGCGAAAGGAGAAAGTTGTTGTGATCATTTAAAGGTTTACCTGGTTGATCCTTCTGTTAGTCCTGTAGCAGGAACTGAACTACCTGCATCAAACCAAGTTGGATTAACATATAATAACGATACAATTTGGAAAACAGCTAACATTGTTCTTCCCGGTTCGTTATTGAGCACAGTCAAAAAATTGGTATTTACCTGGAGAAATGATGGTTCAGGAGGAACTCAATCTCCTGTTGCTATTGATAATATTAGTATCCAGACCCTTCAGTGCCCACCAATTAATACAATTTCTTCTGAAAATACTACCCATAATGCGGCAACTATTAACTGGACATCTTATGGTACAGAAACATCATGGAATATAGAATATGGTGTTCAGGGATTTACTCAGGGTACAGGTACTGTAGTTAATGCAAATAGCAGACCATACACAATTACGAATTTAAATGCATCTACAGCTTATCAGGTTTATATCCAGGCTAATTGTGGTTCTGGATCATCTTCAGCCTGGGTTGGCCCATTTGCATTTACAACCGACTGTGCACCTGCAACAGTATTTCCAACAATGGAAGATTTTGCAACAGTTCCACCAACATGCTGGAGTCAGAAACAAGGTCTTTTAACAGCAAATTCAGTTCTTACACCTGTAACTTATGGATGGTTTGTTAATTCTTTTGGCTATACAGGATCTCCTAGTGCTACTATTGAAATATATGGAACATATAAAAAGAATTGGTTGATTTCTCCAGCGTTTAATTTAGCAGGAACGAATCCAATGCAGGTAGAATTTGACGTAGCTTTGACAGAGTATTATTCTTCATCAGATGCTGATACAAATGGTACAGATGACAGGTTTGTACTTCTTGCCTCTACGGATAACGGAACAACCTGGTCAAATGCAAACATTCTCAGAGAGTGGAATAATACTGCTGCTGCTCAATATCGTTTGAATAATATTCCTAAAACTGGAACGCATGTGATTGTTGCATTACCTGCTTATACCGGAAATGTAAGATTTGCCTTGTACGGAGAATCAACTGTTTCGAATGCTGATAATTATTTGTATATTGATAATTTTTCAGTATCAGAAGTTCCTTCATGTCAGAAACCAACAAATCTCACGTTAGTTTCAAATACACATAATCAGGCTGTATTAAACTGGAATACAGGTATGAATGAAACTCAGTGGAATATTGAATATGGTCCACAGGGATTTACCCAAGGGGCAGGAACTATGGTTAATAATATAACAACGAAACCATATACTCTGACGGGATTGAATCCAGCAACAGCATATAGTGTATATGTTCAGGCAAATTGTGGTACGGGTAATACAAGTTTATGGATTGGCCCGGTAAGCTTTACAACAAATGCTGCTCCCAACCTAAACTATCCTTTTGTTGAAGATTTTGAAACTACGCCTAATAATAATTGGACAATAGTAAATGGTAGCCAAACTAATAAATGGTTCATTGGTTCTGCAAGTGCATATGCTGGTCAACAGGCTGCATATATTTCAAATGATAATGGTACTTCGAATACATATACATTAGGAACATCATCTGTTACACATATTTACAGAGATTTCGAATTTCCTGCAAATGCTTCACATGTGTATATTCGATTTAACTGGAAGGCAAATGGAGAATTTGGATCTACTATCTACGATTATTTGAGAGTATCTATGTGTAATCTCGATCAAACTCCGGTTGCAGGTTCTTTGAGTAATTTATCATTCATTACGCCTCAATTAGGCGATACAACGGACTGGAAAGAATTAAACTTAAATATTGATACTCTTGCAGGAAAGACTAAACGTCTTGTATTCACCTGGAGAAACGATGATTCAGGGGGAATTCAACCACCTGCATCTATTGACAATATTATTGTTTCTTTAACTCCTCCAGTTCAAATTTACAATGTTGTTGGAGGTGGATCATATTGTCAAATGACAATTCCATCTGGTGTTCAGGTAAAACTTGATAGTTCACAGGCAGGATACGATTATCAGTTATTCCGTAACGGAAATGCACAGGGTAATCCCGTTGCCGGTACCGGCAATGCTCTTACGTGGAATAATGTTTTATCAGGAAACTATACCGTACAAGCTATTTCCGGAACTTCATTTATTCCGATGAACGGAACAGCGTATGTTTATGAAAATAGTGCTCAACATGTAACTGCATCATTATTGAATCCTGTTACTTCAACATGTCAGGGTGCAAGTGTTACATTTACAGCTAACGGTATCAATGGAGGAACAACTCCATCATACCAATGGATTGTAAATGGCGCAAATGTTGGAACAAGCAACTATCAGTATTCTTATACTCCTGCTAATAATGATACTATTAAATGTATCGTTACTTCAAGTCTAACATGTAATGACGGTCCGGCAACATCAGCGCCTCACATTATTACAGTAAATCCGAATGTAACAGCTACTTTAGCTATTACTGCCGACAGCACAACTATTCATGCAGGCTCACAGGTTACTTTTACAGCTACTGCAACTCATGCAGGTTCTGCTCCGGTTTACGAATGGAAGGTAAATAATCAGGGTGCAGGAACCAATAATGCTACTTTTGCCTATAATCCGTTGAATAATGATGCAGTATATTGTAAACTCACTTCAAATGAAAGTTGTGTTTCAAATAGTCCGGTTACATCCAATACAATTACAATTAATGCAACTCTAAGCATCAATGAAAATGGACAACTTGGGCTAAAGATTTATACCGCAAACAGTCAGCTTATTGTCTTGAATGAAGGCAATGGAATTATTCGCGATATCGCAATTATGAATTTGCTTGGTCAACAAGTATTCCACAAGTCAGTAAATACGGTAAATGCTGAAAATATTGCACTTAATTTAATACCTTCGACTTATGTTGTACGTGTTACAACAGATAAGGGTATTGTAACTCAGAAAATTCTTATACACTAAGAAATAGTCTTTTAACTGTAAAAGCAAAGGCTGCCTGAACAATTCGGGCAGCCTTTGTTTTTTTATTTGGATACATAAAAATAGTAATCGAAATGATTACGGGTTATATGTACATCGGATTGAAATGTTAAATATTCAAGGTTGCGTATAACCAAATTAATTTGAATGTATATTTGCCGAACTAAAACAATTTAGGAAGATTGGTATGGGCGCTTTTTTACGTAAAATAATTCTGCCTGCATTTGTTTTTGGAATAATGATGATAGCATCATTGTCATTGAAAGCAAGTGGTCGAATTCTTTGTTTTTCGGAAATACCAGGATATACAGATACAATTTGTTTAGGAGATACTGCAATTTTAACAACCCCGATTTATGGGTTCAATTATTTCTGGACACCTGAATTTACAATAGTCAATCCTAACTTTGCAACGGTCAAAGCTGTTCCATTGGTAACAACCACTTATTACTGCTCCATACAAGGGATATCTAATAATCTGGTTGCAAATGGTGACTTTAGCCAAGGAAATACAGGCTTTACTTCGAATTATACGTATAACTCAAATTTATGGGCAGAGGGAACTTATTATGTTGGAGCAAACCCGAATACATACCATCCCAATTTTATTGCTTGTCAGGATCATACAACGGGTACAGGAAATATGCTGATTGTGAATGGTGCTTCAGTGCCTAATGCAAATATCTGGCAAAAAACAATAAATGTAGTACCCTATACAACTTATATTTTTTCATGTTGGCTTACAAGTGTTACCTCCAGCAATCCGGCTCAATTGCAGTTTTTCGTAAATAATGTTCAGATAGGACAGGTGTTTAACGCAACTCCTGCTAATTGTAGTTGGAATATGTTTTATAATCTTTGGTATTCAGGATCAAATACTTCTGCAAATATTTCTATCAAAAACCAGAATAGTCAGTTATCTGGAAATGATTTTGCAATCGACGATATCTATTTTGCTCAGGTAATTGATGTTATAGATACCGTTAACATTGTTGTTGAGAACCCTCAAATATATTTAGGAGCCGATACGCTTTTATGCCCCGGGAAAAACCTGATATTAAGTCCGGGAAATGGGTTTGTTTCATATCAGTGGTCAACAGGTGTTACTACCCCTCAGATTAATGTGATTAATGCAGGCAATTACTTTGTTAAAGTAACTACTCAGGCAGGGTGTAAGGCCAATGATACAATTAAAGTTATGTATAGTCCGGGACCTGTTGTTCAATATTTATCTGATTCAGTTTGTATAGGTGATACTGCAACTCTTTCTGCCAGTGGGGCTGCTAATTGTCTCTGGAACACAGGGGCAACAACACCTTCCATTCATGTTTCTCCAATAATTACCACTAATTATTCGGTTATTGTGAGTGATACTGTAGGATGTACAGATACAACCCAGCTTACTGCAACAATAATTCAAAAACCAATTATTACACTCAATGGGAATTTTACTATCTGCGAAAATGACAGCTTTCATATAACTGCCGGAGGAACAGGAACACAATATGTATGGAACTCAATACCGGGAGGAAATACATTTTCGGATAAACTAACTCAAAGTCAATCTTATTCTTTGAATGTTATCAATAATTTTGGATGTAAGGCGGATACCTCTTTTCAAATTATGGTTATTGATTACCCCGTTGTTCAGATTACGTCCGATCATGATACAATTTGCCGGGGAGCATCCGCTATTTTAACTGCATCAACAGCAAACTATACTTATTTATGGAATACGGGAGGTAATTCGAATGCAATAGAAGTCTCCCCCAAAGATAATACATCTTACACTCTGATTGTCAGTAATTCTCTGAATGGAGTCTCGTGTTCCAGTAATTTTTCCTATTTTGTTTTTGTAAAGAATTGTAAAACGATATATTTTCCCAGCGCATTTACACCCGATGGTATTAACAGAATTTTTCTGCCCGTAGGAGATTTTGTTCCCGGAGCAAAATACCACTTAGCCATTTTCAATCGTTGGGGAGAAATGTTATTCGAAACGAATAATCCTGAACTAGGTTGGGATGGTTATTATCAAGGAGAACTCGTTGAAAGTGGTGTTTATGTTTTCTATTTTAGTTATCAATCTGGCTTAGATGAAACTTACACCCGAACGGGTACGGTTACTCTTGTAGATTAACAGGGACTGTTATTTTTCTTCTTTTTCTATTGTACCATGTTCGGTATGAATAAAGGTTGTGTTTGCTCCTTTGATAGAAAGCAAAGATTTAAGCATAAAGAAGAAGCCTTTCGGGAGATAGAACACTGCTTTAAGCGTTTGTAAACTATAATATTTATGAGGAATAGCCAGAAATAAGGCCAGCACAACCATACCAAAGTGAATACTCCATAAAATGGGGAAGATTCCATTGTCAAACAATAATGAAGCAACAAAGATTAAGAAAGAGAAACCTAATAAAAGAATTCGTGGCAGTTGCATTTGCATATTTGAACGAAGGAAAAAATCGATATTACCGTTGGTAAATAGTTCTTTAATTGCAGACGGATAAGTGGCTCTCCAGTAGAGAAACTGGGCAGAGAGCCAACGACGACGTTGATTTGAGAAATTATCGAAATTCTGTACTTTTTCATCTTTCACATAAGCATCTGGCAAATAATCCACAATCAATCGATTACGGGTCATATATAGTTCCAGTTCTTTATCAAAGCCTCCAATTGCTTTTATATTCGACATTATCTTTTTAAAAGGTTCATATTCAAACGCCATTCCAGAACCAATCAGTGAGCTGGATAATCCCAGTACACAATTCCCTTTTCGGAAAATACTGTTGTTAATTTCCTCGCTTACAGCATCTAATACAGCAAGATGTGTGTTGGTGTTTTTGGCGATTCGATGTCCTTGTATTGCAAAATAACCTCTGGCAAATCCTTCGTTTAGTTTTCTTAGAAAATCAGGTTCCATAATGTTATCAGCATCCAGAATTAATGCATAGTCATATTTGTCAGAAGGAAGTTGAGAAAAAGCTGCATTGAGAGCTTTGCTTTTGGTGCTTTTCTCAAATGAAACCTCGATTACAGTTAACGGAAGCTTACGCATAGTTTCGATAGTTTCCGGCTTTAACGAATCGGCTATGATAATGATATCATGAAGCTCTCTGGGGTAATTTTGCTTACAAGCATCTTCTGCAACTTCCAGAATAACTGTATCTTCTTTATAAGATGGAATCAAAACAGCAAACCGCTTCAACGGTGGATCTGTAATTTTCTTTTTACGAAGAGGAAACAGAGATGCGAATGCTAATATGAATAAAAACAGCGAAGTAGATCCCAGATAAACGAGCAGTAAAATCTGAAAAGCATCAACAATAAGCGAGATGTATTCCATAATCAGAAGTTTTGATTGCGTTGGTTCATAATCGTATTTATCCCTTTTACAAAAATAGCAATCAAAACATCAAATTCAACTTTCCTGAAAAAATAAAGCGAACAGACTTCATTTTGTCTAAAACAGCTCTTCTTGTTCCTGTAGTGCATTGATAACTACAGTAGTGTCTGAAAGTGTGCTGTCGGCAGGCATTATGAACTTTTGGGCAGGACCTGTTAATTCCACATTAGGCAAAAGTTCATCATACTCAAGTTGGGTTATAAATCCTTTTTTCATCATTTTTCCGGATACAAATCGATAAAAATTAGCAAGATAAGGTTTCAGACTTCCATTAGAATCAAACGAGTAACGGAAGGTTTTCGGATGAGGAACAATGCTTGCCAGATAAATAGCTTCGGATAAAGTAAGCTTTGATACCTCTTTGTTAAAATAGAAGTGAGCAGCTTCATTTGCCCCATAAATCATAGGACCCCATTCTATTATGTTGAGATAAACTTCATACATCCTTTGTTTGGTAGTGATACCGTTATTTTCAATCAGCCAAACAATTAATGCTTCTTCCAATTTACGTGCGATAGTCTTGTTTCGATTCAGAAATACGTTCTTTACCAATTGCATACTAATTGTGCTGCCACCACGGGCAAAGCGTTTTGTACGAATATTCTTAATGATTGAACTTCGGAAAGCTTCAGGAATAAAACCGCGATGATAAAAAAACATTCCATCTTCGGATGTTAAAACGGCTTTTTTTAAATATTCCGGAATTTCATCCAACGTTCTGAAATTTGGATTCCCGGGGCCAACTTCAAAAGTTCTTACGGGATCTCCATGTTCATAAGCCGTGTACATAAATGGTTCGTTAATTTTAGAAAAGTTTGTGTTTCCGGGTTTGAGTATTCTGAATTTATCTCGTTTCAAATCCGATTCAAAAACCAGAGCATTCAAATCGTTAAAGTTAATATCAAGATTAAAGTGGTAACTCAGATTTCCTTCAACTTCAATCCCATTTAAGTTATAGAATAAACCATCAGGTAATGAAGAAAATAAATCCTGCGCAGGGAACCAGTCTTTATTAAGCTTCATGATGAGCGTTTGATCCGGCTTTGGGCTGTAACGAATATAAGGATTGAAAACCAGTTTGTTAAATACAGCCTGAGAGGTGCTGTCGAGTTCCAGGTAGTTTTTCCCAATGTTAATCTGATAGCTTAAAGAAGCATTATTTAATATGACATCTGTAGTTGCAATTCTCCAGTTGTTTACCAATAAGCCATTTACAGAAGCCGTACCATTTAATCGGGTGAGTGAGCTTGAACCATTTTCTTCATAGAATCGGAACCGAACAGTATCAAAGGCTACCAGTGTGTTGAATTTGTATTGTAAAAACGGGAGCACAACTTTTGAAGTATCTGTTGAGTACCATTTGCAATCAATTTCACTAGATCCAGGATTTAAAGTTCCTTCAATCTTCCACTTCATCAGTTTCGACTCTTCTACAACAGTTAAGCCTGATGAAAACTGGTGATCTTCTACTTTAAACACTGGGAGATAGAGCGAAATCTTATGATCGTTGAGATTTGCTTTAATCTTAAATTTCTTTACTTCAACATTTGAAGGTAGGAGATTGAATGCAAGATCGAGAAGCCTGGAGGCTCGTTGAGCATAATTTTTTTCGTCATCAATGCTTTCCTTTTCCTTAGATTTCCTTTTCAAAAGGAACGAATAGTTGTCTGTTGAATCTTTACGTACCAAATTTAAATCAGCATTAAACATTTCAAAGTCGGTGATACTAACTTTGAAAAATAATAGCTTCCAAAAACTCAGACGCGCATAAATTGATTGCACTTTTACCAAGGTGTCTTTGCCAATTTCACGCAAAAAAATATTTTCGGCTCTGATTCCGCTAACTCCCTGAAATTTAATTTTTCCAATATGCATTTCGGCATGATTGTTTTTACTGAAGCTGGATGCTTTTGATTGGGTAAGATAATTAATCAATGGATTTCGGAAGATAAAAAAGAGTATCTGCAGAGATATAAATATTATAAAAAACCACAAAATCAGTTTTTTAAAACGAAGTTTGCTGATTTTCTTAAAATCAATAGTAACTTTGGAGAGAAACATACTTTCCGGTTTCAGGATTGGAGAGCAAAATTACAGGAAAAATGAATCAAAAAATCATTACATTTTTAATGTTACATTTTTCATGGAATATATTTATAATGTGTGTGTTAACTACAAATCCGACCTTGTTGAATGCTCAAAAAATATTGGTAATTGAGAAGCCGGGGACAGTAAAAAATATAAAATTTGAAGTAAACGACCGTATTAAATTCAAGTTGGAAAACAATATGAAAATTAACGGACGAATTCAAAAACTTACCGACAGCAGTGTTTTTGTCAATAGAGAAGAATTTCTGTTTTCAAAGATTAAGTATTTCTACAAAGATCGTTTTGGATGGAAGGTATTGTCAAACACAACGTTTCAAGCCGGAGTAGCATACCTTAGTATTGAAGCATTGAATAATCTGGCCAACAATGAACGACCCGTTGTGTCGGATAAAACATTAAAACCAAGTGTGATTCTGATGATAATTGGTATTCTGGCATCTCCGTTGGTTGAAAAGAGACTCGATATTCGTAAAAGATGGAGAGTTCGTGTTCTGGATTTCGACAGTCTAAATAATGGCATTATAACCCATTGATTTTTAAAATAAAAGAGGATTGACAATCATCGATCCTCTTTTATTAAAATTTTCTATTTCTGTTTAAATAGCAGCAACCATCTCTTTTATAAGCAGAGTCATTTTAGGTTCAGCCGCTTTTGCAGCCTCAATAACTTCTTCATGAGAAACTTTTACTACCTTACCATCAATGCCTAAATCCGAAATTACGGAAATTGCAAAAACTGTTAATCCCATATGACGGGCAGAAATAACTTCCGGAACCGTTGACATACCTACACAGTCAGCTCCAACAATGCGGATATATTTATATTCTGCAGGAGTTTCGAAAGTAGGTCCTGTTACAGCTGCGTAAATACCCTTCTGAACTTTAATACCTTTGCTGGCTGCAATGGTTTCTGCCTTTTGAACTAATTTTTTACAATAAGCTTCGTGCATATCAGGAAAGCGTGGACCAAGTTCTTCTTCGTTCGAACCTATTAACGGATTATTCGCCATTAGATTGATGTGGTCACGAATAATCATGATGTCGCCAACTTCAAAATCAGGATTTACTCCACCACTGGCATTTGATACAAATAAGTGGCTAATATTCAGGTTTTTCATTACAACAATCGGAAAAACAACCTGTTTCATGGTATATCCTTCGTAATAGTGGAAACGACCTTGCATTGCCACAACTTTTTTCCCGTTTAAAGTGCCGAAAATCAATTTCCCATTATGCCCTTTAACGGTAGAAACAGGGAAGTTGGGAATTGTTTCGTAAGCTAACTCGTATGCTTTTTCAATTTCAGTAGTAAGCCCGCCTAATCCTGTGCCAAGGATAATACCAATCTGAGGTTCAAAGTTATTGGTTTTCGTGCGGATAAACTCAGTGGTTTGTTTTACTTCTTTCAACATAGTTTAATATCGTATTATCGAATGATTCTTCTGTATCATGGAATTTCACCTCAATAGGAAGGTAAAAAACAGGCAAATCTACGATAATTTTCATCAAATCCGTACCTTTTAATCGCATTGCATCTTTCTCAGTGGTGATAATCACTTTTTTGCGTGCATAATGATCCTCAAATTTCTTACGGATCGACTCTATGTCTTTTACGGTATATGGATGATGATCTCTGAAAGGTAATATTTCTACATCCATTGCCATTTTAATAAGATATTCCTGAATAGGATATGGATTTGCAATTCCTGCAAATACAAGTATATAACTTAAGTCATCTTCAGGAAAATTCGGAAAATTCGGACTTAACGAAATAAATTCACCATATCTGTAGTATGAGAAAAATATTTTTTGTTGTGGTATTGGCTTTAGCTCTTCAATGAGATGACGTTTAACAATAGGAGATAGAATAAGCGGACATTTACTTACTACAATAACATCAGCTCTGGATGCGGAACTAACGGGTTCTCTGAGTTTGCCTGAAGGCAGTAAATAATCATTGGTGTGGGGATGGTAAAAATCAGTGAGTAAAATGGATAATCCAGGCTTTACATAACGATGTTGAAAAGCATCATCTAATACGATAATCTCTGGAGGATCATTTCCCTTCAACAGGTTGACAATGCCATTGTTTCGGTCTTCATCAACTGCTACCAATACATCCTGAAATTTACTGACATACTGCATGGGCTCATCTCCAATATCTTCCGAAAGACAGGATGCGGTTGCAAGCTTGTACCCTTTGGTTTTTCGTCCATATCCTCTGCTTAAGGTTGCAACTTTCCCTTTATTTGACAATAAGCGGATAAGATATTCTACATGTGGAGTTTTTCCGGTTCCTCCTGTGGTAATATTTCCAACTACAATAAGCGGAAGCGGATGATTAACACTGAGTAATAATCCTTTGTCAAACAGTAGATTCCGGATGCCAACAAGCAAACCATAAAGCATCGAAATCGGATACAGAAGTATTTGCCAGATTTTCACACGATAAAAATAATACTCTTTACGTTATCAATCTACATCTCTGTGTTATCTTTGTCTTAAAATTACACTAAATCAATGCTGTTTATAAAGGATATACTTGCAGAGATCGAGAAAATAGCGCCTTTGGCGTTGCAGGAAGATTATGATAACTCTGGCTTGATGGTTGGAGACGTAAATCAGGAGGTTAAAGGAGCTCTTCTTTGTCTGGATATAACAGAAGAGATTTTAAAGGAGGCAATTTTAAAAAAATACAATCTGATTATAAGTCATCATCCGATTATTTTTAAAGGACTGAAATGTTTAGACCCCTCAACCAGAATCGGCAAAATCATCATAGATGCTGTAAAACACAATGTTGTATTATATGCTGCGCATACGAATCTTGATAATGCTCATCTGGGTGTAAGCTATTATCTGGCTCAAAGGCTGGGATTAATACAACCTGTAGTGCTTGATCCTGCAAAAGAGGGTTTGAGGAAACTCGTTACATTCTGTCCTGTTGACTTTGCCGAAAAAGTAAGATCTGCACTTTTTGAAGCCGGAGCAGGCCATATCGGAAATTATGATAGTTGCAGCTATAATATTGATGGAACCGGAACATTTCGTGCATTGGGAAACAGTCATCCATTTGTAGGCCAAAAAGGTGAAATACATTATGAAGCCGAAACAAGAATAGAAGTAATCTATCCGGCATATATTGAAAAGTCTGTAATTAAATCTTTAAAGACTGCTCATCCCTATGAAGAGGTTGCCTTTGATATTTATAATCTTCAAAATGAAAATAGTTTTGTGGGTTGTGGGGTGGTTGCAGAATTAACTCAATCAACCGAAGCAAGTGATTTTCTTAATCATGTAAAAAATGTTTTGGGCTTGGCTGCTATAAAATATTCTGCAAAAAAAAGAGGCAAAATTAAAAAAGTAGCACTCTGTGGAGGCTCGGGAGGCTTTTTGATAAATAATGCAATTAGCAGTAATGCAGACATTTACATTACTGGCGATTTAAAGTATCATGATTTTACGGATTACTCTCATCAGATTATTCTTGCAGATATAGGTCATTTTGAAAGCGAACAATTTGTAAGAGAACAGATCAGAGAGATTCTTATTAAAAAATTTCCTACTTTTGCAGTTTCAATTTCCGAGAGTGAGGAATCATCGGTTTGTTTTCTGTAAATAATTAAAATATAAATAGATATGACAAAATTGTCATCCAATAATTCTGAAAGAGAAAATATAATGGAAGGTACAAGTATGGAAAATTCAGTAGAACAAGTAGAAACACAAGTAACTCCTTCGACAAGAATTTCAGAAGAGGGCGATATTAGTATAGAGAAAAGGTTAATCGCATTATATTCTCTTCAAAGTATTGATTCTGAAGCAGACAGAATTCGTATTATCCGTGGAGAACTTCCATTGGAAGTTCAGGATTTGGAAGATGAAATTGCAGGTTTAGAAACCCGTATCGATAATTACATTCAGGAAGTTACAGGCTTAACGTCTCAAATACAGGAACGTAAGGCTGCTATTGTTGATTGTAATAACCTGATTAAGCGTTATGAAGACCAACAGAATAACGTTCGCAATAACCGTGAGTATGATTCTTTATCAAAGGAAATTGAATTTCAGACATTAGAAATTCAATTGAATGAAAAGAGGATGAAGGAATATGCACAGGCGATTGAATTTAAAAATGCAGAAATTGAGAAAGCACAGGCTTTATTAATTGAACGCAGAAAGGATCTTGAACAGAAAAGATCTGAACTTGATGAAATCATCAATGAAACAGAGAAAGAAGAACAGGATCTTCTTTCAAAATCAACAGAATTTCAAAAATTTATTGAGCCTCGCCTGCTTTCTGCTTATCAGCGAATTCGCAAGAATGCCCGCAATGGTTTGGCGGTTGTAAAAATTGAACGTGATGCTTGTGGTGGTTGCTTTAATAAAATTCCTCCTCAACGTCAAATGGATATCCGTATGCACAAGAAAATCATCGTATGCGAATATTGCGGTCGTATTTTGATTGATAATGAAATTGAAGGAACGGTAAAAGGTAATCTTTAATATAAATGATTAACAAGAGAAAGGGCATTTCGGATTTCCGAAATGCCCTTTCTCTTGTTAATCAGATAATTCCACAATATCTAAAAAAGCAAAGAGGCTGTTTCAATAACAGCCTCTTTTGCTTTTGAGATTAATAAATATTTTGTGATTCTCTATAACCCGGATTATTTTTGTACCATTCTTTATTAGCTGTGCCTCCTGTTTCTGCCCAATGTGCAAACTTGAGATACGCTTTCAGGATGTCTGTTTTTTCAGTTGGGTAATCAAATTTCTCAGTTATATTTATAGCCCAGGGCAGATTGTTTGCTGTTTTGTAATATCTTCCGCTTGCCGGGATTGAATTATCTTTACCTGTTCCTAAAAGTGCCAGATTTGCAAGACTTGTTGGTGTCATATCAGGTAAATGTATTTCTCTTCCTCTGGTAGAATTTGAAATCAGGAATGGATTGTATGGAGGAAGTCCTAACGTTGATGCGTTTATAGGACTGGCAAGTTTGATTTTGATACTGATAGTGTCAGGCACACCAGTTTTTCCACCCTTTACAGTGTTTATTCCTACCATACCTGATGGATTTCCGCCTGCAAATGATTTAAATGTTTTTTCTGCATTATCAAAAACAATTACAACGGATTTTGACTGTTGGCTTTCTGTCCCATTTGCGGAAAGATTAATGTAGCTTTCCGTAATTTTTGATCCGGTTACACTTTGTACAGCAGATGGAGCTACAGGCATTTCAAAGCCAAATCCATTTTTATATAAAGCACCAGATGCTCTTACGATAAATTTACTTTCAATTTCTACTACTTGATTTGTAGCATTTGTGATAGGATTCATGAAATAATCAACAACCATATCATTAAAGTCATAATCTCCGGTATCTGGCCATAAATCTTCATAAGCAAGGCTGGCATAATTTCCTTTGGATGGATAATAGTTATTGAATGCTTTTGTTGGGTCACTTGGGTAATCGTCAGTGATATCTGAAATACCATCGCCATCGGTATCAGGCAAAGTATTTACCGAAGGAGGAACGTTTTGCCCATCAATAGCAGTAATTGGATTTGACTTTACATAAAATATTGCATCGTTGAAGTCATTGTCGCTTCCCTGGTCTCTTCTCATATCTTCAAAGCCAATCAGATATAAGCCACGACCTGCATCTTTTAATAAAACAGTATGTTGTTTTAAGGATGCTTGTGATTCAGGATTAAAAGATGGTTCAGAATAAACCATGTGCGATCCTTGTGTTAAATTGCCATTATTCCAACCATTAGCAGCTAATACCCAGCCAATACCAGTATTTTTACTGAAAACGCCCAGTTTAATTTTGTTTCCAGGAGTTAAACCGCCTCCTGAATTCGTCATTGAAACATTCGGGAAAACAACTTTGATAGAATCAATCTGACTTGGAGATGTTGGTGGATTATTTATGTTGTATGTATAATATCCTAACAGGTTTTGCCAGCCGGCACCTTCGTGTACAAATGTAATCCATACTTCACAATTTTCAATTAAGCGAATATCTGTTTCATTTGAGGCTGACAAATACTCAGGATGATAAATTGGCACGGGCTGTTGTTCAGGTAATGAGGCATTTACGTTATGCAAGAATTGTGCATCGAACACATCACTTGTTGTTAGATAAGAAGGCAGTCCGTTTACATCATAACTTCCCATTAATCTGTATTTTGAATAGAGCGCAGAACCAGCTGTGTAATTTGCGTATGCTTTTGCTTTAGAAATAGGGCCTCCATAGTTATAAGAAACCTGATTTCCTTGAACAGGAACTTTTACTTCGCTTGGATAGCCAATGAACTTTGTTCTTAAAACCACTGCATTTAATGCATCTGGAATACGTACAGGTATTTGAAGTTTTCCTCCGTTAATTGTAGCTCCGGATGAAATAATTTTTCCTCCATTGGCTTCATAATCAGAGAGAACATCAATGCGTATTCCGTTCATCGCTGTTCCTGCAAAGTCTTTGGTGGTAACATTAAGCTGAATATCCTGAGTGGTTTTAAAATCAAAATTTGAGGGAACTACCAAATCACTCATCGAAGTCGGGCTTGACGGATTCGGTTGCTCATCAATGGAATCTTTCTGACATGAGAAGAAGAACAATGTTCCTGCAATCATCATATAGGCTAATTTTTTCATGGTCATATTTTTTTATTGATTATCTTTTTCCTCTATTTCAAAAATCAAACCTTTTTGGCATATGTAATATAATCAATTAATTATGTGTTGTAAGATTTTTCAAAACGTCCCAAATACGGACTTTGCTTGTTCTTTGGGACGATAAAATGGCGACTTGGGTTGTTGCGACGATGACCTGAGTTTAAAATTAATACATTTAGAATGGAATATCTCAGGCAAAGAGAAATTTTATGTAAATAATCTTACAAAAAATGGCGAAATGGTAGTAAAAGCCATTCAAAGACTTTTTCCATACGAGGACGCTCATTCCATTTATGATAATCAAATGGTTCACAACTCATGAGCGTATTGGAAATGTGTTTTTTCATTAATCCGATAATTGTGGGATCATCTCCAATAAGCGTCAGTTCATATTGATAGCGAAAACTTCTGTAATCAAAATTTGCAGAACCTATCGAAAAATGTTTGTCATCGATCAGCATTCCTTTCGCATGAAGGTTGTTCGTTACGTAGTAATGTATTTTCACTCCATTCTTGCATAACAGCCCCAGGTAACGACTACGTAATAAATCAACAAGACGAACATCGGAATGCTTGGGCATAATTACATTTACGTTTACGCCACGCTGTACAGCATCCATCATCTCTTTACGAAGTTTGAACCCTGGCAAAAAGTAAGGTGTTTCAATCCACACACTTTCTTTTGCCTTTTGAATCATCTTTTCGTAACGCTTCTTAATTTGTTGACGGTAAATGGAAGGAATATCTTGAATGATTTCAAATCCGCCAAATTTAATTTTTTTCTTGAATGCTAATCGTTTGAAGTTGTATTGGTTGAAAATTGCAAAACTGCTCAGAAATATTTTTTTGAATTGAATAGCGGCTGTTCTATGCTGAAGTCTAAGAACTAATTCGCGCCAGGCCAGAGAATAACTTGTATAGTTTGACGAACCAACATACACGATGTCATTGTCGATAACCAATATCTTGCGGTGATTTCTGCGATGATTTTTAGTGAAAAAATCGATGAAGAATTTCAGTTTTTTGAAGTAGCGAAGTTCTGCTCCGTTTTTAATTGTATCGGCAAAAAATGCTGGAGAAGCAGATGTCCCCCATGAATCAACCAGTATTTTTACTTCAACACCTTCTTTAGCTTTACGGGCAAGTGCATTTCTGAACTTAACACCAACTGCGTCGTTGTTAAAACGGTAGAGTTCAAGG
The DNA here is from genome assembly GCA_963677395.2 of Bacteroidales bacterium. Classification (GTDB taxonomy): domain Bacteria; phylum Bacteroidota; class Bacteroidia; order Bacteroidales. The sequence continues at coordinate 270,868 of OY781965.2, read as the reverse complement.
TAAATATATTTTTGGGCATTTTCGATATCGCGAAGTGCCTGTGCAAACATCAATAGATTGTCGTCAAAAAGTTCTGCTTCAAAATGAGTTGACATAGATTCCAGAGCATTTATCGTTGTAAAAATACAAAATAGATGCTTATTTCAGTATTTCCGGTGTCATTTTCGTGAAAATGAAATTAGAAATCACTGTGATCATTTTTCAGGCGATCTATCTCCCTGCGGTCGCGCTTGGTAGGTCGTCCCACTCCAAAATCTCGGCGTTCGAAATTAAGTTCACGCATCATTTTCACACGGTCAATCTCTTCGGGAGGAGTAAGGTCAAGCGCATAATCTCTGGCCAAAGGCGCAGAAACTCTGTTTTCGAGCAGGCCTAACACCTGGTATGTTTTGGTAAGCGGAGGCATACTTACAGAAATAACTTCGCCAACTTTAACATCGCGGGAAGGTTTAATTGAATTGCCTTCAATTTTAACTTTCCCTGCTTTGCAAGCCTCTGCAGCCTGATTACGTGTTTTATAAATTCGTACAGCCCAGAGCCATTTATCTATTCTTACTTCCTGTACTTCTTTAGGCATACCCAAACAATAGATTTACTTTTCGCGGAAGTAGATTTTTATTGGAGCTCCGCAAAAGTCGTAACGTTTGCGCAAAGTGTTTTCAATAAAACGCTTGTAGGGCTCTTTTACATACTGAGGAAGGTTGCAAAAAAACACAAACGAAGGATAGTGTGTAGCTAATTGAGTGATATATTTCACCTTTACCAGTTTACCTTTGTAAATTGGTGGTGGATTATCTTTTACAAATGGAAGCAGTTGGTTATTGAGTTCGGAGGTAGATATTCTGCGGCTTCTATTTTCATACACGCGTTTTACCTCTTCTAATACTTTGAAAATACGTTGCTTATTTAATACAGATGTAAACACAATTGGAACATCTTTGAAAGGTGCAATACGTTCACGAATTAGTTCTTCAAGCTTTAGAATGGTATTGGTCTCTTTTTCAACTAAATCCCATTTGTTTACAACAATAACCACCCCCTTATTATTACGTTGAATCAAACTGAAGATGTTCAGATCCTGTGATTCCAATCCCTGAGTTGCATCCATCATCAATACGCAAACATCGCAGTTTTCGATGGAACGGATGGAGCGCATGGTGGAATAAAATTCAATGTCTTCACTTACTTTCCCTTTCTTACGCAATCCGGCGGTATCAACCAGCATAAAGTCGAAGTTAAACAGATTGTAGCGGGTATAAATGGAGTCGCGGGTGGTTCCGGCAACAGAAGTAACGATATTTCGTTCCTGACCAATTAAGGCATTGATCATCGATGATTTTCCAACGTTTGGTTTCCCGACAAATGAGATTCTTGGGAGTTCTGTTTCTTCTTCGGAAGGTATGTTTTCGAATTCAGCTACAATCTTATCGAGTAAATCCCCTGTTCCACTGCCACTTATAGATGATAAACAGAAAATTTCGTCGCCAAGCCCCAAACTATAAAATTCTGCAATCTCATTATGCAGTAAGGATGTATCTGTTTTGTTGGCTGCCAAAAAAACCTTTTTTGGACATTTACGAAGCATCTCTGCAACATCTTCGTCCATTGGAGTAAGGCCTTCCCGAACATCAACCATAAATAAAAGTACATCAGCTTCTTCAATAGCCAATTGCACCTGTTTGCGAATCTCTTCTTCAAAAACATCATCGCCACCAACAACATAACCGCCTGTATCAATAACTGAAAATTCGATACCATTCCAGTCGGATTTTCCATAATGACGGTCGCGGGTAACTCCACTGGTCGGATCCACAATCGCTTCACGTTCACCTACTAAACGATTAAATAAGGTTGATTTGCCCACATTGGGTCTTCCTACAATTGCCAGAATATTTGCCATTTAAGCCTCTCTCTATTTAAAATCAGAAAATTGAGTGCAAAGGTAAGCATTCTCAGTGAATTAATTCGTGGCAGATAATCTGTAGAGGTAGTTCAAAATACAGCTAACGGTTCACAGCTACTTCAGGCAAGGATTTACTTGGTTGTTCTGTTGGGTCACAAAGCTAATTATTGATTTGTTGTTGTTTCATTGACACCTTATCTTTTGTCATAATCTTACAAAGATAAGTGTCAAACTGATTGGTCGTTTATTATTCCACTTGTTTAGGGGTTAAGACATTGTACTGAACAGACGATAGACTGAAAAACCCGAAAGTGTAAAAACTTTCGGGTTTTTGAGCTATTGCTCTGTTGTTATCTATTTTTCGACAAGGCTACTGGAGAGTATATTTAAAAACATATCCAGCAGTTATGTACTGAGTAGAATGACCAGGATTCAGCACTACATTATACGTTTGTCCTTCCTTAAGGGTTCCTGCAGGAAATGCAACCTGAACTAATCCAGAATTTAAGTCTGGTGTTATAGTTTGAGTGGCAATTCTATTTCCTTTACCCAAATTACTACCTTCGTAAAGAATAATCCAGGTTATTGTCTGCCGTCCAGAAACATTCGCTGGCATATTGAAAACGGTATTGATAGAATTCAAATTTTTTGCAATTACAAATAAAGAACTGCTTCCTGCCTGCACGTTTTGACCATTTAAAATAGATTGAGTTGCTGCAATAACCAGATTGTCATCTGATGTTATTGCTACCGTATATGTGCCTTTCAGTAGGTTAAGTGCAGGAGTATTTACGTCAACAGTACCGCTATAGCTATTCAATTGTTGCGAAAATATTGGGGCTTTGTTTAGGTCTATTATAAGTCCGCTCCAAATTTTAACAAACACACTCATGCCATCTTGAGGCTTTTGATAAGTAATACTCATAGATGTAGCTGATTTAAGGGTAAGATCAGTTATTTCTCCCACACTTGCTACGTCATTTGCAGTTCCAAAGTAATTTTGAAAATCATGATGACTCTTATCAACAAGAGTCTTAACACCTGTATTGCTCATAATAATTTGTTTTATACTACCTACTCATAAGGCTTTTCGGTTTCCGCCCCCGTATTTTAACCTGCACGGGACAGGTTCGTTTATTATAGTGGGCTCTGAACTCCACTTTCTTTATATTGAAGTTTCAATAATGTTGAGAAACCAAAAGTAATGGAGAAATAATAATTTGTTTTAGAGTAGAAATTGGTAATTTTTATTTTCAGTATTTATACTGAATCTGTTTGTACTTGCAAATAAAATAGTAGCTTTTAATAAAGTAGTAAAATGAAATTATATATAAACATATTAATTTATTAATTTTTTGAAATGAAATGTAACCCCTAATTATAGTATTTGGAATCGGGAGTGTATATTTCGTTACACATTGCGTAAACAACAAGTCCTACGGTATTTTTTGTTCCTATTTTTTCCAATATTCTTTGCCTGTGGCTTTCAACAGTTCGCTTGCTCAGGAAAAGTTTGTTGGCAATTTCCTGGTTGGTATGTTCTGAACATATAAGTTGCAGAACTTCTATTTCTCTTTGAGTTAAATCGTTCCTAGCATAAAAATATATATTTTGCGATTTGTTTTTTACAAATGACATCAACATCTCATGATCTTTTGGAGTAAAAAATACTCCTGAAATATAAACTTTTTTTATAGCTTCAAAAAGCAGGTCTTGATTAGCGTTTTTGGGAAGAAAAGCAGAGATTCCAAGCTTGATCATGTGTCCGAACAATGCAGCCCTGTAATGAGAGGAAAGAATAATAATTTTTAAATCGGGATAATTCTTTTTCAATATTTCAACCAATTCAAATCCGTTCATTGGTTCCATTTGTATATCAATGAGAGCTATTTCGGGAAAATAATCAGTTGATATTTGAGCTAAACTTTCTAAAAACTCATTTCCCCCTTTTGATTCTAAAACAATTTTGATATCTTTATTATTTACGAACAACAATGAAAGCCCTTCTAAAAACAGGCATTCATCATCAACTAAAGCTATTCTGATTTTATTTTTCATATTCTTGGAATTACAAGTAAAAGTTGACAACCTTTATTAATTTCACTTTTCCATTTATAAGCAGCATTCATTGAGTTTAACCTGAATTCAATATTATTAAATCCCATTCCCCTTTTTATAGAATCTATATCAAAACCTTTCCCATTATCCGACAGCAAAATGCTAAGCGATTTTACTGAGTCTCTGATGTGAATTTGCATTTTGTTTGCTCCTGAATGTTTCAGCACATTGCTAAGGAACTCCTGAATTATTCTGTAAAGCTGCACTTCTATTGAAAATTCTGCAGGTTTATATTTTTGGATGAGAATAAACTGAATTACCAACGATGATTCTACGTTCGATATAAGTTCATTGATTGTGAGGATTAAACCTAAACGCTCAAGGTTAAAAGGATATAAAGAATGAGAAATATTTCTCGTTGTTTCAATTATATTGGGGATCAGTTTTGTTATAATTTGCTTTGAACGTTCGTTGTTCCATGTGTCAGGATTATTAATCCATACAGAAAGTATATTTAGTTTATTTCCTACATCATCGTGCAATAAAGCAGCAATACGTTTTCGCTCGCTCTCCTGCGTTTTAATACTTTGCTCCAGTATGCTTTTCTGATGTTGTATTTTAAGTTGATGCTGCCGGTTTTCCCTTCTTCTTGTTATTTGTAAAAAAAAACAGTATAACAATATGATAAATATAATTATCAATATTATTATAATTACTACAGTAAAAATTACATTTACATTTATCATTTAAATTATATATAAAACGAAATACTATATAAAATTAGGTGGCTTATTGTTTATATACCAAATTATTGAAATATTATACATTGCAATTTGTATTAGTTTATTCAATAATAAAAATAAATAATTACAAATATAATATGTTTATTTGAATGTCGAAAATACAAATTTTACAAATCGTCAAATGGCGACCATGTTTTCCTTAGTTATTACTGAAGTGCATATAAATTTCAGTGGTTTTACTGCTCTTATATCCTAACAATTCTTATATGTAGGTAAATCTATCCGCGATTTCAAGTGGCAGATTTCAAAACTATGCTTAAGGATATAAAAATAAATTTGTTTTATGACTTCAGCCTTCTGTTCCAAATCCAGACGGTAAATCTTTCAATTATCTCCGCTAGCTGCAGCGCATAATTAAGGGCAGCAATCCCTGCTTTTTAGTGAGGAAGGGCTTTTATACACTGAATGTTTTTAATCGGCTGGATACAGCTTCGCCCCGTCAGTCACATCTGAACAAAAAATAAACATTAAATTAATAAATGTACGTAAATAAAATGAGCGTATAAACTATTTAGAATATTTAAGATTGTACAAATATATAAAATTAGACATTGAATTTCGGTTCAATAATAATTTATTATACAATTTATCATACAAGTATCTGGTTCATAAAATGTTAGACAATGTAGAAATTTAATGAAGAAATTCCTTCTGGTATAATGCTAATACCGATTGGAGAAAATAAATACCGAAAGCATAAACAATATCGAAAGATGGGTATCCATCAGTATTATACACGTATAACTCCGAAATATTTTAGAATTCTCTCTGGTATTGCATTAAATCATAATAATGTTTTAATCCTCTGTTCGTCGTTTGCCTGGTGCTTTTAGCATAGCAACAGCAGAGTTTGTCGTTGTTTATTCCTGTGTGGTCGAAATATTTTTGCAATCACACATCAAAATGGCTAATATTGTAGTGTTCAATTGTAAAAATCGCAAAAACCCAATAATTATGAAACAGTTCTTTAAAATGATGTTTGCCTCTATGCTGGGTTATTTTCTGCTTCAGGTAATTATCTTTTTTATTATGGTAGGCTTTGTAGCCTCTATTGTGGCGGTATCGTCAAAAGAAACCGTCATAGTTTCGAAAAATTCAATACTTCACATGAAATTTGATTTTCCAATTTCGGAACGCTCTCCAAACGGTCCTAACTTCAATACGAATATTTTTGGAGGTGGCGGAAAGAGCGCAGTTGGCCTTTTCGATATTCTGGAAAGTATCCGCAAGGCAAAAGAGGATAAGAACATCAAAGGTATCTTGCTGGAACCGGAAGAATTGAGTGCCAGCATGGCAACCATTGCTGAAATTCGGGAAGCTTTGCTCGACTTTAAGAAAAGCGGGAAATTTATTTACAGCTATGGAGAAGTTTATACCCAGAAGGGTTATTATTTGGCTTCGGTATCCGATAAGGTATTTCTTAACACAACGGGAATAATTGAACTCAAGGGTGTTTCCGCAGAAATTATGTTTATGAAAGGTCTGTTTGATAAACTGGATGTTCAAATGCAGGTAATCCGTCACGGAAAGTTTAAAAGTGCAGTTGAACCTTACATTATGCAAAAGATGAGCCCTGAAAACAAGGTTCAGATTCGTATGCTTATTGATAATGCATGGAATACCATTGCTACTGCAATTGCTGAAAGTCGGAAAATTCCGGTAGAAGAATTGAATAAAATTGCTGACGATCTTCTGATTCGCAACCCGGGCGATGCGATTGATTATAAACTTGCTGATTCATTGGTGTATAAAGACCAACTTCTGGCTATTTTGAAAAAACAGATAGGTATTGAACAGGATAAAGATATTTCTTCCGTCACTATACAAAAATATGTAAAAGCTGAAGGAAAAGAAGAAATTGAAAGCAAGGATAAAATTGCGATCATATTTGCTGCCGGAGAAATTCGTCGTGGCGAAGGTTCAGATGAAATCATCGGATCCGACAGAATTTCGAAAGCCATTCGTGAAGCTCGTGAAGACAAAAAGGTGAAAGCAATTGTTTTACGGGTAAACTCCCCTGGAGGAGATGCACTTGCTTCGGATATTATCTGGCGTGAAGTAGTTTTGGCCAAGGAAAAGAAACCGGTAGTTGTTTCGATGGGCGATGTAGCTGCATCCGGAGGTTATTATATTGCCTGTGGTGCTTCAAAAATTATTGCAAGCCCTTCTACCTTAACTGGTTCTATAGGAGTGTTTGGAGTGATCCCAAACCTGCAAAAACTCTACAATAATAAGTTAGGGATTTCTTTCGATACAGTACTTACTCACCGTAATGCGAACTTGATGTCGGTAAACCGTCCGATGAGTTCTTACGAACAAATGGTAATTACGCAGGAAATTGAGCGAATTTACAGCACCTTTATAAGTCGTGTAGCTGAAGGACGAAAAATGAGTCCGGCAACAGTTGATAGCATTGGACAGGGTCGTGTATGGAGTGGTACAGATGCGAAAAAAATTGGATTGATTGATGACTTTGGCGGAATTGACAAGGCTATTGCCGAAGCTGCAAAAATGGCCAAACTGTCTAAATACAAACTGAGTTACTATCCCGACCAGGAAAATGCTCTGGAAGAATTGTTTAAGGAGCTTTTTGGCAACACAAAAACCAAAGCCATACAAAAAGAGTTAGGTCAGGAGTACGAACTTTACAAGACTCTGAAAGAAACAACCAACTGGAAAGGAATTCAGGCACGCCTGCCTTTTATGTTGACTATCGAATAAGTTTTGCGCATATTGTTTTTTGAAAAAGAGGCAACCGTTTTTGGTTGTCTCTTTTTTTGTCCACTGATTTGGTACAGATGTGACAATTATCTCTGTATCAGAATTGATGAGAGAATGTATTATTCGCAATAATCAGTGGAGTATTTGCCTGTAAATTGTAACCAAAGTAACTTTCGAAACGTCCAATAAGAAAATAATGAAACAAATGGAAACTAAACGTTTAAAACGAAGCTATAACGACCGTGTGATTGGGGGAGTAGCAGGCGGTATAGCGGAATATTTTTCGATAGACAGCGTTATAGTCAGGATATTGTTTATCGCGAGCGGTATCTTTGGCGGAGGCATTTTGATTTATCTGATTTGTCTGATCATGATGCCACAAGATTATCCAATAAATAACAACCCTAAATAATTATGAATATGCACAACAAACCACTTCAACGAAGTCTGATTAACCGTAAAATCGCGGGGGTCGCCGGGGGACTTGCCGAACATTTCGACATCGACCCGGTATTTATCCGTATATTGTTTGTCCTCGCTTTCTTTTTCGGCGGTGGCGGCTTGCTGATTTATATCATTCTCTGGATTGTAATTCCTGAAAACAGGCCTTATATCAATAGTAACTATCAGAATACCTACCAAGCTCCAAATTCATCCGATAGCCAAAATTATCAGCAAACCGAAAATCAATACAAAGAAGAACCACAACAAACTACGAAATCCTATGATTCTTCACAGCCGGAAACGAAACCGGATAGTGTGAAAAGAGGAAATTTCGTTATTGGATTGATTATGATTGTAGTAGGTGCTCTTTTTCTGATTGACAGATTTCTGGAATACATCAATATTTCCGATTTCTGGCCAGTGGTATTTATTGCCTTAGGTATTGGATTAATTGCAAATAGTTTGTATAAAAAACAATAAAACAAATAGTTATGAAATACAAAAATGTTTTTTGGGGTCTCTTTTTCATCTTGATAGGAGTTCTCTTTGTGCTGAAAAATCTGGATATTATCGAATTTACCTGGAGAGGATTTTTCCAGCTATGGCCTATAGCATTGGTTTTGTGGGGTATTTGGCTGATTCCGATGAAAGAAACCTTCAAAATGATTGGTTCAGTGGTAATTTTAGCACTTGGAGTATTATTGCTAACGCAAACCAGTAAGGAAGAGTGGAATATTGACTGGAAAATTAATCGACACTGCAAACGAATGGAGGACAGATTTGTCAGTGCAGGATTTAATTCAAATATAAAAGAAGCAAAATTTGAATTAGATGCAGCCGCTGGTACATTTACCATAGCGGGAGCAACCGATTTGGATTCACTTTTTACCTTTGATCAAAGAGGGAATGTAGGAAAGTACATTTTTAATATCGACAACAATTCCGAAATAACTCATATTGATGCTCGCCTAGAAGAAGAGTCTATTCACATGAATAACAAATCAAAAAATGATGTGGTAATCAAGTTAAACCCGAATCCGATCTGGGATTTAAACCTTGATGCCGGAGCTGCGGAGGTGAACTTCGATTTCACAGGAATTAAACTTCGTAACCTCGATTTAGACGGAGGAGCATCGGATATAGATCTGAAACTTGGTAATTTACTTCCGTTGACAGAAGTTAACATCGAAGCAGGAGCATCTGCATTAATCCTCAGAATTCCGAAGGAAGCAGGATGTTATATTGACAATGAATCTGTATTGAGCAGCAAAACTTTCAGCGGATTTACCAAAGATGAAGAAGGAAATCTTTCCACAGAGAACTATGCAACAGCAACCAATAAAATCAAGATTAAACTAAATGCTGCTGTTTCGGATATTGAAATTGTCCGCTACTAAGGAAATTGTTTTTCTACTTAATTGAGTCATTAGCTTTGCCCTGATAAGATGAATACTTGTCAGGGCTTTTTAATTTAAGGAAAGATTAAATTTTGATTGGATTTTGTTTTTGCAGGAAAATCTCTTTATTTTGCGTATTCGAATACCGAATTGCGTAAAGTGAAAAAAGAAAAACGTTTACTATTTGAAAAACAGACTTTAAAGGTAATGATCCGACTTTATTGCAGGAGAAATCATCGTCATTTTGGCGGATTGTGTCCGGAGTGCGAATTGTTAAAGACCTATGCGTTACAGCGACTTACTCACTGCCCGTTTGGGGAACAGAAGAATGTTTGTTCACATTGTATCTGTCGCTGTTATACCAAGGATAAGCAACTAAAAATCAAAATGGTGATGTGCTATTCCGGTCCACGAATGATTTATAAACATCCGGCCATAGCCTTGCGTTACCTTTGGTATAAAAACAAGGGAAGATGATTTTGCCCGTATAATTTTGTAAGATACCTGCTTTAATTTTATACAATTTAGTCCGGTTTCATTTTTTCAGAAAAGCTTACCTTTGCTGTTGCAAAAACCAAAGAGATTGAACTCCTTAAAGAAGCTTGCCGGTCAAACAGTTATCTATGGCCTGCCTACTATTGTTGGGCGACTGCTCAATTATTTTCTTGTACCGCTTTATACTTACTTGTTTCCGCCACGTGAATATGCTGTTGTTACTGAACTTTATGCGTATGTAAGTTTGTTTATGGTAATCCTTACCTATGGAATGGAAACTGCGTTTTTTCGCTTTTCGCAAAAAACGGAGGATAAAAACAGAGTGTATAATACTTCTGTTATTTCTCTTCTAATCAGTTCTTCTCTGTTTATTTTGTTTATCAGCTTATTTTCAGGTTCAATTTCAGAAAATCTTGGATATAAACTGCATTCAGAATATTTCATCTGGTTTGGGATTATTTTGGGCTTGGATGCTTTATGTTCCATTCCTTTTGCGCGACTACGCGACCAGAATAAAGCGTTTCGTTTTGCCTGGATTAAATCGACCAATATTGCCATAAATATTTTGATGAACCTTTTCTTTATTTTACTTTGTCCCCAGTTAATGAAATCGGACAGTGTATGGTTGAGAAATGTTATTTCATTGATTTACAATCCATCTATAGGAGTTGGATATGTTTTTATTTCGAATCTGATTGCGACGGTCATTACCATGATTTTGTTGTTGCCTGAGGTGTTTCAGATTCGTTTACAACTTGATAAAAAGCTCTGGAAGGAGATGTTTTTTTATGCTTTTCCAATTATGATCTGGGGAATGGCTGGCATCGTAAACGAAACTTTCGACCGTATTTTAATGAAACATTTAATTGCAGATCGTGCCGTAGCTGAATTTCAACTTGGGGTTTATGGTGCGTGCTACAAGATTTCAATCCTGATGACTCTCTTTGTTCAAACGTTTCGTTTTGCAGCGGAGCCCTTCTTTTTCCAACATTCAAAAAACAAAGATGCCAGACAAACGTATGCCGATGTGATGAAGTATTTCATCATTGTTTGTTCATTAATATTTCTGGGTGTTACAATGTATCAGGATATTGTGATGCATTTTGTTGGCAAAGATTACAGGGTAGGAGCTCCGGTAGTTCCGATCTTACTGATGGCTAATTTGTTTCTGGGTGTTTTTTACAATCTTTCCATCTGGTATAAACTTACGGATCAAACGCGCTATGGAGCCTGGATTTCTACGTTCGGTGCTGCATTAACCCTTGTTTTGAATTTTATTTTAGTACCCATTACCGGGTTTATGGGAGCGGCATGGGCAACCTTTTGGTGTTATCTCTCCATTATGGTCATTTCTTATTTTCTGGGACAAAAACATTACCCTATTCCGTATGATATTAAGCGCATTGCTTTCTATTTCGGGTTGGCGCTGGTGCTCTATTTCGCATCACGCTTTCTGAATATTGAACATACTTTTGTAAAATATAGTATTCACACATTCTTTGTACTTTTCTATCTTAGCATAGTTTTTGTAATGGAAAGAAAACTACAAATCAAACCAACATCTGCATGATTGTAAACATTGTCAATACTTCCAAGCATCCATTGCCAGCTTATGAAACCATCCATTCTGCAGGAATGGATTTACGTGCGAACATTTCTGAACCTGTAACATTAAAACCTCTCGAACGAGCGTTGGTACCTACGGGGATTTTCATTGCAATTCCGGAAGGGTACGAAGCGCAGGTTCGTCCGCGTAGCGGTTTGGCTGCCAAAAATGGAATCACCGTTTTGAATTCACCCGGCACTATTGATGCTGACTATCGTGGTGAAGTAAAGGTAATTTTGGTAAACCTTTCCAATACGGAATTTACTATTCATGAGGGTGACCGCATAGCACAAATGATTGTGGCAGCGCATGCACGTGTTGAATGGAATCAGGTAACCGGGCTCGAAGAAACGGAACGCGGTGCCGGTGGATTTGGTCATACCGGAAAAAAATAAAATATAACTCACAGATTAACAGATAACCGACTACTAAAATATACTGATATGAAGATAATTATACCAATGGCGGGAATGGGCAAACGTATGCGCCCGCACACACTAACAATACCGAAACCATTAATTCCGATTGCCGGAAAACCAATTGTTGAACGTCTTGCCGAAGACATTGTAAAGATTACCCGTGGTAATGTGGATGAAATTGCGTTCATCATTGGAGAGTTTGGCGAAGAGGTGGAAAAAGAACTTCTTCAAATAGCTGAACGCTTGGGAGCAAAAGGCTCTATTTACTATCAATATGAACCACAAGGAACGGCTCATGCAATTCTATGTGCTGCCGATTCACTCAAAGGTCCTGTAACTGTTGCTTTTGCTGATACATTGTTCAGCGCAGATTTTGAACTGGACGCATCCAAAGACGGGATTATCTGGATTCACCGTGTAAGCGATCCAAGTGCATTTGGTGTTGTAGTTACAGATCAGAATAATCTGATTACGAACTTTGTGGAAAAACCCAAAGAGTTTATTTCTAATCAGGCTATCATTGGAATTTATTACTTTAAAGATGGTGAAAACCTACGGAATGAACTTCAGTATCTGATTGATAACGACATCAGAAAAGGAAACGAATATCAGTTGACGGATGCTTTGTTTAACATGATGAATAAAGGCTTCCGGTTCAGTACGGGTGCTGTGGACGAATGGCTGGATTGCGGAAATAAAAACGCGACAGTTTATACTAATCAACGTATTCTGGAATTGCATAATGGTGGTGAAAATCAAATTTCAGAGGATGCAAAAGTTGATAGCTCAATTATTGTTCCTCCTTGTTTTATAGGGTCGGGTGCAATTCTGGATAACTCAATTGTAGGGCCTCATGTTTCAATTGGAGCAGGAACATTGGTTGAACATAGTATTATTACCAATTCAATAGTTCAAGGCAATTCTAAGTTAAAAAATGCAAACATCGACAATTCAATGATAGGAAATTACGTTGAATACAATGGTGATATAAACGAATTAAGCATTGGCGACTATACTACCATCAGTTATAGCGTTTAATCAATACATATATGTTTGATTATATGTTAGATATGTGTTTTGGAAATAAGAAATCAGGTTCTTGTTTCCAAAATTCATGTTGCATAACGTTATTGTAGAAGCGCAGAAACACAAAAATTATCTCATGAAAAACTTCATACATGTTGTTGCTATAATGGTTTTTTCCGGCATAGTATTTGGCTCATGCAAAACGTCCGAAAATTCTCAAAAATCTTCGCAATCAACAAAGAAAGAGGCAAAAGAGTTACGACCAAAGTCGCAGCAACTTGCCATTGATGCATTGTTTATTGACGCCAATCGCGAAAAAATGCTTGGCAATGCATCCAATGCACTCGACCTTTTTTCACAGGTAATTCAGCGTGACCCACAAAATGATGCCGCTTACTATGAAATGGCTCGTCTTTTTAATATTGTTGGAAAAAGCACAGAAGCAATACTTTACGGAGAGAAGGCTTGCTCCCTCAGTCCGGATAATACCTGGTATATGTTTCTGATGGCTGATATTTACCGGAACAATCGCCAATATTCAAAAGCAACAGAAGTTTTAGAGAAGCTTGCCGCTAAAAATACAGATGATCTTGATTTACAGGAAAATTTAGCGAATTCATATCTACAAGAAAACAAACTTGAAAAAGCCATTGGAGTTTACAATGTGATTGAAAAAAAGATGGGGGTTTTTGAAGAGCTTTCTTTACAAAAACAAAAAATATATCTTTCACTCAATCAGTTTGATAAAGCCGCTGCTGAGGTTGAAAAGCTTTCACAGAATTTTCCCCGCGAAACAAAATACCTGGCTATTCTTGCCGAAATGTATATGTCCAAAAAAGACTATCCTTCGGCTTTGAAATATTATAAGAAGATTGCAGAAGTGAATCCGGATGATTCCTATATACATGTTTCATTGGCGGGATATTACCGTCAGGTTGGAGATAAAAAGAAAGCATTTGAAGAGTTAAAGCTCGGTTTTGCAAATCCAAATCTTGATATTGATACCAAAGTTCAGATTTTGCTTACATATTACACGGTAACAGAAATTTACAGTGATATGAAAACAGAAGCATTCGAACTTGCCGAAGTATTGACTAAAACACACCCCAAAGATGCCAAGGCCTGGTCTATATTGGGTGATTTTCTTTATCGTGATAAAAAACTTGATGAAGCCCGCAATGCTTTTGAAACAGTAAACCAACTTGATAATAGCCGTTTCCCCGTTTGGGAGGCTTTGTTGATGATCCTTTCCTATCAAAATGATACGGTGGCGATGATGAAAGAGAGTTCACAAGCGATAGAACTTTTTCCTGAACAACCCTTTCCTTACATGGTAAAGGGCACCGTTTTGTTTCAGTCGAACAAGTTGAATGAGGCTTTGGCGCAATTTGTGAAAGGTCAGAAGCTGGTTACTGATAATAAAGAGCTTAATATTCAATTTGAGGTATATCTTGGAGATCTTTATCACAAACTTAACAAGTATGCTGAAGCAGATAATGCCTTTCGCAAGGTGTTAGACCTGGATGCTAATAATGTGTACGTACTGAACAATTTTGCATATTATCTTTCACTTCGTAAAGAAAATCTGGATGAAGCGGAAACAATGTCGGTAAAACTAAACGAGCTGGTGAAAAATAATGCATCCTATCTCGATACCTGGGCCTGGGTTCTGTTCCAGAAAAAAAAGTACAATGAAGCACGCACATTGATTGAAAAAGCACTCGAATTGGGTGGAAATACCAACGACGTAATTGTGGAACATTACGGTGATATTCTTTATTTTCTGAATGAACGTGAAAACGCAGTAACCCAATGGAAAAAAGCAAAGGAACTGGGGGAAGGGTCAGGCCTGCTTCTGAAAAAAATTAAAGACCAAAAATGGTATGAATAAGTTGATATTCAAATACTCTCTGTTTCTTCTTTCGTCTCTCTTTTTTATTGCCGGATGTAAAACAACGAAGCAACTTACGCCTGTTGCAGAACAAAAGCCTGTAACACAGGCTCAGGTAGCAGACACTATCCAGAAAGAAGCAAACAGTGCATTTCTCTTCTCAAAGATGAAAGAAAATCAGTTTCGCTTTAATAGATTGATAATCAAATATTCTGCTGATTACATCAATAATGGCGAGAAAACTTCTTTCAGCGGGCAAATCCGCTTGTTAAAAGACAGCCTGATTTGGATTAGTATCTCCAAATTTTCGATTGAAGGTGCGCGATTACTGATTACGAACGATTCTATCTGGTTTCTGAACCGGATGGAAGAAAACTGGATGGCAACTGATTTCAGCTACATCAATCGTTTTGCAAATAATGCAGTGGATTTTGATATGCTTCAGGCTTTTATAGCGGGTAACGATTTTTCCTATTACGAAACCGATAAATTCAAAGCCTCCATGAATGGGGATGAGTACAAATTGAGTACGGTAAATCGTCACAAACTCAAAAAATATGTCCGTAATCAAAATGATATGTTGCGCATTTTGGTTCAAACGCTTACGCTTGATCCTAATACGTTTAAAATCAAGGATGTTATGGTGAAAGAAGTGAAAGAAAATAAAAAGATGCGGGCAGAATATCTGGATTATCAACAAATTGGAAATCAGCTTTTCCCTGGAAAGATAAACGTAAGCTTACATGCTGAAAAAGAGATTAAACTCAACCTGGAATACAATAAAGTAACACTTGACGAAGAAACAAATTTCCCGTTTAAGATCCCTTCCAGCTATCAGCGTGTGTTTATAAACTGATAAATTATGTACCTTTGAACTGACTGCTTTTTTAAAAATAAACCTGATGAAACGATCTGCACTCACTATACTCAAACTATTTTTGGTCGGAGGACTTATGGTAATCTTTTCATTTCCTTCGTTTTCGCAGTCGGATGCAAAAAAGAAGCTTCAGGAAAACAAGAAGCAACTCGAACAGGAAATACAGTATTATAACAAGTTACTGAATGACACAAAAAAGAATAAACAAACATCACTTCAGCAACTTATTATTCTGAAAAATAAAATCTCCAAACGTGAAGAGTTGATCCGGAATATTAATGATGAACTGAATGTGTTGGAAGGTGATATTATTAATACTCAGAATGAAATTCTTTCTCTGAATGCAGAAATCAAAACCCTGAAGGATGAATATGCACGGATTATTCGAGCATCTTACCGAAGCAGAAGTCCCCAAAGCAGGATGATGTATATTTTTGCATCCAAAAATCTAAATCAGGCATATCATCGTATCAAATACCTTCAGCAATACTCAGCGTATCGTAAGCAACAGGTTCAGTTGATTCAAAACAAACAAACAGAGCTGACCGGAAAAAAGAATGAACTGGAAGGACATAAAGCCGATAAAACCAATTTATTAAGATCATCAGAATCAGAAAAAAGTCAGCTTACCCGTGAGCAGGATGAGCAAAAACAAGAGGTAACAAAGCTTCAAAAAACCGAAAAAGAACTTCGTGCCACCCTGCAGCGTAAGCAACAGGAATCCCGTAAGTTGCAAACTCAGATCGAGAATATAATTGCAGAAGAGATGCGTAAGGCTCGTGAAGAAATAAAACGTAGGGAAAAAGCAAAACGGGAAGAGGTAAGACGGGAAGAAGCCAAACGTGAAGAAGAAAGACGTAAGAAAAAAGAAACAGCGAGCACGAAACAAACCACAACGAAGCCAAACGAAAAAACGACCGCTACTACTGAAAAAACTACAGTAACTACCACCTCAAAAACCACCACTCCCGAATCGGTAAAAGAGCCTGTGCTATCTCCGGATGCGTTATCGTTGACTCCTGAAGATATTAAACTTACCAAAAGTTTTGCCGGAAACATGGGACGTTTGCCCTGGCCTTGCGAACGCGGAATGATTTCTTCGGGATTCGGACCACACGAACATCCTTTGTTTAAAGGTATTATAATCAATAACAACGGAGTAAGTATTCTAACACATCAGGGTGCAGCTGTAAGAGCCGTATTTGATGGAGAAGTTACGGCAACATTTACCGCTCCCAATGGTTTTAAAGCTGTAATTATCCGCCATGGCGATTATCTTACCGTTTACACTAACCTCGCATCTGTATCCGTTCGGAAAGATCAGAAAGTAAGCACAAAACAGGCGATAGGAACCGTAGCCACTGATGCTGATGAAAATAAAACCGAACTTCAATTTCAGGTATGGAAAGGAAATAAAATCCTGAATCCTTCACTCTGGATTAGTAAAGGAAGTAAAAACTAGAAATTGAAATTGCGGACAGTATAGACCTCTGGATAGCTTTTTGTCCGGGAATAAATCCATTCAGAAAATGAAACTCTTTTATCGGACGTACGGAGAGGGTAAGCCTCTTGTAATTCTTCACGGACTTTATGGAATATCAGATAACTGGGTAACACATGCCCGCGCTCTTTCCGAAAAATACCAGGTTATTATTCCTGATTTGCGTAATCATGGACAGTCGCCTCATAGTTCGGTGTTTAATTATAATGCCATGGCGGAAGATGTTCGTGAGCTGTTGGAAGATCTCGGAATAGAATCATGCTTATTGATGGGGCATTCTATGGGTGGTAAGCTGGCGATGAATCTGGCTCTTGAAAACCCTGAAGTTGCAGAAAAACTGATTGTAATTGACATGAGTCCTAAACGCTACTATCTGCGCGAATTTCATAACAAGCTGATGGACTCTATGATGCATCTTGACTTTGCACAGTTAAAGTCGCGGAAAGAGGTAGAGGATGCGTTGAAAATATCGATTCCTGATGATCGTATTCGCCAGTTTGTAATGAAAAATTTACACTGGACGGAAACAAAGTCGCTCAGCTGGCGGATGAATTTACCATCCATCTTAGAAAATATCGACTATGTTTTTGATGCCATTGAAGGTCATGCACCCTTTATGAATCCTGCACTTTTTATTCGCGGAGGGAAATCAGATTACGTTATGGATGCCGATTTTCCACTGATATTTCAAAAATTTCCTTTTGCCGAAATCAAAACCATTCCACAAGCCGGACATTGGGTACAAGCCGATCAGCCAGATGACTTTCTGATGCTGGTGAATGATTTTCTCGGTAATTAGCTCCCGAAAATTCCTACATTTGCTTCATGATATCTGTATGTATTCCGGTTTATAATGTGGAGATGCTTCCGCTTTTACGGCAACTTCAGCAGCAAATAAAAGAGCAGGGCGCTCCTGTCGAAATTGTGTGCATTGATGATGCTTCGGACGAAATTATCCGGCAAAAAAACCGTGCAGAATGTCATTTTCTTGCCCGTTGGGTTGAACTTGAGCAAAATGTAGGCAGAGCCAGAATCCGTAATCTTTTTCCAGAGTATGCTCTGTATGAATATTTGCTTTTCCTCGATTGCGACGGATTGATTCCGTCAGCAGATTTTTTGAAAAACTATATCGATTTTCTGTCTTTGCATAAGTCGTTGGTAGTGTGTGGCGGAAGAATTTTTCCGAACGAAAAACCACCCCGGAATTGCCGGCTTCGCTGGAAGTATGGCCGTGAACTGGAAAGTAAACCAGCTGTAGTCAGAAATCAGAATCCAAATAAGTCGTTTATGACTAATAATTTTGTGATTCAAAAAGGTTTGTTTCAACACGTGAAATTTGATGAACGACTAAGTGGGTATGGCCATGAAGACACGCTCTTTGGATACCAGCTCCGAAAACAAAATATATCCGTCTCACATCTCGAAAATCCGGTTCTGAATGGTGATATGGAAACAAATAGTGAATTTTTACGCAAAACAGAACGGGGAATTCAAAATCTCTATTCTGTATTATCAATGGCTGATTTTCAGAAAGATTTTATAGAAGAAATTGCATTGTTGAAAAGCTATTATGGATTAAAAAAATCGGGTATCCTGCCTTTGTTTCAGGTCTTCTTTCTCTTGAAAAAATCATTCATTCGATATATGTTGAGATCGGGTTACTCCAATTTGAAACTCTTTAGTATTTATAAACTGGGACTGTTTTCTGAGGTTGCCGCTTCCAAAAAATAGGGTTAATTTTGCCACAAAAAAGGAAAGTGGAGCAAAAATCATTACATCGTAAACCCGATTGGTTAAAAATTCAATTGCCGAAAGGTGGAAATTTTACTGCTGTTAAAGAGATTGTTGAAAAGAACCATTTGCATACCATTTGCACCAGTGGAAAATGTCCGAATATGGGCGAATGCTGGAGTGCTGGTACAGCAACATTTATGATTTTAGGAGAAATATGTACCCGTTCGTGTAAGTTTTGTGCTACAAAAACAGGGAAACCCTTGCCTGTTGTTCCCGAAGAACCTTTTCGTGTTGCAGAATCCATTCAGAAGATGAAACTTAAACATTGTGTTATCACTTCTGTTGATCGCGACGACCTGCCCGATGGTGGTGCATCACACTGGGCAGAGACTATTCTGAAAATTAAAGAATTAAACCCGAATACAACCATTGAGGTGCTGATCCCTGACTTTGGTGGAAATCCGGATCATGTACAAACCGTTTGTGATGCCCGTCCGGATATAATTTCACACAATCTGGAAACAGTTGAACGTCTGACACCTCAGGTACGCAGTGCCGCACAATATCGTCGCAGCCTGGAAGTACTGAAGCATATTGCTGCCAGTGGAGTTCCTGCAAAGTCGGGATTGATGCTGGGTTTAGGGGAAACTGAAGCAGAAATACTTCAAACCATGGACGATTTACGTAAAGCAGAGGTTCGCATACTTACACTCGGGCAATATCTGCAACCCACCAAAACACATCTTCCGGTTGTTGAATATGTACATCCCGACACTTTTGCCCGTTACAAAACAATTGGATTGGAAAAGAAATTTCAGTTTGTGGAAAGTGCACCTTTGGTACGCTCGTCATATCACGCCGAAAAACATATAGGGTAAAAAACAACCCCAAAAGCGGTCGAAGACCCTTTTGGTGGTTGAAGTAGAAAGAAGGGTAAAACGGCTAACTCCAAAAGCGGTCGAAGACCCTTTTGGTGGTTGAAGTAGAAAGAAGGGTAAAACGGTTAACTCCAAAAGAGGTCGAAGACCCTTTTGGTGGTTGAATAGGGAAAAAGTAATGAAAAGAGGTCGAACGCCCTTTTAAAGGTGAAACGTGAAGAGAAGTCAGGAGTTAGAAGTCAGAATTTTAGTCCTATCAATCAAGACTGAAAAGACTGAAGAAACTAATAAGTACCTTTTCAATCTTCTCAATCCCATCAATCTTAACCGGTAAGACAGAAAAGAACCTGTATTGTCCTTTTTTCTGTCTTTTTGTCTTGCAGATATACCCGTATATCCTGTAATGGTTTGATTACATCGAGTATCTGTGCCTGAATCAACCTAAACTAAACTCGTTTGTTTATTTTTGTATTCTAAACGATACCCAATTATTTAAATTCCAAAATGATGATGAGAAAGTATTTTTTTACTGCCGTTGTTTCGGCATTTCTTCTCCTGAACGGGGGAATGCTCAAGGCGTACAATCCGCCTGATGAAGGGATGTGGCTCCCGATGTTTGTAGAACGCCTCAACTATGTTGACATGCAGAAAATGGGTCTGAAACTCACTGCAGAAGAGCTCTACAGTGTTAATCACTCCAGCCTGAAAGATGCAATTGTTGACTTTGGTGGTTTTTGTACCGCCGAAGTAATTTCTTCCGAAGGTCTGTTGCTTACCAATCACCACTGTGGTTATGAAGCAATTCAGAAACACAGTACGGTTGAAAACGATTATCTGACTCATGGCTTCTGGGCTTACAATAAGTCAGAAGAGATTCCAAATGAAGGGCTTACTGCTTCGTTTCTTGTTCGCATGGACGATGTAACGGCAAAGGTACTCTCAGGTGTAAAAGCAGGAGCAACCGAAACCGAACGTAAAGCAGCCATCCGTAAGGAAATTGAAAAACTGAAAAAAGAAGCTTCTGAAAAAGATCGTTATGAAGTTGAAATTAAAAATTTCTTCAATGGTAACGAATATTATATGTTTGTATATGAAGTATATGAAGATGTTCGTTTAGTAGGCGCACCTCCATCAGCTATCGGAAAATTTGGCGGTGATACCGACAACTGGATGTGGCCACGTCATACCGGCGACTTTAGCATGTTCCGCGTTTATATGTCGAAAGATGGCAAGCCTGCCAAATTCTCGAAAGATAATATTCCTTACAAACCGAAACATTTCCTGCCAATATCTGCCAAAGGCGTTAAGAAAAGTGATTACGCGATGATTTGGGGTTATCCGGGTTCTACCGATCGTTATATGACTTCATGGGGTGTTCAGCAAACACTCGACCAAACCAATCCGGCGATCATCAATGTTGGAAACACCATGCTTCCGGCGATGAAAGAATTTATGGATGCCGACAATGCTGTAAACATCAAATATGCTTCAGCGTATGCCCAGCTTGCAAACGTTTGGAAAAACAAAATCGGTGAAAGCCGTGGGCTGAAACGTTTGAAAGTATATGACAAGAAAAAAGCACTGGAAAATCAACTGGCTCTTTGGATTGCTGCCGATGCAGGACGTAAGGAAAAATACGGAACTGTTTTACAGGATCTGGCCGATGCGAATAAACTGATCTCCGAAGGAAAAGCAAGTCAGATGATGTGGTTCTTCCAGGGCGGAGTGATGAGCTGTAAAACCTTACTGATGCCGCTGCAAATCAATATGTCAGGAATGCAGGCTTTGCTGGAAAAGAAAGATACCAAAGAAAGCGATTTCGCAACCTTTAAAGCCATTGCTGATGCAACGTTTAAAGATACCTATGCTCCTGCCGAACAAAAATTACTGGCTACTTTCCTGAAAATCTTTGTAAAAGACATGCCTGCCGAACTTCAGCCGGATGCTATTAAAGAGATCAATACCAAGTATAAAGGCGATTTCGATAAGTTTGCAAAAGAAGCTTTTGAAACATCCATTTTTGCAAGCCAACAGGCGTTTGATAAGTTCATCAAAAAACCTTCACTCAAGAAATACAAGAAAGATCAGATTCTGGCAGTAACAATGGGATTATACAATACCTTTATCCAGCTTAATACCAAGCAGAAAGATGCCAGCGAAAAACTGGGTCGTGCTACCCGTTTATTTGTAGCTGCTGTTCGCGAAATGCAACCCGAAAAGAAGTTCTATCCCGATGCAAACTCAACCATGCGTATGACGTATGGTCAGGTACTGGATTATTATCCTGCCGATGCAGTTCATTATGATTATGCTACCCATTTATATGGCTTAATGGAAAAAGAAGATCCGAAAAACGACGAGTTTGTTGTACCTGCAAAACTGAAAGAACTTTTCCAGAAAAAAGATTTCGGTCAGTGGGCTGACGAAAAAGGAGATATTCCGGTATGTTTCTTAACAACCAACGATATTACCGGTGGTAACTCAGGTAGCCCGGTAATCAATGGCGAAGGACAATTAATTGGAGCAGCATTCGATGGAAACTGGGAAGCCATGAGCGGCGATGTTGCCTTCGAGCCCGAACTCCAGCGCACGATCGTATGCGATATCCGTTACATATTATTTATTATCGACAAATATGCCAACGCGCAAAACCTCATCAAAGAGATGACAATTGTACGCTAATTATTGATTGATTATAATTGCAAAAGAAGAGGCTGCCCGAAAGGCAGCCTCTTCGTGTTTTAGAGTATTTTGTTTGTTTTTCGTGCCTACCCCTAATAAACCAGGATACTGACTCTTTTGTCAAAATTTTTGCACACAGAAAAATCCCCATCTATTCCTCAACGAATTTTTCAACCCCAATATCATACAAAGTGCCTCTGCAAGTTTACGCAATAAGACCCTGAAACTTCAAAGTGTCATCGTAAGTTCATACAGTAAGGCTCTGAAGCGTCAAGGTGGCACTGTAAGTTCATAGAGTAGGGCTCTGAAACTTCAAAGTGTCATCGTAAGTTCATACAATAGGGTTCTGAAGTTACAAAGTAGCATTGTGAGTTTACATAATAGGGTTCTGAAGTTCCAAAATGACATTATGAGTTTATACAATAGAGTTCTGAAGTTCCAAAGTAGCATTGTGAATTTACATAATAGGGTTCTGAAGTTACAAAGTAGCATTATGAATTTATATAATAGGCTTCTGAAGTTCCAAAGTAGCATTATGAATTTACATAATAGGGTTCTGAAGTTACAAAGTAGCATTATGAATTTATATAATAGGCTTCTGAAGTTCCAAAGTAGCATTGTGAATTTATACAATAGGGTTCTGAAGTTCCAAAGTAGCATTGTGAATTTACATAATAGGATTCTGAAGTTACAAAGTAGCATTATGAATTTACATAATAGGCTTCTGAAGTCCCAAAGTAGCATTGTGAGTTTACATAATAGGGTTATGAAGTTACAAAGTAGCATTATGAATTTACATAATAGGGTTATGAAGTTCCAAAGTAGCATTGTGAGTTTATACAATAGGGTTATGAAGTTACAAAATAGCATTGTGAGTTTATGTAATAGCTCCATACGTTTGTATTATGCCTCTGTAAGTTCATAGAGTAGTCCCGTACATTTGTATTATGACACTGTAAGTTTATACAGTAGTCCCATACGTTTGTATTATGGCACTGCAAGTTCATAGAGTAGTCCCGTACGTTTGGATTATGCCATTGTAAGTTTATGCAATAGTCCCGTACGTTTGGATTATGCCATTGTAAGTTTATGCAATAGCTCCGTACGTTTGGATTATGCCATTGCAAGTTTATGCAATAGTCCCGTACGTTTGGATTATGCCATTGTAAGTTTATGCAATAGCTCCGTACGTTTGGATTATAGCATTGCAAGTTTGCAATAGCTCCGTACGTTTGTATTATGCCACTGCAAGTTCATAGAGTAGTCCCATACGTTTGGTTTATGGCACTGTAAGTTCATACAGTAGTCCCGTACGTTTGGATTATGGCACTGCAAGTTCATGCAATAGCTCCGTACGTTTGGATTATGGCACTGCAAGTTCATAGAGTAGTCCCGTACGTTTGGTTTATGGCATTGCAAGTTCATAGAGTAGTCCCATACGTTTGGTTTATGGCACTGTAAGTTCATACAGTAGCTCCGTACGTTTGTATTATGGCACTGCAAGTTCATGCAATAGCTCCGTACGTTTGGATTATGCCATTGTAAGTTTATGCAATAGCTCCGTACGTTTGGATTATGCCATTGTAAGTTTATGCAATAGTCCCGTACGTTTGGATTATGGCACTGCAAGTTCATAGAGTAGTCCCATACGTTTGGTTTATGCCATTGCAAGTTCATGCAATAGTCCCGTACGTTTGGATTATAGCATTGCAAGTTCATGCAATAGTCCTGTACATTTGTATTCGGGAGTATTCACATATGCCGGTGTGAGAGTGTGCAAAAAAGTGTGTAAACTATAGAAAAGGATTAAATTTATAGTTTATATCAGATTTATGAAAAAGCAGAAAACAGTATTATCAGAATTTACAGTAGAAGACGAAGCGTTATTATCACAGTTACCATCAGATTTTTTCAATCGTTTCAACACGATCTTTGTATAAGTCCTTGGCTTGATGTTCACCAAACCGTCTATTGTGCGATGAATAAAATCATGAATCCCGGCATAGGACAAAAGAATCTCCGCAGCCCGCCATTTACGTGAAAAGAGAATTTCTGCTTAGCCCGATATTATTCTTTTTTTCAAAGAAACTGAAGATAAATACCCAGGTTGTACTGGCTCCTCTCCTATCAGGAGAGGCGGGGGTGAGGTAATAAAAAGTCAATCTTTCTCAATCCCTTACTTCACGCAAAGCTCGCGAAGAAGAGCGCGAAATACGCAAAGTCTTCAAATTCCTATTTTTATAAATTAGAACTAAATCTTTATCATTATGAAGAAGTATTTATTCTTTCTCAACAACATTTTCATGCTGTTGGGCATTACCGGCTATAGTCAGGATAATCCCAATCGTTCCGACGGAGCCGCGTGGCTCTCTCAATCCCTTCGCGTTCTTTGCGTAAACCCTTCGCGCCCTTCGCGTGAAAAAATCATGCAAAAGCGTGGTGGAGAGGTAAATATCTCTTGGCGTAAAATAGAATGTCTTTTGTCTGTCTTCATAAGACAGTAGTTTTTTTGGTGTTTCAGAGTATTTAATCTGTTTATTTTGTGTACGACATCCGGAACATTCTTAGCTTTGGCAGAGATTCTTTTTATTTGTTGAAGTGAGTAGTTGGTTATTCATAAAAAAATAAAACGCATTATGAAAATATCGTTTATAAAAGCAATTGGTATTATAATGATTATAATAGGATTGCTTATACTTTTGTTTTTTAAGCAATATTCAGGGGTTTTAATTCCTCATCCGGTTGTTGGGTTTGTACTCGGTTTGCTATTAATGATTTCCGGATACCTTACATTTAAAAAAGGATCAGCTCAGTGGTATGAAAAAAATGAAGAAAACATAAAAGCAAGGATTCAGGAATTCAGGCGAAAAGCAGATAAAGTACGGGTTGATTTAAATGCCTGTGAAATAAAAACAAATAGCTATTCTGAGCAGGTTGATAAAGTGAAAAATTATAAGGCTAAGGCCTTTGATACATTATATGATTCAGACAAGGGGATTGAAAATATAAACAGTAATGAGACTGTATTAATCTTTGAAACGGAGAAGTATGGAGAAAAGGAACATTATTATAGCCCTGTAATTTATAAAGATGAAATTACACTCAGATTTATGCTTGATAAACAAAAAGAAACATATATTTATATCGATAAAGAGAATAGGGGTAATTACTACTTTGATTTAGAATTTCTGGACGATTAAAAACATCTATCTTTTGCAGAGAGGGCATTGAGCCCTTTTCGGGGTACAGAGATTAAAATTGTTTTTGTAATACCGGATGATTCTATCTTTTGATAATTGATTACTAATACTTTAAATTTGCTTTCCGTTTCACAATTTTAGTTCTCTTCTAGCTTTTCCATCGCACATCAATTTTCCTATAGATTTGTGCGGACTAATGTTGTAAAATCAGGCCGGTTCAGTAACCTCTTTTACGAAATCATTCCGGCGGCAACAGTTTCGTTGGTGGCTTCGTCTATCAGTACAAAGCTTCCGGTGATGCGGTTTTCGGAATATGGATCAATAAAGAGGGGTTTGGTACATTTGAGGGCAATGCGGGCAATGGCATTTAATCCAACAGTCTCACCATCGGTAATTTGTTCCAGGGTATTTACATTTATTTTGTACTTCACCTCTTTGATGATACAGCGAACTTCGCGGGTGGTATGCATCAGCGTATATTTACCGTTCGGCTGAAGCGGGCGCTGATTCATCCAGCAAATCACGGCTTCAAGTTCCTGACTTACTACCGGTTGTTTTTCCTCTTTCACAATCATATCGCCACGGCTGATATCAATATCATCTTCGAGTTGAAGGGTAACCGACATGGGTGGAAAGGCTTCAGTCAATTCTTTCTCAAAAAGATCAATGGATTTTATTTTCGATTTTAATCCGGAAGGAAGCACAACCACTTCGTCGCCGGGTTTAAAGATGCCCCCGGCCACTCTTCCGGCAAAGCCTCGATAATCATGATATTTATCAGAATAGGGACGTACAACATACTGCACCGGAAAACGGGCATGGGTAAAGTCGTAATCCTGATTGATTTCGATGGTTTCGAGTATGTGCATCAGCGTACCTTCCGAATACCATGACATGTTTGTGGATTCATCCACCACATTATCACCATTCAGGGCACTGATAGGAACAAAGCGGAAATCACGGATTCCTATCTTTTGGGCAAACTGAGTAAACTCTTCACGGATATGGATAAATACTTCCTGACTATATTCTACCAGATCCATCTTATTGATACATACCACTACGTGCGGGATTCCCAGCATGGATGCAATGATGGCATGGCGATGGGTTTGTTCAATCACACCATTGCGGGCATCAATCAAAATCAGGGCTACATTGGCGGTAGAAGCTCCGGTAACCATATTACGGGTATATTGTACGTGACCGGGTGTGTCGGCAATAATAAATTTGCGTTTGGGCGTGGCAAAGTAGCGGTACGCCACGTCGATGGTGATGCCCTGTTCGCGCTCGGAACGAAGTCCGTCGGTAAACAATGCAAGGTTTAAATATTCGCTTCCTTTTTGGATGCTGGCTTTCTGAACTGCTTCGAGCTGATCTTCGAAGATTGATTTGCTGTCGTAGAGCAGACGACCGATAAGGGTGCTTTTGCCATCGTCAACACTGCCTGCGGTGGTGAAACGAAGCAGTTCCATATCGAGATATCCGTTGCTGGAAAATGATGTCATGAGTGTAGATTTTTTTAAAAATAACCTTCGCGTTTACGATCTTCCATTGCCGCATCAGAGCGTTTATCGTCGGCGCGCCCGCCACGTTCGGTAACACGGGTGGCTGCAATTTCGTCAATAATTTCTTCGAGACTGTTGGCTGCCGAAAGGGTAAGTCCGGTGCAGGAAATATCGCCGATAGTACGACAGCGAACCTGCATAACTTCGGGTTTTTCGGTCTCTTTCAATTTCATAAAAGGGGCAGTAGCCAGTAGTACTCCATCACGCATAAACACTTCACGCTGATGGGTATAATATAGCGAAGGCATCTCTATCTGTTCTTTCAGAATATATTGCCAAACATCCATTTCAGTCCAGTTGCTGATCGGGAATACACGGAAATGTTCTCCCAGATGTTTCTTTCCGTTGAAGATATTCCAGAGTTCCGGACGTTGATTTTTGGGATCCCACTGTCCGAACTCATCGCGGTGTGAAAAGAAGCGTTCTTTGGCGCGGGCTTTTTCTTCATCACGACGGGCTCCGCCCATGCAACAGTCAAATTTATGTTTCTCAATAGTATCGAGCAGAGTAACGGTTTGCAATACATTGCGGCTTGCGTTAATTCCCTTTTCTTCCACGGCTCGTCCCTGATTAATCGATTCCTGAACCGAACCCACAATGAGTTGTGCACCGATTTTTTCAACCAGATCGTCACGGTAGTCGAGTGTTTCCAAAAAGTTGTGTCCGGTATCGATATGCAGAAGCGGGAAGGGAAGTTTGGCAGGCCAGAATGCTTTTCGGGCCAGATGAGTAAGAACGATAGAGTCTTTTCCGCCGGAAAATAGCAGAGCCGGACGCTCAAACTGCGCGGCTACCTCGCGGATAATGTAGATTGCTTCCGATTCGAGCTCTTCCAGATGCCGAAGCTGATGAGAATCCATAATTGAACTGTTTTGAGTGGCAAAGTTAAGCTTTTTCCCGTATCCCGGAAAGAGAGCAGTATGCAATGAATGAGACTACTGAGCCTTTTCCCGGATCCGTTAAAAAGAAAAGCCTCCGGAAATCCGAAGGCTCATCAAAAAAGGTGTATGTTATAAAAAAGGATTACATGAGTTTAAAGTCGAAACGCATCTGGTACGTATTTCCGGTTTGTTTTGCATTAGGACATGTGGGGATTGAATAAAGTATTTCACGAACATAATTTCCAAAAACAGAATCATTCGTATTCATTTCCAGTACCTGAACTCCTCCATCTTCAGCGTATTTAAAGCTTACCAAAACAAAACCTTCTTTCTTTTCGGCTTTTGCCTGAGCTGGGTACGAAAGAGTGCTATTAATACTTTGCTTTACAATTTCGTTGTGGGCAACTTCTGTAATGTATGAACTATTTTCACTTGAAGCAAAAACAGATACAGTGCTGAATAATGTTGCTGTAATAGCAAGAGCGATGGTTTTTATGGTTGTTTTCATATCAGTTGTGGTGTTTTGTTTGCAAGTATAACGCTCAATGATACCCAAAGTTTACAGGCAGTTTTGCAGCTTTCGATAAAGGCCGCTTCTTGTAGGATGAACAATGAATACCAAACGATGTACACCGGAATATTTTTGATACTACCTTTGCATTATGGAAGAAATTATTGCCCTGAAAAAGGAATTACGCAAACAAATAAAGGTGTTAAAGGCTACCTTAAGTACAGAAGAAAAGCGATTGAAATCGGAACAGATTTTTAATTCGCTGGAACAATTGCCACAGTTTCGGCAGTCAAAGATCGTGTTTGCCTACTGGGCTATGGCTGATGAGGTTCAAACCCTGGAGTTTGTAAAACGCTGGAGTAATAGTAAAATGATGTTACTTCCGAAAGTGGATGGAGAAGATTTACGACTGAAAATCTACCGTGGAGAAGAAAGCATGGCTCCGGGCGAAGCCTTTGGAATTCTTGAACCTATTGGGGAAGATTTTACCGATTATGCATCTGTCGATTTTATTGTGGTTCCGGGAGTGGGTTTCGATAAAGCCAAAAACCGTATGGGACGCGGAAAAGCGTATTACGACAAGATTTTAAATTCCACACAAGCCTTTAAAGCCGGAGTGTGTTTTGATGTCCAGATTGTGAACGATGTTCCCTGTGAACCTCACGACGTGAAAATGGATGCTGTATTTACCGAAACGCTTTCAATCCTTTAGGTAATAAACTACCTTTGCAATACGTTCTTAAGCGCAAATACGATTTATGAAGAAGTATCAGCTCCTCTTACTCTCTATTCTCTCGGGATTGCTTACCGGATTTGGATGGCCCGAATATGGATTTACTCCTTTATTGTTTATATGCTGGGTTCCCCTTTTGTGGATGAGCGAAGAGTTAATCAACCGAAGAGAAGAGTTTGGTCGTTACACTGGCTTTTTCTATACGTATCCAGGCTTTATGGTATTCAATCTTCTTACCACTTACTGGATATGGAATGCAACTCCGCTGGGAGCCGTATTGGCGTGGATCCTCAATTCTGCAGTGATGTCACTTGCATTCAGCCTTTATTTTATGTGCCGGAAACGTTTGTACCGGGGTAAAAAAGCCTGGCCGGTGCTGATTGCTTTTTGGGTTGCGTACGAATATTTTCATCTCGACTGGGATTTATCCTGGCCCTGGCTTAATCTTGGCAATGGATTTGCAACGAAACATACCTGGATTCAATGGTATGAATTTACCGGAGTTTTTGGAGGAACCATCTGGATTTGGATCGTGAATATTCTTGCATTTGAACTTCTTTTTCTGGTGGTAAAAAAACGGGGAGAAAAACATCAGATTATACAGAAATCACTCTTTATTGTGTTGGCGATTGCGCTGCCAATTACCATTTCGTTGATTCGATATTCTACATATAAAGAAGAAGGTGCGAAGCGCGAAGTGGTGGTTGTTCAGCCCAATGTAGATCCTTATACCGAGCAATATGCCCTTCCCCCAATTGAGATAACCCGCCGATTAATTAAACTGGCTGCAAAAAAAACAGACTCAAATACAGCTTTTATTGTATGTCCTGAAAGCTCGATTCAGGAATATTGCTGGGAAGAACAGCTGCCCTATTCTCCAAGTCTTTTTGAATTACGACAGTTTCTGAAAAAGTACCCGCAGGCTTCGTTTATGGTGGGAATGTCAACCTGCAGAATGTTAAGGCCGGATGAAAAGCCAACACCTGCAGCCCGCGAATCCTCCTTTGAACCTAATCGCTATTTCGAAGCATATAATACTGCTTTGCTGATTGATACAACACCCAATCTGCCGCAATATCATAAATCGAAACTTACACCGGGAGTAGAACAAATGCCTTTGGTAAAATACCTCAAACCTCTCGAAAAACTAGCTTTCGACTTTGGCGGAACTGTGGGTAGTTTAGGGATTGATCCCGAACGCCGGGTATTTGAGCCGGTAAGTAAGATGGCAAAAGTATCCCCTGTAATTTGCTACGAATCCATTTATGGAGAGTTTGTTTCGGAATTTGTGGGCAACGGAGCTCAATTGATCTTCATTATAACCAACGATGGTTGGTGGGGAGATACTCCCGGGCATCGTCAGCATTACAGCTACGCCTCTTTACGTGCTATCGAAACCCGTCGTTGCGTTGCACGAAGTGCAAATACCGGAATTTCAGCCTTTATCAATCAACGGGGTGATGTCCTGCAACGTACAAAATACTGGGAACCGGATGTAATTAAAGCCAGCCTGACGCTCAATAATACGAAAACCTTTTATGTCCGTTATGGTGATTATCTGGGTCGCCTGGCTATGCTGCTTTCAGCCGGATTCCTTCTGCTGAACTTCGTGATCAAGTATAAGGATAAACGGCTTAAAAGCTAATCAGAAAAAAATCTTCAATTCCAGCTTTTTATATTTACCGCTTGGATTGATTGGAGCTGGATTTTCTGTAAAAGTAAGCTCCACAATTTTCTTTAATGCTATGTTGATTTAACTGGTTTTCGACATGTCGACAGATCAGCGAAAAAAACCTGGCCTACCCTAAAAGTTGCAAAAATGGGCTTTTTTTGTAAATTTTACTTTTTACCGTTTTAACTCATCGAAAATGAACAATTGCAAAATTACAAATTGAGCAAAAGTTTGTAATTTTTTTGTAATCTCGTAATTTGCTGTACTTCATTTATTTATCCTATAAAATTACAAATTACAATGATTTTGGAACTTAGGGGAAGGGGGGCTGTTTTGTTAAAAATGCAACTTTATGCCTCTTTTGTTAACTATTAACAAAATATTTATTTATGTTTGTGTCCGGTATTCGCTTCGCTCAAAAGTGAATAATAAACTAGAAAGGCTGCCTATTTAGGATAACGGGGTTCTGGTTGGGATGAAAATGTTGTGTATAAATAAATATAATATATATCATACATATCCATCCAATTTGGCGTGCTTTGTATGAGTTTGTCATACATATAAACGAGTTGTGCGTCATTCTATGACGGCAGTGCTAACATAAAATAAAGGACTAAATAAATGACGACACCACCTAAAATATTTATCTCATACAGTTGGAAACCGACACATAACAAACAAAAGGTATTGCAGCTTGCGGAAAGACTATCTGCTGACTTTGTTCATGTAATTCTTGACGATTGGGACTTGAAAGAAGGTCAAGACAAATATCTTTTTATGGAGCAAATGGTAAATAACCCAGAAGTAAAAAGAGTTCTGCTTATCTGTAATAAAGAATATGCTGACAAAGCAAATTCTAAGAAAGGGGGAGTTGGAATTGAGAGTTTAATTGTATCAGATGAAATATACACCAAAGCAGAACAAACAAAATTTATCCCAATCATATTTGAATATGACGAAGAGAACAAGCCTTGTGTTCCGACATTTGTAAAAAGTAGGATTTTTATTGACCTAAGTTCTGACGATGTTTATGAGGATAACTATGAGCAGTTACTCAGAAACATATTTGACAAACCAATTTCAAAGAGACCGCCATTAGGAACTATCCCTGCATTTCTGCAATCTGACGAACCAATCTTTTTGCCAACAGCACATAAAGTAGCGACAATTAAAAATGCTTTACTGAACGAGAAAAAGAATACGCAACTTTATATTCAAGACTATCTTGACACTTTCATAGGTGCATTGACAAGTTTTTCAATTGATGAAAAGGATTTAAACCAAGCAAATTTTGACGAAGTAATTTTAAAGAAAATTGAGGACATGAAAGTTCTTCGTGATGACTTCATAAGTTTCATGGAGGTTTACCTCTCTAACTCAATAACACTTGACCACGATCAATTACACTCTTTCTTTGAGAAGCTTCTAAACTACTCTGTCAACAAAGACGAGTATGATTACCCATCAAACACCTTTGGCTACCTAAAATCTGACAATTACAAATTCTTTTTCTATGAATTGTTTTTGACTTTTACTGCAATCATGTTGGAAAAGGAACGATTTGTTGAGTTAGCTTTTATACTTCAGACACCTTTCATCATTGACAAAAAGAGAAGTGGGGAAATCATTCCTGCAACCTTTTCAGAATTCAGACATTATGTTTCAAGTTTAAACGAACACAGAAATAAAAAACTTCAACTAAATCGCGTAAGTGTTACAGCAGATACAATAAAACAAAGAGCAACAGAGAAATACAACTTTGAAATTTTAATAGAAGCTGATGTGTTACTCTATTACATTTCTTTACTGTTTCCAAACAACCTTTCTTATTATGGCGGATACTGGTTTCCAGAGACAAGTTGTTATCGCTTTTATAAGCTAAGGGTGTTATCAAAAACAATTTCGGAGAGATACTTTAATAAAGTCAAAGTTCTTTTCGGTGTTCAGACAAAAGAAGAGTTGGTAACTAAGATTGACGAGATTGTTAAATCAGGGCGGGACAAAATCAATGACTTCAATTACCGGATACCGAATATTAAAGCGGGTCTAAGAGTTGACGAAATGTGCACAATGAAATAATAAAAATGGACAGACAAATAGGGAACATATTCACTAATTTGACAGAGCAGACCTTCGGACGAAAAGAAGAACGAACGCACAACACACGTTTGGCGCAATGGGGGCTAATATCTTCATTGAAAGTTTGTGCTTCTATTGTAAATTCGTGCTGGCAGACAATTTAGTTTTTCAAAATCCCCCACTGCGCCAAGCGTGGGAACGTTAGCAGAGATTATAAAAAACCGACAAACACAAGAATAATATGGCAAAAAGTGTTAATCAAGCTTTTGAAGAATTTAATAAAGATGTAGTCAACCTTATCATGGAAAACACTGACAATGCAAGAAGCAGTCGAGATTGGTTAATTACGCAACTATTGGCTTTTCCTGAAAATGTTGAAGATTTCCCAAATGACTATCCTGAAAAGCATATAAAATTTGGTTCCTTCGCTAGAAACACCAAAATAAGACCACTTGACGACATTGACCTTATGTATTGTCTAGGAGCGGGAAATGCTTATTATCAAATTGACAATTATGACAACAAAAAGTTTTACATTCATACAGAGAACTCAATTGACAGCTTAAAAAAACTTTCAAATGACGACAACACTCTAAATTCAATAAAAGTAGTTAACAAGTTGGTGAAAGCGTTAGAAACTGTTCCTCAATATTCAAACGCTGACATTAAAAGAAACCAAGAAGCGGCTGTACTCAATTTGGTATCATATACTTGGAGTTTCGACATTGTACCTTGCTTCTACACCGTAAATAACTTTTATCTTATTCCAGACGGAAGTGGAAATTGGAAGGCTTCAAATCCAATCAAAGACCAAGATAATATCAAGGATACAAATCAGAATTATGGTGGGAAAGTGTATCAATTAGTTAGGACTTTAAAATATTGGAATGCTAATTTTACAAGTCCGAAACTTGGCTCATACCTATTTGAAGTCCTTGTGTTGAACTTCGTAAAATCAAAGGGAAGTCAGAACGATTTTAATGATATTAATATCAAAGATTTCTTTTACTATTTGTATTCTAACATTCGTTATGATGTTCAAGACCCAAAAGGAATCCAAGGCAATATAAACAATCTTACAAGTGAACAAAGGGATAGAATTTCAAACAAAGCCAAAGATTGCTATGACACTGCAAGGATTGCTCTTGATTTTGAAATTGAAAAAAAGAACCAAGAAAAGGCGATCGAAAATTGGCAAATAATTTTTGGAGATAAATTTCCTTCCTATGAATGAATATTACAACCCATTACGAGAATCATTTAATCTTGCAAAGAAAATTGATTCGATAGCATTCAAAATTCTGATTTTGTCAGCTGTCTTAACTCTACTTAATTTTATAATTAACAAATATGTTGATAGCCTTAAAGAGTGGGCGGAAATTCTAAGCAATGGAAATACTGTTGTAATTGTTTTATTTGCTCTTCTCAAGTTTGCAGTTAATTACATAATTTTCCAGACTTCGTTTGACAAACGCTCAGACTTTGTAGACAATTCATTTGGTACAAACTATTCTTCAAATAAATCAAACAAGTATTATAATAATGACACTATTGAAAATGGTATTTTAAGAATGGGAGCTAACAGCTTTGAGAGTTGTTATTTTACCTATAATTTGGCAATCAAGGGGCTTAAAGAGAAATGGATAATAAATCTAATTGTTGCCGTAATAATTTTAACGCTTGCAGTTCAAGGTTACAATACTGTTTTAACGATGGTTCTACAACTGACTTTGCCAATTTACTTAATTTCAGATGCTGTAAATCATTCCGTTTTTTGTCTAAGAGTAAAAAATATTCTCGACAGTTTTTGCCGACTTTATAATGATTTGAAAGAAGAAGAAATTACTTCTAAAAAAGAGCCTGAAATTATCCTGACAGTTCTAAATTATGAAACAACAATCTCGACATTTAACTTATTGATAAGTGAATCACTATACAATAAATTTAATTCATATTTGTCTGAACAATGGGAGAAATTGAAAGAACAATACAACCTAAAATAACCTCTGCTGACAGCAGCTACACGCAAGTGGGGGCTCAGTGCTTCTATGAAAGTGAAGTGCTAAATCAAAGTTCTGTACTTTTAATGAAGTTCAGTGCTAAAATTCCCCACCTGCGTGTAGCTGCAAAACGTCAGACTGTCTAAAAACTAAATAATATCCTTCTGAGAATTGAGTATTTGTAATTTAATCCCATCAGGTATCCAATATTATATTTGTAAATTTGAGGTTTTTAGACAGACTGTCGTTCCCGCCAAGCATGAAAACAGCGAAATGAGGAGATTAATCGGCATAATCTGGGCATATTTTGCGGAGAAAATACCATTTGCGGTGAATAAGCCGTATATTTGTCGCATAAAATGCGGAGAATGAAAATTTATTTACACGAAAGAGAGAACTGGACTGACTTCACTTGGGACAACAAAAAAGTGATGATAAAACTTGGTGAAGCTAGAAATCAACAAGGCAGGCTTCTTGGGAAAATGGAATCACTTGGATTTGACTTACAAAATGAAGCAGTCTTAAATACACTGACATTAGACGTAATTAAATCATCTGAAATTGAAGGAGAATTCCTTGAAGTAGAACAGGTTCGTTCATCAATTGCAAGACGATTAGGAATTGATATTGCCGGTTCAGTGGAATCAGAACGTTATGTTGAAGGAGTAGTTGAAATGATGCTTGACGCTACGCAACGATATAATTTACCTCTGACAAAAGATAGATTATTTGGTTGGCATGCCGCTTTGTTTCCATCAGGATGGAGTAATCTTTATAAAATTACCGTTGCTGATTGGCGAAAAGACACAACAGGGTCAATGCAGGTTGTATCAGGACCGATGGGAAAAGAAAAAGTTCACTATCAAGCCCCCGATTCTGATAGAATTGAATTTGAAATGGAAAAATTCTTAAACTGGTTTGAAAACGAGCATGAAATAGATTTGGTTCTTAAAGCTGCTATTGCTCATTTATGGTTTGTGTCAATTCATCCTTTTGACGATGGAAATGGTAGAATAACAAGAGCAATCACCGATATGACATTAGCTCGTTCGGATAAAAGTGTTAGGCGATTTTATAGTATGTCTGCTCAAATTAGAGTTGAAAGAAAAGACTATTATGAGAAACTTGAAAAAGTTCAAAAAGGAAACTCTGATATCACAGAATGGATATTATGGTTTTTGCAATGTTTAATTAATGCAATTGATTCTACAGAAGAGACTTTGTCGAAAATACTTTATAAGGCTGAGTTTTGGAAGTTACATTCTAAAACGATTTTTAATGAGAGGCAGCAAAAGATAATTAATCGATTACTTGATGGATTTGATGGAAAGTTAACAACTTCAAAGTGGGGAAAAATTAATAAATGCTCCCAAGATACAGCTCTTAGAGATATTCAGGATTTAATAAAGAAAAATATCTTACAGAAAGAAGCAAGTGGAGGACGAAGTACAAATTATGAATTAAAAGAAATGCCAGGCGGTAACAATCTGTATATGTCATAGCCGGTTTTGTGGGTAATTGTAGGTTAATCTCCCGCATTCACTTCATCTCGGCCTGACAGGAAAGTAGCCCGCAGTCAGCTACGTCACATACAGGTAAACGTTAGCATTACTGGGTATTCATAAGGATTTCGCAATCGCAATACCCTCCCTTGCTTTCTTTTTATGAAAGAGAAAGTGAAAGCCTGTTCTTATTTTTGGTTTTCCGGCTGATCCGTAAGCTTATGACCTGTAATAGAAACTGGATTCCAATGAAGGAAAATAAGAACAAACTGTAAATAGGGATAAGAAGAAGGGCTATTCTTAACGCCAGCAGAAAGTAATGAGCAGGATTCATATTTACAGATTCATACCCTGCAAATAAAGCTATGCAAACCATTAGCTGAGAACCTGTAATCAGCAAAATGCTGAGTACAGTTAAATGAATCAATGTGCTTCTAAGTTTCATCTACTGTTTCTTTTCTGCAAAGAAACGAGATGAAAACAAAGCAGATGTAAAGGAATCTTTGTTTTACTGTAAATTTATTGTTGTTCTTTCACACGCTGTAATCCGGCTTTCGCTTTCTGGTGGATGCCATTTTTATATTCATCCGGATTTAACGAAAGGCATTTTGTGAAAAAGTAACGGGCTTTGGCTGGCTTATCCAGTTTTTCGTAAACCAATCCCAGATGAAGAGCTGCATTGGCTGCAAAATACCACGGAGTATCAGCTCCTGTTCCCAGTGTTCGCTCGTAATAGGGAATAGCCTCGGTAAGCCTTCCCCATTCATGGTAGATGCGGCCATAACGATAGGTTAGCTCCAGTGTGTCTTTCCGGGTACGCAGGTGATCTTCTGCCGCTTTCAGATATTCCAGAGCACGCTCGTAATACCCGCCATCCGACAGTAATCGTGCTTTTAATAACCAAAGATTGGGAAGTTCCTTTTTTTGTGATTCTTTGATGGCCTGTTTGTCTTCGTCAACTTTATCATTCCCAATTGTCTGAATCCGGCTCATATACTCTCTGTACTTTCCTTCATCCTGATCTAAAAGATAAAACCATGCAATTTTCTGCATTGAGGCTTTTTTATAAGAATCACCTTTAAAGTGCTGTAAAAAAACAAAAAACCAGGTATAAGCATCTTTGTCGAGACGGGTTAGCTTTGCCAAACCAAGCATATAGTTCAGATAGTGAAATGGATACACACCCGGAGAATCGCTTTTGCTCGTCAGAACTTTGATCGCGTTGTCCGTTTGCCCAATGTAGATGTATGATCGTGCTTTTGCATAAATAAAAATTGGCGATGTTGCCAAATTTTGAGCATTGTCAATACTTTTGAAATTTTGAAGATTTTCGCGGGTTTTCTCTTTATCAGACAAAAGGGTAATTGATAAAATGCTTTTGTACAACAATAGCTCGGGTTGAAGAAATGAATAGGAATTTTCTTTCAGTGAAGCATTCCATGCGGTTTCTATCTCGGTAGTGCCTTGCCTGATTGTACCTTTGAACGTAAGCGATTTTGCAATTCCTTTCCATTGATCCGGAACAACATCAATAGCAGCATGAAGGAGTCCCAGATTTTTAAAATTCGGATAAAAAGAGGGGAACATCTTTTGATTTTCAATCAATAAACTATGCCCTTTTTTTACTTCAAACCCAGCTTTAAGGAGTTGAAAAACAGAGGAGATATCTTCAGCCCCCATTAGACGGACAAAGGCACTGTGCAAATGAATTTCCGATAAAACGTATCTATTCCAGGGCGATTTGAATTTATTCTCTTCTATTTTATCCAGAGCCTTATCCCGAACATCAAAATAAGCATCTGTTTCTGTACTGCTTTGTCCTACCGCTGCTTTGATAAACGCGATATATTCTTCCAGAAAATAGGGAAACAGATTGTCAGGATGTGCTTTTTTCTCGTTTTGGATATATGCCTGTGTTTCTGAAAACCGGAAATTATATAAATCGTAAAATGCATCCTTAACCTTGCTATCGGCGATAAACCGATTTTGAGCATTCAGACTTGAGAAAGTAAATGAAATACAAAGTATTGTGAGAAATGAGAGAATCGGTTTCACGTCAATTTTCATGAATAATCACGTTAATCAGATACGAAAGTACAGAAAATCTGAGGTTCGGACGAAGTTAATAAGGAGAATTCTTCCCTTTTGTCTAAAACGTGAAGATTAAATCGGTAATAATGCCGCCTGCATATAAAACGCTGGCAATACCATTAAGGGTGAAAAATGCAAGATTTACTTTTTTAAGATCATCATGTTTTACGAGCAGGTGCTGATAAAGAAGCAGACTCAAAAAAAGAATAGAACTGATTATTCCTGCAACTTTAAGATGTATAATCTGCATGATAGAAATGCACATTGCACCGGCAATAATGTGAAAAATTCGTGAAACCCAAAGTGCGTGTTTTGCTCCGAAATATGCAGGGATTGAAAATAACTTGTTTGATTTATCAAAAGATTCGTCCTGAAGAGAATAAATGATGTCGAACCCGCTGACCCAAAACAGTACCATTATCGAAAGCATTATTGGTACAATGGCAAATTCTCCGGTTGCTGCCAGATATGCACCGATGGGAGCAAGCGAAAGTCCGAGTCCAAGTACAAGATGGCTTAAAGCAGTGAAGCGCTTGGTGAAACTATATCCTAAAATCACGATAAGTGCAACAGGAGACAGATAGAAGCAGAGAGAATTGATAAACCAGGTTGTGAGAATAAATAATACTGAATTCAGGATGATAAAAAATAAAGCCGACTTGGGGTGGATGGTTCCTGCAGGAATTTCTCTGTTTTGTGTACGCTCATTTGCTTTGTCAAACTCTTTGTCGACGAATCTGTTAAAAGCCATGGCTGCATTGCGGGCAAAAACCATACATAAAACGACCAAACCCAACAGCTTCATACTAAACCCGGCAACCTCCGCTCCTAAAAAATACCCAACCAGCGCAAATGGCATTGCAAACAAAGTATGGCTGAATTTTACCAGCGACATGTAATTTTTAACTACCCGGCTTTTTCTCATCGAATTCGTTTTGTGCAAAGGTAAGCATTCACGAAAAAAGGTTAACATTGCACTTATGAATCATCGTAAAAAGATTAATTCGCTTTTATATTATCTTCTTCATGCACAAACCCGCCATGGAGTGCACTCTCCGTTTGTGTATCAGCTTTTTGATGAGGTTATCCGTGATTTTAGCGTAAAGAATGAATATAAAGAGGTTGAAAAATACCGTTCCGGATTGTTGAAAAGCAAAGCCACTCTGGAGCGTTCTGATTTTGGTGCAGGCATATCTGATTCAGGAAAAACGCAGAAAAAGGTTGCGGAAATAGCGCGCATGTCAACCAAAGGAAAGTTGTATGGACGGCTTTTATTCCGGCTTGCCCGCCATTTTCAACCCGAAACGATCATTGAACTCGGAACCTGCTTCGGGATAGGATCTCTTTATTTATCAAAAGCATGCCCTGATTCCAGGATTTTTACGCTGGAAGGATGCGCAGAAACGGCAAAAATTGCTCAGTCTGTTTTTGATCATGAAAACGTATCAAATATTTCCCTGATGAAGGGACTTTTTGATGAAAATCTTTCCTGTTTGACAGATAAAATTAAACAACCAATATTTGTTTATGTGGATGGAAACCACCGGAAAAAGCCAACGCTGGATTATTTCAATTTCTTTCTTCCTCTTGTAAATGAGGAGTCGATTCTCATCTTTGACGATATTCACTGGTCGGAGGAGATGGAAGAGGCATGGAATGTACTTCAAAGTCATCCTGCCGTAACGATTAGTGTTGACCTGTATCAGTTTGGAATACTCTTTTTTAGGAAAGAGGTTCTAAAACAACACTTTATACTGAGGTTCCCGGTATAACCGAAGTCCAAAACAAAAAGCCCGTTCGAATGAACGGGCTTTTTGTATCTTTTTTCAAGACTTATACTTAAGCCAAAGCGTTTACTTTTCTTGTTATTTTCGATTTGAGATTCGCTGCTTTATTCTTATGAATAATTGAGCGTTTTGCCAATCTGTCGATTAAAGAAACCATTTTTGGTAAATCTTCAGTTGCTTCTTTTTTATCAGTAAGCATACGAAAACGTTTCAACGCGTTACGCATTGTTTTTGCGTAGTAACGGTTGTGTATTTTTCTTTTTTCGTTTTGACGAATTCTTTTTAAAGCTGACTTGTGGTGTGCCATAATAGAAAATTACTTTAAGAAGTAGCCCGTAGGGGATTCGAACCCCTGATCTCCAGAATGAAAATCTGATGTCCTAGGCCAGCTAGACGAACGGGCCACGATTTCAATAAACTTGTTTTGTTTGTTTATTTTCCCATCGTTTTGGGATTGCAAAAGTAGTAACAATTTTTAATCCACCAAACATTTGGTACAGTTTTTTTTTATCAGATCATAAAGTTTTTCTCATCTGCTTGAAAACGAAAGCCTAAGCGCTTTCCAGTTTTCAATCGCATGTTGTCGAGATTGTATTGCATCTCGTAAACTGTTACTTGTTTTACCTCATCATAGGGGGGGGTGAGCAGGTCGAAATTGGAGGTGTAAAGGATTGCTGACTCCACTATTTGCTTGGCATCTGCTTCGGAAAGTACCCGATTTTCGAAACTATTGTAAAGCATGTTGAGTT
The DNA here is from genome assembly GCA_963677395.2 of Bacteroidales bacterium. GTDB lineage: Bacteria > Bacteroidota > Bacteroidia > Bacteroidales. The sequence continues at coordinate 229,663 of OY781965.2, read as the reverse complement.
CTTTTTTGCCTTCAACCAGATAATGACGTTCTTTATTGATAAAAACACGCCCAATCATGTATCCGTAATCGTTTTCGCGGTTGTATTTGAAAGAATCTGCCAGGAAGTTATAGATATTGATTACTCCGCAGTAGGAGCGTTCAAAATCGTCTTTGATGTAAGGTGTTCGCATAATTTCATGATTACGCGGAAATTCGAAGATATTTGTATGCATCATGAAAATCAGAATGTCACCGGCGAATTTCAGCTCAAACTCAAATTCTCCCCTGTCGTGATACTCAAATGCAATACGTCTTTCATCATCCGGAAGCTTCTGCCTGAAACCATCAATTACTTCTACAATGGCATTTTTAAACATTGTGAACGACCCTTTCGTCGTGTCGTAAATATCTTGTTTTAAGATGGCTTTTCGAAGAATGGTTTCGAAGAGTGCGTTTCCGTTGGTGAGATTGTCCATTATTATACTTTTTGCAAAGATGGTAATTTCTGAGCTTTTGCGAAAGCTTTTTGGATGAAAACTCTTTCATAAAACGGCTGTTATATCAATGTGAATTTCAAAATAATTCAAAGTAACCCTTGTATTCCGGTCAAAAATGTACAGAAAGATGAATGAACCTGCTCAACAGAGTCCTAACCGTTTACTAAACGAAACAAGTCCTTATTTGCTTCAACATGCTTATAATCCGGTCGACTGGCACTCGTGGAGTGAAGAAACTCTCCAAAAAGCAAAATCTCAAAACAAACCGCTGTTAATTAGTATCGGATATTCTGCCTGTCACTGGTGTCATGTGATGGAACGTGAATCATTTGAAGATGAACAGGTAGCTCAACGGATGAATGAACAGTTTATTTGTATCAAAATTGATCGTGAAGAGAGGCCGGATGTTGACCAGATTTACATGGATGCAGTACACATGCTGGGTTTGCAGGGCGGATGGCCGCTCAACTGTTTTGCATTGCCCGACGGAAAGCCCTTTTGGGGTGGAACCTATTATCCAAAGCAACAATGGATGGAATTACTTTCGCAAATTGCGTTTCTATATCAGAATGATTTGTATAAAGTGAAAGAACAGGCAAACCAGCTTACGCAAGGACTGGCATCCACGAGTTTCGTGAAACAACCTCAGTCTGATTTTCTGTTTTTACCTCAGGATGCAGATACGTTTGTTACGAAGATTTTGAAAAATATTGATACTGACTACGGTGGATTGAAAGGTGCTCCTAAATTTGCCATGCCTTCGGTGTTTTCGTTCTTATTGAGTTACGCTCAGCATCAAACGCAAAAGAGTATTCCGGAAGAAGTTGAAATTACATTGAAAAGAATGACATTGAGCGGACTTTTTGATCAGGTTGGCGGTGGTTTTGCCCGCTATTCAACTGATGTGAAATGGAAAATTCCTCACTTCGAAAAGATGCTGTATGACAATGCCCAGCTTATTTCGCTCTATGCTCAGGCTTATCAGATTCAACCGGACGAGTTATACAAACAATGTATTGAAGTAACCCTTCGGTTTATTGATTTGGAGATGACTGCACCGGACGGAGGTTTTTATTCGGCACTTGATGCAGATTCGGAGGGAGTTGAAGGCTTGTTTTATTCCTGGACTCTGGATGAGTTGAAACAAGCGTTGCAGGATGATTATACGTTGTTTGCGGAATACTTTCAGGTTGAAACCGAAGGGGTATGGGAAAACGGACGTTCCATACTGATGCCTCAGTATGATAAAGAATTATTTGCACATCAACATAACATAAGTGTTCCCGATCTGAAGTCGTTTCTCGGGAAAGCAATTTCGAAATTACAGAATGTAAGAGCGGAAAGAATTCGTCCGGGACTGGATGACAAACAGCTTGCTTCGTGGAATGCGCTCATGATTAAGGCTTATGTTGAGGCGGGAATTGCACTTAAAAATGAGCAATATCTGGCGAAAGCTTTAGCTGCAATTCATGCTTTTGAAACTCATTTTCTGAATACGGGAAACGGAGGTTTATACCATTCCTATAAAAACGGTCAACAAAAAATTGAAGGCTTAGCCGAAGATTATGCCTTTGCGGCAGATGCATTTCTTGCCTTTTACCAGCTTGATTTCGACGAAGAATACTTGTGGAAAGCGAAACGTTTTATGGATTTTGCCATAAGGAATTTTTGGGATGAAGAAAGCGGACTCTTTTATTTTTCACGTAAAGACGATGCAACGTTAGTTGTCAGGAAGCATGAGGTGTACGACGGGGTTACTCCTTCTTCGAATGCCGTTTTGATGAAGTTGTTGTTTTGTCTTGGTCATTATTTTGAGAACGATGAATGGATACTGAAAAGCAAAAAGGCAGTAAGTGCAATTTCGCAAAGTATAAAGATGTACCCACAATCGTTTTCGGCCTGGGCTCAATTATGGCTAATGGTTTCAACTGATGTTTCAACGGTTTCAATTTCAGGGAAGAATGCTCACCAGATAGCAAAAGAGTTGCGGGATCTGAATTTGCCCAATGTATTGATAGCTGCTTCCGTAAATTCATCAAAGCTGCCTGTGCTGAAAAATAAAAAGAGTTCAGCAGATTTGCCGTTAATCTATGTATGCAAGGGAAACTGTTGTTTTGAACCAGTACATACAATAACGGACACGTTAAAACTGCTTCAGGGATAATTCTGAAATATTTTTTACAGAATTTACAGATTAGAGAGGAATCATTACTTTTGCTTTGCAATCAACAAAAAATAGCTAATTCAATTTTTCCCCCAATGGAATTTATCTTGCAAAGCTGCAAACTACGTTCCTGGCAGCTTGACGATGCAAAAGAAGTGGCAAAACAGGCCAACAACGAAAACATAGCCCGTAATCTCCGAGACGGCTTTCCCTATCCTTACCGCATAAAACATGCACGGTTCTGGATAAAATCAGTACTGAAAGATACCCAAAACATCAACCTTGCCATCGAACTTGATGGAAAAGTAGTTGGCAGCATTGGATTTTTCCCTTTCGATGATGTATATCGTTTAAGTGGAGAAATCGGATACTGGTTAGCCGAACCACACTGGGGAAAAGGAATTGTAACAGAAGCGGTAACGGTTCTTACAGATTATATTTTTCAACATTCTGATATTGTCAGAATTCAGGCAGAGGTGTTTCAGCAGAACCCGGCATCGGCTCGTGTACTGGAAAAAGCCGGATATAAACGTGAAGCCACCCTCGAAAAATCAGTGGTTAAATCCGGCGTACTGATGGATGCCTGGATGTATGTGAAACTGAAGGGACAGGAAAAGAATAAAAAGGAAGATACTTTGCATGATACCTTTTTCACGCAAAGGGGCGCAAAGGATTTACGCAGAGAGCGCGAAGAGATTGATGGGATTGAAAGTTCTGTTCTGTTTTAGTAGTCTTTTTAATCAAGATTGAGATGATTGATGGGACTATATTAAGCTTTGTTAATGGATTTTTATTTGAAACGGAAGTGATCTTTGCGTGTTTTGCGTGATATCTTTTTCACGCAAAGGGGCGCAAAGGATTTACGCAGAGAGCGCGAAGAGATTGATGGGATTGAAAGCTCTGTTCTGTTTTAGTAGTCTTTTCAATCAAGATTGAGATGATTGATGGGACTATATTAAGCTTTGTTAATGGATTTTTATTTGAAACGGAAGTGATCTTTGCGTGTTTTGCGCGTTTTGCGCGATATCTTTTTCACGCAAAGGAGTGCAAAGGATTTACGCAGAGAGCGCAAAGAGATTGATGGGATTGAAAGCTCTGTTCTGTTTTAGTAGTCTTTTCAATCAAGATTGAGATGATTGATGGGACTATATTAAACTTTGTTAATGAATTTTTATTTGAAACGGAAGTGGTCTTTGCGTGTTTTGCGTGATACTTTTTTCACGCAAAGGGGCGCAAAGGATTTACGCAGAGAGCGCAAAGAGATTGATGGGATTGAAAGCTCTGTTCTGTTTTAGTAGTCTTTTCAATCAAGATTGAGATGATTGATGGGACTATATTAAGCTTTGTTAATGGATTTTTATTTGAAACGGAAGTGGTTTTTGCGTGTTTTGCGCTCTTCTTTGCGTACTTTGCGTGATACTTTTTTCACGCAAAGGGGCGCAAAGGATTTACGCAGAGAACGCAAAGAGATTGATGGGATTGAAAGCTCTGTTCTGTTTTAGTAGTCTTTTTAATCAAGATTGAGATGATTGATGGGACTATATTAAGCTTTGTTAATGAATTTTTATTTGAAACGGAAGTGGTCTTTGCGTGTTTTGTGCGTTTTGCGCGATATCTTTTTCACGCAAAGGAGTGCAAAGGATTTACGCAGAGAACGCAAAGAGATTGATGGGATTGAAAGCTCTGTTCTGTTTTAGTAGTCTTTTCAATCAAGATTGAGATGATTGATGGGACTATATTAAGCTTTGTTAATGAATTTTTATTTGAAACGGAAGTGATCTTTGCGTGTTTTGCGCTCTTCTTTGCGTACTTTGCGTGATACTTTTTTCACGCAAAGGAGTGCAAAGGATTTACGCAGAGAGATTGATAAATATGAAGTCGTTTATTCCCGTTTCTTAGAAAACCGCCAGCCCTTCCAGTTACTAAATATTAAGTACCAAAAAACAGCAATAAAAGGCTGGACGGTTTCTATTCCCTTGGAATTATACTTAGGTGTTTATAAGGTTTTTTTTTGCCGGCTACACAAACAAAATTTCTACTTCGGCTTCAACCAGCAGGCTCTTATTCATCATCAGGATAAAGCGGTTTGCCGGAGCTCCCAGTTGGGTAGCGGTAATTTCTTTTTCTTCGCCCGATAGTATTTCAATGGCTGTCGGACTTAGCGGAGCGTCAACAGTTGCAGCGCCATATACCAAAACTGCCTCGGAACCTACATTGCTAAAAAGCATGGTTTTGTCAACCGAAAAGGCAAATCCGGCCTCTTTGGTAGCATTTGCCGGGATTGTTACGGTGTAGGTGTTGTCTTGCTCTTCCTGGGTTTTAATCCGGTGTTTGGTGTACAATAATGATGAATTTATCATTGACGTTCCTTTGCCCGGGGTATCAACAAAAATTATTGCAAGTTTCAAGAAGTTGAGATACATCTGTTTTTTTAATTTTTCTCCCAGTAACTCGATGTCCGAGCTCGAATATCTTACCGCTTTAAAGCTGATATTCTGGGTTTCACGGGCTGCCTGATATTGGTGTTGCATCACGGTAAGCTGATCTTCCGTTTCCGGACCAATCTCTGTTTTGTAGGTATTGCTGGCAGTAATTAATTGTGCAAGCAGCTCATTAATATTCTTTTTTGCGACCTTAGAGTACTGGCTTAAACCCTGGGGAAAGAATTGCTTATATGCCTTGGAATCTTTGCCGAGTCTGGCGCGGATGAACCCTTCCTGATTGGCAATATAGACTTTAAATTTAGTGATAATCTGATCAACCGAAAGGGTTTCAGAAACCTGAACCGACTTTCCGGTAGCTACAGAATTCAATGCATTTACATAAGAGGTAACCAAAGGATCAGTATCATTCACGAGGTCACTTACGGGCTCTCCCTGTGCCACCGCGTGCTTTAAAGCTGAAGTGAAATCAATGCAGAATGTTGCGAAATTTTCACGGCTGATATCCATTTTGTCAAATGGCTTTTCAAAATAAGAAACAGGATCTTTCATCTGAATTTGATTTAGTTGGTTTGCAAAAAATGGGTTTATTCAGTACAAATATATAATCAAAAAAAGATGTAATCAATAATTATTACGTAATTAAATCATTAATACACTGAAAGTTGTAAAATACAACTGGGAGTTGTAAAAATGAACTGAGAGTTGTATTTTGCGAGAGAAAGAGAAGATACAGAATGCAGAATTATGCCATCCGGTTGTTGAAATAATGAAAACAAAACCGGAATATAACACACTTTTCTGTACACTCTCCCATCCGTAAGTTTGCGGATCATATCCTGAAAAGTGGGAATGGCATCCGTAAGTTTGCGGATCGTATCCTGAAAAGTAGGAATGGCATCCGTAAGTTTGCGGATCGTATCCTGAAAAGTGGGAATGGCATCCGTAAGTTTGCGGATCGTATCCTGAAAAGTGGGAATGGCATCCGTAGGTTTGCGGATCGTATCCTGAAAAGTAGGAATGGCATCCGTAAGTTTGCGGATCGTATCCTGAAAAGTAGGAATGGCATCCGTAAGTTTGCGGATCGTATCCTGAAAAGTGGGAATGGCATCCGTAGGTTTGCGGATCGTATCCTGAAAAGTGGGAATGGCATCCGTAAGTTTGCGGATCGTATCCTGAAAAGTGGGAATGGCATCCGTAGGTTTGCGGATCGTATCCTGAAAAGTGGGAGTGGCATCCGTAAGTTTGCGGATCAACTATTTGAAAAGTTTGAAGAGGCATTTTGAAGAACTTGGGTGCATGCTTTTTTTTGTGCAAGTGGCAAACTGCAATATATGATACTCAATACAAAAGAATTGTTGAGGATTAGAGGGTGGTGATGGTATAGCAGAAGACTTCTCTTTTGTGTATAAAAATCCTGACAAAAGAGTCAGTATTCTAGCTCATTCGGGGTTAGACTTTATTTTCATTTTGCTATTCTGTTTCTGCCCTCTGTGTGAATTTGGAAGCTCTTTTTCCACCCTTTCGGTTCCGCTGTTTGCAAACCATATTCATTGATCTTTTCGTTAATGGAGATTAACGAATTATTATAAAAGAGAACGATTGTTCTGATATCCTGCAAAATATACAGTTGTTTTCCCTCAGTCGGGTTAAGCCTGGAGATTCCGAAAAGCGAAAGGGATAGGAGTGAGCATGCAGATGAAAACTGCTAATTTCCCTTGTTGACAATAGCCAGTGCCGCGTTTACGCCGTCCATAGCGGAGCTGACAATTCCTCCGGCATAGCCGGCTCCTTCGCCACAGGGATAAAGATTGAGGATTTGCGGATGATTCATCATCTCATCAACTCTTGGAATTCTGACTGGGGAGGATGTGCGTGATTCTACTCCCAGAATCACACCATTGGATGTGTAATATCCTTTCATTTTCTCACCAAAATCACGGAATGCTTGTTGCAGTCTGCGCCCGATAAAAGGGGGGAGTATCTCGTGCAATGGGGCTGATTTAACACCTGGAATGTAAGAGGTTTTGGGTAAATCTGCCGATATTTTTCCTTTGGCGAAGTCTGTGATTCTTTGTGCAGGAGCTACTTGTGATGAACCTCCGGCAATATACATTGCTTTTTCGATATCTTCCTGAAAATACAATCCGGCTAAAGGACCAAATTTTTGATATTCTGCCAGGTCTTCAGGCTCTACGGATACCACAATTCCTGAATTTGCAAAAGGTGAGTTACGTTGAGAGTTCGACATGCCGTTTACAACAAGCTGTTCATCGGCGGTAGCTGAGGGTACCATAATTCCGCCTGGACACATACAGAATGAAAAAACGCCTCTGTTTTCTACCTGCGTAACAAGACTGTAAGATGCTGCCGGTAAAAAAGGATTGCGCTGTGGCGCGTGATATTGAATTTGATCAATCAGCAACTGAGGATGCTCAGCCCTAACTCCAACAGCAAATGATTTTGCTTCGAGCAGAATGTTTTTCTTTTGCAGTAAACGGTACATTTCGCGGGAGGAATGTCCGATGGCAAGGATAACCTCTTCTGCATCAGTCTTTGTTCCGGATCGGTCGATCAATGTCTTGATTTTGTTTCCTTCAAGTTCAAAATCTTCGATGCAGGTATTAAAATAAATTTCTCCACCGGCATCCAGAATAGTTTGACGAATTGAGGCTATAATATTGGGAAGCTTGTCGGTACCGATATGTGGATGAGCATCAATCAGAATATCTGTATTTGCGCCATTTTCCACAAGCTTTTGCAAGATATTTTTGACGTTTCCGCGTTTGTTGGAACGGGTATAAAGCTTCCCGTCAGAATAGGTTCCTGCGCCACCTTCGCCAAAGCAATAGTTGGAATCCGGATTTACTTTGTGTTCGCGGTTGAGTGCAGCCAAATCGTGTTTGCGCTCTTTTACATCTTTTCCGCGTTCGAAAATAACAGGCTTTAGTCCGTTTTCAATCAGTGTTAATGCCGCAAACAATCCTGCCGGACCCGCTCCAATAATAGCAACTGGCTTTTTAGAATGGACATCCTGATATTGTGATTTTTGAGCATCTTCTGCGGAAGCATCGTAATGGTCGTCATGCGTAAAAACCTGAACTTTAAGCTTTATCAGTATGTTTCCTTTTCGGGCATCTATAGAGCGTTTCAGAATTGCAGTGTGATTGATTTTAGTGTCCGGAACGTGTGCTTTCTGGGCTATCAGAGGTAAATATAATGAAGGATTTGACGCTTCTTTAGGCGACAAAGCAATTTCGAATTCTCTAATCATGAATTTATTTATTCAAATGTAAATGAAATCTGCAACATCTTATTGCGTAAACGCTCGATGCCGTCAGTATAAACGTTGTTTTCGTAAATCAGGAGGTTTTTCATTCCCCATGACATTTTAAGTTCGGTTGCAAACTTGAAATAGGTGAGATAAAAATCAAAACCTACTCCCAGCGAAAGCATGATGTCGTCACGGCGAAGCTTTACAATAATTTCATCGTTTTCTTCTTTCTTCTTGGCTTGTGAAGCCAGATCGAGGATGTATTTGGCTCCACCAATCAGGTATGCTCTTGAGTTTACCAAACGTTTTGATTTGTATTTGAGTTCCAGTGGAAATTCCAGATAAGTTGACTCAATCTTTTTATTCACTTCTGAAAAAACAGTATTGTTAAACTTGATGAAATAGTTGATATTACGTTCTCCAAATGAAAGACTGGGTGTAAAACGAAGATCAAAATATTCTCCAAGGCGAAGATTGGCCAGAATTCCAACATTAAAGCCAAGTTTTGGCGATGGTTCAATGCCATAAAGTGTATCTATATTTGTATTGAGTTCCTGTACATTTTTCAGGGTAAAATCCATGTTATTTAAGCCAAGTAAAAAACCAAAGTGATATGGCTTCAGATCGTAGTTAGGATTGTTAGGCATCCTTGTACGCTGAGCTTTTGTACTGCTGAAATTTGCCAGTAACGCAATTAAAACGATATAGAAAACAACTTTTTTCAACATGAAAATGTATTAAGATATCGTAAAACGAGATTCAACCCTGATTATTTTATGTTTGTTATAATGACGGTGGTTGAATTATTCGGCAAAAGTACGAATTTCTTTGATTGTCAACAGTATATTTCAATCCGATTGAAGAAATGCAGCAGTCCAATCTTTACATACTCGATTGGTCTTGATATTTCTGACCATCGGCAGCACACCTCAAAGGATTGAGTTTAAAATAAATGCAACCCCGGTATATTTTATAATTCATTTTGGGTTAAACTCATGCTTTGTTGGGTTAACAAGGTCACTTCTCTCTCTTCACCTGAGCGTAGTCGAAGCATATACAGGACACAATATTTTCAGTATCAGAGTGGGATAATAAAAACTAAGTTATTGTATTTCTTTCAATACTTTCCCGACCTTGGGAAGGTATCTTTTCTTCATAAAACGACATTGAATCTAAAACCGTAATTGTACGTGCTTCATAATGATTTCGGTAGCACCTTTCTGTTCCTGAACATAGTTTGCACAGGTTTCAGAGCCTTTTTGCCACAGAGCTTCATCTGTAAGTAAACTGCTGCATATTTTATATAAATCTTCCTGATTCTGAATAGGGTATGCTCCTTTGTCCTTTACAAGGTCGCAGGCTTCTTTAAAACGGGCATAATTTGGTCCGATAATTACCGGAACGCCATAAGCAGCGGCTTCCAGAATATTGTGGATTCCTTTTCCAAAGCCTCCTCCGATGTATGCAATGTCAGCATAGCGATAGAGCTTTGAGAGAAATCCTATTCCGTCAATAATCAGTATTTTATGAAGAGAAATGTTGTTGAGGTCGGCTTCAGATAGTCTGATTGTTTTATGAGGGAAAAGGTTTTTAATTTCCTGAATTCGCTTTTCATCCACTTCGTGTGGTGCAATAACAATTCGTGTATTATCAGGTAGTTGCTGAATAATATTTGCAAGCAGTGTTTCATCGGGCAACCAACTGCTTCCGGCGAGTATTATCTTGTGGTTTTCTGAGAATTTTTCAATTAATGGGAATGATTCCTGATTTGCTACAACATTGTTTACTCTGTCGAAACGGGTGTCGCCACTAATTATCGAGTTTTGAAAACCAATAGATTGTAAAAGTTTTATCGATTCATTATTTTGAACAAAGAAATAATCAACAGCATTTAATTGTTTACGAAACCATTTGCCCCAGGGCTTAAAGAAATGTTGAGAAGGGCGAAATATTGCCGAAATAACGTAAAGCGGAATTTTTCTGAGTTTCAGCTCATTCATAAAATTAAACCAGTACTCATATTTAATAAAGAATACCAGGTTGGGTTTTACACAATCGAGAAAGTATATTGCATTTGAAGAAAAATCAGCAGGAAGGTACAGAATGAGATCTGCTCCGCTGTAGTTTTTGCGAATTTCATACCCGGAAGGAGAAAAAAAAGTGAGAAGCAAATAATAATCAGGGTGATTTTTACGAAAAGCTTCAATAACCGGACGGCCTTGTTCAAATTCACCCAGTGATGCTGCATGAAACCAAACAACAGGCTTTTTGTCGGGATTAAAACCGGACAGTTTCGTTTTCCAGTTTTTTCGTCCCTCAACCCATTGTTTTGCTTTTAAAGAACGCAAGGCAGAAAGCCTTATTGCCGAAATATAGATATGGATAAAAAAGGTGTATAACAATCTCATTTTTAATAGTAGAATTCATTTGGAGAACGACCATATAATGGAATAATCCATCCAAATTTAAAGCCTACAAACTGATCGTAATAGGTTTTTGTATCTTTTTTATGTTCGTCAAAGTTATAATCACGCAATGATTTTGTCCATCCTCCCATAAATTCAACGCCTATGTAAAAGTTATAAAGACGTTTGTTGCTGAGATTCAGATATCCCAAAAATCCGTTCATCTGAAATCCCTGACTTAAACGGTCGTAGCCTTTTGCGTAATCATCACGTAGTTGCGGGGTCGCATTATTATCGGCTTCAATCCTGATTTTATGCCGAAGAATTCCTCCTCCCACGGTAAACATGATTCCGGAATTCGGATTAGAACCAAAAACAGGGAATACTTTTCCGACCTTTACCGATGTAGAATAACCGCGTTCAAACATACGAATATCAGCATAAGTGCCTTCACGACTGATAACATTGCCGTCGCTGGTTGCTATTCCGCTGATAATCTGATCTTGAATTTTTACATTGTTTCCGAAGATGAAATTCAAATCGGCACCGAAAAGCCAGTTGTTTTTCAGCTTTATCGTAAAAGCCGGACCAACGGTAGAGTGATTTCCATAACGGTTTGCCAGATCACCTCCCACAAAATTGAACGAGTAGTTTGCAGATATCATACTCACTACAAAAGATGAGTCCTTAATATTTCGCTGAGCATACGATTGAACCTGAAAAAGCGTTATCGATAAAAACGTAAAAACAAAGAGTATGTGTGATTTTTTCATACGTGGCAAATTTCCCTTAAAAACGCAAAATTACAGCTTTCATTTTACCACAGTAAAAAAAGTATGCAGAACCTTTCTTTTTTGATTGATTTGCGGTTCAAAATCATGAAATATTTGTGCTTTCGAAGCTCTAAAATAACATAATTTTTGTTGAATGAAGGGATTTTCATACTTTTGTGAATCGAATAACAATGGAGATATAAAACAACTAACCTCATATTTTTAAACTTATGAAAAAAATACAAATGGTTGACCTTAAAGGTCAATATGAAAAAATTAAAGCGGAAGTTGACAAAGGAATTCAGGAAGTAATCGATAATACAGCATTTATAAATGGTCCGGCCGTAAATCGTTTTCGCGAAAATCTGGAAAAATATCTTGATGTAAAACATGTAATTCCCTGTGCAAACGGAACTGATGCGTTACAGGTTGCGATGATGGCTCTCGGATTAAAACCGGGTGATGAGGTTATTACAGCTAATTTTACCTTTATTGCAACTGCTGAGGTTATCGCTCTTTTGGGATATACTCCGGTTTTAGTTGATGTTGATCCTCACACATTTAATATTGACATTAAAGCAATTGAAAGAGCCATTACTCCAAAAACAAAAGCAATTGTTCCGGTTCATCTTTTCGGACAAAGTGCAGATATGGAAGCTGTAATGGAACTTGCGCAAAAACATAATCTCTTTGTAATAGAAGACAACTGTCAGGCAATCGGTTCTGATTACATTTTCAAAGATGGAAGTCGTAAGAAAACCGGAACAATTGGTCATGTTGGCTGCACATCATTCTTCCCATCTAAAAATCTGGGTTGTTATGGCGATGGTGGTGCAATTTTTACCAATAATGATGAACTGGCGAATCAATTACGCGTTGTGGTAAATCATGGGATGGTTGTTCGGTACTATCATGATTATGTAGGTATTAATTCACGTTTAGATAGTATCCAGGCAGTTGTTCTGGATGCAAAACTGAAACATTTGGATGAATATGCTGCTGCTCGTCGTTATGTTGCCGATTATTATGACAAAGCTTTTGCTAATTGCGATAAGCTGAAGACTCCGTTCCGTGCAGCAAACTCAACACACGTTTTCCACCAATATACGTTAGTTACTTCAAACATCGATCGTAAAGCACTTCAGGATTATCTGGCTTCGAAAGATATTCCGGCCATGATTTATTATCCGGTACCTCTTCACATGCAAAAAGCGTATGTTGACCCACGTTACAAAGAAGGTGATTTTCCTGTAACTGAAAAGCTTTGCGAAACAGTAGTATCTCTTCCAATGCATACCGAACTTGATGATGAACAATTAAAGCATATTACGGATAGTGTTTTAGAGTTTATAAACAAATAAACAGAGGGTTTTACCAACATAAACAATTCTTTATCCTCAAACTTTCCCGGTTCCCGAAGGCTCAGTCTGATTACCATACTGACTTCCGGGAGTCGGGAAAGTCTGTTTTGCAACAGAACATTTCATCCACTGGCATTATACCTGAATGATTCCGGATTAATTCAGAATACACTTTGGTATAGAAATATTCTTGTAATTTTGGGCAGTCTAAAAAGTTCTTCATCTGGTAAAAAGATTTTCCCAAAAGTCGGGAAAATAGATTAAGATTGCGACTTTTCAGACAGCCTCTTTTTTATTTATTCAAATTAGACAAGGCTATGGAAAAAGAGTACTTTGCACACGAAACTGCAATTATCGACGAAGGATGTATCATAGAGAAAGGTACTAAAATCTGGCATTTTTCACATGTAATGAGTAATTGTAAAATAGGTGAAAATTGCAATATCGGACAAAATGTTGTGATTTCGCCCGAAGTAATATTAGGAAAGAATGTAAAGGTTCAGAATAATGTATCTATCTATACAGGAGTTATTTGTGAAGACGATGTGTTTCTTGGCCCGTCGATGGTGTTTACAAATGTAACCAACCCGCGTAGCGCGATTAATCGCAGGGGACAATATGCAGTAACAGTAGTTAGAAAAGGTGCTTCAATTGGAGCAAATGCAACTATTGTGTGTGGCCATGATATTGGAGAATATGCCTTTATCGGTGCCGGAGCAGTGGTTACCAAAACGGTTCCTGCCTATGCTTTGGTTGTAGGAAATCCTGCCAAACAGTTGGGATGGATCAGCGAATATGGTCATCGGTTGAATTTTGACCAGAATGGTATTGCAGTGTGTCCCGAAAGTGGCGACAAATACCAATTGAAGGATAACAGCGTTACTAAGCTATAAAAAATCTACAAAAATGAATTTTGCACTTATCGGAGCAGCTGGTTATATTGCTCCACGACACATGAAAGCGATTAAAGAAACCGGTAACGATCTGGTTGCTGCATTGGATCCTTTTGATAGCGTTGGAATTATTGACAGTCATTTTCCGAATGCTGATTTTTTTATCGAGCCGGAGCGTTTCGATCGTCATCTGGATCATCTTCGCCGGGAAGGAACACGGAAAATAGATTATGTAAGTATTTGTTCTCCAAATTATTTGCATGATTCACACATTCGTTTGGCTCTGCGTAATGATGCCCATGCTATTTGCGAAAAACCCATTGTTCTCAATCCATGGAACATTGATGCTCTCAAAATTATTGAAAAAGAAACCGGAAAAAAGATTTATACTGTGTTGCAACTTCGTTTGCATCCTTCTATCATTGCATTAAAAAAAGAGATAGATGCGGCTCCTGCCGGAAAAATGTATGATATAGATTTGTCATACATTACAAGCCGGGGGAAATGGTATCATTATTCGTGGAAAGGCGATATGGCAAAATCGGGAGGCATTGCAACCAATATTGGGGTTCATTTTTTTGATATGCTGGGCTGGATTTTTGGAGATGTGAAAGAAAATATTGTTCACGTTTCCCGCGAGGATAAAGCTTCTGGTTTTCTTCAGTTGGAAAAAGCCCGTGTACGCTGGTTCCTCAGTATCGATTATAACGATATTCCTGAAGTTGCGAAAGCGGCAGGCCAAAGAACCTGGCGTTCCATTACGGTTGAAGGTAAAGAAATAGAGTTTAGCGGAGGCTTTACGGATTTACATACGGTTACCTATCAGGATATTCTTTCAGGAGGAGGTTTCGGTGTGGAAGATGCACGCAACAGCATTGTAGCTGTACATCAAATCCGTACACAAACGCCGGTGGGACTGATTGGTGATTATCATCCCCTTGCACGATAATCCAAATGTAATAAAAACAGGAAGAGAGAGCATTTCCGAATGGCTCTCTCTTCCTGTTTTTGACGAAAAGATTATAGAAAAATCAGTTACTGAGTGGTTTTAATGGCATAAACAGTTCAGTATATTGTTTTTCTTCATTTGGTATTTTAGAATATAGTTCGAATCTGGGCTCATTTTCTGGCTGATATCCACTTTTGGGAAACCATTCTTTGTAAACCCATTTCCATACTTTTGGTACCTCCTCAGAGGTGAGATTTGCTTTAATTACCAGATATTTTCCCTCATATAAATCTTTTTTTCCTACAATTCCTTTTGTGGTATAGTCATTAGGTATTATTGCTCCAAGTAAAATACATTGGGTAGTTGATAATACTCTTTCATCTTCACCTTGATGGATTACCACATATTTGAATGCAGTTTTATAATTAACCCGTTTACGTGTAATCCATTTATCAATACTATTCCATAAGCGGGTTGTAAGATTCTTTTTTGTAAAATCAATAGTTCCGTAACGAATATATGCAACTGTGATGCTTTTTATATACTTAACCTCTACACAAAATGGCTGGTCTATGGTTAATGAATCTTCTTTTGTATGCTTTTCAGAAAGTATTCTTTTGTGAAAGAAATCAATATTTGGATTGTTGTTGCAGTTGCTGTATTGTTTGCGAAAACTTGTTACACAAATACCGGATTGTTGTTTAAACGCTCTTGAGAATATATACACATCAACAAATCCACATTCCACGGCAATATAGGAAAGAGGCCAGTCCTGCTTCCTGATTAATAATTCTGCAGCCTTATCAATTCGTATCTTAATGAGGTATTCATTTAAAGTATTGCCTGCTGTGTTTTCAAAAATATCTTTGATATGTATTTCTGAAAATCCGGAAACTTTAGAAAGCTCCTCAATTGTGATTTTCTTAGTATAATGAATAGCGATGTAATTTGCAATTTGAAGTACTTTGGATATATATTCAGCTTCCGAATTATGAAAATTTGAGTTCATAAATATTTGTAAATTATTTTAATTGTTCTGCGATAGAGATATTAGTGTTTATTAAAGATTCACTTTTTCATACAAATGTAAGGCTATTGAGTAAATATTAATAATTGACGATTTCTTAACGCGCCAAATACGACAAAATATAGGCCGATTATAGTATTTGTAGGTGTATATAGTGAGATGGATGGAATATATATTTATAAAATTCAAAATAACAAAAGACTGATAATAAGTAATATAGTGCTTTAAAAGAAGATAAGCTGATTTTTTTTTGCCTTCAATTTATTATTTTGTTGTTTGTGTTGATGTTTTTTTCGGTATGCGATCCTTGTTTAGCGAAATTAGTTGCTTAAAATAAATGCTGAAAAAAACGAAGATGATTGACCGATCTACCAAAAGAAAAATAGAAGTTTCATATACACCTATATTAGGGCAAACTGCAGATTATACCTTGAAATTTGAAGAAACAAGTAATTCTCTGATTGTTTATTTGGAAGGGAATTGCTCCTTTAAAGCATATAAATTTATCTATGTGGAGATTTCATCAATGATGCTGATTTCAAGATATAGCAGGGTGGTCGTAATTGATAATATTCAGGGATGTTTGAGTTATGAAGAAATGCAATCGTTGATTCGTTTTTTTGATCGCCTTGATAAATATAAGTATATCAAAGCTGCTTTAGTGAGAACAGATGGTTTTGGAAATTATTTATATCTCAGATATATACGAAAAAAATTTCAACACTTTTTTTATGCGTTGGACGTATTTGATAATATACCTAAAGCTGAATTCTGGTTAAATAATACTAAACGATAACTTGTCATAAATTCTATCCTGACTACTATGTTTGAAAGAGTAAGTACATTATCCTGTTGTCCTGATTTTAATCCCGATTTATGGGACGATAGATTTTTTATATGGGAAAATAAAAACGTTGTTGTAGAGAGAGTGCACACATTTTTTTATTTGCCGATGAATCTGAACCGGGTGCTGAAAAGGATACATACGCTTCTGGAAAGGAATCATATTAAAAGCCCTGATAACTTGTATTTACGTGAATATATATCGTTCTGGAGAATGAATATATATGTTTCTGTAGATAATTATGTCCCTTGTATGGAAAACAGATCTATGCATGGGCGGTTTTATGGTAAGGTTTTTCGGGGGGATATTCAGCATAGGGTTAAATGGCTTGAGTATTTCCGTAACAGGCTTAAAGAAGAGGGTTATATTTCTAAACGATTATATAGGTGGTATCCGAAATGCACAAAATGTATCCGCAAGGGTGAAATAAATTATGTGGTATATCTTGCTCAGGTACTTCCTGCTGATATGTATCGTTCAATGAGGTCATAACAAAAGGTATAAGCATAATAATAACGATAATAAGATGTTTAATTATACCGTTTCATATTGTTTGTTACATTAGAGGAATACTTCCCGTTGGGGGGATACTTTATTCCAATTTCAGAACTTCGTTTTTATGGGTAAGCGGGTTGGCTATAATAAACTATACAATTTTTAATATAATAAATATCGAATATATAATATCGAATATAATAACTGTAATTATCATCTGATTAACAAAACATATTTTAATAAAATGAAATGTAGTGTTATATAAGTGTAATATATGGTTAGATATTTCGGTTATGTTAGCCAAAATTGTTATATATTTGTATAATATATAAATCGAGTGCAAATATAAATAATCAATAGCGTTTGTAATTATGAATCCATCGTTTCTGAAAATAACGAAATCGATTGTAAGGCTGTCTTATAAAGATTACACATGTTTGTGTTTAACCTGCTTATTTGCAATATATTTTACATGTATTTATTCCAAAAATAAATAAGATGGGAATATTTATAAGGTTCAACAAACATGTAGTGATGATAAATGTTTTAAAGAATATCTGACAGGCTTAAGCTTTATGTCAACTATATTAATGGAATGTGAATTATGGATAACTTAGCAAGGATTCAGGATGAATTAGGAAGATTCGGAAACTATATTCTTGATATGGAAATTCATGTAAATATACTGGTTATTAATCTGGCGGAGATCACTTCTTTTAAAGCGTATAAATATGTCATTGATAAGGTTGAGGAGCTTTTAAAGTTTTACCATATAGCCAGAGCTATTTTGGTGGATAATTCTCCGGGAAGATGTAATTGCTTTGAAAAAGTGGAGCTTTTAAAAATACTTTATCATAGGTTAAAGGATACGTCTTATGTCATTTCTATTGTGAGAAGTAATGCATGTTTTAACGATGATGATTTATTACTGAGCAATGTGGAGCTTTTCTATTTGAAGAAGATAAAGAACCTGCGATTACACAGGTCTAAAGAGAGTGCTTTTATGTGGATGATTACCCATTAAAGCATTGTTTTTATTTTATTTCTCGTTAGCCGGTGTCTATTCACCGGCTTTTTCATGGGTATAACGAAGCGCTTATGACTTATGGGGTGAATTATTGTCGCCATATTTGTCAAACTCAGATTGAAAAAAGGATGTTTTTTAAAGGATAGTTAGTAAATCGGAGAAATCCTGCCTTTAAACAGTATTCTTTTTTGTGTAGTTTATTTATCTTATTATCAGTGTTATGTGTTGGGTTTGTTGTAGTTGCCGGCGTATAATAAAACCAGATTAATCGCCAGATTTGCAAATCTGTCTATGAACTGTAAAAAAAACTGCTATTCAGTAACGATCTTTGAAATAACGATTGTTTCCCAATTGCAAGTTATATGAATAATACATTTATCCGCTTCAATATTCCTCTGCAAAAATCTTCACCATATCCTATACTGGAATGTAATGGAGGGTACTCCCTTTCATACGAGATTGTAAATGGGATTGTCTATATCCATGTTTCAGGACAGATGTCGGAGAAAGCATATAAATTTATTTATTATGAAATCTCATCCATTTTATTGTTAAACCGGATAAAACATGCATTATTGATTGATCAGCTTGAAGGTGATATTGATTATTGCGGATTTATGAATATCTATGCCTTTGTTCAAACGCTTTTGATAACAGATGATATGTATATAGGATTGCTACGACCCGATAATTATGGAAATACTCAAAAACGTGATTTTTTTATTTTGTACTATAATTTTCACAGATATAATTTCTGGATGTTTGATGATATTGAACGCGCCGAAGCCTGGCTGATAGCAAACATGTGGGAATGATCTTATTTAGGAAAGATCCTGAATTCTGTATTTTTTTCCCGGTTTGCAACATTTTAAGGTGTTAATTGGTTTTTTAAAATAAGCTGCACCGGAACTTCGTATTTAGAAATACTGCCTTGCTTTCATAGCTTATAGTTCATGTGTGGGAATTTATTCAAAAAAGGGTGGTTTTTTAATGCGAATTCCGGGCAGTTTTTTAACGCCTGCTTTATTCTTTTTTCGGCTCACTAAACGAGGTCGGAAGGGCAGAGTCATAAATCAACAGATTGTCAGGGAACAATCCGTTGTCCTGCGTATTTTTCTAATATAATCTTTGGTTTAAGCGGGTTATGGTGCGCTACACCTTGTTGTTTTTCGTATAACCTTGTTACTACACAGATAACGGCACTCTGTGCCTTGCTTTACAGTTCAGGTGCAGAACTCCCTACTATTTGTGGTTTTGAATTACGATTCATTACCCAATATTGTTTAGTTGAGGATTCAATGAAAACAAACGTGTTTAATAATCACCCTTTCCCTTTTTTCGGGACTTAGCGTATGACAGGAAATGGTGAGTCCCGAATTTGGGAAAGCCTGTTTCTGCAACAGAACAGCATTGATTCATTATCCTTTAAGGTATAAATCACCGTTACGTCAAAACCGTTATTCGGGCGTTTTTCCGCTTGATACAAATTTGCGATTATGTATTGCTGCTATTTTTGTCCTGATTATAACACAAATGTCCTATAATGGTGCTTGTTTTGCGCGATTTGAGAATGGTTATGATAGATTGTTTTTAACTACTGATAATTCCGGATGTGATGTATATTGAAGATATTGAGTTGTTTATTAAGTGACAGAAGGCTGCGTTATGAAATGGAAGAAACAGGTTGGCTGGATATTTGCTAAATAAAATTTGTTCTGAAGGTTTTTTTATGCCGGAAGTATGATATACGGAAACTGAAACTGAAACGAAGAGGGACTTATTTTAATTTTAACAGAACTTTTAAATAAATAGGCGTTTAAAAACTCATTTTAATGATTTAGGATAGAATAGAAGTGTTTTATCAGGGTGTTAATTGTTGAAATGAAACATGAAAATAGTACATGCTTAGATATGGCTTTTGCCATAGAAAAATTAGCATTTGCAGGCTTTTTTCACAGGGGATTCTTGTGCTGAAAAATCATGCTTGGATGTTTTTTTTAACTACTTGTGTATAAAATCGACCTTCTTTGGGTTTTTACCGTCGCCATATTTCACAATTATTCTACCTCAAAGTGCCCTAAACCGACTTTTTGAGAGCCATATTCGTCAAAAACAGTTTTTCCATTTTTAGAGTTAAAGGGCGATCACTTAGCATTGTTTTAACATTTTATATACCTGATAAACACACAGAAAGTATCGGATGGGATTTTATTTTTCCCATCCTTTTTTTGTGCTATTACTGGGCATTCATCGCCAAATTCATCAATCCGGCGATATCTCTTTTGTATTCATATTGATTATGGGCGAATTTTGGATTGTTCTGTTTTAACAAAGTTTTAACCCTTGAAGAACATCCATTATGGACACATTAAAATTGATATCTTCTGCCCATGAATCAGAGACTCCGTTTATGGGGAATATTGCAGAATATAAACTGATATATGAAAATATAGAAGGTGTTATACATGTAAAAATTACCGGAATTTCGAGTATAAAAGCATATAAGTATATATACCTTGAAATAACTACCCTTCTTCTGTCCCAGAACTCAAATAAAGCAATTGTAGATGATAAGCTGGAAGGAGTCCTTCCTTTGCGCGATTTTATATTTATATACCAATCTATCCGGAAACTTTTTTATTCTCACTTTTTCAATTTTGCGCTTATACGCCCGGATGATTACGGTTGTGAAAACCAACGGGAATTTATTCAGCTCTATTTTAACTCGCACATGCTGAACCTGAGTGTTTTTAAAACTTTTGAGGAAGCCATAAAATGGATTACAATAACACAATAAATTTTTTATTCGATTTTATTTACTAACCAAAAACTTTTAATTATGAAACACAACAATTTTTTTAAGCAAATGCTTGCTTTTGTTGCGCTGCTACTTGCAGGGGGGGCTCTGATGGCCAACAACCTGCAAATCACTAATGTGAGCATTAGTGAACGCAACGACGTTGAAAAATGGTGTACTATTAAGTTTACCCTCTCCTGGGAAAACTCTTTCCGTAACACAGAAAACTGGGATGCTGCCTGGATTTTTGTGAAATACCGCAAATATGGTGATATTTCTAACTTTAACCATGCTACTCTTTCGGATGCCGCGAATCATTCCGTACCTTCCGGTTTCCAGATTACCCAGCCTTCTGATAACAAAGGATTCTTTGTTTACCGTAATGCAGTTGGCAACGGCACGGCCACTCTCGACAGCGTGAAAGTACGCTGGAACTATGGTGCCGACAATGCCGACGTTACTTCAAACATGGACTTAAAGGTGTTTGGGATCGAAATGGTGTATGTGCCTCAGGGCGAATTCTGGGTGGGCGACGGATCTACTATGCAGGCTAACTGGGTAAACTCGGGTGGTGGTACTAGTGTTTTAAGCTATTGGCCTTTTACAAAGTCAGAAACGTATAATCAGGCAAATACGCTCCCGCTACCTTATAAAATAACCAGTGAAAACGCGATACCATACAGTACGGCTGCAGGTGGTTTATATACACATAATGGTAATTATACTTACTCCGGTACATTATCAAATATTCCGGCCCAGTTTCCTAAGGGATACAATGCTTTTTATTGCATGAAAACCGAACTTACGCAAAAAGGTTATTGCGATTTTTTAAACACGCTTAACCGTACTATTCAGGTTGTTTTATGCAATACCCCAAGTGATATTCCGAACGGGGGAGGGGGCATTACTGGTGCTTACCGGTTTGTGATGGTTCGCAGTACAGCACCAAGCTACAGAAATAATATTTGCCTGCCACCTACTGTTCCGGCAGCTCCGGTTCCTTTAACTTTTTACTGCGATCAGGATAACGACAACGTGTATAATGAAACCATCGATGGCTTAACTCTGCCTGCAAACATGATACACCAGAGTGCGATGGAGCTTTACCTTAACTGGGCCTGCTTGCGCGTTATGACCGAGTTTGAATATGAAAAAGCCTGCCGTGGCCCTGTGTACCCGGTACAATACGAAATGGCATGGGGATCTCCTTACACACAGGTAAATACAGGATGGAGTAGCTTTAACAATATGAACACCGACAGCGAAGCTCCTCCTGCATCAGATTCTATAACCAATTTTTCAAATCATATAAACAGGGTGGGCGCTTTGGCTGCACGCACCAATGCCACCCGTTTAAACAGCGGGGCAACCTATTGGGGGATTTTAAATATGAGTGATAACGGATATGAGCCGGTTTGGAGCGTTTACACTGACGGGATGAGAAATAATGTGACCAATGTATGTGGTAACGGGATCGTGCATCCCACAAATTATGGACCAAGTGGTACGGCTTTTTATGCAGGTTATTATCCCAGTATGAGAGGGGGATACGTTGGATCTGCTTATACGGTAAGTGATAGACATTTTGCTACTAGTACGTATGAAAACTTCGCTGGAGCTAATGCTATACGAGGAGTACGCCAGCCATAAACGTAAAAGAAGTTTATTTTTTGTAAAATACAGAAAACAAGATATATAAACATAATATTTATAAGTATATGAGTAATAAAATAGTATACAAGTTGTTATTTACACTGCTTGCAGTGTTTCTGACTCTTACGGCCACCCGGGCAAACAACCTGAAGGTGGACAGCGTGAAAATAATATCGCGCAACGATGCGCAGCGTTATTGCATCGTGCAGCTTAACGTAAGCTGGGAAAACTCCTTCCGTACCAATATTGGCAGTTACGACAACTGGGATGCTGCCTGGGTATTTCTTAAATTCAAAAAGGCAAAAGATTTTTACGGTGCATACAGCCATTGTACACTGGGCGACTCTTCTACCCATGTAATCCCGGCCGGCTTTACCTATTCAGCTCCTGCCGATAAAAAAGGAATCTTTATCTACCGTGACTCACCGGGCAATGGAAACGTAACCATTAACCAAATTCAACTGCGCTGGGATTATGGCGTGGACGGGATGGATGTTACCAACAACGTGGACATTAAAGCCTTTGGTGTAGAAATGGTATGGGTGCCACAAGGCGAATATTATTTGGGCAGCGGGGGTACAGAACAATATAGCTTTACCAAAGCTCCGTGGAGCAGTGGTGCTACCACTCCGTATAAAGTAAGCAGCGAAGATACCATTCCGTTGGGCAACACAGCCGGCCAGCTTTACAGCACAGGAATTGCCGTTACCGGAACTCTCCCTGCTACATTTCCGAAAGGGTACAAAGGGTTTTATTGTATGAAATATGAACTTTCGCAACAAGCCTGTGCCGATTTTTTAAATGTTCTTACCCGTCCGCAGCAAAAATACATGTGTAATTACAACATCAATACGTGGGGATCTTTTAATGCAATGATTATGCATTTGAATGGATACAACTGGCTTCGCCATAATCTTCGCCTAATAAATTCGAACAATACGGTTGTTCAGGATACACTTACCCCTGCCGTGTTTATAGTGGACGGTAACAATAATAGTGTTGGAGGTGAAGCTGGAGATGGGAAAGAGATTGCAATGACATTGGCAACGACCAAGATGCTTTGCAGCTATTTAGACTGGGCATGTTTACGTCCGATGACCGAGCTGGAATATACCAAAGCTGCCCGCGGAGTTGCCTACCCGGTTGCCAACGAGTTTGCCTGGGGCGGAACTACTCCTAATTCAATTACCGGTGTAACCAATGCTTTTTATGCGAACGAAACGTATGCCACTGCAGGGCAAAATATTGCTACCGGATCAGTTTGGGGCTATCCTACAAGAGGAGGTTTTGCAGCCAATGCTACCAGTACCCGCATCAGCAGCGGTGCCAGCTATTGGGGAATCATGGAACTGAGCGGCAATGCCGATGAAATGTGTATCGGTATTCAAAATGCTCAGGGTCGTGCCTTTAACGGATTGTTGGGGAATGGTTTACTGGAAGATGGTGTGCCTTCTAACTGGGATTTGAATTGTGCATTTATTGCCAGAGGTGGAAGTAATCAAACGTCAGAAGCAAGTTGCCAGCTTGAATGGAGATATTGGCCTCAGACTTCTTCTCCTTCACAAACGTCTCTAAATTTATACCCGGCCTATAATAACTTTACCAGAGTGAATGGAAGTGCCGGCATCAGGGGAGTAAGATAGTAAAAAAAGGGAATGCAGGAAAGGAGTGTGAGGGCAGGGCTTCAGGCAGGTTATGCCGGGTTGCAATTGTAAATACAAGAACAGTCCAATGCTCTGTCTCCGCCTTCACTGCACAACAAACATTAACCAATCAAAGGAAAATGAAAAACGTAAAGGATTCAGTAATTCAGGCAATCAGCGGGTTTAAACACCTTATACTTATTGCGTCTATTATTACCCTTGTAATGTTGTTAACATTACGAATGGTAAATGGGCAAAATGCACGCTACCTGGGTGGATCCGGCAGTGGTTATTCTACTTCCTTTATCGGAAACTTAACTCCCAATACCGAATTACTTCAACGCAATAAATCGGGCAACGGAACCTATGTTTATGTTGCCGATGCTGTAAACCAGCAGCTTAGCCTTACGGTAAGCCAGGCCGCTATCCGCTTTTTGGGTGGCAGCAGCAGTGGATTTGCAGCAACTATGCAAAACAATCTATCCGTGAACAGTGAGCTTGCTTCATGCAGCAAAGGAGGGAACGGGTCAACAATCAGCGTTTTTGATTATTACTATTCACAAACCCCGGAGCAGGATATCTTAGCCCTTATGCGCTTTTATGGCGGTCAGGGCAGCGGTTATTCTTTTCAACAACTTAGTAACTTACAACTCAGCAGCGAGACTATCCTTCGCAGCAGAGGCGGAAATGGCCAAAGTGTAACCATGCAGGATTTACTCAATCAGTCAGTAAATCTGGTTGCTACATCGGCTTTGACCCGTTTTTATGGCGGAAATGGAAATGGATTTTCAAATCAAATTTTTGCAAATACCCTGCTAAACAGCGAGTTTTTAGCCCGCAGCAAAGGAGGCAATGGAAACAGCCTCTCCGTGCAGGATTTTTACTATTCACAAACTCCGGAGCAGGATATCTTAGCCCTTATGCGTTTTTATGGCGGCCAGGGAGATGGATGTTCCAATCAAATTGCGGGCAACAATACGCTCAACAGCGAGTTTTTGTTGCGTAATAAGAGCGGGAATGGAAATAGTATCAGCATGTTTGAATTGCAAAATCAATTGATTAATAACACTGTGCCTTTTACGTTTGTACGTTACTACGGGGGTTCTGGCAATGGCTATAACACTCAGCTTGCAAGCAATGCCCCGCTCAACAGCGAGTTTATAACCCGTAACAAGAGTGGCAACGGAACCAGCATCACGATGCAGGATTTGCTCAACCAGCAAATCAGCCCGTTGGGTCCGCTCACCTGGTTACGTTTTTATGGCGGTCAGGGCAATGGCTATAGTACCCAGCTTGCAAGCAATGCCCCGCTCAACAGTGAGTTTATGGCTCGTAACAAGAGTGGCAACGGAACCAGCATCACGATGCAGGATTTGCTTAATCAGCAAATCAGTCCGTTGGGCCCGCTCACCTGGTTACGTTTTTATGGCGGTCAGGGAAATGGCTATAGCACACAAATAGCCGACAATAGCCAGGTAAACAGTGAATATAGCCCGCGTAACATTGGAGGTATGGGTACAAGCATTACCATGCAGGACTTTTTCTATTCACAAACCCCGCAGCAGGATATCCTGGCTCTTATCCGTTTTTATGGCGGTCAGGGCAACGGTTATTCAAACCAGTTGGCAAGCAATACCACTGCAAACAGTGAGTATTTGCTGCGTAACAAAAGCGGAAATGGAAATAGTATTGTCGTGCAGGATTTGCTTAACCAACCCATTAGTCCCAATGCAGGCATATCGGCTTTACGTTTTTATGGCGGATCCGGCAATGGCTATAGTACGCAAATAGCAAGTAATAATCAACCCAACGGCGAATTTGTTTTGCGAAATAAAAGTGGCAATGGAACCACAATTACCATGCAGGATTTACTTAACCAACCCATCAGCCCCAATGCAGGCTTATCGGCCTTGCGTTTTTATGGCGGCTCGGGAAATGGTTATGGCAATTTATTGGCCAGCAATCAGGCGGGAAATATGTCTTTCATAGCACGAAGTAAATTTGGAACAGGAACCCCAATCATGTTAAGTGATTTGACTAATCAAAGCATCAGTACCTCAGCCACCATCAGCTTTATGCGATTCTTAGGCGGTACAGGAAATGGATATTGTGCCAATACACAGCCCAATCAGTCGGCCAATCTGGCCTACATATCACGCAATATGTTTGCCAGTGGCAATAGTATTGCAATGATAGGTTTGAGCAATGTAAATCTGGCAAATGTTTATATATGGTGTGGAGGCGTTAGCAGGAAATGGGGAGTTGCCGGTAACTGGATAAAACCAGCCGGAAATACTCTTGATATACCTATCGGAGCAGGAGTAACCGCAAAGATTACCACCACAGGTATAAAACCCGAAATTGATGAACCCGTAACTATTGAAAAAATAGTATTTGATACAAATTCAAAATTAAAAGTGTTGCCAGGCGGACAGTTAACTGTTTCAAATCTGGTAAACGACAAAGATACAGTGGTTGTATTGGTGTCGGACAGCACTGGAACTGGTTCATTAATTGCAAACAATACAAATGCACATGCAACGGTACAGCGTTATGTAAAAGGATGGGTAAACTATCCAACAAATTTACAGAGCACTTACGGATGGCATTTTTTAAGCAGTCCGGTAGCATCACAAGCTTACCAGCCTGTTTTTGTAACCAATCCGCCGTCGGCGCGTCAGGACTTCTATATGTGGAGAGAAACAGATATCACCTGGAGAAATTCCAAAGTAGGTGCTGCTGCTCCTTATACGTTTAATAGTGCAGAATTTGGTACTACCTTTAAAAAGGGAACAGGCTATTTGTGTTCGTATGATTCTACCAGTGTAAAAGAGTTTAAAGGTGCAGTAAATGTTGATAGTGTAGTATTTACAGGATTAACATTAAGCGGATCGATAACAAATAATCTGTCAGGCTGGCATCTGTTAGGGAATCCTTACCCATCAGCTCTTCGTTGGAATTATACTGCAAACAGATGGAATAAAACCAATATAGCAAGCAAAGCCAAGGTATGGAATGAAAAGGCAGCAAGTTATAAAGACATTGCCGCAGGCGATTACATTCCGGCTATGCAAGGCTTTATGGTACAGGTTACCGATTCTGTACATAAAGGATCTCTGACTATTCCGGCTGTTGACAGAGAACATTCTGCTACAAACTGGTACAAGAGTTCTTCGACAGAAAATATTGTACTAAGCGTGAAAAACCTTACTCAGGGTACTTATCAGGAATCAGTTATTGGGTTCGACAGTGATGCCGATAACGGGTATGATACCGAATATGACAGCCACTTCTTACCGGGCTTTGCATCCGCGTTCTATACCTATGTTGACAATCATAAACTATCGTCGAATATCTATAACTCATTCGATACCACGTTGGTAATTACTACAGGTTTTGAACCGGGTATGAATGGTATGTACAGTTTTAAAGCAACTGATTTAGATGCTGTGTTGCCTTTGGGTACCATCGCGTTACTGGAAGACTTGAAAAACGGTACAACCTACAATCTTAGCCAGAACAATACCTACAATTTTACCGCATCGGTAAATGATAATACAAAACGTTTCCGTATTCGTTTCACAGGAAATACTATCGGTATCATAGAACGTGATCTGGAAGATGATATAAAAGTATCATACGACGACAATCACATTATCATAAACTCTGAAAACAGGGTGAAAGAGATATCGGTATATAACCTGCTGGGGCAAAGATTATATAACTCAAATGTAAGCAGATCAGGATTGATAAGCTTGCCATTTACAGGCAATACCGCTTATTACTTTGTAAATATAATTACGGATAAGAGTACCCGAACCTATAAAGTTTATGTGCATTAAAAAATACTGAAAATGATAGGCATGAATAAAAAATCGAAGGCATTAAATGCAATTGTAATGAGAGTAGTATTCACCATTACTTCAGTATTTCTTCTGATAAGCGAAACCTTGGCACAACCCCTGCCCCCCGGAGCCGGAGGGGCACCCGGGGGAGGGCATGGGGCACCCGGAAATCCGGGCGGCGCTGCTCCCTTAGAGGGCGGTTTTGCAATCTTCTTAGCTCTTGCAGTTATCTATCTGTTAAACAAATATTATACGATGAAGTATAAGTCTAAACATGAGGAAATTGCGGAAGACTCTGATTTATAAAAATAAATGATATACCTCAAATACTCTTATCTTAAAATATATAATAACGGGCATTAGTATTTTGTTAACATTATTTTTTAGATAAGAGTATTTTGGTATATTTGAAACCGGAAAAAGAATTTAAGTAATATGAATACTTCTTTAATAACGTCTGATATTTGTGAAATGTATCTGTTGACGACAATAATATTAAACAAGTGTTTGTATCCATAACTGTGAAAATTACGTTTATT
This sequence comes from Bacteroidales bacterium, assembly GCA_963677395.2. Lineage (GTDB taxonomy): Bacteria > Bacteroidota > Bacteroidia > Bacteroidales. The sequence goes on along the minus strand of OY781965.2, from coordinate 201,055 downwards.
AATGAAAGAATTATACCAATGCAAAATTGTATGAAGTTAAAGGGACTAAACCGGTTTTGACACAATTGAAATATGACAATGCTAATTTGTTTGAATTTCAAATAAGTTGAGCCAATTGTAAGGTATAATTTAAATAAAGAATAATTCAAATGTATAAAAAATACTTAAGTAAAAAACAATAAATCAAACTGGATGTTGTTCCTATATTCATTTTTTTATGGATACTTATCGAGGAATAGCATAAGGTATGATTACAAAACAATGAATGTAAAAACCATTCAATGTGCCATTCGGTTATTTTTCATGTGCAGTTATCTTTCCCCTTAATATTATTTAGCAAGAATGGCACAAAGAGTGATTTAAAAATATAGAAAACAAGTATTTACGAAATTAAATGCCTATGAAATAAAAAGAAACACAACGTTATACGTTTTCGCATTGGAACATGCACAATAATATATGGTACAAAAGCATTTTTTTGATTTCGACCTTGTTGCAATGTGAGTAGTATAAAAAGTCCCTTCCAAAACCACACATTTTGTGAACCTCATCAATTCGTATTCGATGTGTGGTTTTGAGAAAAAAGAAAACACATTAATTTTTTTAATTGGTACATTAAACACACACACATGAAACTAACGAGAAATAGAGTAAAAAACAACAGCATTGAAAAGATGCAATATCTTATGATAATCAGAATATAACAATTAAACACAGCAGCCATGAATATTAAACACAAAGAATCTAAAACGGAAAATATTCAGGGTATAAAAGTGTTTGGTTGTTTTTTACAGTTGGTACAGTAAAAAAGACATCCAGAAAATGCCTGTGAAAGCAGGCGTATAATGAATGTATGTATTAGTAACTCAAATCACTGTATTAACTATGAAATTTTTATCAAGCAATAAAAGCTCTGGATCGAAAAGCAAAAATCCAATAAATAAGTATCGCAGAATCCTGGCGACAAATATATTGATAAGCATGTGCATATATCTTATGAATCCTACATCGAAGCTCTTTTTATATGGACTCTTGTTTTTTGTATTTGTACAGGTTATCCATTATTTTTATAATATAACCCGGGGTGAGTTTTTTCTATTAAACGTATTGAATTATATAAAAGCTGGTAATTCCGGAAATAATTTGAAAATCAATAAGAATTTCGATGAAGAAGGAACAGATCAATTCTGTGATGACTCCGTTCCTGCAATTGTAACAGCGTTTTATGACAGTATTCAATATCAGAATACTACGGTCAGTACAGAAATAGAATATAATCAAACGTGCTCGTTAAGTGAGGATTGCAGAAAAAAGAGTAAACTTCCGGATTGTCATACCGCTATACTACAAAAGCTTCTTTATGAGCTTGAGGTGGAAAAGGTATATCTGGACACCGACCTTACAATAGAATTACTGGCAAAAAAACTGGGAACGAACAGATCCTATTTATCAGTAATTATCATGAATCATTACCACAAAAACTTTCGGCAGCTTATTAACGAATACCGTATAAAACAAGCTCTGGAATTAATCGCTGGTGATGCTGTTAAAAACCTGACAATAGAGGGATTGGGACATGAAGTTGGATTTAAACACTCTTCTTCGTTTCGGATGGCTTTTCATAAGCATACCGGAAGACCGCCATCCTTTTTTGTAAAGTATATTGTGGTTGGATCTTAATAGAGAAAATGGAATGTGGGTAGTATTGAAAGAAGCTGGCAAATAATATTTCATAAAAAGCAAATTGTATTGAAAAATGTGATTTGTGAAATAGAGTGTTTCAAAGCTTCTTTCAGTAGGATGGAAATCATTCATTAAAATAATACTGAATATGAGGACATTACTTATGCGAAAATATATCGCATTGCCCCGGGCTATGCTCTTTTTTAACGCCATTATTGAATGTAATTAATGAGGAAACAACAGGGATTATTTGCAGAAATCCGGCAGACATTTTTATCCTGTTGGGATTCGTATGCAAAACTTCTGTAATAAACCAGATACGAAATATTTAAAAATATGAGGATACTACTTGTAATATGTTTTCTAATGGTTTTTGGGGGCTTGTTAAATGCTCAGGTAGTAATAAATCGAACAGGCGACAATCCGCACCCCGATGCAATGCTGGATATACAGGATACCACGAAAGCATTAATTATACCTCGTATAGCCTTGAGAAGTACCGTTTTAAGTACCCCGTTAAACAGTTTTGCAGCCGGGATGGTAATCTATAACACGGCTATATCCGGTACCGGATTCTCAGCCGTTACTCCCGGACTATATTATAGCGATGGTGCAAAATGGATAAGGGCTTCCTCTCAGTCCGTTCTTTCAGACACAAGTATTTACAATGCAGACGGGTCACTGAATAATAACCGTACAGTCAAGCTTCTTGATAAAAACCTAACATTTAATGCTACAAGCGGGAATCTGCTATTTACATCAACAACAGGAAAAGTGGGCATCGGAACCAGTGCTCCCCAGGGAACATTACATGTAAAAGGCACTGTTTATATCGACTCATTGCAAAGTGGCTCATTGACCGATAGCATTTTAACAGTTGATAAATCAACCGGTAAGCTAAGAGCAATTTCTCCCGGAGTGATGAATGGGAGCATGAAGAAGGTAGTTTACACAGTTGCCATAAACGGACAAACAAATTTTAATACACCTATGGTAATTCTGAATTCTGACAACGTTCAGTTGTTCCGGAATGGAATACAGATTGACTTTTCGATTCCTGTTATTGGCGGAAATGTGATCGTTGCAGAAATACCATGTGTTGTGAACGATGAAATAAAGATAATACAGAAATATTAGCTAATACATATCAGATAATCAATTATTAACCTAATTTAAAATTAAATCAAAATGAAAAAACTAGTATTATTTGCAGTTATGGTTGTGTTTGCAATAGGATTTGCGAATGCACAAAAGGTTACCTCTAAAGTAGTGGACAATAAAGGTACCATCAAGTGGGTACTCGACAGCTCAACAGCTGTAATCACGAAAGGCGACAGCACATTACTTTTTGTTACCCCCCATCAGATGGGCGATACTCTGACAAAATTTGTAAGGTATGCAGATACCGCAACAATGCTGAATCCTTATTTAAACGGAGCAGAAAACGGATTGACAAAAAATGGTCAAAAAGTAGAATTGGGAGGAGCTTTAACCAAAGTTACAACGATTGCAACCACTGCAGCAAATTTTCTGCAAATCACAGGGCTGACATCCGGGACAACCACTGATAGTGTAATGGTGGTGAATCCGGCTACAGGTCAGGTTCGTATCATCTCCACAGCAACACTGTTTAATAACCTGAAGGTTAGTAATGGTTTAACCAAAACCGGAGATTCAATCCAATTGGGAGGCAATTTGGTAAAAGCGACAACAATTGGCGCAACCGCATCAAATACCCTGGCGATAACCGGCTTAGAGTCAGGTTCGAAAGCTGACAGCATTTTAGTGGCCGATGCCACAAGCGGAGTTCTGAAAAGAAGAGCAACCGAAAGCCTTATGCAGAGTGGAGATGTTACGATTACAGCAACCGCGGGACAAACCTCAATTACAGTAACAAATATGCCGGCAAATGTATCCAAAGTATGGGTATTCAGAAATAGTGCAAAGCTGATTGCCAATACAGACTACACTACATCGGCAGGAACGGTAACCCTTACCCCAACTTCAGAGTGGGCTGTTTTAGCAGGGGATGTTTTCGAAGTTCAGTGGGTTAAATAAAAATATAGATAAAAATGAGGTTGTTTAACTATTGTCAGGATAGCTTAATCAGCTTTCTGTTACTGGTTGATACAAGAAAGCGTGTAGTTAAATTACAACAGGTTAAACAACCTCTAAATACGGCAATGCATTAATGAGGAAGATACTCTTAATACACATACTCTTAATTGTTAGTATTCAGTGTTTTGGTCAGGTGTTGTTACTTAATCCGAAAGGGACCAGACAAGACATAGATACCAGTAAATGGAAACTTTCGGGCTCGGATATTTATTTTAAAAATAACGGGAATGTAGGAATAGGAATAAATACACCTGCCTATAAACTGGATATTTTTTCAGCATCTAATCCTCCCTTACGAGTTCGGAATTTACCAAACGGGAGTATTAACACGGATAGTATTATGGTTATCAATGCCGGTATTGTAAAAAAGATCCCGGGTTCTCAGCTTAATAAAATAGACAGTACAACTGCTTCGAACGGGTTAAATGTGGTAGAGAATGATGTAAGAATGGGTGGAACCCTTACACAGGTAACCACACTCACGCAAAACAATTATGCACTTACCGTGGCAACCGGGGGAACAAACCTGAACATTACAGGATTACCCAATGGTACAACATCCGATAGTATCGTCACCATGAACAATGGATTGGTTCGGAAAATCGCGAACACCTACAATCCGTCAATTCTGAGTGTATATAGTAATACGCAAAGCAACCTTAGCACTACTTATACTGCTGTTCAATTTAATATTCAAACGATTGTAGATCCAAATTATATGATATCCGGCAATACGAATATTACGCTTTCAACCGCGGGAACATACAGGATTTCATATACAGTGAAAGACTCAGCAATTACGACTTCAAACACCTATTGCTTGTGTGATTATTATTTGGATAAAAATGGATCCAGCATTTTAGGGTCAAATGGATCTTTTAGTCTTCAAAGAAGTAATTTCAAAACAAGCTCGATCACGGTAGAGGTAATTGGAAATTTTAATCAAAATGATATTATTAAACTGTATGGCAAAGCATCCGCAAATTCAGCAATAAAGCAAACACAATACGGAGTAAGCGTAAGAATTGAAAAAATAAGGTAAAGAGTAAAAGAAATAAACAATTGAAAGTACAAGAAGAATAACAAAGTGCTATGAAATCAGGCTGGTTTGTTTTTTAGAACAGAAGTATCGGGAATATTAGACAATAAAAAAGGGACAGAGAACGACGAGACAGTTTAAACGGGTATCAATTCATGTGAATAAATTTAAAACAAGATGAAACATAAATATATAGGTTTAACCATACTGCTTGTTGTAATTGGTTATGTTGCAACATCACAGGGCATAAAAGTAGAGCCGAAAACAAACATTACTGTTTCGTCGGGAAGTACATTAAAAATAGCAAGTGGAAATCTGGTGTTAAAGTCCAATGCTTCCGGTGATGCTTCGTTGATTGATTATGGTACCGTGGCCTATGGAAATGGTGTTGCGAAAGTGCAACGTTACCTTAGTTGTGGCAAATGGCATTTGATTTCCTCGCCAGTTACAAATGCACTGTCCGGAATGTTTGCCGGCAATTACCTGAAATATTATAATGAGCCTACCGCGAGCTATATAGGGATAGCTTCACAAACAGTACTGTTAGCACCTGGTAAAGGATATTTTTACTGGAACGCCGGAACGGGCTTTGTTACGAAGGAGTTTTCCGGAATTACAAATACCGGGAATGTTACCTTTAACTATACAAAAAACAGCGACGGATGGAATCTGGTCGGTAATCCGTATCCGTCGATACTGGATTGGGATGCGGTTACTCCTTTCTTACCCTCAACACTGAAAGGAGGTATCTCGTTGTACGATCCGGCAACCAATGCCTATAAATATTATATTATGGGAGGAGGTGCGGCAAATACGGCAACTCAATATGTTTCGTCAGGTCAGGGGTTTCTGATTCAGGCTATTGGCATGGGGAGTCTCACGTTTACAAACGCGATGCGTACACATATAAGTGCTCCTTCTTTCTATAAAAGTGCTTCCACCGACCAGATGATCGTTCTGAAAGTTACCGGGAACAACATTACCACACAAACTGCTCTTCGCTTTAGCAACGATGCAACTGCCGACATCGACAGGTTGATGGATATGTGCAAGATAATGGAAACAACCCCTCAGGTACCAGCGCTTTATACAATATGCCAGGGCGAAAAAATGGTGCTCAACTCTCTTCCTTTTTCATATATAGATGCAGATGTAACGATTCCGGTTTATTTTGAGGCAGGGGCGGATGGAAAATATTTGATTCGTGCTACGGAACTGGAAAGTATTCCCGCTTCAATTTCTATCTATTTAGAAGATATCCGGTCAAACTATATTCAGGATCTGCGCTTGTATCCGCAATACAATTTCACATACAATAATGTGGGGCAGGTTCGTAATATGCTTATCCATTTCAGAAATAATTCTGCGGGTGTTGATGAAACAGAATTTGCCGGAGGCGGGATTATCTGCTATAATACAGAAAACCTGTTGCATGTGAATTTTACGTCCGAATTGTTCGGTAATAAGGAGGTTAAAGCTCAAATTGAAGTATTTACGTTTACGGGTCAGCAGATTTACAGCGCTCCGACCAGTAGCCTGACCAACCAGATTCAGCTTACTTCTTCGGCAAGGGCAATATACATCGTGAAGGTTACCTATAACAATCAGGTATATGTGAAGAAGATAATCTTGTAAAAAAGTGAAAGGTGAAATGAAGTCAGAAGTTCAGCTAACAGCCAATATCCAACAGCAAGCTCTCTTCACTTTTTACGGTTCACCCTTCACCCACTAAAAAACATAATCAAACAAGAAACAACATGAGAAATTTTTTAAAAATAGCACTGCTTGTACTAACTATCGCGATTACAACAACAACGTATTCGCAGCCCTTGCCGGGAGGAAATCCCGAAGATAGCGGCGATACTCCGGTTGGGGGAATGGCCTCAATTGATGGTGAACTTTTGGTGCTAATGCTGATGGGAGCTACTTATGGTGCAATTACTTTATACCGGAAAAAACAAAATATAAATTGTGCGGGAAAAGAGCCGGACTGAATTGAAATTCACGTTGCGATAACAGATCCCACATCTGTCAGTTTTGTTATCAGATCAATCAATAAATCTTAAAACGAATGGAAAACCAAAAAATTGAGGCAAAGCAATTTAGGGTAATACTCTTTAACTCAGCCATTGTTTACATATTCTCCTATCTGTTTGTGTTTTTTATGTATCAGCTTGTGATGGCGTTGATGGCAAAGGAATTCAATATACGCACCATGCTTACATTTTATAAGCTAAGCTTTTTAACGCCGGATGATTCCGGTAAATGGTACGCCGATTCGGCATTAACAATCTTCAGCTCTGCACCTTTGCTCTGTGTAATTATGGCCTTTGTTTGCATAATGCTTTACCGCGCAACAATCCAGACTACCAGTCTTTTCAAGCTCTTTTTCTTATGGACGGCAATACATTCGCTGAACCGGCTTTTTGCATCATACGCGATAGGTTCTATTTTCTTTCAGTACGACTCCAACCTGATTGCCGACTGGTTGTATTATGGTCCCGAGATCAAAATATTCTTTTCGGCTGTGTGTGTTATTATACTCTATATTATTGGAAATTACACAACAAGTGCGATTCTTTCTTCTGCCGACAGTTTTTTATTAATCAACAAAAAAAACCGGAACAATTTTATCCGGTCGCAATTATTATATCCCTGGCTGATAGGTTCTCTGGCTGTCTTTTTATTTTTTATGCCTCATTTTCCGCTGCGCGAAAATGCGCTGAATATAAGTTTAGGAATTATGGTATTACCCATCATGTTACGGCATTGGAAAATTATGACTCCGGAACTGGACGATGATTTGCCCGGGAACAGAATCTCGTGGAGGTATCTCGTGTTTTTACTTGTTTTTCTGATTGGATTCCGGCTTGCATTCGGAAAAGGAATTCTTTTGGGAGATGAAACCGAAAAAGCTGCCGGCATACTGGGATTGATTGTTTTTATTGTTTTATTATGTACGTTTGTTTTTTATCAGATAATCAGAAGCAGAAAGCGCCGGCGCCAGGAGTTTGAAGAACTTGTAGCAGAATCAATGAGAGGCGTTGAATACTAAAATAGCTCCGCAGACTTGCGGATGGCACTCCTACTTTCAAAGTGTCATCGTAAGTTTATACAAATTTCGGCATTGCAAGTTCATAACATAAATTTATAATCATAATCAATCGGAGAGATGTCAAAAACAATCAAGTGTGTAAAGATTCGGCTACTACATTTTTTCAATTGATATTATTTATCCCTAAATAATCGTTAACTTAATCTTGTTAAGGCTATAAAAACAATGTTTTAACCCTCAGTTCTGCTATCAGGCTAAATTTCCAAAACCGGAAAGCTTGTTTTCTTCTTTTAACGATATTGTGTTTTTAATCTCAAATTAATTTGGAGGTTTGCACTTTATTCTTACCTTTGCAGCCGCAAAACAGAAATTGAAAAGCAAAAGTCTTATGAAACTTATCCAAATTAACACCATCCTCGCAATGGTCTTTACGCCGAGAATATCGGATCGGGTAGGTTTGTGCACTCTGCACATGTAGTAAACTTTCGTTTTCACTATAAACAAACCCGATCATGCAAAACATTGATCGGGTTTTTTGTTTTATCTCTCAATCAAACACAATGAACAAACTCAAACAACTTTTACACAACCGGAGAAGTAATTCTGATTCGAAACGAAACTTCTCTCATTACTGGAAACTGATTTGTGATGCCCTGAATGGCTCCGAACAGGATTTTACCAGTCTCAGACTCAGCAAAGCCATCATTCTGCTTGCCATTCCTATGGTATTGGAAATGATGATGGAATCTATTTTTGCTATTGTTGACATTTTCTTTGTTTCCAAACTGGGTTCCGATGCCGTTGCAACGATAGGTCTCACCGAATCGCTTATGACGTTGGTGTACGCTCTTGGCATAGGATTTAGTGCCGGAACAACTGCTATTGTTGCACGACGTATTGGTGAAAAAAATGAAAAAGAGGCAGCCAGATCGGCTATACAAGCAATATTTCTCGGAATTTTCGCCTCATTTATCTTTTCAATTCCCGGAATCCTTTTTCCGAAGCAATTATTGCTGATGATGGGTGCTACCCAATATGCTGCTGATAATTACTCAGGTTTTACAGCCATAATGCTGGGAAGCAACGCGGTAATCATGTTACTTTTCATCATCAATGCCGTATTTCGCAGCGCAGGAAATGCCGCTATCTCCTTGCGGGTTCTTGTCCTTGCCAACAGCATAAACATCATTCTTGACCCTATTCTGATTTTTGGACTGGGACCAATCCCTGCATTCGGGATAGAAGGTGCTGCAATTGCCACGGCAACAGGTCGCGGAATTGGAGTACTCTTCCAGATTTACATGCTGATTATCGGCAAAGGCAGAATCAAAATCAGACTTCATGAACTAACTATCCATTGGAATACCATGCTACAACTCGTGAAACTTTCTGCCGGAGGTATTGCACAATATCTTATTGCCACGGCAAGCTGGGTAGGATTGGTACGTATCATTTCCATTTTCGGAAGCGCTGCCGTTGCCGGATATACAATTGCATTCCGGATTATCGCATTTATGCTTTTGCCATCATGGGGATTGAGTAATGCCGCTGCTACACTGGTTGGGCAAAATCTGGGAGCAGAAAAGCCACTCCGTGCCGAACGTTCAGCCTGGATTACCGGATTTTTCAATATGGGATTTTTGGGAATTATCTCACTTATTCTCATTATCTTTCCCCACTGGTTTATCGCTTTCTTTTCAAAAGATGCAAGTGTTATCGAACATGGAGTTCAATGTTTACGGATTGTAAGTTACGGATTCCTGTTTTACGCCATGGGAATGGTCATGAGTCAATCACTCAATGGAGCCGGAGACACTTTCACTCCTACACTTTTAAATTTCATCTGTTTCTGGATAATAGAAGTTCCGTTGGCTTATCTTTTGTCCATCACGTTTCATCTCGAATCAGGAGGCGTTTACTATGCAATAATTATTGCCGAAAGCATATTGACGATATTGAGCGTATATATGTTCTATCGCGGTAAATGGAAACTTAAAAAAGTGTAGAGAACTCTTATTACGATTAGGTTATTGGTTATTAAGGTCTTTCGAAGAACCCTTAATAGCCAATAACTTTTTAGTTACCAGTTTACCTTTTCGCGACGAACAGGCATTGTCATACAACGGGCACCACCGCCACCGCGCGAAAGCTCAGATCCTTCGATAGTTACCACAAAACGTTCGTAATGTTTCATGTCCGTTTTTCCCGATGCAATTTCGGAAGCCGTTAAAATCTCGAACCCATTTTTATTAAGCGCTTCTATTGTATTGATATTTCGTCCATAACCGATAACTTTTCCGGGAGCCATCGCAAAGAAGTTGGCACCACTGTGCCATTGTTCGCGTTGTTGAATCCATGAATCATCGGTTCCCCCGCACATAATCGGATTCAGATCAAATTTCAAATCTTTAAGTACTTCAAATAATGTATCTCTGCGACGAATAAAGTCAACCTTTCCATTATCGATACGAATATGAACCGCCTGATATTTACTATGTTTCATTACTATAGGTTCGTATGCCATGCACGCATTCACATCGAGGAAGGTAAACACCATATCGAGATGGATGAATGATTCGGGACTATGCGGAAGTTCCTGAATCACAATATTCATCGGAGTTTTCTTTTCTTTAAATCGCTCAATAAGGAAGTCTATTGATTTCGAATTAGTACGTTGGCTTAACCCTATCACAAGCACATCTTCGCGGGCAATTAAGATATCGCCGCCTTCCATTGTAATGTCCGGATCAAAATCTTTAAAAGCCGTAGGATTGATTACTTTATGGCTGAAGTTCGGATTATGCATAAAAATAGTTTCCATGATAAGAGCTTCTCTGTCGCGCACCACATTGGCCATACGGCAAATCAGTACCTGATTATGCATAGAAACAGAAGCATCGCGCATGTAAAAAAAATTGTGAAGAGGCTGAAGAGAATACCTGTCTTCACTCAAAAATTTGGTAAGATTATCCTTTTGCATTTGCACACCTTCTATCAAAGCACAGGCAAGTTGTTCTTCGTTCATCGCCAGAAGCTCATGATAAATAGGGTATGCATTTTCGTTTACACAGATTTTATAAACCAGATCTCGCTTAACCTTCTCGTTTTTAAGTGTTTCTATGAGAAGATTATCCATTTCGAAGGTTTTCGTAAACTTGCCTAATACATCATAAAGCTGCTGGTATTCATAAGAAGCTATCGACAGGTTTAAGATATCACTGTAAAGAGCACGTTCGGCATTTTTGGGAGTCATATTTTCAATTTCGCGCCCTGGTTTGTGCAAAATAACTCCTTCTAATTTTCCGATTTCCGAAAATACCTGAACCTTCATAAAATTTAGCTATTGTAAATTAAGCAATTACGATTTTACACCGCTTTTTTTAGACGGTGCAAAGTTCTGTTTTTTTATCCAGAGTTCAAAGTATTGTTTACAATGGAATTTATACCCAACAAGAAACTAACGAAAACTTTCTGATCCGGGAATTGAACGTATAAGCTTACGGGTGTATTCCGAGTCAGGGTTTCTGTAGAGTTCATCCGCTTCTTTGAGTTCTACCAGATTCCCTTTTTGCATCACCATCACCCTGTCGCTCATATAGCTTACCACCGACAAATCATGCGAAATAAATATATATGTAAGTTTAAAATCATGTTTTAGCTCATTCAACAAATTAAGAACCTGAGCCTGAACAGAAACATCCAATGCCGAAACTGATTCGTCGCAAATCAATAATTCCGGTTCCATTGCCAATGCTCTTGCAATACAAATCCGTTGACGTTGCCCTCCTGAAAACTCATGAGGATATCGATAAAAATGAGCTGGTTCCAGCCCAACCCTTTCAAGTAATTTTTCAACACGTTTTTTCTGCTGACGCTCATCTCCCGCCAGCTTATGGATTTTCAAAGGTTCTAAAATAGCATTTCCAATACTAATTCGGGGATTAAGTGATGAATATGGATCCTGAAATACAATTTGAAGTTTACGACGCATCTGCTTCATCTGGCTGTTTGAAAGCAATCTGAGATCAATTCCATCATAGACAATTTTACCCTGACGAGATTCTATCAATCGAAGAATTGCTCTTCCAAGAGTGGTCTTGCCACAGCCGGATTCACCAACCAATCCCAGTGTTTCTCCTTTAAATACCGAAAAATTCATCGAATTTACAGCAGTATATTCCTCGGTTAGCTTACCCAGCCAGTTTTTCTTTACTACAAATTTAACTTCAAGATTTTCAATATTTAACAAAGGAGCTTTACTGTAAAGACTTTCATGTACCGTTTTTCTGTCAACTCCGGAACAGTTATCGGATGAAACCTTTTCAGATGATTTTCCGGTAATAAAATCACTTACTGTCAGCAATTTATCAGGTCGAAGACCTAAGGTTGGGCGACATGCAATCAAGCCTTTGGTATATGGATGCTGAGGTTGATTAAAGATAATGTTTGACTCTCCTTGTTCAACAATATTTCCTTTATACATTACAAGAATCCGATGCGCGATTTGTCTGACAACGCCCAGATCGTGAGAGATAAACAAAACTGCCATTCCATATTTTTGCTGAAGCGACTGAATAAGCTCCAGAATAGACTTTTGCACTGTAACATCCAGAGCTGTAGTAGGTTCATCTGCAATTAAAAGCTGTGGTTTGCAGGCAATCGCCATCGCAATCATTACACGTTGTTTTTGACCACCCGAAAGTTCATGAGGATACGCATTAAATACACGTTCCGGATTGGGAAGCAATACCTCTTTAAATAATTGAATTACCTCTTGCTTTGCATCCCGAAATGAACGTTTTTTATGTTTCATCAATGTTTCATACACCTGGAAACCGCATTTTAAAACCGGGTTCAGCGAAGTCATCGGTTCCTGAAAAATCATTCCTATTTCATTCCCCCGAATTGTTTGCAGTTCATTTTCAGTAAGTTTCAGTAAGTTTACAATACTTTCATCCCGTTTTCGAAATAAAATTTCACCCTCCTCTATCTTTGCATTTGGAGCAAGAATTTTCAATACAGATAAGGATGTTACAGACTTTCCTGAACCGGATTCACCTACAACCCCTAAAGTCTCTCCTTTATTCAAAGAGAAATTAACAGAGTGAATTGCAGGAACATATCCTTCTTCTCCTTTAAACGAAACTTTAAGGTTTGTGATTTGAAGCAAGACTTGTTCAGATAATGAATTCATAAGTGGCGAAGATACAATTTTAGAAGAAAATTCTTTTCTCTCTGCACTATATTCTTTACTATTTTAAGCACAATAAGAGGTTGTTCAAAAGGTATCTCATCTGGTAAAAAAGACTGTCTTAGCTTCCTAAACAAGTAGAATAAAACCGACCAATCCGTTCGACTCTTATCTCTATAAAGGTATTACATCACCAGAACAGCTAACACGCTAACGAAGACATGCCAATCTGACCTTTAACAGCGTCCAGACTAAGTTTCTTATACGTAGAAGGGCTTACACCTGTAAACTTCTTAAACGCGGTATAAAACGTGGACGTTCCTTTAAACCCTACAATTTCGGCAAGGTATTCAATTTTATAATTTCGATACTCATCACTGTTTAAATGCTTGCAAGCTTCTTTTATTCTAAGCTCGTTTATGTAGTCATTAAAGTTAACTCCGTAATGCTGATTGATTAGTTGAGAAAGATAAGTTTGATTTGTATTGAGCTTACCAGAAAGTTCCACTAACGTTAGTCCACTATCAAGGAAATACATTTCCGACTTCATTAGTTGTTCAAGTTTCTCCAGTAGCTGATCATTTCGCTTTGCTGAATTACTGCTCAATAGCTGATCTTCTAACTCTAAAATCTCTGACGTTCGCTTAACTAATTGTTTATTTATCTGATGTACTTTTCTTTTCTGATAATAAATGATCAATCTAATTATCACCAACATTCCTATCACAACAACTAACAGAACAATAATAAAATATTGTTGCTTAATAATTGATTTGTAATTCATCTGTGATTGCTTAAGATTCTTCATTGAAAGGATCAGAGGAGATGATGCAAGAATGATTTTATTCTGTACTACTTCATCTCTCGATGAAATCTGAATTATCGAATCTTTTAAACTCTCTGATTTTGAAAGATAATAATTTCGTTTTGCTGCATTTTGTTTCTTGGCAAAATAGGATGTTAAGAATGTACTTATATCTAACTGTAAGGATATGTTTGATACTGATTTTGCATTTTGCATTGCGGAATCAGCATAATTTTCAATCATTTGCGAATTATCAAATTGCAAATACGATTGAGACAAATCAAAATACACTTCTGAAAGTCTTGATTCCGATCCTGCTAACCTTGCACTTTGTAATGATTGCTTATAATAGCCAAGTCCATTTCCAAAATGGTTATTCAGAATTTCTCTTTCTGCCATCAATTTATAGAAATCTGATTCTATTTCATAAAATGCAATTGCAAAAGGCTCTTTATCAATAACTTTAACATACAGGCTATCTCTTTCAAAAACATCTAAAATACTCTTCGATTTCCTGCAATAGTAATCCGTAGAGTCTGCCTGTCTTAATTTAAAAAAGACCGATGCCAGATAGTAATAATACTGAGCTTTAACTATATCATTTGGGTCTTTAATAATATTGTTAGACTTATGGAAATAGTTAATCGCTAACGGATACTTGCCAAGTTCTTTATAAACCAACCCTATATTACTCAATGCCAGAGAAGTCGCAAAAACACAATTCTGATTCTTCGCTATTGTGTAAGATTGCTTATATAATTCTATCGCATGATCATATAATTTATTCCGATAAAGAATATTAGCATTATTAATGAAAAAATACGGATTTTCAAGTGGCAAATCAGGATGCTTTGAATAGATTTCTAAAGCTTTTGTCATACAGTCTAAAGCCTTGATATCATCTTTTTTCCTGTATTGATATAAATCAGATAGTTTATCATAAGTATTTAATCGCTCCATATTTTCTCCTATCGAATCAAAAATATGAAGCATCCTGAATGCAATTTTTTCAGCACTATCCGGACAATTTATGTAACTCTGACCATACTTTTGTTTAAGAAGGTCTATCTCTTTCCATAATGCGTTATTTCTCTTAACAGGTTTATCATTATTACATCCCGCAAAAAGTACTAAAAAAAATAAGCTGAGAATTGAAATACCCCGGTTTAGATTTATCATTCTTTACTTAACTTTAGAGCTGGTTTTGATGTTTGCTTATCTCTATTCAATGTAATTACGTTAAGCAAAGACAAATGCTCTTAACAAGAGACACTTAGATTCCCGCTCAGTGTGACCTTCGGGTTGGTTCCTGAGAACCAGGGAAGCCTGTTTTCGTTAACTTAACGACATTGCATCTACTATTTACAAATATAAACAAATTTAAAGGTTGTCGTAATCTGTTTTTAAGTACTTATCAACAATTGACAAATTGTTTAATGTTTCTCATAACCAAAACAACATCAATATATTACGCACATATTAAGAAAATAATATTCAATATTTTCTAATAAAACCAACCATTAGTATTTAAAATAATAAATCTATATATTTTAATTTGTGTTTTGTTAAATATAAGAAAAAAACGACTATCAGTTTTGATAGTCGTAATTATTTAAATAAATTAGCGAAAGCTCTTCGGTTTCTTGATCACAAAAGATCTGGAAATATTAAATCCGAAATAGATATCTGCTTTTCCCCAGGTTCCCAATGTTTCGGTGAGAAAACCTCTTTCAAACAAAGGTTGCGAATTGGTGAAAAATAGCTGAAATACATGCCCTCCTGTCTCAATATCAAAACCTATCGACAATGAGTTATCAAAATCTTTTGATGTTTGTGAACTCAGGATGTGATGATATTCGGCATTAAGTGATATTCGGTTGGTTAGTTTAATTCTCCCACCTGCTCCCATTACGTAAATTGTGTTTGGATCCTGAATTTTAGGCACCAGGTTTTTATGGACAATCGAAGGCGTTAACTGCATAGAAATCCTGTCATTAATTTTTCGGGCTATCAGCAATTGATGAATATATGAAAGGCGGGATGAGAAATAGTTTTTACGTTCAGGGTCTGCCCATTTAAGTGTGTTTATCGTGATTGATCCATAATAAGAAAGGCTGATCGGCATATTTCTTTTCCCAGTTGACTGACGAAGAATTTTGTACTTCAACGATCCGTCAACTGTTTTCTGATACGTACTCCGGCCCAAACCTATTGCTAATCTGTCATTTATACCATATTCCAACCCAAGGCGAATTGTAGATTTGTCCAATCCAAAAAGTTCGTAAGCCCCTTCATTCAGATGACCGAAATGGTGAGAAATTACAAAGTTCAGATTTCCACTTGCAGGATTTTCAATAGATTGACCAATTACAACCCGGGTGGTTTTAAAGGTTGCATAGGTATAATTGGTTGTTTGGGAGCCATCATCAAGCATGTTCATTAAATCGTCTTGTGCCGACAATGAAAGGCTTGTCAATAAAAAAAATAGCAGGGTGATTTTTTTCAGGTTCATATCTTCTCCAGAATTACTTTTTGAATGGATCCATCAATACATCTACTTTAATTTCAACCTCTTCAGCAATATTATTTACTACTGTTTTCGGAATTTTTATACCATAATCAGAGAGTTTTACTTTGAAGGTTGATACTCCTCTGATTTTCCCATTGGCTACTTCAAACGTTCCTTTTTCGGTGACTTTTTTAGTCACGCCGTGTATGGTTAAATCGCCCTCAACAGTTACCTGATATTTGCCGGGCTTGGTTAAGTCAATTGTAGTAATATTCACGATTTTGCCCTTGAAGCTGGCATTGGGAAACTTATCAGATTCCGCATAGTTTTCATTAAAGTGTTCCTGCATCAAAGCTTTTTCAAACTCAAATGATTTCATCAAAACCTTGAAAACGAAGTCTCCGGTTTTAATATCCAATGCACAATTTACCTGATTATTATTTGCTTCTATTTTTTCCATCGGAGCATCCGAAAAGAAAGATATTTTTCCGTTTTTCGTCATATACTTCTGACCAAAACTAAATGCTGTAAACATCAGCATCATCACAAAGATTGATAATGTTTTCATGGTTTGTATAGATTAAGGATTTGTAATTGAGCATTTTTCCAAAATAACATCCGTATCATTATAGCCCTGACAAAGACCTTTGATTGTCACCATGTCATTTGGCTTTAAATCACTTGCCATTTCCCTGTATTTGGGAAGTAATGTGCACCGTATTCCTTCATCACCAAACATTCCTTCGTTGAAAGAGAATACAATAATTGACAAAGTATCGGTTTTTTCAACAGACTTCAGATTTCCATTAATTTCCAGCACTTTATCGAGATATTTTGTATTTGCACTATCTTTTTGAGAAGTAAACTCATTGTAGAGCATTTCTGCCTGCATCGTAAAGTCAGGTTTTGCTTTCTCAATGTCACGATGAGGCTTATTATACACAAAGAAATAAATGTACAAAGCTGCAATTATGCCAATTACAGCCAGTACCAATAATACTTTCAGCCATTTTTTCATGATTCCTGATTTTGAATTAATTATTAGGAGCTCCGGTACTGAGCCATTTCTTGATTTTCTTTAAATTACAATCATTGAGTTTACTCCCATTTTTAGGCATAGGAGAATATCCACTCAACCAATTTACGACGCCATTCAGCTTCCCATTATTTGCCAAGGTTTTCAAGGATGCATAATTATCTGTTCTCCAGCCTCCCCCTGCCGAACTCCCATTATGACAGCCATTACAATAATTAGCCATCATGGGTGCAAGGGTTTGTGCATACGTTACATTGCTTGTATCGCAATTGCTATTTCCAAGATTTACATAAAGTTCTTCTTCATTATCTGTATAACAGGCCTGAGAAACTGCCATAACTATTAATAAAAGAAACAATATTAACCCTGTGTGTTTTAATCTTTCTCTATTCATAACATGTGTCCTTGGTTTATTATTTAGCACAAGCCTCATTTTTGGCACCCTGCAGAATCCAGACGTAAATCAGTTTCATTTGGTCTGAATTCAGTGCAGTACGTGGTGAAGGAGGCATTTCACCACTACGGATAATGTCGTATAATTCACTATCATAAGGCTTTCCTGCACTTACTTCTTTCATTATCCCATTATAGGAACTTAAATCAATCCCTTCTTCATGGGTTATTGCATCATGACAGCCTGTATTTGCACAGTTTGCATTTATAATTGGCTGTACATCAGCTGTAAAACACACTTTTTGTTCTGGGATTACCGTTTCATGCTTACAGGAAAAATAGAGTAATGCCATTGCAAGTATTGCTGTTATTCCTAATATTCTTTTGAGAATCATTCCTTTATAATTTTTTGAATTAATTGATTTTCACCATCATTCAATACCAATACATAAACACCTTTTTTCATTTGTAAGGCAGTAATGTCTGTTGAAAATTCATTTCCACCGATTCCTTTTTCAACCATCAGTTGTTTGCCCGACAAATCATAAAGTGAGATTTGAGCATTCTGAACATCTTTGGAAAATTTAATATTCAACTTATCTGAAACAGGATTCGGATAAACAGAGAACAGTGTCATTTCCTGATTTTGAACACCTGCTGTTGATTCAGAAACGGTTACGTTTGTCAGGAAAATGCTTGGTTTATTAATAATGTATGCGGCATAGAAAGTTACATTTCCGCTACCTGCTACCGGAGCAACCCATTGAAATGACCAAACTGCTGAAGCTGTAGTTACTTGATTTTGGTGAGTTATATACTTACCACTTGCCAAAACATTGGTATTTGAGCCAGCCATTAAAGTGCCTTTTTGTGTCCCAGTTGCATTTTGAGGAGACAATTCAAACCCTTTTTTACCTGAACCATTCACAGTTACAGTGATGGTGTAAGTACTTCCGGGAACATATCCTGTAACTGGAATATTATGAGTAATGATTCCGGTTGTATTGGGAGTAACAGTCCCGCCATGACAGCTTGAACAGTTTGAACCATCTCCAGGCGAACCAGTTTGACCTGCTGTTGCTCCCGAGGGATATTTTCCCATGCCACTAAAGCTTTGCATCACAATAATTCCAAATACTGAAATCAAAGCAACATAAATTAATTTCCTCAACATAAGCATTTTAATTAAGTAAACATTCCGTTTTATAATTGAACCTTCATTTTATAAAAAAGGAGATTCAATTCTTTTAAACAATCATTAACAAATTTAGTTCACCCTGTTGTTGGTGATTCAAAACCGTAAATTACTTTTGTTGGTGATGATGAAACATTTCACGATACCGGTTTTTGTTCCAGAACTTGCTTGCCCAAATCGATGCATTTACTGCAATCAGTTTAAAATCACAGGATTAAAAAACATTCCCGATATCAATACAGCCCGTGATATTATTGAAAAATACCTGAAAACCATCCCGAAGAAGAACGCTGAAATTGAAGTTGGTTTTTTTGGTGGAAATTTCACCGGACTGGAAATCTCTCTTCAAAAATCATATTTGGATCTTGCAAAAAACTATGTTAATAATGGGCACATTCAGGGTATCCGAATGTCAACCCGGCCTGATTATATTTCGAAAGAGAAGCTTCAATTTTTGAAGAATTATCCCATAACAACGATTGAACTTGGAGTACAATCCACTGACAAAGATGTTCTTCAAATTTCGGAACGGGGATATGATTTCCCGATTGTGGAAAAAGCTTCTGCATTGATTCATCAGTTTGGCTTTAAGCTTGGGTTGCAAATGATGATTGGATTACCCTCTGACACTTTCGAAAAATCGATGCAAACCGCCCATGAAATTGCCCGCCTGGGAGCAACCGAAACCCGTATTTATCCTACGCTGGTAATCAAAGAAACCCAACTGGAGACTCTTTTCCGAAACCATCACTATTCTCCGTTAAGCTTGGAGCAAGCAATAGACTGGTCGGCAGAACTGCTTTGCTTTTTCGAGCAAAACAATGTCAGAGTGATCCGCTTGGGACTTCATCCTTCCGAAGAACTAACCGAATGTCAGTCAATTGTTGCCGGACCTTTTCATCCTTCGTTTCGCCAGCTTGTCGAAACCGAAATCTGGAAAAAGGAGTTTCAGAAGATACAGAACCCTGGTTCTGTTAGAGGAATCATACTGGAAATTGCTCCTGTCCAGCTTGGAAATGCAGCCGGATATGGAGGTTGCAACCGTAAAATATTAACAGAACGATTTAAAAACGTCCGTCTCAAAGGAAATACAGACATGGAAGGACGGAAATTCCGTTATACATTTATTTAATTATGTTACTCTGATTTTTTACGGATGATTTGCATTGCCGACTATCGTTTACCTAAAGAAACAATTCGTACACTCGAAAAGATGTGTGAAGTGTTGTTGTTCTCTGCCAGAGGTTTGGTTTACGATGCCGTAAGCGGTCATCCCGATTTATTCTTATGCAAAACAGATTCCGGACTGATTTACGCACCTAATTGTCCTTCAGATATTATCCTTCAACTACAAACAAAAAAGATTGAGCTTGTTGCAGGATTAAAGAAAACAGGCAACCATTATCCCGAAACATCTGCATATAATTGCGTAACAAGCGAAAACTATCTGATCCACAGACAAATTCTAACAGATAGTGTCATAAAAAACGCTTTTCACGATAAAATAGCAATTGACGTAAAGCAAGGGTATGCACGTTGTACTACCATGGCATTACCCGGCAATCGGTTTCTCACTTCAGATGCCGGAATATTGAAAAAACTTACAGCTAGAAATTTGGAAGCCCTGTTTGTAAATGCAGAAGGCATTGTTTTACCAGGTTTGAATCATGGTTTTATAGGTGGAGTATGTGGGTTAATCAATGATACATTGGTGATAACGGGCTCACTAAAGCATCATCCACAAAATTCAGAAATCGAGCAATTTATAGCACTTAGTAACTGTAAACTTTTCGAATTATCGGATGCTCCATTGTTTGACGCAGGAGGATTATTGTTTATCGAATAAAGAATCACCGTTCTAATGTAACGGCCACTGCGTCCATCTTTCCACCTAAAGGTGGATTGAGTTTTGATATTTTTAATTCTACATGTTCCACCTGTGGAAACTCCTGATAAATCGCTGTGATAATGCGATTTCCCACATGTTCCAGCAATTTCGACTTTATTGCCATTTCACGTTTCACAACATGATATACCCGTTGATAATTTATAGTTTTAGAAAGATCATCCGTTTGTTGAGCAAGTTGCGTATCTGCTTTTAGTTTTATGTCAACACGAAATTTGTTTCCGATTAGCTGTTCCTCTGCAAAACAACCATGAAAGGCAAAAAATTCCATTCCATCTATATGTATCAGGCTCATGTTTTTCAATTTTGATGCAAAGGTAAACATTTCGGGATTGAGGGGGTTGAAGGGTCTTTTTACGTTCCATCACCCAAAGGGTCTTCGACCACTTTTTGAGGGGTGTTTCTTTTCTTTACCCCCAAAAGGGTCTTCGACCACTTTTGGGGTATCACTTCTGGCTTCTTTTCACGTTTCGCTAAATCTATTCCGGTAACACAACGCTAATTTCTTACTTCTTGCAAGGGATTGAAAGAAACCTCTCCTTGAATTCTTTCATTTTTCGTAATTTTGCACCTTAAATTAAATCAACAGATTGTATGCTACGTACACACACTTGCGGCGAGTTACGACTCGAACAGATCAACCAAACCGTTACGTTAAGCGGTTGGGTTCAACGCACACGCGACCTTGGCGGAATGACTTTCGTAGATCTTCGCGACCGTTATGGTTTAACTCAGTTGGTTTTCAATATGGATACCGATGCAGATCTGTGCCAAAAAGCTCGTCAACTGGGTCGCGAGTTTGTTATTTCAGTTACCGGAATTGTGGCTGAACGTAGCAGTAAAAATCCCAAAATGCCTACCGGCGATATCGAAATTCTGGTAAACGAAATCAATATTCTTAACTCTTCAAAACTTCCACCATTTACTATCGAAGACAATACAGATGGCGGTGACGAAATCCGCATGAAATATCGTTACCTCGATTTGCGCCGCAATCCATTGCGCCGCAATCTGGAATTGCGTCATAACATGGCGATTCTTACCCGTAATTATCTGAACGATCTTCGTTTTATCGAAATTGAAACTCCTTATCTGATAAAATCAACTCCCGAAGGAGCCCGTGATTTCGTGGTGCCTTCACGTATGAGTCCGAACGAATTTTATGCTCTCCCGCAATCACCACAACAATATAAACAGTTACTGATGGTTTCGGGATACGACCGTTATTTCCAGATTGTTCGTTGCTTCCGCGATGAAGACCTTCGTGCCGACCGTCAGCCTGAATTTACCCAGATCGACTGCGAAATGTCGTTTGTAACACAGGAAGACATTTTGGGAACGTTTGAAGGATTAGCCCGTCATCTCTTTCTGAAAGTGAAAGGGATGGAAATGGGTGCTTTTCCGCGTATGCCTTTTGCCGATGCCATGAAATATTATGGTAGCGACAAGCCTGATATCCGCTTCAATATGAAGTTTGTAGAACTGAATGATGTGGTAAGTGGAAAAGATTTCAAGGTGTTTGATGATGCAGAACTGGTTGTAGGTATTTGTGCCGAAGGTTGTGCTGAATACACCCGTAAGCAACTGGATGAACTTACCGATTTTGTGAAACGTCCGCAAGTAGGTGCCAGCGGTTTGGTTTACTTAAGATACAATGCTGATGGAACCTTAAAATCCTCCGTAGATAAATTTTACACTCCTGAAGATTTGAAAACATGGGCTGATGCTTTCAATGCAAAACCTGGCGATTTAATTCTGGTTCTTGCCGGAAATGCACACAAAACCCGTAAAGCTTTGTGTGAACTACGCCTCGAAATGGGTTCCCGCATGGGATTGCGTAATCCGGAAGTGTATGCTCCACTGTGGGTAGTTGACTTTCCATTGTTGGAATGGGATGAAGAAACTCAACGCTACTATGCAATGCACCACCCGTTTACTTCACCCAAACCAGAAGACATTCCATTGATTGAAAGCAATCCTGGAGCGGTACGCGCTAATGCCTACGATATGGTGATAAATGGTGTGGAAATTGGCGGCGGCTCCATCCGTATTCATAACCGTGAGTTGCAAAAACAGATGTTCACCCTCTTAGGCTTCAGTGACGAAGAAGCACAAAAACAATTCGGCTTTCTGATGGATGCTTTTGAATACGGTGCACCTCCACACGGAGGGTTAGCCTTTGGCTTCGACCGCTTCTGTGCCATCTTTGCCGGAGTTGACAGCATCCGCGACTTTATTGCCTTCCCAAAAAACAATGCCGGCCGCGACATTATGAGCGATTCACCTTCATCCATTAATCAGGCACAACTTGATGAACTCCATCTGAAACTTACTTCGATTGTAAAGTAATCAATTTATCATAGTTCTATCTAAAGCCCTGATTTGGTATTCCCAGTTCAGGGCTTTAGCATTTATGGAAAAGTATTTGGTATATATTTGTAAGAGAATTATACCGTTTTGCAATATGACGGTCATCCTCCACATAAAATAAAGCAATCATGGATCAAATTCTAAAGCAAACCTTTCTTGACCTCTGGCAAAAGTACTTTGGAAGTACCGGATTGCCAATTGTGTTTTATTACAGCAAAGAAGCCGGAAATGCAACACTGGCAAATCGCCCTAAAGGCAGGAGTTGTCTGATTTGCGAGCTGGCAAAAGTCCGAAACGGAGAATCGCTTGCCTATGATGCTGAAGCCATTGCATGTGGCGGTGCAAAGCGTTATTTAGGTTTTGCAGATACGATTCGTCCTGACTTTGAATATTTTCTGTCGTGCGGAATTCCAGGACAACTGGAAGGAGAACGTTATATACGCACTCCTGAAATGGTGCAGAAATTTTTAAAACATCAGCATACAATTACAGAAGCCAAAGACAGCTACATCGTTTTCAAACGCTGGGATAAGCTTGAGAAATCGGACGAACCTGCAGTTGTAATCTTTTTTGCAACACCCGATGTTTTGTCGGGACTGTTTACCCTGGCTAATTTCGATCAAACCGAACCGAATTCAACCTTTGCGCCCTTTGGTGCAGGATGCGGAAGCATCATCCACTATCCCTATTTCGAAAAAGATAAAGAACGCCCCAGAGCTGTAATTGGAATGTTTGATCCATCAGCACGCCCCTGCGTGCCGGCAAACACCTTATCATTTGCTGTTCCTATGGTTAAATTCGAAAAAATGATTGGCTATATGGAAGAGAGTTTTTTAATTACTCACACATGGGAAACCGTAAAGAAAAGAATTGAAAAAAAGTAAACGCTTTTTCTGTTTTTACATTTTACACAACACTTACTTATTATGCTTATTATCAACTATTTAACAATTGTGCTTTTGCTGTACAATTTATCATTCGACCTTGTTTTTGTAAGCCAAAAAAGGAAGTGAAACAGGCGTTAAAAGCTTCAAATTTTTCGTACAAAGCAAACAAAATCTAGACTTTGGACTCTCTTGGGTCATGCAAAAAGAACGTCGTCTAAATCATCTTAGTACCGCCAGATTTTTTCAACAATAAACTTTCTAAGTGTTATTACGCTGAAAACAGGAAAAAAGATTTCGTCCTTAGTACTTCCCTTTTGCCGGAAATGGGAAAATTTCAGAAAGCTCTCCGGAAAAGTAATATTCGTAAGCTAATTTACCGAAAGTATAATTCACACCACCAACATTAATGTTGGAACCACCAACCTGCGGATCCGCCTTAGGTTTTGAAAAGTCATATCCAACATTGTAAAGAGTTGCCATGATTTCCGGACGTTTGGAAATATCGAAACCCGCCTTTTTCCACTGTTCCTCTATTTGCCTGATACACAATGCGGCATAGAGATATGCATAGAAATGGTTTCTCGGATTGGCTATACGCTGAAAACGTTCACCGGAAATATCGGTTGTTGAAAATTCAAGCAGTTTTTCGTATTTTTCACCAATGTAAAAATCGCTGTTTTTATCTTTCAGATTTTGTTCAATCCGTTGAGCTGTAAACTCTTTAACGCCGGTAACTCCCCAGGAGAATGTGGTTTCATTGGAAAGAATTTTCAGGGGTTGTATCCATTTTTTGAAAGCTTCGCGACGTGAGTCGAACAAACGAATCTGTTCTGCAATCAATACTGAAGAAATTAAACGCGAGCTAACATCAGTAAGCGCTGACACCGAATCGATTACCCGTTTATCTTTACTTAAAGCTTCTTTCAATACCGGCCATTCTTCCAAATTCATCCAACGATATAGGTTGTGAGAAACAGGTTTAGGTTTAATTTCAGCAGCCAGTTGCATGGCTTTCGAAACAGGATTCATATAATAAGCACTGTCTTTCAGATAAACCCCGGCCGCATCCAGCATGTGTTCTGCCAATACCGGATCTCCGGTTTCTTTCAGAACATCAATAATCATTTGTGCATTTTTAGGATAAAACTGACTCAAAACAGCGGTTTTATAATAGGCTAATGCAAGTTGAGTTGCTTGCTGCAAAGTATCGTTCCCTGTATTTTTGTAAAGATCTTTGTTTGCCATTTCCTGGAAATAGCGGTCATTTACATCAACAGTTCCGGGGTCGTTAGTAAGTTTCAGTTTAACAGCCAGCCAGGCCGAGGTTAGTCCAAATCCAATTATTGCATAAATAAGGCCAATAATAAAGAGGGTAATTCTAATACCCTTTTTCTTCAGGAAATTCATCTTCATACTCAAACTTAATATCTTTTACATTGAGCTGCAGGGTAACCTTTCCATTCCACTCATTTTCTTCAATATGGTAGCACACATGAAATGGCCTTCCTTTGATGATTTCGGGATATTTATCTCCCTGCTGAAAAGCAATTCCATCGAAAGGCAGGCTTGAAATGCGCGGATGAACTACGGAGAGTTTTAAATGGTTGTTTCCTACAATGCGTGAATAGCCCGTATTTACCAATCCGGTGGTAAGAAATACCGGAGCCATATTTTCAGGTCCAAACGGGGCAAATTGTTTTAATATTTTGAAAAACTTATCGTTGATATCTTTTAAATTTAACTGGTCATCAATTTCAATCTCAGGCACCAGTTTATTATGGTCGATCATCTGACGCACAATACGTTCAAATTTCTCGCGAAAAGGCTGTAGGTTTTCAGGTTTCAGCGATAAGCCTGCAGCATATTTGTGACCGCCAAAGTGTTCGAGCAAATCACTGCACGCTTCTATTGCATCGTAAATATCAAATTCTTTAATAGAACGTGCTGAACCTGTGATTAATCCATTAGATTGTGTAAGAACAATGGTTGGGCGATAATACGTATCTGTAAGACGGGAAGCAACAATCCCGATAACACCTTTGTGCCAGTTAGGGTTGTAAACCACAGTGGCTAATGTATCTTGTATAGTAGTATCTTGTGAAATAAGTTCGAGTGCCTCCTGAGTTGCACTACTGTCGAGATTACGACGTTCGTTGTTACATTGGTTTATCTGATCACCCAATAAAACAGCTTTATCATAATCATCACAAACCAGTAATTCTACAGCATTTTTTCCACTTTCAATTCTTCCGGCTGCATTAATACGCGGACCAACCAGAAACACCATGTCATTTACATTGAGTTCACGGTTAAAGTAGAGTCCGTTTTCGTTTTTGATACTAGAGTGTACAATATTGCTAAGGCTCAGAATGGCTCGTAAACCCGGACGAGGATTACTATTGATCAGCTTTAACCCATAATATGCCAGAATTCTGTTTTCACCCGTGATAGGAACAATATCCGACGCAATGCTTACGGCTACTAAGTCGAGTGCAGGATCGAGCTGATCGAAAGGAATTTCTTTTTTCTGAGCATACGCTTGTATCAGCTTAAAACCTATACCACAACCCGAAAGTTCCTTGTAAGGATATTCACAATCCGTACGCTTTGGATCGAGTACAGCTACAGCATCAGGAAGAAATTCTCCCGGACGATGGTGGTCTCCTATAATAAAGTCGATGTCAAATTTATTGGCATAATCAATCTGTTCGTTGGCCTTAATCCCACAATCGAGCGCAATAACGAGCTTTACATCTGTAGATTTGGCATAATCAATCCCCTTAAAAGAAATCCCGTAACCTTCTGAATATCGGTCTGGTATATAGTAATCAATATTTTGGTAAAAGGTGTAAAAGAATGAATAAACCAACGAAACCGCCGTCGTTCCATCCACATCATAATCCCCATAAACCAAAATTCTTTCATTATTTTCAATAGCCTGTTCGATACGAAGGATAGCTTTATCCATATCCTTCATTAAAAAAGGATCATGAAGATCTGTAAGTTGTGGTCTGAAAAATGCTTTTGCCTGTTCGTAATTGGTAATGTCTCTTTGTGCCAGAAGATTCGCAATGCTTTCGTTAACATTCAAAACCTCCATCAGGCAACGGACAACTTCCGGCTCCCCTTTCTTCTTCAGCACCCACCTTTTTTCCATTACCCTTGTTTTGTTAGAGATCTATTGATAGTTAACGTTTTAATAGCAAACATCATTCTTAACCTGAAGCATTTTGAAAGCATTTTATTTGTAACTTGTTCTAAAACAGACAACAAAACCCCCAAGTAATAAATGAAATTTGAATGTGTAAAATTAATGAAAAGAACGCTATCGGCACAGCTTTGTTAAGAATTTTCAAACATGGATTTTCCGAAACAATTTATAATTTATTGATAACGTTCACCTTAACCTTCAACTTCTGAGTCAAAAAAAGATGAAGATTGATATTTCAGCAAAGAAATCTTTTGAACGTATAATTTTACAACATTCACTTTGATAGATTTTTAACATATTTTTGCCAAAAGCGATATGTTTGCTTAAACATATTCCAAATAAGAATTGTTAGTAGATAGTCTTGAAGTAATCCTTTGTACACATGTTGAAATCAACATTCGATCATAAGCATCCGTTCTATCTTAAAAACCACGAACTCTATCTGGAGCTTTTGGATGAGTATTATCATAATCTACAAACCGTTAGCAATGAGCGTGAAACGGGAGCCTTGCAAAAACATCGAGAACGCGGCAAGCTTACTGCACGTGAGCGCATTGAACTCCTGCTTGATTCCCAAAGTCCGTTTTTGGAACTTTCTCCACTTGCTGCATGGAATCAGTATTCTAATAATTTTCCACAGGCCGGAATCATCACAGGAATTGGATTTATTCAGGGGAAAGCGTGTATGATCGTTGCAAACGATGCAACGGTAAAGGGGGGAACTTATGTAAAAGAGACCTTGAAAAAGCATCTTCGGGCACTTGAAATTGCAGAGGAAAACAAATTACCCTGCATTAATCTGGTTGACTCCGGAGGTGTTTTTTTACCGGCACAGTCGCAGGTATTTCCTGATAAGGACGACTTCGGGCGAATTTTCTACAAACAAGCCCGTATTTCTGCAACCGGAATCCCACAAATTTCGGTGGTGATGGGCTCATGTACTGCCGGAGGAGCGTATATCCCGGCTATGAGCGATGAAACGATCATTGTACGTAATCAGGGAACGATTTTCATTGGAGGGCCACCATTGGTAAAAGCGGCAACGGGCGAAGAAGTCACCGCCGAAGCACTGGGTGGAGCCGAAGTTCATACCTCAATTTCCGGCGTTGCCGATTATCTGGCCGAAAATGATCATCATGCTCTGGAAATCTGCAAAAACATTGTAAAAACATTTCCAAATGAATTTCATTTAAAACAGACAACCTACAAAGAACCTTGTTATCCTGCAGAAGAGCTGTATGGGATTGCTGCTCTGGATTTAAAAAAGCAGGTTTCAGCTCATGAAATCATAGCCCGGCTGGTTGACGGAAGTGAATTTCAGGAATTCAAACAAGAGTATGGGAAAGAATTGGTTACGGGCATTGCACATATTCAGGGGAATACAGTTGGAATTATTGCCAACAACGGATTTCTCACACCTGAAACATCACTAAAAGGAGCACATTTTATTGAGCTATGCTGTTTTCGGAAAATCCCCTTGCTCTTTTTGCAAAACAGTACAGGGTTTATTGTTGGGAAGAGTTATGAACACCGCGGTATCGCCCGTGATGGAGCCAAAATGATTCAGGCTGTTGCCAATGCGTCCGTACCCAAAATCACATTGATTACCGGAGGTTCGTATGGAGCAGCCAATTATGCCATGTCAGGAAGAGGATTCCAGCCTCGGTTTCTCTTTATGTGGCCCAATGCAAAAATTGCTGTGATGGGTGGAGAGCAGGCCGAAAGTGTTCTGTATAACATAAAATCAAACCCTGATAAAAAGTCTGGCGAAAACCTAAAAACTCAGATAGAACGTGAAAGCAGTGCATGGTATAGCACTTCTCGATTGTGGGATGATGGCATCATTGACCCGAAAGAAACCCGAAACGTACTGGGATTTACCCTTTCTGTAGTTTCACAACACACTTATCCTGAACCAAATTTTGGCATTTTCAGAATGTAAATTCAAATACCATGACTGAATACCTTTACATAAAATACAAAGCAGATCAGGGGGTTGCTGAAATTACCCTGAACAGGCCGGAAGTTGGGAACGCACTTCATCTCTACATGATAGAGGAGTTGACCGATGCATTTCGTCATGCAGCTCAAAACGAAAAAGTCCGGATGGTTTTGTTAAAAGGTTCAGGAAAACATTTCTGCACCGGAGCCGATTTACAATGGATGGCAGATGTACAACATCCAAACATAATGCAGGAAAGCATGCTTATGGCAAAGCTTTTCAAAACTATTCATGAACTCCCGAAACCAGCCTTGGCTTACGTTCAGGGAAAATGTTACGGCGGCGGAATCGGGCTGGCCGCAGCTTGTGATTTTGTATGGGCAGAGCCTATTGCAACTTTTGCCTTTAGCGAAGTTAAGCTGGGATTATTGCCGGCAACCATTGCTCCTTACATTTTGAAGCGTACCGGATATACCCGTGCAAAACAACTGATGATTACTGCCCGTGAATTCATCACTTCAGAGGCAATGAAGAACGGATTGGTTGATAAGATTGTAGAATATACTGATTTTGAACAAGAGTACTATTTGTTGCTCACCGATATTCGGAGAGGTGGATCCAATGCTATTGCTTCGGTAAAATTACTGCTCGGCATTTTGGAACAGCCCCAATATCACCACGAAACAGAACATACGACGGCTTCGTTTCTTGCGCAGGCACGGCTATCGGACGAGGGAATTGAAGGAATGAAGGCTTTTTTGCAAAAACGCGAACCCATCTGGAATAATGCTAAAAACTAGAAATATACGCAGAATATTGATTGCCAACCGGGGAGAAATTGCAAAGAGAATTCTTTGTACGACACAAAAACTCGGTATCGAAAGTGTAGTTGCCTCCACTCTGGAAGAGGGGATGCCTACCTATGCAAATCAGGCTCATCAAACCGTTACCCTGAAAGGAAACACGATGATCGAAACCTGGCTAAATATTGACCAGTGGATTGAAATTGCTCAGCAAACTGCCTGTGATGCTATTCATCCAGGCTATGGCTTTTTATCGGAAAATACCGACTTTGCTCTGGCATGCGAAAAAGCCGGAATAGTGTTCATTGGCCCTGGATCTGAGCTTATCCGGATGATGGGAAACAAACAAAATGCCCGGGAGTTTATACGTAAACTCGGGATTCCTGTACCAGAAGCCATTTTTGTTAGCTCATTGGAAGAAACCAACCAATTTCATTCTTTCCCGGCTATTTTAAAAGCACCTTCAGGTGGGGGCGGAAAAGGAATGATTCAGGTAGAAAACAGGACAGAACTTCAGCGGATTTTTGCCAATTCGTTTGCAGAAATTCAACGTTATTCTAACGACAAGCAAATTATTCTGGAACAACTGATTGAAAATGCACGCCATATTGAAGTTCAGATTCTTGCTGATGTTCATGGAAATATTGTACATCTGTTCGAACGGGAATGTTCGGTTCAACGTCGTCATCAAAAAATCATCGAAGAGGCTCCGGCTTCAATCCTATGCAATGAATCCCGGAAAAAAATAACCGATTTTGCGATAGAGATTATCCGGAAGTCGGGCTATTATAATGCTGGCACTGTTGAATTTCTGATGGACATCAACAAAAATTTCTATTTTCTGGAAATGAACACCCGCATCCAGGTTGAGCATCCCGTAACCGAAATGATTACGGGCATCGATATTATTGAACAACAAATCCGGATTGCTGAAAATAAAGTTTTACCTTTTTCACAAAGCGATATCCGGAAAAACGGTCATGCAATTGAAGTACGCCTGTGTGCCGAGAATCCAAAACTTGACTTTGCGCCTACCCCCGGGATCATTGAGTTTGCGAAATTCCCAAAACTCTCTGGTTTGCGAATTGAAACATTTCTGGACGGGAAAACGCTCATTCTGCCTGATTATGATTCCATGCTGGCAAAGCTAATTGTTTGGGGAAATGATCGCCCGGAAGCTTTACAAAAGATGGAACGAACATTAAACGAGAGCACTATTTTAGGGATTGAAACCAATCTGACTTATCTTCTGGAAATACTTAAACATGAAGATTTTGCAGCAAATAATATTTCCACCCAATGGCAGAAACAAAACCATCAAAACATTCTTCAAGCTATTGAGAATGAATTCAATTCTATTGCCAAAAAACCAGAAGTTGTTGCGGCTTTTGCAATGCTTTTTTATTTTGGGCTAAACGAAAGACAATCCCAAAAAAACTTGCCAACAAAAGGGCGTTGGAGATTATCTCCCGAAGTCAATTTTCATTTTCAGCAAAAAAAAATAAGATCTATTATCCACGAAAAACCACCTAATAGCTGGACTATCATAACCAACTTGTTCACAATTGAATTAAAAAATTTTGATATTCAAAAAAAAATGACTACATTTGAATATCAAAATTACAGGCATATATTTTTTTGGAGTGTAGAAACTCCTTTTATTGTGAATTTGTCGATTCAGAATCATTTTTTCAAAGCAAAAAATCCAGTTTTAAAATATCTGCAACGTAAGTCATCCAACAAACAAAATAATTTTCAGAAAGATTTGCAATCACCATTATATGGGAGAATTGTGGATATTATGGTAAACAAGGGAAATCGCATTCATAAAGGCGAAGTGCTTCTGGTTATTGAATCTATGAAAATGGAAAATCAGATTACAGCAGCTTTTGATGCATCCATTGGCGAAATTCTGGTTGAACAGGGAGCAAAAATCATTCCCGGACAACCATTACTCACTTTTACAAACATATTAAATACTTATAATTAAACATGGTAAGTCATCCGCTTTTACATAATAAACATCACAAAATCAGAGAACGCATCCGGGCTTTCGCCGAAAAAGAGATTGCCCCGCTTACTGCAAAGCTGGACGAACAGGAAGTGTTTTCTGTTGAGCTAACTAAAAAAATGGGGGAAGAGAAATTATTGGGAGCTTTTGTTCCCGAAAAATATGGTGGTCATGGAATGGACTATCTTTCCTTCATCATTGCTATTGAAGAACTTGCCAGAGTCGATAGTTCGCAGGCTGCAACCATTTCGGCTCACAATGCATTAGGAATTGCACCCATCCTGAACTGGGGAACGGAAGAGCAAAAGCAGAAATTTCTTCCCAAGCTCACCACCGGAGAACATTTATGGGCATTTGGCCTTACCGAAAAAAACGCAGGTTCTGATTCTCGCGGAACAGAAACCACTGCAAAACTGGAAGAAAATGAATGGATTCTGAATGGTGAAAAGATGTTTATATCTAATGCATCCTCTCCTATTACGGCAGGGGTTACATTGCAGGCAATTACAGGAATTAATAGCGAACAAAAAGAGCTCTCCGTTATTCTTGCCGAATATCCCAACCCCGGAATTACAGCCAAACCAATGAAAGGGAAAATGATGTGGCGTGCTACCGACACGTCTCATCTGGTAATTGAAAACTGCCATGTTCCCGAAAAAAACCTTTTGGGAGAACGCGGAAAAGGACCCAAAGTGATGCTCTCCACCCTGGATGCCGGGCGACTCACCATTGCCGCCATCGGGCTAGGTCTGGCACAAGGAGCATTTGAGGCAGCTCTGGAATATGCCGGAAAACGAAAACAGTTCGGAAAGAAAATTTCAGGGTTCCAGGCTATTGCCTTCAAGCTTGCAGATATGGATTTACAAATTGAACTTGCGCGAAATCTGCTTTACAAAGCTTGCTGGATGAAAAAACAGGGGTTGCCTTTCGGAAAAGAATCGGCAATGGCAAAGCTTTACGCTTCAGAAATAGCACAAAGCATAGCCAATGAAACGGTTCAGATTTTCGGAGCACACGGTTTGCTGAAAAGCAGCCCTGTAGAACGTTTCTACCGTGATCAGCGTCTTCTGCAAATTGGAGAAGGTACTTCCGAAATTCTTCGTGTTCTAATTTCCCGGCATCTGGGTTGCGAGTCATAATCTAAATCAAAAAACATGAACTCTCATATCATAGAATCTTTTTCAGGAAAAAGCAAAAACGAAAAACTGGCTATCTTATCACAGCAATGCAATTTAAATTGCGTTGATCTGGAACAACTGGTTATTTCCAGACATCCTGACAAAGAAACTGCCTCTTTGCTGGATAAATTCAGCGAAAACACACTGGCTCATCACATGCTTCCGTTTGGGATTGCACCTAACTTCCTGGTTGATGGAAAAATATACCATATTCCAATGGTTACCGAAGAGAGTTCGGTGGTAGCAGCGGCTTCTGCAGCAGCTAAATTTTGGGCAAATCAGGGTGGATTTCATACAGAAATTAAAACTCCGCAAAAAAGCGGTCATCTTCACTTTTTCTGGAACGGAAATGCAACACAAATTTCTGTACTCGAAACAGAAATAGAAGAGGTAATGAAACAAAAATGCGCTCATCTAACCCAAAAGATGGAAGCACGGGGTGGGGGAATTTATTCTGCCCATATTTTAAATCTGTCTGATAAGATTGAGTATTACTATCAGTTAGAAGTAAAATTCGGCACAGCAGATTCAATGGGAGCAAACTTTATCAATTCCTGCCTGGAAGAAATGGCGAAACATCTTCCATCATTTCTCGAAGCCAGAACCGGAATACCTGCAGAAGTCATCATGGCCATTCTGAGTAACCACAATCCGGAAAGCTTGGTTACTGTAACCACAGAATGCCCGATTAGCGCTTTTTCCAAACTTAAAGGCATTGATAATGCTGAGAACTTTGCCCGAAGAATGAAACTTGCGTTCGATATTGCCACAAATGATATTTCACGTGCTGTAACACACAACAAAGGCATCATGAACGGTATCGATGCCGTGATCCTGGCCACTGCTAACGATTCCAGAGCCATTGAAGCAGATATTCATGCTTGGGCTGCGATAGGGGGGACTTATAAAGCACTTTCCTCTGTTAAGCTTAATAACTCACAATTCACACTTTCGATGACCTTGCCCCTTTCGGTAGGGACTGTAGGCGGTGTAACTACTTTGCATCCGCTTTCGCAAATAGCTTTAAAAATTCTGGGAAACCCCGATGCAATTACACTGATGTCAATAATAGCTTCGGCCGGCCTGGCTTCCAACTTTGCCGCGATAAAGGCTTTGGTAACACAAGGAATCCAGCACGGGCACATGAAGATGCATTTAAGCAATATACTGCAAGCACTTCATGCCAATACTGCTGAGGCCGAAAAAGCAAAAGAATGGTTTAGATACAAAACCATCAATATAAGAGAGGTTGAACTTTATCTTTCAAATCTGAGAAATGAGAGCACGTACTAATATCATACAATTTTCTGCACCGGGAAAAGTCATGCTTTCGGGAGAATACGCGGTATTGTCGGGGGCAAAGGCAATTCTTTTGCCCACAAAATTCCGACAACATATTACTGCCCGTACAGAACACTCTGACAAGCTCTTCTGGAAAAGCTTTTATTATAACAATTGCTTTTTTGAAGGAGAATATTCATGGAACAAAGAACGATTTATCAAAACAAATGACCCCGGTAAAGCGTTGTATATTGAGAAAATACTCAAAGCCTGTACCACATTGAAATCAGAAATTCTAAATTCAGTTTCAGAAATAGAAACTTATCTGGATTTTTCTCCCGATTGGGGAATGGGAAGCAGTGCTTCACTTATTGTAAATTTGTCACGAATTTTCAATCTGAATCCTATAGCCATAAACATTCTTGTTTCGAGAGGCTCTGGAGCTGATATAAACTGCTCGTTGGCCGATACCCCTATTTCATTCAGTAAAGCCAAAGGCAACTATCAAAGTAAACCATTGAAACTAAATCTTCCGTTTCGTGATAAGCTTTGGTTTATCTATCTTGGGAAAAAGCAAAAAACCGAAACCGAAGTGCTTCGTTCATTAAAAACAATCTTTTTTCCAAAGCATGAACTGGCAGAAATTGATGCACTTTCCGAAACTATAGTTTCAACCTCATCTCTGGATAAATTTGAATCAGCAATTCGTCGCCATGAAATGCTAATTTCACAACACATAAGAATCCCGACCTTACAGCAATCTCTTTTTTCTGATTTCGAAGGCATCGTAAAATCTTTGGGGGCATGGGGTGGTGATATGGCACTTGTAACATGGAGAGGTGATGAACAATTTCTTCGAGATTATTTGTTTACAAAAAATATTGGTACATTTTTTCACTTTAATCAACTTGTTAATTATGAGTACATTTAATGAATTCCGTTTTCAAAAGGTCACTACAGAACTGAATACAGAATGGCAATGTGCATCCAACATTGCCATAGTAAAATATTGGGGAAAAAAAACAGGACAGATTCCAACAAACCCATCACTAAGCTTTACCCTCAAAAACGCAGTTACTCAAACACGTCTGGAACTTTCCCCATCATCGGAATTCTCTCTCGAATTCTGGTTTGACAACAAACGCCAAGCTTTATTTGAGAAGAGAATTTTTCACTATCTAAATGATTTTCATTTAATTATTCCATTTCTAAAAAATGCTTCGGTAAAAATAAGTTCACAGAATAATTTTCCATATTCTTCAGGGATTGCATCTTCTGCCTCCGGTTTTGGAGCAATTGCCCTCGGATTAACAGAAATAGCTTCACAACTATCGGAAACACCGATACCGGAAATGCAATTTTTCAGAAACGCATCCTTTTTAGCCCGGTTGGGCTCGGGAAGTGCGGGACGCTCAGTTTACGGAGGGTGGGTTGAATGGGGAAAAAACAGCCTGAATTCTGACTCATCCGATTTGTTTGCTCAGAAGCTTAAGCACAAGGTACACCCCAATTTTCAAAATATTCAGGACACTATCCTTATTGTGAGCGATCAGCCTAAACCTGTTTCAAGTTCAGCAGGGCATCTCCTGATGAACGGTCATCCTTTTTCAGAAGCCCGTTATAAACAAGCAAATAGCAACTTCGAAACACTGAATTTCATTCTGCAAAGCGGAAACTGGGAACTTTTTGCCCGTTATGTTGAAAATGAAGCTATATCGCTACATACCATGATGATGAGTTCCATTCCCTCGCTTATAATGATGAATCCAATGAGTCTGGATATTATCCAGAAGCTAATACAATTCCGCAAGGAAACTCAGACTTTGTTTGCCTTCACTCTCGATGCAGGACCCAATATTCATTTACTTTCACCTCCTTCCTCCACCAAACTTTTACAAGAGTTTATCCGTTCAGAAATCAAAACAAAAATTCTGTATGCTTTGGAAGATGAAATTGGAGACGGCCCCGTAAACCTAAACGCTGTATCCCGAAATCAAGCATGAACGAACATTTCTATGCAAAGATTCTACTCTTTGGTGAATATGGAATTATATTGGGTTCTAAGGCATTATCTATTCCATATACACACTTTACGGGCGAACTGAGCTTTATCGGCGACGATAAATATACAAACCTGATACAAGCTCAAAATTCTAATAGAAATCTCGAACGCTTTGCAAATTACCTAAAAAACAACTTCACCTCAACCGATTTCGACTTTGTGCAATTGGATGTGGACTTGCACAATGGTCTTTATTTCGAATCAACCATTCCGGCCGGATATGGAATTGGAAGCTCAGGAGCATTGGTTGCAGCCATCTATCATGGCTATGCACGTAAACATATTGAAAGCTCACGTCATATTACTACCCGTGAAATCAGTCAGTTAAAAGCACTGTTTTCCACCATGGAATCCTACTTTCACGGAAAAAGCTCCGGCTTTGACCCACTGAATGCTTACTTAAAATTTCCGCTTCTTCACAAAGGAAACCGCAAAGTAACTATTACCGGAATTCCCCTTCATAAATTTGAAGAAGAAGGTGCCGTTTTTTTAATTAATACCCATAAAAACGGCAAAACAGAAACTTATGTTAATGCTTTTCTTTCATGGTGTAACGAAACCGACTTTCGCAAACTCATTGTTGATGAATATATTCCATTGGTAAACAGCACTATCGAATTACTCCTTTCGGGAAATAGTAAACAGTTTTTTACCACCTTAAAACATTTATCCCAATTTCAGTTTACCCATTTTAGACCTATGATTCCCGAAGAATTCCCGGAGATATGGAGTGAAGGGAACGAAAACAACCTGTATCATTTGAAGCTCTGCGGCTCGGGTGGCGGCGGATTTATCCTGGGCTTTACCCGCGATTATCCCAAAACCCGCCAGGCTCTTAAAAAACTTGGAGTTCAACCCGTTTTGGTATATGAAAAGAGGAGATAATCAGAATAAACGATTTAATGTTATTAAGCCAAAGACTTTTAAGGATCAGTGCCTTCCAGATTCATCAGGGATGTCTGCTTTCTTCACTTAACCATATTGGTACACATTTATTCTTCACAGAAAAAATCACAATTCTCACCTTTCCACATTTCACTTAAAAATTATGAAAAACAAAAGTACACTTCAGATATGGTTGGCACAAACCAGAGCCAACTTCCTAATTTTAGCTGCTTTATTAACCTTTATCGGGATTTCGGCAGCCTTAAAATATCCCGGTATGCAAAACAGTCTCAACTGGACTTATGCTATATTACTAGTGCTTGCCATGATTTCAGCACATGTTTCGGTAAACCTCTTTAACGAGTATTCCGATTATCAAACCCGTATCGACTTCGAAACCGTCCGTACACCATTCAACGGCGGTAGCGGAATGCTGACTTCAGGTAATACTTCGCCACAACAAGTTTTGTTTGCTGCAATTTGCACTCTGCTCTTATCAACAATGATTGGCCTTTACTTCGCCTTTATAGCTCATCTTTCCATTTTGCTGATTATGCTTTTGGGAGGATTTACCATTGTGTTTTACACGAATTTCCTGGCAAAATATGCTCTGGGCGAATTTTTTTCAGGACTTACACTTGGCAGTCTGGTTGTGATTGGAACCTATGTTGCACTCACCGCTGTTCCGGGACAAAGCATCGGAACGTTAATTCCAAAACCGGTATTCTGGGTTTCCATACCACCAGGAATTCTCACTTCGCTTCTGCTATTTATCAATGAATTCCCAGATATGGAGGCAGACAAAAAAGGCGGTCGCCGGCATTTGGTAATTCTGATGGGTCGCAAAAAATCCTCATGGATTTACACACTGGGGGTTATTCTTACGTATATGACTGTTTTACTGATGCCTTTGATGAGTTTAACAAGTTGGTGGGTTTCCATCGCGTTTCTAACGCTTCCTTTTGCCTACAAGGCAGTTTCCTTAGCGCTGAAGCATTATAACAACAACCAACAATTGATTCCTGCACTCGGAAGTAATGTTATCATGGTTCTGGCCACTGATTTATTGCTGGGTTTGGGATTGTTGATAGGGTAAATTTCTGTTTAACCCAAATCCGTCAATAGCCATATTTTCTATTAACGGATTTGGGTTAAAAAAAGCCCTGCCTCAAATTTCACGAAGTAAAAATAAGGCCTCTTCCGACTGTTTCTTGACATTTAATGGAGTCCCTTTCTGTAATGAGATTTATTGATACCCTATTAAATTGTCTCTTTGTTTTCTAATGACATATTCTACTTAATCTTCATTTTTTAGTACCATTTTAGACCAGTTTGTCCCCTTTTTGAACTAAAAAGATGAACAGAGATCCTTCCCAGGCTCTCAACCAAAAAAAATTGGGAGAATTTAGCCTTCCTGAAAAAATACAGATTTTTAATTCTCACAGAATAGAAACCACCACGAAACTAAAAGAAAAAATGAATTCTGAATAATTATAATTAGCTTATAATCAATATATAAAATTCAATCACAACAAACATTCCACTACAGGCAATTACAAAAATGGACAACAAAAAGAAAAAAGATCCTGCTATTCTCGACAAAGATCCTAATTCCGAAATTAAGCCAAAATGATGAAAGGAAAAATGATATGGCACGGCTAACAGAACGTCCCATCTGGTAATTAAAAGTTGCCATATTTCCAAAGAAACCTTTTGGAGGAATGAATAAAAACGTCGAAAAAATGCCTCTACACTGGATATCGGGTAATTCATCATTGCCATCATCGGGCTCGGTCTGGCTCTGGAAACATTTGAAGTTACATTCAAATATTCCGGAAAACAGAATCATTCCGGGAAGAAAATTTCGGGTTTCCAGTTCATTGCCTTCAACCTTGCATAAATGGATATCAAATAAAATTTGCACGAAATTTGCTTTACAAAATCGTTTGGAAAAAAGAACATGGATTACTTTTCAGAAAAGAACCCGCAATGTTTGCTCTGCGCTTCAGAAATAGCGCAAAGCATAATCAATGAAGCGGTTCATATTTTCAGAACTTATAAATTACTTAAAAACAGACTTGTGGAGTAGTTCTCCAATAGCCAACACCTTCTGTAAATAGGAGAAGGTGCCTTCAAAATCCTTCGTTTTATAATTTTCCGGCATCTGGGTTACAAATTGCAACCTAAAATCAAAAAAAAGGACTTCTACATCATATAATCTTTCTCGGGTAAAAACAGAAATAAAAAGCAGATTATCTAATCGCAGCAATGCTATTTGAGTTGTGGCAATATGACTCTGATTATCTGGAAAGATTATGTACTATTTCTTCGAATTTATTTGTTTACAAAAAATATTTGTACATTTTTTCACTTTAACTAACCTATTAATTATGAACCCGTTTTCTGAATTACGTTTCCAAAAGCTCTCTACAGAGATGAATGCAGAATGGCAATGCGCATCCAACATTGCCATTGTAAAATATTGGGAAAAAAAACCGGGGCAGACGCCAGCAAACCCATCACTAAGCCTTACCCTCAAAAATACAGTTAGCCAAACACGCCTAGAACTTTCCCCATCATCGGAATTCTCTCTTGAATTCTGGTTAGATAACAAACGCAAAACTCTATTCGAGAAGAGAATCTATCACTGTCTGAATGATTTTCACTCAATTATTCCGTTTCTGAAAAATGCTTCGGTGAAAATAAGTTCACAGAGTAATTTTCCGCTTTCTTCAGGAATTGTTTCCTTGGACTCAGGTGTTGGAGCTATTGCTCTCGGACTAACAGAAATAGCTTCACAATTATCGGAAATACCAATACCGGAAATGCAATTTCTTAGAAACGCATCCTTTTTGGCTCGAATAGGTTCGGAAAGTGCAGGACGCTCTGTTTACGGAGGATGGGTTGAATGGGGGAAAAACAGCCTGAATCCTGACTCGTCCGATTTGTTTGCTCAAAAACTAAAACACAATATTCATCCCAATTTTCAAAATATTCAGGATACCATTCTTATTGTGAATGACCAACCTAAAGCTGTTTCAAGTTTGGCAGGATATACTTTGATGAACGGTCATCCTTTTTCAGAAGCCCGTTACGAACAAGCAAAAAGCAACTTTGAAACACTAAATTTTATTCTACAAAATGGAAACTGGAAACTTTTTGCCCGTTATGTTGAAAATGAAGCTTTGTCGCTACATGCCATGATGATAAGTTCCATTCCCTCGCTTATAATGATGAGTCCAATGAGTCTGGATATTATCCGAAAACTGATACAATTCCGCAAGGAAACTCAAACATCATTTGCCTTCACCCTCGATGCCGGACCCAATATTCATTTGCTCTCACCGCCTTCTTCCATCAAACCTTTACATGAATTTATCCATTCGGAACTCAAAACAAAAATTTTGCATGCTTTGGAAGATGAAATTGGTGAAGGACCTGTAAACGTAAATGCAACATCCTTAAATTAAGCATGAATAATCATCTTTATGCAAGGATTTTCCTTTTAGCGAATATGGAATCATATTGGGCGCTAAGGATTTGTCTATTTCTTACATATATTTTTGGAAAAACTAAGTTTTATCGGTAACCATAAACATACCAACCTGATACAGGCTCAGGAATCCAGAATGTTTTAAAAAAGAACCTCAATATTTACCTTATTGGCACATTCACAATAACTACTTCTCCATTTTTCAGGATAAAGTTAAAATTGTAGGTGTTTTTCGGAAGGTCTGCAATGTTAATGGATGCTTCTGTTCCAGGTGTATACGTGTATGGAAAGGCTTTAACAAGATGTCCTTCAGGAGAATAGATACTAATAAATTCAATCTCTTCGGGTTGGGAATATTGAAAATTAAGTGTTTTGGATGTTTTTCCCGGAAACACAGTTATGGTCGCAGTTGCCTCTTTGCGTTGCTGAGCTTTTTCGTCAGGAATGAAGAGCAAACGTACGGTATTCAGATAAAGATGGTTGAAAAGGTTCGGGCTCCAGTCGCAGCCAATAATTACCCATGCCGAACCCATTTCGTTGGTAATAAATGAGATAGGTTTAGTGTAATTATGCCGGTTTAAACGATAAATAGCAGATGGAGGCATTGCCTTTTCATCTTCATCGGTATAATTGAGCAGCATCACATCTTTAGAAGCAATTCCATTCAGTCCTTTGTCAAAATTAAATAAGTACCGGTTGTTATCATATCTTCCGATAGGCTCATTATGAAACACGCCCACTTTCATTACCGGAGCAATAGAGCTTACTAATTGCTGATAGTTTTCAATAACAGCATCAATATTAAAAATGATTTTGTAAGTAGTATAAGGACTTAAGCCTGTTATCTCTTTTTTTATAAATTGAAAATCGGTAGAAGAACCTTGTGAAACAGAAAGCGTTAACGCCTTAAATTTACTGTTATAAGGCGATGGTAACGAGGTAATATCCCAACTTGATTGAGTAGTATTTTGAACGGCACCCCTGTATTGCAACAATCCGTTTTCCCAACCTTCGGCATTGTTTTCAAACGAATATGTATAGCTTTGAGCATTAACATACAATACATTAGTTGTAATACACAGCATTACAACCATTAAGGTAGTAATCAATTTTTTCATATACCGGGGGGATTTCTCAATTCACAGTTTACAAATTTAGGTCTTCAATCAACACGTAAACGTAATGCAAAAAGAAATATTACACAATCGGATGTTATTAAGTTTTCTAAATGCTGGTTTACAAACAATTATAAGAAGGTGAATAACGGAAAGTTTTGGGGAAATAAAATATTAAAACAACGGTTTACTTTATTACGCTAATTAATCTCCCAATCATAAAAGAATGTAAAAGCCTGAAAATGTGATATTTTCAGGCTTTTACCAAGTGGTCCCACCAGGACTATATTGACCATATTTTACATACTGTATATCAATTACATATGTTTATTTTTAATTTTTTTAGCGTCAAATTTTCGTCAAAATACAGCATACATTATTTATTAGTATTACCTATTATATTTTGCATACCGTTCTATTTAGCTTGTCTTTCTTTTTTGGCCTCCAGTCTGAACTCTTCTATTA
This sequence comes from Bacteroidales bacterium, assembly GCA_963677395.2. Classification (GTDB taxonomy): domain Bacteria; phylum Bacteroidota; class Bacteroidia; order Bacteroidales. Next base: position 158,422 of record OY781965.2, on the reverse strand, counting down.
TTTTCATTAACGATATTTTCCAAGAGTTCTATTTGTCTTTTCTGGGCATCATTTGCAGCTTGTAATGCTTCTATTGTTTGATTCTTTGATTCTATGATTTGGTTCTTTAGTTTACATTCATTACAATCAATATTTTCATTTGACAGTGAAGGCTCTTTGCTTATATACATATTTTCATCGAAAAGACTACCTATCCCCAATATAATATAATTCAAATTAACTCCATACTCTAATACAGTATTCTGTATTAATGATAGTCCAACATTTGATCTCCCTTTTAATATTTCTGTCATTAAAGAGCTTGAAACACCAATTTTCTTTGCAAAAGCACTTGCCGAATTTACCTTTTTTGTATCTAAAAGTAAATTGTAAACATTTATAAATCTGTTTGTTATATCATTCATTGTAAAAAATATTACAGCACACTGTAATATTTTGTATAAATTACAGTATTCTGTATTATATTTGCTGTCAAATTTCTGTACTAAGATAGTACAAAAGCAGTACAAAAAACAATACGTTAAAAAATGGATGCAGATACCCTTCAAAAAATCAGAGAAAAATTGCCCAAACGCTACATTAAAATTTTAAAAGATAAAACAAATGTAAGCGAATCAACAATTTACAAAACATTGCGTGGCGATTTGAATAATGAAACTGTGATCAAAGCAGCTTTGGAGCTAATAGAAGAAAACCTACAGTTTAATAACGATATCAAAGAAAGAGTTAATAAGCTATGCCAGTAAAATTACCTGCAGGGATCGAAAATGGATTAGAAATCTATCGTACCCAAGAATCCGTTAATGCTTTTTTGAATGGTAATAAATTTGAATACCTAGAACTGCCTTTGCAAATCCGGGAACCATTTCAGGCGGAGTTAATTTCTGATAAACGGGCATTTAATTGCTTAAAATGCAATCTTAGATTAACGGATCCGGATGAAATGGAGAAAAAATTTGTCGGATGCCGCTACGGCCTGTTTGATTCTGTTCCAGACCTTGAAGGAAGAGTTCTTCATCCTGATGCACCACTATGTGATGAACTGGAAACTTGTGAAGGATTCGATATTATTTGCAAAGTCCCCGACTCAAAAAATGGCAAACTGACCAGAAAAGAATACATAATTATTATATACGTGGGGCAAGGTTTACTGGATAAAGAAATTGCTTCAAAACTGAATATTGAACTATCTACAGTTAGAACCCACCTGAATCACATCAGAGAGAAATTATGCGTCAACAATCGCATTGAGATTGCAATCTGGGCAATGGATCTAAGATTAATATAATTGATTCCCAACACTCAAAATATGAAACCCTATTGTGAAAAGACCGATGAAGAGACGTATGCGCTTAAAAGCATATCGCCCTTTGGGCTACAAGTACTTAAAGCCGCCCTGGATGAATTTGACACCAGGTTGAAAACAGGCAAGCCGGATAAAGAAGTATTAAACCAGGTACACGAATTATTAACCGCAATTCAAAATAAAGATGAATGAGTATTACAACACAACGTCCAGCCTGTTGAGAAGCATCTTCTCACAACGGCTTTTGCTGATCCGGTTCAATAAGAGTAAATCTGCCGAACTGGAATTCATGAAGTTAAAGACAGAACAGCTTAAAAATGAACTTCAGTATTACTGCAGTGATGAAAGTATCGCCTACTTCTTATCAAAACACTATGAATCGATAAAACTGATCCTTCCCAAATCTAAAGGCTGGGAAGCCCGGATGCAAAAACTTAATACCCTTTATAATCAATCAAAACTTTTATTCCCATGAACCCCGAAAAAGAATCCCCGTCCGTAAATGCTGTTTTGACAACCTTAGCCCTGATCATCGTAATAGGCATAATACACAACGGCTTGTACACATTAATTGCACTGTTTCAATGACTGGCAAACAACAGCGATTTGAATCATACGTGCTTGGAGTGCTTCACTCTGTAGCCCTGATTCAGACAGAATATCAACTTCAGAATGTTTCAAATTCACTCATCTTAGAGCTTCTTGAGACATACGATTTTAAAACGCTTCAGGAGATTACCGAGCGCTATTCAATCTCAATTGACTTTACCACAATCCAAAAACCCGACAAACATGTGTGATATAGAACCCCTCAAAGCAAGAATCGAAGATTTAAGAAAACAGCTTGAAGCTGAAGAAGACATCAATGCCTGTTTAGAGCTTCAAAAAAGAATATCCATTTTAAGATATAAACTCCAGGCACATAAAGACCGGGAACGCCATCACAGTGTACAGATGCCCGAATACTCTTTTCCCAATTCATCCCGCTACTAATCCCTTTTAAAAAACTACCATGCGCTACATTGACGCTGCAAAGATTTATGAACTCACCGACAACGGGAAAGATATCTTTTCTCATTATTTTCCCGGAGAAGAAATCGGCTCTAACCACTTTATCAGAGTACGCCCGGAAGATAGAACCCCCTCGGCCAAGATCACATGGTATAATAACCTGTGGAGAATTACCGACTTCGGAAACCAGGATCAGCTAAATGGATCCCCCGGGATCGAGTTCGTGAGATGGAAAGAAAATTGCCCGTATTATGATGCGCTCCTTTTTATCGAACAGGTGATCATAAAAAAGGAAGTCACCTCCAAAGATTTCAAACGCACCAAGTGGGCACCGGACTATTCCTTCAGGGAAGTTACGGCAGAAGATAAAAAAGGAGAACATAAATTTACCTTCAAGGAGAAGCCCGGCAAAGAAGACTTATCCGCGATCGGACGCTACGTGACCGAAGACACCCTGAAGGATTACAATTGCAAAATCGTTGACTGGTACTCGTATTGTGCATATTCAGATGAACACAAAAGAGATATTGTACACATATTCAAATCAAATGACACCTATCCCATTTTTCTGTTTGACTACGGCGGTTTCAAAAAGCTTTATCGTCCGCATGAACAGAAAAAAAAGTACAGGTTTATATATATAGGTGAAAAGCCAAAGAACTACATCTACGGGCTTGAGCAAATTCTCAAATGTAAAAATGAGTTTGTGAGCCAGGAAGCTGAAGAAATTAGCATACCGGAAGACAAACCGGAAGCCATCGTCCGGGATGTTTTTCGCTGCTCAGGAGAGTCGGATGCCCTGAACCTTGCCAGCCTGGGTTTCCATGTTTACTGGCTCAACTCCGAATCCGCCACCCTGGATTACGATGATTACAAACAGATTGACACGCTCTGTGAAAACCACTACCAGATCATGGATCTGGATTCCACCGGCAGAAATTACGCCTTAATAAATGCACTCAAACACATCTCCTTATATACCATCGAGCTTCCCGAGTGGCTGCAACGTAAAAAAGACTTCCGGGGTAACCCCTGCAAGGATCTGAAGGACTTCGTGAATCTCTCCGGAGAAAAGCGGGAACAAACCTATTACGATTTTCTGGTATTAAAACGGGCTTCAAAACGAGTAAAGTTCTGGACAAAAACCGTTGATGAGAAAACTAAAAAAGTGAACTACTCCGTGAATATGGAGTTCTTCTACTTTTTTCTGAAAGCAAATGGCTTTTACCAGGTAGAAAGTATCTACCACAAAAAAGCCGGTTACTCTTATGCCCAGGTGAAAGGCCGTATCGTTGACCTGATCAGCCCGGATGCAATCAAGCGGGTTGTCAAACGCTTTACAAAAGATTGGATTAAAGGCAAGAAGCTGATGGATTGCAATGATTTACTCAACAAAATTAATACAAGCAACCAGATCACGGAAGCAAATCTGGAAACCATTGACGAAATCAAACTTAACTTTAAGAATTACTCTTCTTCGACAGAGTATCTCAACTTCCTCAATGGCTCACTCAAAGTTAGCCGGGATAAGATCGAGATGGTCAAACATGAACAACTACCTAATTATATATTAGGCAAGCTGGAAGTAGACCATAATACTGTATCCCATCTTTCCAGCCGCTCTATGCGCTATATCAAAGAACCGGCAATTGAGGTTAATGCCTCGAAGGCATACCAGCAGCTGCTCGATAAGCTTGCAGCCTGCAAAACCGATGATCAGCGGGAGATTGTGAACACAGAAATTGCAGGTTTGAATGACCTGGATAAATATGAAGTAAAGATCAATGATAAGGACTTCATCTTTATCCGCTTCTTAAGAGATCTGAGCCGGATTCACTGGCGTAAGGAGCTTGAGCGCAAAGAGAAGCTCACATCTGAAGAGGAAAAAGAAGAAAACCTGTTGCTGGCCAACCTCTTGTTCGTGTTGGGTTATCACTGCACCCAGTACAAAGATCCCAGCAAGCCATGGTTTACCCTGCTTCAGGATATGAAGATATCCGGTGTTGGCCAGAGTTCGGGACGTTCCGGGAAAAGTTTACTCAGCATGGCTGTCACTTTTGTACGCACCTCTTTTTATAAAGGAGGCAGAACACTGGATAATAAGAATGAGTACCAGTTTTTTTATGATGGGTTTACCGAGTTTCATGACTTCATCGAGATTGATGATATGCATGAGTATGCAGACTTTGGATTCTTCTATACCCAGGTAACCGGAAAACGGGAGATCAATCCAAAGAATTACTCACCCTTCACCCTTGAGTATGCAGACTCCGGGAAGATGCTGATCAGCTCCAACTTTGAGCTTCAGAATATCGATTCATCCACCATCGGAAGGATGCTGAACTGTGGGGTGAGTGATTATTACCACCAGGCAACAAAGCTCAATGACTATAAAGAAACCCGGACACCAGAAACAAAGTTTGGCCGCAGGCTTTATGAAGACTTTACCGATGAAGAATGGATCAAGTTTTACAACCTGATCGCTTACTGCATCCAGCTGCAGATGCGCTTCTACAAGATACAGCCCCCGATGATGAACCTGGAAAGAAAGCAGCTCAGGAGGATTATGAGCCAGGGGCTTGGAAAGGATGAAGATTTCTTTCACTGGGCCAATGACTATTTTACGATTTGTACAGAGAATCCCAAACCTCTTTTTTCTCCGGCTCATACGGGATATTATAATACATTCATTATCCGGGAGCATGCCTTTAATGCGTTTCTGGAAAAGCTTACCAAAAAGCAGGCTGCAGATTACCGGAGTAATAAATTCAAAACGCATCTGCAATCCTGGTGTGATTATTATGGGTATACGCTGAACCCGGAAGAAATGTGCTCAGGGGATAAATCACAACGCCGGATAATTAAAAAGAATGAGGCTAATGAATCGAAGGAGTGTTTCTACATCTGCACTAAAAACGTGCCTTCCATTCCACAGGGGAATGAGTTAAGCCCTGAGTCACCGGATGATCAACCACCTTTTTAATTAATCAGCAGCATGAAACCACAGAAAATAGATCGTATTGTGTGCATGGTATGGAAAGTAAAAAGGAGACATCTACGCAACAAGGTGCATGTTCCGGTCGTGAATGATGCCCGCAATGCTGCGATGTATTTTTACCGGGAAGTGCTGAAGCTTTCAACGCTCAAGATTGCCCGTGCCTTTAACCGGAGTAGCCATACCACGATATTGAGTGATCTCAGGCGTGCCGGCAACCTGATCGAGACGGATCCGCTCTATCGGGCAAAGATCGAGGCTGCAAAAACGATGATCGATCAGGAGCTAACCAAGATTGTTCCTGTGAGAAAAAAACAATACAACACCCGGCAGAGGCTCTTAAACTCCGGGGTTGCAGTCACCACGAAAAAGAAGCAAATATCGCTCACTCCACAGATGCTGGAAGAAATGGGCAGAACAGATAAAAAGAGGCTTCAATTACTGAATGCAGAATATGGTTTTTCAATTCAACTGAGTTTGTTATGAGAAATTTAAAGAGATGCCCCAGCTGTCAGCTGGGCGGATGTGATGGTATCAGGGATGAGAAGGTAAATGCATGGAAGTGCACGGAAACAGGGGCATGGAAGTACAAAGAGTTGCCGGATGGGATGAAGCCGGCCAGACTGGAAGATTTTTATCATGGTGTTAACCTACTGGTTGGAATGAAATACCTGGTTAAGGGGTATTACACGGAGTATTATGTGACTTATCAGGTTCATGCGATGACGAATATGCAGAACCTGGTTCAGTTTATTAAGGATAAACGAGTATTTATTAAGTAATTAAAAAACAGAAACAATGAAGCAACTTTTAAATATATTTTTTTCGTCAACCGAATTTTGGCAAAAGTTTGAAATTATCAATGAACGGTCAACAAAACATTATTACACTGTAAGTTATAAACTCAACTCTAAGTTTGACAATATACTCTTGCGGTTTTATGAACTTCAAGGTGTCAAATCGTTCTCTGTGGTACAGTCTAAAAAAGTAATAATTGAATCGTTGTTTTTTCTCAATCTCGAGGAGTTGAATTTACTTCTAAATCGTGTTCCACAAATCCGCGCTGCAAATCCTTTATGTAGCGGTTCATTATCGATAAAAGCTTTGTCTTTGTCGTTGAAAAACGAGAATTAAACTCATCATTTCTCATGTCAGATAACTCGTCCAACTTAGTAGATGCAATGTGCATAGGCCAGAAAAAACGGTCTCGCTCTCCGTGGTCGACAAATATCAGTCTGTCACGAAATAGGTCAACATATTCTCTTAGCGAATATGTCCGCCTAATGCTTTTTTTTAAGTTTTTAACTTCTTCTCGTAGAGAAATTACTTTCTGTACATTTTCTCTTAGTTCTTGTATATCCATGATAGGTTGCGCTTTTAAACTTGCCAACGTAGGAAGCTACATGCAGGGGCGGATTGCGAGAGATTTTCTGTCAAGCCGAAAGCAGCCTGAGCGGAAAGATACACGCCGAAAACCACTGCTGCCGGACTTTCCGGGTAGTTGATGTTAGCGGTTAGGTGTTTTTTTCTTTGTCGATTTTACAATTCCATTTATTACTAAAATTATTATAGTTATGTGTATAATAAAATTCAAGATGTAATTAAAAATAGGATTATTGTGAATTAGTGGAATTAAATATGCAGTCCATGTTGCAAATGACATTATTGCGACTACAACAATAAATATAACGATTAATCCTAAAAATGAATCCTTCGACCTAACGTCTTTGCTAATTAAAAGCATAATTAAAATAAAGATACACAATAAAATAAAGAACAAATTTGAACTTACAAACATCCAAAAACCAGATCGTATGGGACTATTTGTTATCGTATTATCATTCTTAATTTGGTTTTTAGTTATTTCCTTATTGTCTGATCTAAAAAGACTTTTTGAGAAATTTAAAAAACGGGATTTATAGCTATTATAGTAGTCTGAATAGTGTTTTCGCTCTTTATATTCGGTTTCAAGTTTTGACAATTGAATTGTATATAAAGAGTCATTCTTGTATTCTTTCTTTAAGTTGGTAATTTTCTCAATAGCGTTTAGTTTATTGTTTATATGAATGTCATATGTGAAGTTTAATATGCGGTCAACTGAAAACAGAATTATAATAATAAGGATAGTTAGTCCAGCTCTTTGTCCAATAGACTTAGATCTGTCTAAAATAAATTCTCTTACTATTTTAAAAATTAATTCCATGTCTTATGTTTTATGTCGATGCTCCATACACTTACCGCTAACGTATGAAGCTACACGCAGGGGCGGATTGCGGGCGATTTTCTGTCAAGCCGAAAAACAACCCGAGCAGAAAGATGCGCCACGAAAACCACAGAACCCGCGCTTGATGTGTAGCTGATGTTATAGTCAATTTTTAATCTGATCATAAATATGGATAAAGTGTCATTGATTCGATTAGAGCAATTAATTCATTTATTGTTCCGCTATTATTGCTTCTATAACCGATAGAGTTACGAAGTATCTTAATAGTTTCTTTAGCCGAATTGTTTACGATTGGAGTATCATACACTGGATCATAATTGAAGCCTCCATGTGATAAGCTAATATAGATAACAGTCTTTGGAATCGGAAGATTTAAATCAAATTGCACATATTCGTGGTCTGGTAACTGAATTTTGATTTCAGTTGCTTTATCACTTTCTGGTTCAACAGTGTAGATTTTCGTAGCTGTTATTAGTTTATTTTTAGTTTTGTAATGCATATTGTTTAGTTTTTAATCTCTCATAAATTTTTCTCTGTCGGCATCACACATCGGACATAAATCATAATCAGCTATAAAAATAAGATCTGTCAAGCATGTAACGTTCCCATTACCACATCTGTCACAATGATTCTTCGTTTCATAAGCCTTAATATAATTATCAACAACTTCTCTCTGTCTGCTAGTCATAGAGTTTTCACCTTTGCCAACAATCTGTTTTGCTATACCTTCTATGGCACCTGAAAGAGCTTCTCTTTTCAAAAGTTCTTCAAAGAAATCAGCAATGTCTCTGTTATTTTCAAAACCATCCATAATGTGTCTTTTAGTAGTTTAATTAATTATTTATCTTAAGTCATCAGTCATAAACAGTTTGTCTGCCGCCTTAAATTGGCTATAACGCAAAGCTGCTGTTATGTGTAGTTGATTTTATTTTTTTCCATCGGATAACGCCATATCTACATTCGCATAAAGTTGCGTTAAGAAACTATTTTGTCTGCCGTCTTTCGGTGTCTTATTCTTTTTTGCTCTTAAATTATTTATTGCTGTTTTACAATTTGTTTTCTTTCTTGTTAGCGCCTCATTAATAGTATCTGAATTAACGGTACTATCTTTTTTCGGGATTTCTACACAAGTTAATCTATCTGCGTATTTGGGATTTTCATGTTTATAAACTTTTGGTTGATTTGGTCGAGAAAAGAGGAGCTTGAATTCTTCAACGTCAAAAATCAGAAACCCATATTCATGTGCATTTTCACCTCTAGGAATAGCTTGATCCTCCAGAATGATTATATGACCGTCCTCCTTTAGGCTATTTAATAATGCATTTAGAACGGAATTCCATTTATTTAATGGGATTTCATGTAAAACATTTATTAGAAAGATATAATCGAAAAAAGCATGATATTGCTTTTCATTCAATTTTTCATAGGTGTCTAGGACTTCACGTTCTAGATGAGAATCAATACTACTAACTAATTGTAATTGTGAAGTTAAGTCCTTTAACTCAGCGTGATATTCTTTATTTACTTCTAAAGGTTGGTAGTAAATATTTGAAGCTAAGGTTTTATTTCTAAGAATCTCTTGTGCGATTCTACCTTTTCCGGATCCAAAATCTAACATTTTAATAGGTTTGGATGAATATAAGAGCCTATCCTTCACTTGAGCTTGTTGAACATCGTCTTCCTTGTATGGAATTACTACGGGAGGGAACAAACTTTCTAAAGCGAATTGAATTGAAGCCCATTCATATTGAGAAGATATGAAGTTTTCTAGTGAATCAACGTTGTCTTCACCAATAAGTGAAGTTAACACTTTATTAGGTGTTTCGATGCTTGGTGAAGTAATATCACCGCTGTCCATTAGCCATATCTCATCTCTGTCTAAAACAGAAAGTATGGAGAGCGAATGAGTGGCAAGCCATATTTGTCCATGTTCTCCCACTAAATTTCGTAAACCATTAATTAAATCAATTTGTGCTTTAGGATGAAGAAATAATTCAAGTTCATCTAGTAGAAGTATTTTATTCTTTAGTGAAAGTGTTTTATTCGGAATATCATCTTGTCTCTGCAAAACGAGAAATGTACAATAGGCTAATAGTTCCTTTTCACCATCTGATAATTCATTTGGGTCTAAAACTCGTTTATCCAGTGTAACAATTGGAGTTAAATGTTCATCTGTTAAATAATCTAGTTTTTTGTTCATTATTTCTTTAACAACCTCCTTGAGCAATTTGAACAACTCGATGTTTTTGCTTTGAATTTCCTCGTGTGATAAATAATATGTTTTTCCCTTTACTTTTTCATGATATTCCTGAGCTATTTCAGACTTACATAATGACTTGATGAATTTAGCGCAATTTTGCTTAACTGTTTGAAAGCTTGGATTAATTACTAGATTTATTGTTTCAGAACGATATTCGCTTTCCTGCATATTATTAGGAGAGTTTATAATTATATTTCGTCCTGTTATTGTGATTAATGAATATCCTTCATCATATTCCATGTCTATTAAAAGTTTTTCTTTTTCTTCTTTTAGAGATTGAAGTTCTGCCTCTTGACTTGGATTTAATTTGTAAGCTTCGGCTTTTTTTAAATACTCATTTATCTGTCTGCTTACATTTGAAATCGAGTTTATTTTTGCATTGATTTCATTTGGCAAATGAGCTAACAATCTTGATTTTCCTGATCCATTTTTACCAAAAAGCGCAACCACTTGTTTCAAGTTTCTCATTTCTTTGAATACAAGTCCATTTGTTTTAAAACTGTCGCTCGGAATAAAGTTTTTTATTTTCATTTTGTCTTAATCAATTACTCATAACGTACGGAACTATATGCAGTTGCCGACTGCGGGCAATTTTCCTGTCGAGCCACGCCGCCGTTGTTGCGGGCTACACGGCTTGTTGTCAGCACGGAAACGGCAATTGACATATAGTTTTTGTTATGGGGCGTAATTTTTTTATCTGTCATAATATTTCATTTCAAACATCTTGTCCATACATTTCCAAAATATTGGTAAATCCAAGTCAGAATAAAAGTCCTCTAGTTTATTTGATTTATGATTTTTAATGTAACTGCGACCTGCCAGCCAAAAATATTCAAATTTATTTTTGGTAATTGTTTTGACTCCATCATAATCTGGCACTTCTATATATCCAAATCTATTTAAATCACCTGGTATGTTAAAATAATCAGCGACGTTACAATATGCTTGGTTTAAATTGATAATCTGAAGTGTTACTAAATCAAATTCAACAGTCACTGTATGTATTATATTGGGGTCTATTGGTAAAGATTCTGACAAAAATGAAAAGATTTCTTTTTTGAAATGAGTTTTTAAAGCAATGAATGTGTCAAGCAATTTGTCATTCCTTAGTAACTCAACTTTTTCTAAATGTTCTTTACTCGCATGATATAAATTTTCATCAAATAGATTATTAGAATTCTCTATTCCCCATTTCCCATAATAACTTTGAGAAAAATCATACGCTATTCTTTCTGCTTTTATCATGGCTTCCATCGGTGATGTTTCAATAGCAATTCCACGTATTTTTTCATACATTTCGCTTAATTCATTCATTATTGAAACTGCCGATTTTTTTATTCGATTAAATTCTTTTGGAATGTTTCCCCACCAATTATCAATAGGCTCCTTAAAAACAGGCATAATTGCTTCTGTATCTATTGGCTCATTTGGAAATTTATTAATAATAAAGCTTTTATTCTTTATAAACTCGACATGAGATAAACTATTTTCCATTCTATCTAAAGTCTGCTTGTTTGATATTATTTGATATTTTCCATTTTTCAACTTTGCTCCTGTCAAATAGTATTTAAACGTTCCGTCTTTATTTTTTTCATCGAATTTTATAATGTCAACAGCATCCAAATAATAAATGATAGAATCATCCTCGTTTCCAGTAAATACTAATAAGAAAAAGTCTTGACGGGGAAGGCCATCATCTCCAACAATGTAATCTTTTGAAATATAGATTGGTGTATTGTCATTCTCGAAAAATTTCACCTGAACAACGCCAAGACATAATAAAGTATTATTTTGTCTTGTTAATCTACGTTGAATTAGATAATCAGCTCCGTCAATGTCAACGGAACGCTCCAAAACCCAAAAACGATTCATTAAGAATGCTTTTGCTCTAGCTTCTCCTAATGCACCATTTTGCATCGACTTTAACCAATTTGAATTATTGCTATCCATTTAATTTGCAGCGTCTTATTATGCCCCATGACTCGTGTATATGTATGACAAACTCATACAAAGCACGCCAAATTGGATGTATATATATGACATATGTTATATTTATTTATACACAACATTTTCATCCCAACCAGAACCCCGTTATCCTAAATAGGCAGCCTTTCTAGTTTATTATTCACTTTTGAGTTAAGCGAATATCGGACACAAACATAAAAAAATATTTTGTAAACAATTAACAAAAGAGGCATAAAGTTGCATTTTTAACAAAACAGCCCCCCTTCCCCTAAGTTCCAAAATAATTGTAACTTGTAACTTTATAGGATAATGAAATAGAAATCAACAATATACAAGGTTACAAATTGGTTACAAACTTGATTTCAATTTGTAACTTTTCAAAGTTGTAACCAAAATGGAATTTCAGATTTTCGCCGGTTACAAACTTTTTTAAAATAACACAATTTTGTAACCATTGATTGCCAATAGGTTACAAACCAAGACATCTACACTGTAACCAATTTTGTAACCTTGTAACAATCTGATATTAAATATTTTACTCTCTGTAAAATTTTATGGTTACAAAAAAACACTCATTTTTTGCCCTTTTAGGGTAGGCTAGGTTTTTTTCGCTGATCTGTCGACATGTCTAAAACCAGTTAAATTAACATAGCCTTAAAGAAAATTGTGGAGCTTACTTTTACAGAAAATCCAGCTCCATGCCCTTCACGATCGAACTACCAACCAAACCTTACGTCAAGCAATTTTTAGAGCTCAACTATGGATTCCCGGTTGATTTAAAGCAAGACCGTGTTTTATATCTGAATTTCCGGCGTTGCTTAAAAAAGCCCAACAAGCGTTATGACTACAAGCGCAAGAATATCCCTTCCTTATACTCAGAAGTTGCCAGAATTGTAATTTCTGAAGATGACTTTTACCGCTATGGCTGGGAGCTCACCCGCACGGATATCATTTCTTTGGGAAAAGAGTTTGAGGAGCGGGCAAAGTTCTTCATGCGCAACATTCTTTCTCTTTACATGAACCTGATGAGCAAGAAGGATTCTATCTACAAATTCCAAAGCCGTTTTGGATTTTCGGAAGAGATCTGGAGCTACGAATCCATCAAAAAGGATTTTGACCGCAATGGCCCTAAAGTTCGTGCAGATATAAACAGCATCCTTGCCAATAAATTTGAAAAAATATTTCTGGAGAATTTGTCTGATTTAGGGACAATTTCTCAAACCTTAATTTTAAGCCATGATTACAATTCAAAAGCAGGTTGACAGCCTCGGAGGATTATGTGAACTTTACTGCATCCCTGTTCGAAATATTAAAATCCTTCAGGGCGGCCAGATCATCATTTACGATACAAATAACTGTTACCAGTTCGAATGTGTTCTTGACAGTATAGAACACAGCTGCCCCTCGAAGGAAGAAAAGGCAGGAACTGTTTATCAGCACAAAATCACTGCACAGGTACACGGCATTACCGAAGAAACCAGCAAAAGGCTTTTAAAACTTAAGCGGGATAAACACCTTATATTATATAAGAACTACCAGGGATTCTATTTCCATGTGGGAGACAAAGAAATCGGGCTGCAGTTTTCTTTTGAAGAGAACACAACGATGAACATTTATTCAATTCAATTTTCAGGGGATCTACTTTATACCCGTAAGCCTGGATCCATCCCCATTTACGTACCATAACCCTCTGAAAACCTTGATTTTCTTGGTTTTTTGTCCTTTTCCGCCCGGATTTTCAGCGATAAACTTGCTGAAAAATAAGGATTATGGCAAAAGAAATAACGATCGACGGCTATATCGGGCCGTATGGCTATTCGAAGCAATTTATCAAAAGCATGCTTGAGGGAAGCAAGGAAGAAGTGACAGTAAAAGTCTCTTCACTGGGGGGTGATGTCGATCACGCCCTTGCTATCCATGATATGATTGCCCAACAGGGTAATGTTATCATCGTGTATACCGGCTTTAACGCCAGCAGTGCAACCATTTTATCGCTTGGAGCTTCCAAAATCAGGATGAGCGAAAACTCATTTTATCTGATTCATAAAGTCATGAGCTGGGTTGATGCCTGGGGCTACATGAACGAAGATCAGATTGAGGAAGCCATACAGCAGTTGGAAAAGGATAAAAACAATAATGCAAAGATTACCCTGCAGCTGGCAAAGATGTATTCAAAAAAGTCGGGCAAACCGATTTTCGAAGTATTAGACCTAATGAAACAGGAAACATGGTTAAGCGCCGAAGAAGCAAAAGAATGGGGATTCGTAGATGAAATATTCTCCCCCGGTGAAAAAGTCAACTATCTGGAAGATTACAAATTGGTTGCCATGATTGCAGCTTCAGGGCTGCCGGCTCCCAAGCGTAAGGAATCCCAAACAGACTCCCCCAAGCAGACTGACAATTTTTGGAATAAGCTTTCCGAAACCCTCTCAAAACTGCTTCCAAATCAAAATACAATTTCAAATTCTCAAAATATGAGCAAACAATTTTTAAACGTAAACAAAGTGCTGTCGGTTGAGAAACTGGACAGTACAGACACCGGGCTAATGCTTACAGCTGACCAGGCTGAGAAGATCGACCAGAGCCTGGCAAGGCTGGATAAAGCAGAATCAGACCGTGATGCTGCAGTAACTGCAAAGCAAACTGCAGAAACCAGCTACACCAATGCCGTTTCGTCTATCGACGAAATTGACCCCACCATTAAGGCAGCCAAAACCTTTGAAGAAAAGGTAAATGCTATCCGTGCACTCCTTGCTTCAAAACCAGGGGTAAATGCTATTGGAGCGCAAACCAACAAGGATAACAACCAAACCGGTGACGGTGTAGATTGGGACACCCTGAATGCCTTATCGCATATGCAACAAAATGATTAATCACTAAAAATCTTTTTACGATGGACGTATCTGAAATCAAAACTGCCTTTGGAGCTTATTATGAAAACTCCGGGCAAAACAAAAGCCGTATTCTTGGGCTTCTTAGCCAGGGACTGGCTACACCAGGCATCTGTACACCTGTTAAAACAGATGATACAATTTTTAAGCTTTCCCAGCTGACTGTTGGCAGCCTGGTACAGTCGTTTCAAAAGAGCTGGACACCGAAGAACTCGGAATCATTTAAACCCAATGAGCTGAAGTTGTTTCACTTTAAAATTGATGCTTCACTTTCTCCGGATGATGTGGAAGCAATCTGGCTGGGATTCCTGGCTTCGGATGCTGTTGACCGTAAGGACTGGCCGCTGATTAAGTTTTTGATAGAACACCCGGAGCAAGGTTATATCGCCAAGATTAACCAGGACATGGAACTTTTGGAATACGGAAAAGGTGTTTACCAGGCACCTGATAACGGCGTTGCCGGAGTAACCGGTAAATCCATGGACGGCTTAATCACCCTACTCCAAAGAGGCGTAAATGCTGAAAGCATGAACTCTGTAAATATTGGAGCACTGAACGTATCTACTATTTTCGACCAGGTTGAAGCCTTTGTTGAAGGTATCTCTGAAATTTATCAAAATACAGCCATGGATGTATGTATGTCCCCAAAATGGGCTCGTGCTTACTTCCGTGACAAACGGGCTGCAGGGTTTTACGACAGAACATCTGCCAAAGACATTGATGCATCGATTGATTTCTGCCCACAGATGGTTAAAGCACTTCCTTCATTATCCGGGACAGATACCATTTTTGCGACTCCCAAACCGAACTTGTTACACCTGACCAAAAAGTCAAAGAACAAAACCAACATCAAGATCGAGGAATCCAAACGTGAAGTTTGCTTACTCGCTGACTGGTGGGAAGGCTTAGGCTTCGGGATGGATGGTTGTGTATGGACAAACCTGAAGAAACCGGCTCCATAAATTCAATGCTCACAGGCTTAAGCAGCCTGTGAGCTATTTATTCACCTATAATACTTAGTAACAATGATTGACTTAACAGATATTGACAAAGACCTTGAAAACGGGAACATGGGCGGTATTGCCCAGTATGTTCATTTTGGATATCACAAGGATGTAGCCAACTGGCCGGCTCTTCCGGCAGCACCGGCATCACTTGAAGCCGGGGCAGTATTAACGGGCAATCTCACCATGAAGTCACAAAAGAGAATGTTCTCTCTCTACCTAACCGATGACTCCGGGGAGTTCACCATTGAACCTGTGGGAGAAAAAGACAGTAAATCTTTCGTGATGCACTTAAAATTGTTCCACCCGGGGCTTCAGAAGAAGATACTGGGGTTCATGAATGCAACGTGTAATGAAAACATGGTATTTATCGTACCGGACAATAACGGCCAGATGTTCATCATGGGAGATTCTATTCGCCCGGCCACATTTGAAGGCAGCCCGGACGGTGCAGGAACCGGCAAGGCTACTGCAGACAAACGAGGCCTTAGCTTCGAGTTCACCTACAAGTGCAAGAAGCTTTTTGCGTATGAAGGTACAGTACCCTTAACGGCTGCGATATAATGGAAAAGTATAAAGTAGTCGGAATTGTACCGGGCAGGGTGCATACCCGCACCCACGGCATCGTGGACTTTAGCCAGAATGTTCCGGAAAGGGTATTGGATGAGCTCTATGAAAACGGGTTTCCGTACCTGGAAAAGGTAGTGGAAACACCGATACCAGAATTACCGGCAGGTACAAAAAAAGCTGATAAACCCAAACCGCAGGAATCCTAAAGGGTTCCTGCTTAACCGTATTCAGTTATGACAGAAGAACAAAAACAAGTGTTAAAGTGGTATTATTCAGGTAAGAACTACAATGAAGGCGTAGGGCTGTTTACCATGTTTACACGTAACAAGCTGATGGCTCGTATTTTTCCAGGGCGGGAAGATCGCTACCGGGAAAAGCTGGAATATGAGCTCTGTAAATCCGTGAAACTAGACTGGAAGAATATGCCGGAAAACCCGGAGCCTGAAGGTACAGGTACTGGTGATAATCCGGAAGATACCGAGGAAGGTGGTAATGCTGATCCTGAAGCCGGAAAGCAAACCGGTGACCAGGATAACAAAGAATCCGCTATCCATAAAATTGCAGAAGCTTCATTGATAAGTGCAAAGCAAATCATACTATTTACCGGGAAAAATGCAGATGCAGCCTCTGGTGAATCTGAAACCGCTGACCAGCCTCCAAAAACCTACCCTGAAGAAATCGAGAAAATCCTGAAAGAACACTCCAGACTGTTGGGTGTTCGTTCGGACTATCACAAGCAGATGGGCGAAGTTTCGGAAGATAACAGCCCTGAGAGCGTTGCAAAACGCAAAGAATTGAGTGAGCTGATTGCAAACTGTTCCACGCAGATTGAAAAGCTGTATGCTGCTAAAGAGGCTTTCTTTACTCAGGGAACACTGCCAAACATGGAACTACTTTTTCCGATACCTGCAGCCAAAAAGGAACAGAAACTGCCGGATGATCCTGAAGCTTTGGCAAAGATGAAAAAGAACCTTCAAAACTCTATTTACAAATCTCAGAACCAGCTGGAGTACCAGTCTGATTCCAAGAAGGATACTCCTGATCCGATGCCAGAAGGTGCACAACGCATCAAGCTGGTAAAACGAATCCAGGCTAACCAGGCAACAATTGAAAAAATTAACCTGAAACTTGCCCAGCGTGCTGATTAACGTAATTGATTTTAACAACATGAAGAAACCACAGGATCCTAAGCAGGAAGCTGTGGTTTCTTTGTATTAATCCAGGTAAACCAAACAAACGCAAAGCTATGAAAAAATCACTGGAAGATAACAGTTATGAGCTGATAAAAGCCCATATCCTTGACCCGGGAAGCTCGCCACTGAGCCCGGAAAAACAGCTACAGCTGGAGCGTATTATTGACGCTTCGAAAATACTTGAAAAGAACCCTTTACAAAAACAGGCCGTTGCCTTGTACCGTGCAAAATACCCGGATGTAGGACGCACACAGGCCTATGAAGATATCCGAATTGCGGTCAGGCTGTTCAATACCCTGCATACATTTGACTTCGACTTCTGGCACTCCTGGTTAATCAACGACATCGTGAAAAATATCGAGCGTTGCCGGAATCTAAGAACTGCCAAAGCCTTCCAGGTAATAGCCTCCGAGCATGCAAACCTGATCAAAGCCATCGGGGATAAACCGGAAGAAATTGTCGATCCCCGCCGAAATGAAAAACATGCATTCTACATTCTTGTCCAGAATAATAATACACAGGTAAAGCTGGACATCAACAACCTGCATAAGCTGCCGGTCAACACCCTGCAGGAGCTGAACCGGGCATTGTTTGCCGGCAAAGAGATCACCGATGTTGAAGCTGAAGAAATCCTAAACACATGATCACCGAACTTATCAGCCTGAATTCTCCCCAGCAAATATCTGTTTTGAATAATGCAGTCTCAGAGGTTGATATCTGGGGACGTGGTACCGGAAAATCTTTCATAGTCGGCTGGGAGATCAACCAGATTAATCGCACCATGCCCAGGGCGATAACCAGCATCACCGGGCAAACCTACGGCCAGCTTTTAACCAGGACTTTGCCTTCAACCTTTAAATTTTTAGAGGAGCTGGGCTATGAAAAAGATAAGGATTACATTATCGGGAAAAAACCTCTAAAAGGCTGGATAACGCCTTATGAGAAGATCCTAAACTATGAGCATGTGATCAGCTTTGCAAACGGGAACGCTTACCTGATGCTCTCCCAGGACAGGGCAGGCTCTGCCCGTGGCCCTAACGTGGATCGTGAGCTGATTGATGAAGCGTTGACCATTAATAAAGAGCGTTACGATCAGGAAGTATCCCCCACAAACCGGGGAAATGAAGAACATTTTGGGTTTAAATCTCCTGTTCCAATACGTCAGCATCACGGGTTCAGGTATGTATCTTCCATGCCCTATTCACAGGAACAACGCTGGTTACTGGATTATGCAAAGTATTACGAGGATGAAGCAGGCATTCAGCTTTTTGACATCTGGAACCGTATCGTAAAATTCCAGATTGAGTTGATAGAAATGTATCTGAATCGTAATTCAAAAGACTTTAAGGATCTCTGGAATGAAATCGTTCGTTTACGGGCAAAGATTGCTCCCTTTGTTTCGAAAGACGGGATTCTTTTTACCCTTGCAAACGCCTTTGATAACATCACCAACTTAGGGATGAAATACCTTGCCCGGGAATACAAGAAGCAAACACTCTTAACATTCCTAATCGAGATCCTGAACTGGGTCATCGATAAAGTGGAAGACTGCTATTATCAGCTGGATCCTGCCAAACACATCTATTACAATGCAACGAATGATTCCTTTATCCAGTCGTTTGCAGAAAAAACAGATTATGACTTTAAGAAGCTGGGAAAGCATGACAGCCGCTTTGATCTGGATTGTGATTCAGCCAAACCAATAGAGATCGTTCCAGACTGGGGAGCGAAGATTGCGTTGTTCTCGGTTGCACAGGAACGTAACTTTAACTTTGTTACCAATAGTGTAGAACCCTGTGATTGTACCATTAACGAGTTCTTTGTCAAACTAGATGAAGCAGAGAATGTGATGATCGATGACCTGGTGGATCAGTGTTGCCAGTATTATGAACATCACGGATGCAGGGAGATGTACTACTATCATGACCGTTATGGTGACAGCAGGCAGCCAAATGTAAAGAACAGCAAGCCTTACAATGAGCAGGCTGTTGATCGCTTCGTGAGAAATGGATGGAGGGTTTACCATAAACTGCACAAGGGACAGGAACCGCCCCAGCATGAGAAGTACCTGCTCTGGGCGAATCTTCTCAAGGGTGAACAAGGTCCACGTAAGATGATCTTTAATGGTACAAAGTGCAAGTACACGCTGATCTCTATGAACAACACCAAGGTCATAGAGCGACAGGGTAAGTTTGAGAAGGATAAATCCTCCGAACGCAAAGGCAGTGTACTGCCACAGGAGGCAACACACTTCAGTGATGCAGTTGACAAACGTGTGTGGACAAAGTACAGCTCTGTATTGTATCGTCGATCTACATTCGTAGAGCCAAGGATGTAAGGCTTGTTGTATGAGAAAAGAGGAAAGCAGAAACGCTTTCCTCTTTTTTTTCCTCCCTTTTTTCCTCTTTTTAAATCAACAGGACTTATATGATAGTGGTGCTTATCCCGAAGTATTTAATCTATAAACAATTGAAATACAATTGCTTATTATTGTTATGACGTGTAAAATGATGGTGTGCTACCCCCTCATATATCCTGCATTTCCTCTTTTTTTTCCTCCTGCCCTGGATAGGGCGGGCGTAGGCAACATGTAGAGAAAAGAGCGGTTTTTTTGAAAATCGCTCTTTTACTTCTCTGGAAATGAATGATATAACGAAAAATAGACCGGACGGCGTAAATGTTCGAAAAATGAAGGGAGGAAAAAAAGAGGAAATTTAGAACAAATCCAAATAAGCCACTTATTTACAAGCTTTTACGTTTTAATTCTTTGTTTTTTGATTTTGATAAGCGTTTCAGTATTCTGCAATAAATAGAAATATTGTAGCTATTTTTCTTGTTGATCTATGAATAAAAAACACTCATTCATGAATGAATCCAGATTGTTATAATAGAAATTTTTATTGCCTGTTAATTATTAATTAAAAAATTGCTATTTTTGAAAATTCTGTTAATCAGCTTAACAAGATGTGAAGTATGGTAATACTTGTAAGTGATCATTAAAGTTCACGTAAAATGCAAAAGGATACATGATACAACATATGTTCAGTAATTTAAATAATTTAACCAATAAAGACAATGCCGATATATGCACAATTTTGTGAATATATTTGGTGTTATGCATCAAATTAAAAATAACCCTAAATAAGAACAACACAATGGCGCTTTTAACAGACACTGACATTACGAAAATTGTAGTTACTGACAGAAAAATAAAACACGGAAATGATAAACTCTTAATTTGTCCGTACGACGAGAAATATTTAACTCCGGTTGGGTATGATTTACGAATAGGAAGCGATTATGCTTCTCGAAAGTTCGGTAAGTATGACACATTGAAAGAAAACGAAGAAATTAATATCAGAAGTGGAGATACAATTTTAATTAAAACCTTAGAAAGAATCGAAATGCCTGAAAACCTATCAATTTCAGGACTTATTAGTTCAAAGGTTTCAATTGTAACTAAAGGAATAACTCATATATCAACTACAGTTGACCCAGATTGGAAAGGGAATTTATTAATTACAATTTCAAATATTTCAAATGAGACTGTTACTTTAAAATATGGCCAACCATTTTGCACAGCAATTTTTCTTGAAAATAAGAGTTTGCCAACTATTTTAAGTAATCACAACGATTCTAGAAATGATTTATTCTTTGAAGACTGGATAAAAGTGAATAAAAAAGCCAGAAGGGTATACAACCGGAAATTTGCCTTAATCTTGTTGTTAATACCTTTGTCAACATACATAGGCTGGATGCTTTTTGGAAATGCAGAAGGCATGTCAGGCTTTGTGGCTGCAGGTGCAGCATTATCACTATATCTGAAAGATAGGATATGAAATTCGTTGCATAACAAATTGTATATGGCAGGCGGGAGTTTTGGTGATCTGACAAGTCAGACCTTCTGCTCACTCTTCTGTGAGTCTGACAGGATTTCTCTTTGAAATCCCGCACGACACCATGCCATCAACCGTTGGCAACACTCTAAAAAAATAATAAATATGACTACTTCTCCCGAAGATTTATTTACACGTCGATATAATGAACTGGCAGAATATTCTGGATCAGCAGATCATTATACGAACCTAAAATGCTCATCATATTTAAGACAACTTCTTCTAGACCAAACACCTCTAATTCATTTAGCGAACAAGGAGACGAGACTGAAAATTGAATATAAAGTAGACAATACTTTTCGTCAAAAACTTCCTCTTAGTTCAGCAATTTTATATACTTCAACAGAAATTGGGAACTTAGTCTTAAAGTCCTCAGTAAATTTAAAAATCCTCAAACTTGATCAATTTCTCGGACTTCCAATCTTAGAAATTGATAATTCATGTTTTACAGTTAGAGAAATTATAAAATTTGCGTCAAATAAATCGGGTGGAATTCATTATGATCCTTTAGTCGATACAAGCGAAAAGGTTCTTGAGACTTCATTAGAACAACTTGAAAAAATCAAAATTCCAGCACTAGCTATTGCAATTAATATTATAACTCAAATTGTGCTAGTCGCATTAAGACCACTCAAGAATGAACTGACAAAACTACCTGACAAATCATTATTTCTTGCACTATATGACTTGGGAGAAAAAGGTTCAATCTTTTTTGAGGGAAAGAAATGGATGCAAACTGAAAATATGAATACCAATATAACGAATGGTTTCGGCTGGTTTGGGCAAGTCAAAATTACACATCAAAAATATAACGGAATTAGGTTCCTATATTCAATTGGTAGCAATCAAAAAGACGGATTTAATTTTTCTGTATATCTTACAAAAAATACTGGTATTGGATGCAAGGCTACTATAAACAATACGTTGAGTATTTACGCTGAAATCAATAATTTTGCAAAATTCAATTTATTTAACACTTTCTTCTCTCTAGGTTGTGTTTTAAGAATAGAAAGTAATATTTCATCAATTGAGATTTATTTAAATGGAGTATTAGCATTTTCGAATAAGCAAGAATATAAAAAGTTATTTACACATATTGACAAACATGTCATCGGCGGTGATTTGAACGGTAATCGCACAGCTACATTTTATGTTAAAGAACTAGTATTGATTAAAGACGGATTAATCGAAGATAACATTAGAATCTTAAACAAATATTTTGAAAGAAAATACAGAAAATAAGAACATTGTTTAACATCAGTTACCTGCAAGTTCGGTAACAGTGGATTTAGGTGTGCAGCTTTCCACTCAGGCAGCTTTTCTGCTTGACAGAAAATCGCCTGCAATCCAGCCCTACGTATAGCTTCCTTCGTTAGTTAAGAGTTGAAAAACAGATTTTCTAATAAAAACGGTATTAATGTGTTTGTTTGACCTTGTTTAAAATGTTAAAATTTTGTAATTGTATAAAAAGTGTGTACTTTTGATATTTAGTAATAATTAAAAACGCTACATAATTGACATTCAATATTTTTAAGGAGATAGTAATTTAACCTTTTAAATACTTACAATATGCTAAAAGATAGAATTGATCTATATGAGAAGATTGAGCAATCTAGAAGTTCTAAGTTAATTGTATATGTAACTAGTGATAGAAAGGGGTTAGAAACCCAAATTTCATCTGATATTATTCCTATTTTTACAGAGCATCTTGATAAAATTGGCAGTAATGGAAAAATATCACTATTACTTTATACAAGAGGTGGAGAAACCTTAGCTGCATGGAGTCTTGTAAATTTAATTCGCAATTTTTGTAAAAATTTCGAGGTCATTATTCCTTTTAACTGTCATAGTGCAGGTACTTTGATTTGTCTTGGTGCTAATAATATTATAATGACGAAGCAAGCTACATTAGGGCCTATTGATCCAAGTATAAATGGACCATTAAATCCAATGATCCCAGGGGTTAATAATCCAAATGCAAGAGTTCCTGTAAGTGTAGAATTTGTAAATGCTTATATTGAATTAGCGAAAAAAGAATTGGGTATTAAAAATCAACAAGATTTAGCTAGTATCTTGATTAATTTAAGTTCTCATATCCATCCACTAACTTTAGGACAAGTATATAAATCAAAGAGTCAGATCCAAATGCTAGCTAAAAAATTAATCTCAAATCAAAGCTTGGGAGATTTTAAAGAAAATGAAATTATTAAATTTCTGTGTAGTGAATCTGGTAGCCATGATTATACAATCCATAGAAAAGAAGCAAAAGAAAGTCTTGGCTTACAGATTGAAACACCAACATTAGAATTATACAATATAATAAAAGCCATTTATGATAATATTGTAGAAGAATTAGATTTATTAACTCCGTATGATCCCAAAATTCTCACTGCTAATATATCAAATAATGAATCTTCAAAATATTCATTCAGAAGGGCCTTGATTGAATCATTATCTCGTGGTTGCGATGTATTTATTAGTGAAGGAACTTTAGAAAAACAGATCCAAGTAATTCCTCAATTTCCTATGCCGCAAACTATTATACATGATAATCGTTTATTTGAAGGATGGAGATACGAATCAATATAAATAATATTACTTTTGTATTATGAACACAAATCAGATTAATAAAACCGGCTATAATCCAAATATTAATGCTTATAGTGGTACTTCAAATGAGAGTATATACTATGAAACAACTTCAGTAAATGAATGCCTTTCTTCAATTATTAAGAATGAGCATTTTATTATTGAAGATACTATTTATTCTGTAACAGATAATGTATATATTGATACTTACCAATTATAATTTAGTATAATTATATTTACTAAATTAAGAACTAAAGGTACAGTTTTGGAATTTTTCAACTTTTTCTAAACTGTCCTTTTCTAAACAGGAACACTCGTATAGTTTTGCTTAAAAACAAAATTTATGGGTGTTCCTGTTTATAGTATAAAACGATCCGCAATGCTCAGGGAGTATGATATGAAAGAAACTCCTGAAGGCAAACAAAACTTTTTCTCAATCAAGTTTGTGACTAAAAAAGGCGAACTGGTATTCCTGCCCCGGGCAGTGGCAACCGGTTTGCCTTTTAATGTTTCCCGGCACCGCATGCGAGGCGTTGTGGCCGTGGATATAAAGATGGATAAAATAGGCCATATTTACCCGGTATCCATTGATAACATACTGGAATTTAACAATAAAAAGGTGATATTATGAGCGGAGAGAGACTATACAACAAAGAGGGCGTTCCCCTGATGGCATTTGGACGTAAATACTTCGCAGACACTACCGGAGCCCCTGCAGTACGCCCGAAGGAAGTATCCAAGTCAACGGAAATTCTGGACGATAAAATCACCCTGGATAATATCGAGATTGCCAGCTGGGGAGCTAATAATGACTTCCCTACCAAAGCAGATGAAACCATCCGCAAGGTAGGTGTTCTGAATACCGGGTTGAAGTTCGTCCGAAACTTCACCATCGGGCAGGGTATCTTTCCGGTGAAGGTAATCGGTTATGATGATCAGGGCAATGAGCAACTAAAGGTTATCGAGGACAGCAAGCTGATCCATTTCTGCCAGGGACGTATGGTTCGCCGCTATATGGAAAAAGGTTTACGTGATTTTTTCAAGTTCGGAATCGGGAATGTTCAGTTTATCCCCAATCAGGATGGTTCTGAACTGGTAGGCTTGAATACCATCAACGCAAAACATTGCCGCTATACCGTAGCCAAATCCGGCATCATTGAAAAGGTATGTGTTTCCGGCAGATGGCCAGACTCTCCTGGCCAGGGCGAATACCAGTTTTTAGACTTACTGGATGAATACGATCCGTCAGCCGATCTGCAACGCCGCAGAATCTCAAGAGAGCTGAAAGGTAAATCCGTGGTGTATGCGGTAAAAGACAGTTGGAGTAATAACGATTATTATCCGGAAACAACCTGGGTGAGTGCATGGCTTGCCGGCTGGACGGATGTTGCCATCATGGTTCCTGCATTTCTGAAAAAAGCATTTCAAAACCAGATCAGCTGGAAATGGCATATCCA
Source organism: Bacteroidales bacterium (assembly GCA_963677395.2). Classification (GTDB taxonomy): domain Bacteria; phylum Bacteroidota; class Bacteroidia; order Bacteroidales. The sequence continues at coordinate 133,061 of OY781965.2, read as the reverse complement.
AATCCCATATTCATTTTGGGATCGCAGATTTCCCCGTGAGGAATACAAATCGATTGATGCCAGGCAGAAAGCAATCGATGAATACCTGGATAATATCGAAGAAAACCTTTGCGGCCCGCAAAATGCTGAAAAACCAATCTTCACCTTTTTCGAGATCAATCCTATGTCCGGCAAAGCCGAAGAGCAGTGGATGATCACTTCTTTGGATAACAAGTACAAAGAAGGTGATAAACTGGTTACGTCTGCAGCAGCAAACTCCGAGATCCTCTTTGCCATGATGATCAATCCCAATGTACTGGGTGCCGGTATGCCCGGAGGAACCTACGCAGGCAATCAGGGTGGTTCAAACATCCGGGAAGCATTCCTGGTAAACATTGCAAACGCCTGGCTGGATCGTCAGAACATCCTTGATCCACTTGAAGCATTTCTGGAATTTAACGGGGTAAAGGATGTACAATTACGCTTCAGAAACACAATCTTAACCACCCTGGATTCCGGTTCGGGAACCAAGAAAAACCTTGCATAATATGTTATTCAAAGATTTAAACGAAGTTACCGCCGTGCTGCCGGTGAGCAGCTCTGCAGATTTTGGAAGGATAAAACCCAGTATTGAAGCCGTAGAGCGGGACTTTCTGGTTACAGCAATATCGAAGGCAATGTTCAAAAAGCTGGAAAATTTCGCCAAAACCGGAAACCCAGATTTATCTGCAGAAGACAGAGAAAAATGGGATGAACTTCTAAGGCTATCCCGCATTGCCGTTATCCATCTGGCTTATTACAGAGGTTATGACTATCTGAATGCCCTGATCTCCGGAACAGGATTCCAGCGTCAGGAATCAGCTACCGTAAAGGGTTTGTATAAGTATCAGGAAGATAACCTGAGAAATTACTTTAAATCAACCGGGTTTAACGGAATAGACGACGTGCTGGAATTCCTGGAAGAAAATGCTTCCGTATTTACAGATTTTAAAGAATCAGATGAATACAAATCCCTCCGGGGTAACTTTATCCCTGATACCAAAACCTTTGACGGGATCTACTTTATTGGAGGCAGCCGCTTAACCTTCCTACGGCTGAAAAAGCATATCAATACAATCTCTGAGCTGGCCTTAAAGCAGGTACTTGGAGCAGAGAACCTGAAACTGATCCGTGAAGAACTGGTAAAGGAAGAACCGGCACAAAAGGTAAAAGATGTACTTCCCATCATCCGCAAAGCCCTGGCTTTTTTGAGTGCAGCCATGCTGATGGAAGATTCCGGGGCAGACCTTACCGAGAAAGGGCTCTACTTTGAGAGTAAAATATCCGGTTATAACAATGATACCAAGGTTCAGCCAAGTGAAAAAGACAGAATAGCTGCTTTGATAAAGCGTGACAATGGTATTGGCGAAAGCTACCTTCTGGAATTAAAGAATCACCTGAAAGATCATGCGACTGAATGGAATGATTACGTGGCAACCACCGGTTATATCCATAACAGGGATAATACAGGTAAAAAAACCTTTGTAGCATGACCGGTTCAGGCATTTACACTCAAAAAGAGATTGCATCTCTTAAGGCAGAAAACGAAAGCCTGCATATCAGGATACGCAAAAACAATAAACGAATCCAGGAGCTGATTCAAAATTGTGATCACAGTAGGACACACACGGAATCGGTGGTATATGGAAAAATGGAAGTTTGCTCCCTGTGTGGAACCATCCTTGAAAAGAATTTTTAAACCAAAAAAAACAGAAACATGACTCCGATAACCTTAAAATACAGACGCTTTTTTATTCCCTTTACCCTCAAGGCAGAAATACCCGTGTGCTGGAACGATGTATCCGCAAAACAGTTAATTGCAATCAGCCGCTTATACAATGATGAGATCACGGACAATGAACTGATCTCGATTCTGTGTGATATCCCAAAACGTATCGTCAATAAGCTGACAACTTACGAACGTTACAAACTTGCAAATGTGTTTTCATTTGTAACGGATTTTAAGCCGTTTCATTCATTTATCATCAAAGACATTTACGGCTGCCACCCGCCACGCCCGAAGCTGGAAGGGATGAGCTGGGAGCAGTTTATGTTCGTGGATACATACTACAACAACTGGGCAGAAAACGGTTTACAAACGGATTTAGATAAGTTCTTTGTCTGCCTGTACCAACAGAAAGGAGAAGCATTTGACAGCTCGAAAATCGACCAGTACATGGTCGACAACTTTTATACCGACAATGAATTAAAAATTGCTGTTTCAATCAATTACCGTTTAGTGAAAGAGTGGTTAACCGACAGTTACCCGCTTGTTCTGCAACGTCCAACCGAAACAGATACTCAAGAAAGTAAAGGGAAAAATAAAGGCTGGTTACCTGTTTTTGAAAGTATCGTGGGAGATGACATCGTGAACCAGGATAAATACGCTAAGCTGACGGTACATACTGTATTTAAGTACTTAACCCGTAAAATAAAGGAAAATGCAAGGAGATAGTTTTTCTGACCTGGTGGCATACTTTCGGAAGCTTGCCGCCGAACATGTAGAGATCAGGCATAGTGAAAGCGATAAACATTTTTACCGTTTTGAGCTGGAAGAGATCCTGATGGGATTGAATAATGTGAAGTACCCGGCGATGATCATGGAGGGGTATAAATTTGACTATACCGACAACAAAAGCGATAACCCGGCCAAGAACCGGCAGGGAGCCTTTGTGCTGATGGACGTGGTGAATGATCCGGGAGATCACAACAAGATCCATGAGTTGTGGAACCGGATGGAACGCATCGGGGATGATATACTGGCCAGAATCAAAGCAGACAAACGAAATCCAAATTCTCCGGTGAGGGATTTTGACTTAAGCTCCGTGGATGGCAGCCTGATTGCCTCCGAGATTGCCGGGCATTACGGGATACGATTCACCTTTACAATTAATTGTAGGTATAACTTTAATGTAGATCCAGGCCGATGGATAGCCAGTTAAGAGAAGAGTATAACCAGATGGTCAGACAATGGGCCAGCATGGTAAAGCGCAAGCTTGCCGGTAGTGCCGGCAGGTTCCGCTATGGAAAGAGCGGGATGGTTACCCGTGGCAAGGGCTGGAAATCGCATTCAGAAAACAAGCTGGACAACTCCATGAAACATAAAACCTATCAGAGTTTTGGCGAGATAGATTCTGTCGGTTTCCAGTTTGAGCGGCACGGGGTGTTCGTTCACAAGGGTGTTGGACGTGGTTATGAAATGCAAAGCGGGATGGTGGTCAGAACTGCAAAGAGTAAACCTGCAAATGTTTATCATACAATAATGGGTGTCAGGGTGACATTTGGTTCTCTGGATATATTGAACCAGCGAAGCCGTAAACCCGTGGAATGGTTTAATCCAATACTTGACGAGTATTTACCGGAGCTGGCGGATAAAGTGGCTGAGATGAAAGCGGATGCCGTATTTAATAGTGAGTGGGCGAAGATCCGGTGAGTAACTATACTAAAAAACACATCTTCCACAATAAATTACTTCAATACACTTATGAATATTTAAATCTTTATTTAGCTTTGCATTTTTAAGGATAAACAACATAGTATATTTAATAATTGAAATACAGGTACTTTCAAAGTTTTCAATTTAAAAAAAGTTAATTATCCCTAGATTTTAAAATTTAACAATCACTTAACACTAAAGAATATACTTTTGTAATGCAAAAAATACCTTATAGTTGTTTATTAAGGAAGGAAAATTACATTAGATATGAGTAGAGAACGTGTAATTAAAGGCTCTTGGAGTAATCAGGATAATGAAATAGTTGTAAAACTTCAGATGATTGAATTTGAAGAAAATGGAGTTACAATTATTTATTGTCCAGCATTAGACCTTTCTGGGTATGGAAATAATAGTAAAGAGGCAGAGGAATCATTAAACATTAGCCTTAGTGAGTTTTTTCTATATACACTTCATAAAGGAACTTTTTATAATGAGTTTAAACGTCTTGGATGGAAGGTTCACGAAAAAAAGAAAAACAAACCAATGACACCTCCTTCAATGGAATCCCTTTTACGAGAGAATGCAAATTTTAGCAGAGTATTTGAAAATTACGATTTTAGAAAATTTAAAAAAGGAATTTCTATACCTGCGTAATGACAAGATCTTTAAAAAACATCCCATTAAGAGTATTTAGGGAATATCTACAAAGTAAAGGGTTAAAAATAATACGGACGAATGGAGGGCATGAAATCTGGGGAGGAAAAATATTACAAAGACCTATTGTTTTGCAATCCCACGTAGATCCAGTTCCAGAATTTGTAATAAAAAGCAACTTAAGAACATTAGGTGTAGATGCAGATGATTTTGACAATTTTATGATAAAATAAAAAGCTACCAATACGGTAGCTTTTTCTATTTTTACACTACTTAAATACCATAATTCACATGTTTGTTATTTTTCTCAGTGTAAGGAGTAATTAAATGAAAAAGAAAATCGGGTTTATCGATTATGATGTAGATGACCCCAAAGAAGAATCAGTACAGGAACCCGATCGATCCAAAGTCAGCGAAATCATCCTTAACAGCTACTTACCTGCATTATCAGCCAGCGAAGCAGACGAACTACTGAGCCAGACGGATGTACTTGAGTTCGTCGGCCAATTTATCAAAACGCCCCACGGAGCAGCTGTTCATGACATGCTTACAGAGCTGGGATTCAAGACAAAAACCATTGACGGAAAGATCTATTGGATGGTGAAAAACGCCTAAATCTATCTGTCCTTTTGTTTGCGATTCGCCTGGTATTGCTTTGCCAAAAACTTATAAGTTATGGCAGGCAGTTATACCAGGCGAATTCAGTTATATATCAATGGGAAAGAAGTAAATAACGACATCCGTTCGATTAAGAATGAGATGAACAAGCTCATCAATGAGCAGGCCCGTATGACACGGGGTTCCAAGGAATACCTTGAAGCCGGGGCAAAGATCAGAACACTAAAGGGCATCATTCAGGAACATAACGATCAACTCAAAACAACATCAAGGGGCTGGTTCAACTTGAAGGCGATGGCTGAGAATATGAACCGCTATTTTATATTGTTCGGTTCATTTGTAGCCGGGCTTACCGGAATCATCACGGGCGGAAAACGAGCCATCACCACTTTTGCTGAGTTTGATGATAAGGTTTCCGATGTGATGAAAACAACCCAGTTGGGCAAAGATGCCGTGATGGGCATGAATGAAGAGTTCAAAAAAATGGACACCCGGACAGCACAGCTTGAACTGCTGGATCTGGCCAGAGCCGGCGGAAAGCTGGGGCTGACAAAGGAGAAGGATGTAGAAGGATTTGTCAAAGCAACGGATAAAATAAGCGTAGCCCTGAAGGAAGATCTGGGCGGCAATGCCGAAGAAGCCGTTAACGAGATCGGAAAGCTGGTCGATATCTTCAAGGTCAAAGAAAAGTATGGCATTGAAGAATCACTGCTCAAAACCGGATCCGCCATCAATGCCCTGGGAGCTGCTTCTACGGCCAATGAAGGCTATATCGTAGAGTTTACCAAACGAGTTGCCGGAGTAGCCCCGCAGGCAAAGATCTCGATCCAGAACGTGATGGGACTGGCCGCAACACTGGATTCACTGGGACAGACATCGGAAGTATCCAGTACGGTTTACTCAGCCGTTATCACCGGCATGTTCCAGGATACCGAAACCTATTCCAAAATTGCCGGAATGAGTGTGAAGGCATTCTCTAACCTTTTGAAAAAGGATGCCAATGAAGCCTTTATAAAACTTCTGGAAGGGCTCAATGGCAATGGTGCAGGTATGGAAGAACTCACTCAGAAAATGGATGGACTGGGACTGGAAGGTAAACGCAGCATTGCAGTACTGGGCGTACTGGCTGGCAATACCAAAACACTCCGGGATCAGCAAAAACTCTCAAATGACGAATTTAATAAAGGAACGTCCATCCTCAATGAGTTCAACACCAAAAACAACAATGCCCAGGCGAACCTTGAAAAGAAGAAAAAAGAGCTGTATAACCTCACGGTAGACCTTGGCCAAAAGCTGATGCCGGTACTGACAATGTCCACTTCCGGCTTCAGTTACTTTGTAAAATCGGTCAGTATTACAACCGATTGGTTTATCAGGAACTCACGTGCCATCATCACCACAACATCGGCAATTGCAGCCTATACAGTGGCAACCAAATTAGCCACCCTGTGGCAACAACGAAGCACAGCCGGTACAATTGCCAATACGATTGTAACCAAAGCCAAAACCCTGGCCACTGAAGGAGCCTTTGCGGCAACCCAGCTGCTGGCCGCAGCAGAAATGCTGCTTACCGGCAACATCAAAGGAGCTACGCAGGCAATGAGAGTATTTACAGCAACAACAAGGCTTAACCCGATAGGCCTGCTGGTGGGGCTGATAACCGTTGCCGCAGGTGCATTTATGGCCTTCAGGGATAAAGCCGATGATGCAAAATCCTCCAATGAAGATTTTCTGGAATCTTTAAAAACACATACAGACTCCGTGATTAAAGAGAAAAATGAAGTCAACTCACTGATCAGGCATATTATAACACTGAACGAAAAGAGTGAATACCGTAAAAAGCTCATCAGCGAGCTACAGGAAAAATACCCGGACTTCCTTAAAAATATCAACACGGAGAAGGTTTCAAATGCCCAACTCTTATTAGTACTGGAGCGGGTAAATTCATCCTACCAACAGCGGTTAAAGCTGGCAGGAATCAAAGCCCGTGAAGAGGCTATCGAAAAGAAGATCGTTGACAACGAGAGCCGCAAGCTGGAGATCGAAGAACAGCTGGAAGAATTGCGTAAAAAAGCAACCACGGCGGGATCCAGCGATGACAGGCTGGCAAAAGCACTGGAATCAGAATACAACACCCTTGCCGGCAAAAACAAAGAGCTCTCAAACCAGCTGGATGCACTCAGCAAGAAAGAATCATCGCTGCAGGAAAGCATGGATACCACCAGCCTGGAAGCCCTGAAAAAGCAAAAAGCGCAGATCGAATCAGGGATAAAGACAACCGAGTCACAACTGGCCACGGCAAAAGATAAGCAGCTTCAGGATAAAATTGATTTCTACACCGGCCAGCTAAAACAGTACAACCTGCAAAGCAAATTGCTGGATGAACAGATCAAAAATGCCAAAGCAGCCCAAACACAAAAGGAACCGGCTGCCGGGGACGGATTTACCCCTGCTGACAAAAACAAAAAGAAATACTCCTTAACCGATGACCTTAAATACACACGAGAGCTTTACAGACTCAAAAACAGATTTTTGGATGGGGAGATTAAAACAGAAGAGGAGTACAACCGCCAGAAACTTGATCTGGATATTAAGTACCTGGATTTAAGAATTAAAGCTCATAAGGACAAAGAAGAAGATTTAATTGATATCCAACAGGACTTTGCAGACAAAAAACTGGAGAAAAAGAAAGCAGAAGACAAACGCCTGGATGCTCTCACAGAGGCCTCGACAGCTGCAGATAATGAACTTCAGAAAGAAAAGGGAAGCTATGAGAAAAAGCTGAAGGAGCTGGATTTGTACGGGAAGACAAAAGAGCAGATGACTGCTTTAGAGTTAAAAGCGTATGAATCCCTGACTTCTGAACATTTGAAAAAGCTGGATAAACTTGATGCTGATGCCATCAAAGCAGAAATCGAGCGTAAACAGCAGGCTTTTGAATCCGGGCTTCAGGACTTGAGAATGAAGAATGCCGACGAGCTGAGCGAGATCACCAGCCTGGAGCAGGCAAAATCGCTGCTTGCCGGAACGATGAGTTCGGATGAACTGAATAAAATCAAAACCCTGGAACAGGCCAAAAAAGCACTTAAAAAGAAATATCAATCTGAAGAAGAAAAGTTCACCCGTGAACATTTACAGGAAATCTTAACCCAGCTTCAGCAGGTAGTGAATACCGGTAATATGCCCGGCATTGATCTGAGCAACAAACTGCTCAGTGAAGAAGAGAAAAAAATACTCATTGACAGGATCAACGAGATCAAAAAAACAATGGGAGGCCTTCGGAATGAATCCGGCAGCGATAACAAAACACAGCAGGAACTGGATAAAGAAGCCCGCCTGGAAAATGCTTCCGCTTTTCACACTGAGCAAAAGAAAATAGACATCCTCGGATTTACGCAGGATGACTGGCTGGCATTGTTTGACAACCTGGAATCCGGCAAGGTTGGCGTGAATGAAATATCACTGGCTGTCTCAAGCCTGATTGAAGCCTGGGGAATGTATAATAAATTCCTGTCTATCAATGAAAATAAGCAGCTTAAAAACTACGAGAAGACAAACAACGAGCGTAAAAAAACGCTTCAGAGGCAACTCGAAAGAGGTGTTATCTCACAGGAAGCTTATAATAGCAAGGTTGAAGCTTTAGATACCGAGCTGGATGCAAAGAAAGAGGAGATCTCCATCCGTCAGGCAAAGCGTGAGAAAGCTCTTGCCATTGCTTCGATCATTCAAAATACAGCCGCTTCCTTAATTCAGCTCTGGGTTAAACCAGGATTCCCGATGGCAATTCCGCTTTCTATCCTGGTAGGTGGAATCGGAGCATTTCAACTGGCCACGGCCATGGCAACCGAGATTCCGGGGGCTGAAACCGGTGGTTTTATCGATGTTTTAAGAAGCCAGGACGGTAAACCTTTCAATGCGAAGTTTGATCCCCGTAAACGTGGTTTTGTGAGCGGCCCGACGGTAATTGTGGGTGAAAAACCAAACTCCAGTGAATATGTGGTCTCGGATGCAGGGGTAAATAACCCAACCATTCGCCCGGTATTGGATATCCTTGAGATGGCACGCCAGAACGGAAATCTGGCACAAATCAACCTGCCGGCAATTATGAACAGCATGAACCTTGGCAGAGTCTCCGGACGGGAAACCGGCGGATACTTTGATATGGAAAAAATGGCAAACAAATCCTTCCTGTTTTCGGGAGAAAATAAAGTCCCGGATAATAATGATGTGATAGAAAAAATGTACCAGGTTCTGCAGATGCTGAACCAACGCCTTGAAAAGCCGATTAAAGCGGATGTTTCCCTGCGTGGCCGTAACGGTATTTATGAGATGATGGAAGAAGACAATCAGTTGAAGAACAATACAATTTTATAACTATGATTAAAGTAATCCTTGAGGGTAAATACAACCTTGACTTACCCCTGAATCTCGAAATATCCATCGTTGAAGAGAACCCGATGTTTCTGGATGACAAGATACCATCTCCATACTCTCTGAGCTTCGAAATCCCACCCACGACAAACAACTTACAGTGTTTTGGTTATGCCGGAAGGTTAACCTCTTTGTCGGTAAAAAAGAAACTTCCGGCACGTTTGTTTTTCTTCGGGATCCCGTTCTCTACCGGAGAGATTTTATTGCTTGAGATTGAGAAAAATATCAAACTGCAGTATAAAGGATCCATTGACAGCAGCAATGTACTATTGCCTTTGAATCAGTTTGTTTCAGGACAATCTGACTTTGGCGCAATGGAAGTTCTGCCGGTGGCTCCCTTTTCCTATGATCAGAACTGGTGGAGTAACGGGTATAAAACCACGATGCAAAACAATGCGATGAATCCGCAGGATTTTGCAATTGCACCGGTACGGATCAAGGATATAGACTGGAATGGCAATGAAAGTCAGCTTGGAGCGAAAAACACACTTTGCCAGTATATCAATTACTTTAACCCGGTTACACAAAGCCTTTGTGTAGGTAATCCTTCTTATATGCACACCCCGATTTTTCCCTTTCCGTTCGTGCGCAAGGTCATTGATGACGGCTTCGGAGCTTTTCTTCAATCCAATCCCTTTGCCACGGGAGATCTGGCAAAGCTGGTGATGATCACCTTTAACCATCCCCGTTATAACATCGATAACCTGTACCAGACGATTTATCCCCCGGGAGTAAACCCGACACCTTACGATGCAATATTGCCGCTTATTGAAGATTACAGCATTGCCTCCGGGAATCCGGAAGTACTGATCAAAATGAAGTCATTTATGCAGGCTTATGCATTCAATGACTTTCTGAAAAACCTGCTGAAGATATTTTCCATGACCGCATTCCCGGGAGCAAAATACTCTCTGGAGTTTAACAATGAGGTGATGGATCGTGATGTGGTGGTGAATCTAACAGATAAGCTAACCGGGAATCTCAATGTTACCTATGAAGAGGGAAAAGATTACAATTTTTCCTATTCCGGTGTCGCTGATCCGGAGATCGAAAACTCTATTTACATGTTCGCAAATACGATTAAATCGTGCTTTGATGACAGTATGAACATGAATATCAATGCTGAGAATATATTCAGGGATCAGTTTTCAAATCAGATATTTTTACTTACCGCAAAACTAAAAGGGCTTCAGAGTGAGCGAAGGATTAAATCAGAGATCAAAGCTTCAGGGCTTTATACCAAGCCGGTAAATACCGGGAAGGAAAGCTACGAGGTAACTTCAGAGGTTACACCCCTGAATATGAATATTGAGCAATACTGGTGGGAAGACAGTAATCCAAATGATGTAATTTCTCATAAGCACTGGTATGTACCGGTGATCGAAAAGGGCGGGGTTTCTGAAGCTCCAAAGATTATGTTTCATGCCGGGATGGCTGCCACCCTGGATAATAACCAACACCAATATCCTTTTCTGACAGCCGGTAATTACGATCATTTTGGCGTGAAACGGCTTAATACTTCATTATTACCAGACGGCCCGGACGGGCTTCTTTCGAAGTATCATGGCAAGTACAAAAGCTGGGTAGAGAAGGATAAAACAAGGGTAAAAGGGAACTTCAGGTTAACGCCGCTTGAAGTGAAGAATCTGGATATTCGGGATAAAATATTGCTAAAGGGAAGGCTCTTTTATATCGAGAAAATGGAGTACTCTTTAATGCACAAGGGAATCAGCCTGATCGAGATGGATTTGATTGAAGTATAGGGGTGTATTTGTCCTTTGGTGTGCACAGCCCTAAAAATACTTTTACTCAAAATTTGAGACTATGACCATCTTTTATGTTTTGTCGGCCGTTGCTTCATACCTGGGATTGGTAATTGTAATCTTCGGGAAAGTTTCTACTCATAATAAATCCGTGAATAAGAAATTCGAAACGGTAGCGATTGAGAATGCGGTGACGCAAACCAGAATAGAGACCATTGAAAAAGAAGTCGATAAGAAGGCAAACAAGGAGCTGGTAGAACAGCAGTTTACAACGATTAACGATAGTCTCAAAGAGATCAAGGATTTACTCAAAAGCAAAAGGAGAGCGAGCAATGATTAACGTACTGATGATCAGAATTGAATCAGGTAACCAGGGAACCTTTTCATATTTTCTGTGCGAGGAGCTGGGTATCAAAGTTCAGTTTATAGAACTACCGGACAGGGATAATAAAACCGGGATGAGCCGGATTCCTGCAGGAGAATACCTGTGTAGCCCATTCTATTCCAAAAAGTTTGGCAAGTGCTGGATTGTAAATAATGTACCCGGACGTGCCGGTGTACTGATTCACTGTGGCAACTTCGCCGGGGATACGTTAAAGGGCTGGAAAACACATTCAAGGGGATGCCTTTTACCAGGCTGGTACCGTGGATGGGCATCAAAACAAAAAGCGATTCTGAACTCTCAACGTGCCATGACAGAGCTCAGAACGAAAATAGGACGCAATTCATTCAAACTAAAAATCATAGAATTATGTTAGAAACAATCTTAGGTGTTGCCACCGGGTTTTTGGGCAACATCATTACCGGGTTTACGAACCTGAAGGCTCAGAAGCTCAAAAATGAGCAGGATCTCAAAATGAGAGAGTATGATCTGAAAGAACGCGAGCAGGAAGCAAAGCTTCAGATCGCCGTTCAAACGGCGCAAACCGATCTGGAGATCGAGAAAGCAGAAGCAGCTGCGTATGTGGAAAGCCTTAAAAATGCAAATGCAGACCTGCTCACAACCGAAAAGCTGGGGGTATTATCTGAAACAAAATCCGGATTCATCGGCAAATTCCTTGCTTTGCTGATGGGGCTGGTTGATACCTTCCGGTCATTTATCCGCCCCGGACTCACGGCTTACCTGGTTGCATTGACTACCGTTCTGACTTATCAGGCAATCGAGATCCTTTCTGCCAAAGAGCCTCTTTTGACGGCTATCCAGGCACAGGCATTGTTTAGCCAAGTGTCGGATATCGTTATCTATCTGACCGTTTCGTGTGTAACATGGTGGTTTGGAGATCGCAGGACGGCGAAGTTTATCTACCGCTTAAATGATGGAAATTTTCAGGATAAAAAGACGTACTAAGATGTAAAAAAAAGCCCCCGGGTTCTAGTCTCTCACAACATAAACAAAACAGCGTATAACACCGTCCGAGGGCTTCAATGCCTTTGGATGTTATACGCTGTTTATTTGTGAGAGGCTACAAAATTACGAATATTTTACATTATGAAACCACCTATTTCTTACTACGGAGGCAAGCAAACATTAGCTTCCAGGATCATTTCGCTCATTCCTGAGCACAACTTATACTGCGAACCATTTGCCGGGGGAGCCGCTGTTTTCTTCGCAAAAGAAAAGCAACCCCACCAGGTTGAAGTTTTGAACGACACGAACCAGGAGCTGGTCAACTTCTACAGGGTAATCCAAAATGATTTTACAGGGCTCGAAAAGGAAGTACGGATATCCCTTCATTCCAGAAGGTTATTTACGGATGCCAAAGTGATCTATCACAATCCCCACATGTTTTCTGAGCTGAAGCGTGCCTGGGCAATCTGGGTTATGGCCAATGAAGGCTTCGGCTCAATGCTTGATGCTAGTTGGGGGTATGATAAAAAGCGTAATTGCACTAGTAAAAAAATTGCAAATAAACGAGAATCATTTACCGAGGAATTTGCATACCGCCTGCAGGACGTGCAGCTGGAGTGTACCGATGCGCTCCGGATCATCAACAGCCGGGATTCTGAAAAGTCCTTCTTTTATATTGACCCGCCTTATTACAACAGCGATTGCGGGCATTATGACGGTTATAGCCTGAATGATTTCGAGATGCTTTTACAAACCCTTTTAAACATAAAAGGAAAGTTTATTCTCTCGAGTTACCCCAGTGATATACTGGAAAAATACGCCCTTACAGGAAAATGGAAACAGATTCGCTTTGAAGGGATGAAGGTATCGGTCAATAAAGGATCTTCCGCTAAAAAGAAAACAGAAGTGCTGACAATGAATTTTTAAGCTATATTTGAGGTCTTCATTTATTTTGGCTCTTTTGTTCGAAGGCACACTCTTTCTCAGGGTGTGCCTTTGTCCTTTTGTAAAGGCCGTTGCCGGTGTTGCTTTGCAGAAAATTCTGCAGGATGTCATTCTCAATTCTTTCTTCTGTTCCCACGCTGGTCTTAAGTAAAAGTATGCCTGTCATCATTTGTCAGTGTACGGCCGGTATTAATGTGTATCTGAAAAAAAACAACGTCCTGGTACTCTCTGAACTGTACTATCCGGATGCAAATGGCAATGTTCAGATTGATTACTCAGAGGTAATTGACAGCCTTCTGTCCGTGAGCATCCCGGATGCAAACATTATGGAACAGCAGGATGCCGTTGCCTCTTTTTCAATTGTGTTGGATGATGCTCAGGATAACTTTATCGTTGCTTTTACAGCCGTAAAGGGAATACTTCCGGAAAACTATTTGGCGGCTACAGAGTTTCTGGATGCAAACTTTCTCACTTCACAGCCGCAGGCTCTGCTGGTCAAGTATTACGATCCCCAGTTCCTTAGCTATTATGCTACCCAAAACGTTAAGCTGATGCTCGGGATCAAATCAAGTGCCGGTTACCGGTCGGTGGTTATGTCAAACGTTCAGGGCGGGTATTTTTATTCCTTCAACGTTCAGTTCAACTACCTGCGGGCTACCTTTTGCCAGCCTCTTGAACGGCCGGTTTATTTCGATTTATGGATTATCAAAGCAAACGCAACCGGGGACAGGTTAAGCTTTGTACAGCGTTATGTCCTGCAGAATGATTACGACTCTTTTGATGATCTCTATTTGTTTGAAAATCCCTTCAGCGGAATTGATATTATCCGCTTTAACGGGCAGTCAGAAACCCGGGGAGATCATCAGGTCGAATCGGCTTTATTCTTAAAGTCATACCAGGAATATGATATTGAGAAAAAAACGGTTTACGCCAAAAGTACCGGTTATCTCAAAAATGATGCTTATACCAGCTGGGCAAAACAGTTTTTTGAAAGCATTTTTCGCTTTCACTATGTAAATTCTACTCCAAAAAGGATAATTGTCAGCAAATTCGAGGATAAAAGCATCCCCGGCCAGCTCAATGATTTTTCCTTCGAATATTATTACTCCGAGACGGACAAAATCTATCTGGCCAAACGATCTGCAGAACCCCTTCCGGAAGACAGTATAGAGTTTACAGAAGCTCCGAAGAACCCGGATTTCTCCGATGCATTTAATCATGATTTTAATTCAGATTTTCCTTCACAAGATAATTTAAACAACTATGGATTTTAGCAGTGTTTACTCTTCCATTGCCTCGTATATCACCGATAACGGGCAAAAGGATATCGATGCGTTCAAGGTACGACAGGTGCTTACCCTGATCGTGAACAGCATCGCGGACAGCTTGTCTGAAGCAAATGACCTGGCAAATGATTACACGGATTTAAAGGTCAGTCAGCTGCTCAGCAGCGCACCTGGAACCCTGGATACGCTTCAGGAGCTTGCGGCGGCTTTGAATAATGACCCCAACTTTGCCACCACGATCCTGAACATGATCTCGGGGAAGGTTGATAAAGTTGCCGGCAAAGGCTTATCCGAGAATGACTTTACAACCACTTTAAAGAATGATCTTTCTTTAGTCCGCTCACTGGTACATAGCGTTGATTCCCCAAATTCTTCGCATCCGGCTCACAGCCTTGTCAATAATGACAATGACATCCTGATTGGAAGCAAGGCTGCAGGGAAATGGATCCGTATATCCTTTGAGGAGTTTTACAATTTGATGTTTCAGTCCGTAAAGGTTCTGCATGATTTTGACGGGAATCAAAAACGGCTTCACAATATTGCAGATCCTCTCGCTAATTTTGACGCTGTAAACCTTCAGTCGGTAAATAACCTGATTAACCAGGCTATTTCGAATCTACTTGGCAGTGCACCGGGAACATTGGATACGCTTCAGGAACTTGCGGCGGCTTTGGGGAATGATCCCAATTTTGCTACAACTATGACCAATACCCTGGCTGGAAAGGTTGATAAGATTGTCGGAAAGGGTTTATCCGAAAATGACTTCACAACTGCTTATATAATACAGTTGACAGAAGCTTACCAGGTAAAGCACGCTCATAGTAATTACAACGTGCTCGAGAGTATTACCTATGACAATCTTACCCGTTACGGGGATGCTGCCGACAAAGCGCATGTTCATGTCAATAATGCAATCCTTGACCTGGTCACGGCTGCTTTTACTGCAGAGTTAAAGCTTGCCTATGATGATGTCGTTACCCGCCTCTCGGCAAAGCTTTTAGGCAGCGATATTCAGAACAGCCAGATTACTCTTTCACATTTGAGTGCTGCACTGCAGCAGCTGATTGGTTCGGGAAACAATATCACCAATTATGCGGATGCTGTGAGTATTGAGAGCTTTCTGGAAAACAGCATTAACAAACTCAGGGTAAAAGCTTTAGGGATTGATCCGTATTCTCACATTAACTGGAAGTGGGGCGGTGACCTGAAGGGGGTAATCATGGACGGTGTTACGGGTTATATCTCTTCCGGATTCAGTGGTTCGGTTACGTCATTTTGTTTTTGGATTTATCCCACCAAAAACAATGTGAATTTCCTGAATTTTGGGACAAATCTCACAGTGGGTACAAGTGCAACGAATGTACTTACATTTGGAAGCGGGATAGTAGGTACAACAGTATATGTAAACAATATACAAACAACCACCTTACCGTTAAACAAATGGAGTTTTGTAGCCATTACGGCGACTCCCTTTATTGCAACCTTGCTTGAATATGGAAGGGGAACAAGCTATTTTGCCGGGAAGCTTTCGAATTTGTTTCTTTACAACCGTGCATTTGTGGCTGCTGATTACCCGGATTTATTCAACAATTACCGCTCTGATTACATTATCCCTCTTGTGGATGAAGGGGCAGGTAATAATGATCTGTTATCCGGCTGGAGTTTCTTAACCGGGTTTACCCTTGTTGGTGCTGCTTCCATCACCAATGCTACAACTTTACAGACTACCGGCAACGGGGGGATTTACAAAACACTGCTGGAAAACGGGAAGAAATATACCATCAGGATTAAAGGATCAACCACAGCAACATATTTCACGGTAAATGATAATGTTGCAGGCTTTGCATACTCAAACCAGTTAACCGGTGCTTTTGATGTAACGTTTTCATTCAATTCAATTGGCACAGCGTTCTATCTGAGAAATCAGGGTGCCGGCACAACGATTATAGAGGTGATGACCCTTAATTCCCTGGGATGTGTAATGTGCTTTAAAGGGGAGAACTTCGGGCATTATACGGTATTGGATTCAAACAAAAATTCTGCACACGGGTTGATCAGCGGGGGCGTATCCCTGATTGAAAAACCGATGATTCAAAAGTGCTGGAGTGGTAAGTTTACCACAAATATTGCAGCCGGAACAGCTAACAAGGATATGACAATCCCGACTGGCTACATGGTGGAAATGATTGTCTTGCGTAATACATTGTCTGCAGGTAATATCACGAATTTTCAGGCGGTTTTAAATCCGGCCAGTGACAACGTTACGCTGATAACCGGGAAGACAATTAATAACGGGAAAACGATGATTTTCCGGCAGCTTGCAGATTGCTCGGTGGATATGGTAAACGCAATGACTTTGAGGCTTAACGCTACCGGAAACGGCACCGGTGGAATTGATATTATGGTTTTACTTAGAAGAAAGGATTAACAATGGAAAAGACAGTACAATTCGATGGCTATAATATGGCCAGTGTAAAAAAAATAAACCCGGATGGTTCGGTAACCTGTGACCTGAAAACAACGCTGAACGGGGTTGTCATAAAAGAAGATCGTGACATTAGTTTTGATTATGGCCATTGGCCGTTTGATCTGACTCCGGAGGAAATTAGTGAATTGGGAAATTAATCAAAAAAGGCATCTCGCAGTGAGATGCCTTTTTGCTATTCGAAAGGTTTGTAAAAAAACTACCTTGTGAATTTTTCAAATTGGTCCATGCTGTTATCAATATCTTGCTGCTGGGAATGAGCGTAAATTATTGTACTGTTTATTGAGTTATGCCCTAAAATTTTCTGAAGCGCTATAATATCTTTTGTTGAACTATAAAAATGAGTTGCAAATGTATGTCTTGCAACATGTAGTGATATCTCTTTTTTTATTTTTAAAAGCGATGCAATTTCTTTCATTGACCTATTCACGGTATCTTCATTAGCACAAGCAAAAAACACCTTTTTATAGCCCTCTTTTACGGCATCATCAATAAGCTTTTGTCCATAATTTGTAATCTTAAAGCTTAAGTGTTCTTTATTAATAGTCTCCAACTTTGTCACAGATAAATCAATCCTTCCATTTATTACATTCTTTTGACCGATTTTAAACAAATCACTTTTTCTTAATCCACCGCATGTTGCCGAAAACAGCCATGCCCTTAGAGCTAATTTCCACTCAATTTTATCCTTAAGTAGATTAGATTTATAAAAATCCTTTAATTGATTAAGTTCTTGTAAATCAATATAAATAATTCTTGACTTACCCTTTTTAAGCTTGAAATCTTTAAAAGGATTAAGATGGCTACTGTTTTTTGTTTTATAATAATACGTTAAGAATGTTTTCAGATCTTTAAAAATTTTGTGCCGGTAATTAATATCATAATCCTTTTTGATCAACCAATTCTCAAAGTCAGTTAAATACTCATAATTTATATCTGCAATAGTTGTTTGCTTGTTGTAGGAAGAAATTTTCTTGATTGCAGTTCTTTTTGATTTTATAGTGGATTCTTTGAAACTAAGTTTTTTATCTTCAAGATACTTCTCGGCATACTTCACAAAGCTTTCTACCGACACTTGGTAGCTATTCCATTCCTTTTTAAATGAAGAAATAGTTTCTTGTTTATCTAATATGTACATTTTTTTCAGAATATCATTTGCCCTTGAAATCATATTATTCAAAATCAAATTATATTCTTCATGTGCCGAATGTGCTTTTCTTACCTGATTTTGCTTAGAATCCCATAAGTATTTTTCTATATCTACATTACTTGCAATTCTATATCTCTCAGAGTTAATTGTAATCGATAGATACACTTTTTGAGTTCCATCTTTCTTTTTTTTATCAGATAGGAAAAGAGAAACTTTTGCCATTTTGGATGTCAGAATTGCGCCAAAACTATCCTAATTTACCCTATTTCGTCAGAATTTCGTCAAAAAAGCGAGGTTTTGGCGTTGATTTTTAAACTTATAACATATTGATTTTTAAATAATTAGGGCGGCAGATTTAGAATCGCCGCCCTGGTTTTTGTGGTCCCACCAGGACTAAATTGTTATATTATAATTTACTGATAATAAGATTATTAATGTATTATTTATTTTTTTATTTGTCATATCTGAGACAATTTTTAAGCACTTTAGAATCATTTGACTTGTTCTTTTAAAAATGCAATTTGTTCCTTCAGAGATATAATATGATCCTGAAGTGATTCTTTCATCTCATTATAGTAGCTTACTGGTACTGTATTTTGACGTGTGTATTCTGCAATTGGTTCTGAAACCTGGGTTCCCGTTGCATAAGAAATAATATCACTTAAAGAAATATTGTAATGATTCATTAATTGTATTGCATGATCAAATTTACATGCACCATTTTGAAGTGAATTTTTATAGCCTGAATGTGTAACTTTTATCACTCTTGCTGCTTCGCTATCTGTTATTTTTTTTTCATGTATTAAATCATATAAAGCCTTGCTATACATTGTTTTATAATTTAGAATGTTTATAAATTACGCATTCGATGCTATTTTTATTACATCAATGCTATTTTAGTTGCAAACTGTACTATATTTGCTGCACAATTCTAGTGCAAAATTAGCACAATTTTAGTTAAGAACAATGATATAATAGTACTATGTATACTGAAAGTATTATAAATGAATTGACAAGGATTTACAACCTTGAAAAAAAACCTTCATGCTGGGCAAAAATTATTGCAAAGAAATGCGGCAAATCTATCAGAACTGTTAATGCAGTTCTACAACAAGATCGGCATAATCCTGATATAGCAATAGCCATTATTTCTTTTTTTAAAAAATACGAAAATGAATTGAATTCCAAATTACAGGAGGCTACTAAATGATTTATCCTGGTTTTAAAAATGGAGAATGTGAAGTTTTTTACATTTATAAGAATGATAAATTAATATTTATTGTTGAAGGTAACATTTATCACTTTCCGCATATCCCATCTAATATTCTTTGTTTTTTTGAAAACGAACTTAATTCTGATATAGTAGCAAACTCTTGTCTTGACGACTTAGGATTAATTGATTATTATTCAAGATTAAGACAATTTATAATTTGTCGGTATGGTGGTCAGGATTTATTACCGGACCTAGTTAGCGGAAAACTTTGCGGAGATTATTATAAATGCAGAAAAAGAGGAGTCTGTAAGCACGAATTCAAACTATGTTCTCGTGTTTGCTCTACAAAAACTGGCAATACACTTACCAGGTGCGAAATAGAAGTTGTAAAGCAAATAGCTAATGATTTGCCGGATAAGATTATTGCAGACAATCTACATCTGTCAGAATTTACTGTAAAAAATCATCGAGCTAATATTTCGGGTAAGCTTGGTGTACATACAAAAAATGGTATAGTTCGATTTGCAATTGAAAAAAACATAACGGCATGAAACCATATTGTGAAAAAACTGCAGATGGAAAATATAGCCTTCAGGGAATATCTCTGAGTGGTATCAATATTTTAGAAAGGTTATTAACTGACTGTTCTAGCCAGATGAAAAATACTCCATCTGCCGAAAAACAGCCTGTTTTATTTGAAATATCAGAATTATTAACCGCAATTCAAAATAAAGATGAATGAGTATTTTAACACAACGTATAGCCTGTTGAGAAGCATTTTCTCACAGAGGCTTTTGCTGATTCGGTTCAGCAAATGTAAATCTCCCGACCTGGAATCTCTCAGACTCAAAACTGAAGACTTGAATAACCAGCTTCAAAATTTTTACGGCGATAGAAGTATAGCCTACTTCTTATCTAAAAACTATGAAACAATCAAGTCTATCCTACCAAAAGGCAAGGGTTGGCAGTTGAAAATGAGTAAATTAAATACTTTGTATAATCAATCACAAAAATACATAGCATGAGCCCCGAAAAAGAATCCCCGTCCGTGAATGCTGTTTTGACAGCCTTAGCCCTGATCGTCGTAATAGGCATAATCCATAATGATTTATATACACTAATTGCACTATTTCAATGACTGGCCAACAACAGCGATTTGAATCATACGTGCTTGGAGTGCTTCACTCCGTAGCTCTGATTCAGACAGAATATCAACTTCAGAATGTTTCAAATTCGCTCATTCTAGAGCTGCTTGAGACATACGACTTCAAAACGCTTCAGGAGATTGCTGAGCGCTATTCAATCTCAATTGACTTTACTACAATTAAAAGTAAAAATACAATAACATGGTAAAACTTATATACATAGACCTGTTTTGCGGTGGTGGTGGAACAACTACCGGAGTCCACAGCGCTCGATTAGACGGCGAATCATGTGCAATTGTAGCCGCTTGCATAAATCATGATGCAAATGCTATCAGAAGCCATAAAAGCAATCACAAACAAACGCTACATTTTACTGAAGATATTACCCTATTATACAATACAAGGCGCATGTCCCGATTAATACGCCACGTTGAATGGATGAAAGATTTATATCTGGATGCCGAAGTAGTATTGTGGGCAAGTCTTGAGTGCACCAACTTCAGCAAAGCAAAAGGAGGCCAACCAAGGGACGCGGACAGCCGCACACTGGCTGACCATCTTTTCCCTTACATTGAAGCATTACCTATAGACAGGATTCAAATCGAAAATGTTGAGGAGTTTATGAGCTGGGGGCCGCTTGATGAAAACGGCAAACCTATTAGTAAAAATTCCGGATCTGATTATATTCAATGGATCAATAAGGTAAAGTTATACGGATTTAAGTTTGAACATCGTGTTTTAAACTCAGCAGATTATGGCGCATACACATCACGTAAACGGTTTTTTGGTCAGTTTGCACGACTAAATGATGAAATATACTGGCCAGAGCCAACACACGCTGAAAAGCCTCAAAATAGCCTATTTGGAAAGCCATTAGAGAAGTGGAGGGCAGTTAAAGAAGTGTTGGATTTCTCGGACGAAGGAGAAAGTATTTTTGATCGGAAAAAACCGCTTGTTGATGCAACACTCGAAAGAATTTACGCCGGACTTGTTAAGTTTGTCGCAGGTGGAAAGAAAAATTTTCTTACAAGATATAATTCTGTTAGACCAAAACATACTGCAACTTCTATTGATAATCCTTGTGGAACACTTACAACCAATAATAGATTTGGTATTGTAAGTAGTGTTTTTTTATCTAAAGCATTTTCAGGGGATCCTAATAATAAAGTTCAATCAACTGACAAGCCAGCTGGAAGTATTACTACAAAAGATCACCATCAGGTTATCTTTTTACAAAAATATTATTCTGGTTGTCCTGAAAGCAAGATATCATCAATTGAAAATCCATCTCCTACAATCACAACAAAAGACGTCATTGCATTTGTGTCGGCATACTACGGAACAGGAGATAATAACCATTCTATAAATAAGCCGTGTCCAACTGTTAGGACAAAAGATGGATTGGCATTGGTTCAAACTCGCTACATTATGAATCAGTACACAGGTGGAGGACAGTATTCAGATATTGACAATCCTTGCCCAACTATATCAACGGTACCAAAGCAAAACCTTATTACTCCAGTTTGGCTAATGAACACTAATTTCAACAACGTGGGTTCATCGGTTGAGAAACCGGCACAGGTTGTAACGGCTAACAGAAAGTATCATTACTTACTGAATCCTCAGTTTGCATCCGTAGGAGGTAATATTGAAAAACCATGCTTCACGTTGATTGCCCGGATGGACAAGATGCCTCCTTACCTGGTAGATGCCGCGACCGCTGTTTCATGTATGCCGTCATTCATAAAAACAGTTGATGGTGGGTTCATATTTGAGATTTACGAAACGGATTCTGAACCAATGGCACGGATAAAGGGGTTTATGGCAATGTATGGTATTCTTGACATTAAAATGAGAATGTTGAGAATACCAGAGTTGAAAAAGATTATGGGATTCAATGAAGACTATATACTTATTGGAACACAAGCAGAGCAAAAAAAATTCATTGGAAATGCTGTTGAAGTCAACATAGCAACTGCATTAGTTGAAGCAACCGCACATGGTTTATTACAAATGAAACAAGTAGCATAATAAAAATATGAAAATAATAGTAAGTTTTTCAGGGGGAAAAGACAGCCACGCCTGTTTAATAGAAGCAGTTAAAAAATACGGTGCAGATAAAATAGAAGCCGTGTTTTGTGATACTGGATGGGAGCATTCGGATACTTATTTACATATTACCAAAACTTGTGAAATTTTAAACGTAAGCCTTGTAACCATTAAGAGTAAATACGATTTTATATCTTTAGCTGTATATAAAAAGCGTTTTCCATCTACTAATGCTCGTTTTTGCACTTCAGAACTAAAGGTGAAGCCTATGATTGATTATGTTTTGTCGTTAAATGATAACTGTATTATAATACAAGGAATTAGATCATCTGAAAGCGCATCACGTGCAAAAATGGAGCAAGAATGTATGTTTTTTAAAAACTATTTTCAATTAAATAAAAACGGCAAGAAGGAAACATACAGAGCAAAAGAAGTTAAAAAATACTGCTCAAAGTATGATGCATCAGTTTTAAGGCCTATATTCAATTATACAGCATGAAAATTGAGTGCTGTTTTAAACCTAAAATGGTTGAATGCGACAATTGAGATGGCGATGGAGTTTGCACTTGCGACCATTGCGATTCTGAATATGAATGTAAAGAATGTAAAGGAACTGGCAAAAAAGCTGGCAACGAATTAGAATTAACAAGCGAATACAACTGTATTCTTTTTGGCAAAAAATACAAACTGAAATACTTGGATTTAATCATCAGAACAGCAGTTTATACAGGGGTAAATGAAATAAAAATCTGGAACGGAAATTCAAAAAATAATGGAACCCTTTTTATTGTTGGAAACTTTACAATATTATTGATGTCGTTTATTTTATAATAAAATAAATAATATTAAACAATTATGTATTACAAAAAAGTATCAATCGAAGAAAAATTTCCTCCATTAATGAAATTTGTGACAACAATCGATGAAAATGGAGAACATCGTGTATACAGACTTACTAAACATGGATGGAATATGCGAGATGGAGATGGAATTAATTCGCCAAATAATAATTTACAAATCACACATTGGCTTGAAGAAGTCGATCTGATTGAATTAGAAAAAATAGAAAAGGAATTGACATGGATTATCGATGATTTAGGAAAAATAAATTCTCCATTTAGAGAAGGTTCTGTAACCGTTCAACAGATAACATTGAAAAACGGGAAAGAAGCTCAAATTCGTATTGAAGTAACTACCGACGAAGATGTGTTCACTGAAGTATGTGATTAATACTCTAAAAACAAACTATACTAAACCTTATAAACTTTATACACATGAATCCTGTAAAAAAGAAAAATGTAAAAGCAAATGCAGAATTGAAAACATTGTCTGATTATGCTTTAGTTCTTGAACACATTAATGGATATTCAAAATCTGAAAGTAGACGAATTGCAATGGAAAGTGAAGGTGAACCACTTTATAATGCACTACTCGAAAGAAATATTGAGTTATTTACTACCGGTAATGTAGTGCTTCAATAGCATATCTATGGAAAAAGTACAGCAACATAGAAAAATTTATCCGCTTCCGTTTGAGCAGATATGTAAATTAAGTTCTTTCGAGCAAATTTTAGGACGCAAAAAAAGTGACTATACAGAGGAAGAAAGAAAAGCACGTTGGAATAAAGCAATGGACATACCGGGTGGAAAACGTGTTCAAGAATATTATTCAAACCTATTTGAGTGTGTTGATTGTAATCATTTTTTAAATGGTTGGTGCGGATATGCTTCATTGCCTTGTGGTGTGAATCCTATATTGACTTTTAAATATGGTAGTTTAGGAATGGCTTGTCAAGGTTTAGGGCATGAGCTAATTCAAGGCAGTCAGATGCAAATAGAATTTAATGCTTCTGATTTGCCGTTTTAAATTAAAGTCCTTGCCTCCTTATTTTTTCTATAACAATTTTACCTCCTTTTAAAGTTTAAACTATGCTACAAGACTCAATAAACAGAATTAAAGATCTTCCGCTTGAAGATATATTATCTCGTTACATAAGACTGAAAAGATCTGGATCGGTATATACTGCAAATTGTCCGTTTCACTCTGAAAAATCAGCATCATTTACTATATTTTCACGCACAAACACTTGGAAGTGCTTTGGTTGTGGTGAACATGGCGATGCAATAGCTTTTGTACAGAAATTTAATTCGATTCCGTTTATTGAAGCTGTAGAAGAAATTTGTAAAACAAATAATATTGAATTTGAGCGAAAACAATATACAAAAGAGGACGAGCAACGAGCCGCCAAACGTGAGCAATTAGCATATATAAACAGCATAGCCTTAGATTACTATGTAAATTTATTAAAAAATGCTACAGAGAACCGTAAAAATGAAATTAACTCCAGATTTGCAGGAAATGCTCTTGAAAATTTTGCAATTGGGTATAGTTCTCCGGAATGGAAAGGATTTTATTTGTACGCGAGATTGAAAGGCATTTTAGAAGAGGCATTAATTGCTTCCGGAATCATAAAACAGAATGACAAAGGAGATGTATTTGATTTTTTCAGGGATAGAATGATATTTCCTATACACGATGCGCAAGGTCGTGTGGTTGCTTTTGGCGGACGCAAATTTACTGATGCGGAAAAGGAAAGTCCAAAATATTTAAATACTTCTGAAACAGAGTTATATAATAAAAGTAGAGTAATCTATGGGCTATTTTTTGCACGTAAAGCAATAAGCACTTCAGGTTATGCATACCTGGTAGAAGGTTATACTGACGTTATAACCATGCACACAGCTGGGAAGGAAAATACCATTGCTCCGTGCGGTACGGCTCTTACTCATGAACATGCAGAATTAATTAAAAAATATACCAACGAGGTTGTAATGGTGTACGACGGTGATGCTGCCGGAATGAAGGCAGCTTGCCGGAATGGTGCTATACTTTTATCGGCCGGAATAAATGTACGTATAGCCATATTGCCCGATGGAGAAGATCCTGATTCGTATTTTAAGCCGGTTGCCGAAAAAACAATTGAATTAAAAGAATTAAACATATCCGATTACATTCTTTGGAGCACGGATAAAGAATTGTTCGGAACCGAAGCGGATCCGATTCGGCGGGGAACAGCTCTCCGGAATATTGCCCACTTACTTACGCAAGTTTCTGATAAAAATATTCGCAGCTCTTATATTAATACAATTTGCAGCACATATAAGAAGCAAAATATCAAAAAAGCGGACATACAGAATGCAATTAACGATCTGGAATATGAATCGCTAGATAGTGAAGAATTAGAACTTGACGAAGAAAATCTACCGAAATATGTAGATAAAAAAGAATACATGAAATACGGATTTTATGAAGGGCAAAATCAAGAGCGTAACCAGTATTTTTTCAAGAAAAAGGGACGGTTATCGAATTTTATTATGGTTCCACTTTATCACATTGAGAGTGTTAACGATACTCGAAAACTTTTCGAGATTAATAATCACGATGGAGAGCGAAAGGTTTTAGAGTTTGAAATGGCAGAAATGGTTTCTGTTCAAAAATTTCAACAGGCTATTGAATCAAAAGGCAACTATGTGTTTGAAGGGGGAATTAATGAACTAATCCGCTTAAAGCGTAAATGGTATGATTGCACCAAATATGGTAAGGAGATACAGCGATTAGGCTGGCAACAGGATGGATTTTGGGCATGGGGTAATGGAATTACCAATCCGGTTGATGGATCGTTTGTACCGGTTGATGCTAATGGATTTTTAGAAATGAATGGTAAAAATTATTTCATTCCGGCATTTAGTTCATTATATATGACCGATGATAAGATATTCAGGGATGAGCGAAAATTTATATATGTTTTACGTAATACCAATAATAATGCTACACTGCGTACATGGAGTGAACAATTTTTAAAAGTTTTCGGAGAGCAAAGCCGTTTATCAATTTGTTTTTATTTAACTGCATTATTTTCTGATCACATTTTTGCGACCTTAGATAATCTGCCAATTTTAAACATATACGGGCAGAAAGGAACGGGTAAGAATGAACAGGCCATGGCACTAATGAGCTTGTTTGGATATCCACAAAACGAATTGCAGCTTCATAATGCAACGAAAGTTGGTATTAGTATGCATCTTGAGATGTTTATAAACGCCCTAACGTGGGTTGATGAATATAAAAACTCATTACCAATTGAATTTATAGAGGCTCTAAAGGGTATATATAATCGAAACGGAAGAACCCGTGGAAGTATTAATAAAGGATCTCGCAAGGAAAATACTGCTATTGATTCAATGGCTATTATTACCGGACAGGAAATGCTTACGGTTGATCCGGCTTTATTAGGACGTGTGATTATGCTTTTTTACTACAAAATTTCACATACACAGGAAGAGCATGATAATCTGGAGATTCTTCGCGAAATATGTAAGAAGGGATTATCTCATATAACTGCTGAAATTTTAAAATACAGAAAATTAGTTGTAGAAAATTATCGGTATAAGTTCAACGAAGTACAGAAAGAGATAAAGGAAAGGCTAAACAGCCCATCGGTTAATGACCGTATTTTACGAAATATAGTAACTGTTGTAACTACTTACAGGGTATTAGAAAAAGAACTTGACTTACCATTTACACGCGATGAATTAATGAAAACAGCGATAGATGTTTTACTTAAACATAATGAATTAATGAGTTCAACCGATGAACTTATGCAGTTTTGGAAAATGCTTGAAACGCTTGTGGATCGACACATGATCCATATGGGTACAAATTTTAAAATTGTACACGTAAATGAGATATGGACAGGAGGAAGTAATAGTAAGCGAATCTCACTAGAGCCCAGCGAAAATGTTTTATTGCTGAAATGGAGTGGAATTTATCAATTATATGCTGAGTATAGCAACAGGGCTGGAGTAAAACCCTTGCCAGAATCTACATTACTTCATTACCTTGAATCTTCAGGCTATTTTATCTGTAAAAAGAAAAACGTTAGATTCAGAGATTGTAATACTACTGCTCATTGTTTCTATTATGACAGATTGAATGATATTAATCTGATCAGAAGCGAAGAACCTGAACGAGATGACATTACTGAAGTTCCAAAACCTGCCAATATTACAGTATTAAATAAAAATTCCGGAGTGCCTATTCCGGATGACAAATTACCTTTTTAATTATCAACTTAATATAGATACATATGCACAAATTAAAAAACACATTAGACGCTCAGCAACCGGATACACAAAAAAATGAACGGCCTATTTTATTTTCGACAGAAATGGTTAAGGCTATCCTTTCTGATAGTAAGATTATGACAAGAAGGATAGTGAAAGATAAACAATCACTACAAACAATAGAAGTTTTTCAAGGCAAAAATGGTTGTGAAAATTTATGCCCATACGGAAAAATTGGAGACATTATCTGGGTGAGGGAAAGCTTTAATATAACTGACCCAAACAATGTTATTAGCGGAGAGTATGTTGGAGATGAAACGGGATATTTAGGCTCTATTGAAGGAAAAGATGTACGTTGGAGATACGTTTATAAAGCTTCGTCACCAGCGGTTCATCCTGTAAATGGAAAATGTAGGTGGAAACCGTCAATACACATGCCGAAAGAGGCTGCCCGTATTTGGTTGAAAATAACGAACGTAAAAGTTGAACGGTTGCATGACATTACTGAAAGTGATGCAATTGCTGAGGGAGTGCAAAGTGTTATTGCTGATAGAGAACGTTTTGGTTGTAGAGCAGCAGGAATGAAATTATACCGCAATTATGAACGTATTGATAATTCGCTTTGTATTTATCCTTGTAATGGCTTTGAAAATGCTGAAGACAGCTTCAAATCGCTTTGGATTAAAATAAACGGATGTGAAAGCTGGAACTTTAATCCATGGGTTTGGGTAATTGAATTTGAAGTTATAAGCAAAACCGGAAGGTAATAATATGGTAACTACATTTAATATTAATGTGGAGTTTACACGGCCAGAAATTCTTGAAATCCTCAAGAAACGCGGGTATAAATTTGAGATGGTAGATATTATTACTACCGAAATTGAATACCACAATCGTGAGGTTGATAAACCAGTACGTGTTGTAAAAGTGTTAGATGCTGCAGGAAGCGTTGTAATGCCCACATCTTTTACGATTAATCCTGAATGCCATCCCGAGGCTATTTTTCAGGAGATATGTAAAAACAAAATAAAACAATTTTTTAATGAATAAATAAAATGGAAAAAGGAATTGAAAGTTTAAAAGCGGATGTACTACATGATACAGAAAGATATGAAAACTGCTTTAATGAAAATGGTTGCGACCATGAATTTACACGGATGATGCCTGAAACTAACCCCGGATTAATAGCAATGGGATTTACTCAGCGCTGCAAAAATGTTTCTAAATGCTCACACAAATATTGCGACAAATACAATTGGGTAATTGATAGAGCTAAACACTATGCAGAAAAAACAGGCAAAACATACTACGAAATAATTGAAATCTGGGAAAGCAATAGAACGGGTTGGTACATGGGATATTACCAAGATTGCAACCAGCCTTTAAATGGTAGAAAAAAGACAGATGAACAGGTTGTAAAAACAACCGAAAGGATTGATTTTCTTAAAAAAGAAATTGAAACATACGATTTTTTATCTACTACTTTAACTCAGGAACATCAACAATCAGTTAAAAACGATATTATAACTAAGGTTGAGAATATGAAACGAGAACTTACAGATTGTCAATCAAGAATGAGATTGTATGAGATTAGCTGCTTCGCTTCTTAAACTGAGCGCTAACGTTGATTATAAAAAATCGGTGGGGAATTTGAAACACCTACCTATCAAATTGAAATAATGTTTAACCGAAGCAGATGGGCTAAAAATTGCACCTTAACCCCACTGTTTTTTATAATGTGTTAGGGTGCGTTTGTTTTTATGATTTACAAATTAACTTTTGATGATGCAAGAATTGATTGGTGTACAGCTAAAGACCAATTACACCTATTAAAATCTTATGACAAAGACTTCGATTTATCGTTGCAGGAATTAGAAAGCATTGACGAAATATCGGAAGAAGAAGCAAAAATAATTATGGTATCAAATACCGAATTTGACGAAGATAACCCAGACGATATGCCAGAACAATTATCAATTTGGGAATTGGCTGTTGGTGATGATTTTTGCATAATCGCTTCTACGGAGTTCGATTAAATGCACCCTAACACGCGGCTATGTATGATAAACCCATACATAGCATGCTAAATTGGATGTATATATCATATATATACATCCAATTCATATTACTAGCCTTCAGAAAATAAAATAATACAAAATGGCTACACTTACAAAATCAGAATTTGATAATTACTATTACTTTAATGAGCTCCCGTCAGGGGCTTGGAATATTACATTTACTGATTTATCAAATGGCGAATGGAAGATAGATCGGTTCATAATTGTACAAAGCTTTCACGACAACAGTTTAGTCGTTTTTCAAATCAGCCACAGTACAATCGGATGGATAAAACCATTTATCACCGCCAACCGCGCTTGGTTTTATCGATATCAACTTGATAATAAACAATAAGGGTATATAGAATAATAAAAAATCAGCCGCGTTAGCGGCTTTTTTTACAAATTTTTTTATTTTTTACGTTATACATATAAAAAAATGCCAACTTCCTGACTACACTTAGCTACATTATTAATATTCAATATATTATTATATATAGTAATGTAGTTAAGTGTAGTTAATTGCAGCCAAATGCAGCTAAAACACACAACATATGCAGTTAACCTGTATATGTTGGCTACACTGACTACAAAAAAATAAGTATTGTAGTAGGTTTAATATGTTGATAATGTAGCGTGTAGCTAGTTGTAGCTAATGTAGTCGCTAAAATAGGGTAGTTAATGTAGATTTTTCACTTTTTTCACTATTGAAAACACAATGTACTGTATAAAATTTTTCAATCTTGCTATATATTTATCAATGATGCTATATTTATTGCATATATTTGTAAAACCAAAAACTCAAACAATGACCATTTTTGTAAAAATTAAACCACATTTGAAGGATTTTTTGATCCACCAATATGGATTGGAGCCTATTCCTTCTACAAAAAGAAATTTGATAGGATTAATTATTGATCCGTTAATGGAAAAGACTCCTCCAAATTATGCACCTAAATTTATTTCTCAACAAGAAAAATTTAACTACATAGAAATTGAACTTACCTGTCAATCTAAACTTGATCAAAAAAGAAAAGCAGTAGACTCTTATTATTATCTCTCTCGAGATAATGAAATACATTTTAGTAAAGCAATTGAAAAATTTTTTGAAAGCCTTTTTTTTCTGCATATGGATACTCGAATTTCTTTTGCAGAAAAAAATAATTTTAGATTTCAATATAAAACATTGATTGAAGAATTTATAGACACATATGAGCTGTCTTATGAACATATATCATATGATACGCTCAAAAAATCTTACTTCCGGAAACGTAAAAATAATGAAGAAAAAGTTTGTGCTGATTCGTCCCGTATAAATAATAAAAAAAATGGAAAAATCAACAAGATTAGGACAAACAGTATGTAATGTATTGTTTGTTAATTATAAGAGTGTAGATCGTATTATTTATGGAACAACTAAAGTAAGCAGAAAGATTATTTTGAAAAATGGTATGTCATTTGAAAATATACCTTTTGTAAAAGGTAAAATTAAATATGAATCTGTTAAATCTTATACAGTTCCATCTATACTATATAATAATAGTATTAGTTGTATAATTGCTGGTGATGCAAATAATATGCCTTATCAAATATCCAGATTAGACGGTAATTATGGTATCGTTGTATTTCAATATAATTCCGGAGAAAAACGAACTTTTGGTACAATTGAAAATCCTGCCCTATTTTCTTCTTCATTTTCATCAAACGATCAGGGGTATCAGATTGAATTGACTCAGAAAGACACAAATATTCCATTTATCTATGAATTATAAGCCTTTGCAGTCCTTTTGTAGCGACTAAAATGATTTTAAACTTGCCAAAAATTCATTATGAAATATTGGCAGGTATTAGAAGCTTTAACAGGGGAATGGTGCATTGATCCAGGTTATGTAGGTAAATTGCTTCCATTTGCTTTATCTATTATGAATGGTCAGAAAATTGATATTTCAGCCTTGGAAAATGTATCAAAGCCAAAAGCTTATTGTATTAATTTATCTTCTGAGCAGATAAATACTGTTTCGCGATGGGATTTATATGATGAAAATATTCCGGATGATTCAGTTGCAGTAATACAATTGAATGGTCCAATCATGAGCTGGACTTCTAATGAATTGATAAATCAACTTCAGTTAATTGAAAATAATCCAAGGATAATTTCTACACTTATTTTAGTAAATACGCCAGGGGGAATGGTTGGACAACTTGACAATATAGATGTTCAAATTACATCTGGAGTTAAGCCTATAATAGGTTATGTATTGAACATTGTTGCGTCTGCAGGTATATGGATGATTTCTGGTACCAAAAAAATATTTGTTTCTTCAAAACTATCTCAATTAGGATCCATTGGTGTTTATTCCACTTTTATGGACATGAACAGGATGCTTAAAGAAAAATTGAACATAGATATTTACGAATACTATGCGACAAAAAGCACTGAAAAAAATCAACCTACACGCGGAATACTGAATCCGGATTCTCCTGAAGAAAAGAAAAAACGCGAATCTGAACTCATGATTCGATTGGATTGGGTAAACGACATGTTTCATGCCACCGTTTCAAAAAATAGAAAAATTTCACTCGACAGTGAAGTTTTTAATGGCGGAATATATTTCGCTGAAAAAGCAATTGAACTCGGTATTGCCGATGATATAAAATCTATGCAGTATGCCCTTGAGTATGCTCACGCTGAAGGGTTGAAGGCAAAAATCAAATCATTTTTTTAACTAACACAAACAAACAATGAAGTACAAAGCAATGATTGCTACAGTTATGGGACTGCTTGGAATTTCAGCTTTTGAAGAAAAAGAAGGGAAAAGGGTCCTTACTGAAGAGCAAAGAGCAAAACTTTCTGCTGAGTTGGGAGATGATATGCTTGCTAAAATTGAGGCAGCATTATCATCTGAATCTGAATCTAACCAACATTCTGATTCAACAACTCAAACTGAAACTCAAACCGCCTCCCTCGGCACCTTACAGGTGGGTCTGGCTGCTGCACAAGATGAGCTCGAAGAAATGACAGCTTCAAATTCAACCCTAAAGGCTGATTTGGATGCAAAAAAAACAGAGATCACAAGGCTTCAGCAACAAATTGAAGTGTTATCTGGCAGAGCTGAAAACCTGCCTCCTGTTGCAACTCGTGGAAATGAACAAATGGAAAAAAAGTGGGATTCAAACAACAATAAGTTTTTGGGTGGAGTAGAATATGCCTGGAATAAAATTGATGCTCAGCACCCTTTTAATCAGCGTGCTTATGCTGCTATTCAACATGCAAAAGGTAATTATGAAGTATTCGCCCCTGAAGCTTCTTCAACTGATTATACTTCTTTAAAAGCCGAACTGGGAGATTTTTACCGGGTAAGAAAACAAGATCAGTTGATCAGTTGGACAAAAAGCTTACCAACGCTTGAAAAATATTTCAAGTTAGAATCTGGATTAGTTGATGAAGCTGAACTAGTTGGAACAAGGATTATCGGAGAACTTTCTCAGGCAAGTAATATAAGTTCTGACTTTGCTAAAGTTGTAAAAGGAAAATTTGATTTTCCAACGCAAAAAGTTAAAAACTACCCGGTTATGTTTGCTCACATGTTTGAAAGCATGGATGAGATTGAAAGAACCTGGATTGCATATGTTGTCGAAAACGACGGATCAGATGCAATTAAATGGTCTTTAATTGAATATTTACAGGTAGAAGCTACAAAGGCATTGTTCAACGAAAGGGAACGCCGTCGTATTCGTGGAAAAAGAATTGAACCAACCAAAGATGTTCCTGGCACTGCAATGGGCGCCTCTGATGGTATTGTAACAATGCTTAAAAAAGCAGTTGCAAATTACCAGATTAATCCATTTCAACTTGGGGAATGGGATAATACGAACGCTGTAGAATACATCCAAAATGCCACAAAATTAATTCCTCAGGTATATCGGGATATGGGTAACTTAACCTGGTATGTTTCCACAGAATTTAAAACTGCATACAACCAAAACCGGAGATCAAGATTTGGAGTCCATAAAGACTTCGTGGAAAATATTGATTATGTTATGGATTATGAAAATGTATCTATAACAGTAATTCCGAACCTTGCTCCCTCAAAACTAATATTCTGCACAATACCTGGTAATATAATATTTACCGAAAACAAACCAAACGAAATGGTGAAATTCTACTTTGAACAAGTAGACTGGAAGCTAAAAGTTTGGTCACGTTGGAAAGAAGGTACTAATGCTTATGTAATTGGAATTAAGCAAACATCTGCTCTCGATTTTCCGGAAGATTATTCTTCACAGTTAATCTGGATGAACGACGTAGATTTGAGCGTTAACAATTACATAGCTATGAATCCAGATGAAGCAACTCCTTCGGTTGCTGATCATAAGTCTCTCATTTCTGTTACCAATACTTCCTTAGTTACAATTACAAACATACTTGATGCTGCTACAGGAGATGAAATCCGAATTAAAGCCGGAACTTCCAACAATGGTATTAAAATTGCTAAAAGTGGTAATTTCAACCTTATAACTGCAGATTGGGTTCCTTCAAAAGGTGACATTATTCACCTGAAGAAAAGATCTGACGGAAAATTCATTGAAATACAACGTATAAATGCCGTTTCTGATGCAATAGCCATTGCTGCAGATGATACAACTCCAGATGTTACCGGTGGTAGTATATTTGTTACAAATGCAAACACACAGGCTACCGCTATAACAACATTTGATAATGCAATACCAGGTAAAACGTATACAATTTACGGTGCCGGTTCTACAAATGCCAGTACGATTGCAAATTCAGGTAATTTTGTTCTGACTGCTGCTATTACACTTAGCACAGGAAAGTTCATTAAGCTTGTTTATTCATCCGATGGTAAATTCTACGAAATTGAACGTTTATAATATAGTGGGGAGAAAACTCCCCACTTTTTAACTTTTAATATTACGAAAATGACTTACGTAAAAGTTAACATCGGAAAACCAGGAGTCAATGCAGGAATTGGCTCTAAAAAAGGAAATATTGTTTATATAATTGATACTGATGATATTAATAAACAAACATTTCAATTAGACGGCTTGGAAGTTCTTACTTGCGATATGATCTCAGGTAAATATGCTATATCAATATTTGCCGAAAGGATGTCAATCAATGGTGCAACAGATAGTGAAGGTGATTTTGGAGCGAAAGGAGTTATTCATACGCTTGATTTTTCACATCCTGGCGAAGAATATGAATTACGTTTATTCAGACAAAACTGGTTAAACAGAGAAGTTATTGCAATCATTGAAAATTGCCAAACTGGTTTCAGAACTTGTTTTGGAACACCTTGTGAACCATTAATGCTTGATTTCAAGCATAAGGATGACAAAGATAAAAATGGAACAACGTTCACCTTGAAATCAATCACAAAATCAGAAATGGATAAGCTTTTATTTTCTGCTTCAATAACTCTTGCAACAGTGATGGGTACTGCAGCAGCAAATGCTACAACAGTTAATTGTGTAGCAGGGCAAGGAGAATATCAGTTAACCACCGGTGTATCCACTGCAGCAACCATTCAGAGGCTTACAAATATACAACATGGTGGTATCTACACACTTCTTGGATCAGGTGGACAATATCCATCTGTAATACAAGATAAAGCCGGAACACCTACTTCTGATTTTTATTTAAAGGACGGAACGACCTGGACTGCATTGGCTAATTCAAAATTGACTGTCAAAGCATTTAATGCAGGATCGGCATTTGTGTTCTTTGAAATATCCAGAACTTAAATTTTCATTAAAATTTGAAAAAGCCCGGATTTCCGGGCTTTTTTTGTCGTCCTTTCTTTTTCAAAATGACAATTGCATTTTTGTTTGAAATTAATAATCATAGCTATGAATGAATTTATCCATTATCTGAAATATGACAGGTCCTACAAATCAGGCGTTCTGTTGTATCAAAAAGATGGACGTGATTTGTCATTCAAACACGTTCTGAATCAAAGTGCAGAGAATTCAAATCTGCATAAAGTGTTACTTGAAGAGCTTCGTAAAACATTTAATATGCCAACGATTGATTTCAATTACTACTTGTCAAAACGTGTACGAGTTGAAACAATTGAAGAAAAAAGTTCTTCTGATCAAACGTTAGATACTGATGTGAAAACGATAAATTTGACTCGTATTCCTGAGTTTATAAAAAAATCAATCCGGCTCAGGGAAGAATTTCCATTTTTAAAAGAAAACGATTGCCCAAATGAACTAAAAGTTCTTGTATCTGACATGTTAACTGCTTACGATAAATACCGTGAAAAGCATTCAGAACTATTTAATAATGTAAGTGATGACCAACTTAAAGAAATTGCACAAAGTGTAGTTGATAATTACCTTAAAAATAAAAAAGCCTGGGATATTTTGGTGTATTATCGTGAAAATAAGTCTTTACCAGAAACTGAAATAAACGAAAAATCCGCATGGGAAACTCGGGAAGCAGAAATAAGGGCATTAAGTAATGCTGATCTTGTGAAATTATTAAACAACGTAAAACCATATATCTCAAATTCTGAAAAGAAAATTGAGAAGAACCCGGAAAGTCCCAAAATCCAGGAATGGAAAGAGAAACTTGAGTTTAAACGTAAAGAAAAAGCATTGATTGAGCAATTATTAAACCTGAAATAATGTTGTTTAATCTCAGAGAATTAGAACGATTTGACAAAGCTGATAAAGGCAATGCCGGAGCTTTGTCAAATCGTTTTTATGAATTGCATTGTCAAAAGGTTGAGTCCATTAAAGACTTAACAGATTTGCCATCAGACAATAAAATAATCTTTTTGTGGACAATAAACAGTTTCAACGCCTTTACATTTATTCCATTCATATTAAGTAAGCATAATAAAATTAGTGAACTTGTAATTACAACGTATAGCATCAACAAGCGAATAATAGAAGCATTCTCCAAGCTAATGCAAAAAAATCAGATTGAAAAGGTTGATCTTTTTATTTCAGACTCTATTAAATACAGAGTTCCACGAATATATGATGAATTAGAAGCTATTGCCCAGGCAAATAAAAATTTCAATACACATTATGCGTGGAATCATTCTAAAATTGCCCTGGTGTCAACTTGTGATAATTTTTTCATTATTGAAGGCTCAGGTAATTTTTCCGAAAATGCACAATTTGAACAATATGTATTTTTAAACAATAAAGAAATTTATGAGTTCAGAAAACAATCCATTTACAGTAGTTTTCACGGCTGAACAAGGTGAAGATATTACAAAATTGGCTTCAATGGGCTGGCTTGTGAAACAAATAGCTATCTACCTTGATATTCCTTATTTGGAATTGCAAAATCAATTTGATGATAAAGATTCTGAATTCAGAAAATTGTATGACAGAGGTGTTGTTATGAGTCGGGCAATCGTTGATATTAGTTTATCTAACTCAGCTCAGTCTGGAAACCTAACTGCAATACAAATGGTTGCAAAACGAAATAAAGAACAGTATATTAAAAATCTAAAACATGAACTCTTCGGCATTTGAAAATATATCGCTTGAAAAGCTTCAGGCGGTTATTGAACGTGGTAAGGAAGAATTAATTGATCCGGAATTGGCTCAATATTTATCATACCTTGAAGTGGCTCGTTGTTTATTTTCAAAATTTAAAACAAAAGAGTTCATTATAAATACATTAACATCAATTCCTTATCAATTATCAAAGTACCAGGCTAAAAAAGTTCTCGATGACTCTATTAACTTTTTCAACCTGAATAATACCGTTAAGAGAGAAGCCTGGTTTACAGTTTATGCAGACAGAATTGATAATCTTGCCCTGTTAGCAATTGCTGCAGATGATTATGATGTTGCGTTAAAATGTTGGAATGATGCTGTAAAACTACGACTTCAGGCAATTCACCAGGAAAGCTTATTGGATAAACTTAAAGATAAAAAACGGATACTGTACAGTGTAGATCCAAAAATTTTTGGTCTGAAAGATGTAAATAGAAACAATCTTGCAAAACTAATTGACAGTTTACCTGATATTTCTGAGGATGATAGAACCAGATTGCATCGAGATGCCATGACAGGAAGAAATAATATGTTTGATGCAGTAGAAGAAGTTACGGAATTTACCGATGAAGAACAATAAATGCTATAATCCTGAAGAATTAGAAATAAGATATTCTAATTGGATATCAATGATGGTTTCATTAGTAAAACCTAAAAATTTATATTTCGTTGGTGGTCGTGGTACTGCTAAAACTACTGATATACTTGCAAAACGCAGCATAGATATTTTTGAATCGATGCCTCGTTCTACAATAGCATTTATTTCAGACACATACGTAAATGCAATGACTAATTTAATTCCAGAGCTTCAGGGCGGATGGGAGCGTCAACAATTTTATGAAGATGTGCATTACGTGAAACAAAAGGCTCCGCTAGATTGGTTTGATAAGCCAATTGTAAGAACCGATGAATATCAACACACTATACATACATTATACGGAAATAGAGTTTTAATAAAAAGTCTTGACAGGCCCTCTATCAATGCGGGTATTTCAGTTGTACACATAATTGGAGATGAAAGCAAACATCATCCTGAAATCAAAATAAAAAAGACAATCCCCATCTTGCGTGGGGATGCCAGTTTATTTGGTCAATCGCATTATTTTATGGGGCAAACGTATTTAACGGACATGCCTAATCCATTTGATGGTGAGCATGACTGGATTATGAAGCAATTCGATAATATGAATATTCAGCAAATATTCACTATTTTGAAATGCTCATTAGTATGTAATGAGATCGAATGGGAATTATTTGAAGCTGAAGAAAATGGGGCATCTCGAAAGGTTATTGAAAATATAAAAATAAAGCTAAACAGATGGTATTCAAGGCTTCAGAAGCTTAGGTTTAATTCAACATTTTTTGTTGTCGCTTCTTCTCTTGCAAATGTTGACATATTAACATTTGATTACATATTGAATCAAATTGAATCTCTTGAATTTGATGAAGTAAAGGTTTCTATTTTATCTTTATTGCCAGCTGTATCCAGAACAGAAATGTTTTATTCGGAATTAGCTTCTAAGCATTTTTATAATGATGGTTATAATTACAATTTTTTTGATAACAATGGATATACAGATGCCAATAAGAATAGTTGCAAAGCACTAAAATATTTAAATCCGAAGAAGCCAATGGAAGGCGGGATGGATTTTGGTAATATGATTTCATTTGTATGCTGTCAATCAAATTCAGAGGTTATCAGGTTTCTTAAAGAATTCTATGCATTATCTCCTCAATGGATTCCAGACATTGCCAGAAAATTTTTAGATTATTTCAATTATCATCCAACCAAGATACTAAACTTGTATTATGACAGATCTGGAAATGCTTACCAAAAACAAGGAAAAGATTTTGCCAATCAAGTTAAAACCGCAATTGAGCGTGATGTGAATGGCAGACCGACTGGTTGGTTTTGTAATCTATTATCGTTAGGGCAAGGAACATTATATCAAGGGCTTGAATATGATTTATGTAACCAAATGATGGGAGAGAAAAACCCATTGTTGCCTAAGATTGAGATTGATAAAAATGAATGCCCTGCACTTAAGGCCAGCTTAGAACTTGCTAAGTCTGATGTGAAATACGGAAAAAATGGAACAAAATATATAATCAAAGTTAAGACAAGCGAAAAGAAGGCATTACATTTACTTCCGTTTAAATCAACAAATATGTCTGATGCTTTTAAATATGCAATTTGCCGTCGTGAATACGTGCAAATTTTGAGGCGTAAATAAATTATCCTTTTCTCTTTTATTCAGTAAATATTGACAATTGTATAAGCATAAGATTTGCTTCGCTGCATCACATGCTTATATGTTGTATTTATTTTATGCAAAGTTGTCCGTGTTTCACACCAACAACTTTGCTTTGATGCATTAAAGTGGTTAGATGTATTTAGTAACGCTACGCTATTAGTGGTGGGATGTTTGCCGCTCATATATCCGCTTTTGGGTCATCGGCAATTGGCTTTAGCGTTCTGAGCGGGTCGCTATGCGTATAAAAACGCTTTCTTTTTGAAAAAAATTGAAAGTGTTTATTTATTGATTATTTGATAATTAATGCTTAAAATGTCTATAAAATGGTTAAAATACCTATGCAATTTATAATGATTCTAAATAACAGCTTTTTTATTAAGCTATACAATGATATTTTTTATAAATTTTGATTTTGAAAAGCAATAATTTTTTTTCGTTCGCCGGATTGTATGTTATGGTATAACAGAGAGCAAATTGTGTATTACATCCCTGTTTTATATATTTATCTATTTGTTTATCAATGCTTTAACGTCAAAAGTGTTGTTTTTTGTAGTATATTTGTAATACAAAATAAGGGGGAAATACTCCCGAAAAATTACAAACCTTAATACATTTTAATTATGACAAAGAAAAAAACTGCTGAAACAGCGGACAGCAAGAATCTTGCCCAAAATGAAGCACCACAGGAAACTGCACAGGAAGCTAAAGTAGTTGAATTTAAGCCCGTAGAATCCACAGAGGTTGCAGTATTACGAAATGAAATAGAACGCTTACGCTCCCTGTTACTGCAAAATCCCGACAGTATCGATGAAAAAATAAAGTACTTCCAGCGCAAACAGGAGCTAATCGCAAGACTTAAGAAAATGGATAACTATATTACAAGCATCGAAAATGCACAGGTAGAAATCGAAAAAGAGATACAGGAGGATGTATTTGTAAGTGATTCTTTTAGTCTGAGACTAGTTAGAAAATCGGGTTATAGCAGTGAATCAGATTTATTTAAGTTCAACAACCCGGATGTTATTAACGAAGTCCTGAATTTCATATTTCAGAAGATGGAAGCTAAGCGAATCGCTATAGAACAGGAAATCACAAGTATCTAGTAACATAAAACGAAAAAGGGGAAAGTTCCCGCTTTCCCCAAATTTCGAAGTATTAACAAATTAAATACCTAAACGATGAGCAAAGATACAACAGAATTAACGGAAATTCAAAAAAAGAGGCTTTACTTAAGCGAGCTCAGCCGTGACGCTGAAGCAATCAGAACAGCAAAAGTAAAAGCAGCTACGACCATTAGCGATGCGGCTTATTGGGAATCGCAAACGGTTAACTTTTTTCTGACTAACTTTATTTATCTCGCCTCGGAAGGCACGAAAGTTTACAAAACCTTTCACGACTGGAAGAAAGAAGGGGCGACAGTTAAAAAAGGCGAGAAAGCTTTTCTTATCTGGGGAAGCCCGATTTATGCAACGCATCAAACGGAAGACCAGGACACCGAAGGGAAAGAAACAGAAGGGAATGAATATGAGTTTTTCCCGCTCTGCTACGTATTTTCGGAAAATCAGGTAGTAACCGCCCAGGAGCGTATAAAAGCAAAGGAAGCAAGGCAGGAAGCACAGCAGGAACCCGAGCCAGTTCCGGAGCTGGAACCAATAACCGATGATTTTTTTTAACCCTTTAAACCCCTTTTAAACATGTTCGATTTAGCAAATATCGCAGAAGTCAAATTGTCATATTCAACAAACGTTAAACCCTCAGAACGCCCGCAAATAACGGATTTAAAGGATGTTTTACCCATCTTAAAACATATCTGGCCACCGGATACAATAGAACTGAAAGAATGTTTTTACACGCTTTTACTTGACAGAGCCAACAAAGTTCTGGGGGCGGTACGTATTGGAGAGGGCGGAATATCGGGGACGGTGGCAGATGTTCGGCATATATTACAGAGTGCAATTTTAAGCAATTCCAGCAGCCTGATTTTAGCACATAACCACCCATCCGGAAATACTCAGCCCAGCGAGGCAGATATTAAACTCACCCGCAAAATTGTACAAGCCGGGGAACTGCACGATATTAAGGTACTGGATCATGTAATACTGACCTGTGAAAACTACTACAGCTTCGCCAATGAAGGAATGATGTAATATATAAGTATTTGATTGATTAACAAGCGGATGTGTTATACACTTCCGCGCGCCGGAAACGGTGTTCCGTGTTTAGAAGTTGTGCCAACTTCTTTTTTTTTGTGCAAAAAAAAATCAGGTACTTATACCTGAAACACTCACTCTTTCATGGTTTTTCCGAACCTGTTTTCTTTTTCAATTTACCGGAATTATTGGTATTTATGAATGCTTGAAATTGAAAAATATAACGACGGTGAAAAACATTTCTTTATAAGCTATTTGAGAATATTAGAGAATATATCAGTATGTAGTGCGTTTTAATATACATTTGTATTTAAGAAATAAAGAAAGGAGGTTATTGTCATGTAACAGTTGAATATGGAGAATAAAAAGAAAGGGATAGAGATACATTGTAATTAATTATTATTCAATAAACAACGATTGAAATGAAAAAAATTGAATTAGCAGTAATATGTATGCTATTGTTACTAGTATCATGCAATAAGGAAGAAACAATTAATACCGTTTCTGAAACTCCAAAGTATAAGAGTTCTTACGATTTGTCAACCTATGATCAAATAGGTGTAAATCATAATAAAGGTCTGAATTACTTACTTTCGTTAAGCTATAATCCATCTGATGACGAATCTTTTGATTTACTGAATACCTTTTTTGGATATGAAATAGATGAAAGTTTATTTTCTGGTAATATTTCTGAAAAACTCCCTCAAGATATCCCTGCTTATTTTATAAATCTCGAAAAACAGGGGAATATAAAGAAACATATTGTAACACAATATTTTATAGATATGTATTCTCAAATCAATAATACTAAAATTTTTGAAGATGCAGAAAGATTGAATATTCTGAATCAGATAAAATTAATAGAAAACAGTATTTTTTCAAACAGTGAACTCGATGAATATGAAAAAATATGGTTATTAGGAACTGCATCTATTTTACGTCACAGTTGTGAGTACTGGACAAATGAGAATAATTTTAAGGCATGGGCACAAAAAGCAGTGAATCTAAACAGTAAAGCCGCAAGCGTAAAAGATATATATATTGCAATGTATGGAAAAGTTTGGGGTGCAACTATTTATGTTATACAAAGTGATGCATTTGAATATAACGAATCAATGAAATATTATTCAAGGTATTATACAGGTGCCCAAGTGAAGCTAGATGCATTAAAACAATTATGTCAGAACAGATCAATAACTGCTTCAAAATTAGCTTATTTCGAATAACATGATTAGAGTTTGTTTTTTAATTTTGTTTTGTTTCCTGAACTTCTATTCATATTCTCAATCAAAATGGCTTTATATTAAGTATAATGTATTTGATAAAGAAGATTCATTAAATTGTGACAGATGGTATTACTTCTCTAATTCTTTGATGATTGAAAAGTATTCTGAACGAGACAAACTGAATTTAGGCTGGATTTTATACAGAGATTCTATATTTATGAAGGATTTAAAGTATAACGAATGTCTAATCAGTTTCAAAAGCGATTCAACCGAAGATAAATCAATCAAAAAAAAATTAGAGACAAAAATTATACAAGGATATGTTTGTAATAAAGTTGTTCAGACACTATGGATTACTCCACGTCAAAAACGCGAAACAATTTTATGGGTTACAAAAGATAAAAGCTTTAATGATTTCTATATGGACGCATTCAGAAAAAAATATGGGTTTGTACTTGAAATTGAAACTGACTATCAAAAAATAACCTTAGATTCATTAACAATTTGTTTTGATGAACCTTCTATTATGAATGAATTCAGGCAACTACCACGATGTGATCTCACATTACCACCCGAAATCAAACCTCTTTTTGATGCTGCTATTAAACAAGCACAGGATGAGATTGATGGTTTGATTGAGAAAAAGGAAATCCAGTAAAACAAAACCATCCATGATGGTAATTATTTTATTAAGTCGCTTTCGGGCGACTTTTTTTTGTCCTTTCCATTGCTGTTCTCATTGTTGATTTTTGTTTCATGGAAGTATATGCAGCTATACGTGAAATGAGACGAAAAACTGAAATGGGCATTCCCTTCAGTTTTGCTTTTGTTTCTT
This sequence comes from Bacteroidales bacterium, assembly GCA_963677395.2. Classification (GTDB taxonomy): domain Bacteria; phylum Bacteroidota; class Bacteroidia; order Bacteroidales. Next base: position 89,329 of record OY781965.2, on the reverse strand, counting down.
ATAACCGTCAGAAAAATATTACTGAAGGTATAGTTTATGTTCCAAAGGCGATATTGAGACCGGCAGCATCTTCTGAAGATATTGAAAATGCTGAACATAAACTTTTTTATACGGATCTGGCCACGTTTGAACCCCGAAACTGCTGGCAGCCATTACTTATGTTTTATAACGAGCAAAAACTTGAACTATGAGTATTGAAATTAAGGAGATACCTGGTAGTAATTTGAGCTATGTTACGCATGATTCGGGAGTTTATACTTTCGAAATTATGAATGATAAACTTGCATTTTCTTCAATTCCTTTTTTTACAAATGGGATTAAGAGAATGACGCCTATGCGTATTGGAAACATTGAGTTTATCCCTCTTGGAGACACTAACAGGATGCCGGATGAACTTCGTTTGATTCTTGATGAAGATAATACTACTCCTGGTATTCTTCAGAAAAAAGTCGGATTGCTTTGGGGTCAAGGTCCTTGTCTTTACAAAACTGAATTTATTGAAGGTGTGAGAAAAAGGGTTTGGATTGAAGATTATGAAATACAATCGTGGCTTGATTCATTTGACTATGTTGAGTATTTGATGAAAGCAGCTGTTGAGTATAACACTATGAACTCGCACTTTACAAGATATTACCGGAATGTTGGTTATAGAATTGGCCAGCCCGGTAAGATTGCTAAAATTGAGCACGTTTCCTGCAGGGATGCACGATTAGGATGGCCGGATAGTAACCGGATTATTAATTACATCGTTGCCGGTGATTTTGATCGCCCATGGATTAACGGTGTGAGAGAATTTCCGTATTACGATCCGGCTAATCCTTTTGCAAATCCAATTTCTATGAATTTTAGCTCATTGTATTCGTTTGCCCTGGATAATGACTACCCACGGCCGACTATCTTCGGAAACATTAATTGGATGAAAACGGCTAACTCTATTGCTAAAATTCTTCTTTTTTTCAACCAAAATTCCGCGGCAATTAAATATCATATTAAAAGTCCGGCTAAATACTGGTCTGACCTTGCTATTTCTTTGCAACGTAAATGTATAGAAGCCGGCTCTGTTTATACTGATAAAATGCTCGAAGATGCCAAAAAAGTAAAGGTAAAAGAGATTACAAAAGCTTTATCGGGTATTGAAATGGCCGGAAAGGCTATTCATACAGAATCAATTTATGATGATGATTTGAGTCAATATGTGGACTGGATTATTGAAGCTGTTGACGGTAAGATTAAAGATTTTGTAGATGCCCAGATAGCGATTTCAAAACGGGCTGTTCTTGAAAAAACTACCGGCTTGGATTTGCATCCGGCACTCAGTAATATCAGTTCAGATGGTAATCTCCCATCCGGATCGGAGTTATTGTACGCTTTCAAACTATACCTGCATACATCCACTGAAATTCCTGAAAGAATCGTGTGTAAGGACCTTAATTATGCAATTAGGGCAAATTTCCCTGCTAAACAAAATATTAAGATTGGCTTTTACCATGACACAATTCTTGTTGAAGAACAAACAAATCCAAAAGACAGAGTTAAAAACAAACAACCAAATCAATGATATTAGGAAAATCTAATGCTGATCAGGAATTGAAGTCGTTAATAGGCTTTATTCATAATGGTTTGAAGTTTGACAACCTAAAACCATACGCGCGCCTTGCCGAGTCTTCACTGAAAAAAACAATCTCAGATCAGATTTTTGCATTTGCGGAAACTTATTACAAGGGAAGTTCTTTTGATCCAAATGGTACAACTGTAAAAGACGTATTAGTAGTTAATATACAGATGTGCGTTGCATTAACTGCATACCGGTTGTTTGCTCCTTCGAACGATTTATCGCATACAAATTCCGGGAGATCTATCTATGTTGAAGAAAACATCAAGCCGGCATTTGAATGGATGATTGAAAAAGATAATGCTAACCTGGATGACCTGGTTAATTCATTCACAGATTATCTGCTTGAATTTCTTGATAAAAACATAGAAGATAACGACCTAAAAATTTGGAAAGATACGGATGTTTACAAGTCTTCTCATTCTCTTTTAATCCTAAATGCAAATGAGTTTTCGAAGTATTTTGACATTAATGATTCAAGAAGACTATTCCTGGTTATGGTTCCCTCAATTAGCCGGATACAAAGCCGCGTATTTCAAAGTATTCTGAAGCCGGAATTGCTTGATAAATTTATTTTTTATAATCAAAAGAAAGAGGATATTACGCTAACTGAAGCTGAAAAAGAGATTTTAGAAGCCTGTAAATTACCTATTTGCCTGATGAGCGTTTCTGAAGCTTTAAAAACTTTATCAGAAAAAGTCTTCCCGGATAGAATTGTGTCTACTTATCTTTCTACATTAAAAACAGAACGCTCATCTTCTTTTGAAAACAGAATTGCAGTTTCGAAAACGCTTATAAATGTTGCAAATAGTGAATTACAATATCTGCAGAGACTCGTAACTAAATACTATTGCCTTGCTGCTGGATTACCCATCCCGGAAATAACGATTGCTTCTATTGATCCACATGATAAAATTGTATCTATATGAACACAATAGAAATACCTGAAGTAAATTTTTATAAAGAGTTTCCTTCGGAACTGGATGAATTAAAACCTTCTGAATTTGAATTTTTGGTCAAACAGGTCATCGCGTATCAATCGGGAGTTATTTCCGAAAACGATATGCTTACGGCTATTTCCTTTCATTTAATTGGTATCCGTAAAAGTGTTAAGTGGTTCAGATTGAACCAGGATCAGATTGAGATTGTAGTTGATAACGTGAACCGGATTAACGAGATTATCCGGGACTTTTTTGACGAACAGCAATCCGAAAACGGGCAGAAAATTTTAGTGTTTAAAAACGGCGTTTCCCGGAATTTGCTTCCAAAAATCAAAAAACTATACGGACCCGATTCCGTATTGCAAAATTGTTCGTTTTTTGAGTACAAACAGGCACACGCTGAATATGTATTATATCTTAAAAATCAGAATATTGAAAATTTAAATCGGCTGATTGCAATACTTTACCGCCCTAAAAAATGGTTTTTACCGATTCTTAAGTTATTGCCTAACTTCCCGGGAGATGTTCGCCGGAAGTTTTCACCGCTCTCGAATCCTTTAATTCTTGAAAAAAGAGTTAAATATGTTTCCAAGTTGCCATATTATTATAAGTATGCATTTTTTTTAATTTACACCGGATTCGAAAGCTTTTTACGCACCGGTGATATAGAAATAGACGGGAATGAAATTAGCCTGTCTGCTCTTTATTCGAACTCTACAGGTACAGAAGATACCGGTGTAGGGTTAACCGGTTTGTTGTACGAGCTTTCAGAATCGAAAGTATTCGGATCGGTTAATGATACTGCAAATACAAATCTGTATGACGTACTTGTACGCATTTACCAACTCGTAAAAATGAGTGAAATCATAAAACGTAAAGCAGATGTTGCAAATCAAAACATATAAGGCACTTGCAACTACACTTGCCGCCAGTGCCGGTATTACAACCGTGATTATTTCCAGAGACGAAAAGGAACTGCAGAAACAAATCAAAGAGGTTAATGAAGATTTATTTTTAGTAGCCGTTATCCCTTCTTCAGATACGTATATGTCCGATGCTGAATCGATCGGAGAAAATGATCAATGTATCTTTTTTGTTCTTCAAAAATCAGCTGAACGGGACCTTGATCCAGATCTGATTCTTGATTTGCTTGAAACTACTCAAAATGCAATCAAAAAAATTAAAGAAAAAATTTATGAGATTGCAGATGATTGTAATTCAGAGTTTCATCCCTATTTATTAAGGATAGACTTCAATACAATGAAAACGGATCCTGAATATGACCTGTATGAATGTAACGGTTATTCTATGTCCTTTTTACTGCCAACCGATTATTTTTAATTCGTAGTGTAAATTTTAAAACTATGACACTTATGCAACTCATAACATTGCTTGTTTCGATTGCCGTAACCATCCTGGGTGCGTTGCTTTCAATTATTGCGTATTTGCTAAAACGACAGCTGACAAATTACGATAACATGTCGAAAGCTGTGATTAACATTGAAAAAATGGTAGCCGTAAGTCAGGAACGTTTTTCGGGTTTTGAAAGAAGCTGTAATGAAAAGCACAGGGTTATAGAAGATAAACAACAGGCTATTGAAGAGACTGTTAAAGATCACGGAAAACGAATTTTATCAATTGAAAAAACAATCAAATGAAAGAGATCATCAAACGATTGAAAGCTGAAACTCCAAAGTTCTGGAGAAAAGTAAGACAGTTTGCAATAATAGCCGGTGGAGTTTCCGCCGCTATTATTGCTGCAAACTTAACCCAGGAGTTAAATCTTCATGCAGATTTGATTCAGGCTTTGAAATATGTAGTTGCTGTTTCGGCTGCCATTGCCGCATCGGCAAGTTTAACAGTTAAAGACTCTGCATCATGAGAAAATTAATACTGAAACGCATTGCCCCTCGTGAAACGTACACGATTGGCAAACTGTTTCTTGACGGTGAATACATTTGTGATACACTCGAAGATACAGTGAGAGACTCGAACAACGACGGAGATTTAACTGATCCAGGCGAAAAAAAGATTTGGGGAGAAACTGCAATTCCCCGGGGAACTTATAAGGTTGTCCCGATTGTTTCCAGAAAATTCGGAAAAACATTCTGGCTTCAGAATGTTCCAAGTTTTTCTGAGATATTGATACATTGTGGAAACAACCCTGAACATACACATGGATGTATTTTATTAGGCTGGAATAAAGCAAAGGGGATGGTTCTTGATAGCCAGAAAGCGATGAATATATTTCGTGAAAAGTTGAAAAACGACACTGATATTCAAATCGAAATTCAATAACCGATGAATCAGCGAAATATAAAACGTGCTGCAGAAAGAGACAAAGCAAGTGCTTTGCCTTATATTGAAAGCCTGTTTGAGTTATTCAAGCAGGCAAAAACAATGCATACATGTGTTGTTGACGGCATTTTGATTATCGATACTGAACTTACCGACCTGAAAAATCAGCTTCAGTTGCAGTGGATGGATTATTGCTCAAAGTTTAAATCGAAGGCAATTGATTTGAATCCTTATGCTTTGAGAAACAAAATTGAGCAAAATATAAACAGCCATCGTGAGCTTGCTTATGCCGGTTACGCGATGAAAGTACTTGAAGAAAAGTATGGATATGATGGACCTGAAGAAGAATATGATTTTATTGTGAAAATGCACAAAGAAGGTATTTCTCCTGATGATGCCTGTATAAATGTTGTTAACCAAATAAATACAGTTTATGATGATAAACAAACGAAACATGCTTGTTATTGCCCTCGGTTTAGCGGAGCTGGCTTTATTATTTTTAGTGTTGTTCCTAGGATTAAAGCTTGGATTTCTGCAGCAAAAGAAAGAATATGTATGCTATACAGATACTATTCCGGGAGACAGTGTAGCATATCCGGTTAGGGATACGGCTTATGTTCCAAAGTTGGTTTACAGGGATACCGGCAATGTGCGCTGGAGAGAAAGTAAGGTTGATACGCTGGCTATTTTGTCCGATTATTTTGCACGCCTGGCATATTCTGATACCGCTAAAAATGATAGCGATGCATTGATTGTGGTTAATGATATTATCACGCAAAATAAAATATTTGAGCGGCAGGTGTGGTACCAAAACCGGCGGCCAACGGCGATTAGCAATACGTATATTTCTAATGCCAGAAACCGGTATTATTTTGGCGTGATGACCGGGTATAACAAGAATTTTGAAGTAGGTCCTTCTTTTACGTATATCACGAAAAGGGCTTTAATTATTAATTATGGGTATGATCTGCTGAAAAGTGAGCATTCGGTGAGATTGTTTTTGCCCCTTATTCCCCGGCAAAGAGATCCGCCTCCTTAACAAGTTTAAGTTGATTTTTTGGTAAAAGAAAGCCCTGCAAAAATTGCAGGGCTTTCTTTTTAAAAATCTAATCTAATTGTTAATCCATATGGTGAATTTACTAATTTCAATTTTTTATAATTTAACCATTTATAACTGTCTATCATTATTACTAATCCTGTTATACTTACTGCTCCGGCTATAATTCCAATTCCAATTTTTGCATCATTATTTGAATCTATTGAAGTCGCTATTGATGATATAATTGTACCTCCAATCATTAATGCATATCCTGTTAATTGTAATTTTCTAAACTTATTAAGCGACATTTGTATTTTGATGTCATTATACGTAGATGTTGTATCTAGTTTCATTGACTCTATATTTGATATTTTGTATAAGTACTTGTTTACATTTACTGTATCGTTTGTACACAACTCAGGAAATATAGCGCATCTCCTTGCTGAGTCTTTAATAATAACGATATTTAATTTAGAAAGTTTTACAAACCAATAATCTCTATAATCACTATATGATGAGTAATACAGTTCGTTATCAATCTTATATTTAATATATACTGATTCTTCTGTTCCATTTTTGTAGATAATTTTATCCGGATTTTTTTGTTGTGATAATGCTATTACTGCTGTGAATAATAATGTCATCATAATAATAAGTCGTTTCATAATTGCAATGTTTTATTGATTTGTTTTGCTAAAGTAGAAATATTTTGATACATTTTGCACTTCATGGTATTTTTATACTATATTTGCTCCTTCAACGAAAAAAGACCAACTGACATGTTTAAATTTGCAAAACCTTATAAGGGAAATCCCTGCTCGTGTGTCTGCACTCTTCGGAGTACAGAGTGGCTTGGTCGCCATCGTTGCACGCGAGCAGGGATTTCTCTATTAGGAGAACCAAATTATGTTATCAAATGATGAATTATTAGAAATTCTGAAGAACGAAGAAATTTTAGATCAACTACACAGCATTATCCACAGTTTGCCGGATTTTAAGAATGCGATTGCTTCTGAAACATTATTACTTACTGCTCTTATCATTGATGAAAATTCATTGAATTCTTACTTTTACGATGCTCTCAGGGAGTACTATAACCTGATGACATTGATTGAACATAAACTGAATGAAACGGATAAAGATCATGAAGCCGTTGTTCAATCCATCTTTAAAACCTGCTACTATAATACTGAGGTTATAGAATTTAAGTACAAGAACACTTTTTATTGTATTGGCCCTGAAACACTGTGGTATCGAAAAGGAAAAAATTTAATTTTAATGAACGAAGATGAGTTTGCAATGATTAACTTTGAGAAAAATAAATCGAAGTTTGTTTGTTGCAGCCGAAAAAACGGATTGTAGTGGTTACATTTATAAAATAGGGCAGGATACTACCCACAAAACAAATAATATGTACAAAGCAATATTAATCAACCCTGCTATCAACGAAAATTTTAACCGCACCTGTAATATAGGTAATATTATAAGTAGCCTTTCTTCGACACTCAATCAACAATTAGAAAATTATATAATTGAAGGACTTAAACGAAAAGGATTTGAGTTTCAGAACAAATCTGAACTTGAAAATTTTATTAAGTCTAATTGTAAATGTGAGGATAGAACTGACTTGAATCAACGAACGTACTTTGTAAACGATACTCGATTTTTACTTCATTGCTATGAAGTAAAAATCGATTTAAATCTAATTCCAAATTATAAAGGCGAAGTTAAAATGTCAGTAAACTACGGCTCTTTTGCTTACCTATAACGTAAATTAGAAACATATGATCAATTTTATTATTAACAGAATAAAATTGAATCAAGAACGGAAAAATTCACAAGCTAAGTTGAATGCAATTTTTGGTAAAATATCCGGTTCCGATTCAATAAAGTTAACGCTACCTAAAAAGTATATTCCTATGATTGAATTAATCGCAAAATTAGGAATTGAAGATAGAGATCAACTTCTTAATTTTATTAAAAAACAAGAATGGAAATCTTTTTCATTTGAAGAAGTAGAGAAAATATGGAATGCTGCTGAAAATCATTTTAAGCATATTTCTGGAGAAATATGCAAGGGTGATATTGCTTATAAAGAAAATATTCCAGATTTGGAAGAATACTTTGTACTAAATTATGTTTTAAAAATACAAAATAATTATAAAAATGAAAAAGGCTATTTGGAAGTTTACATTAGAGGCAAGCAGTACAATTATTGATATGCCAAAAGACGCATCAATATTATCTGTACAAACGCAAAATGATATTCCATGTATATGGGCATTGGTTAGTATAGAAGCAGAAAAAGAAAAAAGATGCTTTGATGCTTTTCAAACTGGACAGCATATTTCTTGTGATATTGAACGAAAATACATTGGTACAGTTCAACTATCTAATGGCGATTTCGTAATTCATATTTTTGAGAGGCTTTCTTGAATAATATTTTAATTAAATAATATTAAGAGCCTGTAAGTAGTTACAGGCTCTTTTTTTTGTCCTTTCTATTTCGTGTTCCGGTATTGAATTTTGCCTGTATGGCACGATCGGATGAAGAAAATTTATTTATAAAAGAGATTCTCGACCAGCACGGGGAGTATATTTCTGATTTGTTGAGCGGTACTATTGAATCAAAAAATCTTATAAAAACCGAAGAACTTCTCTCCGGAATTTATTACACCGTAAAAAAAGGAATCAGGGATTCCTGGATACTCTCATTTAGTTTCCCTGTTTACGGAAGATTTATCGAAATATCCTTTCATAAGAGCCGCACGTTGAAAAAATGGGCACGATTTAATTCGAACAGGGAATTGTTTCGAGCGCGATCAAGAGAAGACATAAAGCCCAAAAAACATAAAGATACCCGCTGGTACACCCGTAACGTGTATGGATCGATGAATACGCTGATCGGAAGAATAGGCAGCGAATTTACCGAACAGGAGCGACTACGATTACGCAATATTATTCAGGCTTCTATTGAGAAAGGAACCTACAGCCAGGTAATGGGAAGTTCAACCACTAATACATATGTTATATGAGTTACTTAAAAGTTGACAAACTGCAACTTGACATTATCATAAATGGAGATACAGCCCGCAAAGAATTGTATGACCTGGAAGGACAAGCAAAAGGCCTCCGAAATGAAATGAAAAAGTGGCCCAAGGATTCGGATGAATGGGTAGCTGCTTTTGAAAAGTTAAAGGTTGTAGAAACCCGTATGGATGCGATTAAGAAAGAAATAGGGCTTACGGGTGCAACCATGAAAGAGTTGAAACAGCGGGCCCGTGAACTTCAGGCAGCTTTGAATAATATTGACCCGCGACATCCGATGTATGCTCAATTACAGGCAGAACTAACTCAAGTTAATGGGCGAATGCGCGAGTTGAAGGGAACGGCAAATGAAACGCATTTTTCAATCAGTAAAATGGCTGACGGATTTAACAGGTATATGGGAATTCTTGCCGCCGGTGCTGCCGTGATCACCGGTATTGTAATGTCAATTAAAAGTGCAAGACAGGCTTCCATGGAGTTTGAGAGTAGTAAATCAAACCTGTCTGCTCTTACCGGATTGAAAGGTGAAGATCTGGATGATCTTGCACAATCCGCAAAAGATTTATCTACGACCACTTTGGACTCAGGTGTTAAAATAACCCAAGGAGCGAAGGAAATATTAGATGCTTATACTAAAATGGGTTCTGCTCGCCCTGAACTGCTAAAAAATAAAGAAGCATTAAAAGAAGTTACAGAGCAGGCATTGATACTGAATGAGGCTGGTAAACTTAAAACTGCTGAGCAGGGAATAGAAGCCGTTGCGGCAGCTATGAACCAATTTAATCTTGAAGCATCACAATCAAACAGGATTATTAATGTTTTTGCTGCCGGATCCCTGGAAGGAAGTTCTGAAATATCAGATCTTACGGATTCGATGAAAAATGCCGGTACTGTTGCAGCCGATTCAAATATGACGCTTGAGCAAACAGTTGCAATACTTGAAGTTTTGGGTGAAAAGCAATTGAAAGGTGAAGAAGCCGGCACAAAGCTAAGAGGTGCATTACTTAAATTGAAAGATGCCGGAATGGGTTACGCTTCCGGGAATTTTGTATTAAGAGATGCCCTTGAAGAGACGAATCAAAAGCTTTCACAACTTTCGTCTAACGTTGAAAAAGACACCTTGAAACAAAAGCTGTTTGGTGCTGAAAATGTGACCGTTGGAACCATATTGTTAAACAACATAGAAAAATACGATACATTAACCAAAAAAGTAACCGGAACAAATATCGCCATTGAACAGGCTATTACAAATACAAACAACGAATCATCCGCCTACGAACAGGCAAAAAACAGATTTAATCTTGTAGCTATTGAACTTGGTGACAGATTGGTCCCCGTGTTAACAGCGGCCACCGGCTGGACTACAAAGTTGATGAACGGTTCCATTATGTTATTCAATTTTATTGGCGAAAACCGTGGAGTTATCATTGGGCTTGTTGGTGCATACCTGGTATTGAATGCAGCAAAAATTAAAAATCTTGCAATTACAGCGTTTGAGCATACGCTTGGGAAGCAAGGCATTGCTTTGTGGGTGCAAACGAACATTATAAAAAAAGCCTCAATAGTTATTACAGAATTGCATACTGCTACCGTTGAAAAATCAACCATTGCGCAAAAAGCTGCTGCAGCAGCAACGGTATTATGGAATAACGCCCTCAAGCTTTTTGGCGGTCCCGTGGGTGCAATCATTGCAGGAGTTATTGCATTAGGAACGGCTATCGCCATTTACGCTTCGAGGGCAAGCGAAGCTACACGAGCTCAAAAAATGCTGAATGAAGTGGAATTGAATGCACGTAAAAGTATCGTTGATCAGCGAGTAGAACTTGATCATTATTTATCTGTTGCAAAAAATGATTCTATTTCGAAAAATGAGCGTTATGCAGCAATTAAAAAATTAAATGAAATTTCTCCGGAATATTTGGGTAATCTCACACTTGAAAATATCAATACTCAAGAAGCGGCAAAGGCTACGAAAGCCTATACTGATAACTTGCTTGAAATGGCAATGGTTCAAGCACGGATTGATATGATTAAAGAAAAACAAACCCGAATCCTTGAAATTAATAGTGAAGTGCAAAATAAATCCTATTCGGTGTGGGATACGTTTATGCAACGCCTTAAAGGTTACGGAAATGTTCAGGAATATCATAATTCATTGATACGTAAAGGATTACAATTAAAAAAAGAAATTGAAGCACTTAATTCACAATCAACTCCACCTCAAAATAAAGAATCGGAAAAAACTCCTGAGCAAAAAGCACAGGAAGCAAAAGCAAATGCCAAAAAAGAAGTTGATTTGAAAACTTCATTGGCAAGAATGAGTAACGATCAGCTTCAAGAAATTGCAGATAACTCTGCCGATGATTTTGCGAAAAAGCAGGCAAAAAAAATACTAAAAGAGCGTGCCGCACAAGAAAAGGCAAATAAGGAAAAACTTAAGCAGGAACAGCAGTTTCAAGCTTTGATTCTTGAATTGATGCAAGGGGGATATGAGAAAGAAATTTATGAAGAGAATCAAAAGCATAAAGAAAAACTGGAATTGCTTAAAGGAAATAATAAAGCAATTGAGCTTGAAAATGTACGCCATAAACGTGTACTGGATGCATTACAGAAAGCACAAGTTGGCAGTGATCCAAAATCACTTGCACGAAGCGAAACGGATGAGAAGCTCGCAAAACAATTTGCCCGTGTAAAGCTTGAAGAAGAAGCCCGTGCCGCTGCACAGGAAGAATTGAAAAAACTTGAAGCCGATAAATTGATGGGAAAAGTCTCTCCGGAAGATATGAACAGCCAAAAGCTCGAAATAGAACTGGCTTATTTGGGACAGTTATACTTGATTCGGAAAAAATCAGGAGAAGATACTGTTCAGCTTGAAAAAGACATCGTAAAAAAGCGAGAAGATCTTGAATACTCATTTTATGAACGCAAGAAAAAGCTTCAGGTTGGCGTAATGGCTTTAAATGCTGCACAGGCTGCACAAACTGCTACGAGCTTCAGGGAAATGGGTTCTATTATTTTGAACAGTATCCGTTCATCTATAAAAGCCTATTTAGCTGAAGCCATGGCAGGAATGATTGCAAGAGAGTTTGCCACTAAAGGAATTTTAGGAGCAATTACTTCCGCTGCCGGTGCCGCCCTAGTTAGCGTTGCTTTTGAAACACTTGTACCTCAGTTTGCCGCCGGAAATATTCCTGTAAGGGGAATGTATGACGGAAAGATTTACGATGCGAACCAGGACGGAAATGCCCGTACAGGATTGTTTACAGGTCCTACGCTTCTTAATTCAGCGGGCGGATTTCCAATATTAGTTGGAGAAAAAATGCCGGAAATAGTCATTGACGGAGCCCGTACACGAAACATTATGTTGAACTATCCTCAATTATTTGAGGCTATAAGAGCGGTACCTCAGTTTGCAGCCGGAAATGTTGGCAGTAAAGAAATTTATAAAGAGTCGATGTTTACGGATCCACGGATGATTGAATTACTGGACCGTATAAATGCTAAACTGGACGGGGTAAGTCTGCTTACGCTACATGATAAACTTACCGACGTTCAATATAATAAGAATAACCTAACCGATAAATTTAACGGATAATGATAACAATTTTGCAAAAACCCGAAAACTTAGTATTTGCTAAAAGTCCTGTATGGATACGTGCAAGTTCTGATAATTTATACAGTGCACAGGGAAGTTATGCAAGTTTAACAATTCTTATTACCGGAGATGCCGTGAATGGTAATAGTTTTAGATTTGCTTTTATGGGAAAGCAATTACAATTTACATGTGCAACTACACCGGACACTTCCGGATATCAGTTTGCTCCTGCATCAGCGTCGAATCTCCCAATTATTCTTTCTGATTTGTTTTTTAAAAACTACCAGGTAAGTGCAAATTATATTGTTTTGCTTCAGGGAGACGAAATAATACTAACTGCAAAGCAAAAAGGCGTAGCTTCAAGTATTTCAATTTCAAATATAACAGTATCAGGCATGAGTGGAACGGCTGTTGCCGGAACGGATCAGGTTGTACGCACAAATTTTAAAATTATTCTTCAGCTTTTTGAAAACGATTATCTATTTTACGAAGAGCAACTTGATGTTGATACTGAAGGACTGTTTGAAACAAATATAGCAGAGCTTTTAACGCCATATCTCGAGACTAAATTTATCAGCGGAACACAAACAGATGTTATCCATTTGAATTCAGATATGTCGCATAAATTTAGTTTTCGGCTTGCCGAATATTACGACTATACTGTACGGTTATTTACTTCTGTAAACAGTTTTTATGCACTAAAGGGCGGTTATTCGAAACGTTTTGAACAATACCTTAATACAAATTTAATAACGGCTTATGACTGGATTACAAGCCCTGTTATCCGGTTTCTCACATGGATGCCTAACGGGATAAATATTGCAACAAACCAGGCATCTAAAATTTACTTTGTAAACGCTACTTCCGTAAGTGGTTTACGTTTAGTTTGCGATATGTATGAAGACGAAGTAAATTTTGAAAGCATTCAGCTTGATGAACTTAATAATATTAACCCATTTGATGTATTTGAAATAGATATATCTCCTGCCAGATTCTCCCTCGAATCTTATGTTCGTTATGATATATATTTGACAGACTGGGCTAATGCTGTAATTACAGAGAAGAGAACATTTTACCCGTTTACAGAGACAAAACCATTTTACTATGATGTTGCTTTTTGTAATTCGCTTGGCGGGTATGATATCGTAAGGCTAAGATGTAAAGCAGAACAGGAAGCCGAGTATGATCATACACTTGCAGAAAGTAGTTCCGGATCTGATTTTGATTTTTCCGACTCAGAAAAATCAAAACTTAACACGTTTGAAACAGAAAAACTAACGCTGTTTACAGAATGGTTAGTTAATGAAAACCTAAATTGGCTGAGAGACCTTTATTTTAGTAAAGACGTTATTTTACTTGGAGAAAATCCAACAAAATATATTGTTACATCAAAAAAACGAAATAAGCGGGTTGATTCTGAATTTTTATATAACTATGAGTTTGAACTTGAATTAAGTCATAATGATATAAATTTTAGCAATATATGAGAATATTTATAAACGACATATTAGTTCCATGTGGTAATGATGAATTAAATATCACCATGAAAAGTTCTTTATTCAACGAACAAGATGGAAGCACAATTTATAATTTTACTTTACCTGCTTCTGACGAGTTACTTAAGGCTTGTGGATTTGTAAACAGATTAAATGCGGGAAGACCTCATGAAGTTAATTTCAAGCTACAGCAGGATAGTTTTATATTAATAGGAATCGGATTAATTATAAAGTTTGGAAAAGATGTATATGAATTACAAGTTGGTTTTAATAAAGGAGATTTCAACTATCTTATCAAAGATAAAAAGTTAAATGATGATATTTTTGATTACGGAGAAATAAACGTTTTATATACTGCAAAAGCTAAAAATACTATTCCTCTTCAATTCAATATGATTTATGATCCTGGATCACCTGCTCAATCTGAAGAAATTCCTTTCAATACTATAGAAATTGATAATAATTCTAGTTTTTCTTATTTAGCAAAATCTTATACATGTAATCATAGTGGTAAATTTATTTTATTGTTTGATTTTCCTGCAAAAGCAAACAATAACAATGCATTTCTTTCTCTTTATATTAATAATGTATATCTGAAATCATATAACTTTATAAATAATGAAATTAGTTATACTATAATGGAGGAACTTAATCTACAATTAAATGATACTATAAAATTTCTATTAAGGCATTCCGGACAAATTGACACTCTTGTTTCTGTCGTGAAAGAGTCTAAATTTACAGTCATTGAATCTGTTAATGATTTATTTTTTAATTCTAATATGGGATATTATCCTACGTATAAGCACGTTTTAAGTCCTATATATAATGATAAATACTTTGAATCAATAGATAATAATTTAATTAAAGATAAATATTCATTATTAACGGTACAAAATTATTTTAACAATGGTGAGTTTCCTCTTTTTGTTGATGTAAAAGATTTGAATAATAATATTTTAAGGCTTTCAAACATATTTATACCTGGTATATATGTTGCTCATATTTTAAATAGTATTGCAAGTAGTATCGGGTATACCATTGAAAATAATATTTTTAATGATTCTGAATTTTCAAAACTGTATTTAATTATAAATAAATGCATTAATGATTATTCTCAAACACAAGATACAACGGCTTTGATTCCATACGATAGCATAAAATTTAGAGATTATATTCCAGATATTTTAATTTCAGATTTCATGAATTCTCTGTCATTTATTGCTGGCATAGTTTTTTTTACAAACTCAATTAACAGAACCATATCTATAGTTAAATTAAGCGACATATGTATAAGTGGAGACATTACGAGCATGAACAATTGCAATGTTTTAAATTCTTTTAATAAAGATTTATTTGATTGTTTTTCTCTAAAATACAATATTGCTAATGATTATTTTATATCTAATAATTTCAAGGAGATATCCGGCTTTAATTTTAAAGGAGATTTTTTAGATATACAGTCAATTGATTTTAATCCAAAACTAAATGATTATATCTATTCTGCTTCTCAAAAAGCTTATTATGCGTATATTTATGATGAAAACATATTAAGCTTGGCATGGGTAAGTATTTGCAAAAACTTCATATTTGAAAAAAATATAACTGGAAATGCCATATATGAAAAAAGTTCAAATCTTATTCCAATGATGAGAAAAGAGCCTTTATTTAGAGATGATATTTCCTTCAATACTCTTCGGATGTGGATGATCCCTACAAATCAACAAAGTGGATATTTTAAATTTGGCTATGAATCATGGAATAGTCAATATACTCCTTATTTGCTTATGTATAGAGGAATGTTTCCAGATGGATTGGGAAATTTATTTCCATATTCTGACAATCATGTTACTGACATGTATGATACAAAAATCTCAGAAGCTAATATCTCATTAAGAATAATATCAAGGAACTCAAATCTTTATAGTGTATATTCAAGATGGGAAAGTTTTTTAAATTTTCTCATTAACTGTAAAGAATTTAATATTTACAAGTCTCTTACTGCATTAGATATTAAAAATATTGATTTTTCAAAGCGCGTTCGAATACAGAGCAAAAACATGTTTCTGAAAGAGGTAAAATTCAAAATATCAAATAAAGGAATAGAAACAACAGAAATAACCGGTATTGGATAATGTCCTTTTTTCCATCCCCAGTAAACCGGAATTTTGTATTAAACACTAAAATTCATTACAATGTCAATTAACTCATCATTTACCGACAAAGGATCCCATCTTTTGATTAACAAAGGAGACAGAGCCTATTTGATTCCGAAACAAAGTATAATGCTTCCCCCGCCAACAGACGATCGAAATGTATTGATTATCTCAAATGCTATACAATTTGCCGGCGAATCAATCAATGCAATCAGCCTTTCTGCTCAGGAATGCGGGTACCAATCATCTCATCTGTTATGGTTTGCATTGATGCAGGCTGTGATTGTTTCCGAATCGGACATTCTGGCCGCCGCCGGTGCTCAAATACGATGCTTTACCACAACATTAACCAGGCCTGCAAATAAAGATGCTTACACGGCCGGCGACGTGATCGGCGATGCATCTGGCCAGCTTATCAAGTTCTCCAACGTTGCAAAAGCGGCCGGAAAGGGCTGTAAGCTTATTTATTTTAGAGGTCAAACCGATGATGTTAATTTTGCCGAAAAAACAATACAGCCTTATTTCTACAACACCACAGACGCTAATGTCATTGCCGACAATCAACCTTTTATCGATGCCTGGGCAAACTCATTCAAACGTGTTGGAAGTGTTCCCATCACGTTTAAACCATTCCGTACCGGTAGTGATTCTGTAGTTGCATTTGAAAAATATGTAGATATTCCAATTCAACCTGTTGGCAGAGATATCGGACTGCAGATTGAAGCCGTGACTGCAGTAACTCCTAACAATAACTCATCTGTATTTCGTTTTATGATTGGTGTAATATTAACCGATTAGTTATGATTGATTTACTAACATCAACGCCGCCTTATCCTACCATTTTAAGAGATGGAAAAACGGCAGCATGGTACGACTTTACCGATTTGTCTTATATTTCAAAAGATAGCTACAATTTTGTATCTCAAGTACGTGATAAATCGGTTAATTTCAGGAATTCTAATCAATTAACAGTAAATTTTCAGCCGGTTTGGTCGGTAAACGGAGTTACATTTGACGGTATTAATGACTTTTTGAAAACAGATCCATTCCTTTTAAATCAACCTGAAGTTATTTATGCTGTTATAAAAGAAAACAGTTGGACTGATTTAGATACAATTATCGATGGAAATGGAGGAAATACAATGAGGCTGTATCAGCGTACAGCGCCTGGAACATTAAGAATACTAACAGGTACATCCAATGTAGATAACAATATGTCAATAGTAGGTAGCTTTCAGATAGTTACAGCTATGTTTAATTCAACCAGTTCTTTTCTTCAGATAAACAACCGTACAAAAGTGACTGGAAATGCCGGTACGGCGAATGCCGGAGGATTAATTATCGGGGGAAGCAATATTACTGGTAATTATGCAAATGTTACTTTTAAAGAATTAATTATTCGTCCTGACCTTTCGGATTTTGACTCAATAAAATCATATCTTTCACGCAAACATGGAGTTATATTATGAAAAAAATGATTGGTACAATTGATGTATTGAAATCTGTAGATCAACGAATAGTCTGCGGAATGAAAGCAGATATTCAAGGATTTAAGGCAGAGCAGTATAGCTCTTATGATTCAGGAGAAATGCTTATAGATGAAATTGACCCCAGAAATCCACTTAAATATTTGACAGAACAGGAACGAAATGATTTAATTGACATTTAATAAAAAGGCTACCTTACCGGGTAGCCTTTTCAAATTCTACCATACAATTGTCAATATCGTCCTGATGTATATGTGCATAAATCATCGTACTTGAAATACTGCCATGACCTAATATTTTTTGCAAAGAAATCAGATCCTTTGTTGATCTGTAAAATAAAGTAGCAAACGTATGCCTAGCAACGTGGAGAGAAACTTCTTTCTTAATCTTTAATAATGATGCAATCTCTTTCATCGACCTGTTAACCGTGTCCTCATTTACTGCATTAAAAAATCTTTTTTTATAACCCTCTCGAATTGCATCATCAATTAGTTTCTGGCCATAAACTGTTATTTTAAATACCACATACTGTTTATTGATTGTTTCCAGTTTAGTTACAGATAAATCAATCCTTCCGTTTACCACATTTTTTTGTCCAATTTTAAACAGATCTCCTTTTCGTAATCCACCGCATGTTGCTGAAAATAACCACGCCCTTAATGCCAATTTCCATTCTTGTTTATCCTGGATAAGTTTTGATTTGTAAAATTCTTTTAATTTTTCAAGTTCTTCTAAATCAAGATATATTACTCTTGATTTACCTTTCTTCAGTTTGAAGTCTTTAAATGGATTGAGAGAACTGCTGTTTTTTGTTTTGTAATAATGCGTCAAAAATGATTTCAAATCCTTAAAAATTTTGTGCCTGTAATTAATGCCAAATTCTTTTTTTGTCAACCAGTTTTCAAAATCTGTTAGATACTCATAATTGATATCAGCTATTGTTGTTTCCTTATTAAATTCAGCTATTTTTTTAATTGCCGTTCCTTTTGATTTTAATGTTGACTCTTTAAATATCTGCTTTTTGCTTTCAAGATATTTTTCGGCATAGGTTACAAAGTTTTCAGTAGATGTTTGGTAATTCATCCATTCTTTTTTAAAAGCTGATATTGTTTCCTGTTTTTCAAGAATATACATTGTTCTTGAAATCTGATTTGCTCTTGAAATCATATTATTCAGGATCAGATTGTATTCTTCATGTAAGGGATGTATTATCCTTACCTGGTTCATTTTTTTATCCCAGAAAAATGCTTCAATATCAACAGGGCTTGGAATTCTCCACCTGTCGGAATCAATAACAACAGACAGGTAAACCTTTTGAGTACCGTCCTGCTTTTTTCTATTGAAAAGATAAAGAGAAATATTTGCCATGTTGTCAAAATTGTATCAAAACTGTCCTTTTTTACCCTATTTTGTCAAAATTTAGCCAAAAAAACAGTGTTTTGGCAATGATTTTTAAATTCGTAAAATGCTGGTTTTTAAATAATTAAGGCGGAAACTTTAAAGTATCCGCCCTGGTTTTTGTGGTCCCACCAGGACTTGAACCTGGGACCCACTGATTATGAGTCAGTTGCTCTAACCGACTGAGCTATAGGACCATTCCGAACTCTCAATAATTGGGTTTGGAATTTAGAGTGCAAATGTACACTTTTGCACGAAAATAACAAGCATCTTCACTCATTAATGAAAAAAAATTGCCAATGCTCAATTTAACCGGAATAAAAAACATCATCTTCGATTTTGGCGGAGTTATCTTAAATATTGATTTTCAAAAAACAGTGGACGCTTTTAAAAAAGTGGGATTGAATAATTTTGACCAACTTTATTCGCAATACAGTCAAACAGACCTCTTTGATAAGCTCGAAAAAGGGTTGGTAGAGCCTGTAACTTTCCACAATGAAATCCGAAAATTGTCCGGATTAAGTCTGTCCGATGAACAAATTGACACTGCCTGGAATGATATTTTACTTGATCTTCCTGCTAAACGCATCGAACTTCTGCTGAAACTTAAAAATCGCTACAACACCTATCTGCTTAGCAATTCAAACATCATACATTACTGGAAATATCGCCAAAACCTGGAAGACGTTCATGGTTATCCTGATTTTGATGCGCTATTTAAAAAGGCCTGGTTTTCATTCAACGTGGGAATGCGTAAACCAGACCTCGAAATTTATAAGTGTATGCTAAAAAATGAGAATTTACTTCCTTCTGAAACACTTTTTATTGACGATTCGTATCCAAATCTGGTGGCGGCGCAACAGCTAGGCATTCAAATCTATCATCTTCAAAAAGGAGAAGATATAACTTCGTTATTTACATTGTAATGTAGTTGCTGTTTTCTTTTGAAGGTTCAGGCTGAGCTGGCCGTGGTTGTGGCTGTGACCGAGGCTGGGTCTCAGGTTTTGGCTGAACTTTTGGTTTTACTTTTTGCGTCGGTTTTTGTTGTGGAGGAGCAGGAATCTGTACTCTGTTTTGAGGCATTTGTTGCATAAATTGCTGCATCTGTTCCATCATTTTCCGGTGCATCTCAAAAGGATCATTCCCGAACGGATTCTGGAAACCCATCATCAGCGAGTCGTTAAAAAAATTGTTCCCAAACGGATCGTTCATAAACGGGTGATTAAAAAACTGCTGAAAATTTTCACCATTCATCATGCTGTCCATATCCATAATCACAGTATTTCCATCCGAACTGGAAACGTACGAATAGGTAGAATCGAACTGAACCAGATTTCCATGTTCATCATACTTACGATTTACCTTTACATCTATTTTGGGTTGATTCTTTAATGAATCCTTGCCCTGAAAACCAAATGATTCTGCAGTTCTGCACGTTTGTTCGGCCCGGGTCACTATCGAATAAAGCAATGCCGAGATAAGAAGAAAAAAGAAAAAGGTAAACAGATTTGTTTTTTCGACCCTGTGAATCAGACTGTGAATCATCAATTGAATTCTACTTTTCAGTTTCATAGCAATTGTAATTTGGATTAATTTATTTTTTGCAAGCCATAACGCAAGAGCTATGCCATTCATTTTCCAGCACGTCAAAAACTGATAAATCCTTAACGTTTTTTAACACACAGAAAGGGTTTGCTGACAAAATTGCAGAATACTCGATTAAAAAACTGACAAAAAATAAATGAAAACACTTTCTTATCTCGTGAAAGCATACTGAATAATATTTGCCCCCATTTTCAATGCTTTCTGACGGGTTTCGTCCGAATCGCGGTGTACATCAGCATCTTCCCAACCATCACCCAAATCGCATTCGTACGTATAAAGGCATATCAGACGCCCTTCGTAAATAATTCCAAAAGCCTGAGGACGTTTATTGTCATGTTCATGAATTTTTGGCAGTCCGTTCGAAAAGTCATACTTCTGGTGAAAAATGGGATAACTTGCCGGAAGCTCCACCAAATCAAGGTCGGGAAAAATTCGTTTCAATTGCGGACGGATAAATTTATCCATTCCATAATTGTCGTCAATATGCAGAAAGCCGCCACCCATCATATACTTTCTCAGATTTTGAATTTCCTGATTATTGAAAACCACGTTTCCGTGACCAGTCATATGGATAAACGGATAATTGAAAATATCAGAACTGCCGGCATCAACGGTTGCATATTCCGTATTTAATCCCATTGCAAGATTTGAATTGCAAAACCTGATCAAATTGGTAAGTGATGTAGGATTGGCATACCAGTCGCCACCCCCGTTGTATTTGAGCAAAGCTATCTGTGTACTTAGTTGTGAAAAAGCTGTAAGCGACACAAAAACCAGAATCAGGCAAATATATTTCTTCATAGATTTTATTGATTAATCAAACAAACTGTATGGCAGGCCACCAGAGCTGCAGTTTCGGTTCTCAGGCGCGAATCGCCCAAACTGACTGCTTTGTACCCTTTTTCAAAAGCCATTTTTACTTCTGTTTCGCTAAAATCACCTTCAGGGCCAATAAGAATAATGCTATTTTCATTGGGCTTCAGAGCGTCTTTTAGTAAAGTTTTTTCGCCTTCCCCACACCATGCAATCAGTTTTGCAGCATCCGAAGGCTGTTTCATAAAATCGTTAAACTTCACCAAGCCATTGAGTTTCGGAAGCTTGCTTCGCAGCGATTGTTTCATGGCTGAAATCAGCAAACGTTGCAAACGATCAGTTTTTTCACGGCTTTTTTCGGTATGTTCGCACACAATAAGCGTAATTTCATCAATCCCGATTTCTACTGCTTTTTCCAGAAACCATTCCAGGCGGGCAGGATTTTTCAGTGGCGAAACAGCAATATGCAGATGCTCCTTGGCTCGGTCTGATTGTTCAATACGTTCAAATACATCCACCATACAGGCTTTGGAATCAGGTTGTACAACATAAGCCTTAAAGAAACAACCCTCACCATTGGTGAGCGAAATTTGTTCACCCGCTTTCAATCGTAAAACACGTGCACCATGGAAAGATTCCTCTTCGCTCAGTTTGCATAATCCTATTTCGGCTTCAGGCAGATAAAAAAGATACATAGTTGATGAAAAATGATTGAGCTACAAAGATACTTTACTTCTTGCAAAGTTTCAGAAGCTGCGATTTCTTTCCGTTGAAAACGTTGAAATCAACCCGGCCCTGAATACCATCCACTTTACCCAAGTCACTGTGTTGCCAAAAGCTCCAGACATCTTCAAACAACAATTTTGGTTTGTAATAATGGGCAATCCAAATTGGGTAATCGTCGAAAAACTCATCCTGCAAATTCAGGCGATAGAAATCAATATTGGTGTAAATAATGGGCTTTAAACCTGTTTCCTTCCGAACAATTGTAATCCAGTTTCTCAACCCTTTTATCAGTCGGTTATTGGGCATTTCTCCGGTTTCTTCAACATCAAGCACAGGTGGTAAATCACCTTTTTCGAACGTAACCATATTCAGAAAATTCTTGGCCTGAATGGTTGACGATGAAGAAGGTTTGTAATAATGATATGCACCGCGAATAATTCCGTATTTTTTTGAGTTTTTCCAGTTATTTACAAACCAAGGATCAGCATAAGTAGCTCCTTCTGTAGCTTTAATAAAGGCAAATGTAATTTGAATGCTGTCCACATTCATTTTCGCAACACGTTCCCAATCAATATCTTCCTGATATCTTGAAACATCAATTCCATGAAGGTTAAAACCTCTTGGCAAGCGGATACCAAAGCGTTTTACGAAAGTTTTTTGATCGTTATTCGTAAGACCAATCCACAAATAATAAGCTTCATACATGCTTTGCCTAAGAAAAATACGCCCTTTGTTTGTAGAAGCTACCACCAATAGGAGCATCAACAAACCGACAAGTATCCAACGAAGCTTTTTCTTCCTGTTGCGAGCCATGTAGTGCTTTTCAGCAAAAGTAACGCAAAACTACATTCTGTTTGTATGGAAAAGAGTTTATTTTTGTGGAAATATCAAGCCGGAATGAAGAAGATAAAGCTCGCGTTGCATTGGCAAATTTTGATTGCACTGATACTTGGAGTATGTTTTGGAATATATTTTACAGAAAGCTCTTCCTGGGTAATCTGGATGGGTACTTTGTTTCTCAGAGCCCTGAATATGATTATTGTACCGCTTATTTTATGCTCTATCATCAGCGGGGTGGCCAGCGTGGGAAATGCCGAAAATCTCGGCCGTATAGGATTGAAAACCATGGGCTATTATATGGCCACAACTCTGCTTGCCATCGTTACAGGGCTACTGTTGGTTAACCTGATTAAACCCGGGGTGGGTAGTGAACTTAAATTTGCCGATACACCTGAAGGAATCACCCAAAGTGCTGATTCGTTTGGCAATACATTGCTTCACATTATCCCGACCAACATTTTTGAAGCGATGAGCCAGGGACAAATGCTCTCGATTATCTTCTTTGCAATATTGTTCGGTTTTTTCATCACGAAAACCGAAGAAAAAACCCAGACTTTCCTGCTTCGCTTTTTCGATTCCTCTACAGATGTAATCATGAAAATCACACTGTTTGTAATCCGGTTTACTCCACTGGGAGTTTTTGGAATTGTGGTAAAAGTGGTGAGTGAGCAAATTCAGATGGGAAACAACCTCTGGGACGTGTTTGCCCGAATGGGCTGGTATATGCTGAGCGTGATTCTGGGACTGCTGATTCATGGATTGTTTACATTACCGTTGAGTGTGTATCTGCTCAGTAGAGCAAACCCCATTAAACATCTACGAAACATGACAACCCCGTTACTGACGGCTTTTTCAACCTCCTCATCCAATGCTACCCTGCCTTTAACCATGGAAGCAGTAGAACACAAAGATGGTGTTTCGCAAAAAATTGCAGCGTTTACCCTGCCTTTAGGAGCAACGGTAAACATGAACGGTACAGCTCTGTATGAATGCGTAGCTGTAATGTTTATCGCACAAGCTTACGGCATAGAACTCAGCTTTGTGCAACAAATTATTGTGGTGTTTACCGCATTGCTGGCAGCCGTTGGCTCTGCCGGAATCCCCATGGCCGGGCTGGTGATGATGACTATTGTGCTGAAAGCTGTAAATCTGCCTCTGGAAGGCATCGGACTCATTCTGGCTGTTGATCGTATTCTTGATATGTTCCGCACCACCATCAATGTTTACGGCGATACCTGCGGAGCCGTAATCGTGGCAAAATCGGAAGGAGAAAAGTTAAAGGTATAGTGCTGATTACAAAAGATTATCTAATTCATATGAATACTATACACCAGATACAAGTTATTAAATATCAATCCAAAACATCACAGTATTTAAAATATCTTTATACTTTTGTTAAAGTACAAGAATGAGTCATGCCATGGCAAAAATTAATGTAAAAAATACGACAGTAAGTATAATATCACTAAATGATACTGATTATATATCACTTACGGATATTGCTAAATTTAAAACGGATGACACAAGTGCGGTAATTGGAAATTGGATGAGAAATAGAAATTCCATTGAATTTCTTGGAATATGGGAAACATTATACAATCCAAATTTTAAACCCCTCGAATTCGAGAGGTTTAGAAGTGAAGCCGGGTTAAATGCTTTTACCATGTCCCCATTAAAATGGATAAACACGACAGGAGCAATCGGTTTTATTGCAAAATCAGGTCGTTATGGAGGTACTTTTGCTCATAAAGATATTGCATTTAAATTCGCCAGCTGGATTTCTGTTGAATTTGAACTATACATAGTAAAAGAATTTCAACGACTCAAAGAAGAAGAACAAAAGCTTCTGGGCTGGTCGGCAAAGCGTGAATTAGCAAAACTTAATTACCACATTCATACCGATGCTGTAAGGCAAAACCTCATTCCTGCAGAGCTCTCTCCTGCTCAGACTTCAATTATTTATGCCGCCGAAGCCGATGTTTTAAACATGGCAATGTTTGGCCTCACCGCAAAGCAGTGGCGTGATGCAAATCCTGATTTAAAAGGTAATATCCGCGATTATGCAACCATTAATCAGTTAATTTGCCTGTCGAACATGGAAAATCTGAATGCTGTATTTATAAATGAAGGTATTCCTCAAAACAAACGACTTGTAAAATTAAATCAGATTGCCATCCAGCAAATGCGAATATTACTGGATGTTGAAAGCCGAAAACTACTAAAATAACCGTAAGGCATCGGACTCATTCTGGCTGTTGATCGTATTCTTGATATGTTCCGCACCACCATCAATGTTTACGGCGATACCTGCGGAGCCGTAATCGTGGCAAAATCGGAAGGAGAAAAGTTAAAGGTATAGTGCTGATTGCAAAAGATTACTAATTCATATGAATACTATACACCAGATACAAGTTGTTAAATATCAATCCAAAACATCACAGTATTTAAAATATCTTTATATTTGTTAAAGCACAAGAATGAGTCATACCATGGCAAAAATTAATGTAAAAAATACTGAAATAACCATTATTTCAATAGGAGAAAACGATTATATCTCACTTACCGATATGGCAAATGCCAAAGAAAACGAAAGTCGTGCTGCCGATATCATTAAAAATTGGTTACGAAACCGATATACACTTGAATTCCTGGGTACTTGGGAGTTAATAAACAACTCCGGTTTTAAAGTGGTCGAATTCGACCACTTTAAAACTCAGGCAGGTTTACCAAGTTTTGTTTTAAGCGTTTCGGAATGGGTAGAAAAGACTTCCGCAATAGGCATAATAGTAAAAAAAGGAAAATATGGTGGCACTTTTGCTCATAAAGATATTGCATTTGAATTCGGTTCAGCTATTAGCGTTCCTTTTAAACTTTATTTAATTAATGAATTTCAACGGCTCAAAGAAGAAGAACAAAAGCTTCTGGGCTGGTCGGCAAAGCGTGAATTAGCAAAACTTAATTACCACATTCATACCGATGCTGTAAAGCAAAACCTCATTCCGGCAGAGCTTTCTCCTGCTCAGACTTCAATTATTTATGCCGCTGAAGCCGATGTTTTAAACATGGCAATGTTTGGCCTCACCGCAAAGCAGTGGCGTGATGCAAATCCTGATTTAAAAGGTAATATCCGCGATTATGCAACCATTAATCAGTTAATTTGCCTGTCGAACATGGAAAATCTGAATGCTGTATTTATAAATGAAGGGATTCCTCAAAACAAACGACTTGTAAAATTAAATCAGATTGCCATCCAGCAAATGCGAATATTACTGGATGTTGAAAGCCGAAAACTACTAAAATAATCAACCATGTTCTTTCGTTTCCGGAATTGATCTTCAAAAGATTCTCAATGAAGTAACAATTATAAAAATCCCCCAACTATTTCTTATTCCGGAAGCAAGCCTTACCTTTGCAGCTTAAAATTTAAACTGAGGATTTTACTATGGCTGATAACATCAGAGTACGTTTTGCGCCGAGTCCTACCGGACCTTTGCATATCGGTGGCGTTCGCACTGCATTGTACAACTATCTTTTTGCACGTCAGAACGGTGGAAAAATGATTCTCCGTATCGAAGATACCGACCAAACCCGTTTTGTTCCGGGTGCCGAGCAATACATCATCGAAGCACTTACCTGGTTGGGAATCGAATTCGACGAAGGGGTACACGTAGGTGGACCATTCGGACCATATCGTCAGTCGGACCGTAAGGAAATGTATCGTCAATATTCTGATCAATTGATCGAAAACGGCTGGGCGTATTACGCCTTTGATACTCCGGAAGAACTGGATGTTATCCGCAAACAATACGAAGCCGAAAAGAAAGCGTTTCAGTATGATGCTTCTACCCGCGGCAAAATGAAAAACTCGCTGACTCTTCCGACCGAAGAGGTGAAAAACCTGCTCGAAAGCGGTGCTGCTTTCGTGGTTCGTTTCAAGATGCCCGAAAATGAAGAGATTCACGTTCAGGATTTAATACGCGGTGATGTAAAAGTAAACTCCGGTTTGCTCGACGATAAAGTATTGTTTAAATCGGACGGAATGCCAACCTACCATCTGGCAAATATTGTGGACGATCACCTAATGGATATTTCACACGTAATTCGTGGCGAAGAGTGGTTGCCTTCGGCTCCACTGCATGTGATGCTCTACAAAGCTTTTGGCTGGGAAGATACCATGCCCATGTTTGCACATTTACCACTCTTGCTGAAACCGGATGGAAATGGCAAGTTAAGTAAACGCGATGGCGACCGCTTAGGCTTCCCTGTTTTCCCGTTACGCTGGACTGATCCTGTTTCAGGTGAAGTTTCTTCGGGCTATCGTGAATCAGGTTATTTTCCTGAAGCGGTGGTAAATATCCTTGCTTTCCTTGGATGGAATCCGGGTACAGAACAGGAAATTTTCTCCATGCAGCAGCTGATTGATGCTTTCTCCATTGAACGTATCAGTAAATCCGGGGCAAAATTCGACCTCGAAAAAGCAAAATGGTTCAACCACCAATACCTCATTCATCGTGACGATGCTGAACTGGCTCAACTGTTTCAAAACGTAGTTGCCGAAAAGTGTGTAAATGCTGATTTTGAACGGGTAAAAGAGGTTTGTCCGCTGGTGAAAGAACGTGCCAGCTTTGTAAACGACTTATGGGATCAGGCAAAATTCTTCTTTGTAGCACCTGAAAGCTATGATGAACAAATTATTAAAAAACGCTGGAAAGAAGACACTCCAACCCATCTGAACAGAATTTCAGAAATCATCGCGAACACACAGCCTTTCAGCAAAGATCAGGCTCACGATCGTGTGATGGAATACATTCAGCAAAACGGCCTCAACACCGGACAAATCATGAACTGTCTGCGGCTTTCGCTGGTAGGTGCAGCCATGGGTCCTGACCTGTTTGCAATTATCGGAATTCTGGGAATGGAAGAAACCCAAAACAGAATACGCAAGGCAGTTGATACGATAAAAATTTAAAATTTACCTCACAAAACGCCCTTTAAACCAGGGCGTTTTGTATTTTTATCCACTAAATGATTTTTGATTGTATAAAAAACTGAAATCCGACAGGTTTTTATAATACAGTTTGATCATAAACATCTCTCTAAATCAGTCCCAATGAAGAAAAGCATCCTGTTCTTATCTGTCTTCTTTTTGAGCTTTGCATCACTTCTTGCGCAAAAGCCTTCTTCGCTGAAAGTTATGACATATAATTTGCGTTACGACAATCCGGATGATGGTATCAATGCATGGTCTAAACGTAAGGCAAACGTTGCCTTACTGATCAAAAAGTACAATCCGGATCTGTTGGGTATTCAGGAAGGGTTATATCACCAGTTGCTGAACCTTGATAGTTTATTAAAGGATTATGCCTGGGTTGGTGTCGGGCGTGATGATGGCAAGACCAAAGGAGAGTATGCTGCAATTTTTTATCGTAAAAGCCGATTTAAACTGCTCAATAAGGGTTCTTTCTGGCTTTCGGAAACACCTGCCAAAGCAGGAAGTATAGGCTGGGATGCCGCCTGTGTGCGAATTGTAAGCTGGGCAAAACTCTTCGACAAAAAAGCAAAACGGATTGTCTTTCATTTCAATACCCATTTCGACTATAAAGGAGTTATAGCACAACGTGAAAGCGCAGCTTTACTGGCAAAAATGGCTGATTCCATCGCCAAAAATGAAGCAAAAATTTACACCGGTGATTTTAATACTCCGATAACCGATAGCTGTATGATCCGATTACTTTCTCCTGCCGAAAAATATCCGGTAAAAGATTCAAGGCAAATCTCCGCAAATCCCTCATCGGGTTCAAATTACAGTTATGTTAGTTTCGATCCTGATTTTACCCCAACGGTGCTGATTGATCACATTCTGGTAAGTAAACAGTTCAACGTGAAAACGCACCATGTTTGCGATGAAAAATTTGGCAAATGGTATCCGTCTGACCATCTTGCCGTAGTGGTTGAGTTGGGCTGGCAGTAACGAAAACATCATTACTTTTCAAATCCTTTATCAAAAATAAATTTCCATAATCAAGCTCTGAGTTTTACCTTTGGCAGCAAATTTGTTATCAATCCGCTGTAGCAAAATACGAATTGAATATGAAAAGATTAACCTTATTTCTTACCATTCTCTCGACCCTGTTTTTTGGAAAACTATCGGCTCAGGATGCTCCCAAAATTCCGTTTGATACAATCACAAAAAAGATTACTTATCAGGAAGTTATCAAAATTGAAGGCAGTAAACAGGTTTTATATAATCGGGCACTGGATTGGATAAATGCGACTTATAAAAATGCTGTGGAAGTTACCCGCAAACGTGATCTGGAAAATGGAATCATCGAAGGAATGCATCGTTTTCGTCTGGAGTTTATCGATAAAGACGGTGTAAGCAAGAAAATAAGCACTGTGGAATATACTTTCGTTCTGGAATTTAAAGACAACCGTTTTAGATATACATTTACCGAATTCACCCTGAAAGAGGTATCGAAATTTGCGTTGGAACGCTGGCTGAATAAAAAAGATCAGGCTTACACTCCGCTTTGGGATCAATATCTGGCTCAGGTTGATAAAAATATCCGCGAATTGATTGAGAAGCTCAAAACCTCAATGCAGCCCAAAGTTACAAAGAAAGACGAATGGTAGAAACTTCTTTTATCAATGCATTAAAGGAGAATAAAATCGAAAATATCCTCCCGCTTGCCAAAGGTGAATTTCACAATCATCTGGCACTGGGAGGATCTTTTTTTGAATTCTGTAAGCGGGCAAATGTCAGCATTCCTCCTCCGCCTTCCAAAATGAAGCATCTGGGCGAAATGAACGATTATATTTTCGAAACCCTTCGTCCGTATATTTTAACCCGTGACGGCTTTGAACTTTCGCTGCGCTTAGCCTTTGAACAAGCTGTAAATGATGGCATAACAATACTTGAATCCAGTGTAGATTGCTTTTTCGCATTACAATATACCGACGGAGTCGATGGAATGATCCGTTACATACGTGCATTGCAGGACGAGTTTAAAGGGAAACTTGAATATCGACCCGAAATAGGGTTTAGTCGCCAACCCGAAGTACGTACAACAGAACAGACGCTGATTCCCTGTATTGAATCGGGTTATTTTACTTCCATTGATTTGTATGGCGAAGAGCTGGCAAAGCCTGCATCAATGTTTAAAGAGATTTATAAACTTGCGGGCAGATACAATCTGAAACGAAAATCACATGCCGGTGAATTTGGAACCGATGAAGATGTTCGCAAAACCGTGGAAATTCTTGAGCTGGACGAAGTTCAACACGGTATTGCAGCAGCAAACTCAAAAGAAATAATGCGTTGGCTTGCCCAAAATAACATCCGGCTTAATATCTGTCCCACAAGTAATGTTTTGCTTTCCCGTGTGCAGGAAATGAAAACACATCCGGCAAGAATACTGTACGACAATGGAATAACGCTTTCCATAAACACTGACGATTACTTCATCTTTCACAAATCAGTTTCCGAAGAGTACTTAAGCCTCTATAACGCAGGTGTTTTAAATGCCGAAGAACTGGAAAAAATCAGATTGGGAACAATTTCTTAATAGCGCAATATTATCATTTGTTGATCAGAAAAAAATCGCTTTCAAAACAGCCAGTCATATTCAGACGTCAACAAACCATAAATATTTTATAAAATCGTTTAACGAATAACTACCCTACGAACAACGCGCACTCCTGTTTCAGTTGAAATCCTTATCTTTGCAAAAAATTTGGAACAAATGATTTTGGAACTGAACGATCAGGAATTATTTCGCCGTCAGGCACTTGAAGAACTGCGACAGCTGGGCATTGAAGCTTATCCAGCCGAGCTGTATCCGGTAAACATTACTACTGCTGAAATTCACGAAAACTTCCCGAAAGACAATTCTCTCTATCAGGATGTAACCATTGCCGGTCGCATCATGAGTCGTAGGATTATGGGAGCTGCCTCGTTTATTGAATTACAGGACAGTAAAGGACGCATCCAGCTTTATGTAAAGCGCGATGAAATTTGTCCGGGTGAAGATAAATCACTCTATAATACTGTATTCAAACGTTTACTCGATATTGGCGATATTATTGGTGTAACCGGTTATGTTTTCGTTACCCAGATGGGCGAAATCAGTATTCACGTTACTTCACTCAAGCTCCTTTCAAAATCACTCAAACCACTTCCAATCGTAAAAGAAAAAGATGGTCAGGTGTTCGATGCATTTACCGATCCCGAACAACGCTACCGTCAACGTTATCTCGATTTAATTGTAAACCCGCAGGTTAAAGATGTTTTTCTGAAGAGAACTCAGATTGTCAACACCATGCGCCAGTTTTTTAACGAAAAGGGATACCTCGAAGTTGAAACACCTATTCTGCAACCTATTCCGGGTGGAGCTGCTGCCCGTCCGTTTATAACACACCACAATGCACTGAATATTCCTCTCTATATGCGTATTGCGAATGAGTTATACCTCAAGCGTCTGATTGTTGGAGGATTTGAAGGCGTTTATGAATTTGCTAAAGACTTCCGCAACGAAGGCATGGATCGTACGCATAATCCGGAATTCACAGTAATGGAAATCTATGTTGCATACAAAGATTACAACTGGATGATGGATTTTACCGAAGAGATGATCGAAAAAGTTACCCTTGCACTTCACGGAACTACAAAAGTTACCGTAGGTGATAAAGAGATCGATTTCAAACGTCCTTTCAAACGTATTACCATGTTTGATGCCATCAAAGAACATACCGGTATCGATATTTCAGATATGGACGAAGAGTCCTTACGCAAAGTATGCCAACAGCTTAGTGTCGAAGTTGATACTACAATGGGCAAAGGCAAACTTATCGACGAGATCTTCGGAGAGAAATGTGAAGGACATTATATTCAACCAACCTTTATTACCGATTACCCGGTTGAAATGTCGCCGCTTTGCAAAAAACACCGCTCCAATCCTGAACTCACCGAACGCTTTGAACTAATGGTGAATGGGAAAGAACTTTGCAATGCTTATTCAGAGTTGAACGATCCCATTGATCAGTTAGACCGATTTCAGGAACAGCTCAAATTATCGGAAAAGGGTGATAATGAAGCCATGTTTATCGATATGGACTTTGTTCGTGCGTTGGAATTCGGGATGCCACCAACTTCGGGAATGGGTATTGGAATCGACCGATTAACCATGCTGATGACCAATTCATTCTCCATTCAGGATGTACTATTCTTCCCTCAGATGCGTCCGGAAAAACGTGCTGAAACCTCAACCGATGAAGATTTTATTGCATTAGGAATTCCGGCTGAATGGATTCCTGCTATTCGCAAAACAGGCATACAAACCATCACTGCTCTTAAAGAAGTAAATGTAAATAAGCTTTTTAACGATTTAAACGGCTTACGTAAAAAACTGAAACTTGACGTTCCTGCCCTTAAACTCGACGAAGTACAGGTCTGGATGAATGCATAAATTGACCACTGATTTGCACTAATTCAAAAACAGAGCAAATTCAGAAATTACAACATATTAAATTTGAGGGGCTGCCTAAACAGCCCCTTTTTGCTATCCTTTTTTCTGCTTACACTACTCTCATCTGCGGAATGATTTGCGTGAACCCGGTGCCACATGCAGCGATAGAAAAAAATCCTTAATTTTGTCGTTTCGTTTAAACTCAACAAATTTCGTTCGATATGGAAAACCAGGGAAATATCAATAGTATCCCGGAAGAAAAACCGGTACTTAACTTCATTGAAGAAATCATCGAAAATGATCTTCAAACCGGTAAAAACGGCAAACGTGTACATACGCGTTTTCCACCGGAACCCAATGGTTATCTGCATATTGGTCATGCAAAATCCATCTGCCTGAACTTTGGTCTGGCAAAAAAATATAATGGAAAAACCAACCTTCGCTTCGACGATACCAATCCTACCAAAGAAGACGTTGAATACGTTGACTCTATTAAAGAAGATGTTCGTTGGCTTGGTTTTCAATGGGATGGAGAGTATTTCGCTTCCGATTATTTTCAGCAGCTTTACGATTGGGCTGTACAGCTTGTCAAAGATGGCAAAGCTTACGTTTGCGATCTCACTCAGGAACAAATGAGTGAATATCGCGGAACTCCAACCCGTCCGGGAAAAGAAAGTCCATACCGCAATCGTTCCGTTGAAGAAAATGTAGACCTCTTCCAACGAATGAAAAATGGCGAGTTTCCGGATGGAAGCCGTGTTTTACGTGCTAAAATTGACCTGGCTTCGCCCAATATGCACATGCGCGATCCTATTATGTACCGTATTCTTCATGCCCACCATCATCGCACTGGCGATCAGTGGTGCATCTATCCAATGTATGATTATGCGCACGGAGAAAGTGATTCTATCGAAAAAATCACACACTCTATCTGTACACTCGAGTTTGAAGTACACCGTCCGTTATATGATTGGTTTGTAACTCAATTGGGCATTCACCACCCACAACAGATAGAATTTGCCCGTTTAAATCTCAGCTACACCGTGATGAGCAAACGCAAATTGCTGCAACTCGTTCAGGAAAAACGGGTAATGGGTTGGGATGATCCCCGTATGCCGACAATTTCGGGCTTACGTCGCAGAGGTTACACTCCCGAATCATTACGCATGTTTGCCGAAAAAGTTGGAATAGCGAAACGTGATAATGTGATCGAAGTTTCGTTCCTCGAATGGTGCATCCGCGAAGATTTAAACAAACGTGCACAACGAGTGATGGTAGTTCAAAATCCGCTGAAAGTGGTGATTACCAATTATCCGGAAGGAGTGAAAGAAGAGCTTGACGCAATCAACAACCCGGAAGACGAAAGCATGGGTGTACGCAAAGTTCCGTTTTCACGCGAATTATATATAGAACGTGACGACTTCATGGAAAATCCGCCAAAGAAATTCTTCCGTTTATCACCTGGTACAGAAGTGCGTTTGCGTTATGCTTACTTCATTACCTGCCAGGAAGTGATTAAAGATGAAAATGACGAAATTGTAGAATTACGTTGTACCTACGATCCTGCTTCACGTGGAGGAAATTCACCGGATGGTCGCAAAGTAAAAAGTACAATTCATTGGGTATCAGCTCAGCATGCGCTTGATGTGGAAGTTCGTTTATTCGAACGCTTATTCCTCAAACACGACCCGGAAGAAACCGAAGAGGGAGAAGATTTCCGTACAAATATAAATCCTGATTCATTAGCCATATTAAGTCATTGCAAAGCAGAACCTTCCCTAAAAAACAGCAAACCACTCGATCATTTTCAGTTTGAACGTTTGGGTTACTTTACCGCCGATTACGACAGCGAAAAAGAAAACCGTTTAATTTTCAATCGTACCGTATCGTTGAAAGACTCCTTTGCAAAAGGCTGATCCAAAAAAATAAATTGACATCAAACACTATATTTCCTTCCTTTTCTTTTTGTGGGGGAAGAAAAATGATTAATTTTGCAGCGTCAATTGATTGTCCGATGGTGTAATTGGCAACACGTCTGTCTCTGGAACAGAAGAGTTCAGGTTCGAAACCTGATCGGACAACAATAAATAAAAAGCTACAACCATTAAAAGTTGTAGCTTTTTTTATTTACATCCGGGTTACAGATCCTTCTTTATATACTTTTTTATCTCTAAAATCACCTTTCACTATTTAGACATAGACTAAATAAACAAAAGTATTACTACGTTGTTATATTATCAAACTCGGAAGATTGAGTTGTATATGCAACAAAATAAGAGTTTGTTTTCAGGTCATATCATTTCTTGGTTTTTTTTATTTTCATAGGTGGGTGAAATGGGGAAGCAATTAGTTTCCCCATTTTTTATGACAGAAGGCGGATATCCGAAAAAAAGAAATGACAGAAGAATAAAGAATGGTTTTCTCTTCATTTATCACATTACCGTACTATCATTGTGTGACTTTAAATCAATGTATTGAAACAGATTTTTGATTTAACGCTATGATTATAAAAGATTTTTGTATATTTGCACCGCAGTTTCAAGGGGCTTGCCCCGGAAAAACGCTTCTTTTCGAAGCACACTCATCAAAGCAAAAGATACTTCGAGGGGACTTCAGTCCCCTCTTTTATTAAATATTAATCAATGATAACCAAAGAGTTAATAGAAAATCTGGTTCAGGAAGCGATTAAGGAAACAACACTTTTCCCGATAGAGATTACTGTGAATCCCGACAATAAGATTCTCATTTTTCTTGATTCGGAAACGAATGTTTCTATCGACGATTGTATTAAAGTGAGCCGATTTGTAGAACATTCTCTTGACCGTGAAGAAGAAGATTTTGCACTTCAGGTTTCTTCGGCGGGGTTGGATGCACCTTTTAAAATAATGAGGCAGTATCAGAAAAATATTGGCCACGATGTTGAAATTACGAAAGCAGATGGCGAAAAATTAATTGCTACTTTGCTGGAAGTTTCAGAAAATGCAATCAAAGTGAAACCTCTTCCTCCTGTTTCGCGTAAGAAAACCAAAAACTTACCCGAATTACCTTCTGAAGTTGAACTTAACTTTGATGCAATCAAGCAAACAAAGATTGTTATATCATTTAAATAATCAGCACGTTAAAAAGAATATATATGGAAAATATCAATCTCGTTGAATCGTTTTCCGAGTTTAAGGAGTTCAAAAATATCGACCGTGAAACCATGATGCGCATCCTTGAGGATGTTTTTCGCAACATGCTGATTAAAAAATACGGTACCGATAGCAATATCGATATTATTGTGAATATTGATAAAGGAGACCTTGAAATCTGGCGAAACCGCGAAATTGTTGACGATAATCAGGTTGACGACCCGAGTACTCAAATTGCTTATTCAGAAGCAATTAAAATTGAACCTGACTTTGAAGTAGGCGAAGAAGTTTCCGAACCTATCCGCATGTTCGACTTTGGCAGAAGAGAAATCTTAACGATTCGTCAAAACCTGATCTCAAAGATTCAGGAATATGAAAAGAATAACGTTTACAAGAAGTACAAAGAACGTATTGGTGAAATCATTGTAGGCGAAGTATATCAGGTTTGGAAAAAGGAAATTCTGATTCTGGACGATGAAGGCATTGAGCTTTCCTTGCCAAAACAAGAGCAGATTCCATCTGATTTCTACCGTAAGGGAGATGCGATCAAGGCTGTTGTTTTGAAAGTAGAAATGAAAAATAACAACCCGTCAATAATCCTTTCACGTACTTCCCCCATCTTTCTCGAACGCCTTTTTGAACAAGAAGTTCCGGAAGTATATGATGGTTTGATTACGATCAAAAACATTGTACGTGTTCCGGGCGAACGTGCCAAAATTGCAGTGGAATCATACGATGACCGTATTGACCCGGTTGGCGCTTGCGTTGGGATGAAAGGTTCTCGTATTCACGGTATTGTGCGTGAGTTACGTAACGAAAATATCGACGTTATAAACTACACCAACAATGCTGAATTATATATTCAGCGTTCGTTGAGTCCTGCAAAAATATCTTCCATAAAACTAAACGAAACTTCCAAACATGCTGAAGTTTATATGAAACCTGATCAGGTTTCATTGGCAATTGGTAAAGGTGGATTTAATATTAAATTAGCCGGAAAATTAACCGGTTACGAAATTGATGTTTATCGCGAATCAGATTACGACTTCGAAGACGTAGATCTACAAGAATTCAGCGATGAAATTGATCAATGGATTATCGATATCTTTAAATCAATAGGGTTGGATACTGCACACAGCGTATTGAACCTAACGGTTGAAGAATTACTGCAACGTACTGATCTGGAAGAAGAAACAGTTCAGGATGTATTGCGTATTTTAAAATCTGAGTTTGAATAAACCTGATAATATTCAGTAAAGTGGAAGATTATCAGCATATTATATAAACCCGGCAATATTACGACAGGTTAAAGTTTAAAAAGATTTATGTCAGAGGAATTAAAAATTATCAGGCTCAGCAAAGCAGCAAAAGAATTCAATATAGGGCTTCATACGCTCGTTGAATTCCTTGCCAAAAAAGGTCATAAGGTTGAAAACAATCCGAATGCCAAGCTTACCCCCGAAATGTACGACATGGTTGTTCGGGAGTTTCATTCAGAAAAAACAGTGAAAGAGCAAGCATCTAAAATCGGACTTGAGTTTCCTGGAAAGAAAAAAACTGAAGAGGACAACGATTCTACAGTTTTGACTATTGAAGAAGAACCCGAGCACGAAGAACTGATTATTAAAAATACGCTCCTTAGCTATGACCCTAAGGAAAATACTGCGTTCCAGCCTAAGGAAACTCTGGAAAAACCTGCAGTACGCGAAGAAAATCCTGAAGAGATTCAGCAAGTTACAGTTGAAGAAAAAGCAGAAGAAAAACACATTGAGCCTGAAGTTATTTCTGCTGTTACCGAAGTATCTGTACCGGAAACAACTTACATCCCGATTGAATCTATTCCTGAATCGGAAGAGGTTCAGCATGATGAAAATGATGAAAACTCGCCTCAGGTAAAAGTGATTGGACGGGTAAACCTCGACATGCTGAATTTAAAAACCAAGCCTGACCGTAAATCGAAGGAAGAAAAGAAAAAGGAACGCGACGATCAGCGTAAACGCGAAAAAGATGAAAAGTCTAGTCGCAAACAACCCGAACCTTCTCAGGAAAAACCTGTCAAAAAGCATCCCGAAAAACAAGGAGAAAAAAAACAGCACGAAAATAAGCAGCAAGGTGGAAAGCATCCTGAAAGAGTTGCTCATAAAGAGCAAAAGCCTGTTCAGACACCTGCTACACCAAAGGTTGTTGAAACTACTGATGTTCAGGATGATTCGAAAAAATCTGACGATAATTTCATTGCAACAAAATATCAAAAGCTTGAAGGTCCAAAGATTGTCAATAAAATTGACCTGAGCGAATTCCAGAAACCAGCTAAAAAGCCTCAACCAGTTGCGTCTTCTTCTGACGAATCACGTTCAGCTAAGAAGAAACGTAAACGTATCAAAAAAGATACAAAGCCTGCTGGTGAAGCCGGAGCTGCAACTCCTCAACAAAAACCCGCTCCTGCTCCAGGTCAGGAAGTAAAAAAGGAGAAAAAAGAAGGTGGAATGAAGTATAAAGCTCATCCACGTATAGATAAGTTAGCTCCGAAAGCAGAAGTTAGTGACGAGGAAATCCAAAAACAGATTAAAGAAACGTTGGCTCGTTTAAGCCCGATGGGAAAATCGAAAGCTTCGAAACACCGTCGTGAAAAACGCCAGTCTGTCAGCCAACAAATGCAGGAAGAACAAATGCGTCAGGAAGCTGACAAAAGAGTTCTGAAAGTAACCGAATTCGTTACTGCTAACGAATTAGCAACCATGATGAATGTTCAGGTTACACAGGTTATTTCCATGTGTATGTCGTTAGGCATCTTTGTTTCCATTAATCAACGTCTGGATGCTGAAACACTTGTTTTGGTAGCAGAAGAGTTTGGCTACAAAATTGAATTTGTAAGCTACGACTTACTGGAAGCAATCAAAGAAGTAGAAGAAGAACAGGAAAACCCTGAAGATTTAATCCCTCGCCATCCAATTGTTACCGTAATGGGTCACGTTGACCACGGTAAAACATCATTGCTCGACTATATCCGTCATGCAAATGTAATTGCCGGTGAAGCAGGTGGTATCACTCAGCACATTGGTTCTTATCTTGTAAAACTTGAAAACGAAAAGAAAATCACCTTCCTTGATACACCAGGACACGAAGCATTTACAGCAATGCGTGCCCGTGGTGCCCAGGTTACCGATATTGCAATTATCGTAATTGCTGCCGACGATAAAATAATGCCTCAAACTATTGAAGCAATCAATCACGCTCAGGCTGCCGGCGTTCCGCTTGTGTTTGCAATTAATAAAATAGATAAACCGGGTGCTGACCCCGAAAGAATCAAAAACGAACTCGCTCAAATGAACCTTTTGGTTGAAGAGTGGGGTGGAAAATATCAAAGCCAGGATATTTCTGCGAAAAAAGGACTGAATGTTGAACTCTTACTTGAAAAAGTATTGCTCGAAGCAGAACTTCTTGAGTTGAAAGCCAATCCGAAGAAACGTGCTCATGGTACTGTAATTGAATCTTCACTGGATAAAGGGAGAGGATATGTAGCGAAAATCCTTGTTCAGGATGGAACAATGGCTATCGGTGATATAGTTTTAGCCGGAAGTACCTACGGTAAGGTTAAAGCAATGTACAACGAACGTAACCAACCCGTTAAAGAAGCGGGTCCATCAACTCCGCTTTTATTACTTGGTTTGAATGGTGCTCCTCAGGCTGGCGATGTATTCAATGTAATGCCTAGCGAACGCGAAGCAAAAGATATTGCAACCAAACGTCAGCAATTACAACGTGAACAAGGCTTACGTACACAAAAACATATCACGCTCGACGAAATTGGCCGCCGTATTGCAATCGGTGACTTTAAAGAGCTTAATATCATCGTTAAAGGGGATGTGGATGGTTCAGTGGAAGCATTGTCCGATTCATTACTCAAGCTCTCCAATCCTCAGGTTCAGGTAAGTGTTATTCACAAATCGGTGGGTGCTATTACCGAATCGGATGTATTACTGGCATCGGCTTCTGAAGCAATCATTGTCGGCTTCCAGGTTCGTCCTTCGTTAAGTGCACGTAAACTTGCCGAATCAGAACAAATAGACATCCGTCTTTACTCTATCATCTACAACGCAATCAACGAAATTAAAGATGCGATTGAAGGGATGCTCTCACCCGAAATTCAGGAAAAAATTATTTGTAATCTCGAAATCAGAGAAACATTTAAGATTACCAAGGTGGGAACCATTGCAGGCTGTATGTGCTTAGACGGACGTATGAACAGACAAACTAAAGTACGCGTAATTCGTGATGGTATTGTTGTTTACACAGGTAAACTCGAATCTCTCAAACGTTTCAAAGATGATGTGAAAGAGGTTGTAGCCGGACAGGATTGCGGTTTGAATATTGAAAACTTCAACGATATTAAAGTAGGGGATATCATTGAAGGGTATGAAGAATTTGAAGTAAAACGTAAACTGTAAAACCCGGCATTTATGCCTGTGAAATCATCGGAATCAGTGTAAACTGCATTCTGACACATAAAAGTTGAACGGTTTACCTTAACCAACTCTACATATATGAAAAACCCTGTGTAAAAGAGCTTAGGTTCAATTACACAGGGTTTTGTTTTGTAATATATTGAGTATCAGATCGAAAACCTGTTTACTGAATTGGAATATAAATGTTGGTTTTCAGATTTTCGGGTTTGTGGCGATTAGGACTATTGAGATATTTCTCAAAACAAGGAGCTTCGCGAAGCTTATAACTACAGTCAGGTAGCCATTCCCGATAAATTTGATTGTAAGCTTCGCCTAATTGCTGGTAAGGTCCAACATGTTTAAAGATGGCATACCTTCCTCCTTCAATGGTTTTCACTCCAATTTCACCAATCGGTTTCACCTCTCTCTTTACGGTGAGGCAAGCTTCATAGCGACACTTATCTGCTTCGGTAATATTTGGATCATCATGACTTAATCCGATTGCTTCCATACCAAAACTGAAAAGTTTTTCTTCCTTTACAAATGCCCATATTTTTTGCCAGGCTTCCGCGGTTTTAGGTCCTCCATACGCTTCAATACACTGAATATAGATTACGCTTTTGGGCTTTACTTCTTTGATTTTGGGTTTCAATTCCATGATCTTTTTGTTTACGTTGTGAATAAAATTTTGAAATACGATATGTTGATTTACAGCGCTGTTACGAAATTCAGTAGGATTAACACCAAAACGGGTTTTAAAAGCATTGGTAAAAGATGAAGGAGTATCAAAACCACACTTCCAGGCAACATCCTGAATTGCCTGATCGGAATATTGAAGCAAACGGGCTCCCAGTTCCAGACGAATCCGTTGTACATAAGCCCATAAAGGTTCGTTTAAGTAAGCACGCATGATCCGATGAAAATGATAGGGCGAAAAGTTTGATACTTCAGCAAGTTGTTCTATGCTTAACGTTTCACCAAGATTTGCATTAATGAATTCGAGCACCCGATTGATCCGTTGCTGATAATCCTCAGAAGTTGCTTGCCTGTGTTCCATGATTTACGTTGAGATATATTTGTTTAACCGGAAACAAAAGTATGGTACATTTTAAATTTTTACTTGCTGAATCTTGCGGAAATGAAAAAATAACGTCAATAAAAAAGGCATCCCAAACGGGATGCCTTTTTTTGATATTGTTAGTCAGTAAATTATTTTACTGCATTTTGAAAGTCAGAGCTTGACCAGAATTTTGCAAATTCGAGATCGGATTTAGCTTGTTCGCGGTATGATTTTTCAAGGTTGATTGCTTGTTTCAACGACTCATACATCACCGAAGAATTGTTAGTGCGGGCAGCGGCAACCGCTTTCAGGTAATAAGTCTGAGCGTTTACAGGAGCCTTGTCTAAGGTTTTCAGAGCAGTTGAAGCGTTGCCATTGAGCAGTTGCGCTAAGCCTACGTTGTAATCATTTTCTTTTGAGCCGAATGAACTGAGAGCACCTGAATAGTTGCCTTCTCTGATCATCAATACGCCCATGTTGTAACCCTGAGCAGCACCTAATTTCTGAGCAGTTTCAAAATATGATTTAGCGTTTTTGTAATCCTTGTTCATCAGAGTTGCAACACCCATGTTGTTGATAATCATTTTATTATTTGGAGAAATTGCGTTTGCTTTTTCGAGCAATGAAGTAGCTTCAGAAGCATTACCCATTTGAATAGCTACGTAAGCAGCATTGTTATATGCTTTCCAATCAGTTGGATAGAGAGCGATTGCTGATTTGTAAATTTTCAGTTTGGTAGCATTGTCCTGAGTTAAAGTAGCAGCATAGAGAATTTCTTTGTTGTCTAATGAATCAGGTTTTTCCGTTGAAAGCATTGCAATTTTCTCTTCAGCTTTTTTAGGTTCTAAGAAGTTTATGCTGATTTCTGAACGACGAAGCGGAGGAAGAATTTTGTCTTCGATTTGTTTGTAAATCAAAGTCATATTGCGGATTTCCTGTTCGCGTTTTTTATTGTCAGCCTGAGCTTTGATAACGTTAATGATGGTATTTTTTTCTTTAATGTCAGAACCTTCAAGTGATGCAAGGAACCCTTCCCAGTCTTCACCATGAGCTACCGGAGTATAAGCCAAAGCAAGTTTTTCTTTTTCTTCTTTCATGAATTTCTTCATGTCTTTCGCTTTAATTTTTGCTTTTTTTGCTTTGTCTTTCAACATTTTTTCAATTTCAGCATCCATCCATTTGATAGCTGATTTTGAACGGTTTTCGGATAAACCCTGATTTCGGCTTTCTTCACCTTCAGGAGATGCCCATGCATTGATATCAACGTTTTTAACGTTGTAACCCAATGCTAAATAACGTTTCAATGTATCAAGCTGAGCTTTATTTGCAGCATCCTTGTTCAGTTTCAATTTAAAATCTAAATCGAAACGGTTTACAACAAAGTAGATTGTTCCTTTTTTATTAAGAATGGTTTCTTTTTCATAACCATGTTCAGCCATTAACGCTTCTCCTTTATTCATCAAACGTTGTGAAGTATAAACAACACCGTCAGCCAGTTTAACCTGTCCTAATTCAACAGCTTTTGATTTGGTAAGGATATCACTGCGTTTTGCATTGAGATCAATCCCGGCTTTCGCTAAATGAGCAACCGGATTCACAACTAATTCTGATTTGTTCATTTCAGGAGTGTAATCAATCACGTCAGTATATGTAAATGAACCGCCTGTTTTTGAACTAATAGTAGTTCCTTCGCCTTCAGCTTTTTCACCTTTCAAATACATCGGTTTCAAGGTAACACTACCACCTTCGTACTTTAATACAGGTTGAATAAATGCAGCAGCTTTTTTGTTAAAGTATTTTGCAGGGATGTTTCCCTTGATTGTTACAGCAATTTTACCACCGTGAACTTCAAGAGGATTTGGAGTTGCTTCGTACTTTACTTCAGGGTGTTTTTTCACCATCTTGTTCAAACTGCAACTGCTAATCAGCACAACTGCTGTTAAGAGCAGGGCAAGAACCTT
Organism: Bacteroidales bacterium; assembly: GCA_963677395.2. GTDB lineage: Bacteria > Bacteroidota > Bacteroidia > Bacteroidales. Next base: position 46,214 of record OY781965.2, on the reverse strand, counting down.
GATTGAATGTTGTTTCATAGGTCTTTGTTTTATAGAATCGTATTGAATTGATTGTTAATAGTTGATTTTGCAAATATAAGCCAAATAGTTGGGATTATGAAATTTTCAAACTGCACATTATCAATTTCATAACATTTATTGATTGTAATTATTTCTTGCTTTGACACAAGCAACAGCAGGCTTACTTTATCTAAACGGCTACTTATCAGTAATTTTCAGAACTGACAAATTTTCGAAATCTGCCCATTCATTATTTTAAAGATCAATATAAGCGGGATCTTTTCAATAAGTAGGGAGTAAGTATTTGCTGGAAACCGCCGGTAATATTGGCTTCGATTAGATCGATATGATATTGACTGCATTTGAGATGAAGTTCTTTTTTAAACTCTTTCATCGCCTTTTGATATTGTTCTTTCAGTTCAATAGGATTAATCTTAATTTCTCGTTCCGATTCAAGATCGACAAAACGATACGGACGGTTTTCAAAATTAAAGTCCACTTCGGTAGATTTATCGTAAGTATGAAAAAGAATCACTTCGTGTTTGTTGTGTTTCAGATGCTGCAATGCTCCAAAAAGCTCTTCGCGATTGTTCAGATTGTCCATCATATCGCTAAAAATTATAATCAGTGAACGTTTGTGAACAGATTCAGCAATTTGATGCAAAATGGTAGCAGCAGATGTTTTTCGTTTCTCTTTCCCTTTTTCCGAAAACAGATACGAATGAAGTAGTTGATAAATATATTGCTGATGTACCGAACTTGACTTGCAGGGTGTATGAACTTCAAGATCTTCTGAAAAGAGCGAAAGACCGAAAGCATCACGTTGTTTTTTAAGCAAATAAATTAAAGCCGAAGCTGCATACACTCCAAATAAAAATTTCGTAGGGTGGGCAAGCGAAGGTTTACTCTGTTCAGGATAGTACATGGATGAAGAGGCATCAAGCACAATCTGGCAGCGCAGATTGGTTTCCTCTTCATAGCGCTTCACAAAAAGTTTGTCGGTACGTCCGTAAAGCTTCCAGTCAATATGTTTGGTTGATTCACCGGAGTTGTAAAGACGATGTTCGGCAAATTCAACTGAAAAGCCATGGAAAGGACTTTTGTGCAATCCGGTAATAAAACCTTCCACAACCTGACGGGCTATAAGCTCCAGAGAGCTGTACTCCTCGGGATGAAATTCCTGAAATTCAGTATTCATGTAATCATTAATGCGTTTGCAATGAAGGTTTAAAAACGGATTTACCAGACAAAAACAGGTTAACCTGCATTGTAGCTTCAACGCAAATCAACCTGTTTTTGGTAAATAAATATTTGATTTACAGTAAAGCTTCAAGTTTTTTCACAAGTACCGATTTTGGCACTGCACCCACTTGTTTGTCAACAATAGCTCCATTTTTAAAGAAAAGAACGGTAGGAATGTTACGAACTCCATATTCAGCTGTTACGCCGGGATTGTTGTCAACATCCAGTTTTCCGATAACGGCTTTTCCTTCAAATTCGTGTGCCATTTCTTCAATGATTGGAGCCACCATGCGGCAAGGTCCGCACCATTCTGCCCAAAGATCAACAATAACAGGTTTATCAGCTTTGATAACCAGTTCTTCAAAATTTGCATCGGTAAATACTAGTGCCATATTCTTGGTTTTTAATGGGACAAACGTAAGTGTTTTTCCTCTATTTTCAAAATTTAGATTTATTGAACCAACAAGCTTTTACGACTTTGGTTCATTTTTGATTTACCCCAGGATTAACTGAATATTGGGATATCCCTGTAATGCTTTTACGAATCCGGGAATGTGAATTCCCTTATCGCGAAGCGGCATACCTACCGAATATCCTTCCAATGTGTTGATTACGTTAAACCTAAGCTTTCCTTTTCCTTTATTCTCATAAACATAACTCTTCATATCCTTGATAAATCCACCGCTGATATCTTTGAGATTTATGCGAATGATAACCTCGCGTGCCAGCGTTTCTATCAGTTCGTGAAGAATAGACATTGAGTTGATTTTTAGCTCATATTCCGTATCGCTTCCCCAGCGGTTTTTTACACTTGCTTTCGCATAAACCATGATGCCGGGTTCGAGCATATGTTTCATCTTCAGATAATCTTCCGAAAAAAGAGTGATTGAGATAGAGTCATTGAAATCTTCAATAGTGAAATTCGCAAAAGGTTTGCCGTTTTTTGTCATACGGTGATTTACCGATGTGATGATTCCGGCAAACTTTATTTCTTTGTTTCGGATAGAAATAAAATCCTTTAATTCCGATATTTTGGTATTACAGAACGTCTCAATTTCGAGTTTGTAATCATCGAGTGGATGCCCCGAAAGATAGAATCCTGCAACTTCTTTTTCATTTCTCAGTTCTTCCAGTCGCGACCATTTTTCGCATACTGGCATTTCAGGATCCGGAATTGCAATTTCTTCTTCTGCATCACCAAAAAGGTTGTGTTGTGATGCTCCGCCTTTTGCTTCGCTTGCATTGGCATAACGAATTACTTTTTCGATAAAGGTAGGATCTTCCACACGTTCCTGATGAAAGTATTGAGCCCGGTGTGTGTCTTCAAAGCTGTCGAATGCTCCGCCCATTGCCAGTGATTCCAATGCACGACGGTTAACAGCGCGAAGATTAATGCGTTTGATCAGATCAAAAATACTACGATAAGAACCGTTTTCGCGTCGCTCTTCGATGATCGCTTCAACGGCTCCGCCTCCAACATTTTTTACGGCAGCCATCCCAAAACGGATTTCACCTTTTTTGTTTACAATAAAGTTCAGTTCACTTTCATTTACATCTGGTAGTAAAACTTTAATTTTCTGACGTTTACATTCTTCGATAAAGAAGGTTATTTTGGTAATATCGTTCAGATTATGGGTAAGTACCGAAGCCATATACTCAGCTGGGTAGTGGGCTTTAAGGTAGGCTGTCTGATATGCCACAAAAGAATAACAGGTTGAATGCGATTTATTGAAGGCATATTCTGCAAATGCTTCCCAGTCGCTCCAAATTTTCAGTACTTTATTTTCTTCGAAACCTCTTTCTGTACAGCCTGCAACAAACTGCATTTTCAGCGAGTCCATTACATCCTTCATTTTCTTACCCATTGCCTTACGGAGCTTGTCGGCTTCACCTTTGGTAAAACCTCCCATCAACTGCGACAGAAGCATCACCTGCTCCTGATACACCGTGATGCCGTAGGTTTCTTTCAGATATTTCTCCATTTCAGGAAAATCGTACTCAACCTTCTCCAAGCCCAGCTTACGCTTAATAAAGCTCGGGATATACTGCATCGGACCCGGACGATACAAAGCATTCATCGCAATCAGGTCTTCAAAGCAGTTAGGTTTGAGTTCCTGAAGGTATTTTTTCATACCATCCGATTCAAACTGGAACGTTCCGGTGGTATCACCGCGACTGTAAAGTTCGTAGGTTTCTTTATCATCGAGCGGAATAGCGTCGATATCAATATCTATATCATGACGTTTTTTAATGTTTCTCAATGCATCGTTGATGATGGACAGGGTTTTAAGTCCTAAAAAGTCCATCTTAAGCATTCCCACCGATTCAACATATTTACCTTCATACTGTGTAACAGGCATTTCAGAATCTTTGGCAGTAGCCAGCGGGATATGATTAATCAGATCTTCCGGTCCAATGATTACACCGCAGGCATGTGTTCCCACATTTCGGGTTGAACCTTCAAGAATTTGAGCAAATTCGAGCGTTTTGCGGGTAAGGTCATCCCCATTTTTGCGAGCATCTTTCAGTTCGGATACATTGTCGAGGACATCTTCCAGAGATACTTTCGGCCCTTCGGGAACAAGTTTTGCCAGACGATCCGCATCGGGCAACGGCAGCTTTACCACTCGTGCCACATCACGGATTGCCGATTTGGCAGCCATGGTTCCAAAGGTTGCAATCTGGGCAACCTTTTCCTTGCCATATTTCCCGATTACATACTGAATTACCCTGTCGCGGCCTTCATCATCGAAATCAATATCCACATCGGGCATGGAGATACGGTCAGGATTCAGAAAACGCTCAAACAGTAAATTATACTTAATCGGGTCGATGTTGGTAATTCCGATAGAGTAAGCTACTGCCGAACCGGCAGCAGAACCACGACCCGGACCTACGCGAACCCCCATATTGCGAGCTTCGCCTATAAAGTCCTGCACAATAAGAAAGTAGCCCGGAAATCCCATCTTTTTTACTACAGAAAGCTCAAATTCCAGACGTTCACGAATATCGTCAGTGATTTCGGGATAACGTTTCTTGGCTCCTTCCCATGTAAGATATTCCAGATATTCAAACTCATCGGTAAAGCCCTCCGGAAGTGGAAACTTAGGAAGGATTACATCACGTTCGAGTTTGAAATCTTCAATTTTGGCTGCAATTTCCTGTGTAGTAATAATGGCATCTGGTAAATCCTTAAAAAGATCTGCCATCTGTTCGGGTGTTTTCAAAAACTCTTGTCCCGAATAATGCATTCCATCTTCATCATCTGCATCACGATTGGTGTTGATGCAAATCAAAATATTATGCGCCTGAGCATCTGTGGATTCCACAAAGTGCACATCATTGGTGGCAATATATTTCACCCCATACTTTTCAGCCAGGGGGATCATCATTTTATTTACTTCATCTTGCTCCGGAATACCATGTCGTTGAAACTCCAGGTAGAAATCTTCTCCAAATATTTCGAGATACTCCTGAAGCACTTTCTCGGCTTTTTCCATTCCTGACTGTAACAATGCTTTCGGAATTTCGCCCCCTAAACATGCAGAAGAACATATAAGGCCTTCACTGTATTTCTTAAGAATTTCTTTGTCGATACGTGGTGTATAATAAAAACCTTCGAGGAAGCCGAGCGAAACCAACTTACTAAGGTTTTTGTAACCTTCAAGGTTTTTTGCAAGCAGAATAAGATGATAACCGCTTCGCTCTTCCTTACCTGTTTTGCTAAAACGAGAGTTACGGGCAACGTAAACTTCACATCCAATGATAGGTTTAATCCCTTGTTTCCTGGCTTCTGTTACAAAATTCATTACCCCGTACATATTTCCGTGGTCAGTAATGGCCAGGTGCTTCATACCGGAGTCAACAGCTTTTTTAATCAGCTTTTTAACCTTGGCAGCGCCGTCTAAAATGGAATATTGGGTATGAACATGTAAATGGGTAAATTCAGCCATTGAATAAAGAAATTAATTGATTATCACGAAATTGCGGCGAACAAATCTGCGCAAAATCGTGAGAGTAAAGATACAGAATCCAATGAAAACAGTGGAGAAAAAAGAATTGGATTTATCTCAGAAAGAAAACCATTCTTATCTATTGTCACCCTGTATTTATCATGATATTGGTTGATCGTACCAACCCAAACGATCTTATCGTTCGTCTTCCACCATCACGAAATCCATCTGTTTTTTGTTCAGGTCAACATGGGTTACACGGATGCGAACCTTGTTTCCCAGCTGATAAATTTTCCCGTTACGGCGGCCTACAACACGGTAATTATCGTCGTCCAGCACATACATGTCGTCATCCAATGCACGCAGGGGAACCATTCCTTCACAACGATTTTCGGCCAATTCAACAAATAAACCCCATTTGGTAACACCGGAAATTATCCCGTCGAATTCTTGCCCGATTCGTTCTTTCAGATACTCAGCCTGTTTGTATTTTACAGAGGCACGTTCGGCTTCGGCTGCTTTTTTCTCCATTTCGGAAGCATGTTTACAGCGGGCTTCCCATGAAGCCTGTTCAACGGAAGGTTTCCCTTCCATGTAGCGTTCGAGTAAACGGTGAACCATCAGGTCGGGATAACGACGGATAGGCGAAGTAAAATGCGAATAGTACGGGAAACTCAGCCCGTAGTGACCAATATTATCGGTTGAGTAATAGGCTTTCGACATGGTGCGGATTGCAATGCTTTCCACCATAGTTTCTTCGCCTTTGCCTGCAATATCCCGGAAGAGGTTGTTGAATGAATCAGCAAGAGTTTTACGGGATTGCAAACGCATTTTATAACCCAGCTTGGAGAGAAACTGCACAAAAGTTCCCAGTTTTTCAGGGTTTGGTTCATCATGAACCCGATAAACAAACGTTTTGGGAGTTTGCTTGCCTTTGGGTTTGCCAATAAATTCAGCCACCTTTTTGTTGGCCAGCAGCATAAATTCTTCGATAAGCTGATTGGATTCTTTTTGTTCTTTCAGATACACACCGATGGGTTTGGCGTTTTCGTCGAGATGAAATTTTACTTCTACTGAATTAAAGTTGATTGCGCCCTCTTTAAAACGTTCAGAGCGCATAATTTGTGCAAGCTGATGAACTTTCAGAATCTCCTCAACGTATTCACCTTCTTTGGTTTCGATGATTTTCTGAACTTCATCATAATTGAAACGACGGTCGGAAAATATTACGGTTTTGCCTATCCATTCATGAAGAATTTCGGCTTTGTCGTTCATCTCAAACACGGCTGAAAAGCATAATTTTTCTTCATGCGGACGGAGTGAGCACACCCCGTTCGAAAGTTTTTCGGGAAGCATCGGTATTACGCGGTCAACCAGATACACTGAAGTAGCTCGTTCATACGCTTCATCTTCTAACGCAGTTTTCGGATGAACGTAATGCGAAACATCTGCAATGTGCACTCCAACTTCATAATGTCCGTTTTCAAGTTTTTGAAAGGAGATGGCATCATCAAAGTCTTTGGCATCAATCGGGTCGATGGTAAACGTGAGTATATTTCGAAAATCTCTTCGTTTGGCAATTTCTTCGGCAGAAATCGTATCGGGAATGCGGGCAGCTTCCGATTCTACTTCATCAGGAAACGCAAGCGGAAAACCAAATTCGGCAAGAATGGATTGCATTTCCACATTGTTTTCACCGGGATTTCCCAACACATGAATTACTTCACCCACCGGATTTTTAGAGTGTTCTGGCCAGTCAACCATTTTGATTAATACTTTCTGTCCGTCGGTAGCTCCGTTGAGTGAATCCATCGGGATCAGAAAATCGACCGGCATTTTAGGGTTGTCGGGCAACATAAATGCCATTTTTTTCGAGGCCAGAATAGTTCCTACAAACTGTGTTTTGGCACGTTCGAGTATCTCAATAATCTGACCTTCTACTTTGCGGCTTTTACGGCGGGGAAAGAGATGAACCCGTACGCGGTCGCCATCCATTGCACGCCCTGTGTTGTTCGCCGCAATAAAGATATCTTCTTCATTACTGTCATCCTGAATGATATAAGCTTTACTGGTTGGTTTCATGTCCACACGACCTTCAATGTAATTTTTCGGAACCAGATCAGGTGTGATAAACGTTGGATTTATCCTATACTTTCCACGTTTTTCCTCGAGTAGCGCACCCGATTGAGAAAGTTTGAAAATAAGATCAGAAACCAGTGTTTTGGTGGCTTTGTCATGAATTCCCAAACGGGCAGAAACTTGTTTATGATTGTAAGATTCAAAAGGATTGGTAGCAAATAAGCGTAAGAGAGATGTTTCGAAAGTTTTTCCGCCCTTAGGCGTTTCATGATTTTTTTCTTTTCGGTTTCGTGCCATAGTTTAAAAATTTTAAGCGTGATAAAGGTACGCTTTATTGTTTTATACCTGGAATGAGTAAATATAAATCAATTGAGCGTACACACTTTTCTGCACAGTCCCAATTGACAGGAAACGCGCTTAAACTACATTGCGAATGTGAAATTTCTTGTTGTGATTTACTTTCAAAATGTATCTTTGACTTATTGAATTCAATGCAGTTGTGACTATCTGCGGGTTAGCACCAAGTGTAAAAGAGACAAAAAAAACAGTGGACAATTTGCTACTGAAAAATAAAAAAATGATATAACGAATAGCCAATATACAAAGCTGTATCTTGATTTTTATCTGGACAAGCTTACACTAGCTCACGCGAGGTTAAGTTTGCAAAAGAGCTGTTTTCTTGCCAACGCACCCACGGATATTTGTATCTTTGGGTTTTTTAATTTAAAGACGTAGAATAATATATGCCAACATTACACTGGATAGGGAAAGAGAAGGTTATTAATCATCATATGGATGTTCCGTTTAAAGTATTGGAACATTCCTACGGATTTGACAACGGACAACAAACCGAAACCGAAACAAAAAGCGGAAACAAGATAATTCACGGAGATAACCTTGAAGCTTTAAAAACCCTTTTGCCTGAATATGAAGGTAGAATTGATTGTATTTATATTGACCCACCATATAACACAGGTAATGAAGGCTGGGTGTATAATGACAACGTAAACGACCCGAAAATTAAAAAATGGCTCGGACAAGTAGTTGGTAAAGAAGCAGAAGACCTTACACGTCACGACAAATGGCTTTGTATGATGTATCCACGTTTGAAGTTATTGCACAAGTTACTTGCAGATGATGGTGTTATATTTATTTCCATTGACGACAATGAACAAGCAAGCCTTAAATTTCTTTGTGATGAAATTTTTGGTTCATCAAACCTTATCACGCCAATTTATACTCAAGTAAGGTTTGCAGGTAAAACATTAGTAGAAGATGCTGATATTCAAAAATTGATAGAAATAATTTACATATATAAAAAGAAATCATCCACTAAACTAATCAAAGAAACAGCAAAATATGATTTTGATAAGTTCAAATACAGAGTAATTGAAAAAGGAGAATCGAGAACAATAACATTAGGAGATAAAAGAGTAGATATTTTTGAGAAGGACAACTATGAAATTGTAGAAGAAGAATCTTCATTAAATCACTTAAAGGAAATTTGGGCAACAGGTAAAATTCTTGACGGAAACTCTTCAGGTCGTTTTTTTAGAGATTACTTAATCGGTAGAGAAAAAGATGATGGACTTGGAACACTTTATAAAGTTTATGGAATTGGCGAAGACCAATTCCCTTATCGATATTTCACAGGTCCTAAAAAGGCGACTGCCACAAAAGGAAAATATTTTCAAGGTGTTCCGAATGATGTATTAAGTAATTCAGAAGACAAGGAGAAGTTCCTACCTATTCCAAATTTTGAAAACAATGCTGAAGATTTCGGAAATATAAGACATGAAGGAAATATGGATTTTAGGAGTGGTAAAAAACCAACTGTTTTACTTCAAAAGTTAATTAACTACATCATCCCAAAAGATACTGATGCAAATATTTTGGATTGTTTTGCAGGTTCAGGTTCAACCGCACATGCAGTTTTAAACTTAAATAAATTAGATAGTGGAAAAAGAAAGTTTATTACAATAGAAATGATGGATTATGCTGAAACTACAACAGCACAAAGAATAAAAAATGCAATCAATGGTTACGGCACTACCGAAGGCACGGGCGGCAGTTTTGATTTCTATTCATTGGGACAACCGCTTTTCAACGAAGATGGTAATTTAAACGAAACTGTTGGCATTGAGAAAATACGACAATACGTTTATTACACCGAAACCAAATCAGCTTTTTCTGAAACTCAACACACCGATAATAAACATTTTCTTGGTAAACATAACGACACAGCTTATTACTTCAACTACGAGAAAGACGAAGTAACAACGCTTGACCATGCATTTTTGGCAACCATGAAAACCAAAGCTGAGCAATACGTAATTTACGCTGACAACTGCTTGCTTACAAAGGATTTTATGACCAAGCACCATATTATTTTTAAGAAAATACCAAGAGATATAACACGATTTTAAGCAATGGAACTAAAACCATATCAACTACAGGTAATAAACGACCTTTCGTTATTTTTGGAATACGTACAGGAAACCAAAGACACAAAGGAAGCATTTTATAATTTTTGGGCAAAACATCCGAGAACACCACTTTATCCGTATTCTGGCACTGCCATTGAACCATATAAAAATAATGTGGCACGAGTGCCACACATTTGTATAAAAGTACCAACCGCAGGCGGTAAAACTTTTATAGCCTGCAATGCCATTAAAACAGTTTTTGATGCTTTTGATTATGACCGCCCAAAGGCGGTTGTTTGGCTTGTGCCATCAATCACTATTTTAGACCAAACCATTAAAAACCTTAAAGATGCTTCGCATCCATACCGTCAGAAAATTAATTCGCACTTTGGTAATAAAGTAGAAGTATTCGACAAATCGACATTGCTACAAGGCAGCGGTTTTAATGCAACTTCGGTAAAAGAGCAATTAAATATTTTCGTTCTTAGTTTCGATAGTATTCGCACAGCAAATAAAGAAGGACGAAAAGTTTTTGAGCAAAACGGCTCATTACAATCCTTTGAAACGCTTTTAGGCAAAGACGAAGAAATTTCGTTAATGAAGGTCATGCAATTCTTAAATCCTTTGGTAGTGGTTGACGAAAGCCACAATGCTGAAACCGATTTAAGTGTTGAAATGCTTAAAGAATTTAATCCTTGTTTTATTCTCGACCTTACTGCAACACCCAGAAACAACAGTAATATTATAAGTTTTATAGATGCTTTGGAGTTAAAGCGTGAAAATATGGTTAAACTTCCTGTTATCGTTTACAATCATCAAGATAAAACGGAAGTAATAAATTCAAGTTTACAATTGCAAAAACGGTTGGAATTACAAGCCATCGAAGAAGAAAAGAAAGGCGGTAAATACATTCGCCCAATTGTTCTTTTTCAAGCACAGCCCAAAAACGGCAAAGATTTTCTAAACGAAGAAGAAGAAAAATCAAACGTTCAAAAACTTAAAGAAAAACTCATTGAATTAAAAATTCCAGTTGAGCAAATTAAAATCAAAACCGCAAGCATCAACGAGATTAAAGGAATTGATTTAATGAGCCGTGATTGTGAAGTTCGTTACATCATAACTATTAACGCACTAAAAGAAGGTTGGGATTGTCCGTTTGCCTACATTTTGGCATCGTTGGCAGACAAAAGTTCGGCAGTTGATGTAGAACAGATTTTAGGTCGGGTTTTACGTCAGCCCTATGTAATGAAACATAACTTTCCGCTTTTAAATCTTAGTTATGTTTTAACTGCCTCTTCTAAGTTTATGGACACGTTGCAAAATATTGTAAAAGGCTTAAATAAAGCAGGTTTTAGCGAAAAAGATTATAAACTTGCTGATACTTCAATACAGGAACCAGCCCAAAAACAAGACCCATTAGAACAACTTACCATCTTTCCGACTACTGAAGAAACAACCGAAGATATTACTTCTGATATTGACACAACAAGGATTTCAGTTCCTTCGGAAACTGAATTGCCGAGTGAAACAATTTCGGAAATTGAAAAAATAGCAATCGAACAGAATGAAACATTTGAAAAAACTGTTTCAGAAATGGACGCTACCAATACAACGGCTTTGCCTAACGAAATTCAACAACTTGTGAAAACTTACAGTATTAAAGACATTTTCAAGGAACAAGCAGAAAAAATAAATTTACCTCAGTTTTACTTGAAAGTCCCTGCAAATGATTTGTTCGGACAAAAAGAAGAAGAATTGCCTTTGGAAAAGGAAAATCTTTTAGATGGTTTTGCATTAAGCAAAGCAGATACAAATATTGCATTTGACAGCATTACTTCCGAACTGTACAAAGTAGATTTGGACGAAACGAAAAAAGAACATACTCCAACTTTTATAAGGCTTGATGGTTCGGTAAAAGAAAGCATTATTGCTTATATTCTCGACCCTGCAAGAAAAGAGAGTCGGATTAAAACCACAACAAGGTTTATAATGGAAGTGATCGGAAATATGTATCCAATTCCCGATAAAGAAATTGAAAAATATATCAATAGAGTTCTAGAAGACTTTACAGATGAGCAATTCACAGATTTTTATAATCAAAAATATACTTACACTGATAAGATTAAGCAAAAAATAAAATCACTTTCCGACTTATTCGCAGAAAAGAAATTTAAAGACTTTTTAGATACCGACAAAGTATTTATAAAACCATCTTTCCAATTACCTAAAAGCATTTCGCCAGGCGACACAGCGAAAGACATTACAAAATCGCTTTACGAGAAAGAAGGTAAAATAAACGACTTTGAAGCGAGAGTAATTAATGAAATTGCGAATATGCAAAACATCGCATTCTGGACAAGAAATATTGAACGGAAAGGATTTAGAATTAATGGTTTTGTAAATCATTATCCTGACTTCATAATTCAGACAAAAAGCGGGAAAACATTATTATTAGAAACTAAAGGCGACCATTTGGATGCAGAACCAAAAATAAGACTTGGTGGACTTTGGGCAAGTAAAGCAGGGAATAATTATCGTTATTTTATGGTTTACGAAAGGCGGACAGTTGACGGAGCATATAAATTGGAAGACTTTTTAAATATAATTAAGGACATCTAAAGCCCACGCTCGTAGCCACACAAACCAACGGGCTTTGGTACACTCTCCGGGAAAATAAAGTTTTCCTTCAATGTTTTTTTTTGACATAAGGGAAAATAAAGTTTTCCTTCAATGATTTTTTTTGACATAAGGGAAAATAAAGTTTTCCTTCAATGTTTTTTTTTGACATAGAGGGAAAAAAAGTTTTCCTCGTATGTTTCGCAGTGGCATATACAGTAAAAAAAGTTTTTCCTTAATGTTTTTTTTTGACATAAGGGAAAATAAAGTTTTTCCTCTATGATTATTTTTGACATAAGAGAAAATAAAGTTTTTCCTCAATGATTATTTTTGACATAAGGGAAAATAAAGTTTTCCTTCAATGTTTTTTTTTTGACATAGAGGGAAAAAAAGTTTTCCTCGTATGTTTCGCAGTGGCATATACAGTAAAAAAAGTTTTTCCTTAATGATTTTTTTTGACATAAGGGAAAATAAAGTTTTCCTTCAATGATTTTTTTTGACATAAGGGAAAATAAAGTTTTCCTTCAATGATTTTTTTTGACATAAGGGAAAATAAAGTTTTTCCTCTATGATTTTTTTTGACATAAGAGAAAATAAAGTTTTCCTTCAATGTTTTTTTTTGACATAGTGGTAAAAAAGGTTTTCTTGTATGTTTCACAGAAACATATACAGTAAAAAAAGTTTTCTATCAATGATTTATATGTATAGGGTAATAAAAGATAATTACTTAATTGTGATATAAAAATAGTGCTACTGCGAAATAATAATATAGTATATGCGTTTTTTGCATTATAATATTCTATATTTGCATTAATCAATCTGAGTTGTAGAATTTTAAAATTTCCATTTATGAGAAGCGAAAACAGTTATTTCGAAAACCCTTATGAAAAAGGACATTTCAGTAGGGAAAGTTTTAGAAAGTATGTTGATAATCATCTTTACATACTTCAGCAGGCAAAAGCCAAAGGAGAACCTGTTGGCGATATTATTGATGACACCAAACCCCTGCTGGAGGAATATACTCTTGCAGTAAAGCAGATTCATTCGGGGAAAGCTACGCGCACCGCCCGTACTTTTACCGTAGATCAATGCATAGAAAAGTTTAAAAAACTTGTAGCCCAGCGTGAAGGATTAATTCGTAGTAAATTCGGGAAAAGCTCGGAGGCTTATCTGGAGTTTTTTCCAAAAGGACTCAAACAATTCTCGTCAGTTACCAAGAAAAATATTGATGACCTTTTTGATCAGGTAATTAAAGGAAGTAATACCTATAAGCCAGAGCTTGGTCCGGAACTGGAACAAGAATTTACCGATTGTTACCATACATATAAAGTAGCCCTTGATAGTCAGGAAGGTAAAAAAGGAGATGTTAATATTTCGGTAAAAGATATTGAAATTATTTCTTCCAGGCTAAAACGTCAGCTTGCATTAAATATTCACAAGCTTGCAATCCTTTATATTGACAATCCTGGCTATGCAAAAACATTCTTTATCAATAGTTTGCTGGGTGCTAAATCGAAATCAAAGCAAACTGGTGTTACATCCAATACCTACACCGTAACAATCCCGGCAAATGCTACCAAAGAAGCCGGATTTGCCTTTTCGGTTGACAAAACCATGCTTTTCAGCAATGTAGGTTCCGAGGCAGTTTTGGTATATGGCGCTGCAACTGTTGACGCTCCGCTTAGTCCGACAGCCATTGAATTACTATCGGGCGAAGAAAAAGAAATTACCGCTACCCAACTGGGAGCTCCGGCAAACCGCTTTATCCTGATGATGAATAAGAGCCTGCTGGTTGAAGCCGAAGTAGAAATTTTGTTTGTGTAGCCGGCAAAAAAAACCTTATAAACACCTAAGTATAATTCCAAGGGAATAGAAACCGTCCAGTCTTTTTATGTTGAAATTCTATCACTCGAATAAAAATCAAAAGGGCTGGCGGTTTTCTACCAATTCGCAAACAAATTATTAAACCTATCCCAAGCACTTTTTTACACAATACAAAATACTTTAGAGAAGAGAAACCGACCAGCCTTATTGTTATTTATAACTTAACAAATTAGTACACTGAAAAGGGCTGGCGGTTTTCTTTTACAAACAAAATTCTGCTTGTACCAATCTTTAAAAACTACTACATTTACACCCATAATCACCAAAACACATTCATGAAACAATAAACAACACGATTATACATATTTAAGATAGCGTTTGCTATTATTCTTGACTACAAAAACTGCCAAATTTTAACCACCAGGAATAATAAGTAAAAACGCTCACGTTACGGCGTGGGCTTTACTTATTTGGTTGGTGGGGTGCTTGGCAGTACCTTGTAGTCAGATACAGTAAAAGTCACACGCCTTTTTTATTTTAAGCGGGTGGCAGGCTGAATCGAAAATTTAAAATTGAGAAGTAGAAAAAAAGAATATCTTCTTCATTTTTCGCCCCTTATACACCCCCCCTTTTTATAATGGAACAGATATTTGTAAAAATAAATAGTTTTCAAAAAAGATAAAATACAACTTACAGTTGTAAAATACATCTATAAGTTGTATTTTACAACCAATGATTTTCGTATTTTATTTATCACGAACTTTGGAGATACGTTTTTGATAATATTGATAAAACAAGAATATTAACCTAAATCCGGAACCCTTAAACCCCCAGTTCAAAATGAGATTCTGCCTATATAAAAAAGTAAACCCTGCAAAATGTGGGTACATCTTACAGGGCTACTCCCCTAAATTCAATAACTAAAATAAACCTTGTCCCCATTTTCCCCGGAAATCACCCCCATGACACCGGGCAAGCAAGGAACTTATGAAATAGAAATTATACAAATATACACAATAATCAACCTTAAAACCAAATAAAAATGAAACCTTTCACGTAAAGAAAAAACAAGCCCCGCAATACGCAATATTACAGGGCTAAACTACGAAATAGCACCTCCGGCTATTAAAATCAGGAGATTAAACGAAGTAAAATTCTCTTAAAATTTAAAACTACAAGGTTATGAATTATACAAATAACAAAAGAAAAGAGGTGCATAAAAATTATGCTCTTCTTTTGCTTGCCAAAATAATGATTGGCTTTATTTTTTTAGTAAACACCAGCAATGGGTACGGGCAGGGGAACTGTTCCAATGCACCCTACATTTCTCCCAACGACACGAGCATTCATGTGCTGTCGGCAGACACGGTAGTATGGTTTAAATACCATGCCACAAACAGTAATTTCCAACTGGGAATAATTCCGGCAAGCTTTCCCCTGTATGAACTGTATGCAGTGGAATTATATTCCGGAGATTGTTCGGGTTTAACGCTGGTTTCGGGTTCTCTTCAACCTGTTTTGTACACGAGCGCACTGGTTCCCGGTAACGACTATTATCTCAAAATAAGGAAAAATAATGTAATTCAATCGGTTGTTTTTACCTTATACCAGTCTGCTCCGGTTTTAAATTGCAGCCCTTACCAATGCAACGACCAGTTAAGTCAGGCTTGCGATCTGGTTTGCAACGGGAATTTCGAATACTATACAAGTTTGCCTAATGGAGTTTCTCAAATAGGACTGGCTTGTCCGTGGGGTTCTTTAAATCATGGAACCCCCGATTATTATCATACAAATGGTACAAATGCAGCCCAACCTCCGGTAAATGGAGGAAATGGAAGTCATATTTCATGGAATTGTCCCCCGGACTCAGCCTTTTCCGGCTTTGGGTGTGATTTAAATACCGACCCAACACCACAAGAATACCACCGTCATTGCGAGTATCTTTATCAAAAACTCAAAGCTCCCATGCAGGCAGGGGTTCAATACACTATCCGTTTTAAGGTAGGTTTGTCCAAAAAATCAAAATATGCCTGTGATTCAATCGGGGTATTTTTATCAACAATTGACCCGTACTTTACTACCACAAAACATTTTAAGTTTAATGAAGCTCCGTTTAATCAGACAAATTCAAAATTGCTGTTATATACCAATGCCGGGACTCAGAATTTAATTAAAGATACCAGCTGGATGGATGTTGTTTTTACATACACACCTACCACCAGCGGGCTACAGTATATTGCAATCGGGCGGTTCGACCTGAATACTACTTCTCGTGTTGCCTTAAATTTAAGCGGAACTCCCGGAGCTTATATGGAATACTGCTATTATTTTGTTGACGAAGTACATATTGCTCCCGTTATGCCCAACCTGACAATTAATGCCAACCCCAATCCTTTGTGTATTGGACAAACAACCCAGTTAACCAATAATTTAGGCGTTCCTCTAAACTGGTCTGCCAATCCGAATTGTAATTTATCCTGTCCAAATAACTGTGTAAGCACTACCGCCACGCCCAATACAACCACAACATTCACGGGTATATTAACCTTAGCCCCCAATTGCACGGTTACGGCAACAAAAACAGTACCGGTTGTTCCCCTGCCGGTTCCTTCGCTTACCGGTCCGGCTAATGTCTGTGCCAATCAGCCAACTACTTATACTACCGACCCCGGTATGTCCAACTATACATGGACGGTGAACGGGGGAACCATTCAGGGAGCCTCTAACACCAATACCGTTACCGTAATCTGGCAGAACAACGGGTCGATAAGTGTAAACTATACAAATACAAACAATTGTACCGGAAGTCCCACCACTCTGAATGTAACCATAAATACCATTCCGTCGCCTGTTATATCAGGTCCAACAAGTAATTGTGATGTAATTACAAATTATTCGGTTTCCAATAGCAATGTATACGATCCGGGAACTACATATACATGGACAGTAAATACCTCCGGAGCAATAATATCAACAAATAACGCTGATGCAAGCATAAAATGGAATGCACCTATTGATAATTATAACCCCGGGGTATTAACCGTTACGGCTAATCAGGGTGGTTGCACAAGCACTGCAAGTGTAAATGTTTATGATTGTTGCTATAAAAGTGGCGGTGATGCTCGCTTGTTCCATGATGAAACCATTACAACCGTAAATCCTCCCATTAGTAGTGGTGAATCAATTTACATTGACGGCACGGTGCATATTGCAACGAATTTATCCTTAAATAATATTTACTTGCTAATGGGACCGTATGCAAAAATTATTGTAGATCCCTCTTTCACGTTAACAATTGATAATTCCATAGTTTACCAGGGCTGTCGTTTTATGTGGGATGGTATTTATGCCGAAAACCCGACGGCAACAATTAATGTTTCTAATTCCACGATCAATGACGGTATAAACGGTATTGTAAGTACTCACAACGGGAAAATAGATGTCCGCAACAACACCTTTTTACAGAACTATAAATGTATCAGTATTAAAGATTATACCCCTGCCGGTACACCCGTTCCTTTGCATTCTGCTTATATTATTGGCAATAGCTTTAATGGTTCGCAAAACATGTTAAATGAACCTTACACAAATATAACTCCCTTTGTTGGGATTGATATCAATAATGTAAACAATGTGAAGATAGGCGATGAAACCAGCCTTGCATATACCAATACCTTTGAAAGCCTGTACTGCGGGATTAATGCTTACAAAACAAAAATGACCGTTTACAACAACCTGTTCCGCAATTTCAATTCAACCACCATTGGCAGTGGCATTGACCCGATGGAACTATACCGGCCTACTGCTGTATTTTCGGCAAATCCCGGATCTTCTCTTTCAAAAATTAATTGGCCTTTATCCGTAATCGGGGGCGATAACGACAAACGCAACCGTTTCGAAAACTGCGATATGGGTATTTATACCTATAACCAGAGGGTTAGCATTTTAAATAATCTCCTCGAAGCCTATACCACGGGTATTGAATCACGCAATGTATGGGATTATTCCGAAGTGATCTATAACACGATTGCTTCCACAAACAATATTTACCCCCGTACCGGGATTAAGGTATATAATTATCAGCCTTCGCTCGTGAACCTTAAAATTGCAAGCAACAATGTAAATGCAATTCTAAGAGGAATATTTGTTTCGCAGTGCCAGTCGCTTGTAAACCCGCTTGCCAATTATGCAGTAAGTGTGGAATATAACTACGTTAAGCTGCCTGAAAATACGGGTGTAATGTTTAAATATATCGCCGCTATCGACGTGCAGAGCTGCGAGGGTATTTATGTACACCGCAATTACCTTTACCGTTTCGACCCCACGTTTATTCCGGCAAGCTTTCTTCCTATTTACGGGATAAACATGGCACAAACCCGCTCTGCACTGGTAAAAGACAATTACCCCATACAGGGTTACGAGGCAGGGATTAACCTGTTTGGAAACAATAATCTTACCCAGTTCTATTGTAACTCGATGGATAACTGCTATTACGGTTTCCTGTTTAATCAGGATGCCTCTGTTACCGAGCAGGGAAATGATAACTATACCACCAATAACCGCTGGACAGGGAACTATGATTTACTGTATAGTGGGAATATTATTCAACGTAAAATGTGGGGACTTAATCATTTACTTACGCCGTCAACGTTTTGGCATATTAAATATAATGCACAGGGTACGGACTATGATCCTGAGGTATTATATCCCCATCAATTGAGTAACTATATAATCCCGTTCTTAAACTCTCAGAGTGCAGAAGAATGCCCGATACGGGAGGTTCTGCATGCCAAAACAGCCGAGGAACGTGAGGAACTTTACGGGAAAATACTCCGTGAAGAAATAAACTATACTGCCCTGTTTGAAACTTACTCCGATTACGACAAAAGTACCCTCTATAAAATACTCGAAAGTGACACCACCCTGCGTAACCTTGGCGACACGGGCGACGTAAAATACCAGATGTTTTACAACCTGATAAAATACAGCAATATAGGCAAAATTACCGATTTTGAATATAAGCTGATGAACAATGAACTGGCAGAAGCAAAACAACTGAACAGCTCGCTGGTAAACACCTCGCAGGTAGAAGAGTACCGTAAAATTGTAAACGATATTTACCTCAACACGTTTGCCATAGGTTATTACACCCTTACCCAGGAGCAGGTAAGTACATTGCAGCAAATAGCCGATGTTACCCCCTGGGAAGGAGGCGATGCCGTGTATATTGCCCGTTACATGCTCAATATAGAGCAGGACAATGTTCGTCCGGCTTATGTTATTCATCCTCATACCAACCCAAGCCCTGATGTAGAGCAAACGGTTACACTTTACCCCAACCCTGCAAAGGACGAAGTAACGCTTACTTTTGCCAAAGTACCGGTGGGTTCTTTCACGTTTAAGGTATATGATATTACCGGAAGGGAAATTATTAACCGGAAACTCAGCACCAAATTGCTCACGGCTGAAGTAAAACTGGCCAACCTTTACAAAGGGATCTATGTCTATAAACTGGAATCAGACAATATGGCTCCTTTTACGGGAAAACTTGTCATTGAATAAAATTTAGGATAAAAGGAGGAGCATACCTCCTCCTTTTATATCTTTGAACGGATGAAACAATTACTTTGCATAGTATCTCTTTTGTTTTGTTTGCCTCTATATTCTCAGAATCTGGATACATTTAATTATGTTCCAAATGGAAACCTTGAGGATTATACGTTATGTCCTGATAATATGGGTCAAATATGCAGAGCAACATTTTGGGATGATGCAATGAATTGTCATGGTTCAAGTGAATATATTAATTCCTGCTCAACTGACTATAACATACATTTGATGATTATACCAATCAGTCTCCTCGTTCAGGAAACGGGTATATTGGGATACTTCTTAATTGTGGAAATCCAGCGTATGAATACCGGGAATTTGCACAGGTTGCATTAAAAAATAAATTAAGCACCGGGAAAAGATATTGTGCTGAGTTATATACAAATTCTTCTAATCACAATAGGTATGTAGTGGGGAATATATCAATGTATTTTTCTCCGGTAAAAGACACGGATTTACTGCAGGCAGGAGTGCATAACCCGCAGGTTAAAAACCATAGCGGGCTGTTAAGTGATACCGTAAACTGGATGAAAGTAGCCGGAACATTTATTGCAGATGGGAGCGAGCAATATTTAATTATTGGAAATCATGAAACAAACGCAAACTCGACAATTCTGGAGGTAAATTACGGCTTAGTACATGGATATTACTTTGTAGATGATGTATCAGTGTGTGAATGTAATTTTCAGTTTAATCTGGGCAACGATACCACTTTATGCCCGGGAGAAAAACTAAAATTAACTGCCAACGTATCCAATGGAGAGTTTACATGGTCAGATGGTTCGCACGGGAATACCTTTACTGTAACCCAGCCCGGCATATACTGGGCAAAAGCTTACTTTAAAGATTACGATTATACCAGTTACGATACCATTGTGGTAAACTATGGCGATGAAACCTTTTGTGCACCCCCTTTAGATATACCCAATGTAATTACACCTAACAACGACGGGGCAAACGACCGCCTTGTGATTACCAATAGCAACTACTGGGTTATAAGCCTGATGATCTACAACCGCTGGGGAAACTTAATTTATCAGAATGCAAACTATCAAAACGATTTTGATTGTAATGGCTGTGGCGAAAGTGTTTACTTTTATGTTTTACAGGCTACCGCCAAACGTAGTGGCAGAAAGATAGAAAGAACCGGAACAATAACGGTGTTACGATAAATTATTCCACCTCACCCCCGCCT
Source organism: Bacteroidales bacterium (assembly GCA_963677395.2). GTDB lineage: Bacteria > Bacteroidota > Bacteroidia > Bacteroidales. The sequence goes on along the minus strand of OY781965.2, from coordinate 25,269 downwards.
CTCCTGAAAGGAGAGGTGCTGTGACACAACTCGATTTCCAGATTATTGCTTTGATTGAAGAACCCGAAGAATAGACTGTAATACAAATGCAAGATTATTTTCTACCTGACTGTTTTCAAAACGAAGAACTTGAATTCCAAATTTTTGAATAATCTTTGTACGTTCCCTGTCTCTCTCTTGTTGTGATAATTCCTGATGTATTTTACCATCTACTTCAATTACAAGTTTACATTCTGAGCAATAGAAATCTGCAATAAATTGATTAATGGGATGCTGTCTCCTAAATTTGTATTCACCCAATTTTCTGTTTCGAAGATGTTCCCAAAGAATTTTTTCTGCGGGAGTCATGTTTTTTTGCAGCTCATGAGCTCTTTTCATTATTTCAGCAGAGGCTCCAAAATACATATCAGCATCTATTTTGCTTCTAATCTTTACCATCTGTTTCTCTTCTAAAACGACGCTAAAATACAACAATTTACCCGTGCTTCACTCCCTTTCTCCTGGCAGGAGAAAGGGCAGGGGAATGAGGTCGTATTGCGGCGATGCCGTGTATATTGCCCGCTATATGCTTAATATTGATCAGGATAACGTTCGTCCGGCTTATGTTATTCATCCTCATACCAACCCAAGCCCTGATGTAGAGCAAACGGTTACGCTTTACCCCAACCCGGCAAAGGATGAAATAACACTTACCTTTGCCAAAGTACCGGCGGGTTCTTTCACGTTTAAGGTATATGATATTACCGGAAGGGAAATTATCAACCGGAAACTCAGCACCAAATCGCTCACGGTAGAAGTAAAACTAGCCAACCTTTACAAAGGGATCTATGTCTATAAACTGGAATCAGACAATATGGCTCCTTTTACGGGAAAACTTGTAATTGAATAAAATTTAGGATAAAAGGAGGAGCAAGCCTCCTCCTTTTATATCTTTGAACGGATGAAATATTTTCTTTGCATAGTATTTGTCTTTGTAGAACTTTCCATTCAGGCTCAAAATTTGGATACATTTAATTATGTTCCAAACGGAAACCTTGAAGATTACACGTTATGCCCTGATAATGTAACACAAATATGCAGAGCTACATTTTGGGATGATGCTTATAATTGTGTTGGTTCAAGCGAATATATTAATTCTTGTACAACCAACATTAATTTTTACCAATATATAATTTCTCAACCTCCACGTTCAGGAAACGGGTATATTGGAATTTTGCTTTATAGTGGCAATCCAACGTATGAGTATAGGGAATATGCGCAAGTAATATTAAAAAATAAATTAAGTGCAGGTAAAAGGTATTGTGCTGAATTATACACAAATTCATTAAATTATAACAAATATGTGGTTGGAAATATATCAATGTATTTTTCCTTGGTAAAAGATACTAATTTAGGCTTGGCAGGGGCTCATACCCCGCAGGTTAAAAACCATAGCGGGTTGTTAATGGATACCGTAAACTGGATGAAAGTAGCCGGAACATTTATTGCAGATGGAAGCGAGCAATATTTAATTATTGGAAATCACGAAACAAATGCAAACTCAACTGTTATGCAGGTAGATTATGGGCTTATAGATGGATATTACTTTGTAGATGATGTATCAGTATGTGAATGTAATTTTCAGTTTAATCTGGGCGACGATACCACTTTATGCCCGGGAGAAGAGCTAAAGCTAATTGCCGATGTACCCAACGGGGAGTTCACATGGCAGGATGGTTCGCATGGGAATACCTTTACCGTAACCCAGCCTGGCACATACTGGGCAAAAGCTTACTTTAAAGATTACGATTATACCAGTTACGATACCATTGTGGTAAACTATGGCGATGAAACCTTTTGTGCACCCCCTTTAGATATACCCAATGTAATTACGCCTAACAACGACGGGGCAAACGACCGCCTTGTGATTACCAATAGCAACTACTGGAATATAAGCCTGATGATCTACAATCGCTGGGGAAACTTAATTTATCAGAATGCAAACTACCAAAACGATTTCGATTGTAATGGATGTGGTGAAAGTGTTTACTTCTATGTTTTGCAGGCTACCGCTAAACGTAGTGGCAGAAAGATAGAAAGAACCGGAACAATAACGGTGTTACGATAAATTATTCCACCTCACCCCCGCCTCTCCTGAAAGGAGAGGTGCTGTGACACAACTCGATTTCCAGATTATTGCTTTGATTGAAGAACCCGAAGAATAGACTGTAATACAAATGCAAGATTATTTTCTACCTGACTGTTTTCAAAACGAAGAACTTGAATTCCAAATTTTTGAATAATCTTTGTACGTTCCCTGTCTCTCTCTTGTTGTGATAATTCCTGATGTATTTTACCATCTACTTCAATTACAAGTTTACATTCTGAGCAATAGAAATCTGCAATAAATTGATTAATGGGATGCTGTCTCCTAAATTTGTATTCACCCAATTTTCTGTTTCGAAGATGTTCCCAAAGAATTTTTTCTGCGGGAGTCATGTTTTTTTGCAGCTCATGAGCTCTTTTCATTATTTCAGCAGAGGCTCCAAAATACATATCAGCATCTATTTTGCTTCTAATCTTTACCATCTGTTTCTCTTCTAAAACGACGCTAAAATACAACAATTTACCCGTGCTTCACTCCCTTTCTCCTGGCAGGAGAAAGGGCAGGGGAATGAGGTCGTATTGCGGCGATGCCGTGTATATTGCCCGTTACATGCTCAATATAGAGCAGGACGACGTTCGCCCGGCTTATGTTATTCACCCTCATACCAACCCAAGCCCTGATGTAGAGCAAACGGTTATGCTTTACCCCAACCCAGCAAAGGACGAAATAACGCTTACCTTTGCCAAAGTACCGGCAGGTTCTTTCACGTTTAAGGTATATGATATTACCGGAAGGGAAATTATCAACCGGAAACTCAGCACCAAATCGCTCACGGCAGAAGTAAAACTAGCCAACCTTTATAAAGGGATCTATGTCTATAAACTGGAATCAGACAATATGGCTCCTTTTACGGGAAAACTTGTAATTGAATAATTTTTACAATAAAAGGAGGAGCGAGCCTCCTCCTTTATTATCTTTGAAACTGTGAAATTTAACCTCTTCATATTATTCATATTACTTCATATGTTTATCCAAGCCCAAAATCTGGATACGTTTGATTATGTTCATAATGGAAATTTTGAAGATTATGCTCTATGCCCCGATAATTGGACTCAAATTTGTAGAGCAACATTTTGGGATGATGCGATGAATTGTAATGGGTCATCTGAATATTATAATTTATGCAGTTTAAATCCAAACATTATAATACCATTAACTACACACCCTCCCCGAAGTGGAGTAGCAATGGCAGGAAATGCTTTTTATGTAAATGATATTAATAATTATCGTGAATATATTCAAAATGAGCTAAAAGATACACTTAAATCAGGACATCGCTATTGTGCAACCATGTATGTTAAGTTAGGAACCTATAATCGATGGGCTATTCGTAATCTTTATATACTATTTACTCAGGCAAAGTTTACAAACCTGATTTCTGCAATTAGTACTAATCCTCAGGTGAAAAACTTAAATGGTATAATTTCAGATTCATTACACTGGACTCCGGTGAGAGGAACATTTATTTCAGATGGTACTGAGCAGTTTTTAACCATTGGTAATTTTGATTCATGCCAATATACCGATAAAATTGTAGTAATGCCTAATTATCCAAGTAATTCGTATTATTACATTGATGATGTATCAGTGTGTGAATGTAATTTTCAGTTTAATCTGGGCAACGATACCACTTTATGCCCGGGAGAAGAGCTAAAATTATATGCCACCGTACCCAACGGGGAGTTCACATGGCAGGATGGTTCGCACGGGAATACCTTTACCGTAACCCAGTCCGGTACATACTGGGCGAAAGCTTACTTTAAAGATTACGATTATACCAGTTACGATACCATTGTGGTAAACTATGGCGATGAAACCTTTTGTGCACCTCCTTTAGATATACCTAATGTAATTACACCTAACAACGACGGGGCAAACGACCGCCTTGTGATTACCAATAGCAACTACTGGAATATAAGCCTGATGATCTACAACCGCTGGGGAAACTTAATTTATCAGAATGCAAACTACCAAAACGATTTCGATTGTAATGGATGTGGTGAAAGTGTTTACTTCTATGTTTTGCAGGCTACCGCTAAACGTAGTGGTCGGAAAATAGAAAAGACTGGAACGGTAACGGTGTTACGATAAAACCGCACCCTGACTCTGGAACTTCTGCATAGCTTAAGAATATGAGCGAGCCTCCTCCTTTTATATCTTTGAAACTGTGAAATTTAACCTCTTCATATTATTCATATTACTTCATATGTTTATCCAAGCCCAAAATCTGGATACGTTTGATTATGTTCATAATGGAAATTTTGAAGATTATGCTCTATGCCCCGATAATTGGACTCAAATTTGTAGAGCAACATTTTGGGATGATGCGATGAATTGTAATGGGTCATCTGAATATTATAATTTATGCAGTTTAAATCCAAACATTATAATACCATTAACTACACACCCTCCCCGAAGTGGAGTAGCAATGGCAGGAAATGCTTTTTATGTAAATGATATTAATAATTATCGTGAATATATTCAAAATGAGCTAAAAGATACACTTAAATCAGGACATCGCTATTGTGCAACCATGTATGTTAAGTTAGGAACCTATAATCGATGGGCTATTCGTAATCTTTATATACTATTTACTCAGGCAAAGTTTACAAACCTGATTTCTGCAATTAGTACTAATCCTCAGGTGAAAAACTTAAATGGTATAATTTCAGATTCATTACACTGGACTCCGGTGAGAGGAACATTTATTTCAGATGGTACTGAGCAGTTTTTAACCATTGGTAATTTTGATTCATGCCAATATACCGATAAAATTGTAGTAATGCCTAATTATCCAAGTAATTCGTATTATTACATTGATGATGTATCAGTGTGTGAATGTAATTTTCAGTTTAATCTGGGCAACGATACCACTTTATGCCCGGGAGAAGAGCTAAAATTATATGCCACCGTACCCAACGGGGAGTTCACATGGCAGGATGGTTCGCACGGGAATACCTTTACCGTAACCCAGTCCGGTACATACTGGGCGAAAGCTTACTTTAAAGATTACGATTATACCAGTTACGATACTATCGTGGTAAACTATGGCGATGAAACCTTTTGTGCACCCCCTTTAGATATACCCAATGTAATTACACCTAACAACGACGGGGCAAACGACCGCCTTGTGATTACCAATAGTAATTACTGGGATATAAACCTGATGATCTACAACCGCTGGGGAAACTTAATTTATCAGAATGCGAACTATCAAAACGATTTCGATTGTAATGACTGTGGCGAAAGTGTTTACTTCTATGTTTTACAGGCTACCGCTAAGCGTAGTGGCAGAAAGATAGAAAGAACCGGAACGGTAACGGTGTTACGATAAAGCCGCACCTTAGCTCCGGAACTTCTGCATAGCTTAAGAATATGAGCGAGCCTCCTCCTTTTATATCTTTGAACAGATGAAACAATTACTTTGCATAGTATCTCTTTTGTTTTGTTTACCTCTTTATTCTCAGAATCTGGATACATTTAATTATGTTCCAAACGGAAATTTCGAGGATTATACGTTATGCCCAGATGATGTAAGTCAAATATGCCGAGCTACGTTTTGGGATGATGCAATGAATTGTCATGGTTCAAGCGATTACTATAATTTTTGCACATTGAACACAACATTACAATCTGTTTTATCATTTCAGAATCCTAAATCTGGTAATGGGTATATTGGATTATATATGTTGTTTAATTTAAATCCAAACAATAACTTTCGTGACTATGCGCAAACAAAACTTAAACAAAAACTTTTACAAGGAAGAAGGTATTGTGGTGTAGGTTATACGAGTTGCTATAATTACAGTCAATATGCTGTGAGTGATGTTTATGTTTATTTATCACCAATTAAGTATGATACATTAATTAATGCTTATCCATTTTCTGCACAAATTAAAAATAATAATGGCATTATTATTGATACCGTAGATTGGGTGAAAATTGCAGGAACTTTTATTGCTCAAGGAGATGAAGAATATTTGCTTATTGGGAATTTTAAATCTACCTTATCTACAAATTATCAAGCTGTAAATTATGGTTTTGTAAATAGTTATTATCTTTTTGACGACATTTCAGTGTGTGAATGTAATTTTCAGTTTAATCTTGGGAATGATACTACTTTATGTCCGGGAGAAGAACTAAAATTATATGCCAACGTATCCAATGGAGAGTTTACATGGTCAGATGGTTCGCACGGGAATACCTTTACCATAACCCAGCCTGGCACATACTGGGCAAAAGCTTACTTTAAAGATTATGATTATACCAGTTACGACACCATCGTGGTAAACTATGGCGATGAAACCTTTTGTGCACCCCCTTTAGATATTCCCAATGTAATTACACCTAATAACGACGGGGCAAACGACCGCCTTGTGATTACCAATAGCAACTACTGGGTTATAAGCCTGATGATCTACAACCGCTGGGGAAACTTAATTTATCAGAATGCAAACTACCAAAACGATTTTGATTGTAATGGCTGTGGCGAAAGTGTTTACTTTTATGTTTTACAGGCTACCGCCAAACGTAGTGGCAGAAAGATAGAAAAGACTGGGACGGTAACGGTGTTACGATAAAGCCTTATCTAAGCTAATCTTGATATTTACCGTAAAGGGAATAGTTCCGATCCAGTCGGGATATAAAAATGGTCTGAAAGGAAAAAACCTGTCAGACCACTCTTCTCAAATCTTGAAAACAGAATTACACTGCTTTTACCAGATAGTAGTTTTTCTTTCCTTTTTGTACCAGAATATATTTCCCTCCAAGGAGATTTTCGGGAGTAATTTGCTGATCTTCTTTTGCTTTCTCTTTATTTATGGAAACGCCGTTGTCCTTGAGCATACGGCGGACTTCTCCCTTAGACGGGAAAATCCCTGTTTTATCGCTCAGAAAATCAACCATTGGAATGCCTTCGTTTACTTCAGTCAGAGCAATGTCCGATTGAGGAACACCTTCGAAAACAGCCAAAAGCATATTTTCAGGAAGCGACTTCAATGTTTCGGTGGTTCCTTTGCCGAAGAGTATTTCCGAAGCTTCAACTGCCTGATTGTAATCTTCTTCCGAGTGAACGCGAATGGTTAGTTCTTTTGCCAGAGCTTTCTGCAAAACACGAAGATGCGGAGCTTCATTTTGCTGTTGTTCCATGCTTTCCACTTCTTCTTTGTTAAACAGCGTAAAGATGCGGATATAACGTGCAGCATCCACGTCGGAACAATTGAGCCAGAACTGATAGAATGCGTAAGGCGATGTTTTTTCAGGATCGAGCCAGATATTTCCTTTTTCGGTTTTGCCAAATTTTCCGCCATCAGCCTTGGTAATCAACGGACAGGTCAAGGCAAAAGCTTCACCTCCTGCTTTACGACGGACAAGCTCGGTACCTGTAGTGATGTTTCCCCACTGATCGCTGCCACCCATTTGCAAACGACAGCCTTTATTCTGATAGAGATAGAGAAAATCGTAACCTTGTACCAGTTGGTATGTAAACTCAGTAAATGACATTCCATCACCGGTTTCTCCCGAAAGACGTTTTTTTACTGAATCTTTCGACATCATGTAATTTACGGTAATATGTTTCCCTATATCACGGATAAAATCGAGAAAGGAAAAGGTTTTCATCCAGTCGTAATTGTTTACAATTTCGGCACTGTTTTCCCCCTTATCAAAGTCCAGAAATTTTTCAAGTTGTTTTTTTAAACACTCCTGATTGTGGCGCAAAGTAGTTTCGTCGAGCAGATTACGTTCTTCCGATTTCCCGGAAGGATCACCAATCATTCCGGTTGCACCACCAACTAAAGCCAGCGGTTTGTGACCTGCTATCTGGAAATGTTTCAGCATCATAATCCCTACCAGGTGACCAATGTGTAATGAATCAGCAGTAGGGTCGATCCCTACATAGGCCGTTGACATTCCTTTCGCCAACATTTCATCGGTACCAGGCATTATATCGTGGATCATTCCACGCCAGCGGAGTTCTTCAACAAAGTTCATAGTTAGATTTTTTGCAAAAATAATGGTTTTCGATGATTTACACATCCTGCTCAGATTCGGAAACACAAAAAGAGAAAAAACTCAAACCCAATTGATATCGCATTCAATATTGTCCGGTTAAGAACAGAATGAAAAGAAATACACTTTATGATCAATCCGTTCCCGATTATTCAAGTACCTCCTGCAATATCTTGTGCGACTGTATATTTCCAAAACCCGGAACATGTAAGGCATAAAACTGAAGGATTTGCTCCAGCATTACTCTGCGTTCGGACGTAGAAAACAGGCATAAATTTTCATCAGAAAGAGAAATTCCTTTCAATTTTGACAACCCTTTGCTGCTTTCGGCATTCATGGAATAAGAATGCATCGGCTCCTGAACCTGAAAAGTTCCTTCTGCCATATCGAACCATCGCGAATCAGCATCGTAACTTCCTTTGGGATAAAAGCCCAGAAAACGACTAAGCTGCATCAAGAATATCAGATGAAAATCGGTATAATAAATTTGTTTTAAATCAAGAAGTTGCAAGGAATTATAGAGAAAGTGAAAGAGGTTTTTGTCGGGTTGCTCTGTTTTCAAACATTTCGAAAGTATTTCACTCAGAAAAACGAAGATTGTACTTTTTTGAAAATCGACAGAAAGAGAAGTATAAGCATAGAATGGTCGTGCTTCGCGGATAGAATGCAAGGTTGCCCGTTCATTATGATAAATCACCAGATCAAGTAAGGTTAATGGCTGAAAAAGCGCAATCTTCAATTTTGCTTTTGGAGAACGTACACTTTTTACCATAAATGATTGCAATCCAAAATCTTCAGTATAAATTTTTACAATTATACTTGTTTCGGAAAAATTTACCGACTGTAAAACAATTCCCCTGGTTTTCTGAAGCATCTAACTAAAAATGGAGGGTAAAGATACAAAAATAGTAAGGTGCGTTAACCTACAATTCGAACCCGAATACCTCCACAAATTTTGATTTTACCAACTGCTTAATCTCTTCCATGTTAAATGAATGTCCCTGTTCTTTTTCGAGAGAAGTAACCGTTTTATCGGTAAACCCACAGGGATTAATATGTCCGAAATAACTCAGATCGGTGTTCACATTGAATGCAAAGCCATGCATACTCACCCAATGACTTGTCCGAACACCGATTGCACAGATTTTTCGGGTTTTTCCCGGGACATCCGTATCGAGCCAAACACCTGTTGCTCCATTCAATCGTTCACCTTTGAGTCCGAACACAGCAATAGTCCGGATGATTACTTCTTCGAGTTTTTCAATGTATTCGCGGGCTCCTTTTACATAATCTTCCAGATTGAGAATGGGATATGCCACCAACTGTCCGGGACCATGATAGGTAATGTCGCCCCCGCGGTTGATACGAAAGAACGTGGCATTCTTTGCCTGAAGCTGAATGTAGTTGATTAAAAGATTTTGCTCATCACCGCTTTTACCAAGTGTATAAACATGCGGATGTTCACAAAAGAGCAGATAACCTGGTACTACTTTACGTTCTGTACCGGGCAGGCTCTCATTCTCTTTCTTACAAGCCACAACCTTGTTAAACAATTCTTCCTGTAAATCCCAGGCTGTTTTGTATTCAATATTTCTTAAATCGCGATATTCTATGTTTGAAATCATGATATTTCTTTGATAATCTGTTTATGTTTAAAGAGCTTACAGACTTAATAAACCTGTCAGCTCTTTTAGGTTTGAAATGCAAAGAACGGAAAAAACCCTGACTGAAAATAATTCAATCAGGGTTGTATTTTGAAAACTGAATAAAAAACCAATGTCTTGTTTAGTTGATTCCCAGATGTTTCTGATAATTTTTCAGGGTTTCCAGAACATTTGAACGAACGTGGATAAATTCCTGAACGCCTGCTTCTTTAAAGCTGTCAATCAGCTCTTTCGGATAGCCTGCAAGGGTGATACTGGCTTTATTGCCAGCATCTTTCAATGCTTTACAGATTGCAGGAGTGATTTCGGCATATTCTTCATCAGAGCTACAGATAACCACCATTTCAGCTTTTGAATTCAGGAATGCCTGTACTCCTTCTTCCACGGTTTTGAAACCGAGGTTGTCAATAATTTTGTAACCTGCACAACCGAAAAAGTTGGTAGCAAACCCTGCACGTGCTTTACGCATGGCAAGATTGCCGTAGGTAAACATGAAAACCTGTGGACGTTTATTCCCTTCTTTCACATATTTTTCGGTAGCCATACGCACCTCCTCAATGGCTTCTGAACCACGATAAACTGAAAGTTTGCGGAAAGTAGAAGGTTTGTCGGTATTGGCACTTTCAAGTTCTACTTTTTCAATCATTGCTTCACCAAGGTTCGGATACTGATTGGTTCCCAATATCACAATCTTGCGGGTTGCAATGTCCATGTTACGTTGCATTGCGGTTTTTTCAATATCGTCCTGAATCATATTGCTGAGCAGGCAAGCAGTAAATCCACCTTTTTCTTCAACCGAGCGGAAAAGATCCCATGCATGTTTTGCAATTGAATCGGTAAGTGTTTCAATATAATAGCTTCCTGCAGCAGGATCAACCACTTTGTCCATATACGATTCTTCTTTCAACAAAATCTGTTGATTGCGCGCAATACGATACGAAAAATCATCCGGAGTTTTGTAGGTAACATCAAACGGAAGAACTGTAATTGAATCGGCACCTCCGATGGCTGATGACATCGCTTCGGTGGTTGTACGCAACATGTTTACGTAAGGATCATAAACGGTTTTATTCCAGAGAGAAGTAGTAGTATGAATAAAGATTTTGAGTGATTCTTCTGACGTTGGCGTGTATTGTTCCACAATGCGAGCCCATAGCATACGAGCCGCACGAATCTTGGCAATTTCCATAAAATAATTAGATCCTGTTGCCAGCGAAAACATCATTCTTGGAGTAATCTCATCCACTTTATGACCTTTATTGATAAGGTTGAACAAGTATTCGTGAGCAGCAGCCAAAGTATAGCCAAGTTCCTGAACCAGAGTTGCTCCGGCATTATGAATATGCTTGCCATTTACTGTAAGAAAACGGAATTTTGGCAATTTAGCTTCTACACTTTTTAAGAGATATTCAGCCTCAACCATATTGTTTTCTTCGGTTGTGTAGAAACTGCCTTTAAGCAAAGCATAACCCAGAGGATCAAAATTGAACGAACCCCGAACATTTTCTGCTGCAATTGATTTTGAATCAAGATAATGAACAAAAAAATCGAGAATTTGAGGATACGAAGCTGAAGAATAAAAATGGATACTTACCTTCAGAAGATCAATTCCATTCAACAGAACTTCCAGATCACTTACCGACTTGATTTCATGCACATCAAAACCTACGGCATCGGCACCACGACTAATTGCATCGAGTGCAAAGTGATTTGCTTCAGCGGGATTTGTCTGAACGATATCCTGACGAATTTCCCAGCAGTTATTGTTTGTTTTATTTCCGCGTACAAATGGAAATTCACCCGGAATAGCTCTTAAATATTCAAGATTTTCAAGGTCTTCGGCACGATAATAAGGCTGAATCTTAAAACCTTCATTGGTACTCCAAACAAGTTTCTTTTCGTAATCAGCACCTTTTAAATCGGCTTGAATTACATTTTCCCATTCCTGGCGCGTTACAGGTGGAAATTCTGAAAACAGTTTTTCCTGATTATCCATGATTTTTATGATTTGTTTCTTAAGGGTTTGATGATCAAAATTATGCAGCTATAACCGCCTATTTTTGAATGCACAAAATTAATTTTTTTTTGCCAGTAGGCAAATTTTATGTTCCGGATGCTTCTGATCCACCATGGCATCAGATAAGCTGTATTTCCAAGAGTGCCTATGATTTATATAGTGTTTCTCAATCTTCCATAAGAAACATTTTCTCTCATGGCTTTATAAAAACCCGGTCACTCGCCGGGTTTTTGCCGTTTATAGAAACTGTCTCGCTGATCTGCATCTCTTTACTTATGGTGGATGAACCATAACCCTGGTTGTATAGCTCTACAACCCTCATTTTTTCTGAATAACTATGCTTCAGATTTTTTCGCTTTCTCTTTTCCATAAAAATACCCCAAAAGTTTTTTGTCTAACTTTTGGGGTACAGTTCAGGTTTTCTTTTTAGTAAGTATAACTTCTATCGTTGAATCATCAGATTTTGTTTCTGGGATGTTTCTTTCGATTTGAGCTCAATTAAATACATTCCGTTGCATAAACCAGATACTGAAATATTCTTTTGATTTTCTTCCAATACTTCAGTCTTAATTAATTGACCCATTGAATTGTAAATGTTTAATATTAAACCTTCTTCATCGTTGTTGATGCTTAGTTGAAGAACGTCTGATGCCGGATTGGGGTAAACAGAAAACAGAGATGCTTCTTTATTTTCTTCTATCCCTACTGTTCCTGTTGTCTTCAGAATTTTACCACCTTCACCCACAGCATAACCTGTTAAAGTTGTACCAGACTGAACAAAATATACTGATTTTAACATTGTAGTAGTTCCTGTTGTTTGTGTCGTCCAGGTAGTTCCTCCATCCATGGTTTTACGAATTCCACCATTATAGCCAACAGCATAGCCGGTTGTTAAACTTCCTTTTGGAACAAAATGAACTCCATATAAAACGCCGGTGGTTCCACTGGTTTGTTCAGTCCATGTGTTTCCTCCATTGGTAGTTTTTAAAATCTCACCACTGTTTCCTACTGCTATTCCTGTAGTTGCATTTGAAAAATAAACAGAATAGAGAGCGTAGAAAGTAGGAATGGTTTGCAGAATCCATGTGGTTCCTCCATTGGTGGTTTTTACTACTTTTCCGCTGGTACTTTCCCCGCCCACAGCATAACCTGTGTTTGCATCTACAAAATAAACGGCATTAAGCCACTTTGTACTGTTACTTGTTTGAGCGGTCCATGTAGAACCTGCATTCGTGGTTTTGTAAATAATGCCTCCGGTATTATACCCACCCACAGCATAACCTGTATTTGCATCTACAAAATAAATTGCGCGGAAAGCTTCGGTTGTTCCTGTGGTTAGGGTTGTCCATGTAGTTCCACCATTGATAGTTTTAAGGATTAAACCGGCTCCGCCGACAACATAACCAGTTGTTGAACTTGTGAAAAATACTCCATTCAGGATAACGGTTGTTCCACTTGTTTGAGCGGTCCATGTAGTTCCTCCGTTAGTGGTTTTTTTGATAGTTCCATCCAGTCCAACCACCCATCCGGTACTTGCATCTGTGAAAAATACAGAGGTCAGGTCAGAAGTCGTTCCACTGCTCAGTGAAGTCCACTGAGCCTGCGTGGTAAAAGAAAGGACTGTAATAGCGATAATAGATAAAAGTTTTCTCATGGCTTTTTTTGATTTAGAATTACTTGTGCATTAAGCACTATTTATTTGAATTTAAGAAAAATACAAGAATGGGGGAATTTTTACCGGATAAACGACAATTGTTGCTCCATTTCCAGTTGCATTGAGCGGGCTTCTTTGGCCGCTTTCTCCGCAAAATTTGTGCCATTGGATGCATAGAGTATAGAACGCGATGCGTTAATCAACAATCCGCAATCAGAATTGATTCCGTATTTGCAAACTTCTTCTAAACTTCCACCTTGTGCACCCACTCCGGGTACCAGCAGAAAATGATGCGGGATTACCTTACGGATTTCAGCCAGCATATTGGCTTGTGTTGCACCAACCACATACATCATATTTTCGTGAGTAGCCCATTTTTGTGAACGGAGCAATACCTCTTCAAAAAGTTTATTTCCGTTTTCCTGATTTTCGATAAACTGGAAATCGAAAGCACCTTTGTTTGAGGTAAGAGCAAGTAAAATCACCCATTTGTCGGGATAAGTGAGAAATGGTGTAACCGAATCGGCGCCCATGTAAGGAGCAATGGTCATAGAGTCGAACCCGAAATCTCCGGCATCGTCCAGAAAAGCTTTGGCATATTGTTGTGATGTGTTGCCGATATCACCACGTTTTGCATCTGCAATGGTAAAAGCCTTTTTATCAAGCGAATGCAGATAGTTCATCGTTTTTTTTAGCGATACCATGCCTTTGATTCCCTGTGCTTCATAAAAAGCCAGATTGGGTTTGTAAGCCACCGCATAATCAATGGTAGCATCAATAATTGCTTTATTGAATGCAAATGCAGGATCTTCTTCCTGAAGCAAATGCGACGGTATCTTGGTTAAGTCGGTATCTAATCCTACGCAGAGGAATGATTTTTTGCTGAAAATAAGGTCGATAAGTTCTTTGCGATTCATGATTTTGATGTTTTAGAATTAAAAAAAATGTCATGCTGAACATCGTTACGGCATGACATTGTAAATGATACTTATTTTGTTTTGCTTTTTTGAAAGCAGTAAAAATTACGATAATCGGGTTGTTGAAATTGTTTCATGATTAACCTACGGCTTCTTTCATTTTTTCAGCATTTTCAGCAAGCTGAAGTGCATCAATCATATCCTGAATATCACCGTCCATAAACATCGGAAGCGAATAAACCGTCAAATTGATACGGTGATCGGTAATTCTACTTTGAGGATAGTTGTAGGTGCGGATTTTTGCAGAACGGTCGCCGGTAGAAACCATGGTTTTACGTTTCGATGCTATATTGTCAAGATGTTTTTGATACTCCAGTTCGAATAAACGTGTACGGAGAATCTTGAGTGCCTTTTCGTAGTTTTTGATCTGCGATTTTTCATCCTGAATGGAAACTACAATTCCGGTTGGGATATGTGTTAAACGAATGGCCGAATACGTAGTATTTACGGATTGTCCTCCCGGTCCTGATGAACAGAATGTATCTTTGCGGATATCGCTTTGCTTTAGTTCAACGTCCACTTCATCTGCTTCGGGGAGCACAACAACAGAAGCAGCCGAAGTATGCACGCGACCTTGTGTTTCAGTTTGCGGCACACGTTGAACACGATGCACACCCGATTCATATTTCATCTGACCATATACATTTTCGCCCGAAACATTGAGAATAACTTCCTTATATCCTCCGGCAGTACCTTCGGTATAATCGGCCATCTCTACTTTCCATCCTTTCTTTTCACAGTAGCGCATATACATGCGATAAAGGTCGCCGGCAAAGATTGAGGCTTCGTCGCCACCGGTGCCGGCACGTATTTCAAGTTGTGCATTTTTACTGTCTTCAGGATCTGCGGGAATCAGCAACACCTTAATCTCTTCTTCCTGTATATCTTTTTGCTCCAGAAAAGTGTTGAGTTCTTCTTTGGCCATAGTACGAAACTCTTCATCTTTTTCGGTGCTGATTACAACTTTGGCATTATCGATATTATCGAGAATGTTTTTGTAATTGTGGTAAGCCTGGATAACCGGTTGCAGGTCTTTATAATCCTTGCTCAGTTTGATATAACGTTTCATATCCGACACCACTTCGGGGTCGTTCATTTGCGCCTCTATTTCAAGGTATCGCTGATAAATAGCTTCTAGTTTATCAAGCATATAAACAATCGTGATTTTGAATTGCAAAAGTACCTATAAATTGCGAAACTGCGAAATGAATTGAAAGAGGGGGCAGGGCAAACGCATCTAATTTTTTAGAACATCCCAAAGGAAGTCATTATCCCACCCGCACATCTTGCACCTGATAAAAAATGTAGTGTCCTGATCTGCTCTTTGAGATATGAATATCAACTGCTTACATTTATAAACCGTCGAAGTCGGGATTCAGATCAATTAAGTCTTCCAATATGGGACGAAATAAGTCTCGTTGACTTTTTAAAGGCAATTTCCCTATTATTATTTGCAGCATTTTATGCTATATAAGGTACTAATTCCTGCATTTATAAAACAACTATTTTTTATATTACTCTGCTGTTAATCATATGATTATATGAGTTTCAAGGAGCGGATATTTCTAATATCGTTATTGGACAAGGGTATTAAAAACAATGACAGATATCCTAAAATAAATCTTATGTTAAGTGAAAAGCCAGAGAATAACCTTACCAGTTTCTTGGAGTTGTTTTTAACAGACGCAATCGACGGGCTTTGCGTGCATTGAGACGCCTGCGTTTAAAATATAAAAGAAAGACAATTATTAAAATAATCATCCCCACGCTACGCAAAATCCAGGTAATGGGCTGGTTGATGGTCGCTTCCGAGATGTTTTCGGGAACTGTTTTGTCGTAACGGATTATAGGGTTGAAAAGATAGAGCGTACTATCGGCGAGCATGGCTGTTACACGTACATAAGTATCTTCGGGTTTCAGAATATATGAAACGGAATCTTCACCACTTGTTTCCGCCAGGACTTTTCCTTTCTGACCAATGAAACAATAGCGAGTGCTGGCATCACCTACCATTGCCCAAAGGGTATCGCCTGCAAGCTTGATGAATTTCGGAACAGGTAAAGAATCGATGCGCTTACGTTTATTAGCCAAAGGCTCCTGATCAATCAGCTTTAAATCTACGCCATACGAATGCCCGGCTTTTAAAGCACTGGTAACTTCTTTTCGCTCAGTTGTTGATGCGTGAATCATTGTGAACTTTCGTCCGGTTTCGTTGGTATTGGTAAAGTTGTGTACATCGTCATCGGCAAGCAAATAGGCTTTATGACCGGAAGAAAGTGCTACATCCCAAAGTTCGGAAGATGTGATAAAGTTGTTGAGAACTTCAAAAAGGTCGTAATTTCCAAGTCTCTCAAAATCATGGGTATTAAACCCGTTTCGGAAACCCGGATGAGCAATGGCCACAATATCTGAATGCCCTTTGAGCTGATTCAAAATGTATTGCTTATGATGTGTTGATTGAAAGAAAGGTAAATCATACCAAACCACTTTATCAGCACCAATAATTACGTGATGTGCTTTTTTGATGCTGAAACCATGCTCATAGTCTGGAATCCAGGTTGCCTCTTTCCCTTCCGGAATAGTGATTTTCTGGTAATTGGAAATAGAATAAATATCGTAATTCAACTCCCTTCCATACACTCTTAAAATATCATCTACCGTAGTTTTTTTGCCATCAGCAACCTTGCCCCATGCATTGGTGTGTCCGTGAAAGTTTGCCAGTTTCCAGTTTGAGGTATCAAGATGTTGATAAGGATTATGCCAGTTTTTTCCGCTGAAAGGTTTGGGTTCGGGAAAATGATAGATTGGAGCCCAAATGTAAAGAACCAGCGATACAAGTAAAAAAAGGGCAATGATATAAAAAATCGTTTTATAAACAAAACGAAATACTGTGAGCAAAAAACGTTTCATGGCTTATAAAATTTCTAATGAATCGATAACGATTTAGAGATTCCAAAGATAACAAAAAAGTTATCTATTCCAAGATTAGGTTTCATCAGGTTGGCATTGGAGATATGCCGGAAACGAAGCTGTGCGAGAAGTGTATATCCACTGCCTATTTTCTGACGAAAACCTGCGGCAAGATTGTCTGAAAAAATATAACCGTGTGCCTGCATAGAGGTACGGATGGTAATGTAATGGGGTCCTGTTCCAATCTGCGCATAGAAATCAGTTCCTTTCCATAAATTTTGTCGAAACCGGATGGCGAGATTAACTCCAAAATCAGCTTCACAGAAAGATCCATTGACCGAAACCGGATTAAACTGGGGTTCTGCAATAAGTTCAAAGCCTCTGGGTTTTGCCGGATTTCCGAGCTTGCGGGTAAACTGTCCTAAAAGCAATAAAGGTTTGTATTCTCCCCCTTCCGGAAGCTTTTCGCCTACAAAACAAAATCCGGTGGCAAAACCTGCTTCGTCGAACCAATATTTTCGTTCACTTTTCTGAGCTTTTATGGCTGTTGAAGAAAAGAACAGCATTCCGGAAATTAAGGACATGTATATGAAGAATCGTTTCATTTTTTAGTAGTTTTTATCCTGAAATTCAGTAATTTGATTGTGAATTTCTTCCCAGAGCAACATCTTTTCATCCAGAATTTTATTCACTTCATTATAACGGGCAAAAATCTGATTCATCTTGTCATTACTTTCTTCAAGATGAATGTTTTCGAGCTTTTTGTTTAGTTTGGCCTGTTCATCTTCCAGTTTTGTGATTTCCGATTCACACTGTTCCAGTTTGTTTTTGTATTTCCGAAGTTCGCGCTCCATCTCTTTTTTACGTTCCCGGTTGAGCTTTTCTGCCGAAGCTTCAACTATCTGGTTCGAACTTTGTTTGCCCGCTTTTTGTTCCAGCTCTTTTAAATCTTCCAGTTTCCGACTCTCTAAAAACTCCTGAATATCACCAATATGAGTTTTGATTTGATGATTGCGGAATTCAATTACTTTATCCGTTAATCCTTGCAGAAAATCACGGTCGTGCGATACAATAATCAACGACCCGTCATATTGCAGAAGTGCGTTCTTGAGAATGTCTTTCGATACCATATCAAGGTGGTTGGTGGGCTCATCTAAAACCAGAAGGTTTACGGGTGTCAGTAATAATTTTGCTAATGCAAGACGAGCCTTTTCTCCCCCTGAAAGCACCTTTACTTTCTTATCAATATCTTCACCACTGAAAAGAAAACTACCAAGGATGTTGCGAAGTTTAGTGCGGATGTCTCCCACCGCAATCTGATCGAGTGTGTCGAAAACAGTTAATTCTCCATCAAGCAATGCGGATTGATTTTGCGCAAAATAACCCACGCTTACCTGATGCCCAAGACGGAAATGGCCTTCATAGTCAAGATCCCCTACAATAATGCGCGAAAAGGTTGATTTTCCTTCACCATTGCGACCCACGAAGGCGACGCTTTCTCCTTTTTCGAGTGTGAAATCAATCTTGTTCAATACATTTTTTTCGCCATAGTTTTTCACCAATTCCCTGGCTTCAACTACAATAATTCCGGAATGTGGAGCCGGAGGAAATTTGAAATGGATTGTACTGTTTTCTTTATCGTCAATTTCAATACGTTCCATTTTATCGAGCATCTTCAGACGCGATTGCACCTGTTTTGCCTTGGTAGCTTTGTAACGGAAACGTTCAACAAAGTTCTCAATCTGAGCAATTTCACGCTGCTGGCTTGTGAGAGCTGCCAACTGACTTTGACGACGTTCTTCACGTAGTTCCACAAAATCGGAATATGAAGCTTTGTAGTCATAAATTCGTCCTGAAACAATTTCGATAGTACGGTTTGTAACGGTATCGAGGAAGGTACGGTCGTGCGAAACCAGCATCACCGAACCGGGATAGTTAGTCAGAAAAGATTCAAGCCATTGAATAGATTCAATGTCAAGATGGTTGGTAGGCTCATCCAGAAGCAGTAAGTCCGGACGCTTCAAAAGAATTTTGGCAAGCTCTACGCGCATTTGCCATCCACTACTAAATTCGGTACACGAACGGATAAAATCACTCCGTTCGAATCCCAAACCCATCAAAACCTTTTCTGCTTCAGCATCTTTGTTGGTTCCGCCTATAATATGATGACGCTCATTACATTCGCTTAGTTGCTGAACCAGTTTATGATAACTATCCGATTCATAATCCGTCCGGTTTGTGATTTCGTGCGTAAGCGCTTCTATTTTCTTTTCCAGACGATTCAACTCTTCGAAAGCGGTAAGTGTTTCGTCGAAAATAGTTTTATGACTGTCGGGAAACATTTCCTGAGGCAGATAACCCACCGTTTTCCCGTCCGGAATCACAATATTTCCGGTTTCCGGTTCCATTTGTCCGGCAATAATTTTAAGCATAGTCGATTTTCCGGCACCATTTTTCCCCACCAGACCAATCCGGTCATTCGGATTTACATTGAAAGTAATCTGGGAAAACAGTTCATTTCCAGAAAATTGTACAGTAAGATTGAGTATCGTAAACATAGTGTGCAAAATTACACTTTCGATTCAATTCACAGATTTAAATTGAGTGGACAGAGAGATTAATTTTTATTTAATTATTGAAATCTATACTATTAAGCAAAATGAGTGTATTTTTGTTGTAACTATCAATCAAGATAGTATTATAGCAGGAAATAGAATTATGCGTAAAATATTACTCTTACTGGCAATATGTTTCAGCCTTCAATCGTATGCGCAGCTTGGCAGTATAACCATAACAGGTACTGTAAAAGATAATTACGGAAACATTGTGGCTGGAGCTCATGTGAAATTTACGAGTGAAAAAGATGTGACACTTATGGACTCAACGGTTACAAATGTAAACGGCGAATACAAAATATCAATGCCTTTTCCCGAGTCGAGCTTACCGAAACTTGATACTACTGAACCTTATTTGCTCTATCCTCCTGTGCCTAATCCCTTCGGGAACCAAGTGCTTATTCCAATTTATGTTGATAGGGACGGTCCTGCACGTATAGTAATCTATTCAATTACCGGACAATTGCTAAAGGTTTTATACGAAGGAAACCTCACCAAAGGAATGCACCAATATTTATGGTCGCGCGAAACGGATGCCGGAATGCGTGTGGGTTCAGGAATTTACATTTGTACGCTGGAATTCTATAAACGAAAAACTTCGACGAAACTGATTGTTTACGAAAGTAAATATGATGATCCTCCCATAGCGTTTAATTTAGGAAATGCAATTCTTTCTACAAACGGAGCCTACACATTTAAAGTAGATGTAAGAGCAATTTCTGTTGAACCTACACAAAAGATAAATGTAGGGATACCCTATTCGAGAGTAGTGAATTTGTCCGTAAAATCTTTACCCGTCCCCTTTGCATGTACTGGAAATTATCTGGGTGTTTGGAACCCGAGCGGCATGTATAATTCAATATTTGTGAAAGGGATGAATTACGGAGTTTCCCGCCCGAATGAATCACCCGGTGAAATTCAGTATGTTCCGGCAAGTGATCATAAACGCTGGCTCGCGAAAATTGGAGATATTGGGTTTAATGTAATTCGTTTATATACTCTGCACCCTCCTCAATTTTATGAAATGCTGAATGAATATAATACGTTGCATCCGGATAGTCCGCTGTTTGTGATTCAGGGTATTTGGCTGGATGAGCCTGATAATGTAAATCCGTCTATGGATCTTTATTCCCGAACCAGTGATTTTGACAAAAGTGTAAAGGAAGTAATCGATTGTGTTCATGGAAACAATGTTATTGCTCCCCGTTTGGGTCGGGCATTTGGAACTTACACAACCAATATTTCCAGGTGGGTTTTGGCTTATATTATCGGAAGAGAAATTGATCCGTTCGAGGTAGAAGCAACTGAGCTTGCGCATACGGGTGTTAATCAATATATTGGTTCTAATTTACGCAATACGCAATGCAGCCCTACCGAAGCATGGTTTACCGAGCGATTGGATAAGTTACTTACTTATGAACGCTCTAACTATCATGTAGATCGTCCGGTAAGTGTGTCTTCCTGGCCAACTCTTGACCCGATACAGCACCCAACCGAAACGCAGCCACCTGATGGATTCGAAGACTGGATGTCGATTGATTTGAAAGGAATCAGTATTGTGGATGCTCCTGCAGGTTATTTTGCCAGTTATCATGCCTATCCGTATTATCCTGATTTCATGAGTCAGGAGCCATATTATCAGACCTTTTCTGACAACCAAGGGGCAAATGGATATGTTGGATATCTTAAGGAGCTTAAGGAGCATTATTCCAATCGACCGTTACTAATTGCAGAGTTTGGAGTTCCCTCTTCATGGGGTAATGCACATTATGCCTATACCGAAATGCATCATGGCGGCCATACCGAGCAACTTCAGGGAGAATACGATATACGGTTATTGCATAATATTCAGGATGCAAATTGTGCCGGTGGTGCTATGTTTGCCTGGATAGATGAGTGGTTTAAACGTACCTGGATAGTGGAAGGCTACATGGAAAATACCGCTACCCGTGCTTTTTGGCATAATCTTGTTAGCCCGGAACAAAACTTCGGATTAATAAGTTTCGAAACCGGGGTGCCTCTCAATTATCAGAATATGAATGTATCCAATGCATATATCGATTCTTTAAACCTTGCGTATGATAACCAGTTTTTCCATCTTAAACTGAATCTCAAAAATCAAATAGAGCCTCTCGATACATTTTACATTGCATTTGATACTTATCGTTCCGATTTGGGAGAATCAAAACTCCCGAATGGCAAAATAGTTACCAATCGTGCAGAATTTGTGTTACAGCTTGTTGCAGATGCTGGTGCTAACCTGGTGAAAGCACAATTGTATGTTACCGAAGCGTATAGCTTGTATCGGTTTACTCGTAAGTACAATTTTATTACCGCTCAGCAAAAACTACATTCCACCACTACAGATGGAAAACCCTGGAAAGAGCTTCAATGGCAGAACAGCCTGCGTTTAACCGATGTTCAGGATATTGGTAAATTCCGACTGAAACAGGTTGGACAACCTATTGAAAATCTCGATGCCGTAATCTGGAGCAGCAATGAAATCAATGTGCGCATTCCCTGGACTTTCCTTTATTTTTGGGATCCCACACAACGGAGAGTAGTTCACAGAGTTTATCAGAACGACATCGTTAAAGAACAATACCTGCTTCGTCAGGATACCCTTTCGGATGGGATTGCTGTTTCATTAAGTTACAAAAACCAGATGCTATCAGCAAACCGTTTCACATGGGCTCCCTGGACAGCCGTAAATAATACAGTTGAATGCGAAAAAGCTTGTGTTCCTATTATTAAAAACGGTTTGCAGCAGTTTAACTCATACCCGCCTTTTACCAAACAAGCCTTTCCTCCCCGTAAATTCGGGATCAAATACTCAAAGTATATTGGAGAGTAGTTTGTTCTGATTTTGAATAGATTACAGGTTGGACTATTTCATTTTTCTAATTTATATAAAAGATACAATATTCTTACAATTATGTCTTCACATTCTAACTACATACAGTAGGAAAAATATTTACGCCCTATGTTACAAATTATCATAATTATGGCCATTCTATTGGCTTTAGCTATAGCAGGATTTGCCATTAAAATGTTCTTTTTCAAGAATGCCGAATTTAAAAAAACCTGTAGTTCAGTTGACCCAAACGGAAAACCTGTTCCATGTACTTGTGGAACAAACACAAAAGAAACCTGCGATAATAAAAGTAGGTGAAACGTGAAAGGTGAATAGTGAAAAAAGTCAGAAGAAGGTAAAAATCTTCCCTTCAATTCAATTGTTTTACTTCACTTCTTCCATCTTTTGTTTTAAGCCTGGAGTTGTAAAACTAGCCAGTGAATCGCCTCCGAGTGAGTAAATAAAATGGGCTTCCAGTTGTTTGTTTTTTTCAAGGTATTCTTTGGCTTTATCTAATCCCATCACCATAAATGTAGTTGCATAAGCATCTGCTTCCCAGCATTTATCGGCCATTACAGAAACACTGAGTAAAGTATGGGTTACCGGATAACCTGTTTGGGGATCAATGGTATGAGAATAACGAATACCGTTTTCTTCATAAAATTTACGATAACTTCCGGATGTTGCCAGAGCTTTATTTTCTGTTTGAACTTTAAACTGAACAATACGTTCTGCATCAGCATCTTTTGAGGGCTTTTCAATTCCAACCACCCATAAACTTCCGTCAGGCTTCTTTCCCTGCGCCAACACTTCTCCTCCAACATCTATCAAATAGTTTTCAATACCTTTTGAACGTAAAAATTCAGCAAGCATATCCACAGAGTAACCCTGCGCAATAGCATTAAAATCGAATCGAACTTCCGGAATCTTTTCTATTACCTTTTTACCTTCAATAGAAACTGATTTGTAATCAACATATTTACGAAGACTGTCAATTTTTTTGGGATCAAGCTTAGCCCTGTCAGTAAATCCAAATCCCCAGGCATTAACCAATTGACCGATTGTAAAATCGAAAACGCCATCTGTTTTTTCTGATACCTCTTTTGATTTATTAAACAAATCAATAAACCGATCACTAAGTTCAAGCGTAGAGTCATGACGATTAACTCGTGAAATTTCGGATTCAGGTACCCAAAGAGAAGCTACCTTATCAAAATCCTTAAGAATAGAATCTATCTGAGGTTGATAATTGGTTCCATCAACAGAATAGTAGGTTACTGCATAATAGGTACCCTGAGCCAGACCATCGAATTTCACCAGTTTATCTGCCACTTTGGGTTTACAGGAAATAAAAAGTAAAACCGGCAAAAACAGAAGAATTGACTTTGTTTTCATGTTTTGAAATTATTTATGAGTACTCAAAAGTATAAAATTCGCTGAATTAGAGTATCATTTGGGCAATTTCATTAAAAAACTTCTGATCAACTAAAATCGGAATGGTTCTGTTCGTCAATCCACGGGTGGAAATTTTACTTCAGTTTATAAACCAACCGTTTCAATTCAATTTCCGCAGCTTTGGCTGAAAACTGAAAATTAACAAGGAGATAGCCCGAATTTTCAAAGCTTGTTTGTGCAGCTTTCACATCCAGAATTGTAGCCTGATTCAGTTGAAATCGCTGTAAAATAATATTCACCAGTTGTTGTGCTTTTTTGTAATTCTCATCCTGGCTAATCAGTTGTTGCAGCGTATTTTGATAGGATTGGAATATTTTTTCAGCTTCAGCATTTATCGAAAGATAAATATTGTCCTTAGCCAATTCTGCATTTTTAAGATTATAAAGAGCTGCATCTTGCTGAGATTTGTAAATAGTTCCGTTAAAAAGAGGAATCTGCAATGTAGCTCCGGCATTCAGTCCATAATTTCGTGTGTAATCATACACACCTGCCGAATAGGAACTGTGTGCGAAATTATAACCGGTATTTAGTCGTAATGATGGATATCGCTGAGCACTTACTTCTCTCAATAATTGTCGGTTAACATGGATTTGCTGTTCAGCAGTCAGATATTGTGGATTGTTTTTCAGATAACTGAAAATATCATCACGTGTTAAACCTTTGTCGATTAATATCGTATCTGATATTTCTACAGGATAGAACTGTTTTACACCCATAAGCTGTAATAAAGATGTTTTCTGCTGATCTACAACAATTTGCTGAGTATTTAAATTTTGCTGCACACTATTTACATCTATTTGAGCTTGAAGCAAATCTGCATCGTTTGCCATCCCTACATTTTTTCGCTGCTGAATAATTTCAAGTTTACGAGTTGAAAGTTCCAGAGAACTTTGCAAAATACGGATATAGCTTTGTTGGCGCAAAACGTCAAAATAGGTGACCATCACATCCGCCATTGTATTTTGAAT